>NZ_CP087587.1:1005000-3836718 GCF_020985325.1 Croceicoccus sp. Ery5
CGGAATATAGTGTGCGCAGGGTTTCCTGTGCGCGTTGTATGCCTGAGCTGGCCTCAGCCCTATGCGGCCTTTTGGTCTGCAAGGAATTGGGGGCCGGTAGCTCAGGTGGTTAGAGCGTACGCCTGATAAGCGTAAGGTCGGAGGTTCGAGTCCTCCTCGGCCCACCATGACTTGGTCATTTAACGGGCCAGCTAATCAGGAATGGTGCGGGGCCTTAGCTCAGCTGGGAGAGCACCTGCTTTGCAAGCAGGGGGTCATCGGTTCGATCCCGATAGGCTCCACCAGTTCTGATATCCGACGAAGAAGCAACGAAATCCGGTTTTACCGGTTAGGCGGCGATTTGCGCTGCCGATCTTTGACATTGTGAATGGGTTTTTAAATCGATGCCGTGGCGGTATCGTGAGAGGCGTGGGGAAACTCGCGTCATCATGGTATCATCACAAGATCAATCAAAATTGATTATCTGGCTGAGATATCGTCCGCACCTAGTGACGACACAGGCGTTATGCAGGCCTGTTGTTGATGGTGTGGATTCTCAAGCGTGAGGTAAGAGCATTTGGTGGATGCCTTGGCATGTACAGGCGATGAAGGACGTGGCACGCTGCGATAAGCGTCGGGGAGTTGTGAGCAAACTTTGATCCGGCGATTTCCGAATGGGGAAACCCACCTTCACCATTTCTCTCGATTGGCGGTTTTACCGGTAATTGAGTGAGGTGGATAAGGTATCCCAAGCTGAATAAAATAGGCTTGGTGAAGCGAACCCGGGGAACTGAAACATCTCAGTACCTGGAGGAAAAGACATCAACCGAGATTCCGTTAGTAGTGGCGAGCGAACGCGGACCAGGCCAGTGCTTCATCTTCAACTAGCAGAACACTTTGGAAAGAGTGGCCATAGCGGGTGACAGCCCCGTATGCGAAAGCGATGGATGAAGACTCGAGTAGGGCGGGACACGTGAAATCCTGTCTGAACATGGGGGGGACCACCCTCCAAGCCTAAATACTCGTACATGACCGATAGCGAACTAGTACCGTGAGGGAAAGGTGAAAAGCACCCCGATTAGGGGAGTGAAACAGTACCTGAAACCGAATGCTTACAAGCAGTTGGAGCTCCATAGGGAGTGACAGCGTACCTCTTGCATAATGGGTCAGTGACTTAATGTACCATGCAAGCTTAAGCCGATAGGTGTAGGCGCAGCGAAAGCGAGTCTGAATAGGGCGACAGAGTATGGTGTATTAGACCCGAAACCCGGCGATCTATGCATGACCAGGTTGAAGGTGCGGTAACACGCACTGGAGGACCGAACCGGTGAATGTTGAAAAATTCTCGGATGAGTTGTGTTTAGGGGTGAAAGGCCAATCAAGCCGGGAAATAGCTGGTTCTCCGCGAAATCTATTGAGGT
Organism: Croceicoccus sp. Ery5; assembly: GCF_020985325.1. Lineage (NCBI taxonomy): Bacteria > Pseudomonadati > Pseudomonadota > Alphaproteobacteria > Sphingomonadales > Erythrobacteraceae > Croceicoccus > Croceicoccus sp. Ery5. The sequence goes on from NZ_CP087587.1 coordinate 1,006,401, forward strand.
AGAGCGTCGGATGATTGCCGATGGGGGTAGAGCACTGGATGGGCTAGGGCGGCGCGAGCTGTACCAAACCTAACCAAACTCCGAATACCATCGAGTCTAGTCCGGCAGACAGACGGCGGGTGCTAAGGTCCGTCGTCAAAAGGGAAACAGCCCTAACCTACAGCTAAGGTCCCCAAGTCATCACTAAGTGGGAAAGCATGTGGGAATCCCAAAACAACCAGGAGGTTGGCTTAGAAGCAGCCATCCTTTAAAGAAAGCGTAACAGCTCACTGGTCTAAATAAGGGTTCCTGCGGCGAAGATGTAACGGGGCTAAAGTGATGCACCGAAGCTTAGGGTTCGTAGTTTACTACGAGCGGTAGCGGAGCGTTCCGTAAGCGAGTGAAGCGGGAGGGTAACCGACCGTGGACGTATCGGAAGTGCGAATGCTGACATGAGTAGCGACAAAGAGGGTGAGATGCCCTCTCGCCGAAAGACCAAGGGTTCCTGCGCAATGCTAATCAGCGCAGGGTGAGCCGGCCCCTAAGACGAGCCCGAAGGGGGTAGTCGATGGGAACCACGTTAATATTCGTGGGCCTGGAGATGTGTGACGGATTGCGGACGTTGTTCTTCCTTATCGGATTGGAAGGGCAGCCAAGTGGTCCCAGGAAATAGCCTCTCCGTATAGACCGTACCCGAAACCGACACAGGTGGTCAGGTAGAGTATACCAAGGCGCTTGAGAGAAGTATCCTGAAGGAACTCGGCAAATTGCCTCCGTACCTTCGGAAGAAGGAGGCCCTCTTTCTGCGCAAGCAGTAGGAGGGGGCACAGGCCAGGGGGTAGCGACTGTTTAGCAAAAACACAGGACTCTGCTAAGTCGGCTTCAAGACGACGTATAGGGTCTGACGCCTGCCCGGTGCTCGAAGGTTAAGAGGAGGAGTGCAAGCTCCGAATTGAAGCCCGAGTAAACGGCGGCCGTAACTATAACGGTCCTAAGGTAGCGAAATTCCTTGTCGGGTAAGTTCCGACCTGCACGAATGGCGTAACGACTTCCCCACTGTCTCCAGGATATGCTCAGCGAAATTGAATTCTCCGTGAAGATGCGGAGTACCCGCGGTTAGACGGAAAGACCCCGTGCACCTTTACTGCAGCTTCAGAGTGGCATTAGGAAAGAGTTGTGTAGCATAGGTGGGAGGCTTTGAAACGTTGGCGCCAGCTGACGTGGAGCCATAGGTGAAATACCACCCTGCTGTTTTCTGATGTCTAACCTCGCGCCGTTAGCCGGCGTAGGGACCCTCTGTGGCGGGTAGTTTGACTGGGGCGGTCGCCTCCTAAAGAGTAACGGAGGCGCGCGATGGTAGGCTCAGGCCGGTTGGAAACCGGCTGCAAGAGTGCAATGGCATAAGCCTGCCTGACTGCGAGACTGACGAGTCGAGCAGAGACGAAAGTCGGTCATAGTGATCCGGTGGTCCCTCGTGGAAGGGCCATCGCTCAACGGATAAAAGGTACGCCGGGGATAACAGGCTGATGATTCCCAAGAGCTCATATCGACGGAATCGTTTGGCACCTCGATGTCGGCTCATCACATCCTGGGGCTGGAGCAGGTCCCAAGGGTTTGGCTGTTCGCCAATTAAAGTGGTACGTGAGCTGGGTTCAGAACGTCGCGAGACAGTTTGGTCCCTATCTGCCGTGGGCGTCGATACTTGAAAGGAGTTGCCCCTAGTACGAGAGGACCGGGGTGAACATACCTCTGGTGTACCTGTCATCCTGCCAAGGGTGCCGCAGGGTAGCTATGTATGGACGGGATAACCGCTGAAAGCATCTAAGCGGGAAGCCTCCCTTAAGATTAGGTATCTTCGAACCGTCGTAGACCACGACGTTGATAGGCCGGGTGTGGAAGTGCGGTAACGCATGGAGCTAACCGGTCCTAATAGTTCTGTTCGCGCTTGAGAATTCCACATCATCAATGACAGTCCTGCCAGTCAGGCCGTCTTTGATGAGGACGATCCTCATCCAGATATATCTTCACCCAACAGGGTGCGCATCGATTTAAAACCGCTGATACGCCGGCTTCATTGCTTGGTGACCATGGCGTCTGTGACCCACCCGATCCCATCTCGAACTCGGCCGTGAAACCAGACTGCGCCGATGGTACTAATGCCTAAGCATTGGAAGAGTAGGTCGTCGCCAGGCATTGCAGCCGACGTCATCAGCTAAAACCCATTCACAAACACCAAAAAGCCGCTGCCGGTTCAACCGAGCGGCGGCTTTTTAGTCTCTACGCTGCGCTCAGCAGCAAAGGTGACGCGGGGTGGAGCAGTCCGGTAGCTCGTCAGGCTCATAACCTGAAGGTCGTTGGTTCAAATCCAACCCCCGCAACCAACTTTCTACTGATAACGTTGGATTATATAACCTCGCTGCTTCCAGCGGGGATACTGGTGTTGGTTGATCAAGGCACATGGGGCGCAGCTTTAGGTGGCACCAAACGTAGCCGTGCGTGGTATTGGCGGTTGATCGCGTTCGACGAAACCGGCGTCACCTTTGGCTATAAGGATGACAAGCGCGGCGGCCCGGAACGCGGGCGGATCACGACCTTTGCGACCGACGACTTTATCCGGCGCTTCCTGATCCACTGCCGCGACTTTGCCTTTCTGGGCAAATTGGCCATCCATTGGATCAAGCTCTTCTATTCAGCCATTCAGATATTCGCTTCCTGGTCTTTCAGAACCAGAAGCGTACCCCGATTACATAATTTGTGACGCTCGCATCCTCGCCGCCGGCACGGGCATAGTCGGCGCTATCGCCCAGTTTCCATTCCTGCTCGACCCCGACATAGGGCGCGAACTCGCGGGCGATCTCGTAGCGCAGGCGAATGCCCGCCTCCACCGCGTCGAAACCGGCGCCAACGCCCAGTTCGGGAATGCTCTGCGCGGACAAGCCGACCTCCATGCGCGGCTGCAGGATAAGTCGCTGGGTAATGCGCTGGTCGAGCTCTGCCTCGATACGGGCAGTCAGGTCGCCCCTATTCGACAGGAACGCCGCTGCATCCACTTCGAACAGATACGGCGCAAGCCCCTGCACGCCGATGACCGCATGGGTGCGGTTCGGACCGGTCAGGTCCTGACGGATGCCCGTTTGCACATCCCACCACGGGCCGATCGCGTGGCTCCACAGGGCCTGAACCTCAGCCGATTCCGGACTTTCGCCGAAGCTGCCTTCGCCCTCGCTCTTAAACCAGAGCTTGTCGATATCGCCGCCGTAATAGCCCTGAAGGTCCCACAGATAGCCGTCACTTCCCGCACGCGCGCGATATTCGGCCCTGTCGCCCTGCAGCCAGAACACCGGCATTCCGCTAACCGACCGCGTCACCGTCACGCGCGACGCCGCCATCGCTTCTGCCCCGACGAAAGCGTCTGCCGCATGCAGCGGACCCGAAAAGGCTTCGGGCGGCGGCGGAGAATTGGGAAGATCGTTTCCGCCCGCCATTCCAGCGTGACCCATTGCCGAATGATCCATCGCCCCATGATCCATCTGACCGTGATTCATAGAGCCGTGATCCATCTGGTCATGGCCCATGGCGCTGTGATCCACTTCCGGCTGGGGCATGGTATCATGCCCCATCGCCGAATGGTCCATGCCCGAGTGGTCCATGCCCGCGTGGTCCAAGGCTGATTGCCCGGACTGGTCTGAGCAATCCGTCACCGGCATCGCCGTGTCCGCGCCGGACGGACAGCGATCTGTTTCTGCTTGCACTTCCGCATCCGGCATAACGTGCTGATCGCCGTGATCCTGCGCCAGCGCCGCGGAGGGCAGCGCAATCAATGGCAGGGCAAGTATGGCAGCCATGCGCATCAACCTTCCTCTCCCTGCAAGGGGCGGACAGTCACGACCTGAAACATGCCATTATGCATGTGGTAGATAAGGTGGCAGTGAAACGCCCAGTCACCCGGCTCATTCGCGGTCAGGTCGAATTGCGCGCTGCCACCGGGCTGCACGATCAGAGTGTGCTTCAAAGGCTGGTGGCCATGCGGGGCGTCGTTCACCAGTTCGAAGAAATGGCCGTGAAGGTGGATCGGATGCGCCATCATGGTGTCGTTCACCAGCTTCACGCGGACCCGTTCATTGAACGCAAAGCGGATCGGATCATCGGTAACGGCAGAAAACTTCTTGCCGTCGAACGACCACATATAGCGTTCCATATTGCCGGTCAGGTGAATCTCCTTCAGCCGCGTCGGTTGACGCATGTCGCTGTTCATGCGCGCGGCAACAAGTTGCCGGTAGTTCAGCACGCGGTGTCCGACGCCGGCCAAACCGATGCCCGGATCGCCCATGCGGTCCACGGGGTTCATCGAAACCATGTCGAGACCGGGCCCGACCTTCACCTCTGGCGGAAGCAGCGAGGTATCGCGCATGGTCATGCCGCCCATGTCCATGTCCTGCATTTCCATGCCGTTCATGGCGCCGCTACCGGATTGATCCATACCACCGTGGCCCATGGCGCTATGATCCATCGCGCCATCCGCAGAGCCATGGTTCATCCCCATGTCGGCCATGGTCAGCAGCGGCGGATCGCGCAGCGGCGGGACTGCGGCGCTGGTGCCTTGCCGCGCGGTCAGCATCGCGACCCCCATGCCAGAGCGGTCCATCGCCTCTGCGACGATGGCAAAGGCGTCCGCACCGCGAGGCTCGACGATCACGTCATACGTCTCGGCATTGCCGATCTGGAATTCATCCACTTCGACCGGACGCACATCCTGACCGTCGGCGGCGACCACCTGCATCGCCACCCCCGGAATCCGCACATTGAAGAAGGTCATCGCCGAACCATTGATGAAGCGCAGCCGCACGCGTTCACCGGGGTTGAAGGCAAATTCCAGCCCGTCATCGGGGCCATGACCATTGATCAGATAGCTGTAGAGCGGCGCCGACACGTCGGAGATGTCGGTCGGCATCATGCGCATCCGCGCCCACATCCGGCGGTCTGCCCCGGACAGCTTGTAGTCGTCGCTGGCGGTGGTCTTCTGGAAATTGAACGGTGCCTCGCCCACCTTCAGCTTCTTCATCAGCGTATGCGGATGCATCGGCGACCAGTCGGACAGCATCACCACATAGTCACGGTCCACCTTATGCGCATCGCCATCGCCCGGATCGATAATAATGGGCCCGTAATGGCCCATCGGCTCCTGCATGGTGTGCGCATGCCACCAATAGGTCCCCGCCTGACGGATCGGGAATTCGTACCGGAAGCTCTCTCCCGGCCGAACTGCGGTCATCGATACACCCGGGACGCCGTCCATCAGGAAGGGCACCAGCAGCCCGTGCCAATGGATCGACGTCTCACCCGAGCTTTCGTTCAGCAGATCGACGACAAGGTTCTGCCCCTCTGTCAGTCGCAGCAGCGGACCGGGCAGGGTTCCATTCACCGTTACCGCCGGACCATGGCGTTTGCCGGTGGCGAAGGCCGCATCCCTGACCGTCATGGTGAGATGTTCACCCGACAGAACATCGCTGCCCTTGCGCGCCATCGTGCCGCCATGGTTTGCGCGGGCCCATGCAGGCACGGACTGCGCAAGTCCGATCAGGCTGGCAGCACCAGCGCTACTGGCGAGGAAGCGGCGACGTTGCAGTGAGAGTGGTTTGCGATCGGTCGTGAATGTCATAACCCGTGCTTACGCGCAGGCGGCAAACACCCCTCAGGAAAAATCGACTTTCTCGCGCAATTTTTGCCGGGCGCGATAGATACGTGTTTCGATCGTTTTCCCGGTCACGCCCAAAAGCCGGGCCGCCTCTGCCTGACTGCGTCCGTCCAAAGCGACCAGCACCAGCGCCTCGCGCAGCTTCAGTGGCAGCCTCTCGATCGCTTGCGCAGTTCGCGTCAGTAATTCACGGCCTGCCGCAGTTCGCAACTGGTCCGGATCGTCAGAGGGAACGATATAAATCGCATCGGACAAGCCAACCAGCCGTGCCACCTTGCGCCGCCTGATCCTGTCGCGACATTTGTTCAGCGTGACCGTCGTCAAGAATGGTGCGATCGGTTGTTCGGGATCGAGCCTCGCCCGTGCCATCCACGTTGACGCCAGCGCCGTCTGGACGGCGTCCTCGGCATCTTCCGCCGATCCCAGCATGCGGCGGGCGAGCACTATCAGTCGGGGCAGATGCGGCCGTACAAGCTGGCTGAAAGCGGACCTGTTGCCCTCTTTCGCCATGCCGATCAGATCACGCTCGTCCTTGTCAGGCCCGACCTGCACCGCGGGTCATTCACCGGGTTCGCTGGTCAGCGAACTTGCTACCTGCCGATCGAAGCGCAACTGCTGCTGCGGATCGAGCAAGGCTCTCATATCAAAGACATGGCGAACCGTTGCCTTTTGCAGATCACCCATGCGGTCATGAACCTCGTCAATCGCACTGACGACCTTGGGGCCATATTCATGCTCGTCTTCCATCGCCGCCGCGAGCTGCGAGTTGGCTGCGCGCAATGAAATCTCCATATCCTTGCGCTCGGCCGCGAAATTATTCTCGAGCTGATTTAATTGCGCCTTCTGCCTGTCGGTCAGGTCAAGCTCTTCATGCACAAAGTGATGGAGCGTCTGGCTTTGTCCTGTGTCGCGCAGTTCACCGGCGGCGATTGCACCCAGAACGCCGGCTGCCAGCGCCAGGGCGATGGCAAGCAAGAGCTGAAGACCGCCGAACTTCACGGTGCGACGTGCAATAGAGCAGCGGGGGACAGATCGGTCCCATCGATCAGGCGATTTCCGGCGGTTTCCGCGCGGGCAGGCGTATGCGTGGTCGAAAAGCCGGCGCCGAGCCCGACGAACATCATAACCCCCATCAACGCAAGGCGGCGGCGGCGAGCCGACATCTCTACCAACCGGTCCGCCTGCATCCAGACTCCATCCATGAAATCATCGGCTATCGCGGCTTCGTCAGAGCCACCTACACCCTTCAGGGCCATGTCCAGTCGGCTGTCTTGCATTTTGCCTCGATCCTGCTTGCTGCCCTTACTTACGCCGACACTGCGACGAACCCTCAAAAATAATTGAGGGGTGCGCAGGGCCAAAGCCTGTCCGCACCAGATCAGCCGCGTAAGTGCGGCGGCACTGCCGCACGCCTGCCGATCACGAGGCTGAGTCCGATACACAGCGCATAGGATACCCAGAATATCGCCACCAGAGGGGCCGTATTGCCGATCGCTAGCCTGCCCGCGAAACTGATCGCCAGTGCCACCGGCGCGCCGATGATGACGCCGTTCCACATTGCCCTCAGACTCGGTTCGTCAAATCCGCGGCGGCGACGTTTGCCCAGCCAGATATAGGTGCCTGTGGCGCAAACTGCCGTCAGCGCGGCCCCGAACAGCGCATAGGCGATCTTGACCCAGATGCCGCCAAAGGTGCCGAAATGCAGCTGATAGGTCGACGCGGCGGCCTGTTGGCCCCAGTCGCCATCGGACAGGCCCGCGGTGCCCTTGAAATTGCCGCTGGCGTCGAAGCTGTAATATTCACCGAAGATCAGCCGTTTATCGTGCAGCCCGACGATCTGTATGTGCTGGCCGCGTGTCAGCGGATCGTGCAGGATGGCATAGCTCGGTTCGACCTGCGGATAATGGCGGGCCATATAGCGTAAGGCCGCCGCGACATCGGGGGCAGGGGCAGGCGCGTCGTCGCCCGCCGGTTCTCCGCCGAATATGGGTTCGTAAACCGCCGCGACATCGCCGCCGTAATCACTGGCCGCAATGCCATAGGCCGTGACCGTCGCCAGCCCGATCAACGCCCCGGTCAGCGCGATGGCGACGCCGAAGGGCAGCGTCCAGACGCTTAACCGGTTATGCCAGTCGGCCAGCGCCACGCCGCCCGGGCTGCGCGCGCGCAAGCGGAACGCATCGCGGAAGATGCGTGGCAGGGCGACCACGCCCGACAGCGACAATGCCAGCATCATCACGCCCAGAATGCCGACGATGGTGATGCCGACCAGCGCGGGCAGGTTCAGCGTATAATGCAGCGCGACGAGGAAGTCGGACCATGCGATTTCCTCGGGCATGGCGATATTGCCGTCGATATCCAGATGCCATGCATCATTATCGGTAGTGATCGTCGCGCGGGGCAAATCCTCGACCGGCATATGCACGTAAAGATGCGTGGTGGGCGCATTGCCCGATGGCTGCTTCAGCGCATGTTCGACACCGTTTTGCACCGCTTCGGGCGCAATCGCGGTCATTTCGGGCACATCTGGCTGCTCGATACGCTGCAATTCGGCATAGAACACCGCGACCGTGCCTGTCAGCGAGACGAGATAGAGCAAGGCCCCCGCGATCAGCCCGATCGCGGCGTGGGCGGAAAGGGCGCGTTTGACCGTGCCCGCTTCGATGGTCCGGCTCATGCCATGACTCCTGTCAGAATTGGGGGCAGAGCGGCCAGCAGGCTGCAGGCGATCATCGCGAACTGGCGCTTGCGGCTGGCTGTCATCAGCAATGCATAGGCAAGGATCGTCCACGCCAGCGGCGCCGCGAACAGCGCCAGCACCGATGCATTGCCCTCTCCGGCGCCGCACAGCAGCGCGATCCAGCGAACGCCAAGCGCGATGGCAATGGACGCCGCCATCGACAGCACCGCCACCAGCAGAAAGGTCAGCGCCCGCCCGCCAAGGCGCAGGGGCTCATCCCCTTGCGGCAGCATGCCCGCGCGCCGGTCGGACGCGCGGCGCGCACTCGTTGCGGGCGGCGCAGCGGTCAGGCCCGCCCATGCCAGCAAGGCGCACGCCGCGCCCATCGCCCATAGCGAAGCGAACGCAATGCCCCATGCGCCCGCCGCCGCCGCGCCGCAGATCACGGCAGCGGCAAGCGATGCCCAGCCTGCCAGATTGGGCAAGGTGGCCCGCCGGGGCCGCCCCCATGACCAGCGCAGCATGACAACGCCGAGGACCGCCAGAGCACTGCCGGTCACCAGCAAGGCATCGCCGCCCATCAGAAACGATAGCTCAGCGTGCCATAGACATTGCGTTCGCTTCCCATGAAGCAATCGCCGCGTGCGAGGCATGCGGAATAATAGTCCTTGCCCAGCAGGTTGGTGGCGTTCAGCGCAAGGCTCCAGCTTTCCCAGCTGACTTCGGCGACCGCGTCGACCAGCGTAAAGGCAGGCGTGGTCAGCCCGTCGGGGAAGGCCGCGCCGTATGACTTGTTCTTGCCCACATGGCGTACGCCTGCGCCGATCCGTGCGCCGGTGCTGTCCGACAGGGCGAAATCCTTCATCGCCCATAGCGAGGCATTGAACTTGGGCACATTGTCGAGCTGCTGGCCCGTATCTTCGATCTCCGCCTCGTTATAGCTGGCGTTGGCGATCAGCAGCAGATTGCCGGGCAGGGTGGCATTGGCCTCGAACTCGACGCCTTTCGACGTCAGCGAGCCGATCTGCAACTGGCCGTTCAGGATCACGTCCGGATCGTCGGGGCTGGGCACGACCGCGGCGACGGGGCGGTTCGCTTCCTTGATGTGATAGGCCGTGGCGGTCACGATGATCTGGTCGGCCGGATGGAATTTCACCCCCGCCTCGAACTGGCGGCCCGTCTTGGGCACGAAGGGATCGCCGTAAAGGTCGGAACCGCTGATCGGCTCGAAACTCTCGGTATAGCTGAAGAATGGCGATACGCCGTCGACGACTTCTCCGATGATACCGGCGCGGAACGTGGTCGCGCCCTGATCATAGACTTCCTCGCCATAAGAGGTCGAGCGCGCCTCGTCCCTCCGGACGCCCAGCACGATCGACACGCGGTCCCACATGCGGATCTGGTCCTGCAGGTAAAAGCCGATCTGCGTCTGCTTCACATCTTCGGCAAAGCCATAAAGATAGCCCGCATCGCCGGGCATCGGGATGGTGCCGTTGAAATCCGACAGGCTGTCGTAGTCGATGGCGTAAATATCGATCAGTTCCAGCGCATAGCCGCTGTCCTTGCGCACACGGTTCCAGCTGTAATCGATACCCGCCAGCAGCGTGTGTTCGACCGCGTCGCCGGTGCGGAAATCATATTGCACATTATTGTCGGTCGAAAAGATCTCCATGCGGGCAAGGCTGCCGCTGGCGTAGTTATAGATCTGGCGCTGATCCTCGTCGATATAGGGGTTCAGCGGGTTGGAATAGCTGTTGGGATAATGGGTGAGATAGGTGAGGTCGCTGTCGATATAGCGCGCCTTGGCATTCACCGTCAGCTCCGGCGAGAATTCGTGGCTGGCGATGATCGTGCCCTGCAGCAGGCGCCCGTCATAGCGGTCCCATCCGGGTTTTCCGATAAACAGATCACTATCCAGCTGGCCGTTGGGGTTGGGCAGGATGGTGCCGACCAGCGGCAGGAACTGCGAAGTCGAACCGCCATCATCCTCTTGATACAGGCCGATCAGCGTGATCTGCGTGGTGTCGGCCGGTGCGAAGGTGACGGAGGGGGAGAACATCACGCGGTCGTCGGGCACATGATCGGTCTGCGATCCTGAATCGCGCACCCGCGCCACGACGCGCGCCGCCAGCGTGTCGGTGACGGGGCCGGTGATGTCGGCCAGTGCTTCCTTGCGATCGAAAGAGCCATAGCGCAGCGAGAATTCGCCGCCGGTTTCGAATTGCGGTGTCTTGGACACCATATTGACGATGCCGCCCAGCGAACCCTGTCCGAACAGGACCGACGCTGGGCCGCGCACCAGTTCGATGCGGTCGAAATTATACGGATCGGCCCGGATGCTGGCGTAATAGCTGAAGATATCGCGCATGCCGTCGCGGAATTGCAGCGCGCTGATCCCGCGCACCAGCGCCCCGTCGACGCGGCTGTCGGGGCCATAGGGATTGGCGGTCACGCCCGCGACATAGTTCAGCGTATCGCTGACCGACACCGCGCCCTGCGCCTCGAACACCTCGTCATCGATGATGGTCACGGGCTGCGGAACCTCGATCACCGGCGTGTCGGTCTTCGTCGCCGATGCGCTTTCCTGCATCATGCCGGACACGACGATATCGCGCGGCTGTTCTGCCGCTGCGGCACCGTCGGTGGCCACGACGTCATTGGCAAAGGCGGTCACCGGCACAAGCATGGTGGCCGACAGGATCGAGTATTTCAGCAGTCGCATGGGGTCCCCTTCGTTTGATGCAACTCCCGTTAATGAGATGCATTCTCATTTGCAAGAAAGTATTCTGCTTTCGGGATACGATAGGGGGCGTTGTTGTGCGCTCCGGTGTTCGACCGAATGCGATCTTGCGCCGCATCGCGATCCGGTGAATGCGCGCAATATGCGAATCCCGTCTTTCCTGATGGCCCGTCTGCTTGCGCTGTTGGCGCTGGCCATGGCGGCTGCGGCACCCGCGCAAGCGGGGCAGCCGATTGCCTTTGCCGGAACGGGTGAGCACGGCGCGACTGCGGGCGGACCGCTGGAATTGCACAAGGCGGTCATGCCCGCCGTGCAAAATGCGTTGCGGGCCGACGATTTCAAAAAGGGCGGTGGCGGCAAGGCGCCCGTGCCGTTCCATACCGGCTCTGTATCTGCCGATGCGGATGCGGACGGGCTAAGCCTCTGGTCCCCATCGCAGGCAGGCGATCTGCGCCAGTCCGCCGCGCGGGCCAACCGGGCACGGGGGCCACCGCGCATCTGATCGAACGGGCCCGCACGGTCGGGCCATGATCTCAACCGTTCATCAGGTGAAATATGACCGACGAAACAACACGCCAACCGGCGTGCATAATGCTGCGCGCGGAAATAGCCGCGATCCTTGCCTGTTACCCCGATCTCACCGACGCCGAGCTACAGCGCGTGCTGCGCTGGTTCCGCAAGGAAGCCACTGCCATGGATGTCGCCATGCTGTCCTGCGAAGAGGACATCGCCCCGCAATATCGCCAGTTCCGCAGCGACCACATCGACCGCTTCGGATTGCGGGATCTGCGCAACGCGGCGGTCTTTCTGGGCGTAGTCGCCGGAATACCGCTTGCGTGTTTCCTGTTGTGGGGAAGCGGTTTCGGCTGACGGGAATGGAACGGCGTGCCCTTTCATGGGAAGGAGTACGGGCGCGCCGTTCCCGCGACCGACGGCCCAATGCCTGTCGCATCGTCCAGACCGGCCGATAGCTCTCCCGCCGGCTATCGCAGCAAGGGTGAGCGCCTTTGCACGACGGGGCGAAGCGAAAAGCTGGACTTGATGTGATTGATGTCGGGAATTTGCGCGATGCGGTCGACCACGGTTTGATAATGGGGCAGATCGTTCACGACGATGCGAACCAGATAATCGGCATCTCCGGTCATCAGATAGCATTCCATGACTTCGGGCAATTCCAGGATCGAACGGTCGAATGTCATCAGCGTGTCGCTTGCCTGGCGGCCAAGCGAAATGGATACAAAAACACTCATGTGTCCGCCCAGTTTCGGTTCGCTCAAACGGGCCTCGTACCCCTCGATATAGCCGTCAGCCTCCAGCCTGCGCACGCGGCGTAATGTCGGCGTCAGCGAAAGGCCGATGCGGTCGCCCAGTTCGCGCCAGCTGACGCGGCCTTGCTCGGCCAGAACGCTCAATATTTTCCGGTCGAACGAATCAATGTCCTGCATGGCAGCATGACTGCGGCAGCATGGCCTCTGCCGCTAGTCGTTTTGCGCCAGGGATGGGCCTGAAAGGCGCGCAATCATACTATCAAACGGCCCGATGTGACCAAAAATTGGCAAGATTTTTCAAAGGGTTTTGCATACATTTCAGGTCACTCGGAAGGGGCGGGCTCTACCGAAGGAATGTCGAAACACTCCGCCTGTCGATCAATTCGCCAGCCGGACAGAGCAATTCATATTTCGATCTACCAAGAGCTGCCGGTGCCGCCGCGCAATCGGCGCGCCGGTCAATACCAGAAGCAAGGTCCGGAATACCGGATCTGCAAACGGGGAAGGTTCTGCGGAGGGATGCCAGAGGTCGGCGCGGGAAGCGCCGGTTCGGTAAGGGGAACCTGTTACATGTTGAATTTTGATATGCGCTGCAGCCTGCGGCGCTCTGCACTTCTCGCCGGTTGCATCCTGTTTGCGGCACCTGCCCTTGCACAGGACGGCACCGGCGCTTCGGTTGCCGATGGCGACATGCACGACGACGGCGCGATCGTCGTAACCGCGCTGAAGCGGTCGACCACCGTGCAGGAAACGCCGCTCGCCATCACCGCTGTAACGGGCGAGACGCTGGCCGATGCCAATGTCACCGACGTCTTCCAGCTGAACCGCGTGGCCCCGGGCCTGCGCATTTCCGAAGGCGGCAATGGCGGTGCGCGCATCACCCTGCGCAATATCAACGCATCGGGCGAGCCGGTCGTCGGCCTCTATTACGACGATACGCCGCTGATCAGCCCGGTGGGCGTGAACAATTCGGCCGGTTCGGCCAATCCCGACGTGCGCCTGTTCGACGTCGAACGGATCGAGGTTCTGCGCGGCCCGCAGGGTACGCTTTACGGTTCGGCATCGATGGCCGGTACCGTGCGGCTGATCTATGCCAAGCCCGATCTGAACGAATATGAAGGCGCGGCGCAGCTGATGGGCACCACCGTCGACGGCGGCGGACTTGGCGGCGAAGTCTATGGCATGGTCAATGCGCCGATCGTATCGGATGTGCTGGGCGTGCGCGTCGTGGGCTTCTATCGCGAGCGTGATGGCTGGATCGACAATTCGTGGCGCGATCTGAAGAACATCAACGATTACGAAAGCTATGGCGGCCGCGTCATGCTGCGTTTCCAGCCGACCGACGATCTGACCATCGACGGCATGGCCTATATCCAGCGCTATAGCGGCTTTGTGAACAATTTCCTGTGGGGTCAGGACAATGAAGTCGTCTCGCCCGCCTATGACGCGGCATGGCTGTCCCTGCACGAGAATGCCGACGACCTCGACCTGTTCACGCTGAGCGGCGAGTATGATTTCGGGTTCGCCACGCTGTCGGGCACGGTCTCGCACCAGAAACGCTATCTCGACTACACATCGGATTCGAGCAATTTCTTCATCGCCCAGCAGTCGAACGCCAGCCGCTGCGCCACCTATATCGGCGTGGAAAGCTGCGATGCCGACCAGCTCGAGGACTATCGCACCTTCGCCCTGTCGCAGAGCCCGTCGGCGGCCTATTCGCAGCAGACGACCGAGGCCGATACGCAGGAAATCCGCCTTTCGTCGAACGGCGACGGACGTCTCGACTGGACGGTGGGCCTGTTCCACTCCAAGCGCGACGGCGACATCTATTCGAATGTCGTGCTGGTCGACGAGCAGACCGGCCGCGTCATCAAGCCCTTGTCGACAGAGCCGCGCATGGCCAATGGCGAGGTGGTCGCACCGGCATCGGTGATTTTCCGCCGCCAGATCCTCGACACGCTGGAGCAGACCGCCGCCTATGGCGAAGGCAGCTTCGAAGTGATCGACGGGCTGAACCTGACCGCCGGTGCGCGCTGGTACAAATTCGACCGTGAAGTGACCGGCGAGGCGATGATCGGCAATATCATCATCGGCGCGGTGCAGGGCGAGGCCGATACGGCCGAAGCCGGCGACAAGGGGTGGGTGTTCAAGTTCGGCGCCGATTACCAGGTCAATCCCGACCTGATGATCTATGCCTCGGCATCGGAAGGCTTCCGTCCGGGCGGCGTCAACCAGGTCATCGGCCTTCCTGCCGAACTGGGGCCCTATGCCTCGGACAGCCTGTGGAGCTATGAGATCGGCGTGAAGTCGCAATTGTTCGACCGCATGCTCACGCTGAATTTCGACGTGTACCAGATCGACTGGTCCGACATTCAGGTCAGCGGTCAGGCCGATGCACAATCGACCGGTTCGACCTTCAGCTTCATTTCCAACGCCGGCGCGGCCCGTGTCCGCGGGGTAGAGGTCGAGGCGAACCTCAACCCGCTGCCCGGTCTGAACATCAGGGGCAACCTGACCTATGCCGATGCCAAGCTGGTCGAGGATCAGGTCACCGACGTGTTCTCTGCGAGCGGCAAGGCAGGCGATCCGATCACGGGCGTGCCCGAATGGACATGGCAGCTGGGTGCGGAATATGTGAAGCCGCTCAGCGATACGATGGACGGCCTTGTCCGGCTGGATGCGGCGCATACGGGCGGCATCTGGACATCGTTCGATTACGACAATCCCTACCGCTATTACCTGCCTGCCTATACCGAACTGAGCGGCCGCATCGGCGTCGAGCAGATCGAGGGCGACTGGGGCGCCTATCTGTTCGTCAACAACATGCTGAACGAAATGGCGCTGACCAGCAAGGGAAGCGGCACTCTGTTCGGCTCGGGCGCGGTGCGCGGCATGGGCCTTACGCCAAGGACGATCGGTATCGAACTGCGCAAGCGTTTCTGATCGACCGTCCCTGAACAGCCGGGCGGGGTTTCCCTCATTCTCCCCGTCCGGCACACCCCGGAGCTTTGTACATGTTCACTCGCAATGCGCTGAAACAGGGGCTTGCACTCGCGGCGATCCTGTCCGCGACACCGGCCCTTGCCGACGATTACGCGATCCATGCGGGCCGCATGATCGACGGTCATACCCAAAAGGTCAGGACCAATGTCACCATCATCGTCGACGATGACCGGATCGCCGCGATCGAGGACGGTTTCACCACGCCCGAGGGGTTCGAGGTGATCGATCTGTCATCCTCGACCGTGCTGCCGGGGATGTTCGACGTGCATTCGCATGTGACCGGCGGCCTGCGTTCGCGCAACCGCATGGCGGTGCTGCCCGAACGCATCGCGATCCAGACCGCCGCCAATATGCGCGCGATCCTGATGTCGGGCTTTACCTATGTGCGCGATGTTTCGGGCAATATCGACGTGCTGAAAGCGACGCAGGAATCGATCGATTCGGGTATAATTCCGGGGCCGCGCATGAAATTCACCGGCTATTCGCTGACGCCCACGGGCGGTCCGGCGGATTTTTCGAAGGCGATGGACCCGAACTGGGTGCGGCTGGACGGAGCCGATACGTCGAATATCGTCAACAGCCCCGACGAAGCGATCAAGGCGGTGCGCGAACGGCGCCAGCGCGGGGCCGAAGCGATCAAGATCAATGCCAGTGGCGGCGTTGCGTCGACCGGCGTCGACGTCAACCGCCAGGTTCTGGCCGAGGACGAGCTGGAAGCGATCGTCGATACGGCCCATTCGCTGAACATGACGGTCGCCGCCCATGCCCACGGCCACACGGGCATTCGCGCCTCGTTGCTGGCGGGTGTCGATTCCATCGAACACGGCACCTATTCGGACGAGGGCGACTATAAGATCATGAAGGAAAAGGGCGTCTATATGGTGCCCACGCTGTATGCCGCGAACGAGATCCGCGAGCAGGCGATCAACAATCCCGATAATTTCCCGCCCGACGTGCGCGACAAGGCGATCAATGTGACGCCGCAGATGTCAGGCAATCTGACCCGCGCCTATCGCTATGGTGTGAAGATCGCGCTGGGCACCGACCAGCTTGGGTACAAGCCACTGGGCGATAGCGCGATGGAATTCGTCTATATGACCGAAGCGGGGATGACCCCGATGGATGCCATCATCGCTGCCACCGGCAATGCCGCAGACCTGCTGGGCGCGGACGATCTGGGGCGGCTGAAAACGGGCAAGCTGGCCGATATCGTCGCCGTTGCGGGCGATCCGCTGGCGGACATCACCGAATTGCAACGCGTCCGCTTTGTGATGAAGGGCGGCCATGTCTATAAAACCGGCGGCGCGCCGGTGATCGAGGATTGAGGCGCATGATGGGCAAAACACGCAAAACATCGGCTCTGCTTGCGGCTTCGCTGCTGGCGCTGTCGGCCGGTCCCGCCCTGGCGCAGGACAAGGTGATCCATGCCGGAACGCTGATCGACGGGATCAGCCGCCAGACGCGCAGCAATGTCTCTATCCTGATCGACGGGGACCGGATCATGTCGGTCGTCGACGGGTTCCAGAGCCCCGAAGGCGTGGCAATCATCGATCTGTCCGGTTCGACCGTGCTGCCGGGCTTTATCGATTGCCACGACCATATCACCGGCGGCGATGCACGCCGCGACCGTATGGGCGGCACTGCCGAAAAGCAGGTGTTCGAAAGCATGCGCAACATGCGCGCCACGCTGGCGGGCGGTTTCACCACCATCCGCGACGTGGGCGGCAATATCGACGTTCTCCGCGCGTTGAAGCAGGGCTTCGACGACGGGCAGGTCATCGGTCCGCGGCTGTTCGTTGCGGGATATTCCATCGTGCCCACGGGCGGTCATGGCGATCCGTTCAACCGGCTCGATTCCGGATGGAGCCGCAGCGACGATTCGCTGACCCTGCCGGTCATCTCTGGTGTTTACGAGGCGCGCAAGGCGGTCCGCACGATGCAGAAACGCGGCGCCGATCTGATCAAGATTACCGTCACCGGCGGCGTCGCCAGCACCAATACCGACGTGAATATCCAGACCATGAGCGATCCCGAGATTACCTCGGTGGTCGATACCGCCCATATGCTGGGCATGAAGGTCGCGGCCCACGCGCATGGCAAGCCGGGCATCGACGCAGCCGTGCGCGACGGCGTCGATTCCATCGAACACGGCACCTATTCCGATGCCGAGACCTACCGGCTTATGAAGGAACACGGCACATTCATGGTGCCGACCCTGTTCGCCGGTCTGGAAATCGCCGAGGAAACCCGCAAGAACCCCGACCGCTTCTCTCCCGATGTGGTGTGGAAGGCGCAGAACGTGACGCCGACCATGAAGGCCAATGCCGTCAACGCATGGGAGGCAGGGGTGAAGATCGCGCTGGGCACCGACCAGCTCGGCTATCGCCCGCATGGCGAGAATGCGTTCGAGTTCCAGTATATGGTCGAGGCTGGAATCCCGGCGATGGATGCGATTATCGCGGGCACGTCCAATGCCGCCGAACTGCTGGGTGCCGAAGAGGATGTCGGCGCGATCCGTGCGGGCCGTTTTGCCGATATTGTCGCGGTCGACGGTAACCCGCTGACCGATATTACCGTGCTTCACACTGTGGGCTTCGTCATGCAGGGGGGCACGGTCTTCAAGCAGGACGGCCATATGACGGTGGCGAAATGACCATGAACAGGCATGCATTCGCAGCGGGCATTGCCGCAACCCTGTCGCTGGCCGCCATTTCCCCCGCGCTCCACGCAGAGGAAATCAAGCCGTCCACACCCGTCGCGGTGGGGGACGAGATCGTGCCTCCCGCTTCGGTCGATCCCGCATTGCCGGGTATTCGCGTGGTCGGACTTGGCGGCACGATCGTGTCCACCGCCAAGGGCCGGTTCCGGTACCAAAGCTATGACACGCCGCGCATTTCGATCGAGAGTCTGGTCGAGCGGCTCCAGCCCGAGATCGCGGATATCGCCAATGTCTCGATCCTCAAGGCATCGGATATCGGATCGCAGGATATCACCACCGAATATCTGCACGAACTGACACTGGCGATCGACAAATCGCTGGCAGAGCCCGACGTGCAGGGCGTGGTGGTCACCACCGGCACCAGCGTGATGGAGGAAGTCGCCTACTGGCTCGACCTGACGCTGCGCAGCGACAAGCCGGTCGTCGTGACGGGATCGATGCGGCAGGCCAATACCGCCTCGTGGGACGGCGAGGGCAATCTGTTCAACGCGATCCGTCTGGCCGCCAGCCAGAAGACGACCTGCTATGGCACGGTCATCATGATGGACGACAGTTTCTTCGCCGCGCGCGAGGTGACGAAGTCGGACGCAGTCCGCATGGATACGTTTCAGGCCCGCCGTACCGGAACTCTGGGCTGGGTGGACGAGGACCGCATCCGCGCGATCCACGCCCCCGCGCGCGTGCTGGATTGCAAGACGCCGGAATGGGCCACGCCGTTCGACATGAACAGCATCGCCGTATCGGATATTCCGCGCGTCGATGTCGCCTATTCCTATGTCGATGCCGCGGGCGAGACGATTTCCGGCCTCGTCGATGCCGGGGTCAAGGGCATCGTAACCGCAGGCACGGGCGGGGGCGGACTGTCGGCAGAACAAAAAGCGGCGCGGGACTCAGCCATTGCAAGGGGCGTGCTGTTCGTGTCGGCCAATCGCACCGGATCGGGCAGTTCCTATGGCAGCGGGCCGGGCGTGTTGCCCGCTGGCGATCTGCTGCCGCAAAAGGCCCGCATGCTGCTGCAACTGGGCCTTGCGACCGGCGCGGACGAGGACGTGATCAAGGGCTGGTTCCTCACCATCGGTCGCCCCGATTTCGACATGTCGCCCGATGGCGGGCATACGAAATGACATTTCGCTATCTTCTCGCCGCCGCGGCCGCATTGGCATCGTCTGTTCCGGCCTTCGCCCATGGTCCGCACGGATTTGCCCCTGCGCCCGATGGCGGACTATCATGGGAATTGCTGGCCGGAACGGCGGCGGTGCCATGGGTCGACGCGAATGGCGTCAACCGGCTTGCCCCGCAGTTCGGACCGGAGGTTGAGGCACTGGACGGCACGCTCGTTACCATCGCCGGCTATCGCATGCCCGACGACACGGGGAACCGCTTCACCCTTTATGGCAGCGAGGTGGATTGCGTATTCCACCTCGACAGCGGACCCAACATGCGGATGGAGGTCGATGCCGGTGACGCGCCATCGCCGGTGGCAGGGGTCGTCACACTGCGCGGACGGCTTGAACTGGTGCGGGCGCGGCAGGGGGGCGTGTTCTATCGCCTTCACGATGCGTCATGGATTGCTCCGCCCGCCTGACCGGACCCGATTTCGACGACAGAAACATGCCCGACTGCCGGACACCAGGCCGGCAGGTGCGAAAGCCGTGCCCTGAACCAACGACCCGCACCTCCGGTCGGGTCCGGATAGCCGGAAATGTCACAAGCCGAGAAACCCGCCATATCCGCCAATGCCGATCGGGGGTCGGAAAAGACCCGCAAGGCGGCTGGCCATCGCTGGCTGTTCGGACTGATGTGGGTCGATCTCTATGGCTATGCGCTGGCGGGGGTTACCATATCGCTGGGCCTGATTTTCCTGCACCAGTGCCAGCTGGTGACATCGGGCGTCGCAGGCATCGCCCTGTTGGCGGCCCATCTGGTGCCGGTTAACCCCAGCCTGTTATTCGGCCTGTTCAACATCCCGTTTTTTGCCGTGGCATGGGCGATGATGGGCCGCGAATTCGCGATCCGGTCTTTCGCGGTGACCATCGGTATCGTCACATTCGGCACACTGGTCGCGCGTCATATCGACATACGCTCGCTGGATCCGGTGATCGGTTCGGTCATGGGCGGCAGCCTGATCGGGCTGGGCGTACTGTTCGCCACGCGCCATGCCGCAGGCGTGGGGGGGACGGTGATCCTGATGATCACGCTGAACCGGCGATTCGGCTGGAACATGGGACTTCAGGGCGCGGCGATCGACCTGATCGTCATCCTTGCCTCGATCCCCGTGTTCGGCTGGTTATCGGCCCTGCTCTCGGCGCTCAGCGCGGCCTGCGTCAATCTTGTCCTCTATGCGTTTCACCGCAGCTAGCGCGCAGGGCGGGCCATAGCGCCGGCCGGTTCCGTCCGGTCGTTGGCGGGTTCCTGCAACTGACCGTCGATCTCCTGCGCCAGCTGCCGCGTCTCGGCGTCGGCCTTTTCGAAGCGTTCGTCGAAATCGGGCTCCGCGCTACAGGCGCACAGGGCCAGCAGGACAATGCAGGCAGCGGCGCGCATCAGTAATCCTTTCTATATTGCACCGACACATCGACCGCCGACGATCCGCCTGCCTGGCTCAGTACCGACAGGGCAGGGGTCAGCGCCACCTCCAGCTGGGTTGCGGTAAAGCCGCGTGCGTCGGTGATCAGCTCGACATAGATGTCGTCGGTCAGATATTGCCCCGCCGCCAGCGCGGTGCCGCGTCCGGTATCGTCGTCGCCGCCCAGAATGCGCAGACGATCAACGCCGGTGGCCGAACGCAATGTGCCCAGCGGGTTCAGCCCGCCGCCCCCGCCGCGCAGCGAATTGAGCGATGCGGCCAGTTGCACGGCCTGTATCGTCGACAGGTTCCCGACCGAGCTGCCGAACAGGATGCGCGACACGATCTCGTCCTGCGGCAGGCCGGGCGTGCTGCTGAACGCGATCTGCGGATCATAGGCGCGGCCGGTTACGTTGACGCGCACGGTCACATCCTCGATCTCGTCGCTGGCGGCGATGTCGATCGTCGGGTCGATCGTGGCGCCGCCGGTAAAGTCGATGTCGCCGTTCTCCAGCTCGAACGACCGGCCCGCAAAGCCCAATGTGCCGCGCACCAGCTCGACGCTACCGGCAAGGCGCGGGGCCGCACTGGTGCCCGACAGCTTCAGGTCGGCGCTCCACTCGCTCTCCAGCCCCATGCCCGATACATACAGCTTTTCGGGCGCTTTCACCGACAGGTCCAGACGCACCAGATCGAACATGCCCGGCTGCGGTTCGGAAGGTTCGTCGCCGGTGATCCGCACCGGACCGCGCGGCGGTTTGAAACGCACGCCCTTTAACGTGGGTACCTCTGCAGCGGCCTGCGTGACGATCTGGTAACGCGTTTCGGGCAAGCGGATCGTCCCCGCCAGCAGCGCGGTTTGCCCCGCCTGCTTGGTCAGCGCGATATTGCCCGTGGCCGTCGCGGCCAGCGCATTGCTGTCGGCCAGTTGCGCGCGGTCCATGTCGACCGAAATATCCATGGGATAGCCCTCTGCCTCGGCCAGGCTGACAAAGCCCTTGGCCGAAACCGTCCCGTCACCCGCGCGCGCGTTAAAGCTCTCGATCTCGAACCGGCTGCCGGTGAACCGCCCGTTTATGGCCATGCGCGACAGGCGCGTGCCATAGGTGTGGTTTTCATAGACCAGATCCTTGCCGCGCACGATGCCTGCCAGTTGCGGCTGGCTGACCCGGCCCGAGAAATCGGCCGCGAGCGCGATAGGTCCGGTCAGCGTCTGGTCCGCCATGCCCGCGAAGGAGAACAGCGTGGTGGCGGGGCCGTTGTACCGGAAACCGCCGCCCAGCGGAGCCGACATCAGCCGTGTGACCCAATCCCCCGATCCGGGCGGCAGCGGGCGGAGCGAGGTGACGAGGCGGCCGATCACCGTGCCACGGCTGCGCAGGACAGCGCGCGCCTCGCCCCCGTCGGGCAGCAGCTTGCCGACGAAGTTGATATCGACGGGCTGGCTGACGGCGGCGGCAGTCGTTCGGGTGAATTCGTCGATCCGGATGCGCGCATCGGCCCGCGGGAATGCGCCGCTCGATGCTTGCTGGAAATCGAAACTGCCGCTGGCCTTGCCGCCCACGCCCAATGCGGGGGAGAATGCATTGGCAAGCGATATGTCGATCCCTTCCATCCGGCTTTGCAGTTTCATGCCGGTGCCATATTCGCCCGCCAGCTGGATGTGACCGCCACCGACATCGATCTTGCCGGGCAACAGTTCATAGCTGGCCTTGCCGGGCACGATGCGCAGCGGGCTGGCGGTGGCGAAATCGATCCCGCGTGCGCGCCCTTTGGCGGCAATGCGCCACATTTCGGGTTGCAGATCGGCATTGGCCGACAGCCTGAACGGCACGCCCGCGACCCCTTCGGCCAGCAGTTGCGCATTACCGCGTCCGTCGCGGTAATCGACCTTGACCCGCCCCGCGGCCAGCCGCGTGGTGCCATAGGTAAATCCTGACAGCTGGGCATCGGCCTTTACCAGTGGCTGGTCGTACAGCACGACCCGCGCATCGACGATGGCCGATCCCACCGCGAAATTGCCGGGGCCGGGAAGCTGCGTATCCTTTGCGCGCAGATTGATCAGCGCCTGTTGATACGCACCCGCTGCCGACAGGCGGACCACGCCGCCCAGTCCCTGCCCGTTGGCCGTCAACTGTCCCGCAAAGGGGCCGGCAGGGGTCTGGCGCAGCGATCCGGCAAATCCGATCCCGCCCAGATCGGCGCGCGTAATGTCCAGTGTGGTCACGTCGCCCACGCCCAGCACCACATCGGCGGTCAGCGGGCCGTAATCGGTATCGCCATCGGCGACGAGGCGATAGCCGGGCCCTGCGCCATTAACCCGTGCGCCGGTCACCCGCGCGTTCAGATTGGCAAGGCCGATGCCAAGCCCGGGCCGTTCTGCCGTGATGCGCGCGTCGGGATCGCTGATCGTGCCCGCCACGCGCACGCCCACCGCGCCATAGGCATCGGTCGTCGCATCGGCATTCAGCGCGATCTTCCCGTCGGGAGAATATGAGCCATAGCCGCCCCTGATCTGGGCGGCGGGTGCCTGCAATTGCAGATTGCGGAACCGCAGCGTGCCGTCGCCGCCATAGCGTATGTCGGCGCCCGCCACGGCCTGTCCGCCCAGAAAATCGGCCAGGCTTTCATTGTCGATCCGCTGCGACCGCACGCCCACGCGCCCTGCCAGCGCATAGCTGCCGTCGCGGTCCGTCGTCAGGTCCATGTCGGTGTTGATATCGAAAATGCCGACGCTTTCGATGCGGTAATCGTCGAGCCGCCCGTCGATCGCGCCGGTATAGATGCCTGTGGACGTATCGGCCAGCAGCGTCAGATCGGCATTCAGCCTGTCCGACCGGATCGTCATATTGTCCGATAGGATGCGCGTGCCCTCGATCGCGATATCGCCTGCCAGGCGGACATTCTCCAGCTTTCCGCCTGCGACCGTGTCGACGCCGGTAATCCGGCCCACGCTGGCGGTGACGGGAATCAGGATCTGGTCCGCATCCACGCGCGCCGCGCCGCTGGCGGCGAAATTCTCGATCCCCATGTCGTTCATCGCGATGTGGGCCGCGGTGATGTCGTAGTCGATAGCAGGGGCAGCGAACGCGCCGTCCAGCGCCAGCTTTGCATTCATGCCGCGCCCCGCCAGATTTTCGGCAAGGGCGGATGGCTTGAACAGCACGAATTGCAGGGTCAGCCCGTCGAAACTATTGTCCGACAGGTCGATCCCGCCATCGGTATCCAGCCGGAATGCATCGCTGCCGACGCCGCCCGACAATTGTGCGCGGCGGTCCTGCAAGGCGGCGGTCAGGTCGATGGACATGACCGGCCCCAGTAGCGCGGCAGTCGGCCCGTCGAACAGGCGGGCGATGCGGGTGGGACCCTCGACCGCGAAGGTGCCGTCGCGCGCCGTGATGCCAAGCCGCGCGAATTCGCTGCCCGCCAGATCGGCGTCGAGCTTTCCGGTCCAGCTTTGCCAATCGCCTTCGCCGCCCGCCCGCACGGCCAATGGCTCGGTCAGGCCCGCCATGGCCGCGATCACCCCGTCACCGGGCGCGTCCAGTGTCAGGTCGAAATCCAGCCGGTTCTGTTCGGGCACTGCGTCCAGCAGCAGCGCCAGCCGGTCGCCGCCCGGCGCGTTCGATCCGGCCTCGCGCATTGTGTCGGCATCGAATTTCACCTGCGCGCGGCCATCGGCGATATGCACATTGCCCGCGATGCCGACCACGCGGCGTTCGCCCGCGACGGGCGCCTCGGCCACGAAACGCTCGACGCGCAATTCGTTCACATCGATATCGAGGTCGGGCAGGAGCGGTTCGTCGCTGGGCGGGGTTTCGTTGAATTCGGGCAGGCGCTGCAAGGTTACGAGCGGGCTGATCAGCGAGCGGACATCGACATGATTGCCGATGAAGTGAAACGGCCGCCAGTCGACCGCGATTTCGGGGGACGTCAGGAACACGCCCTGGGGATCGCGCAGTTCCAGATCGCGCACCACCATCGCGCCATAGAGCGATCCGTCGATCGCGCCGATGCCGATCTCCATCCCGTTTTCGAATTTCATCGCTTCCAGCTGGCCGATCAGGAAACGCTTGCCCGGGCCGGTATTGATCAGCAGCAGCAGGGCCGCGACCAGTGCGACCAGCGCCGCCACCGCGATCGCCGCCCATTTCGCAATGCGCCGCCCGCGATGGCCGGTTGGGATCGTCTCGGGCGTGGTTTCGGCCATCGGGGTCGTTTCCTCTGCCATCAGAACGCCTGTCCGATCGAGAGATAGAGGCCAAACCTGCTCTCGCCCTCACGCCGGTTCAACGGCATGGCGACATCCAGCCGCATCGGCCCGAAATTGGTGTAATACCGCCCCCCGATGCCGACGCCGTAACGGATGTCGGAAAATTGCGGCAGGGTTTCTTCGTAAACCTGTCCGGCATCGACAAAGCCGACCACGCCGAAATTGCCCCAGCGATAGCGGACTTCGGCCGAAGCCTCGTTCATGCTGCGCCCGCCGATGGGATAATAATCGAATTCGTCCTCGTCATTATCGGGATCGGTCGGATCGTAATCGGGATTGGGTTCCTGCGAACGCGGGCCCAGTTGCTGATAGCCGAAGCCGCGCACCGAACCGCCGCCGCCCGAATAGAACCGCCGCGACGGGGCCAGATCGCCGCGCGCGATACCCTGTATCGATCCCAGCGCGATGCGACCGGCCAGCACGATGGAATCGGTGGCGGGGAAATAGGCCGAACCGTCGATCCGCGCGCGGACATAGGGGGTAAAGCTGCCTTGCAGCGAACCTTCGGGTTCGATCAGCGTAGTCAGCCGGAAACCGCGCGTCGCGTCGAGCAGGTCGTTGGTAGTGTCGAGGCCCAATTGCCCCGTCAGCCCGCCGATGAAATAGGTGCGCTGCACACGCTCGCCCAGATCGGGGTCCCACGATTCCTCGACCGTGCCGATGATCTGCGCGCCATAGGCATAGCTCAGCCGTTTTTGCCACAGCGGGGTGGAGCCATAGCTCCAGTTGATGCCCAGCCTGCCGGTAAACGCCTCGAACGCGTCGTAATCGGAATGGTTGAGGTCGGCGGTCAGCGCAAAGGTCCGGTCGCGCCGCCCCGCGTTCGACCGGCGGAAACTGGCGCCTACGCCCTGTTCGCTGCTGCCAAGTATGGCATTGAACGACAGCGCGCCTTCGGGCGGGAACATGTTGCGATGGGTCCAGCTGCCTTGCACACGAATGCCCTGATCGGTGCCGTAACCCGCGCCGCCCGCGATGGTGCGGGCAGGGCCGGCGTCCTGTTCGACAAGGATCGTGGCATATTGCGCGGGGGCTACGTTGCCGTCGGGCCCTTCGACCGTGCCTGCATCCTCGCCGGCAGGTCGGGCGGTAACCGAAACGGTATTGAACAGGCCGGTCGCGACCAGTGCCTTGCGCAGATCGTCGACATCGTCGCTGTTGTAGAGTTCACTCTGTTCGAAACGCGCCAGCGTGGCGACATGATCGGCATCGAAGGCAAGATTGCCCGTCGTTTCGATCCCGCCGAACGCCGTGCGCGGACCGGGATCGACGGGCAGGGTGTAAAGCCCCGTGCCTTCATACTGGTCGAGCAGGATATCGCGCTGGCCGATGCTGGCAAAGGGATAGCCGTTCTGCGGCAGCGCGACGGCCAGACCCGCCTCTGCCCCCTGGACGCGGGCGGCGACGATTGGTTCACCGGTTTGCAGCGGGAAATTATCGGCCAGCAGCGTTTCGGGCACCACTGGCGGAGCGTCGATCACGATGTCGGAGAAGGTGAACCGCTGCCCCGCGGCAACGTCGAGCACGGCGGTCACGCCCGTATCGTCACGGTCGAGCCGTGTCGTCACCTCTGCCGAATACCACCCTTCGGAATTGAGGATCTGTTGCAGCAGGGCGCTATCCTCGGTCAGCCGCGCGGAAACCTGCGCCATATTCGCCGCCTTGCGCCCGTCTTCGCGCAGCGAGGCGAGTCCGTTGAACATACCCTCCATGTCGGTATCGGTTTCGCTGTCGGCGTCCTCCAGCCCGTTGATCTGTATGCCATAGGCGATCTCGACCGGCTCGTCCGCCGATGGCGCTTCCTCGGCCAGTTCGACCGGTTCGACGTCGAATGTTTCAAGCGGAGGAAGCGGGGCGGCCAGTTCGCTGTCGCGCACGGGGGCATCGCCGATTTCCTCGACCGCATCGCCATCGGCCAGCGCGGGATCGTCCAGTGGGGCGGCCTGTCCCTCCGTGGTCTGGGGGCCTTCTGTGGTCTGGGGGCCTTCTGTGGTCTGGGGGCCTTCTGTGGTCTGGGGGGTAGCCTGCGCCTCGTCGCCCTGCTCGGCGGCGATGCGGCGCTCGAACGCCTCGATCGATTCCAGCGGGGCATCCATTGCCGCATCGTCGCTGTCCAGATCGGGCACGGTGCTGTCGAATTCCTCGTCGCTGATGACGGGCTCGACCTCTGGCAGG
This sequence comes from Croceicoccus sp. Ery5, assembly GCF_020985325.1. Taxonomy (NCBI): domain Bacteria; kingdom Pseudomonadati; phylum Pseudomonadota; class Alphaproteobacteria; order Sphingomonadales; family Erythrobacteraceae; genus Croceicoccus; species Croceicoccus sp. Ery5. The sequence goes on from NZ_CP087587.1 coordinate 1,033,499, forward strand.
GTGATGCCGGGGGGAGGGGCAGGGACATCATCGCCGGTTGCATCCTGCGCCGCAGCGGGCATGCTGAAGGCGAGCAGGCTTGCCATGGCGGCTATCGCGGAAATACCGGTCAGCAGGCGCTGTCCGGTCGCCGGTCCGGCAAGCCGACCGGCACAAAATCCGCGACGCTCCGTTAGGGTGACATCAACTCCGTTCCGCAGGCTGGAGAGGCGAGACGCATTGGATACCGGCAAAACAATCCCTTATGACAGCGCGGACGGCCTGAACACCGACCGTGTCGATACCGTGACACCGGCAAGCGGCACCCCGGAAAATTCAAAGGAAGAAGCGCCCGGCGCTGCGGCCAAATCCCCCTTGCAACTGCCGCGCGCGGCATGGCTGCAGATCGCTAAACGCGTATATACCATGTGGGGTTTCCATAATTTGTCGCTTCTCGGCGCGGGTGTGGCATTTTTCACCTTTCTGGCGATCACTCCGATGCTGGCCGCGATGGTCATGATCTATGGTCTGGTGGGCGATGTATCGACGGTGGAACGCCAGATGCTCAGCCTTGTCGAAGTGCTGCCCGCCGATGCCGCCAGCATGATCGAACGGCAAATGATGGCCGCCGTCAGCACCAGCAAGGGCGTGACCGGCGTGGCGCTTGCGATTGCGCTGTTTTTCGCGATCTATGGCGCGATGCGCGCCGCGAACGGCTTTATCGGCGCACTGAACGTCATCAATGAAGAGCATGAGAGCAGGGGCTTTGTAAAGCTGACCCTGCGCGGCCTGCTGCTGACGCTGGCGGCCATCGGCATCGCGATTACCGGCGTTGCCAGCGGGGGCGCGTTCGCGTGGCTGCAACGCCATTCAGAGGCATTTCTGGGCGTCGGCATGGGCCTGACCTTCAAGGCGGTCGCGTGGATCGCGGCGATATCGCTGGGCAGCCTCGGCTTTGCGGTGGTGATGCGTTATGCGCCCGACCGCCGCCCCGCGCGCTGGCGCTGGCTGGCGCCTGGCGCCTTGTGCGCGACGATGGTCTGGCTGATGATCTCTTTCGGTTTTTCCGCCTATGTCGCCTATGTCAGCGATTATAACGCCACCTATGGCTCGCTTTCGGCCATTGTGGTGTTTCTGATGTGGCTGTTCCTGTCGGCTTATGGCGTGCTTTTGGGCGCGCTGTTGAATGCCGAAATGGAGCGGCAGGTGCGCTGCGATACCACCGTCGGCCCCGACCGCCCGATGGGCGAGCGCGGGGCAGTGCTGGCCGATCTGGAAGAAGGCAATCTGAGCGTGGAGGAATGGCTGGAGCGGACGCAGCATCGCGCGGTCGTGCGCCGGATGCGCAAAACCCGCGCGGAGTAGCGCCGGTCTAGGGCCGCCGGTTCATGATCGCAGGTTCACCAGCGGCCGCCGGTAGGACGGATCATCCATGTCGCGCGACGATACGCCATTGGCATCCGCGCCCGCCATATCGGCAAAGGGCAAGGGGATCGCGGGCGGTGCACAGCTCCATTCCACCAGATTGGTGCGCAGCGCGATCCGCCAAATCCCGCCGCGCCGTTCAAGCCGGTCGATATACCGACCGCCCGCCATCAGCAGCGACCCGTCCTTGTTGCAGCCGACGAACCGGTAATAGGTTTCGGCATGGGCGGTATCGCCATCGATATCTATACCGGACTGCAACAAGCCGTGCTGCGTGCGGTCCTGCGCCTGTTCGTGCAGCGGCATGGCCCAGTCCCAGCAGCCCGCCGCATCGCCCACATAGGGCCCCGCCGCGATCACCGCATCGTCGTGAAAGGCCGAAAGGAAGCAGTCGCGGTCGAACCGGTCCATGCCGCGGCAAAACTGTTCGAGGCATTCGCGGATCGCCTGTTTGGCCAGCAATTGTTCCAAGGCAGCGTCGGTTTCATTTGCCATGATAGTCCACCTCTCTGATCGGTCGCCACAAGGGACTGCCGCGCTTCCCGCGCATGGAGGGGACGCGGCTGCCGTCGATGTCGACTATACCATATTCGTCGGCCAGTTCCGCCGTGATCAGCGTGGCGCCCGAACGGTCCATGATCGCCGGATCGCAGGCCATGGCGGCGATGACGCGGCCGGGATGCTCGACGCTGCTGCCTGCCTGTCCGGCGACCGAAGCGGTCATGCTGCCTGCCATGCGCGCCAGATTGTCGCGGGCCTTTTCGGTCAGCGTCAGCCCCTGCCACAGCGAGATCGCGGCGACGCCATAGGGTTCCAGCTCTATCGCCATGTCGCGGGCGATGCGGTCGACAATGGCCTTGGTCGCACCGAATGCCACGCCATAGGTATAGGTAACGCCGGTATAGCCGCTGATCATCACGATCAGGCCCGAACGCTGCCGCGCCATCATCTTTGCCGCATGCCATGACGCCGTATAATACGACCGCGCGCCCACCTGCCACATGTCGAGGTTGGAGAGGGGCTTTTCCCAGAAGGGTTTCGGATCGAGCAGATCGTCGGGCAATCGGGTGGCGCTGTTGACCAGAATATCCAGCCTGCCCTGTTCGCGTTCGATCCTGTCGAACAGGTCGGCCACCGCGCTATCGTCGCCATGGTCGCAGGCGACCGCGATCCCGCGACCGGAATGGCCGCGCCCGCGCCGATCGCATTCGCGCGCTGTGCCGCCGACGGTGCCGGGCAGATAGTAATCGCCTTCTTTCACCGTTCGTCCGGTGACATAGACGGTCGCGCCCTGTTCTGCGAGGACGAGGGCGATGCCCTTGCCGATGCCCCTGCTGGCACCGGTGACCAGTGCGACCTTTCCCTCCAGCGGGGCGGTCAACGGCTTTTCCCGAAGAAGGTCGCGCTATGGTCGCCTTGCGCGCTTCCCGCGAAATGCGGCGCACTGAACGGCGCGCCCATCACGCCCTGCGACCAGTCGGCCGCCGCGCCGAAATCCTGCGACCAGTCATACAGCAGCAAACGTTCCGCGATCCGCCATTCGCCATCGCGCCGGACGAAACGGTCGAGATAGCGGCCCGCGATGCAGATATCGCGCGCGCTGTCGGCCCCGGTGGCGATGCGGTGGGGCGACAGCATGGGGGTTTCGACCAGCCAGAGGTTGTCGTCGCCATCGCTGCCGCGTTCGAAATGGCTTTGGCCCAGAAAGTGCTGGGTATTGCGAACAGCCTGCGCACCGGGGACGACCCACGCCAGATAGGCCGCGAAATCGCCCGATTTTATGCCGAAATCAAAGCGCGCGTCGGGCCACCAGCAGCTTTGGATCAGCGTGGCGTCGCGCCGGTCCTCACCGCGGGCTAGGCGGGCAAGGCACAGGCGGATCGCCTCGCGGTCGATCATGTCTTGCAGCGCGTCGTCCATCGTCTTCTCCGTCGCGGCGGATCGCCCGCCTGTCACTGGCCGGTCGGGATGGTGCAGCCCGCCCCTGCCATCGGCAAGGCGCGGGACGGTCATGCCACCGGTTATCGCGGTGGCGGTGCGCGATTGCCAATCGGAACCGCGCCCATTACGCTTTGCCATTCGGGCGCCGGTAACCGGGGGCGGCGCCGACACATGCGGGTCGCGGCCATATGTGCTGCCCTGGGAAGGGGGGTCTTTATGACCGGTACCGTCCTGACGGAAGGCGTAAGCGCGCCGGTTGACGCCGCGCCCGTTACCAAAGCCGACCGCATCGATTCGCTCGACATTCTTCGCGGGATCGCGGTGTTCGGCATATTGCTGATGAATATCTCGGCCTTCGGGCTGATCTGGCAGGCCTATGGCAATCCGCTGGCGGCCGGGGGCAGCACGGGGCTGAACCTGCGCCTGTTCGAGATCATGAATGTCGGCTTCGAAGGAACGATGCGCGGCATATTCTCCATGCTGTTCGGCGCGGGCATCGTGCTGATGACCGAACGGATGGAAAAGGCGGGCGCGGGGCTGGCCACTGCGGAAATCTATTTTCGCAGAATGGCCTGGCTGCTGCTGGCGGGGATCGCGCATTGGACGGTGCTGTTGTGGACGGGCGAGATCCTGTTCGCCTATGCGCTGTGCGGCTTCTTCCTGTTCGCGCTGCGCAAGATACCGGCGCGGTGGCAATTCGCCATCGGGATCGCGGCCTTGCTGATCGCGGCGGGCCTGTCGAACATGCGCTATCACGGCACGCTGGAACTGTCGCACAAGGCTGCCGCGGCGCAGGCGATCGTCGATGGCGGCGGGACACCCGACGAAGAGCAGGCCGAGGCGCTGGAAGGCTGGCAGGAAGCATCGTCCTTTGCGATCCCGACCGAGGAAACGACCGCGATGTTCACCGGCTGGCACAGCGGTTCCTATCTCGACGCGGTGACGGGGCAATTGTCGTTCAGCTATCAGTTCCAATGGGTGGAATCGCCCTATTTCCTGCTGTTCGACATGATGCCGTTCATGCTGATCGGTATGGCGCTGCTGAAATGGGATGTGCTGACGGCAGGGCGCGGCACGCGGTTCTATGCCGCGATGATGGGGGCGGGCTATGCCATCGGCATCCCGCTGGGCCTGTACGAGCTGGGCCTGTTGCAAGCGGGCGAATACGGGCCGCTGGCCGCAGCAGAGGCAACGCGAACCTATCAGATCAGCCGGCTTGCCATGGTGTTCGGCCATCTGGGGCTGGTGCTTTGCGTGGTCAGGCTGGGGCTGTGCCGATGGCTGATGCGCGGCTTCGCGGCGGCGGGTCAGATGGCGCTGACCAATTATATCGCGCAGACACTGATCTGTACGTTGCTGTTCTATGGCTTTGGCTTTGGCCTGTATAATATGTTGGAACGCTATCAGCTTTACCTGATCGTTCTGGCCATTGCGGTCGTCGAAATGGTGTGGAGCGTGCTGTGGCTGCGGCATTTCCGCTTTGGCCCGCTGGAATGGGTGTGGCGCACGCTGACATACTGGCGATGGCAGCCGATGGTGCGCAAACCGGTGCCTGTGGACCCTGCCGCGACGGGGGCAGCGCAGTATCAGTAATTACCACCCGTCAAAAGGGGGCATATGGCGCTTTTGCGAACGGTTCTTACCCGTTATGCAGTGCCGATGAATCAGCGTCTTGCCCCGTTAATGCCCCTGTTTGCCGCGCTATTACTGGGGGGATGTTCGGGCGCAGAGGGCGATCGCGAACCGGCCCCCGTGCCCGTGATCGCCGAGGATTTGCGCTTTCTGCCGCAACGGATCGACACCGAGATGATCGGCACCGCGCGCGCGTCGGTCAGTGCCGAGCTGTTTCCGGAATCGGCGGGCAGGGTGACCCGCGTGCGCTTTGCCGCGGGCGATTACGTGCGCAAGGGGCAAGTGCTGGTCGAACTGGACGCAAGGCGCGAGCGGCTGGCGGTCGAGGCGGCCGAGGTCGAATTGCGCGAAGCGGACCAGTTGCTGGGCCGCTATCGCCGGATCGAGGATACGGGCGCGATTTCGGAAAGCCAGATCGAGGCGGGAGAGACCGCGCTGGCATCGGCGCGCGTTGCGCTGGAACAGGCCCGCACCCAATTGGCCGACCGCACGATCCGCGCGCCCTTTTCGGGCCATATCGGGCTGACCGAAGTGGATGTGGGCGACCGCGTCAGCGATGCGACGCCGATTGCCCAGCTTGACCGGCGCGGCACGCTGTTCGTGGATTTCCCCGCGCCCGAAACCGTGTTCAGCGCGCTGCAACCGGGGCAAGCGGTGACGATCACGCCCTTTGCGCAGCCCGACCGCCGGATCGCGGCGACCATCATTGCCACCGACAGCCGCGTCGCGCAGGACAGCCGCGATTTCACCGTGCGCGCATCGGTGCCCAACAGCGACGACAGCCTGCGCCCGGGGATGAGCTTTCGCGTCACCGTCGCCCGCAGCGGAGAGCCGCGACCCGCCGTGCCCGAAGAGGCCATCGTCTGGGGCGGCGAAGGTTCGCATCTGTTCGTCCTGCGCGGGGGGAAGGCGCATGAAGTGCCCGTCACCATCACCGCGCGACGCGAAGGACTGGCCTTTGTCGACGGAGAGCTGGCTCGCGGCGATCGTGTGATCGTCGAAGGGGTACAGAAAATCCGCGACGGTCAGGCGATCCGCCTTGTCGCTCCCGCGGCCCCGCCCGCGGGCAAGGCGCAATTGCGCAAGGCGGACAGCCGCGATGGAGCATAAGACCGACCTGCCCATGCTGGCGGTCAAGCGGCCGTTATTGGTGGGCGTGCTCAACCTGCTGATCCTGCTGGCGGGTCTGGCGGCGGTGTTCGGCGTCGAAGTGCGCGAATTGCCCAATGTCGACCGCCCGATCGTGTCGGTGTCCGCCGTCCTGCCCGGCGGCGCGCCCGAAACCATGGATGCTGAGGTGACGAGCATTCTGGAAGACGCGGTCGCGCGCGTCACCGGCGTGCGGCAGATCCGGTCGTCGAGCGAAGAGAACAATTCGCGCGTGCGGGCCGAATTCAATCCGGGTGTCGACCTGGACACCGCGGCATCCGACGTGCGCGAGGCAGTAAGCCGCGTGACCCGCGACTTGCCCGAGCGCGTGGAGCAGGTGAATATCGTCAAGGCCGATGCCGATGCGCAGCCGATCATGCGGCTGGTGGTGTTGAGCGATCATCTGGGCGAGGCGGAGCTGACCCGTCTGGTCGAGAACGATATCGTCCCCGAACTGCTGACGGCCGAGGGCGTGGCCAGCATCGACCTGTTCGGCGAACGCGCATTGCAGATGCGCGTGGCGATCGATCCGGCGCGGCTCAACCGGTTCGGCCTTACCATCACCGATGTCGCCGATGCGCTGCGCCGCGCGCCCTATGACGTGCCGGTCGGATCGTTCCGGTCCAACGCACAGGAACTGGTCGTGCGGGCAGAGGCGAGCGCCACCGATCCGCAATTGCTGCGCGATCTGGTAATTACCGGCAATACGCGCGTGGGCGACGTGGCCGATGTCGATTTCGCCCCTGCCGATGCCGAGACATTCGTGCGGCTGGACGGCAAGCGCGTGATCGGCATGGGCGTGGTGCGACAGGCCAGTTCGAACACGATCCAGATATCCAATGCCATCCGCGCATCGGTCGAACGGGTGAACGCGCGGTTCGACGATGTGCGGGTCGAGGTGATTTCGGACGACGCCGAATTTATCGAGATTTCGGTGCGCGAAGTGCTGATCACGCTGGGCTTTACCATTCTGGTCGTCATCGGCACCATGCTGGTCTTTTTCCGCGCATGGCGGCCCACCGTCGTTCCCAGCACCACCATCCCCATCGCACTGGTCGGCGTGATCGCAGGCATCTGGGCGATGGGGTTTTCGATCAACCTGCTGACGCTGCTGGCACTGGTGCTGGCGACAGGGCTGATCGTGGACGATGCCATCGTGGTGCTGGAAAACACGCAGCGCCTGCAGAACAAGGGGCTGGGGCGGCGCGCGGCGGCGGTCGTGGGAACGCGGCAGGTGTTCTTCGCCGTGGTCGCCACCACGGCCGTGCTGGTATCGGTGTTCGTGCCGATCAGCTTTCTGCCATCGGAAACGGGCCGCCTGTTCCGCGAATTCGGGTTTGTGCTGTCGGTCGCGGTGGTGATCTCCTCTTTCATCGCCCTGTCGCTTGTTCCCGCGCTGGCGGCGCGCATCGACCTGACCAATGGCGCGGCAGAGGATGACGCGCTGACCCGCTGGGGCGGCAAGGCGCGCGACCGCTATATGGCGATGCTGGTCTGGTGCCTCGACCGTGGCAGGCTGGTTGTGGGCGCCGCCGTGCTGGTCGCCGCGCTGACGGGCCTTCTCTATACGCAGCTGGATAACGAGCTGGTGCCCGACGAGGATCGCGGCGTGATCGAGGTGGATGCGACCGGTCCCGACGGGGTCGGCCTTGCCTTTATGGACCGCGAACTGGACGAGATCGAACGCGTCCTGCAGCCCCATCTCGACAGCGGAGAGATCGAGAGCACCTTCTCGGTCGTCGGGCAATGGGACCCCAACCGCCTGCGCGTCACCGCGCAGCTGGCCGACTGGGACGATCGCAGCCGCAGCCAGAGCGAGATCGTGGACGCGCTCAATCCGCCGCTGCGCGAGATTCCCGGCTCTCGCACCAATGCGCGCGGGCGCGGCACGCTCAGCTTCGGGGGCGGGGGCGAAGGGCTGGAAGTCGCGCTGACCGGCGGCGAATATGCCAATATCTACCGTTCCGCGCTGGCTCTGGCAGAGGCGATCGATACGCGCTCCGACATATTGTCGAACCCCGATATCTCGTATCAGCCGACCCAGCCGCAATTGTCGCTGAGGATCGACCGCCAGCGCGCGTCCGATCTTGGCATCGATCTCGACGATCTGTCGCAAACGTTAAGCGCGATGGTCGGGGGCGAGGAGATTGCCGATCTGAACGTGGGCGATCAGGCCGTGCCGATCTTCCTTACATCGCGCGCGGTTTCGATCACCAATCCCGCCGATCTGTCGAACCTGTATGTCCGCACCGCATCGGGCGGAATGGTGCCGCTGTCGCTGGTGACCGAAGTGGTGGAACAGGGCGTCGCCGCGCAGCTCGACCGCACCGAACAGCGTCGCGCGATCGAAGTGGGGGCCGACATCGCATCGGGCGTATCGCTGCGCGAGGCAATCGAAGAGATCGAGCGGCTGGCCGACGAAACCGTGGCCGACGATATCGACATGATCCTGCAGGGCGATGCCGAAAGCCTGAACGAAACGTCGAGCGACGTGCTTGTCACCTATCTGTTCGCGCTGGTGATCGTGTTCCTTGTGCTGGTCGCCCAGTTCGAAAGCCTGACCAGCGCATTGGTCGTGTTGCTGACCGTGCCCTTCGCCTTGGCGGCGGCGATCCTTGCGCTGTATCTGTCGGGCGTGTCGCTCAACATCTATTCGCAGATCGGTCTGGTCATGCTGATCGGGCTGATGGCCAAGAACGGCATTCTGGTGGTCGAATTCGCCGACCAGCTTCGCCATCAGGGCCGCAGCGTGCGCGAAGCGGTGGAAGAGGCCGCCGCGATCCGCCTGCGCCCGATTGCGATGACGCTGATATCCACCGTGGTCGGCGCGGTGCCGCTGATCCTTGCGGGCGGTGCGGGGGCGGAAGCGCGCCAGTCGATAGGCTGGGTGATTTTCGGCGGGCTGGGCATCGCGGGCGTCTTCACCCTGTTCCTGACCCCCGTGATCTATCTGGGCATCGCGCGTTTCGGCAAGCCGCGCAGCGTGGATCTGGCGCGCCTGAATGAAGAGATCGGGCAAGTCGACGAAGACATGACGATGGCACCGGCATGAGGGTCCGTTTGCCCGCATTGCTTCTGTGCACGGCCGCGCTGTCGGCATGCGCTGCCGGTCCGCAGGTCGATCCGCGGGCGGATATTGCCGCGCCGCCCGCATTTGCGGCCGATTTGCCCGATGCCGGAACGGACGACGACTGGTGGAAGGGGTTCGGCGATCCGGTGCTGGACACGCTGGTCGAGCGGGGGCTGGCCGCCAATCTCGACATTGCGGCCGCGCGCGAACGCATGCGTGCGGCAGAGGCGCTGTTGCGCGCCGAGCGCGGCGACCGTCTGCCCGCCATCGATGGCGCGGCCGATATCGGCACCGCGACCGGCGACAACAGCCGCAGCAGCGCCAGTGCGGGGCTGTTTCTGGAATTCGACCCCGATATCAACGGAAGGATGGGCGCGGAAATCCGCGCTGCCGCCGCCCGCTATGCCGAGGCGGATTATCTGCGCGCCGACCAGCGCCGCATCGTGGCCGCCGCCATCGCCCGCCAATATGTCGAATATCGCCGCACCGGCGCGCAGCTGGAATTGCTGGAGGAATCGACGGGGCTGCAGGAACAGACTCTGGATGTCGTGACCCTGCGGTACGAGGCGGGGCTGTCCGCCAATCTGGATGTGCGCCGCGCCGCCGCCGATCTGGCGCAAACGCGGGCGCGGCGCGGCATTCTGGAAATCCAGCGCGCGCAGGCGGTGCATGCACTGGCACTGTTGCTGGGCGAGGCGCCGGGCACCTTCGCGCCCGACGGGGCCAGCGGCATCGACGCGATTCCGGCCTATCGCGGCGGACCGGCATTGGGCCAGCCGGTCGATCTGTTGCGGCGGCGCACCGATCTTCTGGCTGCCGAAGCCCGCTTGCAAGAGGCCGCGGCCAATGTCGGCATCGAACAGGCCGATCTGCGCCCGTCGCTGACCGTGCCTGCCTCTATCGTGCTGGGCGGGGGCAATCTGGGCGATTTCTTCGACGATTTCCTTGCCAGTGTCGGCGCGGCGCTGGACATACCCCTGTTCGACGGAGGCCGCCGCCGCGCCGAAGTGGATGCCGCCGATGCCGAACTGGGCGCGCGCTATGCCGAATATCGCTATGCGTTTCTGGACGCGCTGGGCGAAACCGAAAACGCGCTGGTCGCCATCGATGCATTCGGGCAGCGGGAGGTCGCCCTGTCCGCCGCCATCGAACAGAGCGAGGCTGCGCTGGAGCAATCGAACGCGCTCTACCGCGAGGGGCTGGCCTCTCTGTTCGACGTGCTGGATGCCCAGCGCCAGCTGATCGGCAGCCGCGAGGATTTGCTCGACAATATGGCCGATCTGTCGGGGGCCTATATCGCGCTGCATCTGGCCGCCGCTTCGCCGGGGCCGGAGGGCGAGGGCGCGGCCTAGTCCGGATCGTTGTTTCGGGACACGCGCATCAGCGGCTGGCCCATGCGGATTTGCGCGCCCTGTTCCAGCGCGACCGGCGGGCAATCGGGGGGCGACAGGACCACGATGGTCGATCCGTGTTCGAACCAGCCCATTTCCTCTCCCTTGGCGAAACGGGCCGAAACGGGGCGGACGCCTGCGCCCCCGTCGCGGACAGGTTTTTCGCTGTCGAGGAACGGCAGGCGGATGCTGGCGACCAGCACGGCGGCAACGGGCACCAGCGCGATGCGTGCGCCGCCCGCGTCCAGCCGCGCGATGATCGGCGCACGTTCGTTGCGGCAATAGAGCTTTTCGATCCGTTTCAGCGCGACCGGGTTCACGTTCCACCTGTCGCCCGAGATATAGCGCACGCACTCGACCGTCAGGTCGTGCGGCGCGTGAAAGCGGTGATACATGCCTGCCGTCAGCCGCAATGTGACGAACCAGCCGTCCGCGAATGCCGCCGCCGTCGCCGCATCGCCCAGCAACTCGGCCAGCGAATACTCCAGCCCCTTGATCTGATAGGCCTGTCCGTCCTTCACCCGCCCATGCGCGCCGACAATGGCATCGCAGGGCGAGGCGACGATGGCGGGATCGGCATCCACGACCCGCGCGCCCGGCTTTAACGGGCGCGTAAAGGCCGCGTGCAGGCTGCGAAAGCGCTTTTCGGGCGCATCTGTCAGATCAACGTCACAAAAGAAGCGCCAAAGGGCGATCGAGGCGCTGCTGACAACCGGATTCTCGATCTTGCTGAACCAGCCCATGAAACGGGTCAGCGCATGGCGCGGGATGCGGTTGGTCAAAAGGAAGTTGAGATCCTCTTGCATGGCAAGGCGCTGGACGGCGGAGCGAAGCATCATATCGGTCTCTGCATGTGGGGAGCAATGAGTTGAAGCGTTTGACGTTGAGTGTGGCCACGGTTCTGGCAGGGGTGCTTTCGGCGCGAAAAATCCGCCAGCGCGTGCAATTGTCGCGGGCCAAGCACCGTTCGCTGGCAGGCCATTCGCGCATGGCGCGGCGCATGGCGCGGCAAGTGGCGAACTATCATTTCGTGGGCGACGAATTCTTTGCCGCCGATGGCGCGCCGGATGACGTGGTGGCGCAGCGGCGTGCCGGTTTCGACGCGCTTTCGGCGCTCTACCGGCAGCGGTTCGCCAGAACGGCGGCCTATACCGGCGATGCGGCGGATGCGATCCCCGATGTCCGCTTCACCGGCAGCTATCGCGTGCCGTTCCAGTTCAGCCCCGTGGTGCGCGAACATCTGTCGGCGGGCAGCTTCTATTGTGCGGCCAGCGGCGTGATGCTGACCGATCTGGACGGGAACGAATTCTATGACCTGACCGGTTCCTATGGCGTGAACCTGCTGGGGGTCGATGCCTATCGCGCATTGACCGATGCCGGCATCGCCGCGACCCGCGATCTGGGGCCGACGCTGGCGGGGCTGCATCCGGTGGTCGCGGATAATGTGCGCCGGTTGCAGGCGATATCGGGCCTTGACGCCGTGTCGTTCCACATGTCGGGGACGGAGGCGGTGATGCAGGCTGTTCGGCTGGCACGCTATCACACGGGGCGCAGCCATCTCGTGCGGTTCGCGGGCGCCTATCACGGATGGTGGGACGATGTGCAGCCGGGCGTCGGCAATCCGGTCGCGGCCGAACGGACCTATACTCTGGCGGATATGAGCGAGCGCAGCCTTGCCGTGCTGGCCAGCCGCAAGGATATCGCCTGCGTGCTGGTGAACCCGCTGCAGGCGCTGCACCCCAATCGCAATGCGCCGGGGGATTCGACGCTGGTGTCGCGGCGTGCGGGGGCGAAAACGGACCGCGCTGCCTATGGCGACTGGCTGCGGCGTTTGCAGGACACCTGCCGCAAGGCGGGGATCGTGCTGATCATGGACGAGATTTTCACCGGCTTCCGCCTCGCCCCGCGGGGAGCATGCGAGTATTTCGGCGGTATCCGGCCCGACATGGTCACCTATGGCAAAACGCTGGGCGGGGGGCTGCCGGTGGGCGTGTTGTGCGGCAGGGCCGATCTGATGAAGCGGTACCGCGACGACCGGCCCGCCGACATCTGTTTCGCGCGCGGCACGTTCAATTCGCACCCCTATGTCATGGGCGCGATGGATGCATTCCTGCGCCGTATGGAAACGGCCGAGGGGCAGGCGCTGTACGATGGTATGAACGAGGCATGGAACGAACGCGCCGCCAGTCTGAACGCGCGGCTGGATGCCGAGGGGCTGCCCGTCGCCATCGGCAATCTGGGCACGATCTGGACCGTCAATTTCCTCGAACCCGGCCGCTATCACTGGATGCTCCAATATTACCTGCGGGCCGAGGGGCTGGCATTGAGCTGGGTGGGCACGGGCCGCTTCATCTTCAGCCTTGCCTATGGCGACGGTGATTTTGCCGAGGTGGCGAACCGTTTCATGGCCGCGGCACGGGCGATGCAGCGCGATGGCTGGTGGTGGCGGCCACGGGGCGACGCGGGCAAGGCACTGCGCCATCGCCTGATGCGGGAAATGCTGCGCAGCCGGTTCAGGAAGGGCTGAACCGGCTGAAAAACAGGCGCTGCCTAGCGCGCCGGACGCCATGCCATCGCGGATTTGGCCAGCTTGGCAGGGGCCCCGCGATAGATTTTGAAGTCGTGAAACGGGTCGGTGACGATCTTCGTCGCCCAGACAAGGCCCGTTTCCACGTCGCGGATAAAGAACAGTTGCACCGTGCGGAATGCGATGCCTGCTATGCCCAGCACCAGCCACATCAGCCCGACATTGCGCAAAAAGCCTTCCGCGCCGGTGTGGGGCTGCATCAGCCCGAACAGCGAGGGCTGTGCCAGCAGCAGCAGCGGACTGAGTGCCCACAGGCCCATCAGCACCACCTTGCGCCGCAGATTATAGCCGACCTTGATGTCTTCCTTAAACTCGTGCGTCGCATCGTTGACGTAGTCGTAGTCCTTGGGTTCGAAAAAGAAATGGCCCGCCTGACGGCTGGTCATCGCCACGCCCCACGCCAGCAGTGCCGCCAGCGCCGGATTGGTCCACAGCATCGCATAGGCGACAAGGAAGGTGCAGGCGCTGACGAAATGCAGGCTCTGGTTGATGATCGAGTGATGGTAATAGCGGTGGTCGTCCCAGCGCTGTTCGCGCAGCTGGTCGCGGAAACGGGCGATGCCGGTCAGTTCGCTGCCGTGTTCGCCATTCGGTTTGAAACTGTTCATGTCTTCAGGCCACTTTCTGATAGCGGACGAGAGAGAAATGGCCGAGCGGGGGCAGCGCCCGCCGTTCGACAAGCTGGACACCGGGGGTCCTGGCCGCCCATGCCTCATATCGCTCCCAGGGGAATTCGGTGCGCCAGCCCAGCTTGCTGGTGACGGGCATCAGCATTTTCTCGATCCGGTCGCGTATGCCCTTGTCGGCGCTGATGCGGGTGGTGATCACAATCTCGCCCCCGGGGCGCAGAACGCGCAGGAATTCGTCCAGCGCCTTTTCGGGATTGGGAACGGCGGTCACGACATATTGGGCGACGACCACGTCGAATTCGCCAGTGGCGAAATCCATCGCTTCGGCGTCCATCACGCGGATCTGTTCGACATTTTCAAGGTTCAGCCGGCGCGTGCGTTCGCGTGCCTTGTCCAGCATGGAATCCGAAATATCGACGCCCACAAGGCGCACGTCCTTGCTGTAACGGGGCAGCGAAATACCGGTGCCGACGCCCACTTCCAGTATACGCCCGCCGACCTGTTCGGCAGCGGCAATCGACAGCGCGCGGCCGGTGGCAAAAACATTGCCGAAGACCAGATCATAAATCGGGGCCCATTTGTCATAGGCCGCCGCAACACTTGCAGTCTGCATTTCGATACCACCCAGATCCCGTAGAGCGGCCTGATTGGATTGAAATTGTTTCAGCAACACGACAGAAGCGCGTCATTGATGCGATTGCCTGTCGATAAATCGCGCGTCAAATCGCGGTTTCGGACAGGAACCTACGGATGCGGTCCAGCGCCGCGATGCGCAATTCGTCCCGCTCGCGCAGGATTTCATGACCGGCACCGGCGATGTCCGCATGCTCCATTGCGGGCAGGCGGGCCAGCACGCGGGCGATGGCGGCATTGTCGACCACGGGGTCCAGCCCCGCCGTCACCGTCAACCCGCGCAGACCGGCGGGATAATCGCCCAGCATCCGTTCGACATGCGCGATGGAGCGCGTTGCGGCGGACAGCCAGCCCCATGTCGGGCCCGACCGCGCGAGTTCGGGGCAGGCCTCTTTCCACCAGCGCTTGTCTTCATCGCGGTCGGGGCAGGATGTGATGCGCCCGGGGCCGGGGCTGCGCGACCGGCTCCATATCGTGCGGCGGCGCAGGGCGGGTACGCGTCCGATCTGTCCCAGCGCACCGATGGCGCGCCCGCGCAAGGGGCCGGCGCGTATGCCTAGCATCGGCGCCAGCAGCACGATGCCGTCGGGCGCGATGCGCCGTTCGACCACCGCGCGCAGCAGGATGTGCCCGCCCAGCGAATGGCCGATCACCACATGCGGCGCGGGGTTTTCGCGCTGCCAGTCCGCGACGAAGGCTGCCAGATCGTCCGCGAACACCGCGAAATCGTCGATATGGCAGCCGCCCGCCGGATGCAGCAGGCCCGATGCGCCCTGACCGCGCCAGTCAAACCCCGCGACAGCCCATCCCGCGCCTGCCCAGTCGTCGAACGCCTCCAGATATTTTTCAAGGAAGTCCGCCCGTCCGCCCAGAAACAGCACGCTGCCGCGCCAATCGCCGCGATGCGGCAGGGCAAAGCGGCGCAGGGGCCAGCCATCGGGCGCGTGCCAGCGGTCGATTGCCATGCCGCCGGGCAGGCTGCGGCGGAGGGAGGGGGCCGGGAAAGAGGGCGGGATGGAAGGCAGCTCGGCAGTCATCCCGTCCCTATGCCCTGCGATTCCTTAGCCATTATGGCAGCGCCGGAAATTTTGCGAAAAAGGGGTATGCCCCGCCCGACCGGCAAGCGGTGCGATCTTGTCACAAGTTTGCAGCAAACCGGCGATAGCGCCACCACCGATCGATCAATTTGTGCTGCCTTTACGGCATTCGCCCGCGGGCGGAGGCGGCAGCCGAAAAGGGGCAATTCATGGCAACTGGGGCAAGCGAACCCGCTTCGGGCAATTTCGGCTTGAAAATCGGCGTGGCCGATCTGGGTTTCGGCCTGTTGTTCGCCATTGCCAGCATCGGTTTCCTGATCTGGGGGCTGGATTACACCAACACCTCGCAGATCGCGATATTCCTGCTGGCGACCGCGTTCGGCCTGTTCATGGCGTTCAATATCGGCGGCAACGATGTCGCCAACAGTTTCGGCACCAGCGTCGGCGCGGGCACGATCACGATCAAGCAGGCATTGGCCATCGCGGCCATTTTCGAAGTCAGCGGCGCGGTGATCGCGGGCGGAGAGGTGACCGATACGATCCGGTCGGGCATCGTCGATCTGGGCGCCATGTCGGTCGAACCGATGCAATTCGTGTTCATCATGATGGCCGCGCTGCTGGCGGCGGCATTATGGCTGCTGTTCGCGACAAAGCGCGGCTGGCCGGTATCGACGACCCATTCGATCGTCGGCGGCATCGTCGGCAGTTCGATCGCGCTGGGCGTATTGCTCAGCGGCGGGGATGCGGCGCTCGCATTGGCGCAGTGGGACCAGATCGGCACCATCATGATTTCCTGGGTGCTGTCGCCGGTGCTGGGCGGGCTGGTGTCCTATGGCCTGTATTGGCTGATCAAGGAACATATCCTGCTGTTCAACGACCGGATGAAGGAACAGCTGCACCATTTGCAGAACCAGCGCCGCAAGCTGCGCGACGAACACAAGAGCCGGTTCGAACGCCTCTCCGACATTCAGAAGATCAGCTATACCCACATGATGGTCCGCGATGCCGAGGCGCTGGACGAAGAGGGGTTCACGCCCGACGATCTGGAAACCGAATATTACCGCAGACTGCACGATCTGCGCACGCAGCGCACCGAACTGGCGGCGCACAAGGCGTTGCAGAACTGGGTGCCGCTGGTCGCGGCGTTCGGTGCGGCGGTGATTTCGGCCATGCTTCTGTTCAAGGGGCTGAAGCACATGGATCTGGGGCTGACCACGCTGAACAACTATCTGATCATGGGCATGATCGGGGCGGCGGCGTGGATGGCGACCTATATTTTCGCGCGCACGCTGCGCGGGGATTCGCTGGACCGGTCGACATTCCTGATCTTCAGCTGGCTGCAGGTATTCACCGCCAGCGGCTTTGCGTTCAGCCACGGGGCGAACGACATCGCCAATGCCATCGGGCCGTTTGCCGCGATCCTCGACGTGCTGAAGAACGGCACCGTCGGGACAGAGGCGGCGGTGCCCCCTGCGGCGATGATGGCATTCGGCGTCGCGCTGATCGTGGGGCTGTGGTTCATCGGCAAGGAAGTGATCGCGACCGTCGGCCATAATCTGACCGAGATGCACCCCGCGTCGGGCTTTTCGGCGGAACTGGCGGCGGCTGCGGTGGTGATGATGGCCAGCACGCTGGGCCTGCCGGTTTCCAGCACGCACATACTGATCGGCGCGGTGCTGGGCATCGGGCTGGTGAACAGGCAGACGAACTGGGCGCTGATGAAGCCCATCGCCATGGCATGGGTGATCACCCTGCCTGCCGCGGCCAGCCTGTCGGCAGCGTGCTTCCTGATCCTGAACGCGGCGTTCTGAACCGTCAGTCGGCGATCTTGCGGCGTCCCATCAGTGCCAGGGCCGCATTGCGACCGCCGCGCAGAAACGGATAGGCCGCACGCGCCAGCCGCTCGTGCCGCAGCACCCGCGCCATCACCCCGTTCAGCGTGGCCGACGGCGTGGTCATCATCGACAGCCATTGCATCGCCGCCGCGCCATGATGCACCGCATCGCCGGCGATCACGGCCATGCCTTCGTCAAGGTCGATATCCAGCGCCCGCAACCGCGCCACGGCGGGATGGCCGGACCGCGCATCGACCAGTTCGACATCGCCCGCTGCCCGTTTCAGTCGCAGCATCGACACATAGGCCGAACAGAACGGGCATTCGCCGTCATATACGATGATCACAGGCGCGTTCATGCGATGATCCGGTCGGCCTTTACGTCATAGACGGGACGCTCGGTATGCCCGATCACCCGCCGGTCCAGTCCGCCGTCCTGCAACGAGAGGCAGACGGAGTCGATCACGAACCAGTATCGCACGATCCGGCGTTTGTCCGTTTCATAGAACGGGTCGGGCAGGATCGGGCTTGGCACGTGGTGGTGCGGAACAAGATAGTAATTGAACTGCCCCTTGTCATTCAGCCGCGAGGTGATCTGCCGGTGATGCGCCTGAACGAAGCGGCCGACGTTTTCTAACGGGCCCCATTCCTCGGCGGCAGGCTGTGCGCGGGCGGGCACGCGGCATTCGCGGCCTGCGACCAGATCGTCGTGATGCAGCACCGATCCCCAGATCGACGGATTGAAATGGCCACGCCCGCCCGGCCACCAGATGCGCCCCTGCGACACCTGATAGGAGGAGGAGAGGAAGTACGCATTGGGCACTTTCATTCGTGTGCCGTCTTCCATCTCCGCCTCGAAATGCGGAGAGGCGAAACCCGGCGTGTCGTACCATGCCAGCGATGCGGTGCGGAATGTCGCCATGCCGACGATTACGAATGCCAGCGCGGTATAGCGGGCAGGGCGGGTCCATTCATCGTCGCTGATCGCGGCCAGCGCGACCAGCAGGATCATGTTCAGCGCGATCCATTTCCAGAACAGCAGCCCCAGGGTGAACCAGACCGCCAGATGGAACAGGTCGAACAGCACGATCGACGCGATCAGCCAGCGGCGGCGCAGCGGGGCGACCAGCGCGAAAATCTGCACGCCGAACGCGAACAGGTTCATCGGCAGGAAAAGAAATCGCAGGGTTGCATCCAGCCATTCGACCGCCCATGGAAAGGCGGCCAGTGGCAGCGTGCCCTTTTCCAGCGCGGCGGGAATGCCATCATACAGCCGGTTGTCGAACAGCCACGAGGTTATTCCGCCATCCATCGCCAGCTTGGCAAGGCCCGACCAGAAATAATTCGCCAGATGCGCGCCCACGCCCGCCGCGAACAGCATCAGCGCGGCCAGTTTCAACGCATCGGCATCCAGCCCGACTGCCTTGCGCAGCGTGCCGATCCGGTCGGCGGCGGACAAAAGCGCATAGCCGATGGCCCAGAATGCCAGCACCTCGGCAATATTGCGGATATCGAGTGTGGAGAAATAGAAACCCGTCAGCCCCGTCTGCAATTCGCGGATCATCCACAGCAGCATGGCGGCGGCAAAGACAAGGCTTGGGCGCCACAATCCGGCCAGCGCCAGTGCAACGCCGAACCAGCGCGCATGGCTGTGGAACAGGACCGCCGGATGGTCGGCAGGCATGGCGGCATAGGGAATGGCGAAAGGCTCGACCGCCATATACAGCGCCAGAAACACCGCGCCCGCGCGCAGGCCGCGCGATGCGAAGCGGGGCAGCGGGCGATAGCTTGCGGGCAGAAAAAGCGCGGCCAGCGACCCGACCACGCCGACCCAGACGAACACCAGTTCGGGCCGTTCGACCGCGATGAAATCGGTGCCATGCTTCAGCAGCGTAAAGCCCAGCAAAGTCGCGAACAGCGCCAGCAGCGCAGTCGTCAGCCGTGTCGAGGTGAACTCCGTGCCCCCGTCGCGGGCGGGAAAGGACGCGTCGGCAAGGCTGGCCATCAGCCCACCGGTCCGAATTGCAGACCCCGCAAATATTGCATCGTCACCGTTTCGCGCACCACCGTGCCGCTGCCGATTTGCACGCTGGCGGCGGATGCCTTGGGCTTGCTGCGCACGATGTCGGGATCGTTGGGAAAGGCGACGCCGTCGCGCAAATATCCGAACTTGCCGTTCCTGTCGCGGTCGTGCAGCACCACGATGGCATAGCGGCCCGCCTCGGGCGCGCGGATGCAGACGACGGGATCGCCGCTGGCGGGCATATTGTAACGCACGCGTTTGAACGGCTTGCCCTCGGCAATCAGCTTTTTGTCGGCAGCCAGGAAATCGCTGTCGTTCGCGGGATAAAGCTCGACCTGAAGGCGGCCCTCGCGGTCCTTCAGCCCCTTGACCGTCAGGCGCACGGCGGGGCCCGGTTCGGGGCTGCGGCAATCGGCCCCTTCGCGCCCGCGTTCCTCGCGCGGGGGGACGGGATAGGGCGGGGCTGCCCAGGCGACAATGGGCGCGACCGTGGCAGTGACCACGGCAAGGCCCATGAACAGGCCCGCATGGGCGAAAAACGCATTCATGCTCCGGCTCCCTCCGCTTCCCACGCCCTCTGGCGCAGCACCGTGTCTCCCAGCGCGCGCGCGGCAAAGCGCGGGGCAAGGAAGTTATTGAAAAACCGTGTTTTCATTGAGAACGGGGTCAGGTGATAGGCAATCCGTTCGCCCAGCGTCCAGCGCACGTTCCTGCGGCTGGTCCGCCGGTCGGACGATATGCACCAGAAGTCGCGGTCATAGGCCTGCGTGCCCAGTTGCAGCACGCGATGCATCATCTCGTGGTCTTTCAGCACATAGGGCCAGATCGCCGCGTCATAACCGCCCGCCGCGCGCAGCGCGTTCAGGCGAAAGCATTGGCCCGCGCCGCTGGTATGGTTTTGCCGCGGCATCAGCCTTGCCGCGCCCAGCTTGTGCCAGCGGGCCAGCGTTGCTTTGAACCCGTGCGGATTTTCGGGAAGCAGCAGCGCCGCCGTCGCCACACGGTCCATGCCGCCTGCGTCGAACAATTCGCCCGCGCGTTCCAGATAATGCGGCGGATAGAATGTGTCGGCATCGCAGATCGCCACAAGCTCGCTATCGGCGGCGTCGATACCTGCCTTCAAGGCATGGACCTGTCCGGGCGTCGGTTCGGCGATGATCTGCGCGTCGATGCCGGTTTCGGCGACGATCGCGCGCGCATCGTCGATGCAGCCGTCGGTCGATCCGTTATCGACCAGCACCAGCCGGAACGGCAGTGATTGCTGCGCCAGCGAACGAAGCGTGGCGGGTAAAAAATCGCGTTCGTTGAAAACGGGTATGACGACGGTCCAGCGCATTGCTTGTGATCACCTGCATGGTCGTTCGGGCCAAGGATTCACGCCACCCCATGACAGCAATTTGCGACATCGACGGGACAGTTTCGGCCAGGCCGTCGCATGACTGAAACCTTTGCCGGTCCGGCGTCGGGGCGGACTGAAACATTGCGGTAATCCAGTCGCAACACCGTCACGAAAGCGATGCAAGGGCGGGCTTCCACAGGGCGGAATCGAGGGTAGCCAAAGCGTGAAACCGACAGCACAGGGACCATCGGCCGCCGCACCCGTTCTGGCGGCGGACACGGCCATCGCGCCCCCGATCCCCAGCGGCGACCAGATCATCCGTGCGGGCAAGCGCCACTGGGCCCGATGGCTCGGATCGCTGATTTCGCTGGCGGTACTGGTGGCCGCGCTTTCGCAGTGGCAGCAACTGGACTTCGCGACGCTGCGCACCCTGTTGCCCACGTCTTTCGCGTTCTGGATCGCCTTTGTCGTCTATTACATGCTGGGTCCGGTCAGCGAATGGCTGATCTTTCGCCGCCTGTGGCAATTGCCGCCCGCCGGTATCGTGCCGCTGCTGCGCAAGAAAGTCTCGAACGAGCTGGTGCTGGGCTATCTGGGCGAGGTCTATTTCTATAGCTGGGCGCGGCGCCACGGCAATCTGACGGCGGCACCGTTCGGGGCAATCAAGGATGTGGCCATCCTGTCGGCCATGGCAGGCAATGCCATCACGCTGGTCATGATGGCGGTCGGATTTCCGCTGCTTTACGGTCTGGCCGACGGGCTCGACCTCGATCTCAGCCAGCGGACACTGGCGTTTTCGGTCGCCTTCATGGCGGTCAGCTCGATCATGGTGCTGGCCCTGCGCCGCCGCGTGCTCAGCCTGCCAAGGGACGAGCTGGTCTTTGTGCTGGCCATGCATTCGATCCGCATCGTGGCGGGGGCGGGCGTGCTGGCATTGATGTGGCATCTGGCGCTGCCGCAGGTCGGGCTGGTGTGGTGGGTGCTGCTGTCGCTGCTGCGCCAGCTGGTCACGCGCCTGCCGTTTGTTGCGAACAAGGATGTGGTCTTTGCCAGCATGGCGATCTTTTTCGTCGGCGGCGAAACCATGATCCCCGCGCTGATGGCGCTGGTCGCGGGTCTGGTGCTGGTGATGCATCTGGCCGTCGCGGCGGGCACAGGCATTTACGCATTGGTCGAAAAAGAGGGAGAGAGCTGATGCGGATCGTCGATGTCTGCGCCTTTTACACGCCGCGCGGCGGAGGCGTGCGCACCTATATCGACCGCAAGCTGCAAGCCGCCGGTCGCATGGGGCAGGAACTGATCGCGCTGGTCCCCGGCGAAAGCGACAGCATGGTGCAGGTCGCGCCCAATGCGTGGATCCGCTCGCTGGCGACGCCGACATTTCCGCTGGACCCGCGATACCGCTATTTTCACAGCGAGACGCAGCTTCACGCCGCGCTGGACGAATTGCGGCCCGATTTCGTCGAATGCGGCACGCCGTGGAGCAGCGCCGACATGGTCGCCAACTGGCGCGGCGATGCGCCCCGCGCGCTGATCATGCATCTGGATGTGTTCGCTACCTATCCCTATCGCTGGCTGGGCAAGATGATGGACCAGAAATCCATCGATCGCGGGTTCGACTGGTTCTGGCGGCGGCTGCGCCGTCTGGGCCGCGAATATGATTTCGTGGTCTGCGCGAACAATGAACTGGGCACGCGCACCGCGAACGGTGGCGTGCCGAATGTGGTGATCGAACCCATGGGCGTGGAACCGGGCGTGTTCGGGCCCGACCGGCGCGACATGCAATTTCGCGCGCAGGTTCTGGCCAGTTGCGGCCTGCCCGATACGGCGACGCTGCTGGTGGGCGTTGGCCGCCATTCGCCCGAAAAGCGCTGGCCGATGATCGTCGATGCCGTCACCGCGGTGGGTTATGACCACGATGTCGGCATGGTCATCATCGGCGAGGGGCGCGATACGCCGCGCATTCGGAAATCCATCGCGGGCAATCCGCATATCCGACTATTGGAACCAACCCGCGACCGCGCGGCGATGGCGCGGCTGCTGGCAAGCGCGGATTGCATGGTCCACGGCAGCGAGAGCGAGAGCTTTGGCATGGTCGGGGCCGAGGCGCGGGCCAGCGGTCTGCCGCTCATCGTGCCCGATCGCGGCGGCATGACCGATCAGGCCGCGGGCGGCATGGGATGGAGCTATAAGTCCGGCCACGGCCCTGCGCTGACATCGCGGCTGCGCAAGGTGCTGGGGCGCGGACTGATCGCGCCGACGCGCGCACGTTCGGCACTGGCGGCTGCGGATGTTCGCACCATGGACCGCCATTTCGAAGAGCTGTTCACCCGATACGAAAGCTGTTTCGCCCGCCGCCGCGCAGCCTGATATAGCCATACGCCAACACATCGAAAGATTTCCGACATGACATTGTTCAAAGGGGCCCTTGCCCTTGCTGCCGCCGCCGCTTTCACCGTGTTTCCCGCTGCTGCGCAAGAGGCGGTTTCGGAACAGGTGATCGCCGCCGATCATGCACGGCAGGGCGTCGCATCCGACGGAACCTCGATCTATGTCATCGACAACAACGCCATCACCCGCATCGCCATCGCGGATCGGCGGGTGACCGGCGAATGGACGGGCGATCCCGCGCTGTTTCCCCATCTCAACAGCTGTACCGTGGTCGAGGCAGAGCTCGTTTGTGCCTCGTCCAACTATCCGGCCGTGCCGCAGCTTTCGACGGTCGAAATCTATGATCTGGCTTCGCTGGATCACACGCGCTCGGTCGCGCTGGGTGCCATGCCGGGATCGCTGACCGCGCTTGACCGGCATGACGGCAAATGGTGGGCGACTTTCGCCAATTACGACAATCGCGGCACGCCCGCTGGCCGCGACCATCGCGACAGCTTTCTGGCGCAAATGGACGATGATTTCCGCATCGTCCGCATGTGGGGCCTGCCCGAAGCCGTGCTCGAACGGTTGGCGCCCAGCAGCGTTTCGGGCGCAAGCTGGGGCGGGGACGGATTGCTGTACCTCAGCGGGCATGACCGGCCCGAGCTTTACGTCGTCGCGCTGCCGGTCGCGGGCGGAGTGCTGCGCCATGTGGCGACGATCCCGATCATCTCGCACGGGCAGGCGATCGATATCGACCCCGTGGACACCGGCCTGATCTGGTCGATCGACCGCAAGTCGCGGACGGTGCATGCCAGCCGTCTGCCCGATCTGCCGTCGGGCGAATAGGCGTTCGGTTGCGGAATTTTGACCGCCAGTCGGTGCTTGCCACGAAAATGCCGCGAAAATCGCATCAACTTGCAGCTTTTTGCTGTCATATGCTTTAAGAGGGACATTATCGACACGGGGGCATCGAAGGGGACTGATGCGCATACTGGCTCGCCGACCGCGATTGGCCTTATTCCTGGCCGGATCGTTGCTCTTCGCAGGGGCATCGATCGCACAGCCGACCGCACCGCTTTCCACGTTGGAAGTGGCGATCCCCAAGCCCGATATTCCCCCTATCAAGCGCGTCGATCTGCCGGCCACCGGATTGCCGCAGATCGATATGGCGCTTCCCAAACCGCCACAGGCCAATCTGCCGCCCGCCGATCTTTCGGTGATGACCTATAATGTAAAGGGCCTGCCATGGCCGATCGCCACCGGTCGCGCCGCCGCGCTGGAACGGATCGCGGACCGGCTGGCATGGATGCGCAAGGGCGGGGTTCAGCCTGCCGTGGTCGTCTTGCAAGAGGCTTTCCGGTCGGAAGCGAAAGAGATCGGCGACCGCGCCGGTTACCGTTTCCAGATCGGCGGAGAAAATATCTCGCGCGCTGCATCGCCCGTGTCCAAACGCTCGCCCTTTCGCCGCCGCGCAAGCGCGCCGCAACTGGATAGCGGGCTGGTGGTGCTCAGCGATTACCCCATCCTCGACGTCAACCGCGCCAGCTTTCCCGAAAGCGCCTGTGCGGGGATCGATTGCTATGCCGCCAAGGGCGTGGTGCTGGTCACGCTGGCCCTGCCGGGCAAGGGGCGGATCGAAGTGGCGACGACCCATCTGAACAGCAAGGGCGCGTCATGGGCGTCGGAAAAGGAAACCGAACGCGCCTATCGCGAACAGGTGGATTTTCTGGTCGAATTTCTGGCGGACAAGCGCGATCATTCGGTCCCGCTGGTGCTGGCAGGCGATTTCAATCTGGGTGACCGCGCCGAACGGCTGGCGATCCTGCCGCCTGCGCTTTTGGGGTTGAACGGCGGGAACGCGCCTGCCGAACCCCTGCGTCATTTTGTCGAGGCGGCTGATACGCATCTTGCGCGGTCCAAAGATGCGCAATGGGTGGTCGAACGCGCGCGCGACATGCAATATGTGCTGCCCGGCAGCGGCAGGACGCTGGCCCCCGTGGCAGCCAGCATCCCCTTTGGCAGCGAGACGCGGGGCAAGCCGTTGTCCGACCACTTCGGCTACACCATCGAATATCGCCTGACGCAGAGCGACGGCAGCCTGATCGAAAGCCGCATCGCCGCCCGCGAGGAATAGGGCCCTATTCCTCGCCCGAAGCGCGGTCGAACGGGGCAAGCGCTGCGATCCCTTCCTGCAGCGCTTCCGCGGCGGGCACGGCCAGCGCCAGATGGTCGATGCCGCGACAGATCGACGAATAGGCCGCCGCCAGGGCGAGGCTGACGGGTTCGTCCGAACCGATCATGCTGGCAACGCTCCACCCTGCTGCCGGATCGTGATAACCGCGGATCGCGCCGCGCAGGTCGATGAATTCCGGATCGCGCGAAATATGCAGGATCAACTCGTCATAGGCGCGCAGGATCGGTTGCCGGTCGTTCACCAGCACCTGCACGATGGCGTGGCGCAGATTGCCGGCAAGGCCTGTCAACCGTTCCGCCGTGCCCGCATGGTTGCGATAGAGCATTTCGAAGGCGCGCCGGATCAGGCTGGATTTCGAGCCGTAGTGATAGGACGTGCTGCCCAGCGTCGTGCCCGCTTCGTGCGCGACATTGCGGAAGGTGAGGGCGGCAAAGCCCGATTGCAGCAGGATGCGCGCAGCCGCCTGATCGAGCGGGTCGGGCTCGGCCCCGTCCTCCGCCACTCCGAATTCGTGTGCTGCCAGATCGCGGAAGGCCTGCCGGATCTGCGGGCGGGGCAGCGGATGATTTTCGACAAAGGCGAACAGAACCTGCGCCGTCTCTCCGGTCAGGGCGCGGTCGAGCGGGCGGTTCCAGCGCAGGACATGCTGCGAAACCTCTCCATCGAAATAGAGCGCCAGCATCGCGGCGTGCGCCTCCATGCCGGTGATGGCGGCGAATTGTGCCCAGAAGCGACGCCAGAGCGCCATCCATGCGCCATGCGCCTGCCCGTTGCCGCCGTTTCCGCCGTTCGGAGCAGCGCTGCACGCCTCGCGCATGGCCATGGCGAGCGGCCGCTCACCTTCGCACCAGTCGTCGATCAGACCGGCCACCAGCGCGGCGCGGGCAGACGTATCGAGCGGCCGTTCGCGGACCCATTCCAGCCCGTCCAGCCGGTCTTTCATCCATGCTTCGGCCTGCTGCAAAGCCTCTTGCTGCGCCGCCGCATACAAGTGTTCCAGATTTCCGAAGTGATAATCGATCGCGGATGCCGCGCAACCGGCGCGGGCCGCAATCGTGCGGACCGAGACATTCGCGCTCGAAGAATCGCTCCAGCTGGCCAGAGTCGCGGCCAGCAGGCGGTCGAAAGTCTCAAAAATGACAGAATTGTGTATTTTTTCTGACTTCATTTTGATGTCTGCTTGTCTCTTATGGCAATTGTGCCGCTCAATTCGCGACTAATCAACCTCTCCATACAGTCGCTTATCAATATAGGGTCTTTGCGTCACAAAAGTTACATACAGACGTTCTAGCCGCCGCCCCGAAATCAACGCTTAGGGGTCTTTGGGTCATGCGTCTTACCGTTCCGTCCACGCGCCGTCGTCTGCTGTGCAGCGCGGCTGTCGTCTCGTTCTTCGCTGCCGGTCATGCGTCGGCAGAGGAAGCCGAAACAATCGCTGCCGAAACGGCCAGCGAAACCGAATATGCCGGTGCGGATATCGTCGTCAGCGGTTCGATCGTTCAGGCGCAGGAAGATTCGATCGAGGCCAAGCGCAAGGCGGTAAACGTGACCGATATCGCCTCCGCCGACGCCGCCGCCCGCTTCCCCGACCAGAATGCCGCCGCCGCGCTTGCGCGCCTGCCTGCGGTCGCGGTGCAGCGCGATCAGGGTCAGGAACGCTATATCCAGGTGCGCGGCGCGCCCAACCGCTGGACTTCGGTCAGCATCGACGGCGTGCCGATGATCGGCGTGGACGAAGGGGGCGAAAGCCGCGCCTTCCGCTTTGACGCGATCCCCGCGGTGATGCTGTCGGAAATGGCGATCAACAAGTCGCTGACGTCGGACCTGCAGGCCGATTCGGTCGTCGCGACCATCAACCTCAAAACCTATTCCCCGCTGGACCGCACAGGTTTCCACGTCGACGGCGATGTCGGTTACGGCTTCATGGATCTGGGCGACGGCGAACAGCGCCAGGGTTCGTTGCGCGCGTCATGGTCGAACGAGAGCTTTGGCGTGGTGGTCGGCGGATCGCATTACCGTCGCAAGCAGGTCACCGACAATCGCGAGGCATCGTATGACAGCGAGACGATGGACCCGACCAGCTTCTCCGTCCGCAATTACAAGCTGGAACGCTGGAACAATGGCCTGTTCGGCGGACTGGAATGGAGCCCCGACGCAGGCCAGCGCGTGTTCGCCAAATTCATCTATTCCGAATTCAGCGATGACGAACAGCGCAACCAGTATGACTTTGGCGTCAGCGGCAACGATGTCGTCAGCATGCGCGGCAGTTTCAACTATGGCGAATACCGCAACCGCAACTACATCGGCACGATCGGCGGGGATTACGACGATCTCGACGGGTTCACCGCTTCGTTCAAGCTGAACTATACGCGCACCGAAAACACCACCGACCTGCCGCTGATCATGTCGAGCGCTTCGGCCCTGCCCGAGATGACGGTCGATTATTCCAACCCCGAATTCCCGATCTTCACCGTGGAAAGCGGCACCTTTGAACAGGCCGGCCTGTCGACGACCAGCGCGATCCTGCTGCCGCTGATTCAGGAAACAACGTCCGACAGCTATACGCTGAAGGGCGATATTTCCAAGGAAGCGGGCGATCTGACCCTCTTTGCGGGCATGCTGTTCGCCGACCGCGATGTTCAGGGCAACACCATGTCGCAGTCGAGCTATGTGCCGCTTGCCTATGGCATGGCGATCGGGCAGCCGTTCGACATCAATTCCTATATCACCGACCGCCCGTGGGAGACGAATTTCCCCTCCGGCCTTGCGCTGAACTATGCCGATAACAAGGCGATGACGGGCGATGCGATGGACCTGCTCGACGGGCTGGCCGCCGCGGGGCTGTGGGATCCGTCCAGCGCCATCGCGCCCACCACGCTTTACGGGCAAAAGGAACGCACGCTGGCGGGGTACGGCATGGCGCAATATGCCAGCGGCCCGCTGACTGTGATCGGCGGCCTCAGGATCGAAAAATATTCGATGGAGAACACCGGCCAGCTTCAGTCGGTCGCCACTGACGGGTCGACGGTCTTCACGCCCCAGACCTATGATTACGACAAGACCGATTTCTTCCCCAGCCTGAACCTGAAGTTCGAGGCGAGCGACGATGTGGTCCTGCGTCTGGCGGGGCAGCGCGGCGTCTCGCGCCCGGCCTATGGCGCGATCCGCGTAGGGGCCAGCATCAACGACACGGCGACGCCGGGTACGATTTCGGGCGGCAATCCGGCGTTGAAGCCCGAATATACCTGGGGCGCGGATGCCAGCGTCGAATATTACCTGCCGGGCAACGGCCTGCTGTCGGTCGCCGGTTTCTATCGCTGGGTCGACAATGTGTTCTACAGCTCGGCCGAATTCGTCACGTCGGATTTCTATGACAGCGACGGGTTCGACCGCACGGGCTATATCCTTGGCGGCACCTATAACGGGGAAAGCGGGAAGCTGTATGGCGTGGAATTCAACGCGCTGAAGCAGTTCGATTTCCTGCCCGGACCGCTCGACGGATTGGGTTTTCAGGGGAACCTGACGCTGCTCGACGGCGATTTCGATACGCCCACCGAAAGTGGACTGCCGTTTCAGGGCATGTCGGACACCATCGCTAATGCCTCGCTGTTTTATGAGAAATACGGCATTTCGGCGCGCGTCAGCTATCAATGGCGGTCGGACTGGACCGATACGCTGGGCGGCATGGGCGCGGGCGAGAACCGCAAGGGATACGAAAACCTCGACGTGTCGCTGCGCTATGCGGTGACCGATGCGTTCACGCTTTACGCCGATCTCGCCAATCTGACCGACGAGAAATACATCGCCTACGCCGACGCGATCTCTCACCCGACCGAGGTGGAACAGATCGGTTCGCGTTACATGTTCGGCATCCGTTTCAGCTTTTGAGGTGACCATGCGCAAGACCGCATTCGCAATCGCTACCCTTGGCCTTTTCGTGCAGGCGGGGGCGGCATCGGCCAAGAATATCGTCCTGTCGAACGACGACGGGCTGACCAGTAATGTGCTGGCGCTGTACAAGGCGCTGAAAGAGGACGGGCATGACGTGATCGTGTCGGTTCCCTGCCAGAACCAGAGCGGTATGGGCGCGGCCATTCTGGTCGGTCGCCCGCTGACCCCGCTGAAACAGAACTGCCTTGCCGATGCGGCCGATGCGGGCGCGCCCGCCGCCGGTCCGATGACGCGCGAGGGGCTGCCCGAAGGCGACTTCTTTTACGTCGACGGGACGCCGGTGATGTCGATGCTGTACGGTGTCGACGTGCTGGGCCAGAAGCGTTGGGGCAAGGCGCCCGATCTGGTGCTGTCGGGCCCGAACGAAGGGCAGAACGTGGGCGCGATCGTGCTGAGTTCGGGGACGGTCAGCAATGCGCAATATGCCGCCGTGCTGGGCCATCCCGCCATCGCGCTGAGCGCGGGTGCGCGCACGGTGGACGAGGAAGGGCTGGACCATCCCGATTCCGCCACGGTCGCCGCACTGTCGGCCGATCTGGTCGAGGCACTGGCAAAGCAGGCGGGCGATGGTCCGATGCTGCCCGCGGGAATCGCGCTGAACGTCAATTTCCCCGACAGGCTGGAAGGGGCGGAATGGCTGCTTTCCCGCATCGGCACCTATAACGCCTATGCCATGAAGTTCAGCGACGACATGGCCGCCAGCGCCACGCAGGTGATGAAGGCGATGGCGGCAGAGCGCGGCATGGAAATTCCCGCCCTGCCGGGTCTGTCCTTTGGCATGAACACAGCCAAGCCGACGGAGGAGCAGGCTTCGGACGAATCCATCGTCTATCGCAGCGCCATCGCCGTCAGCCCGATGCAGGCGGGCTATGCCGCCGGTGCGGCGGACGAAGCGCTGATTGCCGAAAAACTGGCCGGTTTCCTGACCGCGCCCGCCGAATAAGGGAAACTGTTCGATGCGTAAGATTGCACTGCCGCTGGCAGCCCTGTTCCTGCTGCCCGCTTGCGAGCAGGCGGCAACCACCGAAGCGACCGCCGAAACCCTGTCGCCCGTTGCCGCGAACGAGATGGCGCTGGCCGATGCGCGCCGCGTGCTCGACCTGGAAGGCGGGGTCAATTTCCGCGATCTGGGCGGTTATCGCACCAACGACGGGCGGATCACCAAATGGGAAACGGTCTATCGCTCCGGCTCTCCCGCAGGGTTGACCGATGCCGATCTGGCCGAGCTGAAGCGGCGCGGTATCCGCACCTTCTGCGATTTCCGCGCCAATGACGAGCGCGAGGCCGAGCCGAACCGTTTTGTCGAGGCCAATTCGGATGTCGAATACTGGACCCGCAACTATTCCAGCGAAAGCGCCAGCGGCGATCTTTCGGCGGTTCTGGGCGGAGAGGACGCGAGCCCCGAGAAGACCCGCGCGACCATGATCGCCATGTACCGCGACCTGCCCGAGGCCAATGCCGACAGCTATCGCGCGATGTTCCGCTTTCTGGCCGAAGGCGCCACCCCGCTGACGTTCAATTGCACCGCGGGCAAGGACCGCGCGGGCACGGGGGCGGCGTTGCTGCTGACCATGCTGGGCGTCCCGCGCGAAACGGTGGTGGCCGATTATGCGATGTCGGACGATATCGTCGATTACCGCGCGCAGATGCAGGAAACGGCAGCGAAGAATCCTGCCTATGCCGCGCTGGCGCAAATGCCGTGGGAACTGGTCGCGCCGCTGGTGGCGTCGGACCCGGCCTATATCGAAAGCGCGCTGACGGCTCTGGAAGAGAAATATGGATCGGTCGATGCGTTCATCGAACGGGAATTGGGCGTCACGCCCGAAATGAAGGCGAATATCCGCGCCAATATGACCGAGACGGTGTGATTGGCAGGTCGGCTGGCTGGCGGGATGGATGCCCCGCCAGCCGCCGATTAGTCGTCAGACCCCGTAGAAAGATGTTGGGCAATCGCGGCGCAGGCCAGCAATTGCAACTGGTGAAAGATCATCAGCGGCAGGATGACCGGCCCGACCATCGCCGCCGGAAACAGCACGCCCGCCATGGGCACGCCCGAGGCCAGGCTCTTTTTCGAACCGCAGAACAGGATCGTGGCGCGGTCGGCCCGGTCGAACCCCGCCTTGCGCGCGGTAAAGGCGACGATGCCCAGCACCAGCGCCAGCAGCACACAGCACAGCGCGATGATCGCGGCCAGTTGCCATGGATCGATCTGGCGCCACAAACCGTCGACCACCGCCGCGCTGAACGCGGCATAGACCACCAGCAGGATCGACCCGCGATCGGTAAAGCCGACCAGCGCCTTGTGCCGGTCGATGAAACCCGCCGTGACGGGGCGAGAAAGATGGCCCGCCAGAAAGGGCAGCAGCAATTGCACCACGATCGCCTCTATCGAGGCGAGCGTGTCGCCCGACGCGCCCTGCGCCCCGATCAGCAGGGCGGTCAGCAGCGGGGTGATGAAAATGCCCGCAAAGTTCGAAAACGACGCCGCGCAGACCGCCGCCGGAACATTGCCCCGCGCGATGGATGTAAAGGCGATGGAGGATTGCACCGTCGACGGCAACAGCGTCAGGAACAGGAACCCCGTCGCCAGAATGCCGGGCAGGAACAGCGCCGCCAATGCCGACACGCCCAGACCCAACAGCGGAAACAGCGCAAAGGTCGCCAGAAATACGGTGATATGCAGCTTCCAGCTGGTCAGCCCCGACAGGATGGCCGCGCGCGACAGCTTTGCCCCGTGCAGAAAGAACAGCAGCGCAATCGCCGCCTTGACGACCCAGCCCAGCCAGACCGCCGCCATGCCCGATACCGGAAGCAGGCTGGCGACGATCACGCTGACCAGAATGGTAATGCTGAAACGGTCGATCTTGCGGAGAATTCTGAACAATCGGCACCCGATATCAATGGCGGGACCGATCCGATAGGCGGTTCGATCCCGCTTCGCCAGCGGCTATGGCCTAAAACGCATGCTTCACCGTCATGCCATAGGTTCGCGGATCGCCCGGCGTGCCGACGATCAGGCCGGTATTGCCGCCGGGCACCTGCAATTGTTCGAAATAATCGGTGCCGAACGCATTGCGAACCCAGCCAAACAGTTCCAGCCCGCTGTCCGCCCTGAAACCGGCGCGCAGATTGGTCAGCACGTAACCCTCCACCCATGTATAGGCCGATGGCGTCGGATTGCTGGAAAAGTTCGAGCGATAGCTGCCGTCGATCCCCACATAGGCCGCGCCGTCCAGCCCCAGAACAGTGACCGGCAGATTGCCTTCTGCGCCATAGGACAGGGACCATTCCGACACGCCGGGCAGGCGCTGGCCCGAAATGTCGCAATTGGCGGGGCTGATGCCGCCGGGCGTTCCGGGGGCGCTGGGGGTCTGCCCTTCGGCGGCAGTGGTGCCGCCCGACAATTCGGGCGGGCAGGGCGCATCGGTGAACCGGCGATAGGTGGCGTCGGTATAGGCCGCGTTGAGATAGGCGTTGAGCCGCGTGCCGGGCCGGACCGAGAAATCGGCCTCTATTCCCTGTGTCCGGACCTTGTCGGCATTGGCGAGATAGCCGCGCAGCACCCCAAGGCTGCCATTCGTGACCAGCGCCTGATAATCGCGGATGTCGGTGCGGAACGCGGCAAGGTTCAGCGTGACGCGCCGGTCCCAGAACCGCGCCTTCACGCCGATCTCGACATGGTCCACCTTTTCGGGATCGACCGTCGCGGCGGCCAGTATCGGCTGCCCGCTGGCATCGCCGGGCACGCCGTTCAGATTGACCCCGCCCGATTTGAAGCTTTTGGCATAGGTCGCATAGGCAAGGATCTCGTCCGCCAGCCGATAGCTTGCGGTAAGGTCATAGCTGAAGTTCCAGTCGCTGTAATCCACCTCGAAATATTGCGGGGCCAGAACGGCGCGCTGGGCAATGATGCGCGGGTCGGTGCTGTCGAAGGTAACGGCCTGCCCGTCGCCATTGGTCACCACCGAATCGTAAACCCCGTCCTTGCTGTCGTAATTCAGCCGCACGCCGGGGCGCAGGGTCAGGCGCGGCAGGACTTGCCAGCTCAGCTGTCCGAACAATGCCGCGCTGGTATTGTCGAGCGTAATCGAATTGCGCGCGGTCAGCCCGTCGAGCACGGAGGGATCGGCGCTGAGCGGGTTCGACGGGGCAATCAGCCATGCGCTGGCGGCGGGGCCCTGCTGCTGGCTGCCCTGCGTATCGACGCTTTGCCGGAACGCGAAGGCACCCAGCGTATATTCCAGCGCGCTGTCGCCGCCCGACAGGCGGAATTCCTGCGTGAACTGGTCCTGCTGCGACGGATTCTGCGACAGGGTCGTAATCGGCAGGCCGGTGAAGTCGCGGTCGTTTTCGGGCTTCCAGTCCCAGAACCGCCATGCGCTGATCGAAGTGAGCGTACCGATACCGCTATCCCACACCGCCTTGACCGACGCGCCGCCAATCCTGTTGCCCACGTTCAGCGAGGCATCGAGATCGGTCACGCGGTCGAAAGCGTCGCTGCCGGGCGCGCTGTAATTCTGCGCGGCGGCCAAAGCCTCGTACTGGCGGTCGATTGCGCGCTGCGTCGCGCCGGTGCGGACGAAGACGGTGCCGCAGCATTCGGGGTCCTGTTCGCTGTAATCGGCGGACAGGGTGACCGACAGAGTATCGGCTGCTTCCCACAGCAGCTGGGCGCGCAGGCCCAGATTGTCCTGTTCGTTGATCCAGCGGTCGGTCGTCACGTTCCACAGCGTGCCGCGCCTGCCGGTGGAGGACAGCGCCAGCCGCGCCGCGACATGGTCGGACAGCGGGCCGGAAACGGCGGCCTTGGCTTGCCGGAAACCCAGATTGCCGACGGAAATTTCGGCCCGTCCCTCGAAATCGAATGTGGGCTGGTGCGTGCTGATATTGATCGCGCCTGCCGTGGTGTTCTTGCCGTATAAGGTGCCTTGCGGGCCGCGCAGCACTTCGATCCGCTCGACGTCGAGGAAATCGAACGTGGCCGATGCCACGCGCGAGAAATAGACATCGTCGACATAGATGCCCACGCCCTGTTCGATGCCGTCATTGGTCAGGCCGAATGGCACGCCGATACCGCGGATGTTGACTGCGGTGTTGCGCGGGTTGCTGCTGTAATATTGCAACGTTGGGGTCAGCTGTTGCAGGCGGCCCACGTTGAACGACCCGGTACTGTCGATATGCTCGCCCCCCACGACCGAGATCGCGATGGGCACGTCCTGCACGGTTTCCCGACGCCGCCGCGCGGTGACGAGGATGTCGCCGCTATCCTCCGCCCCCGTGCCTACGGAGGACGGACTGGCGGAGGACGGACTGGCGGAGGACGGACTGGCGGAGGGGGATGGCGGCACGGCGGCATTGTCCTGCGCGAACGCAGGTGTTGGCAGGGACAGGATGGCCAGCGAGGGCAGCAGGCCCGGTCGGAAACGCCCCACGGGGCGCGAACGGATGGTCGGATGCATGAAATACCCTTTGAAACAGGGGACTTCGCATCCGGTGGTCCGGTCTGCTCTGTCGGATGATGTCGGTTGATCCGGCGCCTAGGTAAAGCGCCGGCGTTCGGTGATATCCAGCTGCATGAGCCGCCCGTCATGGACGGTCAGCTGGATCACGCCATAACGGATCTGGCCCAGCGCCTCGGCAATCGCCTGCAGCGGTTCGGGCAGGTTCAGCCCCTCGATCGACAGGGGGGCGGTGCGGTCAGCGGGCTTTTCGGGCACGCGATCCTTGCTGTGATGCATGTCCTTGGTCTCCACAATCGAAACGCGGGGAACGGCTCCCCGCGCTGCTGCTGATATTCTCAACCAATCTTGTTGACAATAAGGCGTGCGGCGCAAATTCGCTTTTCGCGGCCAAGCATTTTCTTTTCGCGGCGGGCTGAAAATCCTATTCGCGCTCTTCGAACGGGCCGGTGATGTCGCCCAGCGGTATCGGATCGGACAATCGCACCGCATCCAGCAAATCCGCCGTCCGGTCGCGCACCTGCAGCATCAGCGCGCGGGTGCGGCATTCGTGTTCTTCCAGACAATTCTTGCATTTTTCATGCGCGAACCGGCTGGCGCAGGGGACCAGTGCCAGCGACCCGCGCATCACGCGGATCAGATCGCCATAGGTGATGTCGATCGGCGGGATCGACAGGCGATAGCCGCCGTCCTTGCCCCGCTGCGATTCGACGATCCCGAACCGCGTCAGTTCCGACAGGATCACCGTCAGGAACTTGGGCGGGATGTTCTGTGCCTGTGCGATTTCGGCAAGCGGCACCGTGTGCTGGCCGTAATGATCGGCCAGATGCTGCATGGCGCGGATCGCATAGCGGGTCTTCTGGGATAGCACGGCAAGGCCATGCCCCAATGCCGCGCGGCTGACAAGAAATCACCGGCGGGAAATGCGCCGCGAAAATAATGCGCGCGCCGCAGCCACAGGCAATTGCCGTTGCGGGCGCGGTTATCGGCATTGCGCCGCCATTCGCTAGACTGGCAGGCGTTAAGGGTGATGCATTGACCAAGAATATCGTGACGCTTTCGGACAAGTATGACCGGCCCGACGGGCAGGTCATGCTGAACAGCATGCAGGCGGTGGTGCGCCTGCTGCTTGATCAGGCGCGCCGCGACCGTGCGGACGGCTGGCAGACGGGCGGCTATGTCACCGGCTATCGCGGATCGCCGATCACCACGCTGGACGCGCAATTATGGGCGGCGGAAAAGCAGCTGGCGGCGCATGACATCCGGTTCGAACCCGGCCTGAACGAGGAACTGGCCGCCACATCGCTGCGCGGGGCGCAGCAGGTGGACTGGTTCGGCAAGGCGCGGGTCGAGGGCATTTTCGCGCTGTGGTACGGCAAGGGTCTGGGCGTCGACCGCGCGCATGAAGCGCTGAAGCTAGCCAATCTGGAGGGGACTGCGTCCCGCGGCGGCGTGCTGGTGATGGCGGGCGACGATCATGCCGCCAAAAGCTCTGCCAGCGCGCATCAGTCCGAACAGAATCTGGCCGCCGCGTTCATCCCCGTGCTCTATCCCGCGACGACGGATGAATTGCTGTCCTATGGCCAGGCGGGATGGGCGCTGTCGCGCTTTTCGGGGCTGTATTGCGGGTTCAAGAGCGTGACCGATACGCTGGACCTGACCGCGACGGTCGATCTGCCGGGGGCGGGGTTCGCGATTGCCATGCCCGATTATGGCAGTCCGCCGCTCAACATCCGGCGCGGGATGCAGGCGCTGGAACAGGAAGCGCTGACCGTGGACCATCGCCTGCCCGCCGCGCAGGCATTCGTGCGGGCCAATGCGCTGGACCGGATCACCCATGGCGGGGCCGATAATGCGCTGACACTGGTGACCGCGGGCAAGGCATGGCTGGATGTCGCGCAGGCGCTGATCGATCTGGGGCTGACGCAGGACCGCTGTGCGAAACTGGGGCTGCGCGTGGCCAAGCTGGCGCTGGTCTGGCCGGTGGAGCCGCTGTTCGCGCGGCAGGCCTGCGCAGGTGCGCGCGAAGTGCTGGTGGTAGAGGAAAAGCGCAGCTTTATCGAGGATCAGCTGGCCCGATTGCTCTATGGCATGGCCGACGCGCCGGCGCTGTCGGGCAAGACCGCGCCCGACGGTTCGGCGCTGTTGCCTGCGGCCAATGTGCTGGATGCCGGTGCCGTGCGCCGCACGATTGTCGCGCGGCTGACGGCGCTGGGACGCATGGACGCGGAACTCTCCGCCCGCGCCGCCGAACTGGCACGGCGCGACCGCGCGGCAGGGGAACTGGCCGTCACGGCGATCCGCCCGGCCTATTTCTGTTCGGGCTGTCCGCATAACCGTTCGACCATCGTGCCCGACGGAAGCGGGGCGATGGGGGCGACGGGGTGCCACGGGCTTGCCCATTTCATGCCCGAACGGAACACGATGTGGACTGTCGGCATGGGATCGGAAGGCATGCCATGGGTCGCGGCGCAAAGCTTTGTCGATACGCCGCATTATTTCCAGAATCTGGGCGATGGCACCTATACCCATTCGGGCCTGCTTTCGATCCGCGCATCGGTCGCGGCGAAAAGCAATGTGACCTTCAAGATCCTGTATAACGATGCCGTGGCGATGACCGGCGGACAGCCGATGGAAGGCGGGCTGACCCCGTCGCAAATCGCGCGCGAACTGGTGGCCGAAGGCGTCGATCCGGTCGTCGTGGTCAGCGAAGACCCCGATGCGCTGCAAAAGGGCGACTTTCCCGCGGGGGTCGCGATCCGCCACCGGGACGAGCTGGATGCGGTGCAGCGGGAATTGCGGGTAAAAACCGGCACGTCCGCGATCATCTATGAACAGACCTGCGCCAATGAAAAGCGCCGCCGCCGCAAAAAGGGTGCGTTTCCCGATCCCGACAAGCGGCTGTTCATCAACAGCGCGGTTTGCGAAGGTTGCGGCGATTGTTCGGTGCAGTCGAACTGCCTGTCGGTGGAACCGGTGGAGACCGAATTCGGGCGCAAGCGGCGCATCAACCAGTCCAGTTGCAACAAGGATTTCACCTGCATCAAGGGGTTCTGCCCATCGTTCGTGACCGTCACGGGCGGAAAGCCCGCGCGGCGCGCAACCGATATGGCGGCGTTGGAACAACATATTGCCGCCTTGCCGGTGCCCGTGGTGGCCCCGTCGGATGCGGGGCATAACATGCTTGTCACCGGGATCGGCGGAACGGGCGTGCTGACCGTGGGGGCAGTGCTGGCCATGGCCGCCCATCTTGAAGGCAAGGCCGCCAAGGTGCTCGACATGACCGGCATGGCGCAAAAAGGCGGCGCGGTGACCAGCCATGTGCGCATTTCGGGCACAATCGATGCCATTCCCAGCGCCCGGCTGGGCACGCAGCAGGCCGATCTGGTGCTGGCCTGCGACCTGATCGTCGCCACCGCGCCCGATGTGCTGCGCGCCGCCGGACCCGATACGCGGCTGATCGCGAACGAGGATGTCGCCCCCACGGGCGAGTTCCAGACCAACCAGACGCTCGACCTGTCGGCCTATCGCTTTCTGTCCGCCATTGCGCAGCGCATTCCCGCCGACAGGACCGACCGGTTCCGCGCGGGCGATCTGGCGACGCGGCTGTTGGGCGATGCGATCTTTACCAATTTCATGATGATCGGCTTTGCCGCCCAGCGCGGCCTGTTGCCCGTGGGGCTGGACGCTCTGGACCGCGCGCTGACGCTGAATGGCATATCGGTAGAGGCCAATCGCCACGCGGTCGCGCTGGGCAGGCTGGCGGCGGTCGATCCCGACCGGTTGATGGCCCTGGCGGGGCTGGACCGGCCGGCGCCGCAAATGCCCGACAGTCTCGACGCCATGGTGGCCAGCCGCAGCGCGTTGCTGACGCAATACCAGAACCCTGCCTATGCCGCCGGTTACCGCGCATGGGTAGAGGATTTGCGCGACCGTCTGGCGGCAAGGGGGCTGGCGGCGGACGCGTTTCTGACCGGCGTGGCGCATCATCTGGCGCGGTTGATGGCGTATAAGGACGAATATGAAGTCGCGCGGCTGTTCGGCGATCCGGCCTTCCGCGCTTCGCTGGAAGAAGCGTTCGACGGGGATTTCACGCTTGCCTTCAATCTTGCGCCCCCGCTGCTGCCGCTGGGCAGGGACGCGATGACGGGGCGGCCGCGCAAGATTGCGCTGGGCGGCTGGATGCTGCCGCTGTTCCGCCTGCTGGCCAAGGGCAAGGGGCTGCGCGGGCGATGGATCGATCCGTTCGGCCACACGGCAGAGCGGCGGATGGAACGCGCCTTTCCGCAGGAATATCGCGCGATGATCGACAGGCTGGTCCCGCGACTGACCGCCGCGAACCTGCCGCTGGCCGAACAGATCGCGCAATCGGTGGCGGTGGTGCGCGGTTACGGGCCGGTGAAGCACGAAGGCGTCGCGCAATGGCGCGCCGACAGCGCGGCCCTGCTGGCCCGATACGAAAGCGAACCGACGAATACCCCCGCCGCAGAGCGGGAAGCGCGGCGCGAAATGGCGTAACCGCGAAAACGGGAAAGGATCGACACAGTGACCGACAGTAAAGTGGCCATCGTTACCGGCGCGGCAGGCGGGCTGGGCGAAGGCATCACGCGCAGGCTGGGCCGCGACGGGGTAAAGGTGGTGGGAACCGGCCGGAACGAGGGGAAGCTGTCCGCCCTGTCGGCCGCATTGGACGGCACGATGGACTTTGCCCATGTGGCGGTGGATCTGTCGGCGCAGGACGCGCCCAAGGCCATCGTCGATGCCGCGCTGGACCGGTTCGGGCGGCTCGACATGGTGATCAACAATGCCGGATCGTTCAATTTCGGTCCCGTCGACCAGACCACCGACGACATGCTGGACGAGGTACTGGGCATCTCGCTTCGCGCGCCTTTCCGGCTGTGCCGCGAGGCGATCCCCCATATGGGCGAAGGGTCGAGCATCGTCTTCATCGGTTCGACATGGGGCCTGTACGGCACGGCGGGCGGCGGTGCCTATAGCGCGGTGAAGGCGGGGCAGATCGGATTGATGCAAACGCTTGCCGCCGAATATGGCCGGCGCGGCATCCGGTCGAACTATGTCGCTCCGACCGTCGTCAAGACCGAGATGACCGAAGCCTATTGGGACGTCGATTTCTTTAAACGGATCAATTTCGAACTGACCCCGCTGGCGGGCTTCTGCCAGATCGAGGACGTGGCGAACATGGTCGGCTTCCTGTGTTCGGACGAGGCCCGCTTTGTCCATGGCCAGACCATCGCGGTCGATGGCGGCATATCGTCGACCCGCTTCGTCGATCCGGCTGCCATCGCGGCGGAGCGCGTATCGCCCTAGGGCGCTAATCCCATTGCCGCCGTGACTTTGTGGCGCCTTGCGGTCTAACGGGTGGCTGGAAAGCCGGTCGGGATAGGGCGCAGCAGTGGTCGAAACAGTCGATGCGATTGTCGTCGGGGCAGGGGTGGTCGGCCTTGCCATCGCGCGCGATCTGGCGCTGGCGGGCCGCGCGCCGCTGGTGCTGGATGGCGAAGCGCAGTTCGGTTCATGGACCAGCAGCCGCAATTCCGAAGTGATCCATGCGGGCCTGTATTATCCCGAAGGATCGCTGAAAGCGCGCCTGTGCGTCGAAGGGCGCGGCCTGCTGTACGATTTTTGCAAGGCGCGCGGCGTGCCGCATCGCCGGACGGGCAAGATCATATTCGCGCATGATGCCGCGCAAACGGGCGAACTGGACGCGATCGAGGCGCGGGGCCGGCAGGCAGGCGTTCGCGATCTGATCAGGCTGGACCGCGATGCCGTGCGCGCGCTGGAACCCGAACTTGCCTGCGCAGGCGCGCTGCTGTCGCCGTCGACCGGCATCGTCGACAGCCACGCCTTGATGCTGGCCCTGCTGGGCGAGGCGGAGGCACATGGCGCCATGCTGGTCACGGGCAGCCGGGTGGCGCGGATCGCGCGGGCTGGCGGTTTGTGGCAGGTTTTTCTGGACGGTGCGGACGAGGCGGTGGTGGCATCGCCCGTGCTGGTCAATTCGGCGGGGCTGGCGGCGCAGGAGCTGGCGCTGGCGATCGAAAAGCTGGACCCCGCCCATGTGCCGCCCGCCTTTTACGCGCGCGGCGTCTATTTCACCTATGGCGGCAAGGTGCCGTTCCGCCATCTGATCTATCCGGTGCCCGAACCCGGCGGACTGGGCACGCATCTGACGCTGGATTTGAACGGGCAGGCGCGCTTTGGCCCCGATGTCGAATGGATCGACGCGGTGGATTACACCGTCGATCCCGCGCGCCATGCCAAATTCGCCGCCGCCGCACGGCGCATCTGGCCCGCGCTTGATCCCGCGCGCCTGCAGGCCGGATATGCGGGCGTGCGGCCCAAGATCACCGGGCCGGGCGAAGCGGCGGGCGATTTCGTGATTTCCGGTCCCGCCGACCACGGCTGCGCGGGGCTGGTCAATCTGTTCGGAATCGAAAGCCCGGGGCTGACGTCGTCGATGGCGATTGCGCGCCTTGTATCCGGCAAACTGGATTAGAAGTGACGGAAATGCTGGACTAACGCGCGTCTGCCCCCCCATGCGGCGCGACATATTGCGCCGAAGGAGTGGTAGAGTTGAACAGGAATTGCGTGCTCAGCCTGTCATGCGACGACAGGCCGGGGCTGGTCGCCGCCATCGCGGGCTTTCTGGCGCAGCGCGGCGGCAATATTACCGATGCCGAACAATATAACGATCCTTCGACCGGCCGTTTCTTCATGCGCGTCGCATTTGACCACGGGCCGACCGATCCTGCCGATTATCGCAGCGGATTCGGTCCGCTGGCGGCAGAGCTGGGCATGGACTGGCGCTTGCGCGCGCCTGCGTACCGGCCCAAGGTGCTGATGATGGTCAGCAAGTTCGACCATTGCCTTGCCGACCTGCTGAACCGCAAGCGTTCGGGCGAGCTGGTGATGGATGTGGTCGCCATCG
This sequence comes from Croceicoccus sp. Ery5, assembly GCF_020985325.1. Lineage (NCBI taxonomy): Bacteria > Pseudomonadati > Pseudomonadota > Alphaproteobacteria > Sphingomonadales > Erythrobacteraceae > Croceicoccus > Croceicoccus sp. Ery5. The sequence goes on from NZ_CP087587.1 coordinate 1,075,094, forward strand.
TGTCGAACCATCCCCGAGAGGCTTTGGCCGGTTCGCTGATCGGCGATATTCCGTTCCATCATCTGCCCGTATCGCGCGAGACGAAGGCGCAGCAAGAGGCGCAGGTCAAGGCGCTGGTCACGGCAACGGGGGCCGAGCTGGTCGTTCTGGCGCGCTATATGCAGATCTTGTCCGATGACATGGCGGCGTTCCTGTCGGGCCGCTGCATCAATATCCACCATTCCTTCCTGCCGGGGTTCAAGGGGGCCAAACCCTATCACCAGGCGCATGATCGCGGGGTGAAGATGATCGGCGCGACCAGCCATTACGTGACCGCCGATCTGGATGAAGGGCCGATCATCGTGCAGGACGTGCAGGCGATCACCCACAAGGACACGGCCGAGGATATGGTCGCGCGCGGGCGCGATGTGGAACGCCGCGTGCTGGCCCGCGCGGTCAAGGCGCATCTGGAGGACCGCGTGTTCCTGAACGGCGACCGCACGGTGGTGTTCAGCGACTAGGTGTTCAGCGGCTAGGTGCTCAACGACTGGGCGCTCAGCGTTCGCCGGACGGCATCGTGCCATCCGGCCAGCAGGTCCAGCCGCTCTGCCGCTTTCATCTGCGGGGTAAAGATGCGCCCCTCGCTCCGCGTGGCGGACAGCGCCGCCAGATCGGGCCACACGCCCGTCGCCAGGCCCGCATGGAACGCCGCACCCAGCGCCGTCGTTTCCAGATGGGCGGGGCGTTCGACAGGCACCTCGACCATGTCGGCCAGAAACTGGCACAGCCAGTCGTTCGCCGCCATCCCGCCATCGACCCGCAGGCCGGCCAGCGCTTCGGCGCCGTCAGCCGTCATGGCATCGGCAAGATCGCGCGTCTGATAGGCGACCGCCTCCAGCGCGGCGCGCGCCAGATGCGCCTGCGTCGCGCCCAGTGTCAGGCCAAAGATCGCCCCGCGCGCATCGGGGTCCCAATGCGGCGCGCCCAGCCCGACAAAGGCGGGCACCATATAGACGCCGTGATTATTGGGCACCTGCGTCGCCATGTCATGCGTGTCGCTGGCGTGGGTGATCACGCCGATCCCGTCGCGCAGCCATTTGATCGCCGCGCCCGCGACGAAAATCGACCCTTCCAGCGCATATGTCATCTCTCCGCCAAGCCGGTAGGCGGGCGTCGTCAGCAGGCGGCTGTGCGACTCCACCGCCTCGGCCCCGGTGTTCAGCAGCATGAAGCAGCCCGTGCCATAGGTGCTTTTCGCCATGCCCCGTTCGAAACAGGCCTGCCCGAAAAGGGCGGCCTGCTGGTCGCCCGCCATGCCCGCGATCGGGACCGGAGCGCCCAGCACATCGACCTCGCTGGTGCCGAAGACATGCGAATTGTCCCGAACCTGCGGCAGTATCGCCATGGGCACGCGGAACAGGCGGCACAGATCCTCGTCCCATTGCTGGGCGCGGATGTCATACAGCAGCGTGCGCCCCGCATTGGTCACGTCGGTCGCATGCACCCTGCCGCCCGTCAGCCGCCAGAGCAGGAAGCAGTCGATCGTGCCGAATGCCAGATCGCCCCGTTCGGCGCGGCTGCGGGCACACGCGACATTGTCCAATATCCACGCCAGCTTGGTCGCAGAGAAATAGGGATCGATCAGCAGGCCGGTTTTTGCCCGCACGGCTGCTTCCTCTCCCGCCGCCTTCATTTCGGCGCAAAGCCCCGCTGTGCGCTTGTCCTGCCATACGATGGCGCGATGGACGGGTTCGCCCGTATGGCGGTCCCATACCACCACCGTCTCGCGCTGGTTGGTGATGCCGATGCCCGCGATATCGGCGGCGGCCAGCCCCGCCTGCGCCACGGCCTCCTGCATGACGGCCAGCGTGTCGCGCCAGATGTCCTTGGCATCGTGCTCTACCCATCCGGGACGGGGGTAATGCTGCGCGAATTCGCGGCGCGCGGTGGCCAGCGCATTCGCATTGCCGTCGAACACGATCGCCCGCGTGCTGGTGGTGCCCTGGTCGATGGCCAGGATATGTCGTGCTCGATCCGGGGACATGATGTGCTTTTCCGCTCGCTCGCTTGTTCTTGTCTGGCTGCGGGCTAATCTATTGCCCGCACAGCAAAAGGAGCAAGCGTGCCCGAACCCGAACTGACTGAATTCGACATTCTGATCGTGGGCGGCGGCGTGAACGGCGCGGGAATCGCCCGCGATGCGGCGGGGCGCGGGCTGCGGGTGCTGCTGGTGGAACAGGACGATCTGGCGAATTACACCTCGTCATCCTCGACTAAGCTGATCCACGGCGGGCTGCGCTATCTGGAATATTACGAGCTGCGGCTGGTGCGCGAATCGCTGATCGAGCGGGAGCGGCTGCTGGGCATGGCGCCGCATATCATCTGGCCGCTGCGCTTTGTGCTGCCGCAATCGCAATCGCCGCGTCCCGCTTGGATGGTGCGTGCGGGCCTGTTCCTCTACGACCATCTGGGCGGACGCAAGCGCCTGCCGGGGACCGCGACGGTCGATCTGTCGACCGACCCGATGGGGCAAGGGCTGAAGGACGGGGGCAAGGCGTTCCTCTATTCCGACTGCTGGGTAGAGGACAGCCGCCTGACCATTTTGAACGCGATGGATGCGGCGCTGCGCGGGGCCGATATCCGCACCCGCACGCGGCTGACCGGCGCGCGGGAAGAGGGCGGAACATGGATCGCAACGCTGGCCGATGCGCAAGGCACGCAGCAGGTGCGCGCCCGCATGCTGGTCAATGCGGCAGGACCATGGGTGGACGAGGTGCTGCGCAATCTGGGCCGCGCGCGCAACGACGCCGGGGTGCGGCTGGTCAAGGGCAGCCATATCGTGGTGCCCCGCCTGTTTGACGGCAATCATGCCTTCATGCTGCAGAACCCCGACCGGCGCATCGTTTTCGCCATTCCCTATGAACGCGATTACACGCTGGTCGGCACGACCGACCAGCCGTGGGAGGGCGCACCCGCCAGGGCGGACATCAGCGATGGGGAAACCGCCTATCTGTGCGATACGGTCAACCGCTATTTCACTGCGCAAATCGGGCCTGCCGATGTGGTGTGGAGCTATGCCGGCATCCGCCCGCTCTATGACGACCATGCCGCCAATGCGTCGGCGGTGACGCGCGACTATGTGCTCGACCTCGACGATGCCGATGGCCGCGCGCCCCTGCTGTCGGTCTTTGGCGGAAAGATCACGACCTATCGCAAGCTGGCCGAACATGCGTTGCAGGAAATGGCGGGGATCTTCCCCAAGGCGGGGCGCGCGTGGACGGCGGGCATCACCTTGCCCGGCGGAGAGCTGCCCGGCGGCGATTTCGATGCGTTTCTGGCGGCGCTGACCGCCCGCCATCCCGGCATTCCGTCCGACCTGCTTTACCGGCTGGCCCGCGCCTATGGCACAAGGGCCGATCTGCTGCTGGGCGAAGCCGCGTCGGTTTCGGCGCTGGGGCGCGATTTCGGCGGACAGCTATTCCGGCGCGAAGTCGATTATCTGGTCGAACACGAATGGGCGCGCACGGCAGAGGACATCTTGTGGCGCCGGTCCAAGCTGGGCCTGCATGTGCCCGCCGAAACGGCGCAGGCGCTGGACGAATATCTGGCCGCGCATGTCCCGCCGGTTGCAGTCAGATCGCCGAGCTGAACCGCCGCGGCGATTGCTGGCGATAGGGATCGAACAGCGCCGCGATCCCGCGTGCATAGGGCAGGCCTTCGGGTGTGATGTGCAGATGCTCGCCCTGCATGGCGGCAAGGCCGCGATCCTCGAACACGGCCAGCCGGTCGCTGACCTCGGCGCGCAGGGCAGGGGGCACCCATGCGGCCTGCTGGCACAGCAGCCCTTCGATCACCGATGCGCGCAGGCGGTCGTTATCGCTGCGGGCGATGCCGCGTTCGACCGGCAGCCGCCCTTCGCCCGCGATCATGCGGTAACGCCCGCTGTTCTTCTCGTTCTGCGACAGCAGATCGGGAAAGCTGCTGATCGCCGATGCGCCAAGCCCGATCAGAACGGGTGCCTCGTCATCGGTAAAGCCCTGAAAATTCCGGCGCAGCGTGCCCGACAGGGCCGCGCGGGCCAGCGGGTCGTGCCCCGGCTTGGCAAAATGGTCGAAGCCGACGGGGGCATAGCCATGGGTACAGAAATAGCTGTAGCCGAGCGAGGCCATGGCAAAGCGCGCGCCGGCATCGGGCAATTGGCTGTCGTCGATGGCGGCCTGCCGCTTTACGATATGCGGCACATGGGCATAGCCGAACAGCGCCACCCGGTCCGCGCCCAGAACGCGGGTGCGGTGCATGGAATCGACCAGATCTTCCTGCGTCTGCATCGGCAGCCCGTACATCAGGTCGAAATTCATCGATCCGACCCCCGCATCGCGCAGCCAGTCAACCGCGCGGACGATCTCGTCCTCGGCCTGAACGCGGCCGATGGCCTTTTGGCAATGGGGGGCGAATGTCTGCACGCCCAGGCTGGCGCGCTCTATCCCGACATGGCCGATCACATGCGCCCAGTCCGCCGTCATCGAACGCGGGTCCAGTTCGATCGACAGCACCGGATCGACCAGCGCGAATTCCAGCGTCAGCCGGTCCATCAGCCGCACGAAATCGACGGGATCGAGCGCGTTGGGACTGCCCCCGCCGAACGACACGCGCCGCACGCGGGCATGGCGCGGCAATAGCGATGCCGTCAGCGCGATTTCGCGATAGAGCGCCGCCAGATAGGAATCGAGCCGCTGGCGGCGGCCCGACGCGCCGGTGTTGCAGCCGCAGTAAAAACAGATCTTCTCGCAAAAGGGGATATGGACATAGAGCGAGACATCGCCCTCTGCGCGCTGGATCGCGTCACGCGTGACATCGGGCGATAGCGGGCCGAATTCGGCCGCGGTCGGAAAGCTGGTGTAACGCGGCACCGGCGTTGCCAGCAGATCGGGATGATAAGGCCACATGAGGCCTTTGTTTCACGCAGCAGGAAAGCCGTCGTTGCGCTGGATCAAACTTTCCCGCGCGCGCCCTTCTTTTTGGCGGCTTCGTTCCGGCATGCGCCGCCGTGGCAGCCCTTGGGATGGCAGGGAGGGGGTTCGTGCCTGTCCTTGCGGTTCAGCGGGATGGCGACGGTGCCGCCATCGCACAAGGCGGCCGTGATCGTATCGCCCGCGCGCGCAGGGCCGGTGCCCGCCATCAGCGGGACCAAGGCGGTCAGCGCAAGGATTTCGGCCTTCACGGGCGTCCTCCCCCTGCATCGGCGGCATTGGCGATATCGGCACCATCCGCACCATCCGCACCATCGTCATCCTCATCGATCAGGATGCGATTGGCCGCGCCGTCCAGATCGTCGAACTGCCCGCTGCGCATCGCCCAGAAGAACGCCGCCAGCCCGCAGGCTCCCATCAGCAAGGCAATCGGGATCAGGAAGACCATGCCGCTCATGCCGCGTCTGCCTTTGCCGCGCAGGCCAGTCGCAGCGAATTGCCGACCACGACCAGAGAGCTGAGCGACATGGCGATGGCCGCGATCAGGGGCGTGACCATGCCTGCCAGCGCCAGCGGGACCGCGCAGATATTGTACAGCACCGCAAAGCCGAAATTCTGCCGCACGACCCGCATGGTCGCGCGCGCCACGCGCAGCGCCGCGACCACGGGCATCAGCCTTTCGCCCACAAACACCGCGTCGGCGGCCTGCTGGCTGGCATCGCTGGCCGTGCCGGGCGCGATGGATGCATGGGCGGCGGCAAGGGCTGGCCCGTCGTTCAGCCCGTCGCCCACCATCAGCGGGTGATGCCCTTCCTCTTTCAATGCGGAAAGCGCCGCCAGCTTGTCCGCGGGCAATTGCCCGCCCGCGCCGTCGATGCCCAGCTGCGCGGCAAGCGGGGCGACCACCGCGTTCCGGTCGCCCGACACGATGCGCGATGCGATGCCCATGGCTTCCAGCGCGCCGATTGCCTGCCGTGCGTCGCGGCGCAGCGGATCGTGGAAACGGATCGTGATGCGCGCGTCGCCAATCCGCAGCGAACTGGCCATGGCGGCACCTGCATCCTCCACCCGTTCCAGCGCGACCCCGACATCGCCGAGCATTCCGGAAAGCCCGCGACCGCCGCTTTCGACCACATCGGTCAGGGCGGCGGGTTCGACCCCTTCGGCCTGCAAGGCAGCGACCAGCCCGCGGCTGAGCGGGTGGCGGCTGTGCTGCGCCAGCGCCAGCGCGACCGGCTTTTGCTCCGCGTCAAGCGCCGACACATCGGGGCGCGGTTCGCCAAGGGTCAGCGTGCCGGTCTTGTCGAAGATCGCCACATCCACCTCTGCCAGACGTTCCAGCGCGCTGCCGTCCTTCACCAGCAGGCCGCGCCGGATCAGCGCATTGCTGGCCACGACCTGCGCTGCGGGCACGGCCAGTCCCATCGCGCAGGGGCAAGTGATGATCAGCACGGCAATCGCGATCACGGCCGATTGATACCAGCCTGCGCCCGCGATCATCCAGCCGGTGAACGCCAGCGCCGCCAGCGAATGCACGGCAGGGGCATACAGGCGCGAGGCACGGTCGGCGATCCGCACATAGCGCGAACGCGACTGCCCCGCCTCGTCCATCAGCCGCGCGATTTCGGCAATCGCCGTGTCCGGCCCGGCGGCGGTAACGCGCACCCTGACCGGGTCCATCATATTGATCGCGCCCGCATGGACCGTGCCGCCCGCACCGATGCGTTCGGGGGCGCTTTCGCCCGTCAGCATGGCATTGTCGACCGTCGCCGCCCCGCTTTCGACGATACCGTCGGCGGCCAGCGCCTCTCCCGCCGCGACCAGCATCAGCATGCCCGGCTCCAGCCGCTCTGCCGCGACACGGCGCGAGGAGCCGTCGGGCTGGATAACGCTGGCGCTGCGGCCCATCCGGCCCAGCAGCGCCCCGATGCCCGCGCGCGTCCTCTCGCGCATCATCGCATCCAGCACGCGGCCCGCCAAAAGAAAGAACAGCAGCATCACCGCGCTGTCGAAAAACGCATGCTCGCCGCCCGTCAGCGTTTCATACAGGCTTAGCCCCGTGGCCAGCAGCACGCCGATGGATATGGGCACGTCCATGTTCGTCCGGCGATACCGCAGCGCCATCCATGCCGACGCGAAGAACGGCTGGCCCGCATAGGCGACCACCGGCAGCGCGATCAGCGCGCTGATCCAGTGGAACATGTCGCGGTTCACACCCTCTGCGCCTGCCCATACGCTGACCGAAAAGAGCATGATGTTCATCATGCCGAACCCCGCCACGGCAAGGGCGCGCAGCAGGCGTTTGGTATCGCGGTCGTCGCGGCCCAGCGGATTATCGGCCAGTGCCTGCGCCTCGAACCCCAGATGCCGCAGCGCGTCGACCAGATCGCTTTCGTCCAGTCGTGCATCGTGGCGCACCGCGACCCGCTTGGCCGAGAAATTGACCCGCGCCGATGCCACCCCGTCCAGCCCGCCCAGCCCGCGCTCGATCTTGGCGATGCAGCCCGCGCAGCGCATGCCGGGCACGGTCAGCCGCGTATCGAACAGAGGAAGTCCGGTCGCGGTCGGGCCATCGGAAATTTCTTTGGCGGAAAGCGTGCCGGTCAATCGACTTCCCCTTCGCTTTTCCATTCATCGCCATGCGCGCTGACGGTCAGCCGCACGATCCAGCGCCCCGCGGGCAGCGGATCCGCACTGGCATAGGCGCCATCCCCGCGCGGCCGCAACGCCAGATGCGTGACCGTGCTGTCGCCCATCGGGCGGCGCAGCATGGCATCGACCGTCGCACTGGCGGGCACGCCGCCGGTTGCAATCGCCAGCCTGCCGTCCGGTGCCCGCGCCATGGTGGCGGACCAGCCAAGCGCTTCCTGTGCGCGGGCGCGATCCAGCCAGCCGTTATAATTCTGGCTGGCGACATAGGAGTTTTCGACGACCACGCCGTTGAACCCCTTTACCGCGAAGGTGGCCATGGTGAAATTGACCGCGACCACGATGCCAAAGCCGGTGACCAGCACCGCCAGCATGTGTTTACCGGTGAATTCGCCCTTCATCGCTTGCTTCCCGCCATCATTGGCCCCCCGGCGCGGAGAACCGCGTTTCTTCCGCATCCTGTTCGCGCTGTTCGTCCTGAGAGGTGACGAGGATGCGGAATTCCTGTTCCCCGGTGCCGGCAGGCGCGGCGATATAGGCGCGCACCGTTTGCGTCTGGTCGGCATCGACATGCACGATTTGCGTGGGGGCGGCATTGTCGCGCATGATCGTATCGGTCCACATCACCGCGCCGGGCAGGCCCTGTACCGCGACTTCCATGTCGCGCGGCCTGCTCTCCATATTGCGCAGTTTCAGCGTATAGGCATTGCGGATCGTCCCGTCGGACAGCACCATGAAGGGCGGGTTGCGATCGGGCGATACGGTCAGGCCGGTATGGCTGCGATTGCCCAGCGCGAACAGCATGACAAGGCCGATGGCGGCCCAGATGCCGAAATAGACGATGGTGCGCGGTCGCAGCAGGGTTTTCAGGATCGGGCGCTGCGGCGCGCCTTCGGCCTCGGCCTTGCAATCCTCCAGCGTGGCGTAATCGATCAGACCGCGCGGGCGGCCCACATCCTTCATCACGCGGTCGCACGCATCGATGCACAGCGCGCAGGTGATGCAGCCGATCTGCGGCCCTTCGCGGATGTCGATGCCGGTGGGGCATACCGCGACGCACTGGTTGCAATCGATGCAGTCGCCGAACGCGTCGGGCGCTTTCGCGGCCTTTTTCACGCTTCCGCGCGGTTCGCCGCGCCAGTCCTTATAGGTGACGATCAGCGATTTCTCGTCCAGCATCGCGGTCTGGATGCGCGGCCATGGGCACATATAGATGCACACCTGTTCGCGCATGAAACCGCCCAGCGCGAATGTGGTAAAGGTCAGCACCGCCACCGTGGCATAGGCGACCGGATCGGCTGTTCCCGTAAAGAATTCGCGCAGCAATGTGGGCGCATCGGCGAAATACAGGATCCACGCGCCGCCGGTGGCAAAGGCGATGGCCAGATAGATCGTCCATTTGAACGCGCGCCGCGCGATCTTGGCAGGTCCCCACGGCGCTTTGTCCAGCCGGATGCGGGCATTGCGGTCGCCATCGACCAGCCGGTCGATATGCTGGAACAGGTCGGTCCACACGGTTTGCGGACAGGCATAGCCGCACCACGCGCGCCCCACCGCGCTGGTGACGAGGAACAGGCCGATCCCCGCCATGATCAGCAGCCCCGCGACGTAATAGAATTCGTGCGGCCAGATCTCTATCCCGAACATATAGAAGCGGCGATTGGCCAGATCGACCAGCACCGCCTGATCGGGCGCATAGGGGCCGCGGTCCCAGCGCAGCCAGGGCGTGATGTAGTAAATCGCCAGCGTGACGACCATGACGAACCATTTGAAGCGCCGGAACGGGCCGTCGATGCGCTTGTTATGGACGACATTGTGCTTTTCATAGAGCTGGAGCGGCGGGGCATCTGCCGAAGATGCCCCGCTTTGTGAGCCCTTGTCGGGCCGCTTCAGATCGCCGTCACTGGGCTGCATCGGCCTCGTCCGGGGTAGCGGGCGCAGTTTCGGGCACGACATCCTCGCCGCCGCCCAGCGAGTGGACATAGGCAGCCAGCATCTTGATCGTCACCGGATCGAGCCTGCCCTGCCACGCGGGCATGACGCCCATGCGCGGGTTCAGGATCTGCGCGGCAATATCCTCTCGGCTGTCGCCATAGATCCAGATCGCATCGCCCAGATCGGGCGCGCCGAATTCGCGCATGCCCTGTCCGGTCGGGCCATGGCAGGCCGCGCAATTATCGGCATAAAGCTGCGCGCCGGTTGGGTTGGCCTTACCCCGGCCGCTGAACGACAACACCTGATCGGTCAGCGCGGCCAGCTGCGGCGCTTCGAACATGCCAGCAAAGGCGGGCATGACCGACAGATGGGTGTTATCGTCGCCCGGATGGCGGATGCCGTGCTGGATCGTGCGTTCGATCGCTTTCAGATCGCCGCCCCACAGCCAGTCATCGTCGTTCAGATTGGGATAGCCTTTTGCCCCGCCCGCCGCGCTGCCCGCTGCGCCCGAGCCGTGACACTGCACGCAATTCACCTGAAACGCGGCGCGGCCACCGGCCACGGCCTGCGCCATCATGGTCGAATCCCCGGGCAGCCGTTCGATCGGAATGCGGGCCAGTTGCGCGCGAAAGGCGCTGCGCCCGTCTTCCACCGCGGCCAGTTCCTTTTCCAGCTCGCCGCGGCTGCTCCATCCCAGATAGCCTTTGGTCGCGCTGTCGATCATCGGCCATGCCGGATAGGCAATGACATAGCCGATCGAAAACACGATGGTCGCATAGAACACCCACAGCCACCAGCGGGGCAGGGGGGTGTCCAGCTCCTCGATACCGTCCCATTCATGCCCGACGGTGTGGGTGCCGGTGGGCTCGTCGAACCGTTTATTCTCCACCGTCATTCTCCTCGAAGATCGAGTTTGCAGCCGTCCGGTTGTGCGTCTTCGCGCCGGGGCGGAACGGCCATGCGCACAGGGTGACAAAGATCGCGAACATCACGACCAGCCCGATGCCGTCCGCGAAATGGCGCAGCGTGTCATAGGTGCTCATCGCGGTTGCTCCCCTTCCACCTGGCCTTCGATACCGGCTTGCTCCGCTGCGTTCGCGGGGGTGCGCAGGGCGGGGTCATCCACGGCGATGTCCTCCATCGCGGCGGCGCTTTCGAAATCGACCAGAGTGCCCAGCATCTGCAGATAGGCGATGACCGCATCCATCTCGGTCAGGCGCTGCGGATTGCCGTCGAAATCGCGGATCTGCGCCTTGGGATAGCGGTCGGCCAGATCGCCCGCGTCGATAGCATCGCCCGCCTGCGCGCGCAGGTCCGCCTTCGCATTGTCGATATCGGTTTGCGTATAGGGCACCCCGATCGACGCCAGCGCCGACAGGTTTCTGGAAATATCGGGCACGTCCAGGTCGTTTTCGGCCAGGAACCCGTATTGCGGCATCACGCTTTGCGGCACCACGCTTTGCGGGTTTTTCAGATGCTGGACATGCCATTCGTCAGAGTATCGTCCGCCCACGCGGGCAAGATCGGGCCCCGTGCGTTTCGACCCCCACTGAAACGGATGGTCGTACATCGATTCCGCGGCCAGGCTGTAATGGCCGTAACGCTCCACCTCGTCACGGAAGGGGCGGATCATCTGGCTGTGGCAGGTATAACACCCCTCGCGGATATAGATGTCGCGTCCCGCCAGCTCCAGCGGAGAGTAGGGGCGAACGCCTTCCACTTCCTCGATCGTGTTGTCGATCCAGAACAGGGGCGCGATTTCCACGATCCCCCCGATGGCAACGGCGACGAAAGTCCCGATGCTCAGCAGGGTGATGTTGCGTTCCAGCTTCTTGTGCTTGTTCATGATGCCCTTGGCTTCGGGCTGCGCTGTCGTGCTCATCAGATGGCTCCTCATTCGGCCGGAACGGCAGCGGGAAGGGGGCGGTCGGTCTGCGGGTCGTATGCCGCGTCGCGCATCGGCGCTTCGTCGCGCAGCCTGCCCGCCAGCGTCATCCAGAAATTATAGGACATGACCAGCGCGCCCGAGAGATAGAGCAGCCCGCCGAACGCGCGCAGCACATACATCGGGAACATGGCGGCAACCGTGTCGGCGAACGACCAGACGAGATAGCCGTCGGGGCCGTATTCGCGCCACATCAGGCCCTGCATCACGCCTGCGACCCACATGCTGGCGGCATAGAAAACGATGCCGGTGGTCGCGAGCCAGAAGTGCCAGTTGATCATGCGCAGCGAATACATCCGCTCGCGCTTCCACAGGCGCGGCATCAGGTAATACATGCAGGCAAAGGTGATCATGCCGTTCCACCCCAGCGCGCCGGAATGGACGTGGCCGATGGTCCAGTCGGTATAATGCGACAGGCTGTTGACGCTTTTGATCGACAGCATCGGCCCTTCGAAAGTGGACATGCCGTAAAAGGCCAGCGCCATCACCATCATGCGGATGATCGGATCGGTGCGCACCTTGTCCCACGCGCCGTTCAGCGTCATCAACCCGTTGATCATGCCGCCCCAGCTGGGCATCCACAGCATCACGGAAAACACCATGCCCAGCGTCTGCGCCCAGTCGGGCAGGGCAGTATAGTGAAGGTGGTGCGGACCCGCCCAGATATAGAGGAAGATCAGCGACCAGAAGTGGATGATGGACAGGCGATAGGAATAGACCGGACGTTCGGCCTGTTTGGGCACGAAGTAGTACATCATGGCCAGAAAGCCCGCGGTCAGGAAAAAGCCCACCGCGTTATGGCCGTACCACCACTGGGTCAGCGCGTCCTGAACCCCGCTGAACAGCGAATAGCTGCGCGTGCCCATCAGGCTGACGGGGACCGCCAGATTATTGACGATATGCAGCATGGCGATGGTGACGATGAACGCCAGATAGAACCAGTTCGCCACATAGATATGCGGTTCGCTGCGCTTCAGGATCGTGCCGACAAACACCGCGAAATAGGCGACCCAGACGACTGTCAGCCACAGATCGACATACCATTCCGGCTCGGCATATTCCTTGGACTGCGTGATGCCGAGGAGATAGCCGGTCGCGGCCAGCACGATGAACAGCTGATACCCCCAGAACACGAAACGGGCGAGCGCCGGAAAGGCCAGTTGCGCGCGGCAGGTGCGCTGCACCACGTAAAAGCTGGTCGCGATCAGCGCATTGCCGCCGAATGCGAAAATCACCGCGCTGGTGTGCAGCGGACGCAGGCGCCCGAAATTGAGATAGGGTTCAAGGTTCAGCCAGGGGAACGACAGCTGAAGCGCGATGAACACGCCCGCCAGCAATCCGGCAAGGCCCCAGAACATCGTCGCGATCACGCCCCAGCGGACCGGATCGTCATCGTACATGCCGGTATTGGCGGGCATTTTGAAAAAGCTGCGCGCCTTTGACGCGGGATCGAACCGCGCGGCCGACACCCACATCAGTACGAAACCGACAAGGGCAATGATGGTGGCATGGGCGGCAAAGCCCTTGTCCGGTGTGACCAGGGCGACAAACCCGGCCAGAAGCATCACGCCAAACCATAGGATGACGCGTCCGACTGCCGATTCCGCTTGCATGAAAAGAGTCCTCCGTTCCGCCTTGTCCTGTCGGACTAGGCGGCGCGACCCGTGGCCGCATTGATCCAAAGCAAATTTGAAAGGTCCAGCCCCATTCAGCCTGCGACGCGAAATTGTCGGGGCGGGGGCGGGATTTGCCTGCCCGATCTCAGGGCTAACCCTGATCGGGAGGACAGGACACGCCGCGCCAATGCCGCAAATCGGCTGCCGGATGGCCGGATGCACCGCAACAGGCTGCAAGAGCCGCGAATTGGCATCGCGGGCCGGGCCGGGCGCATGGGAATGGTCGTCATCATGCGGAAACCCCTGACCCGATTGCGCGCCGCGATCATTGATATGCGTCAATGAATGCGGGGCGGGGCGGGCGCATCTGGCCGGGCAGGCGACGCGGTTCGAACAGGCCGCATGGTGCGTGCCTTGCCGTGTCGCTTTCATCACAAGGTTCAGGACGCGATAATGAAAAAGACCCTGTTCGCGGCGGCTGCGGCCGTCTTTGCCATGGCCGCGGGCCACGCGCAGGCCCAGGAAGCCGGTACGGTTCAGGTCAAGCTGCTGGGCACCGCCGTGATGCCCGACGGCAAGATCACCGATGTCGACACCGATCTGGTCGGGCTGCCCGCCGATACGCAGACCAAGGCGAACGACAATTTCGTGCCCACGCTGGCGATCGAATATTTCTTAACCGATTATCTGTCGGTCGAAACGATCTGCTGCCTGACCCAGCACGATGTCGATGCGACCAGCGGCATTCCCGGCGCGGAACTGGTGTCCAACGCCAAGCTGATCCCGGCGACCGTCACGGCCAAGCTGCATGCCGATCTGGGCGCGGTGAAGCCCTATATCGGGGCGGGCCCGTCGCTGTTCCTGTGGATCGACGAAAAGCCGGGTTCGACCGCGGTCGATCTGGGCGTCGACAGGTTCAAGATGTCGAACGAGCTGGGTTTTGCGCTGCAGGCGGGCGTCGATATTCCGCTGGGCGATGGACCGATGGGCGTGACCCTCGACGCCAAGCGCTATTTCATCGACACCGATGCCAAATGGTACGTGGACGGGACCAAGGTGATCCAGACCACGCACAAGCTCGATCCGTGGGTGCTCAGCGCCGGTCTCAGCTACCGGTTCTGACCGGATCGCGCGCACGGCGACCCCTGACGAACGGGGGGCTGACGAACGGGGCCTGACGAACGGATGCCTGACGAACGGATGCCGGCCAAACGGGGGCCTGTACCAATTGATACAGCGCCCCCGTTGCCAAGCGTCTAGTCAGGCAGCGGTTCCGGCTCGAGTCGCGGGGGACGGACTGGAGCCGGGACTTGGCCATATCGGATCAGGTCAGGCCGGTTCGCCACCGCCGGGAAAGGGATCGCCATCATGCAAAGCTATCGCCTGAAGCTGACCGACGATGGCATCGGGATCGAGAAATTTATCGACTTCGAAGGGATCGACGCCAGCTCCGCCCTGTCGGTCCTGCGTAACGAGATGGACGGGCGCCGCGCCGAATTATGGAGCGGCGAGCATCTGGTCTGCACGCTGGAACGCGACCGGCAGGGTGGCGGTTTCTGGCGGATCAACCCGCTGGCCGAACGCGGCTAGCACGCATTTTGCCGCTACCGCTTGCGCGCAACAAGATCGTGGGTTCGCATGGCCATCGCGCTTGCCGCTACGGCTGGCAGGCCCTAGATGGCGATGATGGCAGGTGAAATACTCGATAATGAAGGACGCGGCGAAGCTGGCTGGAGCTGGCCGCCGATCCATCCCGAAGGCCGCAAATACGGTCTGATCTCCGGCGTGATCGCGCTGGGCTTCTTGCTGGGGCTCGACTGGGAGATCGTCGGCTGGCCGCTCTTGCTGCTGACCTTTGGCGTATTCGCATTCTTCCGCGACCCCAAGCGCGTGGTGCCGCAGGACCCCGATGCGATCATCGCGCCCGCAGACGGGCTCGTCACGCTGATCCGCAAGGTGCCGCCGCCGCCCGAATTGCAACTGGACGACGGTTCGGGCTCGGCAGGGCTTGGAACCGAAGAGGTCATTCGCGTTTCCATCTTCATGTCCGTGTTCGACGTCCACATCAATCGCGCCCCGATTTCGGGTACGCTGCGCCGTCTGGTCTATATTCCCGGCAAGTTCATGAACGCCGATCTGGACAAGGCGAGCGAGGATAACGAGCGTCAGCATTTCCTGATGGAGCGCGAGGATGGCGTGCTGGTCGGCTTTACGCAGATCGCGGGGCTGGTCGCGCGGCGCATCGTGCCTTTCGTCAAGCCCGGCGACATGCTGGCGGCGGGGCAGCGCGTGGGCCTGATCCGGTTCGGCAGCCGCGTCGATGTCTATCTGCCCGCCAACACGGAACCGTCGGTCGTGCTGGGGCAAAAGACGATCGCGGGCGAAACCGTGATCGCGCGCATCGGACAGACGAAGCTGATCGAAGGTATCGCCCTTTGATGAACGGCCCGTCCGACAGCGACGATCTTTTCGACGACCCGAATGGTGCGGACGGCGATATCGGTCCGCGCATTACCCATGGCGAACGGGCGGTGCCGCGCCGCCGGACGCGGGGCCTGTCGATGCGGGCGGTCACGCCCAATGCGATCACCGCGGCGGCACTGTGTCTGGGGCTGACGGGCATCAAGTTCGCCATCGCGGGCCAATGGTCGATGTCGGTTCTGGCCGTGTTGATGGCGGGCGCGCTTGACGGGATCGACGGGCGGATCGCGCGCCTGCTTCGCGCGCAAAGCCGGTTCGGCGCCGAACTCGACAGCCTTGCCGATTCGCTTTCGTTCGGCGTGGCGCCCGCGCTGATCCTGTACCTTTGGTCGTTGGAGGATCTGCCGCGCATCGGCTGGTTTGCCTCTCTGGCGCTGGCCATGTGCTGCATGCTGCGGCTGGCGCGCTTCAACGCGCAGATCGACGTCGAGGATCAGCCCCATAAATCCGCCGGTTTCCTGACCGGCGTGCCTGCGCCGGTGGGCGGGGGGCTGGCGTTCCTGCCGCTCTATCTGTGGATGGCGACGGGCGAGGCGATGTTCCGCGATCCGGTGCTGGTCGCGGTCTGGGTCGTGCTGATCGCGTTCCTGATGATCTCGAACCTTGCCACGCTGAGCTGGACGTCGATCAAGCCGGGCCGGTCGGTGCGGATCGAGCTGATCGCCTTTGTCGGCCTGCTGGGCGCGGCATTGCTGCTGGAACCCTGGCTGACGCTGGTGGCGGTCTGCGTCGTCTATATCGCGCTGATCCCCTATGGCCTCTGGCGCTATCGCAAGGTCAAGCAGCAGCGCGCAGCGGAGCGTTCGGCAGCGGGCTGACGGCCTGCCTGCGGACCGGAAGTTCCACGATCTCGGCCTTTTTCCCGGCGCAGTCACGGCGCTGAGCCACCGGCGCTGCACTTGCCGCGTCCAGTGCGCGGTAATCCGCCAGCATTTCGATCAGCATGCTGCGCACGCCCCATGCGCAGCCCAGCGCAATGGCGGCAAAGGTCAGAACGGGCGCGATCGCGACAAGATCGCCGGTCAGAAAATCGGTCATGGTTTACGATCCCCTTTTGTTCCATCCGCCTTGCTGCTATAGAACGCAGGCGATCCGGAAATGTGACGTTAGGCATTGATACGTAATTGACTGTCTGATGTCCTTGTTCACTTTTTGTTCCGACCTGTCAAGCCTGTCATCGGGCCCGTAGCATGCGGACCGTCCGGCGCCCCGTAACGCATCGGGGCTTCCCATTGCCTGCGATTGCCGCTAAGGGCGCGCCGTTCGCATGATTCTGCGTCCGGATTTCCCGGGCCGGTCAGGCGGGCAAATCCACATGGAAGGCACACATCAACCGGTGCCGCGCGGGCCACGGCCTGCGGGTCATCCGCCTTCCAGAGGTCAAACCGGAAAGGAAACGATTATGGCGTCCACTGGCGTCACCATGCAGCAATTGATCGAGGCCGGCGCACACTTCGGCCACCAGACCCACCGCTGGAACCCGCGGATGAAGCCGTATATCTTCGGCGCCCGCAACGGTGTTCACATCATCGACCTGTCGCAGACCGTGCCGCTGTTCCAGCGCGCGCTCGACTTCGTGTCGGCCACCGCGCAGGCGGGCGGCAAGGTGCTGTTCGTCGGCACCAAGCGGCAGGCGCAGGACCCGATCCGCGAAGCCGCGCTCGCTTCGGGCCAGTATTTCGTGAACCACCGCTGGCTGGGCGGCATGCTGACCAACTGGCAGACCGTGTCGAAGTCGATCAAGAAGCTGAAAACGATCGAGGAACAGCTGTCGGGCGACACCTCGGGCCTGACCAAGAAGGAAATCCTCGACATGACCCGCAAGCGGGACAAGCTCGAGCTTTCGCTGGGCGGCATCCGCGACATGGGCGGCATTCCCGACGTGATGTTCGTGATCGACGCCAATGTCGAGGAACTGGCCATCAAGGAAGCCAATGTGCTTGGTATTCCGGTCGTCGCCATCCTCGACACCAATGTCGATCCGTCGGGCATCGCTTTCCCGATCCCGGGTAACGACGATGCGGCCCGTGCCGTTCGCCTGTACTGCGACGCCATTGCCGAGGCTGCACGTCGCGGCGGCCAGAAGGGCGCAGCGGATGCCGGCGTCGACATCGGCGCGATGGAAGAGCCGGTCGCGGAAGAAGTCGCCGGTTGATCCATGGGTGATGCGGGGCATGGCCGGTTGCGTCATGCCCGCGTCATGGAAGGCTGCTTGAGAAGCGGCCGCACGGAAATTCTGCCCGGCCGGTCCAGCATCATGCTGCCTGCCGGGCATCACATTTGAAAAAGGACATGAGCGATGGCTTACACCGCCGCTGACGTGAAGGCCCTGCGCGAGAAGACCGGCGCGGGCATGATGGATTGCAAGAAGGCACTGACCGAAACCGACGGCGACATGGAAGCCGCTGTCGATTTCCTGCGCGCCAAGGGCCTTGCCGCCGCTGCCAAGAAGTCCAGCCGCACCGCGGCCGAAGGTCTGGTCGGCGTGGCCGTAGAAGGCACCAAGGGCGTTGCGGTCGAGGTCAACTCGGAAACCGACTTCGTCGCCAAGAACGAGCAGTTCCAGGACTTCGTGCGCACCGCCACGCAGGTTGCGCTGGGCGTTGACGGCGACGATGTCGAGGCGCTGAAGGCGGCTGCCTATCCCGGCGGCACCACCGTTGGCGAAAAGCTGACGGACAATGTTGCCACCATCGGCGAAAACCAGCAGATCCGCCGCATCAAGTCGGTTTCGGTAAGCGAGGGCGCGATCGCGACCTATACGCATAACGCGGCCGCTCCGAACCTCGGCAAGATCGGCGTTGTCGTCGCGCTGGAAAGCTCGGCTCCGACCGAAGCCCTGCTCGACCTTGGCGACAAGCTGGCGAAGCACATCGCTGCGGCTTTCCCGCAGGCGCTGACCGCCGATGGCCTTGACGCCGACGTGATCGAGCGTGAGCGTGCCGTTGCCCGTGAAAAGGCAGCCGAAAGCGGCAAGCCCGAAAACGTGCAGGAAAAGATGGTCGAAGGCGCCGTGGCGAAATACGCCAAGGAAAACGCCCTGCTGTCGCAGATCTTCGTGATGGACAACAAGACCCCGATCCAGCAGGTCATCGACGAGGCCGGCAAGGCTGCGGGTGCCAAGATCGTGCTGAAGGACTATGTCCGCTTCCAGCTCGGCGAAGGCATCGAGAAGGAAGAAAGCGACTTCGCAGCCGAAGTCGCCGCTGCCGTGGGCGGCTGATCTTTCAGCCACGCGGTTCCTTTGCGGAACAAATGGACGGGCCGGAAAAGCATTTGCGCTTTCCGGCCCGTTTGTTTTGGCGGGCTTCCCTGTTCGGGCCGGCCATCAGGGTAACCCCCGATTGCCGCGCCGCCCGCGATGGCCCCAAAACCGGCCAAAATGGCAAACAAAGGGGCCGCCCGTGACACAAGAACCGCTTCCATCGTGGCGCAAGGGTGCCGCCCGCAGCGCGATCGTGAATTTCGTGACGCGGGTCACCGATCCCGACGGGCCTGCCTTTGTGCCGCCCGCCGACCGGATCGCGACATTCGACAATGACGGCACTTTGTGGTGCGAGCGGCCGGTTCTGGCGCAGTGCTTTTTCGCGCAGGAGCGTCTGGACGCGCTGATCGCGCGCGATCCCGCCATCGCCGCCCGCGATCCGTTCAAGGCCTATGCCGAACGGGATGTTCCGCGCATGAAGGAACTGGGCAAACGCGCCCTGCTGGAAGTGCTGACCGCGGTGCATGGCGGATCGACCGAGGAGGAGTTCGCCGCCATCGTGCAGGAATGGCTGGGCCGCGCGACCAATCCGGTGCTGGGGCGGCGCTTCGTCGATCTGACATACCGACCGCAGATCGAATTGCTGGCCTATCTGCGGGCCAACGGTTTCAGGAATTTTATCGTCTCGGGCGGCGGGATCGACGTGATCCGCGGCTTTTCCGAACAGGCCTATGGCATACCGCGCGAATGCGTGATCGGGTCCAGCCAGCAGCTTGCCTTTGAAATGCGCGGCGATACGGGCGTGATCGTCAAGCAGGCCAGCCTCAACAGCTTTGACGACCGCGAGGTGAAGCCTGTCAATATCGCGCTGCATATCGGGCGGCGGCCGATACTGGCGTTCGGCAATTCCGACGGCGATCTGGCGATGATGCGCTATACCTTGTCGGGAGAGGGCGCGCGCATGGCCTTGCTGCTGCACCATGACGACGACGCCCGCGAATTCGCCTATGACCGCGATTTCCTGCTCAGCCCGCTGGCCGAGGCGCTGGACAGGGCCGGGGAATACGGCATCACCAAAGTCAGCATGAAGGACGACTGGGCCAGCATATTCGCCTGATGGCGCGGCGGATTAGTCCGGAATTTGCAGAGGACGCCGCCAACAGCGCCCTTGGCTTTCGCGCGCGGCGGTTTTAAGGCCCGAACACACCCACCGACATCGCGCAGAGATCGTCCTTCATGCCCCTTCCGCAATTCAAACGCATCCTCCTGAAACTTTCGGGCGAAGTGCTGATGGGCGATCAGCCCTTTGGCATCGATACCGATTACGTCGCCAAGTTGGCGCAAGAGGTGAAGGCGGCCAAGGAAACGGGGCTGGAAATCTGCCTTGTGATCGGGGGCGGCAATATTTTTCGCGGCATGGCGGGCGCGGCCAAGGGCATGGACCGCGCGCAGGCCGATTACATGGGCATGCTGGCAACGGTGATGAATGCGCTGGCCATGCAAAGCGCGCTGGAACAGATCGGCGTGGAAACGCGGGTGCAATCCGCCGTGCAGATGGATCAGGTTTGCGAACCGGTGATCCGCCGCCGCGCCGAACGGCATATGGAAAAGGGCCGGATCGTGATTTTCGCCGCCGGTGTCGGCGCGCCCTATTTCACCACCGACAGCGGCGCAGCCCTGCGCGCGGCGGAAATGCGTTGTGACGCCTTGTTCAAGGGGACCAGCGTCGACGGCGTGTACAATGCCGATCCCAAGAAGGACGCATCGGCAACGCGTTATGAAACCGTGGGTTACGACAAGGTGCTGGCCGACAATCTGAAGGTGATGGATGCCAGCGCCGTCGCCCTGTGCCGCGACAACGACATTCCCATCGTCGTGTTCTCCATCCGCGAACGGGGCAATCTGGCCCGCGTGCTGGCGGGAGAGGGCGTGCAGACCGTGGTGGGCAACAGCTGATTTAGCGGGGTTTCATACCCCTTTGTTTCGAACCGAGAGGAACTTGAACCATGGCCAAATTCGATAAGGCCGATCTGGAACGCCGCATGGCAGGGGCCGTGGAATCGCTTAAGGGCGATCTGGCGGGTCTGCGCACCGGCCGTGCAAACGTCTCGCTGCTCGATCCCGTGGTGGTCGAGGTTTATGGCGCAATGATGCCGCTGAACCAGGTGGCGACCGTCTCCGCCCCCGAACCGCGCATGCTGTCGGTGCAGGTGTGGGACAAGTCGAACGTGATCGCGGTGGAAAAGGGCATCGCCCATGCGGGCCTCGGCCTCAATCCGTCGATCGACGGGCAGACGCTGCGCCTGCCGATCCCCGATCTGACCGAGGAACGCCGCCGCGATCTGGCCAAGCTGGCGGGCAAATATGCCGAGGCCGCGAAGATCGCGATCCGCAACGTCCGCCGCGACGGTATGGAAGCGCTGAAGGAAGACGAGAAGAAGAAGGAAATCTCGGAAGACGAGCGCAAGCGTCACGAGGACGAGGTCCAGAAGCTGACCGACAAATATGTGGCCGAAACCGACAAGGCGGCCGAGGCGAAGGAAAAGGAAATCCTGAGCCAGTGAGCAAGGCTGCGCCTTCGGTTTCCGTGGCCGGCTGCGATGGCGGTGGTCCGCGCCATGTTGCCATCATCATGGATGGCAACGGGCGCTGGGCCAAGAAACGCCTGCTGCCCCGCGCCATGGGGCACAAAAAGGGCGTGGAAGCGGTGCGCAGGCTGGTCCGTTCGCTGCGCGGCACGGGGGTAGAGGCGCTGACGCTCTATGCGTTCAGTTCGGAAAACTGGAAGCGCACGGCGGAAGAAATTGCCGATCTGACCGCATTGATGAAGCATTTCATCCGGTCCGACCTTGGCGAGATGATCGAAAATGGCGTGCGCCTTCGCATCATCGGCGACCATTCGGCGTTCGAGCCGGAGGCCGTGGCCCTTATCGACGATGCGCTGGCGCGCACCGCGCATAATACCGGCACGGTGCTGACGGTCGCGCTGAATTACGGCGCGCAACAGGAAATCGCCCGCGCCGCCGCGGCTGCGGCCGCATCGGGCGAGGTGACGGTCGACAGCATTTCGGCGCATCTCGACACGGCGGACCTGCCGCCGCTGGACCTGTTGATCCGCACCAGCGGCGAAATCCGCCTGTCGAATTTCCTGCTGTGGCAATCGGCCTATGCCGAATTGTATTTCACCGATGTGCTCTGGCCCGATTTCACGCCCGCGCATTTTCAGGAAGCCGTGGACAGCTTCGCAGGCCGCGAGCGGCGCTATGGCGGACGCTGAAACCTCGCCCGGATTGCCGGAACGCAGGCGCGACCGGCTGATGCGCGCGATGCGCGTGCCTTTGGCCGTGCGCACGTCGGATCTGCCCAAGCGCGCGGCCTCGGCCGTGGTGATGCTGGCGGTGGTCGCGCTGGCGTTCTGGATCGGCGGCATGGCCGTGCGCGTGCTGATCGGCGCGGTGGCGCTGGCCTGTTTCTGGGAATGGCAGCGCATGGTGCGCGCGCGCGGCATATCGGTGTTCGCCAAGGCGATCTGGATGGCGGGCGGCGTGCTGTATATCGGCCTTGCCGCGTGGCTCTTGATGGAATTGCCGCTGGACGCGCTGCCGGTGATCATGGGCGTCGTGATCTTTACCGACACCTGCGCCTATTTCGCGGGGCGCACGTTCGGCGGGCCCAAGATCGCGCCGCGCATCAGCCCGTCGAAAACATGGTCGGGACTGGTCGGCGGGATGACGGGGGCAGCGCTGTTCCTGTGGATCATCATGGCCGTGCTGGTCTGGGCCGACGGCGAAAGCGGGCAGAGCGTGCCCGAATTGCTGTTCGCCCCGCTGGGCGCGCTCTATGTGGTGCTGGGCGCGGTGCTGGCGGTGGCCGCGCAGGCGGGCGATTTCTTTGAAAGCTGGATGAAGCGCAAGGCGGCGATGAAGGATTCGTCGGGGCTGATCCCCGGCCATGGCGGCGTGTTCGACCGGATCGACGGGCTGTTGCCTGTTGCCATTCTGGTCGGTCTGCTCTTCATGTACGTGTTGTAATGCGGACGATTTCCATATTGGGGGCCACCGGCTCCATCGGCGCGTCGACGCTGGACCTTGTGCGCCGCAATCCGGCGGACTGGCGCGTGGTCGCGCTGTCGGCCAATTGCAATGTGCGCGAACTGGCGGCGCTGGCGCGCGAATTCAACGCGGCGGTCGCGGTCGTCGCCGACGAAGCCTGCCTGCCCGACCTGCGCGATGCGCTGGCCGGAAGCGGGATCGAGGCTGCGGGCGGCGCGGACGCGCTGGTCGAGGCGGCGTCGCGTCCGGTCGACATGTTCGTTGCCGCCATCGTCGGCTGTGCGGGGCTGGCTCCCACCATGGCCGCGATCGAACAGGGCGGCACCATCGCGCTGGCCAACAAGGAAGCGCTGGTTTCCGCGGGCGAGGTAATGACCGCCGCCGTGCAGCGCCACGGCGCGACCCTGCTGCCGGTCGATTCCGAACATAATGCGATCTTCCAGTGCCTGCAGGGCGGGCGGATCAGCGATGTGCGCTGGATCACGCTGACCGCCAGCGGCGGGCCGTTCCGCGATGCCAGCATGGAACAATTGCACGCAGCCACCCCCGCGCAGGCGGTAAAGCATCCGAACTGGTCGATGGGCGCCAAGATCAGCGTCGATTCGGCCACGATGATGAACAAGGGTCTGGAATTTATCGAGGCGTTCCATTTGTTCCCCGTGGGGCTGGACCGGCTGCGCATCATCGTTCACCCGCAAAGCATCGTCCATTCCATGGTCGAATATCGCGACGGGTCGACACTGGCACAGCTTGGGCCATCGGACATGCGCGTGCCCATCGCCAGCGCGCTGGCATGGCCCGCGCGGATGGATACGCCATGCGACCCGCTGGATCTGGCTGCCATCGGCACGCTGGAATTCCGCGCTCCGGACGAGGTTCGCTTCCCCGCGACGCGCCTCGCGCGCGAGGCGGCGGCCCATGGCGGGGCCGCGCCCGCCGTTCTGAATGCTGCGAACGAGATTGCGGTGGCCGCCTTTCTGGACGGGCAGATCGCTTTCACCCGCATCGCCGCCATGGCCGAGGATATGCTCCAGCAAGGGACGCTTCCGCCGCCGCCCGCATCGCTCGACGATGTTCTGCTAGTCGATGGCGAGACGCGCATCAGGGCGCGGGCATTGCTGCAAGCGGCCTGATCGCTGCATTTCCTGCTTGGACCGCGCAACGGGGCGGGCTAGTAAAGGCGACCGATGTTCGAAAATCCGTCTATTTTCACGGCCATTATCGGCTTTCTTCTCGTCCTTGCCCCGCTGGTCGTGGTGCACGAGCTGGGCCATTATCTCGTCGGCCGCTGGTTCGGCGTAAAGGCAGAGGCGTTTTCGGTCGGTTTCGGCAAGGAAATCGCGGGCTTTACCGACAGTCGCGGCACGCGCTGGAAACTGTCGGCGCTGCCGCTGGGCGGCTATGTCCAGTTCGCGGGCGACA
The DNA here is from genome assembly GCF_020985325.1 of Croceicoccus sp. Ery5. Classification (NCBI taxonomy): domain Bacteria; kingdom Pseudomonadati; phylum Pseudomonadota; class Alphaproteobacteria; order Sphingomonadales; family Erythrobacteraceae; genus Croceicoccus; species Croceicoccus sp. Ery5. The sequence continues at coordinate 1,099,348 of NZ_CP087587.1, forward strand.
TGAACCCCGCCAGCCAACCGTCTGACGAATGGCTCGAATTGCCCGAGGAAGAGCGGAACCGGACCTTCCAGTCGAAATCGCTGGGTGCGCGCGCGGCGATCGTGGCGGCAGGGCCGGTGACGAACCTGCTGGTCGCGATCCTGATCATCGCGGGTTTCACCATGGCCTTCGGCAAGCTGGTCGCGGACCCCGTCGTCGGCGGTTTTGTCGAGGATTCGCCCGCGCTGGCCGCCGGCATGGAACTGGGCGACCGCGTGGTGCGGGTGGACGGCGCGCCCGTCGAAACATTCGACGATGTGCGCGACCGCGTGCTGCCCTATCCCGGCGAACCGATGACCCTGACCGTGCTGCGCGACGGGGAAGAGCGCGAGATCAGTTTCAACATCGACACCCATATCGAACGCGACCGTTTCGGAAACGAATTCCGCCTTGGCCGCATCGGCGTTCTGGCCGTGGAAGGCCATGCCGTGCCCGTGGGGCCGCTGGGCGCCTTATGGGAAGGGACGCGGACCACGGGGCAATTGCTGCACCTGACCACGGTGGGCCTGTGGCAGATCGTCACCGGTCGCCGCCCTGTCAGCGAGCTGGGCGGCCCGATCAAGATCGCCAAATATTCGGGCGAACAGCTGATCTCGGGCTGGTATGCGTTCATCTCTTTCATCGCGATGATCTCAATTAACTTGGCATTCATTAACCTCCTGCCAATTCCGGCGCTCGACGGCGGGCATCTCGCCTTTTACGCGGCGGAGGCTGTCCGTCGGAAACCGATATCCGCAAAGGGCCAGGAATGGGCTTTCCGCACCGGAATGGCGCTCGTGCTGACCTTGATGGTCTTTGTCACGATCCTCGACATCAGCTCGCTCAATATTTTCAGCTGACCGCGCCCGTCGGGGCGACGGGGCGCCGCAGCGATGCGACCGGACGAACGGGCATCGCGGATAAGCGGGGGCTTTGTCTTGATCGCCGTCGCCGCATCGGGCAGATGGCCCGCATCCGGAATCCCGCCGGGGTCAGGCCTATCGGTGAACCGCGCGGTTTTCAGGATGCGGAGATGCCCCTTGGGCCGGTGTTTTTACGCGGGATGGGGACAAAACCCGCCGGTGCGCTTGCACCGCGAAGTGTCAGGATCGAGTATTGCGCATGATAAGACGGGATGGATCGCCGATGGCGAAAGCGGCAGGCATGAATAAAACCGCGTCGGGACTGGCCGGTGCTGGCATGCTGGGCGCCCTGCTGGCGACCTCGGCACTCAGCGTTCCGGCCCTCGCGCAAGAGGCGCCGTCGATCGCTCCCGGCTCGCAGGCGCTGCCGACCGTGCCCGAAGGCAATGTCATCCGCACCATTTCGGTAGCGGGCGCCCAGCGGCTGGAGCCGCAGACGATCATGTCCTATATCCAGCTGCGTCCGGGCCAGACCTATACGCAGGCCAGCGCCGACCAGGCGCTGAAGGATCTGTACGCGACCGAATTGTTCGGCGACGTCAAGATTTCCGAAACCGACGGTCAGGTGCTGATTCAGGTCGAGGAAAACCCGATCATCAACCGCATCATTCTTGAAGGCAACAAACGCCTCAAGAACGACAAGATCCTGCCCGAGATCAAGCTGGCGCCGCGCCAGATCTATACGCGGTCCAAGGTGCGCGCCGACGTCAACCGCATTATCGAGCTGTACAAGCGGCAGGGCCGTTTCGCCGCCACGGTCGAACCCAAGGCGGTGCAGCTTGACCAGAACCGCGTCGATATCGTGTTCGAGATCAGCGAGGGGCCCAAGTCCAAGGTCCGCCAGATCAACATCATCGGGAACGAGGAGTTTTCCGACGGCGAGCTGCGCGGCGAGATGCTGACGAAGCAGACCGGCTTCCTCTCCTTCATTTCCGGCAACACCAGCTATGACCCCGACAAGCTGGCATTCGACCAGCAGAAGCTGCGCCAGTTCTATCTGACCAACGGCTATGTCGACTTCCGCGTCGTATCCGCCGTGGCCGAGCTTACGCCCGACAAGAAGGACTTCATCATCACCTATGTGGTGGAAGAGGGCGAACGGTACAAATACGGCGACGTTTCGGTCGACAGCCAGCTGCGCGACTTCAATTCCGAAGTGCTGACGCGCCAGCTGACCATGAAGACCGGCGAATTCTATAACGCCCAGCAGGTCGAGGATACGATCGAGGGTCTGTCGGAGACCATCGGCGCGTTCGGCTATGCCTTTGCCACGGTCGATCCGCGTTACGACCGCGATCCCGAGAACCGCACGATGAGCGTGGAATTCGTGATCAACCAGGCGCCGCGCACCTATGTCGAAAAGATCGAGATCAACGGCAATACGCTGACGCAGGACAAGGTGATCCGCCGCGAATTCCGTCTGGCCGAGGGTGATGCGTTCAACTCTCTGCAGGTGCGCCGTTCGACCAACCGCATCAACTCGCTGGGCTTCTTTCAGGAAAACTTCGAGATTGCGCAGGAACCCGGCAGTGCCGACGACCGCATCAACCTGATCGCCAATGTCGAGGAAAACCCGACCGGCGAGCTGCAATTGTCGGCCGGTTTCTCCAGCCTCGAAAGCTTTATCCTGCAAGGCTCCATCCGCGAGCGGAACTTCCGCGGGCGGGGGCAGACGGTGGGCCTGTCGCTCAACTATTCCCGCTATTCCAAGGCGGCGCAGGTCAGCTTTACCGAACCCTATGTGTTCGACCGCAATATCTCGTTCGGGGCGGATATCTATCGCCGCGATTACAACAGCTTCAATTATTATTCGAACGAGCGGAACAACACGTACGAAAACCAGACCACCGGCTTCTCGCTGCGTGCGGGCACGCCGCTCAGCGAATATCTCACGGTGATCGGGCGCTATACGCTGAATTTCGAGGATGTGTCGCTGGGCGACCAGTATTTCTCCGATCCCGATGGCGACGGTATCGAAACCTGCGATCCGCTGATCGCGGGCCGCTATCTGTGCGACGCTTTGGGCAAGCGGACCAGCTCGATCCTTGGCGCGTCTCTGGTGTGGGACAACCTCAACAACCGGATCCGGCCCAGCCGCGGGCACCGCATCGTCGGCAATGTCGATTTCGCGGGCCTTGGCGGCAATGTGAAATATCTGCGCGGCCGCGTGAACGCCGCGAAATACTGGGGTCTGGGTTCGGGCTTCATCTTCTCGGTCCAGGGCGAGGGCGGCTATATCCACGCGCTGGAGGACAATAACGAGCCCTTTACCGACGATGTCCGCCTGACCGACCGTTTCTTCCTTGGCGAGCCGCAGATGCGCGGTTTCGACATTCGCGGCATCGGTCCGCGCGTGCTGCGCAAGGCAGTGATCGACGGCGAGGTGAGCGAGGACCGCGACAACTGGACCGACGACGCGCTGGGTGGCCGCGCCTATTACATGGCCCGCGCCGAGATGGAGATCCCGCTGGGCTCGGGCGCGCGCGAAATGGGCCTGCGTCCTTCGGTATTCGTCGACGTGGGCGCCGTGTGGGGCCTGACCGATCCGGAAGTGAACGACATCTATTACCAGATCGATTCGGTCGACGACGAAGGCAATGCCACCGGCTATTCCTATGTCACCAATCCGGTCGCGCCCGATGGCAGCGATAACGAGCTGGTCTTCGTCGAGGAATATGTCGGCGACAGCCCCAAGCCGCGTGTGGCCGTGGGTATCGGCGTCAACTGGAATTCACCGTTCGGTCCGCTGCGGATCGACTTCTCGAAGGCTCTCGTCAAAGTCGAAGGCGATGATCCCAAGACCTTCAGCTTCAATGTAGGAACGCAATTCTGATGAAACTCAATGCCCCCAAAGCGGTTCTGGCCGCTCTCGCCCTCGGTGCCGCTCCGGTGTCGATGATCGCCCTGTCGGCCCCTGCCGCGGCACAGATCGTCCCCGGCATCGCGATTGCCAATCCCGACGCGATCGTCGCCGCGTCCAGCGCGTTCCAGAACGCCGAAACGCAGCGCCAGACGACCTATAAGGCGCAGATCGACCAGGCAGAGGCGCGCCGCGCGCAGATCGCAGCGCAGCTTGAACCGCTGTACACCAAGCTGGAAGCGGATTCGCAGGCCGCCAGCCCCAACCGTCAGGCGCTGCAGCAGCAGGCCGCGCAGATCCAGCAGATCGAACAGTCGGGCCAGGCCGAAATCAACCGCATGCTGCAGCCCGTGGCGCTGTCGCGCGCCTATGTGGTCGAACAGATTTCCGACCAGCTGACTGCCGCGATGGATGCGGCCAAGGCCAAGCGCAAGATCACGCTCGTCATCTCGCCCAGCGCGGTGATTTCGGCGGAACAGGCCTATAACCTCAATCAGGATGTGGTGAACGAGCTGAACCGCCTGATCCCGAACGCACAGCTGGTGCCGCCCGCCGGCTGGATGCCGCGCGCCCAGCGCGAAGCCGCTGCCGCCCAGCAGCAGGCGCAGCAGCCCGCCGCTGCCGCACCGGCCGGTCGCTAAAGCCAGCCGGAGAGATCATCGATGAGCGAGACGTCCTCCCCGCCCGCCGGAACGGATAATGTCGCCGGAATGGCGATCCCGCGCATCCTCGAGCTGCTGCCGCATCGCTATCCGATGCTGCTGGTGGACCGTGTGGTGTCGCTCGATCCGGAAACCGGCATTCACGCGGTCAAGGCAGTCTCGTTCAACGAGGATTTCTTTCAGGGCCATTTCCCGGGCCGTCCGATCATGCCGGGCGTCCTGCAGATAGAGGCTTTGGCGCAGGCCGCGGGGCTGCTCGCGGTCGAGGCGCTGGGCCTCGCCGGAACGGGCAAGCTGGTCTATTTCCTGGCGATCGAAAATGCCAAGTTCCGCAAGATGGTGGAACCGGGCCATCTCCTCGATCTCAAGGTCGAATTCGTGCAGCGCCGCGCGCGGATCTGCAAGTTCAAGGGCGAAGCCTCCATCGACGGCGAGGTGACCTGCGACGTCGAGTTCACCGCGATGATCGAGAAATAGGGCGTTTCCCCTAGGCTCTTGCCAGAATCGACGCGCGGCGCTATGCGCCCGCCTTTGCTGAAACCCGGTTTATATAAACCCGAGTGTCCGGTCGGAACCGGATGCAACACGCGGAGAATAATTGCCATGAAGGCCGATACCCATCCCGATTACCACATGATCAAGGTGCAGATGACCGACGGCACCGTGTTCGAGACCCGTTCGACCTGGGGTGCAGAGGGTGATACCCTTGCTCTCGAAATCGATCCGACCTCGCACCCGGCATGGACCGGCGGCACCAAGCAGCTTCAGGAAGGTGGCCGCGTGGCGCGCTTCAACAAGAAGTTCGGCGGTCTTACGCTCAAGAAGTAAGCCCTGCCAGCGCGCCTTTTGTCACAGCGCTGACAAACGAAAGGCGGCCCCTGCGGGCCGCCTTTTGCGTTTCTGATGCGGGGCTTGCTTGCCGCTCGAGCCGGTGCGGCAATCGGGTTCAGGCGATCAGATAGGCCGAAACGCCAAAAATCGCCGCCCACAGGCCGACCGCGACGGGCAAGCCAAAGACCAGTCCGCGAAAGATGCGGATCGCATCGTCATGCGCGGCGGGGCAGGTCGGTGCAGCAGCCACATCGGCGGCGGGCGCGGGCGAAACGGGCCCGGGAAAAACGGGGCCGGGCAAAACGGGGGTGAGCGCCACGAGGTCGGCCATGGCCAGTTCGACCTCTTCGACACCATCCAGTTCGTGAACGAACCCTTCCATCGCTTCCCCCGTTGTGCTTGGCGCCGTTTCCGATGGCCGCCAATCTGGCCAAGTCCCTTCGACTTGCCCTTCCCCTTGTTTTTTAGGGGGAAGGTCACTAAGAAAACATTGGCAGACTATTTAGGGAATATTACCTAAACATGCATCCTCGATCCTGGCGCCGTACCAAAAAGACGTCTGCTCGTCCGGCGGCGACGGCAGAGGTTTCGTTCACTGGCGATAGGGCAGTTCGCGGTACCATTTGGTGATCACATATTTCAGCCCCTTGCGCACCTTCATCGCGTGGTGAAGCGTGGCCGCATTGGGCGATCCGTCGGCACGGCGGTTGTTCCAGCAGACCAGCCGGCCCGCTTCGGGCTGGAACATCTTGTTGGCCACCTTGAACCGCGTCGCGCCCCCTGCCTCGGGCGTGTTGAGGTAGATCATGAAGGTCCATGTGCGATTGCCGCCGCGCGAACAATTCGCGTCGTAATCGCGCCCGTTGGGCTCGAAATAATCGGTATGCGCCTTGAATTCCTGCCCCACCTCGTACCGCTGGCCCTGCAGCGGCTCGCCATAGACGGCATCGATGCCCGATAATTCCAGCAGACGTTCCTCCAGCCTTGTCACGACCGGATCGCTTTCGTCGAAATGACAGGTTTCGCTGGTGCGGAAATAATGGTCGCCGTTGCTGTCGGTAATGGTCGAAGGCTGGCGGTTCCGGTCGATCAGCTCGATCAGCCGCGCGCGTTCGTCGTCGGGCAGGAAATCGCGCAGGGTGAACAATTCCAGCTTGGGCGAAGGGAGCCGCTGGATATGCGGCGTTTCGCGCAGACGCGCGCTGACGATAGCTGCCTGTTCGATTGCTTCGCTGGCCATGTGCCTGCCCATAATGGCGCGGCGATCCGCTGCATAGGGGAAACACGGCAACGGCCTTGCTACCGCCACCGGCTGGGCGCATAGGCTCTGCCGCGATGGACAGGCATCCGAATCTTCGCCTCCCCGCTGCGCAATTGGCGCGGGCCAACGGATTCAGCCTGATCGAATTGCTGGTCGCCCTGTTCGTGCTGGCGCTGCTTGCCTCGGCAGCGGTGCTGGCCCTGCCCGACAGCGGCAGCGACCTGCGCCGCGGTGCCGAACGTTTCGCCGCCCGCACCGGCGCTGCCCGGGACGAGGCGATCGTGACCTCGCGGCCCGTGTCGGTCGTGGTCGGGCCTGCAGGCTATTACTTCGAAACGCGCGGCGATGGCGGCTGGCAGCCGCCCGACGCGCAAAGCCTGCAAGGGGGCGACTGGCCGTCGGGCACGGCGGTCAGCCAGTCGGGCGCGGAAGCAACCGCCGACGGCATGGTCGCGGGCGGCAACCGCCGCATCGTGTTCGACAGCCTCGGCCTTGCGAGCGAGGAAGCGCGCATCCACCTCAGCCGCGAGGGGCATGACGCCACCGTCTCGATCGCGCGCAACGGCGATATTCGCACGGAAACGGGGCGATGAGGCGCAACGGCTTCACCCTGATCGAAATGCTGGTGGCGCTGGCGATCTTTGCGCTGGCGGCGCTGGCGCTGCTGCGGATGGAAGGCGCATCGATTTCGCGCACGGCGGATCTGGACCGGCGGCTGGCGATGGAAGTGACGGCGCGCAATCTGGCCGCCGAATGGATGAGCGATCCGGTCCCGCCCGCGCTGGGCGACGAAAGCGGCATGGTGGAGAATGCGGGGCGCCGCTTTGCGTGGACACGCCGCGTCGACGCGCCCGCGGCGTTTCCCGGCACGATCCGCATCGTCATGTCGGTGCGCGAAGCGGGCCAGCCGTCGGGCGGCATCAGTTTCGAACTGGTCAGGGCCGTGCCGCAATGATGTCGCGCCACCCCCGGAACGGTTTCACACTGGTGGAGATGCTGGTCGCGCTGATCATCTTTTCGATCATCGCGGCGGGCGCGCTGGGCCTGTTGCGCTTTTCGGTCGATACCGAAATGGCCAGCCGCGAAAAGACCGGCGACATCGCGGCGCAGCGCCGCCTGATCGCGGTATGGAGCGCCGATATGCAGCAGGCCGCGCCCCGACCCGCGCGCGACAGCGGCGGCGCGCCCGAACCGGCGCTGCTGGCGGGCGAGAATGGCGATCTGCTGGCGATCACGCGCAGCGGCTGGGACAATCCTTCGGGCCGGAACCGCGCTTCGTTGCAGCGCGTGATCTGGCGGATGGACGGGAACCGGCTGGTGCGGATCGGCATGCCCTTTGTCGACGGCGCGGCGCGGCCCGAACCCGGCGTGATGGCCGAACTGCGCGCATCGCCTGACCTGCGGTTCCGGCTGCGGGGCGGCAACTGGGTGGGCACATGGCGTCCGCAAGACCCCGCCGAATTGCCCGTGGCGGTCGAACTGACATTGCCGCAAAGCGATGGCACCAATCTGCGCGTCGTCACCCTTGTCGGATCGGGCCCCGCGCCGGAGGATGCGCGATGAGCCGCCGGATGACCGCGAAGGGCTGGTTTGCCGAGCGGGGCAGGGGCGCGGCCTTGTTGTCGGTACTGGTGCTGGTGGCGCTGATGACGATCATTGCGACATTGATGCTCGACCGGCTGAACCTGGCGACGCGGCTGGCGTCGAACAGCCAGTCGATGGCGCAGGCGCAGCTTTATGCCGCCAGCGCCGAACAGATCGCCGCCGCCCGCCTGACCCGGCTTGTCGGTGCGGATAGCGACAAGACAGTGGACCGCATCGGCCTGCTGGGCCGCGAACAGGCGATGCCGCTGGCGCGCGGCAGCGTCGCGGTGACGGTCACCGATGCGCAGAACTGCTTCAATGTGAATTCCATCGGCGCGGGCGAGACGGGCGAGGGCAAGCGTTTCAACCGCCGCGCGCAGGGGCAATTCCTGCGGCTGATGGAGGGGCTGGCGATCCCCGCCAACGATGCGGCGGTCATCGCCGACGCCGTGGGCGACTGGGTGGACGCCGATGCATCGCCCCAGCCCAACGGGGCGGAGGACGATTACTACCTCTCGCTGCCCGTCCCCTATCGCACGCCGGGCAGGGCTATGGCCGATATTTCCGAATTGCGGGCCGTGCGCGGCATGACCGAGCCGGTCTATCGCCGCTTGCTGCCATGGGTCTGCGCCTTGCCGTCGGGCGACGATGCGATGGTCAATATCAATACCTTGCGTCCCGATCAGGCGCGGCTGATCGCGGCGATGACGGCGGGCACGCTCAGCATCGACCGCGCGCGCGCCTTTATCGCATCGCGCCCGCCTGCGGGGTGGAGTTCGGTGGCGGGCGCAGTCGGGCAGATGGCGCGCGGGGACGATTCGGTATTCGGACCGTCCGCCCTGTCGCAACTGGCCGTGCGCAGCGAGCTGTTTGCCGCCCGCATCGTGGTGCGGGTGGATTCGGTGGTGCTGGAGGAAACCGCACTGATCGATGTGGAGGACGGGGCAGGCCGCGTGGCGGCGCGATCATGGGGCGCGGACCGGTAAGCGCATGTGAGTCGCGCGGTTTTTCATCGCCGCGCGTGTTTCGCAAATTGCGCCGAATTATAATATTGCGCCTTCTGTCACGAAAACGCCGATTTTGCTTTTCATGGGCGACGCTTTGTGCAACAGGCCGCCTCCGCCGTTTGCTAGTGCTTGACGCATGATGCCGACAGTGAAAACAGGGCGCCCCTGCCGGCCCGAAAATCCGGCGGAACACGCGCATTATGGCGATCGTAGCTCAGTTGGTTAGAGCGCCGGTTTGTGGTACCGGAGGTCGTGGGTTCGAACCCCATCGGTCGCCCCATTTTCACTTTGTGGGTGAGCCTGTCCTGCTCCCCATGACACGGCAAAAAGGCGGCCCAGCGATGTGGAGCAATCCCGCATTCGACGAGCATGAGAAGCTCACCCTCGTCCATGATCGAGCGAGCGGGCTGGCCGCGATTATCGCCATTCACTCCACCCATCTCGGCCCGTCGGCGGGCGGCACGCGGTTCTGGCATTATGCCAATCCCGACGACGCGCTGACCGATGCGCTGCGCCTGTCGCAAGGGATGAGCTACAAGAACGCCATGGCCGATCTGCCCATGGGCGGCGGCAAGGCCGTGATCCTTGCACCCAAGGACGGAACCAAGACCCCCGACATGCTCGCCGCGTTCGGCGATGCGGTCGAGGCGCTGGGCGGGCGTTACGTAACGGCGGAAGACGTCGGCATTTCAGAGGCCGATATGGTCGCGGTTTCGAAACGCACATCCTATGTCACCGGCCTTCCCGCCGACGATAGCGGCGCGGGCGGCGATCCGGGTCCCTATACCTCCTATGGCATCTATCTGGGCCTGAAGGCCGCGGTGCAGCACAGGCTTGGCCGTTCGCTGGACGGCGTGCATGTCGCGCTGCAAGGCGTGGGCAGCGTCGGCGGCGGTCTGGCCCGCCTGCTGGCAAAGGACGGCGCAAGGCTGACGCTGGCCGATGTGAACGCCGCACGGGCAGAGGCGCTGGCCGCCGAACTGGGCGGCAAGGCTGTATCTGCGGACAGCATCATGACCGTGCCCTGCGATGTGTTCAGCCCCAATGCGCTGGGCGGCATCCTCGACAGCGCCAGCATTGCCGCGCTCGATTGCGCGATCGTTGCGGGCGGGGCCAATAACCAGCTCGCCACGGCGGATCACGGCAGCGAACTGGCCGCGCGCGATATTCTCTATACGCCCGATTACGTGCTGAACGGCGGCGGGATCATTGCGGTGACCTATGAATATCTGGCGCGCCGCGACGGGGTGGCGGTCAGCACCGACACGATCGATGCCAAGATCGCCGGTATTCCGGGCCGTCTGCAGGCGATCTGGGACGAAGCGGCCAGCACCGGCCGGCCGGTCAATCTGGTCGCCGACGCCATGGCACGCCGCGCCATCGGGCGCTGATCGCGCATAATACCGGCAAAATCGGGCCGCGGGATCGCCGCGGCCCGCCGATTTCGCGGCTGCGGCCTTGTCTAGTGCCCTGCAAACCGGCATGAGCCTTGACCGGCCTTTCGGTCACAGGTTTGCATAAAGACATCCATGCACGGTTTCGCCAATCCCGCCCGCTTTTTGCGCATCGCCCGCTGGCTGACGCCGCTGTTGCTGCTGTCGGGGCTGGTCGTCACCGGCGCGGCGCTGGCCTATGGCCTGTTCCTTGCGCCTGCCGACCGGCTGATGGGCGATACGGTGCGCATCCTTTACATTCACGTGCCTGCCGCGTGGTTGGGGATGGGCGGCTGGACCACCATCGCCATTGCCTCGCTGGTCGAACTGGTCTGGCGGCACCCGCTGGCCGCGATCGCGGCGCGCGCGGCGGCCGTGCCGGGCGCGGTATTCACCGCGATCTGCCTTGTCACCGGTTCGATCTGGGGCCGCCCGACATGGGGCACATGGTGGGTGTGGGACGGGCGGCTGACATCCATGCTGGTGCTGCTTTTGCTCTATTTCGCCTATATCGCGCTGGCTGGCGCGGCACAGCGCGACATGTCGGCGGGTGGCGGGCTTTCGGGGGCAGGCAGCCGCGTCACCGCGATCTTCGGGCTGGTGGGCGCGGTCAATGTGCCGATCATCAACCGTTCGGTGGTATGGTGGAATTCGCTGCACCAGCCGCCCAGCATCACCATGGGCAAAAGCGCGATCGATCCGGCCTTTCTGTGGCCGCTGCTGATCGCGACCGTGGGCTTTTCGCTGCTGTTCGGCGGCGTGGTGCTGGCGCGCATGCGGGCATTGCTGGCCGACATTCAGGCCGAGGCGCGGTTGCGGCGCAAGGCCCAAAAGGCAGAGGGGCAGGCAGAGGTTCTTTCCGCCGCGCCCGATAGTCTGTAAGGCACGCGCGACGGATTCGAAGTGACCCCCCAAATTGACTGAAAACCTTGACCATTGGCCCTTTGTGATCGCCTGCTATGCCATCGGCATCGCGGGCACTGTGGCAATGGCGGGGTGGAGCTGGCTGTCGATGCGCCGCGCCGAAAAGCGCCGCGACGACATCAGGGGACGGAAATGAGCGCTGGCGTCAATCCGCAGGGTATGAAGCCCAAGCATCAGCGTCTGGTGCTGCTGGTGATCGCGCTGGTCGTGCTGATCGGGGCGGGGCTGCTGGCGGCATGGGCTTTGCGCAATCAGGCCAGCTATTTCTATGTTCCCTCCGACATTGCCGGCGATCCGCCCGAAACGGGGCGTGCGATCCGGCTGGGCGGCATGGTGCAGAACGGATCGATCCGGCGCCAGCCCGACGGGGTGACGATCGATTTCATCGTCGGCGACGGCACGGCGACGGTTCCGGTGCGCTTTACCGGCATCGCCCCCGATCTGTTTGTCGAGGGATCGGGCGTGGTCGCCGAAGGCAGCATGGATGCGGACGGCACCTTTATCGCCACCAACCTGCTGGCCAAACATGACGAGAATTACATGCCCCGCGAATTACAGGACATGAGCGAGGCGCAGGCAAGGCAAGTGGTGGCCGAAACCGAATGATCGCGGAAACCGGTCTTGCGCTGCTGTGGCTGGCGGGTGCGCTGGCGATGCTGCAATTCGCATCGGGCGTATGGGCCCTGGCGGGCGGCGATGGCCAGATGCGCGAACAGCCCGCTGCCGCCGTCCGCCCCGCCGCCGTGATGCAGGGCGTGCTGGCCGCGCTGTCGTTCTGCGCCCTGATGATCCTGTTCATCCGCACCGATCTGTCGGTGCTGCTGGTCGCGTCGAATTCGCATTCGGACAAGCCCCTTATCTTCAAGCTGGCGGGCACGTGGGGCAATCACGAAGGGTCCATGCTGTTGTGGGCGACGGTGATGGGGCTGGCAGGCGCGTTGGTCGCGCTGGTCGAACGGCGGCTGCCCGAAAGGACCATCGTGGCGACACTGGCGGCACAGGCCTTTGTTTCGCTGGGCTTTTATGCCTTCCTGCTGTTCAGCTCCAACCCGTTCGAGCGATTGCCGACGCCGCCGATGGACGGGGCAGGGCTGAACCCGCTGCTTCAGGATATCGGCCTCGCCTTCCATCCGCCGACGCTTTATTTCGGCTATGTCGGCCTGTCGGTCGCGTTCAGCTTTGCCGTGGGTGCGCTGGTCACGCGCGAAGTCGGCCCCGCCTTTGCCCGCGCGATGCGGCCATGGGTGCTGGGCGCGTGGATCTTCCTGACGGTGGGCATCACCGCCGGTTCCTACTGGGCCTATTACGAGCTGGGCTGGGGCGGCTGGTGGTTCTGGGACCCGGTCGAGAATGCCTCGTTGATGCCATGGCTGGCGGCGACCGCATTGCTGCATTCGGCGGGCGTGCTGGCATCGCGCGATGCACTGCGGACATGGACGATCATGCTGGGCGTGGTCGCCTTTTCGATGAGCATGGTGGGCACGTTCCTTGTCCGTTCGGGCATTCTGACCAGCGTGCATGCCTTTGCCGTCGATCCCGAACGCGGCACGTTCATCCTTGTGCTGCTGGGCATTTACATCGGCGGGGCGCTGACCCTGTTCGGCCTGCGCGCCACATCGATTCAGGAAGGCAAGCAATTCACCCTGATCAGCCGCGAGGCCGGTCTGGTGTTCAATAATGTGATGCTGACGGCGATCCTTGCGATCGTGCTGCTGGGCACGCTCTATCCGCTGGTGACAGAGGCGTTCGATACGCGCGTGTCCATCGGTCCGCCCTATTTCAATCCGGTGGGCGCGATCTTTGCGTTGCCGATGATGGCAGTGATGGCGGTCGGTCCGCTGCTACGCTGGCGCGGCGACCGCGTGGGGCGCGTGTCGAAACCCCTGATGCTGCCTGCGGCGGCGACACTCGCCACGCTGATCGCGGCGCTGGTGCTGTCTCCGGATATCGGCATATTGCCGCTGCTGGGCCTTGCGCTGGCGGCGGGGCTGGCGATTGCCAGCGTATTGCCGCTGGCGGGCCGCAATCTGCGCCGCACGCCGCTGCCGGTGTGGGGCATGGTCGTCTCGCACCTCGGCCTTGCGGTCGCGGTGGCGGGCATGGCCAGCGAAAGCGCCTTTTCGGTCGAGAAACTGGTCGCAGCGCAGGTGGGCGACAGCGTCGAAGTTGGCCCGTGGGACATCGAACTGGCCGCCATCGATCCGGTCGCGGGCCCGAACTGGACCGCTTTGCAGGCCGATATGCAGGCGCGCTATCGCGGGGCTGCGCCGATTGCGCTGCATCCGCAATCGCGCACCTTCACCTCGCCGGTGCAGACCACCAGCGAAAGCGCGCTGGCGACCCGCTGGAACGGGCAGCTTTACGCCGTTGTGGGCGAGCAGGGCGAGGACGGGCGCTGGCAGCTTCGCCTGTGGTGGAAGCCCTTCGTCCCGCTGATCTGGCTGGGCGGCTTGCTGATTGCGTTCGGCGGGGCGCTGGCGCTGGTCGGCAGGATCGCCAGCGGCTGGCGTCGTCAGGCGAGCATGCGCCGCATTGCCGAGCGGCGGGAAGTCAATCCGCTGGTACGATCCCGCCCTCCGTCAGGCACCACGGCAGGGACCGGAGCATGAGCAATACGGCAACGCAAGGCGCGGCGGACAAGCCCGGCATCGCATGGCTGATCTGGCTGCCGCTGGCGATTTTCGTGTTGCTGGGGGCGCTGGTGGCATGGGGGCTTGCCAATCCCGGTTCGACCGAGGTGGAAAGCCGCATGATCGGCCGGCCCTTGCCCGCGCTGGACCTGCCCGCGGGAACCGACGATCTGCCGACCGTGGTGCTGACGGGCGCGGGCAGCGACGGTCCGCGTCTATTGAACGTATGGGCCAGCTGGTGCGTGCCCTGTATCGTCGAGGCGCCCGTGCTGGACGCGCTGGCGCAGCAGGGCGTGGCCATCGACGGCGTGGCGATCCGCGACAAGCAGGAGGATATCGCCGCCTTTCTGGCCCGTCACGGCAATCCCTATCGCGCCGTCGCGCGCGACGATGTCAGCGCGCTGCAACTCGCCATCGGTTCGTCGGGCGTGCCCGAAACCTTTGTGATCGATGCGCAGGGTATCATCCGTTACCAGCACATCGGCCCGATCATGGAGCGTGACGTGCCGCAGATCATGGCGCAATTGCGCGCGGCAGAGGCGCCGCTGTGAGGAATATTTTCGCTCCCAGGGCGTGGCTGGCCGCGGGCGCGATCGCCGCGATCCTGCTGCTGGTGCTGTTCACGCCGCCGGGTCTGGCGCAGGATTCGCTGCCGCCTGCGCCCTATGCCTACCGCCAGCTCGACGATCCGGCGCAGGAAGCGCGGGCGCAGGAATTGATGGAAACGATCCGCTGCCTGACGTGTCAGAGCCAGTCGATCGCCGACAGCGACGCGCCCATGGCGGGCGACATGCGCAGCGAAGTGCGCCAGCGCATCGCGGCGGGCGAGGATCCCGAGGCGATCCGCCAATGGCTGATCGAACGCTATGGCGATTACATCAGCTACAAGCCGGTGGTCACGGGGCTGACATGGCCGCTGTTCGCCGCGCCCGTGGTGCTGTTGTTGCTGGCCCTGTTCCTGCTGCGCGGACGGTTCCGCCGCAACAGGCACGGTCCGGAATCGGGAGGCGGGGCATGAGCTGGTTTTTTGTCGTCCCGCTGGCGGTCGCGGTGTTCGCCGCGCTGGTCTTCGTGCTGAAACTGCCGCGTCCGGCGTGGGAGCTGACGGGGTCGGCCCTGCTGCTCGGCCTTGCGGGCTATGCCGCGCAAGGCAGCCCGTCGCTTGAGGGCGCGCCCAAGCCGCCGCGCGAAAGCCGCGAGAGCATGGAAGCCGCCCTTGTCGAGGTGCGGCAGGGCATGCAGGCCGAATTCGCGCCGGGCCGCCGCTATCTGGTGACGGCCGATGCCATGGCGCGCAACGGGCAGTTTTCCGCCGCGGCAGCGATCTTGCGCGGGGCGATCCGCGAACATCCCGACGATCCCGATGCGTGGCTGGCGCTGGGCAATGCGCTGGTCGGCCATGCACAGGGCATCGCGACTCCGGCCGCGCTCTATTCCTATGACAAGGCGGCGGCATTGGCGCCGCGCCATCCCGGCCCGCCGTTCTTCGCCGGGCTGGCACTGGCGCAGACGGGCCGATACGCCGAAGCGCGCGACCGCTGGCAATCGCTGCTCGACCGTCCGCTGGCCGATGGCGATACGGCGGACAGCGAACCGTGGCGCGCCGTGCTGGAGGCGCAGGTGCAGCAACTCGACGCGCTGATCGAAGCGCAGCAGGGCCAGATGGCCGCGCCTGCGCGATGATCCGCGCAGCGCCATGGCGGTGTTCGCAATCGCAGCAGGGGCATTGGAAGTATGCCCCCAGTGCTCGCTTGCGGTGCATCATGGGCGCTGCTAATCGCGCAGCCCTGTTTGCCGGACCCGACGGAATCGGGGCGGGCAACGACCACAGACCGGAGTTTTTTCTGGCTTGAGCAGCGAGTTGGCATCGCACGGGGGCGGACATGCGCTTACCGGCAAGGAACGCACCAGCGCCAAGCTGAAGCTGGCGGCGGGCGCGGTCGGCATCGTGTTCGGCGATATCGGCACCAGCCCGCTTTACGCTTTCCGCGAAACATTCGTCGGGCCGCATCCGCTGGCCTTGGACAAGCTGCATATCCTTGGCGTGGTCAGCCTGATCTTCTGGTCGATGACGCTGGTGGTTTCGATCCAGTACGTGACGATCCTGATGCGCGCCGACAACAAGGGGCAGGGCGGCAGCCTTGCGCTGGTCGCGCTGATCTCGCGCCATATGGGCAAGTCGCGGTTTGGCTGGCTGACGGTGTTGCTGGGGGTGATGGCGACATCGCTGTTCTATGGCGATTCGATGATAACCCCTGCGATTTCGGTGCTTTCCGCCGTGGAAGGCCTGACCGTGGTGGAAGCGCGTTTCGAACAATGGGTCATCCCCATCGCGCTGGTCATGCTGGTCGGCTTGTTCCTGCTTCAGAAGCGCGGGACGGCCAAGGTGGGGGCGCTGTTCGCGCCGATCATGATCACCTATTTCTGCGTGCTGGCAGTGCTGGGCGTGACCCATATCGTGCAGAACCCGGGCGTGCTGGTGGCGCTGAACCCGTGGTATGCGGTGCAGTTCTTCATGGTCGACAAGACGCTGGCGTTTCTGGCGCTCGGCTCGGTCGTTCTGGCGGTCACGGGGGCAGAGGCGCTGTATGCCGATATGGGCCATTTCGGCCGCGGCCCGCTGCGGATCAGCTGGTTCGCATTCGTGATGCCCGCGCTGCTGCTCAACTATTTCGGGCAGGCGGCGATGGTGACCAGCCTGTCGGGGCCCGACGCGGCAGAGGCGATCCGCAATCCCTTCTTCATGATGGCGCCCGAAGTGATGCGCTTTCCGCTGGTGATCCTGGCCATGCTGGCGACCTTTATCGCCAGCCAGGCGGTGATTTCGGGCGCGTTCTCGATCACGCATCAGGCGATGCAGCTGGGCTTTATCCCGCGCCTGTCGATCCTGCACACCAGCGAGACCGAGGCGGGGCAGATCTATATCCCCGCGATCAACTGGGCGCTGATGGTGGCGGTGATCCTGCTGGTGCTGACCTTCCGGAACTCGTCCAATCTGGCCAGCGCCTACGGCATCGCGGTCACGGGCGCGATGCTGATCGATACCTGCCTGCTGGCGGCGCTGTTCCTGGCCGTGTGGCGGTGGAAATGGTGGATGGCGGTGCCGGTGGTGGTGCTGTTCTTCATCGTGGACGGCGCCTATTTCGCGGCCAATGCGACCAAGGTGCCCGATGGCGGCTGGTTCCCGCTGCTGATCGGCGCGGTGGCGTTCACCCTGCTGACCACATGGGCCAAGGGGCGCAAGCTGATGCACGAACGCATGGCCGAGGTTGCGCTGCCGATCGAGATTTTCGCCAAGTCCGCGACCAATTCGGCCACGCGCGTGGCGGGCACGGCGATCTTCATGGCGTCCAGCACGGCGGGCGTGCCATCGGCGCTGCTGCATAATATCAAGCACAACAAGGTGCTGCACGAACGCGTAGTCGTGCTGACGGTAAAGATCGCGGACTATCCCTATGTCGATCCGGCCAAGCGGCACGAGATTCACGATCTGGGGCGCGGATTCTATCGCCTGATCCTGCATTACGGTTTCATGGAAGAGACGGACGTGCCCAAGGCTTTGGCCGATATCGACCATTGCGGCGGCATGTTCGACATGATGCAGACCAGCTTTTTCCTGTCACGGCAGACCCTGCTGCCGTCGGAGAATCCGGGCATGATGATCTGGCGCGAGAAGGTGTTCGCCTGGATGCTGCGCAATGCGGCCAATGCGATGGAATTCTTCCGCTTGCCCACCAATCGCGTGGTCGAACTGGGCAGCCAGCTGGAAATCTGATTGCGCCCGCCCGTTCGGGGCCGGTCCGACGCGTTTTTGCGGCGGAACCGCCCCCTTCGTGCCGCATTTCATGCTATGATGCTTCCGCTTTGAAGAAGCGCATGGAACGAGAGGAGAGTCGATATGCAGGAAACAACCCGCAAAGACCGTGAAAACGAACTGCGCCAGCTGATCGACAAGGTCAGTGCCCAGCCCAACCGCAGCTGGACGGACGAGCGCAAGCGGATCGCCGTGCTGCAAACCCAGCTGGCATCGCAACAGGCCGCTGCCTGAACGGGCGGTTCACCGCCGTAAACACAGGACGGGCAGTGCAGGGCGGGCCGCAGATGGCCTGCCCGCTGCCTTCAGCATTCAGACGGGCGCTGGCAGACGGGGGCTGGCAGACGGGGTGCTCTTAAACGGGCGGGTGGGTCGTTTCTTCCTCGACCTCGTCTTCCTTGCCCAGACCTTCGCGCATCATCATCGGCAGCTGCATAAAGGTGAACAGGAACGACAGCGGCATGAACAGCCAGAATTTGGCGGTCAGCCATTGTTCGAACGGCAGCGCCGCGCGCATTACTTCGTTCAGCACCGCCAGCCCGACGAAATAGAATCCCCAATTGCGCGACAGCATCAGCCAGCCGCGATCCGACAATCCCTCGAACGCGGCGCCCAGCAGATATTTCAGCAGCGGCCTGCCCATGCGCCAGCCGACCAGCAGCGCGACCGCGAAGATCGCATAGATGATCGTCGGCTTGACCTGCACGAACACGGGGTCCTGAAAAAAGATCGTCAGCCCGCCGAAAAACACGATCAGCGCGGTCGACAGCATCAGCATCGGGGTGATGTGCCCCAGCTTCCATTTCGACACGCCCAGCGCCACCAGCGCCGCCGCGATGAACGCGCCGGTGCCTTTCACCACGGCCAGCACCTCGCCCACGGCATTGCCCTTTTCCTCGGGGCTGAAATAGCGATAGACGAGGAAGAAGATCAGCAGCGGCCCGTAATCGATGGCAAGGTTCAGCCAGCCGGATTTTTTCTTGGCGGGCGCGGCTTCGGTTTGCTGGGTCATCATGCCACTCCGGCGATTACGCGGGCGACCAGATCGGGATCGAAGGGGCGCAGATCGTCGATCCCTTCGCCTACGCCGATGGCGTGGATGGGCAGGCCATATTGCTCTGCCGCCGCAACCAGCACGCCGCCGCGCGCCGTGCCGTCCAGCTTGGTCATCACAAGGCCGGTCACGCCCGCCACTTCCTTGAACACATCGATCTGCGACAGCGCATTCTGCCCGTTGGTCGCATCCAGCACCAGCACCACATCATGCGGCGCTTCGGGGTTGAGGCGGCCCAGAACCTTCCGGATCTTGGCAAGCTCGTCCATCAATTCGCGCTTGTTCTGCAGGCGGCCCGCCGTGTCCACGATCAGCGCGTCGCTGCCCTTGTCGGTCGCGGCCTTGACCCCGTCGAACACCACGCTGGCCGGATCGCCGCCCTCGGGGCCAGTTACCACGGGCACGCCGATGCGGTCGGCCCATACTTTCAACTGCCCGATGGCAGCGGCGCGGAACGTGTCGCCCGCGGCCAGCATCACCGAATAATCCTCTTCCTGAAACAGATGGGCCAGCTTGGCGATCGTGGTCGTCTTGCCGCTGCCATTGACCCCGATGACCAGCACGACATGCGGGCGGGGAAATGCGGTAACGTCAAGCGGTTTCGCCACGGGGCGCAGGATTTCGGCAATTTCCCCGGCCACCGCTTCCTGAATGGCGCGCTGGTCGGCACCGCGGTCAAAACGGCGTTCGGCCAGCTTCTCGCGGATGCGCATGGCCGCGCGCGGGCCAAGGTCCGACAGGATCAGCGCATCTTCCAGCTCGTCCAGCTGCGCATCGGTCAGCCGCGTCTGCCCGCCGATACCGGCAAGGTTCTCGCTCAGCCGTTCGGACGTCTTGCGGAAACCGCCGAAGACGCGGGTCTGCCAGCTCTCGCTCATGCCGCTTCTCCGACCAGCAGGCCTTCGTCGCGCTCGGTGATGCGCAGGCGGGCGGTTTCGCCCTGTGCCATGCCGGCGGGCAGGCGGACGGGAGCGAAATTCTCGGCATGGCCGGTGCCGTCGCGTTCGGCCAGCACGGTCTGTGTGCTGCCGACCAGCCCGTCCAGCCATTGGCGCCGCTGCACGGCGACCGCGCCGCGCATTTCGGCAGCGCGGGCCTTTACGCGCACCGGATCGACTTGCGGCATGCGCGCGGCGGGCGTGCCGGGGCGCGGGCTGAAGGGAAAGACATGGCCATGCACGATATCGCAGGCGCTGATGATGGAGAGATTATTGGCGTGCATATCGTCCGTTTCGGTGGGAAATCCCGCGATCAGATCGGCGCCTACGGCCAGTTCGGGGCGGCGGTTTTTCAGCCGTTCGACAAGGCGGATCGCGTCGGCGCGGCTGTGGCGGCGCTTCATGCGTTTCAGGATCATATCGTCGCCCGATTGCAGCGACAGGTGAAGATGCGGCATGAAACGCGGCTCGTGCGCGGCCATGTCTTCCAGCAGCGGATCGATTTCCGCCCCGTCGATAGAGGACAGGCGCAGACGGGCAAGACCGGGACAGGCATCGAGCAGCGCGCGTACCAAAACCCCCAGCGCGGGCGCGTCGGGCAGGTCGTGTCCCCAGCTTGTGACATCGACGCCGGTCAGCACGATCTCGGGCGCGCCCTGATCCAGATGGTCGGCCACGATCCGCACGATGTCGTCGACCGGCAGCGACCGGCTGGCCCCGCGACCCTGCGGGATCACGCAAAAGGTGCAGCTGTGGTCGCAGCCGTTCTGCACGGGAACGAACGCGCGCGTGCGGGCGCGGGCGGCCGGCTGCGGTGCCAGCCGCGGTGCATCGCCTGCCGACCATGCGCGCGGTTCCAGCTTGGCCGCATTGGCGACCAGACCGTCGACTTCGGGCATGGCGGCGATCTGCTCGCCTTCGATATCGGCGGCGCATCCGGTGACCAGCAGGCGCGCGTCGGGATGGCTGCGGCGCAGGCGGCGGATCGCGCGGCGGGTCTGGCGCACCGCCTCTTGCGTGACGGCGCAGCTGTTCACCACCACGGTCTTGTCGGCGCTGCCGTTCAGGATCGCGGCAATGCGCTCGCTCTCCGCCATGTTCAGGCGGCAGCCCAGGGTTACGATTTCAGAGGCGCTCAAGCGTAAGCCCCCCAATCGAAAGCGCCGGTATAGGATATGGTCGCGGGGCCGGTCATGGTGATGCGGCCCTTCGCCTCTGCACTGTCCTGTCCCCAGCCGATCACCAGATCGCCGCCGGGCAATGACACGGTCACCTCGCGGTCGACCAGACCGCGCCGCATCGCCGCGACCGCCGTGGCGCAGGCGCCCGTGCCGCACGCCCGCGTCAGCCCCGCGCCGCGTTCCCATACGCGCAGGCGGATCGCGCCGCGCGACAGGACCTGTGCGACATTGACGTTGACGGCCTGCGGGAACACCGGATCATGTTCGATTACCGGCCCGATCTCGCCCAGCGGGATCGCGGCCAGATCGTCGACGAAGAACACCGCATGCGGATTGCCGACATTCACCGCGACGGGGGTGTCCAGCATGTCCCAGCCGACCGGCATCGCCAGCGTGTCCATCGCATAGGCCAGCGGGATCGCATCCCATTCGAAACGCGGAACGCCCATGTCGACCGCAATGCCCGCTGCATCGGGGCGCACCGCCAGCAGCCCGCCCAAAGTCTCGACGGTCAGTTCACCGCCCACCAGCAGGCCGACCGCGCGGGTCGCATTGCCGCAGGCCTCTACCTCTCCGCCATCGGAATTGAAGATGCGCATGCGGATATCGGCCATGTCCGACGGTTCGATCAGCACAAGCTGGTCGCAGCCGATGCCGGTATGACGGTCGGCCAGCGCGGCCGCGATTTCGCCATTGATCGGCGGCAGCGGCTCGGCACGGGCATCGAGCACGACGAAATCATTGCCGAGCCCGTGCATCTTGGTGAAGGGGATGCGCATAACAGGCCCGCATCTATGCAGCGGGGGGCGTTACGTCCAGTCCCGCGCTGCGTCTTTCGGACCAATCGCCCTGTGCGGCGATCAGCCTTTGGCGGCGCGGGGCGGTTCGCCGTCTTCGGGTGTCCTGGCCGCATCGGGGCCAAGGCGCGACGGAGTGCGCACGTCCTCGGCCAGTCGCGCTTCGCTTTTCAGCCGCGCATGGACCTTTTCGGCAGGCTCGGGACGGCCATAGAAATAGCCCTGACCCTTGAACTGGCCCAGGCCGCGCAAACGGTCGCGCACATGCTCGCTCTCGATCCCCTCGGCCGTGACGGGCAGGCGCATGCCCGCCCCGATCGAGGTGATCGCGCTGACCAGCGCGGCATTGTCGCCGCTGCGGCCAAGCTCTGCGATAAAGCTGCGGTCGATCTTGATCCGGTCGAAGGGCAGGGCGCGAAGCTGGGCGATCGACGCATAGCCGGTGCCGAAATCGTCAAGGCTGACCGATACGCCCTGGTTCTTCAGGCTGGTAACCAGCGACCGGACGAGACCGATATTTTCGTGCAGGCAGCTTTCGGTCACTTCGATTTCCAGCCGTTCGGGCGGGAATTTCGCCGCGGCCAGCAGTTTCAGAAGTTTCTGCGCAAACCACGGATCGCGCAATTGCACGGGCGAGATATTGACCGACAGGGTCAGCGCCGGATCCCAGTCCGCCGCATCCTTCAGCGCCTGTGCGATCACGGCTTCGGACAATTCGGCGATACAGCCGATTTCCTCGGCCACGGGGATAAAGAAATCGGGGGTGACAAGGCCCAGCGTGGGCGATTGCCAGCGGGCCAGCATTTCGAAACCGGTCAGCTCGCCGGTTTCCACATCGACCTGCTGTTCGTAAAAGGGCACGAATTCGCCGCGCGCGATGCCGCGACGGATGCCGCTTTCCAGCTCGCTGCGCAGCTTCAGCTCGCGCTCCATTTCGGGGGTGAACCAGTCGTACCGGTTCCGGCCCATCTTCTTGGCGTGATACATGGCGATATCCGCCATATGCAGCAGTTCGCCCGCCGCATTGGGGCCGGGCTGTTCCAGCTCCACGCTGGTCGCAAGGCCCAGCGACAGGCCGACGGCCAGCTCGCCGCCATTGATGGCGATGGGCCGCTGGGCGATATCGATGATGCTGGTTGCCAGCTGGTCGATCAGGTCGGGCGAGGAGCGGTTATAGGGGACCACGCAGGCGAATTCGTCACCGCCCAGCCGCGCCAGCCGCGCACCGGGCGGCATTTGCGCACGGATGCGCTGCGCGATCTCGATCAGCATGCAATCGCCCGCGCGGTGGCCGTTGAGGTCGTTGATCTGCTTGAAATTGTCGAGGTCGATCATGACGAAGGCGACCGCCTTGTCGAGCTTTTCGGCCTCGAGCACCATTTCCTCGGTCAGGGGCAGGATTGAACGGCGGTTGAGCGACCCCGTCAGCGGATCGGTCAGCGCCAGTTCGCGGGCCTCTTCCTCGGCGATGCGGCTCTTTTCGACTTCGCCGATCAGTTCCTTGTACCGGCGCCAGCCAAAGATGATCAGCGCGATATTCAGCAGCAGGGCGCTGGCCGCCCATTGCGCGGGTCCGTCGCCGTCGCCATTCAGAAAGCCGACGACCTGCGGCATGACCGCGCCCGCATGGCCCACCAGCATGATGGTCGCCGCGATGATCACGCCCAAAAGCACAAGATCGCGCTCCGCCCGGCGATACCGGTCGGTCGGACGGTTGCCGCCCTTTCCCTTGGGGTGTTTGGCGCGATCACTCATCGCAAATATCTGCTCCACGGCCCTTGGCGCGATTCCGGCGCCTGAACGGTGGGGATAGGGGGCAGACCCTAAAAAAGAGGTTAAGCGGCGCTTTTTGTTGCCCCTTCCGCAAGGGGCGGAATGACGCGAGGGGATGCTTGCCGGTGCCAGCGGGGCGCGCTTACGCTTGCCAGCGGGGCGTACTGGCGCTTGCCAGCGGGGCGTACAGGTGCTTGCCAGCGGGGCGTACATTTGCTTGCCAGCAGGGCGTACTGGCGCTTGCCAGCGGGGCAGGGCCGATGTATGGGGCGCACCGAACCGGACGGGAAAGGCCATCGGCCTGCCGCGAACGGGATCATGCACAAGGGCGGTTCCCATGGCGCCGCACGCATTGACATACACGCTGGTCGGCGAGGTTTCGCCCACCGGCGTTTTCGGCGTTTTACGCCGGTTTTGAACGGTTTGCGGCGGTTTTCGCGGCAGGCATAACAGGAGAAGCGGCGGACACGCCGGAGGTGACCCATGTTTGATGCACTGTCCGACCGGCTCGGCAATGTCTTCGATTCGCTGCGCGGTCGCGGCGCGCTGAAGGAAGACGACGTCCGCACCGCCATGCGCGAAGTGCGGATCGCGCTGCTGGAGGCCGATGTCGCGCTTCCCGTGGTGCGCCGCTTTATCGATACGGTTACCGAACGCGCGATCGGGCAGGAAGTGCTCCGCTCGGTCACGCCGGGGCAGCAGGTCGTCAAGATCGTCAATGACGCGCTGGTCGAAATGCTGGGCGGCGATCCCGAACAGGGCGGAAGCCCCGAAGCGGCGAAACTGGATCTGGATGCCAAGCCGCCGGTCGTGATCATGATGGTCGGCCTGCAGGGTTCGGGCAAGACCACCAGCACTGCCAAGATCGCCCGGCGCCTGAAAGAGACCGAGGGCAAGAAGGTCATGATGGCCTCGCTCGACGTCAATCGTCCGGCGGCGCAGGACCAGCTGGCCGTTCTGGGCGAGCAGGCGGGCGTGGCGACGCTGCCGATCATCGCGGGGCAACAGCCGGTAGAGATCGCAACCCGCGCGATCTCGGCGGCGAAATTGCAAAGCTTCGACGTGCTGATGCTCGACACCGCGGGCCGCCTGCATGTCGACGAAGCGCTGATGGCCGAGATGAAGGCGGTCGCCGCCGTCTCGACCCCGCGCGAAGTGCTGCTGGTCGTCGACTCGCTGACGGGTCAGGACGCGGTGAACGTCGCCCAGTCCTTTACCGGAGAGGTTCCGCTGACCGGCGTGGTGCTGACCCGCATGGACGGCGATGCCCGCGGCGGCGCGGCGCTGTCGATGCGCGCGGTCACCGGCAAGCCGATCAAATTCGCGGGTACGGGCGAAAAGCTGGACGCGATCGAGGTGTTCCACCCCTCGCGCGTGGCCAATCGCATCCTTGGCATGGGCGATATCGTGTCGATGGTCGAAAAGGCCGCGACCGCCGTCAAGGAAGAAGACGCCGAACGCCTTGCCAAGCGCATGGCCAAGGGCGAATTCGACATGAACGATCTGCGCATGCAATTGCAGCAGATGTCGAACATGGGCGGCATCGGCGCGATCGCGGGCATGCTGCCGGGCATGAAAAAGGCCAAGGCGGCGATGGCGCAGTCGGGCATGGACGACAAGGTGCTGCTCCACATGGACGCGATCATCGGGTCGATGACGCCCAAAGAGCGCGAGAAGCCGCAACTCCTCAACGCCAGGCGCAAGAAGCGCATCGCGGCGGGTTCGGGCACGCAGGTGCAGGACGTGAACAAGCTTTTGAAAATGCATCAGGAAATGGCCAAGGCCATGAAGCAGATCAAGAAGATGGGCGGGCTGAAGGGCCTTGGCCAGCTGTTCGGAAAAGGCGGTCTGGGTGCCGCCATGCCGGGTCTTGGTGGCGGCGGCGGAATGGGGGGCGGCATGCCGGGTCTTCCCGGCGGCGGCGATATCCCGCCCGAGCTGCAGAACCTGCTGAAAAAGAAATGATTTCGTGAATTTTTCCAATTTGTGATTTGTTTGAAAGGTATTTGAAATGGCAATTGCAATCCGTCTGTCGCGCGGTGGCGCGAAAAAGCGTCCTTATTACCGCGTCGTCGTGGCCGACAGCCGCGCACCCCGCGACGGTAAGTATCTGGAGCAGGTCGGCACCTATAACCCCGTGCTGCCCAAGGATTCGGAAGATCGCGTCAAGCTGATCGAAGACCGCGTGCGTTACTGGCTGGGCGTTGGCGCGCAGCCGACCGACCGCGTTGCCCGCTTCCTCGATGCCGCCGGCATTCTTGAGCGTGCGGCCCGCAACAACCCCAAGAAGGCCGAACCGGGCGAAAAGGCCAAGGAACGCGCCGAGGAAAAGGCCGAGAAGGCCCGTGAAGCCGAGGAAGCCAAGAAGGCTGCCGAGGAAGAAGCCAACAAGCCCGCAGAAGCACCGGCTGAAGAAGCTGCTGCCGAAGCTCCGGCCGAAGAAGCGCCTGCTGAAGAAGCAGCGACCGAAGAGTAATTGCGGTAAAGGCCGGATCGATGACTGCCGATCGTATCGTGCTCGCTGCTATTACCGGCGCGCATGGGGTGAATGGCGAGATCCGGTTGAAACTGTTCGGGGAAGGCGTGGAATCGCTATCGCGGTTCCGCGCCTTCACGCTTTTGCGCGAGGCGCCTTCCGGTAGCGGGAACGGCGAAAGCCGCGAGGTCAGCGTGAAGAAACTGCGCGATGACGGCAAGGGCGGGGCGATCCTGAAACTGGCCGGCATCGACAATCGCAACGGGGCCGAGGCGCTGCGCGGCATGGTCCTGACCGTTGCCCGCGAAGAACTACCGCCCTTGGAAGAGGGCGAATATTACCACGCCGACCTGCTGGGCCTGCCCGCAATGTCCGACACGGGCGAGGCGCTGGGCACGGTGATCGCCGTCGACAATTTCGGCGCAGGCGACGTCATCGAAATCGAACGCCCTGCGGTCGAGGGCGAGAAACCCAAACGCTTCATGGTGCCGATGCGGCCCGAGGCCGTGCCC
Organism: Croceicoccus sp. Ery5; assembly: GCF_020985325.1. Lineage (NCBI taxonomy): Bacteria > Pseudomonadati > Pseudomonadota > Alphaproteobacteria > Sphingomonadales > Erythrobacteraceae > Croceicoccus > Croceicoccus sp. Ery5. The sequence goes on from NZ_CP087587.1 coordinate 1,126,026, forward strand.
GAATGGGATGCGGCGCGGATCGTGATCAGCGCGGATTTCGCCGAGTAGCCGCCCGAGCGTTAAGGCGAACATCGCGCAGCGAGCGGAGCTTTAACGCAACAGAGGCGGCGTTAAGGCCGGCGGCTGGCAAGCGGAGCGGGTCCGCAGCGCGCTGTTTGAGAGCACGGCTGCCGATTTGGCGCGGCCCGGGCTGCTTTCAGGCATGCCTCTCCGGAGAGCGAATGAGCGGAACGGGATGGTTGGCAGGCGTTTGACTGCAATCAGTTCGACGTGAGGTACCGATCATAGCTCCCGCCATATTTCTCCGCGATTTCTTCAAAGCTCTTTATCTCGATGGTGACGGGCTTCCGGCCCCTTTCCCCGAATTCCCTGACCATTTCCTCAAGGATTATCGCGCAACCGAGTGTCCGCGCATCCACTTCAAACCTTGCGATGTCGGCTAAATCGCCAAGGAATATGTCGCTGGAGATACCATCTTGAAAACGGGTACTAATGAAAACCCGATCGACAGGTATCCCGGCTTCGCGCATACGCTTTCCGACGACCGTCGCAACTTCTCCGCACCGACGGCTGTCGTCCAGCACCTCTTCGATAATCGCACGAATTTCGCCGGTTTTATCCGTCATATCGGCTGGCCGATCATCGAAGGTGCTCGAGCATGAACGTGAAGAAGCTGCTGCTGATTTCTTGCTCGTCCCATGCCTCGCCGCCTTTACTTGGTGTCAGTAGCACGACCTGGCTGGTGCCAGGACGGACGCAATAAAGCGACTCGGCTTCATAGGTTGAAATCGGGATCAGATCGTTCGGTATTTGAAGCTCCCGATGCGCGTATTCAACAAGGTCAGAAATCTGACCATCGTCTTCAAGGAAGTCCGCCATTTCGAATGGCAAAGTTTCAGAGACGAATTGAAGGCAATACACTCGACTGAACTGCCAGAACTCTCCCTGCTGCTCGATCATTAGATCATCGAACGCGAAATCGACATCTTGTGGGGATTCCCGATGCCAGACGAATTTGTTTCGCTCGCAGGCTTCGGTGAGCGCTTGCGGGATCATAATCCTACTCCCCACCTCCCATGTCCCGTTTCGATGGCGCCACTTTTACTTTTCCGCTTCATCCTCTGCAATCGGTCGTTTGCTGCCCGTCCGCTTTCAGACAAAATTCCCGCAAAGCTGCCATGTCCGCTTTCAAACCCCGCCCGAACCCGACAATTTCACTGTCCTACACCGCCCTGCCAGCCTACACCGCCGCCACGCCAAACGCGGCGACCGGCTCTTTCACACGTCAGATTTTCCGGCAGGTGTAACCCGCCATCCATGGCGCTTCAGCCGAGCATTTCTGCGGGTTGCGGGGGCGGACACGACGGGTGACATGTGTCACCTTTGTCACCCATGGCGCGGGCGCGGCGTCTAGCCTTCGCGCAATTCCCTGGCGAGCAGGCGGAACTCGTCCGCACGCGGCGAGCCGCGCCGCCAGACAAGGGCGATCTGGCGCGAGGCGTTCTTCGATTTGAGGGGGCGCGCCACCACGTTTGTGCCGTCCAGAATGCCCGCTTCCAGCGCCATTTCGGGCAGCATGGTCAGGCCAAGCCCGTTGTCCACCATCTGCACCAGAGTATGCAGCGATGTGCCGATCATGGTGGCGGATGCGCGCAATTCGGGGCGGTTGCAGGCGGCCAGCGCATGTTCCTTCAGGCAGTGCCCGTCTTCCAGCAAGAGCAGCCGCGCCTCGTCGATCATCGACGGAGGAACGACTTCGGGCGGGTCGCGCGGGTCGTCCTTGGGAAAGGCGACGAACAGGCGGTCGTCGAACAGAACCTCGCTATCCACCTCTCCCGTCGCGAAGGGCAGGGCCAGCAGCACGCAATCGGCGCGCCCGTGGTGCAGCGATTCGATGGCATCCGCGCTCGGCTCCTCGCGCAGGAACAGCCGCAGGTTCGGGCGCTCCTTGCGCAGGCGGGGCAATATGCGCGGCAGCAGAAAGGGGGCGATGGTGGGGATCACGCTCATGCGCAATTCGCCCGACAAAGGCTTGCCCGCCGATTGTACCAGCTCGGCCAGTTCCTCCGCCTCGCGCAGCAGGACATGGGCCTTGTCCACCACCCGCTCGCCCAGCGGGGTAAAGCGCACCACGCGGCGGGTGCGTTCGACCAAGGTTACGCCCAGCAGCGATTCCAGCTCGCGGATACCGGCCGACAATGTGGATTGCGAGACATAGCAGCTTTCCGCCGCGCGCCCGAAATGGCGCTTTTCATGCAGCGCCAGCAGATATTGCAACTGCTTGAGGGTCGGCAGATAGGTGTTCTTCAAGCGCGTGCCTTTATTCGCCCGTTGTCGTTTCCGGATCGGCGGGGGCTGCGTCGGGCTCCACCTCGTCGATATGGGTCATCACCAGCCGCCCGTTTTCGACCGCGAAGGCCAGCTTGCCCTCAACCAGATTGAGCGCGTCCTTACCGAACTCCTGAAAGCGCCAGCCTTCCAGCAGTTCCAGATTCTTGCGAACGCCCGCGGCCAAAGCCTCAAGATCGTCGGCCCGCGCGATCAGGCGGGAGGCGACGTCGATCTCGCGGCTGCGGATTTTAAGCAGCAATTTCAGCAGGTCGGCCACAAGAGCGCCTTCCTTGCCCAGCGGCACGCCCTTTTTGCGTTCGGGCATCTCGTCCTTGGGCAGCGGCTCGGCCTCTTCCAGCACCTTCATCAGGCGCTTGCCGATGTCATTGTCCTTCCACCCGCCCGACAGGCCGCGCACCTTGGCAAGATCGCCCTGTTTCTTCGGCGGATGGCTGGCAAGGTCGGCCAGCGTCTCGTCACGGATGATGCGACCGCGCGGGATGTTCTTGTCCTGCGCCTCGGTCTCGCGCCATGCGGCCAGCGCCTTGAGCCGGCCAAGCACCTGCGGATTGCGCCCGGGCGAGCGGATGCGGTGCCACAGCGTTTCGGGATCGGTGGCGTAATTGTCAGGGTCGGCCAGCCGGTCCATCTCGCGGTTCAGCCATTCCCCGCGGCCCGTTTTGATCAGCTTTTTCAGCATCTTGGGGAAGATGCGCGACAGATAGGTGACGTCGCCGATGGCATATTCGATCTGCCGTTCGGTCAGCGGGCGGCGCGACCAGTCGGTAAAACGCGCACCCTTGTCGATCTGGATGTTCAGCCAGCTGTCGACAAGGTTGGAATAGCCGATCTGTTCGGACTGGCTGATCGCCATCATCGCGATCTGCGTGTCGAAGATCGGATGCGGGGTCTTGCCGGTCAGGTTGTAGATGATTTCCACATCCTGCCCGCCCGCGTGAAAGACCTTCAGAACCTCCTCGTTCTCGGTCAGCAGGTCGAGCAGGGGTTTGAGGTCGATGCCGTCGGCCAGCGGATCGATGGCCGCAGCCTCTTTCCCGTCGGATATCTGGACAAGGCAGAGAAGCGGCCAATAGGTCGATTCCCGCATGAATTCGGTATCGACGGCGACAAAATCGGCTGTGGCCATCCGCTCGCAGATGTCGGCCAGCGCCTCGGTCGTGGTGATCAGGTCGTGAATTTTCATGGCTTCGGGCGGGTTACGCCGCCTGAAGGCCGCTGGCAATCACGGCAGCAGGCGGCATCCCCCTTTTTTTGGCCACATTCCCGGCGGCGGGCCGGGATTGCGAAAGGTGGGATCAGGCGGGACGCCGGCGCAAACGGCCGAACAGGCTGGTCACGATGCTGTTGCCGCCCGCCGGTGCGGTGTCGTTCGCCGGTTCCTCGACCGGGGCGGCATCGCGGATACGGCGGCGCAGGCTGGTGCCGCTGACCTGGCTGTCGTCCTGGAATATGCTGCCCGGGTCGTAGTCGGCAGGGCGGGGCGCAAGCGACAGGCTGGCGAATTTCGATTCCTCGACTTCGCCGTCCTCACCATCCTCGATCAGGTCGTAATATTCGTCGCGGGTATAGGCGGGGGCGTCGAAAAAAGGATAGCTTTCGTTGCTGCCGACCAGAACGGTGATCGCGCGCGGCAGGCCGCGCCCCTCGATCACGGCGCGGATCGCCTGATGCAGGCGCACGGCGACGAACGCATGGCCCAGCACGAGCGCGTCGCAATCGGCGGGATCGGTCAGCAGGCCATCTTCCCTGCGGCGTTCATAGGCCAGAACTTCGCCATAAATGCCGCCAAGCCCGCGGACCTGAACTTCGGCGCCCGCTTCCTCGAACGCGCTGCGCCACACGCCCGCCTTGCGGCCATAGCCGTGATTGATTTCCTCACGCCCCGCTCGGTTGAAGGCGAAGGCGCTGTCGGTGAAGTAAAGTGTTTCCAGATCGGGTTCGCGGAAATTGCCCGTTTCCTCGTTCGGGGCGGGCAAGACCATCGGGGCGCTGATGTCGATCGACATGGCGGTCACAAGCTGGTCGGGGCGGTCGATCTTCTTGAAGGTCTGGTCCAGCGTTTCCCAGCCGATCAGGCGTACCGAACCGACCGGTGTCGCCTGTGCCAGCTTGCCGATATCGTGCCGTCCGTCGTTCAGTTCCATCAGCTGCGCCAGAATCAGCGTGGCGGCCACATCGGGCTGTCCCTGACGCATCAGCGATTCGACATTGCCCAGGAACTGATCGAGCTCGTCTTCTGACTCGAAAATCTCGCTGGCGAAGATGTCGGTTACGGACATGAACATATTCTCCTGGCGCACTTATGGCGGTGCATCGGGACTGTCATAAGCGGCCTTTGGTTAAGAATGGCTTGGCCGGCATGCTTAACGCGCCAAAGCTTCCGACAGTTTTCATCTGCGGTGCCGCAGCGGCAGGCGATCAAGAGGCGGAAGGAAACGCTTGAATATCCGCGCCAAGCCTTCGAACCGCCCCTTGCGCCGGTGCGGCCCGACATGCGGCAGGCAGCCCGAGCGCCGGTTTTGGCATGGCTGCGGTTAAGATCGGGTAACCATGGCTGGAAAGATGCGAACGCACGTGAGATCCACCCAATTGCGAACGGCATCGTCAGATGTACGGCAATGCCCACTGGAAAAGCGGGCCGGTTTCTCCTAGTGCGCGGCGCATCACACTATTGCGGGTCCGCTGAAGCGTCCCGTTCATCAGATCACAGACGAGAAGCGAACAATCTCCATGCATGCCTATCGCACCCACACCTGCGGCGCTTTGACGGCCGCCAATGTCGGCGAGACGATCCGCCTGTCGGGCTGGATCCATCGCAAGCGCGACCATGGAGGCGTGCTGTTCGTGGATCTGCGCGACCATTACGGCATCACCCAGATCGTCGCGGACGAAGACAGCCCGGCGCTGGCCGTGCTTGACGGATTGCGTGTGGAATCGGTCGTCACCATCGACGGCGAGGTCAAGGCCCGCTCGGCCGGGACCGTGAATCCCAATCTGTCGACCGGCGAGATCGAGGTCTATGCCCGCGGCATCACCGTGCAGAGCAAGGCCGAGGAATTGCCGATGCCGGTTGCGGGCGAGCAGGAATACCCCGAGGAAATCCGGTTGAAGAACCGCTTCCTCGACCTGCGCCGCGACAAGGTGCATTCGAACATCGTCCTGCGTTCGCAAGTCATTTCCAGCATCCGCCGCCGCATGATCGACGCCGGTTTTACGGAATTCCAGACTCCGATCCTCGGCGCATCCAGCCCCGAAGGCGCGCGCGACTATCTGGTGCCGGCGCGCATGCATCCGGGCCGTTTCTATGCGCTTCCGCAAGCGCCGCAAATGTTCAAGCAGTTGCTGATGGTGGCGGGGTTCGACCGCTATTTCCAGATCGCGCCCTGCTTCCGCGACGAGGATTTGCGCGCCGATCGCAGCCCCGAATTCTACCAGCTCGATTTCGAGATGAGCTATGTCACGCAGGAAGACGTGTTCCAGACGCTGGAACCGGTGCTGGCAGGCGTGTTCGAGGAGTTTTCGGGTGGCAAGACGGTGACGCCCGCAGGCAGCTTCCCGCGCATCCCCTATGCCGAGGCGCTGCTGAAATACGGCAGCGACAAACCCGATCTGCGCAACCCGCTGATCATTTCGGATGTGACGCATCATTTCACGCAGTCGGGTTTCGGCCTGTTCGAAAAGATCGTCGGTTCGGGCGGCAAGGTGCGCGTTATCCCCGCGCCGGACACCGCGGACAAGAGCCGCAAGTTCTTTGACGACATGAACAACTGGGCCCGTCAGGAAGGGTTCGCAGGCCTTGGCTATGTCATCCGCAAGGGCGGCGAGTTTGGTGGCCCGATCGCCAAGAACCATGGGCCAGAGCGCATGGAAGAACTGTATAACGAGCTGGGCCTTGGCCCGGACGACGGTCTGTTCTTCGCCGCGGGCAAGGAAAAGGACGCGGCCAAGCTGGCCGGTGTCGCGCGCACGCGCACGGCAGAGGAACTGGGCCTGATCGAACAGGGCTGCTTCAAGTTCTGCTGGATCGTCGATTTCCCGATGTTCGAATATGACGAGGACGCGAAGAAGGTCGATTTCAGCCACAACCCGTTCTCGATGCCGCAGGGCGAGTTGGAAGCGCTGGAGACCAAGGACCCGCTCGACATTCTGGCCTGGCAGTACGACATCGTCTGCAACGGTTACGAGCTGTCTTCGGGCGCGATCCGGAACCACCGTCCCGACATCATGTACAAGGCGTTCGAGATCGCGGGCTATTCGCGTGAGGATGTGGACGCCAATTTCTCGGGCATGATCAATGCGTTCAAATATGGCGCGCCGCCGCACGGCGGTTCGGCGCCGGGCATCGACCGCATCGTCATGCTGCTGGCGGACGAACCGAACATTCGCGAAGTCATCGCCTTCCCGATGAACCAGCGTGCGCAGGACCTGATGATGGGCGCGCCCAGCGTGGTGAGCGCCAAGCAATTGCGCGAGCTATCGATCCGCACCGTCGAACCGCCCAAGCCCGTCAGCGAGTAATCGGCCAGCGAGTAATCAGCCAGCGAGTAACTGGCCCCCCGGGGCGGGGCGAAACTTGACAGGATTGCCCGCGCAGGGCGGCATCGACCCCGCCCTGCGCGCCCGCACTAATTGTTCAGTGCTTGACAGGCGCTCTTGCCAGAGGCGTTTTGGCCGACTAGGGCCACGCCTGAGATTTAAACCGTTCCTGCCGCGTACGCTCGGGGCAGGGGCGCACAGTACCAAGAGGTTTATTCATGAGCGACACCGAGGAACGCGTAAAGAAGATCGTCGTCGAACATCTGGGCGTTGAAGCCGACAAGGTGACGATGGACGCCAGCTTCATCGACGACCTGGGCGCGGACAGCCTCGACATCGTCGAGCTCGTCATGGCGTTCGAAGAAGAATTCGGCGTGGAAATCCCCGACGATGCAGCCGAAAAGATCACCACCGTCGGCGACGCGGTGAAGTATATCGAAGAGCACAAGGGCTGAGGCCGCAGGGTCTGAAGCAATTTTTGCTCTGCCCGCCGCGCTAGCGGTTCGGGCCTTGACCGACAGGCTCGGCCCGCTGGGCTGGGCCTGTTGCGTTTGATGCTGGCAAGATAATAGAACGGGCCAGATAATACAGCGGGCGCACAGGCCCGCGCCATGGAATAACGGAGAATCCTGGATGCGCCGTGTCGTTGTTACCGGACTTGGTCTCGTCACCCCGCTGGGCGGTGATGTAGAGACGAGTTGGGCCAATCTTATCGCGGGCAAGTCGGGCGCGGGTCCGATCACGCGGTTCGACACCGAGGGGCAGAAATGCCTGATTGCGTGCGAGGTAAAGCCTGCCGAACACGAATATGGTTTCGACCCCGACAAGCGCGTCGATTTCAAGATCCGCCGTCAGGTCGATCCCTTTATCGTCTATGGCATCGATGCTGCAGGGCAGGCGCTGGAAGACGCCGGGCTTACCGACATGGACGACGATCTGAAGCTGCGCGCAGGCTGCTCGATCGGGTCGGGCATCGGCGGGCTGCCGGGTATCGAAAGCGAATCGCTGGTGCTGGCCGAAAAAGGGCCGGGCCGCGTGTCTCCGCATTTCGTGCACGGGCGGCTGATCAATCTGATTTCGGGCCAGGTATCGATCAAATACGGGCTGATGGGGCCGAACCATGCGGTCGTGACCGCCTGTTCGACCGGCGCGCATTCGATCGGCGATGCCGCGCGCATGATCAAGGACGGCGATGCCGATGTCATGCTGGCGGGCGGTGCGGAAAGCACCATCAATCCGCTGGGCGTGGCGGGCTTTGCGCAGGCGAAGGCGCTGAACTGTTCCTATAACGACCGTCCCGAACAGGCGAGCCGCCCCTATGACAAGAACCGCGACGGTTTTGTCATGGGCGAGGGCGCAGGCGTCGTCGTGCTGGAAGAATACGAGCATGCCAAGGCACGCGGCGCGAAGATCTATGCCGAGGTGGTCGGCTATGGCCTGTCGGGCGATGCCTATCACGTGACCGCTCCCCATCCCGAAGGGAAGGGCGCCGAAAACGCGATGCGCATGGCCCTGCGCAAGGCGGGCATGGAAGCGGGCGACATCGATTACGTCAATGCGCACGGCACCTCCACCATGGCCGACACCATCGAACTGGCTGCGGTAAAGCGCGTGCTGGGCGACGATCTGGGCGGCGCTTCGATGAGCTCGACCAAATCGGCCATCGGTCACTTGCTGGGCGGTGCGGGCGCGGTGGAAGCGATTTTCTGCATCCTTGCAATGCGCGATGGCATCGTTCCGCCGACGCTCAACCTCGACGATCCCGACGAAGGGACCGAGGGTGTCGATCTTGTCCCGCACAAGGCGAAAAAGCGTGAGGTGAAGGCGGTGCTGAACAATTCGTTCGGCTTTGGCGGCACCAATGCCTCGCTGGTCATGAAGGCCGTGGACGACTGATCCATGAAACGGGGCTGCGCTGTCCTTGTTGCCATCGCCATTCTTGCGATGCTGGGCGCGGGCGGCTGGTTCATGGCCGGTTGGTATGGCGGAGCCGGGCCGGAAAAGGCGACCAGCTTCGTCGTTCCATCGGGCGCCACGCTGACGTCGACGGCGGACAAGCTGGAAAAGGAAGGGTTGATCACTTCCGCTGACGGTTTCCTGTTGCGAGCCAAGATTCTGGCCAGCGGCGATCCGGTCAAGGCAGGCGAATTCGCCATCCCCAAGGGTGCAAGCCCTGCGACCATCCTCGACATCTTGCAGCATGGCGAGGTGATCCGCCGCTTTGTCACCGTGCCAGAGGGGTTGCCCTCTATCATGGTGCACGAACGGCTGATGGCGGAACCCTTGCTGACAGGGCAAGTGCCGGTGCCTGCCGAAGGTTCGGTCCTGCCCGACAGCTATGATTTCGAACGCGGCGAGGCGCGCGCCGATGTGGTGGCCCGCATGCAAAAGGCGATGAGCGATTTTATGGCCGCCGAATGGCCCAAGCGCGACAAGGATTTGCCTGTCACAACGCCCGAGCAGGCGCTGTCGCTGGCCGCGATCGTCGAAAAGGAAACCGGCGTTCCCGAAGAGCGGCGCATGGTCGCGGGCCTCTATACCAATCGCCTGCGCAAAGGCATGCGGTTACAGGCGGACCCCACGATCATCTATCCTATCACCAAGGGCAAACCGCTGGGCCGCCGTATCCGCCGCAGCGAGATCGACGCGGTGAACGGTTATAACACCTATTCCATGGCGGGACTGCCGGTGGGGCCGATTACCAATCCCGGCAGGGAATCGATCCTTGCCGTGCTGCATCCCGCCAAGACCGACGCGATCTATATGGTCGCCGACGGGTCGGGCGGGCATGCTTTCAGCGATACGCTGGACGGGCATAACGACAATGTCGCCGCGTGGCGCAAACTGCGCCGCCAGCGGGGCGAGATCGAATAGGCGTTACTTCAGCACGCCCGATTTCGCATGCTTCATCGCCCACCAGAGCGAGAATGCGCCCACCGCGATGATGACTGCCGGAAAAATCAGTACATCGGCGCCCTTCGCCTCGATCAGCTGGGTCGTCAGAAAGGTCCAGCCGAATTGCAGGATCACCGCGACCAGTGAAACGGCATAAAGCGGCACCGCCCATTTGCGCCGCAGCAAAAGCGCGATGGCACCCAGAGTGCCGACCCAGACCGCCACGGCATAGGCCGCCCAGATCCATTCGGGCATGGTGCGGAACGCGCTGGCCGATATTGGATCGGTCTTCGCCAGCTCGTCCAGATCGGCGGTAACCTGCGCCAGATAGGCCATGTCCCCGATCAGGGCCCATACGAACAGCAGCCCGCTGACGATCCAGAATGTGCGCATCGTTTCCCCCTCCATATCGCCCGAACGGGCACCAGCCGTGCGCGAGAGGCGGCAGGCCGTTTCGCAGATGCGGAACGGGTGGCAGCCCCCGTGCGTTCTCGGGTCATAGCAGGTGACGGCAAATTTGCCCCGCAGAAATGCAGAACGCCCCCAAAGCAGTCTGGCGTCACCTGCTCGTATCAACACCAATGCGGTCCGCAAGAGACCGTTTGAACGGGGCAGGCGGCAACACTCCCCCCTCCAGTCGCCGCTTGCTCCGTTCAAGATGTGTTTCCCCTTTTCGCACGGGCTGGCATCAGACAGGGCATGGCCGATCCGATCATTGTCACCGCCGCCTTGCCGCCCGAGATATTCGCTATGGCCGATAGGCTGCGGCGCGCGCATTTTCCGCCAGCCCGAAACGTTCTGTCGGCGCATCTGACCATGTTTCACGCCATACCGCCGTCATTGGAGCGCGAATTGCGCACATTTCTGACCGATCTGGCGGCTGAATATGCGCCATTGCCGGCCCGTTTGGCACATATTGTGTCATTGGGTCGCGGAACGGCGCTGGCGGTCGAGAGCGAGCCGCTGATGGAACTGCGCGATATTATTGCCGACCGTTTCGCTGGTTCCCTGACGGCGCAAGACGACCATCGCCCGCGTTTTCACATCACCATCCAGAACAAGGTCAACCCGCAAGAAGCCCGTGCCTTGCAGGCTCGTCTGCAGCCCGACTTCACCCCGCGCTCGTTCGTCATACCTGCGTTGCAGGCTCATTTCTATCGTGGCGGTCCGTGGGAAGCGGCGGGGCGCTGGCCATTACGGGGCGGGGTAGGCCGATGAAAATCGACCGATCGTGAAAAACCCGCAAACTCCCATATTGACCGCCACGCACACTGCCCCTAAGAGGCGCGCCTGCCGGACGCGCAGCGTGCCATTTCAGGCACCGGCGCAAGGCCCATGGGGGCGGAGTAGCTCAGCCGGTTAGAGCAGCGGAATCATAATCCGCGTGTCGGGGGTTCGAGTCCCTCCTCCGCTACCATTCTCGAATCCGCATGGGTTCGCTTGGGGCCGCATGCATCCGCAAAATTCAATTAAAACAGAATGATGTGAGCGATTCGCGTCCGCTTGCGTGCGCTTGCATTCGCTTGAAGCCGGATTTGGTGTGGGGGTATTTTGGGGGTATTTTCCGGGGGTAGCGAAAAGGAGCGATACCCCCAATGGCCTTGAGTGAGATTCAGATCAAAAAAGCGAAGGCGGCAGAGCGCCCATACAAGCTTGCGGATGGGGAGGGTCTATTCCTCCTTGTTCAAAAGAACGGCTCGAAGCTCTGGCGGCTGAAATACCGTTACCACGGTAAGGAGAAGCTGCTTTCTTTCGGCGCCTATCCCGAAGTAGGAATAGCGGCAGCAAGAGAACTCAAGAAAGTTGCCAAAGGTGTGCTGGCTGAGGGCAGGGACCCGATGGTCCACAAACCGGGTCGGGACTTCGAAGAGGCCAAGACCTTCAGGGCGATCGCCACCATGTGGCATCAGAACAGAGCAAGTAGTCTCGATCCCGCGCATGCGAAGCGTGTCTGGTCACGCATGGACCAGGATGTGTTTCCTGACTTGGGCGAGCTCATGATGCATGAGATCACTCCACCAGAAGTGCTAAAGGTCATTCGGAAAATCGAAGAGCGCGGCGCGCTCGACATCAGTCGGCGGGCAAAGCAATGTATTGGACAGGTGTTCCAGTTCGCTATTGCCAGCGGCCTTTGTGATTCCGACCCTACTGCGCATCTTCGCGGGGCACTGAAGCCACGGCCTCGGGTCAAGCATATGGCGAAGCTACCTCTCGCGCAGCTACCCGAGCTGATGATTAAGATCGGGCAATATCAAGAAGAGGGTGAGAGACGCTCCGAGATTACCCGGGCAGCATTGAATTTCGCTCTTCTTACATGGGTGCGGACGAAGGAGCTTCGATTCGCCAAGAAGCACGAGTTCGAAGATATGGGTGGACCTTCACCAGTATGGCGCATTGGCGCTGACCGGATGAAAATGGGCCGCGAGCATATCGTGCCACTGTCGCGACAAGCCGCTTCTCTTGCTCAGGATTTGATCAGCAAGTCCGAAGGTAAATACGTCTTTCCAGGCCAGAAGCCCAAGATGCCGCTCTCAGAGAATACGATGATCTATGGCCTCTATCGGCTCGGTTACCACGGGCGGCAAACTGTTCACGGCTTCAGGGGTCTGGCGAGCACCTGGGCGAATGAGCAGCTTGTCGAGGTCGGCGATCCCCCGATGTGGATCCGTCGATATCATGAAGACTGGGTCGAACTGCAATTGGCACACAGCGAAGAAAACGAAGTTCGCGGAGCATACAATGCTGCCGAATATCTCGCTCCTCGGCGTGCAATGTTGCAGGATTGGGCAGACTTCCTCGACTCCATCGGCGGCAAGCCGCAAAACATTGCGGTCTTGAGGGCCGCTTGACCTGCTCCTAAGCGGACACCTGACCAAGCCATTCGACGCGAAGCCGGTCGAACCCGACGACAATACCCTCTGCGGTAACTTCAAATCCGAAGTCATCGTTTGAGGGTTCATAGTCTTCAAGAACCCAGTGATCACCGGCATCGGTTACAATTGCAGCTCCCCGAGGAAGATGCTCGAGCCGTCCGCTGATCCTTTTCCGATTCGTAGTCATATCGAGCTGTATGCCATCCATCGGTCGATAACGCTCTTCACATATCCAGGCGTTTCCCGATTTTTCGGTATCCCGCCGGCTCGCGACACGGCGCCGGGTCCAGCGTTGTAGGCGGCCAGCGCGAGATGGATCGCACCAAAGCGCTCTAGCATCTGCTTCAGATACCGCGCGCCACCGTCGATGTTCTGAGCCGGATCGTGGCGATTGCTGACACCGAGTTCTCTTGCCGTTCCCGGCATCAGTTGAGCGAGACCAGCGGCGCCAGCCGGACTGATCGCCATCGGGTTGAACCGCGATTCCTGCCAAATCAGGGCCTGAAGCAGTCGAGGCGGTAATTGGTATCGCGCTTCAGCTTGCCGGATGAGTGGCTCGTACAAAGCTTCCTTGAAGCTTCTATCGATATAAGCCTTGCCGCCTTCTGGTTTGGCCAAGTCGATTGCAGTCGGGTTAAAGCCAAGACCTTTGTCGGTTGTAACCTCAACTTTGCTGAGGTCATGGTCGAAGACTTGAAACTCCCGCGCCCGCGCAGACCCCGAAATCGCTATCGCTATCGCAATCGCTAGCGCACCGCAACCGCAGGCCACCAGATACATTCGCATCGCATAACCTTTCACCTTGCCTCGATCTGCAAGAGAACATAAATAGAACAAATAGGTGTAGGAAAACGCTTTTTTGCGTGCTTATCCGAGAGGAGAGAGGGTCGGTTGGAGGGGCAATTGTGAGGCGATGGAGCCGGTATGCCCGTTTCGAATTCAACCCTGTCACGTACCTCGCTTGAGGACACCGCCCGCAAGATCTGCGAAAGCCGGGGCGGCAAGTGGTCCGGCACCAAGGGCATGGCCTGCTGCCCTGCGCATGATGATCGCACGCCGTCACTCGGTGTGTCGCTCGGCCGACAGGCCATCCTCTTCCATTGCTTTGCGGGATGCGATCAGCAGAGCGTGTTGTCTGCATTGGCGCGTGAAGGATTCGAGGCACCGGCGCTTTTTTCAGCTTCTGCGACGACCAACGGCCCCGAACCGACCAGAACGCGCAAACCCTCGACGGCAGCGCTGAGGATCTGGCGCGATGCAGAGCGACTGTGTGCCAGTCCGGCAAAGGCATATCTTGAGAGCCGCGGCATCCTCGCCGCATCGTCGGCGCTCCGTTTCCATCCACGGACGCCGCTTGGCCCGAAAGGCCGAACCCGCTTGCTGCCGGCGATGATTGCGGCGGTCAGCCTCGACGAGGGGCCGATTGCCGTCCATCGAACGTTCCTTTCGGGCAATGCCAAGGCCGATTTCGACAAGCCGAAACGCGCGCTTGGCGCGCTCGGTGAATCTGCTGTCCGCCTCTTCGCTCCGGCCTCTGGCAAGCTCGGCCTTGCTGAAGGCATTGAAAGCGCAATGTCGGCTTATGCTCTCACCGGTGTCCCCGTCTGGGCGACCCTCGGGAATGAGCGCTTCGGCCTCGTCAGTGTGCCCGAGAGCGTGACCGAGCTTCATCTCTTCGTCGATCACGACGCTGGCGGCGAGCTGGCTGCGTCGCGTGGCCTGGCTGCCTACGAACAAGAAGGCCGGACGATCCATGTGCGCAAGCCATCCTCCCACGACACCGACTGGAACGACGAACTCACAGCATGGCTGCGCCGCAAGGCGGCGCCGTAGAGGAGAGAGGGCTTCTCGAATTCCTGATCCGGCAGAGGGCGTGTCCCGATGCCTTCATCAGGAGGACGAATTGCCATGTTTCAATCAGACCTGTTTCCCACCGGCGAGCAGTTGCCGTCAATGCCTTTGGCCTACGCTATCGGCACCCGAGTTGCCGAACTACTCGCTTCGGGACGGCATCTTACCCGTGCCGACATTTCCGGGCTGTTCGCCGAAGAGACCGGCACCCCGGACTGGGGAAGCGCCTGGACCATCGATGACTACAACAACGCGGTCGAGATCGGCGCACTGCTCTGGCTTAGGGAGTCCTCATGCATCGATCTGGCAACAAGCGTGCACGAAGCCGACGCGCGGCTCGACTGGCTCGAAGCAGCCTTGCCGCCGCGGCATGTGCGCAGCGAAACACAGGTCGAGCTCCAGCAGTTCTCGACCCCGCCGATGCTGGCTTGGCTGATGGCGAAGGCTGCAGCTTTATGCGCGCAAGACACACTCCTCGAACCATCCGCCGGCAATGGCGCCCTCGCTCTCTGGAGCTCCCTCCAGAATGCTTCGCTGCTCCTCAACGAGATCGATCCGGCAAGACGAGATGGTCTGGCCCACATCTTCCCTTCGGCCACGATCACTGCGCATGACGGGGAACTGATCGCCGACCTGCATCGCGGCCCCATTCCGTCGGTCGTCCTGATGAATCCGCCGTTCGCGCGTAGCCAAGAACGCGGCAAGGATGGCGAGACGGCGCAGCGCCACCTTCGTAGTGCAATCCGGGCCGCGGCCAGTGGCGCAAGGATAGTCGCCATCATGCCCGAAGGCTTCGATGCTTCCACTTTCGCCAAGTCACAGCAAGAAGCGTCGCTGCTCCTCCATGTTCGCTTGCAGCAGATGTTTCGCCGGACAGGGACGGGGATTGCCGTTCGCCTGGTCGTCATCGACAAGACGCCGACTGCGTCTTCGCCCGCAATCAACGGGGATACCTGCGACCTGATCGCGCTCCACGCGCTTGTCACGAAGCTTTCGCCAAGGGCGAATATATCCGCCAACCTCCATCGCCTGCCAGTCGGAAAACCATTGCGCCTCGTTGGCAAGACTTCGAACCAACGCACGCCGGTCCGGCCGTTGGCGCCTTTCGCAGCGACATCAAAAGCCGCAGCGAATGCGATCGACCTCACCTATTCGGTCCTCGCCGAACCCGCGCCGGTGCCCGAACAGACAGGCATCTACCTACCTTACCGGCCAAGCCGAATCGCTTTCGAAGGCGCGCCGGTTCATCCCACCCCACTCGTGGAATCGGTCGCCATGGGGTCGGTTGCGGCTCCGCAGCCGAACGTTAGCCCGCGTCTCCCCGCAAATTGGCAGGCCAATGGCCTCTTGTCCGAAGCGCAATGCGAGACACTGGTCTATGCTGCCCAGGCATTCGCACGCGATCTCCCGGGGCGCTTCAAGGTCAGCCAGGAAGGCACCTCGCTCGAATTGTCGGGGAATGGGCACGCCTACCGACAGGGCTTCTTCCTCGGCGACGGAACCGGAGCGGGCAAGGGACGACAGATCGCCGCAGTCATCATGGATCGCTGGCTCGCAGGCGAGCGCCGCCATGTCTGGATCACCAAGAACGAGGCGCTGCTCGAAGATGCACGCCGCGACTGGGAAGCGCTTGGCGGGCTGCCGCTCGATCTCCAGCCGCTCTCGCGCTGGAAACTCGGCCAGCCCGTCACGATGTCCGAAGGCATTCTCTTCGTCACCTACCCGACGCTGCGCTCGGGGCGCGCCGACGATACGCGGCTCGACCAGATCCTTGCCTGGGCGGGCGAGGATTTCGATGGCGTGATCGCTTTCGACGAAGCCCACGCCATGGCCAATGCGCTCGGGGGCTCTTCAATCCGCGGCAAGGCCAAGGGCTCCGAACAAGGGATGGCGGGCCTCAGGCTGCAGAACCATCTCCCGCGCGCCCGCGTGCTCTATGCTTCTGCCACTGGCGCTTCGGATATTGCCAACCTCGGTTACACTTCCCGCCTCGGCCTTTGGGGACCCGAGACCGCTTTTCCGACCCACGAGGCATTCATGACCGAGATCCGCGCTGGCGGCGTCGCGGCGATGGAGCTCGTCGCCCGTGATCTCAAGGCCCAGGGCCTCTATCTTGCCCGTGCGCTGTCCTTCGCCGGGGTCGAGTACGACATCCTCGAACATAGCCTGACCGAAGCACAGGTACGGATCTACGATGCCTATGCTGATGCCTGGGCGATCATCCACCGCAACCTCGAAGCGGCGCTCGAAGCAACCCGCGTGGTCGACGAGGACAGCGGCGACACGCTCAACCGCAATGCCAAGACTGCGGCGCTATCGATCTTCGAAGGCACCAAGCAGCGCTTCTTTGCCCAGCTCCTGCTTTCGATGAAATTGCCGAGCCTGATCCCCGCGATGGAAGTAGCGCTTGGCGAAGAGCATTCGGTTGTCGTGCAGCTGGTCTCGACCGCCGAGGCCATGCTCGACCGGCGCCTTGCCGACCTTACCGTGGAAGAACGCGAAGCTCTCGATATCGATCTGTCCCCGCGTGAATACGTCATCGACTACCTTACGAAGAGCTTCCCGATACGATTGATGCAGGTCTTCGCCGACGAGGACGGCAATCTTCGCTCCGAGGCGATGAGCGACGGAGAGGGCAATCCCGTTTTCTGCCCGCGCGCAATTGCTGCGCGCGATGCGCTGATCGAACAGCTTTGCGCACTGCCGCCCATCGCCACTGCGCTCGATGCGATTATCGAACATTTCGGAACCGACGCCGTGGCCGAAGTCACGGGCCGGACCCGCAGGCTTGTCCTGGGCCGCGATGGTGAGCAGCGCCTCGAACGGCGTAGCCCCAGCGCCAATGTCGCCGAAGCCCAAAGCTTCATGGAAGGGACCAAGCGCATCCTGGTCTTCTCGGATGCGGGCGGTACGGGGCGTTCCTACCATGCCGACCTCGGCTGCCGGAACCAGCAACGCCGGGTTCACTTCCTGCTTGAACCGGGATGGCGCGCCGACAACGCCATCCAGGGGCTCGGTCGTACCAACCGCACCAATCAGGCCTCGGCCCCGCTGTTCCGCCCGGTTACCACAGACGTAAAGGGCGAACGCCGTTTCATCTCGACCATTGCGCGAAGGCTCGATGCATTGGGCGCGCTTACGCGCGGCCAGCGCCAGACCGGCGGACAGAACCTGTTCGATCCGGCAGACAATCTCGAAAGCGACTATGCGCGAGATGCGCTCAGCCGCTGGTTCCAGTTGCTCTATGACGGCAAGCTCGAAGCCACGAGCTTCGGTAACTTCGTCGAGCGCACCGGCCTCCGGCTTGAAAGCCCCGATGGCGGGCTGACCGACAATCTCCCCACCATCCAGCGCTGGCTCAATCGCATTCTCGCGCTACCGATCGCGCTTCAGAACGCGATCTTCGACGAATATCTTGGCCTCGTCGAAGCGCGGATCGAAGCCGCACGCGAAGCCGGAACGCTCGACCAGGGGCTTGAGACTGTCAGGGTCGATCGCTTCACGGTCCTGGCAGATGAACTCCTGCGCACCGACCCCGTGACCGGAGCAGAAACACGTCTCATCTCGCTCGAAGTGACGAGGTACCTTCGGCCTTTGCAATTGCAGCGCCTCGTCCGGATGCACGAGATTGGCAACCTGCATGCGATCCCGATGCGCAATGCGCGCTCGGGCAAAGTCGCGCTCTCGGTTCCGGCCCGTCGCCTCATCGCCGACGACGGGGCCGTGATCGAACGCCGACGCCTGCTACGCCCGCTCAAGTCCGCGAACTGGACATTCGAGGCACTCGCTGAGAGCCACTGGGAAGAAATTGGCGTCACCGCGTTCACCAGCACCTGGCGGGCCGAGGAAGAGGAGGCCGCCGCTTCACCGGTGACCGAGCGCGTCCATCTCGCCACCGGACTTCTGCTTCCGGTCTGGAAGCGCCTCCCCGGCGATCATGTCCGCGTTACCCGGCTCGTTGCCGAGGACGGTCAGTCAATCATCGGCCGCGAAGTGCTCAATGTCGATCTCGCCGCAATTGCCGAGACCTTTGGCCTTTCCGGGGTTGTCGGACCGGCACCCGATCAGATCGGCGACCTCGTCCTCGCCAGCGGCAAACCGTTGGGCCTCGCAAGCCACGATCCACTCACAGTGAAGCGTGCGCTGGTTGGCGGCGAACAGCGCCTTGAACTGACCGGATTCTCGCCCGATCGCCTCGACTGGTACAAGAACAAGGGCTGCTTCACCGAGATCATCCGTTACCGCACGCGGCTGTTCGTGCCAGTTTCCGGAGCCTCGTTGGTCCTCCCCGCACTTGCCGCCTGATCCCTCGGACCGACGCCAGTCTCAGAATGAGAGTGGAGGGAGCCCTTTGGGCTTGTGGGCCTCGTGATCCTCACCTGCGCCTTCATTCCATCAGGAGAACACCCATGATCCAGTCGATTCCCTTGAAGAAGCTCGTCCCGAGCCCGCGTAACGTTCGCAAGTCGAGCGACGTGCTGGCCGACCTCCAGCTGCGGGCAGACATTGCCGCGCGCGGCCTGCTGCAGAACCTCGTCGTGCGCAAAGGAAAGCGCGGCAAGTTCGAGGTCGAGGCTGGCGGTCGCCGGCTCGCCGCGCTGCAGGCGCTGGCCGAAGAGGGCACCTTGCCTGACACGCACGAAGTCACCTGCCTCGTCATCGAAGGCGAGGAAAGCGAAGTGCGCGAAGCCAGCCTTGCCGAGAACTTCCAGCGACTCGCAATGAACCCGGCCGACGAGGCACAGGCCTTCGCCTCCATCATCGAAGCAGGAGCTACCACCGAAGACGTGGCGCGCCGCTTCGGCCTCACCCTCCGGTTCGTCGAAGGGCGCCTGCGTTTGGCAAGTCTGGCACCCTGCGTCTTCGAAGCGCTCGCCGAAGGCACGATCACGCTCGACATGGCCAAGGCCTACGGCGCGATCTCCGACGTCGAGCGCCAGGCGCATGTCTATGCCGAGCTGCAGGACGCCTGGTACCAGATCACGCCCGACACGATCCGCCGCATGGTGCTTGATGCCACGGTGCGCGGTTCCGATCCGCGAGCTGTGCTCGTCGGACGCGATGCCTACATCGCAGCGGGTGGCCGGATCGAGCGCGAACTTTTCGATGATGATGCCAGTGAAAGCTGGATCGATGTCGCGCTGCTCGAGGATCTCGCGCACAAAGCCATGGAAGAAGCCGCAGGAAAGGCCGCGCTCGAATTTGGCCTTGCCTGGGTGCGTCCGACGCTTGGCAATTATGTCAGCCATGACCTTGTCGAAGGTATGAGCCGCTTGCCTTGCGAACCTGCGCCGATGACCGAAAAGGAAGTACGGGAACTCGGAGAACTTGAGGCCGACTACGACCGCGTCGCCGCCGTGCTCGAAGACGAGGACAGCGACGAAGAGGAGATCGCCAAAGCCGAACGCGAACTGGTCGTCATCGACCGGGCCATGCGCGCGCTCAATGACCGGCCGCCGGTCCTCGCTGACGAACTGAAATCCGAGGCTGGTGCCTTCCTAGTCCTCTCGCGCAATGGCGAGCCGACCTTGGTCCCGCAGTTCTACACCGAGACCGAAGTCATCGCTGACGAAGGTGTTGTCGAGGCAATCGAGGAAAGTGGAGCGGCGAAGCCCAAGGGCAGCTCGCTGTCCCAGCGCCTGCTCGACGAACTGGCCATGCAGCGCCGCGACATCCTTGCGATCCATCTCGCCAACGATCCGGCACTGGCGCTCGACTTCATGGTCTTCACGCTTGCCGATGTCGATGGACATGACTGGCGCGCCAAGAAAGCGTCGACGCTGGTCGGCTCTGTCGCTTCCGGCCCGGTCACCGGGTTTGAGGCCAAGGATGCGCCGGCGAGCGCTGCCCTGGCCGAGTTTGCCGGGTCGCTCGATGAAAGCTGGCGTGCTGGTGAATGCGACGTGAAGCGGTTTGCGAGGTTCCGGGCGCTTTCCGATGAGGCGCGTTCGGCCTGGCTCGGCCATGTCGTCTCGCGCACTCTAGTTGCAAGCCTTGCGTGCGAAGGCGAACGTTCGGTGCCGCTGCACGAGGCGCTTGGCTCGTTACTTGAAATCGAGACCGCGCATTGGTGGCGTCCCACGGCGGCCAACTACTTCGACCGCGTGGCCAAGGCTCGCACGCTCGAAGCGCTCGATGGCGCCGGCGGTCCCGAACTCGTCAGTCGCTATGCCGCATCGAAGAAGGCCGAACTGGCGAGCGCTGCCGAGCGCATCTTCTCCGGCAACTTCATTGGCGAGCCCGAGGTCAAGGAACGGGCGCAGGCCTGGGTTCCACCTATAATGCGTTTCGCCGGTTCTGAAGAAGCCGAACTGGCGGACCACGGAGGCGACGAGGCGGCCAACGTGGAAGCAACTGACGAAATTGCCGAGCAGGCTGCCTGACCCCTCCTGACAGGTCCAGGTCACTCGGCGGGCGGTCCGTCCCAATCGGGACGGGCCGCCTTTTCCATGTCAAATTTTGGGCCGGTTGCTAACAGTCCGCTCCCAGGCGACTGCGCAGCAGAAGCAGACGGCAGTCTGCTTGATCGAGACCACCCGCTCGTGTTCGCTTTGGAAAGGTTCTTGGTGGAGAGGGTCTCGTTTCTATTTCGCTGTGAACAGAAACCTGAGCTTACGCCGGTCTTCGCCAATACTTCCCTGCTATCCGTTCGGCGATAAAGCTGCCAGCAACTACCCCAAACGTGACCCAGATGATGACGCTTGGACCGTGTTTCCCGAAATCAGCCAAGCCGAATGCCACCATGGCAAAAAGCGCAGCACCAATCAGAAATGCTGGCCCTGCGATCATGCAGTGAAGCCGACGGCAACGCAAAGCGTTTAACGAGCACGCCGCCCCCATCCATAGGAACAGCACCGCCGCGATTTCCACCCTCTCGTTCGGTTGCAGAAGTTCTGCGGTAAAGTTTAGGCCGATTAGCGCCGCAAACGGCACGCCCCAGATTAGGATACGGTGCAGACGGTTGGCGGCCAAGTCACGCTTGTTGGTGGCTTCCGCGTTGCTCATCCCAACATATACCCTGCATCGGAGGCCGCCGTCGGATAAGCGAACATGGTAGATTTGATGTCGTCCGCGTTTAGCCCATGGCGCATGGCCAAGCCGAAGATATTGACGAGCTCGTCGGCGTCAGGGCCGACCAAGTGGGCTCCAAGGATGCGTCCCGTTCCGTTCTCGACCAGCAGCTTGTGGCCGTAGATCTCTTCGTTCAGCCGCCTCGCCGAGAACCAACCAGGGTGCGAGCCAGCATGCACCGTGAAATCCAGCCCTGCCTCACGCGCCTCGCTTTCCAGCATTCCGACCCTGGCCGCCGGCGGCTCCGTGAAAAGTGCACTTGGCACCCCTCGATAGTTCGGAGTTCGACCGGTATCATCGAGTATGTTTTCTACCACGACCTTGGCATCGTTACTGGAGACTGGAGTCAGTGGCGGGCCATTTGCAGCAGCGTCACCTGCCGCGAAGACCTTGGGGTTACTTTGGCTCCGTAGCTGGGCGGTAAGTGCCAAGCGACCCGCGTCACAGGCGACGTCTCCCGCCTCCAGATCGAGCGAGCCGATCGCAGGGATTCTTCCGGCAGCGTGCACCACCAGGCTCCCTTCGATCCTGCGGTCGCCAGCATGGACGGTCAGCACGCTGCCTTTCTTCGTTACGCGGTCCACTTCAGCGTCCACAATTTCGATGCCGAGATCATCGAAACTTGGCATGAGCCAATCGACCGTGTCAGGGTCGAAGGCTTTCAGAATGCGGCCTCGTTGGAAGATTGTGACCTTTGCACCGGCGCGCGCGGCGAGGTGGGCAAATTCTGCGGCAATGTATCCGCCGCCGACGAATACGATCCGATCTGGAAGGGTTTTGAGTTCTAGGAATGCATCGCTGTGAATCAGCAATTCCTCACCTTCGATCCCAAGCGGTCGAGGCTCTGCTCCCGTTGCGATAAGAGCGTGCGAGAAACTCAGTTCCCGGTCGCCTATCACGATCCTGTCGGGGCCAGCAAAGCGTGCCGCGCCGTGAAAAGTCGCGACGCCCTTACGCTCGTAGCGAGCTTCCTGCTTTTCAGGGACGGGGTCGGTAAAGCTGCGCTTGAATGCCTGGAGGTCGGCCCAATCAATTGAAACCGAGCCCTTGATGCCCTTCCCCTTCATTCGCCTGTATGCCGCGAGCGCTTCCTCTCCGCTCACCATCATCTTTTTCGGGTCGCACCCTCGAAGCGCACATGTGCCACCGTAAGGCCGATAATCGATAACCGCGCAGCGCTTCCCGGCGTTGGCCATCTGGTGGACCGCGACCTGCGCAGCAGTTCCCGATCCGATGGCGACGAAATCGAAAGCCTCAGCCATGGCAGCAATCCCCTTCCTGTATTGGGGGGCAGGGAACGGTGCCGTACGAGCAGAACACGCAGCAATCGCCTTGGAGCGGCTGAAGGCGAACGCCGCAACCCGCGCAGTTATGGAAGAACAGGCAAGCGTTGGTCGGCATTTCCATGTCCTCCTCATGACCGCATTCGGGACAGCGCAAGCGCGAGATCAGGATCGGATCAGCCATAGAGGAAGGCACCTGTCAGCAGCGCCGCACCGATGGCAATTCCTATGGCGGTCAGCGCTCGATAAGTCGATGATCCGCATGCACTGTCCGCCGGGCATGTTCGTGCCTGCCGAAACTGCCAGAGCAAACGGAGGGTCGCAGCGAGAAGAAGAGCCGACGCCAGGGTCAGCAACGGGACGCGATAGGGGGCCAGGACCGGCGAGATGCTGCCAAGCCACGCCGAGCCCACACCCACCGACGCGAGCATCAAGGGCAGTGCACAGCATGCAGCTGCCCCGAAGGCTGCAAAGATACCTCCGCCCGTCGCCAATCCGTTCCACCATGTGCTGATGCCGCGCATCGATCGTCCTTTTGCAAACCTCGATTCGCACACCTATTTACAGTCTGTAGCAACTACAGACTCAAGAGGTTGGCTTTGAAAATTGGCGAAGTGGCGAAGCGGACCGGGTGTAACATCGAGACAATCCGGTATTACGAACGGATAGGCGTTATCGATGCTCCGCCGAGAAGGGGCGCCTACCGCGACTATGGTCCTCACGACACGGAGCGCCTCCGCTTCATTCGGCGCGCGCGCGAACTCGGATTTTCCCTCGAAGAGGTGCGGGCATTGCTTGACTTAACGCCAGGTCAGGAAGTGCGTTGCGATGAGGTGCAATCGATCGCCGAACAGCACCTCGCAAACATCCGTGCGAAGCGGGCCGACCTTGAGCGTATGGAGAACGCTCTCGCTAAACTGATCGAGCAATGTGGCACCACGAGCAATGATCGGTGCCCGGTATTGGAAAGCCTCGCGGGCGAAGGCTAGCCCAGCGAATTCAAGCTACAGACCAACGGGTTTCCACCCAGCACTCAAAATTGGCGCAGCCTGCCGGATCAGAAAAGCAAGCGGTCCGCTTTCGGGCACCTTGCAATGTGCGGCCTACGACCAGAATTGGGGCGCATAACGGTCATCATTGAAGGAGAGAGGAGGCAGCTTTGCTCATCCTGAGCCGGGATATGTCCGTCCCGGCCATCAGGAGAACTCCCATGACCAAGTATCGCCGCAGTGCTTCGACTTCGCCAGCCCAGCGCATTACCGCTGCCATCATCGAAAAGCTCGAGCAAGGCACAAAGCCCTGGGTCAAGCCGTGGCGTGGCGTACCGGTTTCGCGGCCCTTACGCTCCTGCGGGACCCCCTATCGCGGGATGAACACCTTCTGGTTGTGGACGGTGGCCGATGGCTGTGGCTACGCCTCGCCCTACTGGATGACCTACCGCCAGTGCCAGCAGCTCGGCGGACAGGTCCGCAAGGGCGAAAAGTCGACCATCGCAATCTTTTACAAGAGCTACACCAAGGAGGTCGAGAGCGCCGAAGGCGAAGCTGACACCGAGAACCGGCGCGTGCTCAAGGCCTATGCCGTGTTCAATGCCGACCAGTGCGACGGCCTCCCCGACTTCTACCATCCAGAGCCACTGGTTGCCGCGCTGGAGCCCTATGGACGAGAAGATCGCCTTGATACTTTCTTTGCTCATGTCGGCGCAGACCTGCGCCACCATGGCGCGCAGGCTTACTATGAGCCGTTGCGCGACCGGGTCACCATGCCGCCAGCCGAACTCTTCGAAGCCTACGACCAATACTATGCGACGCTCGCACACGAGCTTTCGCACTGGACGGGTCACTCTTCGCGGCTCGACCGCGATCTCAAGAACCGCTTCGGCAGCGACGCCTATGCCGCCGAGGAACTGATCGCCGAACTTTCCTCGGCCATTCTCGGGGCAGAACTGGGTCTTCCTGTTACCCATCTCGACCATCACGCCAGCTACATCGCGTCTTGGCTCAAGATCCTCAAATCGGACGAGCGCGCGATCTTGACCGCTGCGGCCAAGGCCGAGGAAGCGGCAAGCCTGTTGCTCGAGCTTGGGGGTCACCAATCCTGCGATAGCGAGGCCGACATCGATCTCGCTGATGCAGCCTGAGGAGCAGTGAGATGGGACGTTCCGTCAGCTATCCAACTGGCTCCGTGGTGGCCTTTCGCCTGCTTGATGAGGGCGAAGGCGGCGATGTCGACTGGGTCTACGAGTGCCTGGTCGACGAGGTCATCGATATCACGAAGGCGACCTTTCCTTCCTTTGAACGCTTCGATGGATGGCGCGGCCGCGAGGACCGCATCCTCCTGCGAAACGCCTTCGCCGATTGCGGCATATCGACCTATTGCGGGCTCGCCGCGATCTGGCTCGCCGAACGCGATGATGCCCGGTACTGGGAGGCGGATTTCTACATCCCAAGAACGGCAAGGGCACGGCACTGGCTCGCCCAGGTGTCAGGAAAGTTCATCGACCTGTTTGGTGAGCTGCGCCTGGTTGGGCGGTTCTCGAATGGTGAAGCGATCTTCGAGCGCTCCCGATCCACCTGCGACAGCGGGTCCTGATCCTGCCTCATCCCAGTCCGCCGGGAGAGGCCCTTGGGCCGGTCGTGGCGAGCCGCAACCTGCGGCCCGTCGGCCCGTGTTGCCCGCGCCAGCCTAGGGCCGCAGGTTTCCCGCTGCGCGGTGCGTCTCGCCCCTTCTCCCGGCTCTGATCGGGCTCCGGCGGACAGGGCCGAGGCAATGGTGCCTCCTCTCCTTGTCCCCGCGATCAGGAGACACCCCATGTACGACAGCTTCATCGACCAGTTGAGCGGCCTTGACCTTTCAAGCCTCAGCATCAGGCCCGCCCCATTCAATGCAACCGACTTTCCCTGCGAGGACGCGATCGACCAGACACTTGGCGCCGTATGGTCCGACCTTTTCGCGATGTTTTCCGACACTGCTTTGGAGGCTGATGCCGAGGATATTGCCTGGGGCATGGTCAATCTCTTTCACCGCGCAGCCAGCCGTAAGTCGGCTCAATTGGATCGGGCCAGCGACGAGATCCGGACTCTGCTGGCATCCGCTGATGGATCCGAAGTGCATTCGAGCAATCTGGAAGAGCAGGTCGAGCGCGCGCAGGCTGCCGAAGCCAGCATGCTGGCCTTCGAGCAAATGCGCGAGGCGACGGCAGCACTTTATCGCGACGAGACCGGTTCCTCGTGGAAGCCCGTTTCCGGCTCGCGCACGAACCATTCGCGAAATCTCACATCGGCCGTGATCGATGCCCGCGATTTCCTGCGCGCACGCGCGGAGAACCGGCGTCATGCCCTGATTCCGGAGGGCACTCCGGTAGTCTTTGCCGGTGGTCGCCAAAGCTTCGAGAGCGCCGAGGATGCGAAGCGTTATGCCGAAAATGTTTGGGCGACGCTGGACAAGGTTTGCGATGTGGTTCCTGATCTCTTCCTGGTTCATGGTGGCGACGGCAAGGGTGCCGATCGCCTGGCCGCGAGCTGGGCCGAGCGCCGCGAAGTACAGCAACTGACCTACTCACTTGATCGTCGGCTTGGTGCCCGCGCCGGATTCAAGCGCAACGAGCAGATGCTCTCGCTCAATCCGCGTTATGTCGTCGCCTTTCCCGGCAATGGCGTCACCGAACGACTGGTGATCGATGCTAAGACGCGCCGGATCACCGTGGTCGATCGTCGCGGCCTCTTGGGCACCTCGCCTGGGTCCTGAGGGGCCCTTCATCATCTGCATCTTCATGGCGCGATGTCCATTCGGCACAGACCCGGCTATAAACTGCTCATGCAACTTGACGATCTGCTGCAGCGCTACTTTGCCACCACCGACCTTTCCGGGGTTTCTCCCGATACCTTTGCAGCCGGCATTGAGCACTGCCGGGTCGATCTCGGCCTTGAGGAGGACCGGGGCAAGCGCTTTGCGCTGTGGTCATTCCTCCACATGTTCGGATCCGCCCCCGATCTTGATGTGGCGTTCGAAAACGAGGAAGACCGGCAAGCAGCTCGCAACTTCATGGATCTCCTGGCAGCATCGGAAGGCGATGGGTAAGCTGATTGCATTGGGAATACGCGAGCCTTCAGGCCCACACCCGATACCCATCCGGCTTTCTTCGCGAACAGTCCTGAACTAGGTCAGCTGAGGACGGCAACCCGTTCCTTTCCGGCCGTGTTGTCGCGCTTCGCGCGCCTGCCCGCACCACCCGTCATGAACAGGTTTCCCTTGGAGCTTCGCTCCTGCGGTGCAGTCCTCCCATGCCCTGCTTCTTCTGGATGTTCGCAAGCCGGAGATGGTCTCCGGTTTGAGGAACTGAAGGACTTACACCATGACCAATATCGCAATCCTCACCGGTCGCATCGCCCGCGAGCCCGACACCCGCGAGACCAAGGGCGGCACCAACGTCACCGGGATCACCGTCGTCACCGATCGCCCAGCACGGGACAAGGACGGCAAGACATACAAGGACGAGAACGGCTACACCGCCAAGGAAAGCGAGTTCCACCGAGTGACCTGCTTCAACGGCCTTGCCAAGACCGTCGGCCAGTACTGCTCCAAGGGCCAGCTGGTCAGCGTCCAGGGCCGCATCCACTACACCCAGTGGGAGGACAAGGACGGGGTCACCCGCTACGGCACCGAAATCCTCGCCGACAAGGTCGACTTCCTCTCCCGCGGCAACGGCTCCGGCGAGAACGACGACAACAAAGATGCTCCCGAGATCGACTGAACTCTCCCGTCGATCTCTCTCCCGAAGGGGTCCTGTCCGAGCCGGACAGGGCCCCTTTCCTCGTTCTACTTCACAGGCACTTCTTGAGAGCTAGGAGAAGATGTGGAAGCGCCCAGCCGCTTTAACGCCTCGTCCTCGCCCAGCTTTGCGAGCTCCACGGCCAATCTTGCCAGGCCCTTCTTCGAGAACGTTTCAAGGCCCGTGCCGAGTATGACACTGCCCAATTCAAGAGCAGCCTGTTGCTCGAGTTCTTTCTGACGCTGGTCGAGTGCCAGCCGGTCGGCTTCCAGCTTTTGGAGTGCGGCTACAGCGCTTCGTTTCGATGGCATTGGAGTTCGTCCTTACTCCCCTTTAGCGTTCCTCCCGCAGGCTCCAATGGAACAGGCCAGACCCTGTAGGAAAGTCCTTTCGCAGATGACCACGCTGGAGCTTTTTGGCGGGCGGGGAGGGGCCTGGCTCACTGACTTTCAAGGGTGACGGGCCCGGCACCGGCGCGTCAAGGACGGCGGGGCCCCACCATTTTGCCTCCCCTACGCTTGCGCTGCGGTTCGACAAAATCGTTGCCCCCACCGCCGCTTCGCGGTCGCCCATGCCGGCGATCCCTGACCCGCCGGCACCGCGCCCGTCCGCCTTCCTCCTGTCGTCTCACCGACAGATATCAGGAGGAAATCATGACTACACTTGGCAACCTTGAAACGAACTCGAACAGCTACTTCGAAGCACTCGCCACTGCCGAACAGCGGGCCTTGCACAGCTTCTTCGACCAGCACGTCGTCGAGGATGACGACCTTGGATATTTCGCTCTGGATGAAGGTGACTACAATGCCTTGCCAGCACATCTGGCCAGCCGTGTGGTGCACACTGTGCATGGCGCAATGCTCGACCAATTCTGAGCATCCAATAGGGCGGGAGCCGGTGACGGTTCCTGCCCTCTTTTCGTGTTCGCTGGTGGACGACCTGGGCGTGATGTGGAGCGGGGCTGATGACGCGCTCGATCCCGCACCACCTGCGGCGGTGCTCCTGCGGGCGCGGTGTATGTGTTCCGGGCCCCGCACGCACTTGCGCACCGCGACCGGGTTGGACCAGCGCGCGCGGCAGGACCGACAGGTCCCGTTCCTGCCGCTTCACACATGGTCCTTTGCCGGCCCCTTTTGCGCAGGTGCAGTCTCTTGCTGAGGGAGGAGCGTCGACAAGCTCGCTTGCAGGCATTGGCCAATGCAAATGGTTGCTCACGCTCCTGCGGCAAGGTTTGGGAATGACCATTAAGAAAGAACGGCCAGGATTACTGTTCACCACCTGCGCAATTGGAGACTGAGGCACACCGTACGCAGCCTAAGCTGCATTTATGGAGCAAAACCTAGTAAAAACAGATAGTTCGAAATTTCTAACCCACCGGCAATCTGTGGGTGGGCAAGGCACAGCCGTCACCCACAAACGCCAATCCAATAAGCTGAAACTGACCGGTCATGTGGCCCGTCGAGCCTCACTTCCGCTCGGGATTACATGGGATAATGAACTGCCTGGCTTCGGACTGCGCAAGCGCAAGTCCGGACACCTTAGCTGGATAGTGAAGTACAGGCCCCGAGGCGTGCAGAGGATGGTGACG
Source organism: Croceicoccus sp. Ery5 (assembly GCF_020985325.1). Taxonomy (NCBI): domain Bacteria; kingdom Pseudomonadati; phylum Pseudomonadota; class Alphaproteobacteria; order Sphingomonadales; family Erythrobacteraceae; genus Croceicoccus; species Croceicoccus sp. Ery5. The sequence continues at coordinate 1,155,246 of NZ_CP087587.1, forward strand.
CTGGGACGCGCGGGAGTGGCGGCAGGTGCGCTGGGCGCTCCCGCCGCGCGCGCTGCCGCGCGCAGATTGCTCATCAGGGCTACGCTTGCCGACCTGCCGTCTGCGCCCGAGCAGAAAAAGGTCCCGCTCTTTGTCGACTTCGCCGAGGAATTCTGGACCGACTATTCGCCGCACTGGAAGCCGTCGACCAGGACGAGCTCGCGCTCGCGCATCGATCAGCTGCTCATTCCGCATTTCGGCGAACTTCCGGTCGACATGATCGCACGGTCAGACATCAACCGCTGGCGCGACACCATGACAAAGAGGGAAGGGAGCTTCAATCGCACCATCCCGATCATGTCTGTCATGATGCAGTATGCGGAAAAGCTCGGGTATCGCGCCAAATGCTCCAACCCGTGTCGCGGTGTGTCCCGCTTCAAGCGCGAGCTCCCGGAGCGCTACCTTTCCGCCGACGAATACCGCAGGCTCGGGCGCGCGTTGGCCAATCACGAGTTTGCGAACCCGTTCGTGATCCCCGCGCTTCTCTTGCTCGTTTACACGGGTGCACGTGCTTCGGAGATTGCGACCTTGCGCTGGCGCTACGTCCAGATTCCTCGACTTGCGCTACCCGACAGCAAGACCGGCCCGAAGACCATTTATCTCAACCCGCAAGCGATCGAAATTCTGAGTGGCCTCGACCGCCGGGCCGACGACCAGCTTGTCTTTCCGGCGTTGCATCGGGAGGGACCAATCAATCTTGGAGAACACTGGATCAGGATCAGGCGCAAGGCCGCTCTTCCCGATGTCCGGCTCCACGATCTTCGCCACAGCTTTGCCTCAGCGGCCATTGCCAAGGGCATTCCACTCGCGACCATCGGCAAGCTGTTGGGGCACGCGCTTCCCGAGACGACCGCGCGCTATGCGCATCTTGCAGACGACATCATCTCGGAGAGCGCCGACCGGATTTGTTCGAGCCTCGCCGGTGCGCTGGGCATCGCGGCGTGACCGGATACGATCTGAAGCATATCCTGGCCGAGGAACTCGCGCGCGTTGTTCCGGGAGAGGCTGGGAAGCGCCGGACGAGGTTTGACTACGTGCTTCCGGGCTTTGGCGAGCGCATCCACCGCTCAGGACGCAAGAGCTACGTCCTCCAGCGGACCATCGGTGGCAAGCAGCGGTTGATAACGATCGGCGATGCCGCCATCCTTACCGAGCGCATCGCGAAGGATGTTGCCCGCCGGCTGATCCTCCGGATCGAGCTCGGGCAGAACCCGGCAGACAAGAAGAAGCGCGGCACGAAGACGCCGACCTATGCGGCGTTCCTTCAGTCGTATTGGGATGTGGCGGCACCGACCTGGAAGAAGTCCACGCGCGAGATCCAGGACATCTACCGCCGCACCCATCTCGACCATGCGTTTGCGGGCAAGTTCATCGACGAGATCGATCATGCCGATGCGGTGCGCTGGCACGCGGAGGTAACGCGCTCGGCAGGGCCGGGCGCGGCAAACCGCGCCATGGAAATTCTGAAAGCCATGTTCGCCAAGGCCGAGGCCTGGGGCTATATTCCGGAGCATTCAAACCCCTTTCGAGGCGTGAAGAAGAACAGGGGGCGCAAGATCGAACGGTTTCTGAGCGACGCCGAGATGGCGCGGCTCGGGAAAGCCCTTGTCGACCGACGCGCTGACCAGCCCGTCGAGGCGGCGGTAGTCACACTGCTCACGTTGACGGGATGCCGACGCGGCGAAATCCTCAACCTCACCTGGGGCGAGGTTCAGGGGCGGAAGCTCAAACTGACCGATTCCAAGACAGGTCCGCGCATCGTCTGGCTTGGCCAGGAGGCGAGGGCGGTGCTCGATGGATTGCCGCGTGGGAAGAAGGATGAGCTAGTGTTTCCGTTCAAGGGGCAGTCGGTTTCAGCGATCGACTGGTTCTGGCGCAAGCTTCGGCGTGATGCCGGTCTGGATGACGTCAGGCTCCACGATCTGAGGCACAACTATGCCAGCCTGGCAGCGCGATCATCCGAGACTTTGCCGATGATTGGAAGCCTCCTTGGCCACAGGCAGGTTTCGACAACAGCTCGGTATGCACACTTGGATGATACCTCCCTCCTTGAGGCTGCGACCGAAATTGGTGATGAAATCGCGTGCAGACTGGCGCTATCCGAAGCCCCCTGGCGTCAGTGAGATTTCGCGCTCCAGAGATTCGAATTCAATGTCGTGGGGTCTAATTCGCTTGGCAGCAATGCGCCCTAATAGCGGCCATAAAGTCAGGCGAGGACAAGCCTGAAAGCTGCCGTTCCATAGTTTCGTCTGATTGAGGAAAATAAGCCTTCAATCGCAATAGGTCGAAAAATTTTTTTCGCGATGCGTCTTGGTCGCTGAAGTGCGGCGTATGAAATCCTCATTAAGTTCGGCTTTGCCGTAACGTGACCGTGCACGAATTAAGTTGCTCCTTCATTATGATTTTCGGATGAGCACCACCCCAGCAATCACAAGCGCGCCGCCAGCCAGAAGCCAGGATTGATCGACAAGCAATGCGCTAGCCACGATCAATGCGGCAGCTAGAGGGCCTTTCAAGGACTGACGCTCATTGCGAAGTCCTGCGAGTTGCTCGATACTGAGCGGATCGAGCTGAACCGGCACATATCCTGACTTTGCGATCGAGTTCGCAGTGGCAAGTATGTCGGGCAAGGACGCCGACAACCCCAGCAGCTGACCGCGAAGTTTCTTCAAACCCGACCGAGCGCTAGCGAGCGAGAACCGCTCGGCGAAAAGCTCCGTCATGATCGGCCGGGTGTCCTCGGCAATGTTATAGTCGGGTGCCAGTGATCGGACGACACCCTCTGCCGTAAGCAAGGTACGCAGAAGAATGGCCAGATCAGGTGGCAGAACCAGTCGATAATCCCGCAACAGGTCGAAAACGCGGGAAAAAATCTGCGAGAACTCGATGCCAGATAGCACGGTTCCCCTGAACTCTCCGATCAACTGATCCAGATCCACCGCGAGCGCATCGCGATCCACCTTCGGCTCCCCCGCCCATGCGAGCAGGACATTCGCGACATCGCTGGTTTTCTCACCAGCAATCGCAAGCACGAGGCGGACGATCTCGTCGCGCCTGGCCTTGGTGAGCGTCCCGACTGATCCGAAGTCGATGAAGCCGACATCCTGCTCGCCGATCAGGAAGACGTTACCCGGATGGGGGTCGCCGTGAAATTCGCCGTTCAGGATGATCATCCGCAGGACAGCGTTGGCATAGCTTTTAGCGAAAGCCGCCACCCGCGGGTCGCCCGATGGGCTGCCCAGCGAAGACGCGGGCCTGCCGTACAGGCGTTCCTGAACGTTCACCCGCAGCCCGGTCAGTTCCCAATGGATGGCCGGGGTCCTGACGCCGATGGTATCGAGATATGCGCCGATCCGCTCGCAGGCTCGGGATTCCGCAGCGAGGTCCATCTCCCAGGCAAGATTGCGGCCGAAGGTCCGCAGAAACTCGACTGGCCGGTAACGCGCGATGTCAGGAGAGCGTGCTTCTGCGATCTCGGCAAGACGCACAAGCAGACGCACATCGGCTTCCATCCGCGCGGCGGTGCCCGGGCGTCGAACCTTCACGATGACCTTGCTACCGTCCCTTAGCTCGGCGGAATAGGTCTGTGCAATCGAGGCGGACGCCAAAGGCTTTTCGTCGAACTGCGCAAAGTCGTTCCGCCAGTCCTCACCCCAGCTTGAAGCAAGTACGGGCTCGATATCTGCGAAGCGCACTGGCGACACCTGATCGTGCAGGGTTGAGAATGCCGTGATCCAGTGTTCGGTGAACAGATCGCTTCGGGTGGCGAGGAGCTGCCCCAGTTTTATGCCGACTGGCCCGATGTCACGGAGGAACGCGACAACTGCGGCCGGGCGAAATTCGCGAGGGTCGATGACATTGTTCGAAGAGGGAATAAACCCGAGGGCTCCGGCGAGATTCTTCGCTCCGTGCCTCATTAGGATTCGGCCAATCTCCGCGGCGCGAGCGATGCTGCCGATAGGCTTTTCCGGGGGCGATGCCATGATTTTATTCAGCCTCGGCACGGTGTTGGTCCAGATTTTCCGATACCCTTTCAAGAATCTGCTGCAGCGTTCGCTTCTCGTCGGCGGCAATGTCGCGCCAAAGCAGATCATGAAGCCTATCCGCGGAGCCTCTCAGTTCGGGCAGCAGATCGTCAAGCTGCTCCGTGAGGATGAGCTGCCACGCTCGCCGATCCGTCTCAGCTCGAAGCCTTTTCATCAGCCCGCGTGCGCAAAGACCTGCAACCGCCTGGCCGATGGTCGCCGATTCCAGTTCCAGTTTCTTGGCGATTTCAGCCTGCGTAAGGGCAGGATCGCGAAGAAGTTGTCCGATGATCCTCCACTGTGTCTGATTGAGACCGATCCTGGCGACCCTCGCATCGTACACTCTGCGCGCGCCGCGACTGATCTCGTCCATAAGATAGAGAATGCGGTCATTATCGGTGATGACCTTCTGCCGACGCTGAGACCGTGACATGGTATCTGGTTTTTCATCCATAGCGCTGTGTAGTCGGATAGCCTCGGATGCCCAAATGCAAACTGCTAAATGCCTTTACTATTTGACTCACGGCTCATAGGGCGCGAGACGCGTTCACCTTTTACTGAGGCTGCCGAATTACTGAGGCTGCCGAAAGAGTCAGATGACCGATAACTCCAACCAACCGGAGCAGGAGGGCACAACCCCAACGAAACCGCAATCGCGGCGTGGCTTGCGCATCGTGCTAATCATCGTTGGTCTTGCCGTGCTGCTTGGCGGGATCTGGTGGTACTACCGGCACGTAACCTACGGACAGTACATGCAGTCGACCGATAACGCCTATGTCGCTGCCGACAGCGTCGTTATCTCTTCCAAGGTAGCGGGATACGTCGAAGAGGTCTTCGTGGGGGAGAACGAGCAGGTTGCTCGCGGCGGAGCCCTCGTACAACTGGATTTGCGGGATTATCAGGCGCAAGCGCAACAGGCGCGCGCGCAGATCGCTGCGACCCTGGCCGGTGCCGACACAATCCGTTCTCAGGTAGCCGAACAGGATGCAGCCATTCGCCAGGCGCGGGCCCAACTCGCCGCCGCGCGCGCAGCACTGGACCTCGCGAACGACCAGGTGGCGCGATATCGGCCCCTTGCCGCGACAGGAGCCGAACCGCGGGAAAAGCTAGACCAGTATGAGGCGCAGGCGCGGCAGGCGCGGGCCGAACTCGCCGCTGCGCAGGCGGCGGTGGCTGCCGCGACCGCTCGCCGGGGGACCCTGTTCGAGCAGATCAGCCAGACCCAGGCGCAGGCGGACGCTGCCCGCGCTCAGCTGGAAACAGCCGACCTTACGGTTGAATCGACCTTGCTGCGCGCCAGCAAGGCCGGCCGCGTCGGCGATCTCTCGGTGAGGGTGGGCCAGTTCGTGCAACCGGGTCAACGTTTGATGACGGTGGTTCCGGTGAGCGCGATCTACGTGACCGCGAACTTCAAAGAAACGCAGGTCGGCCTCATCCGGGCCGGCCAGAGCGTCAGGCTCGAAGTTGACGCCCTGCCAGGCCTTGAGATCGCGGGACGAGTGGTCAGCATATCGCCGGGAACGGGCGCGGAATTTTCCATCCTCCCCCCCGAAAATGCCACCGGCAACTTTACCAAGATCGTTCAACGGATACCCGTCCGCATCGCTATCGATGCTCCCCCTGAAGTGCGGCGTCTGCTCGTTCCCGGCATGTCGGTAGTGGCTACGGTCGACACCCGGAATGCTGCCGGCGAATTGGAAGAGATCTCGAGTCGGACTCAATGACCGAGATACTGGCAGCGCAGGACACTTCGATCGGGCCGGCCGGGAGCCGAAAGAACGCAGACGTGACTGCCTGGGTCGCTGTGGCCGCGGGCGCGCTCGGCGCCATGCTCGCGACGCTGGACATATCAATCGTCAATTCCGCACTCCCCGTCATTCAGGGCGAGATCGGTGCCACAGGCGCCGAAGGCACCTGGATTGCTACGTCATTTCTCGTTGCTGAAATCGTCGTCATTCCGCTGAGCGCTTGGCTGGAACGGCTGTTCGGTCTGCGAACCCTCCTCATCATCGCTGTCAGCGCGTTCACCGCATTTTCGGTGCTATGCGGTGTAGCCACCGACCTTACGACCATGATCATCGGCCGAACGGGCCAGGGCTTCATGGGCGGAGTCCTCATTCCGACCGCAATGACTATTGTGGCTAAACGATTGCCGCCGCACCAACAGCCCATCGGAATGGCCCTGTTCGGCATGACTGTGGTTCTTGGCCCCGTGATGGGGCCATTGATCGGCGGCTGGCTGACCGAGAACCTGAGCTGGCACTATGCCTTTTTCGTCAATGTGCCAGTCTGCGCAATCCTGCTGCTCCTGCTGTTTATCGGGCTGCCTCACGAGAAGCCCAAGTGGGAATATCTCACGGACGCCGATTGGGCTGGCATTCTCGGGCTGATCCTCGGACTGGGCGGTCTGACTGTTGTACTCGAGGAAGGGCACCGTGAAGAATGGTTCGAGTCCTCACTCATTCGCTGGCTAACGGTGGTGACCATTATCGGCTTTGCCTGTTTGATTTACGGACAAGTGAAAGCACGCAAGCCGGTCTTGAAGTTGCAGCTCCTGTTCAATCGACAGTTCGCCAGCGTCGCGATCATGGCTCTCGCCCTGGGCATGGTGATGTATGGTTCAACCTACGTTATCCCCCAGTTCCTCGCGATCATCTCTGACTATAATGCTTTTCAGACGGGACTGGTCATCTTCTGGATGGGTGTCCCGGCCTTTCTCCTGATGCCGGTTCTGCCCCTGATGATCCGCAAGGTGGACATCCGCATTGCCGTCGGCACCGGAATGCTGCTGATGGCGATCAGCTGCTTTGTCAGCACGAGTCTGACCGCGGAATCCGGCGGCGCAGTCTTCACTGAAAGTCAGCTTATCCGCGGGGCCGGAACGATACTTGCGATGATGTTCCTGAATCAGGCAACGGTTGCGTCGGTGGCCAAGGAAGACGCGGGCGATGCCTCGGGCATTTTCAACGCGGCCCGCAATCTCGGTGGCTCTTTCGCTCTTTCGGCTCTGGCATCGTTCCAGGACCAGCGGATCTGGCATCATAGCCGGCGGATGGAAGAGACCCTGAATGCGAACAGCGTTTCGCTACAGGCCTATCTCGAAGGGCTGGCGCGAAACTTCGGCGGCATGGAGGGGGCGATGGCCGTCCTGAGCCGCACCCTCCAACGCGAGGCGTTCATAATGACCTACAATGATGTGTTCCTGGTTATGGGGATTCTGACCCTCGCGACGGTTCCGCTGGTCCTCTTCCTGAGGCCGCTTCCAAAAAATGTCTCCCTTTCGATGCACTGAGCCCTACACGATGCGCCACTTGCTACCTCCGCTTGTCACTATCGCCTTGCTAGCTGGATGCACGGCAGGGCCCGATTATGCAGGCCCCCCGGAAGTTATGTCAGCAGACACGGGCACTCGCTTTGTGCGCGCTGGCAGTGATGTGAGCGCATCTGATCCGGTTGTCGCTCGATGGTGGCTGCTGCTCGGCGATCCCGAGTTGACGCGGCTGGTGGAGGCTGCGCTGTCCGGCAATCCCTCGCTCGCCGCAGCGCAGGCGCGCATTGCTCAGGCACGGGCATCCATCAGGCAAGACCGTGCGGGTCGAATGCCATCGCTTGGGGCACAGGCCACCACCGTGCAGGGCCGGCTTCCTGGTCTCGACCTTCAAGGCGGGGCGCCCCCCCCGTCAGAGCAAACCAATTCCGACGCAGAAACCGATGACTCGCTCAGCTTTTACAATGTGGGCCTTAACGCCAACTGGGAGCTGGAGTTTGCCGGTGGCTCGCGCAGGCGCATTGAGGCCAGCAATGCCCAAGCTGCTGCAACGGTGGCCAATGCAGAGGACGCTAAGGTCCAGTTGACTGCCCAAGTGGCCAGCACCTACGTCAATTTGCGGGAGGCCCAATTCCGCGCAGAGCAATTTGAGGCGCAGATTTCGTTGCAGGAAGAGATCCTGGCGCTGACATACCAACGCTATCAGCGCGGTGCATTGCCGCTTTTCCCGGTAGGCACCGCGAATGCCGAACTGGAGGTGCTCAAGTCACAACTTGCCGAAGCTGAAGCGGATATCGCAGTCCTGTCTGATGCGCTCGCTATACTGACCGGACAGGTGCCGGGATCAGCTGATGCAGCGCTCACGACTGTGCGCTCCATTCCCATGCCGCCAGAGCAGGTCGCGATTGGCGATCCGGCAAGCCTGGTGGCGCGTCGGCCTGACATAAGGGCGGCCGAACGGTCTCTTGCCGCGTCGACGGCGCGGATCGGGGTGGCCGAGGCGGCGCGGTTCCCGAAATTGTCCTTCACAGGGATCCTGGGCCTCGGCGGATCCTCGTTGGACGACGTTGTCGATGTCGGCGAATTCTCCGCACTCGCGATCCCGCGCCTCCAGTGGAATTTTCTGGATTTCGGCAGGGTAGACGCTGCGATCGACCAAACCGGGGCGGCGCGCAACGAAGCAGTCGCCAATTACCAGCAGACGGTGCTTCTGGCACTGCAAGACGCCGAACGTGCCTTGGCTCGCTTCGGCCAGCAGCGTGTTGCGCTCGCTGCCAGTATGCAAATCAAGAAGCAGGCTGACGTCGCGGCGGACCTGAACCGCCAACGTTTTGCTGCAGGAGCGATCTCGAAGGCTGACCTCAACCGGGCCCTGCGAGAACAGCAGCAGGCCTCAGCAGACCTCGTCCGGGCAAAAGGCGCCCTTACGCTGGCGTGGATTGCGCTGCAGAAGTCGCTGGGCCTTGGGTGGCAAGAGCCTGTTCGAGATCAATAGTCCCGCCGCGCTGATCAATTGATCCGGTTGACGAGAAGTAGGCGCCCCTGCCGCTGGCGACCAACTTGCCGTCGGGCTCGAGAACCCGGGTTTCCGCCACCGAAATCTGTCGCCCGAGCTTCACGATCTGTCCGTGAGCAGTGAGAGGTCCTGAGGTTGCAGAACGGTGGTAATTGACATGCAGATCGGCCGTCGCTCTCGCCGCGACGCCCGCCGCAAGCAGAGTATAAAGCCCGGTGAGGTCGACCAGTGAAGCCAGGATCCCTCCATGCGCCGACCCAATCATAGGGTTCGACACGATCTCTTCGCGCCATGGCATGGTGATCGCGATTCCCTGGTCGGAGCATGTTGCAATCTCCAGCCCAAGCCATCGGTGAAACGGCGCTATATGCAGCATTTCCTGCAAGCGCTCTCGATCGATCATAGCTCCCTCGTCCCCTGTGGCTGAGCCGTATCGCGAGAGTGATGGCGCCCTAGGAAATCGACGATAGCGGCGGAAAAGGCATCGTTCGCATCGCCCACGACCATGTGCGTGGCATCGGCAATATCGGTGTATTCTGCATGGGGGACGAGTTGTCGCAGATGCAAAATGGACTTGTAACGGTTTTGCGCCGGTCACCTGAGCGATTTAAGCTCGCAAGAGGAGACCGTCGAGATGATGAAGCATTCAGAAGAGTTCAAGCAGGAGGCGGTGCGGATTGCGCTGACCAGCGGGTTGTCGCGCGAACGGGTCGCAGCGGATTTAGGGATCGGCAAATCGACGCTCGGCAAATGGATTGCACGATATCGGCCGGGAGAATTGGTGGCCGCGCCGCAGGCTGATCTGGCGCGGGAGAATGAACGGCTTCGCCTGGAGAACCGCGTGCTGCGGGAGGAGAGGGAAGTGCTAAAAAAGGCCACGCAGTTCTTCGCGAGCCAAAAGCCGTGAGGTTCGCTTTCGTGCACAGCTGGCGGCACCGTTGGCCAGTGGAATTGATGTGCCGTGTCCTGCAGATCAGCGAGCGCGGCTATCGGTCTTGGCGCTCGCGTCCGATCAGCCGGCGGGAACGAACGGATATGAAGGTGCTGGCGCATATCCGCGAGCAGTACAGCCTGAGCTTGGGCAGCTATGGCCGCCCCCGGATGACAATGGAATTGAAGGAGGCCGGCCTCGATGTCGGCGAGCGCCGGGTAGGACGGTTGATGCGGATCAACGCCATCAAGCCGGTTCGTACCCGCAAGCACAAGGTCACGACCGACAGCCATCATCGCCTGGGTGTCGCCGCGAACTGGCTTGATGGCGACTTCGTCGCCGATAAACCCAACCGTAAATGGGCTGGCGACATTACCTATGTGTGGACGCAGGAAGGCTGGCTCTACCTTGCCGTCATCCTCGATCTGCACAGCCGCCGCGTTGTGGGCTGGGCGGTCAGTGATCGGATGAAGAAGGATCTGGCGATCCGGGCGCTGGACATGGCGGTGCGGCTGCGCAATCCGCCGCTAGGCTGCTTTTTCCATTCCGATCGCGGCAGCCAATATTGCTCGTATGATTATCAGAAGAAACTGCAGGCCTATGGCTTGCGACCATCGATGAGCGACAAAGGAAACTGCTACGACAATTCCGCTGTCGAGACATTCTTCAAATCGCTGAAGGCAGAGCTGATCTGGCGGCAGAACTGGCCAACGCGGCGCCAGGCTGAAGCCGCGATCTTCCAATACATCAACGGGTTCTACAACACCCGTAGACGCCATTCATATCTGGGCGGCATCAGCCCGCTCGCGTTCGAAGCCAAGGTGGCATAGTGAAATAGGTGACCGGCACAAAACCGTTACAAGTCCAAAACGGCCTCTTCGGAAACAAGATCGCTAGAGCCGCCTCGGATGAGGTGAAGCGGAAGCGTGAGATTCGCCGCAGCTTGGCTCAGCATTGCCGATTGACGTTCTTGGCTGTCTGGGTCGCCTTGTCTGGCTGACATTATATTACGGATAAACACAGGGTCCCAGTGCCAATAGAAGCGCCCATCCGGCTTCTGCCTCAGATAGTTTTTCAGACCATCGCTCGCGCCCCGCCTGGGACGATGCGGCATGTAGCGAGCGATCACGTCGGCCGCCTCCTCTGGTGAGGCGAAGCCGCTATCGACATGCTCTTCCATGAAACCAACCACGCGCATCACACCGCTAGGCTCCATGCGCGGGGCAATGTCGACCAATGTGAGTGAAGCAAAGCTACCTGGAGCAAGCTCCCCTGCGGCAATCAGTCCGGCGAGCCCGCCCAGTGAAGCGCCGACCAGCGCTGGCTTCTGGTCCAGGCGCGACGCTGCAGCGACCAGATCCGCCGCGAAGTCGCGCATTTCATAAGCTCCGCATGGCGACCAATCGCTGTCTCCGTGACCGCGCATGTCGAAGGCGATTGCGCGAAAGCCGGCTTGAGCCAGCTCGCTGACCACCCTTCTCCACGCGCGCCGTGTCTGCCCGCCGCCGTGCGCAAGAAGGACGGGTATGGCGTAGGCATCCCCCTCAGCCTCGGCTGTAAGAGAAATTGCGCCTGCGCCCTCAATCGTAAAGGTTTCTCTCGCCATCACTGGATGGTAGGAAAGGCGCGCTAAATAGTAAACCGATTTACTTTGTGGCTCTCGGCTCCGTGTTGGCTGTCCTGCAAGTGCGTTTTAACGACGGCAAAAGTCTATTCCAAGAGGGGTTTCTCCAGACCATTCTCTAATGCACCGGCTTGCGATTCGGTCAGCAGTCGCTGTCCGCTTAATCCGCTCAAAGATATAAAAGCTGCCTTTCCGCTTCCGGCCCCAATTGTGGTCAGGGAGTAGTCTTCTTCCCAACGGCGAGCAGCCGCTCGGGTTTTGCGGGAATACTTTTCTTGATGCCTAATGCCTTCTGGCCGACGATAAAAGCGCGATGGAGGAACACCTCTAGCGATGAGAGCAGTTCGGAAACCTCCTGACTGTCGGGCTCCCAGCCGCGATGCGCAGCCGCATTACCCGCATCCGTAACAACGCCGAGGATGTCCCGCTCAGTTTGCCCGATCCACCCTCCGTTGCGCAGCTCGTTCAGTTTCTCATCAAATGTCTTGGCCGGGTCGATGCCGATGACTTCGGTTGCACGGTCCAGTGCCGTTCTGAGTCCTATCGCCGTGAGGATGTGTGCCTGGTTGTCGTGCGCTACGTACATCTGGCTCAGGATATTGCGCAGCTGGGGGTCAGCCTTTTGCATGGCGTCGAACCATACCGGCTTCGTCTTGGCCTCTGGCTTCGGATAAGTTTGTATCTCCCTCGGATGCTCATACTGCTCCTGCCCCGCCGCATCGTAGTAGTGATCGGTGTCTTCGCTGTTCCAGCTGGAAGTTTCGTAGAAGACCGTCTCGCACCCTTGACATTCGAGCAGAGAGTGGTCGACACCGCCGTTGACCGAATGGCCATATTGCTTGTCCTCCCAGTCCCAAGCCTTGTAGATCGAGCCGTGGATTTCGCAGGTGCGCTCGCCATCGCAGGTGGGACAGTGCCCCTTCTTCGTTGCGTTTGTTGCTGTTGGTGTCGTGGCCATAGAGCCCGATAGCGAGCACTGACGAACTTTTCCAACAGTGTGCGTGTAAGTCGGCGCATCCTAAGTCCGCTTTTTGGGTTTGGCCGCTCTAGAGCCGCCATTCTGCTTCCGGCCCACAGTCAGCCAATGGAGTTCGGTTGCGGAAAGGTCAGGAAGTGCGCCGGTTGCGGACTTTAGCAGTGACAGCAAAAACCTAGAGTAGTTCAGTCACCAGTGTCATCGCTTAGATCTAACCCGGGTGGAGGGGCCAGCGGCATGCGGGGCGGGGCCGTGCGCCACATGAGAGCAACTTCCTCGTCGGTCAGGCCATAGGCGCGCTCGACCATGGCAGCGAGGCTGCGCTCATGGGCCAGCAATTCGATCCGTGCCTGCCGAGCGGGCTCGGCGGTTTCGGCAAACGCTTCGCGCAGCTGACGGAGTTGGGTCGGGGTCAAGCCTTCACGTTTAGGCAGGGCGGCGCGGACCGCTGAGACAAAGCCGTCGCTGTCGAGCTTGCTTGCCTCTCTGAGTAACATTGGAATTGAGCGAACACCCGTCTCTGTGCTCAGCCAGTCACAAATAGCCTCATCCGCCTCGCGAATGTGGGCGGTCAAATCGATACAACCATTGGTGGCGTCTACAAATGCCAATCGGTCTTCTTCCAACGGTTCGCAAATCGGGACCCTCTCCATTCGGTAGGCCATTGGGGAGAGGGCCTCATCCTTCATGTGAGGCAGATGACGCCAGTTGAACCACCACAGAAGCGGCGAGTTGAGCGTCCCGATCGTGACTGGACTTTCCAAGGAAAAGAAGAACGTCTTATCATTGCTGAGGGCACCTGATCGGTCGACCGCATACTGCGGGTAATACTGGATTACCTGATAAATGATCTTGGGCTTCTCGAATGCATCATAGTAGGCGCAAGGGCGCAGTTCCCACCAAAAGCGTCCTTGATCTTCACGGTGCCGGAGGCCTTTCAGCTTTCCATCTCTCCTGAAGCTCTCAAGACCTTTGAACCGCCGGTGGATCGACGGGTAGGACTCCGCGAAGATCGCTTCAGCTTCGGCCTCGGTCGCTGCACCTGCCCAGGGCCAAGCATGATCGCTGCTGGACTTCATGACGATCATCCAAAGCCCTGCCCATTCAGGCAGCCAGCGGCCGATGTCCTGACCTCGCAGGTAGGGCTTGATGATATCGGCAGCATTGGGGTCGTCGCTGACAAGCTGATCGCGAGTAGCGGTGTCGATCAGAAACGCCTCGTTGAAACCCGTCTTGATCCCATACAACGGGCTAGCCCCGGCATATTCCTCAAGCGGTACGCCACGCGCACGGATCTTCTTAAGCAGTGCGGCGACGTCTGGCGGCTCCAGCACCCATGCCTCTTCGGTCAGGTCGGCGCGCTCGGCGCGATAGGTAGCAGCCTGAACTGCTGCCGCCAGACCCTCACGCGGAACATCGTCGCGCGGTATAACGGCAAGATCGTATTGCTCGGGCACAGCGTCTGCATCGGGCTTCTGCACTGCAATGACGCATGGAAAGACGTCGGCGTCCGGGAACAAATGGCGCGCGTGGCCGAAATCGGCCAGAAATTCGACCCACATATCCTCGGCGAACATCCGCCGAAGCTTCTGCGCATAGCCAGCCTTCAACCACTTGTTGGTAACAACATAACCCATTCGCCCGCCGGGCCTGAGCAGCTTGATCCCCTGTTCGTAGAAATAGACGTAGAGATCGGCAGTGCCGGTGTAGGTGTCGAATGCTTTGGACAGAGCCGGCTTGATCGGGGCGATTTCTTCCTGCCGGACGTAAGGCGGATTGCCGATGACCGCGTCGAAGCCGCCTGAACGCCCGGACGAAGACAAGTCGCGCCATACGCCGGGGAAGGCCACTTCCCAGTGGAAGAACCGCTGTTCGGCCGCGATTGCGCGCGCCTCGCGAACAAGGCTGTCTGCCAGCGCGCGGCGGCGATCATCGGGCCTATGGCTCGGCATCAGACTGCCTTGGACCGGCTCTGGTGCATCCAAGCTTAGCTCGGTTCGCGCGTCGGCTGCGAGCACTTCGATTTCACCGCTTGCGATCCGGCTGGGATCGCCGAAGGTTCCTTCGTGGACCAGCTTCATCGCTTCAGCCCGGTCGAACTTGCGTTCGGCTTCGCGCGCCTTGGCGACCGCGCGGTCAATCTTCGCAGATTCCTTTTCGAGCGCGACCCGCGCCTTTTCCGCCTTTGCTTCGTCGGTGCTGTCGGCCAGCGCCTTGCGCATGTCGGCGAGGCGTTTGTCACCATCCTTGCGAATGGCATCAGCCGGTTCGCGGGGTCGGCGGACATTCGTTTCCAGAACGCCCATCAGATCATCCGCCTTTGCCAGATCGAGGATCGCTTCGAGCGGAGCGCTGGCTTCGGAGACGGTGGTGAAGAGGCTTTTCGACTGGTCAACCTGAGCAATGTCGGTGTCGGTCAGCCCTTCGATCTTTTCCATCTCGCGCACGATGTTGGCGAGCGGGGCGAGGTGGCGGTTGGAAATAAGGGCACCGCGTTCTTGCATCCAGTCCATCGTCGGGCGCACCCACGCGCCAAGCACGCTGTTACCGCACCGCAAATGATGGTCGAGGAACGACAACGGCGCACCTACGGTGAAGCTGTGCAACCAGAGCGCGACCTTGGCGAGCTCCACGGCCATCGGGTTGAGATCGACCCCGTGGACGCAGCGCTTGAGTACCATGCGGCGCACGATATGGCGGTCATCCAGCTGGTCTTCGACGATCGGCCAGTTATGCTCCCGCGCGTTGGCGACGATCCCCTCTCGCAACTCGGCAATGAGCTTCACGAGAGGAGAAGTATAATCGCCCTCGGCCATGCTTTCGGCATCGCCGACTGCGGTCAAGACCTTGTCCGAAAGCCAATCGACCAAGCTGACGAGGAAATGCCCGCTTCCCATTGCGGGGTCGACGATGCGGAGCGAAAGCAGTGCCATGGCCGGATCGTGTGCGCGAAGGTCATCACCCTTTGCGCCGCTTGCTAGAGCGGCTTCGAATGCCTCGCGCTTCTCTTCGACGACCGGGCCGACCGTTTTTTCGATGATCAGCGATACGAGCGGTTCTGGTGTGTAATACGAACCCGAGCGGTGCCGTGCCTCGTTGTCCGAGCGCGGTCGGACGGTCCCGGTTTCCTCGATCTCGACACCGTATTCGAGGATCGATTCATAGATCGAGCCGAGCTGCTGAACCGAAAGGTCGCGGTAGTTGATGTAGCGAAGCCGCCCTTCTTCCTCGCGGTGTGAGAGCGGTAATATAGCCTTGGCTAGCGTCTCGTCCGACAGCTTGATGCGACTGAGTAGCGAATTGCCTTCCGCTGCGAACAGGCCGCCGTTGTAGGGCGGAATGCCAAGATCATCGTCGCCTTCGGAAATTGCGCCGAAAATTGTCTCGAGGCGCGACCAGTAGGCAGTGCTGCGGGCGAGCTGTGCTTGCCTTTGCACATGCCGTTCCTTGATCTCCTCTCGAAGACGGGTCAGGCAATAGTCCGCGTAGGGACCGCGCTCGTCGGGGAGCAGATTCCGATCTTCGGCATAAAGCACAAACAATAGACGATAGAGAAGGAACATGGCCGCTTGGCGAACCTGCTCGGCGTAGCCATCATCGAGCGTCTCGGGGCGATCCGGGTCTGCCAACGAGATGGCAGTAATCAGTTCGGGAAAGACGGTTTCGAACACCGTATCTGCCAGATCCTTGCGGACCCTTTCCTCCCACCGGCGCGCATCCTCGATCGCGATCAGGTGAAAGCTGCGGCCCTGCTCGCTCGGACGAAACGCTTCGCGACCAAAAATCAGCACGAACAATCGGAATGCGTAATCTGGATCGATCGGTTCGTCGAGTAGATCCGGTTCGCATCCGGGCAGACCAAAGACCTTGCCCAGGTCAATTTCGAAGAAGTCCTCAGCGACAGAAAGAGCGTTTTGGTAGTAGAGCCGCCAGTGCCGTCCGTTAGTCAGAATGCCCCACGGCATCTTTCCATCTGCCACGACGGCAGCGCGGCGCAGATAATGCATGATTTGGGTCGACGGAACACCCTGGTCGCCTTGCCCTTCGCGATCGAGCGGGCGGTTCCAGCGCTTCGCTTCGACAAGAGCAGCGCCATGACGGAAGCGTTGCCATGGCTCGAGTGTCTTCGCCTTTTCTGCGGCGTCGCCATCGGCGAAAAGCAAGGCATCGGGAACGTCCTTGCGTCCCTTTGTCGTCATGTTCTGTTGAACGGATTTGTGTTGCCAGCCCAGCAATTCGAGCAGCGGATAAATAAGTTGGTCTTCGGTTTCTGCTTCGGTTGGCTTCTTGTGGCCTGAATGTTCATGCAGCAAATGCTGGGCGCTTTCGTAGAGCTGCTCAACTTCACTAATTTCGAGATTCTGCCACTCAGGGGATTCGGTGACCCCTTGCTTCAGCCAATCACGAGTGAACAATGCGCCTTGGAACACTAAGACCCTCCATACCTTGAGTGGAGTAGCCGAACTTACATCGACTTACACCCAAACTGTGATTGTCATGCACAATGAACGACCGCGTCCCACGCCCAAGGTCTGCCTCGAAGCCCAGAGGAAAGGAGCCCGAGCGGGATATGCCACGCCTTGGACCGAAAGCGGACCGTAGCCAGGTGACCCGTTTAGCGATCAGTGCACCGCGCTCGCCGGCTGATCACGGAATTCATCAAGCCACCCGGGATCGAGTGACAGGCGATTCCGGTTCAATTCGATAGCAAACTACTTCCCCCTTGTGTCAGGATGGCCCTACAGTCATCTTCGAGATCTTCGAGCCATTTGAGATAATGACCGCATGCGCCTTGAGAACATTAAGATCCGAAACTTCAGGTTGCTGCGCCGACTCTCAATCGATCTCGCCCAGGACAAAACGACGACCATTTTGGTGGGGCCGAACAATAGCGGGAAAACCTCAGTAATGGAGGCTCTCCGGCTGTTTATCGGGCAAGGAGCCGAGGCTCCTAAAATCTCCTTCCACGACCTCTCTCAGCTTCGCCACCGGGACCTGAAGCGGATCGAGCGAAAGGTTGCGGCTGAAGCTGATCCAGAAAAGAAGATTGAGCTGCTTAGGCGGCTTATACCGCGTATGCGGCTCGATCTGACCTTTTCCTATGGCTAAGATCCCGCCGACCTCGTTGCAGCCACCAAGCTTTTGATGGACCTTACGCCTGGCACAAGCAGAGTGCGCATGCGGATCGACTATCGACTGGAGAACGCGAAAAAGCTTCTCGACGAGTTTGGGGCCAGGCCTCGCAAAGACGTCTCGCTGTGCGACTATCTGAAAGAGACGTTCAGAGATCATTTCAAACGCGTTTTCTTCAAAGTGTCCCCTGACGGCAAAGAAGTGGAACAACTCGAAGACGGCAATTTGCTGAAATCCCTACTGCGCATCGACATCGTGCCCGCTCAGCGGCACGTCGATGACGATGAGGGAAGCCGGTCCGCGAAGCTCTCAAAACTTCTCCACGATCATTACGAACGCTTCTATCGGGTCGATGACGCTGCCGGTTATCAAGCGATCGAAGATGCACTCACGGCGAGCGCAGGCGACCTTACGGGGATGTACGGCAAAGCCTTTGGCCGTTTGACGAAGCGCCTTCAGAGTTTTGGCTATCCGCCAGGCCAAAAAGCGCCGGACCTGAGGGTACGTGCTGAACTGAGCGCAGAAACAATTTACCGTGACAATGCGCGAATATATTATGCCAGCGAACACGCCGAAAAAGAAGGAGTAATGGAGGAGTTCGAGCTGCCCGAAAAATATAACGGGCTCGGCTACAAAAACCTGATTTACATTGTCCTGCAGCTGGAGTCCTTCCGCGCTGCGATCGACGCGACGATGGGCGACAAGCCGCGCGTTCATATAATCGCGATTGAAGAACCCGAGGCGCACCTGCACCCGCAGATGCAGACGGTTTCCATCAGCGAGATTTCGAAGGTTTTGGAAACGGACGGAGGGACGACAGCACAAGTTCTGCTCTCCACACACTCGTCCCACATGATCGCTCATTCTGAGTTCGAGCCCGTGCGCTATTTCCGCAGGGTTGGCCGTCAGGTCGTCATGCAGGACCTTTCGCAGCTACCGCTGCCACCACACAACCCCGACCTTCTCGACTTCCTGCGCCGCTATGTTCGACTGACTCATTGCGATCTGTTTTTCGCGGACAAGGCCATCTTCGTGGAAGGCCAGGTCGAGCGGCTGCTGCTCCCAATGATGATTGAGGAGCAAGCCAAGGTGGCTGGCTGCGAGACGCTCGGAAGTCAGTATGTCAGCATTTCTGAGGTGGGCGGGGGGCACGCCCATAAGTTTAAGCCGATCATCGACTTTCTTGGCATTCCGAGCCTGATCATTACCGACCTGGACTCGGTCGATGACGGAGGAAAAAAATGCCCGGTCGCGACGGGGAAAAGCACTAGCAACGCCTGTCTCCGCAAATGGATCCCCGAGAAGGAAACCGTCGAAGAATTGCAAGCCTGCGATAATGCGGCCAAGACGCAAGGCTGCATTCGGGTTGCCTATCAGGTCACCCAGGACGGGCATTGTGGTCGTTCATTCGAGGAAGCATTCATCTACGCCAACATCACTTGGCTGACTGACAATCATGCCAAGCTCAGCACGACTAAGGCTGCCGTCAAGAAAGCGATAGACGCAGGCCTGACAGCACAAGCGTGGGAGTTGAGCGGCAAGCTCGGGAAGGTCGATTTCGCCCTCGATCTGATGGGCGCACCAGGCTGGGAGATTCCCCTCTATATTCAACAAGGCCTCCAATGGCTGGCCGAGCATCCCGCAAAATGATGACGGAAGCGGACGAAAAAATCCTGGATTGTCTGCACACGCGACAGAGCTTCCTGATCGACGCCGGGGCGGGCTCGGGCAAAACATCGTCCCTCATTCGCGCTCTTGATTTCATTCGAGGACCGGACCGTTCGAGCGTTATCGGGGAAGGCCAGCGTGTGGCCTGCATTACTTTCACGAATGTAGCAAAGAATGAGATCATCGAGCGTACAGAGCACGACCCCTTGTTTGTGGTCTCAACGATCCACGACTTCTTATGGGCCTCGATCAAAAACTTTCAGAAAGAGCTGAGGCCCGCCCTTCTTGCGTTCAATGACCGGTTGCCTGCAAGCAGCCGCAGAAAGCAAGATCAGGAGGAATTGGCAGAAGCTTTAAAGACGGTACCGACGATCGCCTACTCCGATCGCGGCGCAAACTTCTTGGAAGGCCGAATTTTTCACGACGACCTTTTGGGCGTGGCTCACATTATGTTCCACGACCATCCGCTTTTATCGAAAGTGGTCGCCGCTCGATTCCCGTTCATATTTGTAGACGAATACCAGGACACTGATCCGCTGGTTGTCTCCGCCCTGTTGGATCATCTTCTTAAGACAGAGCATCCCCCGCTGATCGGTTTCTTTGGCGACAAGATGCAGAACATCTATTCGGGAGGGGTCGGCGAATTGTCGGCCGATCAGCAGGCACAGCTGGTTCAAATCAAGAAGGAGGAGAACTATCGGTGCTCCAAGGCGGTGATCGACGTTCTCAACAAGGTCCGAACTGACATTCAGCAGGAGCCAGCGGGTGCCAATTTACCGGGGGGCGCGGTGTATGTCAGTCTCACCGGCACGGCTCCGGACGCGGACATTGCCGAACTCGCCGTCCAGAAAGCGCAGGATGTCTTCGGCTGGAGTGTACAGGGCGAGTTGAAGGTTCTATTCCTCACTCACCGCCTTATCGCCCGCAAGGCCGGATATGCCGATCTATTGGCAGCCTTCGCCAGTCGGGGAAGCTTTACGCAAGATAAGTTTCAGAGCGGCGAAGACCCGATTGCAGCCTTCTTCCTTAAAAAAGTCGAGCCATTTATTACTGCTTGGCGTGAAGGGCGGGTGGGGCGCGCTATCAGTTCATTGAAGGAACGCCCGATCCCGATCGCGGGGGCAGCCGAGAAGGCGCGAGTGAAGGCGGCCCTAGATGACCTCATCAAACTAATTGATGCCGGAGGAACGATTGAAGCAATCTTAATGCATCTGCGGGCAGCGCAATTGGTCACACTCCTTGATGACTTGGAAGCGGCCGTGGCAGGCCCTGTGGTGGCTGCCGAGGCAGGATCGCCCGAGGCAGCGCATCAGGCCTTTCTGGATCTTCTTCTGGCGGTGCCCTATCTGGAAGTCAGTCGTTACCGCGCCGTGCTGGAAAACAGCATGCCGTTCTCAACCAAACACGGCGTGAAAGGCGATGAATTTCAGAACGTGATCGTGGTTTTGGATGACGCTGGCGCGAACTGGAACCAATACTCGTTTGGCAAGCTGCTGGCAGGAACCGACACCAGCGAAAGCCGGGAGCGGAGAACCCGCCACCTCTTCTATGTTTGTTGCTCGCGCGCCAAAGACAAGCTGATTGTGGCTGACCTCGGGGTTGGGGCCCAGGCCAAAATCGAGGCGCTTTTCGGGGCCAGCGCGGTAGCCATGTGATCAAGTGGCAGCGCATGTTGGACAGGCCGCTAGTACGAGCCCCAGGTCATCGTTCAACTATGCAGCGATGCGCGTGCCAACCGCGACTTCCGATTCACCAGCAGCGACGGCGTTTTGATCCTGCTCCTGCACTGCGGTCCATCGGCCCGACGGACGACCACTTTTAAGGACGATGCGAGCCATGTCGAAAGGCTACCTAGAGGGCGCAGTACGGACTTATCTGCCTCAAATTACGCTGCCGCTGAGCACTTTGCCCTGTGATCGTTCCTGCACATGTTCGGGTCAGCCCCCGATCTCGATGTGGCGTTCGAGAACGAGCAAGACCGAGAAGCAGCCTGCAACTTCATGGATCTCCTGGAGGCATCGGAGGGCGATGGCGTTAGCTGATTGCAGGAAAGGTCAAGTGAGCCTGCAGACCCACACCCGATACCCATCCGGCTTTAGTCGCGAACAGTCCTGAACCAGGTCAGCTGAGGACGGCAACCCGTTCCTTTCCGGCCGTGTTGGCAGCTGCGCTGCCTGCCCGCACCACCCGTCATGAACAGGTTTCCCTTGGAGCTTTGCCCCTGCGGTGCAGTCCTCCCATGCCCTGCTTCTTCTGGATGTTCGCAAGCCGGAGATGGTCTCCGGTTTAAGGAACTGAAGGACTACCATCATGACCAATATCGCCATCATTACCGGCCGCATCGCCCGCGATCCCGACACCCGCGAGACCAAGGGCGGCACCAATGTCACCGGGATCACTGTCGTCACCGATCGCCCTGCGCGGGACAAGGACGGCAAGACCTACAAGGACGAGAACGGCTACACCGCCAAGGAAAGCGAGTTCCACCGGGTTACCTGCTTCAACGGCCTCGCCAAGACCGTCGGCCAGTACTGTTCCAAGGGCCAGCTGGTCAGTGTTCAGGGCCGCATCCACTACACCCAGTGGGAGGACAAGGGTGGACTTGTAACGGTTTTGTGCCGGTCACCTATTTCACTATGCCACCTTGGCTTCGAACGCGAGCGGGCTGATGCCGCCCAGATATGAATGGCGTCTACGGGTGTTGTAGAACCCGTTGATGTATTGGAAGATCGCGGCTTCAGCCTGGCGCCGCGTTGGCCAGTTCTGCCGCCAGATCAGCTCTGCCTTCAGCGATTTGAAGAATGTCTCGACAGCGGAATTGTCGTAGCAGTTTCCTTTGTCGCTCATCGATGGTCGCAAGCCATAGGCCTGCAGTTTCTTCTGATAATCATACGAGCAATATTGGCTGCCGCGATCGGAATGGAAAAAGCAGCCTAGCGGCGGATTGCGCAGCCGCACCGCCATGTCCAGCGCCCGGATCGCCAGATCCTTCTTCATCCGATCACTGACCGCCCAGCCCACAACGCGGCGGCTGTGCAGATCGAGGATGACGGCAAGGTAGAGCCAGCCTTCCTGCGTCCACACATAGGTAATGTCGCCAGCCCATTTACGGTTGGGTTTATCGGCGACGAAGTCGCCATCAAGCCAGTTCGCGGCGACACCCAGGCGATGATGGCTGTCGGTCGTGACCTTGTGCTTGCGGGTACGAACCGGCTTGATGGCGTTGATCCGCATCAACCGTCCTACCCGGCGCTCGCCGACATCGAGGCCGGCCTCCTTCAATTCCATTGTCATCCGGGGGCGGCCATAGCTGCCCAAGCTCAGGCTGTACTGCTCGCGGATATGCGCCAGCACCTTCATATCCGTTCGTTCCCGCCGGCTGATCGGACGCGAGCGCCAAGACCGATAGCCGCGCTCGCTGATCTGCAGGACACGGCACATCAATTCCACTGGCCAACGGTGCCGCCAGCTGTGCACGAAAGCGAACCTCACGGCTTTTGGCTCGCGAAGAACTGCGTGGCCTTTTTTAGCACTTCCCTCTCCTCCCGCAGCACGCGGTTCTCCAGGCGAAGCCGTTCATTCTCCCGCGCCAGATCAGCCTGCGGCGCGGCCACCAATTCTCCCGGCCGATATCGTGCAATCCATTTGCCGAGCGTCGATTTGCCGATCCCTAAATCCGCTGCGACCCGTTCGCGCGACAACCCGCTGGTCAGCGCAATCCGCACCGCCTCCTGCTTGAACTCTTCTGAATGCTTCATCATCTCGACGGTCTCCTCTTGCGAGCTTAAATCGCTCAGGTGACCGGCGCAAAACCGTTACAAGTCCAAGGCTTCATGCTGACATCGGCGAGCCGGACCGGCTCCCAGAACCCCATCGCGATGCCGGGCCGAAGACCGCACAGGCACAGCGGGAAATCGGGGTTGTCCGGATCGGGACGATTGCTCGGCCAGATTTCGAGCCCGCCGATCGAGATCGGGAACAGGCACGACCAGCAGATGTCGGTGATCGGATTGACGAATTGCCCGGTGCACTTGCCCGGACCGGCATCGGCCGAAGCGGGTGATGCGAAGACCAGCGACAGCATCGCCGTGAAAAGCACGAGGAAGGCGCGGATTCCGGTCATGGCTGTGCCTTCCGGCGCGGCAGCGCAATCTCGCTGACTTCGAGGAAGCGCCCGTTCTGGCGCACCCGCGCGGGAACAGCCTTGATACCGAATTTTTGCGTCAGCTTGCCGCCCTGGTCGAAATAGAAGCGGCGTTGACGGGCCTTCATCAGCTCGAGCGGTGCGCCTTTCACGAGGATCAGCTTGGCATTGGCGTCCTGCCTCAGCGCCCAGGCGATCTGCGCAGGGTCGTCGCCGTCGAGAAACAGGAGGTCGGAGCGCAGCTTGACGCTGTCGAGCGGATTGACCCGGGTTCCGGCGGCATGGATCAGCTCGCCTTTTGCGCCCCGGATATCGGCAGCAAGCGCGATTGTCGGATCGAACGCCCAGCTGCGGCTTGCGCTTGCGCGAATGAGGCCGGCAACCGGATCGGGTCGGTTGACGCGTGCGATCGTGCGACGCTTGAGTTCCTCGTTGAGCCGCGCGGTCTCGCCCGACTTTTCCATCTGCGCGAGGCGCGTATGAATCTGTTCGAGCAGGTCGCGCTCGATCACAGGGAAGACCGCGCCGCGCTGGCCGTAGTCTCGTGCCTGCAGGCTGGCAGGGAGCATGGCGAGGAGAAGCGCGCCAATCGGAAGGAAAGAGCGCATCACAGGATTGCCCTCCCGCTGCCGAGGATCTGCCCGCGGCAGACGAAGCCGATTTCCCCGTAGCGGCTGTCTAGCCCGCGTGGATGGTCGGTTCCGGTGTAGTAGCAACCTTCCGGTATTGCGCCTTCGGGACCGCGCGTGAGCGGCACGCCAAGGCGGGTGACCTCGAGCAGGCTCGCGACCTGCTTTCCGTCGATGAAGACCGCATCGCCCTCGTGGCGCACGACATCGCCCGGCATGCCAAGCACGTGCTTGCCGAACATCTGCGGTTCCTTTCCGAAATGCCTTTCGACGAGTTCGCTTTGCGGCGGCTCAAAGAAGATCAGGCTGCCGCGTTCGATCGGCGCGCGCTTGTCGAGCCAGAACGCCCAGTTTGGCAGGCTCGGGCTCGCATTGATGAGGAAAGCGTGGTCCTTGCTGAAGGCATCGAGCGGCGCCCAGGCGAGCGGCAGCAGGACCAGCCCCGAGAGCAGCAGCGAACGGCGGATCGAGCGGGGCAGGCTCATGGCTGGATCTCCCCTGCGAGCTTGTCCGCGATGCGCTGCTCGAGTTCGGAGGTTGCGTCTTCGGCAGCGCCCGCGAGCACGGCCTCGGCAACCAGCACCACGCGGCCGTCATGGCCCATGTCGGCAACGGCGCTTTCGGCGGCCTTGAGGTAGGCAAGGCTAGCCGCCTGGACGACCGCCGGATCGGCATCGGCGCGCGCGGCTTCCTCGACGAATGTCCCGATGGTCTCGGCGAGCCGGACCGTGACGATCCGCTGCTCTGGCGAGCTGGTGACCTGCTGCGTAATCCACGCACCCCACAGGAGCGCGGCAACGAGCAAGGCTACGGCGAGGAGTTTCGGGCCCAGCTGGCTAAGTGGGAGGTTCAGTCTATCCATGGCGGGGAGATCCTTCGGCGAGGCGGCGATCGAGGCGGCGCAGGAAAGCCGGCAATCGCAGCAGGGCGAGGCCGCCGGCTGCGATGAGGAATGCGATCTGGAGGTCCTGGGCAAAGAAGCGGCGCGCGACCGGTTCAGCGGTGCGGTAATGGTCGGCAAGATTGCCGATCTGCGCGAACAGCGCCGTCAGGTCCCATCCAGCGATGAGAAGGAACACGAACAGCGGCAGGCCGAGGACCAGCAGCAGCGTGCTCGCCGCGAAGCTTGCCGTTTCGATCAGCACCAGGCAGGTGCCCTGGGACAGCGCCAGCCAGTCGATCACACGGTGCTTGTCGCGGGCTTGTCTGACTGACGGAAGCGGCACGCGATCTATGAGCGTGGTGGTCTCGAGCACCATCATGCGCCTCCTTCCACACCTGCGACCAGCGCGACTGCGCGCTCGAGCGGCATGCCGTTTTCGACATGGCGGCGGATCGCGGCATAGGTGTCAGGATCGGAGGAGAAGATGGTTGCCGAGAGTGGGTCGAGCACCAGGCGTCCAACGGCTTCCATCTCGGGACCTTTGAGGTAGATCTCGCTGTACTCGGTGCCCGAGCGCTTGAGGCTGCGGATCAGCGTCTCGGTCCGGTCGTCCATGTCGAGCCGGGCCTCCTTGCGGAAATCGGCGATGGTCTCGGGCTTCTGTTGGAGCACCAGCATCCAGTCGCTGTTTTCGAGCGCGGCGCGCGCACCATCGGACTTGTAGTAGTCGTTCAAGGACTGGGTCGCGGTCGCAAGCGCGCCGCCATATTTGCGCGCGGTGCGGGCATAGGTCTCGACGAACTCGCCCATCGAACCGCCCTTGAGCATCGCCCAGGCCTCGTCGATCAGCAGCAGCTTCTTGGTCGAGCGCGACGAGCGCGTCATCGCCTGACCGGTCATGAACATGATTGCCGAGAGGACAACGCTTCGAAGCTCCTCGCGGGACGCGAGGTCGCTCATCTCGAAGACGGTGAAATCGTCTTCGAGCGCGAAACTCGCTTTCCCCGAGAAGAACCCGGCATAGCTGCCACCGCGGCAGAAGGGCGCGATCGCTGTGGCGAGATCCTTGCCCGCCTCGTTCTCGCTCTGATGGAGCGCATGCGCGACGTCGTCGATCGCCCCGCCGCTGCCGAGCGCTTCCCACACCTGCGTCACCGCGCGGTCGATCAGCCCGCGCTCCGTGTCCGAAGGCGCGGCGCTTGGCCGCGCCATCTGGCCAACGATGGCCTTGATCATGGCGAAGCAGTCGAGCCGGTAATCCTCGTCTTCATGCGCGCGCGCATCGTCGACCATCGAGAAGGGGTTGAGCGAGAATCCCGAGGCGAGCGTGAACTCGACGAAGCGGCCGCCCTGTAACTTGACCGAATGCTCAAAACTGCGTCCGTCGTCGATCACCACGACCTTGGCGCCCGCGCCGCGCAGCGCGGCGCACAGCTCCTGCAGCAGCACCGACTTGCCCGAGCCCGACTTTCCGCAGATCGCGATGTTGTGGTTGCCCGCCGCGTTCTCGAAGGGCGACCAGAAGAAGGGCTGGCCGCGCCGTCCGAGGAGCAGCAGGTGCGGGATCGTCCCGCCGAGATACTCGCCCTGCAGGGGGGCGATATTGGCCGCGGTGGTCGAGAGCATGGTCCGGAAGCGTTTGAGCCGCGCAAGGTCGTGGACCAGACCATCGGCGAGGCTCAACGGGAATGCCGCGACGAGGCCCTGGAGCTGGAGGAAGCGCTCGTCGGCAAGGTCCCATCCGGCCGCCTTGTAGATCGCCTTGACCGTGCGCTCATGCGCATCGCCTTCGCCGAGCGGCGAGATCGTGGTGAGACCATAGAACAGCTTGACGAGCTTCTTGCCCGCCTGGAGTTCGGCCTGGACGTGTCTCCATTCGGCCGATTGCTCGCCAAGCCTAGGGAGGAAGCGCGCGCTCTTCGTTTCCGAAAGGCTGGTGGTGCGCATGAACTTGTAGCCGGCGCGCGCCGAGGCGGCCTCCTGGTCGGGATAGTGCAGGCACAGCATTGTCGCGGCGGGACAGGGAAAGCGCAGCTTGTCAGTAAACATGTCGCCGATGAGCCGCGCGCATTCCCACGGTGCCCAGCGCTCAGGGGTAGAGCGCACGCCGTAATGGCGCACATCGAAGCGGTCGGGATAGCATTCACCTACCTGAGGCACGCCATCTCGCGAGCGCCCGGTCTCGCGGAAGCGCTCGGTGCGCAAGATAAGCCGGTCGTCCTCGACCTCGAGTTCGATATCGCGGCGGATGGCCTGCGCGTCGAGCGTGTCCTCGCGGTTCCAGTGGGTGAGATCGGGTTCGCGCGCTGTCGTCGGCGAGGTGAGTTCGTCGACCAGTGCGAGCAGGCCTGCGGGCTCGAGCCTGTTCGATGCAAGGCCGAGCGAGTTCAGCATCCCCGCCATCCCGTCGCGGCATTCGGTGAGTTCTGCATCGGTCACGTTTCCGGGCACCGGAACGCCCAGCGACAGCACGAGACGCACATGGCGCGCATGAAACGGCGCGTGTGCCGAGCCCGACTTCCAGACGAGATCGTAGAGCCGGTTGGTGCGGGCCTTCGCGATCGCTTCGTAGATCCCGCCCTGCTCGTAGCGCGGCGCGAACCAGGGGCCGACGATGGCGCCGATGCGCGGAGACGCGAAGTTCAGCACCTGCAAACAGGCGCCTTGCGGCAGGCTCTCGGAGAAGAACTGCCCGAGGATTTCACCGGTGCGCTCATCGGCGCCGATGAGCGGGGTGACTTCGAGAATGAAGCCCTTCGAGTGCGCGTTCCGGTAGAGCCCCGGGCCCTCGTCATAGATGCGGTACGGAAGCCAGTCCGACAGCATGTCGAGCGCGAAACGCGGCTGCGCATGGTCGGCTTTCTTCGCATCGCCGAACAGGCCAGCGAGGAGCGCGTCGCGCGCAGAGGATAGCGAGAGGTTCACTTGGGCTCTCCTTCGGGCAGAACAGGGTGGGGCACCTGGCCGGGGGAGGGGGAACGACCAGGTGCCCCGGGGTCCGGCGCTTTGGCACCGGGCAGCTCCGTCAGATCCTGTGAGGGGATGACCAGGACATCGGGAGGCTGCTGGGGGGAGGGATTGGAATGCTGGAATGGACGTGCTTCTGCGGCGGCGGGCGGCGGGCCTTCCGCTTCAGCCGGGCGCGCCAGTGCGCGCAGAACGTCGCCGGTCGAACGCGGCGCGCGCCAGCGCTCGGCAGCGCGATCGGGCAGCACGACATGAACGACCCGGGCCTCGTGGATGCGGCCCGCCTCGTCGCGGTAGCCCGCAACGACGATCCGCAATTCGCGATCACCGACCCCGTGCGCTCGCGCAGAGGCATGACCGGACCGTTCTGCCTGTGAAGCGCGGGTGGCGGCATCGTCGATCATCGAGGTTGGCGCGCAGCTTCCCTCCGGCGCGCGGCAGGAAAAGTCGCCCTTGACGTTGCCGCCAAGCGTCGCGCAGCTGGCGATCATCAAGGAGAGGGTTGCCGTCGCTCCGACACGGGTCACACGGCCGCTCATTGCTTCAATCCGGTCTTGGCATTGGCAAATGCGCGCAGTGTCTTTGCATCGCGGTAGCCGTGCAGCACCGCACCGTCGCGCGCTCTGACGATCACCGGGGTTCCGGCAAAGCCGTTGGCCTGTGCAAAGGCTTCGTTGGCATCGAGCGCAGCTGCTTTCTTGCAGGCAGCGCGCGGTTCGAGGTGCTTGCCGGTGTAGGCGGCATGGAGCGCCCCGACCGGATCGGCGGCGCACAGCACCGCCTCGGACATGCGGCGGCTCGATGCGCCGAAGATCGAGATCGGCCGCTCCTCGACAAGGACGCCTGCCTTCTCGAGTTCGCCGGTGAGCCGCTTGCAGTAGCCGCACTGGAAATCCGAGAAGACAACCAGCTTCGGCCCCTTGGGATTGCCCCACAGGATCGCGCCTACTGCGGGCAAGACTTTGAGATCGACATGCGTCGCGGCCCGCCTGTCGCGGGGTTCTGCAACGTCGTGCCGACCGGCAGTGTCCTCGCCGGCAGCGCGGGCTGCGCCGGCGGCGAGCAGGTCGGGATTGAGTTCAAGCAGGCGCGCGGCGGTTACGTCGCGCCGCTCCTCCATGTCGTAGAGCCGCCCGACGAAGAGGTAGCGTGCCGCTTCGTCGATGTAGAACAGCGTCTCTCCCGAGACGACCTCGCACCACGGCGCGAATGTCTTGCAATCGAGCGCGTCGATCGGTGTCTTGGGCAGACGAAGCTTGAGCGCTTCAACCACATTCTGCGTGATCGCGGCCTGCGCCGGCATGGCGGTCACTACCGCGACACCGCTTGTAAGGAGGGCTGCTGCGCTGGCGGCGGCGAGCGATATGTGCGCGGCGCGCGCCTTGAGGCCGGGCCGCTGGTTCGAGTAGTTCATTGGGGTGTGCTCCTGACATGGACGCCGTCGAGAAAGACGATCTCGACTGCGATGCCGGTCGGCATCTCGACGACGGGTTGGTACTGTTCTGCGCGTTCGATGAGGTATTTGCTGACCGTGTCGGCGGCTTCGCCCGCGCCCTGGCCGAGGCCGCCTGCGAGAATGTCGGTCGGCGAGAGCGCGTCGCGCCTGCCGTCGCTGCCGACAGGCTGCGCAAAGATGCCGTTGGCATTGGCCGAGAAGCCGCGTCCGAACCCGCCGACGATCCCGGCGAGCAGCGCCTGGCTGACGAGGCTGCCTTCGCGGCTGACGACATTGCCGCGAACGCCCGACTTGCCGGCAAAGGCGATGAACCCCTTGACCTCGCTCACCGCAAAGCGTCCGCCCGGTTGCGCACAGGTCATGCGCACAAGCTTGACGTAAACCTTCTCGGCCGAGAGATCGCCGCGCGCCGCGCCGTTGACGAGGCAGCCGGTGAGATCGGTGGTGAGAAGCTTGTTGCCCTGCAGCACCGAGCGCGCCGGACCGGTGATACGCAGCACCACGGGCAGCGGATCGCTCTGGCTGGTAACGCCCGTCGAGGCGTCGACCCCGACGATCACGGTGGCAGGTGCATAGCTGTTGGGCGGCAGGTAATCGCGGCTTGCCTCGAGCAGCAGCGTCGGCGCGCTTTCGATTGCCTTGGTCTTGGCGGCGCCCGGCTTGTCGGATGAGAAACTCAGCAGGCTTGCCTTGGGTTCGCTGGGTGGCTCGAGCGCTCCGGGAGGGAAGCCCGGAGCCCGCGGATCGGCTGAGGGAACCGGCGTAACTGGGGGATTGGCGCGCACCGTCTCGAGTTCCGAGCGCAAGGCGGCGTTCTCGGCCGAGATCGCATCGATCGCCGCCTGACCGTCGTTGATCATCCGCGCGTTCTCGCCCCGCAGCGTTTCGAGCTCCTGCTCGATCGAAGCCCTGGGAAGCTGGGTCTCCTGCAGGTCCTTGATCGCCTTGCCCTGCGCATCGAGGCGGTTGCCGTAAGTGGCGACGAATTCGCGCTGCGAGAGATTGCGATTGACCAGCGCGCCGGTCTCGATCGTGGTTGCGCCCGCGCCGTCGGCGCTCGCTTCATCCTCGCCGCCGAAGATGAACATCGAACCGGCGATGAGCGCCACGCCGCCGATCCCGGCAAGCAGCAGCTTCTGGCGCTGCGCGACCGTGCGGTTGAGATCGCGCCGGGCTTCGCCGCGCGTCTCGTCCTTGGGCGCTGCCGCGGGCGTATAGCTTGTGTCGGGATCGGCCATTATTCGAGCCCTCCCTTGGTAAAGACAAGGAAGGCTTGCGTGCTCTCGCCGGGCTCGAGGCTGTCTCGGCCATAGGCAAAGGCCAGCGCCCCGGCCGGCGCCTCGCGCTCACCGGCAAGGTCGACGGGCGCCGAGCCAAGATTGCGTAGAGTAAAGGCTTGGCCGATCAGTTCGGCGCCTTCGTATTCCGCGACCTGCTGCACTTCGAGGCTGTCGGTGTGGCGTGGTCGCGAAAGTTCGGCACGGGCGCGGAAGCCCGGCAGGACCCCATCGCTGGCCATCGCTTCGATCAGCCGGATCGCGGCCTCGTCGCGCGTCACTGCTGCGCCTTCCCATTCACTCGCCTGGGATTTGGCGAGCGCGGGATTGGTGACGAAGAGCTGGCTCGCTTCCTCGCCTTCGACGCGGCAGGTGAACTTGTAGACATAGCCCGCGCTGCTCGTCGCGAAGAAGCTGACCCTTGCGCTCGCATATTGCAGCGGCACCGAGACATAGATGTCGCCGCGCACCGGCTCGTGGGTCACCTCGAAATCGTTGTAGGGAAAACCGCTCGCCATCTTCGAGACATTGGCGAAACCGTCCTCGATGAGGGCGATACGGGTCAGCGCGCCGCGTGCGAGCACGCAGTCGATCGCGGCGCCATCAGCGGCCTCGACGAACTGGTCGGCATGTGCCGGTGAAGCGTAGGCGGCCGTGGCGATTGCCAGTGCAACGCTGGTCAGCGCGGCGGGGAAGGGGCGGGATAGGAGTGTCATGGGTTCTCCTCCTCGTTTTCGGTTGGGAGCTGGCGGAAGCCGGTGAGGCCGAGACTGAGGCCGCGGCGGTTCCAGCTGAATTCGAAGCTGCGCTCTTGGCTTGCGATCACCTGCGCACCGACGAAGGTCTTGAGCGTGCCGGTGACGACAGCGGTGAGCGCCTGCGCGTCGACCTCCATCCGCGAGATGACGAAGGCCTGGCTGATGTCCGAACCGCGCTGCTCGTCGACGATCTTGACGAGCTCGGCCTTGAGGCTCCCGTGCGCTGACGGATCTGCCACCTTGAGGACCTGTTCCATCCAGTAGTCGAGGCTCTCGGGTGCGCGATTGAGCAGCATGAGCGCGGTGTCGCGGGTTACGAGTTCGAGGTAGTGCGCATCGGTACCGCCGCTCCCGAGCGTCAGGCGCTCGGTCGTGACAGGCACCAAAATGACGCTTTCCTCGCGCGTCGCCGCCGCGCCGACCGCCAGCAGGCTGGTAAGGCCCAGCACGGCTGACAGCGCGGCGAAGCGGTTGCGCTGTTTGAGGTGACGCTGCGCTTCCTCATAGGCGAATTCGTGTTTCACTTGGGTCCTCCCTCAGCCTGCGAGCAGGCGGCAGTGGGAGGGCGGCGTGGCTTTCAGCCCGAGGAAGCTCCCCGGCAGATACCAATAGGCAGCATGGACCAGTTTCGACCCTGCGCCTGATGCCTTCGCCTTTCGAAGGGCGAACCAGGTCATGACCGATAGGCCGGTGCCGATGATGATGTGCTGCGAAAGGATGCCCCACGCGAAGGGGACGAGCAGTCCCGCAAACTCGTCGATGGTCCAGAAGCCGATGAGCTCCGGGTCGTCGAGCCGCCGTGGAACGAGGTATCTGTCGGCCATGCCGCCCTCCCGTCGTTAGACCGCGATCAAATGGTTGCGGTCACGACCGAGGTGACGATCGGCACGCCTGTGCCGACGCCAATTCCGACACCGACCGGGACCGCGACCTGCCCAAGGGCGAAGCGGCCCGAGGCGAGCGCGATCAAACCGCCGGCAAGGCTGAGGACGGTGATGATCTTGCCGCCCGAACCTTCGAGGAAGTCAGTGAACTTCTGCAGCGCCGGATCAAAGGTCGTGTCGGCACCGGCATAGGCGGCACCGGCGCAGGCGAGCGCAATCGCGGCCGGAAGAATATAGTCGCGGGCACGAATGCCTTTAACGGATGGGCGGGGAAGGGTGATTGCATTGTTCATCGAGGAACTCCGTTTCGAACATTGGCAGCGATGCGTTCGCTGTATGTTCTTTCCTCGATTGGAAGGCAGGGTGTAGGAAAACGGAAACTGCCGCACGCGGCATTCCGACCAAGAGAAATCGTCGATTCTGGGCAATCTGACCAGGCTTTGCGCGACCGGTGCAGACATTGCGGCCAAGAATACCGATCATTGCGCCACCCATACCGAAGTCTGAGATCGAGGGACCGGAATCTGCGCGAATCAAATCGTGTGACGATGAGCCAGTTTCCTACGTGTTCCTTATTTGTTCTTTTTCCTTTCCTACAGTTTGACGCGTCGCCTAGCCTGTTGGTGATTCGCTGAAGATCACCGGAAGCAGGAACAATGGCGCGAAACACAAACGACAAATGGGAAGAACTATCGCGAGGAGTCGCCGCTTTCCTCGACCATGCCGTGGACGAAAGTGGCAAGTCCCGGCGGACGATTGCCGCACAAACGAATATCAACAAGGACGCGCTCCGACGCATCCTCGCCGGGACAAGGTCAGCCACACTGCCAGAGGCGCTGGCCATCCTTGACGCGAGCGGACACGCGCCGCGCACCTCCCTGATGCTGGCACTCGCGGGGTACTCGCAGCGTAGCAAGGATTGGCAGAATAGCGGCGTGCTGGAATTTCTTGAAACCTTCATAAGCGAGTTGCCGTCTGCTTTGGATCAAGCGCTGGGCGAAAGGCTGCTCGATGTGAGACCGCGCTGGGCAAAGGGGACCGCGCACCGCACCGCCGGTCTCCTGTCGGATCACCTCGCGCAACTGGAGCGGCAGGATGAACAAAGCTTCGCTCTCTGAAATGACGACTGGTCTCGAAACGGACGCGGAAGCCGTTCCTGTCGAGCCACCGCCAGACCGGCTCATTCGTCTTCCCGAGGTCATGGCGCGCGTGGGCCTGCGCCGAACGGCAATCTATCAGCGGATGCGCGAAGGCCGTTTTCCAAAGTCGCGTTCGCTCGGTCCCCGTTGCACGGTTTGGGTCGAAGCCGAGATCGATGACTGGATCGGTTCTGTTGTCGAACGCACCGACGAGATATGTCAGAACACGCCCCGAATTTCGAGATGATCATGGTTTGCGTCCCGTCACCGCTCGAATAAACGCGCGCTGTCCCGCTAGCCGGAAAGCACTTCGATTATCCGGCATTCGCCAACCGCTCCGTGCTGGCAGTCGTCGACCATATGGCGCAGTTCGGTTCGCAGTTTTCGCAAGTCACCAAGCTTCCGATCCACTTCGCGTAGGTGGAGGCTGGCAATAGAGTCCACGGCTTCGCACGATTGCGATGGATCATCCGACAAAGAAAGCAATTGGCGCACCTCCGCCATGGTGAAGCCAAGGTCGCGTGCGCGGCGGATAAACCGCAATCTGGCCAATTCGGTCGGGCCATAGTCCCGGTAGTTTCCGGCGGTGCGTGGTGGTTCCTCCAGCAATCCGGTCCGTTCGTAGTAGCGGATCGTTTCGGCGGTCGTGCCGGTCTTCCGCGCCAAGGCACCAATCTTCATGGGTTTCTCGCAATGCTTGACCTTGTAGCCACTACAAGGTGCATAAGACGATTCGAAGATGCAAGCAGAACGGTAAAATTGGTGGTGGCAAGCAATATGACTCGCTCTGGCCAAGTCACTCGCCCTAGCGTAGCCAGCACCTGCCAGCGAAGACGGAGGCAGGACCAGCGTGAAGCCTTCCATTGCAGCGCAGCGCTGGTCCTGCCTTAGCGGAACCGTCTTAGTCACAAACCAAGGACCCATCGCTTTGCGATGGGCCCCCTCAGTCACCCAATTATTTGGGCTCCGGTTTCACCTGTGCCGTCGAAGTAATGCCAGTAGATCACGTTGATGGCGCTAGCCGACCTCAAGCGTACCACTCAATGATGGGGGAATCTCTCAAGCGGTCGCGTCCATCGAGCATACCTCGCGCTGGCACGAACGATGCGATATCCTGCCGCATCAACATTAATGCTTGATCGATATCTGGCAGTGTCGCTAAAGTACGTCCCGAATTAAAGTACATGCTACGTTGCTGAGCAGGCGGAGCTATGAGCGAATCCTCCGGTGGCATAGTCGTCATATTGCTCTGCAGTTCGCTGCTGGCAATGGTTTGCCAAGCCATATTAAAGAGGTCCTGCGAGGTCCAAACAGATCCATTGTCAAAGCGGACTTCTTCGATCTCGTATTCATTCGAATAACCCGCGCTCGCTATCGTGATCTGATCGCTTGTACCATCTATCGAGAGAACAATATCATCGCCGTAGTTGGCGGTGGTGACGATGATATCTCCGGGTGCAATGCCGACACCGAATTCGATGGCGTCGACATAGGATGCTTCATAATAGGCAGTGTAGTCGGAGATTATGTCCTGCCCATCACCGATATCAAATTTATAGATATCGTTCCCTGATCCGCCTTCGAGAATATCGTTCCCAAGCCCCCCGACGAGGACATCATCGCCATCGCGGCCAATGATCACATCGTCACCGGCATATCCCCAAATGGTGTCGGCCACGGGACTGCCATACAATGTGTCGGCCCCAGCCGTCGCTGTTTGTGCGAGCGCCAGAAGATCAGCATTGTTCCAAGTGGTGCCGTTGTCGAAGTGAATGGCTTCGATATGATAGTCTGACGATATCAGCGTGTCATCGAGAATGACCTTGTCCGAAGTTCCGGCAATCGAGAGCGTGAGCCGGCTACCGTTACCTGCCATGGCGACAGTTACATCCTGAGGAAGAATTCCCGGACCGAATTCGACGATGTCGAATCCGCGTGAAGTGCCGGAATACTGCGAGTAATCCTGGATCCAATCCGTTCCGCCGCCGAGTTCAAAGCGATAAATATCGTCTCCCCCACCGCCAGTAAGGTAGTCGGTCCCAGCCTCGCCATTCAAAATATCATTGCCGCCCAGCCCATCGATCCAGTCATTGCCGGCACCACCAAAAATCGTGTCAGATCCCGACGTGCCATACAGGTCGTCACTTCCGCTGGTGGGCGTCTGGAGTATCTGCGCCAGATTGAGCACAGTTCCGCCATCGAAGTGAAACTCTTCAATGAAGCCGTCGTGGCCGAGTGCGCTGTTTAATGTGAGCGTCTTCCCCGTGCTCGCAATCTCAATCAAGATGTCACCATTATCCACGCTAACGGAAACGTCCGCAGGCAAGATAGTTGCGGCAAATATCAGGTAATCTGCGCCCCCATAGTCGGTGATAAGGAAGTCGGACTCACCGCTAAAGGTGTAAGCATCGTCGCCGCTGTCGTCGACGATGTAACCGCCGCCAGCGCCAATCTGATAGCTGTCATTGCCAGCTGTATCCCTGGCAATATTGTAACCGAGCGTCATGATATAGCTATCGTCGCCCGCACCGCCTTCAAGCTGATCGTCGCCGTCTGCGCCATCCAAATGGTCGTCGCCCAGCCCGCCGCGGAGTGTGTTATCCAATGCATTGCCGACGCCAATGAAATGCGTGCTCCCTGCATATTCCAGGACCTCCACACCTGAAGCCAGAGAATAGTTGGCCAGCGTTGTCATGACGGTGTCCATGCCGCCGTCTACATTCTCAAATATAGTATCGCCATAGGCATCGACGAAGTAGAGATCATCGCCATTTCCGCCCGACATCGAATCATCCCCGGCACCGCCATCGAGCCGATCATTTCCGTCACCGGTTACTAGTGTGTCATTCCCATCATTACCGAACAGATCATTGTCGCCGTTTCCACCATTAAGGACATCGTCGCCTTCACGTCCGTAAAATACGTCGTTACCCGAACCGCCGACATATGCGTCGGCCCCAACCGTACCTATCGGAATGGCTGACACCATTATTTGAGCATTTAGAAAACTCAATTCTTCAATGTTCTCGAGCACATCAATGTTGGCTTCGAACCCGTTGAATGCCGACCATCGCTCTTCTACAACGAGCGAGCCAGATAGGCCGTAATAGATTCTAAAGTCGTCTGAAGAACCGTCGAAATGCGCAACATCATAACCCGAACCGCCATCCAGATAGTCGCCTCCGTCGCCGCCAGTCAGATGATCGTTGCCTTCTCCGCCATTCAGGAAGTCAGCTCCGACACCGCCAAATAGCGTGTCATTTCCAAGCCCGCCATTGAGGTGGTCATTTCTGACAGTGCCGTAAAGAATGTCATCTTCGCTAGTGCCGGCTCCAATCTGGCGATTGGCCAACTCGGCAGCGAACTGCTCAGGCGTATAAGAGGTGCTATCGGATATCGAGTGGATTTCGTCAAAATCGCTTAGTACTGTTTGCCCGATAAGACCCCATCGGTCCTCGATAACAAGCTGACCGTTTGCGAAACTTGCTGTGAGCGCATCCATATCCCATGTGACGATAAGGCGGTCGTGCCCGTCTCCGCCGGCGAACGAGTGCTGGCCGGGCGCAAGCAGGATATCTTGATCGACCGTCATCGGCGCTACGGTCGAAACGCTATTCTCAGTCGGCGGATCGACAGGGAAATCGCCTCCCTCTTCGTCGACGCCGCCTGGTTGAGTTATCGCTATATGAATTTCTTCATCGTCTGCGGTGGCAATCAGAATGTCTAGGCCGGGGTATCCCCATCCATATGCAATCTCTGATGATGGGGGCACATCATATGCTGTGCCCTCCCTTTCCATAGAAGTCGTATCGGCGGACCAGAGGCCGGTAATTCCACTTACTACAATGGATCCGCCATCTGAGAAACTAAACGTTAGATCGCCTTTGACTTCCCAGTATGGCGTGAAATCCCGGTTTGGCAGATTCTCTGCGACTATGCGTTGATCTGTAACGCTGAATGCAGCTGAAATTTGTTCGGATGTGTAATTCGAGAAGTCGAATGATAGAGCTGCTTGATATATGTTTCCATGCTCAATGTTCGGATCAGCATTGAGAAAATTCGATACATACCGAAGATTACTGGAGCTCTCTAATTCAATAACATCATGACCATCGCCAGCCTCATAAGTATACATAATCCATGCACTATTTATGTCTACTTTTATCAGATCGTCCCCCTTGCCAGGAGTTAGATCTATTATGGGACTATATATGTCATCCAAAGGTCGGCCAAATGGACTGGCTTCGTAAAACTCTATTCCGGTGTCATCGAAGGCGCCATTTATGACAATTACATCGTCGCCATCCTCTCCTTTTATAGTGGGCACCTGATCGTTGTTATCCCACCCAAAATAATCAATCTTTGCAATAAGGAAATCTGCTGCATTACTACCTGTAATAGAGTCCGCTCCGCCGCCTCCAAAGATCACTGCACTTGCAGTCGTACCTTCTACACTGATGCTATCATTGCCTTCACCGCCGTTGATGACTTTTTCATGATTGCTTCCATCAAATATCTCATCATCGAAATCAGTTCCGACAATTTCCGTGTTAAAATTAATAAGATCAATTGCTCCTCCCGATTCTGTATTATAAATTTGACTTGTTCCACTGCCATCGTTGAGACGGATGCCAATACCGTGACTGAGTTGCTTTCCATCGATAATTTCTCGAATGAATGAGTTGCTCGTCCCACCTTCGTTCATTGCCTCGATCGTAAGTTGGACATCCCCCAGAGTGCCTTTCAGCTTGAACCAGGTCGTGTCGGCATCTACTTTGATATGCTCGACGTTTGATAAGCTGTCGTCTTGATAACTACCAAAGACCCGCAAATCTCCATTTGGATTTGCGCTATCAAGCCAGATGTTTGTCGTTCCAAGGCCCGAATATATCGCCTCATCATGACCTGCGCCGCCATCGACGGTGTTGTTTCCGCCTCCGGCAAAGAACCAGTCATTGCCGTCTCCGCCCGAGAGTTCATCGTTGTCATCACCGCCAACGAATGCATCATCCCCCGCAGCGCCATGTATGACATCCTGCCCGCCTGCCCCTATCAGTATTGCTGGACTATCCTCTTCATCTAATTGAACGGCATCATCACCATCCGTTCCCACCATAAGCAGCCTGCGGCCCTGCTGGGTGTTCGGCGCTTTAAAGAACGTGCCTTCACTCAAGCTAAGAGATATGCCGTCGATATCGTCAAACGCGGAGGCTGTTTGACTTTGATATCCTGCCAAAACCCATGCTTCGAGTTGTGCGAGAACGAATTCCCCGTCACCAGAAGAAATAGCGGAAGCGACGGCTTTCTCGATGATGGACTCAGCCAGACCTTCGCTGGACAAAATTTCATGTGGGGCGGGCAATATTGAATTAAGCGACCATGTCGGATCGGTAAGGTCAATCGTCAGCGACGACCCAGAACCATCTTCACTGAATGTCAGGATACCATTCGATGATTCCGACCAGGACGTTGCCGCCTCGCCAGTGCGGAGCACCTTGTTGAAGGCTAGCAGGCCCGCGAATTCAGCGACGAGTTTGCCAATATCATCGAGAATATCATCATCAACGAATGCGGGAAGATTTTCCAAGGCCGCTCCAAGATCGTCAGCATCGCCAAACAGGGATCGTATCGCGCTATCGCCGAACGGCCTGGCAGCTATGCTATTTGCCCCTTCGTTGATCAACGAGTAAGCGATCATGCTTGCCATCTGATCGCCGGGATTAGCGAGGCCCGTACCAGTTACGTCTTCGGTGGACTGTATTAGCCCTATCGCTGTGCCAATATCGTCATCAAGAAGGCCCGGTGCGATATGTTTTATGGAAACTTGCCACTCTGTCCCGCCACTTTCTTCCGGACCCCATTGATATTGACCGAACATCAACGTGGTCAGGAGGGCTTGACTATGAAGGTCTTGGATGCCCAACCCTATATCGAAATTCGGAACGGGAATATTTGGAACCTGCGATTCTAAATCGGCAGTTTGCGCGCCTGCTATGATACCGTAGGCGGCCAAGGGGGCGGCAAGAGTTGGAATATTTGAGAGCACTGCCAAAAGGCTGCCAGCTGTTGCGCCCAAAATCACTTCAGCATCGCCCGACCGGAGCAGTTCATTCACTTCACCGTCTAGGTGATATGCTTGCCCTTCCAAGAGTGTCGGCTGCAAAAGGTTCAAGTTATCAATGAACGTATCGACGAATGTGAAATAGGCTGAGCCCAAGGCTCCTTGATCGCCTTCTGGGAGAAGCTGTATAAGATCCGGTATGGAAATCTCCGCGCCGAACTCGGTGGTGGCGGCGACGATTGCCCGATCCAGAGCGGTGCTGAATGCCTGCGCCGCCGCAGCTTTCAGAAACGGCATGTGATCAAACACAACGAATTCGCCTTGTCCGAGTGCACTGACAAATCCCGCCAATCCGCCCCCCAGCGAGTGCCCTGTGGTGACGATTGGCTTGCCCGTAATGCTCGACACAGAGTTGCCGTCCGAAATCGAGCGGCCTTTCACCGCCTCGTAGAATTCGATCGCTAACCCGCATGATCCGGTTCGGTGAAACCGCCGCCGATGGCCCAACCTCGCCAGAGGTCCGAGGCTGGGTTAAAAATCTCAATATTGTCAGTCCCACGATAGGAAATGATTGTCTCGCCGTTCAAGCTATATGTGACGGCATAGAATCCTGCGTTCTGCGCAACACCAGAGGGCAACGCTGTGAGCGCATCTCCCTCAATTGTCGCCTGCCCAAGTCGTGATGAATCGGTAGTCGGAACAAAGACCGCTGCGTCATATCCACGATTATACGCGTCAAGTGCCAACAACGATAGAAACACATCCCTGTTCATTCGATTGTCCCCGTTTGACCAGAATGTAAGCCAATGATCTTTCTTCGCGCTTCGATTGGAATTTGCCCCCATCCGGGGTTCTCCATGACTGATGGGTCGCTCAGCCACCTCAATCGCTGCTCAATCCCGGTTGTCACCGGATCGTCGGTCATCTCCACGGTAATCCGCCGCAGCGTGATGCCTTCGCCGAATGTCTCTGCCAGATTGTCTGGATCGACCTCCTCCACGCTCGTCGGATCGGAAAGATCGCCGAACGTCACCAGCATTGGCCAGATCGAACGTCTGTAATGACCACTGCCCACATGGCGCGGCAATTCGCCTCGCGCGCGTTGTTCCTCCATATGCCGGGCGTTGCGAATGCCTGCGTACTCGCCCTTGAAGCCGGGGTTCGCCTCTATTTGGAACGGCCACAATTTGGCCGCGTCGATGTCATCCTTGCTGCGCAGGAGCGCGAATAGCAATTGGCCATCAGGCATCTCGACCGTCACCGCCTCTCCACGCATCTTCAGTCGCACGCCGCTCGCTTCCGGCAAGGTCAGCGCGCCGTCGCCGGTCTGCGACATGCTGACCTCGATCACGCTCGATCCGCGGCGCAGGCCCTGTGGAGTGTCGACCTCGATCGTCAGCCGATAGCGGAAGGTTTCATGTTGATAGCCGCACCCGGCAAGCGCGAAAATTGTCGTCAATACCGTAATCAACACCGCCAGCCATCGCCCTATTACCGCCAAGGCGAGAAATGGTGCTGCAATGGCGCGGAGAGTGGGGCGGGTCTGGTACCAGCCTCGTAGATTCGACCAACCCATATAACGCTCTCCTCTTGCGTTAGCCGGAAAAATCTCTGCAAAACTGAGATCGGTCAAGCCATATGTTTTCTTTTCTTGAAATATCACCCATTCGTTTTGAAATTAACTATATAGTTTAAAAATTTTATCGTCATAAATTTGCAATCATGCGAACTAATATAGTTTGTTTCTGCCAATCGACGGCGCTAATGCCTAGCGAATGGTCACTTCTACAAAATCACCGAAGTGGATGTGTCCGCAGCGTAACCTATTGAGCACAAAAAGCTTTTATTGTTGAGGTCGCTGTGTGGGATTCAAAGGATTTTTCTGTGTCTCGTGTCGACGATCCGACGCTGACTGGCTTCACCCTCTTGGCCAGTTTTCTCGGCATTCCCGCCGATGCTGCTCAAATTCATCACGATCGCGGCAAAGGCGATGAGCCCTATACATTCGACGATCTTCTTCGCGTTGCAAAGAAGCTGGGTCTCATCGCGCGAAGGCGTGGTGCGAACTTCGGGGAACTGAAGAAGCTTCCGTTGCCAGCTCTTGTCACTCTTGCAGATGGTGGCACAGCGATTCTGCTTAAAATTGATGACGCGAGCGAAAACGGTCTGCGCTATCTGGTCATGCTGCCGGGCGGCGGCCGACCGACAATCTGGAGCGAGCCGGAAGCCGAGGAGCGGCTCGGCCCCTCGATCGATATGCTGCTCATGACAAGCCGGGAACATCTCGCCGGCGAGAAGCGATCGTTCGATATCTCCTGGTTTATTCCGGCACTGGTCAAGTACCGCAAACCTTTGCGCGATGTCCTGATCGGCAGCTTTTTCCTGCAACTGGTTGGCCTTGCCACGCCGATCTTTTTCCAGCTCGTGATCGACAAGGTGCTGGCGCATCAATCGCTCACCACGCTCGAAGTGCTTGCGATCGGACTGGCTGGCGTCCTGATCTTCGAAACGGTGTTGTCGGCGCTGCGCAACTGGTTGTTTGCGCACACGAGCAACCGCGTGGACGCCGAATTGTCAGCATCGTTGTTCCGCCATCTGATCGCACTTCCCCTATCCTATTTCGAGGCCCGCCGCGTCGGCGATAGCGTGGCGCGGGTCCGCGAACTGGAGAGCATTCGCAACTTTCTCACGTCAAACGCCGTAACATTGGTGATCGATCTGTTCTTCACGATCGTGTTTTTCGCCGTGATGTATGTCTACTCGCCAATGTTGACACTGATCGTGGCGCTGACGGTTCCTCTCTACGCGGCCATTTCGATGGGCATCACACCGCCATTGAGGGCGCGGCTCGATGAGAAGTTCAAGCGTGGTGCGGAAAACCAGGCATTTCTCGTGGAAACCGTGACCGGGATCGGAACGCTCAAGGCGATGGCGGTCGAAGCCCGCATGCGCGAGAAGTGGGAAAAGCAGTTCGCAGGTTATATCAAAACGGGTTTTGACGTCACCGTTCTTGCCAATTGGGGCAGCCATGCCATCCAGCTTGTCAGCAAGCTGACGACGGTCGCCATTCTGTTCTTTGGCGCCAAGGCAGTCATTGCCGGAGATCTTTCGGTCGGCAGTCTGGTTGCCTTCAACATGTTGGCAGGCAGGGTGGCTCAGCCTATCGTACGGCTGTCGCAGTTATGGCAGGATTTCCAGCAAGTTCGCATTTCTGTCGATCGGCTGGGCGACATTCTGAATGTTCCCGCCGAGCCCGAACATAACCCAAACAGAGCCAGCCTTCCGCCCATCAAGGGTGCGATAACGTTTGACAAGGTTCGGTTCCGCTATCGGCCCGATACTCCCGAGGCGTTGCGTGGGATCAACTTGGAGATCGCGCCGGGTGAGATGCTCGGCATTGTCGGGCCTTCGGGATCGGGTAAGTCGACTCTCACCAAACTGGTCCAGCGGCTCTACGTACCCGAGCAGGGGCGTGTTCTGGTCGACGGCACCGATCTGGCGCTCGTCGATCCCGCATGGCTGCGTAGGCAGATCGGTGTCGTTCTGCAGGAAAATATTCTCTTCAACCGATCAGTGCGGGAAAACATTGCCCTCAGCAATCCGGCATTGCCGATGGAAAGAGTCATCGCCTCAGCCCAGCTCGCAGGAGCGCATGACTTTATCCTGACACTGCCCCATGGCTATGACACGCTGATTGAAGAACGCGGCGCCAATCTTTCAGGCGGACAACGTCAGCGCCTCGCCATCGCCAGAGCACTGATCACCAATCCACGGATCCTGATCTTCGACGAAGCAACAAGTGCGCTCGATGCTGAGAGCGAAGAGATCATTCAGAACAACCTCGCCAAGATCGCCAAGGGCCGGACCATGTTGATCATTGCGCATCGGCTATCCGCGGTGCGGGCCTGTGACAGGATCATCACGATCGAGGCCGGTGAAATCACAGAGATGGGCGGTCATTCTGAATTGCTTCGCGCTGGCGGCCGCTATGCCAGTCTGCACAACAAGCAAATGGGATTGGTCGGCGCGGCATGATCGCAATGGCTGATCGGTTCCCGAACGCCGCGCGGCACTGGCGGGTCCTCCGGGAAAGCTGGCAAGCTCAAAATCTTGCCGACGCTGCCTATAAGGAACGTGACGAGTACGAGTTTCTTCCGGCCGCTCTCGAAATCATTGAGACGCCAGCTAGCCCGGGCCTACGGCGTCTGATGCTCATTACATGTGCCATGCTCGTGTTGGCGCTGCTTTGGGCGAGTATCGGCAAAATCGATATTGTCGCCGTAGCGGCGGGGAAGACCGTGCCGGCCGGTAACGTGAAGATCATTCAGCCGATCGAGATCGGTGCCGTGCGCGCAATTCATGTGCATAATGGGCAGACAGTGCGTAAGGGGCAGTTACTTATCGAACTCGACCCGACGCTGGCGAATGCCAGCGAAGCGCAAAGCGAGCAGGCTTTCGCATCGGCCCGGATCCTTCAGGCGCGCAATAATGCGCTGCTTTCCCACCTCGATGGCCGGCCTGCAAGTCTGCAATTGCCTGCAGGCACGCCTTCCGACATCGCGCGGACCGAGCAATCCTTGGTCGAGAGCGCAATCGCGGCCTACCAAGCCGAAAGATCTTCACTCCTGCAGCAACGGACCGAAAAGCAGGCCGAACTGGTGGCCGCACAGGCTAAGGTCGAAAAGCTTCGCGAAAGCCTCCCTTATCTGGACCGCCAAATGTCGGCACGGGCAGAACTGGCGGAAAAAGGCTATTATTCACGTCTGAGGCTGCTTGAATATGAGCAGGCACGCGCCGAGCATGTTCGCAATATCGACATTGAGACCGCCAATGCGAAAAGGGCCAAGGCTGCAATCGGAACGATCGATGCCAATTTGCAGTCGTTGCGCCAGAACTTCGGACGAACCGCTGTTACAGATTTGTCCGATGCCAATGACAAGGCACTGCTCGCTGCGGAAGATCTCCGCAAAGCCGCGCGCAGGAGAGAATTTCACGAATTGCGCTCTCCTGTCGACGGGGTGGTCCAGCAATTGACGGTCAATACCGTGGGCGGCGTGGTCCAAGCAGCTCAACCTTTGAGGGTTGTCGTGCCTTGTGGCCATATCGCTAATGGCAAGAGTTGTTCAGGCGGTCTCGCCGTCGAAGCTTTCGTGCAGAACAAGGATATTGGTTTTGTAAAAGTCGGTCAGCGCGTGGCAGTAAAGCTCGAGGCATTCAACTTCACGGACTATGGGCTGATCGAAGGCACAGTTGAAACGATCAGCCGCGATGCGATCGATCGGAACCAACAAGGCGATGCCATCGCACAAGGTTCTGACGGACGCCCTGTACATTCCGGACTGGTCTACGCGGCTCGGGTGCGCCTGTCCTGTTCACCCGGTAATCTGGAACGCGCGCCCCTATGTGGCCGCCTGCAGCCAGGAATGGCTGTTCAGGCGGAAATTAAGACCGGGCGCCGGCGGATTATACAGTATATCGTGTCGCCTATTCGCAAGGCCTT
Source organism: Croceicoccus sp. Ery5 (assembly GCF_020985325.1). Lineage (NCBI taxonomy): Bacteria > Pseudomonadati > Pseudomonadota > Alphaproteobacteria > Sphingomonadales > Erythrobacteraceae > Croceicoccus > Croceicoccus sp. Ery5. Next base: position 1,200,124 of record NZ_CP087587.1, read on the forward strand.
GGATGAAGCAGGACGAGAACGGTGATGCCAGATACTTTTGATGGTTCGCAAGGACAACAATTCGATACCAGAGGCTTGAAGCAAGAGGACTGACAGCTCATCGTTTCCAAAACCGCCTGCACAAACCCATGGAAACGGCCATTACCGCTGGCACAAAGCCGACGGCCAGACAGATTGCGTAAATGGTCAGGTTTCCGCAAATGAGCGCCGCCGGCGCGCACAGCCACAGAATGCAAGTCAACAAGGCGAGTACGCGGATGATCCGCCACCGTGCCCGCCTCGGCTTGCGGCTTGCGATGAAGTCGGCTTGCTGAAACAGTTCGCGCGAAAATTCATCAGTGGGCTGCGATTCTCGCCGCATCAGCCTATTCGTTCACGACGATCGCACGAAGAGTGGCTGCTACCTGCCTCTTGGCTTTCTTCTCCGCTTCTGGTGCTTCGCGGGCTATAAGCTGAGCCAAGTTGATAATGGCGGCGTGGGGCAACTCTATTGCCGCCGATCTGGCCATCTTCTCCACTTCTTTGATGAGACGCGGCAATCGATCAACATCTGGAATCGAAAAGTCGCGCACTGGATTCTTGCCTGGGCCAAATAATACCCATTCTGGATCGATATCACATAGGATCCGCACGCCCATGAGGGCCCAGATGGGCGGTGCGCTCGCACCATTCTCCCAGGAATTCACCTGTCGTCGGGTATAGCCAAGGCGTTCGGCGAACAGTTCCTGACTCAAGCAAGCATGTTCCCTTGCAAGGCGAAGCCGCTCCGAGACGCCAGTCAGATCGCGAGGAATTTCGGCAATTTGGTCTATGTCGATCATTGACTCAAGTTCTCATGTGGGAAATTATTCGTCAAGCCTTTGACCCTTGAGGAGTCGCTCCGTGCAAGATGCCCGTCATACGATGATTAAGGCCATGCTGTCTCTGAAAGGCAGAACGCTCAGCGATGTTGCACGAAGTCTTGATGTCGCACCATCCACGCTATGCGGAGTCAGTCGCGGTCACAGGCGATCACGTCGTATCGAGGCGGCTATCGCGCACGAAATTGGAACCGAGCCGGCCAAGCTTTGGCCCGAGCGGTATGTACTGGGAGCAAAGGGAGAATCCGCATGATCTGATCGATGAAAGATTCCAGATCGGGATAAGCGAAGGCCCCACTCGTGGGGAGCGAGGCCTTCGTGTGAATGATCACAGCAACATCATTCTGCTCCCGAAAATCCGCAAAATCAACTTCCGTTTTTAGAACGGAGGGTTTGTCGTGCGCGCGTTGACGCGCAGAGTGGAGCCAGATTGATGAAGAATTATCGTGCCATGCTTCGACAACTCGTGCGAGGAAAATTGTCGTGCAACGCCATCGCGGTGCAGCGGAACATGTCGCATCATACCGTTCGCAGAGCATCCAGAATCATCGAACAGCAGAGAATTACAGCTGACCAGATCGACAATCTTGGAGACGCTGAGCTCGAAGCACTATTCTATCCAGCGCGACGCCCCGCCAAACGATTTGTGGAACCGGACTGGAGCAAGGACCACAACTTGATCCGCACGGGGTTCACCAGGCTCGAAATGCATGAACGCTATGTTCAAAATGCGGGAAATGGCCGCACCATGTCCTATCGCGAATACTGCCGCCGATTTGCAATCTATTTGCGAGCACTGGATCCCGTCATGCGAATTGACCATGCACCCGGTTATGCCTTGCAAACCGATTATGCCGGATACACTCCGAAGGCCTGCGATCACGGATCGATATCTCCCGTCTCTTTCAAATTATTTGTTGCGACCTTGCCGTTCTCTCGGCTGGTCTATGCAGTGATTGCGCGATCGGAAAAAACCAACGACCATATCGATGCGAATATCGCTGCAATTCAAAATATCGGAGGCTCGCCCCTTGTCCTGGTGCCGGATAATTTGAAAGCCGCCGTGTTGTCTCGGCCACGCTTCGGACCACCGCGTATCAATGCCGAATATCAAAGTTTCGCTGATCACTATGGCATCGGTATCAGCCCGGCGAGGCCCAATCATCCGCAGGATAAATCGGCGGTGGAGAATAGTGTAAAACTTGTTCAGCGCGCATTGCGATTGCGGTTCCACAACAGGCCTGTGCCATCACTGACGGAACTACGTCTTACTCTCTCAGATATCGTTGAGAAGATAAATGAAAAACCTCTCCGCCGCGCCAACGGACATAGTCGACGAAGCCTATTCGAAGCCGAGGAGCGCGCGCACCTTCAGCCCCTACCACCTGAACCCTACCTGCCTATCGAAACTCGGGCTGAAGCGCTGGTGGGTAGGGATTACCACGTTATCTTTAGGGGCTGCTATTATTCGGTACCGCACATTTACACCGGCGAAACCGTTAGCCTGACCGTCGAAAGCCAAACCGTTCATATCTCTTTAAAGTCCAAAAGCATCGCTACTCACCCCCGCCTTCACGGTACCGGTAGAACCTCCACTCTGCCCGAACACAGGCCACAACACCATCGCTTGGCGGCGACCGAAGACATCTTGGAATGGGCAGAGACGTACGCTGAGGCGGTCAGAACTCTGGCTGCCGCAGACATATCCAGCCCGCTGCCCGCGCACCTTCGCAAGCAAAGAACCGAATGGATTAAGAGCTTGCCGCGTCGCTTTACACGTCGCCGATTCGAAATGGCTTGCCAACGCGCTGTCGATCTCGGTGACTTGCGCTTCAAGCATGTCGAAAATGCCCTGATACGCGGTATTGAAACTACTTTACCTCAGCAAATTGACGGAACCGGGATTGTGGCACGCAGCAATGTGCGCGGCGCCGACTACTACGGCAAAAAGGGTTCGTCGTTATGAGCATGGAATCGGTTCGGGAAACCTTACGTGCTTTGCGCCTCGAGGGAATGCTGGCATCACTGGATCAGCAGGCGCTATCTCCGGCCTTTGGAGATATGGCCTTTATCGATCGGCTTCAGCATCTGCTCGCTGGCGAACATCACGAACGTCAGGTAAGAAGCCGCCAGCGCCTATTCCGTCAGGCGAAATTTAAACATACCGCCGCTGACCCGTCTCGGATACTGTTTGGAGGAGAGCGTGCTCTCGACAAGGCCCAGATCGCGGAGCTTATCGCCTGTGAATGGATACGGAATGCGGACAACCTTTTGATCTCTGGGGCAACGGGGACGGGAAAGACCTGGCTTGCCTGCAGCTTGGGGGTTGCCGCAATTAACCGGGGTTTGTCGGTCCGTTATGTTCGGACAAATCCGATGCTTGAAGAAATGCGCCTCGCCCACCTCGACGGTTCGTTGTCCAAACTTCGCGCCGCTTTGGTACGAGTATCACTTTTGATCCTTGATGATTTTGGGATTGCACCGATCAATGAGCAGGCCAAAGAGGATCTAAACGAACTTCTCGATGGGCGGAGCAATAGCGGTGCCACGATGGTTGCCGGACAACTCGAACCCTCAGAGTGGCATGCCTATCTGGACTCGCCGCATCTTGCCGATGCAATTCTCGACCGTATGAGCCAGCGTGCCTGGCGCCTTCAATTGCGCGGGCCGTCGCTGCGCGAAAGAAAATAGCCGGTGATGGGGCGGGTTCAACCGCCCCATTTTGTTCCAGCACAGACCCCAACGTTTTTGGCAGGCATTTTGGCTTCGCCAGGGCTGGTCCTGGCCACAATTGGGCGGGTTGGCCAAGCCGAGTCAGGTCAAGTGGCCATGATCGGGCTAGTTGTTGGCTGCCTCTAGTAAAATCCTGTGGCAAAGAAGGACATTATTGAACTTATCGAAGCTGAGCGGCGCGTTTTCCGTGCCGCCAGGCAGTCTGGTGACCGGGCTTTGGCTTGGACCGCGCTCGAGCGGGAACATATTCTGGGCCAGGGCTTCTTCGGGCCGCACCTTCGTTCACATATGACGATGCTGGGCTATGCAGTTGAAACCCGCGATGGCCGCGAAGTTCTGGGGCAGGTCATACGTCTTGCGCTCGCTCCCCTTGGTAATCTCACCGGACGGCTCCCCTGGGGCAATACCGGACGCGCAAACGTGAGCGCATTCGCGCCAATGCCATACCCGGACGACCTCGCGGAGGTTTTCACCATCTCTTCGGACGAGGTTCGCTAGCACGCGCCATGGCAATTCTATCCAACGAACAGGTTGAACGTCTCTACGACAAGAACGCGGGAATCTATGACCGATTGGTGTCGGGGTTTCGGTGGGCCGGTCTTGGTCGCTGGCGACGCGATCTGGTTAACCGGCTTGAACTCAACGCCGGTGACCATGTGATCGATCTATGTGCTGGCACCGGCGCAAACCTCGCGTTTCTGCTTGAGAGAGTAGGACCAAGCGGCAAGGTGACGCTGGTCGACCTTTCGCAAGGCATGCTCGACCAAGCCCGTCGACGAGCGAAGCGCCTGCGAGCTAGCAATGTCGAATTTGTGCAGTCAGACGTAGCCGCCTTCCGCTTTCCGAGCGAGACCAGCGCAGTCATCAGCACCTTTGGACTGGAAATGCCACCTGATTACGCTGGGATCATCGAGCGCGCCTCGGCTGCTCTCCCGACGGGTGGCCGGATGGCCCTGCTTGGCCTGAAACACCCCGAGCGCTGGCCGCGATGGCTGATTGAAATCGGAATATTCGCTACGAAACCGTTCGGCGTCTCGCGCGATACGAAGAATTCCGCCCGTGGCTACCAGCCCGCCGAGAGCTGAACGAACTCCATTTCCGCGAGTTTCTGGCAGGATGCGCTTACGAATTCGTCGGTGCCAAATCGTAATGCGGCGGAAGCCGCAGTTGCGTGACTGCTTTTGTCTAGCTTCATGCGGGTTCCCCTGTTGAGTTCGAGCCCAAATACACCACATCCGCTTGCGCTGGTCAGTCGATTTTAACCGTGCGCAGATAGGGGCGCAGCGTTGTGAAACCTTGCGGGAAGCGCGCTTTCGCTTCTTTATCGGAAACAGACGGTGGAATGATGACGTCATCCCCACTCTGCCAATTGACCGGGGTTGCCACGCCTTTACTTTCGGTGAGCTGGACTGAATCGAGCAATCGAAGCACTTCTTCGAAATTGCGTCCGCTGCTCATCGGATAAAGTAGCATCGCACGGATTTTTTTGTCCGGGCCAACGATATAGACGGCGCGAACGGTAGCATTGTCGGCTGCGGTTCTTTGCTCCGCACTGCCAGTCTCCTCGGCGGGCAACATATTGTAGAGTTTGGCCACCTTCAGGTCGCTGTCGCCGACCACCGGGTAATCGACTTTATTGCCGCTGACCGCGCCTCGATATCGGGTAGCCAGTCGCGATTGTCTTGGCTGCTGTCGACCGACAGGCCGAGAATCTTGGTGTCGCGTTTGGCAAATTCCTCGCCGAGACCGGCCATGTAACCCAGCTCGGTCGTACAAACCGGGGTAAATGCCTTTGGATGAGAAAACAGGATAGCCCAATTGTCGCCCATCCAATCATGGAAGGTGATGGTGCCTTGGGTCGTTTCCGCTGTGAAATCGGGGGCTGTCGAGCCAATGGAGAGGGTCATGTGCATAATCCTATTTGTCGTGAGGGGAGGTGTCCGCCGTCCTCATATTTTGGCGGGTGTGTGGCCTGCGGCACGTCGAATGTCGACGCAATCGATTGCGTGAGTCTCGACCTCACCTGCATTTAGTGGGGCGGAAATGCTCACTGGCGCTCCCGCCTCCTACAAGATTGCGCGATCATCGGCCGGCGTAGATACTCAGAAGCGCACGCTAGCGCCTGCTACGAAGCGCCGGGGAGCCCCCGGTCTCAAACCCGAAGGCCGACGCGCTACAGCATAAGCATTGTCGAACAGATTATCCACTCTGGCAAACAAAGAGAGACCTTCCGTCAGCGCAAACCGGCCGGCGAGATCAAAGACAATCCTTTCGTCAATACGCTCATCGGGCGAAATATCCCCGCTACCTGCTTCGGTGCGTACTTGCGATGTGTAATTGGCGCTCACGAGCAAGGATGCCGGTCCAAATGCGAGCCCCGTTTCGGCATAGAATTGGTGGCGAGCGATGTAGGGGAGTGCGTCGCCCTGGGACACGGAACCGAAGAACGCACTCTCGAAACTGCTTTCGAATTGCGCGTCGGTGAGCGTGTAAACCACCGAGAAGGGAATTGAAATTTCCCTACCCACTTGATGCTCCGTCGAAGCTGCCAGCTCCAACCCCTTTACGGAGACGGCCCCAGCATTGAACTGGTCGCCAATATCCCCGACGCTACACCCCACGGATTGTGTGCAGTTTCCGAGCAGATTGGAATAGTCGGAATAAAACGCAATCGCGGAAGCTTGAATGGCGCCATTCCGAAAACGCCCACCAAATTCATAGTTCCAGCTTTTCTCGGCTCGCGCCTCCGGATTTCCTGGCCCGGGGGGAGAAAAACCGCGCGAAGCGCCTGCAATCAACAGCACGTCTCCCAGTGCATAGGTTGCACCGAGTGCGGGAAGCCATTCGTCAATGTTGGTCTTACGTATGCGCGAAGGTCCATCGAGACGAGCGGGGTCGGCTCGATCATAGTCCAGTCGGGTAAGGTCGATGCCTTCGTACCGAATGCCGGGTGTCAGAGTAAGCCCGCCGATCTCGATCCGGTCCTCCAGATAGAAAGCGATCGCCTTCGCCTTCGCCTCGCGATTGGCTTGAGCGCCCGGAGCCGTCTGCCGGACGAAAACGAGATCTCCATCCGTTTGCGTATAGAATTCCTCATTCTGCAACCGGTCTTCTTCATCCTCGTGATACCGGAGCGACGCAGCCAGGTTGTGCCTGACCTCGCCGGTCTCGAAAGGTCTTTCGAACGAAAGCTGGACGCCTTCGCTCCGATAGACGCGGTTGTTGTTGCGAATGCGAAGGGCACCTTCAGCGCTGTCTGCGCCTCGCAGGATTGCGAGGCCTCTCTCGTTTGAGGAGGGAGCATCGAAAACGGGTTGGATGGCATCAAAGCTGCCATCACCATCGAAATCGATGTCCTGTAGCTTCGACCAACTTCGTGTGAAATCGTTGCGATATAGGGTAACCGCGAACTGCGTGTCGTCGGGCAACCGGAGGGTGCCGGTGAGCCGATATTGATCGTGCTCGCCCGTGAAAACGTCGCGTTGGCTGGCCGAATAGCGCCGGTACGGATCGCTCGCGAAATCCGCGTCGGCGAGGCCCAAATAGGTTTCGTTCGCCTCAAGTTCTGATCGACCATAGGCGAACTCGAGGCGCGCATCGACCGGCGAATCTGGGCTGGTGTGGACGGCGAAGCGGGCGCGATAGTCCTGACGTTGAAAACCGGTCTCAGCGCCGGGAAGCCCATCTATCGTCTTGAACCCGTCACTGCCTTGCTGATAGCTTTCCACCAGCGCCCCGAAATTGCCGGCGCTAGCGCCAATCCAGCCATGACCTTGATAATAGCCGCGAGAACCAAGCTGTCCGGAGGCTTCGCCAGCAAGGCTCTCGGTCGGTATCGGAGTCGATCGGAAATTGATGGCCCCGCCGATCGTGCGAGGACCATAGCGTACCGAGCCCGCGCCCTTGATCACTTCGACTGCATCCATTCGACCGATCGCAGGGAAGTAATACGCGGCCGGAGCGGCGTAGGGGGCAGGGGCAATAAGAACGCCATCTTCCATCAAGGTGATGTTGCTCGACCGTTCGACCGGCGCGCCGCGCAAGCCAATATTCGGGAATAGCCCGAAACTGTCCTCTTCCTGAATGTTGACCCCCGGCACCTGGCGCAGGACACGGTTGACGTCACCATGCTCGAATTCGCTCAGTTCCTCGCCATCGATTAGGTCCGCCGCACCGGCCACTTCATACGCATCGATGCGACCGCCAATCACGATAATCGATTCGCTTGGGTTTGCTATCCCGTCCTGCGATTGCCGCTCATCGGTCGGGTCTTTTTCATTGGCGTAAGCAGGGGCGGCCAGTGCAATTGCTATGAGCGAGGCGGTAGCGCGATACATGTGAAGAATCCTTTCGAGACATTTACCAGCCTACTACTGCTATTGAGACGTATTCGCAATAGCAGTAGTAGGCTTTTATGCCCATATCGGGTTAGGGCGGCTCGCGGTGCATCGGTTCCGGACTGCAATACCGTCCGTGACCGGCGCGCGATGAGGGCTCAGGGTCTGCGAACGGTCGGGCAGGAACAGGCCAGCGAAAGCTTAATCACCGGCCGTGTCTTTCCCGTTGTTGGGTGCCGGGTGGGCAGGGATCAGCGCATCATCGCAGTCCGTAGCGAGGCAGGGCTCGAAAGTGGCATGTGCGATGCCGAAATCCTTTTCCAGCATCGCCCGCGCGCGTCGCTTGACTCCCTCGAATGCTGTTTGGGAGTAATCAACAAGAGTGAGATGGGCTTCGAGCGCCCGGTGATGTTCTCCCAGATTCCAGACATGGACGTGGTGAATATCCTGCACGCCGCCAAGCGCGCGCAGGTTTTCAACCATCTGATCAAATTCCACCTCGTCCGGCACTGCTCCCATCAGCAGACGAACGGTTCGCGGTAGGAGCGTCGCGCCCTGCCAGATGACATAGGCCGCGATGATGAGAGTGATGATGAGATCGGCGACGACGAGATCGTATAGAATGATTAGCACTCCGGCGACGATCACACCGATCGAGGCCAGCGCGTCCGAAACATTATGCAGGAAGGCAGCCTTCATGTTAATGCTGTCATGCGCGCCGCGATAGACAATGAATGCGGTGACGAGATCGATGACAAGTGCGATCCCGGCAACCCAGATCACGGTCCAGCCTTCGACCGGCTGCGGCGCGGCGAAACGGTTGATCGCCTCAACGATCAGATAGAATCCGATGATCAGCAAGGTCGTCAGATTGATGAGCGCGGCGACGACTTCTCCCTGGGCGTAGCCGAAGGTCATCAGCTTGTCCGCCGGCCGCCGGCCTATGCGCCGCGCAAACCATGCAAGACCAAGAGAGGCCGCATCGCTGAAGTTGTGCAATGCATCCGCGATAAGCGCCAGTGACCCCGAAAGGATGCCGCCGACGATCTGGGCAAGGGTCAGGAGGACATTGATCGCGACCGCGAGGATCAGCTGACGATCGCTAAGGTTTTCCTCGCCGTGACTGTGGCCAGCATGATCGTGCGAGTGCGCCATCACTTCTCTCCGCTATTTACGATTTCGTTGCCGGCGGTATCCGGATGCTGAAGGATCGCATCGGAATTATCGATTGCTCCGATCGCGGCGTTAAATCCGACTGCAATCATTCCGAACATCGCAAGCCCGGAGATGAAGGCCGCGAGTGCTGCCAAATTCAAACCTCCCAGTCTGCCCGGGATTTGCAGCAAAAAATGAACCGACCAGATAAGAAAGTATCCTGCGAGTAGAATTGCCAACCGCGCGTCGGCTGTTTCGCTCATGCCGTGGAGAAGCCAAAACCCGGCTACCGCTGCGGCAACAAAGGCGAGTGACAGAAAAACATGGATCGCCAGACGATCCATGCGTTTCATCGCGCTGTCGCGAAATCCGGCTGTTGTCTTTCGCCCCACCAGGAAAAAGGTGATTCCAACCCCTAGTGTTGCTGCGAAACCGGCGAAGACAGACACGGCTGCTGCTGCACCCAGAGCGATGCCACCAAACCCCAGCGCAATACCGCCTTGAAGCGCAATGGTCATCTTCGGCCCGCGTCTTCCCACGGCGTCGGACAGGGTTCCAACTGAGTCGCGATGCGAAGCCCAGCCTCCGATCAGCACCGCCAGAAGATAGAGAGTCCCGCCAGCGGGGAGCAGGGCTGCGTCTATGAAGTCACCCCTTGCTTGTCCAACTGCAGGACCGGTCAAAACAAGCGCAAGTGCGGCAAGGGCGCCAGAGTGGACGGCCGCCGCGAACCCATTTCCGTTCGGGGTAGGCCCGTGCTTTTCTTCCCAGACAACGCCAGCACCCAGGCCGAGGCTTGCCAGCATCGCCAAGGTCAGGATCGCCGACAAATCCTCAGTTGCAAATATCTCGTGGACGAGGCTCATTCCCGTGTTTCGCCATGAACCGTTCCCGCCTCGTCGTGCTTGTCACTGTGCGCGTCGCGCAGGATATCGATCCCGCCGTAAAGAGCTATGCCAGCCACAGCGACGCCGACCACAAGGTCCGGCCAGTTCGCGCCTGTGATCATAACGATGACGCCAGCGATGATAATCCCGCCGTTCGAAATGAAGTCATTGAAGCTGAATGTGGTGGCGGCCCGCATGTTGACGTCCTTGTTCTGCATCTTTTGCAACAGGCGAAGGCAATAGAGGTTCACTATGCCCGCGACGGCAGCCATCGCGATCATCAGGATGCCACCCGGCTCAGAACCTTCAACAAACCGCCTAACGGCATCAGCAATCACTCCGCCGGCAAAGATCAAAAGCATGACGCCAGAAAAGCGCGCTGCGCCTCGCTTCCAAGAGCGCGGTCGACTCAGCGCAAGGAGACTGAGAGCGTAGACAAGCGCGTCCGACGAATTGTCGAGTCCGTTGGCCAGCAGCGCATTCGAGTCGCCAAAGTAGCCCATGACGAAAAACCCGACCGCAATCGCGACGTTAAGCCATAAGACGATCCATAATGTGCGGCGCTTGTCAGACGTATCCAGATTGAAGTTATCATCGCCGCTCATGCTTGCGTCTCCATTATCGCCTTTGCACCGCTCTTCTCTTTATACGCCAGAAGCCGGAGCGCGTTGGCGACCACGATCAATGTCGAACCTTCGTGAACCGCGACAGCGGGGCCTATCCCGAGACCGAAAATGGTCGCCGGGATAAGCACAGCGACAATTCCGAGACTGACGATCATGTTCTGCCGGATGATCGAGCGGGTCTGCCGGCTCAGATCGACGGCGAAAGGCAGCCGGGCAAGATCATCTGCCATAAGGGCGACATCGGCTGTCTCCAGCGCGACATCCGAGCCTGCGGCACCCATTGCAATCCCGACGGTGGCATTCGCCATAGCCGGAGCATCGTTGACCCCGTCTCCGACCATCGCAACCTTGTCCTGACCGGCAAGCTTGCGGATGGCCTCGACCTTGTCGTCGGGCATGAGATTGCCCCAGGCCTCGTCGAGGCCGACATCCTTTCCAACCGCATCGGCCACTCTTTGATCGTCACCCGAGATCATGATCATTCGGGTGATCCCGAGGCCGCGTAACGCTTCGAGCGTCGCCTTTGCTGCCGCCCGCGGCGTGTCGAGCAAACCGATCGCTCCAAGATCGCGCGTTTCCGAGCGAACGCCCATTGTTGTCCGCCCGCGCTCGCGCATGGCCTCGATTTCTCCCGACAGGCCCTCACTGAGCGAAGGAACGCCGTCTTGGCCAAACATCTCGAGCTTGCCGATCCACACCCGCTCACCGCCAACAATTGCGGTGATGCCCTTGCCTGTGAAGCTTTCAAGATCGCGCGCTTTGGGCAGTGTCTCATCGCCGAGCTGCTCGCGGCCATCCTTGACGATCGCCTGTGCCAGAGGATGATCGCTCAGGCTTTCGGCGGCGGACGCAATCGCAAGCAACTCTCGTTCCGCCACGCCGGGCGCTGCCACAACATCGGTAATCCGGGGCTCACCTTTTGTAAGCGTACCGGTCTTGTCGAAAGCGATGGCTTTGAGCGCACCGAGATCCTCGAGCGGCGCGCCGCCCTTTACCAGAATGCCGCTGCGTGCTGCTCTGGCCACTCCGGACAAGACCGCGCTCGGGGTCGCGATCGCCAAAGCGCAGGGGCTGGCAGCCACAAGCACCGCCATCGCCCGGTAAAAACTGTCGCGGAACGGCTCGTCGATGACAACCCAGGCGAAAAGGAGCAGGCCGGCCAGAGCGAGCACGGCGGGCACAAAAATTCGCTCAAAGCGCTGCGTGAAACGCTGGGTAGGAGATTGCTGAGCCTCGGCTTCGCTCACCATTTGGACGACCTTGGCGAGGGTCGTATCGCTCGATCGCCGGGTCACTTCCACTTCGAGCGCGCCCGATCCGTTGATCGTCCCCGCAAAGACGCGATTGTCATCCGCAAGATTGTCAGGATTTGCGCGCGCAGAAGCGACATTCGAAACCGCGCTCTTGTCGACCGGCACGCTTTCACCGGTCACCGGAGCCTGATTGATGGCACTGACGCCGTCCAGGATGAAACCGTCAGCCGGAAGGCGTTCGTTCGGACGCACGATTACCACGTCGCCTAGCGCCAGCTCCTCGACCGGAACCTCAACGACGTCATCCCCACGTTTTACTCGTGCCGTTTCCGGCGCGAGCTCGGCGAGCGCCTCGATCGCCCTCTTAGCGCGCCCCATCGCGTAGTGTTCGAGCGCGTGGCCGAAACTGAACAGAAACAGCAATAGCGCGCCTTCGGCCCATTCCCCGAGAAAGGCGGCGCCTGCAGCGGCGACAAGCATGAGGCTGTCGATTTCAAACCGGCGCAGGCGCAAATTGTCCCACGCCTCTCGGACGGTAAAGAATCCGCCAAAGAAATACGCCGCGAGATAGCATGCGAATGGCAGCCATCCGGGATGCCCAGACCATAGTTTCTCAATCCCGAACCCGGTCGCGAGAAATGCGCCCGAGGCGAGCGAGAAATAGAGTTCGGTGTTCGCGCCGAAGATTCCGCCATGACTGTGTCCGGCATGATCTTCATCATCGTGACTATGGTCTTTGGAGGAGTGCTCGGCGTTCCTGACGACATCGCCCGCCAGAACCGACACGCCGAGGTTCTTGAGCTCGCCAGCAATCGTAGGCTCATCGGTTAGCTGACGGTCGTATTCGGCAACGAACCTCCCGCTCGCATCAGCATTTGCTTCGAGGATACCGGGTTTGCTCGCCAGCAGGTCCGCGACCGTTTGGGCACGGCGGGTGGAATTGATGCCATCGGCTTGCCAGACAACGTGTCCGTAGCGTTCGGAGATTTCCGCTCCGGCCACATGGGCCAACTCCTTGATGCGGGGGACAGTCAGGCGATCGGCATCGTATGATATCGCTAGTCGAGCGGATGCATTTTTCTCGCCCGGCAATATCGTGACCTCGTGCACGCCGATCCGCGAGTTGAGCAAAGACTGCAAGCGAGCGATGCAATGGTCTGTTTCGCTCGGGAGGTCGGGAAGGAGCGGTGAGACTTCGAGTTCGATGGTTCGCGTCATTGCCTATTGCTTCCCATTGGAAATTGACCGCTCCCGGTGCCGCAGACCCGTAAGCTTGCAGGTTCGCGAAACCCTAAAAGGGACTAGCGAAGCCCGCATATTGCGTAACGAAAGCGTCAATGTGCGTCCTGACCTGCCGGCACTTTCAGAGAATTCGCTGGACAGCGGTGAAACGTGCGCGTGACACCGCGATAACTGCGGGTTGTCAGTTTTTCGGCGGTGCGCTCTTCGATGGTAAGATGACGAACCCGCATCGGCCGTTCATGACCTTCGAATGGCATGTGCGCGTGGGTGTAAGCGATGGCATCGCCCTCGTCTCGCCAAATTCCGACGGCGGCGGGGGCACCGTCCGGAAGCTGCACTTCGGCATAATAGCCATCTGCGAAAAACACCCAGGCCGGTCCGCTATCACAAGACCGCGTTTCACCAAGGCTCCAGACACCGGCGATCGGAACAAGCGTGCTCTGATCCTGCGCCGATGCTGGAACACTTGAAAGTATCAGGGCGCCGGCAAGAGTCACTCTGAGCTGGCTACTAATCATTGATGCTCTCCATTCACGTAACCTCTTGCAGCTCTTGCCGTTCCTCGGGAGTGACGTTGCGGCGCAGGCGGTCCCACCAGCGTTGACGCCACGTCCGGTCATCCTTTCTGGTGGCGAAGACGAGCTTCAGGATCGCGGGAAGGACGAACAAGGTGAGCGCAGTGGCGGTGATCAGACCGCCAATGACCACCGTTGCTAGAGGCCGTTGAACCTCCGCTCCGGTACCGGTCGCGATCGCCATGGGGACAAACCCGAGCGACGCGACCAGAGCGGTCATCAATACTGGACGCAAACGCGCCAGTCCGCCTTCCACAATGGCCTCATCGAGCGCCATCCCCTTGTCCAGACGCTGGCGTATTGCAGTCACCATCACGAGACCGTTGAGGGTCGCCACGCCCGAGAGGGCGATGAACCCGACTGCCGCCGAAACCGAAAACGGCATTCCGCGCAGAGCCAGCGAGAAGATGCCGCCAGCGAGGGCGAGCGGGATCGCGCTGAAAACAGCCAGAGCGGGAACCCAGCCTCCGACTGCCATATAGAGCAACAGGAGAATAACCGCGAAAGCGATCGGGATAACGATCTGCAACCGTTCCTGCGCAGCTTGCAGGTTCTGGTATTGACCGCCCCACTCGATAAAGGCTGCAGCGGGCAATTCGACCTGCGCCTCGACATTCGCCCTCGCTTCCTCAACGAAGGATCCAAGATCGCGCTCGCGCACATTGGAGGAAACGATCACCAGCCTGCGTCCCTGTTCACGGCGGACTTCGGCAAGGCCATCCACAACCCGGAATTCAGCGACCGAGCGCAGCGGTATGGTTGCTCCGTTCGGAAGCAGCACCGGCAATGCACCAAGCTGATCGAAATCATCGCGTGTCGCATCCGAAAGCCGAACGACGACCTCGAACCTTCGATCGCCTTCAAACACGAGTCCGGCAGGCCGCCCGCCCAAAGCAATTGCGACGGATTGAGCGACGTCTTCGACCTTCAGCCCATATCGAGCGATCGTTGGACGATCGAAGGCAATATCAAGCGTCGGGAACCCGGTGACCTGCTGGACTTTGACATCCGCAGCTCCCTCGACCTCGCGCAAGATGCCGGCGACCCCGTTCGCTGCCGAGGTCATGGCGCTCAGATCGTCGCCGTAGATCTTGACCGCGACATCGCCGCGCACGCCAGCGATCAGTTCGTTGAAGCGAAGTTCGATTGGTTGGCTGAACTCATAGAGATTGCCAACCAGGCCTCCCAGAGCACTCTCCATTTCTGCCACCAGATCGTCTTTCGAAAGATCCGGGTCAGGCCATTCATCGCGCGGCTTCAGGATCACATACGCATCGGAGGCGTTGGGCGGCATCGGGTCGCTGGCCACTTCCGCAGTACCGGTACGTGAGAATACCAGCTGCACTTGCGGAAATTCCTCCAATCGATCTTCTACTCGCCGCTGCATCGCCAGAGACCGCTCGAGAGATGTGGAAGGGATTCGCAATGATTGCACCGCGATATCGCGCTCGTCGAGCTGCGGCGTAAACTCGCTGCCAAGGAAACTGAACACCAGAGCAGCAACGGCAAAAATGCCGGCACCGGCCCCGATCACCGGCCAAGGGCGGGCGATGGCTTTGCGGACAAGAGGCCCATAGCGTTCCTTGGCCATCCGGATCGGTTTGACTTCCTTCTCCGTCAGTTTTTTGTTCAGCAGGATCGCGATCATCGCCGGGACGAAAGTCAGCGAGAGTACGAATGCCGACGCGAGCGCCAGCATGACCGTGATGGCCATCGGCGAGAACGTCTTGCCCTCGACTCCGGTGAAGGTCAGCAACGGTGCGAACACCAGAAGGATAATCGCCTGACCATAGACAGTCGGCTTGATCATCTCCTGCGCGGCAAGCCGCGTTTCCGTCAGCCGTTCGCCAAGTGTCAGGAGCCGGCCCTCATGCTCCTGTCTGGCCGCAAGACGTGCCACACTATTCTCGACGATAATCACGGCCCCATCGACGATCAGACCGAAGTCAAGCGCGCCCAGACTCATCAGATTGCCTGACACTCCGAGCCGGTTCATGCCGATCGATGCCATCAGCATCGAAAAAGGGATAACCAGAGCGGCGATAATTGCGGCGCGTATGTTGCCGAGCAAAAGGAACAGGATGGCTATGACCAGCAGCGCACCCTCGACGAGATTCTTCTCGACGGTCGCGATCGTTGCATCGACAAGAGACGAACGATTGTAGACGATTTCGGCTACCACACCTTGCGGCAGGGAGGTGCGGACTTCATCAAGCCTCTCAGCGGCCTGGGCTGAAACAGTGCGGCTGTTTTCTCCTGCCCGCATGAGGACGGTACCAACCACAGCCTCGTCGCCATTCAGCGATGCAGCCCCGGTTCTGAGATCACCGCCAATGCTGACCGTTGCGACATCTCCCACGCGAATGGGAACGCCTTCACGTGTAGATATGACTGCTTGCTCGATGTCCTCGACACTGCCGAGCCGTGCATCGACACGAGCCAGCAGGGCCTCTCCTGATCGCTCGACGAAATTCGCGCCTTCGGCAAGGTTGGCGGCTTCCAGCGCTTCGATCACCTCATCGAATGAAAGCCCGTAGCCTGTCATGCGAGCAGGATCGGGCTGTACGAGATATTGCTTTCGGAAACCCCCGATGGAATCGACACCGGCGACGCCATCGACCGACCGCATGAGTGGAGCGACCACCCAGTCCTGAATGGTACGCAGATAAGCAGCCTTAGCGACATCGCTATCGAGCCTGTCACCGCGTTCGGTAACGAAGCTTCCGTCGGACTGCCAACCGACCGCATTGCCCTTCGGTGCTTCCTTGCCCCCCGGATGCTCGAACTCGATCGTATACATGAGCACTTCGCCCAGACCGGTCGAGATAGGTCCCATTACCGGTTCTGCTCCTTCGGGCAGCGAAGCGGTGATCGGCGTCAGGCGCTCATTGACCTGCTGCCGCGCGAAATAGATGTCAGTACCTTCTTCGAAGATTGCAGTAACCTGGCTGAACCCGTTGCGCGAAATCGAACGGGTCATTTCCAGACCATCGATCCCGGCAAGACCGGTTTCCACCGGATAGGTTACCTGCGTTTCGACCTGGGAGGGGGAAAGGGCGGGCGCTTCGGTATTGATCTGCACCTGAACGTTCGTAATGTCGGGTACGGCGTCAATGGGAAGCCGAAGAAGGTTCATCACGCCATAGATGGCGACACCGATCGTCAAAACGACCATGGCCCAGCGAAAACGCACGGCCATGTCGAGGATCATGCCGATCAGGCCGTGGCGGTGCGAGTGCTCCGTTTCCTGCATGCGATCAGTGTCCATGTTCGGCTTCCTCTTTTTCGAGTTCGGCTTTGAGCAGGAAGGCATTCTCGGTTGCGATCCGCCAGTTCGCTTCGAGACCGGATTCGATCACCACGCGGCCTCCGGAACGTGCGCCGGTCACCACCGGACGGGTCTGGAAGCCGCGGCGAGTGCGCACGAAAACCACTTCCTGGCCGTCGAGTGACTGCACCGCGCTTTCGGGCACCGACATGCGGCCCGTGTCGACCTCGCCCGAAGGCCGGATGCGCGCTTGCAGGAAGGCACCTGGTTGAAGACCGGGGATGGACCGCGTGAGCGAAAGGACTGCCGTCGCGCTGCGGCTCTCAGGATCGAGCGATGGCGTGACGGAGCGGACCCGCGCTCCGATCTCGCGGTTTTCTGCAAGTTCCAGCGTGGCTTCATCGCCTGGCTGAATACGGCTTGCTTCTGCAGAGGGGAGCGCGACTTCGATCTGCATCGCATTAGGATTCACGATTTGGTAGAGTTCCTCTCCCGCATCGACAAACGAACCAAGGACAATAGGCGCCGCCGTTACCCGTCCTGCAAGAGGGCTGGTAACCGCCAAAGACCGACCGTCGCCACTCACGCCCGCTGCCGCAACCGCTGCCTGCGCGCGGGACAGTTCTGACTGGGCGACCTGGAGATTGGCGCGCACCGCTTCGAGATCCTGCCGCGCCGTAACATTGGCTTCGAAAAGCCGGCGTTCGCGCTCATAGGCGGCTGACAATTCGTTGACGCGCGCGCGCGCCGCGCTCAATTGCGATGCCAAAGCTGCCGCTTCCGCACTTTCGATACGCGCAATGGTTTCACCCTGCCGGACGTAATCACCCAGCGTTTTTTGAACGCTCCGCACCACGCCCGCCGCTCGCGCATCGATCCGCGCGCTGCCTGTGGGGCTAGCGGCGATTGTGGCTGGGAACACTAGCTCTACCGCCGAGCCCTCACCAACGGTCTCGACCATGATTTCGGAGCTTCGAATCTGCTCTTCGCCGAGTAGGACCAGTCCTTCCGGGAGATCGCTTTCTTCGGTTTCCTCTTCGCTGTGCGGTTCTGCGCCGTTGTCCGGCCACAGCATTACAGCAGCCGCAAAAACAAGAATGATCAGGCCGATCAGTACAGCCAAACGCTTACGGTTCATGGGTATTTTCCTCATTGGGCGCCAAGCCAGATCAACTGCGCCGCCAGGCGACCGCGATCTTCCTGGGCTTGGATCAAGGCTTCTCGGATTGCATCGCGGGCTTCGGCCGCAGCCAGAACCTCGATCAGCGGGAACCTGCCGTTGCGATACCCAATCCGGACGAGGCGCAAGGCTTCTTCCGCTTGAGGCAGGGAGGTTTGGGACAGAGTCTCTACACGAGCCTCGGCGGCGAGAAAGCGGCCGCGCGCCTGGGTTACTTCGAGTTCGAAATCCGCGCGGGCGACAGCCTCGCGTGCGGAGGCCGCGCGGAAGCGGGCCTCGGCAGCGGCGATGTTACCCTGATTGCGATTGCGGAAAGGAAGGGGAATCGAGACGCCCACTAGGAAGGCTTGATCCCTGCTTTCCTCGAACCGCCTGACACCGGCGGAGATGGCCGGATCGGGAACACCCAAAGAGCGCTCCCTGTCGATCGCAGCGTCCGCCGCCTCGCGTTCGGCACGCGCAACTTGGAGACGCAAAGCAGAAGGCGATGCAAGAAGCATCGCAGGAGGTTCGATCCCGGGAAACGCCGATGGCACGTCCGGGGGAGGGGACGTTTCACCCCAGAGCGCCACCAACGCGCTCCGCGCCGCTATCTCTGAAGCTCGCGCGGCTTCAAACTCCGCCTCGGCTTCAGCAAGGGCCGCTTCTGCACGAAGCGAGCGCAGCGGCGGCTCGCGGCCAACTTCGACAAGCAGGCCAGCTATACGCGCGAGTTCGCGATTGCGTTCGACTACGTCGCGGGCAAGTTCCAGTCGCGCAGCTGAAGCGACCGCCTCGATGTAGCGTTCGCGCACCATGCGACTCAGCTCAGCGACCGACAATTCTCCAGAAAGCATTGCCACGCGCGCCTCGGCCTCGGCCGAGCGAATGCGTGCGCCCCGCTTGCCGCCTAGCTCGAGGCGCTGACTCAAAGACAACGTATATTCGGTTGCTTGCAGCCCTGAAAAGGCACCGCTTCCTGCGATGTTCTCCGCTTCAAAGGCAAGCTCAGGATTTGGCCGAAGCCGTGCCTGATCGATAAGCGCGCGTGCCGCGTCCGTTTCGGCCTGCGGCCCGATCAAACGCGGATTGTCTGATTGCACCTGCGCGCTTTCGTCCACACCCGCACGCGCGAGAGCTTCGTCGAGCGTCAACACGGCGCGATCTTGTGCACGCACCGCACCGGGCAGTACTGCGAGGCTCAGCCCTGCAAAAAGGGCGCCTCGCCAAATAATGGCAAACATGAATTGATTTTTCCTCTACTGACATGCCGAATGCGCGCCGACATTGCGGCGGCAATACTGGACGTCAGATTCGAGGAGGGGGCGTCAAAATCGCTTGCTGGACTGCAGTCAGGCCGACGGGTTCGAAGAAATGCTGTGCACCGGATGAACGCTCACCGGCCCCGATATCCGCATTACCTGCAAACTGGACTCCATGATGGCAATGGCCGTGGGCGCAGATGCCATGCTGCTCATTCGGGCTGTCCGGCAAGTCTTGACCAGTCTCGCTACTTGCAGCTTCGACACTTGTAAGTTCGCCAATTTCAGGCCCGCATACCGCCGCGTCCACGCTTACGCTGAACACCAGGCCGAAGAGAATCAGCATGGCGAAAAACGGCTTCAAGGCAAGAAGGGGCGTACGGAGGGTCATGACAATTTGGCCCCGCTAGCAGGACCAATCACATGGCACAAGTCGATATTCTCTTCGAATGCCGAAGCCGTCGCGCAGCTCAATGCATAAGAACGAACAAATGCGCTATTCATGTACCGACCTGGGTCGACACAAACGCCGTAATAGAAAGATATATTATCACACTGCATCGCGTGACCGGTCATTGTTTGATGCTCGGGTGTGATTAATCCAGAAACCAAGTAAAAGTGCGGATGCCATTGCAAATTGAGCGCCAATCACTTGGAACGTCGGATAAACTCCAAGCATACTTAGTCGCGGACCGCCGGCTATCTGTGCAATTCCGATCACACCCGCTTCCTGCAAACCCGCGATCCCTTTGCCAATCAGGACAATCGCAAGCAGGGCGATGAGCACCGAACTGTAGGCAAAGAACTTTCCGATCGGCAGCGTCCGGCTGTAGCGCAGCAGCAGCCAGGCGATGACGACAAGGAGCAAACCGGCCGTGGCAGCGCCCGCCAGCAGATAGCCCGTACTTCCCTGAGCGGACAGCGCAGCGTAAAAAAGGATGGTTTCGAAGACCTCTCTATAGACGACAAGGAATACGATCCCGAACAGAAACCAGAGCGATCCGCGCGAAAGCGCCTTGCCAAGCTTGTCGCGGATATAGCGCTGCCAATTGTCTGCCTGTGATTTTCCGTGCATCCAGACGCCAACCGACAGGAGGACCAGCGCTGCAATCAGCGCACCGAATGCCTCGATCGATTCCCGGCCGGCACCGCTGATGTCGAGAAGATAGGTCGCCGCAAGCCAAGTAAACGCGCCTGCTACCAGCGCACCGGTCCACCCGCCATGGACAAATCGCAATGCCCGATCCTGTCCCGCCTTCCTCACGAAAGCGATCATGGCGATCACGATCAGCAATGCCTCCAGACCCTCGCGGAGGAGGATCGCGAAAGATGCCACAAAGGTTGACCATCCCGTCGCAGATTCCGGCGCAAGGACATTTTCAGCCTGTACGAGCAAACCCTCGATGGCCCGGATCCGTTCGCTTATCGCAGAGGTCGGCAGATCTGCGTCGATGGCTGCACGCAAGTCCATCATCCCGCTCTCGATACGCACCAGAAGATCCGGATTGCGTGTCGCCAATATCGGTTCGACGGGTTCGAACCCGTCCAAATATGCCGACAGTGCGAGCTCCTTGGCCCGGGAAATATTCCCGTTCGCGTGGGCGCGTTCAGCTTCTGCGAGCCGGGTACGTGTGATGCCAAGAGGCCCCGCTGCATCGGCGATCGCCGACGGGTTGGCCCGAAGATAGGCCATGAGCGCGTCCGCGCGCTCTTGCCCGATCTCTCCTGCCAGTTCGTCCGGCGTGATCTTCGTGAGAGCGGCAAGATCGGGAAAGCGTTTACGTAGTTCGGAATCTGACTTCCATAGACGCGCCCCTTCGTCCGCCGGCTCAAAGGCGACGGATCCCGAATAGAAGGCCAGGGCCCAACGATCGTCGGAGGAGAGCTGTGAGAAACCGGGCATGGCGGTGCCATCGATCCCTTGGTCGATAACCTGATAGAGACCCATGATGCTACGCTGGCGCGCGCGATCGACGTCGGTAAATGCGATCGGCGGCGGATCAAGGCCCGCAGACGCCGGCCCGCGACCGTTTCCTGACACCCCGTGGCAACTGGCACAAGTCTCCTGGTACAGCAGTCTTCCGCGCTCAAGATCGGGCGCCCTCGAAGGCGAGAGCGTGATCGGATAGATGGCTAGGAGATCCGCAGCGAGCTTTCTGGCTGCCGTGGCAACTTGATCAACGGGGGCCATCGAGAGGATATCGGCTTCAAGTTGCTTCGCGTTTGCCTCTAGCCGAACGCGACCGGGGCGTTCAGGCAATTCCGCAATACCCGATCGTACCGAACCGGCGAATTCGACCATTTCCTCATATTCGACTTCGTTGACGACTTCGCCGTCCTCGACGGCAGCTGCATAATCTACCGCCATGTAATCGAGCAGGCGCCAGATCGTGTTGGGTTCTGCCGCCAACGCTTGCGCGCTGCCGAACGACAACAGAAGGGCCAGGCAAATGCCGGACAGGCGCGCCAAATATTTCATCATGCAATCTGCTGCGTTTTCATATCGCTGCGCGCATGGCGGATAATTTCGAGAGCCGAATGGAGGAACAAAAATGCAATCGCAGCGGCCACGATGATATCAGGCCATGCGCTTCCCAACCAATAAACCAAACCGGCTGCGACAATGACCGCGACATTGGCCAGGGCATCGTTGCGCGAAAATAGCCATATCGCGCGCGCTTGAGCATCGCCTTCTTTGCGAAAGCGAGCGAGCACAAAAACGGCGGCAAGGTTGATAAGCAGGGCGACAAACCCCACCCAGCCCATGATTCCGGCTTCCGGTTGCACCATATCGAACATGCGCCATATCGCCGCGCCGATCACGCTCACACCAAGCGCCGCCAGAAACAAACCTTGCGCGAGCGCCACCCGAGCACGCGTCGATGCCGTCCATCCGAGCGCAAGCAGTCCGATGAAGGTGATCGAGCCATCGCCAAGGAAATCCAGCGCGTCGGCTTTGAGCGCCTGGCTCGCGGCTAAAAACCCGGCGGCCAGCTCGATCATGCCGAAACCGACATTGAGGATAATCACGATCCAAAGCGCGCGGCGGTATTGCGGATCGTCAACCGCCCTCTCGGGGTCGCCGGTGCAACCACAGTCTTCCGAATCATCTAAACTCATGATTTTTGAGCTTTACAATCTCCAGTTACTGGAGGATCAAGGACTTTCTGCGAACCTTTCGCAGAAAGTCTGACGGCCGATGTGCGATTGCGTCGCGGAGACACACACCCTGCGATGGCTATCATCGAGGATTAAAGAATGCAGATAGGAAAAATTGCCCGCGCGACCGGGACCAAAGTCAACACCGTTCGCTATTATGAAGAGATCGGTCTTCTGAAGCCCGCTCCGCGCTCCCAGTCGGGACGAAGGATTTACGCAGACGCCGATGTCGAACGGCTCGCATTCATCCGGCGGGCTCGGGGTTTGGGCTTTTCGGTGTCCGAAGTTCGCTCGCTGCTCGAAGTGTCGGACGCACCAAACCGGGATTGCAAGGACGCTGCGACTTTGGCACGAAATCATTTGCGCCGGGTGGAGGAGCAGATCGAACAGCTGCAGGCGATGAGACAGGAACTGATCGGCCTGGCACGGGCCTGCGATGGGGGCACTGCCACCGACTGCGGCATCATCGGCGGGCTTGCTAGAAAATCCGCCTAAAGATTGCCTCGGCAAAAGCGCAGAATCTACACTTTCGGCGCGGTGCCATCGTCGCGCTGCGTTTCTCCGGACCACCAGGTAACGAGAAGCAATGCCACTCCAAGGACTATTCCGACATCCGCGAGATTGAACGCCGGCCAGTGATAGCCGCCGACATAGAAGTCGAGAAAATCGGTGACCGCTCCGTCCGCCAGTCGGTCGGCAACGTTACCCAATGCACCGCCAATGATCGAACCTATCGCGGCGGATTCAAGGCGTACGGTACTGCGCCAGAGCCATCTGGCCAGAACGCCCACGACAAGAAGCGCGAACCCGGACAGCAAATAGGGCGCGATTGGATTACCGGAACTCAGAAGGCCGAATGTAACACCGCGATTATATCCGAGCACCAGATTGAAGAATGGAAAAACATCTATCGTGCGGGCAGGGTCCATGACCACATTCACAATAAGCCATTTTGAAATGAGATCGCTCGCGAAGACTGCGACGGCGATCGAAAGACCAAGACTTCGGTACATATTGGTTCCTTGGATGATCGGCAGATATCTCTGATTCTCCGGACGATAGAAATTAGGCCTGGGCCCGGTACTCATCGATCATGTCAATGCAGATAGGTCAACTGCACCGCAGATCACTGGCCTAGCCATTCAGGCATCCGAATGTCATCGGCACGTGATTCCAGCGCGGGAAAATATCTTTCTCCGCCATGCCTTGATGGGCAAGCAAAACATTTTCGCCGATCTCGCAAATTGCACCGGTTCCGCGTGGGGGCACACGAGGTGGATCGCGGACTCATGCTGCGGCGGTGGGAATGTCAAGAAACGCAGTCCCTACCTTCTTGCCAAATCCAAAGGTCATGTTTTTTAGGATACTTTTTGCGGCTACGCGCATTTCAGAACATTCGCTGAACGGCATGGTGCGAATGAGGCGGGGCTCCTTGCGTCTGTGACTCTCTTTGCGGTTGTAGTGAGAAAGCATTGCCGTAGGGCATTCATGCTTCTGAAAAGGGAATATCAAAAATGAAAGCCTCTGACTTGTTTATCGCTGCATTAGAGGCTGAAAAGGTGGAATACATCTTTGCCGTTCCCGGCGAAGAAAACCTCGACCTGCTGGAATCCCTGCGCACGTCCTCAATCGAATTGGTATTGACGCGCCATGAGCAAGGTGCGGGCTTTATGGCGGCGACCTATGGCCGGCTAACCGGCAAGGCGGGGGTTTGCCTCGCAACTCTCGGGCCTGGTGCGACGAACCTGACAACTCCGGCGGCCTATGCCGCGCTCGGGGCCTTTCCGCTCGTCATCATCACCGGGCAGAAACCGATAAAGACATCGAAGCAGGCCCAGTTCCAGATTGTCGACGTTGTTTCCCTGTTTACGCCGCTATGCAAGGCTTCGACCCAGATCGTGAACGGCAATCGCATTCCCTCGCTCGTTCGCGAAGGTTTCCGCCTGGCGCAGGAAGAAAGGCCCGGTGCCGTCCTTCTGGAACTGCCCGAAGACATTGCTGAAGAGCAAACGGTCGAACCGGTCATACCGCCGCATGACAGGCGCTATGCCGTAGCGGGTGATGCCGCTCTGGATGAAGCAGCCCGGCGTATTCTTGCTGCGCAGCGGCCTCTGCTGCTGATCGGAGCTGGAGCGAACCGCCGCCGCGCTTCGAAGGCGTTGCGCAAATTCGTGGCCGATACCGGCTTTCCCTTTTTCGACACCCAGATGGGTAAAGGCGTGGTCGACGAAGATAACGAGCTTTATCTGGGCACCGCGGCGCTATCGTCGGGCGATTATGTCCACTGCGCGATCGAGAAGGCCGATCTGATCGTCAATATCGGTCACGACGTGGTCGAGAAGCCTCCCTTCTTCATGGAGCCGGGCGGGCAGACCGTCATCCATATCAATTACAAGGCGGCTGAAGTCGATCAGGTCTACTTCCCGCAGCTCGAAGTCATCGGCGACATCGCCGGATCGGTCGAGCGGCTGGGAAGCCGCCTCGATGGCAAGCTGCAGTGCGACCGCAGCTATTATACCGCCCTGCATCACGAGATTGCTTCGCACATTTCCGAGACCAGCGACGACGAACGTTTTCCGATGGTCCCCCAGCGCGTGGTTGCCGACGTACGCAGCGTAATGGCGCGCGATGATATCGTTGCGCTCGACAACGGTATCTACAAGATCTGGTTCGCCAGAAACTACATCGCTCATGAGCCTGGCACCATCCTGCTCGACAATGCATTGGCGACGATGGGTGCTGGCCTTCCATCCGCCATGATGGCAGCGATGCTGTCGCCCGGGCGCAGAGTTCTCGCGGTATGCGGCGATGGCGGGTTCATGATGAACTCGCAGGAGCTGGAAACGGCCGTCCGGCTGGGCCTGAACCTCGTCGTACTCATCCTGAACGATGCGGCATATGGGATGATCCGCTGGAAGCAGGACCAGCTCGGCTTTCCGGACTACGGCCTGACCTTTTCCAATCCCGACTTTGTCACTTACGCACAAAGCTATGGAGCGACCGGCCACCATGTCGAGCGAAGCGCGGATCTGGTTTCGGTCCTGAACGCCGCATTCGAGGCTGGCGGCGTGCACCTTGTCGATCTGCCCGTCGACTATTCCGAAAACAAGAAGGTGCTGATCGACGAACTCGGCGCGAAGGTGTGCGAGCTATGAAAACGATCGTTCACAATCCCTTCGACCGCTCGCCGATTGCAGAAGTGGCGCTTGTCGACTGGGCTCAAATCGATGAATGGCTGAATGAAGCGCAGTTGCTCCACCGCGACCGCAGTTGCTGGCTTGCCGTGCACGAGCGTATCGCCATCCTCCGGCGGGCTGCGGATATCATGCGCGAACGAGCCGAGGATCTCGCTCTCCAGATCGTCAGGGAGGGCGGCAAACCCCTGGTCGATGCGCGCGTGGAAGCCGGTCGCGCGATCAACAGCGTCGACTTATGCGTTCAGGCGCTCAGCGATGGCGGCGGTCACGAGATCCCCATGGACCTGACAGAAGCGGGTGCGGGTAGGACGGCGTATACATTCCGCGAACCGATCGGTCCTGTCGTGGCGATCTCGGCATTCAATCACCCCCTCAACCTGATCGTCCATCAGGTTGGACCGGCGGTAGCAGCCGGGTGCCCCGTTCTCATCAAGCCTGCGCTGGAAACGCCTCTGTCATGCCAGAGCTTCGTGAGCATTCTCCATGAAGCCGGCCTGCCCGAGGCCTGGTGCCGGTTCGCTCCGTGCAGCAACGATGTCGCCGAAAGGATGGCAACCGATCCGCGCACGGCGTTCTTCTCATTCATCGGTTCTGCGAAAATCGGCTGGATGCTTCGCTCGAAGCTGGCGCCGGGAACCCGCATTGCTCTCGAGCACGGCGGCGCGGCGCCGGTCATCGTGGACAGCGGCGTGGAGCGCGCAGCAGTGATCGCCTCGTTGCTCAAAGGCGGGTTCTATCATTCGGGTCAGGTCTGCGTTTCCGTGCAGCGCGTATTCGTCCCTGCTGCAGAATTGAAAGACTTCGCCAATGACCTAGGGCGAGCTGCCGAAAAGCTGGTCGTGGGCGATCCCGCCGATGCCGAAACCCAATGCGGACCCCTGATCCGGACGGAGGAAGTCGACCGAGTCGAACGCTGGGTCGATGAAGCCATCGCAGCAGGAGGCACCCTGGTGTGCGGGGGAAGCCGTCTGAGTGACACTCTTTTCTCCCCGACCGTCATTCTCGATCCTCCGGAAAGTGCCAAGGTATCCCAGGAAGAAATCTTCGGCCCCGTGATCTGCGTGTATGGCTATGACGATATCGACCGGGCTATCGAGCAGGCCAATGCCCTGCCTTACGCCTTTCAGGCCGCTATATTCACCGATCGGCTGTCAATCGCTAATCATTGCATAAAGTCTCTGGCGGGATCGGCTGTGATGGTGAACGACCATACGGCATTCCGCGTCGACTGGATGCCTTTTGCAGGTCTGCGCCGCTCGGGGCTTGGCGTGGGCGGGATCGCCTATACTATGGCGGATATGAGCCTTGAAAAAATGGCCGTCTGGAACTGGCCGACAGCGGCATCATAACCCGTTCGACAGACCCGGGATGGCGACACGGGCAGCTTCGCACTCGTCGGCTTCACCCGGAGTTGAGTCTCTGATGGGCGGCGGACAAAAGCCGTGCATTGGCGAGCCCGACCGAACTGGCGCACGAGGCGCGGGCATCAAGGCTCGGTGATATCGGCAAGTACATCGATTATGCGGCAATCGCCTACCGTGTCTTGCTCGCAGGCAGCGATCATGCGCCCAAGTTCCGTCCGCAACGCCTTCAGGCTCGCGATCTTGCGCTCGACTTCGCCGAGATGGCTTCTCGCCAGAGCGTCGATGCCCGCGCAGGACCGGACGGCATCATCGGAGAGATCGAGCAATTCCCTGATGCGTGCCATCGAGAAGCCGAGATCACGCGCGCGCCGTATGAAGTGAAGGCGCGCTTCCTCTGCAGGTCCATAATCGCGATAATTGGCCTTCGTGCGCGGAGGGGCAGCGAGGATACCCTCGCGCTCGTAGAAGCGGATTGTTTCGGATTTGACGCCGGTTATCCGGGCAAGTTGACCAATTCTCATGACAACGGCTCCTACCGCTTGACCTTGTAGTTACTACAAGGTGCATAGGGCGGATCGACGCAAGGAGTCGAGAAAATGGGAAACACCTGCTGCGGTCGCGATGAGGCCGGTGCAAACAACAACGATCCAACATGGCGGCGCATTCTGTGGATCGCGCTGGGCCTTAATGCAATCATGTTCGGTGTGGAGATCGTGGCAGGCATTGCTGCGGATTCGCGCGCCTTGCAGGCCGACGCGCTCGACTTTCTCGGCGATGCGGCAAACTATGCTATCAGTCTCGGCGTAGCGGGGATGGCGATCGTCTGGCGCGCGCGTGCGGCTCTCGTAAAGGCAGCGACCATGCTGGCTTTCGGCCTGTGGGTGCTTGGCTCGGCTATCTGGGGTTTCTTTGTCGGGGCGTCGCCCGACCCGGGAACGATGGGTGCCATCGGTTCTCTTGCTCTGGCGGTAAATCTCGCCGTCGCCGCGATGCTGTTCCGGTATCGCTCGGGCGATGCGAACATGCGCTCGGTGTGGATCTGTTCGCGCAACGACGCGATCGGTAATATCGCCGTGCTGGCGGCAGCGATTGGCGTTTTCGGCACCGGCCGTGCGTGGCCCGATCTGGTTGTGGCGAGCATCATGGCAGGACTGGCGGTGTGGGGAAGTGCCGAAGTCTTCAAACAGGCACGTGGCGAACTGCGCTCTACCTAAACTCCAGAATATGCCGCGATTGCGGATTGGGAAAATACGTTTCCGTCTTTACCCTGCTATTGCGAATTAATTGCAACAGATATAGAGCCCCCGCATGCATCGCATCGTCTCCGCCACCGTCCATCCGGCAATGCGGCTCATTCTGCTGGCGCTTGCGCTGTGTCTGTCCGCCACCGCGAGCGCGGAAGAGCCCGATGTGCGAACCACTTGGCGCTTGCTCGATTATATCGCGGTCGACTACGCCTCCGCGGTTTCCGACGGACGTGTTGCCGACGAATTCGAATATCGCGAAATGGTGGAGTTTTCCGATGTCGTGGCGCGGCAGGTTGCTGCATTTCCGGACACTAAAGACAATCAAGCACTCATCCGCCGATCGGACCAGCTGCGAGCTCTGATCGCCAACAAGGAACCCGCCGAGCGAGTTGGGCGCTTCGCGCGCGCGCTGGCAGCCTCGTTGCTGACAGCCTACCCGGTTCCGCTCGCCCCTTCGCAGGCGCCCGACCTTGTCCGCGCCCGCACTCTCTTCGCGCAGAACTGCGCCTCGTGCCACGGCGCCGCCGGAAGTGCGCCACCAGCCGCAATGCAGGCGCTCGATCCCCCGCCGATCGACTTTACCGATATCGACCGGGCACGGCAGCGCAGTGCGTTCGGGCTTTACCAGGTCATCACGCAGGGGCTTGAAGGAACGTCCATGGCCAGCTTCGCATCGCTATCCGACGAGGATCGCTGG
This sequence comes from Croceicoccus sp. Ery5, assembly GCF_020985325.1. Taxonomy (NCBI): domain Bacteria; kingdom Pseudomonadati; phylum Pseudomonadota; class Alphaproteobacteria; order Sphingomonadales; family Erythrobacteraceae; genus Croceicoccus; species Croceicoccus sp. Ery5. The sequence continues at coordinate 1,229,145 of NZ_CP087587.1, forward strand.
GCGCTTGCATTCTATGCCGGCAGCATTGCTTTTGAAGATGTGGCCAAAGGCGAGCGTATCTGGCGGGAAGATGATGGCATACGCCAGCTTGTCCCCGATCTCCAGACGCTCGCCGCGCTCACACCGGAAAGTCTGGCCGAGCAGATCGGCGAGGACCGTGCGCTCGCCGTCATGGCCTATCTTCGCGCCAATCCGGATGCGGTGGGACAGGCAAATGACGCCGGTTCGCTCGCCTTCGTTCGCGATATGCTCGATCGCAGCCTGTCAGCTTATCAGGCTGGCGACCGTGAGGAAGCGCGGGAGCTTGCCCTGTCTGCCTATCTCGACGGGTTCGAACCCCTGGAGGCCCTCCTGGCAACGCGCGATGGCGGTTTGATGCGGGAGGTAGAACAGGCGCTCGGGCAATTCCGGGCCGGAATAGAGTCCGGGGCGGACCCATCCGAACTACAGCAACTAAGGGCTCGCATCGATAGTCTGCTGGCCAGCGCCGAGGGAGCGTTAGCCCCTGAGGCGGCCAGCGAAATCTCGACCTTTCTCGGCGCGTTCACCATCCTGCTGCGCGAGGGGATCGAAGCACTTCTGGTTGTGATCGCCATGATCGCCTTTGTGAAAAAGTCGCAGCGCTCCGAGGTATTGCCCTATGTCCATGGTGGATGGATCGCCGCTCTTCTTGCAGGTGTCGCCACCTGGGTCGTAGCAACCTACTTCGTCAGCATCAGCGGTGCGAGCCGCGAGATGACCGAAGGGATCGGCGCGTTGCTTGCGGCTGTCATACTCGTATCGGTCGGGATCTGGATGCACGGCAAATCCCAGGCCGAGGAATGGCGGCGCTATATCCAGGAAAAAATGGGCAAGGCGCTCTCGCGCGGATCGGCATGGTTTCTCTTCGGTCTCGCATTCGTGGTCGTCTACCGGGAAGCGTTCGAGACTATCCTGTTCTACGCTGCCCTGTGGAACCCGCAGAGCAGTGGCATCATACTGGCAGGTGCCTTGTCCGCAGTCGCGCTGCTGGCGCTCATTGCATGGGCCATGCTGCGCTACAGCCGCAAACTGCCGATCACCCAGTTCTTCCGCTACAGTGCTATCCTGATTGCGATACTTGCGGTCATTCTCGCGGGCAAGGGCGTGGGCGCTTTCCAGGAGGCCGGAGTTCTTACCGCCACTTTCATTGCCGGCTTGCCGCGCCTCGCCGAACTCGGCTTCTTCCCGACTGTCGAGACAATAGTCGCGCAGTTGCTCACGCTGCTGGCTCTGATTGTCGGATTTCGCGTAAACCGGGCTTTTTCCAATCCGCCACCGGCAAACGTTACGGGATAAGTGGTCCCGGCTACGCAGTCTCCTCGATCCGGCCACAGGGCGGGCGTGCGAAGGACTATCCCACGCTTAAAGGCAACCATAGAGTACGGCCAAAAAGAACCCTGCAGGTCTGTAATACCTCGCTGACTGATGCGTCAGTCACACCGAGGTGTTCAAATGACCGATGACATCGCCAGAAAATTGAAAGCTGCCGCGGCCCGGCTTTTCACTCAGCACGGATATACGGCAACCCGCGTCGCGGACATCGTCGCGAATGCGGGCGTAGCGCAGGGGACCTTTTACCTGCATTTTGAAAACAAGCCGTCGCTGTTTGTCGCGCTTATCGATGAATTCTTTGCAGGACTGATTGAGGAGACCATTGCCCGCCATCCCGCCAAGCGGCTGCAAACTGGAGAGCAGCTATCAGCCGAGGTTGAGGAGATCTGGATGACCATCATTCGGTATGGCCGCAAGCATGATATTCTGACCAGGCTGGTCTTGCGTGAGGGCCATGCGCTTCCGCCCGAGCAGCGCGCTCATATCAATCGACATTTCGAGCAAGGCGCTGACGCGCTCGCGCGGTATCTCGAAGATGCCCAACAGCTCGGCCTGGTGAAAAATCTCCCGGCGCGACTCATTGCTTGGGTTCTTGTCGGAATGATCGAGCGGGCAATGCACTACGCCGTTTTTGTCGCGCCGAACGCACCGAGCGTGTCGCTGGCAGGGCATTGCACCGAGTTCGAACTCCTGGGCCTGCTGGAACCTAGTGATGCTAGGACCGGAGGCGAATCATGAGATCCAGACAGAAGGTCTACATCGGCATTGGCCTGCTCGTATTGCTAGCCGCTTCGGCAGCGACAATCTGGCTGATGCAGCCTGATCGGCATGAGCGAGAAGGTCATCTGGTACTCAATGGAAATGTCGATATTCGTCAGGTCAATCTGGCGTTCAAGGTTCCAGGCAGGATCGACCGATTGGCGGTCGATGAGGGAGATAGGATTGAAGGTGGCGATCTTTTGGCCTCGCTTGAACCTCAGGATTACAAGAACGAGATCGCGCTTGCCGAAGCGCGTGCCAGCCAACGCTCCGCAGCGCTCGCCGCTCTCGAATCGGGCAGCAGGCCGGAGGAGATCGAGCGGGCGAGAGCGCGGGTTGCAGAAGCGGAGTCCGCGCTGAGCGTTGCCCAGGCAACCCTGGACAGGGTCGAACACCTCGCCGAACGCGGGTTTGCCGCACGGCAGACCCAGGACGAGGCGCGGTCACAGCGCGATCGCGCGGCCGCTCAGCGGCAGGCGGCGCTCGAAGAACTCTCGCTTGTCCGCGAGGGACCCCGACGCGAAGAAATCCGGCAAGGACGCGCGGCGCTTGGAGCCGAGCGAGCTGCCGCTGCGCTCGCCCGGCAACGCCTAGTAGACGCGAACCTTTACGCGCCCGCTGACGGGATCATCCTGACGCGCGCACGCGAGGTTGGGGCCATCGTGGGGCCGGGCGAAACCGTATTCACACTCGCGCACACCTCGCCCATGTGGATCCGGGCCTATATCGAGGAACCCGACCTCGAGCGCGTCGAGATCGGTATCCCCGCGACAGTGTTGACCGAGGCTGGCCGCGAATTTCCCGGCCGCATTGCCTACATCTCACCGACAGCCGAGTTCACACCCAAGTCCGTTGAGACCCGCGAACAGCGCACCAGCCTTGTCTACCGGGTGCGTGTGCGTACCGAAGATCAAGACGGAATCCTGAAGCAGGGCATGCCGGTCTCCGTGATCGTCCGTCCCGTCGCCCCCGGGCGTTGACGGGTGGTGGCTCTGGTAACCATCGAAGGCCTGACCAAACGGTTCCCCAAGCAAGCCGAACCGGCATTGCGCAGTGTGAGCACACAGATCAGATCGGGCCACATCGTCGGGCTGGTGGGGCCCGATGGCTCGGGGAAGACAACCTTCTTGCGCCTGATCGCCGGACTGCTGCGCGCCGATGAAGGCGGGATCGACGTGGGAGGTTTCGATCCCGTCGCCAACGCGAAGGAGGTGCGCGCGCGCATTGCCTATATGCCGCAACGTTTCGGCCTCTACGAGGATCTGAGCGTGGAGGAAAATCTCAATCTCTACGCAGATCTGCGCGGACTGGTTGGATCAGCGCGCAAGGCGACATTCGAGCGGCTTCTCGATTTTACCGGCCTAGCGCCATTTACCGGCAGACTGGCAGGCGCCTTGTCGGGCGGCATGAAGCAAAAGCTCGGGCTCGCCTGCGCTCTCGTTGTGACACCTGAACTCCTGTTGCTGGACGAGCCAAGCGTCGGCGTAGACCCTATTTCGCGGCGCGAACTCTGGCGAATGGTAAGCCGACTGACCGATGAAGGGATCACGGTCGTTTGGGCAACCGCCTACCTCGATGAGGCCGAGAAATGCGAGACTGTGCTCGTGTTGAGCGAGGGCGATCTCATCTTCGACGGTCGGCCGGCCGATCTGGCCGCGCGTGTCGATGGCCGGGTGTTTATGATCGAGGGCATCGAGGGCGATCGGCGCTACGTTTTGAATAAGGCTCGCCAACACGAGGCTGTGATGGATGGAACAATCCAGGCCAGCGACGTCAGGCTGTTGCTCAACGAGAATGCGCATGCCCCCTCACTGGCTTCGATTGGCGCGGGGGATGAAGCTCGGCTGCAACCTGTCGCGCCGCGTTTCGAGGATGCGTTCATCGATCTCATCGGCGGCGGGTTTCGCGCCGAATCGCCTTTCGCGGGTGGATCGGAGCGCAGCCACGATATAGCGATTGCCGTAGAGGCGCGCGGACTAACGCGGATGTTCGGCTCCTTCACTGCGGCTTCCGAAATCAGTTTCGATGTGCGTCGAGGTGAAGTGTTTGGGCTTATCGGACCCAATGGCGCGGGCAAGTCGACTACATTCAAAATGCTCTCCGGCCTTCTCAAGCCGACCAGCGGTGAGGCTCGTATTGCCGGTGTCGATTTGCGTACTGCCGCGAGCGAGGCACGGGCTCGTCTCGGATACATGGCGCAAAAATTTTCGCTGTATGGCGATCTCAGCACGATGCAGAATCTGCGGTTCTTCGCACGTGTTTACGGCCTTACCGGAGCGCGGCAGCGTACCATGATTGCGCGTATGATCGAAAGCTTTGCCCTCACGGACAAGCTCGATGAGAATTCCGGTCAGCTCCCGCTTGGGTTCAAGCAGCGTCTGTCACTCGCCTGCGCCGTCATGCACGAGCCTGACGTCCTTTTTCTCGACGAGCCGACCTCGGGTGTCGATCCGCGTACGCGCCGTGAATTCTGGGCCCATATCAACGCAATGGTCACGAACGGCGTAACCGTCATCGTGACGACACATTTTCTCGACGAAGCGGAGTATTGCGACCGCGCTGCGCTCATATATCGCGGGCAGATGATCGCTTTGGGAACTCCCGCCGAACTCAAGGCGCAGGCGGCCTCCTCGACCATGCCCAACCCGACCTTTGAGGATGCATTCATCGCTCTCGTCGAAGAGAACGAAGCGGTAAACGCGCCATGAGGTTTTCGCGTTTCGCAGCGATCATGCGCAAAGAAACCCGGCAGGCTATTCGGGACCCGAGCACACTCATGATTGCCGGCCTATTGCCAATCATGCTGATCTTCCTGTTCGGTTATGCGGTTTCGTTCGACCCCCGGCAGTTCTCGGTCGGCGTTGTGGTCGAACAGCCGACCGGAGAGACGGAGAGCTTTGTCGCGTCGCTGCGCAACACGCGCTATTTCGAGATTGAAACAGCGCCTGTGCGAAAGGACTTCGAAACCCTCATGGCCGCGGGCGAGCTCGATGCGATCATCATCCTGCCACAGGATTTCAGCGCAATTGCGCTCCGCGGAGAGGCGGCGCCGATCCAGATCCTGGTCGATGGGGGTGATCCAAACACGGCCGGACTGGTTGGCTCCTATATTGAATTGCTCGTTATCAATTGGCTCGAGCAGGAATGGCTCGATCGCGGGCAACCGCCGCTCGCGCCTCTCGTCTCGATTGAGCCGCGTGTCTGGTTTAACGCCGAGATTTCGAGCCGCAACTATCTGGTCCCCGGCTCGGTGGCGATCATTCTCACCATAATCGGCGCCTTGCTCACAGCGCTTGTGGTTGCCCGCGAATGGGAGCGCGGCACTATGGAAGCGCTCCTTGCGACCCCTGTCGCTCCGCTCGAACTGCTGCTGGGCAAGCTTGTGCCCTATTTCGTGCTGGGCCTCGGCTCGTTCATGCTGTCCGTGTTTGTGGCCGTGGCGTTTTTTGGTGTTCCCTTCCGCGGATCGTTTCTCGCGCTCTCGCTCGCAGCCGCACTCTTCATGCTGTGCTCGCTGGGCCAAGGACTGCTCATTTCGACGCTCACCCGCAACCAGCTCGTGGCAGCGCAGGTCGCGGTGATGCTTGCCTTTTTGCCCGCGTTCTACTTTTCCAATTTCGTCTTTGAGCTCGACAGCATGCCACTGGCGCTCCAGCTTTTCAGCTACGCGATCCCGGCGCGCTTTTTCGTCTCGACTCTGCAGACGCAGTTTCTTGCCGGCAATGTCTGGTCGGTTCTGCTGCCCGATCTCGCTGCCCTTGCCATCTTCGCGATTGTGATCTTCGCGATCTGCGCTCTGTTCACACGCACCCGGCTCGACTGAGACCATGTGGCAACGCATCTACGCCTTGATCGTGAAGGAGCTTCTGGCAAGCGCGCGCGATCCGCAAACCCGTTGGGTGGTGCTGTTTTCGCCGCCCTTTCTGCTCCTCATCTACGCCTTTGCAATTACGCAGGAAGTATCGGACGTCACCCTGGCGGTCTACAACCAGGACCACGGCAATGCCTCGGTCGAGCTTATCAGCCGCTTCGAGGGTGCCGAAGTATTCGATCAGATTATCCATTTGCGAGCAGGCGCGGATATCGCGCCGACAATCGACGCACGCCGTGCGACGCTGGTCATGCGCGTTGGCGAAGACTTCTCGCGGCGACTCGAGCGCGGCGAAAGCGCCGAGGTTCAGCTAATCCTCGATGGCCGCAGATCCAACACCGCTCAGATCCTGCTGGGATACAGCAGCCGGATCGTCGAAACCTATAATCAGGAGCGGCTCGATCGACTGCGCGCGACGGCACCTGTGCGTCTTGTCCAAAGGACCTGGTTCAATCCCAATCTCGAGCCGCTCTGGTCCGCAGTGCCCGCGCTCTTTGCCGTCCTCGTAGCCGTGGTCGGTTTCATGGTGTCCGCGCTGTCGATCGCCCGCGAGCGCGAGCTCGGTACCTTCGAGCAATTGCTGGTGTCGCCGCTGCGCCCCTTCGAGATCCTGATCGGCAAAAGCGTGCCGGCTCTCCTGATTGCGCTGACGAGCGCAAGTGCGATGCTGGTTCTGGGGATGCTGTTTCTCAACGTACCGATCCGCGGTTCTCTCGCCCTGCTTTTCTTCGGAATGGTTGTCTATCTCGCTGCAATAGTCGGTATCGGCCTGTTTATCTCATCGCTCGCGAAGACCCAGCAGCAGGCGATTATCGGGCTGTTCATGTATATGGTCCCGGCCGTGCTTATTTCGGGCTATGCCACGCCGGTAGAAAACATGCCCGACTGGTTGCAGGGCCTTGCCGCCGCCACGCCGATCACCCACTTCATAGTCATCAGCAAAGCGGTGTATCTTCGTGAAGCGCCACTCTGGCTCTATTTCTCCCACATCTGGCCCATGGCGCTTATCGCTGCCGCGAGCCTGCTGGCGGCGACTTGGTTGTTCCGCCGCCGAACGGGTTAAACAGTTTCACGGGGCCAAGCCACCAATCCCGACTTCGGCAATCGGCAGGATGACCGAAGGGTCGGGACGCGCGAGGCGTTGATCAACCGCCTGGCACGCGATGGATTGCAGCATGTGCCGGATGATGTTGAGGCGTGCGGCGCGTTTGTCGTTGGCGCGCACTGCAATCCACGGGGCATAGGCAAAATCTGTGCGTGTCAGCATTTCGTCCCGGGCGGTGGAATAATCGTTCCACTTCTCGAGCGCCACTGCGTCGATGGGGCTGATCTTCCACTGCTTGAGCGGATCAGTGCGCCGCGCTTCGAGGCGCTTGGCCTGCTCTTTTCTATCGATGTCGAGATAATATTTGAGAAGCGTAGTCCCGTCGCGCGCCAGCATCTCTTCGAATTGCGCAACATCGGCGAAGAAGTCGACAACTTCCTCCTTGCCGGCAAATCCCATCACCCGCTCGACGCCCGCCCGGTTGTACCAGGAGCGGTTGAACAGAGCGATCTCCTCATCGGCGGGCAGCTGTTCGCTATAGCGGCGAAAATACCAGCTGCGCGCGTCGCGATCGGAAGGTTTTCCCAAAGCGACGACCCGCGTCTCGCGCGGGCTCATGTGTTCGCGCACACGCTTGATCACACCGTCCTTTCCGGCCGCATCCCTCCCCTCGAATATGATCAGAACACGCTCGCCATGGGCGATGACCTGGCGTTGTATCTTGACCAGTTCGATCTGCAGCGCGCGCAATTGTTGCTTGTATTCGCTTTTGGATATTTTCTTCTTAGTCGAACTGGACATGTTGCTCTCCGGCTCTTTAGCTGCGATAACAGGACAAACCCCGAACATGTCGCGACGATACTACCGCCTGCGACCGTTTTGCGGGAAGGGACGGGCCCTTCTCCGGTATTGGGGCACTGGCGTTTTGGGGTTTTCCATGGTTGGAATTGAAGCCGATAAAGCTGACAGGTCCGAGGAGGCGTTGCGACCGATGGATGAAGCAGTGCGCCGGGCGCTGGTGGATAGCCACGAAGATATGCTGCGCTTCCTCATCGGCCGCATGCGGGGGCGCCAGGAGGCGGAGGAAGTTCTCCAGCGTTTCATGCTTCGTGCGATCGAGCGGGCTGGGGACCTGCGGGATGTGGGTTCGGTCAAGGGATGGCTCTCCCGAGTGCTGGCGACGACAATTGCCGACTTTTACCGACAGGCTGCGCGCGGCCGTAAACACGAAACCGCCATTGATCCTCAGGAACTCGCCGAACTCGCAGAAGCAGAAGTCATTTCTGACGCGGAGATGGAGGCTGCCGTATGCAACTGTCTCTATCGCCTCCTGCCAACGCTCAGGCCGGACTATGCCGAAGTCATCTGGCGCGCTGATTTGCTCGAGGAGCCGCGTGAAAGCATCGCCAGCGCCCTTGATACGAGTGTCAACAATATCAACGTGCGTCTTCATCGTGCGCGCGGCGCGCTTCGCACGCGCCTGCTCCAGATGTGCCGCACCTGTGTCATTCACGGTTTCCTCGATTGCGAATGCCAGCATGAGAAGGAGCAAGCACACGCGCCGTAGGCGCAGACTGTCGGGGCCGCACTATCTGGGCGATGCTAGTCACCGTCCTTGGGCCGCGCGTCTCCTGAGCTGCATGGCCGCATAGCTTTTTCGTTTTGGCGTGGATCGCTGTCGACGCCCAAGGTCCAGGACGGTGGGTCGCTCGCGGGAAACGATTCGTTCAGGGCTTCGTCGATCGCTCGCTCTTCCGGGCCGGAGGAGCGCGTCTCTGGCTTGCATCGTGGCCGGTCCGTGGGGGCGTTCGTCATCGGCTTGGCTCTTGCCTTCAATCGCTACAATCTCAGCTCGTCTGATCCGATACCAAGCGTTTTGTTTGTCAACCTCATCGAGACCTCGGGCTGCTCCTCGCTCGACGCAAGGGCGCGGATCGCATCTATCGTTTCAGGGATGACGATGGCTTGGTTGTCGACCATGTAATTGTAGCACAGTTCGGTTCCATCGACCGCGAGGATGTTGCTCCAGAGGGCCACCTCGTAGAGGTCTGCATTGGGCCGCCCCTCCATCGCCATCGCCTCTTTGACGCTGTTGAGTGCCGACAGTCCGCTGTCTCCATCGATGAGCAGAATTCTTGGCGAGGCCGCAAATGCGTCGAGGACTTCCTCCTTTGTCGCAGGCCGGGTGAGTTCAACATACCAGCTGTGCAGATGAGCCAAGGTCTCAGGAACCTTGATCGCGATCGTCACCACATCGAGTTCCGGATCCACATGCCGGGCATCCGGCCCCTGATGGCTCGGGATTGTCGGCTCGGGCACGAGCGTGTTCATGATCCCCCCGAGATGGCTCTCCCAGGGGTCGGTGGCCCGGCGCATGAGCGTGCCGCGCGCCTTTTTGAGCAGGCCTGCGCGCTTCAGCGCCCCTAGGGTGCGGACAATCGACGTGGTGTTGCATGACACGACCCGTGTCGCATCGCGGCCGAGTGCGCTCTCATAGGTTGCTTCGGCGACGAATGAGTGCCCCGCCACGTCGTGCTTCTCGCCTCCTTGCACGATGAATGGCTTCCCTGCGCGGCGATAGATGTCTGCGTTTTGGGCACCGATGCCCTTGGGTGTGCAGTCGACAATGACGTCGCTTGCCGCGATGAGATCCTCTAGCGAACCAGCAACGTCGAGCCCCGACTCCGGCAAGGTTTGCGAGGCCTGCGAACTGGCCGCAAACAGGCGAACGCCGTCCTTCGCGAGCATTGCGATCCGCCAATCGGCGGCGACGTCGGCGACGCCTGCCAATGCCATATCGGGTTGTAGCCTTACGGCGCCGACAACGCGGCGACCGATTACCCCTGCTCCTACGATCCCTACCGAGATCTTGTTTGGCTCCTTTGTCATCGACTATGAACTCCAGTTGGTGGTTGCGGGCGCACTCGTGACGCCGAAAGGGTGGGATTAGTGGCTCGCGCCGATCAGCTCATCGTTCTGGACGCTCCATGCGCACAAAGCCTCGGCGAGTGACGGCGACACATCCACTGCGTTGGTTGGATGCGCGATGGCATTGACGCTGATCACGCGCTTGGCACCGGCCTGCAGGAGCTCGTCATATGCATTGCCGGCAAAGATGGGGTGGACCACAACGCAAACCGGCGGCTTACTTCCAGCCTTCGAGAGCAGCTTGACTGTTTCGACGAGCGTTCGCGCACTAGAGGCAATATCGTCGATGATGACGGGTTGTTTGTCGTCCATATCGGGAAGGCTCCCGCCGCTGATCGCCACATCGAAGTCGCCCCAGCGTTTCTTCTCCAGAACAGCTGAAGGTATGCCGGCCCTTTCTGCGACATCGAGCACCCATTGTTCGCTCTCCTCGTCGGGGCCGATGACGAAGGCGTCCGGGATGTTCGCCTTTAGCCAATCCGCAATCGCCGGTGCTGCGGGCACGACCTTGCTCGGCACCGAATAAATCTCATCGAGATTGTCGATGCGGTGCAGGTGGGGATCGACGGTGACGAGGAAATCGAAATAGAACGACAGCAGCCGCGAGAACGAAATGGACGTGACGGCCTCGCCTGGATTGAAGGCCTTGTCCTGGCGCATATAGGCCAGATAAGGCGCGACGAGCGCGATGCTTCGCGCGCCCTGATCGCGCAGCGCATCCGCCGCAAAGAGCAATGGCGCGATTTTCGCATCGGGCCGGTCAAGAGTGCAAAGCAGGACTACATCTCGGCCACTTACCGGCGTGGCGATTCGCAAGTAGGTTTCTCCATCGGGGAACTGGCGCGTCTCGAGTTCGCCGAGATCGGCCTCGAAACACCGGGCAAGTCCTTCGGCCATGCCCGGTGCCGCGCTAAGGGAAAAGACGACCCTGCTCATTGTGCCTCCAATCTGATCATATCGCTGTTGCGCAAGGCAAAGGCGAAAGCGTAATCAAGCTCGCCCATGCTTTCGCCGTGAATGGTGAAGAGTGGCTGGCCTTCCTCGACCAAATCGCCCGACTGCACATGCAGAGCGATCCCGGCCGTCGCGCGCTGCGGTGCGCCAGCGAGTTTGGCAGTGCGCGCAAGCAGGCGGTTGTCAAAGGTGGCTACCCGTCCTGCGCGCGTGGCGAGGAATTCGCGCGTCTGGAGCGCCCGCCCTGGCTCTTTGAAGCCGCCCTGTGCTTCGCAGATAGCAAGAAATTTGCTTTCTGCGCGCCCCTCGACCAGCAATTGCGTAGCCTGATGAAGAGCATCGGTACGCGATACGCCGCTCAGTTCGAGAATGCCGGCAGCCAGCGCCAGCGCGCGAGCTTTGAGATCCTGCGGCGCGTCGTCGCGGTTGGCGAGGACCGCAAGGACATCATGTGCCTCCAGGGCCGGCCCGATCCCGCGTCCAACTGGCTGGGTCCCGTCGGTCTGGACTGTCGCGACGTGCAGTCCGCATTGCCGCGCCACGTTCTCGAGGAGCCCCGCAAGCGCATCGGCGTCCCTTGTGCTCCGAATCTTCGCGGTCGGTCCTACTGGTAGGTCAAGCAATACGTGCGTCGATCCGGCAGCAAGTTTCTTGGAAAGCACCGAAGCAACAAGTTGCGCATCGCTGTCAACATCCAGAGCCCGCTCGATCCGAATGAGGACGTCATCAGCCGGACTGAGATTGACGCTGCCGCCCCAAACGATGCAGCCGCCTTCTCGTTCGACCACCTTCTGCATGGCCGCCAGATCGAGCGTCACGGGCGCCATGGTCTCCATCGCATCCGCAGTACCGGCCGGTGATGTGATCGCCCTGGATGACGTCTTTGGCATCGTGAGACCGGCTGCCGCGATAATACTGACCACGATAGGTGTTGTCCGATTGCCCGGCAGTCCGCCGACGCAATGTTTGTCCATCACGCGGTCGGTATTCCATTCGAGGCGGTCGCCCGCAGCGAGCATCGCTCGGGTGAGGGCAGCGGTTTCCTCTCCCTGTGCTGGCTGCGCAGCGAAAGCGGACACGAACGCGGCGATGTCGACATCCGAATACCGACCGTCCGCGATATCGGCGATAATGTGTCCTAGACGGATCTCGTCAAGCCGGTGGCCATAGAGTTTAGCTCTAACGTGGCTGAGCGACGACAACGGATGAGGATGCCTGACTTGAAGCTCGTCGCCCTCGGCGAGGGAAAGCCGTGCCATCAGCCGGTGAGGCAGGCCCACTTCATCGTCGGCCAGGAGATCATCCGTAGCCCGGTAAAGCGTCGCCAAAAGCGTTCTTCCTTTCGCGACAAGTTCCACCCCCACGCGGGCGCGAAACCCTTCGGACCGCGCAACCGGACAATCCTCATGCATGAAGATCATCGCTTCGCCATCGGTTTCGATCGGCAAGGCGCGCGCGCGCAACGGATGAGCAAGTGCGTCTGTGGAGGAGGTAGGGGAAAGGATGGCCTCACTCATGAAAGGACGACCTCTTCGGCGTGCTCGGGGACGCGCGCATTCCAGCCAAGACGTTCGGTCACAAGATGTCTTAGGGTGTCGGACGCACCGGGCTCTCCATGGGTTACGAAAATCTGCCGCGGAGAGGACCGGAAACCTTCAAGCCATCGCAGCAGTTCGCCCTGGTCGGCATGGGCCGAAAGCATGTCGAGCTGCGCCACCTCGGCGCGGATGGGGATGTAACTGCCGTGGATTTTCAGTTCGGTCGCGCCATCGCGCAGGGCCGCCCCCCGCGTGCCGCCAGCCTGAAATCCTGCGAGGATGATCGTGTTGCGGTGACTGGGGGCATAGTGTTTGAGGTGATGCAAAATCCGCCCGCCGGTTGCCATGCCGCTCGCTGAAATTATGATCTTCGGCATGGCGCTGCGATTGAGCTGCTTGGACTCTTCGGCTTCGCGAACATATTCGGCAATTCCGCATGCATCGCGGCATTGCTTTTCGGTCAGGCGGTGTTCGCCGAGATGGTCACAGAAAATCGAGCTGGCGTTTACCGCCATGGGGCTGTCGAGATAGATCGGGATTTGCGGCAGTCTGCCTCGCTGCCGCAACTGACCGAGATGGTAGAGAAGCGTCTGCGCGCGGCCGATCGCGAAGGAAGGAATGATGACCGACCCGCCGCGCCGGACCGTTCTTCCGACTACGTCTTCGAGCACACTTTCAGGGTCGGCCTCGCCATGATGGCGATTGCCGTATGTGGACTCGGTGACGATGTAATCAGCCTCGGGAACTACCACAGGATCGACCATCGTCGCGCTGCCGTAGCGTCCGATGTCACCCGAGAAGACAATCTTCATATCGTCGCATTGCAGCTCGATACTTGATGCGCCGAGAATATGGCCCATCGGCCGGAAGATCGCCTTGCAATCGCGCGTAACTTCGACCGGCTCCTGGAAGGGCACAGGCCTGAATGACTTCAGCGCGGCTTTCGCATCGGCCTGGGTGTATAGGGGCCGAGGCGACTTGTGCTTGCTGTACCCTTTCCTTTTCGCATAGCGGGCATCGGCCTCCATCAAATACCCGCTGTCGGGAAGCAGCAATTCGCACAGTTTGAGCGTTGCGTGCGTGCTCAGCACGGGCCCCTTGAACCCGTCGCGTATCAGAGCTGGAACGTAGCCCGAATGATCAAGGTGGGCGTGCGTGAGAAGGACCGCATCGATTGACGCCGGATCGACCGGAAACGGCTTCCAGTTGCGCTCACGAAGCTGTTTGAAACCCTGAAAGAGCCCGCAATCGATGAGGATCCTGTGATCAGGCGTCTGAAGAAGATACTTCGATCCGGTGACCGTACCCGCTGCTCCGAGAAAACTTAGCTTGTAGCTCACCAGACCTCTTCCCTGCCAATCGGATAGATTAGTAACCCCCAACAGACGGGAGCACGTGGCGGAAATTACAGTTCAACCGTCCGAACTTACCGGAATCCGCAGGCAGGATCATCCGTTATGGGAAGTATCGGCGAAAAGCCGCCACCCGGGGTTCGCATATTTGTCGCCTGGCCATGGTAGAGCCGTGCCGCGCGCAACAGTATTTCTCCGGCATAGGTATAAAGCCGCACATCCACTTTGAGCTCGACGATATCCGTCTCAAGGCGGACCTTGCGCGTGCTCGGAGGCGTAAACCGCTGCGCGACATAGCCGCCCTCAACGATCTCGGACCAGACCCGCTTCGTCAGCTTCGCTCCGCGATAGGCGGCCTTGCTGCCATAACCGCGGGCAGGTTTGAAAAACCAGTCTCGCCGTTCGGACCAGAATTTCTCGGCGTTAAAACGATCGACGATTGCTGTTTTCGGCACCGCGGCGAGGATCACTTTTTTCTCGCGTTCGCTCAAACCGCACGAAGCCAGCCAATCCGGATCGGAAAGCAGGCAGAGGTTCCGCTTGTCGGCATAGAGCGCATGGATATGCGGATTTGGCGAGAGCACGACGCGGCCTGTCATATAGGCTTCCCGAAGGGTCCGGCTCTCCGGGCGATCGAGCGAGAAATCGACCAGGCGATTATACACAAGATCGATTTTCCTGCCCTCGAAGAGTAATCCGGCGGGGGACAGCTCGAGATCCTCGGGCCCGGCGACCACCGCTTCATATCCGTGCTCCTGCAACAGGGTCCTTGCTGCGAGAAATTCGGGAAAAAGCGGCTGTCCTTCAGGATCATCATCGACGATGGCGATGGATTCGAGCTCACCGGCACGATCCTGCGCATGCCACTCCTCCTCGAACATCCGGGCAATTCTTGTCCGAAACGTGTCCTGTGAGATGTCTGCGGCCAGAGCCGGTCGTGTTTCCCTGCAGCATTGGGTTTGCGCATCGGCAAGCAAGGCGTTCAGAAAAGCGCCGCCGGCATTGGTGTTGATCTCGATGAGCCGCGGACCGTTGGCGGTGAGATGGAAGTCGTAGCCCATAAAAACCCCTTTGGGCCCGAAATCTCGGGCGGCTGACGAAGGCGCCCAGCCCATGACAACCGAGCGGAAGGCGGGGGTTTTGGCGACGGTCTCGATGGCCGCGACAACCTGCGTCATGGCCGAAAGCGTAGCTGGATCGATGAATACCGGGGCAGCGGCAAAGAGGGTCGATTGCGATGCAAGGAGGGTGTCGCCGGCTCCGCTCTCGCCGAGTTCCGTATCGAGGAGGGTCGCCAAACGCTGCCGGTCGAGCGTTACGCACATGCACTCGGCATTGGCCCAGTCCGCCGCCTTCCCTTCAGCCTGTTCTGCAGCACAGCTGTCGGTCTTGTCATCGCATGGCATCATTCGGTTCCATCAATAATGGGCAGATAAAGCACTTCGCCCAGTGAGGAGTTGCGCTTTTTCGCTGTCTCGGCGAGACTCGGATATGCCGAGAATCTCTTTGCCAGACCAGCTTGCCACGCATGAGGTGCTCAATCAGCCTCCACCCCTTGTGGATTTCAACGCCTTCGAGCTCGACGTTCCTCTGCAAAGCGCACTCGAACGAAACGGGGCGGCTGCGCACCGCGACCAGCTTGCTGTATTTGGCAAACGCGTCGGCAGTTTCGAGGCGCTCGAATGGGGGCGCCTTGCCAACGAAAATCCGCCAAAGCTAAAAACCTTCGACCGCTTCGGCCACCGGATCGACGAAGTCGAGTTTCATCCCGCCTACCACCAACTCATGCGCCTCGGTCTTGAATCGGGCGTGTCGGGGGCGGCCTGGACCGCCGAACAGGCGGGTCATACGCTGCACGCTTCGCTCCTCTACCTCATGACCCAGGCCGACGCGGGCACGGCCTGCCCGATGTCGATGACTTACGCGGTCGTTCCCGCGCTCCGCGCCGAACCGGCCGTAGCCGCTGAATGGGAGCCGCGCGTTACCAGCGGCCGATATGACCCGCGGTTTATCCCGGCGGCTGAGAAGACTGGCGCGACAATGGGCATGGCGATGACCGAGAAGCAGGGCGGTAGCGACGTTCGCGCGAATACTACACGCGCGCATGCGCTCGGGACGGGGGAATATGAGCTGATCGGCCACAAGTGGTTCTGTTCCGCCCCGATGTCCGACGCCTTTCTGACCCTCGCCTACGCAGAAGGCGGTCTGACCTGCTTTCTCGTGCCGCGCTGGCGCCCCGACGGGACCCGCAATGCCATTCACATCATGCGGCTCAAAGACAAGCTCGGCGACCGCTCCAACGCCTCGTCCGAAATCGAATATCACGGCGCCTGGGCCCAGCGTGTCGGGGAAGAAGGTAGGGGCATACGGACCATCATCGATATGGTGCAGGGTACACGGCTCGACTGCATTGCAGGGTCCGCCGCGGGAATGCGTGCAGCTCTTACGCAAGCCGCATGGCATACGCGGCACCGCACGGCCTTCCAGCGCCAATTGGCCGACCAGCCCGCCATGCGCGGTGTTCTCGCCGACCTCGCGCTCGAGGTCGAGGCCGCGACGGCGCTGATGATCCGCATCGCCTCGGCGTTCGACGCTGCGCAGGCCAGCGACGAACGCGAAGCGGCCTTTGCGCGCCTCGCGACGCCGATCGCAAAATATTGGGTCTGCAAACGTCAACCCGGCTTCGTCTACGAAGCGCTTGAGTGTCTTGGCGGCGCCGGCTTTGTGGAAGAGGGGCCCATGCCGCGCCTTTTTCGGCAGAGCCCTCTGAATGCGATCTGGGAGGGGTCGGGCAACGTGATCGCGCTCGATGCCCTCCGCGCGCTTACGCGGGAACCGGGGGCGTGGGAAGCCCTGCGCGCGGAACTTGGCCTGGCGCAGGGCGCGCATCCGCTGCTCGATGCGGCCATCGATCGCATCGACGGCATTCGTGTCAATGGTGTTCCCGCGGAATCCGAAGCGCGCGCCTTCGTCGAGACGGTCGCGCTCGCGCTGGAAGCAGCCTGCCTTCGCGATGCACCATCTGCCGTTCTCGCCGGGTTCTGCGCGACGCGGCTCGATCCCGACAACCGTGCGTTTCTTCATGGCGCTGCGAGTGCTTCGCTTGACACCGACCGGCTGTTGGCCCGTGCCCTGCCAAGCGAATGAGGCGTCGGACGCTCTTGCAGTGAAGGACGCTTCTTCGGCATCAAGGCCTGACACTCAGCCAGGTGCCTGACCGGGAACAAGCGGGGCGGGGGCCTCTTGGGCGGAGTCTCCAGGCGTATAGCTGTCGAGGCGGGTGCGTTTGAGCAGCAGGGCATTGACCGCGACAAGGACGGAACTGCCGGACATGGCGATTGCTGCGACAGCGGGACTAATAATGAACGGATAGAAGACACCGGCGGCGGCGGGAAAGGCGATGACGTTGTAGGCGACCGCCCAGAACAGGTTCTGATGCATCTTTCGCAGCGTCGCACGCGACAGCTCCACCGCGCCGACAACATCGTAGGGATCACTTCGCATCAGCACGACGTCTGCGCTTTCCATGGCCACATCGGTACCGGCCCCGATCGCAAAGCCCACATCGGCCTGGGTCAGGGCAGGCGCATCATTGATGCCATCCCCGACCATTCCGACTCTTTTTCCTTGCGCCTGAAGCTCTTTCACCTTGTCGGCCTTCTGGCCGGGAAGCACATCGGCGAGCACGATGTCGATACCCAGTTCCTCGGCCACGCGCCGCGCGGTACCCTCATTGTCGCCGGTGAGCATGGCGACCTCGACGCCCTTGTCATGCAGCCGGGCAATCGCGGCCTTGGCCGTCGGACGCGGCGCATCGGCGATCGCGATCAGGCCTACAAGAATCCCCTGGTGAGCGACATGGACGACCGTGCGGCCCGCTCCCTTGAGTTCCTCGGCCTTGTCAGCCAGCCCTCCCAGTGAGATTGATTCTTCGTCCATCAGCCGGCGGTTGCCGAGGAAAACGGTATCGCCGTTGACGTCCGCCTGCGCCCCTCTCCCGTCGCGGTTGAGAAAATCGCGCGCTTCGGGGATCTTCAGTCCTTCGGCCTTGTCAAGGATGGCAAGGGCGAGCGGATGCTCCGATCCCTTTTCGACCGCAGCGGCCAGTAGCAACACCTGTTCGGGCATGCGGCCCTCGGCGGCCACGATATCCACGACGCGCGGTTCGCCCATCGTCAAGGTGCCGGTCTTGTCGAAGATAACGACATTGAGCTTTGTGGCGTCTTCCAGCGCCGACGCGTTCTTGAACAGAATGCCGCGACTTGCGCCGAGCCCGGTGCCGACCATGACCGCCATCGGTGTGGCCAGTCCGAGCGCATCGGGGCAGGCGATCACGAAGACCGTGATTGTCAGGGTCACGGCAAACAGCAATGTCTCACCGATCCACCAGAACCAGACAGCAAACGTTCCGAGGCCAATGACGATCGCGATCAGAACAAGCCATTGCGACGCGCGGTCGGCGAGCAATTGCGCGGGCGCCTTGGAATTCTGCGCCTCCTGCACGAGCTTCACGATTTGCGCGAGCGCCGTGTCAGCGCCGACCTTGGTCGCCCGGTAGCGGAAACTGCCGCTCTTGTTGATGGTCGCTCCGATGACCTCGTCACCGGGTCCTTTTGCGACCGGCATGGATTCGCCGGTCAGCATCGATTCATCGACTTGGGAGCTGCCTTCCAATACCTCCCCGTCTACGGGGATCTTGTTGCCCGGGCGGATGAGCACGGTGTCGCCTTCAAGGACGTCGGCCGTTGGGATTTCCTGCTCCTCGCCATCGCGCAGAACGACCGCCATTGGCGGGGCCAGGTCGAGCAGAGCCCGGATCGCCGCCGACGCGCCCGCGCGCGCGCGCATTTCCAGCCAGTGCCCGAGGAGGATGAACACGAGCAGGATGGCGACGGCCTCATAGAATTGCACGCCGGGAAAGAAAAATGTCGATCCGACGCTGAAGAGATAGCCGGTGCCGACCGAAAGCACGACAAGCACGGCCATATTGAGAATGCCATTGCGAAGGGCGCGCCATGCAGCGACCACAAATGGCCAGACCGGATAGAGCACGGCCGCGCTCGCCAGGCCGAACAGAAAAAGCTCAAGATTCATGCCGAACGGCGGGGCCGGAGGAGTGAAAAAGCCGCCCATCGGGGAGTAGATGAAAATCGGGATCGTGAAGATGAAGGCAATCCAGAAACGGTTGCGCATGTCGCGTACCATCTCCTGCATGTCCATGCCTGCCCCGTGGCCCATTTCCTGGGCCATTTCGTCCTTCGCCCCGCCTTGGCGGTGGTCGTGGTGAACTGCCTGTTCTCCCCTGCTGTCCGCACCGCGCCCCGGTCCCCTGCCGGATTCCGAAAGATTTGCTTCCGCCGGTTTGCAGACATGCTTCGGCATGATGCCGCCACGGCAGCGGAAACCGCAGCTTTTGATCAGGCTCTGAAGCCGCGTCCCATCGGTCTGCGCAGGGTCGTATTCCACGGTCACGCTGCCCCCCGCGGGGTTTGCAGTGGCCCGGCTTACGCCGGCTTCATGCCGCAGCTGCTTCTCCACGCCGAGGTGATCGAGTTCTTCAAAGAGATTTCCGACTTCTAAAGTGAGTGTTGCCAAAGCGAATTCCCTCTAGGCTGAACCATAGTGCTTCTGGATCAAGACGGTAATGAGCGCTGGCTCTTACAGTTGCTTGCCTGCCACCCTAACCCTCGCTGCGCGCTCTGAGTTCGGCATAGAGCCGCTCGACATCGCTGCGCTTGCATAGCGAAGTTCCTGGTGTAAGCGCCGTGGCAGCGCCAGCTGCCATGCCGTAAAGAAAGGCCGCCTCGGGCGCGTCGCCTGCGGCAAGGCGAACGGTCATTGCGGCAAGGAAGCTGTCTCCCGCACCGACGGCGCTTTGTGCATTGATCTTCGGTGCGGCGTGCATCACGGTCTTCTCGGGCGTTACAAGCATGGCGCCATCGCGCCCCAGAGTGAGAGCGAGCATGTCGAGGCCATTATCGCGCACGATGGCTTGGGCCGCCGTTTCCTGCTCTGCCGCGGTCGCCAGCCTTCGGCCGACGAGCGTTTCGAGTTCGCCTAGGCTCGGCTTTGCCAGGTGAACGCCGCCACCAATGCCATGCCGCAGAGCGTCTCCAGAACTGTCCAGCACCAGCTTGATGCCTCGGCGCTGGCAAATCGCACCGACGACGGCGTAGATATCGCTACGCAGCCCGCGCGGAAGACTCCCGCTTGCCACGAGATATTTGCAATCGAGCGTTTGCAGCGCTCGCAGGACGACTTCGCAGTCGCGTTCGGAGACTTCCGGACCCTGCGGCACGAAGCGAAATTCGAGATTGGTGGACCGTTCGTAGATCGCGTGGCTGATCCGCGTGGAGCCGGAGATCGAGAAGCGTTCGGCACGCACCCTTGCTTGCTTGACGAGCTCCTGCAGCACGCCGCCTGTTGCTCCACCTGCAAGGTAAAGCGCGTAGGACTGGCCGCCGAGTTCATTGATGACGCGCGCAACGTTGAGACCGCCTCCGCCAGGGTAATAATGCTCATCGAATGTGCGGATCTTGTGCATCGGCTTCACCACCTCGGCCTGCGCCGCGCCATCGATAGTCGGGTTGAGCGTCAGGGTGGCTATCATGACGAGGGGATCCTTTGTCGTTTTTACGGTCTCCCCGGTTAAGACGCGGCAGGATACGCAGCCTTACGCCGCCATGATCCGCTCGTATGCCTGTCTGGTTTCGTCGGCGCTCGTCAGGCTGAGCCGCCCGTGTAACCTTGGCGACGCCAAGGCGTCTGTCCTCGCAGGCGACGCGCGAAAAATCAGAGAAATGGTGCAAGATTTGATCCTCCCTTCAAGACGCGATCGCGACCCTGAGCTATTTGTGAAGATTTTTGGAAGCGGTGTCCGGACCCTGGTGTTCGTTGCGGGGCTGGGTGGGACCACGCGATATTGGGAGACGCGGGTAACCGAGCTTGCGCAAGAGCATAGAATTGTGCTCGTCGACCTCTTGGGCTTCGGACGATCGCCCAAGCCCTGGGTGAAGTATAGCGTCGAACGGCATGTCGATGCCCTGCGGCGCGTTCTCGCCCCTCTCGGGCCGGTAACGCTCGTTGGCCATTCGCTGGGCGCTTTGATTGCCGCAGCCTATGCGGCCAGACATACCGAGACTGTCGAGCGCCTCGTCCTCATCAGCTTGCCTCACTTCGGATCGCAGGACGCGGCGTATACATATATGCGCCAGGGACCGGTTAAAGGAGGGCTCATATACACCAACGTCCTGTTGACCATGCTAGCCTGCATCATCACGCGCCGCCTGTTAGGGAGAATCCTGCCCTATCTCATTCGAGATATTCCGCGCGAGGTCGTCGAAGACCTTGTCAAGCATACGTGGAGGTCATCTACCTCGTCGCTATGGGATGTTGTCTATCGCCATGACGTTGCGGACGACCTGAGAATTCTAGAGCCCGTTCACAACGTGCTTTGTATTCATGGGAGCGATGACATCATGGCACCGCTTGCGCCGGTAAGAGCGCTGGCAGAAGCTTTCTCGAATGTGCAGCTTTGTGTCCTTGAGGGGCTCGATCATCACCCCTTTCTGCGCGAGCCGGAAAGGTGCTGTGAGCTTATCGCGAGCTTTGCCGAGCAAGCGGCGCGAGAAGCCATGTTGCCGAATGGCTGAGCCCGCCTGACTCCTTTGGCCCCGGACGGGGAGGGCCGAGCCGCGCTGATGCGGGCCGAGGGTGCCTCTGCGCCGATCTCCGCCGTAATCGCCGGCCCTCTTTCCCGTCCGATAGACGAGACGCAGTCTGGCGCTGCTTACGGCCGAGCGGAGGGCGACATTACATTCAGCCTATTTCTTGCAGCGCTTTCGCCCCTGCTCGCGGTTCTGCTTTTCCTTGTCGGTCTGCGGATGCCCGCATCGCGGGCCATGGCACTGGCCTATATCGTAACCGCCGCTGCCGGCTATTTCCTGTGGCACATGGCGCCCCGCACAATCCTGGCCGCTTCGATCGAGGGTTTGGCGATCGCGGCCTCGGTCTTGTGGATCATCTTTGGTGCGATACTTCTCTTGAGGCTCCTTACCGAAGGCGAGGCGATGGCCCGGATACGCGAAGGATTCGCGGCCATATCGCCGGAACCGCGGGTCCAGCTCATCGTCATCAGCTGGACCTTCGGTGCTTTCCTCGAAGGCGTCGCCGGTTTCGGCACACCGGCCGCCATTACCGCTCCGCTGCTTGTGGCGCTTCGTTTCACACCCATGGCAGCCGTGTCGCTTGCACTGATTGCCAATAGCAGCCCGGTTGCCTTCGGTGCGATCGGTACGCCGGTGGCCATCGGGCTGCGCGAAGGACTCCGTCAACCTGCCGCAAATGGCGGGCTCGATAATCTGATCGAAAACTCGGCGCAGATGGCAGCTGCAATTGATCTGACTACCGGATCGCTCGTCCCGTTCGCGCTCATCCTTATCTATTCGCGGTTCTTTTCCAAAGAACTAAGCTGGTCCAGTGCGCTGGGCTATTGGCGGTTCGCTCTGTTTGCCGGTCTGGCTTACACCATACCTGCCTTTATCGTCAGTGCGACGCTAGGACCGGAACTTCCCGCGCTTGCCGGCGCGCTTTGTGCCATCGTGCTCGTGGTACCAGCAGCACGGCACGGCTTTCTCATGCCCCGCTCGAGCGGGGCTGATCCGGGTGCGCCGATTGCCGTAGAACCGTCACGCGTTACACTGAAGCGAGCCTGGGCACCCTATCTCTTGCTCGCCGCGCTCCTTCTCGTGAGCCGCGCAGATCTGTTGCCGGTTAAACAGGTCATGCAGGATGTCTCGTTTGCCTGGCTTTCGGTCTTGGGGACACCGATCAACATTGCGATTGCGCCGCTATATTTGCCGGGTTCGATGTTTTTGATCGCGGGTCTTTTGGCCGTCTTCCTTCTGCCTCTCGACCGTGAGCGGCTCCGCCGCGCTGGCCGGGACACATTGAAAATTACGGTCGCAAGCGCGGTGACGCTGGCGGCGGCGGTCCCGATGGTGCGCGTCTTTGTGCATTCGGCAATCAATTCAAACGGTCTGCCGAGCATGCCAATGGCGCTTTCAGTTCTTGCGGCCGATGCCGCCGGACAGAACTGGCCGGTGATTGCACCATTCATCGGAGCGCTGGGCAGTTTTCTCTCAGGAAGTGCGACCTTCAGCAATATGACATTTGCGCTGTTTCAGTTCACCGCAGCCAATCAGGCCGGACTGCCACCGGAAACCGTCCTTGGCGCCCAGATCCTTGGCGCTAGCGCGGGGAACATGGTGTCGGTAGTCAATGTGGTGGCAGCTGCAGCCGTCGTCGGCCGTGTCGGGCGCGAGGGAGAGATCATCCGGGTCACGCTCGTACCCATGCTCGCCTATACTGCTGCCGTTGGCCTTGTCGCCGCTGCCGCAATCGGGTTGGCACGATGATCGAGCATGTGCTGCATCTCATTCTCCTGTTGCTGGCGGCGAGATCCTTCGGCGAGATCGCAACGCGCATTGGCCAGCCCGCGCTGGTGGGGGAGATAGGTGCCGGGCTAGCACTGGCGGTTTTGGCGGCTTCCCTCAACGCCCCGTTTCTCGCCGAATTGTCGCGCAGCGCCTTTCTCGATCTGACCGCCGAATTCGGAATTTTCTTCCTGCTGCTGCTTGCCGGCCTTGAAATTGCCCCCGGAGAGCTGTTCAGACATTCGGGTCGCTCGGCTGCCGTTGCGCTCGGGGGCGTGCTGTTGCCACTCGCCCTGGGCCTGGCCCTTGCGTGGTGGGTGATTCCCGACAACCCGATGAAATTTGTCCAGGCTCTGCTGGTGGGCGTTGCATTGTCAATTTCTGCGGTCCCGGTCGCCATCGGCGTGTTCATGGACCTCGGCATGGTCCATACGCCAACCGGCCGTACGGTGATCGCCGCTGCAATTCTCGACGATATCATCGGACTTGTGCTGCTCGCGATCTTGACCGGCGCAATTGCGGCAGGTTCCGTCCCGGGGATTGGGGCGATGTTGCCGCTGCTTGGCAAAGCCGCGCTGTTCTTCCTCATTGTCGCTGGCACGGGCTATTTCGGAGCGCCGAGGATCGCCAATCTGATCTCGCGGCTTCGGATCCCCGCCCCTGAATTTACCGCGCTCATTCTGACAGCGTTGGGGTTTTCAGGGTTGGCCGAAGTGCTCGGAATGGACTTCATCATCGGAGCCTTTGCTGCCGCCCTTCTGTTCAACGCCAAGAGCCTGGGTCAAGCCTCTTTCGCGCGCCTGAAAGCAGCGGTCAGCGATCTCACGATGGGCTTGCTGGCCCCGCTTTTCTTCCTTTCGATCGGCATTCGCGTCGATTTCGCGGCCCTTGCCATCATTCCTGGCATCGTGCTGGCGCTGATCCTAGCCGCACTTGGCGGCAAGATCATCGGCGCAGGGATTCCTGCTCTGCTTTCTGGTCTCACCCGCAAAGAGGCGCTTGGGGTCGGGTTCGGCATGAGCGGCCGCGGAGCGGTCGAACTGATCATCGTAAGTATCGCCTTGGAAGCAGGGCTTTTTGATTATCCCGACCCGGTCGTTGCCAATCTCTTCTCAGCTCTTGTGCTGATGGCGCTCGTCACCACGATTGTCACGCCCATCGGACTGCGCTGGCTTTTTCGCGATCGGGGGTAGAAAGCCTGTAATCGGCCGGGCTGAAAACCGTCTCACCATATGGACGATGCTTCGGCGGCGACGGGTAAGATTTAGCCGCCGCTCGAGGCAACGTCCACGTTCGACCACTGCCGAGCACCGCTCGCGAATGACCCGGAGATTTCGATGCCCGACGCCCTTATTGCCTGGTTTGAGGATATTGGACGCGGCGACGTCGCCATGGTTGGCGGAAAGAATGCTTCGCTCGGTGAGATGGTCGGCGCGCTGTCGAAGCGCGGTATCAGAGTGCCGGGAGGCTTCGCCACAACGGCGCAGGCCTATCGGCACTATATCGCGGCCAACGGCATTGAACCCGAAATGAGGCGCTGGATCGAAGCGCTCGATGCCGGGCGCGCCTCGCTTCAAGTGGCAGGTGCTGCGATCCGGCATGCGTTTCTGGAAGGGGCGTTTCCACCGGAGATCGAGGCGGCCATCGGTGAAGCCTATGACGCTTTGTCTGCGCGCAGCGAACAGGATGCGGTCAGCGTCGCGGTCCGCAGCAGCGCGACAGCGGAGGATCTTCCCGAAGCGAGCTTCGCCGGGCAGCAAGAGACCTTTCTCAATGTCACCGGGAAGCGCGCACTTCTCGATGCCTGCAGGCGCTGCTTTGCCTCGCTCTTTACCGACCGGGCGATCAGCTACCGTCAGGCACAGGGTTTCGACCATATGGATGTTGCCCTGTCGATCGGAGTGCAGCGCATGGTGCGCTCGGATCTCGCTGGATCGGGGGTCATGTTTTCAGTCGATACCGAAACGGGTTTCCCCGACGTGATCGTGATAAGTGCCGCCTGGGGGCTTGGGGAGACTGTCGTCCAGGGCTCGGTCGATCCTGACACCTACCGTGTCTTCAAACCCTTTCTCGAACGTACAGATACGGTTCCGCTTATCGAGCGCAGTCTTGGGGCCAAGGAGCGCAAGATGATCTATGCGACCGGCGGCAGCGTCAGGACGTTGACCAAGAGAACCACGCGCCGCGAACGCGAGACCTTCGTCCTCTCCGATGACGAGGTACTTGAGCTGGCGCGCTGCGCCAAGACCATCGAAAAGCATTATGGTCGCGCGATGGACATGGAGTGGGCGAAAGATGGTGCAACCGGCGAACTCTTCATCGTCCAGGCCCGCCCGGAAACGGTTCAGGCGGGCAAGGCAGCGGGAAGACTGACTACCTACAGGTTGAAACAGCGCGCCGAACCGCTGCTTACGGGCGCGGCGGTCGGCGAGGCGATCGCCACCGGGGAGGTTTGCGCGATCCGGGACGCCTCGCAGATCGAGGCTTTTCGAGATGGTGCAATCCTTGTGACAGGCATGACCGATCCGGACTGGGTGCCAATCATGAAGCGCGCAGCGGGTATCATCACTGATCACGGCGGAACTACCAGCCACGCAGCGATCGTCAGCCGCGAACTCGGCGTGCCGGCCATCGTTGGGACACAGACAGCGACGCGCACCCTGCAGGACGGGCAGCCCATCACCCTGTCATGCACGGAAGGCGACCGCGGTGCGGTCTATGAAGGGACGCTCGAGTTCGAAACCATCGAGTTCGACCTGGCGGATCTGCCCGAGACCGAAACCGATGTGATGCTGAATATCGCGAGTCCGGCCGCCGCCATGCGCTGGTGGCGCCTTCCCGCGCGCGGAGTAGGCCTCGCGCGGATGGAATTCGTGATCAACCACCTGGTCAAAGTTCACCCGATGGCGCTCGTCGCCCCGGAGAAGGTCACGAGCGAGGATGCCAGGCGCGCGATCGCCGAGCTTACGCGCGGATATGCCGAGCCGGCCGACTATTTCGTCGACACGCTTGCGCTCGGCATAGCAAAGCTCGCAGCTCCGTTTCATCCGCAGCCGGTGATTGTCCGGCTCAGCGACTTCAAGACAAATGAATATGCTCATCTTCTCGGAGGAGAGGCCTTCGAACCCGATGAGGAAAATCCGATGATCGGATGGCGCGGCGCCTCGCGCTATTACAGCCCCGGTTACAAGGCGGGTTTCGCGCTCGAATGCCGCGCCTTACGCCGCGTACGCGAGGAAATTGGTTTTGAAAATGTCGTCATCATGGTGCCATTCTGTCGCACGCTCGCCGAAGCCGATAGAGTTCTCGAAGTGATGGCGGAAAACGGTCTCGAACGGGGCCGAAACGGACTCCAGATCTATATGATGTGCGAGATTCCGGCGAACGTCCTGCTCGCGGAGGAATTTGCGCAGCGCTTTGACGGATTTTCGATCGGTTCCAACGATCTCACCCAGCTCGTGCTCGGGATTGACCGCGATTCCGAGCTTCTCGCCGATCAGTTCGACGAACGCAACGACGCGGTAAAACGGGCGATTGGCGAAGCCATCACCAAGGCGCACCAAGCCGGGATAAAGATCGGCATTTGCGGCCAGGCGCCGAGTGACCATCCCGACTTTGCCGGTTTCTTGGTCGCTTGCGGGATCGACTCCATTTCGCTTAACCCCGACAGTTTTGTTGCCGCAGTCAAGGTGGTCGCTCAAGCCGAGGCCATGTCGGATAAAGGCCGAGCACAACCGGCTGAGGGCTCGCGGATATGAAGGTCGTCATCTTCGAGGCCGAGGAATGGGAGGCGCGGGCGTGCCGTGCGCTCTCCGGCAATCACGAGCTCACTTGTGTCAAGGAACGGCTGACATCTGATAATGCGGCAAGATACAGCGATGCCGAAGTGATCAGCACATTCATCAACTCACGGCTTGATGCAGAAGTCCTGCGCCAGTTCCCCGAGCTGCGGCTGATCGCCACCCGCTCGACCGGCCACGACCACATCGATCTGGCCTGGTGCGCCGCCGAAGACATCGAGATCGCCAACGTTCCCGACTATGGTGATGTTACTGTAGCCGAGCACAGTTTTGCCTTGATGCTGGCGGCAGCGCGGCATCTCGTTCCGGCAGTCGAACGTACACGCCGCGGAAATTTTTCGCAGGATGATCTGCGCGGTATCGAGCTGCGCGGGAAGACCTTGGGCGTCGTCGGGACCGGTCGCATCGGGCGCCGCGCGATCGAGATCGCGCGCGGGTTTGGCATGAATGTCGTAGCCTTCGACGTCGATCCGGATGGCTCTGCGGCAGCAAATCTCGGCTTTACCTATTTGCCTTTCGCCGAACTCCTTTCCCAAGCCGACATCGTCACATTGCATCTGCCGGCAACCCCTCAGACCCAGGATCTCCTGTCCGATGCCGAGTTCGCTGCCATGAAGACCGGCGCGCTCCTGATCAATACGGCGCGCGGCAACATCGTCAGCGTTCCCGCTCTGGTGCGCGCGCTGGCGGAGGGGAAACTTCGCGCCGCTGGTCTCGATGTGCTCCCGCAGGAGCCGCTCGTCCGCGAAGAAGCAGAAGTGTTCCGCGGACCGCCGCTTGAGAAGGAGAATTTGGAGGCCCTCGTGGCCAATCATGTGCTCCTGCGCTTTCCGAACGTCATCGTGACCCCGCATGTCGCCTATAACACGCATGAGGCGGTCGCGCGCATCATCGAGACGACAATCGAGAATATCGAAGCCTTTGCAATGGGTTCGCCGCAGAACCTCATTGTTTAGGGGGTCAGTCGCTCGGTGTGCGGGCGGCGAATTCTGCCGCTTCGCGCGCCATTCGCTCCTCGATTCCGCCACCCCAGCCATTCTCCAGCGATGCCAGGCGCTCCATGGCCTGGCCTTTGTCAAACAGATAGAGCAGCGTGTCGCTTGCGATGGGATAGGCCGCTCCAGAGCCTCCGCCATGTTCGATTACCACCGCCAGCGCATAGCGGGGCCGGTCTGTCGGCGCATAACCAATGAACAATCCATGATCGCGCAGCTTCCAAGGGAGAGAGGCATTGGAGCGGACGCCCCGGCGACGTTCGGCCATCGTGATGCGACGAACCTGCGCGGTGCCCGTCTTGCCCGCCAGCTTGATGTTCGCAAGGGGGAGGCGGGCGCGGGTTGCGGTGCCCCGGCCATTGACAACATCCTCCATTCCCTGGCGGACGATCGCAAGCATTCGGGGGTCAATTCCGAGCGGGGCGGCAGGCGCCACCTTTGCGGCTAGTAGCTTGGGATGGGTTTTCTCACCGGCGGCAAGCCGCGCCGTCATGACCGCAAGCTGCAGCGGGTTGGCGAGCAGATAGCCTTGCCCGATTGTCGCATTGACAGTGTCATAGGCTTCCCAAGGCTCGTTGTATCGACGCCGCTTCCAGGCCGGATCGGGGACAGTCCCATAATACTGATAGGGAACCGGCAGGCCTGAAAACCGCTCGCCAAGCCCAAAACGTCTGGCCATGTCGGCAATTGGCTGAATGCCCACCCGAATGCCCATGACATAGAAGTATATGTCACAGCTTTCTGCGATTGCCCGGTTCATGTCGACTACACCGTGGCCACTACGGCGCCAGCAATGGAACGTGCCGCCGGCAATGTTGATCCGGCCGGTACAAAGGACGGTTTCGTCTGGGTCGATGTTCTCATGCAACAAAGCCAGGGCCGTGATCGGCTTGATGGTCGATCCGGGCGGATAAAGACCCTGGAGGGTCTTGTTTCTGAGCGGAACGCGTTCGTCTTGCGACAGCATGTCCCATTCGAACTGGCTGATCCCATCCGAAAAGCTGTTCGGATCGTAGGCCGGCATCGAAGCCATAGCGAGAACACCGCCACTGATCACGTCGAGCACCACGACCGAGCCGGACTGGGTTCCAAGCCGACGGGACGCATAGGTTTGAAGCCCGCCATCAATGGTCAATTGTACGCTTTTACCTATAGTGTCGGATCGGACTGCGAGCTCGCGTACGACCTTGCCCGTGGCTGTCACTTCGGCCCGGCGCGCGCCGGGCTTGCCCGTCAAATCCTTCTCGAGCGTCTTCTCGAGCATATCCTTGCCGACTTGCATGCCCGGAACCATTAGCAAGGGATCGCCGGTTTTTTCATACTCCTCGCGGCTAGGGGCCCCGACATAGCCGAGCAAGTGAGCTGTCGCGGCTCCTGCTGGATAGTGCCGCGAAAACCCTCTCATCGGGGATACGCCGGGGAGGTCGGGAAGGCGTACATTTACAGCGGCATATTGGTCCCACTCGACATCGCTCGCAACCCGCACGGGCTGGTGATCCAATGCTTGTGCGAGGTCGCTCCTGAGGCGGTCCGTCTCATCGGCGCTAAGACCCAGCAGCTCGGCAAGCTGCTTCAGGACTCCGTCGGCGTCCTCGAGGCGATCGGGCAGGAGATCGATCATGAAGACCGATTTGTTGCTGGCGAGGGGGACGCCCGTGCGATCAAGCAGCAATCCGCGCCTCGGCGGGATCAGGCTCAGCTGAAGCCGATTGCTCTCGGAGAGCAGTTGCCATTTTTGGTTTTCGGCGATCGCAAGCCAAGCGAGCCGGCCTGCCAACACACCGCCGAGACCGAGCTGCAACGCGCCCAAGATAGCGGCCCGGCGAGAAAACTTCTGCTCCAATATCCTTTTGTTTGTTGGCGGTTTCGCCACAGACTGCTCCTGATTGCAGGGTTCCCGGTTTTGATCGCCCGTCTAGACCGGCTCCTGGTGCGCGCTGGCCTGCCCGGGCGGCACCTCATTCGGATAAACAGACGCATGGCGCGCTTGGTGATTACGAGAACGCCGCCGACGGCGAAGCTCGGAACAAATGGGTGTTGCCTCTCGCCACGAGATGCAGGATCATGTTCATGGGGGCGCAGGCCTCCTCGTCCTCATAGGGATCCGGGCCCTTTCGGCGGTCAGTCTAGGCCTCGTTCAGATTGGCGACTTCGGCCGTGAGGGACCGCTGTGCCTGCTCGACAAGAACACGATGATCGGTCGTAGGTGGGATCGGCGGGAGTATCGAAACGGTAATCGATCCAGGATGCAGCCGCATGCCCTGCCGCCAGAGCCGGCCGGCATCGTGGGCAACGATTACCGCGGGTATCGCCAGATTACGATAGAGCAGTTCCACTCCGCGCTTGAATTCGATGGGGCTTCCCGGCTGCTTGCGTGTGCCTTCGGGGAAAATGAGCACCGAGCGACCCGCCGCTACTTGCGCGCGGCAGGCCGCAAGCATTTCACGCAGCGCCCGCGCGGATTGAGCGCGATCGACCGGGATCATGGGGGAGTGCTTCAGGAACCATCCTATCACCGGCAGCGCCAGAAGCTCACGCTTGGTGACAATCGCCACGTCAGGGAAGAGAACGAGTGCGGCAAACGTTTCCCAGGCCGATTGATGGTTGGCGATGATGAGGACGGGACCCTCGGGCAGGTTAACGCGTCCCCTTTCCGTATAGCGGATTCCTGCCAGCGCAGCGAGGAGACAGAGAAGGCCGCGCGCCCAAATCCGGGTGAGCTGCCGAATGATCCGCGGCGGACGACCTAGAAGAACCAATAGCGGGATCAAGGGCGCAAAAAGGAGAGTCCACACCGCCGCCGACACTGCAAAGGCGAGACTTCGCATAGTGGTGATCAGGCGGCTCATCGGGCTTTCTAGTCTCGGTGCAGAGGATTTCTAAACGGGCTCATTCAAGAGACGGGTCGCCGCAGCTCGGCTTACAGGACGAAGCGCATCAGCGCGTTGTTTCCCGGCCAGAACCTCCCATCATCCGCCGAAACACCAAAGAAATTTGAGGGGCGGGGCCTCTCCCTGCGTATTCCAAGTAGGTGGAACTTCGGTGGGGAAGAACTCATGCTATTATCTTACGCCGCACAATCAGAGGATATTGTTGCCGAAGAGCAGGAGCGTTCCGAACCTTCGAGCCCACAAGAGACGAACAGAGAGATTATTGAGCGGGTTCTTGTTGATGATTATGTCATCATCCGCCGTCTTGCGCTCAAGCGTCTGCGCAACCGTGTCGCGGCGGATGATGTCCTTCAGTCCTTCTGCGTCAAAGCGCTTGAGCGCGCGCACCAGCTGCGCGATGAAAAGGCCGTCCACGGATGGCTGCGGCGTCTCTTCGAAACGACGCTGCTCGACCATTACCGGGCCTCGGCGCGGCTCAACGCCAAAACGACCCCGCTCGAACCCGGCGGTTCACCCTTGGAAGAAATCTTGGGAGAAAGTTTATCGGTCGATGAAAGCGAGGTGGTCGAGGAGGTATTGGCGACGCTTCGGCCAGCCTATACGCAAATCATCCGGCAAATGGACCTGGGACGGGAAGAGCCTTCGGCCATCGCTTCGCGCCTCCACATTTCGCCCAACAATCTCGCCGTAAGGCTCCACCGTGCGCGCGGCGCATTTCGCGATGCTCTGGCCGACACTCCTATTGCTTTGCAAGCTTGAGGAGCCGACGCGCTCGTGTGGGCGGGCAGAGACTTTGTCATGCCTATTCAGTGAGACCGAAACGAGGTCTGCGCTGTAATAGCAGGCGCGCTGCCGCGTCTATGTACATGCATGCGAGCTCTAAGGGTCGAATTGGCGGGACCATTTGGCTGCGTAAAAGCCCGAACCCGCCAAGCTCGTTGCCGCGGCGATGCCTCCAACCCCGCGCCTCGGCAGTGCGGCACGCCGTGATCCTCCCCCCTCCTACGGCGTGCCGCCATTGCCTTCCGACAAGCGGGAGCAAGACCGGTGTCTGATACGCTCGTGCTGTTACTCACGCTGGATTGGCTCGCGCGGTTTGCTATCTTCGCGGTGATCATTTTCAGCCGACCAGAGGTTGGCGCACAGGGCTGGCTGGCGCTGGTTCTCGTCTTCCCCATTCCAGCCATTCTCGTTGTCCTTTGGGCGTTCCGTCCGCTGGCAACGGCGCGCAGGCGTGCCCGTTTTGCTGAAGCGCGCAGGCAGCTCAAGATTGCGCGCCGCCAGATCCTGATGTCGCAGCACTGCTCACCGCCGCAGCTTCCCGCGCATCTTGTTCGGGCAGCGCAGCTCATCGAGCGGGTCAATTTGTTCCCTGCGGTGGGTGGAAACAACATCGAAGCGCTAGCGGATTATCAGGAAGTGATAGACCGTCTCGTGGCCGACATTGGTACTGCCCGGCACCATGTTCATCTCACGACCTACATCTTCTCCGACGATGCTGTGGGCAACCAGATCGTCGCGGCGCTCGTGGCTGCCGCAAGCCGCGGGGTTGAATGCCGAGTTCTGATCGATGCGCTCGGTTCCTATTGGTGGTCCCGCCGTATCATTCGAAAGCTCAGGAGCTGCGGGATAACGGTGCGCCGCGCGCTGCCCGTATCGCTTACGAACATGGAGGCCCTGCGGCCCGATCTGCGCAATCATCGCAAGCTCGCTGTGATCGACGGACGGCTCGGATATATTGGCTCGCAGAACGTCATCAGCGCCGAGCTACCGGGAGGTCAGCGCAGCAAGGAATTCGTGGTGAGGGTCAACGGACCCGTCGTGCTCCAGATGCAGGCGCTCTTTGCCAATGACTGGTTTTTGGAATGCGGCGATCTGTTGAGTGACGGGGCGCTCTTTCCGCATGAACGGTCCGCAGGGGCGGCGCACGCACAATTGGTGGCTGGCGGACCCGAATATCGGCGCTCTGTCATCCGGCTGCTCCTCGATGCGCTGGTGCATACGGTCGAACACCGGCTTGTCATTACGACGCCCTACTTCGTGCCGGACGAAGCGCTCCTGCTCGCGCTCGAAGGGGCCGCCGCCCGCGGTGTCGAGGTCTGCTTGATTCTGCCGAAGAAGGGCGACCATCGTCTGGTCGATCTGGCGCAGCGCTCTTTCTTCGATCGAATGCTGGAAGCGGGCATCGACATACACCTCTATCATCGCGGATTCTTGCACGCCAAGCATGTCAGCGTTGACGATGACCTCGTCCTTGTCGGTTCGATGAACATCGATTTGCGCTCGCTGGAGTTGAACGGAGAAGCCGGCCTCCTGATCTATGATCAGGACACAACCGCGCGCCTGCGCGAAGAGGAGGCACGCAACATTGCGGGGAGTGAGCGCTTGGTTCGCGCCGAATGGAATGCCAGACCTGCGCTTGCCCGCGCTGCGGAAAATGCAGCACGGCTCTTTAGCCCGCTATTATAGGATCAACTTTGCTTTGCACGGCAGACTTCGCGTCGCGCATCTTTGCCAAACACCCCGCCAGGATTTTCACGCGCTGGGAGGAGCGTTTGAATAGCTCCGGGCGGAATTCTCAGGCAGGGGAGGGGTGTTGTACATTGCGTCCAACAATGCGGACCCGAAGCTCGACTGTTTCGCCATTCTTCGGGAGTACAATCGCATTCCCGGCATGAGTTTTGCCATCAACGGTGAGCTCGACGTCGGCGCAGCCAAGCCCTTGCGGATCTTCGACTTTCACTGACACCAACCCGCCACCAACCCGCAGTGTCGCGCTGAAGCCGCCCCAGGTGGGCGGGATACAGGGGTTGACGACAAGCCGGCCATCGGACTGTTGCAACCCCAAGATGCTTCTCGTGGCGAGCTGCCATGCCCAGCCTGCGGCCCCGGTATACCAGCTCCAGCCCCCTCTGCCCGCATGCTGCTCACCCGCAGAAATGTCTCCGGCGACGGCGTAGGGCTCCAGGCGATAATGCTCAGCCTTCGCGTGATCGTCGGAGCGACCGGCAGGGTTTATCATGTTTAAGAGGGCGTAGGCTTTCTCGGGCTCCTTCGCCTGCGCAAAGGCCATGCCCAGCCACGCGGCCGCATGCGAATACTGCCCCCCATTTTCGCGTATCCCGGGAGGGTAGGCCTTTATGTAACCGGGATCGATCAGGCCTTCGTCAAACGCGGGCCAGAGCAGCTTTGCCAACTGGTCCTCCTGCGAAACAAGCAGGTCCCATGCGGACTGGAGGGCCTTGCTCACGCGCTCTTGATCAGCCGAGGCAAAGGCCGCCCATGACTGCGCGATCGAATCGATCCGGCAATCGTCGTTTCTGGCCGAGCCGATGGGCCGCCCGTCATCATCGAAGGCCCGCAAGTACCATGAGCCATCCCAGGCTCTCTCTTCCGCGCGCTGCCTTATCTCGGATGCCCGTTCTTCCCATTCTTTCGCCTCGTGCATCCGACCGGTCCGGCGGCAGATGTCGGCGAAGCCTTGCGCTGTGACCGTGATAAACCATGCCAACCAGACGCTTTCGCCATGGCCCTTCGCGCCGAGGCGGTCCATTCCATCATTCCAGTCCCCGGCGCCGATTAGCGGCAGTCCATGG
The DNA here is from genome assembly GCF_020985325.1 of Croceicoccus sp. Ery5. Taxonomy (NCBI): domain Bacteria; kingdom Pseudomonadati; phylum Pseudomonadota; class Alphaproteobacteria; order Sphingomonadales; family Erythrobacteraceae; genus Croceicoccus; species Croceicoccus sp. Ery5. Next base: position 1,263,661 of record NZ_CP087587.1, read on the forward strand.
GCCCCGACTGCCAGAGCGCGGTGCAGTGCGCGCTCGCAGTGCTCGAACAGCGAGCCGCGCCACTCGGTCGCATCGAATTGCGCATATCGATTGGCTTCGTCGGGGGCGAGTTCATCGGCATCGAGGAACGCGACTTCCTCGTCGAGGATATCAAGGTCACCGGTCGTCGTGACATAGATGCCAACAACATAAGGCAACCAGAGCAAATCGTCGGAAAAACGCGTTCGCACGCCGCGATCAGCAGGGGGGTGCCACCAGTGCAGAACATCGCCCTCTACGAATTGATGCTGCGCGCTTTCGAGGATGTGCGCGCGCGCGAGCGCCGGCGCCGTGTGGAGAAGCGCAAGAACGTCCTGCAATTGATCGCGAAAGCCGAAGGCCCCGCTCGACTGATAGAATCCCGTGCGCGCGAGAACACGGGACGACAGCGTCTGGTATAGCAGCCAGCGGTTGACCATGACGTCGAAAGCCGGGTCCGGGGTTGAGACCTGAAGGGCGCCGAGTGTCTCATCCCAGAAATTCTCCAGCGCTGTCATTGCCGTCTCTGCCTCGTCTGGCTCACGCCAGCGCTGGGCGAGTTCCATGGCCGCATGGTGGCCTGGCCCTTGGCCGAGCACGAACAGGATTTCTTCTTCCTCGCCCGGGCCAAGATCGAGGTGTATCTGATAGGCTCCGCATGTATCGCCGCCCGCGCATACGCTGTTGGTTAGACCCCATCGCCGAAGCGCCGCGGGATCCGCCGGGTCCCCACCCCTGCCGATGAATTCGCCGCGGTCGGTCGTGAAGCCGTGCGGTGGGCGGTTTGACGTGAGAAACGCCACCTGTCCGGCAAAATCGCTGTTCCAGCGGTTCGTTGCCGTGATGGTCTGCGTCTCGGTGTCAAAGTCGCAGACTATGTGCGGGCGTGCGATACTGGGAAGAGAGCCGAGCAGCCACTCGGCATAATAGGTTGCGGTTACGCGCCGGTGCCGGTCTTCGCAGTTGCGGATCTGCAGCCGAACGATCTTCACCGATGCATCAAGCGGTACGAACATTGTGAGCTGATGGTCCAAGCCGGCGAACCGTTTTGACCATTTGGTGTAACCCGCGCCATGCCTGACTTCGCAGGCAGCGGCATCGCCAACGGGAGCAGGCGTTATGGTCCATACCTCGCCAGTTTCCTCATCACGCAGGTAGAGTGTTTCGGAGGGACGGTCCGTGACCGGGTCGTTCGACCATGTTGTGAGGCGGTTCTCGCCGCTGTTTATTGCCCAAGTGTACCCCCCGCCGGCTTCGCTTACGAGCGCGCCGAAGTCACGGTTGGCCAGGATGTTGCACCACGGAGCAGGCGTTGCCTGCCCGGGTTCGACGAAGATGACATATTCGCGGCCATCCGCCGTGAACCCACCCAAACCATTGTCGTAGAGAAGGTTCGCTGAACGTTCGAGCGATGTCATCGAGGGATGCTGCGCAGCCCTTGTTGCAGAAAACAGCGGCAAGCGGTTTGGCACAGCGTGCGCTTCTTCCAGCTGGTCCTGCAAACTACCCCGTACGTCGTCGAGGGTGACACGCGCCGTGCTCTCCAGAAGGCGCACCCGATCCGCACCGATCTGGTCCGCGAAAACGATATGCACGCCGCCCTTGCGCCCAAGCAGCTCCGCCATCTGCGCGCGTTGCAGCGCCTCCCTGAGCTGGTCGAGCACCGGTTCGATGTAGGCTGAGCCGGCAAGCTGTAGGATCACCAGATCCACCTCCAGTCCGTGCCGCCGCCACAATCGGTGGGCGGTGAGGAGGACGGGCAGCAGGGTCGTGGTCTCACCGGCAGATCGCAGCAGAAGGATGGGGTGGTCGCCGGACACGCCCATCCCCCACAAATCCGCTTGTCCGAGCCTGTTTTCGTTCTTCGCCGCGCGCGTGCTCGATGCGGCGTTCCCCGGATAGATGAGAGCCGAAGCGAGCTGCTGCAAGATGGGCAGGTGTTCGGCTTCGATGTTCATGTGGGCCAGGGCGCGTGCATTTTCGGCTGCCGTATCGTGGGTCGCCCATTCGACCGAATCGAGAGTCGAATGACGCTCGGCCAGCTCGACGGCGGTTTCGCGCGACGCGGCCGCGACTGTCAGGAAACAGATTTCCCTGGTCTCGAACGGCTCCAGGTCGATGAGGTGTTGAAGAGCCATGACTGGGTCCAAGGTCCACCCTTGGGTGTTCTGCACGGTTTCGGTTGCCCCTGTTGGGGAGCGCAGGTTTTCATGACGCCTGATGAAGGCGCGCCGGTCGGTTTCGAAGCGGGCATTGCGAACCGGTCCCCCGCCATCGACCGCAAAATGAAGGAGCACCGGCGGCGTATCCCGTGGCGCGCGCGCGCGGCGCTCGAACAGCAGGCCACCAAGCGATGGGACATGCTCGCTCTTGATAAACAGTTTGCTGAATGCCGGGTGCCGCTCGTCCTCGAGCGGCTCGCCGAGCACGATCTCGGCGTAGGTCGTCACGCGAAGCTTGCGGTGACGGGAACTCTCGTTGATGAGCCGCAAGCGCCGCACCTCGATGTCGCTTCCCGCAAGAACGCCAATCTCGAGACGCGATGCAACGCCTTGATCGCGCCGGCGAATTACTGCCTGGTGCGCATGGCATGTGACCTCGTACTCTTCCGCTTCGGACCCGGTTGGTTCGAGCGTCGCCGACCATAGCCGTCCGGTGTCTTCATCGGCGATATAGATCCAATAACCGTCCGCATCGTGAGTGGCGTCCGCCACGAAGCGTGTCAGCGCCCGGTGATGCCAGCGCAGTCCGCCGCTACCGCTATCAGAGAGCCACGTCGATAAAGGCCCGTTTCCAAGCAGGAGCATTTGCGGCACGGATGCTTCGCGCCTGGGTTGCCATGACGCAGGCAGAGTGACGGGCGTTCCCCGAACCATGGAAATCGTGCGGTCGGCAAGCCTGTCAATTTCTGGCGGAATCTCGCGTGGCACCCGTTCGCTCAACAACAACATCGTGGGCCGCATTCGTGGATCTTCGGCGAAACGGCTAGCGAACCGGTCTGAGAACAGCGCATTGACGATCGCCGACAGGAGCATGCCTTGGTGGTGTGCCATATAAGCATTAACGGTCTGGGGACCGCTGCCCGGGGAGCGGTCAGGCGTGAAGTCGAGCGCTTCGACCAGGCCATATCGACCGCTGCCGCCCGATCGTGTCAGCAGCCTGAGGTTCGCTACTGCCTTCTTTGGTGCAACTGCCAGTGCAAGCGCAGTTGCGTAAGGCGCGACAACCATGTCCCGCGAGAGGCCCCGTTTCAAGCCAAGTTCGGGAACGCCGAACCCTTGATACCTGTAACGGTGTTCAGGATCGCGAGCGGAATATGCCGATTCCGAGATACCCCAGGGAACGCTCTGGGCTTGCCCGTAGCGCTCCTGGACGTCGACCACCATCCGCTCGCTCTCGCCCAGCAGCGTGCCGGTGTCCGGCTTGAGCAGCAGGCGCGGCATAAGATATTCGAACATCGAGCCGTTCCAGGAGATCAGCATCGCTCCACCCTCGACGCGCCGTAACGGGCGGCCCAGATGGAACCAGTGTTCTGGCGGAACATCGCCTTTTGCGATGGCGAAAAAGCTCGCTAGCCGTGCCTCGGAAGCGAGGAGGTCATAATAATGTGTATCGGGACGTCCCAGACTGACATTGATGCCAATGCGCAGGAGGCGCCGGTGCTCGTCATAGAGCGGCGCAAACTCCATTGAATAGGCCAACTCGATTGCTTGGTCTGCGAGGCTGGACAGTTGGTCAGCCGGGATACCGCCGTTCCCCAGGTCCCGGCACATCGAACGTATCTGGTACTGCAACCGATCGACGAGCACCTCGATGTCGACCAGATGGTTCGGCGCTGCCTTTTCGGACTGCTCGCCCAGACCAAGCGCTGCCTCCATCTCCGGGATCAATACCTCGCAGATATCCTGCAGGCCGGCCATCCAGTGGGCACGGTCTTCCTCGACACCCTCCAGGCGCGACCTTAGCTGGGTGATCCAACGAGGAAGCGCTGCATCCTCAGAGTTTTGCGCGACTTGTTCGATCAGATCGACCACATCGATCAGGCCGCGCCAGCGTTGCTCCTCCATACCTTCCGCACGCCGCGCCTCACGCAAGGAAGCAGCGTAGGCGAGCAGCGCCGCCGCGAGATTGCCGCTGTCCACCGTCGAGACATATCGAGGTTCCAGCGACGCGAGCGTTCTTGTGTCGTACCAATTGTAGAAATGTCCTCGATATCGTTCCAAGCGATCGAGCGTGGCGAAAAGGTTCGCCGTCCGCGCCGCGAGTTCTGCACGGCCGATGTAACCGAGGTCCCAGGCTGCGGCTGTCGATAGCATCAACATGCCGATATTCGTCGGTGACGTGCGCTGCGCGATTTCTGCATGCGGAGCGCCCTGGTAGTTGTCCGGGGGGAGCCAATTGTCTTCCGGGCCAGCGAAGGTCTCGAAGAAGAGCCAGGTCCGCCTCGCCAGGCCCCGCAGGAAGCGCCGGTCATCCTCGGCAAGCGGTTCCGCATCTTCGCGGCGTTCGCGGGCCATCGCCCAAGTAATTTCCGGCGCGGCGATCCAAAGAATGAGCAGCGGAAGGGATGCGGCCAAAGCGTCAGGTTTGATGGCGGCAAGAAGCGCCGCGAGAGCGACCGAAATGGTCGGTCCCAACCACATCTTGCGCCATATGACACCTCGCGCTCGGTTCGAGCGGATGTCGGTGGCGGAGTGCGCGGCGCTTGTCCATTCGAGGAGGTTGCGCCGGCTTGCAAAAAGCCTCCAGAGCGTGACCGCGATCGCACGAACCGACAATATGGCGTCATCGTGCAGATAGACGACGGCCAGAAACCAGCGGCCGGCCTGATCGCGCAATTGCGGCCACAGGCTACGCGATGTCCCACGCCGCCGTCCTGTCGCCAATCCGGTCACCAGATCGGTGAATACTTGACCTGCTGGCATGAAGAAGGCGAGCAGACTCCAGAACCATGCTTGCCCCGGCAAAATAAACCAACCCGAGACCACCAGTAAGATCGTTGCCGGGGCAACCAGGCTACGCCTCAGATTGTCAATAATTTTCCATCGGTCGATGGCGGCGATCGGATTTGGGGATCTTGTGCCATCTGATCGCCTCACCTTGCCTGCCAGCCATGGCAGGAGCTGCCAGTCCCCGCGGATCCAGCGGTGCGCGCGCCGCGCATATTCGAGGTAGTTCCCGGGAAAACTTTCGAACAGGACGATATCGCTGGCCAGACCAACCCGGCCATGGACACCCTCGAAGAGGTCATGGCTGAGAATGGTATTTTCGGGCACGCGCCCGGCAACGCTGCGATGGAAAGCATGGAGGTCGTAAATGCCCTTGCCGACGAAAATTCCAGCACCAAACAGGTCCTGATAGACGTTCGAGACAGCCCGGCTGTAAATGTCGATTGACGTATCGCCGGCAAAAAGTCGTGCGAACAGCGTTCGCGATCCACTCTGGGGCGAAATCTCCACCCGCGGCTGGATGACCGTATAGCCGCCAAGCAGCTTTCCCGTTTCCGGATCGATCCTGGCCTGGTTCAGTGGGTGGGCAAGCGTCCCGACAAGCTTTCGCACAGTGCCGGTAGGCAAGGTGGTGTCTGCATCGAGAGTGATGACGAAGCGAATATTGCGGGGTATTTCGCGCGAGCCGACATGTCGATGGAATGCTCCGCCATCGCCTTCGATGAGCATGTGATTGAGCTGCTCAAGCTTTCCGCGCTTGCGCTCCCATGCGAGCCAGCACCCTTGTGCTTCACAATATTGCCGAGGGCGCATCAGCAGGTGAAATGGCTCGCTTCCCTCGCTGCGATAGCGAGCGTTGAGCGCGAGAATTTCCCTTTCCAGCGCCTGCTCGATTTGCTTGTCCACGGCAATGCTTTCGCTCGCCGCGTCGGCGAGATCGGCCAAAAGCACGACGTCCACCATCGGATCGCCGTTCGAAAGCCAGTGGTTCTCCAGCTTTTCGATCAGGAAAGGCACTTCGTCCTCGCGGGCGATCACGACCGGGACCGCTATCAGCGTCGCGCAGTCCTCCGGCAGCCCGTCACCAAAGTCGAGTTTGAAAAGAGCTCGCGGCGGCAAGAGGCGCGTAATCGACCAATGCAAGAAAGTGATCGCGACAACCGAAGCGGGAATGAGCGACAAGGACAAGCCGGCGAACCATCCCGTCGCGCCTGCGTCAGCGGCGTCGAGATACATCGCTGGCAGCAAAAGGGCCCCGACAAGGAGCCCGATGAGCGAAACGAAGTAGACCGGGCCGGGATGGCGCAAGGCATAGTCCAGAAGGCGGGCCCGAGCCGGGAATACCGCTCCTGTCTGTTGCCGGAATGCCCTGCGCCCATCACCGCTGAGCCAGAATCCGACGTGATGAGATCGGTCGTCAGGCAAAGCGGCGCAGCTTGCTTGGATCGCCTCGAGTGCGACATCGGTCTCGGATAAATCGCCATATTCCGCCAGTTCTTCAACCGCGCGGCGATAGCGATCGCGGCTATCGAAATCCATCTGCCCGTAATATCCGGATGGATCGTTTCGCAAGATCTGTTCTACCGGACTTACGTCGTCGAACAAATCCTCCCACGAGATGGCATCAAGGGTACTGAGATTGGCGATCGCGCGTGCGACCCGTTCATTTGCTTCCAGTGCATGCGCCTCGCCTGCCCATGAGGTGGTCGCGACGGGCACGTCGAGCTGATCGCACAGCAGGGTCGACAAGGTTTCCACGAGGATCTCGACGCAAGCGATGCGAAGCATGGCCGGGAACGCCCAGAGTTCTCCGATGCGGAGCGGCGCCGTGCGCTGATAAGCGATCAGGAACCGGCTCAGGGCCGATGCCGAAACCTGCATTCGGCTCAGTTCGAGAAAACGGTGCGCGAGCACGAAGGCACGCGGGAAGCCAATGGTTTCTTCACCCTCGAGGGCTGGCAGTTTGCTATAGAAGCCGGTTGGCAGATCCTGTTTGATCTGCCTCAGCGCGCGGTGGACCACATAGTCATTGTCGAGCAACCATTCCGCCGCCTTGCTGGCTTCGGCCCCAGCCTTGGCGCATGCCAGGCAAGCCGCACGCAGCCATTCGAGGATGGCATCGGTTCCTCTGCGAGCGGGAATCTCTTGCGCTGCTTGCGCGGATATCCGGTCCTCCTCGGCAAACTGGATTGCAGCATGATCGAGCGCCGAGAAATCGCTATTAATGTCCGACATCAGCTGGCGAATTCAGTTTCCGCAGCGAGGGCCTCGAACATGAAGCCAGAGCGGCCCGGTTTGGCCAATGGAATCCGAAGGTCCGGTTGGACGATGAATGTCGGGCAAGGCGCACTTTTCGCCAGAGCGCCGGCGACACTTCCGTAGGGCGCGCTGGCAAGGTTGGTCTGGCCATGGGAAGCGACCACAACAAGTTCGATTTCGAGGCGGGATGCGATCAGATTGAGCCGCTCGCACGTTTCGCTGTCGGTTCCGAAATACACGGTAGCGTCGATGCCTTGCCGCAGGAGCCTCAACTTCCATGTTTCGAGATAGTTGCGTGCGCGCGCGGAGGTATTGCTCCTATCGGAACCGGCCTGTGTTTCGTGTGAGGGCAATTCGGCGGTTGGAGAAACAATGTGCGCCAGGATCACTTGCGCTTCTAGCGACTGGGCAAGCCTTGTGACAACCGGCAGCACGCTCTCGGAATTGGGCGATCCGTCAAGCGGCACCAGAAGTTTGCGGTACTCGGCCGAACATTTCCTTTCGCGTCCCGAAGGAAGTAGAAGCATGGATGCTGCGCCGCTTTTCAGCAGCCGGTCGGCGGTGGTGCCCAGGCCTGAATGTGGACCTCGCCCGCTATGCCGCGCGAGGACGAGGACCGACCCGCGATGACCCTCCGCCCAGTCTATCAGCCGTTCATGGGCGGTCCCCGGGAGAACAACGGGCAGCACATCCGAGACCGTCTCGCTGGCCTCCCCAATAAGCTCGCCTATGCCGTCGCGGCATTCGGTGAAGCGCAGGTTCCACTCGATCGGGTCGGCAGGAAGAACCCCATGCGGGGCCGTTTCAACGATCTGCGCAAAGCCAAGCTGCAGGCCGAGAGCTTTCGCGATTGCGCGCGCGTGCCGTGCCACTTCGAGGCGATTCATGTCTTCGTCCAGACAAGCAAGAATTTGCGGCGCTTGGCTGGGAAAGCGGGTGCGTTCGTCTCCAACCGGCGACCTCAGCACCGTGCTGGCACGTGATCGGGTATTCGTCGACATGGCAGTACCCTCCGGCATCATCATCGTTTCGCCCAGGCAATCATGCCTGGTGTCCCCGCGAATGGAATTTATGGCACATCGGCCATCAGACGCAGGGAACACCGGCATGGTCTCACCAGCCTCATGCAGGGCAGCGAGACTTCTTCTCGAAAGCCGGCCGATCGGGGAAGGCCGACATATACTTGGACGCCATCGGTGCCGATCAATTACACCCGCACCATTGGTTCGCTCGCGATCTCGCGTTCCAAGATCGAACCGGGATTATCGATCGGTGGAGGCTCTGGCCCGGCGGGGCATCTTGCTCACCAGACGGCGCGCAAGGGTCGATGCGCATTCGCCTCCAAGCGAAGAGGCTCTGCCCTGTCAGGGCTGCTCAATGTGCGCCGGCGGCCCGCCTTGCTGCCGATCAATGTAATTCTCGGGGCGCTGATCGAAGCGCCGCACGCACTGAGCCGAGCAGAAGAAATAAGACCATCCCAAAAATTCGCGGTGGGCCTCGACGGTCTCTAGCGGAATGCTACGCCGGCATACTGGATCGGTCACCTGCATCGTCAGAACGCCGTTCCATGTTCGCACCACACGCATGTGCAGTCCTGATGGTCGCAACTTGGGTCATGTAAGCCCCTGCGCAGGCGACGTTCTGCAGCGGGGAAGAGCAGAGCGTGGAGAGACGATGCCGCATACAGCTTGTGCAGCCTTTCTCCCGTACTGGCTTGCATCAGTTTCGCTGTCACCCAATGGCGTCCTGTCGTTCCGATGCTGTTGAAGACAAAACGATTGACGATGCCCGCCTTCATTCTCGGTAAAAGCAAACGGCGCCACAATTGCTCATAGCTTCGATTTTCGAGGATGCTTTGTGCAGCGAGCGCGCCCGAAGTGATTGAATAGCGTAAACCAAACCCCGCAAGGGCATCCTGGAAACCCGCATGCTCGCCCGCAACCGGATGGCGCCCCTGAACTGCGCTTCTTGGGAGTCGCAGATTTCCATAACCGCCGAAGGCTTGTTGGTTACGCATCACGAGCCCGACTTTCTCCCGGAAGAAATCACAGGTTCGCTCGACAAATTCCTGTTGCCGTTTGAAGCCGCGAAAAAGACACGCTGCGATAGTCCCGCGGCCTTGATGGACCAGGAGATAGGCATAGCCTCGCGGTGTCAAACGGTCGTCGAAGGCAATGTAAGCTCCATCTTCACACTCGGTTTCGAATACATATCCCGAGGCGATGATATCGGCTTTGCGCGGTCCCCCGGCGAGGATCGTTTCTCCCTCGGTTTCGCGAACGCGGCTCCCGAAATGGACCTGCACACCAAGCGCCTCTGCCTGCTTGAGGAGCCCATACTCGAGGCTTTGCACCGATCCGCCGCGCTCAACGAGATAATAGAGTGGGCGGCGCGCTGAAATCTCGTACCGCCGTCCGCGCGCATCGAAACCCGTGCCTGTTCGAACTGGATGGGCCAGGAAGTTGATATCGATCCCCCAGCTTTGGAGTTCGCACAGCGTATCCTCGTCGCAGCTCCAGTTTTCAAGGCCCTGGAAATCGCCGTGAAAGCGCGCCCCGACGTGGCGGTGCCATTCGTGAAGCTCGACATCCCTTCCGCCTTTGGCGAGCACGATCGCCGCGGCGAGACCCGCCGGACCTGCGCCGACCACTGTAACGGCTGCGCTCACTAGGTCAGGTCAGTCGCGAACCGCGCCCCGGCAGGAATGGAGCAAGTTATTGTCACCTCCCTGGCTTGGCGGAGACGAGCGTGCGAAACTTCGGGAAAAACCGGGGAACGCGTGCTGCGTATTGGCGATAGCGCTCGCCGAACCCGGCGAGTGCCTCTCGCTCCTCCCGCAGCGACAGCCGCCAGTACATGAGGAGGAGGATCGGGAACATGGCCAGCGTAAGTATGGTCGGCCACTGAACCAGAAAGCCCAGCATGATGAGGACGAAACCGACATATTGCGGGTGGCGGATGCGAGCATAAGGTCCTTCGGTTGCAAGTGTCCCCCCCTTCTGTGCCTGATAGAGCACGCGCCACGCGGCCGACAAAAGGATGAAACCACCTCCGATCAAACCAAAACTGAGGAGGTGGAACGGACCGAAATGCGGATTGCCGCGCCAGCCAAACAGCATTTCGAGCAAATGACCGGAATCGTGCGCGAACCAGTCAACCGACGGATAATTGCTCTGCAGCCATCCGGACAGGAAGTAGATGGTAAGCGGGAAGCCGTACATCTCGGTGAAAAGCGCCACGAGAAAGGCGCTGAACGCCCCAAAGGAGCGCCAATCGCGGCCCGATTTCGGCTTGAAAAAGCTGAACGCAAAAAGAATGAAGATCGCCGAGTTGAAGGCGACCAATATCCAAAGTCCGTATGCGGAATCGTGCATCGTCAGCGCACTCCTCTATCGTTGCCCGGCCGGTCATTGGCCGCATATCGGGAGGCAGTTTTCTTGGACGCGGTATCGGTTGTCTGGTCATGTGCGCCATGGTGCCCGGACGGTGGTGTATCGGCCGGGCTATGCCCGCCGTGTCCGCCATGCCCACCGTGCATGAAGAGGTGGATGCCCACGCAAAACGCCAGGATCAATCCGAGCAGATAATAGTCACCGGGGATATGGGCCTGATGCTCGAACAGCAGCAGGAACCCGACGGCGAGAAGAAACACGGTCACCGTTATTCCTGCCCGCGTTCCGAAAAAGGGCCGATCCGGACCACTTGTCCCCTTTCGCATAGTTATACCTCCATCGCAAAGCCGCGCTTCAATAGGCGGTGCTTCAGGAAATAGACGCAGAGCCGGCCGCGTTCTTACAGGGAGGCTTTCTTGTGGTGCCCGAAAGCACCCACGCCGGACTTGGAAGTGTAAGTTGATCTCCGACCGCTCGTCTTTGGGAACACAATCATTCAAGACCTGAGAGGCGGTATGACCCAGAGACAACGAGGAAAATCAGCGCGTCACGAACTTGGTCTGCGTGCATTGAAGCCAGCCTTGCGCGCCATCGTGAAGGCTGGTCGACTTACAGTCATCGGTGCTCACGCGACGCGACTGGTCATCGATTCCGGTTCACCAGGACCCTCGGTTGCGATCAAGCTTCATAGCGCTGCGCTGCCGTTCAAGCTTCTCTCGCGCCCCTCGCTTGCGCTCGGCGAGGCCTATATGGATGGGTCCCTCACAGTGGAGGACGGATCCATTCGCGATCTCCTTGCAATTGTTACTTCCGGGCTCGATGCACTTGATGAATTGCCGATCGAACGCCTCCGCGCACCGCTCGCGCGGATAGCCACCCGTCTCACAGGCAACCGCCGCCGTAAAGCGGCCAGAAACGTCGCGCATCACTACGACCTTTCGAACGAGTTCTATGCACTCTTCCTCGACGAAGACTGGCAGTATTCTTGTGCTTATTTTTGCCAAGGTTGCGGCTCTCTCGATGATGCTCAAACCGCAAAGCGGTCTCACATTGTGCAAAAGCTGATGGTGGGTGAAGGCATGAGCGTCCTTGACATTGGCTGTGGCTGGGGCGGCCTCGCGATCGAATTGGCAAAGCAGGGCGCGGCCGAAGTGTTAGGCATCAGCCTTTCGCAAGAGCAACTGACGCTGGCGCGCCAGCGCGCCGAGGAGGCTGGGTTTGCAGAAGAGGCGCGGTTCGATTTCTGCGACTACCGCGACCTTCAGGGTGAATTCGACCGTATCGTTTCCGTCGGGATGTTCGAGCATGTCGGCCCAGCCAGCTACGGGTCCTTTTTCAGAGCCATCGAAGAGCATCTTGCTCCGGATGGGATCGCCGTCGTCCACTCGATCGGGAGAATGGCTCCCCCGGGCGGAAAGGATCCCTGGGTCGACAAGTACATCTTTCCCGGCGGTTACATCCCGTCGCTGTCAGAGACCCTGTCCGTCGTCGAGCGCATGGGCCTGTGGGTTACCGATATCGAGATTCTGAGGCTGCATTATGCGGAAACTCTGGCGCATTGGTACGAGCGCTTTCAATCGCGCCGCGAAAAGGCGCTCGAACTTTTCGACGAGCGCTTCTGCCGGATGTGGGAGTATTATCTCGCCGCCTGCGAGATGATGTTTCGCAATGGCAATCTTATGGTTTTTCAGCTCCAGCTTGCGCACAAGCGGGACGCGGTCCCGCTGACGCGCGAGTATCTTTACGACACGAGGCGCTCAGGGGCTGCAATCGATGCAGGTGCGCCGCTACGACTAGGCTCGGGCTGCAGATGTTCCGAGGGCCGAGGCTTTCAGACCGCTTCTGTGCCGGAGCGGGTGTTGCGATAGGAAACCGTCCGAGTCGGGCAAGAGAAACTGCCGCCTAACTGAGACGACTCGAAGTCAGGATCCGAAATCAATGTGGGCATACGGGGAATACAGCGTGGTGCTGAAACGTCGGCAATTGGGGTGGTAATCGGACATTGTCATTTGCCCTCATATCCCTTTGCCTTTGCTGGCTCAGCACCCATGGCTTAGGTGGCTGCGGGAACTAGCAGGCCATTGGGTTCGTCACCTTGATACAAGTATTCGGGTTTGTTTCAGGTTTACTATGCGAGAACAAAGAATAGTAGTGTATCGCGCTGACTCTTTTTCAGCCCTTAACTTCTCACGCAAAAACAACTCTGATCGTCTTGCTTCTCAATTCTCCGCATCCTGGTCGTCTGGTATGAGTAGCGTTTCTGCGTCGATTGACTGCCATTGAGGTAGCTGACCAAGCCGGGCATTAAAACGAGTATTGAATGTTTCCGGCTCCTCCGAAGTATCGGATAGATCCGGACCATAGATTTGCTGCGCTCTTTTCGGATCATACCCCATGAGTCGCAATAGCGTCGGAAAGATCCTGTAGTGGCTGCCGTTGCCTCGGATTTCCTTTGCTAAAGGCAACACATCCGCTCCAGCGATGTAAACCAATGGGACAGCGCCTTCGCTACCGCCCGGATCCGCGTTGCAATGTGTGGAGAGGCCAGAGCTACCATCCTCACGCAAGTTCTGCCCGTGATCGGATGTGTAGATCAAGGCGCTTGAGGATAAATCTGCTGTCGCTAGAAGTCGGTCGAAGAACGCGCCAACGTTCCAGGCAATCGTGTTCCGGTATGCATTTCGGTATTGGCGCCAGCTTTCGGCAGAACCGTCAAAACCCTCGCGATTTCCCGTATCCGAGACATCCGTGAACTGGCCGCGAGGCAGGGTCGGCCGATAGGTCATATACTCGTCTGGAAACTTGTCATGAACGGGGAAGTGCGCCCCGACCTTGTTAGCCACGATAAAGCTCGGCTCAGGCTTCGATACTTCAATCGCTATCTGCTCTGCGACGCGGGAGTCGCGGGTTAGGACAGGCTCATCATCGAATTGAAAGAAGCGGTCAATCAACGCGACTTCTTCGTCATTCATTCCGTTATGCAGGGCCCCGCCAGTGCGCTGCGCGTCGATGTAAACGGTTTTCATGCCCGCACTTTTCGCAAAAGCCCAAATCGATGGACCAGCGGCAATCCTGTTCCGGTAATTCTCGCGTGTTCCGCCAAATCGCAACGCGAGGTTCGATCCGATGCTGCAGTTGGTAATGCTTGGCACAACGCCAAAATTCGAGATCGTGATACCCGGCCATTGGCGCGATAGGCCGGTTTCGACACCGGAAGGCGAGTTGATATCCAGATAATGGCCTGAAACGCTTTCGTCGATAACAAGAACGATATGATCAACTGGCTCGCTTGTGCGCTGCAAATAGACGCCTTCCCGAATTCGATTGGGCGAAAGTGCGAACTCAATTCCATACAGGCTCGCATATGCGAGAGTCGGATAGCTGGCAGGCAACCCGCGTGCACCTTCTCCGCCACGGAGGAACAGGATGGCCGCGATCGAGGCCACCACTACGTAGGGGACCGGAGCAAGCCAGTTGGGCAGCGCCAGCCGTCCGCGCGCGGGCAAGCCAATGCCCAAAAGAAGCAGCAGCGAGAGCGCAGCAGACCACCACAATTTGCCGCCGTATTGGGCATAGGCATCGTCTACGAAGGCTCTTGAATTGAGCAGATTGATGAACGCGTCATAGGTGAGGAATTGCCCGGTTACTTGACCGAAGCCGGTAAACAAAAGAGCGGCCGCAGCGAAGACTACCGCTCCTGACCAGCGGATCGCAGCAGAAGAAATGCAGGCAGCGGCGCAGATCCCAAAACTCGTCCAGCCAAGCAGCGCGAAATAGGCGGCCAATGCAGTTGAATCGTCAATGGTTGCAATACGTGCGCCTATATCTGGGACCAAAGCCAGAAGGAACCAAAGTCCCAAACAAATTATCTTCACGAATCTCGACACAGATCAAACCTCACTTGGAAGGCTTTCCGCCATCCGTAGTGCATTGCAAATCCGAGTGCATCTTTCGTAAACTATTCCGAGTTCCAGGGCGATTGACGGCCAGACAGCTCCGAATTGAATAATTCAACCGCAAGTGGTTGCGACTGCTCCTAAGTCGGCCATAGACTGAACTCCAAGTACGGGTGTCCCATCGATCAAGAATCCTAATAACTCAGGTTGTCAGTGGTATCGTCGGGCTTCAATTAACGTCAGCATCGCCGGTTGGGCTCACATCTGCGTTTAGACCATGTCGTGCGCGCTCCGTCCTCGGAGACCTCACCGGCGATCTCCCATCAGGCGAAGCAGGAACAGGAACAGATTGATGAAATCGAGATAGAGCGTCAGGGCGCCCATTACGATGGCCTTGCCGCGAAACTCGGTCTTCCCAACCTGGAAATAGATGTTTCTGATCTTCTGCGTGTCATAGGCAGTCAGGCCCGCGAAGATAAGCACGCCCAGACCGCTGACAATCAGGTCCATCGTCGAGGATTGGAGGAACATATTGACGACCAGGGCAACGAGCAGACCTACAACCCCCATGATCAAAAAGGCGCCCCAGGCCGATAGATCTTTCTTGGTCGTATAGCCCCACAGACTCAGTCCGGCAAAGGCAGAGGCGGCGACGAAAAAGGTCCGGGCGATGCTCACCCCGGTGTAGGCGAGGAAAACGGTCGATAGCGACACGCCCATGAGTGCCGCATAGCTCCAGAACAGCGTTTTCGCGGTCCTTTCCGAGAAACGATTGACCCCAAAGCCCAAGGCAAAGACAATGGCCAGGGGTGCAAAGATGGCGATCCAGCCCAGCACCGTTGGGGCGCCGGTAGCGGAAAAGAAGATCTCGCGAATGCTGGCGGTATTCGCGACCCAAAGTGCGATGATGCCGGTAAGAAGCAATCCGCTCGTCATGTGATTATAGACGCCGAGCATGTATGATCGCAGCCCCGCGTCAAATGTCCCCGAGGGAACCGATTGTGGGGTAGAGGCGCGATCAAGGCTTGTCGCGGATCGGTGGTCTTCCATAAGTAGAATTCCCTTTCTTGCGCGTATCGGCACCTCGCGGCCCGATCGTTAGTCGTGGGTATAGGCAAAGTGCGCCGTGACGGCGGGGACCCGGTGCAATCTTGGCGGCGTATTCTTGGACGGGGACGATTGCATATGCGGGGGGCGTTCGACCTCGATCCCGATCCGGTATTTGATGCCGCGTTGGAATGTCGTGAAACCACCGAAAGTGAGCGCGCCGGCGACGGTCATGGGTTCCAGACGGATCGTTCGCTGCAAACCACCGGGCTCGGTGATATGGGCCCTGACCTTCGCATCGGTTATCCGGGCGCCCGAAGCCTCGTCGAAAACAGCCGCAACGATATGCATGCTGTGCGAACCGGCGGGGACGCCGCCGTGCATCCTCGCTTCGGGGTGGCTCTTGGCGTGGCCGCGCACTGTCGCGGCAGGCACTACGCCCAGATACATCATCAACCCGTCTGCGGTCCTGACACCATCGACCACCCCTGCGTGACTGTTGGTCGGCGCCATGACCGCTGCGAACATACCTGCCGCTGCAACCAGCGCGATTGCTGACCGAATGTGTTTCGAAATCATATCGGGCTCCATCTGCGTGAAAGGTAAGACGCATGGGGAGAACGGAAATTACATCGCGCGGACGAGCGGCATCGGGACTGCGGGGCCCGCAAAACACGGTATCGCTCTTGCCCGCCTGCGCCATGACGCGCTTGGGTCTCATATTACAAGCGATGGACGTTCGCGCCCGAGGCGTGCCGGAATTTCGGCCAGGCTGCTTGCGGCAAACGAAAGGTCGTTCAGTGCTTTTCGGGCGTCTTTATCGTGCAACCACGCACGGGCCTCATACCGCTCCAGATAAATCCGCAATGTCGCACCCCCCGTTCCCGTGCCGGAGAGTCGGTAGACGATGCGAGAGCCGTCTTCGAGCAGGACCCTGATGCCCTGGCGTTCGGCCACGCTGCGGTCGACCGGATCGGTATAGCTGAAATCGTCGGCCATGCTGACTATCGACCCGGCGAGCCGCTTGCCAGCCATGTCGCCGACCTGATCGCGCAAGGCGTCCATCAGCGAGTTCGCCGCGGCGGCGTCCACAGCTTCATAGTCGTGCCGCGCATAGAAATGACGCCCGTAGCGATCCCAATGATCCTTAATGATGCGGTGTACAGGCATGCCGCGAACGGCGATGATCGTGAGCCAGAACAACACCGCCCACAGGCCATCCTTTTCCCGGACATGGTCAGACCCGGTCCCGAAACTTTCTTCGCCGCACAGCGTGATCCTGCCGGTGTCGAGCAAATTGCCGAAAAACTTCCACCCGGTCGGCGTTTCGAAACAGGGAATGCCGAGCTCTTGCGCGACACGGTCGAGCGCGCGGCTCGTCGGCATGGAGCGCGCGACGCCGGCGAGACCGCCGCTGTAGCCCGGGGCGACATGCGCATTTGCCGCCAGCACGGCGAGACTGTCGCTTGGCGTCACGAACATTTTGCGACCCAGGATCATGTTGCGATCCCCGTCGCCATCCGAGGCGGCAGCAAAATTCACGGCGTCCTGCCCAAACATGAAGTCGACCAGGCTCCGGCTCCGCACAAGATTGGGGTCCGGTTTCGCCCCGCCAAAATCCGGCAAGGGCTTTCCATTGATGACGGTTCCGACCGGCGCACCGAGGCGCTCCTCGAGGATTGCTCGCGCATAAGGTCCGGTGATCGCGTGCATCGCGTCGAACCGCATTTTGAAACTGGTGCTCGTCAGCAATTCGGCAAGGCGCTCGAAATCGAACAGCGTCTCCATAAGTTCCGCGTAGTCCGACACCGGATCCACCACCTCGACCTCGGTCTCACCAAGCGAGACCTTGCCCAATCGATCAATGTCGATGTCGGGCTCGTCCACGAAGCGATAGGCGGCTATCCGTTTGCTGCGTGCGTAGATGGACTGGGACAGCGCTTCCGAGGCGGGACCCCCGGTGGAAGAATTGTACTTTATCCCGAAATCGCCCTCAGGCCCGCCGGGGTTATGACTGGCCGAGAATATCAGCCCGCCATCGGCACCGCGCTTACGGATAAGATGTGAGGCGGCCGGGGTCGAAAGCAGACCTTCGCGCCCAACAACGAGATGCTTGTATCCATTCGCGGCCGCCATCCTGATGGCTATTTGGATCGCCTCGTGATTGTAGAAGCGACCGTCTCCGCCGATGACAAGCGTTCGGTTCGCGCCTCCGCCGACCGTCTCGAAGATCGCCTGCAGGTAGTTTTCGAGATAGTGCTGCTGCCTGAATATAGCGACCGGTTTTCGGAGCCCCGAAGTGCCTGGACGTTGATCATCGTAGGGGCGCGCGGGCATGGTCAGGACATTCATCTGCGATCCTTGTAAAGCGGCGTTGAACCTGGAGCGGACAAGCGCTTTCCTGGAGTGCTCGCTTTCACCGCGCTAAAGCCCCGCCAGTGCCAGCATTGCTGACCCGCCTTTTTCAGCCTCGTCGGCGTGCAGGCGCATCATGGCAAAGAGCTCACGGCCCAGCCCTTGTTCTTCCGGCGGCGGCAGAGCACATTCGCGTTGGTTCCATTCTTTCTCGTCAACTAGGGCTTCTATCACGCCGTTATTCCCCGACAGGCGCACCACGTCGCCGTCGCGCAAGCGCGCGAGCGGACCACCAGCATGCGCTTCGGGCCAGACATGGATTGCCGCGGGCACCTTGCCCGAAGCACCCGACATGCGCCCGTCCGAAACAAGCCCGATGCTGAGCCCGCGGTCCTGAAGGACGCCCAAAGCTGGCATGAGCTTATGCAGTTCGGGCATCCCGTTCGCGCGCGGCCCCTGAAAACGCACGACGATCACCATGTCGCGGTCGATCTCCCCCGCCTCGAATGCGCGTAGCACGTGATCCTGGTCCGGGAAGATCCGCACCGGCGCCTCGATTGTCCAGCGTTCGGGGGCGACTGCGCTCGTCTTCATGACACAGCGACCGAGATTGCCGGTGAGGAGCCGGATCCCGCCATCGAGCGAAAACGGCGCCTGAGCGGTTCTCAAAATGCTTTCGTCGCGGCTTTTTGTTGCAGCGCGGCGCCATACAAGTTCATCACCATCCAATGCCGGCTGCATTGCATAGGCGCCAAGATCGTCCTTCCAGACGGTCAGGACATCTGGGTGAAGCAAACCTGCATCGAGGAGTTCGCGGATGACAAAGGCCATTCCGCCTGCCGCTTGGAAGTCGTTCACATCGGCAGCGCCATTCGGATAAATCCGCGCCATGAGCGGAACGACCGTGCCCAACTCCTCAAAATCGCTCCAGTCGATCTCCAGGCCAGCGGCACGGGCGATGGCGGGCAGATGAATGGTGTGGTTGGTCGAGCCGCCGGTTGCGAGCAGGCCCACGGCAGCATTGACGATCGCCTTTTCGTCGATGCAACGCGCTAGCGGACGGTAATCACTGCCTTCAGATCCGATCTCGGCAATCCTGTGCACTGCCGCGCGCGTAAGTTGCTGCCTCAGCTTCGTGCCAGGATTGACAAATGCAGCGCCCGGCACGTGGAGGCCCATCACCTCCATCATCATCTGGTTGGAATTGGCGGTACCGTAAAAGGTGCAGGTGCCGGGGGCGTGATAGGAGGCGCTCTCGGCTTCGAGCAGTTCGTCATGCCCGATCTTTCCTTCGGCGAAGAGCTGGCGGATGCGCGCCTTTTCCCGGTTTGGGAGACCTGATGGCATCGGCCCGGCGGGCACGAGGATCGCAGGCAGATGTCCGAAACGGAGCATGCCGATCAACAAGCCCGGCACGATCTTGTCGCAGATACCGAGCAAGAGTGCGCCTTCGAACATCGCGTGACTGAGCCCAACCGCAGTGGCGAGCGCGATTGTATCGCGGCTGAACAGCGAGAGCTCCATGCCGTCCTGCCCTTGGGTGACGCCATCGCACATCGCCGGTGCGCCGCCCGCAACCTGCGCTGTCGCGCCGACCTCGCGGGCGAAAATCTTGATTTGCTCGGGATAGCGATAATACGGCGCATGCGCGGAGAGCATGTCGTTATAAGCGGTGACCACTCCGATATTAATCGCCTTAGCACCCGCGATGGTCTGCTTGTCCTCGCCCGATGCGGCAAAAGCGTGCGCCAGATTGCTGCATGAAAGCGCGCCGCGGCGCGTGTCGGCATCCCGCTGACGATCAATGAAGGCGAGATAGGCGTCGCGTCGCCGCTTCGAACGGTTGGCAATACGGGCAGTAACGGCTTCGACGACAGGGTTCATGCGCGGTCCCTCCGGGACGTTTGGGGAATGCCAGTAGTCGTGGCGCGCGCTGCCTGACTGTGCATTTCCCTCATTGTTGTTGCTCGCTTTGACGGCGCGACTGGATGAGGATTTGAATGGTCAGCAGGAGGGCCGCTGCAAGGAAGATGGCTGCCGGAAGAGGAATATCGCCGAGCACTCGCGGACCCCGATCGGCCAGCATCAGCGCTGCCGAGGCGAGGTAGCTGCCGAGCGCGGCAATTGCCAAGGCGACCTGCCTGACAGCATGGTCAAGCCCGTTTCCAGGGGCGAGAGATCCGCTCGGATGCCCCGCCGCCCCGGCGGCTTCCCTTTGTAGCCACCCGGCGCCGATTGTGGGCGCCCGCCGGACCAATCGGGCGATTTCCCATTCGAGCCGGGGGGTATGGAGATTGCCGATAGCCGCGCTGCGTCGCTCTGCGAGCAACCGGTTTCCGGTCGCCTGCAGAACAAGCAGCAGGTCCGCCTCGGGGTTGAGCTTACGCAGTGTGCTTTCCGCCGTAAACACAGTGCGGACCAAGGCGGCCAGATGCGGCGGCAAGCTGAGTGTCCTGTGCCCCGACAGGCGTCCGATATCGATCATGGTCTTGGCCAGAGACCATTCCGTAATGGCGGCGCCCTGCAGGTCCGCCAGAATACCGTCAACTCCGCGTGTCATCGTCGCGCGGTCGGCGTCGACCGCAAGGATGCCAAGGTCGACCGCGGCATCGGTGAGCCATTCGGAATCGAGATGGACGAACGCTGTTACAAAACCGAGCAGAGCCTCGCGGGTGCGAACGTCGAGCCTGCCAACGGCTCCGAAATCGTGCACGCACAGACGCCCGTCAGACATAGTCAAAAAATTTCCCGGATGCGGGTCGGCATGAAAGGCACCAAGAACGAAAAACTGTCGCAGATAGAAATCGATGAAAGTCTCGGTGAGCGTATTGTCACGATCGAGCGCTGCGTGCTCATCCAGCGGCGCGCCCATGCTGCGCTCCTGCGTAATGACCAATGTCGTCGACAGTTCATCGACGACATTGGGAATGTATATCGTCTTGGAATCAGCGAAAGCGCGGGCGAACAGGCGAATATTGCGTGCTTCCAGCGTCAGATCGGTTTCTCTGCGCAGATTGTGCGCAAGCTCCTGCGCGACCGCCGCCGCACGATGACGTCTCAGCGCAGGTATGACGTGCTGAAACAGATACACCAAGGCGAGCAGGATACGCATGTCTCTCGCAATTTGCTCGCCCACTCTGGGGCGGAGAACCTTGACAACCACCTCGCGTCCGTCATGCAGCCGCGCCGCGTGGACCTGGGCTACCGATCCCGCAGCCAGAGGGTCCCGCTCAAAACCGGCAAAGACCGTTTTGGTGTCCGCAGCCAATGCCTGTTCGATGATCCTTATTGCTTCGTCGGCAGGGAAAGGAGCGGCCTTGCTTTGCAGCTTCGAGAGGCTCGCGGCCCAGTTCGCATCCAACAGATCGCGCCGCTCGCTCAGCGCCTGTCCGAGCTTGGTGAAGGTCGGGCCGAGATTTTCGAGACGCCGCGTCGTCCTTTGTGGAAGCGTGGTCATGCGCCGACCGAACCCCATCCGATTCAGCATCATTGCGCTCAGCACATCCAGTAGGAGCCGGGTTGCTGCCCACATGATCTGAATTCCCCGGATTATCATAGCCCGCCCTGACCTCTCGCGTCCTCACCATGATTGGACGCTCGAAACGCGGGTGGATTACTGTGCGGGGCTGACCCGAGAAGGAGAACCCGCGCGGCGAAGTTGCTTCACTGACCGAGGGGTATTGCCACCCAAGCTCTGCTCGCCGGTGGCGCCGTTTGTAATCAAGCGCTGCCAAAGGCGTCCATTCTCTACGCATTGACGATATTATTCGTGGCCGCGTCGAGCGGTCGCGTTTGCAAAAACTGGAGCTGGGGAGACCCCATGAAAAATGCGGAAATGATGGCGCAGCTTGTGGGTGGTGCCGGCTTTGTCGCGGCCCTCGACCAGTCCGGCGGCTCGACACCTGCTGCCCTTCAGGCCTTCGGCATCGGCGCGGACCGGTATTCCGGCAAGGATGAGATGTTTGCGCTTATCCATGAATTGCGCGTGCGGATCATGAAAGCCCCATGCATCGATGGGCGAAGGGTGCTTGGCGTCATCCTTTTCGAGCGCACTATGGATGCGCAGATTGACACCGTACCGGTGCCAGAGTTTCTCTGGCGGCGGGGGATCGTGTCCTTCGTCAAGATCGACCAAGGGTTGGAGAAAGACACGGGCGGCGTCCAGCTTATGAAACCCATGCCGGATCTCGAAAGTCTGCTGTCTCGGGCACGCTCAAGGGCCGTTCTTGGCACCAAGATGCGTTCGGTGATCAACGTCGCATCGCACCAGGGGATCGGCGACGTCGTGCGCCAGCAATTCGAGCTGGCCAACCATGTCCTTGACCAGCGACTTGTGCCGATTATCGAACCGGAAGTGAATATCGCAAGTGCAACGCGCGAAGAGTGCGAGAGAATCCTTCTTGCCGAACTCAGCAATGCGCTCGATGGGCAAGCCTATGGCCGCCGTGTGGTACTGAAACTCTCGCTACCGGTTTCGGACGGGCTTTACGCGCCCCTCGTTGCCCATCCCAGCTGCGCGCGGGTGCTCGCCCTTTCGGGTGGGCTCTCCCAGGATGCCGCTTGCGCCGCACTCGAAAGAAACCGCGGGATGATCGCGAGCTTCAGCCGGGCTCTGCTGCAGGATTTGCGGGCACCTATGCAAGATCAGGAATTCAACGACGTGCTCGGGAGCGCCGTCGAGCGCATCTACCGGGCTTCGACAGTCAAGCGTTTGGCCGATCGATAAATCACCAGTCGACCAGGTCGCATGTCCGTTCTGCCTATTCCGCTCTAATGCGCGAGAATCATTGGAATCGGGCTTTGCAGGATCATCTCCTGGGTTACCCCACCGAGTATTGTTTCCCGGATACGCGAGTGCCCATAGGCACCGAGCACGATGTAAGCCGCTCCAAGATCGTTCGCCGCAGCCACCAACGCTTCAGAGATCGATGCATCTTCGGCGGGTTGCCGCCGGGTCTGCGCTTCGATGCCGTGTCGTGCAAGATATTGCGCAAGTTCGTCCGGCGACGAACCTTCTTTGTCCTCGCTGACGGTTACGATGTGGACCTCAGCAGCATCGCGCAAGAGTGATCGGCTCAAGCGAACGGCATGCCCGGCTTCGGCGGATCCATTCCACGCAATGATCGCGTTCCCCCTAGGCGCGAACCGCTTTCCCTCGAGCGGTACGACGAGCGA
Source organism: Croceicoccus sp. Ery5 (assembly GCF_020985325.1). Lineage (NCBI taxonomy): Bacteria > Pseudomonadati > Pseudomonadota > Alphaproteobacteria > Sphingomonadales > Erythrobacteraceae > Croceicoccus > Croceicoccus sp. Ery5. The sequence goes on from NZ_CP087587.1 coordinate 1,286,752, forward strand.
GGGAGACTGGATATGAACGACGAGATCGGCGGCGAGCGGCGCGGCTCGCGGCAGAACGGCATCTTTCTGCTCAGGCTGACTAATGACCACCAGATCGGCCAGCGTCGCGTGCGCAGCCAGCGCCTGTCCGGCGGAACCCTCGACGCGGCGCCATTCCCACTCAACGCCTTCTTGCGCCAGGCGGCTCTCGATCAATTGGCGGTCTTCATTTTCCGCATCGCGAACCGATTGCAACGCTTCAGGCGAAATATAGCTTGCACCATACGGATCACCGATAAAGACATAGGAATTCCAGCTTGTGGCTTGCAGACAAATGAGGAAGCCCTTGTGATCTCGCACGAGATCGACCGCAGCGGCCAGGCGGCTGTCCTGTCCGGCGTCGCGATTGACGTGCAGCAGCACTGTTTTCATTGTCTCATTCCTTTCCTGCAACCTCGCAGTGTCCGGCAAACCGCCCGGAGCTCCGATGGCGTGTCGCATATCAGGCCAATCTTTTTTGCAGATGCGTTGCGTTCGCCCCCGCGGGACCTGACCCAAAAGGACGCTGGAAGGCCGCGCGACTTACACTTTTCCGCACTTCCTTTCTCTATGGGATGGCTGCCATGTAAGCCTTCGCGCGCCGTTCCGTCCCTAATGGAGGGAAGTGCGCGCAGTTGAGCCGCGACTTCGCACCATTTCTGCAGCAAGGAGCAATAGTCGTATGTCGGTTCCGCAAACCCTCGATGATCTAGGCGAAATCGCTGGCCAAGTCGCGCTGGTCCGGGTCGACTTCAATGTTCCGATCGGAGAAGACGGCGCGGTCGGTGATGATACGCGCTTGCGAGCAAGCTTGCCAACGGTGATGGCGCTCAGAAGGCGCGGCGCGGTGGTCCTCTTGCTTTCGCATCTCGGGCGGCCCAAAGGAAAACCGACCGCGGCATTTTCGCTCGCGCCGGTCGCCCAAGCCTACAGCTCCCTGCTCGGTGACGAGGTTCATTTTCTCGAAGACTGGACAGGCGCGGGAGCGAAGCGCGCGGTTTCCGAGCTGGAGGCGGGCGATGTTGCTCTACTGGAAAACACCCGTTTCTACGCAGGCGAGGAAAGCAACGGTCCCGAGCTTGCAAGCGCGATGGCCGACCTTGCGGATTTTTATGTCAACGATGCGTTCTCGGCCTCGCACCGGGCGCATGCATCGACGGTGGGTGTAGCAAGACTGCTGCCGAGCTATATGGGCCGCGCCCTGCAAGACGAGCTCGGGGCGTTGCAAGAGGCGATCGGGCACGGGCGGGAACCTTCCACCGCGATCATCGGCGGTGCCAAGATCTCGAGCAAGCTCGACGTCCTCGAGCAGCTCAGCACGAAAGTCGATAACCTCATCATTGGCGGAGCGATGGCGAACACCTTTCTCGCTGCGCTGAAGAAGCCAATCGGGAAATCGCTCGCCGAGCGGAATCTCGAGGATGCAGCGCTACGAATTCTGAAGAGTGCCAGTCAGGGAAAGTGCCAGATCCATCTGCCCGAGGATGTCGTGGTAGCCAGGGAACTGACACCGCATCCCGTTTCGCTGCGCACGACCCTGGTCGAAGATGTCGCCGCCGATGAGATGATCCTTGACCTGGGACCCCGCACAGTCGCGAAAACTGTTGACGTGCTGCGAACCTCGCAGCTTCTCATCTGGAATGGCCCGCTCGGTGCATTCGAGACACCTCCTTTCGAGACATCGACTTTCGCGATCGCCCAGGCGGCCGCCGAGCTGACACGAAAGGGATCGCTGATCTCGCTTGCCGGTGGCGGTGACACTCTTGCGGCCCTCAACAAGAGCGGTCTGACTGCGGATCTGACCCACGTGTCGACTGGAGGCGGCGCATTTCTCGAATGGGTCGCCGGCATCGCGCTTCCCGGTCTGCAGGTCCTTACCTGACTGGGCCTTGAGCGGTATCTGGGTTCGGCGCTCTTCCAGCGGGATATATGTCGAAACGGGGCTGCGGCGAACCACTCCCGATCACTGGGTATTGGACCCGCCAAACTCTTGCCGATGCGCCGTTTGGCCCATTGCCCTTAAGTTCAAGCGCAGTCGTTTTTCCAGTTCCAGGGCCGCAAAGAACACCGTGCCTATGGCAAAGAGTAGCACGCCATCGGCAAACGGAACCGGGCGTGTTGCAAAGACCACCTGGAGGGGCGGCGCGTAAGTAATGCCCAATTGCGCGGCGAACACGGCTATCACAGTGAGCCACACCGCCTTGGTGCCCCTTACTGCCGTCCAGGTGAGCGATGATCCATAAATGTTACGTACGTAGAAGAGATAGAAAATTTCCATGATAGCGAGCATGTTGAGCGCGAGCGTACGGGCCAATTCCAGCTCATATTGCTGCTCAATCGCATAAGCGAACACGCCGAAAACCCCAGCGGAAATGAGCAGCGAGGCGAAAATTATCTGCCAGGCCAGGGTGCCGTTCAAGATCGGTTCGGCTCTTGGTCGCGGCGGCCTCAACATCGTATCTTCTTCGGTCGGTTCAAAGGCAAGCGCGATCCCCAGCGTGGTGGCCGTCACCAGATTGATCCAGAGGATTTGAATGGGCGTGATCGGAAGCGTGAGGCCGAGCAGAATCGTGATGATTATGGTCAGCGCTTCGCCGCCATTGGTGGGGAGCGTCCAGCTGATGACCTTCTTGATGTTGTCATAGACTGTCCTTCCTTCCCGAACCGCTGCAGCGATGGAGGCAAAGTCATCGTCAGCGAGGACGATGTCCGCAGCCTCTTTCGCCGCCTCGCTTCCGCTACGCCCCATTGCGATGCCGGCATCGGCCCGTTTCAGCGCGGGCGCATCATTCACGCCGTCCCCTGTCATCGCAATCGTCAGACCGCGCGATTGCAGCGCTTCAACGAGCCGCAGCTTGTGGCCGGGATTTGTTCTGGCGAAAATGTCCGTCTCGAGAACCGCAGCAGCCAGTTCGTGGTCGGTCAGCGCGTCAAGATCGGTGCCAGTGAGCACAAAATCCGGATGTTCGAGACCCACCTGCCTGCCAATGGCGGCTGCGGTGCCGGCATGATCACCCGTAATCATTTTTACCCGGATGCCTGCTGCGCGGCACTCGGCGATCGCGGCGACCGCCGAAGGGCGTGGGGGATCGATGAGACCGACCAGCCCGAGCAAAACGAGTTCGCCCAGGAACTCTGCCGGCGGGAGTTTGTGCTCGGCGGGCCTGGCGACGCGTGTAGCGAGCGCAAGAACGCGCTGTCCCCGCGCACTTAATTCATCGATGCGCATACGCCAGTAATCCCTGTCGAGCTCTACGGCGTCGCCGGTAGCGGAGCGCTGGGAGAGGCACATCGAGAGCACCTGTTCGGGCGCACCTTTTGTGGTGATCAGACCTGGACCATTCCGCTTGTGCTGCAGGGTCGCCATAAAACGGTATCGCGCGTCAAATGGTATGGCATCGCTGCGAAACCATTCCCGCGTCAGGGGCTCCAACGCCCCCCCAGCCTTGATCGCGAGGGCCAGCAGGGCACCCTCCATCGGGTCACCGCTGACGGTCCAGCTTCCTCCAGTCTCGTTGAGCTCCGCGTCGTTGCAAAGCGCCGCGACCAGCGCAAGTTCAGACAGCGCCTCGCTATAAGCAGGGTCATCGGAGGCGTGTTCGTTAGAGATTTCACCTTCAGGTCCGTACCCCTCGCCGGCAATTGAGAATGTCTGGTCGGCGAGTGCGACCGATGCCGCCATCATTTCGTTGCGGGTCAAGGTACCGGTCTTGTCGGTGCAAATAATGGAAACAGAGCCGAGCGTTTCGATTGCGGGCAAGCGCCGCACAATCGCATTCCGCCTTGCCATGGCCTGCACACCGATCGCCAGAGTTATCGTCAGCACCGCAGGCAAACCCTCCGGGATCGCAGAGACCGAAAGGCCGACGATGGCCATGAAGACCTCGGAAAATTCCAGGTTTGCGACATAATAGCCGAAGGCAAGCAGCGTTGCGGCGATCAGGAGGATGAGAAGAGTCAGCCATCTGGCAAAGCCGTTCATTTGCTCCACGAGCGGCGTCGTCAGCGTTCTAACGTCCGCCAGCATTCCGCTTATCCGACCGATCTCGGTTTCTTCGGCAGTCGCGATAACGATGCCCCGTCCTTGACCGGCGGTCACCAATGTACCGCTGAACGCGAGCGATGACCGGTCGCCCAAAGATGCGTCCATTGCGACAGGAGCCGGGCCCTTCTCGACGGGGAGGGACTCGCCGGTCAAGACCGCCTCCTGAGCTTGGAGGCCGTAAGCTTCGACGAGCCTGAGGTCGGCAGGAACGCGGTCGCCAGCTTCGAGCAGCACCAGATCGCCGAGGACAAGCTCTTCGCTGCTGATATCGAGCCGCTTTCCATCGCGTATTACGGCAGCATGCGGCGCGAGCATTTGCTGGATCTTCGTCATTGCCTGCTCAGCCCGTCCTTCTTGGGCAAGGCCGATGACGGCGTTCACGATGACGACCGCGAGGATGACGATCGTGTCGATAAGGTGTCCGAGAACAGACGTGATCGCCGCAGCAACGAGCAGCACATAGATAAGAATATTGTTGAAGTGCGACAGAAAGCGGCGGACGATGCTGGGCTTTTGCACGATGCGCGGCCGGTTAGGTCCGAATGCCCGCAGCCGATCAGCCGCTAGTTCGCTGCAGAGCCCATCCGACGTGGCGCCGAGAATGTCGGCGACATAGTCGGCCTCTTGTGCGTGTGCATTCGAAATTGTTGGCCGGCCCGGTGGATCCGCCGACATGCGAAATCAGTCCGCTGCATTTTTGCTGGAGAAGTTTTCGAAGAACCGCCCGAACTCGACCGGAAAAGGGAACACGATGGTCGAACTCTTTTCGCCGGCGATCGTCCCCAGCGCGCCGAGGTAACGCAATTGCATCGCTTCGGGCCGACTGGAAAGGATTTCGGCCGCTTCGTGGAGCTTCTGCGCTGCCTGCTCTTCGCCTTCGGCGTTGATCACCCGTGCCCGCCGTTCGCGCTCGGCCTCGGCCTGCTTCGCCATGGCCCGAACCATGGTTTCATCGATATCGACATGCTTGATCTCGACGTTGGCAACCTCGATTCCCCATGCGTTGGTGTGCGTGTCGATAATATCCTGAATATCCTTGTTGAGCTTGTCGCGCTCGGCGAGCAGTTCATCGAGTTCGTGCTTCCCAAGCACGGAACGCAAGGTCGTCTGCGCAAGCTGGCTGGTAGCGTCGACGAACTGTTCGACCTGGATGATCGCGCGCTCGGGATCGATAACGCGAAAATAGATGACGGCATTCACGTGCACCGAAACATTGTCCCGCGAAATGAGATCCTGGGTAGGCACATCGAGCACAACGGTTCGCATATCGACCCGCGCGATGGTCTGGATAAAGGGAAAGACAAGGATGAGCCCCGGCCCTTTGACGCCGGTGAATCGACCGAGCGTGAAAAGCACGGCGCGCTCATACTCGCGCAGGATCCTGATGGAGCTCGCTGCAAGCAGCACGGCGATAAATATGGTGCCAAGGATTAGGGTGGAATTGCTTATCATGATGCCCTCCTTTCGAGGTTGCGATCGCCGAGCATTCGGCACGGCCTCGCGCCATCGGCCCGCTCTGGAAAAGACACGAGAAGCGCCCTCCGGATGCCTTTAAGGACGAGCAGCCGACCTGCTGATTACAGTTCCGCTCGACGCGCGCGGGAAGCCGGCATCGCGCGCTATCGAATCCAAGTTCACCGCGATGGCAGGGTTTGATCGCCTGGAATCTTCGAGGATCGCGGCAGCTCTTCATTGTCGAAGAATCCGCAGGTTGCTTGCCTCTTAATCGTAATGTGTCGGCCTGGCTGCCGTCTGATGATGCAAGGCCCAATCACGGCGTCGCACATCATCGCGGCTTCGCATGTCGGCCGGGGCGATCATTCCAAGCACGCTTTCGGAAAGGCTTGCGAGACGACAAAGGGATCAAGAAGTGCACAATTCTGGATGCGAAAACCATCAGAAGCGAAGCGGGAAGCCTCTGCTTGCCCCCCGCGCAAGCGCGGCGTCAGGCTCGCTCATCGCAGCGGCTGTTGCTGTAGCGGCGGCCACACCAGCAGCCGCGCAGACAACAGTCTATGAGAGCGACGATGTCTCCCTAGACGTTGCCGCCGATGCGACGGCTGTTGTCTTCACGCAGAACAATTCCTGGTTCGGCGAGCCGGAAACCAATATCGGGGCTGACACCGACAGCTGGGCAGAACTCGCGTTCGAACCCCAGCTTTACCTGACCGTTCGCAATGTCCTTGGCGGTGAGCTTTCGGCGGGTGTCTCGACCGTCACGACAAAGACCTACGGCGAGAGCGCCGACGGCCTTGCCGTGGGTTTCGACGATCCCGGCGCGACGACGCTCGAGAAACTCTATGTGGGCTGGAAGACCGAGATTGGTCCCAACGACACAATTGAGATCTTCGGCGGTGATTTCGACTACCAGATCGGAACAGGTTTCCTGATCAAGGACGGTGGCCGCGACGGGGGCGACCGCGGAGGTTTCTACCTTGGTGCACGATCGGCCTCGCGCGGCAGCGCCTTGCTCCGCGTCAAGACAGGCGACCTCCTGCTTGAAGGCTTCTATTTAGGCAATAATCCCGGGCGAAGCGGCATTCGTGCACATGTCGTCGGCGCCAATGTCGAGTATGAGCTTGCCGAAGAGGTGTCGATCGGCGCTACCTACATTGAGGTCGCGCATTTCGATGACCCGGTGACCGCTGGCACCGCCGAAAACCTCAAGGCATATGATTTTCGCGGGTCTGCAAAGGTTACCGACCAGCTCACCTTTTCAGGCGAATATGCCGTGCAGAGCGGGGCCGGTTTCTACGACGGCAAAGGGTGGTACCTACAGGGCGACTACGGTTTCGATAGCCTGCCTCTGAACCCGACGCTCACCTACCGCTACGCGGAGGTCACGGGCGACGATCCCGCAACGCTGAAGAATGAGGAATTCATCCCGCTGGCATACGGGTTCACCGATTATGGGCAATGGTACCAGGGCGAGATCACCGGCAACTGGATCTTCGCCAACTCCAACCAAAAAACCCATATGGTAAAGGGAACAGCGACACTCACCGAGAGCCTCGCACTCACCGCATCCTGGCTCAATATCTCACTCGATGAGCCGGGACAGCTGGGCGTCACAGACGCGGCATTCGGCAACGAGTTCGACGTCTTCATCGACTGGCAGGCGACCGATCGCCTGTTTCTGTCCCTCGCTGGCGCGGTTCTAGTGCCTGGCGAGGGAGCGAAGCAGCTCACCGGCGGATCCGGCACCTGGTCGCACGTCATGCTTTACGCTTCGGTTTCTTTCTAGGAGGTATGATCATGTCGGACACTGCCGCTGCGCACGGGTCACCCTCCAGCTCCAGGCGCTTCAAATTTCCCACCGCGTATACAATTCTCTTTGCCCTCATCGCATTGGTCGCCGCGGGCAGCTGGGTCATTCCGGCAGGCCAATATGAGCGGATTGAGAATGCCGAACTGGGGCGCTCGGTCCCGGTCCCCGGAACTTACGAAACCGTAGACGCGAACCCGCAGGGCATATTCGACGTACTGCTGGCGCCGATCGCCGGGTTCTACAATCCCGAAACCTATGAAGCCCAGGCCATCGATGTCGCGCTTTTCGTGATCATCATCGGCGGCTTCCTCGGCGTCGTCACGCGAACCGGGGCGATTGACCGCGCCATCGAACGGTCAATGGGAGCGCTGAAGGGAAGAGAGGTCTGGATGATTCCCATCCTGATGGCAGTGTTTGCCGCCGGTGGGACGACCTACGGCATGGCCGAAGAATCGCTCGCATTTTACGGACTACTTATTCCCGTCATGCTCGCGGCCCGCTTCGACGCCGTCGTTGCGGTTGCGGTCATTCTCCTCGGCGCAGGCGTCGGTGTCCTGGGATCGACCATCAATCCGTTCGCGACGGTCATAGCCGCCAACGCGGCAGGAGTGCCGTTCACCTCCGGACTGGGCCTGCGCGTCTTTATCCTGGTGAGTGGATGGGCGATCTGTTCGGCTTATGTGGTCCGCTACGCGCTCAAGGTGCGTGCCGATCCGTCGAGATCGATCGTTGCCGACGAGAGCGCAGCGATCGCCGCGCGGTTCGCGAGTGACGGCCATGACGCACAGGCGCCGCTGAGCAGAACGCAGGTCCTGACCCTGATCATTTTCGCGGCGACATTCGGTATCATGATCTGGGGCGTCGCCTCACAAGGCTGGTGGATGGACAAGATGTCGGCGCTTTTCATTGCGGCATCGATCCTGGTTGGCGTTGTTGGGTGGATGGGAGAGCAGAAATTCATCGATGCCTTCATGGCCGGCGCGAAAGACTTGCTCGGCGTCGCGCTTATTATCGGAATCGCGCGCGGCATCGTCGTAATCATGGATGCCGGTAAAATGACCGACACCATACTGAACAGCGGAGAGCAGGCCTTGGCGGGCCTAGGCGCGGTTGGTTTCATCAACACCATCTTCGGGATCGAGGTCGGTCTGTCCTTCCTCGTCCCATCATCATCGGGGCTGGCTGTCTTAAGCATGCCGATCCTCGCGCCACTTGCAGATTTCTCCGCGGTCGACCGGGCGCTTGTGGTCACCGCCTACCAGTCGGCGAACGGCCTGGTGAACCTCATCAACCCTACTTTCGCTGTCGTGATGGGCGCGCTCGCCATTGGCGGCGTTCCCTATCAGCGGTGGCTCAAATTCATGTGGCCGCTGCTGCTTATCCTGACGGTGCTGATCATGAGCTCGCTCAGCCTCGCAGCTGCGCTTGGGTAAAACCAAGCTGCTCGAACATTTGCAAAAAGGACATCTTCAATGACCGGATTTGGCGTTCATTCCGAAATAGGCAAGCTCCGCAAGGTTATCACCTGCCAACCGGGTCTGGCGCATTCCCGCTTGACGCCGGCGAATGCCGACGCGCTTCTCTATGACGACGTGCTGTGGGTGCAGGAAGCGCGCACCGACCACGCTGATTTTCGTATGAAAATGAGCGCAAGAGGGGTCGAAGTCTACGAGTTTCACGACCTGCTCGGCGCTGTCCTCGCGATCCCCGAAGCGCGGGCATGGGTTCTCGACCGGCGGATCTCAGAGGATCAGGTCGGGCTTGGCATGCTGAGCGAGCTACGCGCCTGGCTAGACGAAATGTCACCCAGCCAGCTCGCCATACACCTGATCGGCGGCATTGCCGTTCATGAACTGCCCTTCAAGGCGCATGACATGTTCGGCAGCTATCTCGGCCCGGACGGGTTCGTCATCCCGCCGCTCCCGAACACGCAGTTCCCCCGCGACAACAGCTGCTGGATCGGCAACGGCCTTACCCTGAACCCAATGTTTTGGCCCGCGCGGCGGCCGGAGACGCTGCTTGTGGCGGCCGTCTACAAATTCCATCCGCTGTTTGCGAGTGAAGATTACCAGATATGGTGGGGGGATCCGGACACTGACCATGGCCCGGCCACACTCGAGGGCGGCGACGTCATGCCTTGGGGCAATGGCACAGTCCTGATCGGTATGGGCGAGCGCACCTCACCGCAAGCCGTGGGTCAGGTCGCTCGCGCGCTCTTCCGCGGCGAGGCGGCACAACGGGTTATTGCCTGCCAGCTACCGCGATCGCGCAGCGCCATGCACCTCGATACGGTTTTTTCCCACTGCGAGCGCGATGTTGCGACCGCCTTCGTCGAAGTGTGCGATCAGATCCAATGCTACAGTCTGCGGCCCGGAGACAGTGCTGACCAGATTGATTTTCGCAAGGAAGAAAAGCACCTCTTTACCTTGGCTGCGGAGGCGCTGGGCCAGAAGAAACTGACCATCGTCGAAACCGGGGGCGACGCCTATGCGCAGGAACGCGAGCAATGGGACGATGGGAACAACGTCGTCGCGATCGAGCCGGGCGTCGTCGTCGCCTATGATCGCAATACGTCGACCAACACCTTGCTGCGCAAAGCCGGCATCGAGGTCATCACGATCCGAGGCTCCGAGCTCGGGCGGGGTCGCGGTGGTGGCCACTGCATGACCTGTCCGGTCTGGCGCGACCCGGTCGATTTCTAACTTTCGCTCCCCTGACATACCGACAATCGAGACATTTTATGGCCTACAATCTTCACGGACGCAGTTTCCTGAAACTGCTCGACTTCGACCAGCGGGCGGTGCGTCACCTGCTCGACCTGTCGCGCGATCTCAAGCGCGCGAAATATGCCGGTACCGAGCAGCAGCATCTCAAGGGCAAGAACATCTGCCTGATCTTCGAGAAGGCGTCGACACGTACAATGTGCGCTTTCGAAGTTGCGTCCATGGACCAGGGGGCAGGGGTCACGTACCTCGGGCCGACGGGTTCCCAAATCGGCCATAAGGAGTCGATGAAAGACACGGCTCGTGTGCTCGGCCGCATGTACGACGCGATCGAGTATCGCGGTTTTGCGCAGGAGAAGGTCGAGGAACTCGCCGCCCATGCCGGCGTGCCGGTGTTCAACGGTCTGACCGACGAATTCCATCCCACGCAGATGCTGGCTGATCTGATGACGATGCGCGAGCATGCCGACAAGCCGCTTGGCGACATCTCTTACGCCTTTGTCGGCGACGCCCGGAGCAACATGGGGCATTCGCTCATGATTGCAGGCTGCCTGATGGGCATGGATGTACGGATCGGCGCGCCCAAGAGCCTCTGGCCGAGCGATGACTATTTGCAGCCTGCCAGAGCATTTGCCGACCAATATGGCGCGCGGCTTACACTGACCGAGGATCCCGTCGAGGCGGTGGAGGGCTGCGACTTCGTCAATACCGATGTCTGGGTTTCGATGGGGGAGCCCGAAGACGTCTGGCAGGAACGCATTGAGCTGCTTTCACCTTACCAGGTAAACACCGCACTCATGCAGGCAACCGGCAACGCCGCAGCAAAGTTCATGCATTGCCTTCCTGCCTTCCACAACACCGAAACGAAGGTCGGAAAGGAGATCTTCGAGGCCCACGGTATTGCCGAAATGGAAGTCACCGACGAAGTCTTCGAATCGGCGGCCGGAATTCAGTTCGAACAGGCCGAGAACCGGCTTCATACCATCAAGGCGATCCTTGTCGCCACGATCGGGACCTGACGCCATGCGCATCGTCGTCGCTCTGGGTGGAAACGCGCTCCTGAAACGCGGCGAACCACTTACCGCGGAAAACCAGCGCGCGAACGTCCGTATTGCTGCGGCCGCGCTTGCGCCGCTCGCCGTGGAGCACGAACTCATCATCTCGCACGGCAATGGACCTCAAGTCGGCCTGCTCGCCTTGCAAGGTGCCGCTTACAAGCCTGACGAGGCGTTTCCGCTCGATGTGCTCGGCGCCCAGACGGAAGGCATGATCGGCTACATCATCGAGCAGGAGCTCAAGAACCTCCTCCCCGCCAGCCAACAGCTCGCCACGATTCTGACCATGGTCGAAGTCGACCCCCACGACCCGGCCTTTGACGAGCCGACTAAGTTTGTCGGGCCGATCTATGACCAGGACCATGCTCTGCGCCTTGCAGAGGAGAAGGGATGGGCGATGAAGCAGGATGGTGACAGTTGGCGCCGTGTTGTCGCATCACCCACCCCCAAAAGCATCGTCGAACGCGAACCGATCCAATGGCTTATTGAGAAGGCGGCGATCGTCATCTGCGCCGGGGGTGGGGGGATCCCGGTCGCCGAGGGTCCGGATGGACATTATGCCGGCGTAGAAGCTGTGATTGACAAGGATTTTGCCAGCGAGCTGCTGGCACGAGACCTCGAAGCCGACCTGCTGGTGATGGCCACCGATGTCGATGCAGTGTATCTCAATTGGGGCAAGGCCGGTCAGCGCGCCATCCGCTCGGCTTCGCCCGACGCGGTCGATCTTGGTGCCTTTCCCGCAGGTTCTATGGGCCCAAAAGTGCGTGCGGCCTGCAATTTCGCTGCAGCGACCGGAAAGAAAGCTGCAATCGGCGCGCTGAGCGATCTGCAGGCGGTCGTCAACGGCGATCGCGGAACGACGATCAGTATGCAAGGCAGTGGCATCGAGTTTGCGGATCCCGATCCGTCGGAGGAGCGTTGACGATCGGTGATCCAGCGCGCCTAAGGTAGCCCGACCGTGGTCGCCAAACGCGAGCGATGCGATGACCGCAACATAGCACGAAGCCGATTGATCGGCTGCTTGCGAGTGTAATCCCGGCTTCATGGAGGCGTCTGCTCTTGAAAGACGCAAGAATGCGGAGATGAATGGGCAAGACAGGTTCAAACGGAGCGGCGAGCAACGCAGCCGACAAGGACGGCTCGACGGAAGGCGTGCGCCGCCGAGATTTTATCCATATCGCGCCCGTTGCGTTCGCGGGAACCGGTGCCGCCGCGGCGATCTGGCCGCTTATCGACAGCATGAACCCATCGGCCGATGTGGTCGCACAGGCGAGGATCGAAGTCGATTTGCAACCCATCGAGCCAGGTCAACGTATCACTGTGAGCTGGCGCGAGCAGCCGGTGTTCATTGTGCGGCGCACAGCTGAAGAGATCGCGCGAGCCAAAGCCGACGATGCCTCTTCAGGGCTGATCGATCCAGAGACGGACGCTGCGCGCGTGCAGCGACCAGAGTGGCTCGTGGTCGTGGGCGTCTGCACGCATCTTGGCTGCATACCGTTGGGACAGGGAGTGGGCGAAAACCGCGGAAGATATGGGGGATGGTTTTGTCCCTGCCACGGCTCGATCTACGACAATTCCGGGCGCGTGCGGAAAGGGCCGGCACCGAAGAATTTGGTCGTTCCGCAATATGTCATCAGCGACGATCTAAAGCTCTCGATCGGCTAATGACCTTGGGGGTGAGCCGGGGCCGCCTCGAATTCGAGCCAAAACTGGGCCGAGAGCAGCAAGAAGTTTTGCAACCATGCACTGGACCTGCACACCAGGCAGAACACGTAATTCTTGAGGAGACACCCACCGCGTACCCCTCCTTTCCACCCGCCTGAGCTGGCGCTGTGGCGCGGGCATACCAGACTGAAAACTCAGGGCACAAATCGCCTTCGGTGAGACCAAAGCAGCCTGTCCGGCGCCCTACAAACTAGCGCACCGGCTCACCCATCCGGGGGGAAGGAGGAGCGTCGGTCTCTCTACGCAGAAAGAACATCACGACGATCACGCTCATCGCTGCGGCAAAGAAGCACCACACCGATATGAACCAGGTGAGATAGAACGCGCCTGCCGCAAGAAAGGAGACGATTGCGCCGACCCCGAACCAGTTTACCCAGCGATGGCTGGATAGCAGCGGGCTGACACAGGTACCCAAGACATACAGTGTCATGACGATGCCAACGTAGAAGTGGGGGGATTCGTAGTCGATATGACCGTCGCCGGCTGTCGCGACGATTGGCAGGCGGATAAGGAAATAGAGTAAGTAGAGTCCAACCAGGGTTCCGCCTATCGCCGTCGCCAAGAGGGCCTTTCGGCGCCAGGCTACCTTCTCGAGCATATAGACCGCCACCGGGACGTAGATTGGCCACAGAACATGTGAAAAGATCGAATAGAGATAGGTCAGAACCGTCTTCAGTACCGGCGCCTTGTCAGGAAATGTCAGCCACAGTGCGCCCTCGATCAATTGCTGGACGCCAAACAGAACCGGAATCAGCGCGTAGGGTCTCTCGCGGCTATTGCGCGCCATTCGCATTGTGAAGGCACCGGTTGCCAACAGCACGGTGCCGGCGGCGAAACTCGCTGTGGCGGAAAAACACATTCAGTCTACCCTCGCTGGTTGGATGCCTGAGGATTTCTTCGTGCACCCATGTTACACACTGGCCGAGTACCAAGCTTGCCGCGCGCTGTAATTATGATTTCAACTCGACCATGGTCTCGCTCGCAAGTACGGACGTCTGTGCACCGCGAGGCTTACAAAGCCCGAAGGGACCAAATGACAAGAATCAGACCCCTGGGTAATCTGGATCGCTTGCGAAGTAATACAAAGGGATCTCTTGACGGTCATTGATCCAAGTTCGCTGTTCGGCGTGACGATCCATAGGCTGGACCTGCGCATCCCACCATTGTGGGCACCGGGATGGAAGGCTATTGCTTAACCTACTATGCCAGCGCGTCTTTCCGCAATCTTTGTGATGCTTCTTTGGGCGTCCTGCTATCCGCTCATAACGGTCGGTCTCGACAGCGCGCCCCATCTCACCTTCGCCGTGCTGCGCGCGGTTCTTGCAGGCACCACGTTACTGGCGGTCGGTATCATTCTCAGAAAGCCCTTTCCGCGCGATGGAAGCATCTGGGGATGGATCATTCTTGCCGGTCTCGGCATGACGGGGCTGGGTTACTACGGGATGTTCCACGCTGCGGAGTTCGTTTCGCCCGGCCTTGCAACCGTCATCGCCAACAGCCAACCCCTCATCGCGGCAGGTCTCGCCTTTCTGTTTCTCCGCGAGCGCCTGTCCTCCAAAGGCTGGATCGGGCTATGGCTCGGCTTTGCGGGAATCCTCATTATTGCTGGCCCGCGAATTCTCCAAGGTCCGCTGGCGCTCTCAACCGGCTTTGCATATGTGCTGCTTGCGGCCTTCGGCGTTGCCGTGGGCAACATCGCCATCAAGAAGCTCTCGGGGCGCGTCGACGCAGCGATCGCCATGGGCCTTCAACTCCTCATCGGCGCTATCCCGCTCGCGTTTCTGGCTTTGCTTACCGAAGATCAGGGGCAAATCGACTGGTCGCCGGTTTTCATCGCAAGCCTGCTTGGGTTAGCGATCCCAGGTACAGCCCTCGCATTCTGGCTGTGGCAATATACGCTCGGCAAAATCGAACTCTCGAAGGCCAATGTATTCAGCTTCCTGGTGCCCGTTTTCGGTCTAACGATCGGCGCTGCCTTCTTTGGTGAAAGGCTTACACCCCTGATCATCACGGGCACAGCAATTGCAACCGCGGGCGTATGGCTAACGACCGTCAAATCATCGAGTGACGTTCAGCCAAAAGCGAAAGGAGCCGAGGACGGGCGCGCTTAAGGGATGCTCTTCGTCAAAAAATTAGGTGGCGATGGGCTGCAGCAAAGGGCGGGCGATGACTTCGTTGGCGGATGCCAAAGCTATAGCTCCTCAAGCGCGCTCGAAAGCCCGGACAATCGGGTCGCCAGGGCCGCAGCAATGCTGTCATGAACAGGTTCGGCGAAGTCCACCGGCATCGCTTCGCGCGCTACCGTCGGCGCATCACGTGCCCGGTCCATTAGTTCGCTGATGGCTGCACGCATGAGGCCTGTGCCAAGCCCCGCTGACTTGCCCGACTGGACAAAATGCCGACCGGTCACCCCGTTCAGCCGGTAGTGATGGTTGGTGCCTGCGGACATCGCGAGGGGGAACCTGTTCTGCGCAATCTGGTCGGAGTCGACGGCCGGTTGGGCCGAGAGCACATCGTAGAAGAGGATCTGGCTCTTGAAAAGGGCGGCTGCGTCGGCTTGCGGATCGTCAGCACCGCGCAGCAACAGGCCGAAGATATCCTTCATGTTCGGGCCGCCATCGCTCTGATATTTGTGCGTGGGCGGATAGCCGAGTGCTTGGCAGCAGTCCTCTTGCGGCAGACACAGGATTTGCTTGGCGTTGCGCCAGTGCCTGTGGAACCGTTCGACGACGAGAACTCGGCGCTGGCCGACGGTCGCGATCTCTGTCGCTGCGACCGACAGGCCGAACGCCTTCATCAGCGTCATGCAATAGTGCTCGTTGTCGACGCTGTTCGACATGTCGATCATCCCGTCGGCGCTGGGTATCTGTCCAAGTTCCGGCTTCAGGATGTAAGTTGTCGGGGTCACACCGGCCGGTCGGTGCCATTTTCCATCGATGCGAAGCAGGGCCGTCTTTTCCTGCGCACCCGCGACCGAGATCCTGAATTCCTGCTCCCGATCGACGCCAAGTGGAGCCTGCGCAAGATCGGCGAGGAGCGCCTCGACCTCGGTCTCGCTGACCGGTTCGCTTTCGATGTCGGCAGTCTGCGCTTGATCTGTTCCTTCGGGCAGGAACCGCATGGCACCGACGCAATCGCGTCCGATGGCTTCGAGCAGACTATAGAAGTCGGTGCCCTGGGCACCCATGCGCGCCGCCACGCGGCGGCGTGCTGCATTCCTGTCCGGGAGAAGATTGTCGAACACGGCGACGACCGGCGCGCCGCGATAGGCCGCCGGGGTCAGAGGCAGCGAGAGCGATACCGCGAAGCGATGCTCCCAAGCAAGCCACTCTTCGGAATATCGGAAACTGGTTGCACCGCTTGCTGCCCTTTCGAGACGGCCGACCAGCCTGCCGTTGATAAGTACATCGAGGGGCGCATGGGTCTTTTAGCGCGCCATTCAGAAGACGTCCTCGATCGATATGCTGCCGTTCTGACGCGGCACGATCTGGAGATCGAGGCCGAGGACTGCGATGACACTGATGAGCGTGTCGAGCCTGGTTCCTGCGCTTCCGTTCTCGATTGCCGAGATGGTTTTCTGCTGCGTGCCGGCGAGGGTGGCGAGCTCGGTCTGGGTCGGGCCCTTGCCGAGGCGATGGGTCTGGATCACGGCTCCGAGTTGACTGGGAGGCGTGACGATCTGGTTCATGGCGTCCCCCCACGCTCCGCTATCCCGCCAAGGGTATGCTGCATCCCGCCGCAACGAGGGGTTCCTCAATGGTTCCGGGCCAGGCGTTCCTGACGTTGGAGAGAGGCGTCTTGAACAGGATATGTCATCCGGCCAGGAGACGGACTTTCATTTTCGTCTCAGCCATCCGATCCTTGGCAGCCTGTTGGCCAGCAGAACAAATCCCGAAAGGGCAATGAACGTCCCTGCGATACCAAACAGGAGAAGCCACCAGCTGTTGATGCGGTCGCGCTGGGTCCAGTCCATGATGTGAAGGCCCCAGATGAAATCGAAGAGCCGCCAAGTATCGCTTCGCGCTGACAGGACCGTTCCGCTGGAAGCATCGATATAGACGCGCGTCGCATCGCGATCGTCATAACTGACCTGCCAGGCCGGGAAGGGGCCCCTGAATTCGGTCCCGACCTCGCGTTCGATAAGCCGCGCGGTGTGGACCGAGGTTTCCGGGCCAATCCAGGCGCGGCGAGCGATGGCGCGCGCCGTCGCGGCCGAGATGGGGGAGAGCAATCGTCCGCTACGCGGATCATGTAGCGTGACATCGCCATCCGCTCGCCGCACTTCGGTCACCACCTTGCCGTCGAGAGCACGTGTGGCAACCGAAACCACATCATCTTGCCTTTCCAGCCATTCGGGTAACTCGGCCCCGGCAGGCAATATTTGCGCAGACCGGGACACGACATGCTCCGAGCGTACCTCCTCCAGATCGAGAAAGGACATCAAGGCACCGGTGCCCATCCACAGCAGAACTTGCGCCCCGATCAGGAGCGCCAACCACTTGTGGAGCTTGCTGCCAAAGACATGCAAGCGCAGTTTGAGGGACCGCGAAGCCAACTGTCTCGCCGCTCCGTAGCGGGTCAGGGCCGCCGCGGCGCGCGCGAGGAGGAGTGGTACTGCACGATCTTCCAGCCCGATTCATCGTGCGAAAGGACCGAGGTCGCGACCCCGTCACGCTCGATCACGCGCCCGTCCTCGAGCTCGATCCGGTAGCCGTAGGTTTCGTAGCCATAGGCCATATGGCCCTTACGGGTCACCGTCAGCGTCGGGTCGGTGAAAGTAAAGCTTGTGATCGCGTCGAGCTCCGGACCGAGATGGTGCTCCATGTAATTGGCGAAACTCCCCTCGGCCTTGCCATTCTCGAAGATCGCGGAGTTTTCCGCAAACAGGGCCGACATGCCTTCGGCATCGCGCGACACCAATGCGGCGCGATAAGCCTCAAGAATATCTTCAGCGCCCGACACATCTTCGCTGGCCGAACCTGTCTTGTCGGAATGATGTGTCCCATGTCCGGAATGGTCCATGTCCTGCGCCCCAGCCGGCACTGGCGCCGCAGCAATGGCTAGTGCAACTACCCGCACTCGCAATAGAGTGTTCATCATGTCAGTTTCTTCTCCCTTGACCTAAAACCAGAACCGCACGCCGACGACGTAGTTCGTTACGCTGGGGTCCTCGCCGGCGGCCCTTGCGAAATCGCGGCTGTTGCCGATCTTCCATTCCTGGTCGATGCCGATATAGGGCGCGAATTCGCGCGCGAATTCGTAACGCAGGCGAATGCCGGCCTCAATCGTATCGATCCCTGCGCCGATCCCGAGTTCAGGAATGTCCTGTGCTGACAGCGCGATTTCGCCGCGCGGCTGCACGATCAGACGCTGTGTGATGAACTGATCGATTTCACCTTCAATTCGTGCGGTAAGATCGCCCTTGTTCGACAGAAATGCTGCTGCATCGACCTCGAACTCATAGGGAACGAGCCCTTGGATGCCCACAACCGCATGGGTGCGTTCAGGCCCGGTAAAATCCTGCCGCACGCCCGCCTGAAAATCGAAGAAAGGCGCAATGGCACGGCTCCAAAGCGCCTGCACTTCGGCGCTTTCAATGGTCTCGCCGAAGCTGCCTTCGCCTTCGGATTTGAACCAGAACTTGTTGTAGTCACCGCCATAATAACCCTGGACGTCCCACAAATAGCCGTCGTCGCCCTCGCGCAGGCGGTATTCGAGCCGGTCGCCCTGAAACCAGAATACCGGCGTTCCGCTCACTTCCTTGGTGACGGCCGCCCGAGACGCAGCCATTTCCTCTGCGCCGACAAAGGCATCGGCGGCAAAGGCGGGGCCCTGTAGCGCTTCAGGCGGGGGAGGGCCTTCCGGGATCGCCATATGGTCGGCGGATGCTCCATGGCCCATCGCGGAATGATCCATTTGCGACATGCCGCCCTCATCCTCCTTGCCGGTCATGGGCATCGCGCCATGCTGGGCCGCCCCATGATCCATGGCCGAATGATCCACTACCTCCGGATCTTGGACCTCCTCCCGAGGATGCTGCATCCGGGAGTGATCCATCTGCGGTTGATCCGGCGCATGGTGATCGTGCGCCTCGCTCGCAGCCACGTCGTCTTGAGCAGCTTGCCCGGCCTGGCTCTGCGGTTCGGCAGCCTGCGGATCGTGATCATGCTGCTGCGCCATCGCGGTTGCCGGAACCGCGAGCAGGGGGAGGGCGATCATCATGGTCGCGCGCTTCATCAGCCTTCTCCTCCCTCGAGCGGTCGGACCGTCACCACCTGAAACATTCCGTTATGCATGTGGTAAAAGAGATGACAGTGGAACGCCCAGTCACCCCGTTCATTGGCGGTCAGGTCGAATTGCGCACTGCCGCCGGGCTGGACCGTCAGCGTATGTTTGAGCGGTTGACGGTCGGCCGGGGCCCCGTTCACGAGCTCGAAGAAGTGTCCGTGCAAATGGATCGGATGCGCCATCATGGTGTTGTTGATGAGCTTGACGCGCACGCGCTCGTTATAGGCAAATTGAATCGGCTCGGTGATCTCGTCGAACTTCTTCCCGTCGAACGACCACATATACCGCTCCATATTGCCGGTTAGATGGATCGTCTTGAGCCGGCTCGGGCGCCGGTTGTCGGTATTGGGCTTGGCGGCGATAAGCTGGTTGTAATTGAGCACGCGGTGGCTCACATCGTCGAGCCCGAGGCCAGGAAAATCCATCCGGTCGATAGGATTCATGGCAACCGAGTCGATCCCTGGACCCACTTTCACATTAGGCGGAAGCAGTGATGTATCGCGCATGTTCATACCCGACATGCCGGCCATCCCAGCCATCTCGGATCCACCGCTGGAGCCATGATCCATTCCGGCCATGCCACCCGCGCCTTGATCCATGCTTGCCGCGGCACCGGCCGCAGCTGCACCGTGACCCGCATGCCCGTCTCCAGCAGCGCCTGCGCTATCGCCGTGCCCGGCCATGCCCATATCGGTCATGGTGAGAAGCGGCGGTTTACGCAGGGGCGGGACGCTGGCCCGGGCGCCGGGGCGACTGGCAAGGGTCGCCACGCCCATGCCCGAACGGTCGGTGGCCTCGGCGACGAGCGAATAGGCCTCGCCGCGCGGCTCGATGATCACGTCGTAGGTTTCAGCAACACCGATCTGGAACTCGTCGGTCTCGACCGGCTGTACGTTTTGGCCATCGGCCTGAACCACGGTCATCGGCAGGCCAGGGATGCGGATATTGAAATAGGTCATCGCGGCGCCGTTGATAAAGCGCAGGCGGACCCTCTCTCCTGGCTGGAAAAGGTATTCGAGATCGTCTTCGGGCCCGTGACCATTGATGAGGAAGGTGTAGGTCGCGCCGCTCACGTCGGAGATGTCGGTCGGCATCATCCGCATGCGCGCCCACATTCGGCGCTCTTCGCCGCTCATGTCGTAGTCGTCGGTCCAGGTGGTTTTGCCATAGTTGAAGTAGCCCTCGGCGACCTTGAGTTTCTTCATGATCGAATAGGGGCTCATGGTCGACCAGTCAGACAGCATCACGACATAATCGCGATCGTATTCATACGGTTCGGGCTCGATCGGGTCGACGATCAGGGGGCCGTAATGGCCAAGCGGCTCCTGCAGCGTATGCGCGTGCCACCAATAGGTGCCCGACTGGCGGATGGGAAACTGGTAACGATAGGTATCGCCCGGCTCAACAGCCGCCATGCTCACCCCGGGTACACCGTCCATAAGGAAGGGTACGAGCAATCCGTGCCAGTGAATGGAAGTGCCATGCGAACTCCGATTGAGGAGATCGACCGTCAGGTTCTGGCCTTCCTTGAGGCGCACCAAGGGTCCTGGGATGGTGCCATTCACGGCAACACCCGGCCCGCGGCGCGAGCCAGTGGTGAAGGTCGTGTCGGCGACGCTCATTGTAAGATGTTCGCCGGACAGAACGTCGCTCCCGCGGCGCGCGATCGTGCCATCGAGACCTCCGCGTGCCCACGCGGGCATTGCACCGGCAAGGCCAAGCATTCCGACCCCGCTTGCGCTAGACCCCAGAAATTTACGGCGATTGATCGCGACCATCGAAAGCTCCTGTATGAACGATACACCCTCAACTACGCAGGGCCCGGTTCTACCCCTCAAAAATTTTCCAGGCGGTCGCGCAATTTTTGCCGGGCACGATAGATGCGGGTCTCGATTGCCTTTTCCGACACGCCGAGAAGTTCGGCGGCCTCCGCCTGGCTGCGTCCGTCGATACTGACCAGTATGAGCGCTTCGCGAAGACGGATCGGAAGACGCTCGATTTGCTCCAGGAGCATTCGCAATTCCTGGCGCTGCATCGCGATCTCTTGCGGATCGGGGCCGTCGTCGACGATTGCCAGCGTTTCTGGGTCACTTTCCAATCCGAAAAAGCGCGCCGTTTTGCGTTTGCGCAGCCTGTCGCGGCATTTGTTGAGCACGACTGTCGTCAGAAAAGGGCCAACAGGACGGTCCGGGTCCAGGCGGTGCCGGGCGACCCAGACCGAAGCAAGCCCGTCTTGAACAGCGTCTTCGGCCTGATGCGGAGACGCAAGCATGCGTGTCGCCAAAGCAATAAGCCGCGCTATATGGGGTTCGACCAGCGTCCCATATGCTGCCTTGCTGCCCCTGCGGGCATCTTCGACCAGGGCGGTCTCGGACCGGCTTTGCGCCTGCGTCACGGAGGCCTAATCGCGCGAATTGCTGGTGAGCGCCTCGGAGACCTTGCGATCGAACAGGCGCTGCTGCTCGGGCTCGAGTATCTCGCGCATGTCGAAGACGTGTTGGACCGTGGCTTTTTGCAATTCGCCCATTTGCCCATGCACATCGTCGATCGCCGCGCTTACTTCGGGGCCATATTCGTGCTCGGCGTCCATCGCCTGGGCGAGCCTCGCATTCGCTGCGCGCAAAGACGACTCAAGCGCTGCGCGCTCGACAGCAAAGCGCGCTTCGAGGGTCTCAAGGCGCGAATTTTGGTCTTCGGTCAAAACCAGTTCCTCGTGCACGAACTGGTGCAGGCTGCCATTGTCTTCGTGGTTGAGCCAGCGATCGGCCGCGATCGCCCCCAAACATCCCGCGAGCCCGGCAAGAAGAACGGCAAGCAGGAGGCGTCCGTTCGTCAAAGTCTAGCTCCCGACATGCAGGAGAGCGGCGGGAGAAAGGTGCTCGTTCGACGCAAAATCATTATAGGCGGAACTCGCAGGTGAGCCCTGATTGTAGGGCATGATGGTCGTGCCGAAGCCTGCTCCAAGGCCGATGACGAACAGGCTGCAAAAGAGCGCGGCACGCCGGCGGCGATCGGCAACCTCGCCAAGCTGTCCGGCGCGCTGCCAGACACCATCCATGAAGTCTGACGGGTCATGCACAATATCATGCGCGGCCAGCTGTTTGAGCGAAGCATCGAGGGAAGGATAATCTGACATAGGCAACCTCTAACTGTTGTAACTCCTTTACGCCACAGCCCGCCGAAGCCCTCAAAAAAATACTTGAGGGGTATGATATTCTCGCGCGTATCAAGGCATATGAGCATATTCACCCGCCTTGGCCTCGCCGCCCTCTTCGCAGCCTTTCTGCTTTCGGCACCCTTGCACGCGCATGAAGGGCATCAGGACAATATGTCCGACGCTGAAATGCTGGCGATGGAGGAGGGTATGGCCATGCCGGACGACGCCCATGCCGGCGAGCTTGCGCCGCCCGGGGAAGAGATGGACAGGCCGAACGCGCAGCAGTCCATGTCGCCTGAAGACATGATGCAGCAGAAAATCACGGAAAACCGCCTGACCTCGGCAGAGGACCTTCTGTCGCGCCTTCATCCGGTCGCGGCGCATTTCCCGATTGCGCTTCTCCTCGTCGCCGCACTCGCCGAACTCGCCTTGATGGTGCGCCCGACCTTGGGGCTTGAGACGACGATCCGGTTTCTCGTAGCCGGCGGCGCGATCGGGGCGGTCGTTGCGGCTTTGCTCGGATGGTTTGCGGGTGGATGGCGACTGCTGGACCGGTCGGAAAATCTCGCCATTCACCGCTGGAACGGCACGACGATTGCCATATTGAGCCTCCTCGCCTGGTGGGTTGCTGCGCGCGGAAAGGGGAGAGGCGCGCTGCGCTTGCTTCTGGCGCTGATCGCTGCGGCGCTCATCGTACAAGGCTATTTCGGCGGGGAGATGGTGCATGGGCCCAATCATATGGGCATCATGTAGGTGGGACGGGTAGCCGCTCCTCAAGGCGACCGAGCCTTCACGCCAGCCCTTGGCAAAGCCTGGCTGACCCCGGTCTATGACCTCACCCTCGCCTTGTTTACACGTGAGCGGACATGGCGGCGCGCGGTTGTCCGCGCCGCCAATCTTGCGCTCGGCGATCATCTTATCGATGTTGGGTGCGGAACCGGCACCTTGCTTCGCGATCTTATGATCAGCTGTCCGCACGCGGGTCTCGTCGGTGTCGAGCCCGATCCGGCCGCACTGGCCATCGCGCGCCGCAAGTTTGGCGCCGGGGCGGATCTGATCCGTTGGCACAATGGCTTTCTCGATACCCTCGACCTGACCGCGCGATGGCAGCCGAACAAGATCGTCAGCAGCCTCGTCTTTCATCAGGTTCCGCTGGGTGAAAAGCGGGCAATCCTGGAGCAGATGCACGATTTGCTCCAGCCCGGAGGCATGGTGCTGATTGCCGACTATATGGCTCAGGACTCCGCCCTTATGCGCAAGCTTTTCCGCGCCACGGTGCAGCAGCTCGACGGTGTCGAAGACACGCAGCCCAATGCCGACGGTATCCTGGAGCGGCAGCTTGCCGAAATTTTCACCGACGCCGAAAGGCTTCACGTCTTCCCGACCGCCACCGGAGCGATATCGCTCTGGCGCGGCTACAAGAAAGGTCCCCATGCATGACCCGCACGTTTGCGCGAAAGCGCTTTCGCAACTCGTTCGCCGCAACAGCCCTCCTGGTAATTGCCGCCTGTTCGAACGTTGCCCAGGCGGCCACCTACACGATGTATCGCGATCCCGGCTGCGGCTGCTGCCTCAAATGGGCCGACCATTTCGAGAACGGCATGGACGCCGAGGTTGCGACTGTCGACACCACCGACATGGGTTCGGTGAAAGCCGACAAGGGCGTACCTTCCGATCTGTGGTCGTGCCATACGATGGTGATCGAGGGATATGTCATCGAAGGTCACGTCCCGGCAGAAGCAATCTCAAAATTGCTGCGCGAGCGCCCGGCAGGCGTCACCGGACTTGCCGTTCCCGGCATGCCGCTGGGTTCGCCTGGCATGGAATACGAGAACCGTGTGCAACCCTATGACGTCATCGCCTTTGGGCCCGGCGGCCGTACGGTTTTCGCAAGTTACCCCTGAACGGGCAAGAAAACGCCCCCAACTTTTGGAGAATAATGATGAAAATGATCCTCACCGTCGCTGGCGCGCTTGCTTTCTCGGCAAGCCCGGTCCTTGCTCAGGAGGCCCCTTCTGAAAAGCCCAAAATGTGCGAGATGATGCACGATGGCAAGAAAATGCAGGGTATGATGAAGAAGGACAAGGACGGAAAAATGTCATGCCAGATGATGGACCATTCCAAGATGGACCATTCGAAAATGGACCATGGCCAGTCCGGCCATGGCAAGAAAAAGGCCGCCGAGGCTGAAAAGCCGCAGACCGAACACAAGCACGACTGACCAGCCTTTGGCGTCTGGAGCCGACAATTCAATCGGCTCCAGACGGTCTAACGGGCCATGCGCTCGATGAGAGTGAGAAGTTCGGCGATCTTCTCCGATTGATCGGCCTTGTTGTTCGATGAGAGCGCCTGTTCGATGCAGTGCTTGGTATGGATGTCGAGTACTTTGGTCCTGGCGGCGCGCGCGGCGGCTTCGAGCGCGAGGATCTGCTGCAAGATATCGACGCAATAGCGCTCTTCTTCCATCATTCTCGATATTCCCCGCGCCTGCCCCTCGATCTTGCGCATTCGGGTCAAGACATCACGGAACTTGGGGTTTTGATCATCGCTCATGCCGTTCTCTCCAGACGCCGAGTTCATTCCTGACTGCTTTTGACACAGTTGCAAAGCAGTTCGCAATACACTATACCCCCCTATAGTATACGACGGAGACAAAGATGACCAATGCGACGACGAAAGGTTCAATCCTTGCCTGGGGCTGGGCTCTCAGCGTCTTTCTGCTGATTACCTATCTGCTCTGCGTGGCCTTTGGCCTGATCGCGCCCGATACTTTCCATATGCATGAAGCATGGGCGCCTTTGCTGCCAGGCTTCGATTGGTTGACATGGCCTGGCTTCTTCGCCGGGGCTATCGGCAGCTTTCTCTATGGCTGGTATATCGCGATCCTAGGGGTCCCGCTCGTCCGCTATTTCAGAAAAAGGATCGGGTGAAGAACCGGCAATGTGGATTTATCCGCTGCCGCGAATTCCGCACAGGTCGCAAAGCCTATGACAATGCACAGCACACTCTTTTCCGGTTCGTCTTTCAGCAAAAAGAGGGGATTGGCCCTGCATACGGTTATCGGGGCAGTGCTGGGCGTCTTAATCCTTCATCCGCTCACCGCGCTCGTTTATGGGTCTGGAGGGGCAGCAGCGGCGAGCGTGCCATTTGCTGAGCAGTTGGGCTCGGCGGTCGATCGACTGAGCGCGGCATTTGAAATCGAAATGCTGCCCATGAGCCTGGCTTTCGCGGTGATCGGCGGCGCAATCGGCCTGGCGTTTGGTCTTTATCATCTGCGGCTCATGGCTGATCGCCAGATAATCCGCTCTCTGGAGCATCAATTGGCCGAAGAGCTGCCGCTGCTCATCGCCCGAGGCGAGGGCGCACAGCTGGAATTCAAATCGTCGCTGCGTTGGGATACGCGTGAGCAGCGCGCAAATCGAAGCCTTCAACAGGTCGTGGTCAAAACGATTGCCGGATTTCTCAACAATGATGGCGGCACGCTGCTCATCGGCGTCGACGATAGCGGGGGCATCGTAGGAATCGAGGCCGATCTGAAGACTCTCAAGCACCCCAATAAGGACGGGTTCGAGCGCGTGATGATGGACGCGATACGATCAGCACTCGGCGGTAACGCCTGCGCCCTGATCCATTGCTACTTTCACGATCTCGATGGCCGAACTGTTTGCCGCGTGATCGCACAAAAGAGCCTCGAACCGATCTATTTTCTCGACAATGGAGTGGCGCGCTTCATGCTCCGCGCCGGCAACAGTACACGGGAATTGGATGCGCGCGAAGCGCACACTCACCTTTCGCAGCGCGGAAAAGAATATGCACGGCAGACTTGAAATGATCGTCAGCCATGGATCGGCAGGTTCGGCTGATCTCGTTCCCCGTTTCACGCCAGCAGCGCACGCCGCCGCCTGTCTGCCCAGTTCAGCCTTGTCGGCGGAACTTTCGCACAGCTTTATCCAGACCCAGGGAGACGATGATGGACCATTCTAATTGCAGCCATAGCGGCCACGGCGAAGCCGTTGCCGGTGATGACGGCCGCTACAATCTCGTTCCCGCTGGTTATGACGGACCGGTTTATACCTGCCCCATGCACCCGCAGGTCCGGCAGCCAAAGATGGGGTCGTGCCCGATCTGCGGCATGGGTCTCGAACTCGAATCCGCGGCCATGGTCGATGACGGACCGAACCCGGAGCTCGTCGACTTTACAAGGCGTTTCTGGGTCGGCGCCATCCTCACCTTGCCGCTGCTTGTTCTCACGATGGGCCCCTATGTGGGCTGGCCGGGCGTGCGCGAAATATTTGGCGAGCGGGCCACCCTATGGATTGAACTGGTGCTCGGTACACCGGTCGTGTTGTGGAGCGGATGGCCGTTTCTCGAACGGGGCTGGAATTCGTTCCGCACCTGGAACCTCAACATGTTCTCGCTCATCGGCATGGGCGTTCTCGCCGCATGGATTTTCAGTGTCGTCGCCGTCCTGGCACCGGACATCTTCCCGGATGGCTTTCGCGATCCAGAGGGACATGTCGGCGTCTATTTCGAAGCCGCGGCCGTTATCGTCACTCTTGTGCTCCTCGGCCAGGTCATGGAGCTGCGCGCGCGTGAAGGCACCGGTAAGGCCATTCGCGCTCTGCTTGATCTTGCAGCCAAAACCGCCCGCGTCATCAGGGCAGACGGCACTGAAGAAGAAATCCCCCTTGAGCACGTGGCTGTTGGCGACCAATTGCGGGTCCGCCCAGGCGACAAGGTGCCCGTTGACGGTGTAGTGCTCAAAGGCCGCTCGTCGATCGACGAAAGCATGATCACCGGTGAACCAGTCCCGGTCGAAAAGGTCGAGGGCGACGCCGTGACCGGGGCAACGATCAACGGAACAGGCAGCCTGGTGATCGAAGCGAAACGTGTCGGATCAGACACCATGCTCGCGCAGATCGTGGAAATGGTTGCGGCCGCACAGCGCTCGCGCGCGCCGATCCAGAAGTACGCCGACAAGGTGGCCGGCATGTTCGTCCCCGCGGTTATCGGCATAGCCGTGCTCGCCTTCATTGCTTGGGCGATCTGGGGCCCCGCACCAGCGCTTGCCTATGCCCTCATTGCTGCGGTTGCGGTACTGATCATCGCCTGCCCCTGCGCTCTCGGCCTGGCGACGCCGATGTCGATCATGACCGCGACAGGAAGAGGGGCGCAGGCGGGCGTTCTGATCAAGAACGCCGAAGCGCTCGAGCGCTTCGAGAAAATCGACACGCTCATCGTCGACAAGACGGGTACGCTGACCGAGGGGCGACCGCGACTCGTCGCGGTCATGCCCGAGGAGGGCCACGATGAAATCGAGGTGCTGAGCTTGGCGGCGTCGCTCGAGCGCGGGTCGGAGCACCCGCTCGCAGAAGCGATCGTCCGCGGCGCCGACGAACGCGGCGTCGCGATGGAAACCGCCAGCGAGTTCGAGGCCGTAACCGGCAAAGGCGTCATGGGAACGGTCTCCGGTAAACGCGTCGCGCTTGGCAACCTCGCGCTTCTGACGGACCTCGGTTTGGAAGGCGCTGCGCTCAGCGAAAGGGCGAATGCGCGCCGCGACCAAGGCGAAACCGTCATGTTCGTGATCGTTGCTGACAAGATTGCCGGCCTCATCAGCGTTGCCGACCCGGTCAAGGAAACCACTCCGGCGGCCATCGCGGACCTCCACAATCTCGGCCTTACAATTATCATGGCGACCGGCGACAATGAGCGGACTGCGCAGGCGGTTGCCGCCCGGCTCGGTATCGACGACATCCGCGCAGGTGTGCTTCCCGAGGACAAGGCGCGGCTCATCCGCGAATTGCAGGAAGGCGGTGCCAAGGTGGCCATGGCCGGTGACGGGGTCAATGACGCTCCGGCGCTGGCCCAGGCCGATGTCGGCATTGCGATGGGCACGGGCGCGGATGTTGCGATCGAGAGCGCGGGGATCACGCTCGTCAAAGGCAATCTCGACGGGATCGTCCGGGCCCGCAAACTCGCCCGGGCTACGATGCGCAATATTCGGCAGAATCTGTTTTTCGCGCTCATTTACAACGCCTCGGGCGTGCCCGTCGCGGCCGGTGTCCTCTATCCGTTCTTCGGCATCCTGATTGGTCCGATGTTCGCCGCCTTCGCGATGAGCGCGTCCTCCATCTCGGTAGTCCTGAACTCGCTCAGACTTCGCAGCGCGAAGCTGTGAACGTCAGGCAATCGAACAGAACCCCATCCCTGATCCCTGCCACAATGCCTGTGCATTGCGGCAGAGCCGGTCATCCGCGGAAGATGGAAGCGCGACGCAAGCCAATGAGAGGATAACCACATGGATACCCATTCGGCGCACGAAGACAGTCTGAACAAGGGCAGCATCACGCTGCTTGGCGGCGTTGCCATGGGGACCGGCGTCATGATCGGTGCGGGCATTTTTGCGCTCACCGGTCAGATCGCAGAGCTTGCCGGTCCGCTCTTCCCGCTGTCCTTTGTTGCTGGCGCTCTCGTCACTTCGCTGGCAGCCTACAGCTACATCAAGATGTCGAACAAATGGCCGTCCTCGGGCGGCATCGCGATGATCTTGCAGAAGGCATACGGGCCGGGTGTCGTCGCCTCAGCGGCTGCGATGATGATGGCGCTGTCGATGATTATCAACGAAAGCCTCGTCGCACGAACCTTCGCAACCTACGCCCTGCGACCCTTTGGTCTGGAAGACACCGGCTGGCTTGTGTCCGCAGTGGCGCTCGCCGCTATCGTCTTTGCCTATCTGGTCAATGCGGCGGGCAACAAGTCGGTCAGCGGCTTTTCGGTTGTCATGTCGGCAATCAAGGTTGGCGGGATCGCGATTTTCGCGGTTGCCGCGATCTGGGCCAGCGGACTGTCGGGCGGCGCATTCTCGGAGCCGGTAGAGCTATCGAAAGCCGATGCTTTGCTTGCCTCGGTCGCCTTTTCGATTCTGGCTTTCAAAGGCTTCACCACGATCACCAACAGTGGCGGCGAGATGGTCGATCCGCACAAGAATGTCGGGCGCACGATCATGGTCTCGATCGCCGTCTGCATCGTGATTTACCTGCTTGTCGCACTGGCCGTCGGTTCCAGCCTCAGCATCTCAGAAATCGTACAGGCACGCGACTATTCGCTGGCGGCAGCAGCGCGTCCTGCATTCGGGCAGATGGGCTTCTACTTCACTGTCGTCATCGCTCTCACGGCCACCATTTCAGGTGTGATCGCAAGTGTCTTTGCTGCCTCACGCATGTTAGCGATGCTGACCGACATGAAGTTGCTTCCGCACAGCCATTTCGGCATGAGCGGCGGGATACAAAGCCACATGCTTGTCTATACCGTGGTCATTGCCGGCACGCTCGCCGTCCTGTTCGATCTGTCGCGGATCGCGTCGCTGGGTGCCTTTTTTTACCTTGTCATGGACATGCTGGTTCATTGGGGCGTCCTGCGCAACCTGCGCAAGGAGGTTGGCGCACGGGCGACGATACTCCTGGCTGCGTTAGCTGCAGATGGCGTGGTCCTGGCAGCCTTTACCGTGACCAAACTGCGCAGCGATCCTGCAATTGTCGCTTATGCGATCATCGGGATCGCTATCGTTTTCTTGGGGCAGTGGATCTTCCTGTCCGGCCAGCGCAAAGCAACAAGCAGCGATCCCGCGGAGCGCATTAGCGATGGCCACAGCGGCGATCAAGAGCATCCCTGACCACCGCATTGGTTGCCTGGCAGCCCAGTCAAATCTTTTTTGAGGTAGAGCTGTAAGATCGGGCGGGCGCACACGTCTGTGTTTATTCGGCTGCCATTCAATAGCCGCAAAGTTGCTGGTCTGGCCCGTGCGAAGCGGCGCTCATGATTGACAGAACGAGAGTATGGGAAGGGCAGTCTGCGTTTGAGATGAATAGCGTTTGTTTTTTCCAAACGATGAAACGAAAACGCAGAACGAACATTGGATTGGAATAAGCAGCCCCGGGCTGTGCTTGTGAACAAGGGGCTGTAAAGGCATGAAAACTGCGCGTGTTTACCGTATGGTGATGGACGACCACACTTGTCCCTACGGTATCAAAACTGTCGACCTTTTGAAGCGCCAGGGCTTCAAGGTCGAAGACAATCATCTGACAAGCCGCTCGGAGACCGACGCGTTCAAGGAAGAGCACGGCGTCGAAACGACCCCGCAGACTTTTATCGATGACAAGCGGATCGGCGGATATGATGACGTGCGCGAGTATTTCGGTAAGAGTCGCAGCCAACCCGAAGAGGGCGAAACAAGCTATCAGCCGGTCATTGCGATTTTCGCCGTCGCGCTGCTGCTCGCGCTCGGGCTAAGCTGGGCGTTTTTTGACGATCTCTTCACCGTTCGGGCCGCCGAATGGTTCGTCAGCCTTTCGATGACATTGCTCGCCGTTCAGAAACTCCAGGACGTGCGCAGTTTCTCCACCATGTTCCTCAATTACGATCTGCTCGCCAAACGGTGGGTTCCCTATTCCTTCATCTATCCCTTTGGCGAAGCGGCGGCCGGCATCCTGATGACCGCTGGAGCGCTGGTATGGCTGTCGGCTCCTTTGGCGCTTTTTATCGGAACCATCGGTGCAGTGAGCGTCTTCAAGGCCGTCTATATTGACAAGCGTGAGCTCAAATGCGCCTGCGTCGGGGGCAGCAGCAACGTCCCGCTCGGCTTCGTCTCGCTGACCGAGAACCTGTTCATGATGGGGATGGGGCTCTGGATGGGTCTCAAAGTCTTTACATGATCCTCGCTTTGATCCTGGCGACCTCGCTGTTCTTATTATCGGTGGGCTCGCACCTCGTCATACTGAATGCGGGCCATACGCTGCTCGAGCAAAACTGCAGCCTTCTGCACAAGCTGGGCATCGCACTGCTCGTTCTTTTCTCGCATCTGACCGTCGCGGCGTTCTTCGCCGCCGGCTTCTGGATCGGCGAGGAGCTGGGTCTGGGCGGCTTCCGGCAGGCCGGCGCGATGACCGCGATGGACTATTTCTATTTTTCTTTGATCAACGTGACGACGCTCGGTCTGGCGGACATTTTCCCAACCGATCACCTGCGGGTTCTCGCCGGCGTCGAAGCCCTCACCGGCTTCGCTCTCATCAGCTGCTCGGCGCAGCTATTCTGGACCATGATGCACAAAGGAGAAAAAGCATGACTGAAAAGACCTCCCATTCGGACAAGGGAGGGGGCGGCAGCTACTGGCGGTTCATGGCCATGGTGTCGACCTCGACCGTGATCATGTTCTTCCTGATGTATGCCAACACCTTTACCGTCGATGATCTTTTCTGGAGCGAAACGCGCTTCTGGATGATGTTCGTCATGGGTGCGATGATGATGGTCGTCATGCTGCTCTTCATGTGGGGCATGTACAAGGACCGGACCAAGAACTTCATCATTCTGGGTGTCGGCGCCTTTGTGTTCGCGCTCGCACTATGGCTGGTGCGCAGCCAGACCACCGTCGACGATACCGAATATATGGCAGCGATGATCCCGCACCACTCGATCGCGATCATGACCAGCGAACGCGCGAGCCTGAAAGATCCTCGCGTGCGCGAACTCGCTCAAGCGATCATAGTCGCCCAGCGCCGCGAAATCGCCGAGATGAAATATCTCATAGACGATATCGAGCAGAACGGTCCGCGGACCGAAGAACGCCTGCCCGAGGAGATGCAGCCATGAACAAGATAGCTTTCACGGCGCTCATCGCGCTGCCGCTTGCCGCCTGCAATTCGAATACTGCTCCGGGAAATGACCGCGAAGCCCAGCTCGACCCGCCTGCCACTGCCGCGCCGATCGAGGACGCGGCCAGTGCACTGGCAAATGTTGACCCGGGCCTCATGCTTCCCGGGACCATGAATGACGCGGACCTTGCTGCTCTGGGCGCAGGACAGGCCTGCCAGTTCCGCCTGACCGAAGTGGCCTTTCCCTCGTTTGTCTATGACGGTGACGGGGGCGGAGCGATCAAGATCAATGGCAAATTGATCCCCGTGACCGCCGATGGCCCTGGCAGCTATGCGAACGGCGAGCTTCGGATCAAAACCCGCATGCTGGATAATGAAGGCGATGCGGGCCTGCAAATGCAGGAGATGATCGTGGCAGCACCAAGAGCCAAGGATGAGTTCGGCTTTTGGGGTTATACCACCTGTCCGGCCGACGGAGCCTGATACTGGCAGGGCGCATGGGCGAGCCGTCGGCTAACCCATGCGCCCGCGCCTCCGCCCTTCGTCGCCCTCACCATTTTTACAGGAACAAGCAGATGACCGATACGAGGCCCATCGCTGTCTTCGGCGCAGGCGGGAAGACCGGCAGCGAGCTCTTGAGGCGTGCCCTTGCCCGGGACATACCGATCCGCGCCTTTGAACACACCGTGCCCGGGCCAGGCGAGCGGGTGGGCGACTTCGAATATATCGAATGCGATGTGCTGTCGGATAATTTCGCGGGCGATCTCGATGGCTGCCGCGCGGTTATCTCGACCCTCGGTGTCGCTTTCGGTCCGGGCAATGCGATCGATCCACCGCCGCTCTATACCGATGGCACGCGCAACCTGCTCGAGGCGATGGCACAAGCGAAGATCGACCGCATTGCCGTAATCTCCGCTGCCTTCGTCGAACATCAGTCGAGCGTCCCGGCCTGGTTTGAACTCACTGCCAAGCCTGCATTGTTCAATATACTCGAGCAGATGCGCGCCATGGAAGCGATGCTCAGCGACGCACAAGGCACCAAATGGACGGCCGCACGTCCGGGCTGGCTCCTGGATAAGCCTTACACCGGCGATGCCGTCATTACGGATGAACGCTTGGCAGAAAGCTGTTTCCGCTGCCGTCATGCTGATCTCGCGGCGAGCCTGCTTGAATTCGTGTGCGAAGACACCTGGATCAACGCAAAGCCTGCCATCGGCAGGCCCGAAGCCGAACGTTTCGAAAGTCCTGGTGCCATCAAGGCCGAACTCGGTATCGATTGAGCGTCGTATCATTTTTCGATCTGTAACGAGCCCGAACGTTACAGACTTTGAGCAATAGACAAGGAAGTCGCATGTTTCTGGAGAAGATCAAAACCCCTGGCCTCTCGCACCTTTCGTATATCATCGGCTCGGGCGGACAGGCAGCGGTCATCGATCCGCGCCGGGACTGCGAGATCTATGTCGAAAAGGCCCGGGCCGAAGGACTGGAGATAACGCACATCTTCGAAACCCATCGCAATGAAGATCTGATCAGCGGCTCGCCGATTTTGGCCGATTTGACAGGAGCCACGGTCTATCACGGGCCCGACGCGGCAGGCGAAGTCGTTTTTGCCAAGACCGCACGCGAAGGCGATTGTTTTGAGCTGGGTCAATTGCGGATCGAGGTGCTGGAAACACCTGGACACACCGACGATCATCTCGCTTTCGTCATCCATGACAGCGAATATTCCGAGGGACCGGTCGGCGTCTTTACCGGCGATGCCCTGTTCGTCGGCGATGTCGGACGCACCGATTTCTATCCCGAGCGCAAGGAAGAAGTCGCGGGCCTTCTTTTCGACTCCCTGCAGAAACTTTGCGGCCTCGGCGATCAGGCGATTATCTACCCGGCGCATGGTGCGGGCTCGGTCTGCGGGTCGGGAATGGCTGAACGGGAATTCTCGACAATCGGCCACGAGCGGCGCAACAACCCGCGCCTGCGCATCTCCGACCGTGACGAGTTCATCAACGCGAAGGTAGGAGAGCACCATTACCAGCCGCCCTATTTCCGGCTGATGGAGCGGCTCAACCTTGAAGGGTCCGATGCCGCGCCGCGCGTCATGCGGCCAAGGCGTCTGGGGCTGGAAGACCTTAGCGAGAGCGGCGCTGATCACCTGGTCGATGTGCGCGAGCCGCTCGCTTACGCTGCCGGCCATCTGCCGGGTGCCATGTGCCTTCCGGTGGGAATGATACCGGCGTTTGCGGGATGGTTCCTCGGTAAAGGCGACAGGATCGCCCTCGTCGCTTCCGACGAAGACCAGCTAGCCCAGGCCATGACCCATCTGGTGCGCATCGGTCTCGATAATGTTGTGGGCGGCTATGTCGGCGTGGTTCCAGCCGCCGCACAGGGCAAAGCGATGCGCAGCATTCCCATGATCGGCACCGAGGAAGTCGCGCGCAGGCTCGGTCAGGACAGCGGCGAGTGGATCCTGCTCGACGTGCGCGACGCGGACGAACGACGAGAAGCAAGTATTGACGGCTCAGAACATATCTATGTCGGTGAGCTCAACACGCAGTGGGAAGAGCTCGACCGCGGCCGCCACTACACGCTGATGTGCGCGAGCGGTATGCGGGCGAGCGTTGCTGCGGGCTGGCTGGCAAGTCGCGGTTTCGACAAGATCGATATCTATCTTGGCTCGATGGGCGCTTGGAAGCAGCAAAGTTCATAGACGATCACAGCGTTCATGCTTCTTTCAATCCCATATTTCCCCGAAGCTCCGCTGTCGGCGAGCCGTGATTTTCCAAAGTCACAGGCTTGGCATGTACGGCATGCATTGGCCGTGATAGCGTCGATTGTCGGCCGGGACTGGCTCAGGCTAGAAAGTGGCAAATGGCCGAGGCAATGGTTGCGCCTTTTTCCTCAAGCACATGCATTCTTGTCGGTAAGCCGCAAAGTCTCTAGGGTTCCGAAGATGGTTCGGTTGCGTTCCTTTTTGCTGACATTGCTTTGCATTGGTTTCGTGATCCAATCACCCGTGCAGGCGATGCCTACGCCCGAAGCGGAGAAGATGCTCGCTTCCGATTGTGCTGAAATGATGCACCACTCTGAAGGCGATGGGCCCATACACAGCCATCACGGCAGTCCTGATGCACCTTGTGAAGACATGTCGGCCGATTGCTTGCTTGCCACAAACGCGGTTTCTCCTGTCTGGGTAGGCAGCAGTTCATCGCTGTCTGGCGCCAAGCCGTTCATTGAGGGCCCATTGTATTTGTCGAGCATTTCTCCCCCACTCATCAGCCGCGTTTCTACGCCCGACTGTCCACCTCCACGAACCTGACTTGATTGCACGAACTGAGGGCGAATTCTGCCTTCTGAATGCGTGGTCTTAACGCTGCAATGCACCGCCATTGCCGCCGGACCTCGGCACGCAAATCAAGTGAGATTTTTCCATGAAATGGTCCATAGGCGGTATCCTTGCCGCCGCCCTGATGCCGGCGCAGGTCGTGCTCGCGCAGCCGGTTGGCTACGAAGAAGCCTTGCAGGCAGCGCGCGAGGATCAGCCGCTGCTCCAGGCCGCGCAATTGCGTATCGACGGCACGCGAGATGCCTCGGATGCCGCAGATGAGCTGCCCGATCCTATCTTGCGTGGCGGGATTGCAAACCTGCCAATCACGGGGCCTGTAGCGTTCGAGTTTGATCGCCAGCTTCCAACGCAGATTGCTGTTGGCATTGAGCAACCAATCCCGAACCTTGCACGGCGCAGAGCCCGTAGAGGCGTAGCGGGCGCAGATGTAGCCGTCGCTCAGATGCGGCTTGGAGTTGCTCAGCAGCGGATCGATATCGCCACATCAGCGGCCTGGATCGACTTGTACTATGCCGAAGAGAAGCTCGCCTTCGCCCATACGGCGCTGAGCGATCTGCGCAGGCTTCAGCCGGTGGCAAACAGCGCTGTCGCGTCGGGGGCAGCCCGTCCGGCCGAAAGCCTTGCCATTCGCCGCGAGCTCCTTGTGATCGAAGATGCAATCACAAGAATTGAAGCCGAAAGAGATGCCGCGCGCGCCATGCTCTCGAGCTACATTCACACAGACGACCCTACTATCGCGGGTAATGCGCCAGCGGCCGATGTCGACAGCGGCAGCCTCGAACAAGCTCTGGACCTTAACCCCGTCATCCGTCTTGCCGATGCTGCCACCGGACGCGCAGAAGCGAACGCCGACCTCGCGCGCGCCGACTTGCGCCCCGACTTCGGAGTGAGCGTAAACTATGGCCGACGCGACCCTGCCTTCGGAGACGCATTCTCTGTCATGGGATCGGTTACCCTGCCCATCTTCACCGATCAACGTCAAAAGCCCCGCATTCGTGCCGCCGAGGCAGAGGCTGCCGCTACGCAGGCTGAGCGCGATGATCGGTTGCGGGCACTGCGTGTGCAATTCGAATCCGATCTCGCCACGTGGCGCAGTGCGAAGCGCCAATGGGAACGCGCCCACGATGAATTGCTGCCGCTGGCCCGCCAAAGGGTTGAGCTGGAGACGGCGAGCTTTGCTGCCGGAAACGCAGACCTGATCGATGTGATTGCAGC
The DNA here is from genome assembly GCF_020985325.1 of Croceicoccus sp. Ery5. Taxonomy (NCBI): domain Bacteria; kingdom Pseudomonadati; phylum Pseudomonadota; class Alphaproteobacteria; order Sphingomonadales; family Erythrobacteraceae; genus Croceicoccus; species Croceicoccus sp. Ery5. Next base: position 1,323,236 of record NZ_CP087587.1, read on the forward strand.
AAAGGCGGATTTGGCCTTGCTCGATCTTGAAATCTTTGAACGCGAAGCTGCGACCGTGGAATGGGCCGAGATGCTTCGCTTGACTTACGGGGAGCAGCAGCCATGAGCAATACAGTCGACAGCTCGGGCCCTACGAAGCGAACCTATGCAATCATGGCAGGCGTCGCGCTTGTCAGCCTCGGCGCGGGATATGCGCTCTCGCTTATAGGCGGTGAGAGCGAGGGTGGGATCTCCGGTTCCGATGCGGCAGAATGCGAAGAGGTGCTTTACTGGTACGATCCGATGGTGCCCGGACAGCGCTTTGACGAGCCTGGCAAATCGCCCTTCATGGACATGATGCTGGTTCCCAAGTGCGCGGGAGAAGCTGCGGAAGCGGGCGTCCGGATTGATCCGGGCCTGGTCCAGAATTTCGGCATTCGCACCGCAGCGGCAGAGTTCGGAGTTCTCGAGCCAGAAATTACCGTAACGGGCGTCCTGGCCTACAACAGCCGAGATGTTGCCATCGTCCAGCCAAGAGCGGGCGGTTATGTTCAACGAACCTACGGACTTGCCAAGGACGATGTGGTGGGTCGAGGCACTCCGATAGTCGACATTCTCGTCCCTGATTGGGGCGGCGCGCAGCGCGAGTACATTGCTGTGCTCGATACTGGCGATAAGGCGCTGGCAGATGCGATGCGGCAGCGAATGCGATTGCTCGGCATGACAAACGCGATGATCGCATCCGTTGAACGCACACACCGCGTCCAGAACACGTTTACAGTCACCGCACCTGTTGGCGGCGCTGTAACAATGCTCGGGGTGCGTCCAGGCATGACCGTGATGGAAGGTCAGACACTCGCGGAGATTACAGGCTTCTCGCCGATATGGCTGGAAGCCTCAGTGCCCGAAACACAGGCCGCAAATATCCGGCAGGGCCAGCCCATCAGTGCGACCCTGGCAGCGTATCCGGATCAGCGATTTGCGGGACGGATTGTTGCCATCCTTCCTAGCGCCGATGCAGCAAGCCGGACGATCACCGTCCGGGCTGAGTTGCCAAACCCGCGCGGCAGGCTGAAGCCGGGCATGTTCGCGCAGGTGTCGCTTTCACCCGACACACGGCGAGCCTTGCTGGTACCGTCGGAGGCGGTCATTCGAACCGGACGCCGAAATCTCGTGATGCTCAAGCAGGATGAAGGCGCGTTCCTGCCTGCCGAGGTCGAAATCGGGCGCGAAGCGAATGGCAAGACAGAGATACTCGCAGGCGTTGCGGAGGGCGAGCAGGTCGTCACTTCAGGTCAGTTCCTGATCGACTCCGAAGCAAGTCTTGGCGGGATCGACGTCAGGTCGATCGATGGGACCATGAGCATGGCGTCGGACGGCTCGCCAAAGATGAGGGCATACACCGCTACGGGAAGAGTGACGAAAATCGCTGGTGCTTCGATCACTCTCAACCACGCGCCGGTTCCCGCCCTCGAATGGCCAAGCATGGTCATGCCCTTCGCCCTCGCCGACGCCGCTCTAGTTGACGGTATTGAACCGGGCGACAAGGTCGAGTTTACCTTCTCGCAGCACGACACCGGTCCGCGCATCGAATCCATTCGGAAGACCGACCAATGATCGCGCGCATAATCGATGCCTCGATCGCCAATCGGTTTTTCATCGTTCTGGCGGCCTTCGCGGTCACGCTCGCCGGCTTCTGGGCGGTGCGCGCAACGCCGGTCGATGCGATCCCCGATCTGTCTGATGTCCAGGTCGTGGTGCGGTCTAATTATCCGGGCCAAGCTCCGCGCATCGTTGAGGATCAGGTCACATACCCGCTCGCAACGACGATGCTCTCGGTGCCGGGCGCGGAAACAGTGCGCGGGTATTCGATGTTCGGCGACAGCTTCGTCTATGTGATCTTCGAGGATGGGACGGACCTCTACTGGGCGCGTTCGCGCGTGCTCGAATATCTCAACCAGGTGCAAAACGAATTGCCCGAAGGTGTGACCAGCTCGCTCGGGCCGGACGCGACGGGCGTGGGCTGGATTTACGAATATGCGTTGGTTGACCGAACTGGGAACAGCGACCTTGCTGGGCTCAGAAGCCTTCAGGACTGGTTCCTGCGCTATGAGCTTCAGACCATTCCGGGCATCGCAGAGGTCGCCAGCGTGGGCGGCATGGTCAAGCAGTACCAGGTCGTGCTGGAACCCTACCGGATGGCTTCGCTTGGCGTCACTTACAGCGATGTCGTGCGCGCCATACAAGCTTCCAATCAGGAGGCTGGCGGATCGGTGGTTGAAATGGGTGAGGCCGAGTTTATGGTCCGCGCTTCAGGCTATCTCACGTCTCTCGACGACTTCCGGCAGATCCCTCTCAAATCAGTCGGGAACGGTATACCGGTTACTCTATCCGATATCGCCACGATCCAGCTTGGCCCCGAAATGCGGCGAGGAATCGCCGAACTCAATGGCGAAGGCGAAGTCGCAGGCGGTATTGTTGTGCTTAGACAAGGCGAGGATGCGCGGGCAACGATCGCGGCTGTCGAAGAGAAGCTCGACGTGCTCCAGGCCAGTCTTCCTGAAGGGGTCGAGATTGTCACGACCTATGATCGTTCGAAGCTGATCGACGCCTCGATCGAAAACCTGACCGGAAAACTCATCGCCGAATTTATCATCGTCGCGATCGTTTGCGCACTGTTCCTGTGGCATGTGCGATCAGCATTGGTGGCGATCGTCACGCTTCCATTGGGGGTGCTGGCGGCCTTTATCGTGATGCGGTTCCAGGGGGTCGATGCGAACATCATGTCCTTGGGCGGCATCGCCATCGCAATCGGCGCGATGGTCGACGCTGCCATCGTCATGATCGAGAACGCGCACAAGCATATCGAGCATTGGGAAGAGGACCATCCCGACGAGAAGATGTCCAACGATGAGCGCTGGAAACTGATTGCGGACGCATCGAAAGAGGTGGGGCCAGCGCTGTTTTTCAGCCTCCTGATCATAACCCTATCGTTCCTGCCGGTGTTTACTCTGCAGGCGCAGGAAGGGCGGCTCTTCTCCCCACTGGCCTTTACCAAGACCTATGCCATGGCGGCGGCCGCCATTCTGTCGGTGACGCTGGTTCCCGTTCTGATGGGCTGGCTGATCCGCGGGAAGATACCCAAGGAGGACACCAACGTCCTCAATCGCTTGCTGACCAACGCCTACCGGCCCGGTCTTGATTGGGTACTGCGCCGACCGAAAACCACTTTGGTTGTGGCAGGCCTCGTATTCCTTACAGCGCTGGTCCCGTTCACCCGCCTTGGAGGAGAATTCCTGCCGCCGCTCGACGAAGGCGACTTGCTTTATATGCCAAGCGCGTTGCCTGGTCTGTCTCCTGGTGAAGCGTCGGCATTGCTTCAGCGGACTGATCGACTGATCAAATCCGTACCCGAAGTCGACACCGTGTTCGGCAAGGCAGGACGCGCGGATACCGCAACAGACCCGGCGCCGCTCACGATGTTCGAGACGACCATCCGGTTCAAACCTCGAGAAGAGTGGCGACCCGGAATGACGCCGGAGAAGCTCGTCGAAGAGCTTGATCGTGCGGTGCAGGTGCCGGGGCTCGCCAATGTCTGGGTGCCCCCGATCCGCAATCGCATCGACATGCTCGCGACCGGTATCAAGAGCCCGATAGGCGTGAAAGTGTCTGGCGAGAACCTTGGCGAGATCGAGCGCGTGGCGTTGCAGGTCGAGAATGTCGCAAAACAGGTTCCCGGCGTCAGCTCCGCTTTGGCAGAGCGTCTTTCGGGAGGCCGCTATGTCGATGTGGACATCGACCGGGTCGCTGCGGCGCGTTTCGGGCTGAATATCGCCGATGTTCAGCAGATTGTGTCAGGCGCGATCGGCGGCGCGAATATCGGCAGAACGGTCGAAGGATTGGCGCGATATCCCATCAATGTGCGCTATCCGCGCGAGATCCGCGACAGCCTCGCAGAACTGCACGCGCTGCCTTTGCTAACCCCCTCTGGCCAGCAAATTACGCTCGGCACCGTAGCGCAGGTGAGCGTCAGCGATGGCCCCCCGATGCTCAAGAATGAGCAAGGCCGTCTCATCAGCGTGGTCTATGTCGATACGCGCGGGCGCGATTTGACCTCGGTCGTAAGCGATCTTCAGGCGGCAGTTTCAGAGGGCGTCGATCTGCCTGCCGGTGTAAGCATTTCCTACGCGGGCCAGTTTGAATATCTCACCCGCGCCAATGAGCGGTTGCAGGTCGTCGTTCCCGCGACGCTCGGCATCATTTTCGTTTTGCTGTACCTGATCTTCCGCCGCTTCGACGAAGCGCTACTTGTTATGGGCACGCTGCCCTTTGCCCTCACCGGCGGCTTCTGGCTGCTCTATCTGATGGGCTACAACCAGTCTGTTGCGACATCGGTGGGTTTCATTGCCCTTGCCGGGGTATCGGCGGAGTTCGGCGTTATCATGCTGATCTACCTCAAGTCTGCGCTGGCCCGGCGCAGCGGTGCCCTCGATGCGGACGGCGTGGGCGAAGCCATCAGGGAGGGCGCTCTTCTGCGCGTGCGTCCCAAGGCAATGACCGTGGCCGTCATTCTTGCCGGTCTCTTCCCGATCCTCATTGGAACCGGCGCAGGATCGGAGGTCATGAGCCGCATCGCCGCGCCGATGGTGGGCGGCATGATCACCGCGCCGCTGCTTTCGATGTTCGTTATCCCCGCCGCATATTTGTTGATGCGGCGCCCCCGGCCCGAACGGCCAACCCAACCCCAAGGAGAAGAAGAATGCGTACCACAACCCTCATGAGCCTACTGGCCCTCCCGCTGGCGCTGGCGGCCTGCGATTCTGGCCAGGACACTGCGGAGATGAACGACATGCCGATGGCAGAGAATGAAATGATCATGGACGGCGAAGAGATGCCGATGATGGACGCCGGCAGCATAATGCAGACCGCGAGTGCGCAAGGCACCGTCACCGCCATCGACGCCGAAGCGGGCACGATCACCGTCGACCACGGCCCGGTCCCAGCGATCGAATGGCCGGCGATGACGATGGCGTTCGAAGCCGATGAGCAATTGCGCAGCGAAGTAAGCGTCGGTGAGGGAATTGCCTTTGAATTTCGTACTGGTTCTGAAGGCAGTGTGATCACGTCGATCACGAAGGAGTAAATCGGTTGGGTGGTGCCAGGCAAATCTGGTGCCGCCCATCGCGAAACAGGAGGAGCATGATCCGGACACCCCCCATCACCCAAGCATTCCCCGTGGACCGCCGCACACTGATCAAAAGCGCTGGTTTTGCTGCTGCAGGCTTTGCCGCGTTCCCGCTTGCGGGATGCAAAGCGCAAGACGCATCGATGCTGGACAGCACTGACGGGTCCAATCCGCTCGCCATACCGCCCTTGCAGAGTGGCGAGATGGAGCAGGGCGCGCGGGTTTTCCGCTTGTCTTTGACCCCAGGCCAGAAGGAATTCGTCCCCGGTGTTGCTTCGCCCACCATCGGCATCGACGCACCCTATCTGGGACCGACGCTGGAAATGCGCCGGGGCGAGTGGGTGCAGTTCCATATCGACAACAAGCTGGCCGAAGGCGCTACGGTCCATTGGCATGGTTTCGAACTTCCTGCCGCAGCCGATGGCGGACCGCATCAGTTGATCCGTCCCGGCGAACGCTGGAGCCCCTCTTTCGAAGTTCGCCAGCGGGCTTCGCTCTACTGGTGTCATTCGCATTTGGAACGCGAAGCTGGGCCGCAGGTCTATGCCGGGCTTGCCGCGCCGATTTATGTTCGCGATGACGAGGAAGAGCGCCTCGACTTGCCGAGCGACTATGGTGTCGACGACATTCCGCTGATCGTTCAGGACCGCGTCATCGATGGATCTGGCCGGTTGGTGTACCCGCTGAGCATGCACACGCGGATGATGGGCGTGCGCGGGAACCGGATATTCGTCAACGGTACTGAAAACGCCGTGTTCGACGCACAGACAGGCCAATTGCGTCTGCGCATCCTCAACGGATCGAACGCCCGCTTTTACGATTTTTCGCTCGAAGGTGATCGTTCGATGCAACTGATCGCGAGTGATGGCGGCTTGCTCGATCGTCCGCACATCGTCCGCTCGGTGAGGCTCGCCCCGGGGGAGCGCGCGCAGGTCATCATCGATCTCTCGGAAGGACGCCCGCTTCGCCTTCTTGCCACCAGTCCTGAAAGCACCATGGGCATGATGGGCGGACGCGGACGCGGAATGATGGGCGGCGGGATGATGGGTCGCGGCAATAGCGGCGATGCTTCCGGAGACGTGTTTCAAATCCTCGATATCAGGCCGGCAAGGTCGGCTCAGCCAGCCAGGGTGCCGACACAGCTGGCATCGCTTGCCCCACCTGACCCGTCGTCAGCCGTCCGAACCCGGCGTTTCGTTCTCGACATGGGCATGATGGGCGGCGGAATGTCCATTAACGGTGCTGCGATGGACATGAATGTGATCAACGAACGTGTGCCGGTCGGCCAATGGGAAATCTGGGAGATCGCCAACGCTTCGATGATGGCCCATCCGTTTCATATCCATAACGCCCAGTTTCGTGTGATCGACCGCGATGGGCGAGCACCCCCACCACTGGAAACCGGTTTGAAGGATACCGTTATCGTCAATCCGCGCGAGCAGGTGCGCCTTCTCTTGCGTTTTGAAGAACACACCGATCCGGACCTGCCCTACATGTATCATTGCCACATTCTCGAACACGAGGATGCAGGCATGATGGGGCAGTTCGTAGTCGTGAAGAGCTAGGAAGGACAGGCGATGAGCAAGGACAAGAGCGTGATCGAGGGTACCGCGATCGACCCGGTATGCGGCATGATCGTTGCAATCGACGGGGCCGAGCATAGCGCGACGCATGAGGGCGCGACACACTATTTCTGTTCGCCGCGCTGTCACGACAAGTTCGTCGCCGATCCCGAGCTCTATCTTTCGGGTGCGCATCTCGACGCGGTCGAGGATGTGCCTGAAGGCACGATCTACACCTGTCCGATGCACCCTGAACGCGTTACTAAGTCAATCAGGCTCGACGTGCGCGAAGCGGACCAGAAGGATGGTTAGCGCGGGCACGATCGTCCACATCGCGATTGGTATCAGCGCCAGGCCCGTCACTGGCTCGTGCGGCATCAACTCGCTGTAGCGCCAGCTCAGGAAACTGTTTGCCGGAAGCGATGTGGCGATCATTTCGACGGCGATCGCGACGACAAGCCCGAAGCCGAAATAGATCGCATAAGGCATTTTTGCGGCTTGCCAGAGCCACGCGCGCCCGCCGCGCAATGCTGCAAGGCTGTAGGCTGTGAGCAGGATCACGCCATCGCCCAGGCTTGCAATGCCGCAGCGAATGGTCCGCTCGAAGGGTTCGAGATCACCCGGTTCGAAGAATGGCATCTGGAAAATCTCCCAGACGAACGCGATCAGGCTCCCGCAAATAAGGATCAGCCAATGGGTTCTGGTCATGCTGCAGGTACGCCGGAATAATCTGCGCCAGCAAATAGCAAGCGGCCGGATTTCCACTTCCTGCATAGCGCCTTCGCTGCCCCAAAGCCCGGATCAGTCATGATTTTCGCGGCCCTCCGACTCGGCCATGCGAGCAGCGCGTTTGAGAAATTTCCGCATGTCACCTGCTGCCAGTTCGGTAAGCGGATGTCGGCTCGCCTCAGGGCGCGGTTCGATCATGTCCGCTCGTTTCCTGATCTGTTCGATCTGTTCATCGCTCGCCCCGGACAAGAGGCCAAGAACTATGTTCTCGAGAGTAATGAGGCGAATGCGCATTTGCACCAGATCGGCATGATCGGGCTCCGGGATATCCCAGCTGCCGTTCTCATTGACCGTGCTCACGACTGCTTCTCCGACGGCTCTGCTGGCACCATGATACTCCCCATTCGTCGTTATCGGCTTCTCTCAAAAAGGTGGCCGAAAAACAGCACCGCTGCAACCGGCCGTGCTTCGGCCCACCAGCCCCACCGCTGCTGCGGATTGTTTGAGGGGAAGAGATGGCGGCTGCGTAAAGAGGATGACTGCACACAGCATCCACCGCAAGACCGACGAAAGGAAATCGACCATGAAACGGACAGTTCTAGCTTTCGCGCTCGCCACCGGCCTGGCAACCACCCCGGCAATGGCCCGGCAACAGCATGACCACGGGGATCAAGCGGCGGCGCAGCAGCAGTCACACGCTGGCCATATGATGCAGGATTCGGCGGCCATGACGGCCCACCGCGAGAAGATGGCTGAAATGCGCGCGCTGATGCAGCAGGCCCACGCGGCGAGCGATCCTGCCGAACGCCAAAGGCTTATGGCCGAACATCGTGCAAAAATGCAGGAACACATGGCGGGCATGATGCAGGGGGACAACGCCGATATGATGGCGGCCTGTCACCAGCACATGATGATGATGCATGACATGATGGAGCAGATGGCGGCTCACGAGAACATGGCGCAAGACGATTAGGAGGCGGTGGCCGGGCTCTCGCTTTGTGCCTGAGCCTGGCCACACTCTTACCAGGGCGCGGTGCAAGGCAGGAGGTCCGACCATCTCGTGAGTAAAATTTGAACCCTCACGCGTCGACGATCGCCGCGCTCTATCACCGCAAGAGATGAAGGTTCGCAGAGCATTACAGACACAATAGGTTGCACGACCATCGCCAAGACCGGAGCCCGTAGAGAATGAAACGAATACAATTCATGGCTATTGTGGCCGCCAGTCTGCTCTGGATAAGTCCGGCCCAGGCCCATGGCGACGAGGAACATGGCGAAGCGGCCAGTGCTGTCGTCTCCGATGCGGCGTCAAAAGATATCCAGGCTGCGCAGGGACACGGCGACACGGCTGCTGATCATGACGGGGCGAAGGGACAAGATGCAGACGAAGGCGACAAGGGCGTGGTCGGTGTGCTCAAGTCGCTGCATCCCGCCACCGTACACTTTCCGATCGCCTTGTTCTTTATGGCCGCTCTCACCGAGCTATTCGTCATCGCACGGAAGGGCACAGGCCTAGAGTCGGCAGTGCGCGTACTTGTTTATGGCGGTGCCGCCGGGGCGGTCGTGGCGGCCATATTCGGTTGGATCCATACCGGTCTCTGGTTCGGCGGAGATACTGCGATGCAGGTTCATCGCTGGAACGGAATGCTGATCGCGGTTCTCGGTCTGGCGATGGCCTATCTGGCGAGCCGTGCTTCCGCGAGCCGGACCGCGTTTCGCGCCGCAATCTTTGCCATGGCCGCTCTAGTGCTGGTGCAGGGATTTCTGGGCGGCGAGCTTGCGCACGGTGCCAATCATCTTGGTATCTCCTGGCTTTGAAGGATAGAATGATGCGCAGATCAAATCGGAACGCGTTTGTTGCCCCCCTTGCTGCGGCGGCATTGGGGCTAGGGCTCGCTGCCTGTGATCAGACGCAGGACACTTCATCAGAAGCTGAAGCCTTGCCACTGTATACGGCCCCGCCGACCGAGAGCACAGGTGCTGGCGAAGGCGAAAGAGACAACGCTGCCTTTCCCGCTGGAGAGGCCAACACGAACCGGTCGGGTGAAGCTGCGACTGCCGGTAGGCAACCAGACCGACCGGCGAGCACTCCGGTAGTAGCGTCGTCCCCTGCGGCCACTCCCCCGCCGGTGAATGCCCAGCCTAGCAACACACCCGATCCTCATGCGGGCCACTATATGCCATCCATGCCCGACCATGACATGCCCTCGATGTCCGATCAGGCGCATGGATCGTGACCTGGCGTTTCGCCTTCTGATCGGCCCAAAAACGGCCGACGCTCGTTTTACCAGTCACTACGAATAACAAGTCGTCGTTTGCCAAAGGCGCTTTATCTCATCTGTCCGATTTTGGGGGTATTGATGGGGGTATTTGCAAGACGACTCAAAAAGTTTATTAGGTAAATCAGCACGTTATATGCTCTCTATATTTCCCTCCTCCGCTACCAATTTCCAGACATTACATCCATATCAGGCCAATCACTCGGCGTTAATTGGTGTGTGCGATGTCTGGGTATGAATATCCTCGCATTATTGGCTGCTAAGTCCATTCGACCTACGCTGATGCTCGATGCCCGTTACGTTACGGGCTAATGCAACAGCGAGCCTATGTGACCAGCAACACTCGATCGTTCTTTGCCAGTTCCGGCGCAGACTTCATCACTAAAGACCCGCAGACAATCCTGGGCGCACTTGCGATCCGCGTTGGGCTCCAGCACGCCGGTGATGAGAGCCAGCAGATCAAGGCTTGGCAACGGCAGATAGCGCTGCTTCAAAGTGCGCTGAGTGAACTGGACACGCCACCAGATGGGATTTTGCTAGAGCTACCTCTATTTCGGTTAGAGCGCCGGATCGATGCAATCATCATCGCGAATGGTGCTATCATTTGCCTTGAGTTCAAGATCGGATCTCAATCGTTCGGTTCGGCAGAAATAGCTCAGACCGTTGATTATGCGCTTTGCTTGAGGGACTTCCACTCGGCTAGTGACAATCACAACATCTACCCTGTCCTTTGTGCTGACAGCGCGCCTGACGGTCTCTGCCGCATAAATTTGGATCTGACCGACGATGTGACCGGATGCACGCTGGTCAACGGGGAAGGGCTGTCAAAAGCGCTTCAAGCGATCATATCTGCAGGCGATGGACAATCATTGGACTGGGAGGGCTTCGATGCAGCGCCATACAATCCGACGCCCAATATCGTCTCAACGGCCAGGGCGCTTTATGCCGGTCACTCTGTCGAGGAAATCGGTAGGGCAGATGCGTCTTCCGAGGCAATTGAACGGACTGCCACCAAACTCCGCGAGATAGCTAGAGACGCCAAGCTGCGCGGCCGGAAGGTTGTATGCTTTGTGACTGGCGAACCTGGATCGGGAAAGACGCTTCTCGGTCTTGACCTGGTGTTTTCAAAGAAGGTCGATGCCGATCCTGATGAACCAGCCGCACTCCTAAGCGGCAACCGACCTTTGGTCTTCGTACTCCAGGCAGCGATCGCTGAGGATGCTAGAGATCGGCTGGGGATCACCGCCACGGAAGCGAAGCGACAAGCTCAGCAAGCTTTGCAAACCCTCCTAGGGTATCTCAAAGACCATGCAGAAGAAGATGCTGACCCGCCGGAGCATGTGATCGTTTTCGACGAGGCGCAGCGTGCTTGGGATGCGGAGACGGGGCTGAAGCTTTTGGGCCGTAGGAAATCTGAGCCTGAACTTTTCCTGGAAATCATGGGTCGGTTAGATTGGGCTTGCTTGGTCTGTCTTGTCGGACCTGGGCAGGAGATCAACCGCGGTGAGGGCGGACTAGCGCTGTGGGGTGAAGCGCTGCGCGACAATCCCGAATGGGATGCTCATGTCTCAAACGCGATGTTACGTGGAGAAGGCGGTCTCACCGGTTTGCTCGATGGTGACGTGGGGGACGAGTTGCGCCCGACAGTTCATAGGGAACTCCACCTTCAGGCAAATCTTCGTGCCCATAGAAATCCTAAGCAAGGTCGCTGGGTAGGTGCATTGCTCGCCGGCGACATCAAAGGGGCAGCAGGGATTGCTGAGGAGCTGGAAGGCCCGCCAGCATATGTGACCAGGGATCTTGACGAGGCTAAGCGGTGGCTCAAGGCGCGGAGCAGGGGGCATCACCGAGTTGGCCTCCTGGCGAGTTCTGGCGCAGTTCGATTGCTTGGAGAAGGCGTGCCGCCGTCTCCCATGTCGAATGAGTTGGATCGCGTTGTTCACTGGTTCTTACGCGATGGCGACGATTTTCGATCCTCAAACGCGCTTGAAGTTCCCCTCTCAGAGTTCGTCAGCCAAGGTCTGGAGATCGACTATGCGTGCCTGTGTTGGGGCAATGATCTTATCTGGTCTGGTGATGATTGGCAGCCGCGAAAGATGCGGGCGCCAAGGTGGACCAATCTCAATTCACCCGAAGCGAGCCAATACCGGATCAACGCATATCGTGTGCTGCTAACCAGAGCGCGGGTAGGGAATATCATTTTTGTGCCGAATGGAAGCGACGACGATCCAACGTTGAGACCAGCCGAATTTGACCAAATCTACACGACTCTGATGGAAGCAGGGTGTTCGACTATAGCAGCGCCTGGAGAGTATTGAGTGCAGGAACGTTACCTCGGAGATTCTCATGATTTCATCAAATATTCGCTCCTAGGATTCATCCATGCCCGCTTAGGTCTACGCTTGGGAGTGAGTTGGTATTTGGCGCGCACTGAGAATGTTGACCGACCAGGGAACAACGATGGTGAGAAGCGGCACCATCTTAAGGGAAATGTATGGCGAGCTGCCGATCCCGATTTATTCGATAAGATCAGGGGCTTTGAAAACCTATCGGAGCGGCGTCTGCGGAGGGTCGCTGACTGGGGCATATTGCCAGCAGGAACCCTCTATCACTCCAATGAAATTTGCTCAGCAGTGCGCAGTGATTGGCATAAAGGCGGTGTCGCTTCACTTTCTGAAAGTGAAATTGTGTTTCTCGATCCCGACAATGGGTTTGAGGTCCCTTCGATGACAAAGCGCACTTCGGCAAAATATGCCCTGTATGATGAAGCCGCAGATTATTTTAGGGCTGGAAAAGCGGTAATCAGTATTCAATTCGCCCGGCAATGTGATCCTATTGCCAGAGTGGTCTGAGCCCGAAGTTTCTACCAGTTACGAGTAGAGCCTTGGGCCACTTTGCTCTGCTACCCAACCTTGGACCGCTCAGGTCTGGAGTTTTCGGCCTTGCTCAGGTTCGGTGGGCTGGTTTCACCGGCTGAGTTTGCAAGCATGATCGGGGGGATATTCCCGATCGCGCTGTGCGGTCGATCCTCGTTGTAGTGTCTACGCCAAGCCTCCAGCTTTTCGCAAGCATCTTGCAGCGACAGGAACCAGTGGGCGTTCAGGCATTCGCTGCGCAGCTTGCTGTTGAACGCCTCGATGAACGCATTGTCTGTGGGCTTGCCAGGGCGGGAGAAGTCCAGGATCACACCGCGCTGGTAAGCCCACAGATCCATGTCCCGCGAGATAAATTCGCTGCCATTGTCGACCCTGATCGTCTTCGGATAGCCGATTTTCCTGCAGGCGCGATCCAGCGTGGCAACCACGTCCTCGCCGCGATAGCTGAAGCGGGGATCGATCACCGGCGATAGCCGGGAGAACGTATCGACCACGGTCAGGATACGAAGCTTGCGCCCAGTCGCCAGCTGGTCGTGAACAAAGTCCATCGCCCACACATCGTTCGGTTGGACCGCCGGTGCGCGATCCTCGCGCAGCTTGGCCTTGACCCGCCGCTTCGGCGTCTTGTTCCTGAGCTGCAGGCCCAACTCCCTGTAAAGTCGATAGACCTTCTTCAAGTTCACGCACCAACCGTCCCGGCGCAGGATGTAATATACCCGCCGGTATCCGTAGCGGACATGCGTCTCGCAGATTTCCTTGATGCGCTTCTTCAGAAAGGCCGGATCAGTACGACGGGACTGGTAATGATAGGTCGAACGATCAAACTGCAAAGCCGAACATGCCCTGCGGATCGTCACCTGCCAGTCCTGCCGAACAGCGTCGATAAGCTCGCGCTTCCGATCCGGCCTTAAAGCTTTCGCTTGATGACATCCTGCAGCATCTCGCGATCCAGCGTCAGGTCCGCGACGATCTTCTTCAGACGTCCGTTCTCATCCTCAAGCTCGCGTAGCCGGCGCATCTCCGACGGCATCAGCCCAGCGTACTTCTTCTTCCAGTTGAAGTAAGTTGCCTGGCTGATCCCGGCCTTCCGGCAGATTTCCGCAACCGGCGTTCCTTCCTCACCTTGCTTGATAACGAACGCCTTCTGCGCGTCCGTAAACTTCGATGCCTTCATCCCACGACTCCTTGCCCAGCCAAGGAAATCTACGGCCAAAAACTCTAGCTGCGAATGGTCCAAGTTTCAGGTGGCAGAGCAATGATTCTGCTGGGTTCCGTGTACAGCCAGCAGGGGAGTGGGTGAATCCTGAGGATATTGAGGACGGCTTCAATCTGATAGCCGGTTCTGGGGGCGACGAGATTGTCCTCAATTGTCCTGCCCGACGAGGGGATGAAAGACCCGTCATAGATTGCATGGGCCGTCAAAATGTCGGTGACCTCATTGGCCAATGATGCACGACCGGTGAATGCCTCTGCCTTCTGGATATCCGCTCCCGGGCCTGCTGTTGTCCGAGCCCAGTCATATCGGCCGCCCAAATTGACCGCGAGCCGATCGAGTGGCGGATTGATCGTCTGCGCGGCGAGGCACTGGCAAATTGCCGGCACGCCAAAAGATCACAATGCTGGGCAGTACACAATGCTGGGCAGTAAATACGTATCTCGCTTTGTATTTCGGGCAAGGACGAAGTCGGTTGTCAGGTCCAGTATGCGGTGGCTCCTTTTAGAATGCTGCGATGCTCGGTCACCCGGGCTAGGTCACGCTTCAGTTGACGGATCTAGGCATCCTTGCCGGCATCGCTGATGCTGGGCTTCCGTATTGTCGCCTCGTGTCCTCTAGATTAAGATAGAAGGCGCCCGGAAAACTAGGGGGGGCTCCATATTCACTTCGTAGGATGATGAGAACAGGCCACCGCATAGATATTGAAGCTAAGAATGCTGCAATGCAGTATATTGGCGATAGGCCACAATCACGACCATTCGTTGCCGAGCTTTATAATCTCCAATTCACGAAAAGCATGGATTTCATTCTGGCGTCCCGAACCGCGGCGGCTGCGACTTGCCGTGATGGATCGGCCCAATGCAGCTCGCGCTTCGAGTCTTCGGGCACTAAGTCGGTCTGAACATTCCCAATCCCGCAGTCCTTAGGGTCTCAATAATGAAATCCATGACAGTCGAAGAGGTCCAGAGCCGCGCCAAGAGCGCGCCCATGATGCTTCTGATCCGTCGTTTCGCGACGGCTCTGATCGGCCTCGCATCGACGATCTTGGTCGCGCGCTTTCTATCGCCACGCGATTTCGGTCTTGCTGCCATGTCGATGGCGGTCGTTTCGCTCGGCGATGCGTTGCGCAATTTCGGTCTCACCAACGCGATCCTTCGCAAAGGAGAGATCAACGAGGACGAGGTGACATTCTGTTTCTGGTTCAACGTGGTCTCGACGCTGTTGATGTCGGCGATCTTCGTAGCCGGCGCGCCGTTGATTGCCGCCTATTTCAACGAACCTGAAGTTCGCGTCATCATGTATGGTTCGGTCATCGGCTTCGCGATCGGTGGCTTTGCCATGCAGCACAATGCGATCATGAAGCGGAACCTGGAATTCAGGCAGGTAGCCTTTTGCGATACCGCGGCGGTCGCGGTCGGTTTCATCGTAACGCTCGCGCTGGCGATCATTCGCCGCGACTATTGGGCGATCGTCATTGGACTGGTGGCCCAGTCGATAGCGCGCGCGGCCATTAACATCTATCTCACCCGCTGGATGCCTGGTCGGCCACGGCGCATCGAGGGCATTCGCGAACTATTGTACTTCGGCTTTAATACATCGCTCTATGCGACACTGAATCAGGCCTCGCGGCAGTCGACTACATTGATTATCGGCTACTTCTTCAATTCGGCTCTGCTCGGCTATTTCAACCGGTCATACGCCTTGTTCAAACTGCCGCTTAGCAATCTACTTGAGCCGATCGGACAAGCGAACATGCCGATTCTCGCAAGGCTTCGGCTCTATCCAGATCATTACCGCACCACATATCTCTCGCTGGTCAAAATGCTCTCTGTACTTCTAATCCCGGCCTCGGCGTTTATCGTTTTTGCCGGGCCGTCGCTCGCGCTGACTCTGCTGGGCCCGCAGTGGGAGCAGAGCGGCGAGGCGCTTTCTTATCTGGCACCCGCGCTCGCGGTCTATGGCGGGATCTATCCGATCAGCAACCTGCTTATCACTCAAAATCGCGCCGGCGAATTGCGCCTGATCGCCCTGCTCGACGTAGTGTTCAGGGCAGGGGGGGCGTTGATCGGCGCGCAATTCGGCTTTCTTGCTGCGATCGCGGGCTTTTCGATTGGCTCGGTGCTGACGTTGCCAGCCCGTTTCCTGATTGCCGGAAGGGTCGGCACGATTACGGCCGGCGACCAGCTGCGCGCAATTCTTCCGTCTCTTCCACTGGGGATCGGCGCCCTCGTCGGGGGCGCCGCCGGACAATACGCTGCCGATTATGCCGGATTGGTACCAATCCTCGAGTTGATCAGCGTCAGCCTCGCATCTGCACTCGGCACGCTGGTCGCGCTCGGGCTCAGCCGCGATGCGCGGCGGGTGGCGGTGAACCTCATCGATGTCGGTCGCGGCCGCTATCACGTTGGCGTCCCGGCACAGGACGCAGAGCGGGGCGTTGGTCTGGCCGAACGCGGCCCGGTAACCGGGGGCTGACGAAGTGGAGGCACAAACTTGATATTTGAAGTTGTTGGCATCTGGTACAAGAACAAGGGTGCGGTCCTCATGCTCGAGGCGATCCGCGAGCAGGTTCGTGCCCGCTTTCCCGATGCCCGTTTCGCAGTAACCGAAATGAAGCCCGAGGGCCGTTACGGTCTCGACGTCGTCGGTACGCTGGAACCGATGCGCAAGCTGCAACGGCTGCAGCTAATGTTGCCGAGCTGGGTCCTGCGCATGAACAACCTGATCAAGCGGCGCGAGGTAACGGTCTCGCTTGACGCCTCGGGATTTGCCTATGGTGACTTCTGGGGGGCGCGGAACATCCGCAACCTCAGCCGCCGATCACGCGAGTCGCGGGAGTACGGTCACATCACCATAATGCTGCCCCAAGCGGTCGGACCGTTCGAGGATGTGGAATTTACCAAGGGTTTTGCGGAGGCCGTGAACAATTTCGATGTTGTCTTCCTGCGCGACGAACAATCGATGCGGCTTGCGGGCAAGGCCGGGGTGGATATGAACAGGGTCACCCAGTCGCCCGACTTCACGAATTTGCTTTTACCTGCTCTCGATCCTGAGCATGCGTCGTTGAGCGGCGTGGCCTGGCTGATCCCGAATGAGAAGGTGCTCGCGTCGGGAGACAAAGGCCGGACCGAAGCTTATCTGCATTTTATGAGCGAGGCGGCCAAAACCGCGATCGCCGCGGGTATTGACCTGCGCATCCTTCTCCACGAAGGGCGGAGCGACCGCGGCATTGCTGACCGGATCAATGCTAGGCTTGTGAACCCGGTTCCCATTGTAGAAATCGATTCCACGCTACAAACCAAGGCCGTCATTGCCGAGTCTGCCTTCATAATCTCCTCCCGCTTCCATTCGCTGGTCAGCGCGCTGTCTAACGAAGTGCCGGTCATCGCATGCGGCTGGTCGCACAAATATGAGGAGTTACTGCGGGATTACGGCATGGAGCGCTGGAACCTTGATCTGTCGAACGATCAGGATTGGACTGCGCTGGTCATGGATTTCATCGCGCAGGTGCGTTCGGGCGAATTGTCGCGCCGGATCGCGCCCCATGCCAAGGCGGAAAAGGCCAAGGCTGAAGCGATGTGGGACAAGATCTTTGCAATCATTGCGAAAAAGGCCGGCTGAGCTTCAAACAGGGTAGGGTATCGATGACTGTCTGCAGGAAGAATTCATGCAGGTTTGGATTATCCGCTCGTCCGGCTTCATAGGAGCGGCGCTGGCAAAGGCTTTGCTTGCACGTGGCGATAGCATGATCGGCACCGACAATTTCAACGATTGCTATGCGCTTTCGCCCAAGCACGACTGAACCACGGAATGGCTCGCTGCAGGCGGCGGCCGAGCCCAGATGCTGGAGTTGGACTTTCCAGACAATGCGGCCCCGACGCAAACGCTCGACGGCAGGGATGTCGACGCCAAATACATTTTGGCGCGCAGGCGATTCTTCACGGTCTATGGCCCGTGGGGGCGCCGCGACATGATGATGTGGATCTTCACCAGCAAGATCCTAGCCGGCGATCCGATCCCCGTGTTTAACAACGGGCAGATGATGCGCGACTTCACCTATATCGACGATATCGTCGCAGGCGTCGTTGCCGCGCTCGACCATCCGCCGCACGACGACGCTGCCCCAAATGGGTATGGCGGTACAAAAGATGCCGCCAAACCTGTAATGCGTTGATTCTGCATTAAAAACGGCGAGAATGCTGTCTCGCTCTCAGATCGTCGGTTCAACGAACCATTCCACCGAAAAGTCAGCGCACAAGCTGTTTGAGTAGTTGGATTCGTTTGCGCTTTGCATCAGGTTCGGCAGAACAACTGCAGGTGCGATGCAGCTAATGCTGCGGCGCGGCGCGGAGAGTGGATATATAGATTTTGTTTGTCGGGTCACAAGGATGGAGCGGTTCGCGCGCTCGCGTTGATATACTGCCGTGGGCAGGGTCGGCGCATCGTCCTTTTGCGCCTTCGCTCGAACGCAAGCGGTTGCAACTCTACCTGGCCATTTTCCTTGCCGATCTGTCGATCTTGCTCGGCTCGTTCCTGCTTGCCGGATCGTGGCGGTTTGGCACGCCCCTGGCCACGAACGCACTTCGACAGGCCATGCTGTTCATTCCGCTGTTCGCGGTTTTGGCGCTCTACAATCGCAGCTATTCGGTCCGCACGCTGACCGATCGGGGTTATGCGGTTTCACGGGTTTTTTATTCGCTGCTGATCTCGGCGGCATTTCTGCTGTTCCTTACCTTCTACGCCAAGGCCTCGGACCAGTTTTCGCGGTTCATCTTCACGTCGGGCACATTGATGTCTTTCGTGCTGATGACCGGGTTTCGTTTGTGGATCTTCCAATACATCGGCCGTCGCTGGGGTCCGGCTTCGCAGAACATACTGGTGATCGAGGATGACGGGCCGGCCGTGGATATCGCGCATGCCTATCGGGTCAACGCGCGCAGCGGGTTTCTGCAACTGGACGCGACCGATCCGGGCGCGCTCGACCGGTTCGGCCGCTGTATAGAAAACATGGACCGCGTCATCGTTAGCTGCCCCAAGGAAAAGCGCCCGCACTGGGCTTTCTTCCTTCGCGCCGCGGGCGTCGATGGAGAGGTGGTGACCGAAGTCGGCCAGCGCCTTGGGGCGATCGGCCTTCGTAAATATCCTGGGTTTACCTCGATGACCGTGTCGGCCCGGCCGCTGGGGCTGGGGGACAAGGCGATGAAGCGCCTAATGGACGTCAGCATCGCCGGAGCCGCGCTGCTGGTCCTGGGTCCACTGCTGCTGCTGGTGGCCCTTGCCATCAGGATGGAGGATGGCGGGCCCGTGTTCTTCCGCCAGCGCCGGATGGGCCGTGGCAACCGGTTCTTCTATATTCTGAAATTCCGGTCGATGAAGGTGGACAATTGCGACCATCATGGGGTGAAGTCCGCCAGTCGGAACGACCACCGTGTGACCCGTGTCGGCCGGTTGATCCGCCGCACCAGCATAGACGAACTTCCCCAGCTTCTGAATATCCTGCGCGGCAACATGTCGCTAGTCGGCCCGCGCCCGCATGCGCTGGGGTCGTTGGCCGGTGAAAAGCTGTTTTGGGAAGTCGATGTGTCATACTGGCACCGCCATTCGCTGCGTCCAGGCCTGACAGGTCTTGCCCAGATCCGCGGCTATCGCGGCGCAACCGATAACGAGCGGGACCTGTCGAACCGCTTGCGCAGCGATCTTGAATATATCGCGAACTGGTCTCCGTGGCGCGACGTGTCGATCTTATTCCAGACCCTTCAGGTCATGGTGCATTCGCGCGCGTATTGATTAATGCGGCGGGCGCGGATGCGCTTTCCAGTGCTACGGGGTACGATTATCCTTGATTCGATTGCACACAGGCCTTGCACGATCGTCGGGAGGCATGGTCTGTGAGCGGTATGAAGCATAGGGCCGACATCGATGGGCTGCGCGCGATTGCCGTTTTGCCCATTACCTTTTTCCATGCTGGCATCCCCGGCTTTGCCGGCGGCTTTGTCGGCGTTGATATCTTCTTCGTTATTTCAGGCTTCCTAATCACCGGCATCCTGGTCCGCGACCTTGAAGCCGGGCGCTTCAGCTATTCCGATTTTTACGAACGCCGCCTACGCCGCATTTTCCCCGCGTTGATCGTGATGCTCGCGGCATCGCTGGTGGCGGCCTACTTCCTGATTTTGCCCAGCGAAGCGCGAAGCTTCGGGAAAAGCGTGATCGGCGCCATCGTCTTCATCGCCAATATCGTCTTCTACCGCGAGGCTGGCTATTTCGACGACAGCGCGGAGGAAAAGCCGCTGCTGCACACCTGGTCGCTGGGTGTCGAGGAACAGTTTTACATCGTCTTTCCGATCATCCTGTTCGTGTTAATGAAATATCTGCCCCGCTATCGCGGTGCCGCGATGATGGGGCTGGCTGCCGTCTCGCTGGGGCTGTGCGTCGCGCTTACGCCGCGCAATCCCGATGCGGCGTTCTACCTGATCCCCACCCGTGCGTGGGAATTGCTGGCAGGTTCGCTGCTGGCGCTGGGCTATGGCCCGCGGATTGCGCAAGGTCCTGTGCGAGAGGGCGTGGCACTGGGCGGGCTTGCACTGATCCTCGCATCGATATTCCTGTTCGGCAGCGACATGGCGTTTCCCGGCTATGTCGCCATCGCGCCGGTTCTGGGCTCGGCGCTGGTCATCGGCTATGCGCAGGGCACGCTGGTAGAGCGCGTTCTGTCTATAAAGCCCTTCGTTTTCGTCGGCCTCATCTCCTATTCGCTGTATCTGTGGCACTGGCCGATCATTGTGTTCGGCAACAAGGCCAGTACGGGCGAAGCGGGCATCGGGATCGCCATCGTCTATGTCGCGGTGTCTCTAATCGCGGGTTATCTGTCCTATCGTTTTGTCGAGACGCCGTTCCGCAATCGGAGCCGGTTTACCCGGCCGTGGATCTTTGCCGGCTCGCTGGCCAGCGCAGGGACGTTGCTGGCGTTGACGGGCGCAGGGCTGTCCGTTGACCTTGGCCAGAGGCAGTTTTCGCGCCAGATGATCATGTTCGACCGCGCGCGCGAGGATGTGAGCCCGCACCGCGTCCGTTGCCATCCGTCAAGCGGGCTGGCAGCGCCTGAAGACGCTTGCGTGCTTGGCGATGCGACCGCCACTACGGCGGTCTGGGGGGACAGCCATGGTGTAGAACTGGCCTATGCGTTATACCGACAGGGTCACGCGATCCGGTCGATGACCTATTCTTCGTGTCCGCCCATGATCGATGCGGAAGTCGAGGACGTACCGGACTGCGCCGCACACAACAGACTCGTGCTCAATTATCTGCTCAATCGACCCGACATAAAAAACATCGTGATAGCTGCTTATTTTCCCAGCGTATTGAATAGGCCTGACGTTGCTGCGGGCATGCGGACATCTGTCCGTCGGCTGCTTGCAGCTAAGCGTCACGTATTCATTGTTGCGCCAACCCCGCATGAGAGGTTTGGCGATTTGCCGAGGCGGCTGGTCCGTAACGGAGATTTTTCGATCCCGAAATGGCAATATGAAACTCGCAACAGCGAGATCATCGCTTTTCTTGACCAATTGAAGAAGGAAGGCGCAACGATCCTTTGGCCAGCCGACTATCTTTGCGCGCGGGGCCAATGCCCAGCGACTATTGAAGGGCGGCCCGTCCTGTTTGATTCTCATCACACTAGCCAGTATGCGGCAGACTTCCTTGCAAAACGCTTCGCATCTGTGATTTGGCGAGACGATGCAGGGGCAAGCCAATCGACGCCTGCGCAAGAAGGGCCAGGACACATAGCGACCAATTGAGATACATTCGCAAGTGAGCCTCGCCATTCGCTGCTTCGGCGATTAGAATAGCGCCAAGACAGGAGGCGTCATGTCGGATCCGGCCTATATCGTTTATGATCGCGAATGTATTTTCTGCCAGAACTACGTATCATTCATTCGCTTGAAGGATGCGGTCGGCCCGGTCGAACTGATTGATGCGCGCTCCGACGATCCGCGCGTGGCGGATCTGGTGGCCAAAGGTTTCAACCTTGATGAAGGCATGGTCTTCGTCAATCGCGGACAGGTCCACCACGGCGCTGACGCCGTCCACGTTCTGTCTCAGCTTACCAGCCCGGTCGGGATGCTCAACCGGCTGAATGGCAGGATCTTTGCCTCACCCGCACTAACACGGGCGCTTTATCCTGCGATGAAGCTGGGGCGCAGGATCACGCTGATGGCGCGGGGGCGCTCTCTTCTCAACAAGCGGGGGTAACGGCAGTGCGGATGCATTGCCGCCCCTCACTGCCCTATTCCCGCCAAGGCCCTAGTGCGTGCAGATCTGCGGGTCGGAGAATTCGACCGGCTTGAAGAGCAGAAGTTGCTTTTCAAGCTTGCTGTAGCGGGGCTCCCCCCAGTTGGCCGCCGTCACATGCTCGTACTGCTGGCCGTCTGCGGTGTAGCTGATCCAGTCGTTCTTCTTGCTTAGCAAGGCACGCTCGAGTTCCAACGGCACCATGCCCTTGCCTTGATCCGCCAGCGCTTGGATCTTGGGGATCGAGGATGCAGTGATCATCAGCACATCAGCCTGGTAGGGGGCGATATAGGGTGGCTTTAGGAACAGCAGATGGTTCGTCTCACCCCCTTCGGTATGAAGGTTGCTGAACATCGCGATCGAACTTTCGGTCTTTAGCCCGATATAGGGTGAAAGGCATGATACGAAAAGCACCAGTGGAATGGCATAGATCCACTTCGGGTGCTTCGGGATCGGTGTGACGTGATATGGCAGAATAGAGAGTGTCGCCCCTGTGAGCCAGACCATCGCAAGCCCGCCTAGAACTGACCAGACGATGATCCATGCCGAATGCCACATCATCTTGCCCGTGGTTACGAAACCGGCGGGATCGAGCGACTGGACATAGGACGCGACGAATATGCCGAGTCCCAACAGGAACAGAATTGCCGCCATTGCCACGCTGCTGGCCGGGAGGAGCGGAATCCGCGACAGCACCTGCTGTACCCGAGTGTAATAGGCGAGGCTCGCCTCCACCGGAATAGACAGTGTATAGAGTGCGAAGACCAAGCAAGAGAAATCCATATACCAAGAGTAGGCTGAGATCGGAATGATGTAGTGAAAAACCAGTCCAATGATCAGCCCGAAGGCAAAGAAACGGCGCCAGAAAAGGCAGACTAGAGTGATTGTTTCGACGACAAAGGTGGCAGCGATCGCACCATATTGACCCAGCAGATTATCCTGCAGCCCGAAGACATGGACCAGAGGGCGGTAAAGTGCGGTCGCGCAACTTGCTCCGGGGTCGAGGAAGCCCGTGTTGATCTTATGGAATATCCCGTAGAAATACATTGTGGCGAGCAACAGGCGGGCCACAATCCTGAGGCTCTCGTAAATCTCGACTGTCTTGCCCTGAAGGGTGCGACCGCGCAGCCATGTCGTACCGATCACCAGAACGATTGCCGTGTTCATGAAAAACGCGATCGTTTGATTGTTCGATGCGACGGGCAATCGCATGATATATTGCAGCGCCATCATTGCCGAGAGGGCGAAGAGCAGAAACAAATTGCGGTGGCGCACAAAGAGCGCGATGCATAAACCCAGCGTCGCGTAGTTAAGCAGCGCATATTTCAGGCCGGTGCGCAACATCATGTTGTCATAATGCGAAACGACACTGAGCACGGTTGCCAGCGCCCACATGACGCAGAATGCGACCATCGCGTCATTATTGGCGGAAGCGACGCGCGTCTTCCGGCCGCGCAAGGCGGGATCAGCAGCCCGGCTTGCCACAATCAGTCTTCCAATGTGTATGAACTCACCGAAGTGTTCAGTGGCTTCTGGTCAAGCTGTGAACTGCATTGGCTGTAATAGGCGCAATGGGTGAATACGGGAAGATTGGTAGCTGCGACCAGTAGTCCAAGCAACATCACGATGGCGACAGCGAACTGTACAAGTTGACGAATAACGAAATCCATCAGTTTGCCCCCTCCAAGACCGGCAACGAAGCTATTTGTGCAGCACATAGCACGTATTTTCCGGTTTGATTTGGCAATCATGGGTGAATGGGCATCAAACTGACGAGGGAACGGCTATTTTTCAGCCTATGTTGAGCATCAAAACTGTGCGTCAGAACACTTTTGTGCCATTTACCCGCAGGCTCGCCGCCTTTGATCTATCGTCAGCAGTATAGAGTACCTGCCCCTCAGGAGCGACAAGTGTACGAACCACTACTTCCCGCGATGAACCTTCAAAGGCGATGACGGGCCGCTTAGGATCGCCGTGGCATTCCAACTGGTCGATCACGATCGGACCCTGACCGCTGCTGCTCGCCACGATAATATGTGCAAATCGGGGTGAACGGCTGATGATCCGCCCATGACGCGTACTGCTGTCCCATAGTTTCAGGTTTTCGCGCGCTCCGGTGATATCAACTTGGGTAATTCTGCAATTGGCGCCCTTGCAGTCGATCCCAGCGTCCGACACATTCCGGATCACCCCGTTCTCGATCAGTCCGTCATCATGTCCGCGTTCAACCGAGATACCGTCCGCGTTGCGATATCGTTCACCCTTCTTCATGATAAGGTTGCGCAAGTCGAAGCGAGAGATTTCCCAGTCGCGGCAGACATCGTCCGTCCCCTTGCCCCAAAGGCAGATCGCGGCGAAGGCATCGCTGGTATTGTTAATCTCGCGAGCGCCGACTAATTTCAGATTGCGGGCGCGTAGCCGACCAATCCGGTCGGTCGCGCGCAGGAATCCCATGCCATAGCTGGATGGCCGGGCTTCAAAACTTTCAATTCGATCGAGCAGGATTTCGGGCGACCCGCGCATGACGATCATCGGGCCATAGCGTTCCAACCTGACGTCGGTGAAATGCACCGGGCCCATGTCAGTCGTGCCATTGGCCTTGATGCCGATCCACTTGTCGGACCACCACGCATCGGACACGGTTAACGACTGGCGAGATGACATGTTTCGCGCACCTTCGCCGGTCTTGCGCGGCGTTGTAATGCGGGGCGGTTCGGGCGGGAGGATCTGGCCATAGGGTGCGGCTAGAGCGGGAACGCTAAACGTGAGGCCTGCAGCGCCCGCTGCTCTGATCGAATGTCCGAATTGGCGCCTGGTGATCAAAAAAACCTCCTGTCTTTATTTGCACTTGGCCCCGTTTCTGTCCTCCACCCTGATCAGCTGTAGACGGTCTCGGGCCAGTCAAGCGCCGCATCGGAATAACCGAGGAGGGGGTTGGAGCATCCCACCTCATATGGATCGGCGAATGCAAAATAAGAAGACCGACCGGTTCTGTCTGGATCGAGCATATCGCTGGACCGGATGTAATCTGTCACGATCGCCTCAGGTTCGGACCTGACGTCGCGATCGGTTAGTTTGTCGGTCAGCTGCCAGACCAGCGGGTTTTCCATCGCCAGAACCTGTCCGCGCGAAAACGGCCCGTGACGCCGGACGGCAGCATTCGCGAATTCGGCCAACTCCCTCGGGTCGAAATATTCATCAGGGAAGCTGGAGCGGATCAGGCTTTCCACCGCATCATTCGCGTTGATGCCCATGGTATAAACAGAGGCTGCGGCGATTGTTCCTGCACCGGCAAGAGCGCCGCCCACAAAAGTTCTTCGATTGATGGTCATGTCACTGCCTCGTTCACATGTGCTTCACAGGCTTCCTGCCCTATCTCCTGCTCGCAATGCGTGTGCGCTTAGAGTCAGTGTCGGGTTGGCCGGTGCCCCTGTCGGGAACAGCGAACTGCCCAAGACCCGCAGGTCGCGCCATCGATGATGCAGACCATCTTGGTCGGTAACGCTATGCGCCGGATCGTGGCCCATCACGGTCGTACCCTGAATATGACTTTCGGTTGGGGCCGGGTCGTCAAGCTCGATCCAATCAACAGGGAGCGAGGCGAAAATCCGCGCGAGGTCCTGATCTGCCCGCTCCATGGCCTTACGCGCATAGTCGCCGATGCCACCGAAATGCGCAACGGGACGGGGATCGGCGTCGCTGCCAGGCGTTACTGCATTGGCCTCATCCGGCAGATCCTCAATCACCAGACGGATCGGCAGGACTTGCCGCCAGCGTCCCGCTTCAAGTCGCATCCGGCCGACGCTGCGGGTTTCGATCAGGGCAGCGGCGGTGGTGCGTCGGCGCTCCTCGTCGACATAGAGCGGGTAAGCGATGCCTGTGACGTAGGTAGAGCCCTGGAAACTGTCCATGCCGTCGAGATAGACCCTTCCCGTAATGCCGAGCTGTTCGTGCAGACGGCGACCGGTCAGTGGGCTGGTGTCTCCGGATTGCTTGAGCAGGGTCGCATTGAACAATCCATTGGCGCCCAGCACAATTTGGTCTGCCCGGATTTCACCAGTGTTGCCGTCAGCCGAGCGCCACGCAATAGCACGGGCTGCCCCCCCTTCGGTCAGTACCGCTGTCGCTTCGCAATCAAAGACGCAGCTGACGCGAGGATCGTTATAGGGCGCGGAAAGATCGCCCATGATTGTGAACTTGGCCTGCACCGGACACAAGTTGCAGACGCCATTGCCGCAGCATTGCGGCCGTGTCGGCGTGGCGCGGCTGGCGCGAGCTGTAGGCATGGGCTCGAAAAGGCCGGGCCAGGCTTTCGACAAAGCCACTTCGGGCATGCTGGGCCGGTGAGGCGGGAGGGGGTAGGGCGAGGTGCTCGGTGCAAGGCTGTTCCGAGCACCCGAGATCTGCATCATTTCCTCGGCGCGGGTGTAGTAAGGCTCCAGGGCATCATAGCTAAAGGGCCAGTCCATCCCTTGGTCAAAGCGGGTTCGCATCTCGAAATCGGCAGGCAGCATGCGCGGCGTGTTTCCTGTCCAGCAATTGGAAGAACCGCCGAATCCCGTCGAGAAGCGCCATTTCTTGTTCGGATCGCCGGTCGTCCTATAATACCCGTCAGCATTGAATTTCGCGTCGTTGCGGCGCTCGATCCGCTCAGCGTGCGGGACATTGCCGCCGCGTTCCAACACCACGATCTTCAGGCCCGGTCGCGCGCGCGGCAGGATCGCGCTCAGGAAGAAGGTGGACGCAAAACCTGTGCCTACCAGGACGATATCGGCGGCATCGGGTATTTGCCGGGACCCCAGCGAGCGCATCACTTGTTCAAGCTTGGGCTACTAATACCGGCTGGAGTCGACGTCGGACGCGCGGCGGGATGAGAAAGGCCGTCGACCGGCAGGTGTAGATGGCGGCAAAGTTGCAGAGCCACACGCTTGACCCGGCTCTTGGTGGACCGCTTCGGTACGTTCCAACCCGCCCGGCGGATATGGCGGCGATTGGCGGCGGGATCGTCCGGCCATACCATGCGCTGACCACCAATGCTCAAAACGGGCCGACTGCTCAGTCGTGCGATATCTTCGGCCTGCTTGTCCTCGCTTTCGATGAAGAGGCTTGCCCCGCTTTCCTGGTAGACTTTTGCCTTGAAAGGGGCGTGGGCTTTTAAGCGGCGGCGTTCCTCGGCGCTGGGAAGGTCGATCATCCACAGTTTCCCGTATTCTATGCCCATCGTCTTCAGCCACGCTTCGGTTTCGGGGCGATAGCGTTCGAGGCGGCTGGTTACTAAATGAGCGACCTTCAGCTTGGGGATGTAGAGCGGGCGGGCGGTCGAGAGGAAACGTGCGTAACGCTGGCCATCGTCGTTGTCGGCAGGATCGGGGTCGTGGCACAGCACGCCGTCGATGTCGAAACAGGCATCGGCGATACGTTTGTGCCGCATCATATTCCATTCGAAGATGCGCGGTGTGCCGACTGTCTCGAAGACGAGGTCGAACCCGTCATGAGATTTTTGCGTCCCATAGATTGCGCAGACCAGCACTTTGTCGCCGAAGTCGGCCGCATCGATCTCGCGGCGGATTTGCGCCATGGTGCTGCCGGTGGCGACGGTATCGTCGACGACCAGCACTTTGCGTACGTCATTGCCCCCGACGCTTACCGTGTGTTTGGAAGTTCGCCCGATGCGTCCGGCCCCGCCATTCAGATAGCAGTCAAGCTCGACGATCGGGATATTGAGGTGGAGCGCGAGCATTGAGCCAGCGAGCAGGCCGCTGCGCGGGATCCCCACGATCAAGTCGACATCTGCGGGCACCTTCCAGGCGCCGGCCGCAACCGATAGGCTTAAATCACCGATAGAGCGATATTGCATGAGATCCCCCAAAATCAGCTGCAATTCTTACCGCAGATCGTGCTATACAGCCAAGACCGTTAAGCCTGAAATAGGGACTAACCAGGAAGTAGCCGCGCAGGGAAAATTCGAGATAGACGCTACCGCTTCCAAGCAAAGCCTGAAGTTCAAGGCGGCCGGCGGCGCAATCGTGACGATTGCGACCCAGACCACTCGCTTCTTGGTGCAGATCGCATCGACGATCCTATTGGCGCGCCTGCTCGCGCCGGAGGATTTCGGTATCTATGCGATGACCGCGCCGGTCGTCGCAATCATAAATCTAATCAAGGACCTGGGTCTGACTCAGGCCATTGTGACGTCACCAACGATCAGCAAGCCGCTGCTCAGCGCCATGTTCTATGTGAACCTTGCTCTGTCGGTGGGGATCGCCGCGGTGATTGCGCTTGCCGCGCCGCTGGTCGCTACATTCTATGATAATGACGGGGTCATCTCCGTAGTCCAGTTCGTCGCGCTCGGCGTGGCGATGAACGGTACCTCTTCAGTGCATCGCGCCATTCTGACGCGCGATCTGCGCTTTGGCACGCTGGGCCGGATCGAGGTCGTGTCGGCTGCGCTGGGGGTTTTGGCAGGACTTGCCCATGCGTGGATCGCGCCCAGCGCGCTGGCTATTGCGACGGTCAATGTCGTCACCGGCTTCGTACAACTGGTCCAGTCATGGACAACGACGCGGTGGATGCCTGGGCGGCCTGGCAATCGCGTCCGCGTTTTGGAGATGCTGAAGTTCGGGGGAGGGCTGACGGGGTTCAACTTCACTAATTTCTTTGCACGCAACGCCGACAATGTGATTATCGGCAAGTTCATCGGAGCAGGTCCACTGGGCTATTACGACCGGGCTTATAAGTTGATGCTGATGCCGCTGCAGCAGATCAACGGGCCGGCGGGCCGGGTGATGATCCCGATTATGTCACGGCTCATGAACGAACCGGCGCGCTATCGCTTCGCGTATCTGCGGTCGCTGCGCATTCTGCTCTTGGTCACCATGCCGATCGTCTGCTTCTGCATCGCTAGCGCCTATGAACTGATCCCGTTCCTGCTGGGACCACAGTGGACGGCGGCGTCCGATGTCTTCGTTTGGCTTTCGATCGCCGCGCTCCATCAACCGTTGACGGCAACGATCGGCTGGCTGTTTATCACGCAGAACCGCACCGGCGAATTCGCTAGATGGGGGGTGGTAAATGCTGTGACCTGCGTGATGGCTTTCATGGCGGGGCTGCCATGGGGAGTCGTTGGCGTGGCTGCGGCCTATGCGATTTCCGACCTTGTTGTCAGGATGCCTGCGGTCTGGTGGTATGTTGGCCGCAAGGGGCCCGTCGGCACTCGTGATCTATTTCAACTGGGTCTGGTTTACGGCACGACGGCATTGCTTGTGCTTAGCGGTCTGCTGCTGCTTCGAATGGGGCTATTGGCAATCGGCTGGCCGGTGATCTTGATCCTTGTTACGATGGCCTGTGCAGCTTGCGCCTTGTATTGGTGCATTATTGCCCTGACAGCTTCCGGTCGTGCGACTATAGGGGAAGGGATCGAACTTGTGGTCCAACAGTTCCGCAAAAGATTCGCGCAACGCCGTGTGTGAACCGATACAGGGTTGCATCAGCCAGGAGGCTAAGTGACTGACGTCGAATTCTCTGTCGTAATTCCGGTGCACAACAAGGAACGGCATGTAGCGCGATCGGTGCTTTCGGCGCTTTCGCAAAGCCATCCCGCGAACGAGATCATCGCCATTGATGATGCCTCGAAAGACGGCTCGATGGCAGAAATCGTCAAAATTGGAGCCCCTATCGTCACATTGCGCCGAGACGAGCCGGGGCCGGGCGGATATGCGGCCCGAAACCTCGGTATCGAGAGTGCGAAGTCCGAGTGGATCGCGTTTCTCGATGCCGATGACAGCTGGGCACCCGATCACCTGGAAGGGCTGGCCGCTGCTATCCGGCGCGCAGATGGCAAGGCGGTCAGCGCCTTCAGCGGCTATGATATCGTGACTGAGACGCTGAACCTGAAGGACTGGTTCACGCGCGCGGGCTATCCGGCAGGCTGTTTCGACGCTCGCGACATGCTCGATAAATGGCTGGCAGGCGGTTGCCCCTTCTGGACCGGTGCGGTCGCGATCCGGCGTCAGACGCTGCTGGATATCGGCATGTTTCCGGTGGGTCGGGTGCGGCGCGGCGGCGACCGCGACCTGTGGTTGCGCACAGTGCTGGCCGGGTCGAGCGCCTATAGCGGCAAGCCGACCGCAGTGTACCACAAGGACAGCGATAACATGGTCACTCGTCAGGTGAAATTCGACTTCCGTGTCGGGCTGATGAGCACCATCGACGAGAGGCTCAAGAGCGAACCTCCCGAGATTGCGGAGCGTTTGCAGCAGATCGCCAATCGCGAGATATACCAATATGTGCTCAAGGCCTGGAAGGACGGGGACAGGATCAACGACGACATGGTGCGCGGCCTAACCATCGGCGGCGGCCTTGGCTATTACGCGCGGGTTCAGGCAATGCGGCGGCTTCCCATGCCCTTCAGCCAGGATTTCCGCCGCAGGATCATGGAGCGTCGCGACTTGAAGCGGCAGCAATATGCCGCGCGCAAGGTCGCGCATCCGGCCCCTGCCGCGAATGACTGAAATGCCCGGCCCAGACTCCAATCGTTTCACCGTCGTCATTCCGCTGCACAACAAGGGCCCGCATGTCAGGCGCGCGATCGACAGCGTGCTGGCGCAGACCCATCCCGCGTTTGAGATTGTTGTGATCGACGATGCGTCGAGCGATGATGGTCCCGATCAGGTACTCGCCATCAAGGACGAGCGCATTCGCATGATCACGCGTGATACGCCGGGGCCGGGCGGTTATGCCGCCCGCAACGCCGGTATTGCGGCGGCCGAGGGTAACTGGATTGCCTTTCTCGACGCAGATGACAAGTGGGACGCCGATCATCTGGCGCAGATCGCGCGATTGGCAGGGCCGGAAATCGGCTGCGTATTCAGCGCGCACCGGATCGAGCCTGTGGGCACGCAATACCCCACCAACGCACAGTCCGCGATGTTGGTCGGTCGCGACCTGGACGCGGACGACATCCTCACCGCATGGCTGGTCTCGCGCCGGTGCCCGTTGTGGACCGGCGCGGTCGCCGTGCGGCGCGACGTGCTGGATCGGGTCGGACCGTTTCGGGAAAAAGGCATTACGCGTGGAGGCGACAAGGACATGTGGCTGCGCATCGTCGCGGCAACCCAAAGCCGGTTCGGGCCAAGACCTACGGCGGGTTTTTATCAGGACACGGTAAACCGCGTTTCCAATTCGGCGGCGCACACAAGGCTGCCCGCGATCACCGCAACAATCGACCGGTTGATGGCGCGGGGCAGTCTCGATCCGGAACTTTTGCGCCGCCTAAAGAGCCAGGAAATCGGTCTCTATATTCGCTACCGTCTCGGCAAGCGGCAGCCAGTTCCGTTGGGTTTCCTGCGCTCGCTACAGTGGAGCGCACCTTCAGACTGGCGCCATATCGCGATGGTCGCCGCCAGCCTGCCGTTCCATTTGCGGTCGAAACGCTGACCAACCGGTCCGCTCGATCATCGCCGGGCTGGCCGTCTTGTTTATGTAGCCGTCCGATCCGTCGTTCCCGATTACCTTGGCAGGAAGCCCCACCGCAACGCCATTATCGGGAACATCCTTGGTGACGACGGCATTGACGCCGATTGCGGCGCGGTTGCCGATATGCACCTTGCCGATTGCCTTGGCTCCCGAGCCGAAGAAGACTTCGTCACCGATGATCGGCGAACCTTCGCGTGGGCCACGGTTCATGTAGCCCAGCATTGTCCCGTGGGTGATGTTGACGTTGCAGCCGATCACTACATCATGATGCACATAGATCCCGCCGAAGCGGTTGATGAACAAGCCCGGTCCGATCGCCGTCCGCTCGGCGATAGCGATGCCGTATTTGTAGCGCGAATGCAGCAGCCGCCATTTGAGTAGCGGGTAGAACAACTTTGCGGCTCCGCCCGACTTTGCCCATACGCAGGCGCGCAGCCACACGGTGTAATTGAAGCCCGGCGTAAAGAGGAAATGCTTCACGAAAGCTTTGGCCGAAACGCGCCCTTCGTACCGGAACAGGTCGGCGGCGAGATAGGCCCTCAATCGAGAGAAACTGAGCCTTTGCATGTGGTTTTTCCTGCGCTGGTTTGGAGCAAGTCATGCGGTCAACGCTCCGAGGCGGTGCCGGGCGTCGCCTGGTCCGGGGCTGAACGGGTCCAGCCGGATGGCCGGCTCGGCTGCGCTGCCGGGTTCGCCAAGGCACGCCTCTCTGTCCGCAGCGCCGCATCGAAGGCAAACAGGCTAACGCCGCATAGCAGGCCGTAGAAGACCAAGCCCTCAATCATCCAGAACGGCATGGTCGCCATGTTGAGCAGGATAAAGCCGAGATGCGAGGCGATGAAGATCCAGCTCATCGGCGGACCGCACCGCCATGCGATCGTAATCATCCACCCCCACAGCAGTAGCATGAGCGACAAGCCCGCGATGCCATATTCAAACACCGTCGAGACCAGTGTGTTGTGGGCGTAGAGGTTGAAGTAATCCTCCCATGCATCGGCACCGAAGCCGATGATCTTCTGGAGCGCCGGCGCCTCGCGCCACATTTTCAGATATTCGGACCAGATAAAGGCGCGCCCCGACATGACCCGCCGCTCTTCATACGTGAACGCGCCGGGATCCTGAAAGGGAAGGCCAGGATTTTGGAGTAATATAGTCAGCGTCTCGAACCGCTCGGCGAATAGGGACAGGACAATTGGCGCAATGCACATGATCGCAAGGCTGACGGCTCCGATCGCATAAATCCGCTGGTTCTTCACCACGTTGCGCATGCTGCTTACCACTAGCAGTACGATGATCATTGGCACCATCGCGCCCATAGCAGTCCGGTAGTTGGCGAGAAGGACGCCAACCGCGCAGACCGTAGCGACTAGGAGCTGCAACTTGATGGAAACGCGCTGGTTCATCGATACCGCGAGGAGTGCTGCCATCAGCAGAAGTGAAAAGCTGGCTTCATGGTTATAGCCACCGATGTAGGATGCGGATCCATCCCCCTCGCTCGCCTTCACCACGCCTAGCCCAATGCTTTCGATCTGCAGTACGACAGGTAGTAGTAGGACCAACAGCAGCTTGCCGAGAAACGGATCGGCCCCTTCGGACTTGCAGGCATCGTGCACGGTCAGGGTAAGGATGACGAAATATCCGTATTTCAGGATTGTTTCGATGCTTTCGGGAATGCGGTCGTTTACCAACCCGCTGATTGCGATAATAACAACCAGCGCCAGTACCGGCGGCAATGCATAAGACAGAATGTTGCTGCGCCGCACGACAAGGCCACCCGTTCCAATGACCAGGCACGACATCAATGCGTTCCAGCTAAGCCCGACGCCCGAGGGTGAAAAGGAGATGAACGGCGCCGCAGACATGCCAAGCCGGATCGCGACCGCAATCAATACGAAGGCTCCGGACGCCGATCGGCAGCGCAACGCCAGGAAAATCACCAGCACTGCATAGACCAGAAGGCTGGGGCCCAGAACATAGCCGGGCAGGCTGGGAGAGGCGCCACCGGGATTCATACCGCTGCTTCTATCCGATCCTGTCGCTCGATTCGCAGCAAATCAGCCAAGCTCCCTGTAGGAATGGGCCGTAGTGCAGGCGATAGTATCCCAGTCAAAAACGCTGGCCCCGTCCCAGTTCGAGGTGTCGAGATCGGAAAAGTCGGCCGATTCCAGCTTGGAGGCAAGTGCCTTGCAATCGCCTACGGGAAAGTAGTGACGGTCGGGCAGGCCCAGATCGGTGTTAGCATCTATGTCGCTGAGCAGCACCGACGCTCCGAGCGACAATGCCTCCAGCGCGGAGATGGGCAGTCCTTCGTGGTAGGACGGCAGGATGAACAGCGCGGCATTGCGATACAGACTAGCCAGCTTCCTGCGTGGAACCTTTCCCAAAAAGTGGACATCAGGACCGGCTGCCTTTTTTAGCTTTTCTGAATAGTCCGATCCATGCATGGATGCGCCCGCGATGACGAGAGGCTTGTCGCTGCCGCTCAAGCGGTGCGCTTCGATGAGATAATCGACTCCCTTTTCCGGCACAAGCCGCGCGGCAACCAGGAAAAAGCCTCTCTTCTCTAGCCCGAAACTCTTAAGGATTGCCCGATCTTCCTGGCTGGTTAGTGCAAGCTGCGACATGCCATTGGGAATATAGTCGATCCTGCCGGCGGATCCCGCATATCGCAGCTGAAGTTTGCGCCGCAACGAAGGCGATACGGCGATGACCTTGTTTGCGAATCTTACGCCGAGAGATTCGCCAAGGCGGAGTGCTGCCTTGGCGAAAATGTTCCACTTCGCGCGCCGAAAATCCTCGCCATGATGGGTGAGCAGGACGCGCATGCCTATCATCCGGGCCAGCGGAGTTAGAAGTGCGGGGCCGATGGCGTGGATATGCAGTACATCGGTTCCGCTGCCGCGTGCCTTCAAAATCGACAAGAAAGTGGCCACAATCGCCTCTGAATGCTTGCCGACCGGGGCGTAGACAGACGTCACTGCCACACCCTTGTATTCGAAATCACCCGAGATGAAGGGGCGTCGGCCGATGACTTGTATCTCGATATCGGGATTATTGGCCACAATGCGCGGCATCAATTCTTCGCAGTGCGTTTCCACACCCCCAAGAACATCGGGTATCCCGCGCAAGCCGACGACCGAAACCTTCACTGGACACTGCTCCTGTTGGCGGCAGCGAAATTCGCAGTGATGACCTGCCAGAAACCGAGCGTGGTTCTCTCGACTGAGAATTCCATTGCTCGTTCACGCGCGAGCTTGCCAAGATCCCTGCGCAGATCGCTGTCGTCCAGTGCGGTAATAGCGCGTGCCATCATGTTGACCGCTCCGCATTTGACCAGCATGCCGCCTCTGCCACGGGACGGTTCGTCCGAAGCAGACTCGGTTTCAAAGATTTCGGAAGGGCCCGAAGGACAATCGGTGGCAACGACGGGCTTTCCCAATGCCATAGCCTCGACCATGGCGTTCGGAAATCCCTCCGCTTCCGATGGCAGGATATACGCGTCGCAGCGGCCGAGTACCGCATAAGGATTTTCAACGAAGCCGCAAATCCGCACGCGGTCGCTCGCATCGAGGTCGCGGACCAAGGCCTCAAGTTCGCCGCGCAGGGGACCATCGCCGAGCACGAAGAGCCTGCCTTTCGTAGAAGCAGCGACAAAGGCGCGGATCGCCAGCGCGGCGTTCTTCGTAGGGACCAGCCGCCCCATGGTAGCCCAGTCACCTTGTGCTATCTCGAATGGGGCAGGTTGAAGTGCGAGAGTTGCAATCCGGTCAATGTCGAAGGGGTTGGGTATCACCGTCACCCGGTCAGCCGATACGAAGAAATCCTTGACCAGCGTATCCTTCACGCCTTGCGAGACAGCGATGATCCCATCGGCGCGCGGATAGAGTATGCGCACTAATGCCCTGCTGATTGCATTCTTACCTCTGCCGGCAAGATGGGCGGTGGTGTTGACCCGCTCGCTGATAATCGTCTTGCATCCATATAGCCGTCCAGCGACGATCGCCGCGAAATTGGCCCGGGTGAGGAACGAAATGCAGACATCAGGTCGCAGTTCCCTGAACAGCCCGCACAGACGCCGTACGCTGGCGTTAAGGCTAGCTTTGCTGTCGAGGCGATAGACCTTGACCCAGTCGGGCAGGATATAGGCCTCGACCTCCTCGTCATCGAGAAGGGCGACCACAAAATCGCATTCTCCGCGAAATCGGGCAAGATCGGTTACTAGAGTCGTGAAGACGCGCTCAGCTCCCCCGCCGGCAAGCGAGTTGATGACCAGGAGACATGTTCGTCTTTCTCGCTTCAATCGTCCGTTTCCGTTCTTCTTGGGTACTTTAATTTAAAGCGATGCTTTTGAGAGAATACTTGCGGGTGTGTCTATCAATGGGACGGGTTTAGGCTGCTTTCGAAAAGGCGAACGGCGATGGGGCGGTGATCGGAATGAAAACCGGGCCCTACGGATATCTTCGCAGCCCGCCATCGCCGCGATGCATAGATATGATCGATGGCAAAGAGGGGAATGGTCGGCAGTCCCGCAATCTGCGACGGATAGCTCCGATCCCCTGCGCTGACCCGGCGGATCGGAAGCATCGCCTGATCCATTCGTTCGAAGTCGAAGCTGTAAGGTGTCATGTTGAAATCGCCGCCGATGATCAGGTTTTCCTTACCCATCAGAGTGAACATTTCATCGAGGCTCTTATCGAGTTGCCTCCGGTTGCCAGCGGGGCTATTGCCGCGATCGACATGAATCGAGGCCACCGTGATTGGGCCCATCACCGATGCGTCGTCGATATCCGCGAACACGATACGGGGGCCCACAAAACGGCCGTCGTCGCCTCGGATACGATAACGGAAATCCCGGACGGGCAAACGCGAGAGAATAGCTAGGTCGCAGCCCATCGGACAGTCGGACTGGAAGGGATAAGCGGTTTTCAGCATCATGTCCGCTTGATTTAGCATTGGTCCGGCTTCCTGCAGCAGGACGATATCTGCGCCGCTGACTGCAATCGCGCGAGCCGTTTCCTTCGGCGAGTGCTGGTGCCTCCATGCGTTAAATGAGAGAACGGTAATGCCGGGGTCGGCAGGAATAGCCAGCTGCCCGGTTTCGACGCTCACCTGCGCCACCCTTTCAACACTGCACAATGCCGCAAGCACAGCGATTGCGAACGCCAAATGCTGATGGCGAAACGAAAAAATGCAAATGACGACAGCCATTGCCAGGATCACTGGGGTCAACGCATTAAGTGGATCGAGTATGGGGAAGATCCTGCCCAACTGCGCACTCGCGGCAATTGTCAGCATGGTTAGGGCCAGAAG
This sequence comes from Croceicoccus sp. Ery5, assembly GCF_020985325.1. NCBI lineage: Bacteria > Pseudomonadati > Pseudomonadota > Alphaproteobacteria > Sphingomonadales > Erythrobacteraceae > Croceicoccus > Croceicoccus sp. Ery5. The sequence continues at coordinate 1,360,132 of NZ_CP087587.1, forward strand.
TGTCTTGACGATTGTCCCGATACGACCACGTCGGTTGGACGAAGGTCGGAAATGGCCCACGCAAAAACCGTTTGAATTGAAAGGGGTGGCGAGTTCAGGCATGCTGGTTTTACGAAATCCACCCTTTGTGTTGCGGCGCAGCATATTAGTGCGGACGAGACCGAGAAGGCAAACGCCTTAACCCTGTGGTGGCCTCAGTCGGGCATGCAATTAGCCCGATATGCCTTGCTGCTCACTGCGCTGCGGGCTGATAGTATGGTTCGTAATACATCTCGTCTTCGCGAAGCATCGATGTTGCCTTGAGATTCACCTGCGTCATCAGCGTGCCCAGCAGGGTCGCATCGGCGCGATGTAGTTGCTGTATGGTCATCTGCACATTGCGCACCTTGGTCTGGCGCCAGCGAACGACCAGCAGGGTTACGTCCGCCATGGCGGCCAGCGCCTTCGTTTCCGCCACCGGCAGCACTGGTGCCGTGTCGATGACGATGAAGTCGAAGCGCGCCTTCAACTTTTCGAGAAGTTCCTCCATTCGCGTGCTTTGCAGCGCGTCGAGATTGGGGGTGCCGCGCACCTTCTGCGGTAGCAGATACATGCCTGTGGTCTCATCGAGCAGCAGCGCCTCATCCAACGTCGCGCTGCCGTCGAGGACGTCGAGCAGCCCAATTTCCCTATCTGAGGACATCGTGCGACTGGTCGCGGTGCGGCGTGTATCGGCGTCGATCAGCAGGGTCTTGATACCGGCCATGGCGGTGGTGCGCGCAAGGCAGATCGAGCAGGTCGTCTTGCCTTCGCCCGAAGAGGTCGAGGTGATCACTACAGTCTTGGCAAGCTGCTTTGGTTGTCCCACGCGAAGCGCGGTGCGAATGCTACGGAATGCCTCGTTGAAGATCGAACCGTCATTGTTGACGACGTAATTGGCGATGTCGAAAGTCTGCCCGCCCTTGAAGGGCATGTCCTTTACCGTCGCGAGATTGGGTATCGCGGCGATCACGGGAATGCCGAAATGACGTTCGGCATCATCGCGCACCATCACGCCCTTTTCGCGTGATTCTAGGAAGAAGGTGGTGGCGCCACCCGCGGCAATGGTGCCCAGCAGCGCGATTAGGGTGAATACGATCGGATTGGGCGAGGACGGCAGCTGGGGCGTCACCGCCTTGGCGATCACATAGGCCTGGCTTTTTTCAGTGCCGGCCGTCGCCAGTTCGGAACGATAACGTTCGAGGAACACTTGGTAGAGATCGCGCGCGCTTTGCGCCACGCGTTCAAGCTCGTTCAGGCGCACCGAGGCGTTGTTCCCCGAAACGAGCCGGCCCTGTGCCCGGTTCAGCGCCGTTTCCAGCGCGGCAACTCGGTTGCTGGCGATCGAGACATCGCTCTTGATTCCTTGCTGCATCCTTGACGTTTCGCGCGCGAGATCTGCGCGGATGGAGGCAAGCTGAGTGTTCACGCGAACCCGTTCAGGGTGGTTCGGGCCGTAACGTTCGGCCAGATTGGCGCTTTCGGCCGAAAGTCGCGCGGCTTCGAGGCGCAGGTTCCTGACAAGATCGGAACCGCTCACCATGGTGCCCGAATCGTCCGAGTTGGCCCGCGCTTGCCCCTGCGCAACGGCCAGTTCGGCGCGCGCCTGTGCAAGCTGTGTGTTGAGATTGCCGATCTCGTCCTGCACCGCGGTTCCGTCGCCGCCGATGGTGACGAGGCTGTTGGCGGCCTTGTAGCGCGCGACTGCGCTTTCGGCGTCGATCACGTCGTTGCGCAGGCCTTCCAGCCTGTCTTCCAGAACCGAGATGTCGCCAGTGCGGACCGATTCCTTCGAGACGACTTGCCGGTTGAGATAGGCATCGACGACATTATTGGCGACGCGGGCCGCCACTTCCGGATCGCGCGAGCTGTAGATCACCTCGATTACATAAGACGCGCCTTGGCGCTGCGCGCTAAGTTTGCCGAGGATGCGATCGGTTGCTTCGCCCACTGAGATAGGGGCCGCCTTCTCGCCATTGGCGGCGGCGGCAACGAATGCCGGGTCTTCGTTCAGCTTCTCGGTTTCGACAGCCCGGCGCACCACTTCGGGCGAGAGGAGGATCGTCACCTCGGTATCGACCGACGGCATGTCGATCAGGACGTTTGAACCGCCGTCGCCCGGCGTGTTGATCACGCGCTCTGGCTTGCGTTCGAGGCCGACGAGGGCAATCGCGTCGAAGCGCTTGTCGCTGAAAAGGAAAATCGCGGCCACGACTGCAAGCACGATCAGCACCGCGGTCAGCACCGACCATTTGCGTCGTGCCAGTGCATCGCCGATGGCACGAAAATCGATAAGGTTCTTTGCACCGCCCTCGTCACTATAAGTGTCGTAGGCGTAATCGGGCATCATGCCTGCCTTGCGCGTGTTTTCGCTATCGTGAATCAAGGATCAGGCCCCGATGCAGAAATTAGTCATGGAAACGAAGCTGCTATTGAAAGGGTGTTCTGGCAAGAGGCGTAACCCTTTAGGCCCAAATGTGGCCCGATTGCGCGATCGGACTTATGCAGCGGCAAGCCATCTCGCCGTTGCAGCATTTCAAGAATACAAGCGCTGTCGGTCGTGGTCTATCGGATTAATCGGCAGGTCGTGGCGCTAGCAGACCGTCCAGTCCTAAAAGTCGATCCTGTTCAGCACTTTTACTGAAGATCCGGCATAGGAACTGCTGGCGTTCAGCACCTGATCGGGGTCGGCGACGAGCGTGCCGATGGTCAGCGTGACCGGACCACCTTCGGCCCGGAAGGCCGGCACCATCGGATCACCCGTCAGAATGAGGGTCTCGATATAGACGGTGGAGGCACTGCTGCTGCCCCCCTTGGCGATAATCGCCACGAATCGGTGCGTCCCCATCTCGATCAGGCCGTGCGACTGCGAGGACCACAGCTTGATACCTTCACGGCAATTTTCGAGATAGACATTGTCGACCGTGACATCGCCCTTGATGTCAAGGCAAGCATCGCTGGCGTTGACAATACGGCCATTGCTGATCGTACCGCTGTAACCGCGCTCAGTTGAGATGCCGTCGACGTTTTCGTAGTTGCTGCCCGATGCCATCCACAGGTCGCGGAAATCGAATCGGTCGATGGTGAAGTTGCCGGCATCGGCGCTGGTCTTGCCCTTCAACGCGATTGCCGCCCATGCATCTGCGGCATTGGGAGCAGGCGAGGTGGTGTCGCCCTCGAAGACGAGATCTTGCATGACAGCCGTCACGAACCCGCCTGACGTATTAGTGATGCCCAAGCCATAAGTCGCGTTGGCCTTCGCCTGTGAAACTGCGATCCTGTTCAGCGTGATGTAGTCAAGCGAGCGCCCGCGCATGATCGGACCGAATTTGCGTGCGACTATATCGCTCATCGTCAGATTTGAGACGTCATCCGCACGTAGCAAGATCGTGCCGCCTTCAATTTTTCTATCCGAAACATCCACGCTGTGACTGGTGCTGTATATCGTCTGGGGGGTTTCATAGGCCAGCCCGCTCGGCAAGGCTGGGGGAGCGATACTTGGCATGACGAAACGCGGCACGATCGCATCAGGCGTAGGTGCCGGTGTCGGGGCAGGCGAAGGAGTGGCCTTGACTGAAGATCCGGTGGAACTTTCGGACGAGACGGTCACTGACGCGTTTGTACTTGACTGCACTTCTTTGCTGCCACCGCACGAAGCAAGTATGAAGGCCATGGCCAGTACGCTAGCGGAACGGATTTGGGGCGTGGCACTGCGAGCGTTGGACATGCGTCAAGTTATGACGCAATTGCCTTACGGGGGGTGTCGGCAAATGGTAAATAGCAGTATAACCAGCGCGATCCGACTAATGTCGGACTGCTTAGCTCGTCTGCCCAAGGCGTAAAACAGACACTACCTGTCGTGCTCACATTTTAGAATGGCCGATCTCTTTACATTGTAGGCATGCTACGAATCGTGAGACTGTCTGTCGTCAAGACATTGGGCACAGATTTGACCGCTCGCTTTATGAGTGTTGGCTTCGTCTGGAGGGTTGATCTTGAGCGGCGTTCTTGCGGTGCTGCAAGCGCCGATGGGCGATGGTCTTTCGTTTGACCTTTCTGCTTCGCTCGAGGATCGCTGAACCCCTTCCGAAGTAGGCATCTGCAGGTGTCACATTGTTCAGGCTCTCGTGGTGGCACTGGTGGTTGTAGTGCTCGATGAAGGCCTCGAGCTGGCATTCGAGGTCACCCGAAGCGGCAGTGCGCGGGATAATCTCGACTGAGCAACCGGCAGCCTTCGGCTACCGCGGTCAATCGCGCCGGGCCAGCACTTCGAAGATCCCGGTGGCAGTTGAGTCCTCTGGTTTATCGCGGATTTTCATGGGCCGTTGGATCAGGCGCCGCCTCGCTGTCTCGTCGTCGTTTGACGACGTGTCGAGTGCCCGTCCCATGGTCGGTTGACTCTTTTGTTGAACCGATTCGTCAGCGTCCAGCCAGTCCGGTCGACTGTGCCAGCCGTGACCAACAGGTCTGTCCTTGCGTTTCCTGTCGGAAAGAAAGCCATGAGAAAGGTTGGCCTTGAGACTGCACAACAGACGAGCATCGCGCCACAGCTGCGCATCGTAACCACATCCCATCAGGTGAAGCCATTCGAGCGCGATGCCGTCGCGCGCCGCCTCGAATTCTATCGGCTGGCGCGTGCCTGACGCGTCTCCATTGAATGTGATCAAGTACCGCATGAGTGCATTTCCAAAGCCGGACTGGCAATGCAGCCTCAGCTCACGATCAAAAATTCCAAGAATCGCGGACCTGCTCCCATTCAGATTCTGTTCGCCATAGAGTCTGAGTCATTAATCCAGTAAATTCTAACTCTTCGCTCAAAACCGGACGGCAATTATATGAAAATGAATTGGGCGTATTTTAAACTGATCAAACTGCGAGCACTAGCACTACTTTGGCGAATTTTTGGATACCTGTTCGGAAGGGTGGCATCCGCAGTGTGGGCATGCCCGGTGCGTTGAAGCCTCATCTGAATCATTGGGATGTCCAAAAGCCGAGGCGTCAGTGGTCAGCGAAGGTCTGAAGTATCGTGGGCGTCCGCATTTATCTTGGTGGCAAGTCTGCAGGCCTGAAATACCGGTGGATCATTGTGAAGAACATGCGTTTCTAGTTCGCGCATCATCGGCGTAATGGTCGCGTGTAGTTGCTCGCCCACCTGTGTTGGCCCAACGTTGCGCGTTGTGCGCGCGAAAGGCGGCGACGACCTTGCCGGAACCTTTGCCGCAATGCAACTTGCTATTGCGAGGCCCTCTCATTACGGGTTGTGCATGCATGTGCCGATCGAACCCAATCTCCTCGTCAAACTGGCGATGCTGCTGCGTACCAAGAGCGTCAGCGCGGCGGCAGAGGCGTTGGGCGTCAGCCAGCCGAGCGTCAGTCGCGCACTGGCGCGGTTGCGGGACGAATTAAAGGATCCGCTGCTCGTCCGTCACGGCAATAGCATGGTGCTGACCCCGCGGTCCGAGGAATTGCTCGACCGGCTTGACCGGTGGCTGGTCCATACGGCCGATGTGATCCATCAGCAGAGTTTCGATCCAGGGACGCTGGAACGCCGGTTCCAGATCGGATCGACCGACTTCGGAGTCTTGTCGGTCCTAAGGCCGGCGCTGGCAGAAATCCGCGAAGAAGCGCCGGGCGTGTCGGTGCAGATCGTGCCGCTGGACTGGTCGGCGCATAGCACGCTGGCCGAAGGTGCCGTCGATCTGGTCATTTCGGGGCTGGATAGCGACCCGGCGCAATTGCATCGCCATTTGCTGTTTACCGACCGCTTTGCCTGCATGATGAAGCCGGAGCATCCGCTGTCTGGCGGGGCGGACGAACCCCTCACGCTCGACGAATATCTTGCCTGTCCGCATCTGGGCATGACGGTCAGCGACGCGCGGTTCGACCGGATCAACCAGCTGCTCGGTTGTCATTCCTCGCGGCGCAAACTTGCGCTTGTCGCACCCTATTTCTCGCTCGCGCCCGAATTGGTGGAGGGGGACATGCTGTTGACCCTGCCTGAAAGGGCGGCGCGGCATTACGGGGCAATCCATGGAAACCCCTATCGCCTTGCTCCGCAAGAGTTGGGTACGATGGAATACTGGCTCTTGTGGCATGAGCGAAGCCATCGTGACCCGGCGTCGCAATGGCTGCGCGAAAGGCTGGTCGAGGCCTGCGTCGCTGCTGAATAGGCGATATCCATATTTGAATCTTGCTCCGAATACTGCCTCCGAACATTAGGCTTCTGCAATTCAATCGCAATAGCATTTGTTTCGGGGGTTTCGTGTTCGCCAGATATGTCCTTTTCGCCGGTTCTGCCCTGATGGGCGTAAGCCTTGCCGCGCCCGTGGCGACCGCGGCCGAGAATGCCGCTACCGAAAGCACGGGCAGCGATATCGTCGTCACTGCGACCAGCCGCGAACAGGAAGTCAAGGACGCGCCCGCATCGATCAGCGTGATCACGCGGGAGGATCTGGAACGTCTGCCATACCGCGAGGTGACCGACGCCTTGCTCGAAATCCCCGGCGTCACCGTCACGCAGGGGGAGCGCAACAGCCGCGATATCTCCATTCGCGGCATGGCCCCCCAATATACGCTGATCCTTGTCGACGGGAAGCGGCTGAGCGCGCGGGAATCGCGCACGAATGGCGGCAGTATCAGCGAAGGTGGTCTGCTTCCGCCGCTGGAATCGATCGAGCGGATCGAGGTGGTGCGCGGACCGATGTCGTCGCTCTATGGCTCCGATGCGATGGGCGGGGTGGTCAATATCATCACCCGCGCCGTGGCAAGCGAATGGCGCGGATCGGTGCGAGTCAACGGCACGCTGCAAACCGATGATGACTTCGGCAATTACGGCGACGGCAATTTCTATGTCAGCGGGCCGCTGATCGGCGATGTGGTGGGCCTGCAGGTCAGCGGATCGCTTAACCGTCGCGCCGAGGATATGGTGGTCGACGGCACGCCACAGCGCGAGGATGAATCGCTGGGCGGCAAGCTGGGTTTCGATCTGGGGGCAGGCCACCGGCTGATCGTCGAAGGCGGCTATTACCGCCAGCAGACCCTGTCAACCGCAGGCAAGTCGGTCGAAATCACCGAAGACGCGCCGATCGGCACCGAATCCACCATGACCGAAGAACGTTGGGTCGCATCGGTCAGCCACAGCGGAAAATGGGGTGCGGTCGGATCGGAATCCTATCTGCAATATGAGGACGCCACCCATATCGAGGGCGAGAAGCAGATCAAGAATATCGTCGGCCAGTCGATCTGGACCGTGCCTCTGCCGTCCAATGTGCTGACCTTGGGTGCATTTATCCGGAACGAGGATCTGACCGATCTGACCAGTAACCGGCTGTCGGGCTCTACTCGCACGGGTACGGCGCGGCTGAACTGGGCCTTGTTTGCCGAAAACGAATTGTCGGTCACCGACAGTCTGAAGCTGACCGGCGGGCTGCGTATGGACGATGATGAGCTTTACGGCACGCATTGGACGCCGCGCATCTATGCGGTGTGGAATTTCACCGAACGCTTTACCCTGAAAGGTGGTTATTCGCAGGGCTTCCGCGCGCCGAACCTGCGCCAGACGCTGGAGGACTGGGGACAGACCAGCCGTGGCGGCACGATCTATGGCAATCCCGATCTGGAGGCCGAAACCTCGCGCACGGTGGAGGCATCGCTGCTGTTCGAAAGCGGGCGGGTTCAGGCCAGCCTGTCGGCCTATGACACGCGGTTCAACGACAAGATCACCCGCGTAACCTGTGAAGAGGCGGGCGCGTGGTGCGTGGACGAGCCGCTCAGCTCGCTTGGCCGCCCGCCGACGACCTATGTCAATGTCGACAAGGCCCGCGTGCGCGGCGTGGAGGCATCGGTCGAATTGCCGCTGCTGTCCACGCTCGATCTGGCGGTGACGGGCACGCTGACCGATTCCGAACAGCTTTCCGGCGCGAACGAGGGCGCGGCGCTAAACGATACGCCCAAGCAACAGGCCAGCGCATCGCTGAACTGGAAGCCGGGCAAGGCGTTCAGCGGCTACGTCCGCGCGATCTTCCGCGGCGAGGAAGCCGTGACCGAGGCGCAGATCAGCGGCGAGAATATCGTCGCATCGTCCTATACGACGGTCGATCTGGGCGCGTCCTATCGCCTGACGCCCAGCCTGCAATTGCATGGCGGCGTACAGAATGTCTTCAACAAGCAGCTTACCTATGACGAATATGCCTATCTGATCGATCCGGCACGCGTCTGGGTGGGTGTGACTGCCCGTTTCTGACAATAAGGTTCGATGATCGATGGCAAAGCCTGATGCGATGCGGCGGGGCGAAATCGTCTCGCGCACCATTCTTGGAATTTTCGGCAGCTATGCTCTGGCCAGCGCGTGCCTGCTGGCGGTCGTGCGGTTGTGGCCCGACGGCGGGCGCACCGCGACATCGCTTGGGGAAATGATCGGCTTTATGCTGTTTGGCGCGGCGGCAATCGCGGCCTTTTCCATGCGCAGCGCCACGCGGGCATGGCTGCTGATCGGGGGCGCTTCCGGGGTCCTGCTGGTGGCGGCCTTTGCCTTTGGTAAATCGGGAGTCGGCGCATGAAGGGCGGCATCCGGCAAAGCAACAGCTGGCTACACGGCTGGGCCGGTCTGTTGCTCGGGTGGCTGATGTTCGCCATCTTTTTCACCGGCACTATCGCGTTCTTCCGGCAGGAAGTGACCGTCTGGATGCAGCCCGAATTGCACCGCGCGGCACCGGTCTCTGCCGAACAGGCCGCACGGCTGGGGATGGAGCGGCTGAATGCCATTGCCCCCGATGCGTCGAAATGGGGTATCAACCTGCCAAGCGAGCGCAATCCTTCCCTGCGCATTTCATGGGAAAGCGAACGTCGCGGCGACGGCGGTCGCGAGGGTACTGCAAGCGGACGGAGCGGACGCAGCGAACGCGGCGGACGGACGGATCGCGCCGGATCGGGTCATAGAGGCGAAGGCGCTGTCCAGCGTTCTGCAATTTCTGGCGCCGATGCGCAGATCAGGGCCGCTGCAGAGGAAGCCGCGCGCCGCGCCAATGCGCGCGGCGGCCGTCCGCGCGATCCGGGCCTGACTCTCGATCCGAAAACGGGCGAGGTGCTGGATGCGCGTGAAACGGCTGGCGGCGATTTCCTGTATCGCTTCCACTACCAGCTTTACGCCATGCCGCGCGACTGGGGGCGCTGGATCGTCGGCATAGCGACCTTTGCCATGTTCGTCGCGATCATCAGCGGTATCATCACCCATAAGAAGATATTCCGCGATTTCTTCACTTTTCGCGGCGCGAAAGGGCAACGAAGCTGGCTCGACGGACATAATGCGATGGCAGTGCTGTCGCTGCCGTTCCACATCATGATCACCTTTTCGGGATTGTTGCTGCTGGGCGGAACGCTGCTGCCATGGGCGTCCGACGGGCGCGGCGGCCATGGGCGCGGTGACGATCGCGGCGCAGCTGCAGCCGCGCCAGCGACAGGTTCGGGACAGTCCGGATGGCAGATCCCCATCGACCGGATTCTGGCAGAAGCACAGGCCGCATGGGGTGTTCCGGCAGGTCGCCTGTCCATCACGCGCAGCGGCGGGGAAGCGCAGAATGTGGAACTGGCGATCCAGCGCAATGACAGCCTGTTGCTCAGGCCCGGCGGCGGGCCGGGGCGGACCATGCAGTTCGATGCGCGCAGCGGCGCGATGACGGACCGTTCGGACGAGATGGCGGAGAACGGAATAGTCGCTGCCGACCGTGTGATGAGCGCGCTTCATCTCGGCCGCTTTGCACCATGGGACCTGCGCTGGCTCTATTTCGCGGCGGGCGTGATGGGCACCGTCATGGTGGGCACGGGGCTGGTGCTATGGTCGGTGAAGCGTGCGGAGAAGCGGCGCGGGGCCGCTGGCCATTTCGGAAACCGGCTGGTCGACGGGTTGAATATCGCCACCGTCGCGGGCCTGCCGCTGGCGACAGGTGCCTATTTCTGGGCCAACCGTCTGGTCGCCGCCGATGCGCCAGACCGCGTGGACACCGAGATTGCGGTATTCTTCGGCGTCTGGGCAGCGACACTGGTGCACGCGCTGGTCCGTCCCGCCCGCTCCGCATGGCAAGAGCAACTGGCGGTAGCGGGAGGTCTGTTCGTGACCCTGCCGCTGCTGAACCCGATGACGGGCGGTATGGGGCTGTCCGCCGCCGTAGGGCAGGGCAACTGGCTGGTCGCCGGATTCGACCTGACGGCCCTGCTGTTCGGGGGCAGCCTGATCTATGCGCTGTTTCATCTTTGGCAAAAGCAGTCCCGGACGTCTGCCGTAGGCCCACTACGGGCCCGGCCTGTTGCCAGCGTTCCTGCGGAGTAAATGCCGATGCTGTTTCTGTCTGCGATCCTTACCGGCCTCGGTTTCCTCGCGCTCGCCCTCTCACTGGACCGGCATTACCGCGATGTGCTGGGCGGCAAGCTGCCTGCCGGTCGCCGCCTTGCGCTGCGGAGCGGCGGCTGGCTTTTTCTGGCACTGGGCCTGGTCACTTGCTGTGTGGCGCGCGGGGGCCAATTGGGGCCGGTCTGGTTCCTCGGCCTTGCCGCATTGGCAGCGCTGGTCGTGCTGGCCGTGATGAGTGTCGTGCCATCCTGGCGGCGGTCAGGCTGAAAAGCTCGTGATACGAGTTGCGTAAGACGGGTTCGCTGTTAGCTTCGCGGACTTTGGCAACCGGGGGTTGAATATGGCAATACGGATTTCGCGTGTTCTGGTGGCGGCGCTGCTGGCGTCTTCGGCATTGCCCGCTGCGGCGCAAACGCCCGATCGGGACCAGATCCTTGGCACTGTCACGCAGCAGCACGATGCCACGGTTCAGGCCCTGCGCGACTGGATCGCCCTGCCGACCATCGCAGCGGAAAAGCGCAATACGCCCGAGGGCGCGGAATATATGAAGAAACTGGCGCTCGACGCCGGTTTCCAGCAGGCCAAGATCATCCCGACCGACGGGGTGCCGGCCGTTTTTGCAACGCTGGACGCGGGGGCCGATACCACGCTCGGCCTTTATTTCATGTATGACGTCAAACAGTTCGATCCCGCCGAATGGGATTCCCCGCCGCTGGAAGGGCAGATGGTTGAGCGCGAGGGCGAGGGCATGACCTTGGTCGGTCGCGGCGCGGTCAACCAGAAAGGTCCCGAAATGGCGTTTCTGGCCGCGATCAAGGCGATTCAGGCCAGCGGCAAGAAGCTCCCCGTCAACCTCGTCCTGGTGGCCGAGGGTGAGGAAGAGGTCGCCTCCACCCATTTCGACCAGGTCGTGGCCGTACCCGAAGTGCGCGATGCACTGGCCAAGACGATCGGTGTGTTCATCCCCTCTGCCGCGCAGAGCAAGGATGGCGGCGCGAATATCACGCTGGGCGCGAAGGGCGCGGTCGAATTCCAGCTGGTGGTAGGCGGAGAGACTTCGGACAAATATCCCAAGACCGACATTCATTCGTCGAACCATTCGCGCATCGAAAATCCGGCGTGGCGTCTGGTCAAGGCGCTCGACACGCTGGTCGCGGACGATGGCCATACGCCTGCCATCGACGGCTGGTTCGAAAATGTGCGCCCGTTGACCGACCGGCAGAAGCAGCTGATCGCCGAAGGGGCCAAGATGAACCCCGAGCAGCAGGAAAAGGACTTGCTGGGCGTTGGCCGCTGGATCGACGATGAACCCTATATCACCAGCCTCGAGCGTTATTATTCGCAGCCGACCGTCAATATTCAGGGTCTGATCGCGGGTTATACCGGCACGGGCGGCAAGACCGTTCTGCCGGGACGGGCAGAGGCCAAGCTGGAATTCCGGCTCGTCCCCGCCATGACCAAGGACGAGGCGGTCACCAAGCTGAAAGCGCATCTGGACAAGCGCGGGTTCGACGATGTTCAGGTGACGGTTTCGGGCGGCTATGGCCCGAACGAAACGGACGAGGACAGCGTGCTGATCCGCGCGCAGAAGACCTTGTTCGAACGCAGCGGCATTCCCTACTCCATCCGTCCGCGCAATGCGGGCAGCTGGCCGGGCGTGATCTTTAACGGACCGCCGCTGAACCTGCCGGCCTCGCAATTCGGGCTGAGCCGAGGGGGCGGGGCGCATGCGCCGAACGAATGGTTCCTGATCGACAGCGCCAATCCCAAGGTCAACGGGCTTGATGAAGCAACGATGGCCTATGTCGACTATCTCTATGTCGTGAGCGAAGAGGCGGCCAAGGGCGAGTGATCTGACGGTTGATATGGTCCGGATGGCCCGCGCAGACGGGCAGGCCATCCGGAACGCCCCGGCGGTGATTATGCGCTGACGCTTTATCGCGGCGAAATGCGGCGACACACTCTGGCAAAATGCAAGAGAGGAGCCGCGCCATGAAAGCAAAGGCATTTGCTGCCGCCAGCCTGACCGCCCTGCTGTGCGGCTGCGCCAGCCTGCCCGATGCGCCGCACCCTTTGGCAAGCCTTGCCAGCACAGGCACGGTGAGCGAGCGTTTCCAATCCTATAATGTCGAGATGGTCGAAGTGACCGGCGGGCGGTTCTGGGCACCCTATGGCGGCCCGGCGGGTGAAGTATATCGCATGCGTCCGCCCATGGATCTGGCCGATCCAAAGCTGGTGCAACTCGCCCGCCATCTGGGGCCTGCCTATATCAGGGTCAGCGGAACCTGGGCCAACAGCACCTATCTTCCGGCAGAAGGCGAACGGATTGGCGATCCGCCTGACGGATACAAGCAAGTGCTGACCCGCGACCAGTGGCGCGGCGTGATCGGATTTGCGAACAAGATCGACGGCAAGATCGTCACCAGCTTTGCCGTCAGCCCCGGCACCCGCGATGCCGAAGGCGTGTGGCGCATGGATCAGGCGCAGCGGCTGATCGATCTGACGCGCGAGGCGGGCGGCAGCATCGCGGCGGCCGAATTCTATAACGAACCCAATGCATCGATGGTCGGCGGCTTGCCCCAAGGCTATTCGGCGCAGGATTACGCGCGCGACTTCCGCATTTTCGAAGGCTGGGCACGGGAAGCCGCGCCTGACATGGCCCTCATCGGCCCGGGCAGCGTTGGCGAAGGCGCGATAGAGGGCGTGCCCGTCAATGCACTGGGCGGCGCGATCCTCAGCAAGGATATGCTGAGCGCCAATCCTGACCGGCTCGACGGATTTTCCTACCACTTCTATGGCAATGTCTCGCAACGTTGCGCGAAAATGCGGCCCACCACCGCGCAAAAGGAAGAGGCGCTGACGCCCGAATGGCTGGACCTGACATTGCGCGATCTGGCCTATTACCAAAGGCTGCGCGACGCATTCGAACCCGGCGACCCGATCTGGATCACCGAAACCGCTCAGGCTGCATGCGGAGGCAGTCCCTGGGCATCAAGCTTCCTCGACAGCTTTCGCTATGTGAACCAGCTGGGTCTGCTGGCGCAGCGCGGGGTGCAGGTGGTGATGCATAATACGCTGGCCGCGTCGGACTACGCATTGCTGGACGACGAAACCTATGATCCGCGCCCGAATTACTGGGCGGCGGTGTTGTGGCGACAGGTGATGGGGCGGGTCGTTCTGGATCCGCCCTCGGTGAGCGGTTCCGACCTGCGCCTTTATGCCCATTGCCTGCCATCTGGCGGCGGCGGTGTGGGGCTGGCGGCAATCAATCCGGGCGAGAGTGCGGCCAGCGTCGATATTGGCGGAGAGGGAACAGCATGGGTGATGCAGGCCGAACCGCTGGACAGCCGTAATCTTACCATCAGCGGGCGGAGTCCAGCCTTCGACTCGCACGGCATGCTGACCGGTATTGAGGGAATTTCCGTGAAAAACAGCGTTTCGGTCCCCTCTCGCGCGATTGCTTTTATCGCCGTACCTGCCGCCGGTAATTCTGCCTGCAACTAGGGCGCAATTTCGCCAAATCCCGCGCGCGACATTCTATTCTGTCTGGGCGGCAAGTGATTCCGCGTGCGGGATATTTGCATACGCCTGAGTGCAATCATAAAGGACCAAGTGTGAAACATTAACCATGTTTCGACGCGCTGCTTTGCAAAGCGATCGCATCTACTTGGCTATTTGCAAGTAGCGAAATGGTACGCATTCTAGTTTTGGTTTTATTCTTCGCCCTGCTTTCGCTATTCATTCCCCCGGGGCACATTCCATTAACCGTTCTGAACCGACGGTATGCGGGCGCTTTCTACGGGCGCCGGCCAAAAGGTTCGTTAGGGGGGGCGGGCCGATGCGGCCGAAGTCGAATATGATGCTGGCAGAGAATGAAGGGCGGGGGGCTGCCTTTCCACTTCAAGGCAAACGTCCGCGCATCGTGGCGGACCGGAAAGACGCCGGTGCGTGGCAGGTCCCGCCTGCCGCGCCGCAGGACGGCCTGACCGGCCGGTTCCGCACTGTCGCGCAGCATTGCGGGAACCGGATCGCGGCAAGCTGCGGCGATCTGGAACTCAGATATGCGACGCTGGACGATCTCTCTAACCGGCTGGCCAACCGGCTGCTGAACGAGGGTGTGCGGCGCGGCGCGCTGGTCGGGCTTCATGTCGGGCGCGATCTCGATATTCTGGTCGGCATTCTGGGCATTCTTAAGGCTGGCGCAGCCTATCTGCCGATGGACCCTGTCTATCCGGCCGACCGCATCGCCTTTATGGCCGAAGACGCGGGCGTGGCGATCATCGTGACCAGCGCTTCTCTCGCCGGAAACCTGCACGACAGCGGCGCGCGTCTGGTCGATATCGCCGATTGCAGCACCGAGGCTGGCACCGATCCGCAGATCGCGTGCAGGGGCAACGATCCGGCCTATGTGATCTATACCTCCGGCTCCACCGGCAAGCCCAAGGGCGTGACGGTCAGCCACCATAATGTCCTGCGCCTGTTCGATTCGACCGCGCACTGGTTCGGATTCGACGACAGCGATGTATGGACGCTGTTCCATTCCTATTCCTTCGACTTTTCGGTTTGGGAGATTTGGGGCGCGCTGCTGTATGGCGGCCGCGTCGTGGTGGTGCCCGCCGAAACAAGCCGTTCCACCGAAAGCTTCCGCCGCCTTGTGCTGGACGAAGGGGTGACGGTGCTGAACCAGACCCCCTCGGCCTTCCGCCGCTTCATTCAGGCCGATCAGGCGGAAAAGCCCGCATGTTATGCGCTGCGCCACGTGATTTTCGGCGGCGAGGCGCTGGAGTTCCAGTCGCTGCGCCCATGGTTCGACCGCTATGGCGATGAAGCGCCGCGCCTTATCAATATGTACGGCATTACCGAGACGACCGTGCACGTCACATACCGCCCGGTCACCATGCGCGATCTGTTGGCAGGACGCGGCAGCATCATCGGTGAGCCGATTCCCGACCTGACCATGCACATTCTGGACGAGGGGATGCAGCCGTCGCCCACCGGCGTGTGCGGCGAAATCTATGTCGGCGGCGCGGGGGTGGCGTCGGGCTATCTCAACCGCCCCGAACTGACGGCAGAGCGGTTCCTGCCCGACCCCTTTTCCGAAGTGGCGGGCGCGCGGCTGTATCGCACGGGCGACCTTGCCCTGCGGAACGAGGAGGGCGAGGTCGAATATCTGGGCCGCGCCGACCATCAGGTGAAGATCCGCGGCTTCCGCATCGAACTGGGCGAGATCGAGGCGCAGATTGCCGCCGATCCGGCCATTGCCAATGTCGCGGTGATTGCCCGCCCCGATTGCGCGGGCGAGCAGCGGATCGTGGCCTATCTGGTCACGGGCGAGGCGATGGATGCACTGGTTCCGCGCCTGCGTACACGATTGCGTGCGGGTCTGCCCGACTACATGGTCCCGTCGCATTTCGTGCCGATGGACCAGTTGCCACTGACCGAGAACGGGAAGCTCGACCGGGCGAAACTGCCCGAACCGGGCGAGGCGCAGGCCAGCGCCGCTTTTGTCGCGCCAGAAGGGCCGCGACAGGAACTGATCGCGGGCATCTGGCGCGATGTGCTGCGCGTGGACCGCGTGGGCGCACAGGACGATTTCTTCGAACTGGGCGGTTACTCGCTGCTGGTGATCGAGGTGCTGCAACGCCTGCGCGCCGCAGGGCTGACCCTGTCGGCAGGGGATATCTTTCTTAACCCGACGGTCGCGGCCATGGCCGAAATGGCGGCGGTCTATGTGCCCGAGGGTTTCTCGGGCCACAGCCGCATCCCTGCCAATTGCCCGTCGATCCGGCCCGATATGCTGGACCTTGTCGATCTGTCGGCAGGGGAAATCGCGACGATCGAACGCACGATACCGGGCGGCGCGGCGAATATTCAGGATATCTATCCGCTGACCCCGCTGCAGGAAGGCATTCTTTATCACCATCGTGTGACGGCCAAGGGCGATCCCTATCTGGTCACCACGCTGATGGCGGCGACTTCGCGCGAACAGGTGATGCGTTATGCCGCGGCGATGCAGGCCGTGGTGGACCGGCATGACATATTGCGCAGCGCCTTTCTGGGCGAAGGGTTGCATGTGCCGGTGCAGGTGGTGTGCCGACAGGCGCAGGTTCCGGTGGAGGAACTCGCGCTCGATCCGGCGGGCGGCGACATTGCAGCGCGATTGCTGGCGCGGTTCGATATGCGCCGCCATCGCCTGCCCGTCGACCGCGCGCCTGCCATTCGCCTGTTCTATGCGCATGACAAGGCAAACGACCGCTGGCTGATCCTGCGTTCGCATCACCACCTGATAGAGGACCACACCACCGACGAGTTGATGAGCGGCGAGATCATCGCGCTGATGGCCGATCAGGGGGTGTCACTGCCCGAAGCTGTGCCGTTCAGGCATTTCGTGGCGCATACGAAGGAAAAGGCGCAAAGCGATGTTTCGCGTGCATATTTCCGCGAAACGCTGGGCGATGTGGACGAGCCGACGATCGGCTTTGCGCTGGGCGATACCGCATCTGACGCCGGGATCGGTGAGGCGCGGCTGCGGCTGGGCGGCGGGTTGGCGACACGATTGCGCAGCCTCGCCAAAAGCAGGGGCGTCAGCGTCGCCAGCCTGTTCCACCTTGCATGGGGCATCGTGCTCGCCCGCAGTTCGGGGCGGGAGGATGTGACATTCGGCACGGTTCTGTTCGGCCGGATGCAAGCGGGCGAGAATGCGCGCAATATTTTCGGTCCGATGATCAACACGCTGCCTGTGCGCCTGCGGCTGGGCGACCGGCCGGTCGGCGATGCGCTGTCGGATATGCATGGCGCATTGGCAGGCCTGTTGCGGCACGAACATGCGGCGCTCTCGATGGCGCAGAACTGCACCGGCCTTGGTGCGGGCGCGCCGCTGTTCAACGCGCTCATCAATTTCCGCCATGTGCAGATCAGGGGTGACGAGGCGCACACGGGCATTCACGCCATGGGGGCCGCCATTGCGCAAATGGGCCTTGAACTTCTGGCGTTTGAAGAACGTACCAATTTCGCGCTGGAATTGTCGGTCGACGATCTGGGCGATGATTTCATGCTGGAGGCACAGGCCCGCGCGCCCGTCGCCCCCGCCGATCTGTGTGCAAGTGTAGAGGCGGTGCTGACCAGTCTTGCCGATTTACTGGAAGGCGAGAACGCGGCATCGCTGAACGCCGTCGAGCATTTGTCGGACGACGAACGTACACGCCTAGTGCATCGATTCAACGATACGCGGGTCGATTATGGCACGCCCGAGCGCCTGCATGCCGCATTCGAGGCACAGGCCGCGCGCTCGCCCGACGCGATAGCGCTGGAATTCGAGGGCAAGACGCTCAGCTATGGCGAGCTGGACCGGCGGGCGAACCGGCTGGCCCATGTCTTGCGTCGTTCGGGCGTCGGGCCCGATGTGCTGGTGGGGATTTGTGCCGATCGCAGCCTTGAGATGGTCGTTGCGATCTATGCCGTGTTGAAAGCGGGCGGGGCCTATGCGCCGCTCGACCCTGCGCTGCCGTCGGCGCGTCTGGCCGATATGCTGGACGATGCCGCCCCGCGCGTGGTGCTGTGCCAGCCGCATCTGCGCGAGGGCCTGCCCGCATTCACGGGTGCCGTCATCGAACTGGAACCCGATGGCGCCGGGCTTGAGAGCGAGGTAGATACGCCCCCGGAGGTCGACAATGCGCCGGGCGACCTTGCCTATGTCATCTTTACCTCTGGATCGACGGGACGGCCCAAGGCGGCGATGAACGAACATCGCGGTATCGTGAACCGGCTGAACTGGATGCAGGCCGAATACGGGCTGACTGCGGGTGATCGCGTGTTGCAGAAAACACCGTTCAGCTTCGACGTTTCGGTCTGGGAATTCTTCTGGCCGCTGATGGTGGGCGCGCGTCTGGTGATTGCGCGGCCCGAAGGGCATCGCGACAGCGCCTATCTGGCCGAACTTATCCGCCAGAGCGGCATCACCACACTGCATTTCGTGCCCTCGATGCTGCGCGTTTTCCTGGATGAGCCGGCGGCAGGCGAATGCACGTCGATCCGCCGCGTGATCTGTAGCGGCGAGGCGCTGAGCCATGATCTGCAACAGGCTTTCTTCGCCCGCTTCGCCGATGCCGACCTTTATAACCTTTATGGCCCGACCGAGGCTGCGGTCGATGTGACGCATTGGACCTGTCAGCGTGGCGGCGAAGGGACGGTCGTGCCGATCGGCCGGCCGGTCGCCAATACGGCGATCCACATCCTCGACGATCACATGCGCCCCGTGGCACATGGCGCGGTCGGCCATATCCATATTGGCGGCGTACAGGTCGGGCGCGGCTATCTGAACCGGCCCGAGTTGACGGCGGAGCGTTTTGTCGCCGATCCGTTCGCGGACCGCGAAGGCGCGCGACTGTACAAAACCGGCGATATCGGCCGCTATCTTCCCGATGGCGCGATCGAATATCTGGGCCGCAGCGATTTCCAGGTGAAGATCCGCGGACAGCGCATCGAACTGGGCGAGATCGAGGCGCGGCTGGAAACGCTTTCGGGCGTCTCGCAATGCGTGGTGATCGCGCGCGAAGATGCGATACAGGGCGCGCAGCTGGTCGCCTATGTGGTGGCAGAGGGCGGGGTTCCCGTTGTCGCGCAGTGGCAGGCGGATCTGGCGAACGACCTGCCTGCCTATATGGTGCCTGCGATTTTCGTGCTCCTCGACGCGCTGCCGTTGACGCCCAGTGGAAAGACCGACCGCAGGGCGCTGCCCGATCCGTCACCCGCGCAGGCCAGCCGCAACCGCGTGGCGCCGCGTAACGAGATCGAGGTCGCGATGGCAATGATCTGGCAGGACATGCTGGGCATTGCGCAAGTGGGGATCGACGACGATTTCTTCGCGCTGGGCGGCCATTCGCTGCTTGCCCTGCAAATGCTGGTGCGGGTGGAGCGGCAACTGGGCCTGCGCTTCCCGATCCGGTCGGTGGTAGAGGGGCGGACGATCCGCAATATCGCCGAACGCCTGCCGGTCGGCGGCGCGGCGGATTTGCCCGACGGGCTGGTCCGCCTGCGCGGCAATGCGGGGCAAAAGGCGATTTTTTGCATCCCCGGCGCAGGCGGCGTTGCGCTGCAATTTGAAAATCTGGCGCAACGGCTGGGCGGCGATCGCGCGGTCTATGCATTCGAACTGCACGATCTGGACTTTGGCCGAACGCGCTGGCCATCGATGCAGGACTATGCCGAAATCGTTGCGGATATGATGCAGCGCGTGCAGCCCGACGGGCCGTTCGCGATGATCGGCTTTTCGTCGGGCGGTAATCTGGCCGTAGAAGTGGCGGCGCTGCTGGAACGGCGGGGGCACAGGGTGGAAACCCTGTGGGTGGTCGATGCCTATGCACCCGGCACGATATACCTGACCAGCCAGCGCGCCCGCTGGCGCGGTCATTTCGACGAGATTGCCGGCCTGCCCCTGCGCAAGGTGCCCAATCATCTGCGTTTCCGCGCGCGCCGCATGTTCGGCTTTCTGCCGACGCGGCGGAAGGAGGAGACCGAGCTGGAATACCGGCTGCGGCTGGCCGAGGAGCGGGCCGAAAAGGCGCAGAAGAATTATGTGTCGAGCGATATTGCGGCGACCATTCACTGGACGCGCGCCAGCGGCACGATTGCCGAGAATTTCTGGGCGACCTTCGTCGATCCCACCGGCACCGGCGGCTGGAGCGACCATTGCGCGGGAGTGGAAGTCTATCACTTCGACTGCGGCCATCATGCCCTGCTGCACGATCCGCAACTGACGCGGCTGACCGATTACATCGCGCGCAGCCTGTCGGGTGACAGGGCCGGACCGTTAAAGGGCGATGGCGGTCAGGACATGGCCGTCAAGCATGCACCAGCGTCCGTCGAAACGCTGGCCTGCCGCACCGATGGACGGAATATCCGACTGGACCTGCACTGAAAACCGCCCCTCCGCCAGTTCGACGCCAACTTCGCGATAATCGACGAAACGGCGGCTGATCGGGAACTGCGCCTTGTAGAAAGCCTCTTTGGCCGCGAATAGGGCCGTGGCGGCGATGGCGCGATCCTGCGGGGGAAGGGCGTCGCGTTCGGCCGGTGTCAGCACGATGGCATGCATGGCATCGGTGACGCTGCTGGCGGGTTCGATGTCGATCCCCAAAGATCGCACCGCGCCATCGCGCAGGGCGACCGCCATGGCGATCCCGTCGCTATGGGTGATGCTTCCGGTTACGCCGTCCGGCCATAGCGGCATGCCCATCTCTCCCACCGGGATCGGCGCGGGTTCGAGGCCCAGTTCGATCAGGCAATGCCGCGCACAGGCACGGCCTGCGGTGAATTCGTCGCGCCGCTTGGCTACGGCTTGCGCGATGGCCGCTTCTTCAGAGGGCCACAGGCTCGCACCGGCCAGCGGGATCGTGCAGCGCATTGCGGCCACCGGAACCGGCAGCAAAGCGGCCAAGGACGGACAGGCCTCTATTCCGGCGATGGCGGGGTGATCCATGGTGGGGCGGTTCATGTCGGGGCCTTAGCGCAAAGCAAGGCGCGGCAAAATCCGCAGTCTAGATGATCGTCATATCCATGCCGGTTTCCGGCCCCATCCAGATTTCGCTGAATGCCTTGCGCGCGACGGCGGCCTCGCGATCATGGCCCAGTGCTTTTTCCGTCTGCGCCAGCCCGTAAAGCGCCAGCGCATCGTTGGGCGCTTCGAACAGGGCTTGCCGGAACGCGCCGCGCGCATCGTCATGGCGCCCCGCCATGAAAAGCGCCGCGCCCAGCGACTGGCTGACCGGATAATACCAGAACGGCGGTTCGTTATAGGGGATCGCCTTTTCCAGCGCGACCGCGCGTTCGAAATGCGGGATCGCGCCCTTCGCATCGCCCAGCACCAGCCTCTGCCGCCCGCGCGCGACCTCTGCGGCAAGGTCCAGAATGGCACCGGCGGGAAACTCCATCGCTTCCAGATCGGCAATGCCCTGCGATGCGCGGGCCGCGTTCAGCGCGGCCAGTTCGCGGTCGAAACCGGCCCCGTCCTTCATGCGCGCCATCCCCACCGCGCGGGCATAATGGCGCAGCGCGTCCACAAAGGGCAGGGGGTGGGGGTCATCCGTCAGCGCCAGTACCGAAGCGGGCGATCCATATTGCGCCAGCGCGAAAAAGGGCGCGGCATAGATCGATTGCACCCATGGCAGGTCGCGGCCCGTTTCCTCGTCCACGATCTGGGACAGCCGTGCCGATTGGGTCAGCACCGTGTCGACATCGCCCATCATTTGCGCCGATGTCAGCAGGAAATGGACGTTATGCGGGTAATAGCCATAGCGAACCATGCCATCGTCACCGACCGACGCCAGATAGGCTTCGTCCGCGCGCACCGCATCGCGGTTCACGGCGGCGGAATCGGCATAGCGTCCGACGCGGTAATAGATATGCGACGGCATATGGACCAGATGGCCCAGCGTAGCCGGACCCGATGCCCGCAACCGGTCTGCCGCTGCCTCTGCACGTTCGGGTTCGGGCAGTTCGAGCAGATGGATATAAAGATGCGATGCCTGTGGATGGGCAGGGCTGCGCGTGCTGACCGTTTCGATCAGATCGACCGCATCGCCGATCAGCGGGCGGGGTTCGCCGCTGGGCAGGTCCCAATAGTTCCACGGCGCAGTGTTCATGGCCGATTCCGCCGCCAGCACGGCCAGATCGTCGCCGTCGGGATATTTACGCGCGAGTGCGATCATCGCGTTGGCATAGGCCTGGTCGAGCGGGGCGCGATCGGGTCCCGCATCGCTGCTGAACCGCAGGGCCTGCGCGGCGATCAGTTCCTGCGCCTGGGGCGGGGCATTCGCGGCCAGCCGCTGCGCCATGGCCATCGCCTCCAGCGCGGCGGCGTTTTCGGCCTCGCTCATCCCTGCATTGATGTTGGGACCGCTGGCCATGGCGACGCCCCACCAGCACATGGCGCATGATGGATCGATCGCCTGTGCATGGCGGAACGAGCGGATCGCGGCGCGATGGTTGAACCCATAGGCCAGCGCCAGACCCTGATCGAAATAGCGGCGCGCCAGCGGGTCGATATCGCCCAGCGGCAGATCGCTGGCGGGAATGGCATCATACAGCGCCATCCGGCTGGCGCCCATGCCCTGCGCCAGCGACAGCGCCTCGGCCGAAGCGAGGCGGGCCTTCAACGCTTTGGCCGCCCCTTCCTGTCCGCGGCACACCAGCCTGCCGGGCAACGTCGCCAGCATTTCCATGTCGGATATCACCGGCGCGTCGCCAGTCGAAGCGGGGCCCGCCATGGCGAGCGAACCGGTGAGCAAGGCGGTCAGGCCGAAAAGCCGCTGCATGCCATCCTCCTGCGTGCCGCGGTGTCATGCCGGACGAAATTATCCGTACCCCCGCGCGGATGGCATTACTTTAGCGCAGTGGCGCCTGTATTGCACCGGCTTCGGTGCATTTCATAAATAATCAAGCAAAACGCGCTGAATCGCGTAGGTTATTTTTCGGCTGTTCAGCCTTTGAAGCCCTTGGCGCGATAGATTTCCTGCCCGCGGCGGAACACGACCAGCTTTTGCAGGGTGACGGGGTGGAAAAATGCCTCGATCGCCTGACCCTGTTCGGTTCGGGCATAGACTTCATAGCAGTCGCCCTCGACCTGAACCTTCAGGATTTCCCAGCCTTCCAGCCATGCCTCTTTCTTCAGCTTGTTTTCGGGCTGCCACTTGTCCTTGGGGCCGCCGCCGCAGACGACATCGCCATCGGCCAGTGCGGGCGTTGCCATGCCAAGGCCAAGCGCGGCTGCGGCGGCAAGGGCGAGATACTGGCGGGTGCGTTTCATGCGGCGGACCTTTCCATCGGTGTCTTGTCCATCGGTGTCTTGCGGATACGCGCGATCAGGCGCAACAGCCACGCCGCGATAGGCGGGGCGAGGTGAATGAAGGCTGGCTGCCATGCCCAGTCGAGCAGCAGCCAGTGGACCAGCGCCAGTGCGAAGGCCGGATAGACGAACATCTGCACCTGCTTCCAGCGCCGTTTCAGCGCGCGCATCGCGGCATTGAAACTGATCGCGGCAGGCACAGACATCAGCGCCAGCGCCAGCCAGCCGGTCCAGATCGCGGGCAGCGTCAGCTCGTCCACAATGGCGGACAGCATGCGCATATCGATCACATAGATCACCAGATGGAGCAGGCCGTAAAGAAAAGCCGCCACACCCAGATTGCGCCGGATTGCCAGCCAAGCACGGAAAAAGCGGTTGAGGCCGAAGAATTCCGCCAATGGTCCGGGCAACATGGCGGCGACCATCAGCCGCACCGATAATTCGCCGCTGGGATGCAGCAGGTCCATGGCCAGCACCCGCCCGCTTTGCAAATCATATGCCATCAGCGCGGCAGGCAGCGCCAGCACGGCCCACAACAGCAATCGTTTGCCCCGCATCACGGTTTGGCCCAGCGGCGCAGCAGGTTGTGATAGACATGGATCAGCCGGTCGATATCGGGATCATCCTTGGCCTTGCCGACAGAGAGCGACTGGACCGACTGGTCGAGATCGAACAGCAATTCGCGCGCGGCAGTGTCTGCCACGGCGCTTTGAATCCAGGTGATTGCGCAAATGCGCTGCCCGCGCGTGACGGGCGTGACCTGATGCAGGCTTGAGCTGGGATAAAGCACCATGTCGCCTGCTGCCAGCTTTACCGCTTGCGCGCCGAATGCCTGTTCGATCAGCAATTCGCCGCCGTCGTAATCGTCGGGATCCGACAGGAACAGCGTGGCCGACAGATCGCTGCGCAGCGTAAGGTTTGCTTCGGGCAGGCGCATCAGCGCGGCGTCCGAATGGGTGCCGTAATGGCCGCCATCCTGATACAGGTTGAAAACCGGCGGCCAGATTACCTCTGCCAGAGAGGCCGAGACGAACAGGGGATGATGCCCCAGACGGCGCAGGATGTCCGCACCCAGTTCGCGTGCGGTTTCATCCTGCCGGCCCAGTTGCAAATTCTGTTTGACGGCGATCGATCGCGTGCCCGCCGAGGCGGCGCCGTCTGCCCACTCCGCATCGGACAGGCGGGCGCGGAATTGTCGGACTTCGTCGGCGGTCAGCAGGTTTTCGATCACGGTCAGCATAGGCTGTGCCTAACGCATTCAGGGCAAAAGCGGGAGGCGGAACGAACCGCCCCCCGCCAATTGCATCAGTAACGCAGGTTCAGCGTGCCCACGATCTGCCGCGCATCGCCCTTGTACAGGAACGCGCCGCTGCGATAGGCCGCCGTATAGTAATCCTCGTTAGTGAGGTTGTTGACGTTCAGGCGGAAATCCATGTTCCGGTTGAACTTGTACTCGGCAAACAGGTCGCCCACCGTATAGGCCGGAACCGGCTGGCTGTAATAGGTGCTGCCGTCTTCACGCGTGCCAAAGCCGGGTGCCGTATCGGGCTGGCCGGCATAGCGCTTGCTCTTGTGCTTGACTGCAAAGCCCAGTGCGAAATCGCCGATCTGGTACCGCGTCTGGAACTGCGCCTGGAAATCGGCAAAGTTCGACAGGGTCAGGCCGACGCTCTCCGGATTGCTGGCGGATTCGCGCACTTCGGCATCCATCAGTGTCACGCCGCCCTGCATCGACCATTCGGGCGTGATATTGCCTGCAAGGCCCAGCTCCACGCCGCGCACGCGGTTCTTGCCGGTGTTGCCGGTGCCGGTGGGTTCATAACCGCCGCCCGATGCCTCGAACACGTCGCTCTTGGTGATCTGGAACACCGCCGCGGTCAGCAGGAACTTGTCGTCGAAAAGGTTGAACTTGGTGCCAAGCTCAAGATTCACGGAGCGTTCCGGCTTGCCCATGCCGATCTGCCCGTCGAGCACGATACAGCCGCCATAGCCCGCATTGGTGCCAACGTCGGATTCGCCGCAGTTCACATCGGCGGCCGTCGCGGCAGAGGCATAGATCATGCCGTCTTCGAACAGCTGATAGGTCACGCCCAGATGGCCGTTCCAGAAATCGTCGCTGTAATCATAGCCGGATTCGACCAGATCGCTGCCCTGCAGGCCCAGATCGAAGCTGAAGTGATCGTAACGCACGCCGCCGAACAGAGTCAGCGCGGTGGTCAGGTCGATCGTGTCCATGACATAGGCCGAGATGGTTTCCATCTGCCAGTCCTGGTCCCAGCGGTCCTTGGTAATGTCGCGGCCCAGCAGGGTATTGATGCCGCTCACCACCTGCCCGTCGGGACCGATGCCGCACCAGCTGGGGCTGGTGCCGCCGCGACCCGACACGACGCAATTGGTCGCGCCATTGTTCTGTACGTCGTAAACGCCGTTCAGCACGCGCTGGTCGGTATATTCGATACCGATGATCAGATCGTTATGCCCGCCCAGCATCTCGCTTTCGATCAGCAGGTTGGCCTGATTGGCGAAATAATCGACTTCCTGCCAGCCCTGATGGGTCGAGAAGGAAATCGTATCGTATTCGCCATTGGGATCGGTCGCATCGGTGGTCGTGCCGCGCGCGCCGGTGACGACATAGCCATTGTCCGACATGCCGTAACGCATGCGGTTGCTGAGCGTCATATTATCCGCGATCCGCCAGTCCAGACGACCGGTGAACACATCGACATCGGATTTCTGGAAGTCCTGGCTCTGTGCATAGACCGGCGTTTTGACAGGCTTGCGATCGCCGGTGCTGGCATCGCCGCTGAGGTAGTCGCCAAGGTCGGCATTATCCTCGGCACGCAGGCCGTAATAGTCGAGCGTCAGGGCGAAATCCTGCGACGGGGAATAGGTGCCCGAGATGGCAAGGCCCAGACGTTCGCGGTCGGTGGGGCCGCGATCGGGGATTTCGGTATAGCCATAAAGCGCGTTGGCGCGCACCGCGATGGTGTCGCTGGCGACAATATTGGCGTCGAGCGTGGTGCGGACGTAGCGGTCGGTGCCGATGCCGGCACTTGCCTTGATGAAATCGTAATCGGTGGTCGCCTGCTTGGTGATCAGGTTCACCGCGCCGCCCGCCGTGCCGCGGCCCGCGAAGGTCGAATTGGGACCCTTGGAGATTTCGACCTGATCGACAGCAAAGCTTTCGCGCGTCGTCATGCCGGGATCGCGCAGGCCATCGACGAACACGTCGCTGCGCGCTTCCTGACCGCGGATGATATAGCGGTCGCCGAATGCATTGCCGTTCTCGCCCGTGGCGACGGTCACGCCCGGCTGCGCGTCAAGGATGCGGGCAAGGTCGGTATAGCCCGAATCCTCGATCTGCTTTTCGGTCAGCACCGAAATCGTCTGCGGCAGTTCGGCAATGGGGCGCGTCAGGCGGATATCGCCCGATGTGCGCGCCTTGTAGGGAGCGCCCGGTTCGGCATTGGGGTTCACATCGGCGGTCGCATCCTCGATCCGCAACGTGTCGAGCACGACTTCGTCATCCTCGGCGCTCTGGGCATAGGCGGGGCTGGCGATCATCGCGGCCGACAGGCCGACGACGGCGGCGCCATCGCGCCCCAGACGGCGCAGGCTGACGGGGCGCTTTACGCCCTTGTTCAGGTTCCTCATGTGAAAATTTCCTTTTTTTCAGGATGTTCTGAGCGAATATTCGATGGGCAGCGATATGGTGACGCTGTCCTTCGTCATGCTTCGGGGGAAACGGGGCAGGGGCGCGACGCGTTGCATCAGGTCGAGTGTCGCCTGATCGAGCAATTCGTGCCCGCTGGTCTTGCGGATCGAGACACCCGACACGCTGCCGTCGCGCGCGACGGTAAAGCGGACGGTGACGATGCCTTGCTGCATCGCCTTCTTCGCCTCGGTCGGATATTTTTTCTTGCGGTTCAGATGCGCGGACAGCAGCGAATAATAATCCGCCTCCGCAGCCTTGGCGCGCGGGTTGTCGCCGGGGGAATCGGGTGCGCCCTTGGCCACAGCCGCGGGGGCGGCGCGTTCGGCGGGGGCCGATGCTGCGACGGGCGCGGCGACGGTCTGGACAGGCTGTTTCACAGGGCGCGGCGGGACGGCCCGTGCAGGCGCGGCGGGCGGCGGCAGGTTAACGGCCTGTTCGGGCGCGGGCGCGCGGGTCGGCGGAATATTCACCGGTTGCGGCTGCGGTTGGGCCGGTTCCGCCTGCTGCGGTTCGCGCTCTGCCTGCGTGGCGGGGGCGGCTGCCGCCTCGGGCGCGGTTTCGATGCCTTCGGGCGGAAGCTCGACGATCATCACCGGTTCCGGCTCGGCACGATCGCTGTTCTGCGCGACCAGCCCCACGACCAGCGCGATCGCCGCGCCATGCGCAGCCAGCGCAACCGCGCCCGCCATCGCCCAATGACGCGTAGCATCGGGCATCGTGGCCATGGGGGCGGCTGCCGTGCTCATTGCGCCTGTGCCGTCTCCGCACCCACCAGTGCCACGCGCAGATAGCCTGCCGAACGCAAGGCGTTCATCGCCTGCATGATCGTGTCATAGGTGATGGACTTGTCCGCGCGCAGGAAGATGCGCTGTTCGGGATCGGACCCCGCCGCATCGGCAATCGCCGCGCCCAGATCCTGCGTGCTGACAATCCGGTCGTTCACCGTCATCTGGCCGTCCGCCTGTATCGACAGATACACCGGCTGGTCGGGCCGCGGGGCAGGGGCCGCGTTAGAGGTCGGCAGATCGACCTTGGTATCGACCGTCGCCAGCGGTGCGGCGACCATGAAGATGATCAGCAGCACCAGCATGACGTCGATGAACGGCGTCACGTTGATTTCGTGCGCGACCGCAAGGTCTTCGCTGTCAGAGGCAAGGCGCAGCGCCATTGCGATCAGCCCTGTGCCGCGCGCAGCGTGCCGCGGCTGAGATCGCGCGAGACAAGGCGCAGCAACGCGGCGGCGCTGTCGCTGACGATGGCGCGATGGGCTGCGATCTGGCGGGCGAAATGGTTATAGATGACGACGGCGGGAATAGCCGCGACCAGCCCCAGCGCGGTTGCCAGCAGCGCCTCGGCAATACCGGGGGCGACGACGGCCAGATTGGTCGTCTGCTTTTCGGCAATGCCGATAAAGGCGTTCATGATGCCCCAGACGGTCCCGAACAGGCCGACGAAGGGCGCGGTCGCGCCGATAGTGGCCAGAATGGTCACGCCCTGCGTCATCTTGCGCGCCAGCAATGCCTCACGCCGGTCAAAGCGCGAGATGATGCGTTCTTTCAGCCCCTCGCGGTCATCCAGTGCATCGGCGGATTGCGTCAGCTCCTCGCGCGTCAGCCGGACCAGCGGCGAGTTTTCGGCAGCGGCAGGCAGATCGGCAAGCGAGCGGGCGGAAGCGAACATATCGCGCAGCCCGTCGGCATCGCGGCCCGCCTTGCGCAATTCGACATGTTTGGCGAAGAACACGGTCCATGTGACGACCGAGGCGACGATCAACCCGATCATCACCAGCTTTACCACCCAGTCGGCCTGCGCGAACATCGAACCGACCGAAAGGTCGGTCGGCACTTCTGCCGCGGGATTGGCCCACGCCGGAGACGTCACACATAGCAGCCCCACGGCTGCCCCCCATGGGATCAGCTTACGCATTCTTGAAATTCCACCCTCTATTGCGAGTCATCCGCAACTTGGGAGCGTCCATTACACCGGCGCAGCGCTATTGCAACTGATTTTCATTGTTTGCGTGGCGGGGGAAGGCATAATCCCACAGGCAATTATCGGAACGCCTTCGACAATCGCGCGCGGCGCTTCTAGATTGGCGGGCATGGGCGATTCACCCGATATTTTTGGCGCTGAACCGGAAGGTGAAAGCGAAGCGCAACCGACGGCGGCGGAACTGGAAGCGGCGGGGCAGAACGCCCTGTTCGGCGCGCCAGCCGCTGCACCTGTCGAACCCTCGCCGGTCAGCCAGGCCGAAAGCCGGCCCGCCGCGCCTTCTACCGCGCCCGTCACCGCGCCTGCGCAGCCCTATCGCGTGCTGGCGCGTAAATATCGTCCGCAGACCTTCGGGCAGCTGATCGGTCAGGACGCGATGGTCCAGACGCTGGCCAATGCGATCAAGCGCGACCGGCTTGCCCACGCGTTCCTGATGACCGGTGTGCGCGGGGTGGGCAAGACATCGACCGCACGGCTGATCGCCAAGGCGCTGAACTGCATCGGCCCGGACGGCACCGGCGGCCCCACCATCGACCCTTGCGGCGTGTGCGAACCCTGCCGTGCCATTGCCGAGGGGCGCCATATCGACGTGATCGAGATGGACGCCGCAAGCCACACCGGCGTCGACGACGTGCGCGAGATTATCGAGGCGGTGCGCTATGCCGCCGTTTCCGCCCGCTATAAAATCTACATCATCGACGAGGTTCACATGCTGTCGCGCAATGCGTTCAACGCATTGCTCAAGACGCTGGAGGAACCGCCCGCCCATGTGAAATTCCTGTTCGCCACGACCGAGGTGGACAAGCTGCCCGTGACTGTCCTGTCGCGCTGTCAGCGGTTCGACCTGCGCCGCATTACCGCGCCCATGCTGAAGGACCATTTCGCATGGGTCTGCCGCGAGGAAAGCGTGGAGGCCGAGGACGAGGCGCTGGCCATGGTCGCAGGCGCGGCCGAAGGGTCGGTGCGTGACGGGCTTTCCATTCTGGATCAGGCCATCGCCCATGCCGATATGGCGACAGAGGGTGACGGGACGCTCGTCACCGCCGCCCAGGTGCGGGAAATGCTCGGCCTTGCCGACAAGGGCGTGCAGCGCCGCCTGCTGACCGCTCTGCTGGCGGGTGACGGGGCGGATATGCTGTCGGTCATCGACAACCAATATGCGCTGGGGGTCGAACCGCTGGCGCTGATGCGGGCGCAGATGGACCTGGTGCACCGGATCACCCTGTTCCAGCTGGGCAGCAGGGGCGGCAAGGGTTCAGAGCCTGACGCCCCTACGGCCGAGGAGCGCGAGGCCATCGCGCAATGGGCAGAGAAACTGCGCCCCGCGCAATTGCACCGCCTGTGGCAATTGCTGCTGAAGGGCCATGACGAGGTGCGGACCGCGCCCGATCCGCTGGTTGCGGTGCAAATGGCGCTGCTGCGCGTGATGCATGCCGCCGACATGCCCGATCCCGGCGAACTGGCGCGCAGGCTGGACGATATTGCCTCGCGCCCTGCCGCCGCGGCGCCGGCGGCCGACGGGCAGGGCGGGCCATCTGCCCAGGCTCCTGCTGCACGGCTGGATTGGGAAACGCTGGTCGAAAGCGTCGAAAACGCGGGCGCACTGCGCATCGGGCAGATCATGCGCGATTATGTGCGTGTGGTCGAACTTGCGCAGGGACGGCTGCGCTACCATCTCTCTCCCGAATATAAAGGCGATGCCGGACCCGACCTGCGCGACGGGCTGATGCAGGCCACGGGCGACCGCTGGCAGGTCGAACTGGCCGACGCGGGCGAGGATGGCACCCCTTCGCTGGGCGAAGCCGCCAAGGCACGGGCCGAGGCGGAGACGCGCGGCATTCACGAATCTCCGCTGGTAAAGGCTGCACTGGCTGCCTTTCCGAACGCGAAACTGCTCGAACACGGGCGCATGGACAATGGTGGCACGGCGGACGAAGCTCCGCGCTACCGGCAGGCATAAGGATCGAAGTGATGAAATCGATGGAAGAAATGTTCCAGGCCGCACAACAGGCCGCGCAGAACATCCAGAAGCAGATGAACGAGGCGCAGGCCACGCTCGACGCGATCGAGGTGGAAGGCGTTTCGGGCGGCGGGCTGGTCAAGATCCGCTGCACCGCCAAGGGCCGCATTCTGGGTGTTTCCATCGACGACAGCCTGATGGTGCCTTCGGACAAGCAGATGCTGGAAGATCTGATCGCGGCCGCTTTCAACGATGCCCGCAGCCGCGCCGACAGCCGCGCGAACGAGGAAATGCAGAAGGTGCAGCAGGGTTCGGGACTGCCCGCCGGTTTCGACCTGTCGAAGCTGGGTTTCTGATCGCGCGTCTTGCGACTGCTTCGACGGGACGGTTTCGTCCCGTTCGGATTAGTGCGGCGGGGAACTTGTCCCGTGCCGCATATGCCCCATATTCTGCGGGAAACGCCTGCCAAAGCGGCTTGCCAGTGCGCATTTCATGCGCGCAAATGGCATAAAAGGGTCGAAAACGGAGCCATCGGGCTCCCGCAGCGGCGGGCGCATGTATAAAAGGTGACAATCGGGCCGTTGTATGAACCCGGTCGTTATGTCGCCATCAGGCAAGCGGGGCTGCACTTCAGTCCGGCCGGCCGGTCAATCGGAAAGTGACAGATGAACAGCTACCCGCTTCTCCCCCTGCGCGATATCGTGGTGTTCCCCGGCATGGTCGTGCCGCTCTTCGTGGGACGCGAAAAATCGGTCGCCGCGCTGGAAGCCGCCATGGCGGGCGACAAGGATATCATGCTGGTCGCCCAGCTTGACCCCGGCTGCGACGATCCGACATCGGACGATCTTTACGACATCGGCGTGATCGCCAGCGTGCTGCAATTGCTGAAACTGCCCGACGGCACGGTCCGCGTGCTGGTCGAGGGGCAGGAGCGTGCCTCGGTCAAATCCATGGCGCTGCAGAACGACATGCTCGTCGCCAATGTCGAGCTGATGGATGAAATCACCGCCAGCGGGACCGAAGTGTCGGCCCTGATGCGGCAGGTGCTGGAACAGTTCAACGACTATGCCAAGCTGAACAAGAAGCTGTCCGCCGACGCGGGCGAGCAGCTGGGCGAGATCGACGATGCATCGCGGCTTGCCGATGCGGTCGCGGCCAATATCGCCGCCAAGGTTTCCGACAAGCAGGCGATGCTGACCGAGCGGGATCCGGTGAAGCGGCTGGAAATGTCGCTGTCCTTCATGGAGGGCGAACTGGGCGTGCTGCAGGTCGAACGCCGTATCCGTGGCCGCGTGAAGCGCCAGATGGAAAAGACGCAGCGGGAATATTACCTCAACGAACAGCTCAAGGCGATCCAGTCCGAACTGGGCGGCGACGGTGAAGACGGTGATGAACTTGCCGAACTGGCCGAGAAGATCGAAAAGGCCAAGCTGTCGAAAGAGGCGCGCTCAAAGGCGAATTCCGAGCTGAAGAAGCTGCGCTCGATGCAGCCGATGAGCGCGGAGGCAACCGTCATCCGCAATTACCTCGACGTGCTGCTCGGCCTGCCGTGGGGCAAGAAGAGCCGCGTCAAGAAAGACATCGCCAAGGCGCAGGATGTGCTCGACGCCGATCACTATGCGCTCGACAAGGTCAAGGACCGGATCATCGAATATCTGGCCGTGCAGGCGCGCACCAACAAGTTGAAGGGGCCTATCCTGTGCCTCGTCGGCCCTCCGGGTGTGGGCAAGACCTCGCTGGGCCGTTCGATCGCCAAGGCGACGGGACGCGAATTCGTACGCCAGTCGCTGGGCGGCGTTCGGGACGAGGCCGAGATCAGGGGGCACCGCCGCACCTATATCGGCTCATTGCCCGGCAAGATCGTGACCAATCTGAAAAAGGCCGGTGCGTCGAACCCGCTGTTCCTGCTGGACGAGATCGACAAGCTGGGTCAGGATTTCCGCGGCGATCCGGCGTCGGCGCTGCTGGAAGTGCTTGACCCTGAACAGAACGCGAAGTTTCAGGACCATTATCTGGAGATCGATTATGATCTCTCGGACGTGATGTTTGTCTGCACGGCGAACTCGCTGAACCTGCCGCAGCCGCTGCTCGACCGTATGGAGATCATCCGGCTGGAGGGTTATACCGAGGACGAGAAGGTCGAGATTGCCGAGCGTCACCTGATCGAAAAGCAGGTCGAGGCCCACGGACTCAAGAAGGGCGAGTTCGAATTGACCGAACCCGCGCTGCGCGACCTGATCCGTTTCTATACGCGCGAAGCCGGCGTCCGTACGCTGGAGCGCGAGATTGCCCGTCTGGCGCGTAAGAGCCTGCGCAAGATCCTTGAGGGCGAGGTCGAGAGCGTGGTGATCACGCCCGAAAACCTTGGCGACTTTGCCGGTGTGCGCAAGTTCCGCCACGGCGTTTCGGACGAAGAAAACCAGATCGGCGCCGTCACCGGCCTTGCATGGACCGAGGTGGGCGGCGAATTGCTGACCATCGAAAGCGTTACCGTCCCCGGCAAGGGCGCGGTGAAGACGACCGGCAAGCTGGGCGAGGTGATGAACGAGAGCGTGCAGGCCGCATTCTCCTTTGTGAAAGCGCGCGCCCCGCATTACGGCATCAAGCCGTCGATCTTCCGCCACAAGGATATCCATATCCACCTTCCCGAAGGCGCGGTGCCCAAGGACGGGCCCAGCGCGGGCATCGGCATGGTCACTTCCATCGTCTCGACGCTGACCGGCATTCCGGTGCGCGCCGATGTGGCGATGACGGGCGAGGTCACGCTGCGTGGCCGCGTGCTGGCCATTGGCGGGCTTAAGGAAAAGCTGCTGGCGGCCCTGCGCGGCGGGATCACCACCGTGCTGATCCCCGAGGAAAACAAGAAGGATCTGGTCGAAATTCCGGCCAATATCGTCGAGCGTCTGGAGATCGTTCCGGTCGAACATGTCGACGAAGTGCTGGCCCGCGCCCTGGCCGAACCGGTCATGCCGATCGAATGGAGCGAGGAAGACGATCTGGCCAGCCAGCCCAGCGGGCTTGCGGGCGGAGGGCTTTCGCCGACCGCACATTAATTTGGCTGGCGGGACAGGGATGGCGAATCGCCTTGCCCCGCCAGCGGTAAATTACGCTTTTCTGTCATATAAAAAGCCCGTCGGCCCGTGGTGCGTTGCAGCATTCTCGGCAAGGCTCTGCTGCGCCTGCTCAACTCGTCGTATCTAAGGCCGCATTCGTTCAAAAAATCGCGGATTTTCGCCAGTTGAGGCCAAGTTTTGGCTTTGACAGCGGTGTAAAAAATGCTCACTTGCCCGCCATCCGCGCTTTCGATTCCGGCCGAATGCGGAGGGATCGTTGTTACCCATAAAGACAAACCTGACTGAAGGGGGTTTACCTAAATGAACAAGAACGAGCTGATCAGCGAAGTCGCCGAAACCAGCGGACTGTCGCGCAGCGATGCCACCAAGGCCGTGGAAGGCGTTTTCGACGCCATCACTGCCTCGCTGGCAAAAGGGGATGAGGTTCGTCTGGTAGGCTTCGGCACCTTCTCGGTCGCCAAGCGCAAGGCATCCACCGGCCGCAACCCGCGTACCGGCGAGCCGATGACCATCAAGGCATCGACTCAGCCCAAGTTCAAGGCCGGCAAGGGCCTGAAGGACTCGGTGAACTGATCACCGCACGCTGCGCCGCCGCCTGAAAAGCGCGGCGGACACGGCAAGCAAAACCGCGCGGAAGGCCATGCCCTCCGCGCGGTTTTTCTATGGACACCGCGTAATTGATGTAGCCACCCTCCTAGATGGTACGAAGTCGCATGAACGCTTCAATGCAGGAGGGTGACCAATGTCGATCTATGCAGGGTTGGACGTAAGCGACAAGACCACACATGTATGTCTCGTAGATTCTGACGGGGAAGTTCTGCGATGTGATGTCGTGGCGAGTGATCCGGAGGTTCTGGCCAAATGGTTCGAGAAATATGGCCCTGATCTGGTTCGCGCCGTGCTCGAAACCGGTGCACTTGCCACATTCCTTTATCATGGCCTGACCGAGCGAGGTGTCCCCGTCGAGTGCATCTGTGCTCGACATGCTAAGGGTGTGTTGGCCGCGCGGGTCAATAAGAGCGACGTCCATGATGCTGAAGGGCTGGCGCATCTTGCGCGGACCGGATGGTTCAAGCGTGTCCATATGAAGGCATCGGCCACACACATTGACCGAGCTGCCCTCCGTATTCGCATGTAACTGATTACTGCACGGAATGCCATGGCGAACCAGTTGCGGGGGCTCATGAAACTTTTCGGCCTGCGGATGGGATCGGTGAATACGACCGGGAAGCACGCAGAACGTCTGCATGCGCTGTTCCAGCAGCGACCGGATCTCGAACCGTTGTTTGCCCCATTGATAACTTCAATCGAGGCTTTGGAGGAGCAATTGCGTGTATCTGGCCGACTGCTTGAAAGGCGTGCGGCGGCCGATCCCGTCTGCGTTCGACTTATGACAGTTCCAGGCGTAGGTCCGATTACAGCGCTCACCTATGCAGCCAGTATCCAAGACCCCCATCGCTTTGCGCGAAGTGAGGATGTTGGTGCTTATGCTGGTCTCGTTCCGCGCCGAAGCCAATCTGGAGAACGCGACACGCTGGGTAGTATATCCAAAGCCGGTGACGGGCTGCTGCGCCGTGCCCTCTATGAAGCTGCCAATGTGGTGCTATCTCGCGTGCAGCGCCCATTCGCGTTGCGGGAATGGGGCAAGCGTATCGAAGAGGCTAAAGGCACCAAACGTGCACGGACGGCGGTAGCCCGCAAGCTCGCTATCCTGCTCCATTCGCTTTGGCTGCACGAGACAGAGTTCCGCTGGGCCTGAGCCTGGCGTATCTCTTCCCGGACAGCCATGCCCGGATGATCTCGACCGGATCGTCGAGGTTCTAACCTCGTGTCGGACACAGAGACATCCAACCCAGACCGCCCGGCCGCGATCATGAAGGCTTGGACAACAGGCTGGCAAAGCCGTCCAATGACCTCGAAGACAACCCTTGGCCAACGGGAAGAAGGAAGTCCGATGATCAAATCAATTAGACAACACTCCGGATAAATCGAACGCGTACAGGCGCGCGTTACAGCCTGATCAGCGCGGTGGGCGCGACCTTGCTGGTCGTGTCGACGGTCCAGTGCAGCACTTTCAGTGTCCCTTCGGTCACGGGGCCTTCGTCGGTGTTGTTGGTCAGGATGTCGCCATCGGTGCGGATGGTGAACTGGCCGTCGGGCAGGACGATTTCGGTATCGTCACCGCCATTGTTCTTTGCTGCGCCCATAGCCATCATCATCGACATGCTCTGGCCCATGCCCGACTGGTCGCCGCCGAAGCCGGGGGCCACTACGCGCACGCTGCCATCGGCGCGCGGGGTGACCGACACGAATTGAGTCATCCCCGGCATGTCTTCCAGCACCGGAAACAGGAAACTGTGCGTCAGCATGCCATCGGTGCGGAACTTCACATCATAGACGCCATTGCCGCGATGCGAGACTTCGTCCCAGCCGCGCATCTTTTTCAGCGACAAGACCAGCTTTTCGGCCATTTCGGGATCGCTGGGATCCATGCCGGCGAACATCTTGGCGAATTGCTCCTTGTCGCGCGCGTCTTCGGCCTGTTCGTCTTCCCAGTCTGCCTGCTGCTCCTGAATTTCCTCGCCGGTGCAGTCGCGCAGCTCCATATCCTCGTCATAGCAGGCGGGCTCGAACGGTTCCGGCTCGTCCATCGCGGCCATCTGGCTCAGCCCCATGGTGGTGATCTCACCCTCATAGCTAAAGCTGAAATGACCGCCCTTGGTCAGCACCAGTTGCGAATCGAACTTGCCGGGCGTGAACAGGCACCCCGTCAACGCCATCGCGCCCGCACCGGCCAGCAGAATGCGCGACGCGCACGCCAGTCTGTTCAGAAACATGTGATCCCCCCTTCGGGCCGAATCGCCCGGCCCGTCCCATTGCAGCCTGTTTAGAACGAACGCATTGCGCAGGCGTAAAGCGAAATCGCCGCCGCGTTCGACACGTTCAGGCTCTCTACCGTAGAGCTGATCGGCAGGCGCGCGATCTGGTCGCAGTGCTGGCCGATATTGTGGCGCAATCCGTCGCCCTCGGCGCCCAGCACCAGCGCGACGGGTCCGGCTGGCAAAGCCTCGGCCAGGGTTACCTCGCCGTCGCCGTCAAGGCCGATGCGCCAGTATCCCGCCTCGGCCAGCTCGTCCAGGGCGCGGGCAAGGTTGACGACACGCACCCACGGCAGGGTTTCCAGCGCGCCCGATGCGGATTTGGCCAGAACGCCCGATTCGGGCGGGGCGTGCCGGTCCTGCGTGACGATGCACGCCGCGCCGAACGCCGCGGCAGAGCGCATGATAGCGCCCACATTATGCGGATCGGTCACCTGGTCCAGCATGACCACGGGGGCGGCCGGATCGCCTTCCAGAATGTCCTTCAGGAACAGATCGGGCAGGGGGTCGCATTCGATCACGATATTCTGATGCGGCGCATCGCGTGCGACCAGACGGGCAAGGTCGGTGTTCTGGGCGAATTCGACGCGAACGTCCGGGGCAGGCTCGATCCCTTCGGCGCGCAATTCGTCCATCATTTCATGGGTGGCCCAGATGCGGTTGATGCTACGATGGGGGTTTTCCATCGCGGCAAGCACGGCGTGGCGGCCCCACAGGCGCACCGCGCGCTTGGTCCCGCGCCCGCTTCCGCGTCCGCCCTGCATGCGCCCCGCGCGTCCGCGCAATGCTTTCTTTTCGCCCTTGTTGGCCACTGGTACCTCGTTTCTGGAATGGCCGGTGCGGCCATGAATCTGCTTTATCAACGCGCTGTTGCCAGTCCCCCCATTGACAGGCAAGCGCAGCTTCGCCAAAGGGGCGCCTCTCGGCCGATTGGCTCCGGTTACGGAGCATTTCGCCAGGGGTCTTTTCGGACCCTTCATGCACCGGTGTGGACAGGTGGCCGAGTGGTTAAAGGCAGCAGACTGTAAATCTGCCCGCGCAAGCGTACGCTGGTTCGAATCCAGCCCTGTCCACCACCGCCCTTTCTCAGAACATCCCCGAAAAGCCCTAGAAATCGCAGAAAACCAAGGGTATTATCGCCCTTACCGTCCGCATTTGTCCGCTGCAATTTGCGTGCAGTCGGAACCAAGTGTGGGGGTAATGTGGGGGTAAAGTGGCTTACCCCCACACTTTGGTTTCGCAACTCGGTCCCGAAAATTGTGGGGGTAGAGCAATGGGCAAACTCACGGCAGTAGCGGTCAAGGCAGCTTTGGCGAATCCGGGCACCTATCAGGACGGTGACGGATTATTCCTGAAAGTGGACAAACGCGGGGGTGCGTACTGGAATTTGCGACTCCAACAGGATGGCAAGCGACGGGATATCGGTGTGGGCAGCGCCAAGCTGGTGACGCTGGCCGAGGCGCGCGCGAAAGCAGCCGAACTCCGCAAGGCGGTAAAGGTCGAAAAGCGGGATGTGCTGACGGAGCGCAAGGACGAGGAAGCGGCCAAGGTAACCTTCCGCGAAGCCACCACCCAATATCACTCCGAGAACGAGGCAGGCTGGAAAAGCGATGTCTATGGTCGCCAGTGGCTGGCCAGCCTCGAAAACTATGCCTTCCCAAAGCTGGGCGACATGACGACAGGCGGAATCACCGCTGCCGACATTATCGGGGTGCTCACCCCCATCTGGCAGGAAATTCCCGAAACGGCCCGCCAGGTTCGCAACCGGATTTGCGCGGTGCTTGATTACTCCCATGCAAAGGGCTGGCGCTCCACGGAGGCTCCATCGGGCAATAGCAGCCTGAAAGCTGGGCGAGGGCTGCCGCGACAGATCAAGAAACCGTCAAACCGCAAGGCGATGCCATACGTCGCCGTCCCATCATTCCTGACCGCGCTGCGTCGCAAACCATCCTATTCGCGTTTGGCGCTGGACCTACTCATTTTGACTGGCGTTCGTTCGCAGGAAGTGCGGCTCGCGAAATGGGACGAATTCGATCTGGACCAGCGCCTTTGGACAATCCCAGCCGAACACATGAAGCGCAGCAGGGCGCACATGGTGCCGCTTTCAGAGGCGTCCCTGGCGGTCCTCATGAAGGCAGAAGCGATGCAGATGGAGGGCGCCGAAGTGGTCTTCCCCGGCATGACCGGCAAGGCAATGTCCAACATGACGCTGCTCAAGGTCATGCGCGACATGCAGGAGCCTTTCCACGTTCATGGTTTCCGCTCCAGCTTTACCGACTGGGCCGCGAACGAAGGCTTTCCCAATGCGGTTGTCGAAGCGGCATTGGCGCACAAGACGCCCGATGCCGTGCAGGCCGCATATCGCCGCACGACCTATCTCGGCACGCCGGAGAATCCCGGCGCACGGGTGAAGCTAATGGAGGCTTGGGGAAGCTATTGCAATGGCGTGGCAGCTCTCGAAGAACTCCAGTGAGATTGGGGGTGAATGTTGACAGGGGCGCAACCGGCAAGAAGGATGTTGTCATCGCCTCCGCCTAACACCGAGATTATGCTGCTGGCCGGTTGTCCGCGATCCAGCGCATCCAGTCGAACTTCATGCTGTAAAGCATCACCATCATGAACTGGTCAGGCTCATCCTCCGTCTCTGATGCCTCAATGATCTCGTCTCGGTAGCGGAGCAGCTGCTCGGCAAAGAGAAGTTCGTCCGCCTCGGCGGGGAAAAACTTCCAAACGAGATACTCCGCGATGGCCACACGGCCGCTGGAAGGCTCGGTCTTGTTGAATGGAACTCCCTCCGTCAACAATTCCTGCTCGGCGTGTCGGGAGCTTGTACCGTTTGGCGCCAAAATCGACTTTACTGCCGACAGCACGCCATTTTGGTGAGCGAAGCTATCGTCCTTTCCATGATCTTTTGCGATCTGAAAATTTCGGTCGTAGTTTTCGAGTGCCCCTTCTCGTACTTCATTGGCCAGCTCGACGCGCTGCTCCTTTGGCAATACCTCAGCGCGCGTTCTCGCATCGCCGACTTGCCTACGAACGTCCGCAGGATGGCCGGATGTCGCTGATTTCGAACGCATGAGGAAAAACAACACCACAATCGCAATGCCGATCCACACTATCCAAGTCATAAACGCTCCCATCAGTTCGGGTCGGACCTAGCAGGAAAAACAAGATTATCAGAGCACATTAGGTGCCTTGTCGAGTTCTCGCTTCCCAAAAGGCAAAAGTATCGAACGGCGGCATTAGGAGCCTTAGGCTGAGCGGCGGGACGATGCTTAGGCAATGGTAATGTGGACCTCTCATGGTGATATCCTTATTGAACAATTGATTGGCTTTTCCGCTTCTCTCGCGCGCTCATTGCAGCGCTCCAAGGCTTCCCGGTTAACGCTTACAATGTGCTGCGTCGCTGCTAGTTCTTCCCAAGCTTGGGGATTTTGCGACCGGATCAACCGGATGCCCGCCTCCACGATGGTTGGCTCGCCAACGGCCTTGCGAGCAATCCGTTCGGGCCAATGCCAGGTTTCAGGCATGGCGCGCGCGATGGTGCCGGGCAGGATCGACCATAGCAACATACCGGCAGCCAACCCCATTCCTGCGAAGCGCCATGTTTGGCGCTTCTGTTCGTCCTCAGTGCGGACACGCCCCACCATCGCACTGATTTGCGTGGCGGCGCTGTCGAAGTTCCTGCGGCCCTGTCGGAAAAGGTCGCTCGTATCGCGCTGCATGTCATTTGAGGCACGCTTGATCTGAACCGCGATGTCTTCCGGCGTCAGCTCGATGGCGGGCTTGTTGCCGATTGCGGTCAGCGTCTTGGAGACCTGTGCCAGATGATCGGCCATCTGGCTGAGCGTTGCAGTGTAGTCCGGGATCACGATGTCGGCGCGCTCCCTGGCCATGTTCTGGACCGTATGGCGTACCATTGCCATTTCACCTTCGAGGCGGGCAAAGGCTTCCGTTGCCGGATCGGTTTCTGCAACCGTCGGCGGCGCTGGCTGCGGCGCGGGCGGTTCCTCGACATCGAGGTCCAGTTGCACTTCTTCGATTTGGTCGTCTTCCATTTCGTTTCTCCTAGATGCCCATGTCGAAAGCGCGGGTGCGCTCGCGGGCGAGGGTTGCGGTGAGTTCGTTTGCGATGCTGCGTTCGGGCTTCGGATCGATGCCGAGTTCGCGGGCCTTGCCGCGCAGCAGGCCGTCAACCTGCGGATCGCGGTGAAGTCCCTTCGCCAATTCGGTCAGCTTGGCCGACACGCGCGCTGCACCTGCCTGGTCGCCCTGCTGCTCAAGTTGTTTGCGCGCAGCGGTCAGACCCTGCCAGTCGCTGATAAAGCGCTCGGTTCGCAGCGCCGGATCGGTGCGCACGGCGGCTTCGTTCTGCATGGCGCGCATGGTTTCCTGAGTCCGCCCGCCAGCGGCCTCTGCGATCAGCTCAGGACGGCGATCAAGCGCCTTGGCGAGATCGGTGGCGGCATAGGGCCGGATGGCTTCTAGCGCCTTTCCTGCCTTCTCCAGCGCGTCCTTCTGGTGCGGCAGGACGGGCAAGCCCTGGGCCTGCATCGTGCCGATATCACCGAGCGCACGGGCGTAGCGTTCGACCGCGCGGCGCTGATCGTTTTGCGTGTTTCCCTGCACTGGCAGCGGCTCAAGCTGGCGGGCCTGTGGACGGAAGTTTCCGAAGATGGACTTGGCCTTCTCCGGCACCTGCCGAACCATCGCCGCGATCCGCTCGCGGAAGCTGATGCCGCGCAGCTCGGCGAAGGCCTGTTCGGGCTTGTAGTCGCCCGCCATGTCCTTCCCACGCTCGCGGCTCAGCGTACGGACAAGTTTTGACTGATCGGCGTAGTCATCGCGGCCATAATGCAGCGCCAACCCGTCGCGATGGCGCGACATGGCGACATAGGCGGAATGGCTGTCCATGCCCGGCGTGGCGAGCACATGGGAGCGGTCCACCGTGATGCCCTGCGCCTTGTGGATCGTGGCCGCGTAGCCGTGATCGATATGGGCGTAGTCCTTGGTGTCGAACGCGACTTCCCGCCCATCGTCCGTGCGCACGGACATGCTCAGAGCGCTGGCCATTTCGACTGTCCCCAGCGTCCCGTTCTTCACCCCAAGCCCGCGCTCGTTGCGCAGGAAGATGATGCGGTCGCCCGATGCAAACTGCCGTTCGCCGCGTGCAGCCCTGATCGTGGCATCCGTCCCCAGTGCGCCAGCCGCGCGCATCTTCTCGCGCGCCATCTGGTTCAGCTCGCGCACCTCGTCATTGGTGTGGGTGAGGATGATCCGGCTGTCGCCGGGGCTGGCTTGCCGATCCTGATCCCAACGCTCGATCAGCTCTGTCCGCGCGACCTCGCGGGTGTCGGCGGCATGGACCATGCCGCGTTCTTCATAGGTGCGAATCGCTTCGCCGGTTCGGCCCGTGGCGAGGTGCCTGGTCGCGTCCTGCTGCCATGCGGAAAGCTGGCGGCGGACTTCGCTGATTTCGACGCCGCCGTGGCGCTCGTGGATGGCGCGGAAGGCCGCGCCTGCTTCGATTGCCTGAAGCTGTTGCTGGTCACCGACCAAGACCACCTTCGCACCGGCCTTGGCGGCATGCGAGAGGACGCGCTCCATCTGGCGCGTGCCGACCATGCCCGCTTCGTCGATGACGAGCACATCTTTGGCCGTGAGTTGATCGCGGGCTTTACCCCACTGATGCTCAAGGCTGGCGATGGTGCGCGATGCGATGCCGGAGCCGTTCTCCAACCCCTCGGCAGCAATGCCGGAAAGCGCTGCGCCGCGCACATTGTAGTCTGCACTTA
This sequence comes from Croceicoccus sp. Ery5, assembly GCF_020985325.1. NCBI lineage: Bacteria > Pseudomonadati > Pseudomonadota > Alphaproteobacteria > Sphingomonadales > Erythrobacteraceae > Croceicoccus > Croceicoccus sp. Ery5. The sequence continues at coordinate 1,402,751 of NZ_CP087587.1, forward strand.
CCCATGCTTCGCGCGCCACGCCCAGCATCGCGCTCTTGCCGGTTCCGGCGTAGCCAACAACGACTGCAAGTCCCTTGCTGTTGGTCACATGCTCGAAGGCAGATTTCTGCTCGCCTGACAGCACCAGACCGCGCTTAGCAGCGCTGGCGAATGCAGCACTTCGTTGCACATCATCGACGCCATGCCCGGTGCGCGCGGCCATCGTGTCGGCGGCGCGATGGAGCCGCTGTTCGGTCTCGATCATTGCCCGCGAAGTGAAGCGATCCTGCCCGCGTCCGTCCTTGCCCAGCGCAATCACGTCGGGCGAACTGCGCACCGCATAGTAGGCGGCGTCGAACTGCTCCTTGCCGTCGCTGTGTCGGTGAACGAAGGCAGCAAGGTCGCGCTTGGTGAACGTCGCTTGCTGGTGCGTGATGGCATCCAGGGCCAGCGCCGGATTGGCGATGATCCGCTCGCCGTTGCGCTGGGCAATGGCGCGGTGTTCCTCGATCCGCTTGGCTTCGAGGCCGCGCCCGCCAATGCGCGTGGCGGCGGGGCCGATCTTGTCCTGCGGTTCCAGCGCAATTCCTTGGGCTTCGAGGCTGCGGTGATCGATCCGCGCATCGATGTCGCGTGTCGCAAGCGCGCGGTTCACATGATCGGCCCAGCGTTCGCGCCATTGCTCGATCAGCGCGGTCTTGTTCCAGTCGCGGACCTTTGCGCCGAAGCCGTCTTTCGTGACCTCGCGCATCGTCAGCATGACATGTGCGTGCGGCTTGGCCCTGCCGTCCTCGCCAATATCCCAATGCACATTGAGATCGGCGATCATGCCTTTCTCGACGAACTCGGCTTTGACGAATTCGCGCGCCAGCTTGATGTTGTCTTTCTTCGTCAGCTCGCGGGGCAGGGCGAACTCGACCTCGCGGGCAAGCTGGGCATCCTTGCGCTTTTCGGCCGCCTCGACCGCGTTCCACAAGGTTGCTCGGTCGGCGAAGGCTTCCGGAGCGCCTTTCGGCAGCATCACTTCGGTGTGAAGGACGCCCGCCTTGTTGGTGAAATCATGGGTTCTGTCGATGCGCTCATCGTGCAGCCGCTCTCCCGCACGATAGGCCGCCGCCGCAACGGCACTGCGTCCGCTCGACCTTCCGATGACCTTTGCGCTGAAGTGAAAGATTGCCATGTCGGCAATCCAGTTACACCGCAAACGCCACGTCGGCACGACGTATAAGCGCGCCCTCTCATGATAAAATCCTGATCGGGACTAGGCGGTATCACACTGTCCCGGCGACCTTACTGCATTGGGAAAGCTCAGAGATTATCAACACTCCATCACACCAACGATGGAGACAACATATGCGCAAGCCCCGCGATTTTGATTCGGAACTGAAGGCCCTTGCCGACAAGGCAAAGCAGTTGAAGGAACGCCGTGTGCGCGATCTTGGCGCGCTGGTCACGGCAACCGGAGCCGATGCGCTCGATGCCGATGTGCTGGCGGGCGTGCTGCTCGACGCTGTCGCCAATACCGACAAGGCAATCGGGGAGGGCTGGCGCAAGCGCGGCGCGGCCTTCTTTCAGGGCAAGCCACGCGACACTGCGAGCGGACCTTGCCAGCAGCCGGAAGGTACTCTCCCGCTCGACGGCGGCGCGGCATCGGCTTGAGGCGGCAAAGGCACGAACCGACATGCGCGAATGGCAGGTTAAACGACGCGAGCGGACGCGGCAACTGATCGAACTGGGCGGCCTGGTCGCCAAAGCCGATCTGGTCGAGCTGACCGATGACGACCGCGCCACGCTCTACGGCGCGTTCCTCACCGTTGCCGCCAAGCTGCGCGGGCCTGATGGTGCGCAGGCGCTGGTGCTGTTCCGGCGCAGGGGAAAGCGGGCGTTTGAGGCGGAGAAGTAGAGCGGAAAATCTTACTCGATGGCGAAGCTATGGGTTGGAATCAGAGAGGTTTAACTGCGTCGCCCGGTCCCCATCCAATCATGACACGGCAAAATCAGCTAGCGAGGCACATCATTTTCGCTTTACACCTCTCATCATGCGATTGAACTGGAACGAAATACGAGTCCGTGCTGCCAAGTTTGCAAAGGACTGGGCAGATGCTCACTATGAAAAGGGCGAGACACAGAGTTTTTACAATGAGTTTTTCGAGGTGTTTGGCGTTCAGCGTCGCCGCGTTGCGGTATACGAACGGCAGGTCAAAAAGCTCAACAACAAGCAAGGTTTCATTGACCTGTTTTGGCCGGGGGTACTACTGGTTGAACAAAAGAGCGCGGGGCGCGATTTAGCTAAGGCGCGACTACAGGCGGACGAATACTGCCTTGGCCTGAAGCCAAACGAGTTTCCACGATACGTCCTCGTAAGCGATTTCCAGACCTTTGAGCTTTTCGACCTGGAAGAGCAAACCGAGGTTGAGTTCACACTTTCCGAGCTGCCAGAAAAGGTAGAACATCTGGGTTTCATCATTGGCGTTCAAAAGCGGACGTTTAGTGACCAAGACCCGGTCAACATTGATGCTTCAGAACTCATGGGCAAAGTCCATGATGCTCTGGAAGAGTCAGGCTACGCTGGTCATGATCTTGAGCAGTTTCTGGTTCGATTGCTTTTTTGCCTCTTTGCCGATGACACCGGCATATTCGAACCGAGAGGAATTTTTGAGACTCTCATCAAAGACCGAACCGCGGAAGACGGTTCTGACCTGGGGCAGTGGATTTCGCAGCTATTCGATGTTCTGAATACGCCAGAAAACGAACGATACAAAACCCTCGACGAAGACCTGGCTGAATTCCCCTACGTTAATGGCGACCTCTTCGCCGCTCGATTGCCCATCCCATCCTTCGACAGTGAGATGCGAAAAGTTTTCATCGAGGCCTGCGAGTTCTCTTGGGATGCAATCTCGCCCGCAATTTTCGGCTCATTGTTCCAGTCGGTGATGGACAGAGAGGAGCGTCGCAAGCAAGGCGCTCACTACACGACTGAAAAGAACATCATGAAGGTTATTCGACCTCTTTTCCTCGACGGGCTGCGTGAAGAATTTGAACGCATCAAATCTCGGAAGACTCAAAGGCAAAAATTGCTGCGCGAGTTTCAGGACAAGCTAGCCAGTCTGAAACTATTCGATCCTGCCTGCGGCTGCGGAAACTTCCTGATTATTGCCTATCGTGAACTTCGCCAGTTGGAGCTTGAAGTTCTCATTGAGATGCGAACTGATCAGCAGCTTACGCTCGATGCGATCAATCTCTCGAAGGTCGATGTAGACCAATTTCACGGGATCGAAATTGGCGAGTTTCCAGCTCGGATAGCTGAGGTTGCGATGTGGATGATGGACCACATCATGAACAATCGTCTTAGCCTCGAATTTGGCCAGATATATGTGCGAATTCCGCTGCGGAAATCTCCACACATCGTTCATGGAGATGCGCTCGAAACAGATTGGAACGACGTTCTTGCAGCGAAGGTCTGCTCGTATGTGCTGGGCAATCCACCCTTTATAGGCGCAAAGTATCAGTCGGACGAACAAAGAGAGCAGGTGCGTCGGATCGCTGCCCTAGGGAAAAGCGGTGGCACACTGGACTATGTTTCTGCCTGGTTCCTGAAGGCTGCTGACTATGTACAAGATACCGAAGCGCAGGTTGGCTTTGTCTCAACCAACTCGATCACTCAGGGAGAGCAAGTGGCACAACTCTGGCCGTCGCTATTCCAAAAGTTCAAACTTGAAATCACCTTCGCCCACAGGACCTTTGCATGGGGATCGGATGCGCGAGGTAAGGCGCATGTTCATGTGGTGATTATTGGCCTTGCCGGGAGAAAGAATGCTCCAACAGATCGTCGGCTTTTCTCCTATGACGATATCAATGGCGAACCGCTGGAGAGCAAACATGCTGCGATAACAGCCTACTTGTTCGATGCAGGTAGTTTGCAAGACCGACACCTTGTGGTTCGAGAAACCAGCAAGCCACTCAATGGCCTCGCTAAACTCGTTATCGGTTCCAAACCTATCGATGGTGGGTATTTCATTATGTCGCGTGAAGAGCGGGATGAGCTGATAAAGACTCATCCGCAAGCGAAGGATCATGTTCACCCCTACATCGGCAGCCGCGAGCTCCTGCATGGGGAAGAACGTTTCATCATGAATTTGGCAGATGTCCCGCCGACCGTCCTGAAATCTGTGCAGCCATTCAGGGATGCGATAACCAATGTGAGAGCATATCGGCAGGGCAAGATCGCGGCCAAAGGAAAAGCACTAAACAAGATAAAAAAGCCCGGCATATCATCGTTGCAGCTAGCTGAAACGCCTCGGAAATATCACGTAACGGTTGTTCCTGAGGTACCGTTTCTCGTCATTCCGAAAGTAAGCTCAGAGCGCCGAGAATACGTTCCGATTGCCTATTTGTCTCCGCCAACGATTCCGAGCGACCTTGTCTTTGTGCTTGGCGAAGGTGGCAAGCAAGCTTTTGCTCTACTGACGTCGGCGATGCATATGGCTTGGATGCGAGCTACAAGCGGACGGTTGGAGAGCCGGTATCGCTACGCTATCGGCCTCGTCTACAATACCTTCCCGCTGCCTGCAAAAATGCCCGCTAAGGGCAAGCTCGATCCGCTGGTAGATGCGGTGCTGTCGGCAAGAGCGAAGCACCCAGATACGTGTTTGGCTGATTTATATGATCCAGACCTGATGCCCTCCAATCTCAAGAAGGCTCATGCAGCATTGGATCATGCGATAGACCGCCTTTACAAGCCATCAGGTTTTAAGTCTGAGCGAGAGCGGGTCGAATACTTGTTCCAGCGATACGAAAAGATGATCGCACCGCTGGTAACACAGGCCAAGCCCAAGAGAAAACGCTCCAAGAAATGACACTAGAAAAAGTCCAAAAACTGGCTTTGGCCTGCTTCCAAGGGGTGCCTACCATTGTGCTCGGTAGTGGAGCATCAATGCCTCATGGACTGCCGAGCATGGGTGCGCTGAGTACATTCCTCAACGACAATCTCTTGACCGAGGACGAAGTAGAAGAAGATGCGTGGCTTGGAGTGCGGCGGGACCTTGCGGCCGGAGATCACCTTGAAGGAGCATTGGAAGGCAAGAATTTGCCGCCGTCACTTATCGACAAAATAGTCCGTCTGACGTGGAAATGTGTCAACCAAGATGACGAAAAAGTGTTTGAAGCTTCGTTGAATGGCGGTGCGTTCCCGCTTGGACAACTACTGCGAGGCCTGTTCCAGAGCACGCATACCACACTTAACATCGTCACGACCAACTATGACCGTGTAATCGAATACGCCTGTAACTCTGTCGATATACTTTTCCAAACCGGCTTCACACCTGGTTATCGGCAGAAATGGGAAAGTGGTGCAAACCAGCTGCGCTTTCAACATGGTGCGAAAGCGGCTCGGGTTGTGAAAATCTGGAAGGTTCACGGTTCATTAGATTGGTTTGCGACGCCGCAAGGCTTGCCGATAGGGATTCCAACTTATCGATTGCCTGAAGGAGTGCTTTCTCCGTTGATCGTGACGCCAGGTTTAAACAAGTACGAAAAGATCACCGAGGATCCGTTCAGATCAACCTTCAATGGGGCAGACGAAGCTTTGCAGAAGTCGGGCGCGCTCCTTTGCGTTGGCTATGGCTTCCGGGACAAGCAACTGCACCCAAAAATTGAACAACGCTGCCGTGAAGGAAATATCCCCGTTGTTGTGTTGGCTCACACTCTCACCGACGAGGCAAAGGATTTTTTGAAAAACCGGGCGGGAAACAACTATTTGGGTTTGGAATATTCAGACGCTGGGAGTAAAATATTCACCGCTCAGGAACCTGATGGCTTTGAAATCGAAGAAGAAGATATCTGGTCATTGGATGGCTTCAATAAACTTGTAACTTAGGCAGAGAACATGGCGATTTTCGATTTCGGTGACGGCGAAGCTCTCGGTAGCGTGATTTCGGTCGACACCGCAGCTGTTGTAGTAAGGGTTGACGATCTCGACAGGCTCAAGCGACTTCAGGTCAATCGCCTAGTAGTTCTTCAGAGCAGCCGGCCCGGTCAGCACCTGATCGGCGTCGTTGCGAAGATAACCCGCAAGCCCGATGATCGTGATCTGGAAGGGATGGAGGAGTCAGATGCTGACCTTGTTCCCAACGAGAACAACCTTGTCCGCATAGCCCTAATCGGCACCCTGATTGACAAGGAGGGGGAGCGGGAGAACGTCTTCCGTAGAACATTGGAGACCGTCCCAGAGATCGATGCGAATTGCTTTTCTCTCGAAGGTGACCGCCTGACCAACTTCATGCAGGTAATATCAGATGTGCAGGTGGATGGCCCAAAGCTCTCCCTTGGTCATTTCACATTGGACGATGCAGCGATTGCCTACCTCAACGGCAACAAGCTGTTTCAGCGTCATGCCGTGATTGTGGGCAGCACTGGGTCTGGCAAGTCCTGGACCACAGCTCGCCTGCTCGATCAGATTGCAGAGCTGCCACAGGCGAATGTGGTCCTTTTCGATATTCATGGCGAATATCGTCCACTTCAAAGCGATGCATTTCATCATCTCAAGATCGCGGGACCATCGGATATTGATAGCGGTAGGGGGCTGGGTGATGGCATTTTGCATCTCCCCTATTGGTTGCTGGGTTACGAAGCTTTGGTTTCGATGTTTGTGGATCGGAGCGATCAGAATGCACCTAATCAGTCGATGGTGATGACCCGCACCATTACGGACGCAAAGAGATCTGCGCTGAATGTAAAGGACCATGCGGACATTCTGGCGAATTTCACCATCGATAGCCCAGTCCCGTTCGACTTGGACGCGGTGTTGGCAGAACTGAGCAGACTAGACACCGAACGCGTGCCTGATGCTCGGGGTAAACCGGATGGAAAGGCTGGCGATTTCAATGGAAAGTTGAGTCGTTTGATCCAAAGATTGGGCGCTAAGCGGCAAGATCGACGTTTGGCTTTCCTCTTCCGGCCCCCAGCGGAATGCATGGAAATGGCTTGGCTCGGAAAGATGGTTCACACGATTTCAGCCGGGCGTGGTGCCCAAGAAGAAGGGACCGGTGGTATTAAGATCATCGACTTTTCTGAAGTTCCGTCGGACATTCTTCCTCTCATGGTTAGCTTACTGGCACAGATACTTTTTTCTTCCAGCCTTTGGACAGAACGGGAGAAGCGTCATCCGATCGCCATGATGTGCGATGAGGCGCATCTTTATATTCCTGAGCGCGCTCAAGCGGACAGCTCCGACTCAGTCGCGGTTGAGATATTCGAACGCATCGCCAAGGAGGGACGCAAATATGGCATAGGCTTGGTTGTGATTAGTCAGCGACCGTCCGAGGTCAATCGGACTGTGCTCAGCCAATGCAACAACGTCATTGCGATGAGACTGACAAATGGTGACGATCAGAGTGTCATTAGGAGGCTCTTGCCTGACAGTCTTGGCGGCTTTGGCGACCTTCTTCCTGTGCTCGATACGGGCGAAGCCCTAGTCGTGGGGGACGCTAGCCTGCTCCCCACTCGAGTTCGGATTTCCGAACCGGCGATGAAACCAGACAGTCAAACAGTGGCGTTCTGGGAATGCTGGAATGAGGATGATCCGAAATCGGATACCGAAAAGGCTGTGTTGTCATGGCGCCGCCAAAGCATCCAATAGCTGAAGACACAGCCTAGGGGGCCTCTCCGGCGACGGAGGTTGCGGCAGTTGGCGAGGGACAACGCGCGATCTCGAACTGCACTGTGCTCGATTCGCGCAAACTCCGGCACCGTTGGCGCAGAAATCCTTCTTTGCCGTCGCAATTCCGCGCGCTTTGATCGCAGGATATGGCAGCGTGAGAAAAGTCTCATGATCGGAGGCGACTGAGAAGATTGTCCGTGAATGTCTCTAGCTGTCCATAGACGTTTCAAATCACGCAAACCGCTGAAGTTTCGCCCGAATTCGATTTTAGACTGACACTTGCATTGCACAAGAATGTTCTCATTATGTTCCATGGAGGGGCTGCCAATGTCAATGTGAGAACGCCCAATGTCTAATACTGAACGCATCATCCGCTTGAAGACCGTGCTCGACCGCACCGGCCTTTCCCGCTCCACAATCTATCGCAAGATCGCTGAAGGCACTTTTCCTTCACAGGTGAAGATCAGCGTCCACGGCGCAGGCTGGCATGAGTCAGCAATCAATCGCTGGATTGCCGATCCTGCGCATTATCGTGAAGAGGAGCCGGCAGAATGAGCGGCCAGCTACCTGTCGAGCCGATCTGCGTCCGGGTCAATGACGCCGCCCGCATGATCGGCGTTGGCCGAACAAAACTCTACGAGTTGATTGCCAACGGCGACCTTGAGACAGTCAAGCTCGGCAAGGCAACGCGCATCACGACCGCCAGTCTGCACAATCTGGTTGAGCGGCATCGGGCAATGAACTGACCACGCCGCCAACTTGTAATTGGACAGTGTCAGCACGTGCAATTATGCTGCACTCAGTCGCTCCGCGAACCGCGTTTTTATTCAGCTTCTCGGCCAAAACGCTGAACCGAACCACCGTTAAATGAACGAAAATGTGGGGGAGAGTGTGGGGGAGGCCTCCCGCTCATTCCAAGAACGGGATTGATATCAAAGCGTTATTTTTCCGGTTCGATTCAAGCCCTGCCACCACCGGAGCGGCCCGCAGGCCAGCGTTCTGCCTTCACCCGTCCAGCATGGTCTGCAGCCGCGTGCGCAAATGGCTCACCAGTCTCGTCACCTTGGGTGCCAGCTGGCGACGGGCGGAATAGACGGCCCAGATCGGCTCGTCCTCCGGCTTTTGATCGTCCAGCACGGACTGCAGCCGTCCTGCGGCAAGATGTTCGCCCACGTAAAAGGCGGGAATCTGGCATATGCCCATGCCCGCAAGGCACGCGTCGAGCAGCGAAGACCCTGAATTGCATTTCCACCGTCCGTCGGGCCGCCAGGTCTGGCCATAGCGGAACTGCCACTGCGAGGCGGAGCCGGTGAGGCATTCGTGTGCCGCCAGATCGGCGATCCGCGCGGGCTTGCCCTGGTGCGAGATATAATCGCGCGAGGCGACGGTAATCAGCTCGCGCTGGGCGACGCGGGTGGCGATCAGGCGGGAATCTTCCAGATGACCGGTGCGCACGGCCAGATCGTACCCGCGCCCGGCGATATCGACGACATCGTTGTCGAGGTCGATTTCCACCTGAACACCCGCGTGTATCTGGGCGAATTCGCGCAAAAGGGGCGAAATGAACCGCTCACCCAGCGCATAGGAACAGGTAACGCGCAACAGGCCGAACGGCTCGTTATGCTGGATGAGCGCGGCAATCGCTTCCTCGCGCTCTTCGACCAGCCGCTGGCATTGGGCAAAGAACACGCGGCCACTTTCGGTTAGGTAAAGAGAGCGCGTGGTGCGGTTGAACAGGCGTGTTTCCAGCCTTTGTTCCAGCCGCCCGATCGACCGGCTCATATGCGTGACCGATGCGTCGAAGGCCCGTGCGCCTGCGGTAAAGCTGCCGGCGCGGGCAACCGCGACAAATTCCTCGATACCGTCCCAGCCAGAGATCATGGAAGCGCCCGTGATTATTGCCATATGGGGATAATGCTTTGCAGATATCGCGCTTTATCACCATCCGGTTCGATGTCTATGATGCACCAAAGCCGTTCGTTCGATTGGAGCACACATATGAAAACCCGCGCTGCCGTAGCTTTCGAGGCGAAAAAGCCCCTCGAAATCGTCGAAGTCGATCTGGAAGGCCCGAAGGAGGGCGAGGTTCTGGTCGAGATCATGGCGACGGGCCTGTGCCACACCGATGCCTATACGCTGGACGGGCTGGACAGCGAGGGGCTGTTCCCCTCGATCCTTGGCCATGAAGGCGCCGGCATCGTTCGCGAAATTGGGCCGGGCGTGACCAGCGTAAAGCCCGACGATCACGTCATCCCGCTCTACACCCCCGAATGCCGCCAGTGTAAATCCTGCCTGTCGGGCAAGACCAACCTGTGCACCGCGATCCGCGCCACGCAGGGCAAGGGGCTGATGCCCGACGGCACCAGCCGCTTCAGCTATAAGGGCGAGATGATCCATCACTATATGGGCTGCTCGACCTTCTCGAATTTTACCGTCCTGCCCGAAATCGCGGTGGCCAAGATCCGCGAAGACGCTCCGTTCAAGACCAGCTGCTACATCGGCTGCGGCGTCACCACCGGTGTCGGCGCGGTGACCAACACGGCCAAGGTGCAGGTGGGCGACAATGTGGTCGTGTTCGGCCTTGGCGGCATTGGCCTCAACGTCATTCAGGGCGCGAAGATGGCAGGCGCGTCGAAGATCATCGGCATCGACCTCAACCCCGACCGCGAGGAATGGGGCCGCAAGTTCGGCATGACCGACTTCCTCAACACCACGGGCATGAGCCATGACGACATCGTGCAGAAGGTCGTCGCCATGACCGACGGGGGCGCGGATTACACCTTTGACTGCACGGGCAACACCAATGTGATGCGCACCGCGCTGGAAGCATGCCATCGCGGCTGGGGCGAAAGCATCATCATCGGCGTGGCCGAAGCAGGCAAGGAAATCAGCACACGCCCGTTCCAGCTGGTCACCGGCCGCGTGTGGAAGGGCACGGCATTCGGCGGTGCGAAGGGCCGGACCGATGTGCCCAAGATCGTCGACTGGTACATGAACGGCCAGATCGAGATCGACCCGATGATCACCCATGTCTTGACCCTCGAGGAAATCAACAAGGGGTTTGACTTGATGCATGCGGGCGAGAGCATTCGCAGCGTGGTCGTTTACTGATAGCAGGCGGGCAGCCAACACAAAAAGGGATGCCCGCCATGCTAAGCCATGTTCTGGTCGGATCGAACGATCTGGAGCGTTCGAAAATCTTCTATGACGCCGTTCTGGGCGTGCTGGGCGCGGGCGAGCCGGTTCGCCATGTGACCGATCAGGGCAAGGCGCGCTATTTCTATCGCGCGCAGGGCAGCATGGTAGGGATTTGCGAACCGATCGACGGCGAACCCGCGACCCACGCGAATGGCGGGACGATCGCCTTTCATTGCGGATCGCCCGAACAGGTGCAGGCGTTCCACGATGCGGGCGTCGCGGCGGGCGGCACGTCGATAGAGGACCCGCCGGGACCGCGTGCGGGCTCGTCGGGGGCGGTCTATCTCTGCTATCTGCGCGATCCTGACGGCAACAAGCTGTGCGGCATTCACCGCCCCGCCTGACCGCCCAGCCTGACCGACCCGCCTGACCGCTGCGAAGATCCGGAGACACTTAATGTTCAGCCACATCCATATCGGCAGCAACGACACCGCCCGTGCCAAGCGTTTCTATGACGCGTTGATCGGCGCGCTGGGCGGCGGGGAAGGGGTAAAGGACCCCGACCGCGACCGCTATTTCTATAGCCACGAAGGCGCCTTGCTGATCGTGGGCGCACCGCTGGACGAAAAAGAAGCGACCGTCAGCAACGGGTCGACCATCGGTTTCCGCGTCGACAGCCCAGAACAGGGCGCCGCATGGGTTCGGGCGGGGCTGGACCATGGCGGCACGCTGATCGAGGATGCGCCCGGCATCCGCGACCGCGGTGCGCGCGGGCAGATTTATCTCGCCTATCTGCGCGATCCCGACGGGCACAAATTATGCGCAATGAAATTCATGGAGCCGAAGTGACACTCGAAACGATATCGCTGAACCGCAGCCACGGCGGCATGCAGGGCGTCTTTAAGCATCAGAGCGAAGCGACGGGGACAGAGATGACATTCTCCGTCTTCGTGCCCGACCATGCCGAAGGGGCGATGCTGCCGGTGCTGACCTATCTGTCGGGTCTGACCTGCACCCATGCCAATGTGACCGAAAAGGGCGAATATCGCGCCGCCTGCGCGCAGCACGGCATTATGTTCGTCGCGCCCGATACGTCCCCGCGCGGCGACGATGTACCCGATGACGAAGCCTATGACTTTGGCAAGGGCGCAGGGTTCTATGTCGATGCGACGCAGGAGCCATGGGCCACGCATTTCAACATGCGCCGCTATGTCGAGGAGGAATTGCCCGCGCTGATACAGGCGCATTTCCCCGCCGATATGGCGCGGCAGGGCATTACCGGCCATTCGATGGGCGGGCATGGCGCGCTGACCATATCGCTGCGCAATCCAGGGCGGTTCCGTTCGACCAGCGCGTTCGCGCCGATCGTCAGCCCGCTGAACTGCCCGTGGGGCGAAAAGGCGCTGACAGGCTATATCGGGCCCGACCAGGCCGCCTGGCGCGACTATGACGCCTGCGCCCTGATCGCGGACGGCGCGCGTCTGCCCGATCTTTTGGTCGATCAGGGGACGGCGGATAATTTCCTTGAAGACCAGCTGAAAACCGGCCTGCTGGAACAGGCGGTAACCGCCGCCGGAATGAAGGCCGATATCCGGATGCAGGCGGGATATGACCATTCCTATTACTTCATCTCGACCTTTATGGCCGACCATGTCGCATGGCATGCCGCGCGGCTGAAAGGCTGACGCTTTTCTCCCGCCAAACGCTTCGCCGCGCCTTCCCCACGTCAGAGCCGATCGGGGGAGGCGCGTTAATCCCAAATTTACCCAATTCCCCAATGCCATGCCCCATGCGACGGGCCAAGTTCGGGATCTGGTCCGCCGCGATCTGGCAACAAATCGCACTTGCGAAGGGCGGGGTTCATGGCGAACGGTCGAGGGATGTTGTTACTGGCAGGAACGGCGCTGGTCTGTCTGGCCGGCTGCGGAGGGGGCGAGGCCGGAACCGAGGGGGTCGCCTCTGTCCCCGTAACCGCCGCGCCCGCGCCCGGCCCGACGCCTGCGCCTTCACCGGCACCCACTCCGACACCGGCCCCCGCACCGGCGCCTTCACCTTCGCCTGCACCTGCACCGGCCCCCACGCCCAGCCCGACGCCCGCCAGCACGCCGTCGGGTACGATGGCCCTGGGCGCGGCGACGCATTTCAGCCAGGGTTGGCAGCTCGACACCATCGACCGGGCTGACGATCTGTCCATCGCCCTGCTGCGCGACGGTCAGGAATGGGATCAGGTCGAGCTGACGAAGGGCAAGCTCGATTTCACCGGCGCGACGTCGAAGAAGCTTGAGGCGGCCTGCGCGCGCGGCAAGAAATTCCTGTTGGTCGAAATTCCGGTCAACCCGCACTACGACGGCGGGAAATTCGTCTATACCCCCGCCGCGCGCGCGGCATTTGCGAAATATCTGCGCGCGGTGGCCGATCATTTCGGCACCTGCATCTCGGGCTTTGAAATCGGGAACGAGATCAATGGCGGCGGCGGCCTCGGCCTCAGCTATCCGGCGGGTTACGATCTGGAGGACACCTATATCGCGCTGCTCAAGGATATCGACGCGGCCATGGGGTCAAGCCATCCCCATATCCGCATCCTTGGCGGTTCGACCAATATGATCGGTACCGGCTATCTGGAGAAATTCTTCGCCGCAGGCATGCTCGATTATGTCGATGGCGTCGCGGTGCATCCCTATTCGGGCTATTCCTATGGACTGCCCATGGAAATCGCGCGGCTGAAACAGGCGATGCGCGACCACGGGAAAGAGGTGGAGATCTGGGCATCCGAATTCGCCCACGACCATCCCGACCAGAAACTTGCCGCATCCGAAGGGATCAAGTCGATCACGCTGATGGCCGCCGCCGGTGTCGACGCGGCGGTGTGGTATGCCCTGTTCGAGGAGCGCTGGTTCCCCAACCTGGGCCTGTTCGACGGATCGGCCATCAAACAGCAGGGCCGCGCCGTCCGGCTGGCGGCCAGCAAGCTGTTGCCCCATGGCAATCCGGTCAAGCTGAACACCGGCGATCCGGGCCTGTTCGCCTTTCGCTATGGCAAGGGTGCGACCATCGTATGGGGCACGCCGCGCACCATTCGGGTGGAAGGGGCGAGCGAGGCCTTTGACGCCTATGGCAACCGCCTGCCGTCGACCACGCAGATGCAGGTGTCGGACGTGCCGGTCATTTTCGTCGGCGGTAATATCAGCGATCCGGGGTCGAGCAATGTACTGGCCGATACGCTGCTGCAATTCGGCACGGGCGACTGGAAATATTTCGCGCGCGGACGCGATGGCGGGATGGACCCGCTGACCTACAAGACCCAGTGGTATGGCAGCGATTTGCGCAGCGCGTGGGATGCGGTTCTGTCGATGGGGCCTGATGGCGCGGTGCCCGCCCGCGATGGCAGCGATCCGCTGCGCGCCCTGTGGCAATGGCAGACCGACAAGCCTGTCTCGGTCACGGTCACTGCCTGCTTCCACAAGCGTGAGGACGGCGGCGACGGTATCGACCTTGCGATCGACCATAACGGCAAGGCGGCGGCGACCAAGATCCTGACGAACGGGCAGACGCAGATCAGCGCCGACATCGATCTGGCGGCGGGCGACAAGATCATGGTGTCGGGCGGGCCGAACCAGACATGGGGCAATGATGCGTTCGGCATGCGCGCAAAAGTGTTCAAACGGGGCACCGCCAGCGCCGTCGACTGCCCCAGCTGGCGCAAGATCTGATGCGATCTCGGGGCCGGTCGCAAAACCGGCCCCGACACGATCATTCAAGCGTCATCAGGCTGGCATTGCCGCCCGCTGCCGTGGTGTCGACCGAGATCGAGACTTCCTCCAACAGCCAGTGCAGGCAATAGGCGGGCGTGTCCGATGCGCAATCCGCCTCGCTGGCAGACTGGGTTAGGACCAGCGGCCCTTCACGCTCCGCAAACTCGGCAAGGGCGGCGCGCAGATCGCTTTCGTCCCCTTCGACCAGCGCGCCCGCGACCGGCTGATGCGCCAGCGCCTCGACCCTTCCGTGCAGTTCGGGGGGCAGATCGCTGGCCCAGCCCATATCTTCGAGCAAGGCGATATTGCCGGTGGCCAGCACGGCGGCCAGCTGCTGCTGGAAACCGGCCGTGGTCTTGGGCCGGACCAGAATATGGCCGCGCTTGCGCAGTTCATAGCTGTTCCGCTCGCCCACCGGGCCGGGCAGGACTTCGCGGTAACCCAGCCCGCCCTGATCGGCATAGGCACGGGCGGCGTCGGATGCCGCAATCTCGCCCCGCATGCGCAGCCATTGCGCATATTGGTGCACGGCCGGATCGGACAGTGCCATCGGCAGGGCAGGGGGCTGGCTGACAAGGCGGCCCAGATACAGCGGACCGCCCGCCTTTGGCCCCGTGCCCGACAGGCGATGCCCGCCGAACGGCTGGCTGCCCACGATCGCGCCGATCTGGTTGCGGTTGATATAGATATTCCCCGCCTCGATCACACGGGCGACCTGATCGACCGTGCCGTCCAGCCGCGTGTGCAGGCCAAAGGTCAGCCCATATCCCGACAGATTGATCTCGTGCACCAAGGGCACAAGATCGTGGCGCGCGAAACGGGTGACATGCAGCACCGGCCCGAACACTTCGCGGGTCAGTTCGGTCGTCGAATCCAGTTCGATGATGGTCGGCGCGACAAAGCTGCCATGCTCTACCCCCTGTGGCAGTTTCAGCCGCGTGACCTTGTGCCCGGCGGCCTCCATCTCGGCGATATGGCTTTCGATACCTTCCAATGCCTCGTCGGTGATGACGGGACCGATATCGTTCGACAATTGCGTGGTGGAACCGATCGCCAGCTGCGCCAATGCCCCCTTTAACAGGCCCAGTGTGCGGTCATAGACATCGTCCTGAATGCACAGCAGGCGCAGGGCCGAACAACGCTGACCGGCGCTGTCGAAGGCGCTGGCGATCACATCGCGCACCACCTGTTCGGCAAGCGCGGAGGAATCGACGATCATCGCATTGATGCCGCCCGTTTCCGCGATCAGCGGGATCGGCTTGCCCGCAGGCGACAGGCGCTTGGACAATTGCTTCTGGATCAGCTGCGCGACCTGTGTCGATCCGGTGAACATCACGCCGTGCACGTCTTCCGACGCGACCAGAGCCGCGCCTACCGCGCCGTCGCCGGGAACCAGCCGCAATGCGTGGTCGGGAATCCCCGCCTCGTGCAGGATGCGCACGGCTTCGGCGGCGACCAGCGGCGTTTCCTCGGCCGGTTTCGCCAGCACCGAATTGCCGCCGACCAATGCGGCCGCAACCTGTCCGGTGAAGATCGCAAGCGGGAAGTTCCACGGCGAAATACAGCAGATCGTGCCCAAAGGCTCCTGCTCGTGCCCAAAGCTTTCGACCGCGCGGTTCGCGTAATAGCGCAGGAAATCGATCGCTTCGCGTACTTCGGCAATGGCGTTGGTGGCGCTCTTGCCCGCCTCGCGGATGGTCAGGCCGATCAGCACGCCCATTTGCGTCTGCATCGTATCGGCTGCGCGGTGCAGCGCCGAAGCCCTTTGGCTGACGGGCACCTCGTTCCAGTGCGATGCGGCGACGATAGAGGCAATGGCCGGCACATCGTCGGGCGACAGATCGTGGCTGACCCCGACGATATCGCGCCGGTCCGCCGGATTGGTCACATCGCGGGGCGTGCCGGTGCCCGCTTCGCCCGCCACCCATTCGCGGCTGGCGCTTTCCTCCAGATCTTCGGTCAGTTCGGCCAGACGATCCTCGTTCGTCAGGTCGATGCCTGCCGAATTCAGCCGCATCGGGAAAATTCCCAGCGGCAGGGAAATCTGCGGATGCATGCTGCCGGGGCGTTCCATTTCGGCCACTTGCTGCGCCGGATCGGCCGTCAGGTCCGCGATGGCGACATCGGGATTGGAAATGCGGTTCAGGAACGAGCTGTTGGCCCCGTTTTCCAGCAAGCGCCGCACCAGATAGGCAAGCAGCGTTTCATGCGTGCCGACCGGCGCATAGATGCGGCAGGGGCGGTTCAGCTTTCTCTTGGGAACGACCTCGTCATACAGCTCCTCACCCATGCCGTGCAGGCACTGGAACTCGTAATCGCCTGCCTGGAACGGGCGGCCCTTGATCTCGTCCGCAAGGTGATAGATCGTCGCCAGAGTCTGCGCATTATGCGTGGCGAATTGCGGAAAAATATGCTCGCGCGCCTCGATCAGCTGGCGGGCGCAGGCGATATAGGACAGGTCGGTGTGGACCTTGCGCGTATAGACGGGGAAATCCGGCAGCCCGTCCAGCTGGGCGCGCTTGATCTCGGCATCCCAATAGGCGCCTTTCACCAGACGCACAGGAATGCGGCGTTCGGACCGTTTGGCCAGATCGATCAGCCAGTCCAGCACTTGCGGACATCTTTTGCCATAGGCCTGTATCACGCAGCCAAGCCCGTTCCAGCCCGCCAGCTCGTGCGCGGTGGCCAGTTCCTCGATAATGTCGAGCGACAGTTCCAGCCGGTCGGCTTCCTCGGCATCGATGTTAAAGCCGATGCCATATGATTTCGCCAACACGGCCAGCGCACGGACGCGGGGCAGCAGCTCCTTCATCACCCGTCCGGCCTGTGCGCGCTGGTAACGCGGGTGCAGGGCCGACAGCTTGACCGAAATGCCCGGCGCGGTGTGGACCGGCTTGCCGTCGGCGCGGCGGCCGATGGCATGGATCGCCTTTTCATAGGCCGCGTAATAGGCGGCGGCATCGTTCAGATCGACCGCAGCCTCGCCCAGCATGTCATAGCTATAGGTAAAGCCCCGCGCTTCGGGGCCCTTGGCGTGCTTGATCGCTTCCTCGATCGTCTCGCCCGCGACGAAATGTTCGCCCATGAATTCCATGGCAAGGCGCACGCCCGACCGGATCACCGGTTCGCCCGCGCGGGCGATCAGGCGTTTCAGAGCGGCGGCAAGGCCGAATTCGTCGGTCCGTTCGGAAAGCTCGCCCGTGACGACAAGACCCCATGTGGCCGCGTTCACGAACAGCGAGTGATCGGGCGCCAGATGCGAACGCCAGTTGCCGCGCGCGATCTTGTCCTTCACCAGCGCGTCGCGCGTGCCCGCATCGGGAATGCGCAGCAGCGCTTCGGCCAGACACATCAGCGCGACGCCCTCTTCGCTCGACAGCGAATATTCCTGCATCAGGCCGTCGACGCCCCAGCCGTCCTGCTTCTTGCGGACTTTCAGCACCAGATCGCGGGCGGTCTGTTCGATCTGCTGGCGCAAATGGTCGGGCATGGTCGCGCGCGGCAGCAATTCGGCCACGGCCTGCGGTTCGGGGCGGCGATAGGCATCGGTAATCGCCTGTCGCAGCGGCGTTGCTTCGCGGATGGGGGGCGCAAAACGGGCAAACTTGTCGTTCAAATCGGCAGTCCTGTCGAGCATGGGGTCCTTTCGGCGGGTTGAACGTTCTCTCTCCTGATCGGCAAATTCCCGCCTGCTGCGGGTGGCCAAATCATCTCTTTATGTTAGCTGCAACCGTTCGCAGCGGACTTCGATCCGAAAAGACAGACATTCGACCTGAAAGAGGAATTATGAGCACGGATATTTCCAGCAACGAAACGAACGCGCAACCCGATGGTCGGGTGCTTCTCGTCGGATGCGGGAACATGGGCTTTGCCATGCTGAAAGGCTGGATCGAACAGGGCACGCCGGCGAATCGGATCGACGTGGTCGAACCCAATGACGATCTGCGCAAGCGCGCGGCGGGAACCGGCGCAAAGGTCCATGCGGGCGTGGACGAGATCATCGGCGGAGAGGCCCCGGCGATGGCGATCATCGCGGTCAAGCCGCAGGTGATGGCCAAGGTGCTGGCCGATTACCGCCCCTTTGCGGCAGCGGGCACGACATTCGTTTCGGTTGCGGCGGGCACCTTGCTGGGCACCATCGAAAAGGCGCTGGGCGAGGGGAGCGCGGTTATCCGCTGCATGCCCAATACGCCTGCGGCCGTGGGCAAGGGCATGATGGTCTGCTGTGCCAATGATGCCGTGACCGGTGAAGCACGCGCCGTTTGCGAAACGCTGCTGTCGGCCAGCGGCAGCGTCGCCTTTGTCGAGGAAGAGAGCCTGATGGACGCGGTTACCGGCGTGTCGGGGTCGGGCCCTGCCTATGTCTTCCATTTCATCGAAGCGATGGCCGAGGCGGGCGTCAAATCGGGACTTCCCGAAGAACTGGCGAAAGAGCTGGCGATCCAGACGGTCTATGGCGCGGCGGTCTATGCGCGTTCGTCGGACGAGGATCCGGGCCAGCTGCGCAGCAATGTGACCAGCCCCAACGGCACCACGGCGGCGGCGCTGGATGTGCTGATGGGCACGGGCCGCCTGCGCGCCCTGTTGGCCGAAGCGGTCGAGGCGGCTGCCGAACGCTCGCGCGAGCTGGCACGGGATTGACGGGAATACCGGATCAGGGGGCGGGGGTGCCTGCCCCCTGATCCGCCATCTCGTCGATGCGGCGGACATCGACCGCATATTTCAGATCCTGCACCGCCGAACCCACGAACACGCCGTCGATGGGCGAGACATCGGCAAAATCGCGCCCCATGCCCACGGTCACGTGATCGGTATCGGCCAGCCGGTCGTTGGTCGGGTCGAATGCGACCCAGCCATCCTCTCCGCACCATACCGCCACCCATGCATGCATCGCATCGGCGCCGACCAGCTTTTCCTGCCCCGGCGGCGGGCGGGTGTTGAGATAGCCCGAGATATAGGCCGCCGGGATCGCATGCGAACGCAGCGCGGCGATCATCACGTGGCTTTGATCCTGACACACGCCGCGTCCCGCCGCGAACGCCTCTTGCGGGGGTGTGCGGCTGGTGGAAGAGCCGGACACATAGGCGATCTTTTCATGCACCGCATGGGTCAGATCATGGGCAGCCTGCACGATCGAACGTTCGGGCGACAGGATCGGCGCGGCCCAGTCCGCGATTGCCTGATCCAGCCCTGCGATGCGCGACGCGAACAGATAGGGCGCGGGCGACCATACGCTGAGATCGCGTGAAGCGGCGGCCATTTCGCGCACATCCTCGATCGTCATGGCCGTCGCGGGCGCGCGCGGCGGGGTGATCGCGACGGTAAAGCTGCTCTGCACGGTCAATTCGCTGAGCGGCTGTTCAAACCGGACGCGCGTGGTGTTGACGAGATAGGGCCCGTCCTCGTCCACCGCGCTGGCGGGTACAGGGTCGAGCACGAGCGACTGGTCCGAAATCTCCTGCCCCGCCCATGGATAGGGTTTGAGCCTGATGTTGAAGCGCGCCTGCGCCACGGGGGCGGCATAGGACAGGTCGGTGCGATGTTCGACGCGGAAGGTGACGGGGCCGCTCATGCCAGCAGCGCCCCCGGATCGCGCGGGGCGGGCTTGTCCGGTTGCAGGAAATAGCGTCGCCCGATCGCGGCCGACAAGGCGCCCAGATCGTCGCGCAGCCCCTGAAGCACATTGGTGTCGAGGTCTTCGGCATCGAGGCCGCCGATCTTCGCGTCGAGCATTTGCGCCATGCGCAGCGGCTCTTCGGGAAGGCCGTCTTCGCGCAGGTCGGGCAGGGCGGCCAGATGTTCGGCCACGCGCTTGGCCTGATAGGCAAGGCCGCGCGGCTCTGCAGGGTCGAGCAGCGCCATGTCGAGCACGGGCGCGATGAAGGGGATCGTCAGATAGCGGCTGCGGTAGAGCGATATGCCGTCGATCAGGTCGAGCAGCGCAGTCAGGTCTTCGGCGCTGGCACTGCCGGGGACGATGGCCTGCGCTGCCTGAAGCATCATCGACCCGCGTTCGATCGCGATGCCCATGTCAAAGAAGCGCCATGCCGCGCTGCGGCCCATATTGTCCGACAGCAATTGCGCCACCGCAGCGCCGCGCCCGACCACCATGTCGCACGCATCGATCAGCGTGTCGCTATCCATTGCATCCACGGGCGGCAGGGGTCGCTGAACCGCGCGCCAGCTGTCCCGCGACAGCCGGTCGCGCAGCAAAAGCGCGATCTGCTGCGCCTTTTCGATAAGGACGGGGATCGACCCGTTCAGCGTCTTGTCGGTCAGCGCCGCGACCGCCATGTCGTGCGGGGCGGGATGCGCTTCGTCCTCGGTCGGAGCGGGCGCGGCACCCCATTGGCGTAGCAGCGCGGCCAGCCGGTCGGCAGTGGTCACCGCTTCGGGCACGGCGGCGCGTCCGGCGGGGCCATCGGAATTTTCGACCAGAATGCGCACGATCCGCGCGGTCAGGTTCAGGCGTTCGCCATAACGGCCCAGCCAGAACAGATTATCGGCGGCCTGGCTGGGCAATTGCCCGCCGCCGCGCCGCACCGATGGCGGGTCAAGATTGGGCGGGCGCACGGTGCGCGCGCTTCCTTGCCCGTCGACAACGCACAGATCGGCGGAGAAATCGTCACGCTCCATCAATGCGGTGCGCAGATGGCCCTGTTTGGAAATGCGCGCGAAGCCGCCCGGCATGACCACCCATTGCCCGTTCGCCCCGCGCGCAAGGAAGCAGCGCAAGGTAAAGCGGCGCGGTTCGAACCGCCCGTCGACGATGGCGGGCGCGGTCGAGGTTTCGACGATTTCCTGCGCGACATAATCCATCGGGCGGCGGGCCAGCCCTTGCAGCAGCTTTTCGCGCTCTTCGGCCGGAATCTGCGCGCCGATACGCGTGCTGCCTTCGGGAATGCCGGGGATGCTGCCACGAAACGAGGAGGCAAAGACCAGCTCGTCGAAACGGGCCAGCGCCTCGTCCCGCTCGGCCTTTTGCCCGCACCACCATGTCGCCGCATTGGGCAGGATCAGCGGCCCGCCGGTCACCACCTGGGCAAGCCGCGGCAGAAAGGCAGACATGGCGCGCGATTCCACGACGCCCGCACCCGGCCAGTTCGCCACCGACAGCTGCCCCGACCGGCACGCCTCGACCAGTCCGGCGACGCCGATCTGCGAATGCTGGTCGAATGCCAGCGGATCGATATCGGCGGTATTGATCCAGCGCCACAACCCGTCGATCCGCTTCAACCCGGCGACGGTGCGCACATAAAGCCGTCCGTCGCGCACCGTCAGGTCGCGGCCTTCGACCAGAGAGAAGCCGAGATGGCGGGCCAGATGCGCCTGTTCGGGATAGCTCTGGTTAAATCGTCCGGGGGTCAGCAGGCCGATGCGCGGGTCCGACCGCTGGCAATCCTCGGCAATGCCGAACCGCAGGGCCTCGAAAAATTCGGTAATGCGGCGCGCGCCGATGCCCGCCAGCAGATTGCCGGTACTGCGGATCAGCGCCAGCCGGTTTTCCAGCGCATAGCCGATGCCGGTGGGCAGCCGCGTGCGATCGGCCAGCACGCGCCATTCGCCATTGGGACCGCGTGCCAGATCGACGGCATAGACGCGCAGATGATAGCCGCCCGGGGGACGCAACCCGACCATTCTGCGCGCGAAATTGGGGCTTCCGCTGGCCAGAGCGGCAGGCAAATGCCCTTCGCCCACCAGGTTTTGCGCGCCATAGATGTCGGCGACGACATGTTCGAGCAATTCGGCCCGCTGGATCAGACCCGTTTCCAGAACGTCCCATTCGGATGCGCCGATCAGCACCGGCATCGGCCCCAGTGGCCATGGCCGCTCCCGCTCGTCCCCCGTCAGGCGGAAGGCAAGGCCCAGATCCTCGACATTGCGGTCGAGATAGGACTGTATCTGCCCCAGATTGCCTTCGCCAAGCTGGCACAGGGCGGCGGCCACACGATGCCACAGCGGCGCCATATCGCTGCTGGCAGAGGCGAAGATGTCGCCGCTTTCGGGCGCGGGATACCAGCCCAGCGGATCGCTGCCGGGATCGGGGCCGAAAAGGGTATCCCCCTGAAAAACAGGCGAACCGTCGTTCATTATCCGCGCTTGGGTCGTCGCAGGTCCAGTGTCATCGGGAACTCTCCCCCATCCTCTGCGGGCGGAATCTCGACATCGCCGGGCGTGTGGCCGAACGGCTGGAACCGTGCCCGGCGGCGTGCCTCCGCCTCGAAATCGTTGACCGGTACGTCGTCATAGGATCGTCCGCCCGGATGCGCCACATGATAGACACAACCACCCAGCGAGCGATTGTTCCAGCTGTCGAACACATCGAAGGTGAGCGGAGCGTCTGCGGCGAGGAGCGGATGGAGGCACGAGGGCGGGGCCCAGGCCTTGTACCGGATGCCGCCCACCGCTTCTCCCGGCTTGCCCGTGGGGTGCAAGGGCACGCGCCGCCCGTTGCAGGCAACGACATGGCGCCCGGGGACAAGCCCGCGCGCCTTGACCTGCAGCCGTTCGGTGCTGGAATCGACATAGCGCACCGTGCCGCCGATCGCGCCGGTTTCGCCCAGCACGTTCCACGGCTCCAGCGCATGGGCGATTTCCAGCGCCACGCCGCCTGCCTCGACTTCGCCGTGGATCGGGAAACGGAACTGGCGCTGCGCTTCGAACCAGTTCGGGTCGAAATCGAAGCCCGCCTCGCGCAGGTCCTGAAGCACGTCGAGGAAATCGGACCAGCAGAAATGCGGCAGCAGGAACCGGTCGTGCAGGCTGGTGCCCCAACGGACCAAGGATCCCGACAGGGGGCGTTGCCAGAACATGGCCGTCAGCGCGCGGATCAACAGCAATTGCGCCACGCTCATCTTCGCGTCGGGCGGCATTTCGAACCCGCGGAACTCGACCAGCCCGAGGCGACCCGTCGGCCCGTCGGGCGAATAGAGCTTGTCGATGCAAATCTCGCTGCGATGCGTGTTGCCCGTTACGTCGACCAGCAGGTTGCGGAACAGCAGATCGCTGATCCACGGGAATTGCGGCGGTGTTTCGGGGCCGGGCACTTGCGCCAGCGCGATATCCAACTCGTACAGGCTGTCATGCCGGGCTTCGTCGAAGCGCGGGGCCTGGCTGGTGGGGCCGATGAACAGGCCGGAAAACAGATAGGACAGCGACGGATGGCGCTGCCAGTAAAGCACAAAGCTTTTCAGCAGATCGGGCCGCCGTACGAAGGGGCTGTCGGGCAGGGTCTTGCCGCCCAGCACGATATGGTTGCCGCCGCCCGTGCCTACCGAACGCCCGTCGACCATGAACTTGTCGGCCGTCAGCCCCACTTCGCGCGCGTCTTCGTACAGCCCTTCGGTAATCGCGCGGATTTCCTCGAAACTGGCGGCAGGGTGGATGTTCACCTCGATCACGCCGGGATCGGGAGTGACCTTCAGCACGTTGACGCGCGGGTCGGGCGGCGGGGAATACCCCTCGATCCGCACCGGCTTGTCCATTTTCGCGGCGACGTCCTCGATCGCGGCGACAAGTTCGAGGAAATCCTCCATCGCTTCGACCGGCGGGATGAACACCGACAGGTAATCGCCGCGCGGCTCGACCGTCATGGCGGTGCGGACGGCATCGGCGCTGATTTCCTGTTCCACGCGGTCCTGTGCATGCCCGTCGGGCCCTGCGACGCGCTCGACCCGCTGACCGGTCGGCGCAAAGCCCTCGGCAGGTGGCGCGGCCTCGCGGCTGTCGCTGCCGACGGGGACCGACTGCCGCCGGAAATCGGCCAATGGTTCGGCCGCATCGGTGGATACGCGCGGGTGGATATAGGGAAAGTCGGATTTGGGCACATGCGGCAGCGAGCCGAGCGGCAGACGATAGCCCAGCGCCGAATCGCCCGGCACCGCGAACAGTGCGCCGCGCCGCGTGGTCCATTGTTCGGTCTTCCACCGCGGACCCTTTGCGGGCTGGGCCTGTTGCCGCTGGATCGGCAGGGCGAAGCCCACCGGCTTCGTCAGCCCGCGCGTAAAGGTTTTTACGATGCGCTGGCGTTCCTCGGGGTCCTCGATCTTGGGGTCGAGCGCCGTCACATTGACCGGCAGTTCCCCCTCGCGCTCGATCCATTTCTGCGGGTCTTCGTAAACCGCCTGCACCGTTTCGCCGCCAAGCCCCAGCACCGTCGCGGTGCCTTCGATCAGCGCCTGTGCGTCTTCGGCATCGACAATCTGTTCGACCGCCGCATCGGGATCGTCACTGCCGCCCGCGATCAGATCGGGGTTTTGCCAGATCGGCGCGCCATCGTGCCGCCAATAGAGCGAAAAGCCCCAGCGTGGCAGGCTTTCGCCCGGATACCATTTGCCCTGTCCGTGGTGCAGCAGGGCCCCCGGCGCGAAACGGTCGCGCAATTTGCGGATCAGGCGGTCGGCATAATCGGCCTTGGTCGGGCCCACGGCCTCGCCGTTCCATTCGGGCGCTTCGGGATCGGCCGCCGCGACAAAGGTCGGTTCGCCCCCCATGGTCAGGCGCACATCGCCTGCTTCCAGCGCCTCGTCCACCCTGGCACCCAGATCGAGCAGAGCCTGCCAGCGGCCGTCGGTAAAGGGCTTGGTGATGCGCACAGCCTCGTGCACGCGGTCGACGCTCATTTCGAAGGTGAAATCGACTTCGGCGGGTTCGGCCACGCCGGTGATCGGCGCGGCAGAGCGGAAATGCGGCGTTGCGGCCAGCGGAATATGGCCTTCGCCCGCGAACAGCCCGCTGGTGGGGTCCAGCCCGATCCAGCCTGCGCCGGGGACGAAAATCTCGCACCATGCATGAAGATCGGTGAAATCGGCCTCGGGCCCCTTGGGACCTTCGACCGGTTCGACATCGGCCTTCATCTGGATCAGATAGCCCGATACGAAACGCGCGGCATAACCCAGCCGCCGCAACAGATTGACCAGCAGCCAGCCCGTATCGCGGCAACTGCCGGTGCCCAGTTCCAGCGTCTCTTCGGGCGTCTGCACGCCGGGTTCCATGCGCACGACATAGGAAATCCGCTGTTCCAGCGCCTGATTGATGGCCACCAGAAAATCGATGGTGCGGCCCTGTTGCCTGCCTGCCCATTCGCCGACCAGTGCCTCGAACTTCTCTTCCGCCGGTTCGGCATCGAAATAGGCGGCAAGCTCGGCCCTTGCTTCGTCGGTATAGGAAAAGGGGACTTCTTCGGCCTCTTCCTCGACGAAAAAGTCGAAGGGATTGATGACCGCCATATCCGCGATCAGATCGACATCGATGGAAAAGCTGGTCACGCGTTCGGGAAAGACGACGCGCGCCAGCCAGTTGCCATGCGGGTCCTGTTGCCAGTTGATGAAATGGCCCGCCGGTTCGATTTTCAACGCGTAATTGGGCACTTCTGTCCGTGTGTGCGGGGCTGGGCGCAGGCGGATCACCTGCGGGCCAAGACGGACGGGCCTGTCATAGACATAGGCGGTGCGGTGATGCAGAGCGGCGCGTATCATGGCCTGTGCTTATCGGTCCGTGTCGTGTTGCATTGCAACTGCGAAATTGCGTGAAAGGATGGCGCATTGTTACATGATGCCGGATCGCATCTTGCCGGACTGGAAATCGGCGGCACCAAGCTGGTGGCCGCACGCGCATATGGCAGGACCATTGCAGAACGGGTGACGATCGCGACCACCACGCCAGAGGCTACGCTGCACGCGGCGCGCGAATTACTGGCGCGCTGGCATGCTGGCGAGGCGCTTGCCGCCATCGGTATCGCCGCTTTCGGCCCGGTGCGCATCGATCGGGCCGCTCCCGATTACGGTCATGTTCTGGCAACGCCCAAACCCGGCTGGGAAGGGGCCGATCTGCTGGCCGGACTGTCAGATTTCGGCGTGCCGCTTGCGCTCGACACCGATGTGAATGCCGCTGCCCTGGCCGAAATGGCACTGGGGGCGGGGCAGGGGTGCGAAACCGTGATTTATATCACCATCGGCACGGGCATCGGGGGCGGCGTGGTCGTGGGCGGAAGACCCGCGCACGGGCTGCTGCATCCCGAACTGGGCCATGTGATGCTGCGGCGCGAGGCCGGTGACGATTTTGCGGGAATTTGCCCGTTCCATGGCGATTGCATCGAAGGGCTGGTAAGCGGTCCCGCTCTTCAATCGCGCTTCGGTACCGATCCGGCGGCAGTGGCGGCAGGCGATCCGCGTTGGGACGCGGTCGCGGGCGATCTGGCGCGGCTGATCGCCAATCTCATGCTGGCGCTTTCGCCGCAGCGGATCGTGATCGGTGGCGGCGTGGGGCTGGGGCAGCGCGCCATGGTGCGACAGGCCGCGCGCAAGGCGCCTGCGTTACTGGCGGGCTATCTGCCCGATATCGATGACGATGCGATGGCGCGGATCGTGGTGCCACCGGTTCTGGGCCATGATGCGGGGCCGCTGGGCGCGATCCTGCTGGCCGAGCGTGCGGCTTCCTGCGGAAACGGGGCGCCAGTCTGAACCGCCGCCCGCGCGTTGGCGCAGGCAGCGACCTGTCCGGTCAGATATCCAGATTGGCGACGTTGAGCGCGTTTTCCTGAATGAATTCGCGGCGCGGTTCGACCACATCGCCCATCAGCCGGGTAAAGATCTCGTCCGTCACGTCGGCGTCCTCGACCTTGACCTGCAACAGGGCGCGGTTGTTGGGGTCGAGCGTGGTTTCCCAAAGCTGCTCGGCATTCATCTCGCCAAGACCTTTGTAACGCTGGACCGACAGGCCCTTGCGGCCCGCCGCCATGATCTGGTCAAGCAACTGGCTGGGCCGGTTCATCGATGCGGCGGTCGGCGTTTCGACCGCTTCCTCGTCCTCTTCGGCAGCATCGGCCTGCGCCTGCTGGGAAATGCGGACAAGGCTGGCGCCCTGTTCGAACGGTTCGGCCAGTTCCTCGGCCAGCTTGCTGATCTTGCGGGCTTCCGCGCTTTCGAGGAACTTGTTCTCAATCAGGTGATAATCGGTCACCCCGCGCCAGACGCGCGAAATGCCATAGCCCTCGTCATTGATCTGCGCCGACCAGCGCGCTTCCTCGTCCCCGCGCTGCAGCCACTGTGCCGCGCGTTGCAAGGCGGCTTCGCGGGTTGCGGCATCGATCCCGGGGGCCAGCGCGCCCGACAGGGCCAGCGCCTCGATCACGCCCTGATCATACCGGTTGGGCGCAAATCCCAATGCATTCTTGAACCGGCGAGCCTTTTCCACCAGCGCGGCGAGATCGTCGCCGCTGCGCGCGCCGCCGGCGGTTTCCAACACGCGATTGCCCAAACCCGCATCGACAAGATAGCGTTCGAGCGCATCATTATCCTTGAGGTAAACCTCGGACCGGCCCTTCGCGACCTTATAGAGCGGCGGCTGCGCGATATAGAGGTGCCCCGCCTTTACGATTTCGGGCATCTGGCGGTGGAAGAAAGTGAGCAGCAGCGTACGGATATGCGCGCCGTCAACGTCGGCGTCGGTCATGATCACGATCTTGTGATAACGCAGCTTTTCCAGATCGAATTCGTCACGCAGGCCCGTGCCCATCGCCTGGATCAGCGTGCCGACTTCCTTTGACGAAATGATGCGGTCGAAACGCGCGCGTTCCACGTTCAGGATCTTGCCGCGCAGGGGCAGGATCGCCTGATACTGGCTGTCGCGCCCGTTCTTGGCCGAACCGCCCGCGGAATCGCCCTCGACCAGAAAAAGTTCGCATTTGGTCGCATCGCGCTCGCGGCAGTCGGACAATTTGCCCGGCAGGCTGGCGACGCTCATCGCGCCCTTGCGGCTCATTTCGCGGGCGCGGCGGGCCGCTTCGCGCGCAGCGGCGGCGTCGACGACCTTCTGGATAATCGTCTTGGCGTTAGCGGGGTTTTCTTCCAGCCATTCGCTCATCTTGTCGCTCATCAGGCTTTCCAGCGGCTGACGCACTTCGGAACTGACCAGCTTGTCCTTGGTTTGCGATCCGAATTTCGGATCGGGCAGCTTGACCGAAACGATCGCGGTCAACCCCTCGCGCATGTCCTCGCCCGAAAGGCTGACCTTTTCCTTCTTGATCAGCCCCGACCGGTCGGCATAGCCATTGAGCGTGCGGGTCAGCGCGGCGCGGAATGCGGCGAGATGGGTGCCGCCGTCACGCTGCGGAATGTTGTTCGTGAAGCAGAGCACATTCTCGTAATAGGAATCGTTCCACTCGAGAGCGACTTCGATCCCGATCCCGTCCTTGTCCGCGCTGATCGCGATGGGTTCGGGGATCAGCGCTTCCTTGTTGCGGTCGAGATATTTGACGAAGGCGCCGATGCCGCCTTCGTAGAACAGATCGTGCTCCTTCGGTTCTTCATGACGCAGATCCCTCAGGATGATGCGCACGCCCGAATTCAGGAAGGCCAGCTCGCGATAGCGGTGTTCCAGCTTCTCGAAATCATATTCGTTGACGTTCTTGAACGTGTCGTCACTGGCAAGAAAGCGCACCCGCGTACCCTTGCGCGGTTCGCCGCCGTCATTCAGCGGCGCATCGCCGACCACTTTCAGCGGAGCAACGGCATTGCCATGCTCGAACCGCATCCAGTGCTCCTTGCCGTCGCGCCAGATCGTCAGCTCCAGCCATTCGGACAAGGCGTTCACCACCGAAACGCCCACGCCATGCAAACCGCCCGACACCTTATAGGCATTGTCGTCGCTGGTGTTTTCGAACTTACCGCCCGCGTGCAGCTGGGTCATGATGACCTCTGCTGCCGACACGCCTTCTTCCTTGTGGATGTCGGTGGGGATGCCGCGGCCGTTATCGTCGACGCTGACCGAATTATCAGGGTGCAATTCGATGATAACCCGGTCGCAATGGCCCGCCAGCGCCTCGTCGATGGCGTTATCGGACACTTCGAACACCATATGGTGCAGGCCCGAGCCGTCGTCGGTGTCGCCGATATACATGCCCGGGCGCTTGCGGACAGCGTCCAGCCCCTTCAGCACCTTGATCGATTCGGCCCCGTAGCCGTTGTTTAGGCCCGTCTTGGCAGGCGTTGCACCGTTATCTTCCATGACCACGATATAGGAATTGTGGTCCAATCCCCCAAGCGGAACCGCATCGCGCGCGGCGATTTTCCACAATTGCGGTCCGCGCGTGCCGCCAAATGCAGGAAATGCCCATGTTAATGACCCTGATTACCGTCTGTATCGCCTCCGGCGCGCTGATGCTGGGCGCGATATGGGGCGTTTACGGCCGCATGTCCGCCAGGACCGAGGGGTTTCTGGTCGCATTGGCAGGCGGTGCGCTGGTGCTGTCGCTGGTGAGCGAGATGATCGAACCGTCGATCAGCCAGTCGAGCGTCTATCTGGCCAGCGCGGGCGTGGCGGCGGGCGCGATCGTATTTGCGGTTGCTGATTATTTCATCGACGAAAAATGGGGCCCCAATTCGGGCGGCGGACTGCTGGCGGCGATCAGCCTTGACGGCATACCCGAAAATCTGGCGCTGGGCGTCGCGCTGATCGGAACCGGACCGATGGGCGTGGCGGCGCTGGCAGGGTCGATTTTCCTGTCGAACCTGCCCGAGGCGGCGGGCGGCGCGCGGCAGATGGCGCAGAATAGCGGGCGTTCGAATATACGCATCATCGCGATCTGGGCGCTGACCGCGGCGGTGCTGTCGCTAGCGGCGATATTGGGGAATGTCGCACTGGCGGGTGCGTCGCCCCACCTGCTCGCCTTTATCCGCTGTTTCGCAGCAGGGGCAGTGGTCGCCAGTCTTGCGACGGGAAGTATTCCCGACGGCCTATCGACAGGATCACCATCTGGCGGGCGTGGCGACCGCGCTGGGGTTGGTGCTGGCATTTCTGCTGGGCAATCTGGGCGGGTGAGGCGCAGCAACATCCAGCGCTGGTATCCGAAGGAAAAGCTGTGCCCGAAAGAAAAAGGGCCGCTCCGACGATCCGGAACGGCCCCCTTCGGAATTCTGCCTGGTGCGATCAGCCGAGTTCGGCGGTCGAGCCCATGGCCAGCGAACGCTGCGCTTCGATCTGCGCATCGGCCTGTTCCATCGCGTCGCGGATGCACGAACGGACGAGCAGACGGCTGGCGAAGGTCGGAACCTCTTCATTGCAGGTTTCGGTCACTTCGGCGAGAACGCGCGACTTGAGCGCATTCACGTCGGTTTCCTGCGACAGGTCGAGATCCGAGAAGTCCACGCGGACTTCGACGTCTTCAGCGTGCGCGGCCGGAGCAATGCCGAAAGTGGCAAGAGCGGCCAGAGCAGGAACGATAAACTTACGCATATTTTCCTCCTAATGAGTTGCCGCCAGGTTCAAACATCCAGTCTGGTTTTGGTCAGCCAGTTATCATTCGTTCGAGTGTGTTGTGCACTGCACCATTCAGTTGTGCAAATGCGAAAACAGCCCCTGCATTTGCGTTTTATGCAACATTGAATTGTGCGTTAACGATGCAAGCTCCGGCAGGGGCGGGATTGATGCCCTTCCATCCGAATCGTCCGGCGCATCTGGACAGAATCGGGAAGCGTTCCTATCGCGCGCCCATGGCTCACGAACCCTCAGCAAATTCGGGCGCGGCGGCGCGCATCGGCTCCGATTCCAGCGCGGACACGATCCTGATCGTCGATTTCGGCAGTCAGGTAACGCAACTGATCGCGCGCCGCGTGCGCGAGGCGGGCGTCTATTCCGAAATCGCGCCCTTCACCATGGCGGAAGAGGCGTTCAAGCGGATGAAGCCGCGCGGGATCATTCTGTCGGGCAGCCCCGCCAGCGTGCCCGACGAGGACAGCCCCCGCGCGCCGCAAATGCTGTTCGAGGCGGGGGTGCCGATCCTGGGCATCTGTTACGGCCAGCAGGTCATGACGCATCAGCTGGGCGGAGAGGTCCGCCCGGGGCACGAAACCGGCGAGGGCGGCGAATTCGGCCGCGCGTTCCTGACCGTGACCGAAAAATGCGCGCTGTTCGACGGGCTGTGGCAATCGGGCGAGCGTCATCAGGTCTGGATGAGCCATGGCGACAAGGTGACAAAATTCGCACCCGGTTTCGAAATCGTGGCCACCAGCGACGGCGCACCCTTTGCCGTGATCGCGGATGAAAAGCGCCGCTTTTACGGAACGCAATTCCATCCCGAAGTCGTGCACACGCCCGATGGCGGAAAGCTGATCGCCAATTTCGTGCGCCATGTCTGCGGCTGCGCGGGCGACTGGACCATGGCCCAGTTCCGTGAGGTGAAGATCGCCGAAATCCGCGAGCAGGTCGGCGATGCCAAGGTCATTTGCGGCCTCTCGGGCGGTGTCGACAGCGCGGTGGCCGCCGTTCTGATCCACGAGGCCATCGGCGACCAGCTGACCTGTGTTTTCGTCGATCACGGGCTGATGCGCATGGGCGAGGCGGATCAGGTCGTTTCGCTGTTTCGCGGCCATTACAATATCCCGCTGGTCCACGTGGACGCGACGACGCTGTTCATGAAGGGGCTTGAGGGCGTCTCCGACCCTGAGGCCAAGCGCAAGTTCATCGGCAAGACCTTCATCGACGTGTTCGAGGATGAGGCCAACAAGATCGGCGGCGCCGACTTCCTTGCGCAGGGCACGCTTTATCCCGACGTGATCGAGAGCGTTTCGTTCACCGGCGGTCCGTCGGTGACGATCAAGAGCCACCATAATGTCGGCGGCCTGCCCGAACGCATGAATATGGACCTGGTCGAACCGCTGCGCGAACTGTTCAAGGACGAAGTGCGCGAACTGGGCCGCGAACTGGGCCTGCCCGATATTTTTGTGGGCCGCCATCCGTTCCCCGGACCCGGCCTTGCCATCCGCATTCCGGGCGAAGTCAGCCGCGAAAAGGCCGATATCCTGCGCAAGGCCGATGCGATCTATCTGGAAGAAATCCGCAACGCCGGCCTGTATGACGCGATCTGGCAGGCCTTCGCCGTCCTGTTGCCGGTGAAGACCGTGGGTGTGATGGGGGATTATCGCACCTATGACTTCGTCTGCGCCCTGCGCGCGGTGACCAGCACCGATGGCATGACAGCCGACGTCTATCCCTTTGACGGGGCCTTCCTTGCCCAGTGTGCGACGCGCATCGTGAACGAGGTGAAGGGCATCAACCGGGTGGTCTATGACTACACCTCGAAGCCGCCGGGGACGATTGAGTGGGAGTGATCCGGGATACGAATTCATGCGGGGGATGAATTTGGACGGATGCCCCGCGGGCGATAGCGAGCGGCGGGGCTTTTGCATGCACTCCGGGGCACAAGCATTAAACCGGTTCCCTCGCGCGGCGGAAAAGGCTATTCTCACATTTGTTCGCCCCAGGTGGTGAACAGGCAGAGCATGTCGCCCGTTATAACAGGCCGCCACGCGTCTGGTGGCCGGATTGGGAGTGTCCGGTGAACGCCATGACCGACGATTTCAAACCGCGAGACCTCAAGCTGTCGCTTCAGGCCTTTTGGCTGGAGTGGTGGATGATGCCCATCACCATGACCGCGCAATTGATGGGCATGGGCCGGACCGAGGTCGACGACGACCCCGAGATCGACCGCGAGTGCGAGGATTGCCAGCTTCCGGTGCCCAATTCGCACCAGAAGGATATGGACCACGATCTGTTCGCCTGATCTTCGGTCAGTAACCTTCCGCCGGTCGCCGGCATCCGAGGCCGGACGGGTAAAATTGTCCATATCGCCCGCTCGCGCTGGACGGGGGGCGTGATAGTCCCTATCTTGTCGCACGCATGAAACGGCTCCTCGCCCTCTTTGCCCTTGTGCTCGGCATGACCAGTCTGGTCGCGCCCGCCCATGCGCGCATGGTGGTCAGTGCCGAATGCAGCGAATCGGCGGGGCAGCAGGCTGCGCCCTCGATCCGCGCGGAACGGCACTGCGAATGCAGCGTGTCCGCACGGCAGAAACAGCGCGACCGCGAACCGGGCAAGCCCTTCGCACGCAGCTATCGCACGATCATCGTGCCCACCGTCATGCTGGTGGACCGACCGCTAGAGTGAGCTTGCGAACCGTCGACGGCGATTGGCCGCGCGGCGTTTTTCGTTTCGGGGCAGCTTGCCATGCGCATCGTCCCGTCACGCTCGGAACTTCAGGCCCTGAACGCAGGGTCACGCCATTCTTCCACGAACCGCATCATAGAAGGGAACGCCCATGTTCGGCGGCCTTGCCAAGAGTATTTTCGGGTCCTCCAACGACCGTTACGTCAAATCGATCGAGAAGATCGTCGCAAAGATCAACGCGCTAGAGCCCGATTACGAGGCTTTGTCGGACGAGCAGCTTCAGGGCGCGACCGCGACGTTCCGCGAACGTCTGGCCGAGGGCGAGACGCTGGACGATATCCTGCCGCAAGCTTTCGCCGTTGTGCGCGAGGTATCGAAGCGCGTGTTCGGCATGCGCCATTTCGACGTGCAGATGGTGGGCGGTATCGTCCTTCACCGCGGCGAAATCGCGGAAATGCGTACGGGTGAGGGCAAGACGCTGGTGGCAACGCTGGCGGTTTACCTGAACGCGCTGGAGGGCAAGGGCGTCCATGTCGTGACCGTCAACGACTATCTGGCCCGCCGCGATGCCGAAACGATGGGCAAGCTTTATAATTTCCTCGGGCTGACCGTGGGCGTGATCGTGCCCAATTTGCACGAAACCCAGCGGCGCGAGGCGTATAACTGCGACATCACCTACTCGACCAATAACGAGCTGGGCTTCGACTATCTGCGCGACAATATGAAACATTCGCGCGACCAGCAGGTGCATCGCCCGTTCAGTTTCGCGATCGTCGACGAGGTGGACTCGATCCTGATCGACGAAGCGCGGACACCGCTGATCATCTCGGGCCCGACCGAGGACAAGTCCGAACTTTACGTCGCCATCGACGCCATTGTGAAAACGATGGACGAAGAAGATTACGAGAAAGACGAGAAGACCAAGAACATCGGCTGGACCGAGGACGGGATCGAGAAGGTCGAGCAGAAGCTGATTGCGGCAGGCTTGCTGGAAACCGAGAACCTCTACGATTTCGAGAATACGCAGGTCGTCCATCACCTTGATCAGGCATTGCGCGCGAACATGATGTTCAAGCGCGACACCGATTACATCGTGAAGGACGACAAGGTCGTCATCATCGACGAGTTCACGGGCCGCATGATGGATGGCCGCCGCTGGTCGAACGGTCTGCATCAGGCGGTCGAGGCCAAGGAAGGCGTGAAGATCGAGCCCGAGAACCAGACCATGGCCTCGATCACTTTCCAGAACTATTTCCGCATGTATCCCAAGCTTGCTGGCATGACCGGCACCGCCGCGACAGAGGCGGCGGAATTCTTCGACATCTACAAGCTGAATGTCGTCGAGATCCCGACCAACCTGCCGGTGATGCGGATCGACGAGGAAGACCAGTTCTATAAGACGACGCTGGAAAAATTCGCCGCCATTGCCAAGGCGATCAAGGAGAAAAACGAGATCGGGCAGCCGGTTCTGGTCGGCACGGTGTCGATCGAGAAATCCGAGCTTTTGTCCGACTTCCTGAACAAGGAAGGGGTCCGGCACTCCGTTCTCAACGCGCGTATGCACGAAAAGGAAGCGCATA
The DNA here is from genome assembly GCF_020985325.1 of Croceicoccus sp. Ery5. NCBI lineage: Bacteria > Pseudomonadati > Pseudomonadota > Alphaproteobacteria > Sphingomonadales > Erythrobacteraceae > Croceicoccus > Croceicoccus sp. Ery5. Next base: position 1,437,799 of record NZ_CP087587.1, read on the forward strand.
TCGTGGCGCAGGCGGGCCGCATCGGCGCGGTGACCATCGCGACCAATATGGCGGGCCGCGGCACCGACATCCAGCTGGGCGGCAATCTGGAATTCCGCACAGAGGATGAACTGCGCGACATGCCCGAAGGGCCCGAGCGCGATGCCGCCGTCGCGAAGATCAAGGAAGAGATCGCCGCCGAACGCCAGCGCGTGCTGGAGGCGGGCGGCCTGTTCGTGCTGGGCACCGAACGGCACGAATCGCGCCGTATCGACAACCAGCTGCGCGGTCGTTCGGGCCGTCAGGGCGATCCGGGTCTGTCGCGGTTCTACCTGTGCCTCGAAGACGATCTGCTGCGCATCTTCGGGCCCGACACGCTGTTTTCCAAGATGATGAACGCCAATCTGCAGGACGGCGAGGCGATCGGCAGCAAATGGCTGTCGAAAGCCATCGAAACCGCGCAGAAAAAGGTCGAGGCGCGCAATTACGATATCCGCAAGCAGGTCGTCGAATACGACAATGTGATGAACGACCAGCGCAAGGTGATTTACGAGCAGCGTTCGGAAATCATGGACAGCGAAACGGTGGACGATGTCGTACTCGACATGCGCAACGACACGGTCAACTGGCTGGTGGGAGAAGCGTGCCCGCCGGGGTCCTATCCCGAGCAATGGAATATCGAGGGGCTGAAGGAGCGTTTCGCTGACATCACCGGCGAGGACGCGCCGATCGAGGCGTGGCTGGAAGAAGACGGCATCGATCCCGAGGACATCGAACAGCGCCTTGCCGCGCAGGCCGATGCGAAGATGGACGCCAAGATCGCCAGCGTGGACCCGTCGATCTGGCGACAGGTCGAAAAATCGGTGCTGCTCGACCGGCTGGATTTCCACTGGAAGGAACATCTCGCCACGCTCGACGCGCTGCGGCAGGTGGTGGGGCTGCGCGCCTATGCGCAAAAGCAGCCGATCAACGAGTACAAGCAGGAAGCATTTGCGCTGTTTGAACGCATGCTGGAAGCGATCCGCGAGGATGTGACCCGCATATTGATGACGACCAATCTGCGCATGGCTGCGCCCGAACCGGCGCCGCTGCCCGAACTGCCCGAATTCCTGACCAACCCGGGTGCGATGCTGCCCGAAGCCGATCAAGGCGCGGGGATGATGACGGGCCATGTCGATCCGCTGACCGGTACCGACAACAGCAATGATGGCGACGGTTCGCTGGGGCGCGAGGCGTTGTTCGGCGCGCTGGCGGGTTCGACCTTTGCACAGGTCGGCCCCGGCGGGTCGGAGCGGGAGAATCCCTATGCGGGGATGGACATCAACCGCAATTCGCCGTGCCCCTGCGGTTCGGGCAACAAATATAAGCATTGCCACGGCGCGATCAGCTGATCTTCAGCCGTCACCGGCGATAATTCGGGCCTTCGGACAGGTTTTTTCGCTGTCCGGAGGCCTGTTTTCGTTCATAGTTACGATCGCCGCGAAAGCGTCACGAATGCGTCACATCATTGCGCCAACCCGTCCCCGCAACCGGGGGACTGTCACATCGTGGACCAAGTTTACATCTATCTGACCGACCCGTACGCAGAGGCGATGGAGCCTTTCGCGCATGACGAGATGCGCTTCGTTTTCGAACGGCTGGAAGCGAGCGGCCCGCGCCGCCTGCTCGACGGGCCGATCTGGGCCTTTGTCGATTGGGTGATGGACGATCTGTCGGGCCTTGAAATGTGCCGCCGCCTGCGCGCCGACGAACGCACGCGCGATGCCCATGTCACCATGGTACTGGAACGCGACGATATCGAAGACCGCCGCCGCGCGCTGAGCGCGGGGGCCGACGATTACATGGTCGGTCCGCTGGACCGCAATGCGGTGCTTGACCGCGTGTTGGCAGTGCAGGCGCGCAGCCGCCATCGCCATGCGACGCAATTACTGCAGGCAGGCGATCTTGCCATCGATCTGATGGCGTTACAGGCGCGCTGGGGGCAGACGCCCGTCACGCTGCGACCCAATGAATTCCGCCTGCTGCGCTTTTTCGCCGAGAACCCGAATCGCGTGCTGACAAGGCACGAGCTGATCGAGGGGCTGGGCAAGCTGGAGCCGCCGATCGACGAACGCACGGTCGATGTCTGGATCGGACGCCTGCGCCGCGCGCTGAAAGCGGCGGGCGCAGGCAATCCGCTGCGAACGGTTCGTTCGCTCGGCTATGTCCTCGACATCGGCTAGGGTCGCTTACGGCTTCAGGCCATAGCGGGCGTAATCCTCGGCAATGCCGGGCCAAGTGTCTGCGACATAGTCGATGATCGCATCGCCGCCATCCTCGCCCAGTCGGCGCTGCGCAAAGCCCAGAATATAGCGCGTGCGATAGGCATCGGGCGCTGTGGCCAAGGCGGCTTCGGCATCGGCCTTGGCCTTTGCAGGATCGCCCATGGTCAGCCATGCCAGCGCCCTGCTGTCGAGCACCGATGCCGGATTGCCGGCCTGTTCGACTGCCTTGTCGCACATCTCGATCATGTTGTCCTTGCCCACGTGGAAGCGGGCGCGATACCAGCATGCATTGTTCATGTGGTATCCTTTGCCGGGCTGCTCCTCGATCAGGGCATCCAGCATCGCCATGCCTTCGTCGGCGCGGTCGGCATAGGCGAGCACTTCGGACCGGACATAGACGAACGCTTCGTGGTCGTCGCCGTAGTCGTCGTAATCGTCGAGCAGTTCCAGCGCCTCTTCAGTCTCTCCCATGCGCGCCAGCTGTCCGGCGAGAATGCGGGCGTTATAGCCGGTGGGGTCGAATTCGAACGCCTTGCGGAAGTCGGCGAGGGCATCCTTGCCGCGTCCCAGATTGCGGCGGGTAAAGCCGCGGCTGCGGTAATTGTCGGCACCGGGATCGATGGCGATGGCGGCGTCCATATCCTCCAGCGACAGGGCAAGGCGTCCTGTCAGCTGCCGGAACAGGGCACGGTTGGTATAGCTGCGCGCATCCTCGTCATCGCGTTCGATCGCTTTGGCATAGGCATCCTCGTACGGGGCAAGCCGCTTTGCCAGATCGGGTTGCGCATATTGCCATGCACGCGGCGCGTCGGCGGGCGAGAGCAGGAAGGGCGCGGCATTGCTGGCGCGCGCGGCCTGCGTGCGGGCACGGCCGATTTCGGCAGACGGCATTTCGCCGCCGGTGCTTTCCAGCCGTTCGTGCGCCACCAGCCGGTCGCCGGCCAGTTCGACATGGCGGATCACCCGCTCTCCGCTGTAACCGATGTCGAGATCGGGACGCCCGCGCAGGACAAAACCTTCTCCCATTTCGGGTAGCAGAATGGTGACATCCGCTTCGACCAGACCCGGATAGCCCAGTTCGACGGGAATATCGCGCCACGCGGCCCGCGCGCGGTCGGCGTTGAATTCATATCCGGCGGCAGGCAGCATATCGAGGTCGTGCCGCTTGCGCGCGCCTTCGGTATGCCATGGCGTGGTCATCAGCCCCGTAATGGTAAAGCTGACCGTGCCCGCTTCGTCATCGGTTTCGACATCCCCGTCAACCAGCGTAAGCGCGCCCAGCGGGCTGCTTCCGGCAAGGTTTTCCAGCAGCTTGTCGCGTTGCTCCTCGCTCATTTGCCCGACGCTTGCGGCCAGATTGCTGGCGCTGGCGCCCGAAAGGCTGGTGGTGACAGTGGCCAGCGTCGGGATATCGACGCCGCCGCGCTGGTCGAGCACGACCGTCATGGTCATGTCGGCCTGTGCCGGCACGCGTGGTTCGACCGGTTGCAGGCCGGTGCCGTCGGCGCGGATGGGCAGCGCAAAGCGATAGGGCGGCGTATTGGCGATATTGCCGATCCGCGTTCCGGTCATCGTGCCATCAAGCCAATATGGCGTTCCGTCGATATCGGCGCGCACGATCACATGATCGAAAGCGGCAGGCATCGGTACCATTTCAGGCGCGGCATCGCTATATTGCGTGTTCACCAGCACCGGTTCGGCATCGATCCCCAGTTCGTGCAGCAGCGCCAGCAGCAGCACCGATTTCGCCTTGCAATCGCCAAAGCGCAATTCCCACGTCTTCGCCGGAGCCTGCGGGGTGTAATTGCCGCCCGACATGCCGTTCATCAAATAGCCGATACGCTCCTGCACCAGCCGAGTGGCCATCGCCGCGCGTTCCAGCGGGTCATCGGTGGCATCGGCAATGCGCGCGACTTCTTCGGCCAGCGGGCTGCCCGGTTCGATGGAACCGGTCATGTCGTATAGCGGGGCGAACACCGAAGATACCTGCTCCCAGCTCTGGAACGTGCCTGCCTGAACGATCTGGGGGCGCGTATAGCGGCTGGGCGCGTCGTCGGGCAGCTCGTCCCGCTCGTCCAGCGGCAGGTCAAAGCGGATATAGCGGTAACCCTTGCGCGTTTCCTCTTGCGGCTGCGGCAAATCGGGGCCGGCCTTCCAGCGTATCGCCTCGTCCGCGGGCCAGGATACGACATTGCGCGCAAAACCCGCTTCGGCCGGCTTGGCGAAGAGAAAGGAATTGAGCTGCGCGCCGCCAGCCAGCGTTTCGTCATGAATGGTCTGGCTGAATACGATATTCAGCACGTCGCCGATGCGCAGGCCCGGCACGGCCATGGTCGCCGTCAACATGCCGTCCAGCGTGCGGCTTTCCAGCTGCATCTCGCGCCGAAGAACGGTGTATTTCTCTCCGCCTGCCAGTACGTCGATCACCTCGTCCCCGCGCAGGATGCGTACGGCGTGGATTGTCAGATCGCCCTTTTCGGGCATCCATGTCGCCGTGCTGGTGCCTGCCTGCGTCAGCGCCTCGGCACTGTCGAGCTTGATCGCGCGGTCGATATAGACGGTGACGGTTCCGCCCTCGATCCTTTGCTGCACGTCGTAACGCGCGATCGCGGTTTTGGCGTCGGTATCGATCAGATCGGTCGCAAGAGCATCCACCCAGTCGGGCGCGGGGCCATAGACGACCTCCTCTCCCGCAAGGGCGGGCGTTGCCGCCAGCATGACAGGTGCAAGCAGCAGCGCGGTTGCAAAACGCATCAGCAAATTCCCCCTATTCAGTCCCCTGGGCCTGTTAGTGCCAAGTGAAACCTGTTTAGGCAAAGACTTCTTTAAACTTGCGAAAATTTGCACGCCCATGTGCCGAAAAGGGGCAAGGGCGCCCGCATCGGGGGATAAAAAGAGGCCCGGTTTCCGCTGGGAAACCGGGCCGACAGGTGCAGAAATTGTCGTGGATCAGAATTCCATCGAAGCACCCAGCGAGAACGAGGCGCCACGCTTGTAGCTGTTGACCTCGATCCGGTTGGTGCCGTTGTCCTGATATTCCAGATGGTCGCGGGCAAAAATATTGCGCGCCTGGAAATTCAGTTCGACGTTCTGGCCCAGGAAGCTGGCTTCGGTACGGGCGACGAAGTCCACGGTCAGTCCGGGATCCTCGACGATCGGGGGCTGCTGCGGGCCATAGCCGATCACACGCTCGCTGGCATAGTTCAGCAGGATGGTGAACTGCTGAAGCACGTCCATATCCTCAAGCCCGAACTGCAGGTTGGCGACATGCTCGGACTGACCGGTCATGGCGTCACCCGTGTCGAAATAGCTGTCGATGGTGACCGGGCTGCCGGGGAAGGGGGCCGTGGTCGCATCGTCAAAGCCCGACAGTTCCGACTTCGAATAGGTATAGTTCGCGATCAGCATCAGCTGCTTCGTTTCGAACCAGCCTCCGACGTCGAACAGCTCATAGCTATATTGCGCTTCCAGTTCGGCGCCATACAGCTTGGCCTTGGGCACGTTGATAAAGCTGGTGATGCGCCCGCCACCCGACGTGATGTTCGTCACCGCCTCGATCGGATTGTCGATTTCCTTATAGAAACCGGCCACGCTCAGCCGGTCGCCGCCGCCCAGATAATACTCGCCGCGCGCTTCCGCATTGAACAGCTCGCTATCGGTCAGGAACGGGTTGCCGCGATACTGGCGGTTGTTTTCGGGATCGTAATAGGTCTGCTCGATCAGCTCGCGGAACTGCGGGCGGCCGATGGTCTTCGATGCCGACAGGCGCAGCTGCAGATCGTCGCTTGCTTCCCAGGTCAGCGTCGCGGCGGGAAGGAAATAATCCTCCTCGATATTGGTGACCGCGGCGGTCGGGTCGATGTCGTTGAACACCGGGGCCAAAGCTACGTTCTGCTTGCCGCTTTCATAGCGCACGCCGACATCGACCGTCATCGTGTCGAGCGGCAGCCAGCGCAACTGGCCATAGCCCGCATGCACTTCCAGCGCGGCGTTGAACGCGGGGTTTTCCGAGGGCTCGACCAGGCCGACGTTAAAGCCCGCCAGCGTCGCGCCGTTCACGATGTCGCCCGGACGACGCAGGCCGACGGCAGTCAGCACTTCGTTGGTCAGCCCATAATCGACCATATTGGGGTCGACGCTCATCTGCAGCTGGAATTCGCGGCGTTCGGAATAGCGGTCCGTGTCCGAATAGGCATAGCCGACCGTCGAAACGAGGTTCGGCAGGATTTCATAGCTGGCGTCGATGCCGCCGAACCAGAGCTCTTCCTGCAGATCCTCGAACACCGAGGTGATCGGGTCGACGTTCTGGATCTGGTTGCCGGTGACATTGGCAACGTAATAATCGCCGGTCGGGGTGTCCAGATTGGTGCGGACATAGTTGAAGGTCAGATTATACGGCGCCTCGCGGTCGGTGCGGGCATAGCCGCCGCGCACATCGACCGACAGCGGCCCGAATTCGAACTCGCCCACGATCTGGCTGTCGATCAGCTGGCGTTCGTACCATGCCGTGTTCTGCGTGACGACGTCATATTCGTCTTCGTACTGGAACGTATTGGCAAGGCTGGCCTGCTTGCGCGTGTCGCGGATATACAGGTTGGTCCAGCGGATGGTGTGCTCGCCGAAATCCATGCCGATGCCCACCAGCGCGTTGAACAACATGCGCTGGTCGGTAATGAAGTTTTCGGAATCGTCGCGCAGTTCCAGATCGGTGTTGCCGGTCTGCGAAACGACCAGACGGTTGCGCCAGCTGTTTTTCAGGCCAGCGGTGGCGATCACGCCAAGAACCGCGTCCGAACCGACGTCGAACGACGTGCCCGCCGTGGCCGAAGCCGACCAGTTCGGGGGCAGATTGCCGATTTTCTGGACAGTGGCCAGATTGGTCGGCCAGATCTGCGCGGCGATCCCTTCCTGCGTGGCGATATCGGTATTTTCGATCCGCTCGCCGCTGTCGATAAAGGCCTCGAGGTTCGAAGGACGGTCGCGGTTACCGTTGTCGAAACCGGTCCAGTCGATGTCGGACCCGAAATAGGACAGGCCGTCGCGGCCCGTGGTGCGCGTGTCGCCGCCACCGCTGACCGAAATGGTGAAGAAGCTTTCCTCGGGCACGGCGCGGGTGGTGAGGTTGATCACACCGCCGCCGAATTCACCGGGGAAGTTGGGCGAATAGGTCTTTTGCACCAGCGAGGATGCAATGACATTCGTCGGAAAGATGTCGAGCGGAACGACGCGGCTCAGCGGTTCGGGGCTGGGCAGGGGCAGGCCGTTCAGCATGGCGAGCGAATAACGGTCACCCAGACCGCGCACGTAAACGCGGCCGTCGCCGACCACCGACAGGCCGGTCACGCGGTTGAGCGCGCCCGCGATGTCGCCTTCGCCGGTGCGGGCGATCTGTTCGGCGGACAGCACGTTGACGACCTGCGTCGACGAACGGGTCACGTCGCGAATACGCCGGCCGGTGACGATGATGTCGCCGCCGGGCACCGAGATATCGGGCTCGGAATAATCGTCCTCGGTCTGCTCGTCGCTATCGGCCAGAACCTCGGCGCCGGGGCCCAGTGCATCCTCGGCCTGCTGGATCTCGGCAGCTTCGGTGCTGGGATCATCGCCCGGGGGTACGCCGATTACGTCCTGCGCGAAACCGGTGGCGGGAAAGGAAAGCGCGGTGGAAAGCAGGAGTACGCCTGCAAGGCGCTTGCCGGTCGACATGGCTTTGAAACCCCCTCAATGGATCAGTCGGGTCGGGCCCCGTGGGCCCGTCAAAATCGCAAAACGAAAAGGGGGAGGGCGGATGCCGGCACTCGTCCGGTCAAACGCGCCCTCCCCGATTACGCTATCAGGAATAAACCGGCAGTTCGGTGCACAGGCCGGTGTTATTGCCAAAGGTGAGGGTGGCGCTGTCGCAGGTCCAGCCCTCGTACCAGGTGTCGGTCGCGTCCTCGACGGCGCCGACATAATCGGTCGCATCGAAGAAGCTCGACAGGGCGGTCGGGTCGAATGCGGTCACGCCCGCCTCTCCGGTGCCGTTGATGAACGAGCCGGTGAGGGTGATGGCGAAAGCCGAGTCGTTATTGTCGCCGGCGTCGAAAGCGGCTTCGACTTCGGCATTGGTAACACCCGACGAACCGCGGAACGGCTGGGTCGTGCCGCAATCTGCGACCACCGATTCAAAGGTCGGGTTCTGGGCCAGCGTTACCGCTTCGTCGAGGCGGATGCAGGTCTTGTCGCCGTCGATGTCCATAACCGTGTTGACCAGGCTGAACTGCGCACCGCCGCGCAGGCGCAGTGCCTGTGCACTGGCCGAGCTGCGCGAGATGAAGGTCGCATTGGCAACCTGCAGATTGGTGCGCGGCAGGGCGCCGGTGGTGTAATCGTCATCGGGCGAGTCCAGCTCGATGATGTTGTCGCCGGCGCTCGCGCGCTGGGCCACGATCACATATTGCAGGTTCGCCTGCGCGCCGGTGTCGACGTCGAGCGAGTCGTCCGAAGCGCCCACGACCACGACGTTCTTCATATTGACTTCGCCGCCGAAGAATTCGGTGCCGTCGTCCGAGCTGTTGAAGCTCATCCAGTGGTCGATGGTGGTGCCCGAACCGATGCCGCCGGTGGTCAGCGACTGCAGTTCCGAACCGCCTTCCAGCGTGAAGCCCGAGAAGCGGATCTGGAAATACTGCATGGTGCCCGAGCTGTCGCCGGGCGTGTTGCCGCCGAACAGCGTGGTCACGGCAGCGCCTTCAAGCTCCTGCTCGCAATTGGCCTGGTTGGCCTTGTTCGGAACGCCGTCGCGGCAATCCGAAACCGGTGCGCGGCCCAGCAGCACGACGCCGCCCCACTGCGCGTCCGAATTGTCGGTCGCAAGGCCCAGCACGTTGTCACGGCTGGTGAAGATGATCGGCATGTCCTCGCTGCCGACGGCGTCGATCTGGTTGCCGCGGTTGACGACCAGATACGAACGGCCGGTCGCGCCATACAGGATCACGCCGGGCTCGATCGACAGGGTCACGTCGCTGTCGGCGCCGGTGTCGGTCGCGCCGCCATCGGTGCCCACGTCAACGCGGCCGTTGATCGAATAGAGCAGACCTTCGATGTAGGGCAGGTTGTCGCTCTCGTCGAAAGTCGCGGGCAGCGTGCAGATGCGATATTCGCCCGCGTCGCCGGTGATCGTTCCCGAATCGGTCAGACCGCCCGTCGAATTGATGGTCGGGCAACCGGTTGCCGGCGTCACCGACGGGGTAGGCGTGGGAGTCGGCGTCGGCGTCGGCGTGGGAGTCGGCGTCGGGTTGGTGATGATGATGTCACCGCCCGTGCCGGGGGAGACGATTTGGTCGCCACCGCAGCCGGCAAGCGCCAGCATGCTGCAGCCAAGAATAAGCGAGCGGTGAATATTGGTCACGGCGGTTGGTCCCCTTGGTACCGAGAATCGAATTGCGTGCGATTTCGGATCGCGAGGCCCCGCTAGACCCGCCTTGTGACAGTTTCTTTGCAATCAAATGATCATCCGGCTGACATATTTGTCCAAAGCCGCGGAAATCAGCGGTTTCGCGCCTGCAAAAACTTTTGCGGGGGTGCTTGCCGCAAATGTTTCAGAAAAATGACAATGTTACAGAAATGTTGCAGATCGGGGTGATCGGGCGCATGTTTTGCTCAACGAGACGGATAAGGAGAGTAAGATATGGCGATTGCTACGCTGCTTGCAGGCCTGCTCATGGCGGGGACTGCCGCCACCAATGCCGGAGCCGCCGACTATAAGGCGAATGCCGCGCCGCAGCCTGCTGTGGCCGACGAGATCGAGGTTGCCGCCATCATCGACAATGGCGATCCGGTGCAGCTTTTGAACCGCGGCGTCGAATATGCGCGGCAGGGCGATACGGATAAGGCACGGGCCATGTTCACGCGCGTGGCGGATAATCGCATGCGCTATCAGATGGAAACGGCGGACGGTTCATGGGCCGATTCGCGGGTGCTGGCGCGCAAGGCGCTGGGCATGCTGGATCGCGGCGAGTTCACCGCGTCGCGGATGGCCAAGGCCGACTGATTTCGCGACTCGGTAAAACGATTGCCACGCAGGGTGTGGTCTGGCCGTCCCCCTTTGCCAGACCGCACCCTTTTTTATGTGTGCGATCATAGGGCGCATGATATCCGCGCCCTGCGCCGCCTTATTCCGGCCTTGTAACCCATGCTGCAAACGCGCATGATCATGGGGTTGCCGCACCGGTTTCGGGGCGGTTTTCTGCCATTCAGCAGCCCATGCAGCCATGATGACGGTCCGATCCCGGTTAGAAAACTGTAACACGGTCGTAACACCGCATCCGCATCGCGCGGCGGGCAGTTCCGATGCTGCCCGATCCGATCCAATATGGCGAGCGTGATGAACGAGATGACCAGGTCCGAGCCGGCCGATGCGACACCTGCGGCGATGGACTCGATCCCTCCGCAGGACCTCTATTATAATCGCGAGCTGAGCTGGCTGGCGTTCAACAGGCGCGTTCTGGCAGAGGCTGCGCGCCCCGATTACCCGCTGCTGGAACGCGTGCGCTTCCTCTCGATCTCGGGCAGCAATCTCGACGAATTCATGATGATCCGCGTCGCGGGACTGGCGGGGCAGGTTCGGCGCGGCATTTCCAAACTGTCGATAGAGGGGCGCACCCCTTCGCAGCAGCTTGCCGCCATCCGCGAGGCGACCGAGGCATTGCAGGCCGAGCAGCAGGACATATGGCGCGAGCTTCACGGCCTGCTGGTCAAAGAGCGTATCCATGTTGCCGACGAAGGCCGCATCGATGTCGACGCGCGCAACTGGCTCAAGGAATATTTCCTCGATCACTTGCTGCCGGTCCTGACCCCGCAGGCGATCGATCCCGCGCATCCGTTTCCCTTCGTCGCGAACCAGGGTCTGGGCGTGCTGTTCCACCTGACCCGCATTTCGGACGGCGAGCAGGTGGTGGAGATGATCCTGATCCCGTCGGCTCTGCCGCGTTTCGTGCGCGTGCCGGGTGGGGAAGAGGCGACCTATATTTCCATAGAGCGGCTGATCTGCCGTTTTGCGGACTTGCTGTTCCCCGGCTTCCGGATCGAAGGCGACGGCGCGTTCCGCGTGCTGCGCGATTCGGATATCGAGCTCGAGGAAGAGGCCGAGGATCTTGTCCGCTATTTCCGCACGGCGATCCAGCGCCGCCGCCGCGGCAAGGTGATCCAGCTTGAAATTGAAGAGGATTTCGATCCCGTCGCGGGCGAATTGCTGCGCGAACAGCTGGGCCTGACCGATGTGCAGGTCATCAAGACCAACGGCATGATCGGCGTCGAAGGCCTGTCCGACATCGTCGACGAGGACCGGCCCGAGCTGAAATTCGAGCCCTATAGCCCGCGCTATCCCGAACGTATCATGGAGCACGACGGGGACTGCTTTGCCGCGATCGGCGAAAAGGACATCGTCATCCATCACCCTTACGAAAGTTTCGAGGTGGTGGTCGATTTCGTGCGTCAGGCCGCGAACGATCCCGATGTGGTGGCGATCAAGCAGACATTGTACCGCGCGGGCAAGCAATCGGCGATCATCAACGCGCTGATCGCGGCGGCAGAGGCAGGCAAATCGGTGACCGCCGTGGTGGAACTGAAAGCCCGTTTCGACGAGGAACAGAACCTTCTCTGGGCCAATCAGCTGGAACGCGCGGGCGTGCAGGTGATCTATGGCTTCGTCGACTGGAAGACCCACGCCAAAGTGTCGATGGTCGTGCGGCGCGAGGGCAGCAAATATCGCACCTATTGCCACTTTGGCACCGGCAATTACCATCCGGTGACGACGCGCATCTATACCGATCTGTCGTTCTTTACCGCCGATCCGCGCTTTGGCCGCGACGCTGCCAAGCTGTTCAATTTCGTTACCGGCTATGTCGAACCGCACGGGCTGGAACAGCTGGTCGTCTCGCCCATCGACATGCGGAACGAGCTGTATCGCAATATAGACCGCGAAATCGCGAACCAGCAGGCCGGACGCCCCGCCGCGATCTGGGCCAAGCTCAATTCGCTGACCGACAAGGGCGTGATCGACAAGCTGTATGAAGCGGGGCAGGCGGGCGTGCCCGTCAGCCTTGTGGTGCGCGGCATCTGTTGCCTGAAAACCGGAATTCCCGGCATTTCCGACACGATCGAGGTTAAATCGATCATCGGCCGCTTTCTTGAACACAGCCGCATCTGGGCCTTTGCCAACGGCTATCGCCTTCCCAGCCCGCGCGCGCGCGTGTTCATCACCAGCGCCGACGCGATGAGCCGCAATCTGGACCGCAGGGTCGAGGCGATGGTGCCGATCCGCAACCGCACGGTGCACGACCAGATCCTGCAACAGGTGCTGCTGGCTAATCTGCTGGACACCGAACAAAGCTGGATATTGCAGGCCGATGGCAGCTATACCCGCGCCGATTCCACCGACAGGCCGTTTAACCTGCACAATTATTTCATGACCAATCCCTCGCTTTCGGGTCGCGGACAGGCGCTTGTCGAAGATGCCGTGCCGCGCCTCGCCTTGCGCAAGGGTGCGCAGGTCTGACAAGATCGAGACGATGAGTTCAATCACCCGACGCAATCGCGAAGCCGCAAGGCACAATGGCGGCTATAGCTGCGCCGTTATCGATATCGGTTCCAACACCGTCCGCATGGTCGTCTATGGCGGATCGCCGCGCGCGCCATCGGTGCTGATGAATGAAAAGGTCACGGCACGGCTGGGCCGCGATCTGGCCGATACGGGCCGCATGCCGGACGAGGCGATGGAACTGGCACTGGCCGGGCTTGCCCGTTTTGCGCTGATCCTTTCGGATCTGGAGATCGAGGATGTGCAAACGGTGGCGACCGCCGCCGTGCGCGATGCCTCCAATGGGGCCGAGTTTCTGGCAAAGGTCCGCGATCTGGGGCTCAGTCCCGAGCTGATCTCGGGCGAGGAAGAGGCACGGATCAGCGCCATGGGCGTGACCGGCGCGTTTCCCGGCCGCGACGGCGTGGTCGCCGATCTGGGGGGCGGCAGTCTTGAACTCGTTGCCATCCGCGATGGCGAGCCGCAGGGCGGGGTCAGCATGCCGCTGGGCACGCTGCGCCTGGCCGCGCTGCTGGAGCAGGGCGAGGGGCGGCTGGACGAGGTGATCGAACAGGCGCTGCACGATGCCGGCTGGGACCATTCGATCACGGGGCCGCTGTTCATGGTGGGCGGCACGTGGCGGGCGATGGCGCTTTATGCGATGCACCGCCAGTCGCACCCGCTGTCGGACCCGCACGGTCTGGGGATGACATCGGCCGAGGCGGCGAAACTGGCCAAGCGGATTGCGCGTACCGACAATAGCGAGCTGAAAGCGGTGCCGCGCGTATCGTCGATGCGCGCCGCGATCCTGCCGGGTGCGGCGGTCTTGCTTGGGGCCTTGCTCGCACGTTTGCAGCCCGAAGGTCTGGTTTTCTCCTCATGGGGTCTGCGCGAAGGGCTGTTGAACGCACGGCTGAGCAAGGCCGAGCGTGCGCAGGACCCGCTTTTGGCAGGTGTCGGGCAGTTTTCGTCACAAATCGGTGCCTCTCCGGCGGTTTCCGCGCGCGTTGCGGGCTGGACCGTGGCAGCTTTGCCCGGCGAACGGCACGGCACCGAACGGCTGCGGCTGGCGGCGACCATGCTGGCGCTCGCCTCGATGCAGGTGGAGCCGAACCTGCGGACCACGCAGGCGGTGGAATGGGCGCTCTACAAGCGATGGCTCGATCTGTCGGATACGGAGCGCGGCATGCTGGCCGCGGCGATCATGGCCAATAGCGGCCAGACTGCCATGCCCGAAGCTATCGCGGCTCTTGCGCCCGAAGACCGGCTGCACGAGGCGATCGGCTGGGGCCTTGCCATCCGCCTGTGCCGCCGTCTGGGCGGCCAGTCGCGCAAGTCATTGAACGTCAGCGTGCTGGCAGTCGAAGGAGGCGATTTGCGGCTCTATCTGCGCAGCAGCCATGCCGCGCTTTACGGTTCGCCCACGCGCAAGGATATGAAGCTTCTTGCCGAACATATGGGGCTGAACCCCGCGGTCGAGATCCTGTCGAAGGATGATTTCACGGCGAAACGCGACGAGATTGCCGACCGTAAATGGGCCGATGCGATTTCGGCCAAATAGACTGGAGCCCGCGAAACAGAAAGGGCGCCCCTGCGATGGCAGGGACGCCCTTGTCCTTAATTGCGATGCGGCGGCGATCAGATGTCGTTGCCGAGCGCGCCTTCGACTTCGCCCTTCAGCTGCTGGGCCTTGCCCTTGACTTCCTGTTCGCGGCCTTCCTGTCGCGTCTGCGGATTGCCGCTCTGCTGCTTGACTTCGCCAATGGCTTCATTGGTGTTGCCTTTGATCTTCTCGGTCAGCTCGCCCATGGGGTCTTCCTTTCGATTTGCGTGCCCGACCATTCGGGCTTTGATAGGAAAACGCATCGAACGGCCAATACGATCCGCCCGTCACAACGCCTTGCCGCGCAAGGCGCGCGACTGGTCGCGGCGCCACAAAAATGCCTGATTTCAAGGGGGTTGCACGGCCGACACCGCCGTGCCCGTTCCGGCGGGGCGGCGCCGTCGCTTGAAAAAGGAAGGAAGTGGCTCCCCGAGTAGGATTCGAACCTACGGCCATTCGATTAACAGTCGAATGCTCTACCGCTGAGCTATCGGGGAGCAGCCCCCAAGCGGTACTTAGGGGGCAGGGCCGTGCCTATATGGAGGGGCGCGGCGTTTGGCAAGAGCGGAATTTCACATCTTTTCCGGTCCGGACGGGCTTGCTGTGCAAAACTGCGTCCGGACCAGCAAAACCGTTCGGATTCAGGCGGGGACCGGATCAGGAAAGGCCGGCCCAGTGCAGGGTCTTCATTTCAAGAAATTCCTCCATCCCGACCGTGCCGCCCTCACGCCCAAGGCCCGATTGCTTGACGCCGCCAAAGGGCGCCTCGGCCATGGAGATCGCCCCGGTGTTGAGGCCGACCATGCCATATTCCAGCCCCTCGCTGACACGCCATGCGCGCGCCATGTCGCGCGTGTAGAAATAGGAGGCGAGGCCGAATGGCGTGTCATTGGCCATGGTTAGCGCGTCTTCTTCGGTATCGAATTTGACGATGCCCGCCAGCGGGCCAAAGGTTTCCTCGTCCATCAGCAGCATGCCCGGCTTCACGCCGGTCAGCACCACGGGGGCAGTGAAACCGTCGGGCGCATCGGCGCGGGCGAAGATGCTGGCGCCTTTTGCCAATGCGTCATCGACATGTTCGGCGACCTTGGCGTCGGCCTTGTCGTCGATCAGCGGGCCGGTAGTGATACCGTCTTCCAACCCGTTGCCGACTTTCAACGCGCGGACCTTTTTGCCCAACGCCTCGACCAGTGCGTCGTGAATGCCGCTTTGCACGAAGATGCGGTTGGCGCAGACGCAGGTCTGGCCCGCATTGCGGAACTTGCTGGCCATGATGCCCTCTACCGCCGTGTCGATATCGGCATCGTCGAACACGATAAAAGGCGCATTGCCGCCCAGTTCCATGCCCAGTTTCTTGACCGTTCCCGCGCATTGTTCGATCAGTTTCGCGCCCACGCCGGTCGATCCGGTGAAGGACAGCATGCGCACCGTCTCGCTGCCGGTCATCTCGCCGCCGATCGCGCGCGAATCGCCGGTCACCACGCTCAGCACACCCTTGGGTACGCCCGCGCGTTCGGCCAGCACGGCCAGCGCCAGCGCGGTGAAAGGGGTCGCTTCGGCCGGCTTGACGACCATCGTGCAACCCGCTGCCAGCGCGGGGGCCGCCTTGCGGGTGATCATCGCGGCGGGGAAGTTCCAAGGCGTGATCGCGGCGCACACGCCCACCGGTTCCTTGCGCACAAGAATGCGGCGGTCGGGCGAGGGGGCGGGGACTTCCATGCCGTAAACACGGCGCGCTTCCTCTGCGAACCAGCTGACGAAGCTGGCGGCATAGGTGATTTCGCCCACCGCCTCGGCCAGCGGTTTGCCCTGTTCCATGGTCATGATCCGGCCCAGATCGTCCTTGTTCGCCATGATCAGCCGGTGCCATTCGCGCAGGATCGCGGCACGTTCGCCCGCGGGCATCTTGCGCCACGATTTGAAAGCAGTGTCGGCGGCGGCAATCGCCTCGCGCGTTTCGTCGGCGCCGCAGCGCGGTATGGTGCCGATGATTTCGCGGGTGGCCGGATTGGTGACGCCGGTGGTTGCGCCCGTCGCCGCGTCGCGCCATTCGCCCGCGATATAGACTTTCTGGACGAACAGGGACGGGTCTTTCAGGCCCTTGGCGGCCGAGTAAACGGTCAGGCTATCACTCATCGTTCATCCTTCATTTGCGCTTCCGTCCGATATGGAGCGCCTTGCGCCCGCCGCAAACCCTTGCGCCAACGGCATCGGGCAGGCGTTGCTGGCGGAGGATCAGCAGGGTGCAGGTCAGATCATGAACTGCTCGCCCACGATCCGCTCGTCCAGGCTGTGGCCGCGGTCGAACAGCAGGGTGAGGTCGCATTCATGCGCGATCTTCACATCGATGCTGACGATGTCGCGGATTTCCTTTTGGTCGGCCACCGCGGAAACGGGCCGTTTCGATACGTTCAGCGCCTTGATCGATATCGGCAGATGATCGGGCAGGATCGCCCCGCGCCAGCGACGGGGGCGGAATGCGCTGATCGGGGTCAGCGCCAGTAGCCCGCAGGACAAGGGCAGGATCGGGCCATTGGCCGAGAAATTATAGGCGGTGGAGCCCGCAGGGGTCGCCACCAGCACGCCGTCGCAGGCAAGTTCGGGGATGCGGATCTTGCCGCCGACGCTGATCTGCAGCTTGGCGGTCTGGCGCGTTTCCCTGAGCAACGAGACTTCGTTGATGGCATGGCCGGTGATCGTCTCGCCGCTGCGCGTCACGGCAGTCATGTCGAGGGGCGAGACGGTCTGCGCGCGGGCATTGGCCACGCGTTCGACGATGGGGCCGCCCACGCTGCCCAGCTTGTTCATCAGGAAGCCGACCGTGCCAAGGTTCAGGCCATAGGCGGGGATGATCCGCTTTGCATCCAGCATCTGGTGCAGCGTCTGAAGCATGAAACCGTCGCCGCCCAGCACGACCACGGCATCGGCGTCCTCCAGCGGTGCCCAGTCGTGCTCACCCTGCAGGCGCTGGGCGGCGCGCTGCGCCTTGTCGGTGTCGGAAACGGCCAGCGCCAGTCGCTTATACTCTGCCATGCGCCCCTCTAGTCGGATTGTCGCGGCGGACCCTATGGATGGTAGGGCGTAATGGCAATCGCCGGAATGGGACCATCGGGCGGCTGACGGTTCGATCAGGCGGGTTGCGCCTGTTTCACCGCTCGCCGCACGATGGACGACAGCCCCTTGGTCAGCTGGAACAGCCCGTTCAGCCGTGCCTTCGGATCGCCCCATGCGCGTTCGATCACCAGCTTGTTGTCGGGACGCAGGCGGGCGGTGCCCTTCAACCGTTCGACATAGGCGATCAGCCCCATGGGATCGGGGAATTCGTCCTTGTGGAAATGGATCAGCGCGCCGCGCGGTCCGACATCGATCTTGGCGATATTGGCGGCCAGCGCCTGCGCCTTGATCTCGATCAGCTTCACAAGGTTTTCGGTGGGAGACGGGAGCGGACCGAAGCGGTCGATCATCTCGGCGGCAATACCCTCGATCGCGTCCTTGTCGTCGGCATCGTTCAGGCGGCGATACAGCGCCATGCGCACGGCCAGATCGGGAACATAGTCCTCGGGAATCATGATCGGGGCGTCGACGGTGATCTGCGGGGACAGGCCAGTGCGGTCCTCCACCACGCCCAGATCGCCCGCCTTGGCCGCCATGATCGCGTCTTCCAGCATCGATTGATAGAGTTCGAAGCCGACTTCCTTGATATGGCCCGATTGTTCGTCGCCCAGCAGATTGCCTGCGCCGCGAATATCCAGATCGTGGCTGGCGAGCTGGAAGCCCGCGCCCAACGAATCCAGATCGCCCAGCACCTTCAGCCGCTTTTCGGCGACTTCGGACAATTGCACCCCGGCATCATGCGTCAGCAGCGCATAGGCACGCAGTTTCGACCGGCCGACGCGCCCGCGCAGCTGATACAGCTGGGCAAGGCCGAACTTGTCGGCGCGGTGGATCACGATGGTATTGGCCGAAGGAATGTCCAGCCCGCTTTCGACCACGGTGGTCGACAGCAGGACTTCGTATTTCTTCTCATAGAACGCGCTCATGCGCTCTTCCAGCTCGGTCGCGGGCATCTGGCCGTGGGCGGCGACATAGCGCACCTCGGGCACGTTCTCGCGCAGCCAGTCCTCTATCGCGCCCATGTCGGAAATACGCGGCACGACGATAAAGCTCTGCCCGCCGCGATGATGTTCGCGCAGCAAAGCCTCGCGCACGACCATATCGTCCCATTCCATCACATAGGTGCGCACCGCCAGCCGGTCGACGGGCGGGGTCTGGATGACCGAAAGCTCGCGCAGGCCCGACATCGCCATCTGCAATGTGCGCGGGATGGGCGTGGCGGTCAGGGTCAGCACATGCACATTGGCGCGCAGGGCCTTCAGCTTTTCCTTATGCGTGACGCCAAAGCGCTGTTCCTCGTCCACGATGACAAGGCCGAGGCGCTTGAACCTGACGCTCTTGGACAGGATCGCATGGGTTCCGACGACGATATCGACGGTACCGGCCTCGAGCCCGTCGCGCGTTTCCGCGGCCTCTTTCGCAGGGACAAGGCGCGACAGCCGGCCGATTTTGATGGGGAAACCGGCAAACCGCTCGGTAAAATTGGCGTAATGCTGGCGGGCAAGCAAGGTGGTCGGCGCGATCATCACGACCTGCTGCCCTGCCATGGCCGCAAGGAAGGCGGCGCGCAGGGCCACCTCTGTCTTGCCAAAGCCGACATCGCCGCAGACCAGCCGGTCCATCGCGCGCCCGTCGGCCAGATCGCCCATCACGTCACCGATGGCGCGGTCCTGATCGTCGGTCTCGTCCCAGGGAAAACGGTCGACGAATGCATTGTAATCGGCATCCGGTTCGATCACCGGCGCCTTTTGCAGCGCGCGCTTGGCGGCGGTGGCCAGCAATTCATGCGCGATTTCGCGGATGCGCTCTTTCAGGCGGCTCTTGCGCTTTTGCCATGCCTCTCCGCCCAACCGGTCGAGCGCGGCATTCTCGTTCTCGGACCCATAGCGCGACAGCACGTCGAGGTTTTCGACCGGCACATACAGCTTGTCGCCGCCGTGATATTCCAGCGCGACGCAATCATGCGGGCTTTTGCCCACGGGCACCGATTGCAAGCCCAGATAACGGCCGATGCCGTGGTCCATGTGGACGATAAGATCGCCTGGCGACAGCGCCTGCAATTCGGCCAGAAACGCATCGGCGTCCTTGCGGCGTTTCTTGCGGCGGACCAGCCGGTCACCCAGCAGGTCGCGCTCGGTCAGCAGCTCGATCTGTTCGCTGGCAAACCCGCTCTCCAGCGGCAGCACCACGGCGACAGGGCGTCCCTTGGCGGCGATGCCCAGCGCTTCCTGCCAGCTGTCGGCCAGCGCGGGTTCGCGCTTTCCGGCTTCGCCCAATTGGGAAACGATCCGCCCGCGCGATCCGGTGGAATAGCAGGCGAGCACCACGCGCTTGTCCGCTTTCGCCTGCTTTTCCAGATGTTTCGACGCGGCATCATAGATGTTTTCCGAACGCGAACGCTCGGGCGCGAAATCGCGGGCGGAGGCAAAGCCGAAATCCAGCGTCCTGTCGCTTTCGGGTTCGGCAAAGATCGAGCTGCGGTGCACCGGCCAGCTTGACAGCGCGGCGTTGAATTCATCCTCGGACAGATAGAGCGCGTCAGCCGCCAGCGGGCGATAGCTGCCTGCCTTTTGCCCTGCGACCTGCTGGCGGGCCTGCCGGTAATCGCGGATTTCGGCCAGGCGCTCCTCACCCGCACGGATCGCGCCGCCATCGATGACGATCGTGTCGTCCTTGCCCAGATGATCGAACAGGGTGGACAGCTTTTCCTCGAACAGGGGCAGCCAGTGCTCCATCCCTGCCAGCCGCCGCCCCTCGCTCACCGCCTGATACAACGGGTCGCCGGTGGCATTCGCGCCAAACATCTCGCGGTAATTGCCGCGGAACCGTTTGATCGTGTCTTCCGACAAAAGCGCCTCGCTCGCGGGCAGCAGCAGATGGTGTTCGGCAACGCCCGTGGTGCGCTGGGTGGTGGGATCATACAGGCGCATGCTCTCCAGCTCGTCGCCGAAGAAGTCCAGCCGCAGGCCCGCCTGTATCGTCTCGCCCGCGTCATTCTGCGTCTTCAGGCCCGATGGCACGATATCGAAGATCGAACCCCGCACCGCAAATTCGCCTGCGTCGATCGCCGTATCGCTGCGCGCATAACCCTGCCGTTGCAGCAGCGCGATCAGGCTTTCGTGCCCGATCTCCGCCCCCGGTTTCAGCATGCGCGTAGCTTCGCGTATGCGGAACGGGGTCAGCACGCGTTGCAATAGCGCATTGACCGTGGTGACCAGCAATTGCGGGCCGTCGGCCTTGCCCTGCCCACGATTGTTTAGAGCCTGCAGTGCCGCCAGTCGCCGCGCGCTGACCGACAATGCAGGGCTGGACCGGTCATAGGGCAGACAGTCCCACGCCGGAAACTCGATCACATCCAGTTCGGGCGCGAAGAACGGGGCGGCATCGGCGATTGCCTGCATCGCCTGCTCGTCGGGTGCGACAAAGACCGCTCGTGCCGCATTGCCCGTGCCGCGCGCCGCGCGCGCCAGATCGGACAGAACCAGCGGCAATGCGCCGCGCGCAAGCGAGGACAGCACCAGCGGTTGATCCGCGGCGATCAGGCGGGGAAGATCGGTCATGCGCAATTCGTCATTTCGGGGCGCTATCTGGCGACGGAATTCACCTGCCGCAAGCCCCGATCGGCGGCTGCCGGGCCCGCCTATCTATGGATATGAACGTAATCCAGCCGTTGCAGCGCATCCATCATTGGCCCTGCAAAGCGTTCGGGCGGCAATTGCGTGCCCAGTGCCCATGCCATGATGTCGACGTCGTCCTCGTCCAGCAAGGCCTCGAACCAGGCCAATTCCTGTTCCACCCATTCGGCGTGGCATTTGTCGAAATAGCCGCCGATCATGAAATCGGCTTCGCGCGTGCCGCGGTGCCATGCGCGGAACTTGGCCCGCCCCAAACGTTCAGGGTTCAGCCGGTCTTGGTCGGGTTTCGCGGTGTCGCTCATGCTGGTCGGGTATACTCGTGCGCGATGCGGTGCAAGCGCCGGAATGCGGCGCTATAGCATCGTCATGCGTCCCGAAGTGCTCAATCCCCTGTTCGCCGCTGCCGATAGCCTGAAGGGCGTGGGCGCGAAGCTTGAAAAGCCGCTCGACCGGCTGGGCCTGCGGCATGTGAAGGATTTCGCCTATCATCTGCCCGACCGGTTTATCGAACGCCGCCAGATCGGCGCGCTGGCCGAAGGCGGGATCGGCGAACACATCATCGTCAGGCTGACGCCCAAGGCCTATCGCGCCAGCGGCAGCGGGCGGGGTCCGTTCCGCGTGATGGCAGAGGATGACGCGGGCGAACGGATCGCGCTGACCTATTTCGGGCGGGCGTCCTATTCCGCGCGCAAATTGCTGCCGCTGGAAGAAGCGCGCTGGGTGGCGGGCAAGCTGGAGCACTTTAACGACACGCTGCAAATGGTGCACCCCGATCACGTGTCGGAGGATGGCGGCGCGGCGCTGGGCCAAACGTGCGAGCCGGTCTATCCGCTGTCCGACGGGCTGACGGCAGGGCGGCTGCAACCATTGATCGAGCAGGCACTGGGCGCGCTGCCCGAATTGCCCGAATGGATCGAACCCGGCGTGATGGAGCGGCGCGGCTGGCCGAAATGGCGCGATGCGCTTCATCTGGTCCATCGCGGTCGGCACAAGGAAGCGCGCGACCGGCTTGCCTATGACGAGTTGTTCGCCAGCGCACTGGCGCTGATGCTGGTGCGTGCCGACAATCGCCGTCGCAAGGGCACGTCGATGCAGGGCGACGGTCATTTGCGCGACCGGCTGACGCTGCCCTTCGCGCTGACCGGCGCGCAGGCGCGCTCGATCCGCGAGATAGAGGGCGATATGGCGCAGCCGCACCCGATGTTGCGCCTGTTGCAAGGCGATGTCGGCAGCGGCAAGACGGTCGTGGCGCTGCTTGCCATGCTGAACGCCATCGAATGCGGGAAACAGGCCGCTCTGCTGGCGCCCACCGAAATTCTGGCGCGCCAGCATCACGCGACCTTGCAGGAAATGGCACGCGGCACCGGTGTCGAAATCGCATTGCTGACGGGCAGGGACAAGGGGCGTGCGCGCGAATCCATCCTGATGGGGCTGCTGGATGGATCGATCCATATCGTCGTCGGCACCCATGCCATCTTTCAGGACAGCGTGAATTACCGCGATCTCGGCCTTGTCGTGATCGACGAACAGCACCGCTTTGGCGTGGGTCAACGGCTGATGTTGCAGCAAAAGGCGCGCACCACTGCCCATTGCCTTGCCATGACCGCAACGCCCATCCCGCGTACCCTGCTGCTGGCCCAGCATGGCGAGATGGAGGTCAGCCAGCTGGACGAACTGCCGCCGGGGCGCAAACCCATCGATACGCGCGTCGTGCCGGTCGAGCGGATGGACGATGTCGTCGCCGGTCTGGTCCGCCATGTGCAATCGGGCAAGCAGGCCTATTGGGTGTGCCCCATGGTGCACGAGCACGAGCGCGAGGATCTGGCCGCGGCCGAAGAGCGTTTCGATGCGCTGAAGCACGTGCTGGGCGAGGGGAATGTGACCCTTGTCCACGGACAATTGCGGCCCGAGATCAAGGACGCGAACATGGCCCGCTTTGCCAGCGGCGAAGTTGCGGTGCTGGTGGCGACCACGGTGATCGAGGTGGGGGTGAATGTGCCCAATGCCTCGCTGATGGTGATCGAACAGGCGGAGCGCTTCGGCCTTGCCCAGCTGCACCAGCTGCGCGGGCGCGTCGGGCGTGGGGCGGCGGAATCGGTCTGCCTGCTGCTGCGCGGCCAGATGTTGAGCGAAACGGGGCGTGAGCGGCTTGCGCTGATGCGGGAGACGCAGGACGGTTTCCGCCTTGCCGAAGAGGATTTGCGGCTGCGCGGCGGGGGCGAAATTCTGGGCACGCGCCAGTCGGGCGAAACCGCTTTTCGCGTTGCCAGCCCCGAACAGATTACGGAATTGCTCGAAGCCGCGCATGACGATGCCCGCTTACTGCTCGACCGTGCGGGCAGCGATTTGGAGGGCCCGCGCGGCGATGCGGCGCGGCTGGCGCTGTATCTCTTCGAACGCGACTATGGCGTGCAGCTTTTGCGCGGGGGGTAGCATGTGCGACAGGCTTGCATGCGGGGCGCACATGCGAAAGAGTTGCAAGCGGACTGAACGGGCGGAGTAGGCCAATTGCCACGCATTTCTAAGACGGGTTTTGCGGTTGTGCCGCTCGCGGTTCTGGCCGCTCTGGCATCGTGCGGCGATCCGCAACCGGGGCTGGAAACGCCCGAGCGGACCGAGGCGCTGGAACGCTGCGACGTAAAGCTGGCCGCGCTGGCCAATGGAGAGAAGCAGCTGAAGCGCCTGTGCGATTGCACCACGGGGCGGCTGGCGCAGCAGGGTTTCACCCTGTCCGACCTGGACGGCGAACACCGCGACCGCGCGATGGAGCAGGTGCGATGGTGCATGACGCAAACCGGTGCCGCGCCGCTGAAAACGCCGGGCGTGATCGGAGCGCCCGATGCCGGACACGGATCGCCCGATGGCGCGGATGAAACGCCTGATGCCGTTGATAAAGAGATAGTGCCGGAAGTGGAGGCAGAAACAAACCGGCCGGAAACAGCGCCTGCCGGGTAGGGTTTAGCCTTCGAGCAGCGCCAGATCGACATTGCCGCGCCCGCGGCTCTTGATTCCGATTTCCTTGGCGGCGGCTTCGGACAGGTCGATCACGCGATTGCCGTGATAGGGGCCGCGATCGTTGATGCGGACCACTACCGACTTGCCGGTACGGTTTGACGTAACGCGCACAAGGCTGCCGAAGGGCAGGGTGCGGTGCGCGGCCGTCAGTTCCGTCGGGTCGAAAGTCTCGCCGCTGGCCGTCCGGCGCCCTGCGAATTTGGGGCCGTACCAGCTGGCTTCGCCGGTGCCGAGCAATTCGGCAATCTCGGGCTCTGCGGCTTCGGGTTCGGCCATTTCAGGAACTGTATCGGCGGACCCTGCGTTATGAATGGCAGTCGCCGGAACAGTCGCGAGGGCGAGTTCGGCCTCCAGCGCGGCGGCCATCGGGTCCTCGGTGCCTGCGCGGGCGACCGATACCGGCATTGCCGCCATGGTGGCGATGCCGAATAGGGCGATGGCGCGCATCGGGCGCAGCCGCATGTTGACTTGCGTCTTCATGGGGCCGGACAATAGCAGCAAAAACTTCCAATTGGTTTCGGTTTGCCGCCTTTCGGCCACATTTGAACCGGCATTTTTGCGATAACGCGCGCATTGGCCGCGTTTATGCGCCGCCTATCCCGCGGCGAATCAGCCTGTTTTGTTGCTTTTGTGGATGTTGTCGGGCGAACCAAAGCAAATGGGGCCGGTATCGCTACCGGCCCCACTCTCACCGGCCCGTGGCTTCCAATTCGTGCTGGCACGATTGGAAGGCTTGGCGCCCGGCGGTTTCGGCATTGACCCTAAGGCCATCGCCTCTGTCGCACGGCGCTCGCGCCGGCATCCGGTCTGTTTCCGCCTTGCCGTTTGATCGCCATGGGCAAAGCCCGTCGGGATCGGTTCGCAAGCGCATCCGCATACCGAGGTCATGTTTCCTGCTGCCGCTTCATCCGCATCATCGACCCGAAGGCCGCGTGACTTGTCCGCGATTGCCGGTTTTCTGGCCATCCATCGCCCATCGACTTTGTGGCGATCCGGTCGGGCATTTCGAATGCTTCACAAGGAAGCCTTCAAAGGGGTGCCGTTTCCGTCTTGCCGGTCTTTGACCGATGCATCGTACGTTTCGGTAAATCGTCCCGCTTCAGTGCCTTGCGGCATGATCCGGAAAGCAACCTTCCCGTTCGACAGTTGAAGAATGCGCCGCATGCATGAGTCGCGCAATTTACTTATCCACAGAAATGCGGTTTTCCGGTGGACAAGAGTGGAAAAGCCACTATGAGTGCGCGGTTTCGTCCGGTTCCTGACGCGCGGCGTGGCGGAAATCCGCCATTTTTGCCGCCACGCAGCCGGTGGATAAAATTCTCCGGTCTCAGCCGCCCTGCTTGGCCAGCAGCTTCAGACGCAATGCGTTCAGATGGATGAAGCCTGCCGCATCCTTCTGGTCATAGGCGCCGGCATCATCCTCGAACGTGACATGCTTTTCGGAATAGAGGCTCATCGGGCTCTTGCGGCCCACCAGATGCACGCCGCCCTTATAAAGCTTCAGACGGACCGTGCCGGTCACCTTCTGTTGCGACAGGTCGATCGCGGCCTGCAGCATCTCGCGCTCGGGCGCGAACCAGAAGCCGTTATAGATCAGCTCGGCATATTTCGGCATCAGCTCATCCTTCAGATGGGCTGCGCCGCGATCCAGCGTGATCTGTTCGATCCCGCGATGGGCAGCGGCATAGATCGTGCCGCCGGGTGTTTCATACATGCCGCGCGACTTCATGCCGACAAAGCGGTTTTCCACCAGGTCGAGCCGGCCGATGCCGTGCTTGCGGCCCAGATCGTTGAGCGCAGCCAGCAGCGTGGCCGGGCTCATCGCCGTGCCGTTCAGCGATATGCCGTCGCCCGTTTCAAAGCCGATCTCGACATATTCGGGCGTATCGGGCGCATCCTCGGGATTGACCGTGCGCGAATAGACGTAATCGGGCGTTTCTTCCCACGGGTCTTCCAGCACCTTGCCTTCCGACGAAGTGTGGAGGAGGTTCGCGTCGACCGAGAACGGGCTTTCGCCGCGCTTGTCCTTGGGCACGGGAATCTGGTGTGCCTCGGCCCACTGGATCAGCGCGGTGCGGCTGTTCAGATCCCATTCGCGCCACGGGGCGATCACGCGGATGTCGGGGTCGAGCGCATAGGCCGACAGTTCGAAACGGACCTGGTCGTTACCCTTGCCGGTTGCGCCATGGGCGATCGCGTCGGCGCCGGTTTCATGCGCGATTTCGATCAGCCGCTTGGAAATCAGCGGGCGGGCGATGCTGGTGCCCAGCAGATAGTCGCCTTCGTAACGGGCATTGGCGCGCATCATCGGAAAGACGAAATCGCGTACGAATTCCTCGCGCAGATCGTCGATATAGATATTTTCGTCGGGCAGGCCCATCAGCTTGGCCTTGGCCCGCGCGGGCTCCAGTTCCTCGCCCTGACCCAGATCGGCGGTAAAGGTCACCACCTCGCAATTATAGGTCACTTGCAGCCATTTCAGGATGACGGATGTGTCGAGACCGCCCGAATAGGCAAGGACGACCTTTTTGATGTTCGATGTATCGGTCATGGCTGCATGGCTTTCTGAACAGGATGCGTATGCGGTTCCGGCGCGAATGCGCGTCGCAGCGCGCCCCTAAAACAGAGCGGATAAGGGGGCAAGGGGAAGCGGCGCAGTTTCAGGCCGTCGAAAGCGCCTTTTCGGGTGTGGGCGCGGTTTCCCCGGCCATGATCATCCGCTCGGCCTCTGCCATATAGTCGCGGTGCAGCGGCAGGGCGCGGCGGTTGCGGACATACTGGATCTGGAAATTGCACATGCCGCCGCTTTCGAACGCGGCGGTCGCGCCCGACAGATAGAATGTCCACATGCGGAAGAACTTTTCGTCATACATGGCGACGATCTGGTCCTTGTGCGCAAGGCAGCGCTGATACCATTCGCGCAATGTCAGCGCGTAATGAAGGCGCAATGTCTCTACATCGGAAGCGATCAGGCGCACCTTCTCGCTCGCGGCGACGGTTTCGGACAGGGCGGGGATGTAGCCGCCCGGGAAGATATATTTGCGCGTAAAGGCATCGGTCGTGCCGGGTTTGCCCATGCGGCCGATGGTGTGGATCAGTGCGACGCCATCCTCTTTCATCAGCCGGGCGCAGCAGCGGAAATAGGTTTCGAATTGCGGTTGTCCGACATGTTCGAACATGCCGACCGATACGATCCGGTCGAATTGCGCCCCTTCGGCCGCGAGATCGCGGTAATCGACCAGCCGGAAGGTTACGCGGTCGGCGACGCCCGCCGCCTGTGCCCGTTCGCGGGCGAGGGCAAGCTGCTCCTCGCTCAGCGTGATGCCCAGCACCTTTACATCGGCATGACGGGCCAGAAAGATCGCCATGCCGCCCCAGCCGCAGCCGATGTCCAGCACCAAATGCCCCGGTTTCAGGTCCAGCTTGGCAGCGATATGCGCCAGCTTTTCGGTCTGGGCTTCCTCCAGCGTCATCCCCTCGCGCGGCCAATAGGCACAGCTGTATTGCATATGGGGCGCATCCAGCATCAGGCGGTAGAGGTCGTTCCCGATGTCGTAATGATGGGCGACATTGGCCTTGGAACTTGTTGCCTTGTTGAACTGGGTGGCAAGGAATTTCAGCCGGTCGGCCATGCGGCGGCGGAAACGGGGCGGTGAAATGCGCTGTCCCGCGTCCCAATGGTTATTGCCCTGCAACAGCTCGACCATTTCCATGATGCCGCCGCCATCCTCGACGATCAGCCGGCCATCCATGAATGCCTCTGCCGCACCAAGGCGCATGTCCATGACGATATCGCGGGGGACGTTCCTGTCGGTAAAGCGGATCGAAACTTCGGGCATGACCCCGTCGGGGGTGCCGAAGGAACTGGTCGATCCGTCGGCATAGGCAATGCGCAGTCGCCCGCGCTTCACCGCTTTGGCCAGCATGGTTTCAAGAAGACGCTTGGCGCCGATCATGGGCGGTTTCTCCGGATATGGCACGCTGAACGGATAGCGCGGGGCATGCTGGCTTGCAGATTATGGCCTGATCGCATGGGTTCAAGGGTTGATTGCCCGTTTTTGACAGGCCACTTCAGGCGCCCGCCGCCGCGCGCGCCATGAACAACACGTCGCGGGGCTGATCCAGCAGATGCTGTCCGGAATCGACGCATATCGTCTCTCCGCTCGCCAGATGGCCCTGCGCCAGAAACACCGCCGCATCGGCCAGCTCTTCGGGGCGGGTCAGCCTTTGCAACAGGTTCATGCGCCCGCTGGTCTGATGCTCGTCAGCCTGCTGGTCATGGCTGGGCAGCATCGCACCGGGCGCGAGGCCATAGATGCGGTCGGCACTGCCCCGATGTTCCATCGCCAGCATGCGCGTCGCCATACCCAGCGCGGCCTTTGACATGGAATAGGAGAAGAAATCGGGATTGGCGTTCCACAATTTCTGGTCGAGCACATTGATCACGCGCTTGCCATGCGCGGCATTCGCGCGGGCCAGAAAGCGCTGCGCCAGCACGACAGGACCTGCCGCATTGGTATGCATGGCGCGCGCGAAAATGGCGGAATCGATGGCGCGTGCATCGTCATATTCGAATAGCGAGGCGCTGTTCACCACGGCGCGCCAGTCGGGCAAGCGGGCCGCCAGATCGTCGGCCATGGCGGCGGTCGCCTGCGCATCGGACAGATCGGCCTGAACCGCTTGGGCAGAGGGCAGGGCATCGCAAAGCGCCTGAGCCGCATCGGCGGAGCCGCGATAATGGATCACGACGTGCCAGCCCGCATCGGCAAAACGCTGTGCCATGGTCGCGCCCAGTCGTTTGGCGGCACCGGTGATCAATACGGCTGGCTTGGTCATATCCGTCAACTAGCCATGGTTGGATCGCAAAGAAAAGGGCCGGAAAGGCAGATGCTTTCCGGCCCCGTTCCTGTCGGTTCGACAATGGCAAGCTGTCTTAGCGGCAGCGTGCGTTGCCGCGATCGATCTCGCGCCCGATCAGCGCACCCGCAGCCGCGCCCAGCACGGTGCCGGTGGTGCGGTCGCGTCCGCCATCGATTTCGCGGCCCAGCAATGCGCCGCCGGCCGCGCCGATGATCAGGCCCGTGGTGCCATCGTCGCGCTTGCAGCGATACCGGCCGTCGTCGCCGCGCCAATACCGGTCGCCCGAACGCATGCGGCGCGGTTCGTAGTGGTGGCGGTCCTTGGCGCGCTTGCCATAGGCAGGGGCCCATGGCGGAGGGTCGGCAGCGGCGGGGGCTGCCGGAATGGCCACGGCGGCGGCAAGCACGGTTCCGATCAGTGCCATTTTCATTGTTACGTCCCTTTCCTCAAAAGATGCCGCCACGAGGGCGGCTTTGCATGCAGATTGCTTCAGGAAAGCCAAACCTTTGATGAACGATCCTTTCAGCCAGTGTTGTCTCCGGTGAATGGTGTCCGGCGGGCGATGAAATGAGGTTAACCCGTTGAATACCGGACCGGATCGAACACCGGCTGCGATGCAGGAAAGGGGAGGGAGCCGGCTTACAGCGCTGCGATCTGTTCTTTCGCGGCGGCAATCGCCGTCTCGTGGCCGCCGGGCATTCCGACGCCTTCGGCACGAATGATGGTCAGGTCTGTGATGCCGATAAAGCCGAAAAAGGTCTTCAGCAGGCCTTCCTGAAAATCGACGGGACTGTCGTCGCCATAGGCGCCGCCGCGGCCCGATGCGACGATGATTTTCCGGCCACCCGCAAGGCCTTCGGGACCGGCTTCGGAATAGCGGAAGGTGACGCGGGGAACGCCCAGCCGGTCGATCCACGCCTTGAGCGAGGAGGGGATGGTGAAATTATACATCGGCGCGCCGACGACCACGATATCGGCCGACAGGAATTCGTCGAGGATCGCCTGCTCGGCAGGGGCGGCGGCCTTCATATCGTCGGTCCACTGGTCTTCGCCCAAACGGATCGCGCCGGTGGTGATCGGGTTCAGGTGGGCAAGCGGCTCGGTACCCAGATCGCGGACCACGACCTCGGCATCGGGGTGGTCGGCTTGCAGCTTCGCGATAATCAGATCGGTGACCTCGCGGGTGACGGAACGGGCACCATTGGTGCTTGAATCGACTCGAAGAATTTTCATGTGACAACTCCGGTATCAAACGATAACCAATGACATATGGAGACGACCCACAGCATCGCGCAAGAAGGCACACTATCGTCCGCAGGGCACACCGATGTGACCGACGGAGCAGATTTTGCGCATTCGGCAGCAGCCTGCCCCGCCTTTACCGAGGTGTTGTCGCGCGTGGGTGATAAATGGTCGATGCAAGTCGTTATGCAACTGGGCGGCGGATCAATGCGGTTCAATCAGCTGCGGCGCGAGATCGACGGCATATCGCAGCGCATGCTGACCCGCACGCTGCGCGGGCTGGAGCGCGATGGCCTTGTCAGCCGCAAGGTAACGCCCAGCGTCCCGCCGCGGGTGGATTATACGCTGACCGCGCTGGGCGAATCGCTGCGCGGGCCGGTCAGTCGGCTGGGCGAATGGGCGTTCCGGAACAAGCAGGCCGTGGCCGATGCGCGCAGCACCTATGACCTGCGCGAAGAAAACGATTAGTCCTGCGCGGCCTGTTTCTCTGCCGCGATCCGGTCAAGCTCGGCACGGCTTTTCTTTTCCGCGGCCGTTTTCAGCTGGCCGCAAGCCGCATCGATGTCGCGCCCGCGCGGGGTGCGAACGGGGGCGCTGATACCGGCTTCGAACACGATATTCGAAAAGCTGCGGATGCGTTCGGGCGTCGAGCATTCATAGGGCGCGCCGGGCCAAGGGTTGAACGGGATCAGGTTCACCTTCGCCGGCAGCCTGTATTTCTTGATCAGGCGGACGAGCTCGCGCGCGTCGTCGTCGCTGTCGTTCTTGTCCTTCAACATCACATATTCGAATGTGATGCGCCGCGCATTCGACGCGCCGGGATAGTCGGCGCAGGCCTGCAGCAGTTCCTCGATCCCGTATTTCTTGTTGATGGGCACGATCTCGTCGCGCACATCCTTGGTTACGGCATGGAGCGAGACGGCAAGATTCACGCCGATCTCCGCGCCGCAGCGGTCCATCATCGGCACCACGCCGCTGGTCGACAATGTGATGCGCCGCTTGGACAGGGCCAGCCCTTCGCCGTCCATCACAATGCCCAGCGCGTCGCGGACATTGTCGAAATTATACAGCGGTTCGCCCATCCCCATCATCACGATATTGGTAAGCAGGCGGCCGTCCGCGGTATATTCGGCCTCCGTCTCCTCGTCCGCCATGTCCATCCGGCCCTTGGGCCATTCGCCCAGCGCATCGCGGGCCAGCATGACCTGTCCGACGATTTCCCCGGGTGTCAGATTGCGGACAAGGCGCATCGTGCCGGTGTGACAGAACCGGCAATTCAGCGTGCAGCCGACCTGGCTCGACACGCAGAGCGTGCCGCGATCCGCGTCGGGAATGAACACCATCTCGTAATCATGGTTGTCGGCAGTGCGCAGCAGCCATTTGCGCGTGCCGTCGCTCGAATGCTGGGCCTCGACCACTTCGGGGCGGGCGATGACGAAACGTTCGGCCAGCCACGGGCGCATGGTCTTGGCGATGTCGGTCATCGCATCGAAGTCCGAAATGCCGCGGTGATAGATCCAGTGATAGACCTGCTTGGCGCGCAGCTTCGCCTGTTTCCTGTCCAGACCCGCTTCCTCGAACAGGCCCGCGATCTGTTTCTTGGGCAGGCCAAGCAAATCGATGCGGCCATCCTCCCGCTCGGTAATCGGGCGCGGGACGGGCACGGGATCGATGTGGCCCGGAATGGGCATATTGGCTGGCACTGCTGTCATGATGCGCCGCCATATAAGGGGAAGCGCCCCGTTGCGCCAGTCCCGCCGGAAGGCAGGCGGTTCAGGCGCTGCGCAGCCAGCCGGTAAAGGACAGGCGCGGCCCGCCCGCGAAGGGGGTGACGAAGCTTACCGAATGGCATTGCGGCACGCGGAACAGATGCAGCGTGTTGAACCGCGGCACATAGCCGGTGGTGATATCGCCATCGTCGTCGTGGAATTGCAGCAACCCGCCCCATTCGGGGCGCCAGCGCGGCGACAGGTTCAGCACATAGGCGGCAATGCGGCTGCGCCCCTCGATCTCGTCATGATGGCGCGTCAGGAAATGACCGGGCTGATAGCGTGTGGCCTGTCCGTCGACCAGGGCGATGCGATCGTCGCCCGTCAACCTGCGGAACAGGGCCAGACCGGCATCCGAATTGAACAGGTCGAGAAGCCGGTCCAGCACATTGCCGCGCGCGGCGCGCTCCGCCGGGTCTTCGGAAACGCGGGAGACATCGTAATAGCGCTGGAACTGTTCACGCGCACCTTCATAGATCGCGGCGTTAAGCTGGGCACCCTTTGGCGTATTCTCAAGCTCTGCGATCGAATCGGGCCCCAGATCCCACGTCCGCTCTCCCTGATTGAACGCCCGCCACCATTCGGCTCCGGTCATCATGTAATGGACCAGCATCGCGGCGTGCCCTTCTTCCAGAACACCCTCGGCACGGGCATGGCCGGTCGCGGCGTAAACGCCGGCCACCCGCTCGATCTCTGTCTCCGGCAGGGCGATGCCGGGCTGGTCTTGCGTTATCGCGTTCATGGCCCACGCCCCTAGATCATCTTGCCCCATATAGAAAGAACGCGCGCGAAGCGCAAAATCCGGAAAAGTTCCGCATCTTATTGTATCGCAGGGTGTTTGTCGCAAATCCGGCACATTTTGGCGACCTGAGGTGTAGAATATGCGGCAAGTCGCATTGTTGTCTTATGTTCATGAAACGCAAGATTGTGTCCGGGCATTTCCCCGGTCCATGCCCCGCGAAAGGGGCAATGAGGGAAATGATTGGAGTACTTATGAAAAAGCTGATTTCCATGGCCGCCGCCGGTACCGCTGCCGCCATCGTCGCCATGCCAGCCGCTGCGCAGTCGGGCGATTACGATTTCTCGGGCCCGCGCGTCGAGGCGATCATCGGCTATGATATTTCGCGTGCCGGTTCGGATTCCGACAATGATCTGAACGACATGGACGACGAAAGCATCGACGGCCTGCTGTATGGTGTCGGCCTTGGCTATGACGTCGATATGGGCGGCGTCGTGCTGGGTCTCGAAGGTGAATACACCGACTCGACCGCCAAGACCGAATATAGCGACGGCGGCGATTTCGAAGGCTTTGGCCTTGGCCGCGTCGATACGGGCCGGGATCTCTATATCGGCGCGCGCGTCGGTGCGAAGGTGGCGCCCGATGTGCTTGCCTATGTGAAGGGCGGCTACACCAATGCGCGTTACAACGTGCTGGCCCGCGACGGTGAGACCGAGCTGAAGGACAATATCGACACCGACGGTTATCGCCTGGGTGCCGGCGTCGAATATGCGATGAGCGAGAACACGTTCGCGAAATTCGAATACCGCTACTCGAACTATGGCGAGGCCGAGTTCGATTACGGCAACGATATCGAAAGCGACCGTTTCGACATCGATACCGACCGTCACCAAATCGTCGGTTCGGTCGGCATGCGCTTCTAAGCGTAAGTTTCCGACGCGAAAGGGGCGGGGCCGGTCAACCGGTCCCGCCCTTTTGCGTTCTCGAAACCCTTTGGCTCAACGCGCGCAAGCGACGATGGCGGCATCCATCGCGGTGGGCGCGCCGGTCAGATCATAGATGTCACGGAAATAGCGGGATCTCTGGTCGCGGGCGAAAACGGTCATGCTGTCCGCCTCGCGCAAAGCGGCGATAATCGCCTTGCTGCCGCCGCGTTCGGTGTCGCGGCTGGTGGCCGTCGCGCCTTCGCCCGACAGTCGAAAACGCCGGTTGCCGATCTGCAGCGTAACCGCGCTGCCGGTGCGGATCACCCGCGACAGGCGCAATTGCAGCGCAGGGGCATCGGGCGAAAGCGAGACCGAGGCGAAAGGGTCCAGTTCGCGCGCGGCGGTCGACGGTTCTGCCTCGGCAATGGCATAGCAGCGCTTGCCATCCTGAAACGCGCCCCAGCCTGCGTGGACCGAAATCGCCTGCGGAGCCGCCATGGCGGGCATGGCAAAGCCCAGCAGCGCCAGCAGGGCAAGGCGCCTAATCATAGGCGATCCCAATGACTTCCCACTCCTTGTCCCCCGCAGGAAGGCGCACGGTGCGCAAATCGCCCGTTGCCGCGCCGCGTAAGGCACGGGCCAGCGGGCTGCCCCAGCCGATCCGGTGCGCGCCCGCGTCGGCTTCGTCATCGCCGACGATGGTCACAACGCGATGCTCGTCATCCTCGTCCGCGATGGTCACGGTCGCACCGAAATAGACGCGCCCCTTGTCGGGCTGTTCTGCCGGATTGACGACACGCGCCGCCTTCATCCGGCGGGCGAGACGGGCCAGTTCGCGATCGATCTCGCGCAATTTCTTGCGGCCATAGATATAATCGCCGTTCTCGCTGCGGTCGCCGTTTCCGGCTGCCCAGCTGATGATCTCGACAATTTCGGGCCGGTCCTTGCCCAGCAGCGTATCATATCGCGCGCGCATGGCCGCGAACCCTTGCGGGGTGATGGGATTGCCGGTCGGTTTCATCGGAATTGCCCTAGCGCGGGCCGGATGATCCTGTCACCCGGCCCGGGGCTGTTTTCGATGGGATAAAGATCAGCTTCCCGGCTGCTTGCGCATGTAATAGCTGAGCGGATAGGCGCCGCTGTTATTGCCCGCATCGGGATAGAGCGCGTCGTAATAGGCCGCGTTTTCCAGCACGCGGGCTACATAGCGGCGCGTTTCGCTGAACGGAATCGCCTCGATCCATTCGACCCAGCCGATTTCGCCGCGACGCGGATCGCCATTGGCGCGCAGCCATTTGCCGACATTGCCGGGGCCCGCATTATAGGCCGCGATGGCCAGCGGATAGGAACCGCCGAACACATCCATCATCCGCGCGAAATAGCCCGAACCGAGGCGGATGTTATATTGCGGATCGCTGATGAGAGAGCCGGAATTATAGCTCAGATACATCTTGCCGGCCTGTTCCTGCGCGGTGCCGGGCATCAGCTGCATCAGCCCGCGCGCGCCCGCATGGCTGACGGCATCGGTGGCGAACTGGCTTTCCTGACGGGAGATCGCGTGCACCATCGTCCAGTCACCCGCACCCGTCGGCACGTCGACACGCGGAAACGCATAGGGAGAGAATGCATAAACCTGCTTGGTCGAAGCCTCACGCCCTGCGATCACGGCAAGGTCGCGGCGGCCGGTTTCGCGCGCCAGCTCGGCGATCAGCGCATATTCTTCTGCCGTCTCCGCCTGTCGGCCCAGTTCCTTGAAAAAGGCGACGCCGGTGCGCCAGTCGCCTGCACGGCCGACTTCGCGCGAAGCCTGCACCAGCGGGCGGCGGTTGAATTCGGCGCGCGCCTCGGCACTGGGGGTGGCAAGGCGGCCTGCCGGTACCGCCAGCGGACGGCCCAGCTTTTCCAGCGCCATCTGGCCATAGAACTGGTCGGGATAGGCCGCGGCCTTTTCGAATTCTGCGCGGCTGAAATCGCCCATGCCTGCCTTTTGCGCGGCAAGTCCGGCGAAATAGAATCCCTTGGTTCGGGCAGGGGCAGTCATTTGCGATGCGCCGTAGATGGCGAACATGCGCGCCGCGCTGCCATTGTCGCCGCGCCGCATCGCAGCCTCGCCGACCGTGTAGAACAGCTTTTCATATTCGTCGCGGATCGGGCCCGACAGTTTCGACACATCGGTGCCCGCCGGAAAGGCCGAATCCGCGCGCTGCGCGATGCGGACGGCCGTGCCGATGTCGCCGCTTTCGACCGCGAAGCCCGCCTGATAACGCATTTCGCGCACGAATTGCAGCGGATCGGTCGGAATACCGTTCAGCGCAGGCGAATTGACGATAAAGCTGCGTGCCGCCGCCTGCTGGCCCGAATTGCGCAACTGCCGTGCGCGGTTATAGATCCAGCCCGGATCGCCCGCCGCGCTGGCCGGAACCTGCAGCCCCAGTGCCGACGGATCGCTGCCTTGCGCCGTGGCAAGCCGTGCCATCATCAACCCGCGTTCGGGGCCGGTGATATAGCGCATCTGCCGCGCCGCGGCCTCACCCTCGTTCTGCCACAGCAGTTCGTCCACGCGGGCCAGATGGTCGGCCGTGGTGAACGCGCCGCCGAACATGGCCGACAGCGAAGCCTCTGCCGTGGGCGACATCGCGCCCGCGCGCCATGCGCGGCGGGCCGCGTCGATCGCCTGCGGACGGCCCAGCGACCGCAGTGCCAAGGCATATTGCGCCTGTCCCTGCGCGGTCAGCGGGGGATGGCTGTCAAAAAAGGACACCAGCCGCGCGGCATCAACATATTCGCTGGCCAGCCGCCCCTCGGCCTTTTCCTGAAGCGATTCCTGATTGGGAAGGCCGGGGTATTGCGCGATAAAGCCCGAAACCTCGGCAAAGCTGGGGTTCGGCTGGTTCTGCAATTGTTGCCAGCGCGACACGGCATAGGCCATCGGGCCGGGACGCACCGCCATCTGGCGCTGACGCGCCCGTTCCCAGTCGCCCGGCTGCCATTGAACGTCGCTGAAATGATCCTGCGTTGCCGATGCGGTGCCCGACGCCGCATCGTCTGCCCATGCGGGCGAAGCGGTCAGCGCCAGTACGGCCAAAGGCGCAACGCCGGTACGAAGTCCGGCAAAAAGGCGAGAAAGACGTTTTGTGTCCATGCTGGACATAGTAGGGGGTCCCTCCTTATCAGCGAATGAACGGCGGGTTCGCGCAGGTGATCCTGCAGGATCGCGGCAAGCCCCGCCAACAAGATACTGTATTCAGGAGCGATTCCAACAATGTTCTCGGGTTCGATTCCGGCACTGGTCACCCCCTTTAACGACGGCGCGGTTGACGAAGCCGCTTTCCGCCGACTGATCGACTGGCAGATCGAGAGCGGTTCGTCCGCGCTGGTCCCCTGCGGCACCACGGGCGAGGCCTCTACTCTCTCTGTCGACGAGCACCACCGCGTGGTCCAGATTTGCGTGGAACAGGCGGCGGGCCGTGTTCCGGTTATAGCCGGTTGCGGGTCGAACGATACCGCCACCGCACTTATGCACATGGAGCATGCGGCTCGATACGGCGCGGATGCGGCACTGGTCGTCGCGCCTTATTACAACCGGCCCAGCCAGGCCGGCCTGATCGCCCATTTTTCGCATCTGGCGACCCATTCGGACCTGCCGATCGTGTTGTATAACGTGCCGGGCCGGACGGTCACCGATATCGAACCGGAAACCGTATGCGAACTGGTGAACCTGTTCCCCGAAAAAATCATCGGCATCAAGGATGCAAGCGGCGATCTGTCACGCGTGGTCGATCACCGCATGGGCATCGGCCGCGATTTCTGCCAGCTGTCGGGCGACGACGAATTGTCGCTGCCTGCCAATGCGGCGGGGGCTGCGGGCTGTATTTCGGTAACGGCCAATGTCGCGCCGGGACTGTGCGCCGAATTCCAGAAAGCCTGCGCCAGCAATGATTTCGCGCTGGCCCGCAAGATCAACGACCGGCTCTATCCGCTGCATTACGCCATGTTCGAGGATTCCTCACCCGCGCCGGTCAAATATGCGCTGTCGCGGGTGCATGACTGGATGAACTGTTCGGTCCGCCTGCCGCTGACCGCGTGCAGCGAACCCGCGCGGCAGGCTGTGGACGCGGCGCTGGTGCATGCCGGATTGCTGGAAACGGCCTGATTGCATACCCGCCGGATCAGTCCCGCCGGATCAGTCCGGCGGGTTATGCTCTGTAACGAACCCGACCGAAGCGTCCAGCATCGCCTTGCGCGTTTCGGCGCGCGACAGCCAGTGATCCTCGCCGTCGAGGACGATGAATTCGTGGGGCTTGCCCGCGTCCTTCAATGCGTCGGCCATCTTCTCGCTTTGCAAGATGTCCACCACCGTATCGTCGCGGCCATGGATCAGCAGGATCGGCGCATCGGCCTTTGCCGCCTGCCTGCGCGGCGAACGTGCGTCGAAATTGGACCGCGGACCCAGCTCCTGCGCCAGAGAGCGTTTCAACATGCGATTGCGATTGGTCCGCCGCATGTCGTTGTCGACCATCAGGAACAGGTCTGTCACCGGCGCGACGGCCACGGCACAGCGATAGCGGCCCTGCTCGATCGTAACCCCCGCCAGCGCGGCATAGCCGCCATAGCTTGCCCCGACGATGCAGGCGCGTGACGGATCGACGATGCCCTGTTTCGCCAGCGCGTCGACGCCATCGGTAATATCGGTCTGCATCTTGCCGCCCCATTCGCCGTCGCTGGCCCGCTGAAAGGCAAGGTTGCGATTGGTCGACCCGCGGAAATTGGGCTGGAAGACGGCATAGCCGCGCGATGCGAAGGCCTGCGACCACCAGTCGAAACCGGTCGTATCATATCTGTGCGGCCCGCCGTGCGGCATGACCACCAGAGGCAGGTTCTTTGCCTCGCGACCCGGAGGCAGGGTCAAAATGCCGTCCATCTCCAGCCCGTCGCGGGCGGTGTAATCGAACTCGCTTGCCTTGCCGACGAATGCGGGCGGGATTTGCGAGCGTTCATAGCCGATGGCAGAGGCGCTCATGGTCGCGATATCGACAAGGAACCAGCTGCCGCTGTCCTGTCCGCCGTCGATGCGCACCAGCACGCGCCCCATATCCGCGGTCCAGTCCACCATGCGCGGACGCTTGCCCGCAAAGGCGCGGCGGATCTTTTCGGCGATCTGCTGGCGGCGCGGGTCGCGGAACACCGGCTGCGGCTCCACCCCGCTGCGCAGATAGCCGATCAGCTGGCCCGAACTGTAATCGTAATAGAGCCGGTCGATCTCCTCGTCCGCCATGATTTCCCGCGCACCGGCGGAACCGTCGAGCGGCACTTCCATCCAGCGGTCGACGCCATTATCCTCCACCGAATAGATCGCGGTGTCGCCGTCATAGCCGATCGTCACCAGCCAGACATTGCCATAGGGTTCCTTCCCCGTCGCCAGCGCCTTGCCGTCCGCATTGGTCAGCTTCCAGCTTCCCGAACTGCTTGCCATGTCGAGCCGCGCGACGACGTCGCCCGATGCGCCGATCAGCCAGTCGCGATAGGAACCTTCGGGCGGAGAGGG
This sequence comes from Croceicoccus sp. Ery5, assembly GCF_020985325.1. Lineage (NCBI taxonomy): Bacteria > Pseudomonadati > Pseudomonadota > Alphaproteobacteria > Sphingomonadales > Erythrobacteraceae > Croceicoccus > Croceicoccus sp. Ery5. The sequence goes on from NZ_CP087587.1 coordinate 1,477,048, forward strand.
ATCGATCCGCTCGTTCTCAAGCGTTTGCGCATCGACCGCATAGAGGCTGGGCCGGTTGTGATCGAACTGGTAGTCCATCATCGACCCGCCAAAGCCGCGCTTGAAGGTCAGCGCGCCATAGAACATCTTCCACCGCCCGTTGACGAGGCGCGTGCCGAAACTGCCGCGCGTGAAATTGCCCAGATTGCGCTGGTTGGCGAATACCACTTGCGGTTCGCCGGCGTCCTTGCCCAGCGGGACCACGACCGCGCGGGTGAATTCGGCCTGATCGGTGGTAAAGCCGAAGCCCAGATCCTCGGTACTGGTCAGCGTGACGACCATCCGGTCCTCTCCCGCCCAGCCGACCGATCGGACCTTGGCATCGTCGACCGGCAGGACGCCAACCACGCTCATATCCGGCTGCATCGCGACGACATAGCGGCGCCCCTGGCTGGTCAGCAGCGCAGCGATCAGATCGCCCGATGGCGACAGGGCCGCGTCCTCGAACTCCGGCAGATTGCCATAGGCGTCGAGCGGAGGCGGAGAGGGCAGGGCAGGCGTTTCCTGCGCCAGCGCGGCCGGCATTGTGCCAATCCCGCCGCTAACCGTTACCAATATCGCCGCGGCAAGCCATGCCGCGCCCCAACGCCCTATCATTCCGAACATCTGCAACCCCCGTTTCCGGTCCTTGTGTTCGCACTAAGCGCAGTTTCCTTGCAAGCCGTTAATCGAAAACGGTCCACACCGGACCGATCTGTTGCCCGAGCCGAAACTGTGCGCGGGTGTGCGCTTGCGACGGGGCATATTCTGGCAGCAGACCCTTTCCCTTCCGCGCGCCGATCCCTAGATGGGCGCCATGGCCCGCCCCAAACCCTCTGCTTTCGACAAGGTGAAGACCGTCGCCGACAATCGTCGCGCGCGGTTCGACTATTTTATCGAAGATACTTTCGAAGCGGGGATCGCGCTGACGGGGACCGAGGTGAAATCGCTGCGTTTCGGCGAAGGCTCGATCCAGGAAGCCTATGCCGAGGTCCGCGATGGCGAGGCATGGCTGGTCAATGCCAATATACCCGAATTCAGCCACGGCAACCGTTTCAACCACGAGCCGAAGCGCCCGCGCAAGCTGCTGCTCCATCACCGCGAAATCGAAAAGCTGGTCGGTGCGGTAGAGCGCAAGGGCATGACGCTGATCCCCATGTCGGTCTATTTCAACGGCAAGGGGCGGGCAAAGGTCGAACTGGCGCTGGCCAAGGGCAAGCAGACCCACGACAAGCGCGCGACGATCAAGGACCGCGACTGGCAGCGCGACAAGGCGCGCCTGATGCGGGAAAACGGCTAGCGGCAGACGCTTTGGTCTGACTGCCCGTCGGTTGGACCGGAAATTTCGGGCTTACGTCGAAAATCGGCGGTCCCGTTCATATCTTGTGTATCGGCATCGGCTATGGCGGCCGGTACCGGGAATCGCTCTGGCCACACGGGTGCGGAGCGGCTGGTTGATAAAGGTTCTAAAGGTCCCGTCAGTGCTGAATCGCATGATCCGCTGGACACGCACGCACATGCCCACGCGTGAGGGGCTGGCCGGCAACCGCTGGCTGGCGCCGATCGCGCATCGCTTTCTGTCGCCCGAATTGTGGCGTTTTACGCGCCGTTCGGTGCCGCGCGGGGTGGCACTGGGCCTGTTCGCCGGTTTCGTGGTGCCGCTGGGCCAGATTTTTCTTGCCGCATTCCTTGCCCTGCCGACCCGCGCCAATGTGCCGGTGGCGACGCTGGTCACCTTCGTCACCAACCCGTTCACCTTCCCGTTCTGGGCCGTGGCGGCGAACCGGCTGGGCAGTTTCATCCTGAAGATCGATGCCACCACCGCACAATCCGCGATGCAGGAAATAGAAGGCGGCAGACTGGACTGGCTGCGCGAATTGTTCCAGCTTGCGGGGGTGACGGTATTCGGTTTTCTGGTGCTTGCGGTCGTGTCGGCGGGGGTGGGTTATCTCGTGTCGTCATGGGGTTGGCGCTGGTGGATCGGGCGCAAGAGGTTTCGCACCATGCGCCGCCGTCGCGAAGTCGCGGCGATGGGATCTGAAAGCTGAGCAGCAATAGCGTAACCGGCCCGCGCGGGCTTTCGACATGGCCTGACTGGCTGCCGGTCGCGGCGGCCCTGGCGATCAGCGCCGTCATCATCCAGCTGCTGTCGGGCATCTGGCTGCTGACCGCGGCCTATGCGGGCGGCGCGGTCATCTTTGCGCTGGCGCTGCGGACTCTGGCCGCGCGCAATGCGGTGCCCGAACAGCAAAGCCTTGCGCCGCCCGACTGGTCGGTCACCGTTTCTGCGATAGAGCGGGATAATCTGGCCACCGTCATCACCGACGGGGCGGGCCGCGTGGTGTGCGCCAACACGCGCTATGGCGAATGGTTCGGTTTCGACAGCGCGCCGCCCGATCTGGAACTGGACGAGGATTCGACCGACCGCCTGCGCGAAGGCGCGCGCGAAGCGTGGCGCACGGGCACGATCCGCGTCGAATCGCTGGTCGGCACCAGCGGGCGCTGGCACGCGGTCATCCGGCGGGCGGGGCGCGGGCAGGACTATCTGGTCTGGGAACTCTCGCCGGTCGAAATGGTCGACCTTGGCGCGCGGGTCGTGCGTCTGCTGGCAGACAAGTTGGGCAATGCCCTGTCGCGCGCAGGGATTCAGGCCGCCGCCGTCAATGCCGATGGCGAGATACTGGGGGCGAATACCGATTTCCTGCGCCGCGCAACCGGCGACAGCGAAAGCGAGCTGGCGGGGCGCGAATTCGTCGAATTCCTGACTGCCGACGAATATGACCGCATCTTCTATGCGCGCGAGGGGACGAGCGGAGAGGATTTGCGTCTGCTGCATATTCCGATCGCCGATCCCGATCTGCCGCCTGACGATACCGCGCCCTCGCTGTTCCTGATCCTCGACGGCGGTATCCGCGCCAGCGATTCGGCGGCCTTGCCCGAGATCGAGGCATTGCTGGCCCTGCTGCCATTGGGCCTTGCCATGACCGACCGCGACGGACGCTTCCTGTTCGCGAACAAGGCGTTCCGCCGCGCCGCGGGGCTGGAGGAACAGGGCGAAATTCCGCCGTTCCCCAGCGATCTGGTCGTGCGCGAGGACAAGGGCGCCTTTGCCGATTCGATCCGCCGCCATGCATCGGGCGCATCCACGTCGGGCGCCATGCCGGTGCGTCTGGATGCAAGCCCGGACGAGCCGGTGACGCTCAGCCTTGCGGGCGTGCGCGGGCTGGGCGATGCGGCGGTGCTGCTCAGCCTGAAGGACACGACCGAGGAAACGCGGCTGAAGCGGCAGGTCGCGCAGGCGACCAAGATGCAGGCGGTGGGCCAGCTGGCGGGCGGCGTGGCGCATGATTTCAACAATGTGCTGACCGCGATCATCGGCTATTGCGATCTGATGCTGCTGCGCCATGCGCCCGGCGACAGCGATTACGACGACATCCAGCAGATCAAGGCGAATTCCAACCGCGCCGCATCGCTGACGCGGCAATTGCTGGCCTTTTCCCGCCAGCAGACATTGCGCCCGCAAACGCTGCAACTCCCCGACGTAGTGAGCGAGGTTTCGAATCTCCTCAAGCGGCTGATCGGTGAGAAGATCGAGCTGCGGGTCGATCATGACCGTGCGCTGGGCGCGGTGCGGGCCGATCCGCAGCAACTGGAGCAGGTGATCGTCAATCTGGCCGTCAACGCGCGTGACGCGATGATGTCGAAGGGCGATTTCGAAGGCGGTGTCCTGACGATCTCGACCCGCAAGATCGGGCCGCGCGATATTCGCGGCATGAAGAACGACGTTCTGCCTTCGGGCAATTATACCGCTCTGGTGGTTGAGGACACGGGCACGGGCATACCCGCCGATGCCCTGGGCAAGATTTTCGAACCATTCTATACGACCAAGGAAATGGGCAAAGGGACGGGGCTGGGCCTTTCCACCGTCTATGGCATCGTCAAGCAATCGGGCGGCTATATCTTCGCCGAAAGCGAGCCGGGCGAGGGCGCGCGCTTTACCGTCTATCTTCCCGTACATGTTCCCGCGGCGGGGACGGAGCCTGCCCGCAAACAGCCCGAGGCTGAGCCGCGCGCCGTGTTCGGCGGCACGGGCCGCATCCTGTTGGTAGAGGACGAGGATACCGTCCGCGCCGTGGCCGAACGGGCGCTGGTGCGACAGGGCTATACGGTCACCACCGCCAATGATGGCGAGGAAGGCCTGCAGATCGTGCAGAACGGCGGCGAGTTCGATCTGGTGATTTCGGACGTTGTGATGCCCACGATGGACGGCCCCGCCATGGCGCGCGAGATTCGCAAGCTGAAGCCCGACCTGCCGGTTCTTTTCATGTCCGGCTACGCCGAAGAGCAATTGCGCCGCCAGATCGATTTCGCCGGCATGCATTTCCTGCCCAAGCCTTTTTCCGTCGCGCAGATAGGAAAGAAAACTGGGGCTATCTTGGGAGAACGGGCGGCTGGCGCGAAACCGGCGGAAAACGGCGGATAGGGCCTGTAGGAAATTTCTTTGTTCCCCCCTTGTTCTAGTGGAACATATGCGATACATAGCTGTCCATGCAGTTGACCTTTGGGGGCAACTAACTAGGCAGCAGGGGGCCGTGAAATGGCAGCAAATCTGAAACTCGTGAACGGGGAATCCGACGTGGATCGTCAAAAGGCGCTGGACGCCGCACTCGCCCAGATCGACCGGGCATTCGGCAAGGGCTCGGCCATGAAGCTGGGCAGTCGCGAAGCGATGAATGTAGAGGCGATCTCGACCGGATCGCTGGGTCTGGACATTGCGCTGGGCATCGGCGGCCTGCCCAAGGGCCGCATTATCGAGATTTACGGTCCTGAAAGCTCGGGCAAGACCACGCTGGCGCTGCATGCCATCGCCGAAGCGCAAAAGGCGGGCGGCACCGCGGCCTTCGTGGATGCCGAGCATGCGCTCGACCCCGTCTATGCCAAAAAGCTGGGCGTGGACATTGACGAGCTGATCGTTTCGCAGCCCGACACGGGTGAGCAGGCGCTGGAAATCACCGATACGCTGGTGCGGTCGAACGCCATCGACGTGCTGGTGGTCGATTCGGTCGCCGCGCTGGTGCCCCGTGCGGAGATCGAGGGCGAGATGGGCGACAGCCATGTCGGCCTGCAGGCCCGCTTGATGAGCCAGGCGCTGCGCAAGCTGACCGGTTCGATCAACCGTTCCAAGTGCATGGTGATCTTCATCAACCAGGTCCGCATGAAGATCGGCGTAATGTACGGCAACCCTGAGACGACGACGGGCGGCAATGCGCTGAAATTCTATGCCTCGGTCCGTCTCGACATTCGCCGCACCGGCCAGATCAAAGACCGCGACGACATCGTCGGGAACGCGACTCGCGTGAAAGTGGTGAAGAACAAGGTCGCGCCGCCGTTCAAGCAGGTCGAGTTCGACATCATGTATGGCGAAGGCATTTCCAAGGTTGGCGAGATACTCGACCTTGGCGTCAAGGCAGGTCTGGTCGAGAAATCGGGCGCATGGTTCAGCTATGACAGCGTGCGGATCGGGCAGGGGCGTGAAAACGCGAAGACCTTCCTGAAGGAGAACCCCGAACTGCGCGAAAAGCTGGAGGCGGCGATTCGCGGCAAAACCGATCAGGTGGCCGAGGAAATGATGACCAATCCCGGCAATGACGACAGCGGCGACGAATGACCGGCCACTGCGATTGATTATTCGGGAAGGGGCGGGGAGCGATCCTCGCCCTTTCTATTTGTGGGCTTGGCTAACTGGCCTTTGGGCAACACGAAACGGGACAGAACGGGCATTCTGCACGATGGCTTCTTGTCGAAGCGGCGCGCCTGTCCTAACTGCCCCGCATGACGTCGACCAATGATATCCGCTCCTCGTTCCTGAACTACTTTGCCGGTAAGGGGCACGAGAAGGTCCATTCCGCACCGCTCGTTCCTTATAACGATCCGACTCTGATGTTCGTGAACGCGGGCATGGTACCCTTCAAGAACGTATTCACCGGTCTGGAAAAGCGCGAAATCCCGCGCGCAACTTCTTCGCAAAAATGCGTGCGCGCGGGCGGCAAGCACAACGATCTCGACAATGTCGGCTATACGGCGCGGCACCACACGTTCTTCGAGATGCTCGGCAATTTCTCTTTCGGGGATTATTTCAAGGAAGAGGCGATCTTCAACGCCTGGACCCTGCTGACGAGGGAATGGGGCCTCGCGCCCGAGAAGCTGACCGCCACCGTCTATCATACGGATGACGAAGCTTTCGACCTGTGGCGCAAGATTGCGGGCCTTCCCGAAGAACGCATCATCCGGATCGCCACCAGCGACAATTTCTGGTCGATGGGCGATACCGGACCATGCGGCCCGTGCAGCGAGATCTTTTACGATCATGGCGACAAGATCTGGGGTGGCCCTCCCGGATCGCCCGAGGAAGACGGCGACCGCTTTATCGAGATCTGGAACCTCGTCTTCATGCAGTTCGAGCAGCAGGCCGACGGCACCCGCCAGCCGCTGCCCAAGCCGTCGATCGATACCGGCATGGGGCTGGAACGCATCTCGGCCGTGATGCAAGGCGTGCATGACAATTACGATATCGACACGTTCAAGGCGCTGATCGCCGCATCGGAAAGCCTGACCGGCGTAGCGGCGGAAGGCGATGCCCGCGCCAGCCATCGCGTGATCGCGGATCATTTGCGTTCGACCGGTTTCCTGCTGGCAGATGGCGTTCTGCCGTCGAACGAAGGGCGCGGCTATGTGCTGCGCCGGATCATGCGCCGCGCGATGCGCCACGCGCATCTTCTGGGTGCGGGCGAACCGCTGATGCACCGGCTCGTTCCCGCTCTGGTGGCTGAAATGGGGCAGGCCTATCCCGAACTGACCCGCGCCCAGCCGCTGGTCGAGGAAGTGCTGGAGCGTGAGGAAACCCGTTTCCGCCAGACGCTGGAAAAAGGGCTCCGCCTGCTAGACGACGCTGCCGCCGGATTGGGAGAGGGTGACGAACTGCCCGGCGAAACCGCGTTCAAGCTCTATGACACTTACGGCTTCCCCTATGACCTTACCGAAGACGCCTTGCGCGCCCGCAAGGTCAGCGTCGACCGCGCCGGTTTCGATGCCGCTATGGCAGAGCAGAAGGCTGCCGCCCGCGCCGCATGGAAGGGGTCGGGCGATTCGGCTTCGGGCGAAGTCTGGTTCGACATCGCGGAACGCGAAGGTGCGACCGAATTCACTGGCTATACCTCTACTGCTGGCGAGGGCACGGTCGTCGCGCTGATCGTCAATGGCGCGGAAACCCAAAGCGCCGGTGCGGGGCAGGACGTCATCGTGCTGACCAACCAGACCCCGTTTTATGGCGAAAGTGGCGGCCAGAGCGGCGATGCAGGCACCATCACGCGTCCCGACGGGCTGAAGATTACCATTTCGGACACCAGCAAGCCGCTGGGTCGCCTCCATGCCCATCACGGCAAAATCGTGGCCGGAGCCATCGCGGTCGGCGAAACGGTGCATCTGACCGTCGATGCGGAGCGTCGCGACGCAATCCGTGCCAACCATTCGGCCACGCATCTGTTGCACGCCGCCCTGCGCAACCGGCTCGGCGGTCATGTCACGCAAAAGGGTTCGCTGGTCGCGGAAGACCGCCTGCGCTTCGACTTCTCGCACCCCAAGGCGCTGACCGATGAGGACATTGCCGCGATTGAGGCCGAGGTGAATGCCGAAATCCGCCATAACGAAACCGTTACGACGCGCCTTATGAGCCCCGACGATGCGATCGAAGCAGGCGCGATGGCGCTGTTTGGCGAGAAATACGGCGACGAAGTCCGCGTGCTGTCCATGGGGCGTGTCGGGACGGGAGCGCGCAATTACTCGGTCGAGCTTTGCGGCGGCACCCATGTCAATGCGCTGGGCGATATCGGCGTGTTCCGCATCGTGTCGGAAAGCGCGGTATCTTCGGGCGTGCGCCGTGTCGAGGCATTGACGGGCGAGGCAGCGCGCCAATGGCTCGTCGCGCGTGAGGATGCGTTGAAGGCGATTGCCGGCGCGATCAAGGCTTCTCCGGACGAGGCGCTGGAGCGTGTGCAGGCTCTGGTCGATGAACGCCGGAAGCTGGACAAGGAACTGGCCGAGGCGAAAAAGGCGCTCGCGCTGGCCGGTGCCAGCGGCGGCGGTGCGACGGCGGGCCCTGCGGACGAGGACATTGGCGGGGTCAAGTTCTCCGGACAGGTGCTCGACGGCATGAACCCCAAGGAATTGCGCGGACTGCTGGATGAGGCGAAAAAGCGCATGGGTTCGGGTGTTGCGGCCATCGTTGCCGTCAACGAAGGGCGCGCGGCCATTGCCGTGGCGGTCACCGACGATCTGACGGGCCGTTTCGACGCGGTGGCGCTACTGCGTGAAGGCGTGGCGGCCCTGGGCGGCAAGGGCGGTGGTGGCCGCGCCGATATGGCGCAAGGCGGCGGCCCCGATGGCGACAAGGCCGCCGTTGCCATCGCTGCGGTAAAGGCGGCTATGGCAGGATGATCGCTGCGGTCATGGCGAAACCCTCACTCCGCCGCTGCGGGTGAGGTTTTCAGCTTCGGCCTTTTGCTCAATTCGCCTTCCAGCATCAGCTGGTCGCGGAACTCGTCGCGCTTTTCGTGGATCGACGCGATGACCGGCCCCATGGCGGTGCCCACACTGACCAGCGCCGCCTCGCTCAATTGCAGAGAGCTTTCCAGTGTTTCGGGCACGGCATCGGTTGCGCCCGCGCGATAGAGTTCCGCTGCGTGGCTGGTATCGCGGGCGCGCGAGATGATGGGCACATCGGGATGGCTCTCACGCAGCTTCTTTACAAGGCGCGCGGCCAGCACCGGCTCGTCCATCGTCAGGATAAAGGCGTTCGCGCCTGACAAATCCAGCCGGTCGAGCGCAGGGCCACGCGCATCGGCGAACAGCAAGGGGTGCTGCTTCTTGCGCGCGATATGGACGACTTCGGGGTCGGCATCGATGGCAAGGAACGGCCGGCCATGCTTTTGCATCATTTCGGCCACCAATTGCCCCACACGGCCATAGCCGAGGATAATGGCGCGTTCCTGCGCAACTTCCTCCACCGGCACGGGCGGGGCGGCATCGACGCGGCGGGCAACCGCCTTGCCGATGAGCGCAAGGATCGGGGTGATGGTCAGGCCGATGGCCGTGACGATCTGCCAGAATTGCGCCGTCTGGGGCTGGATCAGCTGCGCGCTGGCGGCAGCGGCCATCACGATCAGCGTGGTTTCCGATGGAGCGGACATCAATATGCCCGTTTCCACTGCCGTCCCGCGCCGCGCGCCCATCATGCGCAGCAACACGCCGGTGACCAGCGCCTTTGCCAGCAGCACGCCCGCAACAGCCAGGGCAATCGGGCCGATATTGTCGATCACCACGCCCAGATCGACACCCATGCCGACCGTAATTAGAAAGATACCCAGTGCCAGCCCTTTGAACGGTGCGGTGATGCCTTCGACCTCGGTGTGATATTCGGTTTCCGCGATCAGCAAACCCGCGATCAGCGCGCCGACGATGGGTGACAACCCTACCGCAGCGGTCGCAAGGCTGGCGATGATCACCACCAGCAGGCTGGCGGCCAGAAACAGTTCGGGGCTTTTGGTGCGGGCGGCCTGTGCGAACAGGCGGGGCAGCATGAAGCGGCCCCCGATCATCAGCACGGCCACCGTCAGAGCGCCGGTCCAAAGCGTGGTCCACAACCCGTCCATCCCCTCGGTCGCGGCATAGGGTGCCATCGCGCCCAGCAGGAAGATGATGGGGACGATGGCGATATCCTCGAACAGCAGCATCGACAGGGCCGCCTTGCCCACCGGCGATTTGGTGCCCGATATCGGCAGTACCAAGGCGGTCGACGACAGGGCCAGAGCAAGGCCAAGGCCCAGAGCGCCGCTCCAGTATTGGCCCATTACCATCAGCGCGAAGGCGATCAGCGCCGCCGATATCGTCAGTTCCAGCGCGCCCAACCCGAACACCAGCCGCCGCATCGCCCACAGGCGGTTAAAGCTGAGTTCCAGCCCGATGGTGAACAACAGCAGGATGATCCCGAATTCCGCGAAGGGGTCCAATCCTTGCGGGTCGGTTATGGTCACATATTGCAGCCATGGATAATCGAATACCAGGCGGCCCAGACCGAACGGACCGACAGCCATGCCGACCAGAATGAAACCGATGATCGGGGTGACGCGAAAACGGGCGAATACGGGAATGACGATCCCTGCCGCCCCCAGAATCACCAATGCATCGGACAAAACGGGGGTAAGGTGAAGTTCGCTCGCCATATCGGCCGATTATGGCGCGCTGGCGCAGGAATGAAAGGCCGAAGGCGGCAATCCAGTTGATTTTCGCGCAAAACCCTGCGCGCGGCATCTCAGTCAGCGCGCTATCTGTTGCGACTTGCGCCAGCGCCAGAAGGTCTTTTCCGAAATGCCGATCTCGCGGCAGCTTTCGCATATGCCCATGCCTTTGGCGATGAGTGCCTCGATCTGGCGGCAACGGGCATCCTTGTCGGGGATCGCGGTCACATCGCATTCCAGCTTTGCCACAGCATATAGATCGCGACGACAAAGATCAGCAGCGCGAAAACCGTCTTCAACTGTCCGCCGCCCGACAGGCGTTTGGCCATGGCGGTGCCGCCAAAGCCGCCCACTATGCCGCCCGCGATGAAGACGCCTGCCAGAACCCAGTCGACCAATCCGGAAAAGGCATAATTGGCGGCCGTTGTCAGGCCGAATGCAGTGACAGCGACAAGGCTGGTGCCGACCGCGTTGATCATCACCATATCGGTCGATGCGATCAGCCCCGGCACAATCAGAAAGCCGCCGCCGATGCCGAAAAATCCGCTGAAAGCGCCCGTGCCAAAGCCATAGCCGAGGACTTTGGGGGCGTTTCGGCGATTGCAGGCCGCACCCGGCGTTCCCGGTGCATTGCGCGAACGCAACATCAGCCCGCCGACGACCAGCATCAGCAGCGCGAACAGGAACAGCAGTTTCTGCCCATCGAAATTCTTGCCCAATGTCGATCCGCCGAACGCACCGACAATGCCCGCGGCGGCGTACATCATGCCGCAACGCCAGCGCACGTTATGCGCGCGCGCATGCTGGGCAAGGCCGGTCGCGGCATTGGCGGCCACGGCAAGCGCGCTGGTGCCGATGGCGACATGGGGGCTGGAAACCCCGACCAGATAGACCATGAGCGGCACGGCAAGGATCGACCCGCCACCGCCGACCAGCCCCAGCGAAAAGCCCACCAGTGCGCCCGAAACTGCGCCCAGCGCCATATGAAGCGCGTCAAACACGGGTCACGCGGCCTGTCGGGGGTTTGGCGTAAGCCGCGGCTTTGGCTTAACAAGCCATTCGTGACCCTTCAGCATGCCGTTCCAATAGATCCACGGCAGCGCTTCGGACTTGAGCAGCCATGACAGGCGGTGCGGTTTTGTGCCGTCGATGATCCAGTCGGGAAAGCTGGGCAGCAGCTTGCCGCCATAACCGAACTCGGCCAGCACGATCCGTCCGCGTTCGACCGTCAACGGGCACGAGCCATAGCCGTCATAGTCACAAACAGGAGCGTGCCCGTCGAGTACAGCCAGTGCATTGACCGCCACAATGGGCGCCTGTTTGCGCGCGGCGGCGGCAGTTTTGGCATTTGGCATGGAGCCGACGTCACCCAGTGCGAAAATGTCGGGAAAGCGATGATGACGCAGGGTGAACTGGTCGACATCGACAAAGCCGCTCTCTGCCGCGAGCGGGCTGTCGGCGATGAAGTCCGGCGCGACTTGTGGCGGGACGACATGAATCATGTCGAAATCGCGCGTGATTTCTCCGTCAGCCGTCTTGAAAATGGCTTGCCGGGCAGGGCCGTCGATCGCCGTCAGCGTGGACCCGAAATTCAGGTCGATACCATAGCGGTCGACGTAATCCATCAGCGCGGGGACATAGGCATCGACGCCGAACAAAACGGCACCCGCATTGTGGAACTGCACGTCGATATCGCCCAGCACGCCCGCATCGCGCCATGCATCGCAGGACAGATACATCGCCTTTTGCGGTGCACCTGCACATTTGATGGGCATGGGCGGCTGTGTGAACAATGCGCGGCCCTGCTTCAGGCTCTTTACCAATTGCCAGGTATAGGGGGCGAGATCGTAACGGTAATTCGATGTCACCCCATGGGCACCCAGCGATTGCCCCAGCCCTTCGATCTGTTCCCACGCCAGGCGGATGCCGGCGGCGACGATCAACAGCCGATAGTGCAGCGTATCGCCGTTTTGCAGCGTGACCTGCTTGATTTCAGGTTGAAAGCTTGCTGCGGATTCCTGCACCCATGTTACTGCGGATGGCATTACATCGCGCATTGGACGAGCGGTGACGGGAGCATCGAATACGCCGCCGCCAACCATGGTCCAGCCGGGTTGATAATAGTGCAGATTGGCAGGCTCGACGATCGCGATATCCAGCTCGGGCCGCCGTTTCAGCAGCGAGGAAGCGGTTGCGATCCCCGCGGATCCGCCGCCGATGATAACGATTTCGTGCGTGGCATTGGCCATGGCTTTATCCTCTCTCGTTTGCTCGGCCGCGCATTACGCGCGGTCCGCCACCAGCGCGGACAGATCATATCCCGCGGCCATGGCGCGGTTCAGGCGTTCTTCCACGGGCAGGCTGTCGGGATTGGCAAGCGTGTCGAGCGTGATCGAACGGGTGCCGGTGCGGCAAAAGGCAAGCACGGGGCCGATGGCCTCGCGCCGGATGCGGCGGAATTCATCGACGGTCGGGGGAGGAAAAACACCGCCACTGACGGGCAAATCGTAATAGGCCAGTCCCGCCGTTTGCGCGGCACTGCGTATGTCGGCACTGGCAGGCTGTCCCGCTTCCTCTCCATCGGGCCGGTTGCATATCACGATGCGATATCCCGCATCGGCCACACCGGCCATGTCCGCCGGCTGCAATTGCGGAGCCACGGCGAAATTCGCATCGACGCGGCGAAGCGGCAGGCCGGCGAAGTCCGTCATGCTTCCTTCTCGAACATGCGGGCGATCGTCATGCCGGCGATCATCGCCACGACGAAGATCGCCGCCGAAGACGGGCGCAGGGCAAGCGAGGCTATGGCAGGGCCGGGGCACAGGCCCGCAATGCCCCAGCCAATGCCGAACAAGGCCGAACCGAGCACGAGGCGCGAGGTGAGATCGCTGGTGCCGGGCAGGGCGAACTTATCGGCGAACAAGGGTTCCACCATGCGCGGCTGTATGCGCCATGCGATGGCCATGACCAGCACCGCTCCGCCCATGACGAAGGCAAGGGTCGGGTCCCAGTCGCCGAACAGGTCGAGGAAGCTGCGGACACGTGCCGGATCGGTCATGCCGCCCATCGCCAGACCGGCGCCGAACAGAGTACCCGCAACAAGCGCCGTCAGGGGGCTGTGTCCGCTGGATGCATCGCGTTTCATGGCAGGTTGATCCCAAGGGCATTGGTGATGGCGACGGTCACGATTCCCGCCAGCATGAAGCTGGCAGTTGCGACCAGCGATCGGGTGGACAGCCGGCTTACGCCGCATACGCCGTGGCCACTTGTGCAGCCGCTGCCAAGGCGGGTGCCGATGCCGACCAGCAATCCGGCGATGATCAGCGGGGCAGGGCCGGCAAAATCCGGCACGCTGTGTCCCTGCATCAGCGCCACCAGCGCCGCGCCGATCGGCAGTCCGACGATAAAGGCGATGGCAGCGGAACGCTCTATGCCGCCGCTGAACCCGATGGCGCGGGCGGCAAGGCCGGAAACGCCCGCGATGCGACCCAGCCCCAGCAGCATGATCGCCGCGGCAAGGCCGATCAGCACGCCGCCGCCCAGACCCGCCAGCGGGGTGGCTTCGGGAAAACCGGGCAGGGTCATACCGCGTTCACCGGGATCTTGATGTAGCTGACGCCATTCGCCTCGGGCTCTGGCAAGCGGCCGCCGCGAATGTTCACCTGCACGCTGGGCATGATCAGGTTCGGCATCGCCAAAGTCCTGTCGCGCGTGGTGCGCATTTTCACGAATTCCTCTTCGGTGATGCCGTCATGCACGTGGATATTTTCTTCGCGTTGTTGGCGGACAGTGGTTTCCCACGCGTAATCCTCGCGGCCCGGCGCCTTGTAGTCGTGGCACAGGAACAGCCGTGTACCGTCGGGCAGCGAAAGCAGCCTACGGATCGAGCGGTAGAGCTGATGCGCATCGCCGCCCGGAAAATCGGCGCGCGCGGTGCCGAAATCGGGCATGAAGATCGTGTCGCCCACGAATGCGGCATCGCCGATGATAAAGGCCATATCGGCAGGCGTGTGGCCGGGGACATGCAAGGCAATCCCCTCAAGCGTGCCGATCCGAAAGGTCTCGCCATCGTTGAACAGCCGGTCGAACTGCGAGCCGTCGCGCTGGAAATCAGTGCCCGCGTTGAACAATTTGCCGAACACTTCCTGAACCCGGACGATATGGGCCCCGATGGCCAGCTGACCGCCCAGCCGCTCCTGCAGATAGGGGGCTGCCGAGATATGGTCGGCATGGGCGTGGGTTTCGATCAGCCATGTCACTTTCAGATTATGTGTAGTAATATATTCGATCACCAGATCGGCCGACCCATGCGAAGTGCGCCCCGAGGCTGCCTCGTAATCGAGGACGGAATCGATGATCGCAGCCTCGCTGGTGGCGGGGTCGTGCACGACGTAAGTGACCGTATTGGTAGCCTCGTCGAAGAATCCGGCGATGGATGGGCGCAGGGTCTTGTCCGATTGTGCGCGGGCGATTTGCGCCGATGCGGCGCGGATGGCCTGATCCTGGTCTGTCATGTCAGTTTCCAAATTATGATTTCATAAAGTGTGTATATGTATTGCACTTTGCCTGTCAAGAGGCTAAGCAAGGTGCATGGATCAGACGGATATGAACCGCCCCGCCGAACGACGCCCGCCTTGCGCGGGGCTGCGGATTGGCGACACGGCACCGAATTTCACCGCGCGCAGCACCACGGGTGACGTGCGCCTGGCCGATTTCCGCGATCGCTGGCTGGTGCTGTTCTCACATCCGGCCGATTTCACGCCCGTATGCACGACCGAATTCGTCGAGCTGGCCAAGATGGCGCCCGAATTCGACAAGCGCGGCTGCGCCTTGATGGCGCTGTCGGTCGACAGCCTGTTCTCGCATTTTGCGTGGCTCAAGATGATCCGCGACCGGTTCGGCGTCGAAGTGCGCTTTCCTATCGTCGAGGATCCGACGCTGGTAATCGGCCGCGCCTATGGCATGGTCGCGCCCGAGGATAACGACAGCTCGACCGTGCGGACGACCTTTTTCATCGATCCGGACGGCGTCATCCGCGCGATGAGTTGCTATCCCGCCAGCGTGGGCCGCTCTATCCCCGAAATGCTTCGCACGCTGGAGGCTTTGCAGGCCGTCGATAGCGGTCCTTTTCTGGCGCCTGCCAACTGGCAAAAGGGCGGCAAGCTGCTGCGCCAGCCGGCGGTTAATCTGGACGATGTGTTCGCCGCCGGTGATGCGACCGGCTGGTTTCTGAACGAGGCGGACCCTGTGAACGCGAGTGACAGGGAAGGTCGATGAACGACCGTCCGCCGATCGACGCGCTGAAGGCCATTGCCCATCCGGTGCGCTTCAAACTGCTCGAGGCGCTGAAGACCGGTGAGCGCAATGTGGGTGAGATCGAGGAAGCGACCGGCATCAGCCAGCCGGCCTTGTCCCAGCAACTGGCCGTTCTGCGTAATGCGGGGCTGGTCGAAACGCGCAAGGAAGCCAAGCTGGTCTATTACAGCCATGACGGGGCAGCGCTTTCCGTTATCGCCGCTGTGCTGGCAGGGCTGGCCGGTCGCGATCTTGCCAAGCGTGAGGGGACGGTAGAGCGCGACGCGCTGGCGGGACGCACGCGCCGCACGCCGACCCCCGGCGTCGCCAATTTCGCGCGTCTGGACTGATACCCAAATGAAAACCCCGCCCGCCGCAACGACGCGGCGGGCGGGGTGTTTCCGGCTGGAATAGCCGCTCTTATTCGCCGGTATGCAGCAAACCGCGCGCGCGCAGCAGCGGCGCGACCTGTGGTTCCTTGCCGGTCAAAGCCACGAACGCATCGTTGTAATCGATGGTCCCGCCGCGTGACAGCACGGTGGCGCGGAACTTGTCGCCATTGGCGCGGGTCAATCCGCCGTTCGCATCATACCATTCGCCGGTATTGGCCGACAGCATTTCGGTCCACAGATAGGCGTAATAACCCGCCGCATATCCGCTGCCCCAGACATGCCGGAAATAGCTCGTGCGATAGCGCGGGGGCACCAGATCGGTGTGCAATCCCGTGGTGGCCAGTGCCTGCGCCTCGAACGCATTGACGTCGGCGGGAATCTCGCCAGCGCCCAGATCGTGCCATTTCATGTCCAGCATGGCAGCCGAAAGCGTTTCGCCCAGTGCGTAGCCCTGATCGAAACCTTGCGCGTCCTGCAACTTTTTCAGCAGATCGGCGGGCATGGGCGCGCCGGTCTGGTAATGCCTGGCGTAATTGGCCAGCACGCTGGGTTCGACCGCCCATTTTTCGTTCGCCTGGCTGGGGAATTCCACGAAATCGCGGGGAGTCGCGGTACCTGCAAGCGAGGGATATTTCACGTCGGAGAACATGCCGTGCAGCGCATGGCCGAATTCGTGGAACATCGTTTCCACATTGTCGAAATCGGTCAGCGCAGGCTCACCCTCGGCCGGAGGAGGAATGTTCAACACGTTGTAGATGACGGGTTTTTCGCCATACAGACCGGACTGGCCGACAAAGCTCGACATCCATGCCCCGCCGCGCTTGTTATCGCGCTGGAACGGATCGAAATAGAACAGCGCCAGCTCGGAACCGTCCTTGTCGAATACGGTATAGACCGAGACGGTGGGATGCCAGACCGGAATGTCGGTGCGCTTTTCAAAGCTCAGCCCGTACAGCTTGTTCGCCGCGAAAAAGACACCGTCTTCCAGCACGCGATTGACTTCGAAGAACGGCTTGATCGCATTGTCGTCGATGGCGAATTTCTCGGCACGGACCTTGGATGCGTAATAATCCCAGTCCCACGGCTGGACGGTAAAGTCGCCGCCATCGGCCTTGATCATCGCATTGATCGCGGCGGCATCGGTCAATTGCGCCTTGGCCGTCGGACCGGCCAGACCCTGCATGAAGGTGATCGCGTTTTCGGGCGTTTCGGCCATACGATCGTACATCTGATAGCTGGCATAGTCGGGCTCGCCGAACAGGGCGGCCTTTTGTGCCCGCAGCGTCGCAATCTGCTTCACGATCTCGCGCGTGTCATTGGCATCGCCGTTGACGGCGCGGTTCCAGCTTTTGTCGAACAGCGCCTTGCGCGTTTCGCGATTGTCGAGCGAGGCGAGCAAAGGCTGCTGCGTCGTGTTTTGCAGCGCAATCACATATTGCCCGTCCAGCCCGCGATCGCTGGCAGCCTTGGCCGCTGCGGTAATCTCTGCATCCGACAGTCCCGCCAGCGCGGCACGGTCGGGCACGACCAGCGCATTGTCCTTGCTCGCTTGCGACAGCATCTGGCCGAATTTGGTATCCAGCGTCGAAAGCTGCGTGTTGATATCGCGCAATTGCTGCTTTGCTTCGGGTGAAAGTTCGGCACCGGCGTGGACGAAACGTTCATAGGTTTTTTCCAGCAGCACCGCATCTTCGGCCGACATGCTCATCGCGGCGCGATTGTCGTAAACCGCCTTGACCCGTGCGAAAATCTTGTCGTTCAGGAACAGCGTATCGCTATGCGCTGCCAGCTTGGGCGACAGGGCGGCGTCGATCGCGTCCAGATTGTCGTTGGTGACCGTGCCCGTCAGGATCGAAAAGGCACGCTGCGCCCGGCCGAGCATGCGACCGGTACGCTGCAAAGCGACGATCGTATTGTCAAAGCCCGGAGCTTCCGGATTATCCGCGATCGCCTGCCATTCGGCCTTTTCGATGGCCATGCCCTGTTCGATGGCGGGCTGGAAATCGCTTTCCTGAATGCGGCTGAAATCCGGCGCCTTGAAGGGCAGGGTGGATTCGGTGGCAAAGATGCCGGTGCCTTCCGGGATCGTGGGGGCGGTCGTGGCCATGGTGGTATCCGTCGCGGTCGTGGTGCATGCGCCAAGCGTTGCGGCGCACAGCGCCGTGCCGATCAGCAGGGCAGGTTTATACAAGGGGAACTCTCCGGAAAATATGACGTTCGGGAAAGGCGCCAGCCAGCGGCGGCGTCAGGGCCAATCCGGCGCAAATCGTGGCATGCACCGCGCGACCTTGGCCGCTACATGCCCAATTCCGGTCGCAAATGAAACCTTTATGCGACAAATGCCGCGCAGGGCGAAATCAGCTGTCGTCGCTTCGCTCGCTCGCAATGTCGCCTGCAAGCCAGCCTTCCAACAGGCTGCTGACGCGGTTCACCACGGGGCGGCGAACCAGTTCCGAATGGGTGACCGGCATTTTGCGGATCACGATGTCGGGACCATTCAACAGGCCGCGCCATCCCGAAACCCCGTCGGGATTGTTCAGCAGGTCGGTCGGGTGCATTTTGCCTGCCACGATCAGCAAGGTCGGCGCGCGCCGCGGCGTATAGCGCAGGCTGGTGGCCGCCTTGACCAGGCTTCCCACAAAGGCGGGATTGGCGCTGGTAATGAAGTCGGGAATATATTCCGGCCTGAAGCGCCCCAAGCTGTTGGGAAACCAGAAGAACAACGAACGGGCAAGCCGGCGGCCGACATGATCGAACCCGTGTCGCCGCAGGGCAGGCCGAAGCTCGCCTCTGGTCCAGTGCAGCCAGTCCATCGGCTGCGCCTTGCAGTGGGAGATTTGCGCATCGACGATGATCAGCCGCGTTTCGCGCCCCCGCGCTTCCAGTTCGCGGGCCAGCGCATAGGCCATCACGCCCCCGAAAGAATAGCCGAGCAGCGCTACCGGACCCTCGGGCTGCTCTGCTTCGATCAGCGGGACCAGTGCGCGCACCAGTGTTTCGATCTGCGGTTCGCGGATCATGTCCTTAGCAAGGGGCAGGGCATGCAGCATCACCAGCCGGCGGTGGGCAAGAAGCGGTTTCAGGCTGTCATAGTCGGTGTCGGTGCCGCGGATGCCGGGGGCAATAAAGATCGTGTCTCCGTCGGGATTACCGTCATATGTCACAAGCCGGTCGGCGCTGCGTACATGGCTGATCGCGGTAACCAGATCGTCGGGCGTGGAATGGTGGGTCAGCAGATTGACCGGGATGGGCCGGTCGAGCAATTCTTCCAACCGCAACGCGATATCGACGCACATCAGCGAATCGCCGCCTGCGGTGAAGAAATCCTCGGTCGGGCCAAGCGGTGGCCGGTCCAGTGCTTCCCCGAAGAGGCGGGCGACCGTTTCGGTCACGGTTTCGCCAGTTTCGGATGCGGCGAATTCAACCGCGCCCGAGCCCGCGTCCACGGCTACGCCCCCGTTCACGGCTACGTCCACGTATTTCGCGGCGATATTTTTCAATTCGCCCCGGTCCACCTTGCCGCTGGGCAGGCGCGGGATTGTGTCGATCCGCAGGATGCGATGCGGCACCATGCTGGCAGGCATGTTTTCGCGCATGGCGGCGAATAAAGCGCTCTCGTCGATCACGGCATTTCCGGCCGATACGACGAAACCGATCAGCCTCGGCTCCCCCTTTTCTTCAACGACGATTGTGCCTGCATCGGCGATACCGCCGATAGAGGCCATGACATCGTCGATTTCGGCCAGTTCGACACGATGGCCGCGCAGCTTGAACTGGTCGTCGATGCGGCCAAGAAATTGCAGGCGGCCCTGTGGCCCGATGCGCCCGAGGTCGCCGGTGCGATAGACACGCATTCCGCTATGCCGGTCGTGCACGAAACGCGCATCGGTCAATGCCCTGTCACCCAGATAGCCATGCGCCAGCACCGGTCCGCCGATGCAGATTTCGCCGGTTTCGCCATCCGCGACCGGATCGCCGTTCATCATGTCGCGGATCAACACTCGCGCGCCTGCGACGGGGGTGCCGATATCGGGCACGCCATGATCGTCGCGGCGAATGGTTGAAATGGATGTGCAGATCGATGCTTCTGTCGGGCCGTAATGGTTATGTATGCACCGCGCCGCGCATGCGCCGAAGATCTCGTCCGCGATATCGCGGGTCAGCGTTTCGCCGCCGCTGTTGATCGCGATCACCGTATCGGGAATGGCGCCCGCGCGCGCCAGCTGGCGCAAAGCGGTCGGCACCCCTTGCAACAGGGTCGGGCGCTCGTCCGCGGTGAACGGTTCCAGCGCATCGTCCTTGAGCACGATGGTACCGCCGCAAGCCAGCGGGGCGAAAATTTCGAAGACTGACGGATCGAACAATATGGAAGTAACCGCTGCCACCCGCGACAGCTCTCCATCGCAGAAATGGCGGATCGAACCGGCGATATAGAAACAGGCATTATGGCCCAGCAACACTCCCTTGGGCCGCCCGGTCGAGCCCGAGGTATAGAAGATATAGGCCGGATCGGCAGGCGATGTGACGATCTTGGGCGGCGTATCGGGCGCATCAATGCGATCCGCTGCGATAAGCGTGCCGGTAAAGCCTTGCGGAGCGAGTGCGGGATCGAGCGTTATCAATGCCCGCGCGCCGCTATCCTCCAGCATAAAAGCGATGCGCGCAGGCGGCTGGGCCGTGTCGACCGGCACATAGACGCAGCCCGTCTTCATCGCGCCGATCATCGCGGCAATCATATCGACCGAACGGGGGAGCGCGATGGCAATGCGATCTTGCGGCCCCATTCCGCGCGCGATCAGCGCATTCGCAAAAACGTTCGCCCGCCGCTCAAGGTCGGCATAGCTGGTCGCCTCTCCCCGACGCAGGATTGCCGTGGCAGCGGGCGTCCGCGCCGCCTGCCGCGCGAACATGTCGTCGAGGCGGGTCGTCAGGGCATCGAAATCTTGCGCGCCCGATGTGCCGAAACCTGTCGATCCCTTGCGCGCCATGATCGTAAAATCGCTTTGTGCGTTCACGACCTCACCCAGCGGCGGCCGGACGGGCCTGCTCCGCCAGAGCCAGTTCCCTTTCGCCCGCAGCCCCGTGCCGCGCCACGAAAGCGGCGCGGAATTGCGCATCGCCCAGCATAAAGGGCGCATCAGCCAGTGCCATAAAGCGCACGGCAAGGCTGATCACCGGCGCATCGAGCGGGCGGAAATCGGGATTGCGAATGCCGCTTTCCTCGCAGCCCGGATAGAACTGGCCGATCATAAGCCCCCGTTCGACATAATCGGGCTTCAGCCTTTTCTGCACATTTTCGATCATGGCGGCATCTTTGGCACCGCCAAGCGCCGAAAAGGTCACCACATAGGCGCGCAACATGGGCGGAATGCCCGACTTTTCGCCCCATTCCAGAAATTCGTCCCTGACCTTTGTCATCAGGCCGGTAATCTGCGCCTCGTCATCCGGTCCGGCGGTGCAATCGGCAAAGCGGATGCCGCCGCTGGCCGCGCCGCGCCGTGCAAACGGGCAGACGGGTCCCGCACGGCCCAGATCGGCGTGCTTGCTGGCAAGCTTTTGCGATACGAAACAGGCCATCTTGGCCATGGCCTGGTGACCGGGAGTGGTAGCCGTCGATTCCGCAATCTCGCGAACGGTCCTGAAGGGCGAAATCGCCACCGGATCGACCGAAAACCGCGCATGCATCGTCACTATGACTGTACCTTTGGTAACCGGCCGTGGCCAAATTCCGGGACAGGAGCGCAAGGAGCAGGGGCAATATCGACGTGCATCCTCTGCCTGACCTGCGCGGATGATACCGCAGGCAAGTTAATATTGCGCTTGCGAATTGGGGGCGTCCCAAAACTACCCAAAAAAGATGTGTTCGGGGAAAGGGATAGGGTACCCGCCGCTGTGGAAAAGCGGTGGATGCGCTGTTGGAACAATGACGTTTCGACATCCACGCTGCCGGCCCGTGTTCAGGCCGTTACAAGGGATGAAATGGTCGGGGAGAGAGGATTCGAACCTCCGGCCCCTGCCTCCCGAAGACAGTGCTCTACCAGGCTGAGCTACTCCCCGACCGGACGCGCCCGGCTTGCGGGCGGTGAGGCAGAGGCGCGCCTATAGGCGGGCGGAGCGGGGCTGGCAAGCGGGCATTTCGCAAGTTTTCATCCACATCCCCCCGCACAGCCTATCCACAAGGTTTTGCGCACGGGCGCAGCGCGCTTGGCCAAGGCTTGGTCTATGCTGCCGAGCATGGCCAGTCACGCAGAACAAACCGCCCCATCCGCCCAGGAATCTTCGCGCGCGCGTGCGAGCGAAGAAAGACACGCGCATTACGAAGACCAGTATCTGGGCCTGATGCGCCGCGTTTGGGAGCAGGGAAGCGAGCGGAGCGATCGCACCGGTGTCGGCACGCGATCCCTGTTTGGCGAGACGATGCGATTCGACCTGTCGGGCGGCGCGATGCCGTTGATCACGACAAAGCGCGTGTACTGGAAAACGGCGACTCGCGAATTGCTGTGGTTCCTGACGGGCGACACCAATATCCGCTCGCTGGTGCAGCAGCGGGTAGGGATCTGGACCGATTGGCCGCTGGCCAAATATCGCGCCGCGACGGGCGAGGATATCGGCATGGAGGATTTCTCGGCCCGCATCGCCGACGATGCCGAGTTTGCGGCGCAATGGGGAGAGCTTGGGCCGGTTTACGGCAAGCAATGGGTGGACTGGCCGGTCTATCTGCCTGCGGGCGACGGGCTGTACAGAAAAGGCGAGGGGGTCAATCAGATTGCCGGACTGGTCGACAGCCTGCGTAACAATCCCGGCAGCCGTCGCCACATACTCGAAGGCTGGAACGTGGCCGAGCTGGACCTGATGGCCCTGCCGCCTTGTCACAAGACCTATCAGTTCCATGTGGCGGACGGAAAGCTCAACGGGCTGATGTTCCAGCGCAGTTGCGACATTGCGCTGGGACTGCCTTTCAACCTGTGGTCGGCGGCCTTGCTGCAAGTGATGCTGGCGCAGCAGGCCGGTCTGGAGCCGGGGGAGTTCACATGGATGGGCGGCGACGTGCATCTTTACCTCAATCACGCCGATCTGGTCGAAGAGCAATTGACGCGCACGCCCGTTGGCGATCCGAAATTGGCGATCCTGCGCAAGCCGGATTCGATTTTCGACTACCGGATCGAGGATTTCGCGGTCGAGGGCTATACGCCGCAGGCGCATATCTCGGCGCCGGTGGCGGTATAAATCCGCGGGAAACGGCGGGATTCAAAAATTCGTCATTTTTTGTATTTGAAAGCCGTTGACAGGGCGAAATGCCTGCCCTAGTTGCGCGGCTCCCAAGGGGCGCACGCCTCCACGGACTGCCCCTAACAAGGCATACGCGGGTGTAGCTCAGTTGGTTAGAGCGCCGGCCTGTCACGCCGGAGGTCGCGGGTTCGAGCCCCGTCACTCGCGCCACCTTGGGAATTCTCTAACATGTTGAGAATAAACGCTTCGGGCCGGTCTTCGGACTGGCCCGGAAGTCGTTTGCGCTATGCGAAATGCGGCGCGATCAGCGCCAGCGGCCCGTTTCCATCCAGATCAGAAAACGCTTGAGCGGGAGCAGCCAGAGCACGCCGAGCACCAGCCACACCGGCACCTGCAACAGGACATGCCAGCGTGAAACCGGTTCGACCAGCGTGACGCAAATTCCGGCATAGATCATCAGCGCGAGCAGCAGCAGAAGGATGCCCACGGGCTTGCGCCATGTCGGTTGCCAGTCGGGCCTGCTCATCGCGCGCCGACCAGTCCGAAGGGGCCGAACATGCGCTGCGGCGTCACCACGGCGGCCAGCGGCCTGTCATGCGCTTCGACGGGAAGGGCGGGCAGTTCCTGCACATCCCACGCAAGGCCGATGGCGAGCGTGTCGGGATGTTCGGCCAGCCAGCGGTCGTAATGACCGCCGCCCTGACCCAGTCGTGCCCCGCTGGCGGTAAAGCCCAGCAGCGGCACGATCAGTACATCGGGGTCCAGCACATCGGCATCGCCCGACGGTTGCAGCGCGCCATAGGGGCCGACTTCCAGATCGGCGTCGCCCCAAGGGTCGGACCATTGCGCAAATTCCATCACCGCGTCCTGATCG
Source organism: Croceicoccus sp. Ery5 (assembly GCF_020985325.1). Classification (NCBI taxonomy): domain Bacteria; kingdom Pseudomonadati; phylum Pseudomonadota; class Alphaproteobacteria; order Sphingomonadales; family Erythrobacteraceae; genus Croceicoccus; species Croceicoccus sp. Ery5. The sequence goes on from NZ_CP087587.1 coordinate 1,501,149, forward strand.
GCAAAGCGGGGCAGGGCGAGCGCATGGCCGGTCTCTGCGAAAAAGCGGGCATAGCCGCCGGTGGGCGCTTCGCCGATAGTGGGGTGATACAGGCCGATGACCGCACCGGCGGGAACCAGCGCCTCGATCGGGGCGGGCGGGCGCCTGAACAGCAATCCGCGCACCGAATCGGGCAAGGAAGCGACATGATCCAGCCGCGCCTTGCGCAGGTTCTTGCGAAGATTGCGCTTGGCTTCCAACTTCAACCCCGTTTCCGGTAAAATAGTGACGGGCCCACCATGGGTCGTTTGCCGTATGATATCCTCTGACGCCTCAAGCATCAGGTGGGGACCGAATGCCCCGGCCCACGAGCCGGTTCAGGGTCAGCCCCCTAGGATTGTTTATAGCCTCAGGGATGTTCTGTCGGCTCGTGCCGGGCAGAACCCGTCGCCATGCGATCTAGGCGTGGTGGTCCTCGCCCTCAAGATGTCTTGCGATATTTTCGATGCGCTGTGTCAGCGAATCGACACGATTGGCCAGCGTATCGCGCAAATGATCGTCGATGGCAGGGCGGGGCAGGTCGGGCGATTTGCGCAAGGCGTCGAGCTCGTCCGCCAACATCAGCGCGGCGAACAGCAACATGCGCGGTTCGGACATTTCGACCGCGCCCGCCGCGCGCGCCTTGCCGTCGATCATGCGGCCCAGCGCGGTGATATGCGCTTCCTCGCCCTTGCGGCAGGATACGGCGAACCGGCGACCGGCGATTTCCAGCATCAGATTGCTGTCGGCCATTACAGATACGCCTCAGCCATCGGCGTCCAGTTCCGCCAGCACCTTGTCAAGCTCGCCCAATGCTTCTCCGACCGTGGCGCGCAGGCGGACATTTTCCTGCCTCAGCTTTTCCTGTTCGTCATCGCCACGGGGGCGCAGAACCGCCGCACGCTCCAGTCGCGAAAGGGCTGCGTCGAGCCGGGCGAAGGAGAGGTCGAGGCGACCTTTATCCTCGCCATCCTGATATAGGGGCGAGGCGCCGTCCATCGTCGCTCCGCCATGATCGTCGGTAAAGAGCGACTGCGGATTAGCTTTCGCCATAGGTATGCTCCGTCGCTCGACTGCCGTTGCCTGTGCGTCGCGCGCGTGGCAATTCCTGATCCTGGGTCATAACAAACAAAGTTAATCCATCGTAACGCAGCGGTAAAGTTGCATGAACCTTCAGCCTCAGGCCGCCGGTGCGCGTTGATTTCAAAAGTTTTGCGCCGGTCCGGTCACCCACGGCGGCAGAGCGGGGCAGCCTTGACGAGGCGGGGCCTGCGTCCCATTGCACGCGCGCAAGCCGAATCGGCCGCCGCCTGCTGGCCGTTCGGACCTATGATTGGGAAGGCCCGGATTACCCCTATGAGCATCGACACCCCCATCGCCGAGGCCAGCATCGGCCCCATGGCAAATGCCATTCGCGCGCTGAGCATGGACGCTGTGCAGGCGGCCAATTCGGGACACCCCGGCATGCCGATGGGCATGGCCGAAGTGGCGACCGTTCTGTGGGGCGAATATCTGAAATTCGATCCTTCGGCACCGGACTGGATGGACCGCGACCGCTTCGTACTGTCGGCGGGCCATGGCTCGATGCTGATCTACTCGCTGCTGCACCTGTCGGGCTATGCCAATCCGACGATGGACGAGATCAGCCGTTTCCGCCAGCTGGGCAGCCCCTGCGCCGGCCATCCTGAGAATTTCCTGCTGCCGGGTGTCGAATGCACGACCGGCCCGCTGGGGCAGGGCCTTGCCATGGCGGTGGGCATGGCAATGGCCGAACGGCATCTGAACGCCAAGTTCGGTGACGGCCTTGTCGATCACCGCACATGGGTCATCGCAGGCGACGGCTGCCTGATGGAAGGCGTGAACCACGAAGCCATCGGACTGGCCGGCCATCTGGAACTGGGCCGCCTGATCGTGTTCTGGGATGACAACAACATCACCATCGACGGTGCCGTCGGCCTGTCGTCGAGCGAGGATATCGAGGCGCGTTACCGGTCGGCCAAATGGCACACGGTGCGCTGCGACGGGCATGACGCCGCCTCTATCCGCAAGGCCATCGACGAGGCGCTGGCCGATCCGCGCCCTTCGCTGATTGCCTGCAAGACGATCATCGGCAAGGGTGCGCCCAACAAGCAGGGGACCAGCGGCGTGCATGGCGCGGCGCTGGGAGCGGACGAAGTGGCCGCTGCCCGCGCGGAACTGGGCTGGACGGCCGAACCCTTCGTCGTCCCCGCCGATATCCTGGCCGACTGGCGCAAGACCGGAGAGCGGGGCAAGTCCGCCCATGCCGAATGGAATGCGCGTCTGGAAAGCGCGCCCAATCGCGGCGAGTGGGAACAGCATATGATGCCCGTCGGCGATCTGGCGAGCGCGGCACTGGAAGGCTTCATCACCGGCCTTGCCGCCGAACCCAAGACGGTCGCGACCCGCAAGGCGAGCGAAATGGCGCTGGGCCCGCTGACCGAAAAGCTGCCCAGCCTGATCGGCGGCAGCGCCGACCTGACCGGATCGAACAACACCAAGACCAAGTTCACCGATCCGCTGACGGCCGATAATTACGCGGGCCGCTATGTCTATTACGGCATTCGCGAATTCGGCATGGCCTGTGCGATGAACGGCATGGCGCTGCATGGCGGCGTGGTCCCCTATGGCGGCACGTTCCTGATCTTCAGCGATTATGCCCGCAACGCGATCCGCATGGCTGCGCTTCAGCAGACCCGCTCGATCTTCGTGCTGACCCACGATTCGATCGGTCTGGGTGAGGACGGGCCGACCCACCAGCCGGTCGAGCAGGTGATGAGCCTGCGCCTGATCCCGAACCTCAACGTGTTCCGCCCCGCCGACATCATCGAAACCGCAGAATGCTGGGCGCTGGCGCTGGAAACATCCGACGCGCCCTCGGTGCTGGCGCTGACCCGCCAGAACCTGCCGCAGCTTCGCGGAGAGGGTGACGAGAACTGGACCCGCCTGTCGAACCGGTCTTCGCGTGGCGGCTATCGCCTGAAATCGGCGGAAGCCGAGCGCAAGGTGATCCTGATGGCTTCGGGTTCGGAAGTGCATGTCGCGATCGAGACGGCCAAGGCTCTGGAAGCCGAGGGCATCGGTGCGGATGTCCTTTCGATGCCTTGCCTCGACCTGTTCGAGCAGCAGGACGCTGCCTATAAAGAGGAACTTCTTCCGGAGGTTAATCCCTCGGAGATACTGCGGGTATCCATCGAGGCGGGTGTCACGCAGGGCTGGGAACGCTACACGATGGCGCGAGGGCTTAATATCGGGATCGACCGTTTCGGCGCATCCGCACCCGCGGACGAACTTTTCGCGCGCTTTGGCTTTACGGCCGAGGCGGTCACCGCCAAAATCAAGGCTGCACTGGCCGGAAACTGAACTCCGGCTCGATAAAATGGCCGTATAACAGGAGCATAATTCAATGGCGACCAAGGTTGCGATCAACGGATTCGGACGTATCGGGCGGCTTGTCGCGCGCGCTTTGCTTGAGCGTGACGACCATGATCTGGAGCTTGTTGCCATCAACGATCTGGCCAGCGTCAAGGCCAATGCGCTTCTGTTCCAGTACGATTCGACCCACGGCCGCTTCCCCGGCACGGTCGAGGCAGGCGATGACAGCATCACCGTCAACGGCAAGAAGATCGCCGTGACCGCAGAGCGCGACCCCGCGAACCTGCCGCATGCAGCGATGGGCGTGGATATCGTGCTGGAATGCACCGGTTTCTTCCAGTCGAAGGAAGCGTCCAGCCCGCACCTGACCGCAGGTGCGAAGCGCGTGCTGATTTCCGCCCCCGCGTCGGGTGTGGACCAGACCGTCGTGTTCGGCGTGAACCAGAACGTGCTGACCGCAGACGATATCGTCGTGTCCAATGCCAGCTGCACCACCAACTGCCTTGCTCCGGTTGCCAAGGTGCTGAACGATGCCTTTGGTATCGAGCGCGGCTTTATGACCACCATCCACAGCTATACCAACGATCAGCGCATGCTGGACCAGATGCACAGCGACATGCGCCGTGCGCGCGCCGGTGCGACCAATATGATCCCGACCACTACGGGCGCGGCCCGCGCGGTCGGCCTCGTGCTGCCCGAACTGAACGGCAAGCTCGACGGTTCGTCGGTCCGCGTGCCGACCCCGAACGTGTCGCTGGTCGATCTGGTCTTCGTCCCCAAGAAGGACGTGACCAAGGACGAGATCAACGCCGCGCTGAAGGCTGCCTCGGAAGGCCCGATGAAGGGCGTTCTGGCCTTTACCGACCAGCCGCTGGTGTCGTCGGATTTCAACCATTATCCCGCCAGCTCGACCATCGACAGCCTCGAAACCTCGGTCATGGAAGGCAAGCTGGCCCGCGTCGTCAGCTGGTACGACAATGAATGGGGCTTCTCCAACCGCATGATCGACACCGCCGGAGTGATGGCGAGCTTCCTTTAAGGAAAGCGGGGGAGCACGGGGCATGAGCAGCGGACGATTGGCAGGCATCGCCAGGCACGATCGTCCGCGTGGCCCTATTGAAACCGTCGACGAAGTCGCCGTGACGATCCGCGAGGGTATTCACGGCGATTATCGCGGCGCGATGAAGCCCGACGGACCGCGCAAGCGGCAGGTTTCACTGATCGCGGCGGAAGATTGGGCCGCCGCTTTATCCGATCTTGAACTGGATGAAGATGCCATCGAATGGTGGCAGCGCCGCGCCAATCTGCTGGTGGAGGGGGTCGCCCTGCCACGGCGTGAAGGCGCGCGCATCCATATCGGCGAAACACTGGTGATAGAGGCAGTGCAGGAATGCGATCCCTGCAGCCGCATGGAAGAAATCCGCCCCGGATTGAAAGCCGCGCTGACACCCGACTGGCGCGGCGGCGTGCTGGGCCGCGTGCTGGTGGACGGCACCATCCGCGTTGGCGATCAGATAAGGATTGAGGAATGAGCGCTTTCAAGACGCTGGACGATATCGGCGCTGTAAAAGGCAAGGTCGCGCTGGTGCGTGTCGATCTGAACCTGCCGATGAACGGCGGTCAGGTAACCGACAAGACCCGCATCAATGCCAGCGCCCCGACCATTCTGGAACTGGCCGATGCCGGTGCCAAGGTGCTGTTGCTGGCCCATTTCGGCCGCCCCAAGGGCGCGCGCAATTCGGTGATGAGCCTGTCGATGGTCGTCGACGCCGTTCAGGACGTGCTGGGCCGCGAAATCATGTTCGTCCCCGAAGTGGCGGGCGAGGTGGTCGACCAGTCGATCGGCATCATGCGCGACGGCGACATCGCGATCCTTGAAAACACGCGCTTTTGGCCGGGTGAAGAAAAGAACGATCCCGATTTCGCGGCGGCCATTGCGGCGAACGGCGATTTCTATGTGAACGATGCCTTTTCCGCCGCGCACCGCGCCCATGCCAGCACGGAAGGTCTGACGAAGCTGTTGCCGTCCTATGCAGGCCGCGCGATGCAAAAGGAGCTGGAGGCGCTCGACAAGGCGCTGGGCTCACCCGAAAAGCCGGTCGCGGCAGTCGTCGGCGGGGCCAAGGTTTCGTCGAAGCTGGCCGTACTGGAACATCTGGTGGGGCAGGTCGATCACCTGATCATCGGCGGGGGCATGGCCAACACCTTCCTTGCCGCGCGCGGCGTGGATGTGGGCAAGTCGCTGTGCGAACACGATCTGACCGCCACGGCGGACAAGATCATGGAGGCCGCCGATGCGTTGGGCTGTACCGTGCATCTGCCCTATGACGTGGTGGTGTCCAAGGAATTCGCGGCCAACCCGCCGTCGCTGCGCATCTGCAATGTGCACGAGGTGGCTGCGGACGAGATGATCCTCGACGTCGGGCCGCAGGCGGTGGAAGCGCTGGGCGATGTGCTCAAGACCTGCAAGACGCTGGTGTGGAACGGCCCGATGGGCGCGTTCGAGACCGCACCTTTCGACGAGGCGACGGTCAAGCTGGCCAAGATTGCGGCGGCACTGACGACCGAGGGGTCGCTGGTGTCGGTAGCGGGCGGCGGCGACACGGTCGCGGCGCTCAATCATGCCGGTGTGGCCGACCAGTTTTCCTATATTTCAACGGCTGGCGGCGCCTTCCTCGAATGGATGGAAGGTAAGGAATTGCCGGGCGTTGCGGCCCTTACGGTTTAAATCAGTTGGCCCGATCGGGGGCCGTTGTCGATCAATTGGAGAGCATTGACGATGGATATGAAGAAGCAGATCGCCGAGGGGCAGGGCTTTATTGCCGCGCTCGACCAGTCGGGCGGTTCCACTCCCAAGGCGCTGCGGGGCTATGGCGTCGAGGATCATGAATGGTCGGGCGACGATGAAATGTTCGGCAAGATCCACGAGATGCGCAGCCGCATCATCACCTCGCCCTGTTTTTCGAAGGGCAAGGTCATCGGCGCGATCCTGTTCGAAAAGACCATGGACGGCATGGTCGAGGGCAAGCCGACGCCGCAGGCACTGATCGATCGGGGCATCGTGCCCTTTATCAAGATCGACAAGGGGCTGGAGGACGAGGCGAATGGCGTTCAGCTGATGAAGCCCATGCCCGAGCTTGATGCGCTGCTGACCCGCGCCAAGGGTCTGGGCGTTTTCGGCACCAAGGAACGTTCGGTCATCAACGCGGCGAATGCAGAAGGCATTGCCGCCATCGTCAAGCAGCAGTTCGAAGTGGGCATGCAGGTCCTGTCGCACGGGCTGGTGCCGATGCTGGAGCCCGAGTACTCGATCAAGTCCGAGGGTCGCGCCGAGGGTGAGAAGATGCTGAAGGAAGAAATCCTGAAGCTGCTTCCCACCGTGCCCGAGGGCGAGCAGATCATGCTGAAACTCTCGATCCCGGTCGAGGCGAACCTTTATGCCGAGCTGATCGCGCATCCCAAGGTTCTGGCCGTCGTCGCCCTGTCGGGAGGCTATAGCACCGAGGAAGCTTGTGAACATCTTGCCAAGAACAAGGGCATGATCGCCAGCTTCAGCCGCGGCCTGCTGCAGGATCTGCGTGCCGGTCAGACTGCCGAGGAATTCGACGGCACCCTGTCGGCAGCCATCGACAAGATCCACGCGGCCAGCGTCGCCTGATCGGGACACGATACCGGTTCAAAGGGGCCGCCTTTCCATGGGGAAGGGCGGCCTTTCCCGTTTCGCGTGAACTTTCATTCCACCATGAAGATAAAGCGGTAATCGCCCGCGGCGATGTCGCCACCCGCCGTTCGTTCGGGCGCGACATGCGCGAGGATGATGCCGTAATCGCGCACGGCGGTGCTGTCTCCTGCGACCAAGTCGACGGTCTCGCGCCATCCGGCGCCATCGATGCGCGTCGTCACCACTGCACGGCCCGCCCAGACGCATTGCGTGCCCGTGGCGCACCGGCTGTCCTCTATCACTGCCATGGGGGTCAGCACGACATCGCCCGCCGCTACCGGCTGGCCCAAAGCAACCGCGCTCCCTTCGGCTGCGACCGGCCCGCCTTCGACGATCGGGGCATCGCCCGCATAGCCGGCACAGCCTGCCAGCGCGGCCATCGGCAAGATAAGCGCAATTCCATAACGCATAAGGCTTCACTCTCCGTTCCGGCCGCATTAGACGGTCGCGGATGAACGCGACGCAACTCTATCTTATTTCGCCGCTCGACGTCTCGGGCGATTTTCCGCAGCGGCTGGCCCGCGCCATCGATGCCGCGCCGGGCCTGGTCACGGCCTTCCAGTTCCGCGTGAAGAATGTGGACCAGCACGAGGCGGCCGCATTGGCCGCGCCCCTGCAGGCGATCTGCGCGGAGCGGGAGGTGGGCTTTATCGTCAACGATTCGGTGCCGCTTGCCAAAAGGCTGAAGGCCGATGGCGTGCATCTGGGCCAGAAGGACGGTTCGGTAAAGGAAGCGCGCGAGGAACTGGGGCGCGACGCGCAGATCGGCGTGACCTGCCACGACAGCCGCCATCTTGCGATGGAAGCGGGCGAGGCGGGCGCCGATTATGTCGCATTCGGCGCGTTCTTCCCCAGTACGACCAAGGATACCGAGCATCGCGCCGATCTGGAGACGCTGGAATGGTGGTATCGTATCTTCGAAATTCCCAGCGTGGCGATTGGCGGGATCACGCCCGATAACTGCGCCCCGCTGGTGACGGCGGGCGCGGATTTCCTGGCCGTATCGGGTGCGGTCTGGAACGGCGACGAGGAAGCCGCCGTGCGCGCCTTTGCCAGGGTCATTGCCGACGCGCCCCCGCCGCCGGAGGACTGATCGCGCGCTCGTTCAGGGCGCGGACCCTTCGCCGTTTCCAGCCGTTAAGGCGATGAAACGACATAAGAAGGGAAGATAATGCCCAAACGATCGCCCAATTATACGAAGGCCGCCACGATCGCGGCACCGTTTGCGCTCGCGCTGGCTCTCGCCGCTTGCGGTTCGGCGGATGAACCCGCGCAGGAGCAGGCTGCCGCGGCACCCGAAGCCGACAGCAATTACGCCGATGCCATGCGCAGCCGCGATAACGAGGCTGCGGCCCCCGACGCACTGGCCGATACCGAAGAACGGCCCGTCATGCAGGCACAAGTCATCCTCGACCGCATGGGCTTCTCTCCCGGCGTGATCGACGGAGAGATGGGGTTGAGCACCGAAAACGCGCTGCGGGCGTTCCAGCAGGCTAACGGGCTGCCGGAAAGCGGCAGTCTGGACGATGCGACGCGCGCGGCCCTGCTGGGCACCACCGCGGTCGACAGCGGCCAGCGGGCCGAGATGCCCACATCGACGCCTTCGGGTGCCAAAGCCGTGCCCGCCACGCGGATCGTGACCATCCCGGCCGAATTCGCCGTAGGCCGGTTCGAAAAGCTGCCCGACGATCCGGCAGAGCAGGCGGAATTGAGCCGGATGGGATATGAATCGCTGGACGAAAAGCTGGCCGAACGCTTCCACACCACCGTCGATGTCCTGAAAATGCTGAATTCCCCCGGCGATGCGGCGCGGGCGGGCAGTGCCGCGACCGAATCAGCCTCAGGCGATAACACTTCATCCGGACCGATCAGCCATTTTACTGCAGGTCAGAAAATCCGCGTGCCCAATATCGGTGCGGATTTTATCGACGCCAGCGCCGATCTGGACGCCACATGGCGCGATACATTGCGCGATCTGGGTGTCGGCAGCGACCAGCCAAAGGCAGCGCGCATCGTTGTCGACAAGTCCGACGATACGCTGATCGCCTATGACGGGAGCGGCAAGATCATCGGTGCGTTCACCGTCAGCAGCGGATCGGAGCATGATCCGCTGCCGATCGGCGACTGGAAGATACTTGGCACGGCCTATAATCCGCCCTTCGCCTATGATCCCGCGCTATTCTGGGATGTGCCCGACAGCGAGGAGAAGCAGCAATTGCCCCCCGGACCCAATGGTCCCGTCGGCGTGGTCTGGATCGACCTGTCGAAAGAGCATTATGGTATCCACGGAACGCCCGAGCCGCAGACGATAGGCAGGGCGCAAAGCCATGGCTGTGTGCGGCTGACCAATTGGGATGCGGCGCGGCTGGCGCAAATGGTGTCGCAATCGACGGAGGTGCATTTCCAGCCATGACCGAACCGGTGACCGCCCCGCCAGAAGCCGCGCCAGCGCCCCCATCCGCACCGACCGCCAAACCGCAAGGCAGATTCGGGCGCGATGTGCGGATCGTGTTGACGACGATGGGTTTTACCTCGCTGGCGTGGCTGGTCATCGGCGGGTTTTTCGTCGGCTGGTTGTGGGACCGCCCCGATGCGGCGGCACCCGTCATGGCTGCGGCAGAGGCGCAACCGGACGGGGACCCGCAAATGTCTGACGGCGGGGGGGAGCCGGTTCCGCAACCGCTTGCCCCGGGTGCCAATCTGATCGTGCCGGTCGCGGGCGTAACTGCCGACCGGCTGACCGATACATTTACCGATTCGCGCGCAGCAGGCGCCCGCCATCACGATGCGATCGACATCATGGCGCCAGCGGGCACGCCGGTCATGGCGGCGGCATCGGGATCGGTGGAAAAACTCTTTACCTCTGACGAGGGCGGGAAGACGGTCTATATCCGGTCGGGCGACGGGAACTGGATCTATTACTACGCCCATTTGCAATCCTATGCACCCGGTCTGGCCGAGGGGCAGGCGGTAAGGGCGGGGCAGCGCATTGCCAGCGTGGGGTCCACCGGTAACGCCGATCCCGCAGCGCCGCATCTGCATTTTGCTGTCATGGCCATGGCCCCCGGCGAGCAATGGCACGAGGGTGCAGCCGTCAATCCCTATCCGCTGCTGACGGGGCAACGTTGAAATGGCGGACGCGGCCAATCTGATCGCCAGCCTGCAATTACAGCGCCATCCCGAAGGCGGCTGGTATCGCGAAACATGGCGGCAGCCCTCTGCCGGGCTGGAGCGCGGCCATGCCAGCGCGATCCTGTTCCTGCTGGAGCAGGGGCAGAAATCGCACTGGCACCGGATCGATGCATCGGAAATGTGGATATTCAACGCAGGCGCGCCGCTGACCCTGTCCATCGCGCGCGGCGATGAGGGGGAGGAGCGGCTCCCCGATGTGATTCTGGGCAGCGATGTGGCGGCGGGGCAGCAGGTGCAGCATCTCTATCGCCCGCGTGAATGGCAGGCCGCCCATGCGGCGCACGGCTGGGTGCTGGTCAGCTGTATCGTTGCGCCGGGGTTCGAATTTGCCGGCTTCGACCTTGCCGCGCCCGGATGGCGGCCTAAGGGCAGCTATCTGGGGACGCAATAAATCCTATCCCCGTCTGGCCATTGCATTGCCGGGCCGTTTGCCTAGATCGTGGCCCGATACAGCCTTGGCGCATCATTTGACGGGAACCCGACCATGACCACCCATAAAACTCGCATGCTCATCATCGGCTCTGGCCCGGCGGGCCTGTCTGCCGCGATCTATGGCGCGCGCGCTGGGATGGAACCGATCGTGGTGCAGGGGCTGCAACCCGGCGGCCAGCTGACCATCACCACCGATGTGGAGAATTATCCCGGTTTCCGCGATGTGATTCAGGGCCCTTGGCTGATGCAGGAAATGCAGGCGCAGGCCGAACATGTCGGCACGCGCATGATGTGGGACACGATCCTGTCGGTCGATATCGCGGGCGGTTCGCCGTTCAGGGCAGTGGGTGACAGCGGCGACGAATATATCGGCGACGTTCTGGTGATCGCCACCGGCGCGCAGGCGAAATGGCTGGGCGTAGAGGGTGAGCAGAAATATTCGGGCAAGGGCGTTTCGGCCTGCGCCACCTGCGACGGGTTCTTCTATCGCGGCAAGAAGGTCGTGGTCATCGGCGGCGGCAATACCGCCGTCGAAGAGGCGCTTTACCTTACCAACCATTCCGATGACGTCACCCTGATCCATCGCCGCGACGAGCTGCGTTCGGAAAAGATCCTCGAAGATCGACTGCTCGCCAATCCCAAGATCAGCGTGCTGTGGAACAAGACGGTCGAGGAATTCCTGGGTGACGAGGGCGGGCTGAATGCCCTGCGCCTGAAAGACACGGTGACGGGCGAGGAATCGCGTTTCGAAACGCAGGGCGCCTTTGTCGCCATCGGCCATGCGCCCGCGACCGAATTGTTCAAGGGCCAGCTGGACATGGACGAAAGCGGCTATCTGGTGGTCGAAGCGGGCACGCCCAAGACCGCCGTGCCCGGCGTGTTCGCTTGCGGCGACGTCATGGACCACACCTATCGTCAGGCGGTGACCGCGGCGGGCACCGGATGCATGGCGGCGCTGGATGCCGAACGCTTCCTCGGCACGCTGGATTTCGCCAAGGCCGAGACGGCGGACGCCTGACCGGCGTTATTCCGGACGGCGCGCCATGACAAAGCGCAATAGCGCGCCATAGGTTTCCAGCATTTCGCCGTCGACGTCATCATCGTCGATGATAAAGCCGAAGCGATCCTCGATCTCGGTCAGCAGGCCCATCACGGCTTGCGAATCGAGTTCGGGGATGGCGCCGAACAGCTCGGTGTCATCGTCAAAGGCGGAAACGCGCTCTTCTTCCAGAGCGAGAACATCGACCAGAATGGTGCGCAGCTTGGCGTCGCTCGATTCGGTCGCGGGCGGGATGGCATCGGTCATGACGGGGCGGGGGCTTAGCTTTTGATAAAACGCGAAGCAAGCGTGGCGACATCGACGACGGATGCTATCGTGCCTTCGATGACCCGTCCCGCCTTTCCCGAACCGCTCGATCACCTGCCGTTGCGCGGTGCTGGCGATGCGCCCGCACTGGTCCTGAAAGACCGTGTGCTGGACTATGCCGCGCTGGAACTATGGACCGGCAGGCTGGCCGCATGGCTGGCCGCACGCGCCGCGTCGCAGGGCTGGCAGAGCGGCGCGCGGGTGGCAAGCTGGGCGGGCAAGGGCCTGCTGGCCTGCCTGATGCCTCTTGCCGCTCCCAGGGCGGGGCTGGTGCATGTGCCGGTGAATCCGGTGCTGAAACGCGCGCAGGTGCGTCACATCATTGCCGACAGCGGCGCGCGCCTGCTGATCGCGAATAGCGGGCGTCTGGGCGCGCTGCATGGCGACGATCTGGCGGCGGACTGTGCGGCACTGGACGAAAAAGCGGTGATGGAGGAAGCGGAGGCGTGCACGCCGCTGTCGCCCTCGGCAGCCGATCCCGATGCGCTGGCGGCGATCCTTTATACCAGCGGTTCGACCGGCAAGCCCAAGGGCGTGATGCTGAGCCATGCGAATATGTGGCTGGGCGCGGAAAGCGTGGCCGAATATCTGGCCGTCACCCCGGAAGACCGCGTTCTGGCGGTCCTGCCGCTCGCCTTCGATTACGGGCAGAACCAGCTGCTATCGACATGGTATGCGGGCGGCGCGGTCGTGCCGATCGACTATCTGCTGCCGCGCGAAGTGGTCAAAGCGGTCGAGGCGCAGCGGATCACGACCTTGGCGGCCGTGCCGCCGCTGTGGGTGCAATTGCTGGAGCAGGAGTGGCCCGCCGCGGCAATCGCGCCCTTGAAACGGCTTACCAACACGGGCGGCGCGCTGGGTGAAGTGCTGGTCCGCCGCCTGCGCGCGCAATTCCCCGATGCCCGCCTGTTCGCGATGTATGGCCTGACCGAGGCGTTCCGGTCGGCCTATCTGAACCCCGATCTGATCGACAGTCACCCCACATCGTTCGGCAAGGCGGTGCCGCATGTCGAAATAATGGTGGTCAGCGACGAAGGCCTGCCTGCCAAGGCGGGCGAGGAAGGCGAGCTGGTCCATGCCGGCCCGTTCGTGGCACAAGGGTATTGGCAAGACCCCGAACGCACGCGTGAACGCTTTCGCCCGGCGCCCGCATGGTCCGACTATGGCGGAACCGCCGTCTGGTCGGGCGACCGCGTGGTGCGTGACGAGCAGGGTCTGCTCTATTTCGTGGGGCGGCGCGATGCGATGATCAAGGTGCTGGGCCAGCGCATCAGCCCGCAGGAAGTGGAGGATGCGGCCATGGCGACGGGTCTGGTCGCGGAATGTGTCGCGCTGGGCCTGCCTGATGCGAAAATGGGGCAAGTGCTCCATCTGGTCGCGCGCGGTGGGGCGGGCGGTGAAAAAGCGCCGACCGATGCGCTGATCGCAGCCATGCGGCGCGAATTGCCGGCCTATATGCTGCCGCAGCAGGTGCATTGGCGTGACGAATTGCCCCGCGGCGCGACCGGCAAGCTGGACCGCGCAGGATTGAAGCGCGAACTGGAGGGATCGCAATGAAGCCGATGGGGCCAGTGCCGGCGGGTTTTGCCAGCATCGATGGCGATCTGGCGATTGGCGGCCAAAGGGCCGGCGATCTGGCGGCAAAAGGCACGCCGCTGTTCGTCTATGATCGCGCCTTGCTGGACGCTCGCGTCGCTGATCTGCGCGCCGCCATGCCCGAACGGCTGGCCGTGCATTACGCGATGAAGGCCAATCCCTTTCCCCCGCTGCTGGCGCATTTGGCGGGGCTTGTCGACGGCTTCGACATTGCCTCGGGCGGAGAGATGCGGCTGGCGCTGGCCGCAGGCATGGCGGCGGGCCGGATCAGCTTTGCGGGGCCGGGAAAGGACGACGGCGAACTGGAAGCCGCGATTGCAGCAGGCGTTACGCTGAATACCGAATCCGCTGCCGAAATCCGCCGCGCCTTGGCCATTGGCGAGCGGCTGGGCATCGCGCCGCGTCTGGCGATCCGTATAAACCCCGTTTTCGACATCAAGGGTTCGGGCATGAAAATGGGCGGCGGAGCCAAGCCGTTCGGCGTGGATGCCGATCTTGTGCCGCCTCTGGCGCGCGAAATTGCGCACAGCGGCGCGCAGTGGCGCGGATTTCACATCTATGCGGGCAGTCAGGCGCTGGATGCCGACGCCGTGATCGCAACGCAGGCAGCGACCCTGGCGCTGGCGGGCGATCTGGCGGAACAGGCGGGCGTCGATGTGCCGCATTGCAATCTGGGGGGCGGTTTCGGCATCCCCTATTTCCCCGGCGACGCGCCGCTGGATATCGCGCAAGTCGGCGCGGCGCTGGACGATGCGTTTCGCGCGCTGCCCGACCGTCTGGCGGAGACGCAGTTCGCCATCGAACTCGGCCGTTATCTGGTGGGCGAGGCGGGGGTTTACCTGACCCGCGTGATAGATGTGAAACGCAGCCATGGCGAGATTTTTGCCGTCACCGATGGCGGGCTGCATCACCAGCTGGCGGCTTCGGGCAATTTCGGCACGGTGGTGCGGCGCAACTATCCGGTGGCGGTGGCCAATCGGTTCGACGAGGGCGCGATGGAAAGCGAGCAGACGATCGTCGGGCGGCTGTGCACGCCGCTTGACCTGTTGGCGAACAAGGTCGCCCTGCCGGAAATCCGTGCGGGCGACCTTGTCGCTATATTCTGCGCGGGGGCCTATGGCGCCAGTGCCAGCCCGTCGGCCTTTCTGGGCCACGGTCCCGCGCGCGAATTACTGGTCTAGCGTGTATCGACCAGCAGCAGTTCCACATCGTCCTTCGCTGTGATGGCCAGCAGGTCCTCTCCCGTCACCGCAATGCCGTCGCGTTCCTGCGCTTCGTGCCCGTTGGCCACCACCGCGCCGCCCACCGGCACGGTATAGTAATGGCGCGAAGCCTCTAGCGGCAGTTCCAGCGTGTCGCCTGCCTTCAAAGTCGCGGCCAGCACCCGCGCATCGGCGCGCAGGGGCAATGCATCGTCCTTTTCCGGCTCGCCGCTGGCGACGGTGACCCACGAACCGGCACGGTCGCCGCGCGGGAATTCGCGCTGGCCCCAGCCGGGCGCTTCGCCGGTCTTGTCGGGCATGATCCAGATCTGGAAAAGCGTGGTGTCCTCGCTCTCCAGATTATACTCGGCATGGGTAATGCCGGTGCCCGCGCTCATCACCTGAACGTCGCCTGCCGCGGTGCGTCCCTGATTGCCAAGGCTGTCGCGGTGGCTGATCGCGCCGCTGCGGACGAAAGTCACGATTTCCATGTCGCGGTGCGGATGAGGCGGAAAGCCGCTTTGCGCCTTGATCCAGTCGTCGTTCCACACGCGCAGCCGGCCCCAGCCCATGCGGTCGGGATCGTGATAGCCGGAAAAGCTGAAATGAAAACTCGTGTCGAGCCAGCCGTGATTGGACTTGCCAAGCCGGTCGAAAGGGCGAATTTCGATCATGGTCATTCTCACATCGGCGGGGTTGCCCGCAGGCTGCGGGGCCGCCGGTATGGTGGTGAGATGGCAGGTTCGCGAGCAGCTTCAAGAAGGCACAGATTTGTGCCTGCCCTGACGTTGGCGCTGAGTGGTGCGTGCCTCTATTGCTCGCCGTGGCCGCGCGCGAGGTAATCCGCGGATTGCATTTCCATCAGCCGGCTGACCGTGCGGCCGAATTCGAATGCCCCGTCGCCGGAAGGGTAAAGCTGCGCCGGTTCGGCATCGGCAGTGGCGATCAGCTTGACCCCGTTTTCATAAAGCGCGTCGATCAGCGTGACGAAGCGCGCCGCCTCGTTGCGCATGTCGGGCCCCATGACGGGGATGCCGACGACAATGACCGAATGGTAATGCCGCGCGATGGCCAGAAAATCGCTCGACCCGCGGGGCTGGGCGCACAGGCGTTTGAACGAGAATACGGCCACACCCTTCAGGCTTTTGGGAACCCATATGGTGCGCTGTTCGCCCACTTTCAGATCGCATCCGGTTACATGCTCTGCATCTTCTGGCGGGTAATCGGTCAGACGAAAAAACGCCTCGCGCGTTTTGGCGGTGGCTTCGGGGCCGGTGGGCGAATACCATACATCCATGCCGCCCAGCCGTTCCAGCCGGTAATCGGTGGGCCCATTAAGCGTCAGCGTATCCAGCTCTCCCTCGATCAGATCGATGAAGGGCATGAACAGTCCGCGATTGATCCCGTCCTTGTACAGATCGCGGGGCGGGCGATTCGACGTGGTGACGACGGTCACGCCTTCGTCGCGGATCAGGGCGGTGAAAAGCCGGCTCATGATCATGGCATCGGCCGTGTTCTTGACCACCATCTCGTCGAAGCACAGGCAGCGGATACCCTCTGCCATCTGGCGCGCGACGGGGGCGACGGGATCGCCTGCCTCCTTCTTGCGCTCTTCGCGCAGGCGCTGGTCGACTTCCAGCATGAATTCGTGGAAATGCACGCGCCGCTTGGCGCCGATCGCCAGCGTGTCGTGGAACAGATCCATCATCATGGATTTGCCGCGCCCGACATCGCCCCACATGTAAATGCCGCGCGGGCGAGGGGGTTTGACGCCCTTTAGCCGCGCGAAAAAGCCCTGTCGGGCCGGTTCGGCCTCCAGCTCGTCCTGCAAAACGGCAAGGCGATGGATCGCGGCGCGCTGCTCCCCGTCAGGGCGGAGTTCGCCGTGGGCCAGCAATTCTTCGTATCGGGCAATCAGGCCGGTCAAATCGTCACCCGATCTTGCGCTGCAGCGCGTTGAAGGTGGCGATCACCTTTTCATCCTGTACCAGCGTTCCGCGGGTAAAACACATGCGCCCCGTTTCCTGCGTCAAGGTAATCACCGCGTCGATCGGCGCCGAAAAGCCGCCCGGCGAGATAAACTGGGTATGCAGATCGACCGTGACAACGTTCAGCTGCGACTTGCCGGTAATCAGTATGGTGGCGGGATAGATCGCCATGTCGATCAGAGCCAGTATGGCCCCGCCATGTACAACGCCATTGGTGTTCGCATGCGTCTGATCGGGAAAGATGCGTATGCGCGCGGTGGCGGGATCGTCCAGCCGCGACAGCATTCGGCCAAAGACGTGGCGATTGAATTCGCCACGCTCTCCGATGATCCAGTCGGTCCAGCCCGGGTATTCGTCGGCCGGAGAGAACGATACGCCCTCTGCCACTCCGCTCAGACCAGCCGTTCGGCTTCCATCTTCTTGATTTCGGCAATGGCCTTGGCGGGCGACAGGCCCTTGGGGCAGACATTGGCGCAATTCATGATCGTGTGGCAGCGATAGAGGCGGAAGGGGTCTTCCAGCTCGTCCAGACGCTCGCCCGTCATCTCGTCGCGGCTGTCGGCCAGCCAGCGATAGGCCTGAAGCAGGATGGCGGGGCCGAGGAACTTGTCCGAATTCCACCAATAGCTGGGGCACGCGGTCGAACAGCATGCGCACAGGATGCATTCGTAGAGGCCGTCCAGCTTGTTGCGGTCTTCGGGCGACTGCAGGCGTTCCTTGCCCGACGGAGCAGGGGTTACGGTCTGCAGCCACGGACGGATCGAGGCATATTGCGCATAGAAATGGGTGAAATCGGGGACGAGGTCCTTGATCACATCCATATGCGGCAGCGGAGTGATGCGGATCTCGCCCGAACCGCAATCCTCGATCGCGGTGGTGCAGGCAAGGCCGTTGCGCCCGTTGATATTCATGGCGCAGGACCCGCAAATCCCTTCGCGGCAGGACCGGCGGAAGGTCAGCGTCGGGTCCATCTCGTTCTTCATCTTGATGATCGCGTCCAGCACCATGGGGCCGCATTCATCCAGATCGATCTCGAAAATGTCGTAGCGCGGGTTCTCCCCGCTATCCGGATCATAGCGATAGACCTTGAACTTCTTCACCTTCCCGCCAGTAGCCGTACCATGCGTCTGGCTCTTGCCGGTGATCTTGCTGTTCTTGGGAAGGGTAAAGGTCGCCATAATCGTCGCTTTTCCGTTCTGCGGGGCCGCCCTCTCTTACGCCGGATATGCGCAAAGGCCCCTGTCTGCGCTGCGGGTTAGCCAAGCTTGCCGCGCTGCACAAGCGGTGGATTGCAGTTCTTTTGTGCCAGCACCCGCCCTGCGGTTCAAGCATTGCCCCCGCGCTGCACCATTTCGCTCTCGCGCCGGTCCGCGCGGACAAGGCTGCGCAGCACCAGCCACGCCATGCCGCCCATGGCCAGATAATGCACCGCACCGCCCAGCGCGACTCCCCATGCCACGCCTTCGGCCCCGCCCGAGGTGGCAAAGGCGAACACACCCGCAGCGGTCGCCGCGACGGCCAGTGCCCGTGCGGTAAGCGAGAGTTTCGCCCTGCCGGTCGAATCGAGCATGGGTTCAAAGGCGACGCTTGCCAGTTCGAAACTGGCGCCCACGACCAGCGCGATCAGGATCGGCTTGCCCGCCGCGAATTGTTCGCCGCCCAGAATCTCCAGCAGCAGGCCGCCCGCGACCAGCACGATCAGCACCACGATGGCGCTGCCCGCACCGGCGAGCACGCTGGTCTGGCGGATCAGCTTGCGGAATTCATCCAGCTTTGACGCGACCCGCGCCCGCGCGATTTCGGCATAGGCTGCGCGCGCCAGCAGGGTCGACAGCTTGGCCAGCCCCTGCGCCAGTTGCTGCGCCAGCCGGTAGAGTCCGGCCGCGCGCGTGCCGACCAGATAGCCGACCGCCAGCAATGGCCCGTTGCGATAGGCCGCTTCCAGAGTTGCGGAGCAAAAGGTGATGAAGAAAAAGCGGATCACGCCCGGATTATCGCGCAGCGCGCCAGTGAAATCCTTGAGGTGCGACAGGCGGATCGCCTGAGGGCACAGCCTGCGCGCCATGATCCAGTAAAGCAGTGCCTCCAGAATATCGATGGCGGCCCATGCGATCAGGAAACGGGTCAGGCTGGGGCCCGTCAGCCAGATCGCCAATGCAGCCAGCAGCCGGCCCAGTGGAACGATAGCCTCGACATAAACGGCGACATCGAACCGGTCGAGCGCGCGGACGATACCGGTGGGGGCCGATACCAGCGCCCAGAGCGAGGCGACATTGAACCAGAATGCCAGATCGATCAGTTCGGGGTTCAGCCCCAGCGCGCCGGCGAACTGGAAGAACGCCAGATAGGCGATGCCGCAGCCGACCAGCGCGCCGCAAACATCCAGCACGCCTGCCAGCATTCCAAGCCGTCCGAAGGCTTCCCAGTTCTTGTGATGCACATGTTCGGCGCCAAAACGCACCACGACGCGCCATGTCTGGAACCCCGCGACCGCGATCAGCGCCTGCGATGTGCCAAATATCAGCGAGAAATGGCCGAAATCCTTCAGCCCCAGCGTCCGCGTCAGGATCGCCAGATAGATCAGCGAACAGATCGCACCGAATCCCTTGCCGCCGATCAGCCAGCCCAGATTGGCCAGCATGCGCCCGAGCAGCGAACGATCCTCGACAGCGGCAGGGCGTTTACGCTTCATATCGAGGTGCTTGGCCGATCACGGCCCGCTAGGCAAGCGGGTGCGGGCGAGAACTCACGGCCTTTCGCAAGCCGGATTGCGGATGGCCGGTGATAGCACTACATGGCTGGCCATGATCGAACATGCCATATTGCTTAGCGCCGGACAGGGTTCGCGCCTGCTGCCGCTGACCGCCGAACGCCCCAAATGCCTTATCGATTTTTCGGGGCGCACCCTGATCGAATGGCAGATCGAGATTCTGGCCCGCGGCGGCGTCAAGAAAATCGATGTCGTCACCGGCTTCAAGACGGACGAGGTGGAATATGCGCTGTCGCAGATCAACGATCTGCGGGTCGAGATCAAATGCCACTTCAACCCGTTTTTCAAGGTGGCCGACAATCTGGGGTCGTGCTGGATCGTCCGCCATCTGATGAAGGACGACTTCATGATCCTGAACGGCGACACGCTGGTATCCGAAGAGATCGTGAAAAAGGTGCAGCAGGGCGCGCAAGGGCCCGACGGGGATTGGCCGATTGCCGTCACCGTCGATGAAAAGCCTGCTTATGACAGCGACGACATGAAGGTGCTGCGCGAGCCGAACGGCAGGCTGGTCCACATCGGCAAGACGCTGACGGCGGAAGAGACCAATTGCGAATCGATCGGCTTCCTTGCCTTTCGCGGCGATGGCGTCGAATTGTTCCGCGAAGCCGTGCGCCAGAAAATGCGCGAGCGGGACGGGGTGGAACACTGGTATCTGAAGGTGATCGACATGATCGCCGGAACCGGTCAGGTCGGCACTTGCACCATTACGGGTTCGGAATGGGCCGAAGTCGATTTCCTGACCGATATCGAAAACGCGACCGAACTGACCCGCCGCTGGTAAACTCGGCGGGTCGATTCAGCGGGGGGCGAACAGCCCGCCTGATACGGCCCGCCTGACTTGGCCCGGCTTTAGGCGAAATGCGGTTTCAGCGCAGAGACGATGGCCGCAATCTGCGCATCGTCCAGTGCCACCGCGCTGCCCAGATCGGGCAGCTTTGGCCAGCCGGCGTCCGTGAATTCCAGACCGCCGAACGTGCGCGTACCCTCGTACCGGGGGATGACGTGCGAATGGACATGCGGGTCGACCATCATCAGCATCAGATAGTTGATCTTGGCATAGCCGGTGAATGCGGCCAGCGCCCGTTCGATCGCGCCGCTGGCCTGGTGCATGTCGGCATGGGCCTCCGCAGGCAGGTCCGACAGGGCGGTGGCATCGGATTTCGCGGCAAGGATCAGGCTGCCCAAAGTCGGCTGGGCAGGGCGGAGCAGCACTGCCCAATGGTCGAATTCCGCCACCAGAGTCGCGGGATAGCCGAACTTGCGCATTGTCTCGTTCACAGCGATGTCCTCCTCAGCCCTCGGACAGCCAGCTGGTCAGCCCGCCGTCGCGCGTGCGCGCGACTTCCGCCTGCAACAGGCGCACGGCGTGGATCGCGCAGGAAATCACCGTCCACCACGCCACGGCGACAATGCCGAAATCGGGACGGCCAAAGATCATCGCCACCAGCAGGATCACCATATTGGGATTGCGCCGCGCCGTGATCAGGCGGAACCGCGAATCGAAACGACGCCAGACATGGATATGCATCTGCCCGTTGCGGCGCATGAATATCCCCTCGATCACGCGCTGCAGCACATAGCCGCCGATGATCGCGATCATCACGGAGTTGAAAGCCTGCGGCGACAGTTCGAGGCCCCAATGCACCAGTCCCGTGGCCCAGAACCACCACCAGAAAGGCGGGTGGACCAGATCGATGCCGTGGTCGAAAATATTGCCCCACCAGCTTGAGGTTATGGTGCAGCGCGCCAGCTTGCCGTCCACGGTGTCGAGCACCATGAAGCCCAGCCCGACCGCCATGCCGGCCCAGTATTGGCCCCACGAAAACAGGAATGTTGCATAGACGCACAGGATTGCGCCCACCGCGGTCACCATATTGGGCGTTATGCCGAATTTGGCGCAGATGCGCGTGATCACCAGCGCCCATTCGGGCCAGAGATATTTGGTAAGGATATCGGTTACGCCCTTATAGGCACCGAAATAGCTGGCCCGTTCGATCTTGCGCACCGTGTCGGGGAACAGCGCCATGACGAAGGGAGTCTCGCGCTTGCGCAATTGCTTGTTTTCGATCGTGGGGCCGTTTTCATAGGCAAGCACGGTCAGATTGCCGGGCACAAGCGGCTTGTCCTCGCGGATCGACTTGCGGATCGCCTCGGCTTCTTCGTCATTGCGTGCATGGGCAATGGCCGGAACGTGGCCCATGGTCAGCACCAGTCCCGGATTGGCGGCAATATGGCGCAGCCATGCAGGGTCCCATGCAAAGGCATCGTGCACGATCACCCGCGTCCCGCTTGATGCGACCGGACTGGGCGCACCAGAGGTCTGCATGTCGGGAGCAAGCCCGATGGCGACAGCAATGCGCCGCGTGCGTTCGCGATTGGTCAGGCCCCAGATCGGGGTCGGGTTCTCTCCGACGCTTTCAATCGCGATTGGCGCGGCGGCGACGGCGGGCGTGTTCTCTGTCATCCTCCGTTCCCCTAATTCCGGCAGCGCCGCTGCGCAACGGAGATTGCAGCGGCGCGGCGCCAGCGTCTAAGGCGGGGGCATGGAAGAAAGCACCCAAGCGCCTGCGGCCAGCGCCCTGATCCTTGCCGGTTCGCGGCCCGAACCCGATCCGCTGGCCCTGTCGGAAGGCGTAAGCCACAAGGCGCTGATCCGTATCGACGGTCAAACCATGCTGGAACGGGTGCACGCTGCTTTGGTGCAGGCGGGGTATGACCGGATATATGTCTCCGCGTCAGATGACGGCGTGGTGGCACTGGCCAAAGGGCTGGGCATGATCGTCGTGCCGCCCGCCACAGGCCCCAGCGGCAGCGTCGCGCGCGTCTTCGAATTGTCGGGCGCGCCCTTGCTGGTCACGACATCCGATCATGCGCTGCTGCGGCCCGAATGGGTGCGCGATTTCACCCATGATGCGCCTGCGCATTGCGATGTGGCCATCCTGCTGGCCGAACGGGGCGAGGTGGAAAAGGCGGTCCCCGATACAAGGCGGACATGGCTGCGATTTGCCGATGGCGACTGGTCTGGCTGCAATCTGTTCCTGCTGAACGGCGCGGGGGCGGCCAGGGCGCTGCAGGTGTGGAGCGCGGTGGAAGCTGACCGCAAGCGGCCATGGCGTATCGTCGGCCGGTTGGGGCTGGGCACCTTGGTCAGCTATGCCTTGGGCAGGCTGACCCTGGCCGATGGGGTCCGCCGCCTTGGCAAGCGCAATGGTATCGCGGCCGAGGTCGTCGCCGCGCGCGATGGCGAGGCTGCGGTCGATGTCGACAAGGCGGACGATCTGGTGCTGGCGCGGCAATTGCTGGCGCGCAGGGATGCAGGTGTATGACCGGCAAGCGCTGCCTTGTCGTCGGCGCCTCGGGCGGGATCGGCGCGGCGCTGGTGCGCATTCTGGCGGCGCGCGGCGATGTGGCGACCGTTTACGCCGCCGCGCGCGATGTCGGCAGGATTGCGGCGGGGCCGAAATGCGTGGCCGTGACGATCGACCTTGGCGACGAGGATAGCATCGCCCTTGCCGCTGCGTCCATAGGCGCAGAAGGGCCGCTCGATCTGGTCATCGTCGCCACCGGGCTATTGCACCGAGAGCCGGATATTGCTCCGGAAAAGAGCTGGCGCGCCATCGACGCGGCGGCCATGGCGGAGGTGTTCCGGATCAACACCATCGGTTCCGCGCTGATCGGCAAGCATTTCATCGAATTGCTAAGGGCAGAAGGGCGGCCCGTATTCGCGGCGATCTCGGCCCGCGTGGGGTCGATTTCCGACAACCGGCTGGGCGGCTGGCATTCCTATCGCGCGTCAAAGGCGGCGTTGAACCAGATCATGCGCAATTTCGCGATAGAGCTGGGGCGGCGCAACAAGGGCGCGCTGGCGGTGTCATTGCATCCCGGCACGGTCGAAACCGTGCTCTCCGCGCCGTTCAGCGGCAATGTGCCCGATGGAAAGCTGTTCAGCGCCGATCATTCGGCACAATACCTGATCGATGTGATCGAGAGCCTTGACGCAAAGGACAGCGGCGGCTTTTTCGCATGGGACGGTCAGCCGGTTCCGTATTAGCCATCCGCTACGAAAAAGGCCGCCCCGTAAAGGGCGGCCTTTCGCTGGATCAGTTGCCAAAGGTCCGTTGCCACCAACCCCTGCGCGGCGCACCGCCCGAGCCTTCGTCGGCATCGTCGCCGCCGTCGTTGGCGGGCGTTTCACCGGCCGGTTCGGCCTGCTGTGCCGCATCATTGGCCGCAACAGGTGCTTCCTCGGCCGCCGGTTCGGGCGCCGCTGACGGCACAGGCTCAGAAGGTTCGGCTTGGGCGGATTCGGCGTCCGCAGCTGCGGGGGCCTCTTCCTCAACCTTCTTCTTGCGGCGGGCGCGGGGCTTCTTCGGCTTTTCCTCGGTCTTGGCTTCTTCCGGGGCTTCCGTTTCGACTACTGCCGGAGCCGCTTCTGCGGGCGCGGCATCGGCTTCAGCTTCCGCATCCGCCTTCTTGCGGCGCGGTGCGCGGCGGCGCTTTGGCTTTTCTTCGGCCACCGGCTCTTCCACGGCTGCTTCCGCTTCTGCCGGCGCTTCGACTTCTGCCGGTGCTTCGACCTCTGCCGCTGCCTCTACCGCGTCCGGTGCAGCCTCAGGCTCCACGCCTTCGGTCGCGGCGTCGCTTTCGCCTTCACCGGTTTCGGTGTCGCGGCTCGATTTACGGCGGCGGCGGCGGCGTTTCCTGGGCGCGGCTTCGTCCTCGTCCGCCCCGCCATTGTCGCTGCCCTGATCTTCATTTGCGACCTGCTCTGTGCCTTCGGCATCGTCGGATGCGTCGTCGTCGCCATCGGACTGCTGTTCGCCGTTCTGCTCGCCATCCTCGCGGCCGCGGCCACGCTTGCGGCGACCGCCACGACGGCGGCGGCGCTTGCGCCGGGTCTGGCCGTCCTCGTCCTCGCCCGAACGGTTGTCGCGGTTCTCGGTCTCGTCCTGATCGTCGTCGTCGTCGTCTTCGGGCAGGTAATCGTCTTCCTCGTCGACGATGACTTCGAACTTGGGCACGCCGGTCGGGCGCGGGCCCGACGATCCGACGCGCATCTTCGCGCCTTCGTCCTCACCCTCGGGCAGGACTTCGACGCTGACGGCATAGCGATCCTCGATCTCTTGCAGATCGGCGCGCTTGGCGTTCAGCAAATAGACCGCCGCTTCGGTGCTGGCGTGCAGGGTGATGATCGAACCCTTGCCCTTCGCCGCCTCGTCCTCGATCAGGCGCAGCGCCGACAGGCCCGCGCTCGATGCCGTGCGGACAAGGCCCGACCCGTCGCAATGCGGACAGGTGCGTGTGGTCGCTTCCAGAACGCCGGTGCGCAGGCGCTGGCGGCTCATCTCCATCAGGCCAAAGCCGGAGATGCGGCCCACCTGGATGCGCGCGCGGTCGTTCTTCAGCGCCTCTTTCATGCACTTCTCGACCTTACGGATAGAGCTGTTGTGCTCCATATCGATAAAGTCGATCACGACCAGACCTGCCATGTCGCGCAGGCGCAGCTGGCGGGCGATTTCCTTTGCCGCTTCCATATTGGTGTGGAGCGCGGTTGCCTCGATCCCGTGTTCCTTGGTGGAACGGCCCGAGTTGATGTCGATCGACACCAGCGCCTCGGTCGGGTTGATCACCAGATAGCCGCCCGATTTCAGCTGCACGACAGGGTCGTACATCGCCGAAAGCTGATCCTCGGCTCCATAGCGCTGGAACAGCGGCACGGGGTCGGCATATTGCTTTACCCGCCGCGCATGGCTGGGCATCAGCAATTTCATGAATTCCTTGGCCGATTTATAGCCTTCCGGCCCCTCGACCACGACTTCCTCGATCTCGCGGTTATAGATGTCGCGGATCGCGCGCTTGATCAGATCGCTGTCCGAATGGATCAGCGCCGGAGCGCTGGACTTCATCGTGTTTTCGCGGATTTCGTCCCACAGGCGTGCCAGATAGTCGAAGTCGCGCTTGATCTCGGTCTTGGTGCGCTGAAGCCCTGCGGTTCGCACGATGCAGCCCATCGATTTGGGCAGGCTCATCTCGGCCACGATCTGCTTCAGACGCTTGCGGTCGGCCGCGCTGCTGATCTTGCGCGAGATGCCGCCGCCATGGCTGGAATTGGGCATCAGCACGCAATAGCGGCCCGCCAGCGAAAGATAGGTGGTAAGGGCCGCGCCCTTGTTCCCGCGCTCTTCCTTGACGACCTGCACCAGCAATACCTGACGGCGCTGGATGACGTCCTGGATCTTGTACTTGCGGCGCAGAGCAAGACGCTTGGCGCGCGCTTCGTCAGCAGCCTTGGAGCGGGTTCCGCCGCCCTTGCCCTGCCGGCGTCCGCGACCGCGGCCACGACCGCGCGAGCGGCTGTTGCCTTCTTCGCCGCCGTTCTCGTCTTCGGCGCTTTCGTCGCCGTTGTCGTCGTCATCCGAATCGTCGTCGCCCGAAACCGCGCCATCCTCGATCGTGGCGACTGCGTCCGATTCCTCGTCGCTTACGTCTTCGACGCCATCGTCGCCGGCCAGTTCCTCGGCCAGCGCGTCGCTGCCCTCGTCACCGTCCTCGGAGCTGTCGTCGGCGTCCTCGTCCTCGGCGCGCAGGCGGGCCTCTTCCTCGGCGTGCTCGGCCTCGGCCGCGAGCAGGGCGTCGCGGTCTTCCTTGGGGATCTGGTAATAGTCGGGGTGAATTTCGTTAAAGGCAAGGAAGCCGTGCCGGTTGCCGCCGAAATCGACGAAGGCCGCCTGCAACGAGGGTTCGACCCTCGTCACCTTTGCCAGATAGATATTACCCTTGATCTGCTTGTGTTCTGCCGACTCAAAGTCGAATTCTTCAATCCGGTTGCCTTTTAGCACCGCCACCCGCGTTTCTTCCGGGTGGCGCGCATCGATGAGCATGCGCGTGGTCATTTATGATTCTCCAGACGCGCGAACCGCCCGCCGGCCGCAAGGGACGGTGGGGCAGTCGGGCGCGACATTTCAGTAAGGCGCGCGCGGATCGTGCGGATTTGATCCCGTTGTCCGGCGCGAAAAGCGAATAGCCGGCAGGGCGCGCATGGCTGCGCGATACCGGCGGCGAAAATATTGAAGCGAAACGGTCAGGCGCGTGTGAAGCAAAGACGACGATGCGAGCGGCCCTGCAAGGCAGGGTGGTCGCCGCATTCATTGTCTTCCTGGCCATATCCACCAATTCCAATCCGGTCCCGGTTTGATCCGGGATGCGCGCTACGCGGGATGCGATGGGGCAGGCCGATCGATCGGCAGTCTGCTCGCTCCGGCGGTATCGCGCCAAATGTCGGAAGATAGAGGACGGGACACTGGCGCTCGTCGGTTCCCATCAGGAACCGTCGGCCATGGTGGCCGACTTGCGATGCGCCGGATATCCGATCCACCCGACGAAAGGCACGCTAGCACCGGTCCGGCGGTTCGGCAATAAAAAGCCATCGTACAGTTAGATCGTTCGCGCACGCGATCCGGTTGGCTCGCCGGTTCACGGGCGCATCTGCGGTCGGAAACCGGGCAAAACAGGGGCGATATTCCATATGGCGGGCTTGTCCGGCGCTGACCGGACGGGCAAGCGGTTGATCCATGGAACAGCCGGTTCTGCAATTGGAGGAAGCCACAGCGGCGGGCCGGAAGGCGCGGGCGGCGCTGTTGGCGGCGGGATCGCTGCTTTCGGGCGGCGTTCTGGGGCTGGTTCTGGCGGTGATTTTCCCGGCGGACGGACGGGGGGAGGCGGTGCTGTCGATGGCACTGCCCGAATCGCGCGCGGCGGCCTTGCCGCGCATCAGCGCGGGACGCGCGGGCGATGAAGCGCCCCTGGTCGTAATCGATGCGGGTCATGGCGGGTTCGACCCGGGCGCGACCGGCCCCAGCGGCATTCGCGAAAAGGACGTGATCCTGCCCATCGCGCTCGCCCTGCGCGAAAGATTGCTGGAGCTTGGCGCGGTGCGCGTTGCCCTGACGCGAGAGGACGACCGTTTCCTGCCGCTGGAAGCGCGGGTGGAACTGGCGGAATCGCTGGAACCCGACCTCTTCCTGTCGATCCACGCCGATAGCGCTCCGGTCGAGGAAGCGCAGGGGGCCAATATCTATGTGCTGTCCGCCCGTGCCAGCGATGCCGAGGCGTTGGCACTGGCGCGCGATTTCAATGAGGCGGACGGCGACGGAACGGCGGACGATGCCGGGCTGGGCGATGTCGAGGCGGTGCTGGCCGAACTGGCGCGGCGCGAGACGAACCTTGCCTCGGCCCGCATCGCGGACCGGCTGGAAGCGCGGGTGCGGGCCGCGATGCCGGTTCACGGGAAGTTCCGGCGCGGCGCGAATCTGGTAGTGCTGCGGTCCGCGCGCATGCCATCGCTGTTGTTCGAGGCAGGCTATATCAGCAATCCCGACGATGCCGCCCGGGTCAGCAGCGAGGAAGGGCGTGCCGCCATCGTGACGGCGCTGGCCGACGCGATCACTGCCGGATTACTGGCGCCAGGGCGTTAGCTTATCCCCATGCATCACCCTATTCATCGTATCGTCATGCCCTTTCGTCTTTTCTCTTGCGCGAACCCCATGCTAGTGCCGCCCCGATCATGAGCCTGACCGAGCAATTCCAGACCATAACCGGACGCATTGGCGCCGCATTTGCCGCGTTTTGGGCCGGTTTTACGCGCCGGTGGCGCGAAAGTCGCCTGTTCAAGGTGCTGGCGGTGCTGGTTGCGGCAGGCTTGCTGCTGTTCGTGGGCGGCTATGCATGGCTGGGCACGGGGCTGCCGTCGGCCGATCGCCTGCTTACCTATCAACCCGCGTTGCCGACCATGGTGCGCGGCGCGGACGGCGAGATCGTGAACAGCTATGCCCGCGAACGGCGCGTGCAATTGCGCTATGTCGATTTTCCCAAGCAATTGCAGGATGCGTTCCTGTCGGCCGAGGACAAGACATTCTGGAGCCATGGCGGCGTCGATGTCGGCGGTCTGGCCGGTGCGGTCGTCGATTATGTGTCCAAGCTGGGGTCGGGCGAACGCGCCAAGGGCGGGTCGACGATCACGCAGCAGGTGGCCAAGAATATCCTTGTGGGCGACGAATATTCGGTCACCCGCAAGCTGAAGGAAATGATCCTGGCCCAGCGCATCGAAGGCGTGCTGACCAAGGAGCAGATCCTCGAGCTGTATCTCAACGAAATTCCGCTTGGCCGGCAAAGCTTTGGCGTACAGGCCGCCGCGCGCGCCTATTTCGACAAGGATGTGAACGAGCTGGACCTGCACGAGACGGCGTTTCTGGCGATCCTGCCCAAGGCGCCCGAACGCTATGGCCGCGCGCGTTACCGCGACATGGCGATCGAACGGCGCAATTACGTGCTGGACCAGATGGTCGACAATGGCTGGGCATCGCGGGCAGAGGCGGATGCGGCCAAGGCGATGCCGCTCGGCCTCGTGGAGCGTCGCCGCGAGGGCTATGATCCGGCGGGCGGCTATTTCATCGAGGAAGTGCGCCGCCGTCTGCTCGACGCCTATGGCGAAAAGGCCGAAGACGGGCCGAATTCGGTGTACGCCGGCGGGCTATGGGTGCGCACCTCGCTCGACATGGAAATGCAGCATGCCGCGCGCAAGGCGCTGCGCGCGGGACTGATGCGCTATCACGGAACGCGTGGCTGGACCGGCCCGATCGCCAAGATCGACATGGACCAGAACTGGCAGACGCAGCTGATCGTATCGAACCTTGCGGTCGATTATCAGGACTGGCGCGTGGGCGTGGTCACCGAACGCAGCGGCTCTGACGCGCGGATCGGTTTCAGCGACGGCGAAACCTTCCCGCTGGGCAATCTGCCCGATGCGTTGAAGGCGGGCGATGTGATCGTCGCGTCGCCCGACGGCAGCGGCTGGCGTGTGCGCACCATTCCTGAGGTGTCGGGCGGTCTGGTCGTGCAGAACCCGCAGACGGGCCGCGTGCTTGCCATGCAGGGCGGATTCGATTCGCGGCTTGGCAGCTTCAACCGCGCCACGCAGGCGGAACGGCAGCCGGGTTCGACGATCAAGCCCTTCGTCTATGCGACCGGCCTCGATCAGGGGATGACGCCCGCCACGCTGGTCACCGACGGGCCGTTCTGCGTCTATCAGGGCGCGCGTCTGGGCGAGAAATGTTTCCGCAATTTCGGCGGCACCCGCGGCGCGGGTGAACAGACGATGCGCTGGGGGCTGGAGCAGTCGCGCAATCTGATGACCGTCCATATCGCCAATGATTCGGGCATGAACAATGTGATCGACACGTTCGAGCGTGTCGGCATCGGCAGCTATGACCCCTATCTCGCTTTTGCGCTGGGCGCGGGCGATACGACGGTGCTGCAAATGGTGAACGCCTATAGCGCGCTCGCCAATCACGGGCGGCAGTATCAGGCGTCGGTCATCGATTACGTGCAGGACAAGAACGGCAAGGTGATCTGGCGCGCCGACAAGCGCCGCTGCGCCCGCTGCAATCAGGACGAATGGGATGGCAAATCCATGCCGCGCCTTGCCGAAGGGGGCAAGCAGGTGATGGATGCGGGCACCGCCTATCAGGTGGTCCATATGCTGGAAGGCGTGGTCCAGCGCGGCACGGCGACGCGGCTGCGCGATCTGGGCCTGCCGCTGTTCGGCAAGACCGGCACGACATCGGGCCCGACCAATGCATGGTTCATGGGCGGATCGGCCGATCTGGTCGCAGGCGTTTATGTCGGCTTTGACACGCCGCGCAATCTGGGCGGCTGGGTGCAGGGCGGCAATACAGCTGCGCCGATTGTCAAGGAACTGATCCAGGATACCAAGGCGCGCTGGCCGACCACGCCGGTTCAGGCGCCCGACGGCATTCGCATGGTCCGGATCGACCGCCGCAGCGGCAAGCGCGTGTTCGAAGGCTGGCCATCGCTGACCGAATATACGCCCGCGACCATTTGGGAAGCGTTCAAGCCCGATACCGAACCGCGCCGCTCTCTCGACCGGCAGACGCTGGAAGAAAAGCGCATGGCGGCACTGGCGGCGATCCGCGCGGCACGTGCCGAAAGCCGCGCCGCGATCAGCAACGACGCGACGGCCATCGACGACACTTTCCTCGAAGATCAGGGCGGCATTTACTGATCTGTTCCGCTGGCTTAAGGGTGAACCCATGAACATGCGCATCCGATCGAGCCTTCTGGCAGGCGCCCTTGCCGCAACCGCCCTTGCCGCGGGGCCTGTTGCCGCGTCTCTGCCCAAGGGTGCCGAGGCGCCGCCGGTGATGACGACGGGTGCGATGGCGGGCAAAGCGTTCTCTTTCGATCTGGCCAAGGCGTTGAAAAGCGGGCCGGTCGTGCTTTATTTCTTTCCCAAGGCGTTCACCCAGGGCTGCACGCTGGAGGCCCGCGCCTTTGCCGAAGCGATGCCCGATTTCAAGGCGGCAGGCGCGCAGGTCGTGGGCATGTCGGCCGACGATATCGAAACGCTGAAGAAATTTTCGACCGAGGAATGCCGCAACGCATTTCCCGTTGCACAGGCAACGCCCGCCACGATCCGCGCCTATGATGTCGCGCTGGATATGAAGAACGTCAGCGGGTTGATGAGCGACCGGACATCCTATGTCATCGCGCCCGACGGGCGGATCGCCATGGTGCATTCCGATTCCGACTGGCGCGAACATGTCTCGCGCACGCTGGAGGCGGTGCGCGCGCTGGACCGCTGACGAGGCCGGTTTCAGACTGACCGGCCCATCGCCCTTGCGGCGGGCCATGGCGCCATCGCTGCGCACAAACGCATTGCGCACTTTCACAAATCCTGACCCTTCGCTAAGCGGACCCGAGTCCGCAGGGCAGGTGGCCCTTTAAGGAGAAATTTCATGCGTGCCGAAGGGCAGGCCCTTGTCGACCGTATCGAGGCATCGCTCGCGCTGATCCGCCAGTCGCTGGACTGGGAACAGGCGCTGCGCCGTCTGGACGAGCTGAGCGCGCGGGTGGAAGACCCGAACCTGTGGAACGACCCCAAGCAGGCGCAGGCGATCACGCGTGAGCAAAAGCAGCTGGGCGATGCGGTCAAGGCGGTGAACGAGATTGGCGCCGAAATGTCCGACGCGGTCGAGTTCATCGAGATGGGCGAGGCCGAGGGCGACGACAGCGTGGTCAAGGACGGGCTGAACAGCCTGAACGCGCTGGCCGAACGCGCCGACCGCGACAAGGTGGGCGCGCTGCTGTCGGGCGAGGCCGATGGCTATGACACCTATCTGGAAGTTCACGCAGGCGCGGGCGGCACCGAAAGCCAGGACTGGGCCGAAATGTTGCAGCGCATGTATGTGCGCTGGGCCGAACGGCGCGGCTTTAAGGTCGAGGTGGTCGATTACCACGCGGGCGAACAGGCGGGCATCAAAAGCGCGACCCTGCTGATCCGCGGCGAAAATGCCTATGGGTATGCCAAGACCGAAAGCGGCGTGCACCGGCTGGTCCGCATCAGCCCTTACGATTCCAGCGCTCGGCGGCACACTTCGTTCAGTTCGGTCTGGGTCTATCCCGTCATCGACGACGATATCGAGATCGAAATCAATCCCGCCGATCTGAAGATCGACACCTATCGCGCATCGGGTGCGGGCGGGCAGCACGTCAACACGACCGATTCCGCCGTTCGCATTACCCACCAGCCGACTGGCATCGTGGTGGCGAGCCAGAACGACCGTTCGCAGCACAAGAACCGCGCCACCGCGATGAACATGCTCAAGGCGCGGCTGTACGAAAAGGAACTGGCCGAGCGCGAGGCTGCGGCCAGCGGCGAATATCAGGCCAAGACCGAAATCGGCTGGGGCCACCAGATCCGTTCCTATGTGCTGCAACCGTACCAGCAGGTAAAGGATTTGCGCACCGGTCATGTTTCGACCAATCCCTCCGACGTGCTCGACGGTGCGCTCGATCCGTTCATCACCGCTGCCCTGTCGCAGCGCGTGACGGGCGAGAAGGTGGATGTGGAGGACGACGATTGATCCATCGCGCGTCCCTGCTTGCGGCAATGGCGGCTGCGCTTGTCCTGTCGGGATGCAATATCACCGACAAGGATGACGGCCGTCCCGAAAGCGCGCGCGATTTTCCCGAAGCGGACCGCCCGGTGTCCACCGTTTCGGCCAGCCAGATGCCGGAACGGACCCGCGACGATCGCAAGGAAGCGGTTACCGTCATGGATCTTGCCAATATCGGCGAAGGCATGACCGTGGCCGATATCGGCGCGGGCGAGGGCTATTACACAACCCGCCTTGCCGAGCGCGTCGGCAAGGACGGACGCGTTCTGGCGCAGGACATCGACGCGGAAGTGTTGCAGCGCCTCGGCTCCCGGGTCGAGCGCGAGCGGCTCGACAATGTGTCGATCAAGCTGGGAACGCCCGACGATCCGGGTTTGCCCGAAGGCAGTTTCGACCGTGTGTTCCTGGTGCATGTCTATAACCAGGTCAGCGAACCCTATGCGTTTCTATGGCGGCTGCGTCCCGCCTTGCGGCAGGGCGGGCAGGTGATTGTCGTGGATGTCGACCGCGCGACCGACAATCACGGTATTCCCCCCAAGCTGCTTTTCTGCGAATTCGAATCGGTCGGCTTCAAGCTGGCCGCTTTCATTCGCCGCCCCGAACTGGCAGGCTATTACGCCCGCTTCGAGGCGGCAGGCCCAAGGCCGGATCCGGCCGATATCGAACCCTGCGAGCAGGAAGTTGTTGCCGCAGGAACGGCGGACGGCGGCGCCGATGGCACCGCCAGCCGCCCTGACAGGATTGTTGAGACATGAGCTTTAAGGGACTGAAGCCGATCAACTATGGCGGACGCGAGGTCTGGCCGTTGATCGAAGGGGGCAAGGGCGTTTCGGCGACCAATCACGCCAGTTCGGGTGCGTGGGCAGCCGCGGGCGGCATCGGCACGGTCAGCGCGGTCAACGCCGACAGCTATGACGCCGAGGGCAAGATCATCCCGCAGGTCTATGAACAGATGACCCGCAAGGAACGTCACCAGCAGCTGATCGATTACGCAATCGACGGCGCGGTGGAGCAGGTCAGGCGCGCGCACGAGATTTCGGGCGGCAAGGGTGCGATCAATATCAACGTGCTGTGGGAAATGGGCGGCGCGCAGGCGGTGCTGGAAGGGACGCTGGAGCGGACCAGGGGCCTTGTCACCGGCGTCACCTGCGGTGCGGGCATGCCGTACAAGCTGGCCGAAATCGCGCAGCGTTTCGGGGTGCATTACCTGCCCATCGTTTCGTCGGCCCGTGCGTTCCGCGCCTTGTGGAAGCGCAGCTATTCCAAGGTGCCCGAACTGATGGCGGCCGTGGTCTATGAAGATCCGTGGCTGGCGGGCGGGCATAACGGGCTGTCGAATGCCGAAGACCCGAAAAAGCCCGAAGATCCCTATCCCCGCGTCAAGGCTCTGCGCGAAACCATGCGCAAGGAAGGCGTGTCGGAAGATACCGCGATCGTGATGGCGGGCGGGGTCTGGTTCCTGCGCGAATGGAACGACTGGATCGACAATCCCGAACTGGGCAAGATCGCCTTTCAGTTCGGAACGCGCCCCCTGCTGACGCAGGAAAGCCCGATCCCGCAGGGCTGGAAGGACATGCTCCGTACGCTGGAGCCGGGCGACGTGCTGCTGCACAAGTTTTCGCCCACCGGTTTCTATTCCAGCGCGGTGCGCAATCCGTTCCTGCGCAATCTGGAAGAACGCAGCGAACGTCAGATCCCCTATTCGCGGATCGAGGCGGGCGATCATACCGTCCAGCTGGATGTAGGCGTGAAGGGCAAGAATTTCTGGGTCACGCCGCATGATCGCGAACGCGCCCGCACATGGGCCGACGCCGGCCACACGACTGCATTGAAGACGCCTGACGACACGGTCGTTTTCGTCTCGCCCGAAGAGCGGGAGATTATCCGCAAGGATCAGGCCGACTGCATGGGCTGCCTGTCGCATTGCGGATTTTCGTCGTGGAAGGACCATGACGATTACACCACGGGCCGCCTTGCCGATCCGCGCAGCTTCTGCATTCAAAAGACCTTGCAGGACATTGCCCATGGCGGACCGACGGACGAGAATCTCGCGTTCGCAGGGCACGCCGCGTACCGTTTCAAGCAGGACCCGTTCTATTCCAACGGCTATACGCCGAGCGTGAAGGAACTGGTCGAGCGCATTCTGACGGGCGACTGACCGGCCCGGCCACCGGAAAAAGGAAGCCGCAGGCGATGGGAGAACTGAAAAAGGGGACCTGTCACTGCCGCGCCGTCCGTTTCGAGGCGGAGGTCGATCTGGCCTCTGCCCGCCGGTGCGACTGTTCGCTCTGCCGGATGCGCGGAGCCGTCGCGGTCAGCGCGCCGCTGGACCGCTTCACCCTGCTGGCCGGAGAGGTTGCGGTGCGCCTCTATCAATTCAATACCGGCGCGGCGAAGCATTATTTCTGCGGGAATTGCGGCATTTATACGCATCACCAGCGCCGTTCGAACCCCACGCAATATGGCGTGAATGTCGCCTGCCTCGAAGGGATGAGCCCGTTCGATTTTCCCGAAGTCGAAGTGCTGAACGGGCAGGCCCACCCCAAGGATACGGGCGCGACCCGCCGCTCGGGCGTCTTGCGCTACACCGCGGACTGATCGCTCAGGCGTAACCCTCGATCACGCGGTCGGGCGGACTGTGGCCATCAACCCAGCTCTGGATATTGGCGAGGATCTTCATGCCCGCCGCGGTCCGTCCTTCTTCGGTGGCGCTGCCGATATGGGGTTGGGTGATCACATAGGGGTGCGCGATCAGCCGCGGATCGACCACCGGCTCGTCCGGATAGACATCGAGGCCCGCACCCCACAGATGGCCGTTTTCCAGCGCGGCGATCATGGCTTCCTGATCGATCAGATCGCCACGTCCGGTGTTCACGATCACCGCGCCATCCTTCATCAGCGCGATCCGGCGCGCGTCGATCAGATGATGCGTGGCGGCGCTGGTCGGGCAATGCAGGGTGACGATATCGCTTTTGCCAAGCAGGCTGTCGACATCGCCCGCATATTCCGCGCCCAGCATGCGTTCGACCGATTCGGGCAGGCGGCGGCGGTTGTGATAGGCGATGCGCAGGCCGAATGCGCGGGCGCGATGGGCGACGGCCTGACCGATGCGACCCATGCCGATAATGCCCAATGTCTTGCCGCCAAGCGACCGGCCCAGCATGCCGGTGGGGCTCCACCCCGTCCATTCGCCGTGCCGCACGATCCGCGTACCTTCGCGCATGCGACGGATGACGCCGATCAGCAGCGCCATGGTCAGATCGGCGGTGTCGTCGGTGAACACGCCGGGCGTATTGGTCACCACGATCCGCCGCGCGCGCGCCGCGCCCAGTGCGATATGGTCCGTTCCAGCGCCGAAATTGGCGATCATGCGCAGCCTGTTGCCTGCCCCTTCGATCAGCGCGGCATCGATATCGTCTGTCACGGTCGGGACCAGCACGTCGCAACCGGCCATTGCCGCCGCCAGTTCCTCCCGCGTGAAGGCGTGATCGTCGGGGTTGAGCGTGGTATCGAACAATTCGGCCATCCGCGCCTCGATCGCGGGCATCAGCCTGCGGGTGACGACAACGCGGGGCTTGCCATCGATCCGGCGGGCGGTCGCATGGGCGGGTTCGGACATCGGTCGGGCTGCCTCGGGATCGGATTGGGCCATGATTGCGGCGCTACGCTGCGACGGGCGGCGCGGTCAACAGGCTTCGCGCGATCGCCGGTGTGGGTGGCTGCATCCGCCATCTTGGCGCGGCCAGCGGGCGGGGCTATGCGAAGGGAATGACGCTTCGCCGGATCCTTCTTGCCAGCCTGTTATGCGCCAGTATCGCGCCGGCTTTGCCCGCTGCCGCGCAGGATACGGACGAGGTGCCCTATTGGGCCTCGCTCACCACCGACAAGGCGAATATGCGCGTGGGGCCGGGGGGCAGTTACAAGATCCTGTGGGTTTACCAGCGCAAGGGCCTGCCGCTTAAAGTGGTGCGCCGCCTTTCGGGCTGGCGACTGGTGGAAGACCCCGATGGAACGCGGGGCTGGGTGGTCTCGCGCTTCCTCAGCCGCGAACGCAGCGCCATCGTGACCGGCGACGACAATGTCATGATGCGCGCCTTGCCTGCCGACGATGCCAAGCTGTTGTGGCAGCTGGAACCGGGCGTCACCGGCTGGCTGGGCGAATGCGACGGGGGATGGTGCCGATTCGCCGTCGGTGAACGCGAAGGTCCGATGCAGGAAGGCTGGGTCCGGCAGGACCGGCTGTGGGGCGACGGGGAACCCTGATCGATCAATATCCGCTGATCGAGGCAAGGGCGCCGGCGCTGTTCGGTTCGGCCGATACGACGATGGCATTTTGTCTTCCGATTCTGCTGGCCGTGACCGGAGCCGTGATCGGCAGCTTTGCCGGTGCGGCGGCACTGCGCATCGCGCGCGGCGACAGCGTGGTGACGGGGCGGTCACGTTGCGATTCGTGCGGGCGCGTATTGGGGGTCGGCGATCTTGTGCCGGTGTTGTCCTTTCTGATGCTGGCAGGGCGCTGCCGCACTTGCCGCGCGCCGATCGATCCCTTGCAGCCCTTCGCCGAAGTGGCGGGGGCGGCCATCGGCCTTGCCGCGTGGCTGTTCATGCCCGGTCCGCTGACTGCCATTCCGGCCGCCGTTCTGGGGTGGCAATTGCTGGTGCTGGGAATGTCGGACTGGCGCTCGTTCCATTTGCCGCCGGTCGGGATCGCGATACTGGCGTTCAGTGCGCTGATGATACCGGCTGTGGCGGCATTGGACGGGCGGCAGTTGCTTCCCCTGCTGTTGCGTCAGCTTGCGGGTGGCGGGCTCGGCTTTGTGCTGCTGGCCGCACCCGCGCTGCTGTTTCGGGCCATACGCGGCAGGGAAGGGATGGGCAGCGCCGATCCGCCCCTGATGGGCGCGATCGGCCTGTGGGCAGGGCCGCTGGGCGTTTGTTTTATTGTGTTGCTGGCGGCAGGATTGGGGATCGCAATTGCCGCCGCGAAGCTGATGCGCGGCAAGCCGTCCGATCATGGCGATTCCGCCGCAAGCGAGGGCGACTCCGGCAATGCCCTGCCACTGGGAACACTGCTTTCACTGGCAACCATCGCGGTCAGTTTTGCAGGTTTTTCGCTGCTTACCCCCTAAGCCCTGCATTTAGGGGCGTTCAGCCCCCTTGCGCAGCGGCGCGCCGTTGCCTAGGGCGCATTTCGCGGGTGCGATGTTATCCGCAAACTTGAAGTCCGTTATCGCGGCATACAGCCAGAGAGGGCCTTTTGGTCGACCTGTCACAATATCTGCCGATCTTCATATTCCTGGTGATCGCGCTGGGGCTCTCCGCCCTCTTCGTATTCCTGCCGATGGGCGTGTCGCGCCTGACGGGTTCGCACAACCCCGACGCGGAAAAGCTGTCGGAGTATGAATGCGGCTTTCCCGCGTTCGAGGATCCGCGCAGCCAGTTCGACGTGCGCTTCTATCTGGTGGCGATCCTGTTCATCATTTTCGATCTTGAGGCCGCGTTCCTGTTCCCATGGGCCGTCAGCCTCGATCTGACCGGATGGCCGGGCTGGATCACCATGATGGTGTTCCTGTTCGAACTGATCATCGGCTTTGCCTATGCATGGAAGAAGGGAGCGCTGGAATGGGAGTAGATCAAACTCTTCCCGCCGCCGCGCAAGCTGGCGAAGTGCGCCAGCCCGACGCCGACTATTTCAACGCCCTGTCGACCGAAGTGAACGACAAGGGCTTCCTGCTGACCAGCACGGAAGAGCTGTTCCAGTGGGCGCGCACCGGTTCGCTGTGGTGGATGACGTTCGGTCTGGCCTGCTGCGCCGTGGAAATGATCCACGTGAACATGCCGCGCTATGACATGGAGCGTTTCGGCGCCGCCCCGCGCGCATCGCCGCGCCAGTCCGACGTGATGATCGTCGCGGGCACGCTGTGCAACAAGATGGCTCCGGCACTGCGCAAGGTGTACGATCAGATGTCCGATCCCAAATATGTGATCAGCATGGGTTCGTGTGCGAATGGCGGCGGCTATTACCATTACAGCTATTCGGTGGTGCGCGGTTGCGACCGGATCGTGCCGGTCGATATCTACGTCCCCGGTTGCCCTCCCACGGCAGAGGCGCTGCTGTACGGCGTGATGCAATTGCAGCGGAAGATCCGCCGCGAAGGCACGGTGAAACGCTGATGGCTGTCGTTCATTCCGCTCCCCGATTTGCGCCCAATGACGGCGTGAAGGATGCGCTGGCGTCGGCTCTCGGCCCGATGCTGGTCGAGGCGCATGAAGAGCATGGCGAAATTCTGCTGACGGTCGAGCGTCCGCAGCTGAATGCCGCGCTGCGCCTGTTGCGCGATGCGCATGATTACCAGCAGCTGATGGAAATCGCGGGCGTCGACTATCCCTCGCGGGCCGAGCGGTTCGAGGTGTGCTATTGCCTCCTGTCGCTTACCAGGAACCATCGCATCATCGTCAAGACCTGTACTGACGAGGCAAAGCCGGTGCCGACCGTGACCGATATCTGGCCTGTCGCCGGATGGTTGGAGCGCGAGGTTTTCGACATGTTCGGCGTGCTGTTCGCCGGCAATACCGACCTGCGCCGCATCCTGACCGATTATGGCTTCGAAGGGCATCCGTTCCGCAAGGATTTCCCACTGACGGGCCATGTCGAACTGCGCTACTCCGAAGATGAGAAGCGCGTCGTCTATCAGCCCGTGGAACTAACGCAGGATTTCCGCAGCTTCGATTTCATGAGCCCGTGGGAAGGCGCTGATTACGTGCTGCCCGGCGATGAAAAGGCCGCCGAAACACCCGCACCGCCGCCGGTGGACAAGCCCAAAACCACCGACAGTCCCAAGGATACCGGTGCGGGCGCCAAAACCGACGCCAAGGCGGCAGAAAAGGCGCCCGAAGGCGACGCAGGTAAGGCCTCCGACGCTCCGGAGCCGACCGAAAGCCGCGAAGGCCAGCCACGGCGCGAGGGCAAGACCGCCGACACCGAAGGCGCGACCGAAGTCGACAAGAACGATCCGGACGCGGATGAGGGCGGCGAGAAGGGTAAGGACGCATGAGCCTGCAACTCGAACAGTCGCCCACAACCGGCGACGAGGTCATCACCAATTACACGATCAACTTCGGGCCCCAGCACCCGGCGGCACATGGCGTGCTGCGCATGGTGATGGAGCTTGACGGCGAGATTATCGAGCGTATCGATCCGCATGTCGGCCTGCTGCACCGCGGCACCGAAAAGCTGATC
Organism: Croceicoccus sp. Ery5; assembly: GCF_020985325.1. Taxonomy (NCBI): domain Bacteria; kingdom Pseudomonadati; phylum Pseudomonadota; class Alphaproteobacteria; order Sphingomonadales; family Erythrobacteraceae; genus Croceicoccus; species Croceicoccus sp. Ery5. Next base: position 1,541,044 of record NZ_CP087587.1, read on the forward strand.
GAATACAAGACCTATCTGCAGGCGTTGCCCTATTTCGACCGGCTGGATTACTGCTCGCCGCTGGCGCAGGAATACAGCTATGTGCTCGCCATCGAAAAGCTGCTGAATGTCGAGGTTCCGCAGCGCGCGCAATATCTGCGCGTGTTGTTCGCGGAACTGACGCGCATCTGCAACCACATGCTCAACATCGGGTCGCACGTTATGGACGTGGGCGCGATGACGCCGAACCTGTGGGTGTTCGAACTGCGCGAGGATTGCCTCAATTTCTTCGAGCGGGCTTCGGGTGCGCGCATGCACAGCGCATGGTTCCGTCCCGGCGGCGTGCATCAGGACGTGCCGCTAAAGCTGCTCACCGATATCGGCGACTGGGTGGACAAGCGTCTGCCCGAACTGTTCGGCGACGCGATGAGCCTTGTGATGGACAATCGCATCTTCAAGCAGCGCAATGTCGACATTGCCATCGTCAGCAAGGACGATGCGGTGAAGTGGGGCTTTTCCGGCCCGCTGATCCGCGGCAGCGGCATCGCCTGGGACCTGCGCAAGTCGCAGCCCTATGACGTTTACGACAGGATGGATTTCGAAATTCCCGTCGGCACCAATGGCGATTGCTACGATCGTTTCATGGTCCGCGTCGAAGAGGTCTATCAGTCGGCGCGCATCATCAAGCAATGTCTCGCCGAAATGCCCGAAGGGCCGATCGCATCCGACGACCGCAAGGTTTCGCCCCCCAAGCGCGGCGAGATGAAGCAGTCGATGGAAGCGCTGATCCACCACTTCAAGCTGTACACCGAGGGGTTCCATGTCCCTGCGGGCGAGGTTTACGTGGCGACGGAAAGCCCCAAGGGCGAATTCGGCGTCTATCTGGTCAGCGACGGCAGCAACAAGCCCTATCGCTGCAAGATCCGCCCGACCGCGTTCAGCCATCTTCAGGCGATGGACATGATGTGCAAGGGCCACATGCTGCCCGACGCGACCGCCATTCTGGGCGCGATCGATGTGGTGTTCGGGGAGTGCGACCGTTGAACCTGTCGCATTCCGAGCAGATGAGCGTGCTGGCATCGGGGACGGGTCTTGCCCTGATCGCGGTGTTCTTCGGCGCATTGCTGCTGGGGTTCGATACCAATTACTGGCTGCCCGAACTGATCGCCTGCGTCGCGGGCTATGAATTCTTTGCCTTCGGGCAGTCGCAATACCGAAACTGGAAACGCCGCCGCGGAGGTCCGCGTGGCTGAGACCGAGACTATGACCGACAATCTGGAAACCGCACGGCAGATGATCGCGCATTATAATGCGCAGGATGCCGACGCCTATGTCGCCCTGATGACCGAGGATGCCTGCGAAGCGGGTTATCGCGGCGCTGTCGTGCGCGATGGGCGTGAAGGAACGCGCGCCGGTCTGAAAGCGATGTTCGCCGAATTTCCCGAAAACCGCGCCGAAGTGATCGATGCAAAGCAGTTCGGCACTTTCGTCACCCTGCACGAACGCGTGTGGCGCAGCGCCGATGCGCAGCCCTTCGACGTGCTTGCCGTCTATAGTTTCGAGGGCGACAAATGCTCTCGGGTGGAGTTCATCCGCTAATGGCCGACCGTTACCTCGAACCCGATACGCCTGAATTGCGCGCCCGCTGGGGCGGTTTTGCGTTCAATCCCGAATGGGACGCAAAAGCCAGGGCGGCGATTGCCCGCTATCCCGAGGGTCGCCAGAAATCGGCCGTCATGGCGCTGCTCGATTACGCGCAGCGGCAAGTGGGCGAGGAAACCGGCACGCAGGGTTGGCTGCCGATTCCGGTGATGGAATATGTGGCGAGCTATCTCGACATGCCGGTGATCCGCGTGGTCGAGGTGGCCAGCTTTTACACCATGTACAACCTTGTTCCCGTGGGCAAATTCCACGTGCAGGTGTGTGGCACCACTCCGTGCTGGCTGCGCGGCAGCGACGACATCATGGAACGCTGCAAGGCGCGCGGCATGAAAAAGGGCCACACGACCGACGACGGCATGTGGACGCTGACCGAGGTGGAATGCATGGGCAATTGCGCCAGCGCCCCCATGGTCCAGATCAATGACGGCAATTACGAGGATCTGACGGCCGAGCGTTTCGACGCTGTGCTCGACGCGCTGGCCAAGGGCGAAACGCCCAAGGAAGGCACGCAGGATCCGGCCCGTCACACCGTCGAACCCGTCGGCGGCCCGACCACGCTGACCGCGATGGTGGACGAAAACCACGATTACCGGGGTGAATGGTGATGGCCTCGCTTCAGCAACGCAATTACCGTTTCGCGGGCGCGGGCTTTATGTTCGCGGCGGCGATTTTCTTCGCTACGCAGAACACCGCCATGGGCGCCAGCTTTGTCGCGCTGGGCGCTGTATTCCTCGCGCTTTCGTACAAGAACGGGAAGCAGGATGGCCAGTGATGGAAAGCTTGATCCCGATCGCGGTCGCGCTGCTTGGTGTGATTATCGCGTGGAAAGTCCTCAAGGGCGTCGTCAAGACGGTCGCGCTGGTCGCGATCTTGATCGCCGCCGCTATTTTCGTATTCGGAGTTTGATCGATGCTGGCTGATAAAGACCGCATCTTCACGAACGTCTACGGCTACCAGCCGTGGAACCTGTCCGCTGCGCAAAAGCGCGGCGACTGGGACAATACCAAGGACATCCTTGCCAAAGGGCAGGATGCGATTATCGACGAGATCAAGGCATCGGGCCTGCGCGGTCGCGGTGGCGCGGGTTTCCCGACCGGTCTGAAATGGTCGTTCATGCCCAAGGAAAGCCCCGACGGTCGTCCCAGCTTTCTGGTCATCAATGCCGACGAATCCGAACCCGGTTCGTGCAAGGACCGCGAGATTATCCGTCACGACCCGCACAAGCTGATCGAAGGGGCGCTGGTCGCCGGTTTCGCGATGCGCGCACGTGCGGCCTATATCTATATCCGCGGCGAATATATCCGCGAGGCCGAAGTGCTGTTCGCTGCCGTGCAGGAGGCCTATGACGCGGGCCTGATCGGCAAGAATGCAAGCGGTTCGGGTTATGATTTCGACGTCTTTGTCCATCGCGGCGCGGGCGCCTATATCTGCGGCGAAGAAACCGCGATGATCGAAAGCCTTGAAGGCAAGAAGGGCCAGCCCCGCCTGAAGCCGCCGTTTCCGGCAGGCGCGGGGCTTTATGGCTGCCCGACCACGGTCAATAATGTCGAATCCATCGCGGTTGCCCCAACGATCATGCGGCGCGGCGCGGCATGGTTTTCCAGCTTCGGGCGCGAGAACAACAAGGGCACCAAGCTCTTCCAGATCAGCGGGCATGTCGAACGCCCCTGCGTGGTCGAAGAAGAAATGGGTATTCCCTTCCGCGAACTGATCGAAAAGCATTGCGGCGGCATTCGCGGCGGTTGGGACAATCTGCTCGCGGTGATCCCTGGCGGTTCGTCGGTGCCGCTGGTGCCTGCCAACCAGTGTTTAGACATGCCGATGGATTTCGATGGCTGCAAGGAACAGGGCTCGGGCCTTGGTACTGCCGCGGTCATCGTGATGGACAAGTCGACCGACATCGTAAAGGCGATCAGCCGCCTCAGCTATTTCTACAAGCATGAAAGCTGCGGCCAGTGCACGCCTTGCCGCGAAGGCACCGGCTGGATGTGGCGCGTGATGGAACGGCTGCGCACCGGCGAGGCGGCGGTCGAGGAAATCGACATGCTGTTCCAGGTCACCAAACAGGTCGAAGGCCACACGATCTGCGCCCTTGGCGATGCGGCGGCATGGCCGATCCAGGGCCTGATCAAGCATTTCCGCCCCGAGCTTGAACGGCGGATCGCGGCGGCAGGTAACATGGCAGAGGCGGCGGAGTGATGCCCAAGGTAACCGTAGACGGACAGGAAATCGAGGTTCCGGCAGGCGCAACCGTGCTGCAGGCGGCAGAGCTTGCGGGCAAGGAAATTCCGCGCTTCTGCTATCACGAGCGGCTGTCGATTGCCGGCAATTGCCGCATGTGCCTCGTCGAGGTGAAGCCCGGACCGCCCAAGCCGCAGGCTTCGTGCGCGCTTCCGGCTGCCGACGGGCAGGAAATCCGCACCGATACCGAGATGGTCAAAAAGGCGCGCGAAGGGGTGATGGAGTTTCTCCTCATCAACCATCCGCTCGATTGCCCGATCTGCGATCAGGGTGGCGAATGCGATCTGCAGGACCAGTCGATCGCCTACGGCCGCGGCGCGACGCGTTATGACGAAAACAAGCGCGCAGTGACCGAGAAATATATGGGTCCGCTGATCAAGACGGTGATGACCCGCTGCATCCACTGCACGCGCTGCGTCCGCTTTAGCGAGGAAATCGCGGGCGTGGACGAGATCGGCGCGCTGTTCCGTGGCGAGAACATGCAGATCACGACCTATCTGGAGCAGGCCGCCAAGCATGAGCTTTCGGCCAATGTGATCGACCTGTGCCCCGTCGGCGCGCTCACCAGCCGTCCCTATGCGTTCGAAGCGCGTCCGTGGGAGCTGAAGAAGACGCTGGGCATTGACGTGATGGACGCGGTCGGCGCGAATATCCGCATCGACAGCCGCGGCCGCGAAGTGCTGCGCATCCTGCCGCGCATCAACGACGATGTGAACGAGGAGTGGATCGCCGACAAATCGCGCTATGCGGTCGACGGGCTGACGCGTCGTCGTCTCGACAAGGTCTGGATCCGCAAGCGGGGCAAGCTGGAAGAGGCGAGCTGGGACGAGGCGTTTAAGAAGATCAAGGCCGCCAAGGCCGGCAAGGATATTGCCGCCGTCTATGGCGATCTCGTCGATTGCGAGACCATGTTCGCGGCCAAGGCACTGCTGAAGGCTTGCGGTTCGACCCTGATCGAAGGGCGCCAGACCGGCCTGGTCTATGACACGTCGAGCCTGACCGCCGTGAATTTCAACACCACGCTCGCCGGTATCGAGAATGCCGATGCGGTGCTGGTCATCGGCAGCCAGATCCGGCACGAGGCTCCGCTGCTGAACGTCCGGCTGCGCAAGGCGGTGAAGAAGGGCGCGGCGATTTTCCACGTCGGCCCCGAATATGACACCACGTACAAGACGCGCTTCCTTGGCAATGATCTGGCGGTGCTGAACGCGCTGCCTGCCGAAGTGGTCGATGCGATGAAGGGGGCCGAGCGGCCTGCGATCATCGTCGGCGGCGCGGCGCTGGGCCGCGGCGCGCTGGGCAAGGCGCTGGCGCTGGCGGCGGAATTCCATGTCGTGAAAGACGGCTGGAACGGGTTCAACGCGCTCCATTTCTCGCCCTCGCGCATGGGCGGGTTGCTGCTCGGCCTCGCGCAGAAGGGCGGGATGGCGGATATCGTCGCGGCCAAGCCCAAGCTGCTGCTGTCGCTGGGTGCGGACGAGATGGATTACACGCCGTTCGAGGATGCGCTGAAGGTCTATATCGGCCATCACGGCGACAAGGGCGCGCATGCGGCGGATATCATCCTGCCTGCAGCGGCCTATACCGAAAAAGCGGGCACCTACGTCAATATCGAAGGCCGCGTGCAGCGGTCGGAGAAGGCGGTATTCGCGCCCGGAGACGCGCGTGAGGACTGGACGATCCTGCGTGCCATGGCGGATGCGCTGGGCGTTTCGGTCGGTTTTGACAATTTCGACCAGCTGCGCGCGGCGATGTTCGCGGATACGCCGGCGCTCGCGAATGAAGGACTGGCCGTGACCGGCGGCACGCTTCCGGCGGGTGGCGGTGACGCTTCGGGCGTGATCGCGGCCTATCCGATTGCCGATCCCTATCTCACCAATCCGATCCTGCGCGCCAGCCCGACGATGCAGCGCTGCTCGGCAGAACTGTTCCATGGCGAGGACATTGCGGAGGCCGCGGAATGACCGACTTTTTCGTATCCCTCGGCATGCAGTACGAATGGGCGTGGTTTATTGCCACGGTCATTGGCGTGTTGCTGATCGCCCTGCCGCTGATGCTGGGCGTGGCGATGATCATCTATGCGGACCGCAAGATCTGGGCCGCCATGGCATTGCGCCGCGGTCCCAACGTGGTCGGTCCGTTCGGCCTGCTGCAAAGCTTCGCAGACGGTCTGAAGGTGTTTCTGCAGGAAACCATCATCCCCTCGGCCGCGAACAAGGGCCTGTTCCTGATCGCGCCGATCATCACTTTCACCGTCGCGCTGATGGCTTGGGCGGTCGTGCCGTTCGGCCCCGGCGTGGTGCTGGCGGATATCAATATCGGCCTGCTCTATATCCTCGCGATCAGCTCACTGGGGGTTTACGGCGTGGTGATCGCGGGCTGGGCATCGAATTCGAAATATCCGTTTTTCAGCGCGATGCGTGCCGCTGCTCAGATGATCTCTTATGAAGTGTCGATCGGCTTCATCCTGATCTGCGTGATCCTGTTCGCCAACACGAACAATCTGTCGGAAATGATCGAGGCGCAGCGCGGCTTTGGCTTTGGCATCGTCAACGGGTTCTTCTTCCACATATTGCTGTTCCCGATGTGGGTGCTGTTCCTGATATCGGGCATGGCCGAAACCGCGCGCGCGCCGTTCGACCTGACCGAGGCGGAAAGCGAACTCGTCGCCGGTTACCAGACCGAATATTCGTCGATGAGCTTTGCGCTGTTCTGGCTGGGCGAATATGCGAACGTGCTCCTGATGTGTGCGCTGAACGCGATCCTGTTCTTCGGTGGCTGGCTGCCGCCGATCGACTGGGCGCCGCTGTATTATGTGCCCGGCATCATCTGGTTCCTGTTGAAGATCCTGTTCTTCTTCTTCGTCTTCAGCTGGGTAAAGGCCACCGTGCCCCGCTTCCGCTATGACCAGCTGATGCGTCTTGGCTGGAAAATCTTCCTGCCGATGAGCCTGCTGTTCGTCGTGCTCGTTTCGGGCTGGCTTATGATCACGAGGTATTCATGAGCGTCGCTCACCTGATAAAATCGTTCACCCTGTGGGAGTTCGTGAAGGCGCACGCCCTCACGCTGAAGTATTTCTTCAAGCCCAAGGCGACGATCAACTATCCGTTCGAGAAGAACCCGCTGTCGCCCCGTTTCCGCGGAGAACATGCGCTGCGCCGCTATCCGAACGGCGAAGAGCGTTGCATCGCCTGCAAATTGTGTGAGGCGATCTGCCCTGCGCAGGCGATCACGATCGAGGCCGAGCCGCGCGATGACGGCAGCCGCCGGACCACGCGTTACGACATCGATATGACGAAATGCATCTATTGCGGTTTCTGTCAGGAAGCATGTCCGGTCGACGCGATCGTCGAAGGGCCGAATTTCGAATATGCCACCGAAACGCGTGAAGAACTGCTTTACGACAAGGCGAAACTGCTGGCGAACGGGGACAAGTGGGAGCGTGCGATCGCCGCGAACCTTGAAGCCGACGCGCCGTATCGCTAGGGGCGCGCTCGCGGGACATCAAAACCCATGATCCAGACCATCACCTTCTACCTCTTCGCGGCCCTCGTGATTGCATCGGCCTGCTTCGTCATCATGGCGAGGAACCCTGTGCATTCCGTGCTGTGGCTGATCCTTGCCTTCTTCAACGCGGCGGCGTTGATGGTGCTGGTGGGGGCAGAGTTCATCGCGATGCTGCTTGTCATCGTCTATGTCGGCGCGGTCGCGGTGCTGTTCCTGTTCGTCGTGATGATGCTCGACATCGATTTTGCCGAATTGCGTGCGGGCTTCGTCAAGAATTTCCCGCTGGGCATGGTGCTGACCGTCGTGCTGCTGGCCGAACTGGTGCTGGGCCTTGGCGCTTACCGCGCAGGCGGCATCGTGCTGGGCACGCCCGACGGTGCCAATGCTCCGTTGATGGACCACAGCAATATCGCGTCGATCGGGGCTCTGCTCTATTCGAAATATCTCTTCCTGTTCGAGGCTGCGGGCGTGATCCTGCTGGTCGCCATGGTCGGCGCCATCGTGCTGACGCTGCGCCATCGCCCCGACGTGCGCGGCCAGAACATCTCCAAGCAGGTGAAGCGCCGTCCGGAAGAGGCCATCGTCAAGACCCGTCCCGACGTGGGCGCGGGCGTGAAGCTTTAAAGGAGGGCGCCGTGATCGGAATCGAACATTACGTCGTCGTCAGCTCGATTTTGTTCGTGCTGGGCGTGCTGGGCATCTTCCTCAACCGCAAGAACGTTATCGTCATCCTGATGGCGATCGAACTGATCCTGCTGGCGGTGAATTTGAACCTTGTCGCCTTCAGCGCCTTTCTGGGCGATCTGACCGGCCAGATATTCGCCATGTTCGTCCTGACTGTTGCTGCGGGCGAGGCGGCGATTGGCCTTGCAATCCTCGTGATCTATTTCCGTGGCCGCGGAACGATCGCGGTGGACGATATCCACCGGATGAAGGGATAGGCCGCTCGCGATGATCCAGATTCTCGTCTTTGCGCCGCTGCTGGCGGCGATCATCGCCGGTTTCGGCAACCGTTCCATCGGGGCGTTTCCGGCCAAGGTGATCACCACCGGCGCGCTGTTCCTGTCCTGCGCTCTGGCATGGTCGATCTTCATCCCGTTCATCGCGGGCAGCGCGGAGGCCTATGTCGCGCCGGTCCTGAAATGGGTCCAGTCGGGTGACATGAGCTTCGACTGGGCGCTGCGTGTCGATACGCTGACGGCAGTGATGCTGGTGGTGATCACCAGCGTTTCGGCCCTCGTGCACCTCTATTCGTGGGGCTATATGTCCGACGATCCGGACCAGCCGCGCTTCTTCGCCTATCTGTCGCTGTTCACCTTCGCCATGCTGATGCTGGTGACGGCCGATAACCTCGTCCAGATGTTCTTCGGGTGGGAAGGGGTGGGTCTTGCGTCCTATCTGCTGATCGGGTTCTGGTTCAAGAAGCCCAGCGCCAATGCCGCCGCGATCAAGGCTTTCGTGGTGAACCGCGTCGGCGACCTTGGCTTCATGCTGGGTATTTTCGGCACCTTCCTCGTGTTCAACACGACGTCGATCTCCGAAATACTGGCGGCGGCTCCGGGCATGCAGGGTTCGACGATTACCTTCCTTGGGATGCGTCTCTACACGATGGACATATTGTGCCTGCTGCTGTTCGTCGGCGCGATGGGCAAGTCGGCGCAACTCGGTCTGCACACATGGCTTCCCGACGCGATGGAAGGCCCGACCCCCGTGTCGGCGCTGATCCACGCTGCGACGATGGTGACGGCGGGCGTATTCATGGTCTGCCGCCTGTCCCCCATGTTCGAGGTGGCGCCGGTCGCCTCCGGCTTCGTCATTGCCATCGGCGCGCTGACCTGCTTCTTCGCCGCGACCGTCGGCACCACGCAGACCGACATCAAGCGCGTGATCGCCTATTCGACCTGTTCGCAGCTGGGCTATATGTTCTTCGCGGCGGGCGTTGGTGCTTACAATGCGGCGATGTTCCACCTGTTCACCCACGCTTTCTTCAAGGCGTTGCTGTTCCTTGGCGCGGGCTCGGTCATCCATGCGATGCACCACGAACAGGATATGCGTTATTACGGCGGCCTGCGTAAGCAGATCCCGATCACCTTCTGGGCGATGATGGCGGGGACGCTTGCGATTACGGGCGTGGGCCTGTGGTTCGCGCATGCCGGTTTCGCGGGCTTCCATTCCAAGGATGCGATTCTTGAATCGGCCTTTGCCAAGGGCACCGAACTGTCGCAGGTGGCCTTCTTCCTCGGCATTTTCGCCGCGCTGCTGACCAGCTTCTACAGCTGGCGCCTGATGTTCCTTACCTTCTGGGGCAAGCCCCGCTGGATCGAGAGCGAGCACATCCAGCACAGCGTTCACAAGACGCCCGAACAGGCAGGTGCGGACACCACCGGTGGCTATCACCCGCATGAGAGCCCGCTTGTCATGCTGATACCGCTGATCGTGCTGTCGGTCGGTGCCGTGTTCGCAGGCTTTGTCTTCACCCACAGCTTCCTCGACAGCGAGGCATTCTGGGGCGGGTCGCTGTACTATAACGAGCATCTGGTCCATGCGATGCACAATGTGCCGACCTGGGTTAAGGTCGCACCGGGCATCGTGATGCTGATCGGCCTTGCGATCGCGTGGAACAATTACATCCGCGACACCTCGGCACCGGCGCGCTTCGTGGCGCAGTTCGGCTTCCTGTACCAGTTCCTTAAGAACAAATGGTATTTCGACGAGCTGTATAATGCGATCTTCGTGAAGCCGGCTTTCTGGCTGGGGCGCAAGTTCTGGAAGATCGGCGATGTCGGCATCATCGACCGCTTCGGGCCCAACGGCGCGGCGCTGGTCGTGGCAGCCAGCTCGCGCATCGCTAGCCGGACGCAGTCGGGTTATATCTATTCCTACGCTCTGACCATGCTGCTTGGCCTTGTCGCCGCGATCAGCTGGGTCATTGCAACCATGGCGGGGCATTAAGTTCGTGGACGGCTTTCCGATCCTTTCGCTCATGCTTGCGGTGCCGCTGGTCGGCGCCATCGCATGCTTCTTCGTATCCGCGCAGACGGCGCGCGTGGTCGCGCTGGCGGCAACGCTGGTCAATCTGGCGCTGGGCATCGTGCTTTGGGGCGCATTCGACGTCGGCGGCGCGCAGTGGCAGTTTACCGAACGGGCAGAACTGTTCGCGGGCTTCAGCTATGCGCTGGGCATTGACGGCATTGCCCTGCTGCTGATCATGCTGACGCTGTTCCTGATGCCGATCTGCATCGGTGCCAGCTGGAACTCGATCGAAAAGCGCGTTGGCGAGTACATGGCCGCGTTCCTGATCATGGAAACGCTGATGATCGGCGTGTTCGCGGCGCAGGATTTGTTCCTGTTCTACATCATGTTCGAAGCAGGACTGATCCCGATGTATCTGATCATCGGTATCTGGGGCGGCGATAACCGCATCTATGCTGCCTATAAATTCTTCCTCTACACGCTGATCGGCTCGGTGCTGATGCTGATCGCGATGTTCTGGATGGTGCGCGAAGCGGGGACGACCGACATCCCGACGCTGATGTCCTATGACTTCCCGGCGGGCGCGCAGAACTGGTTGTGGCTGGCCTTCTTCGCCAGCTTCGCGGTGAAGATGCCGATGTGGCCGGTCCACACCTGGCTGCCCGACGCGCACGTGCAGGCGCCGACGGCCGGCTCGGTCATTCTGGCCGGCGTGCTGCTGAAGATGGGCGGTTATGGTTTCATCCGCTTCTCGATCCCGATGTTCCCCGACGCATCCGTGCATTTCGCATGGCTGGTTTTTGCGATGTCGATGATCGCAGTGGTCGTCACCAGCCTGATCGCGCTGGTCCAGCACGATATGAAGAAGCTGATCGCCTACTCGTCGGTCGCGCATATGGCGATCGTGACGGCGGCGCTGTTTGCTTTCAACGTGCAGGGTTTCGAAGGCGCGATGATGGTGATGCTGGGCCACGGCCTTGTGTCGGGTGCGCTGTTCCTGTGCGTGGGCGTGATTTATGACCGTCTGCATACGCGAGAAATTTCGCGTTACGGCGGGCTGGCGATAAACATGCCCAAATACGCAACCTTCTTCCTGCTGTTCACCATGGCCTCGATCGGCCTGCCGGGGACCAGCAATTTCATCGGCGAATTCCTCGGCCTTGCAGGCATCTATCAGGCGTCGAGCTGGGTGGCGTTCGTTTGCACCACCGGCATTATTCTGGGCGCGGGCTATATGCTCTATCTCTATCGCCGCGTGGCCTTTGGCGACCAGAAGAACGCCGATGCCGCCGCCATGCCCGACATGGATGCGCGCGAATGGATGATGATGGTCCCGCTCGCGGCAGCGACTTTGTGGATGGGCGTCTATCCCGAAAGCTTCCTTGCACCGATGCGCGGCGATATCGAATGGCTCGACCAACGGCTTGAAAGCGTGGCGCCCGCCGGCGATGCGCATCTCGCCATGCCGAGCGCGGAAGAGCAAGCTGCCGCAGCGGCCGCTGCCGAAGAACACCATGATGCGGGTGAGGGTGCCCACTGATGACCGATTTCTCGCAATCCCTCGCGCTTATCGTCGCAGAGGAAATCCTCACCGTAGCGGGCCTTGTCCTGCTGCTTGCCGCCGCATGGATGGGCGACAAGGCATCGCGCGCCATTTCGATCGCAGCGGTCGCCGTGCTGGTCGCCTGTGCTGCCTTTGCTGTGCCCACATTGTGCGGCGGGCTGATGGGGCCGGATCGTCTGGCATTTCTGGGCCAGTATAATGCCGACGCCTTCTCTGCGTTCGCCAAGCTGCTGATCTATATCTCGGCAGCGGTGACGTTGATGGTCGCGCCGCGCTTCCTCGAACATTATGGCGCGATGCGGGCGGAATTCCCCGTGCTGGTGCTGTTCGCGGTGCTGGGCATGAACATGATGGTGTCGGCGGGCGATTTCCTGACATTATATATCGGTCTGGAGCTGAACTCGCTGTCGGCCTATGTGCTCGCCGCTTTCCTGCGGACCGACGAACGTTCTGCCGAGGCGGGCCTTAAATATTTCGTGCTCGGCGCGCTGGCCAGCGGCATCATCCTGTTCGGCATGAGCCTGACCTATGGCTTTACCGGAAGCACCGATTTCAGCGCCGTGCGCGCCGCCATGGATGGCGAGATCGGGACGGGCGCGATCTTCGGCCTTGTCTTCGTGCTGGCTGGTCTTGCGTTCAAGATCAGCGCCGTGCCGTTCCACATGTGGACGCCCGACGTGTACGAAGGCGCGCCGACGCCGGTCACCACCTTTTTCGCCACCGCACCCAAGGTTGCCGCCCTTGCGCTGACCATGCGGGTCGCATTGGGCGCATTCGGCGGGCAGACCGGCGCATGGCAGCAGATCGTGATCTTCGTGGCACTCGCCTCGATCATCGTGGGTGCATTGGGCGCCATCGGGCAATCCAATATCAAGCGGCTGCTGGCGTTCTCCTCGATCAATAATATCGGCTTCCTGCTGATCGGACTTGCTGCCGCGACGCCGCAGGGCGCATCGGCCATGCTCGTCTATCTGGCGATCTATGTGGCGATGAGCATTGCGGGCTTTACCGTGGTGCTGATGCTGCGCGACGTCGACGGCAAGCCGGTGGAGGCGATTGCCGATCTGGCAGGCCTGTCCTCGGTCCGGCCGGCAATGGCATGGGCGCTGCTTGCGGTGATGTTCAGCCTTGCCGGCATTCCGCCGCTGTTCGGTTTCTGGGGCAAGTTTGTCGTGTTTCAGGCCGCTGTCGATGCCGATATGATCGTGCTGGCGGCGCTGGGCATCGCGGCCAGCGTGATCGGTGCGTTCTATTATATCAAAGTGCTGAAGGTCGCCTTTTTTGACGAGCCCAGCGGGCGTATCGCCAAGGAAGGCGGTCCGCTGTCGCACCAGATCATCCTGCTTGTCTCGTGCTTGTTCATTTCGCCGCTGGGCTATGTGCTGACCCCATGGCTGGGCGCGCTGGCGGACAAGGCTGCGCAGGCGCTGTTCTTCGTCGGCTGATCGGGTGGAGGCCCCTGCGCCATCCTTCCCTCACAGGCTCGAGGTCGTCGAAACGATCGCTTCGACCAATGGCGAACTGCTCGACCGCCTCTCCCGCGGCGAGGGGCTTCGGGAGGGCGACTGGCTGATCGCCAACCGGCAGGAATCGGGCCGCGGAAGACTCGGCCGCCAGTGGCAGGACGCGAGCGGCAATTTCATGGGTTCGACCGGCGTGGCGATCCGCGCCGGCGATCCGATGCCGCATACGCTGGCCCTTGTGGCGGGGATCGCCGTCCATGATGCGGTCGCTGCTTTTCTGCCTGACCGTGGCGGGCTCATGCTCAAATGGCCGAACGATCTGCTGCTGCGCGGTGCGAAGCTGGCGGGGATATTGCTGGAGCGCAAGGGCGATCACGTCATTATCGGAATAGGCGTCAATCTGGCCAGCGCGCCCGATCTGGCCGACCGGGCCACCATATCGCTTGCGGTCAACGATACACCAGTGGACCGTGACCGGTTCGCGAACCGGCTCGCCGCGTCGATGGCTGACGAACTCATCCGATGGCGAACGAACGGCCTTGCCGATATTCTCGCCCGCTGGACCGCTCGCGGCCCCGTTCTGGGAACCCGCGTCGCTGCCAATCCTGCGGGAGAGGGGCAACTGACCGGAACCTATCGGGGGCTCGATCCTGACGGCGCGCTGTTGATGCGCTTGGCGGGCGGGGCCGATCGTGCCATTCACGCGGGCGAGGTTGAACTGCTCGGCAACGGGGAAGACTGACATGCTGCTCGCCTGCGACGTCGGCAATACCAATATTGTTTTCGCCTTGATGGAGGGGCGCAAGGCCCGCACACGCTGGCGCATCGCGACCGATGCGCGACGCACGGCGGATGAATATGCCGTCTGGCTGATGCAGCTGTTCGCGCTGGAAGGGCTGGACTTCAAGGCGGTGTCGCAGATGATCGTCTCGACCGTCGTCCCGCGTGCGCGCCATAATCTGACCGTGCTGGGTGAGAAATATTTCGGCGGCACACCCATGTTCGCGGGCGAACCGCCCGTCGGTTACGGCATCCGCGCCGATGTTGACGAACCCGGATCGCTGGGCGCCGACCGTGCGGTGAACATGGTCGCCGCGCACGAGCTATGGCAGGGCGACCAGATCATCATCGATTTCGGCACGGCAACGACATTCGACGTGATGGACTTTGCCGGCACCTATAAGGGTGGGATCATCGCGCCGGGCATCAACCTGTCGCTCGACGCGCTGGTCAATGCTGCGGCGAAGCTGCCGCGCATCGCCATCGAAGCGCCCGGTGCCGACCGCAGCGTCATCGGGCGCAACACCGAAAGCCAGATGCAGATCGGCGTGTTCTGGGGCTATGTCGCCATGATCGAGGGGCTGGTCGCACGGCTGCAGGCCGAAGTCGGTCGACCGGCCAAGGTGATCGCCACGGGCGGATTGGCGGTGCTGTTCGACGAATGCACCGATATTTTCGACCATATCGATGTGGATTTGACCCTTCGGGGCCTCGCAATTCTGGCAGAGCGCGCCGATATGAAGGCGCGATGACTCCGAAAGAAGAACTGATATTCCTCGCCCTCGGCGGGTCGGGAGAGATTGGCATGAACGTCAATCTCTATGGATGCGACGGCAAATGGCTGATGGTCGATCTGGGCATGAGCTTTGCCGATCCCGGCTATCCGGGCGTCGATCTGGTGTTCGCCGACCTCGATTTCATTGAGGAGCGGGCCGAGGATCTGGTCGGCATCGTGCTGACCCATGCGCATGAGGATCACATTGGCGCGGTCCCCTATTTCGCGGGCGATCTGGGCGTGCCGCTATACGCGACGCCGTTCACGGCGGCGTTGGTGCACGAAAAGCTGGTCGAGGCGGGGATCGAGGACGAGGTCGAGCTGCATGTCATCGACCATCTGGACAATTTCCGGCCCGGCGGTTCGATTTCGCCGTTTCAGGTCCGCTATGTCCCGCTGGCCCATTCGATTGCCGAGGGGAACGCGGTACTGATCGAAACGCCGTTCGGGCGCGTGTTTCACACCGGCGACTGGAAGCTGGACGAGGATCCGCAGATCGGCGAACCCTCCACGCCCGAGGAGCTGACCGAGATCGGCGACGGGGGCGTGCTCGCGCTGGTGTGCGATTCGACCAATGTTTTCAATCCCAAGCCTTCGGGCAGCGAGGGCGAAGTGCGTGCGGGGCTGGAGAGCGAGATTGCCCGCCATCGCGGCAAGCGTGTTCTGGTCACGACATTCGCGTCGAATGTGGCGCGGCTTCAAACCCTGGGGCAGGTGGCAAGGGATTCGGGGCGCAAGTTGTGCGTGGCGGGGCGGTCGCTGGACCGTATCATCCGTGCGGCGCAATCGAACGGATATTTGCGCGATTTCCCGACGACTGTCGATTTCGACACCGCGATGGCTCTGCCGCGCGGCGAGGTGCTGATCATCGCGACCGGCGGTCAGGGCGAGCCGCGCGCCGCACTGGCGCGCATTGCGGCAGAGCAGCATCCGATCGATCTGGACGAAGGCGATGTCGTCCTGTTCTCCAGTCGGCAGATTCCGGGCAACGAGCTGGCCATCGGGCGCATCATGAACCAGCTGGCCGCGCGCGGGATCGACATGGTGACCGACCGGCAGGAGTTGATTCACGTATCGGGCCATCCCGGCAGGCCGGAGCTTGAAGCGCTTTATGGCTGGATCAGGCCCGAAATTCTTGTCCCCGTGCATGGTGAGATGCGGCACATGGCCGAACAGGCGCGCGTCGGTGCGCTTGCGGGCATTCCGAAGCAGATCGTGCAGAAAAACGGCGATATCATCCGCCTTGCGCCCGGAAAGCCGGGCAAGATCGGCGAAAGCAGGGCGGGAAGGCTTGTGCTGGATGGTGACATCATCGTCCCCGCCGACGGCGATTCCATCGTCGAGCGGCGGCGTCTGGCGCATAACGGCCATATTACGGTGGTGCTGCCGCCCGACGGCGCCAAGGGCGACGTGCTGATCAATGCGATCGGCCTGCCTTTGGTCGAGGATATGGACGAGTTTCTCGACGAAGCGAAAAGCGACGTTCTGACCGCCATTTCACGCCTGAAAGGGCGTGCGCGCGATCCCGAGGCGGTGCAGGAAGCGGCTCGACTGGCTGCCCGCCGTGCGGCGCGGCGGTGGTCCGGCAAAAACCCGCAAGTCGCGGTGCTTGCGATGGAAGCGGGCTGAGCCTAATCCCCCGTCCATGCAATGGACTTCGGGAATCGCGATCTACTTCCTTTTGTGGATCTTCAGCGCCTTTATCGTCATGCCGTTCGGCGTGCGGACCCATCACGATGCGGGGACGGTGCCCGAAACGGGCCATGCCGATAGCGCGCCGGTCAATTTTCGTCCGTGGCGTATCGTGTGGCGCACCACATTGCTGGCGGTCGTCCTGTTCGTGCTGTTCTATCTGAATTACACACAGGGCTGGATCACGGCGGAGGATCTGGATTTCTTCCCCGCGCCCCCGGATATTTCGGCCGAACAGAGCCTGACGACCGGCCACGCGGCGGGCGAATAAAGAAAAGGGGCGGAACCGTTAAGGTTTCCGCCCCTTTCTACGTTCAACGACGCAGCCGCTCGATCGACTGGGCAAGCGCGACATAGAGCTTGCCCATATCGCTCGACAGCACGGTCACGGCCAGCGAATTGCCCTCGCGAGTGGCCAGCAGATTGCGCAACATGGCCTCGAAATCGTGGATGTAACGGTTGACGTGTTCGCGGAACTCGCCGTTCGCTTCGAAATGTTCGACGATCAGGCGGGCGTCGGCATTGTCGATCAGGCGCACGGCGCGGCGGGTGAAAATGCCGCGTTCGCCCTTGAGATAGGCCTGCCATGCGCTGTCGCTGACATCGGCAGAGAGCACCTTGTCGATGTCGATGGCCGTCGAGTTCAGCGATTCGGTGATCTGCGACACGCGGCGTGCGAAATGATCGTCGATGTCCTCTTCGGCACGGCGACGCGCCTCGGCCACGCGATATTCCAGATGACCGGTGATTTCGTTCACGCGGTTCAGATGATCCTCAAGCTCGCCAGCGGCGTCGCGGGCCGCACTGGTCGCACGCGACACGGCGGCGTCCAGTGTTTCCAGCGTGTCCTTTGTGCTCGCTTCGACGGCTTCGCGCACCACGATGCTGCTCTCGTGGGCCAGCTTTTCGGCAATGGCGCGCACGGCTTCGGATGATGTGCCCTCGATATTGGCGACGGCTTCGCGGCTTGCTTCGGCAAGGCGGCTGATGGCGCCGCCCAGGGTGGCCTCTGCGGCTTCGGCCATGGCTTCGCTATCGCTGCGCGCAAGGGCCAGCGTATCGCGCAACTCGGCGATCTGGCTCGCGTGCTCGCTGCCGCGTTCGTGCAGGCTGGCATGCAGCTGCTCCAGCTCGGCAATGGCGGAACGGGTGCTCTGGCGGGCGGTTTCGACCGCCGTGTCCAGCGCCTTACTGTTCTCGCCCGCTTCGCCCAGCGCCGCGCGCAGGCCGTCCATGCGTTCGGAAACGCCCGTCAGGCGCGTTTCCGCCTCGGTCAGCGATTCGGGCAGCGCTTCGCGGCTGTGGCGCGCGCTGGCTTCGATCAGTTCAAGCAAGCGCACCGAATTATCGGTCAGCGCCAGCACCGCGGTATCGGTGCCTGCCAAAGCCTCGCGGCTTTCGGTCAGCTTGGCCGCCAGCGAGGCAAGGCTGGCCCCGACGATCGATTCGGCCTCGCGCCCGCAGTCGGCGACTTGCTCCATGCGCTTGCCGAAGTCGGCGATGCGTCCGGCGATAATCTCGGCATGGCGCGCCAGCGATTCGCTGGTTGCCTGCTGGCGACGGCGACGCTCGTCGAGCTGGCTGTCGATCTCGGCAAGCTGCTGTTCCAGCGTCTGCAGGCCTTCCTGTCCTGCGGCGATGCGCGCCTCGCGGCGTTCGTCGAAGCTGCGGTCGATGGCATCGAGCTGTTCGGCGGCCGCCTCGGTCATTTCGCGGCCCGCAGCCAGCTGGCGCAGGCGGCGTTCTTCGAATCCTTGCTCGATGGCGGCGAATTGCTGGGCGATCGCCTCACCGAATTCGCGCTGGACGTTCTGGTATGTTGCGCGGCGCTGTTCGATGCGCGCGTCGAAATCGTCGAGCTGGCCGGTGACGGCATCGCCGAACTCGCGCTGCGCGGTCAGATAGCTTTGGCGGCGTTCCTCGATCCGGCCATCGACTTCGTCGAGCTGGGTGGCCAGTGCCTCTGTCAGGCTGCGACCGGCGGCCTCGCCCTTCTGGCGGCGCTGATCGATTTCGCTGTCCAATGCCTCCAGACCGGCGCGCAAGCGATCTGCCAGCGTCCGGGTTGCGGCCTCGCTGCGTTCGATGCGGCCCGAAATCTCGCTTTCCAGCGTTTCGCCGTGCTGAAGCAATTCGCCGTGCAAGCGCCCGATTTCCAGCGACAGCAGGGATATGCGCGAGCCAACGGTTTCCAGCGTTTCCTCGCTCTTGCGATCCAGCCCCGAGAACATCGTCGCGGCCTCGCGTCCACCCTCGGCCATGCGGTCGCGCCATGCGGCCACGGCCTCGGCGCCCACTTCCGCAAAGCGCTGCATCAGCGCGTCCGCCTCGTCGTTTACGGCGGTCAGGCGGTCGCGCCAGCCGTGGATCGCGCTGTCGCCCGAGCTGTCGAAGCCTGCGAACAGGCTCTCCGCCTCTTGCCCGAGGCTGGCGAGCTGATTGCGCAAGCGGTCGAGCGCCTCGGTCTCTCCGCGAGCGACGCGGCCCGCGATATCGCCGCTTTCGCGTTCCAGCTGCGCCAGGCGGTCGCGCAAGGCGCCCAATGCCTCGTTTTCCGCTTCGGCCAGACGGGCGCGGGCCTGTTCGAGAATGCGTTCCATCGCGTCGGCGCGATCGCGCACGGCGGCCAGAGCATCGATTTCCTGCTGGTCCAGACGCTCGCGCAGCACGGCCCCTTCGGCATCCAGCGCAGCGAAGCGGTCTGCCGCGATCGTGCCCAGCTGATCGGCGCAACGTTCGAATTCGGCCAGCGCCTCGTTCACGCGGGCGCGCATCTCGTCAACCTTCAGCGTCGAAGCCTCGCCCGCTTCGCCCAGGCGGCCGAATCCCTCAGTCAGCCGCGCGATCTGTCCGTGCGCGCCTTCGCCTGCCTGTCCGATCGAATTGACCAGATCGCGCGCAGCATTGGTCAGCACCGGCAGCTGTCCGCGCAATTTTTCCATATTGTCGAGCGCGGCGCCCGATACGCCGTGCAGACGATCGACCTGCTGGCCATTGTCGACGATAAGGCCCTGCAAACGCTCTGCATTTTCAGAAAGGCGTTCGCTGGCAATGCGGCCCAGCGATTCAAGGTCGCGGCCTTGCGAGGTCAGGAATTCGCGCGCGATCGACAATTCGGCATTCACCTTGCCCAACCGTTCTTCCAGCGCGCGCGATTCGTTGCGCAGCGACGCGGCGGCATCGGCGAAACGTCCGGCCTCGGCACGGCTGTGCCGCAGGGCCAGCATCCACAGCGCCACGATCAGGGCGGCCGGCATCGACCATTGCGCGATCAGCGCGGTCCACGCCGGAATATCGGCAGGAACGGTACCGCCCAGCCACTGCGCATAGGCGAAAACGCCGGTCCATGCGGCCAGCGCCAGCACGGCGAAGACGGGAACGATCCATCCGGCGCGGCGCGGTGCCTCTGCCTCGAACGCGGGTTCGGCATAGGCCATGTCTTCGGTCAACTCGTAATGCGATGCGGGATCGGCCTGATCATGGCCGGAATGGTCGAAATTGGCACCATGACCATATTCGCCGGATTCGGCATTGTCTGCCGTATCCTGCTGATCTTCCTGCCCAAAGCGGATGATATTACGCCGTCTGTCCATTCTGTTCGCCCGTCCCGACCTTAGGCAGGATGATCTAGCACGAAAGGCAGCGCGAAACAGGCCCCGCAGCGCAATTTTATCGGGGAAGCCTGCGGGACATAGCAGTGGATAAATCGTTGACAGGGCGGGATGGGCGACCCCTTGGACGGCGCAATCGCTTGCCGCCTTTGCACAGATCGCGCGCGCCATCTTGCGCGACGGGCACATTCCACCGCAATAGAGGTGCAGCCTGCCTTGCGGGCGACGGGCCAAGACGGGTGTGATCCTTGCGCATAGCAGTCATTCCAATGCTGGATTGGGTAGAGGGCGGCAATCGCCCGTCGGCCTCGCTGCGCATTGCGGGGGAGCCGATTGCCCGGCACCAGCTGGAAATCGCCGCCGCTGCCGGTGCCAAGCGCTTGCTGGTGCTGGGCGATCCGGGGGACGAGCGGGTGGAAATGATGCTGGGCGCGGCGCGCGTAGCCGGGCTGCAGGCTAAGATCATCCGCGACGCCCCGGCCTTATGCGCCGAAGTGACCGCTGCCGATGAAATGCTGATATTCGGCGATTCGCTGATGGCCGATGCGACCATGGCGCTGGACCTGTGCAGCGGGCGGGGCGTGGCGACCCTGCCGGTGGAGCAGGGGCTGGCTGCCGGTTTCGAACGGATCGATGCCGAATATGCATGGGCGGGGCTGATGATCGTGCCCGGCTCTCTGGCCGAGCGCTTGCGCGAATTGCCGCGCGATTGCGATATTGCATCCTCGCTGCTGCGCATCGCACTGATGACGCGGTTGCAGGCACGACCGGTGGACCCTGTGGCGATTGCCGAGGGGCGCTGGAACCTGATCCGCAGCGAAACGGATGCGCAGGCCGCCGAAAAACGCAGGCTGGACAGTACGATAGCCGAAGCGAGCGGGCAGACGGTGGGCACGAAGATCGCTGGCCGCGTCGCCCAGCAAGTCGGCGGCAGGTTTCTGGAACAGGACCACGGCGATCTGCTGGTCGCGGCCTTTGGCATGTTGCTGGCGGGCGCGGCGCTGGCAGCGACGGGGTTTCAACTGGGCTGGCTGGCATTCCTGTTCATGGGGCTGAGCTGGATGGTGCTGCGCGGACACCGCGTTTTGCAGGCAGTTCGGCGGCAGGCGCGTATGCGGCCGCGCGGACGCGACATGGGGCCGGTGCTGTTTCTGGCATTCGATGCCTTGCTGGTCGCGGTAATCGCGGTGAATGGCGGGCCGGGGCTGGCGCGGCCGCCCGCGTGGTTTGCGGCCTTTATGGCGGTGGCGCTGCTGCGTCTGGGCGCGGCGGAACTGCCTTTTGCCCCGATTCGCCCGTGGCTGGACGACCGGTTTCTGCTGTGCCTTGCGCTGGCACTATCGGCCATCTGGGCAGGGCCGGTAACGCTTTCGATGCTGCTCGCAGGGGTGATTGCACTGGGGTGGATTGTGCTTACGTTCCAATCGGGCACGGCTCGCACGAAACTAACGCGCCCTTAACCACACGGTGATAAGCCAAGCCCATGGGCGAACTGGAAAAGACCGGCGGAATCGCTTCCGCCATGCGCTCCGAACTGAAGCGCGGAGATCGGGTGCTGGGTGCGCGCGGGGTCGTGCTGCGCCATATCATCGGGTGCGAGGATCGCGCCATGTTCTCGGACGCGATTGTCGCGCGCGTGCGCGGACTGGCCAATGATATTGCCGCGCAGCTGGCCGTGAAACTGGCCGAAGCCGCGGGAGAGAAAGACCCCGACCAATGGGTCGAGCATCTTTCGGAACCGCTGGCGGGCGCTCTGATCGATGAACCTTTGTTGCTGGAACATCTGCATTCGGTGGCGATGGAATGGCAGCTGACCGAAAGCCTTGAACGAAGGGCGGGCATGGATCCCGCTCTGTCGCCGCTGCTGCAGGCGCTGATCAGCGCGGACGATCCCAATGCAAGCTCTTTGGCGATGGATCTGCTGACGGGGCAGGCGGCTTTCGTGCGCCATATGCAGCGCATGACGCTGCCGATGACCGAATTGCCCGCCGATGTGCTGTTCGCGGTGCTCAACACATTGCGCGGTGTGGTGGCGGGCGATCTCTCGTTCGAACAACATGCGCGCACGGCAGAGCACAAGATCCGCACCGCCTATGACGAATCGACCACGCGCATCGCGGTCGCCAACCGGCTGGTGCGCGCGCTGGGGGCAGGGGCCTTTGCGGCGCTGTCGGTCAGCCATGCGGGCGTCGCGGTGTTCCTGTCGGCGCTGGCCGCAACCACGGGCGAGACGCGTGACGATATCGCTTCATCCACGGGTGAGAGCCAGCTGGCGCGGCTTGCGCTGTCGCTGCGCGCGGCGGGGCTGGGGGACAAGGAGATCGAGCGCGAGTTCTTTGCGATCCATCCCGACATCACGCTGCCCGATAATTTCGCGGCGCTTCGCGGCAATGACGCACAGGCGTTGCTGACGGGCGGGGCTTCCGCTCCCGCTTCCGGCGAAGTGCCGGAAGGCTGAAGGCAGTGGCGGGCGGCACCATGGCGGCGACCGGCGCGACAATTCCGCTGACGGCGCGTTGCGACCGGCAGGACCGCCTGGTCGAGGCCGATGGCCGTATTGCCGCGCTGCAAAGGGCGTGTGGCGGTGACCTGCCGGGCGCCATTGCGGCGCCCGAATTGCTGCAATTGGTGCGCAAGGCGCGCGTTTACGGGATGAAACTGGCGCAGGCGCTGGCGGTGACGCATCCGGGCGGCTCGCTGTCGGGTTGGGCAGAGATCGAGCCGGACGAGAATGGCTGTGCGATCCGGCTGTCGGACTGGACCGCCGTTGATCATACGCCGTCCGCCGGCGCGATTGCGGACGGAGACGAAGAAGCCGCCGAAACCCGCCTTGCGATCGAGCAATTGCTGGCCGAGGCCGTGCTGTGGCTCGACGCGCAGCAGAATATCGTCGCGCTGGAGACGGAATGCGCCGAATTGTCGCCATTGGTGGTCCGCGCGCGGCACCAGCGGGGGCAGAACTGGTCCACCCTGTTCCAGACGGGCGGCGAGCATCAGGCGCAATGGGGCATTCGCAGCGGGATCGTCGCAGGGATCGAAGGGTCGCAGCGGCGCTGGCACCTGATGCTGGCAGGCGGCACGACGGGCAATGCGGGGCAGCAGATCCTGATCCGCAGGCACGAGGAGCTTATCAGCTCGCAACCCGCGAATGACGAGGATTTGCTGCCTGATAATCTGCTGGCCGACCAGCTTGCCCCCGCGCTCGACGTGCCGGTGCGGCGGATCATCCGGCTGGGTGAGATCATGCGCGACCGTCTGGCGGGGCCGCTTGCGCGCGAATATGTCAATTACGCTGGCGATATCGTGAATGCGGGCGCCCATCTGGCGGGGCTGGCGCAATCGCTGGCCGATGGCGAGGACGAGCCCGAGCCCGAGATGGTGCCGCTGATACTGGGCGAGATTGCCGAGAGCGCGTGCCGCCTGCAAACGACGCGCGCGGCACGCAGGCAGGCGCGGTTCACCATTGCCTATCACCCTGCCCATGCGCTGGGCGACCGGCGCTGGTGCATGCAGGTACTGTTGAACCTGCTGGGCAATGCGGTCGATTACGGCCCGCGCGGCGGGGAAATCTTTGTCGATTGTAAGGTCGAGGGAAAATGGGCTAGCGTCAGCGTCAGCGACGAGGGCAAGCCCCTGTCCGCGCAAGAGCGCGAGTTGATCTTCAGCAAATATGAAAGGCTGGGCCGCGAGGGGGGCGGGGGCACAGGCCTTGGCCTGCATATTTCGCGCCGTCTGGCCGAGGCGATGGGCGGAAGCCTGACCGTTACGCCTGCATCGCAGGGCGGAAACTGCTTTACGCTTCGCCTGAAGGCCGCCGAAACGGCCGAAGGCTGAACGCGCCCCTTACCGGAATGCCGTCAGCGGTCGCTGCGTCGACGCTGCATCAGCCATGCCAGGATCAGCCCCGCGGCCATCGCCAGCACGCCGATATAGGCCCATTGCCGCTTGCCGATCATAAAGCTGCTGGCAGGCCATGAGACCAGTTCCAGACCCTGCAGCGTCCACAAGGTCCCCATAAGAAAAATGACGATGCCGAGGATGGTAAAAGCCAGTCTCAGCATCGTCATATCCTTTATCGCCGAATCAGCGCCAGAAATTAGCGTTGATTGATAGGCACATAATCGCGCTCTGCCGGGCCGGTGTAAAGCTGGCGCGGACGGCCGATGCGCTGGCCGGGATCGGAAATCATCTCGTTCCACTGCGCGACCCAGCCGACGGTGCGGGCAAGGGCGAACAGTGCGGTGAACATCTCGGTCGGGAAGCCGATGGCCGACAGGATCACGCCCGAATAGAAGTCGACGTTCGGGAACAGCTTCTTCTCGATGAAATATTCATCGTTCAGCGCCATTTCTTCCAGCTGCAGGGCAACTTCGAACACAGGGTCGTTGACCTTCAGCGCGTCGAACACTTCGCGCACCGTCTTTTGCATCACGGTCGCCCGCGGGTCGTAGTTCTTATAGACGCGGTGGCCAAAGCCCATCAGGCGGAACGGGTCGTCCTTGTTCTTGGCGCGCGCGATATATTCGGGGATCTTGTCGGGGGTGCCGATTTCGTGAAGCATGTTCAGCGCGGCTTCGTTCGCGCCGCCATGCGCCGGACCCCACAGACAGGCGATGCCCGCCGCGATACAGGCAAACGGGTTCGCACCCGACGAACCGGCCAGACGCACGGTCGAGGTCGAGGCGTTTTGTTCATGGTCGGCATGCAGGATGAAGATGCGGTCCATCGCCTTTTCGACGGCGGGGATCACCTCATATTCCTCGGCCGGGACGCCAAAGGTCATGCGCAGGAAATTGCCGGTATAGCTCAGCGAGTTATCGGGCTGCAGGAAGGGCTGACCGATCGAATATTTATACGCCATCGCCGCAATGGTCGGCATTTTGGCGATCAGGCGGTGCGAGCTGATCTTGCGGTGTTCGGGGTCCGAAATATCGGTGCTGTCGTGATAGAAAGCCGACAGCGCGCCGACAACGCCGCACATGATCGCCATCGGGTGCGCGTCGCGGCGGAAACCCTGATAGAACTGGCGCAGCTGATCGTGCAGCATGGTGTGGCGCGTGATGGTGAATTCGAACTTGTCGAGCTCTTCCTTGGAAGGAAGCTCGCCGTTCAGCATCAGATAGGACACTTCCATGAAGCTGGACTGTTCGGCCAGCTGGCCGATGGGATAGCCGCGGTGCAGCAGCACGCCTTCTTCGCCATCGATAAAGGTCAGGCCTGAATCGCAGCTGGCGGTGGAGGTGAAGCCGGGGTCATAAGTGAACATGCCCGACTTGCCGTAAAGCTTGCCGATATCGACGACATCCGGACCAAGCGTTCCGCTCTTTACCGGAAATTCGTAGTCGCCGCCCCCTGCGGTCAGTTTCGCCGTATCGCCCACTTACTCACTCCTCTTCTTCTAACGTCTCAATTTCCTGTGCCGGCGCACCCGTCAAGCCGGAATGGCATCCGGCCCCGATGCCTATGGCCCCGATGCCTATGGCCCCGATGCCTATGGCACTGCCGCGCCCGCGTGCTCGCGGATGCGCGCAAGGCTTTCCTCGCGGCCCAAAAGCACCAGCACGTCGAAAATCCCGGGCGATGTCGATTGCCCGGTCAGTGCCGCGCGCAGCGGCTGTGCGATCTTGCCAAGGCCCAGCTCGCGCTCTTCGGCCATGGCTTTCAATTCGGTTTCCAGCGGCCCGATCGACCAGTCGGATGCCTGTTCCAGACGATCGGCCACATCGGCCAGCAATTCGCCCGCGCCTTCGGCCTGCAGCAGAGAGGCGGCCTTGTCGTCCAGCGGCAAGGGACGCTGGCGGAACAGGAACAAGGCTCCTTCGGCCAGCTCGTCGAGATTCTTGGCGCGCGCCTTTAGCGATGGCATGGCCTGCACCAGCAGATCGCGATGGCTGTCAGCGTCGAAACCGGCTTCCAGCGCGGCAATGCGCGGTGCGGCCAGATCGGCAAGCCGCGCATCATCCGCCTCGCGCATATATTGCCCGTTCATATTGGCGAGCTTCTTGAAATCGAAGCGCGACGGGCTTTTGCCGACGGCGGGCAGGTCGAACAAGGCGACCGCTTCGTCCCGGCTGAAGATTTCCTGATCGCCATGGCCCCAGCCCAGACGGAGCAGATAGTTCACAACCGCTTCGGGCAGCAGACCCAGCTCGTCGCGATAGGCATCGACACCCATCGCGCCGTGACGCTTGGACAGTTTCGCGCCGTCCGCACCGTGGATCAGCGGGATATGGGCATAGACCGGATCGTCCCATCCGCCTTCGATAGCGTTCATCGCGCGATAGATCGGCAATTGGCGGAAGGCATTGTTCAGATGGTCGTCGCCGCGGATCACATGGGTCACCCCCATCTCGTGATCGTCGACCACCACGGCCAGCATATAGGTCGGCGAACCGTCCGAACGCAGCAGGATGTAATCGTCGATCTCTTCGTTGCGAACCTTGACCTTGCCCTGCACGGCATCCTCGATCTCGGTCACGCCGTCGGTCGGCGTTTTCAGGCGGACGACGAAGGGCGCGCCTTCGGGAGCCTCGGCAGGATCGCGGTCGCGCCAGCGGCCATCATAGCGCAGCGGCTTTTTCGCGGCGCGCTGCTCGGCGCGCATCTGCTCAAGCTCTTCGGCCGTGGCATAGCAGCGATAGGCATGGCCCGCTTCCAGTAGCGTGTTCGCAACCTCTGCATGGCGGGCCGCGCGTTCGGACTGGAACACAGGCGCTTCGTCGTAATCGAAGCCCAGCCAGTCCAGCCCGTCGAGAATGGCGTCGATGGCTTCCTTCGTGGACCGCGCCTTGTCCGTATCCTCGATCCTCAGCAGCGTCTTGCCGCCGAAGTGGCGGGCATAGAGCCAGTTGAACAGCGCGGTGCGCGCGCCGCCGATATGCAGGAAACCGGTGGGCGAGGGTGCGAAACGCGTGACGACAGTTCCTTGCGTCGGGTTTTTCCCCGTTCCGCTGCCGGTTCCGTCTGCCTGGCCGCTTGCCATCTGCGCGTGCTTCCTCTTTCAATACATGTCATGGGCGAGCCGCTCGAACCGGAGACGATTTGGTATGAATGACTTGCGCGGTGCCATGGGGAAGGCCCGTGCCAATACCATCGTTGCCAATACCATCGTCCCGATAGCGGGCGAGGACGAAGGCGATTCCCGCCTTCCTTCGCGGTTGCGGAAATGGGGGAGCGAAGCGCATTTGTCCAGTGCCGTGGCACGATTAGAGGCGTTGCTTGCCGATCGCGGCTTTGAACGCATGCCATGGCTGGCGGTCGCGATGCTGGCGGGGATCGGTATCTGGTTCGCCCTGCCGGGCCCCGGCGACTGGCTGATCGCGCTGGGGCTGTGCGGATTGCCGGCCGGTCTGGCCCTGATTGCATTGCGGGCAGACGATCGCGCCCTGCTGCGCATTGCCGCCGTTGCGGTGCCGCTGATGATCGCGGCGGGGATCGTGCTGATCTGGGCGCGATCCGCCCTGATCGGGACAGAGCCGGTGGCAGGCCCGCGTGTCGCCGTGGTCGAGGCGTTGGTACTGGAGCGCGAGGAACAACCGGCGCGCGAACGGGTACGGCTGATCGTCGCCACGCGGGATCCGCTGGATGCAAGGTCGATCCGCGCACGGCTGAACGTGCCGGAGGAGATGGATGATCCGCGGCTGACGGCGGGGGCGCAATTCCGCGCAAAGCTGCGATTGATACCGCCCCAGCGCGCTGCCGTGCCGGGCGGGTATGATTTCGCACGGGCAGCATGGTTCGACGGGCTGGCGGCTTCGGGCTCTCTGCTCGAGCAGCCGGCGATCACGCGCGAGGGCGGCGGAATCGCGGGTTGGCGCAGCAGGCTGGCCGCGCATGTGCGCGAACAGGTCGGGCGGTTCGGCGGCACGGCGTCCGCGGCGATCGCGGCCACGCTGATTACCGGTGACAGGGGCGCAATTCCCGACAGCGACGGGCAAGCGATGCGCGATGCAGGTCTGGCGCATATGCTCTCGATCAGCGGGCTGCATGTGGGCGCCATCGTGGCAATCGCGTGGCTTCTGGTCGTCCGTGTGGGGGCCTTGTTCCCATGGCTGGCCCTGCGGGTCCGGCTGCCTCTGGCGGCAGCGGGGACGGGCGCGGTGGCGGGTATCGCCTATACGCTGCTGACGGGAGCGGCCTTGCCCACGGTGCGCGCCTGCCTTGCGGCCCTTCTGGTGGTGGGCGCGCTGGCGCTGGGGCGGCAGGCATTGTCGTTGCGCCTGATTGCACTGGCCGCAATGGGCGTGATGCTGTTCTGGCCAGAGGCCGTCATCGGCCCGTCGTTTCAACTCAGCTTTGCCGCGGTGATCGCGATCGTGGCGTTCCATAACAGCCGGTTCGTCGCATGGCTGCGGGGGAAGCGGGGAGAGAGGCGGGGAGAGGGTCGTCCGGGGCGACTGCTCCACGCCGGCTTGCTGCTGTTCCTGACCGGTCTTGTGGTAGAGGCGGCGCTGACGCCTTTGGTGCTGTTCCATTTCCAGCGGTCAGGGGTTTACGGCTCGCTGGCCAATGTCATCGCGATTCCGCTGATGACGGGATTGACGCTGCCGGTGCTGATCGGCGGGCTGGTCTTCGATGCCGTCGGCTGGGGTGCACCGTTCTGGTGGGCGGGGGCCAAATCGCTCGATCTGATTATCGCGCTGGCGCATGGCACGTCGTCATTGCGGGGGGCGGTTTTGCAACTGCCGCAGATCGCCCTGTGGGCCGTGCTTGCCTGTGTTGCGGGCGGATTGTGGCTGGCGCTTTGGTCTGGGCGGCTCCGCCTGTGGGGGTTGGCACCGTTGGCGATCGGGCTGCCTGCATTGTTTCTGGCTCGGCCAGCCGATTTGCTGATCGAGCAAAGTGGCCGCAACGCTGCGCTACTGGCGCCGGACGGACGGCTTTACCTGTTGCGCAACAGTACCAGCTTCTCTGCCGAGGCCATGGTGGAGGCGATGGGAAAAGGCGCGCAATATGGCGTCGAGCCGTTCGCCGAGTTTCCAGAATGGCCGGGGGCACGATGCAATGGCGATTTCTGCCAGATCGAAGCGGAGGGGCGCGTGTTACTTGTCGCCCAGCGACCGGCAGAGGTGCCCTATGGCCCGATGGTCGCGGCATGTGCGCGCGCCGATATCGTGATCGCCAGCAGGCGGCTTCCCGCCGATTGCCAGCCGGCCATGCTGAAGGCGGACAGCAGCCTGCTGACGCGGCGCGGCGGGCTGGCCGTCGACCTATCGAACGGCACCATCCGCGCGGTCAGACCCCAAGGCGACCGCCACGGATGGTGACCTAATCATCCGATCAGTGATAGCGGCGAAGCAATCCGGCGAGCCGTCCCTGAACCTGAACCTCCGACGGATCGTAGATTTGCGGTTCATAGGCAGCATTGGCGGGATCGAGCCGGACCATGCCGTTTTCGCGCCGCAGATATTTCAGCGTCGCTTCCTCGCCCCGCACCAGCGCGACGATGATCTCTCCGTCGCGGGCGGTGTCGGTGCGGCGGACCAGAGCGTAATCGCCGTCGAAAATACCGGCCTCCACCATGGAATCGCCCGATACTTCCAGCGCGTAATGCTCACCGCTGCCCAGCAAGGCTGCGGGAACAGGCAGGACCTGCGTATCCTCCATCGCTTCGATCGGGACGCCGGCGGCGATCCGACCGTGCAGGGGAATTTCGATCACATCGTTCGACGCGCCGGACGGCGGGGACGGACGCCTGAATTCGACCACATTATCGGCTTTCGCCGCGCTTGGCGCCACTGCCGCCGGTTTCGCCGTGCCGGTCACGTCGTCGGGCTGACGGATGACTTCAAGCGCGCGGGCGCGATTGGGCAGGCGGCGGATGAACCCGCGTTCTTCCAAGGCGGAAATCAGCCGGTGGACACCCGACTTCGATTTCAGGTCGAGCGCTTCCTTCATTTCCTCGAACGAGGGGGAAATGCCCGTATCCTCAAGCCGCTGTTGAATGAAGAGCAGCAATTCGTGCTGTTTGCGCGTAAGCATGGCCGATATCCTGTTCCGCCCAAAGTCCTGTTCCGTTCCGCACCCCAATGGCGCGAACGAATGCGGAACAATTAAGCAACATCAGAATGATCGTCAAGCCATGTTAACGCAATGTTCCACTAGGCGCGATTGCGCGGGGCAAAGGGCATGACTTGTACGATATCGCCGCTGGCAACCGTTCCGCTTCCTGCAGGGCGCAGGATCAGCGCATCGGCTTCGGCCAGCGGGCTTAATGCCGCACTATCCTGAAGGAACAGGGGCATGACGCCTGCATCGGTAAAGCGGCAGCGCAGAAATTCCGTCCGCCTGCCGGTTGCGGGCAGATCGGCAAGGCAGAACGCGGGCTGCAGCGCGGGCAGCGGCGACCGGTCGCCCATCAGCGCGCGCACGACGGGCAGGGCGAACAGATGCGCGGTGACGAAGCTGGAAACCGGATTGCCGGGAAGGCCGATGACGAGCTGCTTGCCCAGCCTTGCGACAAGGATCGGCTTGCCCGGCTTGATCGCAACGCGCCAGAAATCGATTTTGGCACCCATCTCCTGCAGTACGGGCAGCACGAGATCGTGGTCCCCCACCGAAGCGCCCCCGCTGGTGACGATCATCTGCGCATCGCCTGCATTTTCGAAGGCGCTGCGCAAGGCATCCCGCCGGTCGGGGACGGGGCCCTGACGCTGAACCGTGCAGCCGATATCTGCGAACAACGCGCCCAGCATCGCCCCGTTGCTGGCGGGGATGGAACCGGCGGGCAGCGGTTCACCGGCAGGGCGCAATTCATCGCCGCTTTCGATGACGGCGACGTTGGCGATTTCATGCACTGGCAAGATGCCATGACCTG
The DNA here is from genome assembly GCF_020985325.1 of Croceicoccus sp. Ery5. NCBI lineage: Bacteria > Pseudomonadati > Pseudomonadota > Alphaproteobacteria > Sphingomonadales > Erythrobacteraceae > Croceicoccus > Croceicoccus sp. Ery5. The sequence continues at coordinate 1,572,107 of NZ_CP087587.1, forward strand.
CGGTGATGGCCAGCGCCAGCCGTGCCGGTGTCAGCCTTTCGCCCGCCCTGGCGACTGTCTGGCCGTCGCTGAAATCCAGTCCGCGCGGCCGAATATGGCGGTGAAGCGGGACGGGCGGTTCCCCTTCGAAATAAAGGCGGTTGCCCTCGCGGCGGCAATCTTCCTGGACGGCGACCATGTCCGCACCGTCGGGCACCACGCCGCCCGTGGCGATGCGCACGGCCTGACCCGCACCGACAGAGCCTTGATACACATGGCCCGCCGCGCTTTCGCCGACGATGTTCCACGGTCCCGGCATATCGGCCTGCCGCACGGCATAGCCGTCCATGGCCGACATCGGATCGGGCGGCTGCGATCGCAGCGCCATGACATCGCGCGCCAGCCAGCGGCCCGATGCCTCTTCGGCAGGCAAATCGACGGCGGGTAACCGCTGTGCCATCGCCAGCAGGCGTCGCTGCGCCTCGTCCAGATCGAGCAGCGACCCGGGCGACGGGCGAGCCGTCAAAGCTCCAGATCCTCGTGCCCTGCGGCGCGCCAGCGGCCCGATTTGCCGCCATCCTTGGCGATCAGGCGGATACCGCCGATGACCATCCCCTTGTCCAGAGCCTTGGCCATGTCGTAAATCGTGATCAGCGCCACCGAAACGGCCGTGATCGCTTCCATCTCTACGCCGGTCTTCGCCTCGATCGCGGCGCTGGCGCTGGCGCGGATCGCACCGTGTTCGAACGCGAAATCGACATTCACCGCATCGATGGGCAGCGGATGACACAGCGGCACCAGCTCGCCCGTCTTTTTGGCCGCCATGATACCGGCAATGCGGGCCGTCGCCAGCACGTCGCCCTTTTTCACGCTGCCTTCGCGGATCGCCTGCAATGCTTCGTCCGACATGGTGATGATCCCGCTGGCGACCGCGATGCGGCGCGCTGCGGACTTGCCGCCGATGTCGACCATGCGCGCATTGCCGGCGGCATCGATATGGGACAGCCTGCTGCCCATCATCGCGTTCCGAGCGGACCGGCCATGCCGGACAGGCGGGGAAGACCCAATAGGTCGCGCGTGGCGGTGGCCACGTCGTCCTGCCGCATCAGGCTCTCTCCCACCAAGAAACAGCGCGCGCCCGAGGTTTCGCACACGGTCTGCACGTCGGCATGGCTGGCGATGCCGCTTTCGCTGACCAGCAGGGCGCCTTGGGGTGCCAGCGGGGCGAGCCGGGCGGTGGTGGCGATGTCGGTCGTGAATGTGCGCAGATCGCGGTTGTTGACGCCGATCAGCCGCGACCGCAGCCGGTGCGCGCGCTCCATCTCGGCCTCGTCATGCACTTCGACCAGCACATCCATATGCGCTTCGATGGCGGCGGCCTCGATCTCGGCGGCGAGCGTATCGTCGAGCGCGGCGACGATGATCAGGATCGCATCGGCGCCAATGGCGCGCGCTTCGGTCACTTGCCAGGGGTCGACCATGAAATCCTTGCGCAGCACGGGCAGGGTACAGGCGGCGCGCGCGGCGACGAGATAATCCTCGTGCCCCTGAAAATGCGGCGCATCGGTCAGCACCGACAGGCAGGTCGCCCCGCCGGCGGCATAGGCGCGGGCATGTTCGGGTGGGTCGAAATCAGCGCGAATCAGGCCTTTGGAAGGCGAAGCTTTCTTGATTTCCGCGATCAGGCCAAAGCCGCGCCGCGATGCCTGTTCCAGCCGCGCGGCGAAACCGCGCGGTGCTTCCTGTGCGCGGGCCAGCACTTCCAGATCGCGCAGGGAACGCTGCGCCTTGCGAAGGGCGACTTCGCCGCGTTTGACGTCGCAAATTTCGAGCAGACGGTTGCTCATGCCAATTGTCCCGAATTCACGACGCCGATCCAGCAGTCGAGCAAGGCCTTCGCCAGCCCCTTGTCGATGACTTCGGCGGCTTCTTCCGCGCCTTCGCGCAAGGTTTCGGCTTCGCCCGCAACCACAAGGGCGGCGGCGGCGTTGAAGATCACCGTGTCGCGATAGGCACCTTTGGCCCCCATCAGCAAGTCGCGCAGGGCAGCGGCGTTGAAATCCGCGTCGCCCCCCTTGATCGCGTCAAGCGGATGGACAGGCAGGCCCGCGTCTTCGGGGCCGATCTCGGACGGAAAGTCGAACCCGATCGCTTCGGTCCTGCTGGGCCCGGCAATCGATAATTCGTCCAGACCTTCCATGCCCGACACGACCAGTGCGCGTTCGGTGCCCAGATCGCGCATGGCGCACGCGTAAACGGGCACCAGAGCGGGGCTGGCGACGCCGACCAGCTGGCGGGTGACACCGGCGGGATTGGCCAGCGGGCCGGTGAAGTTGAAGATGGTGCGGCGGCCCAGTGCCTTGCGGATCGGGGCAATGCGGCCCAGCGCGGGATGGTGCGATTGGGCAAACATAAAGGCGATGGACAGATCCGGCAGGGTCTGAGCCGCCAGCGCACCGGCCTTGTCGAGGTTCAGGCCTAGGCTTTCCAGCGTATCGGCCCCGCCCGCCTTGCTGCTGGCCGCGCGATTGCCGTGTTTCGCCACCGGCACGCCGCAAGCGGCCACCACCAGCGCCACGGCAGTGGATACGTTCAGCGAATGCTGCCCGTCGCCGCCCGTACCGCAAACATCGATGGCAAGTGCGGGCGCGGGAACCGGCTTCATCCTTGCGCGCATGGCGCGCACGGCACCGGCGATTTCCTCTGCCGTTTCGCCGCGCTCGGCCATGGCGGTCAGCGCATCGGCAATGGCATCGTCCGCCATTTCGCCGTCGAGCATCTTCCCGACCAGCGCTTCGGCTTCGTCGATGGTCAGTCCGGTCGATGCCATCATGCGACCACGGCCTGTTCGGCGGGCAGAACCGCGTCGATACCGCATAGCGCAAGGAAATTGGCGAGCATGGCATGGCCGTGCTGCGTGGCGATGCTTTCGGGGTGGAACTGAACCCCGTGGATCGGCAGGCTTTCGTGGCGGAAGCCCATCGCATGGGTGCCATCTTCGTCCGGACGCGGCGTGGTGGCGTTGATCTTCAGACAGTCGGGCACGTCCTCTACCACAAGGCTGTGATAGCGCGTGGCGGTAAAGGGCGAGGGCAGGCCCGCGAACACGCCCGTTCCGTCATGATCGACGGGTGAGGTCTTGCCATGCATCAGCCCGCCGCGAACGACCTTGCCGCCGAAATATTGCCCGATGGACTGGTGGCCAAGGCACACGCCCAGCAGCGGCAGCCGCGCATCGGCGCAAGCGCCGACGAGGTCGAGGCTGATTCCCGCTTCGTCCGGCGTGCAGGGCCCGGGCGAGATCAGAAAGCCTTTCGCGCCGGTTTTCAATGCGTCTGCCGCCGTGATGGCGTCGTTGCGCACCACTTCCACCTTTGCGCCCATTTCCATCAGATAATGGACGAGGTTCCAGGTGAAGCTGTCGTAATTGTCGATGACAAGGATCATGATGCCCGCCTTTGCGCGCGAATAGGACCGAGATCAAGGCGGCGGGGGAAGCGGGGCGGGCCTATTGCCCGTATCCCGGCTCACCCGCGAGGCTGAGCGCCTCTTTCGCGGCGGCGAGCAATGCGCCCGCCTTTGCCTCGCACTCCCGCTGTTCATAGGCGGGATCGGAATCGGCCACGATGCCCGCGCCTGCCTGCACATGCATCACCCCGTCCTTGACCACGGCGGTGCGCAGGACGATGCAGCTGTCCACCGATCCGTCCGGCGCGAAATAGCCGACGCCGCCCGCATAGGCACCGCGGGTTTCCGGCTCAAGCTCGGCAATGATCTGGCAGGCCCGCACCTTGGGCGCGCCGCTGACCGTGCCTGCGGGAAAGCCTGCGAACATGGCGTCGATGGCATCGGCATCGGCCGCAAGATCGCCCACCACGTTCGACACGATATGCATGACATGGCTGTAGTGTTCGACCGTATAGCTTTCGGTCACGCGCACCGTGCCCGGTTTCGCCACGCGGCCCACATCGTTGCGGCCAAGATCCAGCAGCATCAGATGTTCGGCGCGTTCCTTGGGATCGGCCAGCAGGCTGTCGCGATTGGCGCGGTCTTCCTCGGCGTCTTTGCCGCGCGGACGGGTGCCCGCGATGGGCCGGATCGTCACCTCGGGCTTGCCGTCCGCCCCGCCGCGCACGCGCACGAGGATTTCGGGGCTGGACCCCGTCAGCGCAAAGCCGGGCAGGTCGAGGAAATAGAGGAAGGGCGACGGGTTCACCCGTCGCAGCGCGCGGTAGAGCGCCAGCGGAGGCAGCGGGAAGGGGCACGTGAAACGCTGGGCCAGAACCACCTGAAAGATATCGCCCGCCGTAATGTAGTCCTTGGCCGCGCGCACCATCTCGGCATAGCGGCCCGCGGGCAATTGCGGGGTCAGCGCTGCCTCGGTCTCTTCTGGCAAAAGCGGAGGCGTGGAAAGGCGCGCGCCCTGCAGCTTTGCCAGACAGGCCTCGATCCGCTCTGCCGCGGCGGAAACGGCATTATCGGCGCTGCTTTCCGAGGGCCAGACGGGCGCGATGCAGAACAGCGTGTCCTTCAGCCGGTCGAACACGAGGATCAGCGTGGGCCTCGCGAAGATCATGTCGGGCAGGTCCAGCGGATTGGGCGCGGGCCGTGCGATATCCTCGACCAGACCGATCGTTTCATACCCGAAATAGCCGACAAGACAGGCAAGCGCGGGCGGCAATTCATCGGGCACATCGAAACGGCAGCTGGCCGCCAGATTGCGCAATGCGGTCAGCGGCTCGTCCTTCAGCTGGACGAAAGCGTTGCGGTCATGCCGCCAGATGCGGTTGATTTCCGCCGTATCGCCCCTTGCGCGGAACAGCAGGTCGGGGTCCAGCCCGACAAGCGAGTAACGCCCGCGCGTCTCGCCCCCTTCGACCGATTCCAGCAGGAAATCGCCGCGACCCGGTTCGATCAGCTTGACCGCGGCGGCCACCGGCGTTTCGCAATCCGCGATCACCTTGCGCCAGACCACGCCCGCGCGACCGGCGCGCAACTGGCTGGCGGCAAAGGCGTCGCGGGCGTGATCCGCGTTTTCGGGGGCGGCAGTGTCGGTCATCGTGTCGGCGGTTCGCTTATATACGGGCGATCAATTGCGCTGGGGCGCAAGCTGCGTGCGCACGGCGGCAATCGCATTGTCGTTGCGCGTCACCGGCACTTCCTTTGCAATCGCAACGCGAAGCTGGTCGATCAGCTCCTGCTGGCGAAGGCGCGACAATTCGGCCTGCGTCTGCGCGATAATCGGATCGTCGTCGGCCAGTTCGGGAACGTCGATACTGTCGAGCGAGACGATGAACCAGCCCAGACCATTGGGCGCTTCCAGCCGCTTTGCGGTCTTAGGTGCCATGGTGAACATCAGGGCCAGCGGCGGCGCGATACCGCGTTGCTGGCGCTGCGCCATCAGCTGGCGGCGCGACAGATCGATGCTGTCGACCGGCGGCGTGCGAACATCGAGAGCGGCCAGCGCCTCGGACAGGGTCTTGCCGCCCTTGATCGCGGCCATCACCTTGTCGGCGGCCGCCTTTGCCTTTTCAGAGCCCTGTTCCAGCTTGTAATTGCGGGTCAGCACGTCCTTGATGTCGTCGAACGGCGGCGGCGCGGCACGGGTGACTTCACCGGGTTCGAAGATCACATAGCGTTGTCCGTCCATGCTGGCCGCGATTTGCGCATCGCCGCCGGGCTGCATGGCGAACACGGTCTGTGCCAGACGCGCTTCCGACGGATCGACTTCGCCTTCGCCGAACACGCTGCCATCCTCGGTCAGCGGGGGCGTGGTGGTCACCTTGGCATTCAGCGATTTGGCGACATCGGCAAGGCTTGCGCCCGACTGCAGGCGATCCTCGATCTGCGAGGCGCGGTCGGCCATCAGGCTACGGGTTTTTTCCTGCCCGATCGCTTCGGCAATCTCGCCGCGCACGGCATCGATACCGCGCGCCGCGACCGGCGTGACCTTGCCGATGCGGATCAGGTAAAAACCCAGCGGGCCGCGAACCGGCCCGACGATGCTGCCCGACGCCGCATCATAAACGGCAGCGGCGACCTGCGGCGTCGATGTCGAGGCCAGTTGCTGGCGGCTGGTGGCTGTAACCGTATTCGTCTCCAGCCCCTGCTTTTCCGCCACGGCCCGCAATTGCGAGGGGGAAGCGATCTGCCCTTTCAGCGCATTTGCCGCGGCTTCGGTGGGCACGATCAACTGCTCGAACTCGCGCTCTTCGCGGGCGGCATACTGGCTGGCATTCGCTTTATAGCGTTCGGCAATCTCGGCCTCGGTCGGCCTGGCCGCATCCCCCAGCACTTCCGCGCCGAAAGTCGCAAGGCGGATCGTGCGACGCTCGGGCAGCATATAGGTGTCGCGATTGTCGGCGAGATATTTTTTCAGCACCGCATCGTCGACCGGTTCCTGATCGATAAAGGCAGGGCTGGGGATCAGCGCCACGCCGCCATGGCGCGTTTCATTGAGCAGCCCTGCATATCGGCGCGCGACATTCAGCGGCGCCTTGTCGCCATAGGTCGTGGGCACCAGCAACATGCGCGAAACAAGGCCCTGTCCGATATCCTCGCGCACCATCTGGTCCGAAAGGCCGCGGCGCTGGATGGCCTGATTGTAGAGGTCCTGGCTGAATTTTCCGTCGGGGCCCTGAAACGCGGCCATCTGCGTCAATTCGCTGCCGATCAGCGAATCGCCGATGCGCATCCCCTTGGACAGGCCGAAATCGTAAAGCGCATAGCGTTCGATCATCTGGTCCAGCAGATTGTCGATCGCGCCGGCCTCGAGAAAATCCTCCATGGTGGCGGTCGGATTATTTTCCCGCGCCTGTTCGAACGCGCTGCCCACGGTGGTGCGCAATTGCGACGTGGTGATTTTCTGGTCGCCCACCGTCGCCACGCGCTCGCTTCCCGCGATGCCGCCAAAGCCCGATCCGGTGATATCCGCGCTGGCAAACGCCAAAGCGATCAGCGCGACAAAGCCCAAAGTCAGCGCAAGGCCGAGCGGGGATTGGAAAAGCTTGCGAAAACCCTGGATCATGGTGACTGGCAATCCGTAACTTGGCCGTAAGGGGGCCGTCATTTTCTTCGCGCGGCCCGGCGTAAAACCGGACCGGCGCGATGCATTGGCGCACGGCTTTAGGCGGGTGATGGCCGCGCTGCAACACCGTCCCCGCAAAGCGGGCACGACCGGTCCGCTACCGTTTTGACACAAAACCCTCCATGGGCTAGCCGCCGCCGACCGGCAGGGCTATCGACTCTGTCATTCTTCCCGGGTCATTCTTCCCGGGTCATTCCTTCGGGCGTTGTCATTGTGACAGCACGGATCACAAACAGGGTGGACGGGTAATCGATGGCACAACGTTGCTATGTAGTCGGAAACTGGAAAATGCACGGCATGCGCGCCGATCTTAGCGAGGCGCGCGCCATCGACCGCGCTTCGTCGCGCCTGCCCAAGGTAGAGGTGGCGATCGCGCCGCCCGCGACGCTGATTTCGGCACTGCGCGAGGCGGTGAACCAAATCGGCGTGGGCGCGCAGAATTGCCATTCGTCCGAGAAGGGTGCGCATACCGGCGATATTTCGGCCGCCATGCTGCGCGAGGCGGGGGCCGATTTCGTGATCGTCGGCCATTCCGAGCGCCGCGCCGACCACGGCGAGACCAATGCGGACGTCCAGGCCAAGGCCGAAGCGGCGCAGGCTATCGACCTTGGCGTGATCCTGTGCGTGGGCGAAAGCGCGGAGCAGCGCGATTCGGGCGAGGCGGAGAAGATCGTCGCGCGCCAGCTGGCTGATTGCCTGCCCGATTCGCCGCAGCGCCTGTCGGTCGCCTATGAACCGATCTGGGCTATCGGCTCGGGCCGCGTCCCGTCGGTTCAGGATGTGGGTACAATGCATAAATGGCTGCGTGCGGTGCTGATGGACCGTTACGGGGACGAGGGGAAGGAAATCCGCATTCTCTATGGCGGTTCGGTCAAGGGCGATAACGCGGCCGAATTGCTGTCGGCATCCGAAGTGGGCGGCGCGCTGGTCGGCGGAGCCAGCCTGACGGCGGACGGTTTCGTACCGATCATCGCGGCGGCATCCTCTTTGGACGAAGGCTGAACGCCCGAAACCTGCGCGCGCGCATTTGCTTGCCAGTTCGGGTTGCTTGCCAGTTCGGGTTGCTTGCATGTTCGGGCCGCTGCCGGTAAGAGCCGCCGCCTTGGATCGGCGCACGGGCTTGCATAGGCACGCGCGGCTCCTATTTTCGCAAACTTGTTGTCTGACTGCATAACCGGATCAATCGATGTCGCTTTTCCTGTTTCTTACCATCGTTCAAGCGATTGTCGGTGCGGCGCTGGTCGGCGCGATCCTGATGCAGCAGTCGGAAGGCGGCGGGCTTGGCGTGGGCGGTAGCCCGTCCGGCTTGATGAGCGCGCGCGGTGCGGCCAATTTCATGACGCGGGCCACCGGCATTCTGGCGGTTCTGTTCGTCGTGCTGTCGATCGCGCTGGCGGCGATTGCCGTCGAAACCACGCAGGGCAGCGAAATCGATACCTCGCTCGACCGTACGATCCCCGCCGCAGCGCCCGATCCGCTGGCGCCTGCCGTTCCTGCCGCAACCCCCGCTCCTGCCGCAACCCCCGCGCCTGCGGGCGAGGCGGCGCCGGCTGCCGATGCAGATCCGCTGGCCGGTTCGGCCGAATAACCGGGCCGCATAGGGTTCAGCCCTGAAATCAGCACCGGACCGGAGCGCTTATCCGGTCCATCCCCATTAAATTGACGAAAAGCGGCCGCAGGCTTCACACGAAGCTTGCCCCTTTTCGATTCTTTCGACTAAGGCCCAACTCCCATGGCGCGGTACATTTTCATCACCGGCGGCGTGGTCTCCTCGCTCGGCAAAGGTCTTATGGCGGCATCGCTGGCTGCCCTTTTGCAAGCGCGTGGCTACAAGGTCCGCATTCGTAAGTTCGACCCCTATCTCAATGTCGATCCGGGGACGATGAGCCCCTATCAGCACGGCGAGGTTTTCGTGACCGACGACGGGGCCGAAACCGACCTCGATCTCGGCCACTACGAACGCTTTACCGGCGTGTCGGCGCATCAGGGCGACAATATCACCAGCGGGCGGATCTATCAGTCGATCATCGCCAGGGAACGGCGTGGCGACTATCTGGGCGCGACCGTTCAGGTGATCCCGCATGTGACCGACGCGATCAAGCAATTCGCCCTTGCCGATACCGAGGGGCTGGATTTCGTCCTGTGCGAATTCGGCGGCACCGTCGGCGATATCGAGGGGCTTCCCTTTATCGAGGCGATTCGCCAGCTGCGTAACGAACTGCCGCGCGAACAGACCGCCGCGATTCACGTGACGCTGGTGCCCTATATCAAGGCGGCGGGCGAGCTGAAGACCAAGCCCACCCAGCATTCGGTGCGCGAGCTGACCAGCCTTGGCGTACAGCCCGACCTGCTGCTGTGCCGCTGCGAACATGAATTGCCCGAAAGCGAACGCCGCAAGATCGCGCAGTTCTGCAACGTGCGGACAGAAGCGGTCATTCCCGCGCTCGATGCCAGCAGCATCTATGCGGTGCCGCTGCAATATCATGCCGAGGGTCTGGACGCAGAGGTTCTGCGCCATTTCCGGATGGATGCACCGGCACCCGAACTGGCGGGCTGGGACGACATCGTCGACCGGTTCGAGAATCCGGAGGGCGAGGTGACCATCGGCGTGGTCGGCAAATATGTCGGCCTGCCCGATGCGTATAAATCGCTGAACGAAGCGCTGATTCACGGTGGAATGGCCAATCGCACCAAGGTCCATGTGAAATGGATCGATGCCGAATTGTTTGAGCAGGATGAATCGGACATCGTGGCGGCGCTGGAACCGATGCACGGCATCCTCGTCCCCGGCGGTTTTGGCGAACGGGGCAGCGAAGGCAAGATCGAGAGCGTCCGCTTTGCCCGTGAACGCGATGTGCCATTCCTCGGCATCTGCCTCGGCATGCAGATGGCCTGCATCGAAGGCGCCCGCAACACGGCGGGAATCGCCGGCGCAAGTTCGACCGAGTTCGGCGAAACGAGCGAGCCTGTCGTCGGCATCATCACCGAATGGATGACCGCCGAAGGGCTTGAAAAGCGCGCCGAGGGCGGTGACCTTGGCGGCACGATGCGGCTTGGCGCCTATGACGCGAAGCTGGCGGGCAACAGCCGCGCGGCCAATCTGTATGGCAGCACCGAGATTTCCGAGCGCCATCGCCACCGTTACGAAGTGAACGTCGCCTACCGCGAAGCGCTGGAACAGGGCGGCTTGCTGTTTTCGGGCATGTCGCCCGATGGTCTGCTGCCCGAAATCGTGGAACGCCCCGACCACCCGTGGTTCGTCGGCGTGCAATTCCATCCCGAATACAAGAGCCGTCCATTCGCGCCCCATCCGCTGTTCGCCGGATTCATCAAAGCGGCACTGGAACAGTCGCGGCTCGTTTAGGAAAATCGTTAACGCCCGCAGGCAGGGAAGGCTTCGGATCGCTTAGGATTTGAAGAATTTCCTTGCCTTTACGCGCGATGAACGGTTACCGATACGTCCACGGTGCATGAAATGTTACATTCCGTCGGGGTCATGGCCCGCGATGGCAGGCGTGGACCAGACGGGTTGGGGAAGGTTCAGGCATTGGCGTGACAGGTCGGCACCGTCGTTGACGGGTCGTCGGGCGTGCGGGGGACGTGCACGCTGCCGGAATTCCGTTGAATGATTTCAGCTTTCCCGACCCCGGTCGCGATGCGCTCTGCCGTTCGCATATCGGCCGCAATGGCTTGCCTGCGGGAATGACTGTCTTTCTGCGACCCGGATGGTCATTTTTAAGGGTGAGGCGGCGGTGACGTCGCGGGGGTGGGCAGTTTCCGATGTCCGCCCCCGAAGATGTATTTTCCTGCTATATCAGCCCCTTCGAACGCAGCGACACATGGCCGCTGCGGCCCACGATGATGTGATCGTGCACCGTCACGCCCAGCAACCGGCCTGCTTCGGCAATGCGATTGGTGATCTGGATATCGGCCCTGCTCGGTTCGGGATTGCCGCTGGGGTGGTTGTGGACAAGGATCAGCGCCGCCGCGCCCAGATCCATCGCGCGCTTGATTACCTCGCGCGGGTGGATGGCCGCTTCGTCCAGCGAGCCGTCGCCGACATGATCGTCGCGAATCAACCGGTTTTGCGCATTGAGATAGAGGACGCGCACCCGTTCGACCGTCAGATGCGCCATATCGATCGTCAGATAATCGATCAGCGCCTGCCAGCTGCCCAGAATCGGCTTTTCCTGCACCTGGCTGCGCGCCAGCCGACGGGCCGCAACCCCCACGATCTTCAGCGCCGCGGCACTGGTCTCTCCCATACCGGGATGGTCGGCCAGCGCCTTGCGGTCGGCATTGAAAACGCCCGCCAGGCTGCCGAAGCGCTGCAAAAGGCTGCGTGCGATCGGTTTCACATCCTTTCGCGGGATCGCTGTCATCAACAGATATTCGACGATTTCATGATCGCCCAGCGCATAGATCCCGCCTGACAGCAGCCTTTCGCGCAGTCGCGCGCGATGGCCGCGCGGATCGGTGCCGTCCTGCGGCCTGGCCTGCGGCGGTATGGCAGGCGCATCGATCGGCAGCGGTTCCTGCCCGTCGGCCATGGCGTAAACGTCCCCTTTCGGCGGCACGAAATCGTGCGCATCCCTGTGCGGTCATTGCCTTTTGCCGGACGAATGCGCAAGTTCGGCCCAGCATTCGGCCAGCTGCAAGGGCGCCGATATTCGATTGCGCAGGCGGCATGAGCGAACAGGACGATAACGAACAGGCGGGAGAAGTGCCGACCGGCGAACCGGTCGATGCCCCCGTTCGTGCGCGCCGATATCGCAAACGGCGGTTTTTCGCCGATGTGGCGCTGGTATTTTTCGCGATCTCGCTGGGCATATTTGCCGGGCTTTACGTTACGCGCGAAAGGCTGGCCGGTGATCTGATCGATTCGACGCTGGCCGAATATGGCGTTCCGGCGAGCTATGAGGTGATTTCGATCGGGCCGCAGCAGCAGGTGATCGGCAATATCGTGGTGGGCGATCCCCTTGACCCCGACCTGACGGTAGAGCGGGCCGTGGTGACGATCGCCTATCGCTTTGGCACGCCCGCCATCGGCGGCGTCAGGCTGGAAAAGCCGCGGCTTTACGGGCGCTGGGATGGCGAAAAGGTCAGTTTCGGTGCTCTCGACAGGGTGATTTACGACAGTGCGAGCGACGGGCCGTTCGCATTGCCCGATCTGGACCTTGCGATTGCGGACGGGCGGGCACTGGTGCGCAGTCCCTGGGGCGATGTCGGTGCCAAGCTGGAAGGCCGCGGCAATCTGGCCAGCGGCTTTGCAGGCGTGGCGGGTGCGGTCATACCCCGGATGGCGCTGGGCGATTGTATGGGCGAGGGGGGGAGCCTTTATGGCACGTTGGCGACGCGCAGGGGGCGACTGGCGTTTGACGGTCCGGTGCGTCTGGCCAGCCTGCAATGCGCGTCCGGCGAGGCCATGGGCCAAAACGCGCTGCAATTGCATGCCGAGACGCAGGATTTCGCCAGTTTCGCGCTGCGTGGACGCCTGAACGGACGCGGTTTGACGCATGATATGGCGCATGCCGACGCGCTGACGGGCGATCTGGCGCTGACCCGCGACGGCAAGGGCGCTCTGATGTCGAATTTCGACTTGTCCGCCAGCGGGGTGGAAGCATCGGGCATCAAGGGGCGAACCGTCCGGCTGGAAGGGCGCGTCCGCGCGCGGTCGGACCTGTCGCATGTGGCCTTCAACGGCGGACTTGAGGGTAAGGGGCTACAAGCTGCGGGCGATCTCAATACACTGATGGCGGGATGGCGCAAATCGGCCGCGGGAACGCTGGCGGAGCCTTTGCTGGCCAAATTGCAAAGCGGCCTGGCGGCAGAGGGTAAGGGCAGCAGTTTCTCGGCGGATATGCAGGCGCGCCTTGCAGATGGCCGCACGACGCTGATCGTGCCGCAGGCGCGCTGGCGGGGCACGAGCGGAGAGACGCTGCTGGCGCTCTCGCGCGGGCAATACGGGTTTGGCGGCGACCGGCCTGCCGAAGTGGCGGGCAATTTTTCCACCGGCGGCGCGGGGTTGCCGCGCATCACGGGCCGGATGGAAGAGCGTAAGGATGGCGTTCGCGCGATGCGGCTGACCATGGCGGAATATAGCGCCCGCGACGCGGCGCTGGCCGTGCCCGACATGCGCCTCGTGCAAAACGCTTCGGGCGCGGTTTCGATTGCCGGCCGCCTTATCGCCAGCGGCGCGTTCCCCGGCGGGAGGGTAGATGCGTTGAACCTGCCGGTCGCGGGCGGATGGAGCGAGCGGAGCGGGCTGGCGCTGGGCACCGCGTGCATTTCGCCGCGATTCGACGCGCTGACATTGGCAAGCCTGTCGATGGTTCGGCAAAGCATTACTTTGTGTCCGCCAGGCGACGGCGCGATGCTGCGCGTGACGCAAAACGGCGCCCGTTTCGCGGCGGGCGTGCCCGAACTGGCGCTGGCGGGGCGTCTGGGCGACACGCCGGTGCGCGTGAATGGCGGCCCGGTGGGATTTGCCTTTCCCGGCTCCATGGCAGCGCGCGATCTGGATGTGCAACTGGGTGAGGGCGGATCGGAAACGCAATTCGTGTTGAGCGATCTGAAAGCCGATCTGGGCAGCGCGATCGGCGGCAGCTTTGCCGATGCCGAAATGCGCATGGCCGCCGTGCCGCACGATATTACGCGGGCATCGGGCCAATGGTCCTATTACGATGGCGTGCTGGCGCTGGACGACGTCAGCCTTCGGATGACCGACCGCGCGGCTTCGGCCCGGTTCAATCCGATGGTGAGCGAAGGGGCGACCTTAAAGCTGGCCGACAACCGGATCGCGGCGCAAGCCCTGCTGCGCGAGGAAACGACCGGCAGACAGGTTACCGCCGTCGATATCGCGCATGATCTGGGCAGCGGGACTGGCCATGCCGATCTGACGGTTGACGGGCTGCGTTTCGATGAGGGCCTGCAACCGACCGATATCACCCCGCTGGCGCTGGGCGTGGTCGCCAATATGCAGGGGCGGGTCGATGGCAGCGGGCGGATCGACTGGAGCGCGCAAGGCATTACGTCCACCGGCCAGTTCACCACGGCCTCGCTCGATTTCGCGGCGGCATTCGGACCGGTCAAGGGCATGGCGGGAACGATCCGCTTTACCGATCTGATGGGCATGGTCACCGCGCCCGACCAGACGATCACCGTGGCCGAAATCAATCCCGGCATTCCGGTCGAAAACGGCGTGATCCGCTATGCTCTTGAGGAAGGGAATGTCTTTGCCTTCCATTCGGGCAAATGGCCCTTTGTCGGCGGCACGCTGGAATTGCGGCCCGTGCGCATGACCTTGGGCGCGGACGAGACGCGGCGCTATGTCTTCGTGATCGAGGGGCTGGATGCGGCGCGCTTCCTCGAAAGGATGGAAATGGCCAATCTGTCGGCAACCGGCACGTTCGACGGCACCCTGCCGGTGGTGTTCGACAAGGCGGGCGGGCGGATCGAGCAAGGGTTCCTGCAATCGCGCGCGCCGGGCGGCAATCTCTCCTATGTCGGGGCGCTCAGCTATGAGGATATGTCCGCGATCACCAATTTCGCCTTCGATGCGCTGAAATCGCTGGATTACAAGAATATGACCATCGGCATGGACGGCGCGCTGGAGGGGGAGATCGTCACCCGCGTGCGGATCGACGGGGTCAGCCAGGGAGAGGCCGCGTCGAAGAATATTCTGACCCGCAAGCTGGCCAGCCTGCCGGTGCGCTTCAACGTCAATATACGCGCGCCCTTCTACCAGCTGCTTTCCAGCCTGAAATCGCTGTACGATCCGGCTTCGGTGCGCGATCCGCGCGAACTGGGCCTGTTGAAGGAAGAGGGTGGCGCACTGGTGCCCGACCCCGAAGCTCCCGAAATCCCTCCGGCTCCGCAAGGCGATCTGGTCGCTGGCTTGCCGCCGGTTAAACCCTCCATTCACAATGCCGAAAGCGAGACCGTGCCATGAACCGTGCCATAGAAGCGTCGACCGGATTGACGCAGGCAATACGCGCTGCGACTGGTCCCGCGATGAAGGAGCATGGATCTGGATATCGGGCTTTGCGCAATATCGCACTGGCGTTGACAATGGCCGCGCCGCTGGCGGGGTGCATTAATGTGAACGCACCCAACGATGCGATCGTGATCGAGCTCAACATCAATATCAAACAGGAAGTGCTCTACCGGCTGGTCGATTCCGCCGAGCAGAACATAGAGGATAATCCGGAGATTTTCTGATGGCTCGTAATAGAATTCTGTCCGCTGCCGGCATGGCTGTGGTGGCCATCGCCGCCACTGCCGTCACCGCAACCGGCATGATCGCCGCTCCGGCCTCTGCCGTGCAGCGCGATCCCGCCTATGCCGCCGCGCGCGCGAATGGCGCGATCGGTGAGAAGATGGACGGATATCTGGGCTTTGTCGGCTCTCCCGACGCGGCATTGCGCAAGCTGGTCGACGACCTGAACATCCGGCGCAAGGCCAGCTATGCCGACAAGGCGCGGGCCGAGGGCGTGACGATCGAGGAATTCGCATTCGCGCAAGGGTGCATCCTGATCGCGCGCACCAGTGCGGGCGAAAAATACCAGGCGCCCGACGGAAGCTGGCAGACCCGCGGATCGGGCGCGGCGCGGCTCGATCCGCGCTGTCCGTCGGTCGGTTAGGACGCGATTGCGGGCCGTTCGGCGGCAGCCCCTGGCGGGCGGGGCGATTTTGCGCGCGTGCGATCACCAACAAGTATAAGACGAATGGCTGATTAGGCCGTGTTGACTTGGCCAGACCCCTTTCCTAAAGGGGCCGCGCCCTAGACGGGCAGCTATGCCGCGCGTGACGGGGTCTTGACGGGAGCCTGACATGAGTGACGAGCAGTCCGGACGGGAGCCACTTGGCGAAGATAAGCGCATCGACGCACTCGACGAACGGCTGAAAGCCGCGCGTCAGCGCGAGGAAGCGCGGATCAGGCCGCAAGTGCAGGGAACCGACGAGAATTATCGTATGGGTTCCCGCGTGCTGGCGGATTTGCTGGGCGGCCTTGTCGGCGGTGCGCTGATCGGACTTGTCATAGACCGATTCGCGGATACGTCGCCCTGGGGTCTGTTGGTGATGCTCGCACTCGGGATTGTCGTCGCCTTCAGGAACATCATCCGGCTCGCAAACCGGCGCCCTGATTGAATCTTCCGATGGAGGGACTGATCCTCCTTGCGGGGGTTCACGAAAGGGCGTCTTTCTGCAAAGGGCTTAAGGTCTGTTACGGACCGGGGGACCGCACGGTTCCCTTGGGGCAATAGGGATTTTCAGCAAGTGGCAAGCGAAGCCAAGGTCGATCCGATGCACCAGTTCACCATCGAACCGATGTTCGGTTCGGATGCGTGGGCCATCGGCGGCTATAACATTGCTTTCACCAACAGCGCGCTTTGGATGGCCATTTCGGTCGTCGTGCTCTGGGTGTTCGTCGCGGGCGGGATGAAGCGCCAGCTGGTGCCGGGCCGCTGGCAGATGGCGGTGGAAAGCTTCACCGGCTTTATCGACGACATGCTGGAAGCCAATGTGGGCAAGGCAGGGCGCAAATATGTGCCCTATATCTTCTCGCTGTTCATGTTCATCCTGTTCGCCAATATCCTCGGCCTGCTGCCGCTGGGCGTGATCGGGCTGCATCCCTTTACCTTCACCAGCCATTTCACCGTTACGGGCGTGCTGGCGATCATCTCTTTCTCGATCGTGCTGATTGTCGGTTTCGCGAAGCACGGTCTGCACTTCTTCTCGCTGTTCGTGCCGCATGGCACGCCGGTTCCCATGATTCCCGTGATCTTCGTGGTCGAACTTATCAGCTTCATGGTGCGTCCCTTCAGCCTTGGCCTGCGTCTGTTCGTGGCCATGATGGCAGGGCACGTGCTGCTGGAAGTGCTTTCCAGCTTCGTGATCGGCGCGGGCAACCACAGCGCGGGCATCTTCGCGCTGGCCGGTATCCCGAGCTTCCTTCTCATGGTGGGCATTTGCGCACTGGAAATCCTGGTTGCCGGGATCCAGGCCTATGTGTTCGCCCTGCTGACCAGCGTCTATCTGAACGACGCCGAAAATCTTCACTGATCCTTCCATCATCTAATCAAGTTTTCCAAAGGAGTTTTTGAAATGGACGCAGAAGCCGCAAAGCTGCTCGGTGCCGGTCTCGCCGCTCTGGGTGCGGGCCTCGCCTCGATCGGCGTGGGTAACGTTTTCGCCAAGTTCCTCGAAGGCGCGCTGCGCAATCCGGGTGCTGCCGACGGCCAGCAGGGCCGCCTCTTCATCGGTTTCGCCGGTGCCGAGCTTCTGGGCCTGCTCTCGTTCGTCGTCGCGATGATCCTGATCTTCGTCGCCTGATCGAACGATACTGAATTTCGCCCGGCCATTGTGATATGGCCGGGCGTCATGAATTTGATCTATCTTTAGGGTCTGGCCATGCCACAAATTTCCCAGCTAGCCGCAACCTATGCGAGCCAGGTCTTCTGGTTGCTGATCTTTTTCGGCCTGACCTATTTCGTCATCGGGCGCGGCATGGTGCCCAAGGTGATGGACACCGTGGCGATGCGCGACAAGCAGATCGCCGACGATCTTTCCGCTGCCGAAGCTGCCCGCAAGGCCGCTGACGAGCAGGAAGAGGCATGGCGCCAGCGCGAGAATGAAAACCGCGCCAAGGCCCAGGAACTGATTGCCGAAGCCAAGGCCGAGGCCGCGGCCGAAACCGAAGCCAGGCTGGGTGCTGCCCAGACGGGTATCGATGCAAAGCTGGACGCCGCCGAGGCCCGAATTGCCGAAGCCCGCGAAAAGGCCGCTGCCGAGATCGAGGGGATCGCTGCCGAAGCGACCCAGTCGATCGTCGCTCGCGTGTCGGGCCTGTCGGTCGATAATGCCGCCGCGCTAGGCGCGGTCAGGAAGGAGCTCGCTTGATGGCTGCCGAAACGCACGAACTGCCCGCGGCATCGCAGGCCGTCGAAGAGCATCTGGATCATGCCGCCACCGCAGAAGGCATGACCGAGGAACATCACGTCGAACCCGCACTGCTGGGCATTGCCCCGCCGGCTGCGGTCGTCAGCTCGGCCATGATCGTGCTGCTGGCCATCGCGTTCTTCTATGCCAAGGCGCACAAGAAGATCGCGGGCGGCCTCGACAACCGTATTGCCGAGATCAAGAACCAGCTTGAGGAAGCGAAGAAGCTTCGTTCCGAGGCCGAGGCGCTCCGCAAGGAATATGCCGACAAGATCGCGAATGCCGAAAAAGACGCGGCCGCGATGCTAGACCACGCCCGCACCGAGGCTGACGCCATCGTCGCCAAGGCAGAGAGCGATGCGACCGCCATGGTCGCCCGCCGCGAGAAAATGGCCGAGGAAAAGATCGCCGCTGCCGAACGCGGGGTGATGGACGAATTGCGCGTCCGCGCCGCACAGGCATCGGCTGCCGCTTCGGCCGATCTGATCGCCAGGAATTATGGCGCGGATGCCGACAAGGCGCTGGTGGATCAGGCGATCGGCTCGATCTGATCGGGTTCGCCTCGCAATCAAACGAACGCCCCCGCCATGTGCGGGGGTTTTTGTTTGGCGATTGCGGACAGGACATGCCGCGCGATTGAATGTCGGGGCCGGCTTCCGTAATCTGCTGGAATGTATCGCCACGATCGTCGCTCTCGTGTTCTGGCGGGCTTGCTGGCCGCGCTGGCTGGCATGATCGACGGGATCGGATTTCTGGGTTCGGGCGGCTATTTCGTCTCTTTCATGAGCGGGAATTCGACACGTTTGGGCGTGGGCCTTGCCGAACGGTTGGCCGCGGCATGGCCGGCGGCATTGTTGATCGGCAGCTTTGTGCTGGGCGTGGTGCTGTGCACTCTTGCGAAGCGGCGCATTGCCCTGTTCGCGAGGCCGCAGTCCATATTGGCCTGCGTCGCCACTGGCATCAGCCTTGCCGCGATGATGGGCATGTGGCTGGACGGGCTGGCCCCGTTCGTTTTGCTGGCGATGGCGATGGGAGCGCTCAATCTTGTGTTCGAGGAAAGCGGCGATATCCGCATCGGTCTGACCTATATGACGGGCACGCTGGTCAAGCTGGGCAGCCATTTTGCCGATGGCTTGCTGGGATCGCATCATAACCGTTGGCCGCCGTTTCTGTGGCAGTGGCTTGCGCTGACATCGGGGGCCGCTGTCGGTGCCGCGCTTTTCGCTGGCATGGGAACGCACGCGCTTTGGATCGCGGCGCTGGCGGCGTGGATGGCCGCGATGCTTGCTGGCCGTGTATTGTCGGCAAAACCCGCCTGAACCGGTCCGGTCAATAGCGCAATGTGCGCGCGATAAACCGGTCCTTCGCGCTACGATAGGCCTCCATTGCGGCGCCGTCATGGTCGCGTTTCAGCGCGTTATATTCGCGCAGCAGGGCGGGGCTGGCATTCAGGCGGTCGCGGAACTTCTCGAACATGTCGAACGCGCCGCCGCGCGCGACGAGCTGGATGCCGAGGTGAGGGGAGGCACTTGCATCCTCGAAACCGGCGAAACCGTCGGCAGGATCGGAGCGGCTGCGGGCGAACAGGCTGGCAAGGGCCAATTCGGCCTCGTCGAATTCACCGGCATCGACGCGGACCATGATGTCAAGGTCGCCCTTCGTCAGGCAATCGGCAATCGCGGTCGCGCCGACATGCATGATCTCGCTCCCCGTGGGGAGCAAGCGGATCAGGCGCTGCGATACGCTGCGGTAAAGCTGTTCGGCATCGGCGCGGGCGCGGTGATGGTCGGGGGCGAGGCGGAAGAGGGCGTCATCTGCGTCCATGGCCGCCAGTCTCCTTAAAAGCTGTCCTTGGCGGCGCGCAGGGCCGCAAAGGTCGCGACGGCATCACCGCCGCCCCATCGCGCCTGCATCGCGGGATCGTCGGCGCGCAGGAAGGGATTGGTCGCAAGTTCGCGCGACAGCCGTGTCGGCACGGTCGGCAGGTCCTGCGCGCGGCGGGCGGCGACCTCCTCGGCATAATCGGCCAGCGCGGCATTGTCGGGGTCGGCATGCAACGCGAATTTCGCGTTGGCCGCGGTATATTCATGGGCGCAGAACAAACGCGTCCCGGGCGGCAGGGCCTTTATCCGCTTCAGGCTCGCCCAAAACTGGTCGGGCGTCCCTTCGAACATGCGCCCGCAGCCCAAGGCGAACACGCTGTCGCCGACAAAAGCAATCCCCGCGTCTGGCAGGTAATAGGCGATATGGCCTTTCGTATGGCCGCCCACGTCGATCACTTCGGCCTTGTGTGCTCCGATGGAGACCGTGTCGCCGCCTTCCACGATGCGGTCGGTGGCCGCGATCTTGGGGGCATCGGTTGCGGGGGCAGTGATCATGCAGCCCGTGACCGTCTTGATATCCTCGTTCCCGCCTGCGTGGTCCGGGTGCCAGTGCGTGTTCCATACCTGGGTAATGGTCCAGCCCATCGTCTCCGCCTCGGCCAGATAGACGGCTGCGTCGGGCGTATCGATGCACACGGTTTCGCCGCTGTCCGTGTCATGCAGCAGAAAGCCGTAATTGTCGGAGAGGCAGGGGAACTGGTGGACTTCGATCATGGCACGCTCCTTCGCCCGTTGATGTAGGCGGGAAGCGCGCAAAGCAAAAGGCCCGCCGCGGATGAACCGGGCGGGCCTTTCGGGTTTTGAGTTCAGGTGAAGCGGCCGTCGCGGGAGTAAATCCCGCGACGTCGAACGGTGGCGGGACCACCGCCGGCCGGCCTTGAGGCAGGGAGGCGCAGCGGGGCTGCGCCTTCCGCCTCTACGGCTTAGTTCTTCCCCTTCAGCGCTTCGCCGAGGATGTCGCCCAGCGATGCGCCCGAATCGGACGAACCGTACTGCTCGACAGCCTGCTTTTCTTCGGCGATCTGGCGCGCCTTGATCGAGAAGTTCGGCTTTTTGGTGCGGTCGAAACCGGTGACCATGGCGTCGATCTTCTGACCGGTCTGGAAGCGGTCGGGACGCTGTTCGTCGCGGTCGCGGCCGAGGTCCGAACGCTTGATGAAGCCGGTCGCGCCGTCTTCGCCGACCTGCACTTCAAGGCCGCCATCGCGGACTTCCAGAACGGTGACGGTGACGACTTCGTTACGACGCAGGCCAGCGCCCAAAGCGGCAGCGCCGCCAACGGCCGGCGCGCCCTTTTCAAGCTGCTTCATGCCAAGGCTGATGCGTTCCTTCTCGATGTCGACATCGAGAACGACAGCTTCGACTTCCTCGCCCTTGCGGTGCAGGGCCAGCGCGTCTTCGCCCGAAATACCCCATGCGATATCCGACATGTGGACCATGCCGTCGACGTCGCCCGGAAGGCCGATGAACAGGCCGAATTCGGTCGCGTTCTTGACTTCGCCGGTGACGGTCGAGCCGACGGGGAACTTCTCTGCGAAATCGTCCCACGGGTTCGACTGGGCCTGCTTGAGGCCAAGCGAGATGCGACGCTTGTCGGCATCGACTTCCAGCACCATGACTTCGACTTCCTGCGAGGTCGAAACGATCTTGCCGGGGTGGACGTTCTTCTTGGTCCAGCTCATTTCCGAAACGTGGACCAGACCTTCGATGCCCGGTTCCAGTTCGACGAAGGCGCCGTATTCGGTGATGTTGGTGACAACGCCCGAAAGCTTCGCGCCAACCGGATACTTGGCGGCGACGCCGTCCCACGGATCGCTTTCCAGCTGCTTCATGCCAAGGCTGATGCGCTGCGTGTCCTGGTTGATGCGGACGATCTGCACGGTGACGGTCTGGCCGATTTCCACCACTTCGCTGGGGTGGTTGACGCGCTTGTAGCTCATGTCGGTGACATGCAGCAGGCCGTCGATGCCGCCCAGATCCACGAAGGCGCCGTAATCGGTGATGTTCTTGACCACGCCGTCGATGACCTGGCCTTCGCTCAGCTCGCCGATCAGTTCCTGGCGCTGTTCGGCGCGGGTTTCTTCCAGAACGGCGCGACGCGACACGACGATATTGCCGCGGCGGCGATCCATCTTGAGGACCTGGAACGGCTGCGGAATGCCCATTAGCGGGGTGATGTCGCGCACGGGGCGGATATCGACCTGCGAACCGGGCAGGAAGGCCACGGCGCCATCGAGGTCGACGGTGAAGCCGCCCTTGACGCGGCCGAAAATGTTGCCTTCGACGCGCTTGCCTTCACCGAACTCGCTCTCAAGGCGGTCCCATGCGGCTTCGCGGCGGGCGCGGTCACGCGACAGCATCGCTTCGCCGTCGGCGTTTTCGACGCGGTCGACAAAAACTTCCACTTCGTCACCGACCTTCAGGCCGTGCTCGTCCGCATTGCGGGCGAATTCCGAAAGGCGCACGCGGCCTTCGCTCTTCAGACCGACGTCGATGACGGCCTTGTCGTTTTCGATGGCGGTGACGGTGCCCTTGACGACGCGGCCTTCAAAGCCGCCATCGGCTTCGGTGCCCAGCATATCGTCAAGCATTTTCGCGAAATCATCGCGGGTAGGGTTAGGCGAAGTTGCCATTAGGATGGTATTCCCGTTCAATCGATTTTTCCGGCCGGGCGGTTTTTCCGCCGGTCTTTCCTCCGCCATCCGCACCATTGCATCGGCGGGCCAAAAAGGGCCGAACCATCCGCAGGGCCGATTGCACCTGCGAATATCCGTAACGACCGCGAGCCGGAGCCTTTGGCCGTCAGGACCGCGCGCGCTTAGGCGCTAATGGGTGTGAACGCAAGCGAAAGCGCGCCTTGCCAGGCTGCGCGGGCAGCGCGCGCAATGCGTCAAGCGCCTTTGGCGGCGTGGCGGGCCATGCGGGCATCGACGATCGCGATGGCGGCCTCCAGCGCCTGTGCCGCGCTCATATCGGTATTGTCGATCAGCTCTGCATCGGCGGCCTGCACCAGCGGAGCCTCTGCGCGGTTGCGATCCCGCTCGTCACGGCGGGCGAGGTCGTCGATCACATGCTCCAGCGTGAGGCTCTCTCCGCGGCTTGTGCTTTCCGCATGGCGGCGCGCTGCGCGTGCATCGAGGCTGGCGGTTACGAACAGTTTCACATCGGCGTCGGGCACGATCACCGTGCCGATGTCCCGCCCGTCGAGGATCGCGCCGCCCGGTTGCGCGGCGAACTGGCGCTGGCGTTCGAGCAGGGCCGCGCGAACACGCTTGTGTACCGAAACGCGCGATGCCAGCGCGCCGCATGCGACCGAGCGCAACTCGGGCTCTGCCAGCAGGGCATCGGGAAAGCCTGTCGCCCGCGCAGCCTCCACCGGATCGTCGGGGTCGAGGCCCATCTTGCGCGCCTGCAGGCCCACCGCCCGATAGAGCAGGCCCGTATCCAGCACCGGCAGGCCGTAATGCTTTCCCAGCCCCCTGGCGATGGTGCCTTTTCCGCTGGCGGTTGGCCCGTCGACGGCGATGATCATGCGTTTTTCCTTTTACTGAACGCTTTCCGCTTTCTGAAAGCCTTCCACAGGCCCCAGATCGCGATGGAGGCCCAAAACCCTTCCAGCACGAGCGAGGCGAGATTGAGGTGATACATCAGCGACACCGTCAAAAGCGCCGCCCCCATCAGGTTTACCCCGTGCTGGACGAACGGGTTCGGCGCATCCCGCGCGGTGATGTACCAATAGGCCCATATGATGCACCCCATGCCGCCAAATCCGACCATGGTGGGCCAATCGATATAAGGCATTGCGGCAGGCATCATGGCAGCAAGCATCATGCCGGCGCGGCAGTTTGCGCCTGTTCCAGCAGCGCCATGAAATTGGGAAAGCTGGTGGCGATGGGGGCGGTGTCGTCGATATCCACGCCATGTTCGCTGGCAAGGCCCGCGACCGCCATGCTCATGGCGATGCGGTGGTCGAGATGGGTCACGACGGGTGCGTTCCCCGTACCGCGCAGCGCCGTGCCGCCGGATCCGGTGATGACCAGCCCGTCCTCGCGCTCTTCCACCTGCGCGCCCGCAGAGGTGAGCGCGGCGGCCATGGCGGCCAACCGGTCCGATTCCTTGACGCGCAATTCGTCGAGGCCGGTCGTCACCGTCCGGCCTTCGGCCAGCGCGGCGGCGACGAACAGCACGGGAAACTCGTCGATCATGGCAGGGGCGAGGGCGGGGTCGACGTCTATGCCGGTCAGCCGCGAATGGCGCACGCGCAGATCGGCCACCGGCTCGCCGCCCACGTCGCGGCGGTCCATTTCCTCGATCGCTCCACCCATCTGGCGCAGCACGGTAAACAAGGCCGCGCGCGTCGGGTTCAGGCCGACATTCTCGATCACCAGATCCGATCCTGGCACCAGCAGCGCGGCGACGGCGAAAAAGGCCGCGCTGGACGGATCGCCGGGGACGGTAATGTCTTGCGGGCGCAATTCGGCCTGACCACGAATCTCGATAATGCGCTCGCCGCAGGTTTCCTCGACCGTCAGATCGGCGCCGAACCCTTGCAGCATGCGTTCGGTGTGGTCGCGCGTGGGCACAGGTTCGATCACGCGGGTAATGCCCGGCGTATTGAGGCCCGCCAGCAAGACCGCGCTTTTCACCTGTGCCGAAGCGACGGGAAGGCGGTATTCGATGGGAACCGCGGGCGCAGCGCCGCGCATCGTCAGCGGCAGGCGGCCGCCGGGCGAGGACGTAAATTCGGCGCCCATCTGCGACAGCGGATCGATCACGCGGCCCATCGGGCGTTTCGACAGGCTGGCATCGCCGGTGAACGTGGCGGTGACCGGATGGCTGGCGACCAGTCCCATCAGCAAGCGGGTGGAGGTGCCCGAGTTCCCCATGTCGAGCGCGGTTTCCGGCTGGAGCAAGGCACCCACGCCGACACCGTCGATCACCCATGTGCCGTCGTCCTGCCGTTCGATCGTCGCGCCCATGGCGCGCAGCGCGGCGGCGGTAGCCATCACGTCCTCCCCCTCAAGCAGTCCGCGCGCGGTCGTGCGGCCCACTGCCAGCGCGCCGAACATCAGCGACCGGTGGCTGATCGATTTGTCGCCCGGTACGCGGATGCGACCCGTCAGCGCGGCCCCGGCAGTGAAACGGCGCGGAGAGGGGGCGGATGCAGAATGGCTCACGCTGGACGACCTTTGCGGGCAGGAACCGGACCGGCGAACTGCCGGTGCAACGGAAATCATTGGGCTGGATTGGCGCTGGCTTTTGACAGCGCGCAAGCCCTATGGCAAGGCGCGCGCTTCGTGCCAAAGGCGGGAAGGGCGGCACTGCCCGATTCTTGCCGGCGGTGCCCGAATTCCACCAATTGCGAATGCGCCATTCCGGCGCGAAGTCACAGAGGTTTTCATGGTCAAGCCCGAATGGGGTGCCAAGCACAGCTGCCCGAAATGCGGCACCCGCTTTTACGATCTCGGCAAGGACGATCCGGTTACCTGCATCGAATGCGGTAACGAATGGACGCCCGAACCCGTACTGAAGTCCAAGCAGCCGATTCCCTATGAGGAAGCGAAAACCGAAAAGCCCGAGAACGACGAGGATCTGGGCGACGACGATCTGGACATCGATGTCGACGATGACGACGATTCGCCGGATAACGATGTCGATCTGGGCGGCGACGACGATCTGGGCGTCGCCAGTTCCAACGACGATAACGACGACGATAACTGATCGTTCGTTGCAGAATTTTCGCCGGTTGAAATTAGCTCTTGCAACCGGCGAAATCCCTGCCTAGAGAGCCGCTCTCCGCAACGGACGCGCCGCAATAAAGCACGCGAAACGACGGAGAGCGCGGCACCTTCCCAGTGTGCCGCATGTCCCAAGGGACGCGATGAAGATCGGGGCCGTAGCTCAGCTGGGAGAGCGCTACAATGGCATTGTAGAGGTCAGGGGTTCGATCCCCCTCGGCTCCACCATCGCAGATATTCTCTTTTATTCCGAACCGCATGCGGGCCGTTTTTACGGCCCTTTTTGATGCGCGCCCGGTGCACGCCTGCTTGCGGCACAAAAAAAGGGCCGGGCGCTGAGGGTAGCGCCCGGCCCAGTCGGCAGTGAATCGTTATGTCAGGAAAAACGATCCACGAGGTGGCTTGGACCGGTCAGTTCGATCGGATGACCCAGTTTGCGGCGACGGCCGACCCATTCCTTGAACTGCTCGGCCGAGGTGTGGTCGAAACCCTGCACATTGGCGAGGTTCACGCGCACGGGACGCGTGCCGGGAATATCCTCGAGCTTGCGGGTCAGGCCGGTCAGGCTGACAAAGGTGCAACTGCCCGACAGATGAACGTCGCATTCCTCGCCCTCGTCATTCTTGTCGAAGCCGAGTTTGAGCGAACGGCGATGCGGGATCAGTTCCAGCAGCGTCAGCGCAAGGCCGACCAGCACGCCGGTCAGCAGGTCGACAGTTACCACCAGCACGAAGGTCGCCGTCCAGATGACCGCCGGAAGCGCGCCATAGCTGGAATAGAGGTGGCGCACATGCTTGAGGCTGACGAGCTTCCAGCCGGTCACGACCAGAACGCCGCCCAGTGCCGCCATCGGGATCTCGCTCAGCACGAACGGCAGCAGCGAGACGAAGCCCAGGATCCAGATGCCATGGATGATGGTCGACAGCCGGGTCTTTGCACCGGCCTGCACATTCGCCGACGAACGCACGATCACGCCCGTCATCGGCAATGCGCCGGCAAGGCCGCACAGGAAGTTGCCGATGCCCTGCGCGCTCAATTCCTTGTCGTAATTGGTGCGCACGCCATCATGCATCCGGTCGACCGCAGCCGCTGACAGCAGCGTTTCCGCGCTGGCGATAAAGGCAACGGCGATGGCGGCGATGATGATCGTCGGGCTGGTCAGCAAGCCGAGGAAGCTGTCATCGGGTGCGGTTACGGCACCGAAGATCGAATCGGGCACATTGACGCGCGTGATGTCCAGACCCAGCGCCATCGAAGCGAGGGTCGCCCCCACCACGCCCAGCAGCGCGCCGGGAAGCAGGCCCATCCTGGCAGGCTTGAATTTTTCCCATGCGATCATGATGCCGATGGTCAAAAGGCCGATGCCCAGTGCCATTTCGGCCTGTTCCACATTGAACGGCGACAGGCCCAGCAGGCGTGCGGGCATGGCGGCAAGGTTCGAAATGCCATCCGACAGCGGGGTTGCGTCGAACAATATGTGGAACTGGCTGATCACGATCAGCGCGCCGATCCCCGCCAGCATGCCATGCACCACGGCAGGGCTGATGGAGCGGAAGAACGCACCAAGTTTCATCTGTCCCGCGATGAATTGCAGCACGCCCGCCAGCACCAGCATCGGGCCAAGGGCCGTGATGCCGTTATTGGCTACGAAATCGAACACGATGACGGCAAGGCCGGCCGCGGGGCCGGACACCTGCAAGGGCGAGCCTGCGAACAGGCCCACCACGATGCCGCCGATGATGCCGGTGATCAGGCCCTTTTCGGCCGGAACGCCCGATGCGATCGCGATGCCCATGCACAAGGGCATGGCCACCAGGAACACGACGATGGAGGCTGTGAAATCGCGGCCGAAATGGGCGAACATGCCGCCCTTTTCTTCCGCTTCCACAACGGGGGCTGCGGCGCTGCTCATTCGGCGGCCTCCGCCATGGGATAGCGTGCCTGCGCCGACACGGCGACGGGCAGCGGTTCATTGTCGCGCAGCGGCACGAACTGGCCGGTCTGGCCCTCTAGACCCAGAACCTGACCTTCGTGAATGTCGACGACCCAGCCGTGCAGGCTCATCTCGCCCGCAGCCATGGCGCGTGCGACCGAAGGGTGGGTGCGCAGGTTGGAAAGCTGCGCCACGACATTCTCGTAAATCATCGCGCGAACGCGGGCGTCGCCTTCCAGATGGCCCTGACAGCTGTTCACCACGGTCTGCGCCGCGCTGCCGTGTTTCAGCCACGCGGCGACATTGGGCATGGTTTCTTCAAGCCCGGCGGGATTGGCCAGCGCCTTCATCGCGCCGCAATCGGTGTGGCCGCACACGATGATGTCGCGCACGCCCAGCGCGGCAACGGCATATTCGACCGTGGCCGACACGCCGCCCAGCATCGAGGCATAGGGCGGGACGATATTGCCCGCGTTACGGCATACGAACAGGTCGCCGGGGCGGGCCTGCATGATTTCTTCGGGTACGATGCGCGAATCGGCGCACGAGATCATCAGCGCCTTAGGGCTCTGCCCGTCGCGGGCGAGCGTGCCGTAAAGCTCGCTGCTATTGGGGAAGACGGTCTTTTCGAAGTTGAAAACACGGCCGATCAGTTCGTTCATCGGGAAAGTCCTTCTGACTGCATCCGGAGGGATTTTCATCACGCAAGAGCGGATGGGTCAGAGGATTATCGATCCCGTGTTTCGCGAAATGTTCGGCTTTGTAAGAGTTTGTTGCTGCGGATGCGAAATGCGGCAAAGCGCATTCTCGCGGCGTTATTCCGGCCCGCGCGCCGGCAGACGGATCGTTGCGCAAAGTCCGCCCTGTTCCCGATTGGCAAGGGTGAAGTGGCCGCGCTGCGAACGGACAATCCGGTTTACGATGGCAAGGCCAAGCCCCATGCCCGGCGTGTTCCGGCTGCGTGCATGGTCAAGCCGGACAAAGGGCTTCATCACCTCAACTATTTCTGAATCCGCGATTCCCGGGCCGTTATCGAGGACCGAAATGACAATCTCTTCGCCGTCCAGACGCAGCTGGATGCAGGCATTGCCCGCATAATGAAGCGCATTTTCGACCAGATTGGACATCACCCGCCGCAGCGCCAGTGCACGGCCCAGCATTTCAAGGTGTTCGGGACCGTTATAGGCCGCGTCGAAGCCGCGATCGATCGCATCATCCACCAGTGTCTGTGCAGTTGCGGCAATATCGATCCGCTCTACCGGGCCGCTGTGGTCGCGGCCTTCGTTAAAGGTCTGCAGCGATTGTAGCAGCATGCCCATTTCGGCCACGTCGGCAGCCATGGCATCCCGGTCGGGCGCATCCTGATCAAGCCGCATCTGCAAGCGGGCAAGCGGGGTGCGCAGATCGTGCGCAATCGCAGAGACCGTCAGTTGCCGGTTGCGAAGCAGCCCATGGATACGTTCCTGCATCTCGTTGAAGGCATGGATCAGGTCGCGTGCCTCTTGCGATCCGGCAACGGGAACGGGTTCGGGCTCTTCCAGTTCGCCCACCTTGCGCGAAGCGGCGACCAGATTGCGCAGCGGGCGCAAGGCGGCCCCTACCAACAGTCCGCCAACCAGCATCAGGATGGCGGTCGGCAGCAGCAGCATGATCACCCGCTGGGCATTCAGCTTGAACGTTTCGTGCACCTCGGCCGTGAATTTCATCACGGACTGGTCCGACAAGGTCATGCTGCCTGCAATATCGCCGCCGCCGCTTAGCGGTTCGAGATGGAGGCGCAGGCCCGCGCGGCCCAGTTCGGCGTGCTGTTCGACGATCTGGCCGCGCAGGGCATCAAGTTCCAGACTGGCCGCACGGCGGGCGGTATCCTGTGACCAGCGGATGCGAAAATGGTGGGTGGACAACTCTTGCGCGACATCGGCGCGAAGTTCGACCGGGGCCTGATCCAGCAGGCGATACGCGACGACAAGCCGGTCTGAAATGCTGGCTGCGTCTTCTTCCTGGAGCGAAAACTCGTTCGCCCGTTCAAAGACGAATGCGTTCAGCGCGAATTCCAGCGCGACGACCAGCAACAGGATACCCAACAGCCGGCCCAGAAGACCGGCGTTTGGCATTCGGGGAAAACTCACGAGGTCCGAACCTCGGCCGTGAACATATATCCCACGCCGCGCACGGTGGCGATCGGAGCTTCGTGGCCAGCGGTCGTCAGCTTGCGGCGCAAGCGGCTGACCAGAACGTCGACACTGCGGTCCGACGAATCGCCGATACGCGTGCGCGACAATTCGATCAGCCTTTCGCGGCTGATCACGCGCTGGGGCGACTGGACAAAAGCGCTCAGCAAATCGAATTCGGCCGTGGTCAGTTCGACCAGCGCTTTGGTGGGGGACCGCAATTCGCGGCGCGACAACGACAATGACCATCCGTCAAAGGCGATTTCATCGTGCCGCTGCGTGCTGGCGCCGCCATTTCCGTTACCGTGGCGGCGTAAAACGGCAGAAATCCGTGCCAGTAACTCGCGCGTGCCGAACGGCTTGGCGAGATAATCGTCGGCACCCAGTTCCAGCCCGACGACGCGATCGGCCTCTTCCCCGCGCGCGCTGGCGAAGATAACGGGAATATCGCTTGTGGTGCGCAGACGGCGCAGCAACTCGATGCCGTTCGTGCCCGGCAGCATGATGTCCAGCACGATCAGGGCAGGGCGACCGTCTTCCAGCTGGACCTGCATTTCGGCGCCGGTCGCGGCAGAGCGCACATCATAGCCATGCTCTTTCAATGCGCGCGAAATCAGGACGCGAAGCTGTGGATCGTCTTCGACGACAAGGATCGTCTGTGTGGCCATGGAGGAACTATTCCGCAAGAAACCGGAGGCCGACGCGGGATGCGTTGCGGCCGGTCGCAGGAATCTAGTCACCAAATGCAGCCGGTTCAACCTGCACGCTTTTGCGTGTCCGCGGCCCTTGCGCCGGTCGGTTGCTGCTGGCTAAAGGCGCGGGCATCCGGCGGGGCCGCAAGGTGAACCGAGCTGTCCGACGCCGTTACATGATTGGAGGTCGCCTGCATGGCCAAGCGTTTCTGGCTGATGAAATCCGAACCCGACGTCTATTCGTGGGACGATCTTGTCGCAGAGGGCGAGGGGACGTGGGACGGGGTGCGCAACCATCGCGCCAAGAACAATCTGGCCGCAATGAAAAAGGGCGACAAGGCGTTCTTCTATCACTCCAACATCGGGCTGGAGATCGTCGGTATTTGCGAAATCAGTGTGGACGGCATTACCGATCCCACGGACGAGACGGGCAAATGGTCCGCGGTCAAGGTCAAGCCGGTCGAGAAGCTGCCCGCGCCCGTCACATTGAAGCAGGTCAAGGCCGAGGAATCGCTGGCCGAGATGGAACTGGTCAAGCTGATGCGCCTGTCGGTCAGCGAGGTCCGGCCCGAGGAATGGAGGAAAATCCTGTCCATGGCGAAAGCCAACGCCAAAAAGGCAGGCTGAATCCCGACCCGCCGACGGGTTATTCGGGGTTATGGTGGATGTGAACGCTCCTGTCCCGATACGGGGCGGGGCGCGTGGTGGCGCTTTGCAGATCGCGTCCGTTAAGCTTGGTTAAGAAACCGTTACCGCGCTTGCTCGTTTCCGGTAAGCCAGTAGCCAGCCAAGCGAGGAATTCGACGCCGATGATTCACGCCGCCACGCCCGCCATGCGCACGCCGATCCGGCTTCCCGTGGTTCAACCGGTCGCCAAGCGCCGCGCGGCCATGCAGGGCTGGTTCGGCCGTAAGGTACAACCGCTGATGAAACAGGTGGCGCAAGACCGGCCGCAGCCCTTGTTCTGGGGTCTGAATACGCGCGACGCCAAGGAATTCCTGATGGCCTATTGCGCGTGCTTCATGGCGGTGATCGGTTTCATCGCCTGAATTGGCGGCCCGATCCTCAGGCAGCCGCCAGCCGTCGTTCCGCGCAATAGAGGACCCAGCCGAGATAGGCTGAAATCACGCTCATCGCGGCAGCCAGAAGCAGTTGATCGACGATAGAGACATTGATCGCGTTCAGCCCCATGGCAAGTGCCGATCCGCCGACCATCGCAAAGCTGTTCACCAGATTATTGGCCGCCACCGCGCGCGCGGTCTGCGATTTGTCGACCACTGTCGTCAGAAACGCATAGAGCGGCACAACGAACATGCCCCCCGCGATGGCAATGCCCAACAGGCACAGCAGCAACGGCGCTGCCAGCGGCAGGGCGATGAATTCGGCCACATCGTATAGCCCGCCGACATGCGGCTGCCACATGCGGCACACCACGTGAAAGGCGACCACAAACAGCCCCATCACGATCACCGAGACCGGGGAATATCGGGCCGATACCTCTCCCTTGAGCAGCATGTTGATCGACACCGATCCAATGGCGACGCCGATGGAGAATACGACCAGAAACAGGCTGGCGACTTCCTTGCTGGCAGTCAGCACGTTTTTCGCCAGCGGCGGGAATTCGATGAACAGCACCGCCCCGATGGTCCAGAAAAAGCTGATCGCCAGAATGGCGTAGAACACGCGCGCGTCCTGCATCGAACCCTTGACCACGTTTACCGAGGATCGCCAGATGTTGTAGTCGATCGGCTCGACCGTGCCCTGCGCGGGTGCGGGGGGCACCTGCTTGCCGGCAAACCAGCCCAGCACGGCAAGGCCGATGACCAGCACTGCGGCCACCTCCACCGAAATCCAGCCAGCCAGTATCGTGCCTGCCAGAATCGCCAGATAGGTGCCTGCCTCGACCAGTCCGGTTCCGGCCAGCACTTCCTGTTTTTCCAGATGTTGCGGCAGGATCGCGTATTTGATGGGGCCGAAGAAGGTGGAGTGCACGCCCATCGCGAAAAGGGCCGCCAGCAGCAGCGGGATCGCCACGCCATGCACCGCAATATCCATCGCCGCCATGATCAGGCCCGCCGCGCCGACGATCATGATGAAAATTTCGGCCAGCTTGACCCGCCGGATAATCATCGCCTTGTCGCGCATGTCGGCCAGTTGCCCCGACAGCGCCGAAAACAGCACGAATGGCAGGGTGAACAAGCCCTGCGCCACGGCAGAGAACATCGTTTCCTCTGCCGCGCTGGAATAAACGGCATAGACGACGAACAGCACCATTGCGTTCTTGTACAGATTGTCGTTGAACGCCCCCAGCACCTGGGTGACGAACAGCGGCAGGAAACGGCGCCTGGTAAGGAGATCGGGTGAGGTCAGCATGATCTGTCGGCGCCCGTCCTTACCGACCATACCGCGCTGCACAAGCCCGCGCGGCACATCGGTGCAATAAAATCGGTTGGCGGCGATGCGTGTCGTCTTGGGATTTTCATTCTTTTCGCGCTACATGGCTTTCACGAATCTATGCTGACACTTCCCAATCTTCTGACGCTTTCGCGCATTTTCGCCGTTCCGCTGCTGGTCGGTTTCCTGTGGTGGCCCGAATGGGCGCTGGGGCATGCGATCGCCTTTGTGATCTATTCGCTGGCGGGCATAACCGATTATTTCGACGGCTATCTCGCGCGGTCCAGCGGGCGGGTCAGCCGTCTGGGCATCTTCCTTGACCCCATTGCGGACAAGCTGATGGTGGGTGCGGTGATCCTTGTGCTGACGGCCAAGGGCGGATTGTCGGGCCCGTATGTGGGCGATCTGCATGCGCTGGCGGGGCTGGTGATTTTGCTGCGCGAAATCGCCGTTTCGGGCCTGCGCGAATTTCTGGCAGGCGTGCAGGTTTCGGTGCCCGTGTCGAAACTGGCGAAATGGAAGACGACGGCGCAGATCGTGGCGCTGGGCGCGCTGATACTGGCGGGCGCCTTGCCGCATATGGAATGGATCAGGCTGACGGGGCTTGCATGTCTGTGGGCGGCGGCGGCGCTGACGGTGGTGACCGGCTGGGATTATCTGCGTGTCGGCCTGAAGCATATGGACTAGGCCATTCATGGCGGGTGGAGAGGATTATCGCACCACCGCCCTGTGGCAGCGCCTTGACCGGTATCGGGTCGGTCCCGCCGATGCCGAGTTCAGTTTCATTCAACGTCTGGCCTGCGAAAACGGGTGGAGCGAATCCCATGCCGACCGCGTGATGGAGGAGTACCGCCGTTTCTGCTTTCTGGCGATGCGCGCGGGCCATCAGGTAACGCCATCGGATGCCGTGGATCAGGCATGGCACCTGCATCTGACATACAGCCGCGATTATTGGGAACGCTTCTGCCCCGATATACTGGGCGCGCCGCTGCATCACGGCCCCACGGCGGGCGGCAAGGTCGAGCGGGACCGGTACTATCGCCAATATGCCGATACGCTTGCCAGCTATGAACGCTTTTTCGGCCCGTCACCGCCCGATATATGGCCAGCGGCCATGCAACGGCTCTATCGCGATCCGCAGGCCCGCCGCGTCAACCCCCGCGATTTCTGGATCCTGCCCAGGCGGCGCACGCTGGCGGTAGCAATTCTGTTAGCACTTGGCATTATGGCGGTTCTGCTGATCCGTTAAGAGCCGCCAGAGGGGGGAGCGCTCGATGCAAGGATGGAATCCGCTCGACTGGAGCGCCAATGCCTATCTGGGCTTTCATGCCATGGCTTTCGTCGCCTGTCTGATCCTTGGTGCGGCGATCCAGAACGGCATGCGACCCGAAGGGCGCGCGGGCGTGCTGCAAGGGGCCGAGGATACCGCCCTGTTGGCAGGCGGACCGATCCGTTTTCTGCAAGCGGTCGCCACCGCCCTGCTGGCGGACGGGCGGCTGGTGATGGCCGATAACGGCAAACGGCTGATGCGACCCGCCATGGCCGGCGCGGGGTCGGCAGGTTCCACGGCGGCGGAGCGGATGATGCTGGGCCGTCCGGGCATGATCGAACTGCGCCAGCTCAAACGCGTGATGCGAGAGCCTTTGCAAGGCGTAAAGCGCGACTTGCAGATGCGTGGGTTGATGATGGACAGCGGGGACGAGCGGCTGATCCGGTTTACCCAGGCCGCGCCCCTGTTCATGCTGTTGCTGTTCGGGCTGGAGCGTATGCGGCTGGGTGTGATCCGCGACGAATCCATCGGCTTTCTGGTCTTTTTCGAAATTGCGACTGCCATCGCCATGCTGCTGCGTTTTTTCGCGATCGATCCGGCGACGGTGCAAGGTAAGGCCGAGGTTGCGGCCGCAAAGGTGCGCGGCGAGCGGTTGCGCCGCGCCCCGCGCGAGCCCGAGATGGCGCAGGCGGTGGCGTTGTTCGGCCCTGCCGCGCTGGCGGGAACGGCGCTGAACCCGTTTCATCAGATGTTCGCAAATAATTCGTCGGGTGGCTGCGGCAGCGATGGCGGCGGAAGCGGCTGCGGAGGCGGCGGTTGTGGCGGTTGCGGTGGATGACCGGCGCCGCTAACGCCGCGCGATGAGTTTTGCAGCCACCGTCCTGACCCTTTATCCTGAAATGTTTCCGGGCCCCCTTGGCATCAGCCTTGCGGGCCGCGCGCTGGAAGCAGGATCGTGGGCGATGCAGACGGTCCAGATCCGTGATTTCGCCACCGACAAGCATCGCACCGTCGACGACACGCCGGCGGGCGGGGGCGCGGGCATGGTGCTGAAAGTCGATGTGCTGGCCGCCGCGATCGACCATGCGCGCGCGCTGAACCCGGGGGCGCCGGTGCTGGCGATGACGCCGCGGGGCAAGCCGTTGACGCAGGTCCGCGTGCGCGAACTGGCATCGGGGCCGGGCGCCATCGTGCTGTGCGGACGGTTCGAGGGGTTCGACGAGCGTATCTTTGCGGGCCGCGACGTCGAGGAAGTGTCGGTTGGCGACATCATCCTGTCGGGCGGAGAGCCTGCGGCCATCATGCTTCTCGATGCTTGCATTCGGCTGCTTCCCGGCGTAATGGGCGCCGCTTCAAGCGGAGTCGAGGAATCGTTCGAGAACGGTTTGCTCGAATATCCGCACTACACCCGACCTGTCGAATGGGAAGGGCGCACGATCCCTGAAGTGCTGCGATCGGGGGATCATGCGAAGATCGCGGCGTGGCGAAAGCAACGCGGCGAGGACGATACACGGTTACGCAGGCCGGACCTTTGGGAACGTCATGGTGACGTTCGGGGCCAGCCTGCCTCTGGCGCGCGGCACGATGATGAAGGCACAGGCATATGAACCTGATCCAGCAGCTTGAGGCAGAAGCCATTGCCGGCTTCTCCAAGGAAATTCCGGAATTCCGTGCGGGCGACACCGTGCGCGTCGGCGTGCGCGTCGTGGAGGGCACGCGTGAACGTGTGCAGAACTACGAAGGCGTCGTGATCGCACGTTCGAACCGCGGCATGGGTTCGAACTTCACC
The DNA here is from genome assembly GCF_020985325.1 of Croceicoccus sp. Ery5. Classification (NCBI taxonomy): domain Bacteria; kingdom Pseudomonadati; phylum Pseudomonadota; class Alphaproteobacteria; order Sphingomonadales; family Erythrobacteraceae; genus Croceicoccus; species Croceicoccus sp. Ery5. Next base: position 1,607,984 of record NZ_CP087587.1, read on the forward strand.
GTTCGCAAGATAAGCTTCGGCGAAGGCGTGGAGCGTGTGTTCCCGCTCTATTCGCCCAATATCGACAGCATCACCGTGGTCCGCCGCGGCGTCGTGCGTCGTGCCAAGCTCTATTACCTGCGCGGCCGTACCGGCAAGAGCGCCCGTATTGCCGAGCGCAAGACGGTTCGCGAGCAGGCCTAAGCCTTCAGGCGAGAGAGCTTCATGCTACACGAAGGGCGGTTCCTGCGGGAGCCGCCCTTTTCGATTCTGCCGGAGCCTTGTTCTTGAGCCAGCCAGACAGCGATTACGCCCCGACCAATAGTGTAGCCCGGAAGCGGCCGGGCCAGACGGTTCCCGGCCGCAAGGTCATGGGGCTGGGCGGGGCCTGGGCGATGGCTGTGGGCGGGATGATCGGTGGCGGCATTTTCTCTACATTGGGCGTCGTCATTTCCGTCGCCGGAAAATGGGCCGCGCTTTCCTTCCTGATTGGCGGATTGATCGCCTATGGCACCGGCCATTCCTATGCCCGGCTGACGGTAAGGCGCGATGCGCCGGGCGGATCGTACGGATTTCTGCGCGATCTGGGCCATCACCGGCTCGCACGACTTGTCGTCTGGGCGCTGATCGCAGGCTATGTCCTGACTGTCGCGGTCTATGGCTTCACGTTCGGCGCCTATACAGCCAATGCCTTCGGCGCGCCGGAATGGGTTGCGGCGGTTGCATCGGCGGGAGCGATTGCGATGATCGCGGGCATCAACCTGATGGGCGCGAAAGAAGCGACGATCGTGGAACTGTTCGCTGTTTGGACGAAACTCGTCATTCTGCTCGGGCTTGCTGCCCTTGGCCTTTGGCGCTGGGCTCCGGAAAGGCTAGCGCTTCCGGCTGGCGAGGCTGTGGGGCCGCTAGGTGCGCTGGCCGGTGTCGGGGTTGTTTTCATGGCGTATGAGGGGTTTCAGCTCCTGTCCTATGACTACGACGAGATGCGCGATGCCAAACGCACGATCAGCCGCGCGATGGCACTTTCGATTGCGGCGACGACCGCGACCTATATCCTCGTCGCCATCGGCGCGCCCATGCTGGCCGGAGCAGAACAGATCGTCGCGCGCGAGGAAATCGCGCTGGCCGAGGCGGGAAGGGCGGCTCTGGGCACGGCCGGCGTCGTTGCCATCACCATCGCCGCCGTGTTTTCGACTGCGAGCGCCATCAATGCGACCGTCTTTGCCACGGCGCGTCTGGCCGGAGCAGCCGCGCGCGACGGTGAGCTACCCGCCGCATTCGCGCGCACGGATAGTGGCGGCGTCCCCTATGTCGGCGTGCTGGTCATTTCCGGCTTGGCCATGCTGCTCGCCATCATCGGCGGGATCGAGCAACTGGTCGAGGGTGCGAGCTTCGTTTTCCTGCTCGTCTTCTCGCTGGTCAATGCCATCGCATGGCAGGCCCGCGTCACGCGGTTCTGGATCAGTGGCCTTGCGGCGATATTCGCGCTGGCGGCGGCGATCGTACTGGTGCTCTACGTTGCAGGGGTGCTCTAAGTGATGGATCGACGGTTGCAATTGAAATTGCTTTGGCCAATGAGCATCGGCAGTTCATTCAGTTCAGATCGGTCGCACCCATGCCAGTTACCCGTTCCCGCTTCTCGCGCCTTGGCGCGTCCGCCATGCTGCTCGGTTTTCTGATGGGCACGACGGCCATGGCGAAAGATACCTATGACTTGCCCGGCACGCAGGCGCAGGAAATGGCGGTGCCCGATGTGCCGCAAAAGGATCTGACGCTGGAGCGGATCGCAGGCAGTCCGTCGCTGAACGGGGCGTCGCCGCGTGCGATGAAGCTGTCGCCCGATGGCCGCTGGCTGACCCTGCTGCGCGCGCGCGACGATGACCGCTATCGCTATGATTTGTGGGCTTATGACCGGCAGGTCGGAACATGGTCGATGCTGGTCGATTCCGAAGCATTCGGCCCGGGCCGCGCCTTGTCGGAGGCGGAGAAGATGCAGCGCGAACGCGCGCGTATCGCCAGCCTCAAGGGGATCGTGTCCTATGAATGGTCGCAGGATGCGCAGTCCATCCTTGTCCCGCTGGACGGCGATCTGTTTCTGGCAAAGCTGGACGGCACCGTCACCCGCCTAACCGATAGCGAGGAGGGCGAGCTCAATCCCGCGATCTCACCCGATAATGCGCGCGTTTCCTTTGTGCGCGAGGGGCGGCTGTTGGTCGCACCGGTCGGCGGCGAGCCTGCGGCGGTCACGCCGGACGAGGCAAGCGATACGGTCCATTGGGGCGAGGCGGAATTTGTCGCGCAGGAGGAAATGGACCGCGACTACGGCTATAAATGGAGCCCCGACGGCAAACGCATCGCCGTGCTGCGTTATGACGAGGCACCGGTCGCGGTCGTCACGCGCACATCGATCGGCGCGGGCAGCACCACCACCTATGACCAGCGCTATCCGCTGGCGGGCACCGATAACGTGCTGATCGACCTGTATGTGATCGATCCCGATGGCGGCAACCGGATCAAGGCCGATCTGGGGGCTGAGCGCGATATCTATATCACCCGTGTCGACTGGGCGCCCGATGGCGCACTGTATGTGCAGCGCCAGAACCGCGCGCAAAGCCGGCTCGACATGCTGAAGGTCGATCCGGCGACCGGCGCCAGCACGCTGGTCTTTACCGAAACGGCCGAGGACGGGCACTGGATCAACCAGTCGTCCGACTATCGCTTCCTGAACGACGGCTCGTTGATCTGGCGTTCGGAGCGCAGCGGTTTCGGCCATCTCTGGCGCTTTGCCGACGGGGAATGGACGCAGCTGACACGCGGCGACTGGGTCGTCACCGGCCTGCTGGGCGTGGACGAGGAAGCGGGCGCGCTATGGTTCAAGGGACGGATGGACAGCCCGCTGGAAGACCATCTCTATCGCCTCGACTATGCCAATGGCGGCGCGCCTGAACGCCTGACCGAAAAGGGCTGGTTCTATGGCGGGTCGATGGACGGGGCGGGGCGCACCATGATCGTCAACCGGTCCAATCCCGCGCAGCCGACGCAATATTATCTGGCCGATAACACCGGCAAGCGCCTGACATGGCTGATGGAAAACGCGCTGGACGCCGATCACCCCTATGCGCCATTCGCCGCCAGCCATGCCGCCGCACGTTTCGGCACGCTGACGGCAGAAGACGGCAGCACGCTTTACTGGAAGATGCTGACCCCGAAGATGGAGAAGAGGAAGCGCTATCCGGTGCTGTTCCAGCATTATGGCGGCCCGCATGTGCAAGTGGTCGATCATTCATGGGATTCGGCCATTTCGCAATATTTCGTCGATCTGGGATATATCTGGTTCCAGATCGACAATCGCGGATCGGACAATCGCGGCGTCGCCTTTGAAAAGCAGATCCGCGAGGCCATGGGCTCGGTCGAGGTGGTCGACCAGAAAACCGGGGGCAGCTGGCTGAAAACGCTGCCTTTCGTCGATCCCGACCGGATCGCGATTTTCGGGTCCAGCTATGGCGGCTATATGACGTTGAAACAGCTGGAGGCCGATCCCGGTTTTTACGCTGCGGGCATCGCGGCCTCTTCGGTGACGAAGTGGGAACTGTATGACACGTTCTATACCGAACGCTATATGGGCGATCCGCGTCAGGTGCCCGATGCGTATGAGGCGTCGAATACCATCGCCGATGCGGCAGAGATCAGCGATCCGTTGCTGATCAGCCACGGGATGAGCGACGACAATGTGGTATTGGACAATACCACCGCCATGGTCGCCGCCATGCAGGAAGCGAATGTTCCGTTCGAAATGATGCTGTATCCCGGCTTTGGCCATGTGGTGTCGGGTCCGGTCATCACGCAGCACTATTACGGCAATATCGTGCGCTTTCTGGAACAGAACGGCGTGCCGCCCGGTGGGCGATAAGTCATATCCGAGCGGCAGGGTGACGAATCCGGTTGAGCGATCGGGTCGCACTTCCTAGATCACCCCTATGCCAGGCCCGCCGCTCCTCGAACTGTCCGACCGCGCGCGCGAGATTTTCCGTCTCGTCGTCGAAGGCTATCTGGGGGACGGCCAGCCGGTCGGGTCGAAGAGCCTTGCGGGCGGGCTGGACCTGTCTCCGGCATCGATCCGGTCGGTCATGGCCGATCTGGAGCGGCTGGGCCTGCTGGCCGCGCCACATACCAGCGCGGGACGATTGCCGACCGAAACGGGGCTGCGCCTGTTCGTCGACGGGATGATGCAGGTGGCAGAGCCGAGCGCCGCCGAACGCGCCGCGATCGAGCGGGAATTGTCGGGCAGCGGGCCGGTCGAAACGGCTTTGGCGCGGACATCGGCGCTGTTGTCCAGCCTGTCTGCCTGTGCAGGCGTGGTCATGGTGCCTGCCCGCGAACCGCGGCTCCAGCAGATGAGTCTGGTGCCTTTGGGCGATGACCGCGCATTGGCCGTGCTGGTGGGAGAGGACGGCGATGTCGAGAACCGCGTCGTCCCGCTGGCTGCCGGAACCGATCCTGCCGCACTGGTGCAAGCCGGCAATTACATCACCGCGCGGCTGCAGGGCCGCACTCTGGCCGAGGCTGCGCGCGCCATGCATCGCGAAATCGCCGACGAGCGTGCCGAACTGGACGCTGCGGCGCGCGATCTGGTGGAGCGTGGCCTTGCCGTGTGGAGCGAGGATGCGGCGCGGCGCCCCGTGCTGATCGTGCGCGGACAAGCGAACCTGCTGGACGAAAGCGCCGTGGGCGATCTGGAACGGGTGCGGATGCTGATCGACGATATCGAACGCAGCGAACAGGTCGCCGCCCTGCTCGACAATGCGCGCGAGGCGGACGGGGCGCGGATTTTCATAGGGTCCGAGAACAAGCTGTTCTCGCTTTCGGGCTCATCGGTCATCGCCTCGCCCTATCGCGACCGCGAGGGGAAGGTGATCGGCGTGGTGGGCGTGATCGGGCCGACGCGGTTGAATTACGCGCGCCTAGTCCCCATGGTGGATTTCACCGCGCGCAGCCTTGGCCTCAGCCTGGATGCGCGCGTGGGCCATGCGGGGCGCTAGGCGGGATCTTTTCCCCCTGGTAACCGGTTTGGCGACAGGGATTTTTTCGAGACAGTCAGGAACAGAAACAGCGCCATGAGCGACGATAAAACGCGCGACGAAGCAGTCGAGAACGAATTGAAGGGCGTTCCCGAGGACATGATCGAGAACGAAAACGCTGGCGACAACCCGGAAGAAAGCGTCGACGAGGCGCTGGCCAAGCTGGGTGCCGAGCTGGACGAGGCGAAGCAGCAAGTACTTTATGCCCGCGCCGACACGCAGAATCTGCGCCGCCGGATGGAAAAGGAAATCGCCGACGCCCGCGCCTATGCCGCGACCGGTTTTGCCCGCGATATCCTGTCGGTGTCCGATAACCTTGCCCGTGCGCTCGACGCCATTCCCGCCGATCTGCGCGAGGATGAGAAGTGGAAGGGCCTGATCGCGGGTATCGAAGCAACAGGGCGCGAAATCGACAAGGTTTTCGCTTCGCACGGGATCAGCCGGATTGCAGCCAAGGGTCTGCCGCTGGACCCGAACCAACATCAGGCCATGATCGAAATTCCGACCAACGATGCCGAACCCGGCACCGTGGTGCAGGAAATGCAGGCGGGTTACATGATCAAGGACCGTCTGCTGCGCCCCGCCATGGTCGGCGTCGCGAAAAAGCCGGACTGATCGGGCTATCCGGGCAAGCGGCCTGACCTTCGAACGCCACGCTCCGGCGACGGCATCGGGGGTTTTCAGGAACGTTTCGGCATGTCTCCGCATTGGGTGGGTAACTTACCCCATGCGGAGAATTTGCCATGAACATCAGGAAATTGACCCTCCCGCTCGCGGCTACGGCAGCATTGGCGACCGCCGGATGCGCGGATAATTACGCGGTCGAAGGCGCGGCGCTGGGCGCGGCGGCGGGCGCGGGTGTCAGCGCGGTAACGGGTGCCGATCTCGAAACCTCGGCCGCGGTTGGCGCGGCGGCGGGCGGGGCGATCGGTTATTTCACCGACAAGAACGATACGTGCGACGGTTACAACGACGCAGGATACCTCGACAACGACTGTCGCTAGGGTCCGGCCAACCCGAACCTGCCTAACCGGCCGGTTCGAAGGGCAGGATAGTTTCAAGCTGCTTCAACGGCGGCGCACCGCGCAGCTTGTGGCCTTGCCTCAGCAGAAAAACATGGCGCACGATTTCGGCCTGTTGTTCGATCCCATAGCGGTCGAGCGGCAGGCCGGGCCTTATGGCATAGTCGTAACGGCAAAAAGGATGGCGCATCAGCACCAGCCAGTATTTGCCGCGCTGCTGCGCCTGCCAGACATGCGTCATTTCGTGAATGAACAGACCCTGCGCAGATAGCGAGGCGTAAGCAAAATCGTCGCAATATTGCGTGTGACCGGTCGGAAAATGAATATGTCCGCAGGGCGCCATCACCGTGTTGCGCGGCTGCAGGGGAAACCATTTGCTCCGCCGGACCGTCACCGGTTCGAGGTCTATGGCCGATCCGAAGACGGATGCGACCATTGCCTTTTCGCCATCGGTCAGACCGCGTGTGCCGCCGACGGGGCAGGCATGTGATTGCATGGGTGTACTCAGCGCGCCATTCCTTCATGCGCGGAATGGTCCATGGCGGGCATGGCTTCCTTTGCGCCTTCAAGTGCTGCGGACAGCGGATCGGCGGGTCCGACGATCTGCGCTGTCGCCGAAATCTTGTCGCCGTTTTCCAGTGTCAGCGTCAGATCGGTCGTGCCCCCCGCGACCAGCGCGGGATCGATATCGAACAGCATCACATGAAAACCGCCGGGTGCGAATTGTACGGTTTCGCGTGGCTCCAGCACGATCGTGCCTGCTGCCGCCATCATCGAAACGCCGTCGACCACTTTCGTCTCATGCAGTTCGGCCTCTCCCGCTCCGGTCACATCGACGCCAGCGATGCGCACGGGTTCATCCCGCAACGATTGCAGCGTGAAATAGGCACCGGCCGGACGGCCCGACACGGCGGGAAGGCGGATGGCGGCATTGTCCAGCACCATGCCAAGCTGCGAGGGCGCGGCGGCATCCTGTTGCGCCGTGTCATCGGAGGGCGTGCTGTCTCCGCAAGCGGCAAGGGGAAGGGCTGCGGCAGCCAGCCAGAGCAATGTGGTACAGGATCGCATGATAAAGCCGGTTCCTTGAACGCAATTGGTGATGGCGGCCAGATAGGCGGCCTTGCAGACTTGTGCCACCGAAAACCGCCCCTATATCGCCCCCACAATCGAAGAGCCGCAAGCGCTCGCTTGCCCCGATGGGGAGTGTGCCAAACGCGGTGTCCGCAAGTAGAAGGGTGGAATTTACTCAATGGCTAAAGTTATCGGTATCGACCTCGGCACGACCAACAGCTGCGTGGCAGTGATGGATGGCGACAAGCCCAAGGTGATCGAGAATTCCGAGGGCGCGCGCACCACGCCATCGATCGTCGCTTTTACCAAGGATGGCGAGCGTCTGATCGGCCAGCCTGCCAAGCGTCAGGCGGTGACCAATCCCGACAACACGATCTTTGCGGTCAAGCGCCTGATCGGCCGCCGTTTCGAAGACCCCATGACCAAGAAGGACATGGAGCTGGTCCCCTATGACATCGTCAAGGGCAAGAACGGCGACGCATGGGTCAAGGCGGGCGGCGAAGATTATTCCCCCTCGCAGATTTCGGCCTTCACGCTGCAAAAGATGAAGGAAACCGCCGAGAGTTTTCTGGGCGAGACCGTCACGCAGGCCGTGATCACCGTTCCCGCATATTTCAACGACGCGCAGCGCCAGGCGACCAAGGATGCCGGCCAGATCGCAGGTCTTGAAGTGCTGCGCATCATCAACGAGCCGACCGCGGCGGCGCTGGCCTATGGCCTCGACAAGAACGACGGCAAGACCATTGCCGTTTACGACCTTGGCGGCGGTACGTTCGACATCTCGATCCTCGAGATTGGCGACGGCGTGTTCGAGGTGAAGTCGACCAATGGCGACACCTTCCTGGGCGGTGAGGATTTCGACAGCGCGATCGTCGAATATCTGGCCGAAGCCTTCCAGAAAAAGGAAGGCATGGACCTCAAGAAGGACAAGCTGGCCCTGCAGCGCCTGAAGGAAGCTGCCGAAAAGGCCAAGATCGAGCTGTCGAGCGCGCAGACCACCGAAGTGAACCTGCCGTTCATCACCGCCCGCATGGAAGGTGGCAGCACGACTCCGCTGCATCTGGTCGAGAACATCAGCCGCGCCGATCTGGAGCGTCTGGTCGACCGTCTGATCCAGCGCACGCTGGAGCCGTGCAAGAAGGCGCTGGCAGATGCCGGCGTTTCCGCCAAGGAAATCGACGACGTCGTGCTGGTCGGCGGTATGACCCGCATGCCCAAGGTTCGCGAAGTGGTGAAGAACTTCTTCGGCAAGGAACCGCATACGGGCGTGAACCCCGATGAAGTCGTGGCCATGGGCGCTGCCATTCAGGCGGGCGTTCTGCAGGGCGATGTGAAGGACGTGCTGCTGCTCGACGTGACCCCGCTGTCGCTGGGTATCGAGACGCTGGGCGGCATCATGACCAAGATGATCGACCGCAACACCACCATCCCGACCAAGAAGTCACAGGTCTATTCGACGGCCGATGACAATCAGCAGGCCGTGACGATCCGCGTGTTTCAGGGTGAGCGCGAGATGGCGGCGGACAACAAGCTGCTGGGCCAGTTCGATCTGGTCGGCATTCCGCCCGCACCGCGCGGCGTTCCGCAGATCGAGGTGACCTTCGACATCGACGCCAACGGTATCGTGAACGTGTCCGCGAAGGACAAGGGCACCGGCAAGGAACAGCAGATCCGCATCCAGGCATCGGGCGGTCTGTCGGATTCCGACATCGACCAGATGGTGCAGGACGCCGAAAAGTTCGCCGAGGAAGACAAGCAGCGCAAGGCGCGTGCCGAGGCACGTAACCAGGCCGACAGCCTTGTCCATTCGACCGAGCAGCAGTTGAAGGAAAATGGCGACAAGATCGACGCGGGCCTCAAGTCCGAGATCGAGGCCGCCATTGCCGAGACCAAGACCGCGCTTGAGGGCGAGGATGTCGATGACATCAACGCCAAGTCGCAGGCCCTTGCCGAAAAGGCGATGAAGATGGGGCAGGCGATTTACGAAAAGCAGCAGGCCGAGGCAGGCTCTGCCGCCGAGGGTGCGCCCGAAGCGGATGCGGCCGACGAAGACGTCGTGGATGCCGAATTTTCGGAAGTCGACGGCGACGGCGACGACAATAAACCGGCGTAACGATCCGTGCCCCTTGCGGGTGCGGACTTGAAAACCGGCCCGCAGGTCTATTAGGCAACACACGGTTAACCCGCCCTGTTAACCTTGCCGATAGGCCTGCGGGTCTATTTCGATGCGGCCCGGCGCTGTGATCGTATGGGGTTGCTGCCATTGTTATGCGCGATCGCGGGGCGGGTCGTTTCTCGCGCAGTGTTGGATGATTTGCCGATCCGGTACCGCAGGGCGCGGGCCGGACGTTACGGAGGCTGAGTGGAAACCGAAGTCGACTTTTACGAATTGCTGGAAGTCGAGCGTTCGGCGGACGATAAGACGATCAAGTCCGCCTATCGCAAGCTGGCCATGCGCTTTCACCCGGACCGCAATCCGGGCGATGCGGATGCCGAGGCGCGTTTCAAGGCGATCAGCCGCGCTTATGACTGCCTGAAAGACCCGCAAAAGCGCGCTGCCTATGACCGGTTCGGTCACGAGGCCTATGAACAGGCAGCGAGCGGCGGTGGCCAGGGCGGCGGTCAGGGTTTCTCTGACATCGGCGATATTTTCGAGACCATTTTCGGATCTGCCTTTGGTGGCGGTGCCAGCGGCGGACGACCGCGTCGCGGGGCCGACCTGCGCTATGACATGGAAATCACGCTGGAAGAGGCGTTCCATGGCAAGGATACCGAGATTTCGATCGAAGTCTCGCAAACCTGCGAGCCGTGCAGCGGTTCGGGCGCCGAACCCGGCACAGGCAAGCGTGGCTGCGATACTTGCGGCGGCTTTGGCAAGGTCCGCGCGCAGCAGGGTTTCTTCGTGGTCGAACGGCCATGCCCCACTTGTCACGGACGCGGCGAAGTCATCGAAACGCCGTGCAGCGCCTGTCGCGGGGAAGGACGTGTGGACAAGGTTCAGAACCTTGACATCACGATTCCGCCCGGCGTCGAAACCGGAACGCGTATACGCCTGTCCGGCAAGGGCGAGGCGGGACCGCAAGGTGCGCCAGCGGGCGATCTTTACATCTTCATGCATGTCCGCCGTCACGAAGTGTTCGAACGCGACGGGACCAATCTGTTCACCAAGGTACCGATCACTTTCACCAAGGCAGCGCTGGGCGGTACGGTCAGCCTGCCGGGGCTGGATGGCGAATGGATCACGGTGAACATTCCCGCCGGTGTCCAGTCGGGCAAGCAATTGCGCAAGCGCGGCGATGGCATGCCTGTGCTGCAAGGGCGCGGGCGCGGCGATCTGGTGGTCGACATTCAGGTCGAAACCCCGCGCAAGCTGTCGTCGAAGCAAAAGGAACTGCTGCGCGAATTCCAGCAGAGCGAGACCAAGGCCCAGTGCCCCGATGCGATGGGTTTTTTCGAGCGGATCAAGTCCGGCTGGGGCAAGCGTTAAACCGGTCGCGGGTCAGGCGGGGAGCTTTTCCTCGACCTCGGCCCGCAGCGCGGTAACCAGCGATGTGCGGCACAGTCCGGCCTTTTCCTCTTCGTCCAGGATCGCTAGAAACGCCTCGCGCCTGATGGCGGTCAGCGTGGTTTCGGGCAGGGTCTGTTCGGGCTCCAGCGTAGAGGCGACGATGTCGATCATCCGGTCCGCGCCGTGCAGCCTGCCCCACAGATAATCGTTTTCGCGATAGGCGCGGCTGAAGAAGGCCCCGAAATTATAGAATTCGATCCCGCGCAGGCAGGTCGAGGCGCCGCCGGGCCGGATGGCAGAGGCGTCTTCGGGCGATATGCGGTCGATCTTGATCGGCTCGAACTCGTCAAAGCCGCGCGCGCCCAACAGGGGCAGCGTGGCAATGTCGTAAAACGGAAAGCCCAGATAGGCGAGCAACATCGCCCGTCGCTGCTCGCGCGGCAATTGCGCCAGCCCCTCGGCCAGCAGCGCATCGACCACAGGGTCGGTCGCCGCCAGATCGCGGGTTTCTGCGATATGGGCAATGGCTCCATCCGGCTGCGACAGCACTTTCCCGGCCAGATCGGGAAATTCGTCGCCCAGTACCTCGATCCCGTCGAGCCGCGTATAGATCGACAAAGCGTCATACACCGCCTTGCGTGCAATCTCGCGCTTGGGCGGGGGGAGCGTGCCGCCGATGTCATTGGGCGATAACCGGCGGGCCAACAGGCGCAGGCGGCGGATGCGAAAGCCCAGATCATGCGCGCGGAAGAAATCGATCGCATCTCCGCTCGCGCCCAGTTTTCCGCCTGAAAGGCTGCCCAGTCCCTCACGCTCGAAATGACCGGTCAGCGCGCCGATCACGCTTTCGCGCACCGGTCTGTCGCCGGGGATGGCGCGGTGGATCAGCCCTGCCAGATGTTCGACAATGCCGGTAAACTTGCTGCGGGCATAGGAATGAAAGGCAAAGCCTGCCTGTTCGGCCGCGGCCTGCTGCGCGCGGCGGCGCCATTTGGTCAAACGCTCGGGCGTCGGGCGGTCGAGGAACAATGTGCGGCCCAGCAGACGGTCGACCGTCGCCTCCACTTCGGGGCGCAAGCCTTCGACGATGGCGCGCAGGCGTGCCGCCTCGCGGCTGTGCGCGTCGATGCGTTCCAGATCGTCACGGATCGGCTGTTCGCGCGGAATGGCCGACAGGGCGCCAAAGATCGAAGAAAAGAAGCCGACTTCCTTCTGTTCCTGCCGGTCGTTGCCCGCGCCGGTAATGCGCAGGTCGGGGCGAGGATCGATATAGATGAACCGGCGGTCCACCTCTCGCGTGGCAGGGCGGCCACTTAGCGCAGCGATCGCCTCGGCAAAGGGCGCGCCGACCAGCACCGCGCCATCGATCAGTGCGACCTGATCCAGATCATGCGCATGGGCATGATGCGGCATGATGCGCGACAAGAACGCATCGCGGCTGTTCCAGTCCAACCGGCGCTCGCTGGCTAGACTTTCGATCTCGGCCACGGTCAGCGGCGGGAATGCACCGGGAAAGCTGCTGGTGGCGCGGGCAGCGAAAACAAGCTCGGGCCGCGGCGCCAGCGTGGTATCGCCGCCATGCGCGCGGAACGATATGGGCAGGCGATGCTCGGTCTCGGTTGCAAGCGCGGGGGAATGCAGCCGCAGCGGTACGCGGCTGCCGCGGAAATCGGTGGCCGTAACGAACAGATCGACCGGATGGCCTGGCGGTACCAGCGGCGGGCCGTCCTCCTGTTCGGCCATGGCGACCAGCGCGTCGTCGATCATGCGCGCCATGCCGATCCCCGAAAAGGGCGGCGCGAACCAGCGCGACCGGATCAGCCGCGACAGCTTCGCGCGCACTTCCTCGCGCGTTTCGACGGCCACGGTGCGTGACACGGCATTGCCCGGACGGCGCAGCGCATATTCGACGATGGGCTGCGCCCAAAGCTTGGAAAAGCGGTTGCCCGGACGCGCTTCGGGCGCGACCAGAACGTCGCTGTCGGCGCGTTCAAGCCACAATCGGGTCAGCGGATCGAGCGAGCGGCCCGTCAGCAGCCCCTCGGCCAGAAAGATCGCGTTCAGTCCGCCTGCGCTGGCGCCTGTCAGAATGTCGGGGATCACACGCAGCCGCGTTTCGCCCTGATCGGCAATGGCTGTCAGCAGATCGCGATAGGCGCGCTGGACCGGATTGCCCGAGGGCTCTCCGCTGCGGAAATCATGGCTGGCGCGGGCGAAATGCCAAAGCTCCTTGGTGACGCCATGCATATAGACCGCAAGGCTGACTCCGCCGTAGCAAACCAGCGCGATCCTCAGTTCCTTCTCCCGCATCGCATGATTGTGACAGCAGCGGGTTCAAAAAGCCAAGCAAATTGCACGGGAAAATCACACCCATCGGCAATTGCGTTCCCGATCCGTTCCGGATAAGCGAGGCCATGGCGAAACCCAAACGCAGATTCGTGTGCCAGGCCTGTGGCAGCGTCGCCCACCGCTGGCAGGGGCAATGCGCCGATTGCGCAGAATGGAACACGCTGGTCGAGGAAGCGCCCGCGACGGTGTTCGCGGCCAAGCATGATTTGTCGGGCGGCGGGCGTCCGATCGCGTTCACGCCCTTGGATGCCGAGACGCCTTTGCCGGTGCGCCAGCCAACCGGCATGGCGGAGTTCGACCGTGCTTTGGGCGGCGGCATGGTGCCGGGCAGCGCGATCCTGATGGGCGGCGATCCGGGTATCGGCAAATCGACGCTGCTGCTGCAGGCAAGCGCGAGCGTGGCGCGGGCGGGCAAGGCGGCGGTCTATATCAGCGGCGAGGAAGCGGCGGGGCAGGTGCGCCTTCGTGCCGGGCGTCTGGGTCTGGCCGATGCGCCGATCCAGCTCGCCAGCGCGACATCGGTGCGCGATATTCTGACGACTCTGGGGGGGATGGACGCGCCCGCCTTGCTGGTGATCGATTCGATCCAGACCATGCATTCCGACCAGATCGAGGGCGCGCCGGGCACGGTCAGCCAGGTGCGCGGCTGCGCGCTGGAACTGATCCGCTATGCCAAGGAATCGGGCTGTGTGCTGGTGATGGTCGGCCACGTGACCAAGGACGGCACTATCGCAGGGCCCCGCGTGCTCGAACATATGGTCGATGTGGTGATGAGTTTCGAGGGGGAGCGGTCGCACCAGTATCGCGTGCTGCGCGCGCTGAAAAACCGTTTTGGCGCGGTCGATGAAATCGGCGTGTTCGCGATGGAAGGGGCGGGCCTGACCGAAGTGGCCAATCCCTCGACCCTGTTCCTGTCCAGCCGTGACGAGCCTGTCGCGGGCAGTGCGGTCTTTCCGGCGCTGGAAGGCACGCGGCCCGTTCTGGTCGAGATACAGGCGCTGATCGTGCGGCTGCAATCCGGCGCAACACCGCGCAGGGCTGTCGTCGGTTGGGATTCGGGGCGGCTTGCCATGTTGCTGGCCGTGCTGGAATCGCGGTGCGGGCTGAATTTCTCTTCGGCAGAAGTCTATCTGAACGTGGCGGGCGGTTATCGCCTTTCCGATCCTGCCGCCGATCTGGCCGTGGCGGCGGCATTGGTCTCGGCTCTGGCGGACAAGCCTTTGCCCAAGCAATCGGTATGGTTCGGAGAGGTTTCGTTATCGGGCGAGATCCGTTCGGTGGCCCACGCGCCCCTGCGATTGCGGGAATCGGCCAAGCTGGGCTTTGACAAGGCTTTCGGACCGTCTCTAAACTCGGCTTCGTTAAGCTCCGAACAAGGGACGGGACGGTATGATCCGCTCGACCTTCTGATAGGGCTCGTCGACAGGGTAGTGGGCGCAGACTGATTTCATGGAAATTTCCGGAATGGATTTTACCGGTTTCGACCTTGCCGTGCTGGTGATCGTGGGGCTGGCTGCCGTTGGCGGTCTGCTGCGCGGCTTCGTGCACGAGGTATTGGCGCTGGGCGCATGGATCGCCGCGATTGCCGCGATCTATTTCCTCCACGAGCCGCTGACGTCGATGCTGACCGAGTTTTTCGAGGATAACCAAACCAATGCGGGGCTGCTGGCATTCGTGCTGCTGTTGCTAGTGCCCTATGCCGTTATGAAGCTGATTGCACGCTGGGCAGGGGGTAAATCGCGCAATTCGGTGCTGGGCCCGATCGATCGGATGCTGGGCATGGGTTTCGGCGTGGTGAAGGGCGCGATCCTTGTGGTGCTGTCCTTCTCTATCCTTGCGCTGGGTTACGACATGGCTTGGGGGGCCGAGGGGAGGCCCGACTGGATCAAGCTTGCGCGCAGCTATCCCTTTGTGAACTCAGCCAGCAATGCGCTGGTAGAGACCATCGCGGAACGGCGCGAGGAATTGCAGGACGCGGCAGACTCGATCTGATGCGCCTCTTGTTCAGGCTTCACCGGCGATGAATGCGGCCCGTCTTTACACACCGCAGGTTCTGGCCGCGGCAGTATCGCTGGCGCGGTTTCCGTTGACGGACGATCTGCCGCTTCGTGGCGAAGCGCGGTCTGCCAGTTGCGGCAGCGTTTTGACGCTGGGTTTGGCAACCGACGGTAACGACGTGATTACGCGTACCGGTATTGCGGCGCAGGCCTGCGCGGTGGGTCAGGCATCGGCGGCGATCTTTGCCGAACATGCGGCGGGGATGAATGCTGCGCGCATCGCCGCGGCGTCGAGGGGATTGCGCGCCTGGCTGGCTGGCGATGCGCCGCTTCCCGATTGGCCCGGATTGGAGCTGATCGCGCCGGCGCGTGCCTATCCCGCACGACACGGCGCGATCCTGCTGGCATGGGATGCCGCCGAAAAGGCTCTGGCCTGACCGGCAGGGCCAGTCCCAAGGCTTCTTGGCAAACGCCGCTTTCCCGCGCTAGTGATCGGCAAAAGGGAACGGGAGACGGGAATGACGCAAGCGGGCCAGTCGCAGGGCGGTGGTGAAACCGCTTTCGACAAGGAATTGAGCGGATCGGATGTTCGGCTGGTGATCGGGGCTTCCTCGGTAGGGACGATCTTCGAATGGTACGATTTCTTCATCTACGGCACGCTGGCCGGTCTGATCGGGGCCGCCTTTTTTCCTTCGGGTAACGAAACGCTGCAATTGCTGCTGGTGTGGGCAGGCTTTGCAGTAGGGTTCGGGTTCCGCCCTTTGGGCGCGATCCTGTTCGGATTTCTGGGCGACCGGCTGGGCCGCAAATATACGTTTCTCGTCACCGTGACATTGATGGGCGTGGCAACGGCGGGCGTCGGTCTGATCCCCTCTGCCGCGACGATCGGCATCGCGGCGCCGATCATCGTCATACTGCTCCGCATCTTGCAGGGGCTCGCACTGGGCGGCGAATATGGCGGTGCGGCAATCTATGTCGCCGAACATGCGCCGCCCGAAAAGCGCGGGTTTTATACCTCTTTCATTCAGGCCAGCGTCGTGGGCGGCTTCGTGCTGTCGATCGCGGTCGTGCTGGCTTGCCGCTTCCTTATCCCCGCCGATGAATTCGCGGCATGGGGCTGGCGCCTGCCGTTCCTGCTGTCGCTGGTGCTGCTGGCGGTGTCGCTGTGGATGCGCCTGAAACTGTCGGAAAGCCCCGTCTTTCGGGCGATGAAGGAAGCAGGAGAGACAGCGAAAAACCCCTTCGTCGAAAGCTTTACCTATCCCGGCAATAAATGGCGGATCGTCGTCGCCCTGTTCGGGGTTACCGGATCGCTGACGACGATCTGGTACACTGCGTTTTTCTCCAGCCTGTCGTTCCTGAAAGGGCCGATGCGGGTCGACGCGCTGACGACCGAACTGATGCTGTTCGCGGGCGGGCTCATCGCCATGCCGCTCTATGTCATCGTCGGCAAGTGGTCCGATCGGGTCGGGCGCAAAAAGCCGATCGTGATCGGCCAGATATTGTCGCTGGTCCTGCTGTTTCCGGTGTTCTGGTTCATGGGACAAATGGCCAATCCCGGCATGGTCGCTTCGGCCGAAAGCGCGCCCGTTGTGGTGGCAGGGCCCGATTGCAGCTACGATCCCTTTGCCGATGCGCAGGCCACCGATTGCGGCCGCCTGATCGAGGACCTTACCGTCAGCGGCGTGCCCTATAGCCTGACCGAAGCGCCCGAACTGACCTTGTCGGTCGGCGCCGAAAGCAGCGCCGTGCCGTCCTACCCGGCGGACGATCCGCAGCTTCGCCGCGCTGCCTTGCAGGAACGGCTGGCACGGGCGGGTTACGACTTCGGCACGCAATATCCGGGCTGGGCGCGCATTGCAGGCATACTCGGGGCATTGGTCGTGTTATCGGTGTTGTCGGCATTGACCTATGGCTCGGTTGCGGCCTTGCTGGCGGAAATGTTTCCGCCGCGCATCCGTTATAGCTCGATGTCGATCCCCTATCACATCGGGGCGGGCTATTTCGGCGGGTTCCTGCCGTTGATCGCGGCCTATATCATTGCGCGCACGGGCGATGCCTATGCGGGGCTGTGGTATACGTGGGTGTTCATGCTGCTGGGACTGATCTTCGCAGTCATCGGGCTTAAGGGCGGGCCGCCCAAAGATTTCCACGAAAGCGAATTCGACGCATAGGGGTCTGGTGTGCAGGGCGGGGATATGCGAACGGCGGCGAATGACGGCTGAAACCGGCGAGCTGCCCCGATCCCATCCATCCCCGCTTCGCCTGTCCTTCGACGGCGGGGCACTTGCGGCGAACTGGCGCGCGATGGACCGGCTTTCGGGCAAGGCGCGGACCGGCGCGGCGGTCAAGGCCGATGCCTATGGCATAGGGATCGACCGGGCGATGCCGGCGCTGTGGGATGCGGGGTGCCGCGATTTCTTTGTCGCGCACTGGTCCGAAGTGGCAGCCGTGCGCCATTACGCACCTTCATCGTCCATTTCGGTCCTGCTTGGTCCGATGGGCGATGCCGATGTGCGATTTGCGCGCGAGACTGGGGTGCGCCTCGTGATCAACAGCATCGAACAGGCGCGCCGGTGGACGGCGGCGGGCGGGGGCGTATGCGATCTGATGGTCGATACGGGCATGAACCGATTGGGAGTGCGGCCCGAAGAACTGGGCGATCCGGCCATCGCTGCGCTCGATATCGATATAGTGCTGTCCCATCTCGCCTGCGCAGATGAAGAGTCCGCACTGAACGACCGGCAGCGGAGTATTTTCGCTTCGCTGTTGCCACAATTGCAGCATCGCCGCGCCAGCCTTGCCAATAGTGCGGGAATAGCATTGGGTGCGGGGTATCACTTCGATCTGACCCGTCCGGGTCTTGCGCTGTATGGCGGCGTTCCGCGCGGTGAACTTGCACAAGATCTGCAACAGGTGATCGCGCCCGAAGCCGCCATCGTGCAAATCCGCACGCTGCCTGCGGGCGAGAGCATCGGTTATGGTGCCAGCTTTACCGCTGCGTCGGATATGCGCGTGGCGATCCTGTCGCTGGGCTATGCCGACGGATATCTGCGTTGCTGGTCGGGCAAGGGGGAATTTACGGCAACGGACGGAGCGGTTCTGCCGGTGCTGGGCAGGGTTTCGATGGACCTGACCGCCGTCGATATCACCGCAGCGCCGCATTTGCGTGAAGGAGACTGGCTGCGCGCCGGTTACGATCTGCCCGCAGCGGCGGAAATGTCCGGATTGTCGCAGTATGAACTGCTGACGCTGGCGGGGCCAAGGCTGCGGGCCGGATAGCTTGCGGGGGGCGGCTACACCGTGCTATTAGCATTTGCAGCAAACTTGCGCAGCATTAGCTAGAGATGTTCGGGTTGCATCCGCAATTTTAGTCTGGGGCGCAATTCTATCTTGGGGGATATGTGGCGGACAAAGAAAAATCCGGTGATGTGATCATCATCAAGAAATACGCCAACCGGCGTCTGTATAACACCGATTCGTCGAGCTATATTACGCTCGATCATCTGGCGGAGATGACGCGCGAGGGTGTTGAATTTCAGGTGATCGACGCCAAAAGCGGCGCCGATATTACGCACCAGATCCTGACCCAGATCATCATGGACGAGGAAGCGGCCGGTTCGCAGATGCTGCCCGTCACTTTCCTGCGCGATCTGATCAGCATGTATGGCAATTCGATGCAGGCGATGGTCCCGCATTATCTGGAAATGTCGATGTCGCAGTTTCGCGACAACCAGATGAAGATGCGCAAGGCGTTCGAGGATTCGATGGGCAGCAATCCGCTGGCCAAGCTGGCGCAGCAGAACATGGCGATGTTCAAGGCGGCGACCGATGCCTTTATGCCCGGCGTTGCCAAGGGCATGGGCGACGAAGAAGGGGCCGAAGGCGAAGACAAGCCTGCCGCTCCGCAATCGGGTAACGAGCTGGACGAGCTGCGCAAGCAGATGGCCGCCATGAAAGAGCAGATCGACAAGCTCAGCAGCTGAATTTCCATCCGCCGCGCCTGCATCGTGCGGTGCGCGGCGGAAAACAAAGGTTCTTCACGCGCGCTGCCCCTTGGCAAGGGTGCCGCGCGGTCATATGGGGGCTCGTTTCGGGCCCCTTTTTTCGTGCCGGTCCGATGCGCCGATGTTTCGCCCAAGGCGCAGGGCCCCAATTTCCAAGGTTTGCCGCTTCGTGAACGCGCCCTCGACCCAACAGAACCAGCCCCAGAAGGCGACGATCCGCCACGCGCTCGACATTTCGCGCAAGGACGATTTCGCCGCGTGGTATCAGGCGGTGATCAGCCAGGCCGACATGGCCGAGGAATCGGGCGTGCGCGGCTGCATGGTGATCAAGCCGTGGGGCTGGGGCATCTGGGAACGTATCCAGCGCCTGCTGGACGACCGGATCAAGGAAACCGGCCACGACAATTGCTATTTCCCGCTGTTCATCCCGCTGTCCTATTTCGCCAAGGAAGCCGAGCATGTCGAAGGCTTTGCCAAGGAAATGGCAGTCGTCACCCATCACCGGCTGAAGTCGCAGGACGGATCGCTGGTCGTCGATCCCGATGCCAGACTGGAGGAGCCGCTGGTCGTACGCCCCACATCGGAAACGGTGATCGGGCAGGCGATGGGCCGCTGGGTGCAAAGCTGGCGCGATCTTCCGCTGAAACTGAACCAGTGGGCCAATGTCGTGCGCTGGGAAATGCGCACCCGCATGTTCCTGCGGACCAGCGAATTCCTGTGGCAGGAAGGGCATACCGCCCATGCCAACCGTGAAGACGCGATGGACGAGACTCTGCTGATGCTGGAAGTCTATCGCAGCTTTGCCGAAGACGTGCTGGCGATGCCGGTCATCGCAGGCGAAAAGCCCGAGAACGAGCGTTTTCCGGGCGCTGATGCGACCTATTCGATCGAGGCGATGATGCAGGACGGCAAGGCTTTGCAGGCCGGCACCTCGCACTATCTGGGCACGACCTTTTCCAGGGCGGCCGACATCAAATATCAGGACGATCAGGGGGTCGAGCAGCTGTGCCACACCACCAGCTGGGGCGTTTCGACGCGGCTGATCGGCGGCGTGATCATGACGCATGGCGACGATGACGGGCTGCGCGTGCCGCCGCGTATCGCGCCGCATCAGATCATCGTGCTGCCCATGCTGCGCGGCAAGGAAGGCGACAGCGACCTGATCGCCTATTGCGAGGAAATCCGCAAAACGCTGACCGCGCAGGACGCATTCCGCGAGCCCGTGCGTGTGCTGCTGGACCAGCGGCCCGGCAAGGCGGCGCAAAAGCGGTGGGACTGGGTGCGCAAGGGTGCGCCCATCATCGTCGAAGTCGGCCCGCGCGATATGGCGAGCGAGCAGGTTTCGGTGCTGCGCCGCGATCGCCTGTGGCGCGAGGATGGGAAGGCCGACATCAATGGCGAAGGCCGTGACGATTTCCTGTTCAATGCAGCGGGCCTGCTGGAGGAAATTCAGGAAGCTTTGTTCACCGAGGCCAAAACCCGCCGCGACGATTCGATCCGCACCGATATTACCGACTGGGACGGTGTGGCCGGATATTTCGCGGAAGGCGCGGTCAAGCCGGGCTGGATCCGTGCAGCATGGTCGCGCCCTACCGGCGCAGCATTGGACAAGATCGTCGAACAGTTGAAGACGCTGAAACTGACCATGCGCAACACGCCTGTCGACGGCGGCAAGCCGGAGGAACCGTGCATCTTCACGGGCGGGGATGCGTCCGAATATATCTATATCGCCCGCTCTTACTAAGCGGTCCGCTTTTCCGGCGACCCTCTTGCCAAGGCGAGGGGCGCAGATCACAGTGCGGGGCATGAATATCCGCCTGATAACCGCCGCGCTGACCGCGCTGGCGTGCGCCCCCGTCATTCCCGCCACCGCGCTCGCGCAAAGCGAGGCGGATATTGCCATATCGGAAGAGCGGCTGCGGGCCGATATCGATACTCTTGTCAGGTTCGGAACGCGCAACACGCTGTCGGTACAGGATCACCCCACACGCGGGATCGGCGCGGCGCGCCGCTGGGCAGAGGCAGAGTTCCGCCGCATTTCGGCGGACTGCGGCGATTGCCTGCAAATCGCTTTACCCGAACGCATGGTGCAGGGCCGCCGCATCGCGCAGCCGACCCGCCTCGTCAACGTGTTGGCCATCCAGCCGGGAACGGAGCGCCCGAACGAGGTAGTGATCGTTTCGGCCCATATCGATTCGATGGCGTCCGATCCCACCGATGCGACCACCGACGCCCCCGGCGCGAATGATGACGGTTCGGGCACGGTTCTGGTGTTCGAAGCGGCGCGCAATCTGTCGCGCTTCAAATTTCCGACCACCATCGTTTATGCCGTCCTTTCGGGCGAGGAGCAGGGCCTGTATGGCGGCAAGCTGCTGGCCGATTACGCCGAAGAGCAGGGCTGGGTGGTCAAGGCCGTTCTGAACAACGACATCGTCGGCGGCAGCCATGGTTCGGACGGCATTGTCGACGATGCCCATGTGCGGGTTTTTTCCGAAGCGGTTCGCGCCGATGCAGGCGATGGAGAGCGCGCCGATATGCGCCGCAACGGGGGCGAGAACGATGCCCCGTCGCGCAATCTGTCGCGCTGGCTGGCGGACTTGTCGGAAAATGACGGCGACGATGCGTTGAGCGTGCGGCAGGTCTGGCGTGCCGATCGCATGGGACGGGGCGGCGATCATTTGCCGATGCTGGACAAGGGCTTTCCCGCCGTGCGCATTTCGGTCGCGGTCGAGGATTACGAACACCAGCACCAGAATGTGCGGACCGAAGGCGGGACATTCTATGGCGACGTGCCTGCGGAAATGGACTTTCCCTATCTGGCGCGGGTCACACGGCTGAACACGCTGGCACTGGCACGGCTGGCGCGCACGCCCATGCCGCCGCGGGTAAAGGCCGATGCCGCCGTACGCACCGATACTCTGGTCGAGTGGGACAGTGCCGAGGGTGCGACCGGCTATGCCGTCTGGCGGCGGCGCACAGACGATGCCGCGTGGCAGCGCGTGCGCGAGCTTCCGGCGTCGACCACCAGCACGACATTGGATCTGCGCGGCGACGACTGGATCGTTGGCGTATCGTCCATCGCGGGCAATGGCGCGGAAAGCCCCGTTGCGGCGGCAGTGCCCGGCGGGGCGTTTTATCCCCTGCCAAAGGAAGAAGCGCCGGAAAGCGAATAGGCACCGCTTGGCAAGCGCCGCCGTCAGGGCCACATAGGCGCTGATGGCTAATCCAAGAAAATTCGAAGGCCTGCCCAGCAAGGAGCAGGTGATGGAGCTGATCAAAGGCTCTGACACGCCCGTCGGCAAGCGCGAGATTGCGCGCCATTTCAAGCTGAAGGGGCAAGAGAAGATCGCGCTTAAAGCGCTGTTGAAAGACATGGCAGAGGAAGGGCTGATCGACGGCAAGCGCACGGCCTATCACCGCATGGGCGGCGTTCCCAAGGTGACGGTGCTGCGCGTGGTGGAGATCGAGGATGGCGAGGCGATCGCCGTGCCCGAGACATGGGACCCCGACAGCGGGCAGGCGCCCCCGCGGCTGCGCGTGGTCGAACCCAAGGGCAAGGCGAAACGCGCGGGCCCTGCCTTGCGCAAGGGCGACCGCGTCCTTGCCCGTACAGAAGAGGTCGGGAAGGGCTGGCTTGCCCATGTGATGCGCAAGCTGCCCGACAGGGCGGATGTGCTGATGGGCGTGGTGGAGATCGACGGCAGCGGCAAGGGCTGGCTGGCGCCGACCGACAAGTCGGTGCGCAATTCGATCCCTATCGCCGATCTGGCCGATGCCGAGGAAGGACAGCTTGTGCTGGCCGAACCGGCGGGCAAATCGCCGCGTTCGGGTGTGAAGGTGACCGAGGTGCTGGGCGATCCGCTTGCGCCCAAGAGCTTCAGCCTGATCGCGATCCATAAATATGAAATCCCGCATGTCTTCACCAACGAGGTGCTGGACGAAGCGGAGACATCGGCGCGCCTGCCCTTGTCGAAAGAGCAGCGCGAGGATTTGACCGCGCTGCCCATCGTCGCGATCGACCCTGCCGATGCCCGCGACCACGACGATGCGATCTGGGCCGCGCCCGACGATAATCCCGACAACGCGGGCGGATGGAAGGCGCTGGTCGCGATTGCCGATGTCAGCTTCTATGTGCGCCCCGGCATGAAGATCGACCGCGAGGCACGCAAGCGCGGTAATTCGGTCTATTTCCCCGACCGCGTCGTGCCCATGCTGCCCGAAGTCCTGTCCGCCGACGTCTGTTCGCTGGGCGAGGGGGAAGACCGCGCGGCGATGGCGTGCCATTTGACCATCGATGCCGACGGGCGGGTGAAGAACTTCCGCTTTACCCGCGCCATCGTCCGCATTCACGAAGTGATCGCCTATGAGGATGCGCAGGAACGGATCGACAGCGATCAGGCGCCCGCGCATCTGAAGAACCTGTGGGGTTGCTGGAAATTGCTGGCCGCTGCCCGCGATGACCGCGAGCCGCTGGATCTCGACCTGCCCGAACGGCGCGTGGTGCTGGATGAGAAGGGGCGGATCGACGCCATCGTCGTGCGCGAAAGGCTCGACGCGCATCGCGTGGTCGAGGATTTCATGATCGCCGCCAATGTCGCCGCCGCCAAGGCGCTGGAGGCCAAGGCCGCGCCGGTCGTCTATCGGGTGCACGAGACGCCGAGCCGCGAAAAGCTGGTGTCGCTGCGCGATTATCTGAAGACCATGGATCGCAGCCTGTCATTAGGGCAGGTGATCACCCCTTCGCTGTTCAACCGCCTCATCAAGGATGTGGCCGATGTGGCGGAAAAGGAGCTGATCATGGAGCAGGTCCTTCGCACGCAGATGCAGGCCTATTACGGGCCGCGAAACGCGGGGCATTTCGGCCTGTCATTGGGCAGCTATGCGCATTTCACTTCGCCCATTCGCCGTTATGCCGACCTGCTTGTGCATCGCGCGCTGGTCGATGCGTACCGGCTGGAACAGCCGAAGCCGCAGGGCAATGCGATCCCGGCGGGCAGCGGTCTGTCAGACCTTGACCGCGAATCGCTCGACCGCGTGACCGAGGCGATCAGCCGCGCCGAACGCCGCGCGATGGAGGCGGAGCGCGATACCATCGACCGCTATGTCGCGGCATGGCTGTCGGGCCGCGTGGGCGAAACATTCGAAACCCGCGTCACCGGCGTGCAGAAATTCGGCCTGTTTGCGACCATTCTGGGCGTCGGCGGTGACGGTCTGGTACCCGTTTCGGTGCTGGGCGACGAACGTTTCAACTATGACGACAAGGCGCAGGTGCTCGTCGGGCAGGAAAGCGGGACGGTCTATCGCGCGGGCGACCGGCTGACCCTGCGGCTGGCCGAAGCCAATCCGCTGTCGGGCGCGCTGAAGTTCGAGCCGCCCGAGTTTGCCGGCAGCATCGAGCCGCGCGGCAGCCGGCCTGCCGCCCGCAAGAAGCGCGGCGGTCCGCCGCTGAAACACAAGGGCAAGCATATGGTGGGCAAGCGCGGCAGGCCGGGCAATATCCGGCATCAGGGCCGGAAGAAGTAGGTCTCAGCTCAGCGCGTCGATCTCTTCATCGGTCAGACCGCCCGGCACGATCATCAGCGGGCAGGGCAACTGGCCCGCGCGGTGACCGGCGAAATGCGCCACCAAGGGGCCCGGCGCGCCGTCGGCGGCTGCGCCCAGCACCAGCGCGGCGATGCCTTCGTGTTCGGCCAGATAGTCCTGTACCACCTTGGTCGCATCGCCGACTTTGACGGCAATCGACGGCATGCGGCCCACTTCCTCGAACAGCGAGCCCGCCGCCGCCATCACCAGCACTTCGGCGCGGCTTTTGGCTTCGTCCTCTATTGTCGCCTGCACACCGCCGAACGCCACGAATTGCTGTTTGGGCACGACTGCGATGATATGGACCGATCCGCCCGTGTCCGCCGCGCGGCGAGAGGCAAAGCGCAATGCCGTGCGGGATTCGGGGGTTTCGTCCATAATGACGAGATAGATGCGCATTGCGATTATCGGCCTGCCAGTTGAGCTATACGCAAAGACTGCGGCACGGCGCGGGTTTTCGCAAGTGTGCTGCGGCAACTGGGGCCTTGACCCTTGCCGGTTAAGGCTAGAGATAAGCGACGAAATCTTTCTTCAAACGCCCTGCCCATTCCGGCGGCACGGGCGGCAATCGAACCAGGAACGCTGACGATCATGCCCATCTCTCTCAAGATGCCAGCCCTGTCCCCCACTATGGAAGAGGGCACCTTGGCCAAGTGGCTCGTGAAAGCGGGCGACAAGATCGGACCCGGCGACATTATCGCAGAGATCGAGACCGACAAGGCGACGATGGAATTCGAATCCATTGACGAAGGCACGATTGCTGCCATCTCGGTCGACGAAGGGACCGAGAATGTGAAAGTCGGCACCGTAATCGCGATCCTTGCCGAGGATGGCGAAGATGTCGAGGAAGCCGCCAAGAGCGGTGGCAGCGCAGCACCGGCACCGGCACCGGCTCCCGCTCCCGCTCCCGCGGCGGATGCCGCACCTGCGCCCGCAGCATCGGCACCGGCCGCAACACCCGCTCCGGCAGCGCCCGCGGCTTCGGGCGAACATGTATTCGCATCGCCGCTGGCACGCCGCCTCGCTGCGGAAAAGAAGGTCGATCTGGGTCAGGTGCAGGGCAGCGGTCCGCATGGCCGGATCGTAAAGGCCGATATCGAGGGCGCTAAGGAAGGCACGGCCACCGCCGCACCGGCAGCTGCCCCCGCAGCATCGCCTGCGCCCGCTGCCGCCGCACCCGCTTCCGGTGTCGAGATGGCAGACGAAACCCGCGCGATCCTCGATGCCCGCATTCCGCATCAGGTATCGAAGCTGTCGGGCATGCGCAAAACCATCGCGCGCCGCCTGACCGAATCCAAGCAGCAGGTTCCGCATATCTACCTCACCGTCGATGTGCGGCTCGACAAGCTGCTGGCGCTGCGGGCAGAGGTGAACAAGGCGCTGGAAAGCCAGGGGGTGAAGGTTTCGGTCAACGACCTGCTGGTGAAAGCCCTGGGCAAGGCGCTGATCGCCGTGCCCGAATGCAATGTCGCCTTCGCCGGTAACGAGCTGATCCAGTACGAGCGTGCCGATATCTCGGTCGCCGTGTCGATCCCCGCGGGCCTGATTACGCCTATCGTCTCCGATGCCGATGGCCGTTCGGTCAGCTCGATCGCCAAGGCCATGAAGGATCTGGCCGGCCGCGCCCGCGAAGGCAAGCTGCAGCCCGACGAATATCAGGGGGGCACTGCCAGCCTGTCGAACATGGGCATGATGGGCATCAAGCAGTTCGAGGCCGTGATCAATCCGCCGCAGGGTATGATTCTTGCCATTGGTGCAGGCGAAAAGCGCGCCATCGTGGACGAAAGCGGCGAGATTGTGCCTGCCATGATGATGAGCGCGACCGGCAGTTTCGACCACCGCGCCATCGACGGTGCCGATGGTGCGCGCCTGATGGCTGCATTCAAGGAACTGGTCGAAAACCCGCTGGGCATGCTGGCGTAACAGCGGACTGCCCATGGCCAGCGCCGACGAACAGCCGCCCGAAGGCGAACCGGCGATCCGCGTGGTCGCCATGCCGGCCGACACCAATGTCTATGGCGATATTTTCGGCGGGTGGCTGGTCAGCGTGATGGATAATGCGGCGGGGCTGATTGCCTCGCGCCGCGGCAAGGGGCGCGCGGTGACCGTGGCGATGGATAAGATGCTGTTCCATGCGCCAGTGTCGGTGGGGGATGAAGTGTCCGTATATGGCGACATCACTCGCATCGGCCGCACGTCGATGACGATCAATGTCGAGGCATGGCGCCGCCATCGCTTTGAAGAAACGGCCGTAAAGGTGACCGAAGCGGATTTCACCTTTGTGGCGATAGATGAAAACGGGCGTCCGCGCCCGATTGAGGGTTAGGAGACTGCAAAGTGGCAGACAGCTATGACGTGATCGTGCTGGGTTCGGGGCCGGGGGGCTATGTCGCCGCCATCCGCAGCGCACAGCTTGGCCTGAAGACCGCCATCGTGGAGCGCGAATTGCTGGGCGGCATCTGCCTCAACTGGGGCTGCATCCCGACCAAGGCGCTGCTGCGTTCGGCCGAAATCTATCACTATATGCAGCACGCCAAGGACTATGGCCTTGCCGCCAAGGAAATCACTGCCGATCTGGAAGCGGTGGTAAAGCGTTCGCGCGGCGTGGCGAAGCAGCTGAATTCGGGTGTCACCCACCTGATGAAGAAGAACAAGATCACCGTCCACATGGGCACAGGCAAGCTGACCGCGCCCGGCAAGCTGGAAGTGAAGGGCGAAAAGGGCACCGAAGAGCTTTCGGCCAAGCATATCATCATCGCCACCGGCGCGCGTGCACGCGATCTGCCGGGCAATCCGGCGGATGGCGACCGCATCTGGACCTATCGCCATGCGATGACGCCCAAGGAAATGCCGACCAAGCTGCTGGTGATCGGTTCGGGTGCGATCGGCATCGAATTTGCCAGCTTCTACAACGATATGGGCGTCGACGTCACTGTCGTGGAAATGATGGACCGTGTCGTCCCTGTCGAGGATAAGGACGTCTCCGCCTTCCTCGAAAAGGCCCTGGTCAAGCAAGGCATGACGATCAAGACCGGCGCGAAGGTCGAAATCACCGACAAGTCGGCCAAGAGCGTGAAGGCGAAGATCACCGACAAGGCGGGCAAGACCGAAGAGGTCGAATTCAGCCATGTGATCACCGCCATCGGCATTGTTCCGAATGTCGAAGATATCGGCCTCGACGAATTGAAGATCGAGCCTGACCAGCGTTTCCATATCAAGGTCGACGATTACGGACGCACCAATGTAAAGGGCGTGTGGGCAATCGGCGATTGCACGCCCGGCCCGTGGCTGGCGCACAAGGCAAGCCATGAAGGCGTGACCGCAGCCGAGGCGATTGCTCAGGAACTGGGGAACAAGGATGTGCATCCGCACGGACTTGATCGCAACAATATCCCGGGCTGCACCTATTGCCATCCGCAGATCGCCAGCGTCGGCATGACCGAGGCAAAGGCGAAGGAAGCCGGTTACGAAGTGAAGGTCGGCATGTTCCCCTTTATCGGGAACGGCAAGGCGATCGCGCTGGGTGAGCCCGAGGGCTTCACCAAGACCGTGTTCGACGCCAAGACCGGCGAGTTGCTGGGCGCGCATATGATCGGCGCGGAAGTGACCGAAATGATCCAGGGCTATGTCGTCGGCAAGACGCTGGAAACGACCGAGGCGGAGCTGATGAACACGGTGTTTCCGCACCCGACCATCACCGAGAGCATGCACGAAAGCGTGCTCGCGGCTTACGGACGCGCATTGCATATCTGATGGTTTGATGGGGGCGGGGCCCGATGTTCCGCCCCCTATTTATCGTGGTAGCAGCACCGACCGCTGCGCCGCGACCGTTTCGATCAGCCAGTCCTTGCCAGCCCGAACCCGCGCCAGCGAATTGGTGTCGGCATGGGTCACGATCCAGAAACTGCGCAATATGGTCCGGTTCGGCAAAAGCGGCACCAGATCCGGATCGGCATTCCCGATAAAGCGCGGCAAAACGCCAAGGCCGGCCCCTTGTGCGATCAGCCGGTGCTGCGCATTGATGCTCGACGAACGCAGCGTGGCTCGAAGGCCCGGGTGAATTTCGTCGAGATAGACCAGCTCTGGCGCATAGACCAGTTCGGGTACATAGCCGATCAGCCGGTGTCCCTCCGTCAGATCCTCGGCCCTTTGCGGCGTTCCCGCCTGCTCCAGATAGGCGTGTGTTGCATACAGCCCTAGAGCGTAATCCGACAGCTTGCGCGCGATCAGCTGGCCCGAGCGGGGGCGCGATAGCATAACCGCAATATCCGCCTCGCGCCGCGAAGGGTTCAGAAATCCGCTGCTGGCAACGAGATCGATAGTCAGCGACGGGTGCGCATCGGCAAGTTTCGGGATGTAGCGGGTCAGGAACCAGGTCCCGAACCCTTCGGAAACGCTGATGCGCAGGCTGCCCGACAGGCCGCCGCCCGTATCGGCGCGGTCGCGGATCTTTGCGGCGGCGCGGGCCATGGTCGACACTTGTTCGAACAAATCCTCGCCCGCTTCGGTCAGTTGATGCCCTTCGGGTCCGCGTTCAAACAATGCGGCGCCAAGGCCGGTTTCCAAACGTTTCAGCCGCCGGCTGACGGTCGTGGCGTCGACGCCCAGCAGGCTGGCGGCATCGCTGGTACGGCCCGATTGGGCGAGGGCCAGAAACACCTGAAAATCGCTCCAGTCGATATCCTGCATTTTTGCAGCACCATGCCGTAAAATTGATCGTTGCATGCAATGGTGCGCGCTGCAATGCTGTTTGGCAATACCAAGGCGCCACGGTTTTGCGCCGGACAAATACGGAGAGTGAAGGGCCATGCGCACGATAGACCATTTCATCGCAGGCGGAGCTGGTGCAGCAACTGGCCGCACGCATCAGGTGTGGAACCCGTCGACGGGCGAGGTTCAGGCGGAGGTGCCGCTGGGCGATGCGGCGCTGCTGGACCGCGCGGTGGAGATCGCGAAGAAGGTGCAGCCCGAATGGGCGGCGACCAATCCGCAGCGCCGCGCGCGGGTGATGTTCCGCTTCAAGGAGCTGATCGAACAGAACATGCAGCAGCTTGCCGAACTGCTGGCAAGCGAGCACGGCAAGGTGGTCGACGACGCCAAGGGCGACGTGCAGCGCGGTCTGGAAGTGATCGAGTTCGCCTGCGGCATCCCGCAGGTTCTGAAGGGCGAATATACCATCGGCGCGGGCACCGGCATCGATGTCTATTCGATGCGCCAGCCGCTGGGGATCGGCGCGGGGATCACCCCGTTCAACTTCCCCGCGATGATCCCGATGTGGATGTTCGGCATGGCGATCGCGGCGGGCAATGCCTTTATCCTGAAGCCCAGCGAGCGCGACCCCAGCGTGCCGGTGCGTCTGGCCGAACTGTTTGTCGAGGCCGGCGCCCCCGAAGGCCTGCTGCAGGTCGTGCATGGCGACAAGGTGATGGTGGACGCGATCCTCGACCATCCGGACATTGCGGCGGTCAGCTTCGTGGGCAGTTCCGACATCGCGCACTATGTCTACAGCCGGGGCGTTGCCGCCGGCAAGCGCGTGCAGGCGATGGGCGGGGCCAAGAACCATGGCATCGTGATGCCCGATGCCGATCTCGACATGGTGGTCAACGATCTGTGCGGCGCGGCCTTTGGCTCTGCTGGCGAACGCTGCATGGCGCTGCCCGTGGTGGTGCCGGTGGGCGAGGATACGGCCGAGCGTCTGCGCGAAAAGCTGATCCCCGCGATCAATGCGCTGCGCGTGGGCGTGTCGACCGATCCCGACGCGCATTACGGCCCCGTCGTGACGCCCGAGCACAAGGCGCGGATCGAACAATGGATCCAGACCGCGGTGGACGAGGGGTCCGAACTGGTCATCGACGGACGCGGCTTTACGCTGCAAGGGCATGAGAAGGGCTTTTTCGTGGCCCCCACGCTGCTCGACCGCGTGACGCCCGATATGTCGAGCTACAAGGAAGAGATCTTCGGCCCCGTGCTGCAAATGGTGCGGGCCAAGGATTTCGAGGAAGCGGTCGCGCTTCCCAGCAAGCACCAATACGGCAATGGCGTGGCGATCTTTACCCGCAACGGCCATGCGGCACGCGAATTCGCGTCGCGGGTGAATGTGGGCATGGTCGGCGTGAACGTGCCGATCCCGGTGCCGGTTTCCTATCACAGCTTTGGCGGGTGGAAGCGCAGCGCATTCGGCGACACCAACCAGTACGGCATGGAAGGCCTGCGCTTCTGGACCAAGGTCAAGACCGTCACCCAACGCTGGCCCGACGGTGGCGGCGACGGGTCGAACGCGTTCCTGATACCGACCTTGTGAGCGTATCCGGCACTATCTTTACGGGAAACAGGCAGGCTAGACCGCGTTCCCGAAGGATAGTGCCGAGGCGTTCGCAAAGGAGAATTCATGCGCAAGCCGACAACCCGTTTCATCACACCGCTGCTGGCTATGGCCGGCGCGCTCGCCCTGGGATCGTGCGGTTCGCAGGGGCCGGAGGAGGGCACGGGTGACGATCCTGCCCCCGCGCCTGTCGAAACAGCTGCCCCTGTCGACACCGCTGCTGCCGAATCCGGTACCATTCCGGCCGAATTTCGCGGCAATTGGGGCATCAATGCTGCCGATTGTGAAGGCGGCGCGGCGGCCAAGGGACTTCTCGAGATCGACGGGACGACGCTCACCTTTTATGAGTCGGTCGGCACATTGAG
Source organism: Croceicoccus sp. Ery5 (assembly GCF_020985325.1). NCBI lineage: Bacteria > Pseudomonadati > Pseudomonadota > Alphaproteobacteria > Sphingomonadales > Erythrobacteraceae > Croceicoccus > Croceicoccus sp. Ery5. The sequence goes on from NZ_CP087587.1 coordinate 1,639,265, forward strand.
TGACGACGTCACGCTTGAACCCCATGCGATCCAGGCCGTGTTCGCGTTTGAAGGCGAGGGCATGGAATGGACCCGCGAGATGCGGATGGAAACGCGCGACGATGGCCAGACCCTGATCCGCCAGGAAATGGGCGAGGACGCGATGCAGGGTGCGCTTGAATATCGCAAATGTGGTTAAGAAGGGGATTTTCGATGAAGCGTGAAACAAGCAGCCTTGCCCTTGGCGCTCTGGCCCCGTTTGCACTTGGCCTTACCGGATGTGCAACGACCGCAACCGCCGACAGCGATCCTGCCGAAACCGGAGAAGCAGCCATGTGCGATGCCGCCAGTGTCCAGGACCGGATCGGCCAGACGGCAAGCCCCGAACTGGGGGCTGAATTATTGGCAGCGACCGGCGCGAAAACGCTCCGCTGGGGGCCGCCGCGCAGCGCCATGACGATGGATTACCGGCCGGACCGGCTGACCGTGACCTATGACGATAATATGGTGATCGACCGTATCAGCTGCGGCTGATTCCAGATTGCCCGATAAAAGAACAGAGGAACCATGACAGGCCAGTTCGACCTAACCGAAGATCAACAGGCAATACAGGAAATGGCGCGGCGCTTTGCCGCCGACGCCATCACGCCCCATGCCGCCCACTGGGATGAAGAGAAAATCCTGCCCCGCGATATGCTGACGCAGGCTGGCGAGCTGGGTTTTGGCGCGATCTATGTCTCTGAAGAAGCGGGCGGCATCGGGCTGGGCCGGTTGGAAGCGGCGCTGATCATGGAAGCCTTGTCCTATGGCTGTCCCTCGACCAGCGCCTTCATCTCGATCCACAATATGGCGATCTGGATGATCGACGCGTTCGGGGCTGAGGCGGTGAAGACCAGATATCTGCCCGATCTTGTCACGCTGGATCATATCGCCAGCTATTGCCTGACCGAGCCGGGGTCGGGATCGGATGCGGCGGCGCTCAAGACCAAGGCGGTCGACAGGGGCGATCACTGGGAAGTCACCGGATCGAAGCAGTTCATTTCGGGCGGCGGGGTAAACGAAATCTATGTCACCATGGTCCGCACGGGTGAGGATGGACCCAAGGGCATATCCTGCATGGTGATCGAAAAGGACATGGAAGGCGTATCCTTTGGCGCGCAGGAGAAAAAGCTGGGCTGGAATTCGCAGCCCACGGCCGCGCTCATCCTCGACAAGGTGAAGGTGCCGAAGGAAAACATCGTCGGCGCCGAGGGTGAGGGTTTCGCCATCGCCATGAAGGGGCTGGACGGCGGACGCCTGAATATCGGCGCCTGTTCGCTGGGCGGGGCGCAGCGTGCGATTGACGAGGCGCTGGCCTATGTGAAGGATCGCCAGCAATTTGGCCGTGCCATTGCCGATTTCCAGAACACCCAATTCACCCTGGCCGATATGGCGGCAGAACTGGAGGCGGCGCGGGCCTTGCTTTATCTTGCGGCTGCCAAGGTGACCGCCGGTTCGCCCGACAAAACGCGTTTTGCCGCGATGGCCAAGATGATCGCCACCGAAACCGGCAGCAGCGTGGTCGACCGCGCGCTGCAATTGTTCGGCGGTTACGGTTACCTCAAGGAATATCCCGTCGAAAAGCTGTGGCGCGACCTGCGCGTCCATTCGATCCTGGAAGGGACGAACCAGATCATGCGCATGATCGTCGGACGGGAGATGGTGAAATGAGCGATGTGCTGATCCACACGCATGGCACACCGGGCAAGAAGATTGGTCATATCTCGCTGAACCGGCCCAAGGCGATCCATTCGCTGACGATGGACATGTGCGAGGCGATGATCGCGGCGCTGCTGGAGTGGCGCGATGATGAAGAGGTGAAGGCGGTCGTCTTCGATCATGCCGAGGGGCGTGGTTTCTGTGCGGGCGGCGATGTGACGCTGCTGCGCAATTCGGCGTTGGAAGATGGCGGCAAGACAGGGGCTGCGTTCTTCTACCGCGAATATCAGCTGAACCATCTGCTGTTCACGTTCCCCAAGCCGGTGATCGCCTTTATGGACGGCATCACCATGGGCGGCGGTGTCGGTATCGCGCAGCCGGCGCAATATCGGGTGGTCACCGAAAATACGCGCTATGCCATGCCCGAAACCGGAATCGGCCTGATCTGCGATGTTGGTGGCGGCTGGTATCTGTCGCGTCTGCCGGGGCAATTGGGGAAGTTTCTGGGCCTGACGGGCGCGCGGCTCGACGGGTCGGAATGCCTGTGGGCGGGGCTGGGTACGCATTACCTTGACAGTGTCGCCACGGCAGAGGCGAAAGCGCGCATTACCGAAGATCCCGACCGGATCGAGATGATCCTCGGCTCTCTGGCTGTGGAGCCGTCCGAACCGCGTCTGCGCGGCAATATGGCGCAAATCGACCGGCTGTTCGCGGGCGACACACTGGCAGAGATTATCGCGGCGCTGGAGGCCGATGGCGGCGAATGGGCGGGCAAGGAATTGCGCACATTGCGTACCAAAAGCCCCATGACCTGCGCGCTGGTGCTGCGGCAGCTGCGCGAGGGTGTGCGCGCCAGCACTTTTGCCGAGAATATGGCGATGGAATTCCGCGCCGCCAGCCGCACGATCATGCTGCCCGATTTTGCCGAAGGCGTGCGCGCGCTGCTGGTCGACAAGACCGGCGATCCGGCATGGAGCCCGGCCAATGTCGCGGATATCGACCCCAGGGCGGTGGATGCGGTGTTCGCGCCGCTCCCGCCGGAAGAGGAATGGAAACCTTTATGAGCTTTGAAACGATCCTTGTCGAAACACGAGGGGCGGTGACGGTGGTCACGCTGAACCGGCCCAAGGCGCTGAACGCGCTGAATTCGCAGGTTCTGGCCGATCTCACCGCCGCCTTCGCGGATTACGAGCGCGATGCGACCCAGCGCTGTCTGGTGCTGACGGGCAGCGGGGACAAGGCCTTTGCCGCGGGTGCCGACATCAAGGAAATGATCGAGAAGCAGGTCGCCGATTTCTATCTGGAGGACTTTTTCGCGGGCTGGACTTCGGATGTGGTGAAAAAGACCCGCAAGCCGTGGATCGCCGCCGTGAACGGCTTTGCGCTGGGCGGCGGGTGCGAGCTTGCCATGATGGCCGATTTCATTCTGGCATCGGACACGGCGAAATTCGGTCAGCCTGAAATCAAGCTGGGCGTGGCCCCCGCCATGGGCGGTTCGCAGCGGCTGTCCAAGGCGATCGGCAAGTCCAAGGCGATGGAAATGTGCCTGACGGGCCGGATGATGGGTGCCGAAGAGGCCGAGCGGGCAGGGCTGGTCGCGCGGATCGTTCCGGCCGCCGATTTGCTGGACGATGCACTGAAAACCGCGGCGACGATTGCCGCCATGCCGCCGATGGCCGCGATGATGAACAAGGAAATGGTCCATATGGCGTTCGAAACGACGCTGGATCAGGGTCTGGTGGCCGAACGGCGCATGTTCCAGATCCTGGTCGCGACCGAGGATAAGGCCGAGGGCATGTCCGCGTTCGTCGAGAAGCGCGAGGGACAATGGAAGGGGCGCTAGGGCCCTGCCGCATCACGGAATTCTGGAGAGGATAGCAAAATGAAAATCGCCTTTATCGGCCTTGGCAACATGGGTGGCGGCATGGCCGCCAATCTGGCGAAGGCAGGGCACGATATATCCGCTTTCGACCTGAGCGAGGCTGCATTGGCCCATGCAGTCGAAGCGGGCTGTACCGGTTTTGCCTCGGCCAAAGAGGCAGTGGCGGGTGTCGACGCGGTGGTGTCGATGTTGCCCAATGGCGCGATCGTCGATGCGGTCTATGGTAACGAGATCATCGGCCATGCCCCCAAGGGCGCATTGCTGGTCGATTGTTCGACCATCGATGTCGCCACCGCGCGCAAGGTGATTTCGGCGGCGCAAGCGGCCGGTTACGACATGGTCGATGCACCGGTTTCGGGCGGCATCGCGGCGGCCAATGGCGGCACGCTGACCTTTATGGTGGGCGGGACCGATGCTGCTTTTGCACGCGCGGAACCCGTTCTCGAACCGATGGCCAAGGCCGTGATCCGCGCCGGGGATGCCGGTGCGGGACAAGTGGCCAAGATGTGCAACAACATGCTGCTGGCATGCCACATGATCGGCACGTGCGAGGCGCTGAAACTGGCCGAACGCAACGGGCTGGCGATGGAGAAATTTCACGAGATCAGTTCGAAGTCGACGGGCTATTGCTGGTCGCTCAACGATTACACGCCCGCACCGGGTGTCGGCGCGGCAAGCCCTGCCGATAATGGGTATGCAGGCGGTTTCGCCGTGGCGCTGATGCTGAAGGACCTGAAACTTGCCATGGATGCGGCAGCAGGCAGCGGGGCCAAGGTGGACCTGGGCGCCAAGGCGACCGAGATTTACGAGGCAGCCAATGCGGCAGGCTTGGGGGGCAAGGACTTTGGCGCGATTTTCGAAACGCTTTAGTCTTCGCCGGTTTCGGCCATTTCCTCTCCCGACGGCGCGCGCAATATGGGCGCGCCGCCGCGATAGAGATGTTCCAGCACGACGCGGTGAAGCGGGCGCTTGAACTCCACCCCATAGAACGAGCCGTCGTTCCAGCAGATGCGCGCGGGAAAGGCCGAGATATGCCCCATGGTCAGCATGATATCCGCGCCGATCGGCAGTTGGTACATGCGTTCAAGCAGGCGGCAGCCCTTTGGCGACAAATCGATGATGATCGCCGCGCGCTCGCGCCCGTTGGTGATGCGATAAAGTCCATGAACCGTCACTCGCGAACGGTCCTCGATGCGCAGGTTCATAATGGCTCCGGATTGCGTGCCTGCGCAAGCTATCACCAAGCCGTGCAATAATTCGTTAACGCTGCCGATTATCCACCGCAATCCGTGCCACGATGCCGCGCCGGTGCCGCTGATCGGGCACCGGCGCACATCTTCATTCGGCGCCGGCCTCTTCCCATTCGGCCAGCTTGGCGGTGGCGGTGGTCGGACCGGAGACGATGACATCCTCGTGGTCGTTTATCATCGCCATGAATGCGCCGGGTGCTGGCTTGGGAATGTTCAGCTTCTTGCCGGCCGCTTCCATCTTTTCCATCGCGTCGTCGGGCCAGGGCTGCGATATCTGGATCATCGTCCAGCCCGCGCCCTGTTCGTGAAAATAGAACACATCGGCAGGCAGGCCCGCTTCGGCGGCGACCTTTTCGCGCATGGCCATAAAGCGCAGCGCGTCCATATACCGGTCGCCCTTGATCTTGTAGAGCGTGATGATGGTGGAATCGTCCAGCGACTGCGCGATGGCGGGTTGCGCGGTCAGGGCGATGGCAGCGGTGCACGCCGCGATGGCAGTGCGGCGGATCGTGGACATATTCATGAGGCAGTCCCCTCTTATGAGCGTGACAATGCGCGACCCATTGGGAGAGATTGTTTCAGGTATCGGCCTTTGATTGACGAAAACGACTCCCCCAACCCGACTATGCGGCGGGGGAGGCCATCATTCAAACTTTAAGTAAATCACCCCGTCAGAGCAGACGCTTCTCTTCAAGAAGGTCAGGCAGGTCGTTTTCATACAGCACGACATCTTCGGGCTTTGTGTCGATCTGCAAAGCCTTGCGTGCCTCGGCAAAGCTGGCGACTTCGATCGCGGGCTTGCCTGCGGCGGCCAGCGCGCCGGTAAAGGCGGGAATGCGCGAAGGATTGACCGCATAGATCACATCGGCCAGCCCCGCCGCATATTCGCCCAGCTTGGCATGGACGCGGTCGTGCTCCATCCCCAGCTCGGCAATGCCGGGGGTGACCAGAATCGCCCGCCCGCCACGCTGTTTCGCCAGTTCGGATGCCACCGCGACGGCATTGCGGAACCCGGCCTCGTTCGCATTATAGGCATCGTCCAGCACCAGCGCCTCGCCGGGGCTTTCCCGCTTTTGCAAACGGTGCGGCACTTGTTCGACATCGGGCGTGACCAGCGGTATGCGCTTTGCAATGGCGGGATCGATGATCGCGGCCATCGCCACGGCCAGTGCCGAATTGGTGACATTGTGTTCGCCCAGCAGCGGCAATTCATAGCTGATGGTGCCAATGCCTTCGCTGCGCCTGTCCTTCAGCGTAATGACCCAGTCGGCATCCTGCAGCGCGGCGCTGACAATGCGGATATCGGCGTTTTCTTCCGGCCCGACGGTCACGACCTGTCCGGGGAAGCGTTCGGCCAGCCCGCGAAACGGGGCGTAATCCATCACCTGCGTCGCGACGACGGCCGTGCCGCTCTTGTCGCACACGGCCTCGACCAGTTCGGACTTGGCCTTTGCGATATTCTCGACCGATCCGAACCGTTCGGTATGCGCGTCGCCGATGGCGGTAACGATGCCGTAATCGGGCTGCACGAACCGGCACAGCCGTGCAACCGAACCGATACCGTATGCACCCATTTCGGCGATGAAATAGCGATGGCTCCATTGCAGCCGTTCGCGGATATGACGGGTAAGGCCCAGCACCGTATTGATCGACCCGCGCGAGTAGAATACCGGCGCGGACACGCCCAGTACCTCGGCGAAAATATGCTTGGTGGTGGTCTTGCCGAAGCTGCCGGTAATGCCGATGCGCAAGGGATCGAGCCGTGCCAGCTTGTCGCGTGCTTCCGCGACGAATCCCTCGTTCACCCTTTCCTGTACGGGTTGCAGAATGGCATTGGCGATGATCAGTGCCAGCGGCGGCAATTGTATCGCGATCAGCGCCTGTATCGGCCCCATCGTGGCCAGCAGGACCAGCAGCACGCAGATGATGGCGGCCACATTGCGGATACGTCTGGCCCGTTCGGTCAGGGCGAGCGGCTTTTTATAGCGATATTGCTTTTCGTGCCATGCGATCGCCACCAACAGCGCCGCACTGGCAAGGATCGAGGTCAGCGCCAGCCCGACCAGTTCGCCCTTTGCCATGGCGAGCGCGGCAATGCCCGTCAGCACCAGCAGGACGATGCTGGCGCGAACATCGAACAGCCGCATGCGCAGGATCGCGGCGGGGAAGCGGCCGGCGTTATATTCCTCCTGCTGGAAATAGGTGAGCAGCGTATGCAGCCGCACCCAGAGCAGAAACGCGAATGCCGCAGCGAACAGGATGACGGTCAGATAGATCATCGGCCGCGCTCCGTCGTTCCGGCCCCTGGCAGATCGCTGGCCGTCGGCGCGCCCTTGGGCAGCCCTTCCTTAATGGCCAGCGCGATCTGGTGCCGCCCGCGGTCTAGGATCGAGATATGGTCGCAGAACGGCACTTCGACATAGCTGGCAGCCGGCACCAGCGAAGCGATCTTGCGGCCCACCTCGGGCGGGGTGTCGACATCGTCGGCACCATAGATCAGCGTGGTCGGCATGGTAATGCGCGGCAATTCGGCGGTCTGGTCCTCGGTCACCGTGGCAGTGAAAATATCGCGCATGCCGGTTTCGCGGCTGTGCACGTAATCGGGGCTGCCGAATTTCTTTTCGAGCGCGATCAGCGTCGCCTCGTCCTTCGCCTGTGCCTTCAGGCGCTGGAACCGGGCAGACCGGCGCTTGCCCTTGAACTGTTCCCACCGCGAGCGGCTGCGGGGCACGCCTGCGCCCGCGACGATCACCAGCCGCTCGATCAATCCGCCCGACCGGCGGCCGAGCCGCAGGCCGATCCGTCCGCCAAGGCTGTGCCCGACCCATGTGCACAGGTCGAACCCCAGCTGGTCGACCATGTGGCGCGCCATGTAATCGGCGTATTCCACCGTTCCCCACGCATCATCCGGCCTCTCGGTCTTGCCGAAACCCGGCAGATCGAACAGGTAGGCATCGATAAGCGGCGCAAGCGCCTCGGCAACAGGGATGAAATCGCGGTGCGAACGATCCCAGCCGTGACCGAACGCCACTTTGGGCGCGCCCGGCGTGCCGATCCGAATATGATGGGGAGGCTTCATGCCGCCCTTCTTACAGCGCCAGATGCGGCGCACAAGATGAGCACGCGTCACCCTGTGGGTGGCCTGCGTTGGAACTGGGGATAGCGCACATGTCGGTCGCGAATGACAACAGGTTGAAAGTAGCCGTGCTGTTCGGCGGCGCCAGTCAGGAACACGATGTCTCGGTCGTGTCGGCCCATCAGCTGATGGACGGCTGCGACGTGCGCGAGATCGAGGTGATCCCCGTCTATACGGATTTCGAGAACCGCTTCTTCTCCGCCCCGTTTCTGCGCGACATCAGGCGGTTCAAGCCCAAGCCCTCTGGCGCGCCCGAAGTGTTTTTCCGCTGGAGCGAGCGCGGCCCGGTCATGCAGACGTTTCAGGGGCATGAGCAGACGCCCATTGATTGCGTGCTGCCCGTTTTCCACGGACCGTTCGGAGAGGACGGGCGCCTGCAGGGCCATTTCGAAATGCTGGGCATTCCGGTAACGGGCTTTGCCGCCGGTTCCAGCGCGATGGCCATGCGCAAGGACGCGACCAAGGCGCTGGTAAAGCTGGCGGGCGTAAACGTGCTGGACCACGTGACCGCGAACCGCGCGAAGCTGGCCGATACGCAGGCCCTGATCGCGGAGGTGGAAGCCAAATTCGGATTTCCGACCATCGTGAAGCCCGCGAATCTGGGCAGTTCCATCGGGGTCGGACTGGCCAGGACAGCGGCCGATTTGCCCGCGCTGGTCGCCTATGTGCTGGCGCAGGACAATCTGGCGATTATCGAGCCGCAGGTTCAGAACCTGGTCGAATATAATATCGCCATGCGATGGGACCGCGATGCACAGGATGTAAAGCTGTCGGCGATAGAGCGTCCGAAGAGCGGTGCGGAACTGCTGGATTTCAAGGAAAAATATCTGTCGTCCGGTGGCGGGACCAAGGGGTCTTTCCTGCCGTCCGAGGGCATGTTGTCGTTAACCCGCGATATCAATCCCGATCTGCCCGCCGACATGAAGGCGACGATCCACGACTATGCCCGCCGCGCCTTTATCGCGCTGGGCCATCGCGGTGCGCCGCGCATCGATTTCATGTCGAACCGCGAAACGGGCGAAATCTGGTTCAACGAGATCAACGCCATTCCCGGTAGCTATGGCTTCTTCCTGTGGGAGGCGGCGGAGGAACCGTTGCTGTTCCCCGAACTGGTCAATCATCTGGTTTCGGAAGCGCTGGCAGGCAGCGTGAAGCGGTTCGACGATCCGGTGCCGCAGGGTGCCTATCTGCTGCCGCGTTAAAAGAAGGCGATTGCGGGCTTTCGTATCGGGCCATCGCTGCTAGGCATAGGGCCATGATTATGGACCAGAAACTCGTCGCCATCGATGTGGGCGGTACCAATGCCCGTTTCGCGATTGCCGAGGTCGCAAACGGAGCCGTCACCCGTCTGGCCGAACCGATTACCTTCGCCACGGGCAGCGTTGCCGGCCTTGCAGCGGCATGGCAGCGCTTTGCCGATGCTCAGGACGAGCCGCTTCCCCGCGCTGCGGCGATAGCCGTGGCGGGGCCCGTCAGTGCCGAGACGATCAAGTTCACCAATTCGCACTGGATCATCCGGCCTGCCGAAATCGCATCGGAACTGGGGGTCGATTCCCATGTGCTGATAAACGACTTCGAGGCAGTGGGCCATGCGGTGGCCGCAGCCGATCCGGCGCATTTCGAACATCTGGCGGGGCCGGAAGAATTTCCGCCCCATGGCACGACCACGATCTGCGGGCCCGGCACCGGCCTTGGGGTCGCGGCGCTGATCAGGCGGGCGGACGGATCCTATCGCGTGCAACCGACCGAGGGTGGCCACATCGGATTCGCGCCCGAAGATCGCGTGGAGGAACAAATCCTCGCGAACGTGCGCGCATCCCTTCCGCGCGTGTCGGTGGAACGAATGTGTTCGGGACCGGCGATCGTTTATCTGGCCGAATCCATCGCGAGGATGGAGGGGCTGCCCATGCCATCGGGTGATGACCGCGAATTATGGCTGTCGGCGTTGACGGGCAGCGATCCTGTGGCGGTGATGGCATGCGAACGCTTTTGCATGATCCTGGGCGCGGCGGCGGGCGATCTGGCACTGGCCCATGGTGCCAATGCGGTTGTCATCGCCGGCGGATTGGGTCTGCGGCTAAAGGATGAGCTGTCGAAACCCGCCTTTGCCGACCGCTTCGTCTATAAGGGCCGGTTCAGGCATTTGATGGAAAAGCTGCCGGTCAAGCTGATCACCCATCCACAACCTGGGTTGTTCGGTGCGGCGGCGGCCTATGCGCAGGCCCATGGACCTGCTTAGGACCGCCGCCCGACCGGTCAGGTAAACGAACCGCCCGACGCCGCCTTTTCAGCAAGCAGCTTGGCCGGTTCGATGCCCATCGCCTTCAAACCTTCGACGATTTTGGGCAGGCCGTGGATATCGGCCCAGCACATCGGTCCACCCTGATAGGACGGCCAGTTATACCCTAGGATCGCGGTGACATCGATATCGCCCGCCCGTAGCGCGATCCCCTCTTCCAGAATTTTCGCGCCTTCGTTGACCACCGGATAAAGGAGGCCAGTCAGCACCTCGTCCGCCGTCAGCGGCGGCGCCGCCTCGATACCGTTTGCGGTGCGCACTTTTTCGACGATTTCCAGAGCGGCGGGGGCAGGGGTGCCACGGCGCTTTTCGTCATAGTCGTAGAAACCGCCATTCAGCTTTTGCCCGCGGCGTTCGGCTTTTACCAGTTCGCCCGTCATGGTCACTTCACCGGGGAAGGTGATGACATCGAGCCCGATCAGGTCGAGCAGGGCGATCGGGCCCATGGCAAAGCCGTATTGCTTCATCGCGGCATCGATTTCCTGCATCGGCGTGCCGCGTAGCAGCATGTTCTGGCTGGCGACCAGATAGGGGAACATCAGGCGATTGGCGATGAAACCGTCGCACACCCGCGCCAGCACGGGCGTCTTGCGCAACGTCTTGCCCAGTTTCATGCCTGTGGCGATCACGCTGTCCGAACTCTTGTCGCCGCGCACCACTTCCAGCAGAGGCATGACATTGGCGGGCGAGAAGAAGTGCAGTCCCAGCACCATCTCGGGCCGCCTGGTCAGCGCGGCGATGTGGTCGATATCGAGGAAGCTGGTGTTCGACGCCAGAATAGCGCCGGGCTTGGCGATCGCGTCCAGACGGGAAAAGACCTTTTCCTTGACCTCCATGCTTTCGAACACCGCCTCGATCACCAGATCGACATCGGCCAGATCGTCCATGTCGAGCGTGCCGGTGATCAGGCCCGTCAGGCTCTCGACCTGATCGTCGGTCAGCCGGCCCTTTTTCGCCGTATTCTCGTAATTCCTGCGGATCACTCCAAGGCCGCGCTCCAGTGCTTCAGCCTTTACCTCGACCAGCTTGACCGGAATGCCAGCATTGGCAAAGCACATCGCAATACCGCCCCCCATGGTGCCCGCACCGATGATGCCTACGCTTTTGATGTCGATCAGCGGGGTCTCCTTGCCGATACCGGGCACCTTGGCGGTGTCGCGCATGGCGAAGAAAACATGGATCAGGGCACGCGACTGGTCCGATGTCAGCAGGCGGGTGAACTCGCTGGTCTCGACCTCTATCCCCTGCGCAAAGGGCAGTTCGACCGCTGCCTTCACGCATGTGACGATCGCGTCGGGTGCGATGACGCCGCGGAACAGGCGGCCATGCGTTTCCCTGATACGGTCGAACAGGGCCGGATCGGACCGGTCTTTCGCGGTCCATTCGCTGTCTTGCGAAGCGCGGGGCAGGGGGGCATCCTGCGCCATCAGCGCCGTGGCCATTTCGATGGCGGCCTTGTCCTGTTCGCCTGCGGGTACGATCTTGTCGATCAGGCCGGCTTTCAGCGCCTTTGCCGCGTCGATGGGTTTGCCCGTCAGCATCATGCCCAACGCAGCCTCTGCGCCGATCAGGCGGGGGAGACGCTGCGTGCCGCGCGCACCGGGTAGCAGACCCAGTTGCACCTCGGGCAGGCCCATTTTCGATCCCTCTGCCGCGACACGATAATGGCAGCCCAGCGCCAGTTCCAGCCCGCCCCCCAGCGCGGTGCCATGCATGGCCGCAACGACCGGCTTTTCCAGAGCCTCTATCTTGTCGAACACATCGCCGTGGAACGGGGCAGGCACGTCGGGAAATTCCCCGATATCGGCACCGGCAGGAAAGGTCGCGCCCTCGGCACGGATCACCGCGGCGAGAATATCGGCATCGCCTGCAATCCGGTCAGCCGCGGCGTCGAGCCCCTTGCGCACTTCGTGACCCAGTGCGTTGACGGGGGGATTGGCGATCGTGACGATCGCGATGCCGTTTTGGACTTCGACGGTGACGGCCTCTGCCATTCTGCTCTCCTAGTTGTTTGTCGGCTCAACATTACCCGGCCAGTTTGAACCTGTCCGGACCGACTGGTGCGCCGGTAAAAGACGAATCGTATACTGGCACTTTGGCTGAGGGGATGGCGCGTGATGCCCCCGTTGGCAAATTTGCGTATGGCAGAACCGCCGCGCCAGTATTTTGCCTGGAGAGCGCGCATGAAAAAGCCGCCCGGTCACTGGGACGGGGCGGCCTTTCGGAAATCGAAGCGACGGATCAGAAGCTGACCGGCGGCGGCTCCGTATCGTCGTCGTCCTTCTTGGTGGCGACATACACGCCGCCTGCGATAAGCAGCAGACCCAGCAGGATCAGCAATGTCCCATTACCGTCGGCGGTAAGCTCGCTCGTTTCGCCGGCGGGACCGGCAATGCGGGCGTTGGCAGCGCCAACAGTACCGAGCGGAGCAGCATGAGCGTGAATCGGCGCAATCACCACATTAATAGCGATAATGGCAGCCGTGAGTCTCTTTAGCAGCATCGTTCCTCGCAAAAATTGCCGTTCGTTTCGAAAGCCTTTGTTCCCACAAAGCGACTATATTGCAATGCAGTATGGCCGATGCCTTGATATCATGGCCTCAATGGCCACGAATTCGATGTTTTAGGGATATTTTGCGAGGCAAACGTTGACGCCAATCAGGGCGGCTGTTAATTTTGGGGCGCAAAAATGCTTTATTTTTCATCAATTTCACCGAGCTATTAACAAATAGCCTTAACAGCTGTGTCATTTTTGCCCGCGGAAAATAAATTTTAAAACAGCCTCTGAAAGCGAGGGTTGCAGTGCGAAAAACAAATCGACGCAGCGGAACAAACCGCTACACCGGTTCGGCCCAAGAGATCGGGAGAACTGCGATGTTAGTTGTTACCGGCTGACCGGCTTACACTTTTTCTTGATTTCGCCACTGATGCCATAGCCGTGATGCGGTTTGGCAATATTGGAAACGCATCGTCCGGGCGCATCTCCCGATTTACCGGGGTAGCCGCTGGAATGATGGCTCTTGGTGTTCTTATTACCGTCATCGTGCGATTTGCCCGATTTGTGTTCATAGGACGAACCGTGCGAAGACTTCTGGCCCACGGTATTGAGCGGGCTGGATTTATTCGACTTGGCCATCGCCGGAGCGCTCGCCAGCATGACAGCCGCCATGCCCATTGCCGAGGTGCTGAGGATTTTCTGGATCATGGTCGATCTCGCTCGCTAGTGTGAATAGTCAGACTAGTAGCTTTGCGCAGGATACACCGGTTCATGCTGCAGTGCAAACAAGCTTGGGAAAATCCGGCCAAGGCGGCAGTATTCGGACCATATAGTCGGCAAGCGGTTCATGCAGCGGGGCGAAACGATCCGTCTCGCCCCGCCCGGTAATTACACGCTGACCGGATCGTCGTCGTCATCGTCGACGACCAGCCAGACGCCGCCGCCAATCATGGCCAGCATAAGGGCGATCGGAATAAGGCTCGATCCGCCGAGCTCGCTGCTTTCCGCCGCAGGTTGCGTCGCGCGCTCGGCGCTTTGGGCGCTGGCCATTACCGGCGCGGCGATTAGGCCTGTCGCAGCTAGGCTGCAGGCGATTTTTTTCCACATGGCGCAAGTCTCCTTCTAAAGCCCGACCGCAGCCGCAACGGGTGACAGGACAAAAGGTTCTCGCAAATGCGATGAGCCGAAGTGCGGGTATCGGGTGGGAATAAGCGCGCTGATACCGCTAGTTGGCAGCATTCAGGCGTCGGTCGCTGCTGCAGGCGCGAACAGAGACTGCCGCGCGGCGCCGATATGAGAAACCCCGCAGCGAGCAGGCTCGCCACGGGGTTTCGCATGGTCAGCGGCCAGGAAGTGCCGCCCTGACGAAGCCTTTATCGCTCTTCCGCGCCCGCTTGCCGATCAGGAAAATTGCTTTTCGAGGAAAGGCGCAGGCGGCGAAAGTAACTCAGCGATAATGCCTCGTAGTGGACTTCACCGACCTCTCTGCTGGACCATGAGACATCGGATCACCTCCTTTCGCGCCGGGGCCAAGATTGCCGCGCATTCGCAAGCCCCCTGGTGCCTTGCGTGCGGCCGGGCCGGGGCGGGATCCGGGCCTTCGCTGACCGCTTCCTGGCGGTCTGCGGCGACCCGTCGCCCCGTCCTTGATTCGCAGGCTGCAGTTTTTGCGCTGCAACGACAAGGCTTGAAATTGTTTTATTCACTGTCAGAATAGACGGGTTGTCGCAAATCAGGTCAAGCCCCTCAATACACAGGGTGAATTGCCGGATTTTCGCCCTTTTGGCGCGCTATTGACGGCAATCCTGCACCACCCGCGCCACTTCCGCCCAGCTCGGCATCACCAGCAATGTCTGGCCCGATACCGACACGGCGAATTTTCCGCGCGAGAATACGATGGCATCGACCAGCGAATCATTGGGCGACAGGCTGGCGACCAGTTGCGGCGAAGCACCCGACTGAACGGCGGCGGGCACTGTACGGGTGGTAGAGGTCGTCGCCACCGTCATGCCGGTTTCGGCGGCATTCGCGGGGCTGCCCGCGCGCCACAGGCGGATCTGGCGGCTCGGCCTTTCGCAGGCCATGGTGAACTGCGCACCCGATTGGGTGGTACCGAACAAGGCGCGGGTAACATTGCCGTCCGCGCGATAGGCCCAGGTGCCTGGGGTCACCGGCGCATCCTGCCAATCGGCAATCGTCCGCTGGACCGGTGCGGGCGCCGGTGCCGGAACGGGCGCAGGGGCCGGAGCGGGGGCGGGCGGGGGCGGCGTCGGGGCACATGCGGTCGTCAGCGCCAGCCCCGTTGCGGCGATCATTGTACCCGTCAATGTCCAGCAACGCCGCATGGCCGCGGCGGCGGTCGTGCGGCGCGCGGTTTCTGGGATTGCGGAAACGGGCGAAAGGGAATTGCGGCTTGGCGTCATGGTCTGCTTATGCGAAGCCTTCACCGTTCGCTCAAGCGCCAATCGGCCAAAGCGGTTTTTCCAGCCGACCGACAATGACAGAATCCCCGAAAAACAGCTCCTCAACCGACAAAAAGCAGAAACCGCGCAAGATGCGGGTGGACCAGATGCTGGTCGAACGCGAACTGGCCGAAAGCCGCAGCCGCGCACAGGCGCTGGTGATGGCGGGGCTGGTGTTCGCGGGCGAGGTGAAGATCGCCAAGCCCGGACAGCAACTGCCGTCCGATGCCTCCATAGAGGTGCGCGGGCGCGATCATCCATGGGTGTCGCGCGGCGGGATCAAGCTGGCCCATGCGCTCGACCATTTCGGGTTGAACCCGGATGGTGCGACGGCGATGGATATCGGCAGTTCGACCGGCGGATTTACCGATGTGCTGCTGACCAACGGGGCAAGCCATGTTTTCGCCGTCGATTCGGGCACGAACCAGCTGGCCTGGAAATTGCGGAGCGATCCGCGGGTTACCGTGCTGGAACAGACCAGCGCCCGCATTCTGACGGCGGAACAGATCGACCGCCCCTGCGACTGGGTGGTGTGCGACGCCAGCTTCATCTCGCTGGCAAAGGTGCTGGCTGTGCCGCTCTCGCTCGCCGCGCCGGATGCGACGCTGGTCGCGCTCATCAAGCCGCAGTTCGAAGTGGGGCGTGAGGAAGTGGGCAAGGGCGGGGTGGTGCGTGATGCGGCCTTGCACGAACGGGTTTGCGAGGAAGTGGCAGGCTGGCTGCGATCCCAAGGCTGGACTGTGCGCGGCCTGACCGAAAGCCCTATCAAGGGGCCTGAAGGCAATATAGAATTCCTGATCTGGGCAGCGAGGGGAACACGCGCGGCCTGAGGGGAGTTGGAAACGGTATGAACACGCCCGAAGACCGCACAGCGACCGAACCGCCGGTGCACATTCCGTCCTATCGCCAGAAATCGACGCTTTGGTGGGCGATGATCTGCGTGCCCACAGTGGTGATTCTCGGGCTGGCGTCAGGGCGCCTGTCAGGGTCGGGCGTTGGCGATCCGTGGTTCGATGCGCTGGTAAAGCCCGATATCTTCCCGCCGGGCTGGCTGTTTGGCGTGGTCTGGACGATTCTCTATGCGATGATGGGATTTGCACTGGCACTGGTGCTGGCCAGCGACCGCAAGGCGCATAAGCAATCCGCACTGGCGATATTCGGCGTCCAGCTGGTGGTGAACCTTTTATGGTCGCCGATCTTCTTTGGAATGCACATGTTGGCATTCGGGTTTTTCTGGATCGTCCTTCTGGTGATTCTGGTGCTGGCGACCATTGCCTATACCGCGCGGGTCAGCCGTTTGGCGGCGGCATTGCTGGTGCCCTATCTGGCGTGGATCGCCTTTGCCTCAATTCTGAACCTGCAATTCTGGCAGCTCAATTGAATAGGACGCATCTGGCGAAAAGCCGCTAAAAAATCGCTTGAGGCGCTTAAAGAGATTTTTTCTACCCCCTGAAAAACCCGCCCGTTATCCCATTGCCGGACACCGCCAATTTCCTGTGCGACCCGACAAAGGGAGCGAGTTTTGCCACGTGCATTGACCCATCTCGAACGGCTTGAGGCCGAGAGCATCCACATCATCCGCGAAGTCGTGGCAGAGACCGAGAATCCGGTCATGCTCTACTCTGTGGGCAAGGACAGCGCCGTGATGCTGCACCTTGCGAAAAAGGCGTTCTATCCCAGCCCGCCGCCTTTTCCGTTGATGCATGTCGATACGACCTGGAAGTTTCAGGCGATGTACGAATTGCGCGACCGTGCCGCCAGCGACGCGGGCATGGAACTGATCGTGCATCAGAATCCCGAAGCGAAGGAGCGTGGGATCAACCCGTTCGACCATGGCCCGCTGCATACCGATATGTGGAAGACCGAGGGGCTGAAGCAGGCGCTGGACATTCACGGTTTCGACGCGGCCTTCGGCGGCGCCCGGCGCGACGAGGAAAAGA
Organism: Croceicoccus sp. Ery5; assembly: GCF_020985325.1. Taxonomy (NCBI): domain Bacteria; kingdom Pseudomonadati; phylum Pseudomonadota; class Alphaproteobacteria; order Sphingomonadales; family Erythrobacteraceae; genus Croceicoccus; species Croceicoccus sp. Ery5. Next base: position 1,656,407 of record NZ_CP087587.1, read on the forward strand.
GCCGCGCGAAGGAGCGCATCTTTTCGTTCCGGACGGCCAGCCATGGCTGGGACCCCAAGAACCAGCGTCCCGAATTGTGGAACCTTTACAACGCGAAAAAGGCGAAGGGTGAGAGTATCCGCGTCTTCCCGATCTCCAACTGGACCGAGCTGGATATCTGGCAATATATCCAGCTTGAGGGGATCGAGATCGTCCCCCTCTATTTCAGCGCCCCGCGTCCCACGGTGGAGCGTGACGGATTGCTGCTGATGGTCGACGATGACCGCTTCCCCCTGAAAGAGGGCGAGGAGCCGGTCATGCGTTCGATCCGGTTCCGCACATTGGGTTGCTATCCGCTGACCGGTGCGGTCGAGAGCGAGGCGGCGAACCTGTCCGAAGTCATTCAGGAAATGCTGCTGACCACCACCAGCGAGCGGCAGGGCCGCGCCATCGACAAGGATGCGGGTGGTGCCGGCATGGAGAAGAAGAAGCAGGAGGGCTATTTCTGATGTCGAATATCCAGGACGAGCCCGTCTACAAGACCGATGCGCTGATCGAGCAGGACATCGACGCCTATCTCGAAAAGCATCAGCACAAGACGATGCTGCGCTTTATCACCTGCGGCAGCGTGGATGACGGTAAATCGACGCTGATCGGGCGCTTGCTGTACGATTCGAAGATGATCTTCGAAGACCAGCTGGCGGATCTGCAGGCCGATTCCAAGCGTGTGGGCACGCAGGGGCAGGAGATCGATTTCGCCCTGCTGGTCGACGGTCTTGCCGCCGAACGCGAACAGGGCATCACTATCGATGTCGCCTATCGCTTCTTCGCCACCGAAAAGCGCAAGTTCATCGTCGCCGATACGCCGGGGCACGAACAATATACGCGCAATATGGTGACGGGGGCATCCACCGCCGATCTCGCCGTGATCCTTGTCGATGCGCGCAAGGGCGTGCTGGTGCAGACGCGCCGCCACAGCTTCCTGGCCCATCTGGTCGGGATCAAGCACGTCGTGCTGGCGGTCAACAAGATGGACCTGGTCGATTACGACCGTTCGGCGTTCCTCGACATCGTGCAGGATTACCGTGAGTTCGCAGAGGAAGTGGGGATCGAGGCGTTCACCGCCATTCCGATTTCGGGCTTCAAGGGCGACAATATCACCGAGCTGTCGGGCAAGACGCCGTGGTACACCGGCCCCACGCTGATGGAGCATCTGGAGACGGTCGAACTGTCCTCGGACGAGGATCTGGCCAAGCCCTTCCGCATGCCGGTGCAATGGGTGAACCGACCGAACCTCGATTTCCGGGGTTTTTCGGGGCAGATCACCGGCGGCACGGTCAAGCCCGGCGATCCGGTGCGCATCGTGCCTTCGGGCAAGTCGAGCATCGTCAAAAGCATCGTCACTTTCGATGGCGATCTGGAAGAGGCGCAAGCGGGCCAGTCGGTAACCATCACTCTGGAGGATGAAGTCGACGTATCGCGCGGCAGCGTGATCGCGGCCGCCGATAATCCGCCCGAAAGCGCGGACCAGTTCGAATCCACCATCGTATGGATGTCGGACGAGGCGATGCTGCCCGGCCGGTCATATTGGCTGAAATGCGCCAGCCAGACCGTATCGTGCAGCCTTCAGCAGCCGAAATACCAGATCGACGTCAACACGCTGGACCATCTGGCCGCCAAGACGCTGGAACTGAACGCCATTGGCGTTGCCGAAATGGTAACGGACAAGCCGCTCACATTCCTGCCCTATCGCGACGATCAGGGACGGCTGAACAAGGCGCTGGGCGGGTTTATCCTGATCGACAAGATCACGAATCAGACCGTGGCGGCGGGCATGATCCATTTCGCGCTGCGCCGTTCGCAGAACGTGCACTGGCAGGCGATGGATATCACCCGCGAGGCGAGGGCCGACCTTAAAAACCAGACGGCCAAGGTGCTCTGGTTCACCGGCCTGTCGGGTTCGGGCAAGTCGACCATCGCCAATCTGGTCGAAAAGCGCCTGCACCGGATGAACCGCCATTCCTTCCTGCTCGACGGCGACAATGTGCGCCACGGGTTGAACAAGGACTTGGGCTTTACCGATGCGGACCGGATCGAGAATATCCGCCGCGTGGGTGAGGTGTCGCGCCTGATGACCGACGCGGGCCTGATCGTCGTCACTGCCTTTATCAGCCCGTTCCGGGCCGAACGCGACATGGTGCGCGCGATGATGGAAGAAGGCGAATTCGTCGAGGTCTTTATCGATACGCCGCTCAGCGTTGCGGAGTCGCGCGATGTGAAGGGCCTGTATAAAAAGGCGCGTTCGGGCGAGCTCAAGAACTTCACGGGGATCGACAGCCCCTATGAAGCGCCGGCCAATCCGGAAATCCGTATCGACACGACGAGCATGACGGCCGAGGAAGCGGCCGACCGCATCGTCGAATATGTGCTGGGGTGGTGACGATGACGGACACGATAATCAGGGACGATGCCGAACTGGCTGCGCGGCTGGCCGAGGTCGCAGGGCGCATCGCGGTCGAGGTGCGCGACAGCGGGCTGATCGAGGGCAAGCCTTTGGGCAGTGCGGGCGACAATACCGCCAATGCCTTTCTGATGCGCGCGATCGCTGCCCAGCGTCCCGACGATGGGGTCTTGTCCGAGGAAAGCCGTGACACGATGGAACGGCTGGGCAAGGACCGGGTGTGGATCATCGACCCTGTCGACGGCACCCGCGAATACGGCGAGCGACGGACCGACTGGGCCGTTCATGTCGGCCTTGCGATCAAGGGCGAGCCGGTCATCGGCGCTGTCGCGCTGCCGGGCGTTCCCACCGTGCTGCGCACCGATGAGGTGACGGAACTTCCGCCCGCGCCTGAACGGCTGCGTATGGTCGTCAGCCGCACGCGCCCCGGCAAGGACAGCGAGGCCGTTGCCGAGGCGATCGGCGCCGAACTGGTCCCGATGGGAAGCGCAGGGGCCAAGGCCATGGCGATTATTCGCGGAGAGGCCGATATTTATCTTCATTCGGGCGGGCAGTACGAATGGGACAATTGCGCCCCTGCTGCGGTGGCGCTGGCGCATGGGCTCCACGCCTCGCGAATCGACGGTTCGCCGCTGCGCTATAACCGCGAGGATGTGTCGCTGCCCGATCTGCTGATCTGCCGCAAGGATCATGCGGACAGGGTGCTAAAGCTGGTTTCCGAGCTGGCCTGATCGCGGCCGGTAGATATGAAAAAAGCCCCGCGCGCCGGTTCGCGCGGGGCTTTTTTTCGCACCTGTTGCCTTTCGGTCAGCCCTTATCGATCAGCCGCGAAACCGCATCGATGGCATAGCCGTAACCCGCCACACCGCAGCCCACGATCACGCCCGCCGCAATGTCGGAGAGATAGCTGTAATGACGAAAACTCTCTCGCGCATGGACGTTGGAAATATGGATTTCGACGAAGGGTCCGTCGAACGCAGCCAGCGCATCGCGGATCGCGATCGAAGTGTGGGTAAAGGCTGCGGGGTTGATGACGATGCCGTCTGCCTTTCCACGCGCTTCCTGTATCCAGGTTACCAGATCGCCTTCGGAATTGGATTGGGTAAAGCGCATCGCATGACCGAGAATGCGGCATTTTTCGGCACACAGGCTTTCCACGTCGTCCAGCGTGTCATGCCCGTAAATCTCCGGCTCACGCGTGCCGAGCAGGTTGAGATTGGGTCCGTTGAATACGCAGATCAGCCCCATGGCCCGTCCAGTCGTTGCGCACGGCCAGCCCGTGCCCCTATGGCTTAGGTAACGGCCAAGCGCGGCGCAAGCTGGCGGCTAGCGGCTGTGGACGAGCATGCTGCGCAGCGAATCCTCCAGCGTGCCGACCGAGCAGGGTTTTGCGCAAATGGCGGCATCGGGATAGCGCTGTTTCAGAAACTCGGGCTTCGCATGGCCCGAGTGAAAAATGATCGGGACATTCATTTCGGCAAGGCGGTCGGCCAGCGGCATTACATCGCCATCGGTCAGTTGCACGTCCAGAATGGCTGCTTCGGGCCGCACCTCGCCAATCGCGCTCATCGCGCGGGCCACGCTGGGGTAGGGGCCATCGACTTCGTACCCGCAATCGGCCAGCCGGTCGTGCAGGTCGAATGCGATGATCATTTCGTCTTCAACAAGAAGAATCACTGGTCTTTCTCTGCATTCCTTGCGTTCAACAGGTCCAACAGCAGTCATTCCTTGTCTGCCCATCTTGTCCGAACCGCCTGATGCCGTTCGATATTTTCGGACCCCTTGTGTTGGTCCCGCGCAAACGGGGCCGACGAAAGGGAAACGCGGTTCCGGTTGCGCGGTTCCGCATGGGATTCAATTGGATGGATTCTTACCGTTCGGGCTTCCCGTTCGACAAGACCGCCCTGTCGATCAGCAACTGGCTGTGCAAAACTTGCGGAAGCTGATCCGCCTCGTGCCCGGGCCGATACCATAGATAAAGCGGCACTCCCGCCGCCCCTTGGGCAGACAGGAACCGGGTGATCGCGGGATCGCGGCGCGTCCAGTCACCCGCCATGACGGTAACACCATTGTCGCCGAATGCCTTGATCACCGGATCGCGGGCGATGGCGACCTGTTCGTTGACCTTGCAGGTGACGCACCAGTCGGCAGTGAAATAAAGGAACACCGGTCCCTTTGCGCGTGCCTGTGCCAGGGCATCCTCGCTGAATGGAAGGGTACCGGGTATCGCGCTTTCGGGGGGGCGATTGTCTTGCGGATCGACAAAGGCACTGGCCGCGCCCGCGCCTGCAAGCGCGACAAGGCAGGCGGCCACGGCGGGCAACATGGCCGACAAACCGCGGCGCTGGCGTTTGCGCACCAGCCAGCACAAGGCCAGCACGAGCAGCGTGAGCAGCACACCACCTGCCAGCAGTGCGGTTCCCCCCAATCGCCACCCCAGCCACAAAAGCGCCATGTCCGTCAGCGCCATCGGAATTGCCATGATGCGACGAAACCGCTCCATCCAAGGGCCGGGGCGTGGCAGCAGGCGGCGCAGGGCGGGAATAAAGCCGATCGCAAGAAATGGTGTGGCAAGGCCAAGGCCCAGAGCGCCGAACAGCAGCAAGGCCTGTACCGGCGGCAAGAGCAGGGCCGCGCCCATTGCCGCTGCCATGAAAGGCGCGGTGCATGGCGTGGCCGCAACGGCCGCCAGCAAACCGGTCATGAATGCGCCGCCGCCGTTGCTTTCCACGCCGACGGGTAGGGTGAATTCGAAAAGCCCCGCCAGATTGGCGGTGATCGCCACCACCAACGCCAGCAAAAGCACGATCGTCGCGGGTTCCTGCAATTGAAAGGCCCAGCCGATCTCGCTCCCCGCAGCGCGCAATGCCAGCATCACCCCGCCCAGCGCCAGCACGGCCAGCACCACACCGGCGGTATAGGCAAGCGCCTCGCGCCGGGCTGCGTGGCCGTCGCCGCCCGCACGCGCCAGATGCAACGCCTTCAGGCTGAGGATCGGGAAGACGCAGGGCATGATATTCAACAGCAACCCGCCCGCGAAGGCCGCTGCGATCAGTGCAAGGCCCGTGCTGCCGAACAGGCTGTCCGGTTTGATGTTCGCACCCGATATGGCCGGAACCTTGCCTGCTTCGGCGGTAAATCCGATCCCTGCGCCTGTCGTGTCGAGCCGCAGCACCATTTCCAGCGGCCCGCCCGCCCTGGCGTTCTGACGCGCCTTGGACGCTACGATCAGCCAGTCGCCTTGCCGTTCGAAGTTCTGCGGGGCGGCGTAATCGACGATCCCGTCGTCTGCGAAGAACAGATGCGGCTGATCCTCTTGCGCACTGGCGGCAAGCGGGACGGCAATGCGGATATTCCCGCCATCGATCTGATAGCGGCCCTTGGCCAGAACCGGTGCGGGCAGTGCTTGTCGCCATGACGCAAAACGCGGATCGGAAACTGTCGCGGCGGAAGGGTTGGCATCTTCTGCGGCGACGGTGACCACCGCTGAAAGCTCGGCCTGTTCGGGCACGCAGATACGGTCGGTGCAGGCCAGCCAGTCTGCCCGCAGCCGCACAGGCAGCGCGTCTCCCGCCGCTGCATCGACGGGCACGGTAAAGGGTACCAGCACCGCATAGGGCCCTTCGTAGACATGGTTCATCAGCGAGCCGATCAGCAAAGGCTCGGGCGTGGGATAGAGCGGTGCGCCGGTCATGGCACCGTCGGGCAATTCCCAGTCCAGCCCCATGCCAAAGCCTGCATCCCCCGGGTTCAGCCAATAACCGTGCCAGCCGTCTTCGGGCCTCATCGCGATGGCAATTTCGATGGTTTCGCCGGGCTTGGCGGCGCGTTCGGGGACCAGTTGGGCGGCGATATGGTTGGTCTGGGCGGCAGCGGGCACGGCGATGAAGCCGAGCAGCGCCATCAAGATCGCAATGAACAGTCGCAGCGCCGGATGCGCCGGTCGAGGCGGTCGAATGCTGGGCTGCGACGGGCTGGTCATGCGGGGGTGTGCACTCTGCAATCGTTGGCTGCAATCGTTGGCCGAAATCGCCGATCCGCCGCGATGGGGCTTGCGCCATGGCGGGCAGGCGGCCATCTGGGCAGGACTTATCGAAACTCGCGCCGGGACTTAGGCATCGCAGTGCCCTATGTCCATATTGCGCGGGTTTGGAAGGCGGAAGGAATGACGATGACAGAGACGGACCGGCGCGATGTCGTGATACTGGGCGGCGGGCTTGTCGGGTTGACGCTGGCGCTGGCGCTGGCGCGGCAGGGCATCACTAGCCATGTCATCGACGCAGGCGATCCCGGCGCGCAAACGGCCGAGGGTTTCGACGGCCGCGCCTCGGCCATTTCGACTGCCAGCTGGAACCTGTTCGGCAATATTGGCGTGCAACCGTTCCTCGAACCTTTCGCCAGCCCGATTACCGAGATTGCGGTCAGCGACCAGTTGAAGCCGGGCGAATTGCGATTCAAACCGGCCGAGGGTGACGGTTCCCTGGGCCGCATGTTCGAAAACCGCCGCTTGCGTATGGCCCTTTTCGAAGCGGTGAAAGGCGTGACCGAAATCGCCTATCACCCCAATAGCCGCGTCGTGGAGCGGCAGCGCGGCGCGCATGGCGTGGCGGCGGTGCTGGCCGATGGCACGCGGTACGAGGGAAGCCTGCTGGTCGGCGCCGAAGGGCGCGGCTCTCCCACGCGGGAAGAGGCGGGGCTGGTCGTGGCGAAATGGAATTACGGGCACCGTGCGATCATCTGCGGGCTGGCACATGAAAAGCCGAATGACGGGATCGCGTGGGAGATTTTCTATCCCGCCGGACCCTTTGCCTTGCTGCCGATGAACGATGACGAGATGGGTCGCCACCGCACCGCACTGGTCTGGACCGTGGCAGAGGATGACGCCGCCGCGTGGCTGAAACTGGGCGAGAAAGCCTTCGTGGCCGAGGCCGAAAAGCGCATGGGCGGATTGCTGGGCAGGCTCGATCTTGCCAGTCCGCGTTCGTCGTTTCCGCTGGGATTTCACCATGCGCCCACGATCGTCGCTGACAGGCTGGCGCTGGTGGGCGATGCGGCACATGGCATTCACCCGATCGCGGGGCAGGGTCTGAACCTTGGCCTGCGCGATGCGGCGGCGCTGGCCGAAGTGTTGGGCGAAGGGGTGCGCCTGGGCCTCGACCTTGGCGATGCGCAGATGTTGAAGCGGTATCAGGACTGGCGCGGGCTGGACGATTTCATGGTCGCCGCCGCAACCGACGGGCTGACGTGGATTTTCGGCGTGCCGGGCAGGACGGCGGGCGCTATCCGCCGCTTGGGCATTAGCGCGATCGAGCGGACCAATCCGTTGAAACGCTGGTTCATGGACGAGGCGCGCGGCGTATCGGGCAAGCTGCCCGAGCTGTTGCAAGACGCCTAGCGAAGGCTGTCCGGCGCCTTACCGGGCCGAATTGACGGTCTGGTTGCTACCGCTTGTGGCAGTCCCGCCATCGTCGCCGGCAGAAGCGGGGCTGGGTTGGGCGGGGCTGGGTTGGCGCACCGGCTGTCCCTGCGAATCCGACAGATTGCGCGGTTCAAGCAGCGCCGCCGTTTCGATCAGGTCCAGTGCCTGCTGCGTCGCTACATATCGCTGGGCGTTTTCCAGCCATTCCTTGGTCGCGTCGCGATTGGGAAGGCGCGCCACCAGCGCGGCGGCAGCCTCTACACGCCCGTCGTTCAGCAATTGCTGGGCCCGTTCCAGCCGGACTACCGGTTGCGGCGACGGCACATCGGCCTTGCGCAGAACGAACAGTCCCGCGATCTCTGAACGGATGCGTGCCCAGCCGGTCAGATCGTCGGGCTCTGCCACGGCCGTTTCGGGCAGGCTTTGCAACCCCTGCCGCAACTGGTCGAGGGTGACCGGATTGCGCGCACTGTTGATAATGGTGCGCACCGCATTGGGCTGGGCATTGCCAAAGCGCAATTGGAGCTGGTTTTCCAGATAGCCCAGCGGCGCGCCGCGTTCGACCAGGCGGCGCGCGGCAAAGGCGACCAGCAGCCCTTCGGCGCGGGCGGCATTGCCCGACGCGGCTTCGGCCTGCATGTCGAGCCGGTTGAGGCGGCGTTCCAGATCGCCGACCCGCTGGCCCACCGTCATCTCACCCTCGGGCAAAGCGGGCAGCGGCGCGGCGGCAGTCAGTTCCGCCTCTGCCGGAGGCGCTGCCTCGACCGGTGCTGCGACCTGGGCGGGTTCGGCCGCGGGGTCGGTCAGCCAGCCGGTGCTCCACGCAAGGTAAAAGGCGGCGGCAAGGCCAAGGACGAATGCCAGCAGAACGCTTGCCGCAATCTTGCGGAAACGGTTGCTGCTGCGGGATTGGCCATAGGGCACTGAGGCGTGGGGAGCGCTGGAGTCCATCGTGTTCTATATCATTCCTGTGGCGCCGCTTTGGCACATTTGTTTCGCCAAGGCCAGTAATGCGGCATCGTCGGGTGACGGGGCATGGCGGCAGTCGGCCCAGCCTGTGCCCGCCCTTTCGGCAATACGCGGGGCAAGGCAGGCCAATGCGATCCCGCAGCGCGCAATTCCCAGCCGGTCGCATTCATTCGCGAAATGGGCCGCCCCTTCACCCGAATGCAGCAATACCAGTGCCCCGCCAGCCAGCAGGCCCGCCAGATTGCCGGACATGGGTAATGGCACGACGCGATAAAGGATGCGTGTTTCGACCGTGATACCGGCCGATAGGTCGAGCGGGACATGCGCCTCCCCCGACAGGCGCAACAGGTGGGAAAGCCCGCGCGCCGTGGCATGCGGCAACAGGTTCTGCATGCCGCGCGCGCCGGTGGCGATGACGTCAAAACCAGCCTGCCGCGCAGCCTGCGCCGTCGTTTCCCCGACGCATAATGCGGGAAGCGGGGTCAGCGATTGCAAGCCGGTTCCGCCATGGCGCAAGGAATTGGCACTGCCCAGCAGGACCGCGTCGAACGCACCGGCATCGGGAACCGCCCATGGCACCGGCTGCGTCTCGAACAAGGGATGGCTTTCGATTGTCATCCCCTGGTGCGCGCCGCGATCGACGGTCGCGGCATCGCCCGGTGCGGGGCGGATCGTGATGACCGGGATCACGCCGCGCCGCTGAAATGCACGGTAATCGCGGCGGGTGCGTCGGCCAGCAGCGCCTTGGCCAGACGGGCGGGCGCATCTGCGTCGTCCGCGGCGAATTCAGCCTGTCTGTCGACCCGCAACGCGCCATCGGGGCTGAAAATCGCCGCGCGCATTGCCAGCTTTTCGCTTCCCGTGGTCAGTACCGCGACGGGGCTGTGGCAATTGCCGCCCAGCGCCAGCAGCAACGCGCGCTCCGCCATCACTTGCGCGGCGGTAGTGGCGTGATCGATGGCGGAAAGCCATGTGCGCATATCGGCATCGTCGGTGCGGCATTCTATGCCGATGGCGCCTTGCGCGGGGGCGGGCAGCCAGTCGGCCACCTCCAGCCTGTGCCCCACGCCGGTCTGTTCCAGCCGGTCCAGCCCCGCGGCGGCCAGCAATGTCACATCGGCTTCGCCTGCCTGCAGCTTGGCAAGCCGCGTCGCGACATTGCCGCGAAAGCCGGTAATCGTCAGATCGGGCCGCAGGTTCAGCATTTGCGCGGCACGGCGCGGCGCGCTGGTGCCCAGTGTCGCTCCCCGCGGGATGGCGGCAACGGAGGACGCGCCGATCAGTACATCGCGCACATCGGCGCGCGGCAGCAAAGCCGCGATGGTCAGCGCATCGGGGCGGACCGTTTCGACATCCTTCATCGAGTGAACGGCGAAATCGATTGCCCCTTCGCCCAGAGCCGCGTCCAGTTCCTTGGTCCACAGCGCCTTGCCGCCGATTTCGGCCAGCGGGCGGTCCTGTATCCGGTCCCCGCTGGCCAGAACGGGCACGATTTCGACCGCATCGGGCGACCAGCCATGCGCGGCGATCAGACGGTCGCGCGCCTCATACGCTTGTGCCATGGCGAGTGGCGAACGTCTTGTGCCCAGCCTGAGTATGCGTTGAGGGCAGGGGGCGGCGGGCGGCGAGGGTTTGGCGGGACTTGTCATGCAGCGGCTTGTGCTAGCGGGGCAAAGCGTTCAGGGGAAGTTGCCATGAGCAGCCCATCCCCCGATTGGCCCCACCCGACCGCACCGGTTCAGCCCGCACAGGGCAGCGATTCAACGCGTCGCCGTGTCGTATTGGGTATCGAATCGAGTTGCGACGAAACCGCCGTGGCGCTGGTTGCCGGTGATCGCACGATTATCGCACAGGCCATCGCATCGCAGGACGCGCATCACGCGCCCTTTGGCGGCGTGGTTCCCGAAATCGCGGCCCGCGCCCATGTCGAGGTGCTGGCCCCGATGGTTGAACGCGTGCTCGACGAAGGCGGGATGGCGCTTGGCGATGTGGATGCGATCGCGGCCACTGCCGGACCCGGCCTGATCGGCGGGGTCATGGTGGGGCTTGTCACGGCGAAGGCGCTTGCCATGGCGGGGGACAAGCCTCTGCTGGCCATCAACCATCTGGAAGGGCACGCGCTAAGCCCGCGTCTGGCCGATGCGGGGCTGGCGTTTCCCTATCTGCTGCTGCTGGCATCGGGCGGCCATTGCCAGATATTGGAAGTGCGCGGCGTGGGTGACTATCGCCGCCTTGCCACGACCATCGACGATGCGCTGGGTGAGGCTTTCGACAAGACTGCCAAGATACTGGGCCTGGGCTTTCCGGGTGGCCCCGCGGTAGAGCGTCTGGCGCGGGAGGGCGATCCAAAGGCAGTGCCTTTGCCCCGCCCGTTGAAGGGATCGGCGGAACCGCATTTCTCTTTCGCGGGGCTGAAAAGCGCGGTGCTGCGGGCGCATGAAAGCGGGATATACAATCCTGCCGATCTGGCGGCGAGCTTTCAGCAGGCAGCCATGGACTGCGTGATAGACCGGACGACCCGCGCGCTGGAGCAGGCCGATGGCATGACTGCACTGGTCGTGGCGGGCGGGGTTGCGGCGAATGCGTCGCTGCGCGGCGCGCTGGAAAATCTGGCGGGCAGGCACGGGCTTGATTTCGCCGCCCCGCCGATGAAACTTTGCACCGATAATGCGGCGATGATCGCATGGGCCGGGCAGGAGCGGCTGAACGCCGGGCTGGCGGAACCGGGCGGAGATCCGCTGTCGGTCGCCGCACGTCCGCGCTGGCCGCTCGATCCCGATGCAGAGGCCGTACGGGGAGCGGGAGTGAAGGCATGAACGACGCATCGCGGATCGGCGTGATCGGCGCCGGTGCATGGGGCACGGCACTGGCGCAGATGCTGGCCGCCGATGGCGCGCCGGTGACATTATGGGCGCGCGAGGAAGAGGTGGTGCAGGGCATCAACAGCGCCCGCCGCAACGCGCTCTATCTGCCCGATGCGCCGCTCAGCCCCTCTATCGTGGCAAGCAGCGATCTGGAGGCAATGGCCGGTTTCGACACATTGCTGATCGTGACACCTGCGCAGCATCTGGGTTCGGTCATGGGCGGTGCGCTGGCGGAATTTGCGGGCGATGCCGTGCTGTGCGCCAAGGGGATCGAGGCGGGATCGGGCCGTCTGATGGCCGATGTTGCGCATGATGCGGCGCCCGATGCGCAGCTTGCGGTACTGTCGGGGCCTACTTTCGCGCATGAAGTGGCAGCCGGATTGCCCACCGCAGTCACGCTGGCGTGCACTGGCGGCGATGCGCAATGGCAGCGCCTGTCGGCACAGATTGCCCGGCCGAGCTTCCGGCCCTATTACTCTGACGACATGACCGGTGCCGAGATCGGGGGCGCGGTGAAGAACGTGCTCGCCATCGCATGCGGCGTGGTCGACGGGCTGGCGCTGGGCCAGAACGCGCGGGCGGCCACCATCGCGCGCGGCTATGCCGAGATGTTGCGCTTTGGCCTTGCGCGCGGGGCGCAGGCGGAAACCCTGTCGGGCCTGTGCGGGCTTGGCGATCTGGTGTTGACCTGTTCGTCGACCTCCAGCCGCAATTTCTCGCTGGGCCGCGCTTTGGCTGCAGGGACGCCCGCTGCCGAATTGATGGCCAATCGCCGTACCGTTGCCGAAGGAGCGTTCACTGCTCCCGTGCTCAACGCGCTGGCCGATGATCTGGGCATCGCCATGCCCATAACGCAGGCGGTTTGCGCCCTGCTCGCGGGCGAAACGAGTGCGAATGACATGGTGCGCGGCATTCTGGCGCGTCCGCTGCGACCCGAGATGGAAACGCCGTGACCGGCCAGAACGGCGCGCCCGATACGGCGCAGGGCCCGCAGGACGAGCAGGACAGAGATGGCGGATCGAACGATCTGGCCACTCTGGCCAAGGGCGGGCGCACCAATTTCTTCGGCTTTCTGCTGCGCCTTGTCGCGCGCTTGCCGTTTCTGTTTATCGCGGGCCGGTTTTACGGCGCGGACCAGCTGGGGCGCTTTGCCTCGGCATTGATCATTATCGAGATTGGCGGACAACTCGCGACTTTAGGGTTGAAACGCGGCCTTGCGAAAGAGCTGGGGCAAAGTGACCGCGAGGAATCCGCCGTCATCGCCGACGGGCTGCTGCTGTCGCTGCTGTTCTCCTCGCTGCTGGCGGGGATTCTGTTCATCTTCCCCGATCCGATGTTTCCCAATGGCATGAACAGCCGGTGGGATTTGCTGTTGCCCTTTGCGCTGGTGTTTCTGTCGGTCACCGAAGTGATGCTGGCGGCGCTGGCGTTCCGGTTCAATATCGCGGCCACCGTGCGAAGCCGCGCCGTGGTGGAGCCTTGGGTGCTGTCCATCGCGGCAGGGGCGTTGCTGTTCGTGCCCGCGCTGGCAGAGGGCGGGCTGGCGATCAGCTATCTTCTGTCGGTCGCGGCGGCGGCGGTGACGGCCTTTATCCCGATGCTGCGCATGTATGGCATTCCGCACGGGTGGAAACCGCAGACGATCCGTTTGCTGCAAATCGCGCGCGAGAACCTGCCGCTGGCACTGGCCGACGCGATCGAATGGGGCACGCGGCGGCTGGATATCGCGATCCTTGGCATATTCGTCAGCCCGGCGACCGTCGGCGTGTATTATGTCGCCGTGCAGGTCGCCAGCCTGCCGCAAAAGCTGAAGACCAGTTTCGAGCCGATCCTTGGCCCCGTCATCGTGCGCAAGCTGAACGAGAAGGATTTTGCCGCCATCGCGCGTCAGGTCTGTCAGGCGGGGTTCTGGATTATTGCCGCGCAAACCGGCGTCGCGCTGGCGCTAGGCATTCCGGGCGAGGCGGTGATGGGCCTTGTCGGGCCGGGTTTCGTCGGCGGCACGGGCGCGCTGGCCTTTCTGCTGGGGGCCGAAGTCGTGGCGGCCACGGCCGTCGTATCCGAAGCGGCGCTGATCTATCTGGCGCGCATCCGCAATCTGGCGGTTTCGGTCATGACACTGGCGCTGCAGGGCGTGCTGACCGTGGCGCTGATCATGCTGGCGCAGCATTTCGAACTGGCAGAGCCGTTTCAGGCGGCTTCGGTCGCGCTGGCCTTGGGGCTGGTACTGGCATTCGCATCGATCACCAAGTCCAGAATGCTGGGCCGCATGCTGGGCCAGTCGATCAATAATTTCCGCTGGCCGCTGATCTGGGCCATCGCGCCGGCCGTGGTCGTCGGCTATCTGTTCACGCTGACGCCGGAGTGGATCGAGCTTGCCATCGGCGCGCCCGCGATCCTTGCAACCTATGGCTATGTCATATGGAAACGCGGTTTCGGGCCCGAGGATCGCGTCTTGTTCAAATCGGGCAACAAGGCCGGGGCGAGCGCGGAAGGGTGACATGCTTTCACCGACCGGAATGCTTCGCTAGGGAAGGGTCATGAGCCTTATTCTTGCCATACCGACCTGGCTGCGTGTGCTGACCGGTGCGATCATAACGGCATGCATCGCCCTGATCGCCAATGCGCAGACGGGCGAGAATATGATCGAGCGGCTTGAGGCGCGGGCGCAAAAGGCGATCGCGGCCCATGGCGGCACCGGCATTACAGCCGATTTCACCACCACCAATGGCTGGCCCACGCGCCATCCTGTCCTTCGCGGCGGAGAGGATTTGCCCGACGATGTCCGCGCCCGCGTGGCGCGTGCCGTGGCCGATCTGCCCGGCGTCGGAGGTGCGCATTGGGACCGCCGTTCGCGCAGCATGGCGATGCCCGAGCCTGTGATCGAGGCCGGTCCCTATCACTGCCAGCGCGATGTGGAGACTTTGCTGGCCGTGCGCGTGATCCGTTTCGGCCAGAGCAGCGCCGAGATCGATCCGGCGAGCGAGGTTTTACTGGACGAGGTTGCAGGCGCGCTGAAACCGTGCAGGGGCAGCATTATCGCGATCACCGGCCATTCGGACGCGGTGGGCGATGCATCGGTCAATCTGCGCCTGTCGCGTGAGCGGGCCGCGGCGGTTCGCAGCGCTTTGGTGCAGCGCGGGTTGCCCCGCGATTCGCTGCGTGCCGCAGGCGTGGGGTCGGCACAGCCGATCGAGGGGCTGGAGCCCGAGGACCCCGCCAACCGCCGCATCGAGTTTTCGGTGATCGAAGTCGCACCGTTAAAGCCGACGCCCATCGATATTCCCGATGCCGGTTGAACGAGAAAAGGGTTAGAGGCAGTCTATGCCGCTTTGGGTTGAACTGATGGTCTTTATGCTCATCGTCTATGGCGCGGTGCTTGCGCTGATGATGAGCTGGCTGCAACGCCGCGCCCGTCTGGCGCGTTTGACGCAAGAGCGTGCCAAGAGGCAGGTGTCGAAAGGCCGGATCTATCGGGGGCAACCGGTGGGCGGCGATATAGGGAAGAGCGAGGAAAGCTAAATGGTTGAGATGATCCAGTCGAACTGGCTGGCGTTCCTGCTGGTCGTGATCGTGGCCGTGCTGATCGCCGTCTGGTTGATCGCAAGGCCCAAGAAAACGCGTGATCGCAGTTTTCGACCCGATGTGCTGGACGAGGGCGTCGCGCCCGCGCAGCGCAATCAGGCCTTTATCGATGCACCGCCCGCCAGCGCGGGCAAGCCTCTGCATGAGCACGAGCCGCCCGCCGTGCCCGAAACGCTGGGCGGTGCAGGGGTGGCCGTCGCCGCCGCCGCGCTGATGGCCGAGGAAGAGCATGAGGCAGCCGAGGCCGCCAAGGCCGCACCGCAGGACCAGATGCCCGAGACTGCCGAGGATGCGCAGGCCGTGGCCGCGGCGATCAAGCTGCACGATGACGGCGCGACCGACGATATGACGCGGATCAAGGGCGTGGGGCCGAAACTGGCCGAATTGCTCTCGTCCATGGGTATTTCGCGCTATGACCAGATCGCGGCATGGAGCGATTCCGACGTTCAGGAAATCGACGCGAAGATGGGGCGCTTTTCCGGCCGGATCGAACGTGACGACTGGCGGACGCAGGCGCGTTACCTCGCCAGCGGGGATACCGCCGGTTACGAAGAAAAATTCGGCAAGCTTTAGGCGGCGGTTTTTTTACGGCGGCCTTTATGCGGCTACCGGCGCTTGGGGGGCTTGCGGCTTGCAGCCCTCCACCAGATCGCCCAGAACGGACGATGCGGGAAAGATGACCTTTCCGCCGCCCGCGACCGTGGCATAGAACGGCCCGCCGGTCAGCGCGATCCAGTTCCTATCATCGGCGGGAAGCGCGCCCGCCCAGCGTGCGCCATTATTGTCGACCGGCAGCCGCAAAACGCCGCGATAGCCGACGAAGGAGAGCATCGCTTTCGCCCCCTTGTCGGACGGGACATTGCGCACTGCCTCTACCATGCCGTTCCGGCACGCGATTTTCAGCAGGGCAGGTTGGCCGGGTTCGCCGTAAAGCGCGGTCTGGCCCTTGCGCTGCCAGCGACCGTCTTGCGGATCGATCTTGCCGGGCATGGCATGGCCCGATGCGGCATGCGCGGTGCCGGTCAGTTGCAAACGGATGGGCGCGGCGGCTGCAGCCTGCTCGTCATCGCCCGAACACCCCGTCAGCGCAAGGGCGGCGAGCAGAAGGCCCGCGCCGATCCAGCCAGCCTTATCGCGCATTGATGAACGCCCTGACATCGCGGGAAAGCTTGGCGCGGTCCTGATCGCGGATATACATCATATGTCCTGAATCGTAATATTGGAACTCGATACGGGAGGGGTCGAAACCGGTGCGCGACAGCGAGTATTCGGCGGCGAAGAAAGGCGTGGCGAAATCGTACCAGCCTTGGCCGACGAAGATACGCATGTCCGAATTTTCGCGCAGCGCCTTGCCCAGATAAGGCGCCACCGACAGATAGGCATTGGTGTCGCGCCCGCCCTGCAACTTCCAGTCCCAGTCGCCCACGCCGCCGATGGTGACATACTGGCGCTCGGTCTCGTACCCGATGTCGTCGCGCAGCCAGCTATTGATCGCGGCGGCATAGCCCGCATCGATGCCATAGAAGCTGGGGTCGTTGTCGGGATATTCGCCCGCGCTGTCGTAATCGACGCCCGTATAGCGGCTGTCGAGCCGTCCGACGGTCAGCCCGCGATCGCGCAGCAATTCCTTATAGAAACGGCCCGGCGTGACGCGCAGGTCCGCGCGGTCGAGATAGGCTTCGGACAGGCCCGTCAGGCGGGCCAGCTCCGCGCGCACGCTGGCACGTTCGGCATCGGGCAGGGACTGCCCTTTCAGCAAGGCAGCGGCATAGGGGCCGATGGCGAACTGGCGCGCTTCCTCGACCAGCGCCTCGACCGAGGTGCCTTGCACCTTGCCGTGATAATGCGCGGTCGCGGTCATGGTGGGCAGGTTGGTGATATAGGAAAGCTCGTTCCCCTCGGTATCCGCGCCGGCCGCGAAGTCGAGGATGGTCGAGATCAGGATCACGCCGTTCAGGCCGACATCGTTATACCCGCCCTCAAGCTCGCGCACCACGGCGGCGCTGCGGGTGGTGCCATAGCTTTCGCCGCCAAGGAACTTGGGGCTGTTCCAGCGGCCGTTTTCCCCCAACCATTTGCGAATGACCGCCGCGACCGATTTGGCATCGGCAGTGACGCCCCAGTAATCGTTCGGGTCGGTATCGCCGATGGCGTGGCTGAAACCCGTGCCGACCGGATCGATGAACACGATATCGGTCACGTCCAGCAGCGAATCCGGATTGTCGAGAATGGGATAGGGCGGCCCGCCGTCGTCCTGCGCTTCCGAAGGGATCGCGACGCGTTTGGGGCCGAATGCACCCATCTGCAACCAGACAGAGCCCGAACCCGGCCCCCCATTGTACAGGAAGGTGACGGGCCGCGATGTGTCGCGCGGTTCGGCGATATAGGACATGGTGACGATCGCGGCCTTGGGCGTTCCGTCGTCGCCTTTCAGCACCTGTTCCTGAACCGTGGCGGTATAGGTGATGCGCTTGCCGCCAAATGTGCCGCTCAGCTTCTTCGATGCCGAGTTCGCCTCATAGCCGGTGGCCGGCTTCGCCTCATCGTCCGCAGGGGCGGCAAGCGCGGTTGCAGGGGCGGCAAGGCTGGCGGGAAGGGCGGAACCGATAAGCGCGATGGCAAGGGCGCGCCGGATGCGATTGCGGATGATCATGGCGGCATACATGCGGCGATTGCGGGGGTAACGCAATTTGGGTCACCGCGTTATCCCCCCGATTTGGCGCAAAAACCGGTTGCGGACGTTACTTTTTCCACTTCCTTTGCGTCTTGCCGAACCGCGTCTTGCGGGTGCCCGGCTTGCCTTCATTGCTGCGCCCCACGATGGGCGCGCGCTTCTGGTCGTCGGGCAGGCCCAGTTCCTCGCCTTCCAGCCTACGAATTTCGTCGCGCAGGCGGCCAGCTTCCTCAAACTCGAGATCGGCGGCGGCTGCACGCATGCGCCCCTCCAGTTCCTCGATATAGGCACGCAGGTTGTGGCCGACCAGATTGTTGCGCTCATCATCGCCGGTATCGACGGTCACGCCATCCTTCGATGCGGTGTCGGCAACGATATCGGCAATGCGCCGCTTGATGGTGGCGGGCGTGATGCCATGTTCTTCGTTATAGGCGCGCTGCTTTTCGCGGCGGCGGTCGGTTTCCGCCATGGCGCGCTCCATGCTGCCGGTAATGCGGTCTGCGTAAAGAATCACGCGCCCGTCCACATTGCGCGCCGCGCGCCCGATGGTCTGGATCAGCGATGTTTCGCTGCGCAGGAAACCTTCCTTGTCGGCATCGAGAATGCAGACCAGCCCGCATTCGGGAATATCCAGCCCTTCGCGCAGCAGGTTGATGCCGACCAGCACGTCATAGACGCCCAGCCGCAGATCGCGGATCAGTTCGATACGCTCCAGCGTTTCGACATCGGAGTGCATATAGCGGACCCTGACGCCCGCCTCGTGCATGAATTCGGTCAGATCCTCGGCCATGCGCTTGGTCAGCGTGGTGACCAGCGTGCGATATCCCTTTTTCGCGGTTTCCTTGCATTCGTTGATGCAGTCCTGAACCTGATCCTCCACAGGCCGGATATCGACCGGCGGGTCGATCAGGCCGGTCGGGCGAATGACCTGTTCGGCAAAAACGCCGCCCGTTTCTTCCATTTCCCAGCCACCCGGCGTGGCCGATACGCAGAATGTTTGCGGGCGCATCGCGTCCCACTCGTTAAACCGCAGCGGCCGGTTGTCGATACAACTGGGCAGGCGAAAGCCATATTCGGCCAGGGTCAGTTTCCGGCGGTGGTCCCCGCGCGCCATCGCACCGATCTGCGGCACGGTCTGGTGGCTTTCATCCACGAACAGCAGTGCATTGTCGGGCAGATATTCGAACAGCGTCGGCGGAGGCTCGCCCGGCAGGCGGCCTGTCAGGAAGCGCGAGTAATTCTCGATCCCCGCACAGGAACCGGTGGCATTGATCATTTCAAGGTCGAAATTGGTGCGCTGTTCCAGTCGCTGATGCTCCAGCAGCTTGCCCTCGGCCTCCAACTCCTTCAGCCGTTCGGCCAGTTCGAATTTGATCGCCTCGGTCGCTTGCTTCATCGTCGGGCCGGGGGTGACATAGTGCGAATTGGCATAGACCCGCACCTTGTCGAGCGACGCGCCCTTCTTGCCGGTCAGCGGATCGAACTCGCTGATCTCCTCGATCTCGTCGCCGAAGAACGACACGCGCCATGCCATGTCTTCATAGTGCGAGGGGAAGATTTCCAGATTATCGCCGCGCACGCGGAAATTGCCGCGGGCAAAGGCAGCATCGTTGCGCTTGTATTGCAGGGCAACCAGCTTGCGGATGATTTCGCGCTGATCCTGCGTCTCGCCCTTTTTCAGGTCGAAGATCATCGCCGAATAGGTCTCGACCGATCCGATGCCATAAAGGCACGAGACAGAGGCGACGATGATCACATCGTCGCGTTCCAGCAACGCGCGAGTGGCCGAATGGCGCATCCGGTCGATCGCCTCGTTTACGCTCGACTCCTTCTCGATATAGGTGTCGGAGCGCGGGACATAGGCTTCGGGTTGGTAATAATCGTAATAGGATACGAAATATTCGACCGCGTTGTTTGGAAAGAAGCTCTTGAACTCGCCATAAAGCTGGGCGGCAAGGATCTTGTTGGGCGCAAGGATCAGGGCGGGCCGTTGCAGCCGTTCGATCACGCTGGCCATGGTAAAAGTCTTGCCACTCCCGGTCACGCCCAGCAGCACCTGTGTCTTCTCGTCCTCCTGCGCCGATTGCACCAGCTCTGCGATGGCGGTCGGCTGGTCGCCGGCGGGTTCATAATCGCTCACCAGTTCGAACCGTTTCCCGGGCAGCGATTTTTCCGGCCGGGCGGGGCGGTGCGGGGTGAAACTTTCGGACGTGTCGGGCTCTTCCAGCCCGCGGCGGATGACGAGTTCGGTCATGGAACGGGATATGGGTGCAATAGGCTGGCGGTGCAATTGCCCCGATGTGATTGCCAAGCGGTATCCCATCTGCAATGCACCATCGCCTGAACAAGCAGGGGAGCAGATTCAGTGCGAAACCAATTGAAATATACCGGTCTTATCGCGGTCGCCGCCATGGCGCTGGCCGCCTGTTCGAGCGAGCCCGAAGAACCCGCGGCCGAGCAGGCGATGAACATCGACGAGGCGGCCGAGGAATTCAGCAAGCTGGATAAGCCGGAGCCGGGTCAATACAAGCTCGAGGTGGAGATCACGAGTTTCGACCTGCCGGGCGCACCCGAAGGCGCGCTGGACCAGATGAAAAGCGTGATGGAAAGCGCCTATGCCGACGGTTTCTGCCTGACGGCGGAAGACGCCGAAAAGGGTTTCAAGGAGCAGCTGGGGCAAGTCGCCCAGAACGGCCAGTGCGATTTCAACCGGCTGTCGGTCGATAATGGCAAGGTCGATGCCAAGGCTGTTTGCGCGCTGGACGGCGGCACGATGGAAATGACGATGAACGGCACGGTGGGCAAGACCAGTTCCGATATCGTGGCCGATACCAAGATGAAGGCACAGGGTCAGGAAATGGCGATGACGATGCGGATGAAGCAGACCCGCACAGGCGACTGCGCCGCCTGATCCCGATCTCGGAACCGGAGTAAAACGGCCCGGCGGGAAACTGCGGGGCCGTTTTCGCATTGGTTGGATGGGGCGAAAAATGTTACAGCAAGGTTACATGAAACCCGATCATATCCATACCGGCATCCCCCGCGCCAATGCCCGCATGACCCGCCTGCCGCAGCAGGGATGGGCTGACACTGTTGTTCGTAAAGGGAAAACGACGACACCTAGCCAGCAAGTCGGTCGGGCGAATCCCGCGCCTGCCGATGCGCCGAGGCCGGGCAAGGGATTCGGTGTTCTTTATCGCGAATGGCAACGGCGTCACGCTTTGGCGCTGCGCCCTCAGCCCGAGGGTGTGTCGACCCCTTCGTCGCGCCTTTTGCTGAAAGAGCTGGCATCGCTGGCCGCGCCTGCCGCGTTCCGGATCGCGCATGGCAAGATGGATGTAACGATCCCCGAAGAATCGCGTGCGGTGATGCTGTTGCCCGGTTTCGGGTCGCATCCGTGGCGCATGGCCCCCATGCACAAGGCACTGGCCGAGGCAGGGCATTCGGTTACCGATTGGGGCCTCGGCTGGAACCTGGGCGCAAGCGAGGACCGGTTCGAACGCCTGTTGTCGCGCATCCGGCGCGTTTCCCGCGCCGAGGGGCGCAAGATCACGCTGGTCGGGTGGAGCCTTGGCGGCGTTTTCGCGCGCGAAGCGGCCAAGAGGCTGCCCGATCACGTCGAGATGGTGATCACGCTGGGCTCGCCGTTTTCGGGTGACATGCATGGCAATAACGGCTGGCGGCTGTATCACGCGATCGCGGGCCATCCGGTCGACGAACCGCCGGTAAAGGGCGAATTCGCGGCCAAGCCACCCGTGCCGACCGTCGCGATGTGGAGCGCGCAGGACGGTGTCGTCCATCGCCACTGCGCTTGCGGCAAACGGGAAGAGCGCGATTTCTCGCTCCATGTCCGGTGCACACATATGGGCTTTGCATGGCATCCCGCCTCGATCGAGGCGGTGTCATGGGTGCTCGCAAAATCACCCGAAAGTTTTACGCATCTTGCAACGCAGCAAAAAACCGGTGACAACCCCGACTCATGAGCGATAGCGCATGAGCCGGGACCAGAAACCTTCCTTTGACGAAATGCATGGCGAGGACGGCTCGATACGGGCCGCCTATGCCGGCTATTCGGACTGGTTCGACGAGCAGGATCCCCAAGCCCTGCGCAAGAAACACCGCGAGGCGGAAGCGTTCTTCCGCCGCACCGGGATCACCTTCAACGTCTACGGACAGGACGAGGCCGAGGAACGGCTAATCCCGTTCGATCCGGTGCCGCGCATCATCACCGCGCAGGAATGGCGCCGCCTGTCGCGCGGGATCGAGCAGCGGGTGAGGGCGCTCAACGCCTTTCTCCACGATCTTTATCACCGGCAGGAAATCGTGCGGTCCGGACGCGTGCCCGAATGGCTGCTGCGCGGTAATGCCGCGTTTTTGCCCAATATGTGCGGATTTACCCCGCCGGGCGGTATCTATACCCACATCACCGGCATCGATCTGGTCCGCACCGGCCCGAACGATTTCCACGTGCTGGAAGACAATGCCCGCACGCCCAGCGGCGTTTCCTATATGCTGGAAAACCGCGAAACGATGATGGCGATGTTCCCCGAACTGTTCACGCGGGTAAAGGTCGCGCCGGTATCGAACTATCCGCGGCGGCTGGCGCGCAGCCTTGCCGCCTGTGCGCCGCCTGCCTTCGACGGAAAGGGTAAGCCCGCCATCGCGGTGCTGACGCCGGGGATCTTCAATTCCGCTTATTACGAGCACAGCTTTCTGGCCGACCAGATGGGTGCCGAACTGGTGGAGGCGAGCGATCTGCGCGTCATTGACGGGCGCGTCCAGATGCGCACGACGCGCGGGTACAAGCCGCTGGACGTGATCTATCGCCGGATCGACGACGATTACCTCGACCCGCTGACGTTCAATCCCGAGAGCCTGCTGGGCGTGCCGGGGATCATGGATGTCTATCGTTCGGGCGGCATCACCATTGCGAATGCGCCCGGCACCGGCATTTCGGACGACAAGGCGCTCTACAGCTTCATGCCCGATATCGTGGAGTTCTATACCGGTGAGAAACCGCTGCTGCCCAATGTGGAAACCTGGCGCTGCATGGAGCCCGATGCACTGAAATATGTGCTGGATAACATCGCCGATCTGGTGGTGAAGGAAGTGCACGGTTCGGGCGGCTATGGCATGCTGATCGGCCCGACCGCGTCCAAGCGCGAAATCGCCAAATTCGTCCAGAAGCTGAAGGCGAACCCGCAAAACTATATCGCGCAGCCGACCCTGTCGCTTTCCACCGTGCCGATCCTTGCGAAAAAAGGGTTGAGCCCGCGCCATGTCGATCTGCGGCCCTTTGTGTTGATGAGCCCCAATGGCATCGACATCACGCCCGGCGGGCTGACGCGTGTGGCATTGAAACAGGGGTCGCTAGTGGTGAATTCCAGCCAGGGCGGCGGCACCAAGGACAGCTGGGTGCTGGAGGAATAATGCTAGGGCGCAGCGCAAACGGCGTATTCTGGATGTTCCGCTATCTCGAGCGGGCGGAGAATTGCGCCCGCCTGCTCGACACCGGATTCCGCATGGCGCTGACCAGCGATTCCATCACGGCGGAACAGGAATGGAGTTCTGTCCTCGAAACCGCGGGGATGACCGAATCCTATCTGGAAAAGAACGGCACCTTCACCGGCATGCAGGTGTGGAACTATATCCTGCGCGACAAGGACAATCCCAATTCGATCCGGTCGCTGATCGGGCAGGTGCGGACCAATGCGCGCGCGGTGCGCAACGTCATTACCGCCGAATTATGGCTGGCGGTGAACGAAAGCTATCTGCAGATCAACGATCTGCTGTCGCGGCCCGTGACGCAAAGCAATCTTGGCGATGCCATCGCGGCGGTCAAGCGCGAGGCGACGCTGGTGCGCGGCGCGATGGACGGGTCGATGCTGCGCAACGACATCTATAATTTCGCGCGCATCGGCAGCTTTATCGAGCGCGCCGACAACACGGCCCGTATTCTCGATGTCAAATATTACGTGCTGCTGCCTTCGCTTTCCTATGTCGGGTCCAGCCTCGACAATGTGCAGTGGGAAACGATCCTGCGCTCGCTGGGCGCGGAACGAGCCTATCGCTGGCTGAATTCGGGCCAGATGGATGCCAAGGGGATCGCCGATTTCCTGATCCTCGACGGACGCTTTCCGCGGTCGCTGGCGTTCTGCTATTCGAAGATACGGTCGAACCTTGGCAATCTGGCCCTGCAATATGGCGAGGAACTGCACGCGCACGAGTTGATGCGCAAGGCGGACATGCGCTTGCACGATGCCGATATCGAATCCATCTTCGATCAGGGGTTGCACGAATTTCTGTCGGATTTCATTTCCGACAATAACGAGATCGCGCACGCCGTCGAAACCGACTACCGCTTCTCGGATTGAGGGAGAGTACAGACGTCCCATGCGCCTTAACGTCCATCACCGCACCCGCTATCTCTTCGACGAACCCGTCGTGCACGCATTGCAGCGGCTGCACCTGACGCCGAAATCCACCAGCGGACAGCAGGTTGTGGACTGGACGATGCGCTATGAAGGCGCGCACGAGCAGTTGCAGTTCGACGATCACAATATGAACACCACCACGCTGATCGCGATCGAACCGGGCGTGACCGAAGTGATCATCGATTGCGAGGGCACGATCGAGACGGCGGATAATCACGGCATTATCGGGCGTCATGCGGGCCATCTGCCGTGCTGGCATTTTTCGGGGCATACGCCTTTGACCCGGCCGGGCGCGAAAATGCGTGCTCTGGCCGAGAAATTCCAGCGGGAGAGCGAGGCTCTGCCGATGCTTCACGCCTTGTCGGCCGCCGTCCTCGACGCGGTGAAATACGAAAAGGACAAGACCGACACCGGCACGCGGGCCGAAGACGCGCTGCATGCGGGTGAGGGTGTGTGTCAGGACCATGCGCATATCTTTATCGGCTGCGCGCGGCATCTGGGCATTCCGGCGCGCTATGTGTCGGGATATCTGCTGATGGAGCATAGCGACGAGCAGAAGGCGGGCCACGCATGGGCCGAGGCGCATATCGACGGTCTGGGCTGGGTGGGTTTCGACGTATCGAACCAGATCAGCCCCGACGAGCGCTATATCCGCGTCGCCAGCGGTCAGGATTATTCCGAGGCTGCGCCGGTCAAGGGCATTTCCATCGGTTGCAGCAATGCGGGGCTGGATGTCGATCTGACGGTCCGGCGCCAGCAGGGCCAATCCCAGCAGCAGGGCCAAACCCAACAGCAGGGACAGCAAAGGCAGAGCCAGAGCGTGAACGGTAAGAGCCTGAATGGGCACGGGCAATCGCAGAGCCAGTCGCAGCAAATCCAGTCGCAGCAGGGCCAGTCGAGCGATCCGAACGCCCCCGGCCCACAGGATTGATGCGCCGCCTGCTGTGAATCGCGCGATTTACGCCTATGGTACCGGTGTTCCCGCTGTCAGCCGTGCGGCCATGATGAAGGGCGGGAAAATGTTGAAACATGGGGGACGGGCGTGACCTATTGCGTCGGCATGATGCTCGACAAGGGTATCGTCATGATGAGCGATACGCGGACGAATTCGGGCGTCGATAATATCTCGGTATTTCGCAAGATGTTTCACTGGTCGGCTGACGACCGGATCATCGCGATCATGACGGCGGGCAATCTGGCGACCACGCAATCGGTGGTCAGCAAGCTGGAAGAACGCAACAAGGCGCCCGAGGACCGCGAACCGTCGATCCTGAAATGCACCACCATGTTCCAGGTCGCCAATCTGGTCGGGGAATTGCTGCGCGCCACGATCGAGGAGCGGCAGATTTCCAGCGATGGCCAGTCCGGCGGGCCGCGCTTTACCGCCAGCATGATCGTCGCGGGCCAGATCGCGGGCATGGAACCGCGCCTGTTCCTGATCTATCCCGAAGGCAATTTCATCGAGGCGAGCGCCGACACGCCGTTCTTCCAGATCGGCGAGACCAAATATGGGCGCCCCATCATCATCCGCGGCTATGACCGGACGATGAGCTTCGAGGACGGGGTCAAATTGCTGATGGTGTCGATGGATTCGACGCTGGCGGCCAATCTGTCGGTCGGCATGCCACTCGACGTGCTGGTGCTGGAACGCGACCGATTCGAACCGCTGCATGAAAAGCGGATCATGGCCAGCGACCCGTATTTTCAGGAAATCTCTTCGAGTTGGAGCGAAGCCTTGCGCACCGCATTCCATTCCTTGCCCGATTACAGCTTCGACGACGAACCCGAGTCGGTCGGCTGAATATGGCGTGATTGGTTGACGGTTTCCTGCTCCGAATGCCCGGAATACGCATGGCAGACCATATGGCGAGCGAGTGATTGCATCCATTCCGGATGGAATATCGACGGCACTCTCCGCCATTGAAAGGCAAATGAAATCAATAGGTCCATTACGGAATCAACCTTAGTGGCGGGTGCGCCATGGGGCCGACATGCTCGTGTCCATGGAACAGCGCATCATCATTCACATCGTCGACGCGGACCCGCGTAACAGGGCCAGCTTTGCCCGAACCATCTTCGATCTGGGCCATCATGCCGAGGTGTATGAGGGGATTGACGAGCTGACCGCGCATTTGCCTTCGCACGGGATCGTGCTGGCGCATGACGATCCGCAGGCCGGCGGGGTGGGCGATCTGATGAACGCGATTTCGTCGCAGGGCGCGTGGCTGCCCGTGATCGCAACGGCCCGTCACCCGCAAATGGACCGCGTGGTCAGCGCGATGCGTTCGGGCGCGTTCGACTATCTCGATCAGCCTCTGGACCCGATGGCGCTGTCGTCGATCCTGCGCCGCGTCGCGGGCGAGGCCGAGACGCAGGCCCGGCACCGCCGCCGCGCGATAGAGGCACGAACGCGCATCGCCATGCTGTCGAACCGCGAGAGGGAAGTGCTGGACCGTCTGGCAGAAGGCTGTTCGAACAAGGTGATCGCCCGCGACCTCGATATTTCTCCGCGCACGGTGGAAATCCATCGCGGCAATATGATGGACAAGCTGGGCGCGCGCCACGCGGCTGAAGCCGTCCGGCTGCGTCTGGAAGCGAGCCTTGGCGACTGGCTTCATTAAGCTCTCCTGGCGGGCGGCGGCGCGGTTCATGCCCGACGGTGCCGCCGCCCCGATCGGCAGCTATCCGATCCATCCGGCGGTTTGCGCCGCCAGCATCAGCCCGATAATGACGAACAGCGCGGCAGCGACCATGCGGATCGCTTTCAGCGACACGCGCCTTGTCAGCGCGTCGCCCGCGAATACGGCGGGTACATTGGCGATCATCATGCCCAGCGTTGTGCCCGCCGTCACCGCCAGCGTGGCATCGAAACGCGCGCCCAGCGCGATAGTGGCGATCTGGGTTTTGTCCCCAATCTCGACAAGGAAGAACGCCACCAGCGTCGTCAGAAACGCGCCGCCAAGGCTCTGGGGCTCCTCATCCTCGTCCAGCCTGTCGGGGATCAGCGTCCAGAGCCCCATGGCGACGAAGCCGGCAGCCACGGCATAGCGGAACCATATTCCGTCGAGCACCTCGGCCATGGTGGCGCCCAGCAGCGCGGCAAGGAAATGATTGGCGATAGTGGCGAACAATATGCCCCAGACCACCGGCCAGGGTTTGCGAAACCGCGCGGCCAGCACGATGGCAAGCAGCATGGTCTTGTCGCCGATCTCGGCAAGCGCGACGACGGCGGTGGAGGTAAGAAAGGCTTCCATCGGGCAAGTTCCAATCCAGATGCCGGGCGTATTCTGCAATAACCGATGACACACGAACCCCGCCCGGCAGAACCGGGTTCGCATGTCATGCGGTCTCGCCAGAAGCGCCTTGGACAGAGCGGTGGACGCTCTTGAAGGACTTGTCCCAACACCGCGACCTCTCGGCCGAGTATGTCGATGCTGGGCCCGCATTCCCATAGGTGTGCGGGCAGCTACTCCCCGGATGACGCGGCGGGTTTAGGAGAAGGGGATGCGATAGGCAAGCGTCAGCGGCAGTACCCGCCACCGTCCAGTTCCAGATGGAGATGATCCTCGTGCGCGCGGTTGTAATCGGGGCCCAGAACCGTCCCGAACCGCTTGCACGCGCTGTCGTGAATGGTGCGCAGGAACTGCCGTTCGGCGCTGCTGCCTTTCCACCCGCTTTCCACCGTGATCCGTCGCCCGTCGGCCAGCACGAAGCCCGAGATGTCGACTGCGCTGGCGGTCGAATGCGCCGAACGGCGGCTCGATCCCGCGACATTGCGACAATTATAGCTTCCGAATGTCTCAAGCTTGACGACGGGACTGCCCAAAATCTGCTGCGCCGCACGGCTGACCCCGAAGCGTGTCCAGTTCGACAGGTCTTGCGACAGCGAACAGGAGATGCGGGGCAGGTTGGTGACCGTGACGCGCGTGTTGTCGCTGGCCAGATGGTACAGCGTGACGGCATTGGTCGAACTGCACGATCCCGCAGCCAGATCGGGCAGAGGCACGAAATCTGCACCCAGCTCTGCCAGTCGCGTGCGGCAAATGCGTTCCTCGGCCGAAGGCTGGCTTCGCGGGACCGGTTGCACGACGGGTCGCGAGGTCGTCTTGGGAATATCGCGCGTCGCCTCGGGCGCGCAGCCGCCCAGCATTGCAGCTGCGCCCAGCGCCAATGCTGCCCCGAGTCGCCGTGCGGAGGGGTGGCAGACAGGGCGCAATGCGGGGTGGGTATCCATATTCATCGCTGTGAACCTTAGGCTTTCCACAATGCACCGGCCAAGCGCGCAATGGCGCTTTTCCAAGGGTTTTAGCGGTTTAGCCTTCACCGCAGATGAACCACACCCTGCCGGGCCCATGCGTCATTCGCTTGACACGGCGGCGTGTATCTTTAGGGCGGCCAGCGGGCCACGCGGTCCCAACGCCGCGCGTGCTCTCTGTAAGGAGAGTCTTAATGACTGATACAAAACCGACGCTACCGGCGCGTCCCTTTTTCTCGTCCGGTCCCTGTGCCAAACCCCCGGTTTGGGCTCCCGAAAAACTCAATCCCGCTTCGCTTGGACGCTCGCATCGCTCCAAGATCGGCAAGGCGCGTCTGGCCTATTGCATCGATCTTATGCGCGAATTGCTTGAGCTGCCCGAAACGCACCGCATCGGCATCGTGCCCGGTTCGGATACCGGCGCGTTCGAAATGGCGATGTGGACGATGCTAGGCGCACGCCCTGTCACCACGTTGGCGTGGGAAAGCTTTGGCGAGGGCTGGGTGACCGATGCGGTCAAGCAGCTGAAGCTCGATCCCACCGTGATGAAGGCCGATTACGGCCAGATCCCCGATCTTCAGGCGGTCGACTGGTCGAACGATGTGCTGTTCACCTGGAACGGCACCACCAGCGGTGCGCGCGTGCCGAACGCCGACTGGATCCCCGCGGATCGCGAAGGGCTGTCTTTCGCCGATTCCACCAGCGCCGTTTTCGCGCAGACCATCGACTGGTCCAAGATCGATGTCGCCACCTTCTCGTGGCAGAAGGTTCTGGGCGGAGAGGGCGGCCATGGCGTGCTGATCCTTGGCCCCCGCGCGGTCGAACGGCTGGAAAGCTATACGCCCGCATGGCCGCTGCCCAAGGTGTTCCGCCTGACGAAAGGCGGCAAGCTGGTCGAGGGCGTGTTCAAGGGTGAGACCATCAACACCCCGTCGATGCTGGCGGTGGAAGATGCGATCCTGTCGCTGGAATGGGCGAAGGAAATCGGCGGCAGCGCCGCGATGAAGGCGCGTGCGGACGCGAATGCGACGGCGCTGAACGCCATTGTCGAAGCGCGTCCGTGGCTGGGCCATCTGGTCGAAAACCCCGCGATCCGTTCCAATACCAGCGTGTGCCTGACGGTGCAGGGTGCCGACGCGGATTTCATCAAGCAATTCGCCAAGCTGCTGGAAGACGAAGGTGCGGCCTTTGACGTGGCTGGCTATCGCGATGCGCCTCCCGGTCTTCGCATCTGGTGCGGTTCGACCGTCGACACGGCGGATATCGATGCGCTCGGCCCGTGGCTCGACTGGGCCTATGGTCTGCTGACCGCCTGATCTGCGTGCGGCGGGATGTGAAGTCCCGCCTGCATCTTCCTGATTTCAAAAGATAGAAAGGCTTACCATGGCCAGGCCGAAAGTCCTTATTTCCGATAAGATGGACCCCAATGCCGCCCGCATTTTCGAAGCGCGCGGCTGCGATGTCGATGTCATCACCGGCGAAACCCCCGAACAGCTGATGGCCCGCATCGGCGAGTATGACGGGCTTGCGATCCGCTCGTCCACCAAGGTGACTGCCGACATTCTTGAGGCCGCGACCAATCTGAAGGTCATCGGCCGCGCCGGGATCGGGGTCGACAATGTCGATATCCCCGCCGCCAGCGCCAAGGGCGTCGTGGTGATGAACACGCCTTTCGGCAATTCGATCACAACGGCCGAACATGCGATCGCCATGATCATGGCGCTGGCCCGCCAGATTCCCGCCGCCAATGCACGCACGCAGAACGGTGAATGGCCCAAGAACGATTTCATGGGCGTCGAAGTGACCGGCAAGACGCTGGGCCTGATCGGTGCGGGCAATATCGGCGCGATCGTCGCCAGCCGCGCGCTGGGCCTTAAAATGAAGGTCGTCGCCTATGACCCGTTCCTGACCGAGGAACGCGCTGTCGAGCTGGGCGTGGAAAAGGTCGATCTGGAAGCCCTGATCGAACGCGCCGATTTCATCACGCTCCACACTCCGCTGACCGATGAAACACGCAATATCCTCAATCGCGAACGTCTTGAACGCACCAAAAAGGGTGTGCGCATCGTGAACTGCGCCCGCGGCGGTCTGATCGATGAGGCAGCGCTGAAAGACCTGCTCGACAATGGCCATATCGCGGGCGCGGCGCTGGATGTGTTCGCGAAGGAACCGGCCAAGGAAAGCCCGCTGTTCGGTACGCCGAACTTCATCTGCACTCCGCATCTTGGGGCATCGACTACCGAGGCGCAGGTCAATGTGGCACTGCAAGTGGCCGAGCAGATGGCCGATTATCTCGTCAATGGCGGCGTGACCAACGCGCTCAACATGCCGTCGCTGTCGGCGGAAGAAGCGCCCAAGCTCAAGCCCTATATGGCACTGGCCGAAAAGCTCGGCTCGCTGGTTGGGCAGCTGGCGCATGGCAATCTGACCCGCATCGGGATCGAGGTTGAGGGCGCTGCGGCCCAGCTCAACATCAAGCCGATCACCGGCGCGGTGCTGGCCGGGCTGATGAAGCGTTATTCGCAAAGCGTGAACATGGTCAACGCCCCCTTCCTTGCAAAGGAACGCGGCCTTGACGTGCGTGAAATCCGCCGCGAGCGCGAAGGCGACTATCAGACGCTGGTGCGTATCAAGGTCGATACCGATGCGGGCGAACGCAGCGTTGCGGGGACCCTGTTCGGGAAGACCCAGCCGCGCCTTGTCGATATTTTCGGCATCGGCATCGAGGCCGACCTCACTGGCGACATGCTTTACGTGGTGAACGAGGATGCGCCGGGCTTTATCGGCAGCATCGGGTCGCTGCTCGGTAAGAGCGGCATCAATATCGGCACGTTCCACCTTGGCCGCCGCGAAGCGGGCGGGGAAGCCGTACTGCTGCTGTCGGTCGACCAGCCGATTTCGCAGGATGTCATGAAGCAGATCTGCGAGACGCCGGGCGTGAAGACCGTCAAGGCGCTTTCGTTCTGATCTGAAGAGGCAACGAGGGGCAGGCGGGAACGCTTGCCTCTCTTCGCCCGCCACCCTACACGCGCCAGCGATGACCAAGCCGACCGCCATTCGACCGCCGCGCAGCGGTGCGCCCGATCCCGATCTGCTGCCCGAGGGGCTGGCCGACCGCCTGCCGCCGCGCGCGGCCGAAGCGATGCGTGTAACCCGCGCCATGGTCGATGCAATGGCGGCCCATGGCTATGATCCGGTTCAGCCGCCGCTGGTCGAATTCGAACGCTCGCTCGCCGCGCGCATGGCGGGCGTGCGCAAGAACCGCATGGTGCGCTTTACCGATCCCGTATCGCTGCGCAGTTTGGCGGTGCGGGCCGATATGACGGTGCAGGTGGGGCGCATTGTCGCCACCGGCATGGGCGATGTGCCGCGCCCTTTGCGCCTGTCCTATGCGGGGCAAGTCTTGCGCATCAAGGGCGACGGCCTAGATCCGGAGCGCGAGCAGTTACAGATCGGCGCCGAAATCGTCGGTGCCGATAATGTCGCCGCCGCTGCCGAGGCTGTGCTGCTTGCCATCGAAGCGTTGCGGGTGGCCGGGGCGACCGGTATTTCGGTCGACTTCACGCTGCCCGATCTGGTGGACACGCTGGCCGAGCGGGCGCATCCGATGGATGCCGAAACGACCGATGCGGTCCGGCACGAGCTGGATGCGAAGGACGCGGGCGCGCTGACTGCCGTGGGTGGAGAGGCATTTCTGCCGCTGCTTTATGCGACCGGCCCATTCGATACGGCCATTGCCAAGCTGGAAGAATTCGACCGCGCCATTATCGATGGCGGCGCGCTGGGCACGCGCATCGCGGCACTGCGCGAGATTGCGGCGCTGGTGGGCGATGCCGCGCGCCTGACGCTGGACCCGACCGAACGCCACGGATTTGAATATCAAAGCTGGTTCGGCTTCACGATCTATGCCGACGGGCTGCGCGGCGCGCTGGGGCGTGGCGGCACCTATCGCGTGACCGGTGAGGGTAAACCCGGCCAGCCCCCGCATGACGAGGTGGCGACAGGCTTTTCGCTCTATCCCGATCCGCTGGTCGATGCCAACGCACTGCCGGTGGCCAGCCGGATCGTGTTCCTGCCGCTCGGCCATGATCGCGAGGCCGCTGCTGCGCTGCGCGCCGAAGGCTGGCGCACGCGGGCAGCCCTTACCGAAAGGGACGAGGCAAAGGCGCTGGGCTGCACCCATGTGCTGGGCGCCAGCGGACCCGAAGCGGTTCAGTAGGCGCGGCTGCCGAACAGCCCTGCCAGCCATTCGTCGACGATCGGCGTCGCATCGGAATCGCTGCGGCCCAGCATCGCATTGATGCGGTTGTGCCCTTCCATGCCGCGCCCTTTGACGCCCGCCACCCTTGCGCGGGTTCCGCCGCTCTCCAGCGCATCGGCAAAGGTAAATGCCTGCCGCTCGGCATCGGGCCGCTCGACATGCAGCAACAGGAAGTCGCGCGCATTGCCCGTGGCCGTATGGCTGGCGGGCGACAGCGACGATTGGCGCGCTGGCCCCGAACCGAACGCGATCTGATAGGCAAAGCCCAGTAAAGGCCCCGCGTCCATGATCTGGCTGGGCACGTCATAGGCGGCACCGTCCAGCAGCGCGACGCCACCGATATCGCCCGGCGTCAGGCCATAGCGTTTCAGGTAGCGCGGATCGGTCGCCACCAATGCCGCCAGATGCGCGCCCGCGCTGTGCCCCATCAGCACCACACGCCGCGTATCGATGTTCAGATCGCGCGCCTGCTCCAGCAGGCTGGCAAGCGATGCCGCCACATCGTCGGCCTGGTGTTCGATGTCGACCTCGGGCAGCAGCCGGTAGTTGACGCTGGCGAGCTGGTATCCGGCCTGTGTGTAATGGCGGATCTTGGCCTCTCCGGTGGAATCGGATTTGTCTCCGCCGATCCATGCGCCGCCATGGACGAACAGAATCAACGGGCGCGGACCGGGCGAGGGGGAGCGATAGAAATCGAGCCGCTGCAAGGGGTGCGATCCAAAGGACAATTCCTGCGCTGCGGGTACGGTCCGGGCAGCGGGGACAGATGCTGGCGCCGGGGCAGGGGCGGATACCTGCGCCGCGGCCAGCGGCGCGACTGCCAGACAGCCGGCGCAAGCGAAGGCGGAAAGGGAGAAAATCGACCTCATAGGCGGTTCAATAATGCGCGAAAGCTTTCTCTCACCCGAACAGGCCGGTATTTAGCGTGCCGATCCCCTTGCCGAGCGCAGCGCCACCCCCTAAGCGCCGCTACGGAGTTTCTGACATGGTCTGGAAAGGCAATACTTTGGCCAATGTGACGGTAATCGGCGCGCAATGGGGCGACGAAGGCAAAGGCAAGATCGTGGACTGGCTGGCAAGCCGCGCCGATGCGGTGGTCCGCTTTCAGGGCGGGCACAATGCGGGCCATACGCTGGTCGTCGGAGACGTAACGTATAAGCTGTCGCTGCTGCCTTCGGGTATCGTTACGGGCACTTTGTCGATTATCGGCAATGGCGTGGTGCTGGACCCCTGGGCGCTGAAGGCCGAGGTGGAGAAGCTGACCGCGCAAGGCGTGACCATCAATCCCGAGAATTTCGCGATTGCCGATAATTGCCCGTTGATCCTGCCCTTGCACCGCGATCTCGACGGTTTGCGAGAGACGGCGGCCGGTGCAGGCAAGATCGGCACCACGGGCCGCGGCATTGGCCCTGCCTATGAAGACAAGGTCGGTCGCCGCGCGATCCGAGTTTGCGATCTGGCGCATCTGGATTCGCTCGACCCCCAGATCGACCGGCTGTGCGCGCATCACAACGCCCTTCGCGCCGGTTTCGGGGAAGAGCCGGTGGACCGCGAGAAACTGCTCGCCGATCTGCGCGAGATTGCGCCCTATGTGCTGCAATTCGCGCAGCCCGTGTGGAAACGGCTGAACAAGGTGCGCAAGGCGGGCGCCAAGATCCTGTTCGAGGGCGCGCAGGGCGTGCTGCTTGACGTCGATCACGGGACCTATCCGTTTGTGACCAGTTCGAACACGGTCAGCGGGACGGCTGCCAGCGGGTCGGGTCTGGGGCCCGCGGCCAGCGGTTTCGTTTTGGGCATCGTCAAGGCCTATACCACCCGCGTCGGTTCGGGGCCGTTCCCGACCGAGCTGGACGATGCGACCGGCCAGAAGCTGGGCGAGCGCGGGCATGAATTCGGCACGGTGACGGGGCGCAAGCGCCGCTGTGGCTGGTTCGATGCGGTGCTGGTGCGGCAGGCTTGCGCGATTTCGGGCGTGACCGGCATTGCGCTGACGAAACTCGACGTGCTTGACGGTTTTGACACGGTGCGGATTTGCACCGGCTATCGCCTCGACGGCAAGATCCTCGATTATCTGCCTTCCCACGCGCAGGAACAGGCGCGGGTCGAGCCGATCTACGAAGAATTCGAAGGCTGGAGCGGGACCACCGCAGGTGCGCGCAGCTGGGCCGATCTGCCCGCTCAGGCGATCAAATATATCCAGCGAGTTCAAGAGCTTATCGAAACGCCCGTAGCACTGGTTTCGACCAGTCCGGAACGGGAGGATACGATATTGGTGCGTGATCCCTTTATGGACTGATTGCGGAACATCAGCGGAACATCTTGACATGTTTCCGTAATGTTCCTTAGTTGTTCCTTGTTACAGGGGAGCAACCGAATCATGCAGATCGCCCAGCCTTTCGTATTCGACGATGCAGAAGACATGCGCGGCGATGCCGACAGGGCATCGGTGCCGGTTTCGGTTCTGTCGGACAGGGCACGCATCCGCGCCGGTCTGGTCGACCAGCTGTTAGAGGCGGGGCTGATGATCCGTCAGGCGGAGCCGCTTGACCGGTTGTTGTCCGACGATGCGTTTGTCCTGGGCGACATCGTCGTCATCGATATTCCTGTTCCCGGTGCCGAATTCCTGGCGGCACTTGCGCGGCTTGATGCCCGGGCCGCGCATAGCGGGACACAGCTTGTCGTCTCCACGACGGTTGGCGGTATCGATGCGGTTTTCGGCGCGATGGATTGCGGGGATGTGCAATTCCTTATCGATCCGTCGCCTGCCGAATATGCGCTGGCGATCGGCTATGCGCTGGCGCGTCTGCCGGGGCGTTCGGTCCATGAACTGGCGCGTGAGGATCATCTCGCTCTCGTCCGCCTTACGGAACAGGTTCACTCGCTCGCGCGCAAGCTTGGCGGCGTGCCGGGTGAGGCGGCTCCGGCGGAACAGCTGCGTTCGCCGTCTTTCGCCTATATGGCGCGCCCCGTCGCGGACAAGCCGGCGGCTGAATTGCCGGTCAGCGGGAAGGGGGCGTTTGCACAGAACGATTTGCCGCCTGCCGCCTTGCTGCGCGAAATTATCCGGCAGCGGCAATTGCGTGCGAATTTCTTTGAAGGCGAGTTATTCGCGGATCCTGCATGGGACATGTTGCTCGACCTGACGGCGGCGCGGGCCGAGGGGCGCGACGTTTGCGTTTCCAGCCTGTGCATCGCGTCGGGCGTTCCGGCGACGACAGCGCTGCGCTGGATCGGCCAGATGACCGATGCGGGGCTGTTCGAACGCCTGCCCGATCCGGCTGACCGTCGCCGTGCGATCATCCGGCTCAGCAAGGGCGCTGAACAGGCGATGTGCGCCTTTTTCGTGCGGATCGGCCCCTCTGTCGCGGCGATCTAGGCGGGAATTCCGGCGCATTCGCATCTTTGCGCATCTGGTGCCTTGCACAATTGCAGCGCGGGGGTTAGGGCGCGTTTCCCCAACGGGACAGGCAAGCGGAGCGGTGGCCGAGTGGTCGAAGGCGCACGCCTGGAAAGTGTGTATACGGTAACCCCGTATCGAGGGTTCGAATCCCTCCCGCTCCGCCAGACTCTTCGTCGGCCACTGTCGTGCAATGCTGCTTACGCAGCGGTTGGATCTAACGAATAGGCAGTTAGGCCTGACGAACCCTCCGACGTCCGCCACCAGACCAATCGAACCGGCGATTTGCCCTAAAGCAGCTTGGAAATCTCGCTCGCGCACTGGCGTAATTCGGGCATCAGTTCCTTGACGGCCAGACGCAGTTCGATCGTGCTGGAAAAGAACGCCACGGTCAGTGCGCCGTCGATCTGGTCGTCATGCATGATCGGCACGGCAATCGACGATGTCTTACCCGGATTGCGCGTATGCTGGACAAAGCTGCGCGTGGCATAGCCGTCGGACTTGATCGTGTGCAGCAGGCCGCCTTCGATCGCCAGTTCGACCATGTGGCGCGTATCCTCGTCGCCAAATCGGCGCAGCTGGTTCATCACCGCGTCGCGCACGTGTTTCTGGCAGTTGGCTAGATAAACGAGGCCCGCCGAACATTCCAGCACCGGCATGGCATAGCCGGGCTGGTAATCGTTGAAGGTCAGCGATGTCATTGCATGGGTCGATGCGCCGATCACCATCGATCCGCCGACATGGGTGGTCAGGGTGATGGGCCAGCCGACACGCATCGTCAGCTCTTCCATCAACGGGCGGGCAACCTCGACCAGTTTGGAGGCATTGTCATAACCGCTGGCAAGGCTGCGGACCTTGGCCGTCGGGCGATAGCGTTTGGACTTGTCCTCCCGCTCCAGCAGGCCTTCGCACACCAGCGTCTTCACGATGCGGCATGCGGTGGGATAGGGCACGCCCGAACTTGCCGCGATTTCGGTCATGGTAAGCGAACTTTGGCTGTTCACGACCTGCAGGACCGAAATGGCCCTGCTGATCGACCGGATCGGTATGCCGCGATCGTTATCGTCCGCGCCTTGATCTGCGCTATGGCCGGGTCCGGTTTTTTGGTCCGGTCCGGCGTCCCTGCGCGTTTGAAGCGGGATTGCTGCCCGTGATGCCATGATCAGGTTTCCTATCGCTGTTCGATCAAAGCATATGGCGAAACTCTATTTGTTTCAATATCAATACAAAATAGAGGTAACTCTCTGTAAAATCATACCTATTGGTAAAAATCGGTAGACTCAAATCGCTGTGCGTGATCGCCGAATTGTCACTGTGCGATCAGAGTCGCCCAAGGTTCAGCCGTTATTGATCTGCCTGGCAGCCGCGCGTCCGGCCAGCTTGCCCAGCGTGGTCGCGGTCAAAAGACCGTTTCCCGCCATATAGCCGTCGGCCCCGTCGCCCGAGACGCCGCGCGCCGCGCCGCCACCGGCAAACAGGTTGGGAAATCCGCTACCGTCAGGTTTCAGAACGCGGGCGTCATCGTCGACGACCAGCCCGCCCTGCGTATGGAAAAGAACCCCTGTGACCTTGGCGGCGTAGAACGGAGCGGCCAGTTCGGGCTTGCCGGTGAAATCGCGGCCGAACCGGTCCTCACCTTCGCCACGGGTCAAGGCGGCAACCTCTGCTATCGTGTCGGCCAGCGCAGCCGCGGGCAGGCGGGTCTTTTCCGCCAGCGCTTCGACGCTTTCCGCCGTGACGACCGCATTGGCCGAAATCGCATCGCGGTAGTCCTCGAACTGCGACATCAGCTCGTGCAGCCGCGCATCGAAGATCGACCATGCGACCCGATCGGTCTGGGCAATCACCTTGGCGGCTTGTTCCGAATAGCCCGATGCCTCGTTGGAAAAACGCCTGCCCTCCAGATTGACCTGAAACCCGCCTTCCATGATCAGCGGCCAGAGAATGGGAATGCCATGCCCGACCGCCAGCCCGCCATGCCCCTGATAGGAGCCGATATCGGCAATGGCCGCGCCCAGTTGCTCGCCCCAGATCAGCGCATCCCCCTTGTTGCCGGGATGGCCGTGGACGATGGCGTCCGCGATTTCGGGTATATAGCGCGCGACCAGATCGGGGTTGCCGGCAAATCCCGAGCAAGCGAGGACGACGGCGTCGCAGGAAATCTCCTCGACCGCGCCGTCGGGGCGCGTGACGGTCAGCGATGTGACCCGGTCGCCGTCGGTGCCCAGCGCGGTGACGGTCGCATCGGTCAGGATCATGACGCCTGCATCCTCGGCGGCGGATTGCAGGCTGGCGATCAGCTCGCCGCCCGAACGCGTAGGGGTGCCATACATGCGCTGGACCGAATGGCCCGGATAGGTAAAGCCGCCGACGAGTTCGAGCGGAATGCCATGGCTGTCGCGCATCCACGCGATCGTATCGGGCGATTCCCTTGCAAGATTGAGTGCCATGGCCGGATCGGCGGTGCCCTTGGTCTTGCGCGTGATATCAGTGGCGAAAATTGCAGGACTGTCGGAGATGCCCGCGGCGGCCTGTTCGGGCGTTCCCGACGCAGGGATCAGTCCCGTCGACATGGCGGTCGAGCCCAGCGGCGTGCCGTCGCGTTCGATCACCAGCACCTCGACCCCGGCATCGGCCGCAGCCAATGCCGCGCAAAGGCCGGTTGCCCCCGCGCCGATCACCGCCAGCGGGATGTGCATCGTGTTATCGTTCATCGGATGCTCCAAATGCGTTGAGAAACAGGGAGAAGCGCTCTGCCTGGCTTTGCATATTTGCTATATGTGCAAGACATAAAAACGCTCTGGCAAGCAGCTTTGGCGCATGCAGGGCATAGTTTGCCATCTGATCGCCTGGCGGATTTATCCAGCGGGCGTGCGCAGGGCGATAGACATTGGCGCGGCGGAGCATCACAATTTCATCCGCCATATCGAACAGGGGACACAATCGTTGCCAGCCAGCAAGCAATCCGCAGACAGGGTCAAGCCGGACCAGGGTGACAATCTGGCGCGCGACGCGGCGATACCGCTCTATCACCAGATCTATCTGACCCTGCGGGACGAAATCGCGCGCGGCGCGCGTCCTTTCGGGTCGCCCATGCCGACCGAGATGGAGCTTGGCGAGGCCTATCGCGTATCGCGCATCACTGCCCGACGCGCTTTGGACGAGCTGGCGCTGCGCGGCTATGTCGAACGGCGCCGTCGTCTGGGGACGCGCGTAATCTATCGCGAACCGAACAAGACTATCGACGCGCCGGTCGATCAGGCGGTCGAGTCCCTGATTGCCTTTGGTCACAATACCGATGTGAAGGTGCTGGAAGTCACCACCGGACCGGCCGAGGCGGCGATTGCCGCAAAGCTGGGTGTTTCGGAGGATGAGCCGGTGGTGCGCGCGGTGCGGTTGCGGTCGACCAAGGGCGCGCCGCTGGGCGCGATCATCAGCCATATGCGCAGCGGGCTTGGCGTGCGGATCACGCCCGAAACGCTGACCGGCACGCCGATCCTGTCGCTATTGCGCGAGACCGGGATGCATATCGGCGGGGCAGTGCAGACGATCGAGGCAATGAACGCCGATCCCGAGCTTGCCTCGATGCTGCAGATCGAGCCGCGCGCAGCGGTTCTGCATGTCGAACGCCGGATCGAGAATGACGATGGCGCGACCGTGCTGGTGACCAATGCCTATTACCGGGCGGACCGCTATCGCCTGTCGCTCGATATGCACGAAACCGGACAGTTCACACCCGAATTCGGCTGAGGGCAGAGCGGGGGTGCCTGTTCGGCCCCCGCAAATATTCGCCTGTCGAACGAAGCGGCATTCGGTCAGCGCCTGTCCGGCCTGCTTGTACGAATATCGCCATGAACCGATTGGGACGCATCAAGGGAACCGGAATGACGAAGAGCGGTGTCGGCCGTGAGTTTGCAGACAGTTGGCAGGTCGTGCTGCTGGCCGGTCTGGCGATCAGTGTCGGCATGACGGGGATCGGCTTTTATTCGCTGGGCCTGTTTGTTGCGCCCTTGCAGGCGGAATATGGGTGGAGCCGCGCGGCGGTTTCGGGCGCGGCGACGTTCGAGCAATTGGGAATTTTCCTGTCCGCACCTGTCGTCGGCAGGCTGGCCGACCGCTTCGGGGCGCGGCCCGTGGCCATCGTCAGCTTCCTGCTGACACCGCCTGCCTTTTACGCATTATCGCTAACGGGGCCTTCGGTCTGGTCGTGGTATGGATTGTGGCTGCTGGTGTCGATTGCCGGTTGCGGTACGACTCCCGCGATCTGGGCGCGGGTTGTTTCCATGCGGTTCGATGCGGGGCGCGGGCTGGCCCTGGGCCTTATGCTGGTGGGAACGGGCGTAGCCTCGATCCTGTCGCCGATGCTGCTGGGGCCGGTGATCGCGGCACATGGCTGGCGCGTGGCGGTTATGGCGATGGCGGCCATCGTGCTGGTCGTGGGCCTGCCGGTCAGCCTGCTGACCCCGCGCGAGAGAATGGTGACCACTGCGGACGAAGCGCCAAGGCCGCGCGGCCATTTCGAGCGGAACCGCCAGTCGCTGACCCTGCTGGCGGTCGCGCTGCTGCTGGGTGCGATCGTCGCGGGGCTGATCGTGCATCTGGTGCCAATGCTGATCGACGGCGGAATGGATATGGCGTTGGCAGCGGGGATCGCGGCGCAACTGGGCGTTGCGGTACTGGCCACGCGCATCATCGCGGGCGTTTTGTTCGACCGGTTCCACGCGCCCTTTGTGGCAGCAATCCTGCTGCTGTCTCCGGTCATTGCCAGCGCCATCCTGCTATATGGCGGGCCGGTGTTCCTTGCCGCG
The DNA here is from genome assembly GCF_020985325.1 of Croceicoccus sp. Ery5. Taxonomy (NCBI): domain Bacteria; kingdom Pseudomonadati; phylum Pseudomonadota; class Alphaproteobacteria; order Sphingomonadales; family Erythrobacteraceae; genus Croceicoccus; species Croceicoccus sp. Ery5. Next base: position 1,697,513 of record NZ_CP087587.1, read on the forward strand.
CTCATGCTGGGCGTCGCCGCGGGGGCAGAGGTCGATATGCTGGCCTATCTGACGGGGCGCTATGTGCGGATGGACAATCTGGGCGCATCGTACGGGCTCGTGCTCGGCTTCTTTTGTCTTGGCGCGGCATTCGGTCCCTTGCTGTTCGGGTGGAGCGTCGACCTGACTGGCGACTACGACTTCATTCTCGCCCTGTCCGCGGTGATGCTGCTGGCCGTGGTGGCGGCAATCGCGACCCTTGGCAAATATCGCGCATAGCTGCGCGGGGCCGGCCATCGGCTTGCGTCCGGCTTCATTTGGTATATGTATAGGACAAATAGAGGCATTCGGAGTCGTATCGGCCCATGGAAATTCTGGTAAGCGAAGTCGGCCCGCGCGACGGACTGCAAAACGTGAAGGCGACCATGCCGACCGCAGCCAAAAAGGCGTGGATCGACGCGCTGGTCGCTGCAGGCGTGAAAGAGATCGAGGTCGGCAGCTTCGTTCCGCCCAAGCTGATCCCGCAACTGGCGGACACGGCCGAGATCGTCGACTATGCGCGCGGCCATGCCGGACTGACCGTGGCGGCGCTGGTGCCCAACCGGCGCGGGGCGGAAAACGCGCTCAGGGCGGGCGCGCACAAGCTGACGCTGCCGCTTTCGGTGTCGGAAGCGCACAGCCTTGCCAATCTGCGCAAGACGCATGACCAGGTGATCGAGGAAGTCGCAGGCGTCGCCGCGATGATCCGCGAACTGCCCGAAGACCAACGCCCCCATTTCGAAGGCAGCCTGTCGACCGTGTTCGGCTGCACGCTGGAAGGCATGATACCCGATGCCCAGATTCTTTCGCTCGCCACGCGGCTGATGGAAGCGGGCTGCGACGAGGTAGGCCTGTCGGACACCACCGGCTATGCCACGCCGGGCGAAGTCAAGCGCCTTGTGAAACTGGTGCGCGGCGAAGTGGGCGATGCGGCAGTGCAGGGGCTGCATCTTCATAATACGCGCGGTCTGGGCCTTGCCAATGTGGTCGCGGGTATCGACGCGGGCATCACCACCTTCGATGCCTCGCAAGGGGGGCTGGGCGGCTGCCCGTTCGCGCCCGGCGCCAGCGGCAATATCGTGACCGAGGATCTGGTGTTCATGCTCCAGTCCATGGGTTTCGAAACCGGCATCTCGATCGATGGCTTGCTCGCATCGCGCAGGATCGTGGCAGACGCCTTGCCCGATGAACCGCTTTACGGCTTTGTGGCCGATGCCGGATTGCCGAAAGGCTGGGAGGCAGAGCGTGCGGCCAGCGAAACACAAAAGGAAAACGCATGACACAGGGCACGAAAATGGCCGGGACCCGCATGGTAAGCGACGGGCGCACCGCGAAGCAGATATTCGAGGATGTGATGGCCAATCCGGCCCGCGCCAAGTTCGGATTCGGCAAGAAGCTCGCCATTGTGAATGTCGATTTCCAGAACGCCTATACCAATCTTGAAGAGTTCAAGACGGCGTATGAAACCGATCCGCGCCAGATCGAATATGCCAATACGATCTCTGCCCTTGCGCGCAAGGCGGGTATGCCCGTGATCTGGACGCATGTCGCCTATATGGACAGCGCGGCCGATGCGGGCGTGTGGGGCACGCGTACCGATACGCCCGACAGTCTGCAAAACATCAAATACGACAGCCGCCGCCACGAATTCGATGCGCGCTGCGAGATCGATTACGGCGTCGACGCCATCTATACCAAGCGCATGCCCAGCGCGTTTTTCGAAACGCCGCTGCAAAGCCTGCTGGTGTGGCATCAGGTCGATACGGTCGTGGTCACCGGCGGCTCTACATCGGGCTGCATCCGCGCGACGGCGGTGGATTCGCTCAGCCGCGGTTATCGCACCATCGTTCCGATCGAGACATGCGCCGACAAGCATGAAAGCTATCACTATGCCAATCTCACCGATCTTCAGCTGAAATATGCCGATGTCGTGCCCGTGCAGGATGTGATCGACTGGTTCGGAGCAAACTCGTGAGGGAAGGCGAGCGCGATCCGGGGCTGTATGATTTCCGCCCGTGGAAGAACCGTCCGCCGCTGGAATGGCCGGATGGCAAGAAGGTCGCCGTCTGGGTTTCGCCCAATCTGGAATTCTATGAAATCGACCCGCCCGCGAACCCGCATCGCAAATCATGGGCAAGGCCGCATCCCGATGTCGTCGGCTATGGCCATCGCGATTACGGCAACCGCGTCGCGCATTGGCGCATGGCCGACGTGATGACAAAGCACGGCTTTCCCGGGTCGGTCAGCCTGTCGGTCGCCATGTGCCAGCATATGCCCGATATCATCGCCGACGCCGATGCGCGCGGATGGGAATTCTTCAGCCACGGCATTTACAACACGCGCTATTCCTATGGCATGGACGAGGCGCAGGAGCGCGCGATCATCGAGGATTCGATCCGCACCGTGCGCGAGGCGACCGGCCAGACGATCAAGGGCTGGCTGGCCCCCGCGCTGACGCATACGCCGCGCACGCTGGACCTGATTGCCGAATACGGCCTGTCCTATACTTGCGACCTGTATCACGACGACAGGCCGAACCCGGTGCATGTGAAATCGGGCAGGCTGATCTCGATGCCCTACAGCCTCGAGGTGAACGACCATTACGGATTTTTCGTCTATAATATGAGCCCGCGCGAATATGCCGATACGCTGATCCGGCAATATGACCGGCTGGCCGAAGAAGGCGGCACGGTGATGTGTATTCCGCTGCACGCCTATCTGATCGGACAGCCGCATCGCATCGGCCCGTTTGAGGAAGTTCTGCGCCATATCGCAGCCGACGGGCGCGCATGGATCACGCGCAGCGGCGATATCGCCGATCATTTCATGGCCACCGGCGCCTATGACGCGGCCGCCGCCGATGCCGCGCAATATGCTGGAGAAAAGGCATGAGCCTGGACCCCGCCTATACCCGATACCCCATGCGTCGTAAGGGCATGGACCACGATCTTTACGAATGGTCGAATATTCACCAGCGCGCTCCGCTGTCATTACCGGGCGGGGCGAAGATGGGCGTGGCCCTGCTGGTCAGTCTGGAATGGTTTCCGATCGTTCCGGGGGATGCGCCGTTCAAGGCGCCGGGCCATATGCAGACGGCCTATCCCGACTATCGCCATTATACCGCGCGCGAATATGGCACGCGGGTGGGCTTTTACCGCTTGCTCGACGCTTTCGCGAAAGTGGGGGCAACGGCGACGGTCGCCGTCAATGCCGCGATTGCCGAACGCTATCCAACCATCATCGCCGACATACTGGCCGCAGGGCACGAGATTGTCGCCCATTCGACCGATATGGACGGCACGATCGACAGCACCTTGTCCGAGGATGCCGAACGCGCGTTGATCGTGCAGTCGCGCGACACGCTGGCTGCCGCCATCGGCCATGCGCCAAAGGGCTGGATGTCGCTCGCGCGCTCACAAAGCTTCAACACGCCGCGCCTGCTGGTGGAAGAGGGTTTCGACTATGCGCTCGACTGGGTGAACGACGATTTGCCCTATTGGCAGACGACGCCCGCGGGCAGGCTGGCGGCGGTACCATATAATCACGAACTGTCCGACCGGCAGATCATCGTCACGCAGCAGCATTCGGCGGACAGCTATGTCGAACAGATGCAGGATGCGTTTGGCTGGCTGGCGGGCGAGGGCAATCCCCGCGTGCTGCCGCTGCATGTCACGCCCTATGTGATGGGCCTGCCGTTCCGCATGGGCGCGTTCGAAAGCCTGCTCGGCTGGCTGAAGGATCAGCCCGATACCGTATTCGTAACGGCGGGCGAACTGGCCGCAGCGATCTAGGCGCCGCCTTTCGCCGGATTTTTATAGGATTAATACGGGGCCGCGCCGGAATGAGGGAGGTGGCGCGACCCCGTAAGCGGCTGCATCAGTCGATCGACGCAGCCTGTTCAAGGCTTTCGAACATCGCTTGCCGCAGCAGATAGCGGCGACGCTTTTCGTCATCACCGGCCAGCGATTCCATGGCTTCGCGGCGCTTCTTGTGCGCTTCGCCCTGACCGGCACGCATGATTTCCATGTTTTCCATGGTCTGGCGCTGGGTGAAATCGAACGTGACCTTGCGCCGCTGGCGATCGAATTTTTCCAGCAAAGCGGCATCGGCGCCTTCTTTGATCACTTCGACCAGTTTCGAACACAGGTTGAACGCGTCATGGATGCCGCTGTTCATCCCGAACCCGCCCAGCGGATTGTTGAGATGCGCGGAATCGCCCACCAGCAGCACGCGGCCATGATTGAACTTCTTCGCCACGCGCTGGTGCACGCGATAGATCGTGCGGTGCTGCGTTTCGACCTGCGCGCCATCGCCCATGATGCCGTCGAAGACCTGGTTCTTCTTGGCATCGGACAGCAGGAATTTCTCGTCCTCTTCATCGGCAGGGACCAGTACGCGCCAGACCGACGGGACGCGCAGCAGGACCAGCCATTCCTGCGGGTCGGAGACATAGTTCACATAGGCGAGGCCCGGCATCGCCTGATCGATCGGATATTCGGTCGACAGGGTCAGGAAGCGTTCCGGATAGGTGAAACCGTCGAATTCGATGCCCAGCCATTTGCGCACCAGCGAATTCGCGCCGTCGGCCCCGATCAGGTAATCGGCGCGGATCTTCTCGATACCGATGGCGGTTTCGACATGGACGTCGACGCCGTCGGCATCCTGCTCGAAGAAGGTGACGCGGTGGCCGAACAGCACTTCGGCCTGCTGCTCTTCCTCCAGCCGGGAAGAGAGCATGCGGGCGAGGTGATATTGCTCGCACTGGATGCGGAACGGATAGCGCGTGACGTCGGAGATTTCGGAGAGGTCGAAGCTCAGCACTTCGCCGCTTTTGCGGTCGCGCCAGTGATAGACCGGCGCTTTCAGACCCATCTCGATCAGTTTGGACGTTACGCCCAGCTCGTCCAGCATTTCCAGCGTCGGCGGGTGAAACGTCGATGCGCGCAGATCCTGCGCACAGTCATGCCCCGTTTCGCACAGGACGACATCGATGCCCTGTTGCGCCAGATAGGCCGCGGCGACGCTGCCGACCGGCCCTGCGCCTGCCACGACGACCTGTGTCCTGCGGGTGGTATTCATGAAGTCCCCTGAAATAGCAGAATATGCGCGCGCAGCGGCGCGTCAGAAATCGGTGAGGAGCCGGCCGAAGCCGGAGATCTTGTCCGCGATCCCGTTGGCGCGCAGCGCGTGCCAATATGTCGCGGTGTTGATGGCGATCACGGGCTTGCCCAGCCACAATTCGGCGGCCGCGGCGAAGTGCGCGGTGCACAGATTGGTGCCCACCTGGATCAGCGCGTCGACATCGTCGCCCTCCAACGTGTGAAACGCCTCGCGTAGGCGCGCCGGGGAAACCTGTGCGATCCGGGTCCACGACCGGCATTGCAAGGCCACGTCACGCACGGTTTCATAACCGTGATCGGACAGATAGTTACGCACCTGCTCGTTCGCGCTGGGCCAATAGGGTGATACGAAGGCGACCTTGCCGATATGGCCATAGGCTTTCAGCGCGGCGACGACGGCTTCGGCACCGGTCGATACGCCGACGCCCGCGATCGATTCGATATTCTCGCGCCAGCGGCGTCCACCCTCGGCCCCGCCGTAGAATGTGACCGCGCTCATCCCCATGACAAGGTAATCGGGCCGGCACGTCATCACCCCGCGCACGGCGGCGGCGGTATTGCTGTCAATTTCTTGCGTGCCCGCCATGAAAGTCTCGTCCGAGACTGCCTGCGCATCGTCGACGATGATGCGGCTGTAATGGTTCGTCACCCCGTATGGACGCATCGCATCGAATTCGGGCTGCACAATTGTATTGGTCGACGGACCCAGCACGCCGAACAATTTGCGGAAACCTAGATTGTCGGGTGACTGGTCTGCGCCGTTGGGCATATCCATTGAACCGGCCTTCTTTTACTTTCGGCTGATCCATGGCCTATCGGTCCCGAACGCAGCGGGCGAGCATGGTGGGGTCGCATGATCGACAGGCGATCACCGATCCGTGAAGCGCAAAACCGATTGCCAAAAACGCGATAGAGGCGCTGCATGGTAACGTCCCGCAGGGGAGTCAGCGTGTCATGTCCGTTGAAAAACGGGACGATTTGCCGATGCGACAGGAAGGAGAGCCATTGTGAATTTCACCCTTCGCCAGCGCGGCCGCGCCCTGATGGATTTCGAAGTTGCCGTCCGTTTGGCCGCAGGGCGATTGCAAATGCGGGCCGAGCGCGAGCTGGCCGACAAGGGTGTCAGTGCCGACACCCTGCCCGATGACATGGATGAGCGGCACCGCGTGATTGACAAGGCGCTGGCCGGATCGCCGGTTTTCGAGGCGCGCGCGTTGCTGGGGGAATGGACCGCCAAACAGCATGGCCTTGCCGCCGTGCAGGCCTTCGATGAACTGCGCGGGGAAATCGTCCCCGAAATCGAACGCCTGCGCGAAGGGGCGACGACGCTGACTCACCATGATTTCGCCGCGCCCGATTACTGGTCCAAAATCTGGTTCCACCGCACCCATGGCGGTTGGGACGGGGGCGATTACAACGGCTTTGTGCATGGCGAGATCGTGCACCGCAAATATGTCTCGAAAGTCTTCCCCGGCGATGTCTATGCCAATCGCCGCACCGTGCTGCACAGCCTGCCTCGCGCCGATTACCGCCGTATTTTGGAAATCGGAACGTCGTCGGGCCACCATACGCTGGCCATTGCAGAGGTCTTTCCCCATGCGAAGCTGACGGGCGTGGACCCGTCGCTGCGCATGCTGGAACAGGCGCAGCGCGTCGGCAATGAAAAGGGGTTCGACTGGAACCTGCACACCGCCATCGGCGAGGATATGCCGATGTTTGCCGATGACAGTTTCGATCTGGTCACGGCCTATGCGATCCATCACGAAATGCCGGTCAAATCGATCCAGGCGATTTTTGCCGAGGCGTTTCGCGTGCTGGAACCCGGCGGCGACATGATCATGGCCGATATCGCGCGCACCCATACGCTGGACCGGATGACGGCGTGGCGCTTCGACTGGCTGGCGCGCTGGGGCGGAGAGCCGTTCTGGCGATCGACCGCAAGGCTCGATATGGTGCCGATGGCGCAAGCCGCCGGCTTTGTCGATGTGCGCGGATGGCACCCGCGCGCGGGAGCGGACCCCTATATCATCTATGGCCGCAAGCCCGCCGCCAAAGCGGCAATGGAGGCCGGAAAATGACCGACGAGACAATGACCGGCCAAACAAAATACGCGGACGGACAACAGGGCAGGGACATCACGGGCGATCGGCAAATACTGCCCGAAACGCGCATCGACGATGTGGCCGAGGCAGTGATCGCATTGGCCCGCGAATTATGGGTGGTCGCCGACCGTCAGATCGTCACCGAGGCGGTGCTGGCTTCGAAAGGCATCGATGTTGCGGAAATCGACCGTTTCCAGCCCGACGAAGCGACCGAAGCAAGGCTGAACGAAAGGCGCGAGCAGATACTTGGCAATCTCCTCGTCGCTCTGAAAGCAGGTTAGGTGGCAGGCGGTTCAGGCCCCGACATTATCGCCATGCGATCATTGCCCGCGTCCTGGCTGTGCCCTTGTGCAGGCAGGGATCATGGCGAATGAAGACCCGTGGCAAATCGCGCCGGCGGATACGCAACCCGAAAGGCAGGAACAGCAATGGAATATGATTACGTCCCCCTTCCGCAACGCAATGCGTTGAAATGGCCGAACGGGGCGCGTGTCGCGTTGATCCTGACGTTCAATCTGGAAACGTGGGACCTGACCAAGGATACGGACAAACCCTATTACGCGGGCGGGCCGTCGATCCTGCCCGATATCCTGCCGGGCCATACCGCCGATTTCCCCAATTTCACCTGGCGCGAATATGGGCAGCGCGTGGGCATCTGGCGGCTGTTCGACCTGTTCGACCATATGGGCGTTCCGGCCAGTTGCACCACCAATGCCGTCACTTTCGAACGCCGCAAGGCGATGACCGATGCAGTGCTGGAACGGGGCTGGGAATTGCTGGCGCATAACTGGGAGCAGGGCGAGTTGCTGACCGGTTTCGCGCAAGACCCCGCCAAAGAGCGCGAGGTCGTGCTGCGCAGCCTTGAACAGTTCGAGAAATTCACGGGGCGCAAGGCCAAGGGCTGGCTGTCGTCGTCGCTGCGCGGCACGATGCGGACGGCCGATATCCTCGCCGAACAGGGCTGCACCTATTACTGCGATATTATGAATGACGATCAGCCGTTCATGCTGCGCACCCCCAACGGGCCGATCGTGTCGGTGCCCTATTCCAATGAAATCAACGATTTCACCTTTATCACGCGCAAGAACTTCACCACCGACCAGTTCCGCGACGCTCTGATCGAGGAACTGGATGTGCTGTATGACGAAGGCGCGACCACGGGCCGCATCATGAATGTGGGCCTGCACCCCCATGTGTCGGGCCGTGCACATCGGGTGCGGGCGATCCGCGAATTCATCGAACATGCCAAGTCGCTGCCCGGCGTATGGTGGGCCACGCGTGAGGAAATCGCGGACTGGTATTTGCAAAACCATGAAAGCCATATTCCCGGGCAATTGGGCTGATCATGGCGCGGCCTGCCGCTTCGCATGTCGCCGCCCTTTCGGAACGGCTGGGCGGCGGGCTGTTGTCGGTGCCCGGATGCTGGGACGTGCTGACCCTGAAACTGGTGGAAGAAGCCGGTTTCGGGGCGGGTTTCGTTTCGGGCGCCGCGCTGTCCGTGGCGGCGCTCGGCCTGCCTGATCTGGGCTATATTACGCCCGATCGTATCTGCGACACGGTGGCGCGGATGCGCGATGCCAGCGATCTGCCGCTGATCGTCGATGGCGATACCGGCTTTGGCAATGCGCTGACCTTGCAACGGTTCGTGGCATCGGCCGAACGGGCGGGGGCCAGCGCACTGGTGATCGAGGACCAGACATTCCCCAAGCGCTGCGGCCATCTGGCCGGCAAGAGTGTCGTCGGTGAAGCGGAGGCGGTCGGGCGCATAGCGGCGGCGCTCGACGCGCGGCGCGATACGCTGATCGTCGCGCGCACCGATGCCTTGGGCGTGCTGGGAGTGGAGGCTGCGCTGGAGCGGGTAGAGCGCTTCATCGACGCAGGGGCCGATCTGGCCTTTGTCGAGGGGCCACGGACCATGGAAGAACTGGCACTCGTCGCGCAACGCTTTGGCGGGCGGATCGGGCTGGTCCATAATCTGGTCGAAGGCGGGGTCAGCCCTACGCGAAGCGAAGGCGATCTGGCGCGGCTTGGTGTCAAAGTGGCGCTTCACCCGCTGCTTTTGATGCATCTTCTGGTGGCGCAAGGGCGCAACGGGCTGGCCGAATTGCGCGCCAGCGGCAGCACAAGCGCGCTCGATCCGCAGATGGTGGACTTGCGTGCGATGAACGATCTGATGCGGGCAGGGCCGCTGATCGAACGGGGAAATCAATATGGCGGCGAATGAACCCGCGCTGGAAAGCGATTATGCGGCGGCCGGTTTTGGCGGCGGTCTGGCGGCGGGCGGCAAATGTGCGCTGATCGTGGTCGATATGGTGATGGCCTATCTGGACCCGGCCTCTCCTTTATACGCAAAGGGTGAAGAGGCGCTGGCCATAACGGTCAGGCTGGCCGAGGCGGCGCGGGAGAATGGCGTGGCGGTGGTACTGACCAATGTCGAATATTCGCCCGACGGCCGCGAAGGCGGGATGTTCTTCCGCAAGGTTCCAGCGCTGAAGCATTTTATCAAGGGGTCGCCGCTGGGGGCCTTTCCGGCGGAACTGGGGCCACGGGCTGGCGACAGCGTGCTGTCCAAGCATTATCCATCGGCCTTTTTCGGGACATCGCTGGCACCGATGCTGGCGGCGCAGGGTGTCGATACGGTGCTGATCTGTGGCTATTCGACGTCCGGCTGCATCCGCGCGACCGCGCTGGACGCGTTATGCCACGGCTTTGTGCCTCTGGTGGTGGCTGACGGGTGCGCAGACCGCGATCCGCGGCCGCATGAAGGCAATCTGTTCGATATTCAGGCCAAGATCGGCGAAGTGGTGTCGGCAGAATCCGCGATGGAATTGCTGACCCGCTAGTCCTGTTGCAGCACGTCCCATGCCCACGGACGTGCTGCATTGTCGCGGAGCTGATGCGCACGGATCTGGGCGTCCAGTTCCAGCGTCATGCCGATGGGGTCCAGCCCTTTGACAAGGATGTCCTTATGTTCGGCATCGATGTCGAACGACCATGCCCCGCCGCCGGCGCGGACCTGCTGGGCGGGAAGGTCGACTTCGATCAGCAAACCGTCCCTTGCCAGCGGGGTAGGGTCCATCACGACCGGCAGCAGGCCGTTGCGGATGCAATTGCCATAGAAGATCGGGCTGAAGCTTTCCGCGATCACGACGCGAAAGCCAAATTCGTCCAGCGCCCAGACTGCGTGCTCGCGGCTTGACCCGCTGCCGAAATTGCGGCCGCCCAACAGGATCTGCGCGCCTTCGGCCTTTGGCCGGTTAAGCGCGAAATCGGGATCGGGAATGCGGGCCGCGGCATCGGTATAGCGCCAGTTGGCGAATAATCCGTCGCCCAGCCCCTTCTTGCTGACCGACCGCATCTCGCGCGAGGGGATGATGATATCGGTATCGATATTGTCGCGGATCAGCGCGACTGCGACCGATGATACTTTGGTCAGCGGGGTCATGCGCGCCCTCCCGTCTGGCGCGGGTCCGCGATATGGCCCGCGATCGCCGAGGCGGCGACCGTCGCGGGCGATGCGATATGGGTGCGGGTCTTTGGGCCCTGCCGGTTTTCGAAATTGCGATTGGTCGTGCTTATCACGCGCTCTTTTTCGCCAAAACTTTCGCCGCCTGCGAAGAAACACATCGAACAACCCGGTTCGCGCCATTCGAACCCCGCGTCGAGGAATATGCGGTCGAGCCCTTCCGCTTCGGCAGCGGCTTTCACCTGACCCGATCCGGGGACGCAGATTGCCTTGACGCCATGGGCGATTTTTCGTCCCTTCAACAGGGCGGCGGCGGCGCGCAGGTCGGACAGGCGGGCATTGGTGCACGATCCGATAAAGGCGGCATCGATCGGCAGGCCGGTCAGCGCATCGCCGGACCTTACGTCCATATAGTCGCGCGCGCGGCCGTCCGCCTCATTCGTTTGCCCGTCAATGTCAGCGGGGACACGGCCATTCAGCGACACCGATTGTTGCGGCGCGGTGCCCCAGCTGATCATCGGGCCGATATCGGCGGCGTCGAAATCATGCTCGACGTCGAATGTTGCCCCGTCCTCAGTCGCCAGCGCTTGCCAGTCGGCAGCCGCGCGGTCCCATGCCTCGCCTTTGGGCGCGAAGGGTCGGTCCTTCAGCCATGCGATGGTCTTGTCGTCGGGGGCGATCAGGGCGCTGAATGCGGCCAGCTCGGTCGCCATGTTGCACAGGGTCATACGCTCTTCGATCGACAATGCGGTAATCGCCTCGCCCGCATATTCGACGATGAAGCCTTGCGCCCCGGCCGATCCCAGACGGGCAATGATCGCCAGCGCCAGATCCTTGGCCGTCACCCCGTCATGCAGGCGGCCGTTCACATTGATGCGCATCTGGCGCGGCCGGGTCACGCGCAGCGTATTGGTGGCGAGCGCATGTTCGGCCTCGCTCGACCCGATGCCCCATGCAAGTGCGCCGAACGCGCCCTGCGTGCAGGTGTGACTGTCGGGACAGACCAGCGTGACGCCGGGCAGGACGATGGCGTTTTCGGGCGAGATCACATGGACGATGCCCTGCCGTATATCGCCAATGTCGAACAGGCGGGCACCGGCGCGCTTTGCCGCTTCGCGCGTAGCGACGATGAAATCGCGTCCCGTGGGCATGATGGTCCGGTCGGTTCGGCCCGGCAACGTGTCGACCACATGATCCATCGTCACGAATACGCGCGAGGGATCGCGCACCGCGCGGCCCGCATCCTCCAGCGACATCAGCGCAACGCCGCCGGTGCGTTCATGCAGCAGGATGCGGTCGATCTGGATCAGGCTGACGCGTCCGCCCAGACCGCAAATCTCGTGAATATCCCAAAGCTTGGAGAAAAGCGTCGCGGCCATGGTTTAGCGAGCGCGTCCTGCAAGTCCGGCGCGGATGGTATCGCCATGTTCGTCGATGGCAGGCAGATCGTGCAACACGCCCGGTCGTTTACCATCGAATTCGAGAGGGAGGGAAGGCAGGCGGACCTGCGTACCGTCCGACAGGTGCAGATCGACCAGCCCGCCCGCGGCATTAAGGTGCGGGTCGTCGACCAGCTCGTCAGGGCGCACGATGGGAGCAAAGGGCAGGCCGCATTTTTCCAGCTTCGCCACCAGCGCGGCGCGGGGCTGCGATTTGAACAATTGCTGGATGCGCGGAATGATCTGGTCGCGGGCCTTCACCCGTTCGTTGTTTTCGGCCCATGCCTCGTTCTTTGCAAAGTCGTCGAGCTCGAATTCCTTGCAGAAAACCTTCCACTGGCCGTCGCTGACCACGCCGACGAATAGCTGTTCGCCTTCGTCCGCGGTTTCGAACACGTCGTAGATGGCCCATGCAGAGATACGCACCGGCATCGGCTGCGCGGCGGCGCCGGTCACCGCCTTTTGCGCGATATGCTGGCCGACCAGAAAGGCAGTCGTCTCGTACAGGCTGCATTTGACCTCGCTGCCCTTGCCGGTCCGGTGCCGCTGTTCCAGCGCGGCGAGAACGCCGATCACGCCGAACATGCCGCCGGTGATGTCCACCACCGACGATCCCGCCCGCAGCGGACGACCCGGAGGGCCCGTCATGTAAGCCAGCCCGCCCATCATCTGCGTCACTTCGTCGAGCGCGGTGCGGTTTTCATAAGGGCCGGTCAGAAATCCCTTGGCCGAGCAATAGATCAGGCCGGGATTGTCGGCGGACAGTTTCCGATAGCCGAGACCGAGCCGCTCGAGCGTGCCGGGGCGGAAATTTTCGATCACCACATCGGCGTCGGCGCACAGTTGCTGCGCGGTCGCCAGATCGGTTTCGTCCTTGAGGTCAAGACAGATGCTGCGCTTGTTCCGGTTGAACATCGGGAAATAGCCCGATCCCGAACCCAGCAGGTCGCGCGTTCGATCGCCGCGCGGCGGTTCGACCTTGATCACATCGGCGCCCAGATCCCCCAGGATCACGCCGATCGACGGTCCCATCACCATATGGGTGAATTCGATAATCCTGATACCGCTGAGCGGCGTAGGATTATCGTCGGTTGCAGGGGTGTTGTCGGCCAATTTCGATCCCATCCGGTCACTGATTAATTTGATATATGTATAGTACAATAAACTTGCGTCAACAAGACCGCAATGCCATCGCTGCCAGCTGTATTCCCGTGCGAAGGTCCGAATGGCCGACAGGCGAATATGGTCTGGCCAGCGGCATATTGATCATCGTGCGATAATCCCGTCATCGGCTTTTCCGGATTGCGGGGCGTGTCGGATAGTGTGGGGTTTTCCCTTACACTTCCGGCCATGAAAGAAAGCGAGAAGGCTTATGGAAACTCTCGACCCGCGCCGCAGCGCGCTGGTAATCGTCGATCTGCAACAGGGCATCACCGCAGGCAGCTATGTGCCGCACGGCGCGGCGGAAATCATCGCGCGTTCGAACAGGCTGGCCCGCCGCTTTCGCGCTGCGGGCGGGCTGGTGGTGCAGGTCAGCGTCGATTGGCACAAGGGGTTTTGCGATGCGCCCGACCGCCCGTGCGACATGCCCGCCCAGCGCGCGCCCGACGGGCCTGCGGCGAATTTCGCGCAGTTCGACGAAGCGCTTGACGTGCAAGACGGCGATTTGCGCATCGTAAAGCGCCAATGGGGCGCGTTTTACGGAACCGAGCTTGATCTGCAATTGCGCCGCAGGGGTATCGATACGCTGGTGCTATGCGGGATCGCGACCAATATGGGCGTGGAATCGACCGCGCGCGATGCGTGGGAGCGGCATTACACGCTGGTGTTTGCCGAGGATGCGATGGGTAGTTTTACCGCCGACATGCACCGCTTTCCCGTCGCGGCGATCTTCCCGCGGCTTGGCTTCGTCCGGTCGACCGAGGCGGTCGAGGACATGCTGCAGCCCGGCTGACGACCGGCGGGCGCAAACGAACGGGGCGGCACCGCAATTGCAGTGCCGCCCCTTTTTCGTGCCCGCCCGACCGGCTCGCAAAGACCATGGCACCGGCGTCCGATCCCGTGACGCCGGTGCCGATCCCCGCCCCGGTCAGAAGTTGATCGAACCCTTGATGCCCAGCGTCAACGGCTGGGGCGGAGAGACGATCAGCGTGTTCTGCCCTTCGCCATCGGCAAGCCGCGGGTTGGAACTGCGCAGGATATTGGTCGGCGTATCGTCGTCGAACAGGTTGATGACGAACAGCTCGATGCCATAGGTCGGGTTGTTGATACCCGCCCGCAGGTTCACGCGATTGGCCGCGCCGGTATTGGCCAGATTAGCCTCGGTCGCGTACATCTTGCCGGTATAGGTATAGTCGGCGCGCAGGAACCCGTCCCAGTCGTCGAACACCGGACGGCGGTATGTCGCCGATGCCGAGCCGCTGAATTCCGGCGAACGCTGCATCATATTGCCGACCGGATTGCGCTCTCCCGTGATGAACACGCATTCGGCGCAGTCGGTATAGACAATCTCGCTTGCCGCCCAGTTGAAGGTGCCTTCGAACGTCAGTTCGGGCGTGACTTCCAGCGCACCTTCCAGCTCGATCCCGTAGAGGTCGGTCGCGCCATTGGCGAGCGTTACGGTCACGGTCTGCTGGGATTCCAGCCCTTCGTCATCCACCGTGATATAGGGGATGTTCTGGTTAATCTGGCGGCCGCGCCATTCCATGTAATAGGCTGCCAGCATCAGGCGCAGGCGCCGGTCGAAGAACTGGCCCTTCACACCCATTTCATAATTGGTCAGCTTTTCTTCGGGAACCGCGAAAGGCACTTCCTGAACCGCCTGCACGGCATCGATCACGTCTGCGGGCAGCGAATAGAATGCCGTATTGAACGTGCCGGGACGCGTGCCGCGCGACCACGATGCATAGATGTCGATATCGTCGGTAGCGTGGAAGGTGGCGATCAGGCGCGGGCTGAAGGAATCGAACGTATCTTCCGCCGCTGCGGCCGAGTTGTAATGGTTCACCGTGTCCCACTGGAACCGGCCCTCGGCAGCCAGCGTGACCAGATCGCCGATATCGTAATTGACCGATCCGAACACGCCGATCGTTTCGGCCTTGTAGTGGGTCGGCTGGCCAAGGTTCAGCGCGGTGCCGTTGATATATCCGCGCGTGCCGAAGAAGATGTCTTCCCAGTAGTAATTGGCACCGATCATCCATTGCAGCGGGCTGCTGCTGTTCGATCCGAAGCGCAGCTCGGCCGAATGATTGTCGATGTTATAGGGGAGATAGATGGCACGGAAATAGCTGGGATCGGCCCGGTTATAGGTTTCGGTCAGCGCGGCCCAGTCGTTGCTGTTCTTTCCAAAGTTCCCCGACAGCTGATAGTCGCCAATGTCATAGGTGAACGAGCCGATGATCTGATAGGCTTCGCGTTCCAGACCCAGATGATCGATGAAATCATAGGGCAGCGGATTGGGCAGGTCGCCATTGTCGGAAATGACGGTGTAGTCGGTCAGCCCGCCCAGCACCGTATTCTGCGAAATCCATTGTTCGGGAACGCTGCTGACCGCGCCGCAAATATAATTATTGCCGTCGACCGCACGGCCCGTTCCGCCCGGATTGCAGTTATAGAAATCCTCTGCCAGCAGCGCCTGTGCCGATGCTCCGTCGGAATCCTGCCAGACATTGCCGTAAAGGCGGATATTCAGATCGTCGCTGGGCTGGAAATTCAGCGACAGCGAGGCCGAGCGCGTTTCGCGCGAACCGGCGCGGCCCGGATAGCCGACATTGTCGTAATAGCCATCGGTGGAGTAATAATAACCGCCCAGCCGCGCGCCGAGCACGCCTTCGACGATGGGCGCTTCGACGCTCACATTGCCTTCGACCGTGCCATATCCCGAATAGGACATGTCGGCGTGGCCGCTGAATTCATAGAGCGAGGGCGCACGCGTGGTAAAGCTGATCGCGCCGGCAAAGGTGGAACGGCCGAAATAGGCGCTTTGCGGGCCCTTCACGACTTCGACGCGTTCGATGTCGGACATGCCGGGGATCGCGCCCGAGGGGATGGCCACGCCGTCGACGAAAACGGTAACGCCCTGACGGTTCGGGGAATCGCCGGGATACATGCCGCGCATCGAGAAGGTCTGGAAACCGCGGTCGTTCCGGTTGGCGGAACTGTTCTGATAGCGCAGGCCGGGGACGAAATCGTTGAGTTCGTTGAAGCCCTTGATGCCGCGTTCCTGCAGAGCTTCTCCGCTGAGCGCGGTGATGGCGACGGGAACGTCGAGGATGCTTTCCTGACGCTTGCGCGCGGTGACCAGGATTTCGCCAAGACCCGCATCGGCGCTTGCCGCCGTTTCCTCTGTGGCGGCGGCGTCCTGCGCCAGAGCAGGCGCCGTCATCATCATCAGCGTGCCGGTCGCGCAGCCTATGGCCAGAGCGGCTTTCGCCTTGCGAACGCGCGGTCGTATCATTTCAAAGCCCTCATCATGCTGTCTTACGGTTTTCATCAAGCCCTCCGCAGCTTCATTGAACTGCAACAAAGGAATGCGATCGGCCGGGGTTTTGACAGGCGATTTGCGGAAAACTGTCGCCAGGCGATAGAATTTTTATCGCGTGGCGATCATGGTCGCGCTTGATCGCCGCCCAATGGCCGATGTGCCGGAAATCAGGGTTGCTTCACGCGCAGTGCGGTATCCATCGATGTGATCGGCTCGCACCCGTCTTTGCGCACGATGATCATGTCCTCGACATGCGTCGTGCCCCATCCGAACTCGTGATAGGGCATGTCGAGGGTGAAGACCATGTTCTCCTCGAACGCCAGCGGGTGATGGCCGGGCATTTGCGCGCCGACCGAAACGGGGTGGTCGGTATGTTCCAGCCCCACCGAATGCGGACCCGCGATGACGAAGCCGGGAAAGCCTTCGTCATGCACGGCCTTTAACGTGAGGGCCGAGATTTCCTTGAAGGTCACCCCCGGGCGGATATTGTCATATGCGATCTGCAAGGCGCGGGTAACGGCGTCGAACCTGCGCAGCATCTCGTCCGTCGGGGTTCCGAAATAGACCGATCGCCCGACATCGCCGCGATATTGCTTGTAACTCGTCACGCTATCCAGCTTGATCAGCTCGTTCGCCTCGACATTGCCGGTGGCAAGTCCGCGAATATTGGCGATGATCCATTCCGAACGCCCACCCTCGCGCGCGGCGATTTCGGCGTGGAGATCGGCCAGATGGTCAAGCGGCATGCCAACTTCCATGCGGTCGATCACTGCGTTCAGAACGCGCTCGCCCATCTGGCCCGCCTTGCGGATCAGCTCGATCTCCGCCGGGCTTTTGACCATGCGGATTTCCTTGAAGATGTTGAGCGCGTCGAGCCCCTGCAATCCGTCGAGCCCCAGATCGTGCATCCAGCCCAGCACGCGTGGATCGTCGAAGCCCAGCCGCGCCTTTTCCAGACCGGCCTCTTTCAATGCATTGGCCAGCGCGCG
This sequence comes from Croceicoccus sp. Ery5, assembly GCF_020985325.1. NCBI lineage: Bacteria > Pseudomonadati > Pseudomonadota > Alphaproteobacteria > Sphingomonadales > Erythrobacteraceae > Croceicoccus > Croceicoccus sp. Ery5. Next base: position 1,715,130 of record NZ_CP087587.1, read on the forward strand.
GCTTGCCGTGATCTGCGCCCCGCCGCGATGCATCGCATAACGGTTCAGCAATTGTTTGTCCCGTTCGGCCAGAACCGCGCCTTCGCGGCGGGGGAAGGGGGTTAGGGGAACGTCCTCGTCCACTTCCTCGGTCGTGAATTCGAAGTCCCGCTCGGGTATCTTACGCGGGTCGATGCGGGTGATATAGGTTGCCACATTGGGCATCCACGTCGGCACGTGTTCCAGATGATAGACACCCGTGCCCGGCATGATCAGCGATGCCGGCTTGCTTTCATCGCGCGGCAGCACGGCGAACAAGGTGTAATTGCGCGACATCAGGAACATCGATCCCCAATAGTCGGAGAGGTAATAGATGTTTTCCTTGAACGCGGCGACCAGCCCGTCGAGCCCGTGACGGTCCATGACTAGATTGGCGCGTTCGCGGTTGAGCAACATGGCGGATGACTTTCGTTATGGTTTACGTGTTTGTGCGTGTTGGCGGCCAAGGCGCGCCCATCCTTGGCAGGCGGGCGTTTTGTTTGCCGGAAGGGTGCGTGTAATCGGCCTGCGGGTGCAAGGCGAAACCGCAACCGGCCCCGTATTCGCAGTGCGATAAATGCGCGATCTGCCTATGCGTGGAACATGGGCGGACGGGCACAAGGCGGTAATGACAGGTAATCGGGTTATGGAATACGGCGCAGTCGCGGACCAGCCGGACGGTATGCATCGTGGCGACGGCCGAAAGGGCGGTAAGCTGCCGCTGTCGCTGTCGATCGGATGGAGCCTGGGGACGCTGGGCGTAACGGCCTATATGGTCGGCAGCTATTTGTTGCTGCGTTTCATGACCGATTTCATGGCGGTTCCTGCCGAAGTGGCGGGCACGATCTTTGCTGCTGCCAAGCTGTATGATGCCGTTGCCGATCCGATCATCGGCACTCTGTCCGACCGCACACGATCGCGCTGGGGCCGCAGGCGGCCGTTCCTTTTCGCGGGGGCCTTTGCCTGCGGGCTGGTATTCATGCTGGTGTTCAACGTGCCCGTGGTCGAAAACACCACGACGGCGACATTCATGCTGGCGGGCATGCTGATCCTGCATGCGACCGCCTATGCCATTTTCGCGGTCCCCTATATGGCGATGCCTGCGGAGATGACCGACAATCCGCATGAACGGTCCCGGCTGATGAGCTTTCGCGTGATCAACGGTTCGCTCGGCAATATGATGGGCGGTTTCGCGACGGCCAGCCTGATTGCCTATTTCGGCGGGGGGCTGGCAGGCCACCGGATCATGGCAGTGATCATCGGACTGTTTGTCTTTGGCGTATTGATGGCGTGTTTCTTCATGACGCGGCAGGCACGCATGCAAGAGGTCGATCGCGCCAGCCATGTCCCCTATCGCCAGCAGATGCGCATGGCGATGAAGAACAGGCCCTTCGTCATCCTGCAGGCAGCCAAGCTTATGTTGCTGAGCGCGGCGGCGCTGCATACCGCTTCGGCGCCGTTTTTCGTGCAGCGGCGGCTGGGCATGACCGACGAATGGCTGGGCACGATCTATCTGACGCTGACCATCGGCACGGTTGTCGCGCAACCGTTCTGGCTGTGGCTGGCGCGGCGTTTCGGCAAGCGGCAGGCCTATACGGCAGGGGGCATATTCACGGCCTGCGTCTGGCTGTTGTGGTTCCTGCTGACCAAGCAGCCGCCGGGCTGGATGATCATCGGCATCGGCCTGCTGGCGGGACTTGGCAATGGCGGTATCGTGATGATCAGCCAGTCGATGCTGCCCGATACGATGGAATTCCAGCGCCGCCGCACCGGCGACCGGATCGAGGGGAGCTTTGCGGGCCTTTATATCATGGTCGAAAAGCTGGGTCAGGCCATCGGTGCATCGCTGACCGGCATCATTCTGGGCCTGTTCGGATATATCGAGGCTTCGGGCGGGCAGATCGTCAAACAGCCGGAGAGCGCCATTCTGGGCATAGCGCTATGCTATTGCGTGTTTTCGACCGGCTTTCTCGTGCTCAGCGTGTTCGTGATGCAATTCTATCCGCTGAACGAGCGGGACATGACCCTGCGCGGCGAAGCGCCCGCGGAAGGCTGAGGAGCGACATGGACAAACCCTATAAACGCCGCCTGCCGATCCCGAATATGAGCGAGGCCGACGACCGGCTGCTGGGTATGGTGGTGGCCCTGACCAGCGAACTGGCCGTTCTGCGCGAGAGGGTCGATACGTTGGAGCGAGTGCTGGCAGACGGCGGCACGATTACCGGCAGCGCGGTCGAGGATTTCCGCCCCGATGCAGGCGCGCAGGCCGAACGCGACGCGATCCGCCAGCGCATCATCGCCAAGGTGATGAAACCCGTACGGGACGGCGCTGCCCGCGATGCCGAACTGGCCGTTAGCTCCGAAGTCGAGGGAGATTTGCAATGAGCGGTACCCATTCCATGCTGCCTGTCGCCAATCACGACGAAACCGCCGAACAGCTGTTCGTCCGCGATCTCAAAGGCTATATCGCAGGCGAGATCGAGCCGTTCGAAAGCGCGGCTGCCGATGCGCTCGACCCCGGAGCGGGGCACAACGACCGGGCGGCGGAAACCTATGCCAGATTGCGCGAGCTGTCGGGCTTCTCGGGCTATCTGGGACTGCGCCGCGCGGCGCAGGATCTGTTATGGGATTGCGTGGGCGTGAGCGTCGGGCGGCAGGCGGACAGCCTTGCCAGTGAGGCGGCGTCGATCGAATTGCTGGGCTCGCTGACGCTTGATCCCGACATGGTGCAGCCCGCCTATCTGGAGGACAGGGACGTCCATCTGATGCCCGGCGGCTATGCACATGATCGCGGCGATGTGACGCAGGGTGCGCTGATGGATCGGGGCGGGGCGGTCTATATGCTGGGCCGCAACGGCGGTTTCCTGAACGACGGACGCGGATGGACGCTGGCGTCACATCTGCTGGCGCGGTGGCCCGATATGCAGCCGGCCAGCCTGATCGAACTGGGCTGCGGCGTGGGCGCATCGGCTGTTCCGCTGGCCAGGACGTTTCCCGACAGTGACGTTTACGGCCTTGATGTGGGCGGATCGGTGCTCCGATATGCGCAGGCGCGCGCTTCGGCGCTGGGTGTCGCGGTGCATTTCGTGCAGGGGGATGCCGAACACGCGCCTTTCCCCGACGCCAGCTTCGACTGTGTCTGTTCCAGCGTGATGCTGCACGAAACCAGCCCCGACGCGCTGGGCGCGATCATGGCGGAATCGCTGCGCCTGCTGAAACCCGGTGGTATCGTGGCCCATCTGGAAGTGCCGCAACGCTATGACAGCGTGCCGCTGTGGACGCAGATCCGCGGCGAGATCGAGCTGGACTACAATAACGAACCCAACTGGCGCAGCGCGATCAGCGCGGATTACGAAAACCTGCTGCGTGCGGCAGGGTTCGTCGATGTAATGGCCGGTTATCAGGATGCCGTCGGAGAGGCTGTTCCGGCCAACAATGGCTTTGGAACCGAGAGCAAGGGCGTGTTCCGTTCATGGTTCGTCGCATCGGGGCGCAAGCCGCAATGACGGGCGAGAGCGTTTTGATCGACCGTGGATTTGCGCGGATCGGGGCAGGGCTTGTCCATTACCGGCATGTCGGACCAGCCGATGGCGCGCCGCTGATCATGCTGCATGCTTCGCCGGGCTCTTCGCGCGGGTTGGAGGGATTGATGGCGGCGCTGGCGGCGCTGGCGCCCGAACGGCGGCTGATCGCGCCTGACACGCTGGGTAATGGCGACAGCGTCGAACCCGCAGTCGAAACGCCCGATATCGCATGGTATGCCGACCGGGTGGCCGAGTTCATGACGGCGCTGGGGATCGATCATGCGCCGGTCTATGGCACGCATACCGGCGCGCGGATCGCGGCGGAACTGGGCATCGCCCATGCCGCGCGCGTTGATGCGGTGCTATTCGACGGTATCGGCGATTACGAGCCGGAGATGCGCGCCTTGCTGCTGGAAAGATACGCGCCCGCGATCGAACCGGACGAATATGGCCGCCATCTGATCTGGGCGTTCAACTTTATCCGCGATCAGGCAATGCATTACCCCTATTTCCTGCGCGATCCCGAACACCGGCTGATGACCCGTGCGGTTCCGGGGGCTGAGGAAATGCACGAGCGGGTGATCGAATTGCTGAAAAGCGTCACCAGCTATCATAAATCCTATCGCGCCGCCTTTGCCTATCGCGCGACCGAGCGGTTGCCCCTGCTTTCGAAACGGACCGGATTTCTGGATTCGGTTGCCGAACTGCCGACGCTGCGCGCTCGGGTGCAGGATTTCGTTGCCGCCATGCCCGATGCGCGCAGCATCGAGGTAGCGGCGGGCCCTGCCGGCAAGGCAGCGGGGATTTTCGCCTTTCTCTGACCGCTTCCCTCGTTCGGGTGGCAGCGCGGATCAACCGCGCTGCCAGATCTCCGGCTCCTGCCGCAACGAGGGATCGGCGGTATAGCGCGATTGCGGGCGGGGGAGCCCCAGATTGTCGCGCAATGTCACCCCTTCATAGGCGGTACGCACCCGCCCGCGCTTTTGCAGTTCGGGCACGACCGATTCCACAAAGCGTTCCAGCATGACCGGCATGGCAGGCGGCGCAATGACAAAGCCGTCGCAGGCCCCCGCATCGAACCATTTTTCCAGCTCGTCCGCGATGGTCGTCGCCGTGCCGGCCAAGGGTCGCGACGTGCGCGTGGCGGCAATGGCAATGGCAATCTCGCCCAGTTTCATCCCGCGCTTGCCCATGTCGATGATACGGTTGCGCGTCCCCTGCGATGCGTTGCTGGGTGGCAATTCGGGAAGAGGGCCGTCGAGATCATAGCCGGTGAAATCGATCCCGCCCAGCGCGGTCGACAGATAGGACAGGCCCAGCTCGACCGGGATGGCATCGTTCATCATCTCCGCCTCGTGCTGCCCTTCGGCATCGCTACCCGCGGGAACGGGCTGGATCGCGGTCAGGATACGCAGGCTGTCGGGATCGCGTCCGGCGGCGGCGACGCGCTGCTTCAGATCGTTGTAGAACGCGATGCAGCTATCCATCGTGGGATGTGAAGTGAACACCGCATCGGCACTGCGCGCGGCAAGGTCCAGCCCCTGTTCCGACGCGCCTGCCTGCACGACCAGGGGATGGCCTTGCGGCGACCGGCCCAGCGTCAGCGGCCCTGCGACCGAAAAATGTTTTCCCTTGTGGAACAGCCCGTTGACTCTTGCAGGATCGAGGAACTGTCCCCGCGCCGCATCGGCCAGCACCGCACCATCTTCCCAGCCGTCCCACAGGCCGCGGCAGACCGCGATCGATTCCTCGGCCCGTTCATAGCGTTCGGCATGGCCGAAATGGCTGTCGCGGCCGAAATTATGCGCCTCGTTCTCGCTGGTGGAAGTGACGACGTTCCAGCCCGCGCGTCCGTCCGACAGATGATCCAGCGTCGAAAGCCTGCGGGCGATGGCATAGGGCTCGTTATAGCTGGTCGAGATCGTGGCGATCAGGCCAAGCCCGCTGGTCGTTGCCGACAGCGCGCCCAGCAGGACCAGCGGATCGAGCCGGATCGCATCGGTGCGGCTGAACGCATCGGCACCGGCAATGGGGCGGAACCCTTGCGAATCCGCAATGAACATCGCATCGAAACAGCCCTGCTGCGACAGCGCGGCGATCTTTTGCCAATAGCCCAGCGTCATCAGCGACGCCGCATCGGCGCCGGGATGGCGCCATCCGGCCAGATGGCCGCCAGCCCCCATCGGCATAGAGAACAGATGCATGCGGCGCGGCTTTGTTGTTTTGGTCATGGCTGTCGTCCTTTCCGCATCAGTCCTAGCCCAGACGGGTCCGTGTTGCTGCTTTCGCACCCTGCGATGATCGCAGTGCAATTACATGGCACTTCGCCGGGATGCATTCGCGCAGCGCGTGCCTAATGTTGCGGCGAACAGAAAACGGAGTGCCGCAACATGCTTCTCAACCGCGAACGTGCCAACAGGATCATGGATCGGGAAGGGCTGGACGCGCTGATCGCCGTCGCCCCGATCAATGTCTATTATCTGTCGGATTACTGGGGCGCGCTGATGCGGATGCGGCGTCCGTTCTATAATTACGCACTGCTTCCGCGCGATCCGGCCAAGCCTGCCGCGCTGATCGTGACGGGGGTCGAACATCTCCGCTTTTTTCACAAGCCCGATGCGACCTGGATGGAAAACCGCATCCCCTATGTCCATCCGGTCTATCAGGACCGGCGCGATTTCGACCCCGATGTCGAAGATCCCGAAGCCGTCGCCTATGGCATGAAATGGCCGATCAGCCACAACACGCTGAGCCCGCGCGACGAGGAATATCTTGCCTATATGGAAGCGCATAAGGGCAAGGCAGCGGTGAACGCGCTATATGCGTTGAAGATGGGCATTACCGATGCCGGTCTGGAAAATGCGCGCATCGGGTCCGACGATCCGCGTATCGGGGGCTGGCTGCACGAAATCGGCATGCCGGGCGTGCAGATTTCCGATGCGACGACATTGTTCCGCGAGATCCGGATGGTCAAAACCCCGCGCGAAATCGAATTGATGCGCAAGGTCGCGACGATGAACGAGGAAGCGCTGGAAGCCGTCATCGATTCCATCCGCGTGGGCATGCCCCGCATGGAGCTTGAAACGATCTATAATGTCGAGATTGCCAAGCGGGGCGGTCGCGGCCTCTATCTCGCCACCGGCCAGCATGGCACCAATAATAACATGGGCGGCGTGCTGGAAGGTGAGACGATCACCTTCGACGGCTTGTGCGAATATCAGAACTATCACGGCGATCTGGGCCGCGTGGCGGTGGTCGGCACCCCGCGCGAGGATGTGCTGCAGCGTGTCGAGGCAGTCAAGATCGGCTGTCAGGCCTTGCTCGACACCATCCGCCCCGGCGTCACCGGTGCGGAGGCGACGGCTGCGGTGGTCGATGCAGTGCGCGGCGCAGGGTTTGAAGGGTTCTTTTTTGCAACGCCGCATTCGATCGGGCTGGAACATTCGGATCACAAGATTCCGATCGGCCCCGTCCTTCCCGGCGGCAATGGCGAGTTCGTGTTCGAGGAGAACATGATCTTCTCGCTCGACATGCCCTATTACGAGATCGGCTGGGGCAATATGCATGTGGAGGACCAGATCCTCGTCACCGCCGACGGGGTGGAGCCACTGACCAATTGCGACGTATCGCTGCGGGTCCGGCCCGCTATCCCCTATGAGGGGCCTGTCTATGGCTGATCCGGCCAGCCGCCGGGCCTATGCCGGTTACGGTAACGGCCAGATCCATTATCGCATCGCGGGAGAGCGGGGGGGCATGCACCCCCCGCTCTTTCTGCTCCATCCCACGCCCAAGAGCGGGTGGATCTATGAACGTTTCATGCGCAGGCTGGCGCGCGCGGGGCGGGTGGTTATCGCACCCGATACGCCCGGTTACGGCGCGTCGGACCCATTGCCGGACATGCCCGCGATTGCCGATTTCGCGGATGCCAATCTGGCGCTGGCCGATCATCTGGTCGCACAAGGGCTGATCGATATGGGGCCGGTCGATGTGGCGGGTTATCACACCGGTTCGGTCACATCGTGCCAGATGGCGCTGGGCGCTCCCGATCGGGTCCGGCGGGTCATCTTTTTCTCGCTGCCGATGTATGATGCCGGCCAGCGCGCGGAGAAACTGGCGCTGCTGCCGCAATGGCCGCAGCCCGCCCGCGACGGCAGCCATATCCAGCGGATGTGGGATCTGGTGGGCAGCATGTGCGATCCGCGCGTCGATGCCGCATGGCTCCACCGCTCGGTAACAGAGAACCTGCGCGCCGTGGATACGGCGGCAGGTTATGGCGCGGTCTATGCTTACGACCTGTTCGCGGCCTTGCCCCGACTGACCCATCCGGCGATGCTGGTGAATGTGGGCGACGACCTGTATGAACAGAGCCGCCGCGCCTATCCCCTATTGCCGCGCGCCAATGTGCGCGAATTGCCCGAATTGGCGCATGGCATGTTCGATCTGGATACCGAACTTCTGGCCGGTATCGTCGAGGATTTCCTCGGCTGATCGAACCGGTCAGGCCTGCGCGGTATATTCGGGCATGTCGGCCAGCGCCTGTTCGTTCAGGCGATAGCGGGTCATGATCATGAAGCTGGTCAGCGTCAGTAGGGCCGGAATGATCGCGATACCGGCATAGAGGGCATGCACCGCGCTTGCCGATTGCTCGACGATCTGGCCGCCGGTGCTGGGCACGAAACCGGCCACTGCGAACAGCACGCCCATCAGGCCGGGGCCGATGGCAAAGGCGACCTTTTCCATAAAGGCATAGATGCTGGAAAACACACCTTCGCGACGCGCGCCGGTGCGCTTGCGGTCGAATTCCATCACATCGGGCAGCATCGAAATGCCCATCAATGTCACGCCCGATGCCGCAATGCCGTTTACCGCGCCCCGAATCCACAGTTCCAGCACGGTGATGCCCTCTGACGTGAAATAATAGCTGGCATAAAGCGAGCTGAGGATCAGGATCGCGGCCTGATAGCTGCGCGTCTTGCCGAACTTGCGACCCGCCCAGGTCCAGAACGGCACGATCAGCATGGCGACGATGTTCTGCGACATCGTCAGATGCACCAGCCCTTCATATCCGACCTTCAGCACGTTCAGAAGGAACAGCAACTTGGTGGTGCTGATGATCGAAATGGCGAGATAAAGGAACGTCTTGGCGCCCATCAACTGCATGAAGGGCGTGTTGCCGATGATGGTCTTCACTTGCTCCATGCGGGGCGGACGGGGGCCTTTTGCCTCGACCCATTCCACCTTGCGCGCATTGCGCGTGCCGATGAACGACAGCATCATGGTGGTAAAGACGATGGTGCCCGATGCCGCGCCCAGCAGGGCATAGCCCTGCGCACCGCCGCCGCCCCAATCGACCAGAGCCGCCATGCCCGCCGCCGCCAGCAACTGGCCGATGGCGATAAAGAACGTGCGGAACGACAGCAATCGAGTGCGTTCGTGGTAGCCGTCGGTCATCTCGCCCGCCATCGCTACATAGGGCACGGCGAACAGCGAATAGCCGGTCGAATAGATGATCAGCGCCACGGCCATATAGGCGGTCAGCGCCCAACCGGTGATTGCGGGCGGGATGAACACCATCACCAGCGACGCGGCGCCGATGATCGCGCCTGCCGCCAGATAGGGGCGGCGGCGGCCCATCCGGCTTTTGGTCCGGTCGCTGGCGACGCCAATCGCGATATCGGCCAGAATGTCGTAAAGCTTGGAAATGGTCAGCAAGGCGCCCGCCAGTGCGGCCGATTGCCCCAGAACCGTCGTCATCAGTACCGGAAAGAACACCGTCGGCACGTTCAACATGGTCGCGATGCCCAGCGATCCCACGCCAAATCCCGTACACAACAGGAATGGCAGCTTTTCTTCCGCCTGCTTTTTGGCAGGCGCGGTTTCGGCCGAATTCTGGGCGTCGGTTGGCTGCACGATAATCGTCGTTCCCGGCTTGGCGCGGCCCGCGATGCGGGATGCGCAGTGACTGTTGCCGACAATATGGCAAACGGCTGCCGCCGATAGTCCGCATGGCCAATCATGTTCGCGGTGCGAGAATTCCCGCGCTGCGCCATGGTGGTATGGCCCGTTCAGCCTACCCAGCCCATATTCCCATGGGGTGGAGGAATTATTGAGCGACGAGGGGCAGGCCGCACCGGACAGGTCATCACCGGACAGATCATCATCGGACAGGTCATCACCTGACAGGGCATCGCGCTTGCGTAACAGGATCGATTGGCGCGCAATCGCCGGGCGGCTGACATCGCCCGCGACCATCGTCGGCTGCGCCTGTTTCGTGCAGGCCTTCGACCTCAGCTCGGTGGCAGTGGCCATACCCGATATCGCCCGCGAATTCGGCGGCGATCCGCTGTCCTATGACAGCGTGATCATCGCCTATATCGCCGGAGCCACGGCGGCGCTTCCGCTGTGCGGTTGGGCGGTGGACCGGCTGGGTGCGCGCCGCCTGTTCCTTGCCGCGCTGGTTCTGTTCGGTGCGGCAGCGCTGGCCTGCGGGCTGGCCGTGAACACCGGCATGTTGCTGGCCGCGCGCGTATTTCAGGGGGCGGCGGGTGCCATGATGCTGCCGGTCGGGCGCGTCATCGTGCTGGGCGCGACGGACGAGACGAAATTCGTCGAGGCCATGGCCGCGCTGACCATGCCATTGCTGCTTGGGCCGGTAATCGGCCCACCGGTGGCGGGTTTGCTGGTGACGGCCGGGTCGTGGCGCTGGCTGTTTCTGGTGATGGTGCCGCTGGCGATGCTGGGCTTTGCGATGGTCTTGCGGCAAATTGCGGCCGTGCCTGCCGCGCATCGCGATCCGTTCGATTTTACCGGTTCCCTCCTGCTCATGGCCGGACTGGCGGCAGTGGCGGTCGGCGTCGGGGCACTGGGCGGCATGCAGGCCGACTGGCTGTTCGCCACCATCGTTACAGGCTCGGGCCTGTTGCTGTTTGCGATCTATCGTATGCATGAACGGCGCAGCCGCAATCCGGTGCTCAGCCTTGCGCCGTTCCGCCATGTGCTGGTGCGGACCGCCAATATCGGCGGCATGTGGGTCCGCACGCTGACGGGGGCGACGCCGTTCCTGCTGGCACTGCTTTTCCAGCTGCGGTTCGGCATGACCGCGGCAGAGGCAGGCGGGCTTATCCTTGCATTGGCACTGGGATCGCTGACGGGGCGGGCCATGACCACCTGGGCGCTGCGCAAGGCGGGTTTCCGTGCATTTCTGACCGCGAATTCGGTCGGCGTCGCGCTTAGCGTGGCGGCATGCGGGTTTTTCGCAAAGGAAACGGCAAGCTATGTGATTTTCGCCGTACTGTTCGTTCAGGGCATCCTGCGGTCGATGCAGCTGATTTCGCTATCGGTGCTCAGCTTTTCGGGTCTGCCCAAGGCGGAATTTTCGGCCGCATCGACGATTTCCAGCATCAGCCAGCAACTGGCGCAAAGCTTCGGTATCGCGATCGCCACGCTTTCGGTCAATTTGCTGGGCCGCTTTACCGCCGATCAGGGCGCGGCTGTCTCGGCGGCATTTTTCGTTCTGGCGGGAGTATCGCTGGCATCAATGCCATGGTTCATGCGACTGGCCGACGATGCCGGAGCGACCATGAGCGGCCGTTCCGGCGCCTGACCGCCCAGCCGTTCGGGTTCAGTCCGGTTTGCTGAACGGCCCGTTCATGGCAATCTGGTCCAGCGGCTTGCGGTCGCTGGGCAATTCGCGTTCGCGCAGACCCTCTGGCAGCAGGGCGGCATCGCCCTGAAGGCCAACGACGAATGCGGCTTCGACGCGGAAACCGTCGGGCAGGGCGAGCCCTTCGGCGCATTTGTCGAATTCCAGACCGGTCATTCCATGGGTGGCAAAACCCATTTTGTGCGCTTGCAGGGCCATAAAGCCCCATGCGCTGCCTGCGTCGAAACTATGGCTGTGCGAAGGCTTGTCGCCCCGCTCGCTACGCATTTTTTCGTCCGAGACGACAAAGACCAGCGCGCTGGCGTCGCGGGCCCATCCCGCGTTGAACGGGATCAGCAGGTTCAGGAATTCGCCCCAATGCGCATCGCCGCGCATGCTGAACAGGAACCGCCACGGCTGATAGTTGAAAGCGGAAGGCGCCCAGCGGCCCGCTTCTAGGATGGTCATAAGCTGGTCGCGTTTCATCGCGCTGCCGTCGAAAGACCGGGGCGACCAGCGATCGAGGAAAAGGGGATCGACGGGAAGGGCGGAGGTGCGATTTGTCATGTTCAGTCCTTGCCGGATTGGAGACGCGATGGAGATCGGGCCATCTGCGTCGGAAAAGCTGGGCGGTGCATGCCTGTTCTGCCGATTTGTCGACAGGCGGAAAACGGGTTTGCGACTCGCCGGGGCGGTAAGGGTTTGTATCAAGGTTATTTTTGCGCGCACCGCCGTAATTTTCGGTCGCCGGGTGGCAAGATCGATTGTGCAACTGCGAAAAGGATCGGAAACAGAGTGAACCCAATTGAGAATTTGCTTAATAGGCTGATACAAAACGATTTATTGTCGATTCTTGGGATGTCTGTGCCGAATTGGGTCCATCATATGGAGCCCGGTTCCCAAAAAACTATTCGCCTGGCGGATAGTCAGGCAAATTTTTCTCAGCGCATCGGCCCATCCATGAAACCTTGCTGTAACAAATAGTGACGGTTCAGGGATGTTGACATGGAAAACGCTCATATTCGTTCCATCGGCAGGGCCATGACGGTTCTGCGTGTGGTCAATCAGGCCGAAGCCCTTTCGATGATGCAGATATCGAAAGCGGTCGGCATTCCCTATCCCACCACTTGCCGCATTGTGAACACACTGATCGACGAAGGCATGCTGGAGCGGGAGCCGAGCCGCAAATATTACAGGCCGACGGCCTTCGTGAACACGCTGTCGCAAGGGTATAAGGATCACAACGATCTCGTCGGGATCGCGCGGCCGAAGCTGGAATCGCTGACGGCCAAGCATTTCTGGCCGGTGTCGCTGACGACGCGCGTGGGGCAGCATATGCTGGTGCGCGATTGCACCCATTCGGCTTCGCCCATGGCGCTGACCAATTACCAGCCCGGCGCCGCATTCCCGCTGATCGAATGCGCATCGGGCCATGTGGTGCTTGCCTATAGCGATGAAGAGCAGCGCCAGGCGTGGCTGGATGCCGCAGCAGGCCTCGACAATGCGAGCGATCCGCTGATCATCGAACGGCTGCGCGACCCCGAGTTTTCGGAAACCGTGCGCGCGCAGGGCTATGTGCTGCGCGGCTATAACCGTTTCACCAACACGCCCGGGCGCACCAGCTCCATCGCAGTGCCGATTTTCAGCGAGGGCGAAATCTGCGGCGCGCTGACTCTGGTGTTCTTTTCGGTCTCGATGAAGCAGGAAACCGCGATCGAGCGTTACCTGCCCGACCTGAACCGGGCGGCGCGCGCCATTACGGTCAAGCTGGCGGAAGCATCGGGCGATACCGCCCGCGATCGCGCCGACAAGGGCGCGGCCTCCGAACTTAGAGCGTGATGTGGACGGAGCGTGTCTCGGTATAGCTCAGCAGCTCTTCGAGACACTCTTCCCCGCCAAGCCCGCTGTTGCGGATGCCGCCGAATGGCGCGCCGACGAAGTGCATGCGCGCACCATTGATATTGGTGACGCCGCTTTCGACAGCGGCGGCCGTGCGCAGCGCCTTGGTGATGTCATTGGTAAAGAGCGATGCGGTCAGGCCGAATTCGGTGCCGTTGGCCATGGCGATCATCGCATCCTCGTCAGTCCATGACTGGATGGTGATCACGGGGCCGAATGCTTCCTCGCGCGCGATGGTCATATCGGCGGTGACATCGGTGAACAGGGTTGGGGCCATAAAGAAGCCGCGGTCGAACTGCGCGCCTTCTGGCCGGTTACCGCCCATCAGCAGAGTTGCTTCGCGCTTGCCGATATCGACCAGCGCCTGAACCCTGTCGCGGTGGGCCGCGGAATTGAGCGGGCCCATGTCGGACGCGGGATCGCTGGCATTGCCGACCCGGATCGCCTGCATCCGTTCGACCAGTCGCTCGGTTACTTTGGCGCGCAGGGATTCGTGCACCAGCACCCGGCTGGTAGAGCCGCAGCTTTGCCCCGCCCATGCGAAATTCATGCCCGCGATCGCGGCATCGGCCGCCTTGACCGGATCGGCGTCGGGAAAAACGATCAGCGGGTTCTTGCCGCCCAGTTCCAGCGTGACATGCTTGATAGCGCTTTCGGCAGCGGCGCGCTGGATCGCAAGGCCGGTGCGTACCGAACCGGTAAAGCCGATCCGGCGGACATCGGCGTGGCGCGCAATGGTATCGCCCACCGGCAGGCCATAGCCCGACACGATATTGACGACGCCCGCGGGAAGGACGCGTGCGCAGATCTCGGCAAAGATCCCTGCGCTCAGCGGGCTGGTTTCGGGTGTTTTCAGCACGACGCAATTGCCCGCCGCGAGCGGTGCGGCGCAGCTGGCCGTGGCGAACATGAAGGGATGGTTGAACGGCACGATCCGCCCGACCACGCCATAGGGCACCCGCCAGCTCATATGCATGCCGGACGAGAGCGTGTTCATCGTCTCGCCCTTGATCTCGGAAATTAGGCCCGCGAAATATTCGAACTGGTTGGCCGATTTGAACAGATCGTTGCCCAGATTGGCAATGGTATTGCCCCCGTCGGCTGCTTCCAGCCGTGCGACGTCTTCTGCCCGTTCGCGCACGGCGGCGGCAAGCTGGCGCAGCATATCGCGCCGTTCCCAGATCGTGGTTTCGGCCCATGCATGCTGCGCCGATTTCGCGGCGGCGACGGCGGCATTGACGTCCCCGGCAGTGCCGGCAGGTGCGCGGCCCAGCGGCTCTTCGGTCGAAGGATCGATCGATTCGATCCATTCGCCGCCCGAGCCATAGGTCAGCTCGCCGCCAATCAGCATCGGGCAGGTGATATATTCCATGGGTCGTGAACCTTGATCAGGGGTGGCGCAGGCCCAAATGGCCGCGCAGCGTATCGGTGGTGTAATGGCGGCGCACAAGCCCCCGTTTCTGCAGGATCGGGGTAACCTCGCTCGCAAAAGCGGCAAGCCCCTCGGACTGCAGCGGGAACATCAGGTTGAACCCGTCGCAGGCCTGCGCTGCCGACCATTCGTCCATGAAATCGGCGAGTTGTTCGGGTGTGCCGACAAAGCTGTGATGCGCGCGCACCTTGGCCTGGCGGCGCAGATAGTCGCCCAGGGTGGGAATAACGCCATCCTCGCCGATCAAACGATCGGGATCGCGCATGCCGCTCAACACCTTGGGCGCCTGCCGGATGTCGTCCATCGGCAGCGGGTCCTCCATCCGGTACCGGCTGAAATCGATGCCGAACTGGTCGCCCAGCATCGCCAGCTGGATACGGGGATGCAGCAGTTCGAGATAGCGTTCCTCGTTCGCTTTCGCCTCGGCCTCGGTCCCGCCCAGAATGGGGGCAACGCCGGGCATGATGCGCAGCTGGTCGGGATCACGGCCGACACCGGCGACCAGCCCCCGCAATTCATCGCGGAAGGCAGTCGCCTTCTCGCGCTCCTTGGCGATGGTAAACATCACTTCGGCCACGCGGGCCGCGAAATCCTTGCCCGCAGGCGACATGCCGGCCTGCACGCGCACGGGCTCTCCCTGCGGCATGGGCGGCAGCGATTGCCACAGGGCGCGCGCATCTTCGACATAGCCGAGCGCGCGGCGATAGCGTTCCTCCTTCCCCGGATGCTCCCGGGTAGAGAAATTGGCTGCCGCGCGGTCGGCACCGGTGGTCACGATGTTCCAGCCGATGCGGCCCGCGCTCAGACGGTCGATCGTCGCCAGCTTTGTCGCCGTGGCGCGCATATCGGTATAGGTCGTGGAATAGGTGCCGACGAAGCCGATCCGTTCGGTCACCGCGGCAAGGGCCGGGATCAGCACCAGCGGGTCGAGCGTGGGAAAGGCCAGCGCCCCTTCGTGCCTGCCGTCCAGCTCGTAGGAATAGAGAATTTCGGCGAAAAACACCATGTCCATCGCGGCGCGTTCCGCCTCGCGCGCCAGCGAGCGGTAATAATCCAGCGTCAGCAGGTCTTGTGCGGGGGTCGGCGATGCACGCCACGATCCCACATTATGGCCATGCCCAAGAACGAACAGGCCAAGGGCGATATTGCGTGAATTGCTCATGCTTCGGGGAATCGTTCGAGGATGGACTGGCCGGAGGGGCGGGAGAGGCGCGCGGGCGCGGCGGGCAGTTCGGCCAGCTTCACCTTCCACAAGGTTTGCGGGTTCAGCACCAGATCGGCCGCGGCTGCAATGGCGCCTTCGTCGCTCAACGCGATAAGGGGCACGTTGCCCTGCGGCGGGCGCGGCATGTTGAGCGGGCCTTCGACCTGGAAATATTCGCCTTCGTGGTGGATGGCGCGAACCTTGTCGGGGTTCGACATCAGGCCATTGTCGGCATCGCTTTCCAGCGCATCTTCCTGCCAGCTGGCAAAAAGCTCGCGCACGGTGGCGACCAGTTCCAGCGTCCGTGCCTCGTCAGAGCCTGCCTCGATCCGCCATGCGGCGCGTCCGCCGCTCATGAAGTCCAGCGTCGCCAGACCGCGGGCCAGCGTATAGGGTTCGACAGTGGACGCATTGACCGACGCGCACAGCCCGATCTGCCGCGTCCGCGCCGCGCAGAATGCTGCCATTGCCAAGCCGTCGAGCGGGTCGACTTCATTGCAATTGCCGACCAGCACAAGGGGCCAGCCGGCTCCGTCCATGCGTTCGATCGCGGCGATCCATTCGACCAGCGTTTCGCTTTGCACGTCCTGCGGCCACAGAACTGTCGGTGTGATCTGACCCATGGCTCAATCCCCCCAGCGTTCGGGCGACAGGCCCGGTGCATCGTCGTCGACCCCCTTGCGTTCGGTATCGAATTCCCAATGAAAATCGAACCGGTTGCGGTCGGCCACCATCGGCAGCAATTCGGACGGCACATGCTGCAATTGTTCGGACGACCAGTTGGGTACGGGGCCATAAGGGCGCGCCCAAAGCGGGCGGTAATCGATCTCGATCATGCCGCGCGTCTGTTCGGTCGTATTGGGACCCACGCCGTGGAACAGGCGGGTGGCGAAAATGAACGCGTCGCCAGCCTTCAGCGGCAGGGTCACCGCATGGGGCATGCGATTATACCGCCGATAGGGCTGCGCATCGGAATGCCAGCAAATATGCGATCGCGGTACGATTTTGAGCGCCGAGCGATCCTCGCCGGTATCGTCGAGATAATAGAGAACGCGCAGCCGCAGCGGGCAGGATTCGAGCCATTGCGAATAGGTCGATCCGAAGGGCTGGAAATCGGTATGATAGTCCAGTTCGGGCGCGCCGGGGTGGCTGAGGATATAGAAGCTGTGCATGAACACCAGCTCTGGCCCCATCAGGTCGCGCGCGAAGGAAAGCACCTTTTCGTTACCGATCAGCCGCGCTGCCTCGGGCCCGTGCGTGTGCGGCGGCACCTTGGCAAAGGCAGGCTTGTCGGTGAAGAACGACGGACGCATTGGCAGGGTTTCGAACTCTGCCTTCAATGCGGCGATATCGCTGGCCGAGATCGCGTTTTCCATGACGAGAAACCCTTCGGTTTCCAGCTGCCGGATCTGTTCCGGCCGCGTCATGCCGATGCATCTGTCGCGCAAGGGAGAGGGTGCTTCGTGGCTGGTCATGTCAATCCGTTCGCTTCTCTCAGCCCCTCGATCATCGCGGTTTTCATCAGAAAGGCGCGGGCCGCTTGCGGATCGGCGGCAAGGCCGCGGAACTTGGCGCGTTCCTTGCCGGCCAGATCGGCGTCTTTCTGTTCAAGCGATTCCTTGTTGCCGATGGTCATCGACTGCAGGAATTTCTTGGCCGCATAGCGGCGCTGCCTGTCATACAGGTCCAGCGGGGCAGTGTCGCCCGTTTCGCTCCACGCGGCCAGAGCGCGCGACAGGTTTTCGGCATCGTGGATGCCGAAATTCATGCCCATTCCGCCCAACGGATTGTTCAGATGCGCCGCATCGCCCGCGATCAGTACGCGCTTGTGCCGAAAGCTGTGCGCGACGCGCTGGTTCACGCTGTACAGGTTGGTGTGGACGATATCGAATTGCTTGTCCTTGCCGATCAGCCCCTCCAGCCGTTCGCGCGCGCGGCCGAAATCGGTCAGAACGGCCTCGTCCTCTTCGGGGTCGGTCGGGAACACGGTGCGCCACACGCCCGGGGGCGCTTCGCCCGGCACCTTGAAGACCGCGCACCATTCGACCGGGTCAGAGACATAGTTGGAAAAAGCAAACCCCAATGTCTGGAAATCGAAATTGCTGGTGATCACCAGAAACCGCTCGGGATAGGTGAAACCCTCGAACTCGAACGGTTGCGACTTGCGCACCACCGAACGGCCACCGTCGGTGCCGACCAGCCAGTCGGCCTCGTACCGGCCCTTGCTTGTGGTGACGGTCACGCCGTCGTCGCCATTTTCGATGCCGGTCACCGGCTCGTCCAGATGGAGCTCGAACAGCGGATTGTCTTTCAGCTTGTCGCGCAGGATCTTGACCAGCTTGTGCTGTTCGCATTGCAGGCGGAACGGAAATTCGGTCTGGTCGGCCAGCAGGCCCAGATCGAATTCGGCGATCAGCCCTTCGGTCCGGTCGCGGCGTTGCCAATGGGCGGCGACGATACCCTGTCGCATCAGCTCGTCGGTCACGCCCAGGGGGGCCAGCATCTCCAGCGTGGGCGGATGATAGGTGGCGGCACGCGGATCGGTGAATTCACCGCCGTCGCGTTCCAGCACAAGAACGGGAATGCCATGACGTTCGATCAGGAACAGCGCAGTGCTCATGCCGGTCGGGCCGGCGCCCGCGATAATTACAGGACGGCGCGCCATATCAGAATTCTTCCAGCAGTCGGCCATAGCCATGGATGCGGTCTTCGATGCCAAGGCGGCGCAGCGCGTTCCAATAGGTCAGCATGTTCATCGACAGCACCGGCTTGCCCAGCCAGCGTTCGGCTTCTGCCGAAACCCGCATGCCGGCAAGATTGGTGCCGACCTGAACGATCGTATCGACATCGTCGCCATCAAGCTCGCGATAGGCTTCGCGCACATCCTCTTCGGTGGTGTGCGCGATCATGCGCGGGGTTTTGCACTTCAGACCCTTCAGCCGGACGACTTCGAACCCTGCGTCTTCCAGATAATGGCGCACCACCTCGTCACCGCGCGGCTGATGGGGGGTCAGCACGGCCAGCCGCTTCGATCCGAAGCAGCTCAACGCGGCGCGCAGGGCATCCGAACCCATGGATACGCCGACACCGGCGCGGTCCTCCAGCGATTTGCGCAATTCCTCGGCCTTGTCGACGCCGCCCCAGAATGCTTCCAGCGCCACGCCCATGATCAGGTGCTGTGGCTGGCAGGTCATCACCTGATCCACGGCCGGACCGATGCCGGACCGCATGGATTCGACATGGGCGGCGAAGCTGTCTTCGGAATCGATCTTGCGTTCCGGTATCGAGATCCGCGCGATGTGATTGGTCACGCCGCGCGGGCGCAGATCGTCGCATTCGGGCTGAACCGAAGTATTCGTCGACGGCATCACGATGCCGATGATGCTCCGCCAACCTAGCAAGTCTACCATTGCAATCCCCTTAGTGCTCGATGCCGGATTGGCGCGGGCGAGGGGATAGGGCTGCAACAGCTTCAGCTTTGCTCGCTTAGCGAATATGGGATTGCTGCGGGACAGCCTGCATCGCGGCTCAGCCGAAATCGACCGTGCTGTCGCCGATCGCGCCCAGATTGAGCGCAAGGCAGGTCGTGGTGAAAAAGCCCGTCAAGCCGACCAGTTCGACCATACCGCGCTTGCCCAGCGCGTCTTGCGCGGCTTCGAACTGGCTGTCGGTCAGCTGGCCGGTTCGCAGCAAGGCAAAGACCATGGCGACGATGGCCTGCAAGCGTCTGTCGGCCTTGGCGAGCGAAGCTTCTCCTTTAGCCAGAGAGAGGATCAGATCGTCGTCGAGCCCTGCGTCGCGCGCCAGCTTTGCATGGGCGGCAAATCCCGCGCTCGACCGCCAGTGCCGCGCGATGGCCAGCATCGCGGCTTCCCGCTCGGCGCGCGAGAGAGTGGTCGACCGCGCGAGGCATTGGCGCAATTCCTGCAATGCCTCCCACACCAGCGGGGCCTGCTGAAAGACTGGGAAGGGGCCGCCGTGCGTCGCCTTGTCCGCCATGCGCTGCTGGTCGGCGTCGCGATCCTGTTCGGCGATGGCGGGAAAACGGGTCATGCGATTTGCTCCATGAAGGAAAGGACCGCCCGCGCCCCATCGGCAGGAGCGTCGGCCAGCAGCAGATGTCCGGTGTCGTCGATGTTCCCGCTACCTATGCAGCCCGGCCAGAGGGTGGCGATGCGCTCTGCCATGGTGACCGGCAGATAGGTCGAATGGCTGGACCAAAGGGTGATGCCCGGTGTCGACAGGCGTGGAAGCAATTGCGCCAGCAGGCTATTGTCATATGCGGCCGCGCGCAATGCCGCTTCGCGTGCGCGCCATGGCAGTCGGTGATGCGCGGCCAGCTCTTCGGCCAGATCGGCCAGCCACGCCGGATCGTGGTCGCGGCGCATCAATGTGCGCAGCTTGTCCGCCATCCAGCGCGGATCTGCAGGCTGTTCGCCCACCTGACCGCCGGGAGGGCGCGCATCGCCGCGTGGCAGGCCGCTGCTCGTGGCAAGGATCAGGCCCTTTATGCGTGTCGGCTCATCCAATGCGGCAAGGACTGCCGGAATTCCGCTATGCGACTGCCCTACCAGAACGACATTATTCGCGCCGCATGCGTTCAGAACGGCCAGCACGGCATCCGCATAGGCGCGCGCCGAATAGTCGCCATTGGTAAAAGGGCCTGCCAGCCCGTGCCCGGGCAGGTCGACGCGGATCACGCGGCAGCGATCGCGAAGCCCGAATGCAAGACCATCGAACGCATTCGCGCCCAGCCATTGCGCGGACAGGACGACCAGAGTGGACAGGTAAGAATGCGCGCCCTCGTCAAGGTAATGAATGACCGCGCGCCCTGTATCGACAAAAAGCGATTCCGGACGGAGCGATCGCCGCGCGGCTGCGGGCATGTCTTGCAAGATCGGATGGTCCTTCATGGCCCCCTCACGACTAGAGACTCACCATCGGGTGATCATGGCGGTGATGCCGCGTGACCGTTGGGCGATCATTCTCCGCGTCGGCGCCGGAGGAATTGGATACAGAAAAATCTTTTCGCGGTGTGCGCTTTTGCAAAAAACAACATTTTTATAGATATTTGATCCTGCTACTATGCTTCTGTCGGTCAAATCCGGAATACGCAAAGGACACCATTTCTGATCGGTTAGCGAATAGCCGACCGAAAACCCATCGCTTCGAAACCGCGTGACAGGAATGTTGCATCGCGACCGGGGGCACTCTTGCCGAGTGACCGTCCGGGCCAGGGAGATACACATACCGTCGTTCTGGCGATCAGCGGGATCGGGCGAACGGCCGTTTAGAAGCGGGGATCTTTGGACATGAAGTTTCACAGGAATAGCAACGCGAAAAGCAAGGCCCTTGCGGCTGCTTCGGTGCTGGGGCTCGTCATGGGGGCAGCCGCTCCGGCCTATGCACAGGATGCAGAGGCGGCTGACGAACAGGCAGGCACGGCTTCGGCAGGCGACATCATCGTCACGGCCCGTGCGCGTGAGGAAAAGCTGATCGATATTCCGGTCGCGGTCTCGGCATTCAGCCAGGAATCGTTGCAGCAGGCCGATATCGCCAATCCGGTCGAATTGTCGAACTATGTTCCCGGACTCGACTTCCAGCAGGCAGCGGCCGGCACGGACAGCCCGGGTTCCAACCCCAACATCACCTTCCGCGGCATCCGCCAGCAGCTGAGCAGCGCATCGAACCAGGTCGGCGCGATCTTCTATGACGGATCATTTCTGGGCGCGGGCGCGGGCATTCTGACGCTGGAAGATCTGGAGCGGGTCGAAGTGATCAAGGGGCCGCAGACGGCTTACTTCGGTCGCAACACTTTCGCGGGTGCGGTGAACTACATCCCCGCGCAGGCCAGCGATTATACCGAAATGAACGGCGAGCTGATGTATTCGCCTTCGGATGACGACAGCTTCAAGATCGCGCTGGCTGCCGGAACGCCGCTGGGCGACCGTGCAGGTTTGCGCTTCAACTTCGTCCGCGCGCGTTCGGGCGGCGATTTCGAATATGGCGACGGCGAAGCACTGAACCGTCAGGACAAGACGCAGGTCGGCGCGACCTTCACGGTCGAGCCGGTCGATAATCTGAACCTGAAGTTCAGCGGCTATTACGTCGATGCGACCGACACCTATCTGAATGTCAGCATCGATTCGACCGTTCCGGCGGGCGAATGCGATCGCACGGTCAGCGGCGAATATATCAATACGGCCACGGGCGAACGCACCCCGTTCACCACCGATCTGTCGCAGCTTCCCTATGGATCGTTCTGCGGCCATTTTCCGGAGGGCAAGGATTCCAACATCCTGACCCCGATCTCGCTCTATCCCACGGCCGAAAATTCGGTCGGCGGCGATCCCAGCGCCAGCTATGAAGGCAATGCGCTGATGGACGGGCTGAGCCTTTTGCCCGATATGCCGGGCCGTTTCGGTGGCCACCACAAGACGTGGCGCGGCCAGATGAACGGCGACTATACGTTCGACAGCGGCCATTCGGTGTCGTGGATCGCATCGCGCACCATGTTCGGATCGAGCTATTCCTTCGACCAGTATTTCGGGCTTAGCGCCGATGGCAGCGTGCTGCCGCGCGGTTACCAGACCTGGATCAAGGAAACCTATGCCGAGGCACGCTTTGCGTCGCCGCAGGAGCAGGCGTTCCGCTATATGTTCGGCGCGACGCATTACAAGCAGGACTATCGCAATGGCGCGACCGGCCCTGTGCTGACGGTCAACTTCCAGGACACCAAATCGTTCTCGCTGTTCGGCGCGGTCGATCTGGACCTGACCGATACGCTGACGATTTCGGGCGAAGGCCGCTGGGTGCATGACAAGCTGTTCGTGGACATCAATGGCGACCCGACGCTGCCGACCGACAGCCCGTCGGTGACCTATCAGTCGGGCAATTCGATGAAGAAATTCATGCCCCGCGCGATCGTCACGTGGAAGCCCGCGCTCGATACCACGATCTATGCTAGCTGGTCGCGCAGTGCGCTGATCGGGGAACAGACCAATGCCGCCGTCGTGCACGGGCTGGATCCCGAATTGATCCCCGATCCCGACGCTTTCGGCGATTTTACCCCGCCGCAGACCAACACGTCCTATGAACTCGGGTGGAAGCAGCAGCTTGACTGGGCAACCTTCTCGCTGGCCGGTTTCTACATGAAGTGGGACAATCAGGTTTTCCGGACGACGGTTCTGGCCGGTACGCAGACCACCTCCTACGCATTGCCCGGCGCGTCCGAGTACAAGGGTATCGAGTTCGAGGGCTTTGCCACGCCCACCGACTGGCTGAACATCGGTGCCGGCCTGTTGTGGGTGGATGCCGAACTGCTTGACTACGCGGCGCGCAGCTCGTTCGAATCTGCGGTGCTGGGGTCGGGCACTCTGGCGGTCGTTTCCGACGGCTATCGCCCCAAAGGCGTGTCGGAATGGAGCGGTAACCTGAACCTGACGGTGCATGGCGACGTGGCGGGCCACGAAAGCTATGTCCGCAGCGACTTCCTGTATCGCGGCTCGTTCTACGCCGAGAACCAGGAGTTCAACAAGATCGACGGCGCGCTCAAGATCAACCTGCGTGCCGGTACCGACTTGGCCGAGGGCCTGACGTTCGAGCTCTACGGCAAGAACATCACCGATAATCGCCAGCTCGATCCGATTGCGTTCACGACCTCGGGTCCGAACGGGCGCAAGATCTTTACGCCCCCGACGATCGCCCGCGAACTGGGTGCAAGGTTGATGTTCAACTTCTGATCCGGACATCTCCGCATCACGGGAACGGGCCCTTCCTGCCATAGCGGCAGGAGGGGCCTTTTCCTTTGGTTGTGTATTCGCGGGGCCGCAGCACGGACCGGTTTGCGGCACGAAAAAGCCGGCTCCACCCATGTGGGGGAGCCGGCTTTCGTCTGGTTTGATGAAGGCCCGCCGAGTGGCGGGCCGTGTTTTAGCGAAGATCCATCGAATGATGGGCGTTGAGGCTGGATTTCAAATCCTCGAACGTCACCATGCGCAGGCGTGGATCGGTCTTGCGTTCCTCGCCCGCGTCGGGATCGGTGATGACGTTGAGGACCGTGGCCCCCTTGTGCGCCAGCGCGCGATCGACTGCATCGGCCAGTTCCTGCGCCGTTTCGACTTTTTCGCCCACTGCGCCAAAGCCCTGTGCGACAAGGTGATAGTCGCATTGGCCGATAACGCAGTTCACCGTGGTGCCCAGACGTGTCAGCAGGGCATTGCGCTCGGTTCCCCAATTGCCGTCGTTCGAAATGATGCAGGTCAGTTCCAGACCCGCGATCACGGCCGAATTGAACTCTGCCGGATAGAATCCGAAAGACCCGTCACCCGTGACCAGCACGACCTTGCGCCGGGCGTTGCCGCTGTCCTCTGCCTGCTGGCGCGCGCCTGCCGCTGCGCCAATGGCCAGCGGCGTACCGATACCCATCGAACCCAGCGGATAATGGTCGAGATAGCAGCGTTCCGAACGCATGCGCATTTCGGCGGACATCCAGTTATAGACATCGGCACCATCCGCGACAAAGATCGTGTCTTCGGGGATCTTGTCCATTAGGGTCCGCGCAATGGCAAAGGGATGCAGCGGGCGCGAATTGTCGCGACCCAGACCCGCCACGCGCTCCAGCCGTTCGGCCAGTGCGTCATTGACCCAGCCGGTCCCGAACGAAGGCGCGCCGCGACGCGCCAATTCGGCATTCAGCATTTCGACGCCCGCTTTGGCATCGCCCTGAATGGGCAATTCCACGGTCCGCGTCCGGCCAATCTCGCCCGCGTCGATGTCGATCTGGGCGAAAACGGCGTCCTCGGCAAAGCGGGGCGCCATGCCGAAGCCGATCCGTTGTTGCAGGCGGATACCGACGGCGATGACCAGATCGGCCTTTTGCGCGGCGACCTGAGACAGCGCCCACGGGAAGCCATGGACCATGTCCTCGGGCACCAGACCGCGCCCCAACGCATGGCCGAATACCGGAATGTCGCAAGCATGCGCCAGTTCGCGCAATGCCGCCCCCGCGCCGGACAGCGCAGCACCGGTTCCGGCAAGGATCAACGGGCGTTTTGCCTTGGCCAGCGCATCGGCCAGACCGGCGATCATTTCGCCGGCAGGCTGCGGGGCCGCGACGGGCAGCTTCCTGCTGGGAATGCGCTTGGCCAGATCGACGGCCTCGCCCTCCAGATGGGTGGGGATACCCAGCACCGCGACACCGGGGCGGCCCGACAGTGCCTGATGGAATGCGGCGTTCAGGAATTCTTCCAGCCGGTTCGCATCGTGAACGGTGCGCGCCCATTTGACGAAGGGCTTCACCATGTCGAGCCCGTCATTGGTCTCTTCGCCCATGGATTCCTCGGCACTTTCAGAGACCGAGGCAAGCAGGACCACCGGCGAACAGGCCAGCTGCGCCGTGCGAATGCCGCCCAGCGCATTGGGCATGCCCTGATGCCCCGCGATCATCGCCACGCCGGGAAGGCCGGTGACGCGTGCAAAGCCATCGGCTGCGGCCACGGTCGATGCCTCGTGTCGGCTGGGGATGATGTGGAAATCGGTCTGTTCAAGATCGCGCAGCAGCGGCGCATGGGCTGCGCCGGCGAGGCAGAAAACGGTGCGTAGCCCGTATTGGCGGAACACCTCGATCATTACTTCGCCGCCGGTCGGGCTCTGGGTCATCGCATTCTCTTTTTGTTGGTCGGTAGAAAAGGGGGAAGGGCGGATCAGCCCGGCATCAGACCGGCATAATCGCCTTCGCGCGCATCCAGCGTGGTGCCTAGCATGGCTTCGGCATCGCCGCCGTTACGCGGTTTCAGAAACGGCTTCGCCTCGGCAGGGGCATTGGCGACATCGGCCTCGTCCCACTCGTTCACGGGGCCCGCACAGCGCGCCCATCCGGCGCGATAGGCATATTCCAGCATGCCGCGCGGTTCGTTCCCCAGATGGGGATGGGTGCCGTGAAAGGCCTTGACGTTGAAGACGATGGCATCGCCCGCCTTCAGCGTGATCGTTTTCATATCGGCATGATGGTCATAGCGGACATAGGGATTGGCAGCCCCGTGGACCGAGATATGCGAACGCGGCACGATGGTGAACGGCGCGCGGTCCAGCGTCAGATCGTCCATATAGATCAGCACGCGCAATGTCGCGGGCGAGCTTTCCTCCCATCCCTTTGGCTTGGAACCATAGGGTTGGTAATCGGAATGCAACGCAAGGCCGGGGACGCCGGGACCGCTGGTGATGTAATGGCCCAGCATGAACACGATGTCGTCGCCAAGCGCCCGTTGCAGTAAAGGGACAAGGCGCGGATTGCCGATCTGGCGGGCGAATTCGGCGCTGTGCCACTGGGGCGGTGTCTTGGCGAATTTCTGATGCTCGCTATAGGGCGCGGTGTTCATGGGCAGATCGGCCAGCTCGCCGCGGATCTGTTCGATCTGCTGTCCGTTCAGCAGGCCGGGCACGACGACATAGCCTTCCAGCGCCAGATGCAGGTCCTGCGCTTCCAGATCGAGCGTGCTCCAGTCGGTATCGACCAGGCTGACCGGACCCCGGCTGGTTTCTTCGATCATTGTTTGCTCTCCTTGCAACCCATGGACGCTATTCACTGGATCGCTGCAATCGACGAAAAGCCGCGCCCAGCCCATGGCTTGCTCTAGCCTATCCGGCATGCGAGCACGAGCGTGCGAAGACTGTCCAACCGGCGGCCAAGGTTTGAAAAACAGGGCGCGGCACAGATTGAACGCCGCGCCAAGGAGCTGACCAATGTCCGATCGCCAATTGTCCCTTGCAGCCATTCTGTCTGCCACCGGCAGCCATATCGCGGGCTGGCGGCATCCCGATTGCCCCGCGGACGGCGGTTACAATATCCGGCGATATATCGAGGCGGCGCAAATCGCCGAGGCGGCGAAGTTCGATCTGTGTTTTCTGGCCGATAATTACGCGCTGAAACTGGCCAGCAATGAAGAGCTGTCGCGTACATCCAATTCGATCGCCCTGCTGGAACCGATGACGGCATTGTCGGCCATGGCGATGATGACGAACGACATCGGCCTCGTCGCCACCATGTCGACGACCTATTGCGAGCCATTCCATGTCGCGCGCATGATGGCCTCTCTCGATCATATCAGCGGCGGACGCGCGGGGTGGAACCTCGTCACCTCGGCCAATCCGGCCGAAGCGTTGAATTTCAACCGCGATGCGCAGGACGATCATGCGATGCGCTATGCGCGCGGCGGCGAATTCGTCGATGTGGTGCGCAAGTTATGGGACAGCTGGGACGATGGCGCGCTGATTGCCGACAAGGAGAGCGGACGCTATTTCCAACCCGATGGCGTTGCCGCCATCCATCACAAGGGCGAGCATTTTTCGGTCAGGGGGCCGCTGAACGAGGCCCGTTCGCCGCAAGGGCATCCGGTGATCTTTCAGGCGGGTTCTTCGGGCGCGGGCATCGCGTTGGCGGCGCGTTCGGCAGATTGCGTGTTTACCCAGCAGCGCGGCATTCCCGGCGCGAAGGAATTCTACGCCACGATCAAGGCCGCCGTCGCCGATGCGGGACGCGATCCCGATCAGGTGCGCGTCCTGCCCGGCATGGTGCCCTTCGTTGCCGAAACCGAAAGCGAGGCGCAGGCCAAATTCGATGCGCTGCAGGCGCTGGTCGACCCCAGGGTGGGCCTGCAAATCCTGACGGCGGTTCTGGGTGGTAATGTCGATCTGTCGATCTATGACATCGACGCGCCGGTGCCCGAAATTCCTGAGACAGAGGGCATGAAGACGTTTCAGGCCAATCTGCTGGCCGAGGCGCGCGACGAAGGGCTTAGCCTGCGCGAATTGTACCTGCGCTATGCGGCGGGTTTCGGTCACTGGCGCGTGATCGGTTCGGCCACGCAGGTCGCCGATGTGATCGAGGAAGCATTTCACGAAAATGCGGCGGACGGGTTCGCGATATCCTCGGCCATGCTGCCCGGATCGCTGGGCGATTTCGCCCGTCTGGTCGTGCCCGAATTGCAGCGGCGCGGGCTGTTTCGCACCGAATATCAGGGTAACACCTTGCGTGACCGTCTGGGCCTGAACCGGCCCGCGCGGATCGATCCCGCAGCGGCCTAAACGGTATAGGCGGCGGCAGCGTCCCGTTCGGCGGGGTCGCTTGCCGCCTCGAACCAGTCGGCGATGCCGCTGCCGGTCATGAACACCGTGTCGCTGCGCTGTTGCAACAGGTCGAGCATGCGTTCGAACCAGCTGAAGCGGTGGGGCACGGCAATCAGATGCGGATGAAGGCCCAGCGTCACAATGCGCGGCCCGCGCTCCAGCTCGGCATCATAGGTCGTCAGCGTTTCGACGAGCCGGTCGTGCATTTCCGAAGATCTGTGCTTTTCGACGGCATAGATAACGCTGTCGTTGATCTCAAGCGAGTAGGGCACGCCGACCATCGCGCCCCGATGCGTCTTCATCCAGACAGGCAGATCGTCAAGCACCCAGTCGCAGCAATATCGGATGCCGTTGTCCGCCAGCAGATCGAGCGTATCGGCGCTTTGCCGCAGGCCCGGGCCCAGCCAGCCCGCAACGGGCTTGCCGGTGAAATCCGCGATCTTGCCAATGGCCGCTTCCAGCAATTCGGCCTCTCCGTCATCGGCCGTCAGCGCACGCTGATGCATGCCGTGGCCCATGAATTCCCATCCCGCTTCGGCGACGGCGTCCGCCAGATCGGGGTAATTGTCGATCACGCTGGCATTGAACGCGCAGGTGACCGGCAGGCCGCGTCGGCCCAGCGTTTCGAACAGGCGCGGCATGCCGCAACGCATGCCATATTCGGCCCAGCTGAAATTCGGGATGTCGGGCACGGTTTCCACGCCATGCGGCCCCGGCAACAGCTTGCGCGGCATGCCGTGGTCGAACCGCCAGTTCTCGATATTGACCACCACATGCACGATCAGCCGCCCGCATTCGGGCGCGGCCAGCGGCTTGCGGGCCGACGACAGCATGAACGGAACGCGCGGATTGGTGGACATGATATCAAAGCCCTTTGGTTGCGCCGCCATCGGCGGTGATCGAAGTGCCGACCAGCATGTCGGCGGCGTCGGACAGCATCATTGCTGCCAGCCTGCCCATTTCGTCGGCGGTGCCGATCCGGCCCAGCGGCTGCGCGGCCAGCAATTCGCGTTCGACATCGGCCTCTGTACGGCCCGAAGCTGCGGCCATGCGCGCGACCAGCCCATCCCAACGGTCGGTGCGGGTTGGGCCGGGGTTCAGCGCGTTGATGCGAATGCCGTCGCCCGCGACCTGATCGGCCAGCCCGCGGATGACCGCCAGACAGGCGGCATTGGCCGCCGAACCGGGCAGCATCGCCCCGCTGGGCTGCTTTCCGTTATTGCCGACAACGACCAGTATGCGGCCCGATTGCTGCGTCCGCATCGCGGGCAGAAGCGCGCGGATGGCGCGGATCATGCCCATGAATTTCAGGTCGAGCGCATTGCGCCAGACCGTGTCCTCCAGATCGGAAAACGCACCGCCCTGAGCGGCTCCGGCGGAAATCAGCGCAAGATCGATGCGGCCATGGCGCTCCAGAAACGCAGCCACGGCCTTTTCCGCATCGCCTTCCTGCGTCAGATCCGC
Source organism: Croceicoccus sp. Ery5 (assembly GCF_020985325.1). Taxonomy (NCBI): domain Bacteria; kingdom Pseudomonadati; phylum Pseudomonadota; class Alphaproteobacteria; order Sphingomonadales; family Erythrobacteraceae; genus Croceicoccus; species Croceicoccus sp. Ery5. The sequence goes on from NZ_CP087587.1 coordinate 1,744,439, forward strand.
AGCGAGTGGCAGAGCGCCGGGCAGCGTTTCGGCAAGGCGCGCGGCCGACGCGGCCGTGCTGCCGGTGATGCCGACGATGGCACCTTCGTCATGCAGCACGCGCGCGGTGGCGGCGCCGATCCCGCGGCTGCCGCCAAAGACCAGCGCGGTCCGTCCACCTAGGCCGAGGTTCATGCTCCCACCTGATCGAGTGCGTTCCAGTCGAGCAATTCATGCAGGACCGAGGCATCCTCCGCCTTTTCGAGCGACCAGACGAAATCGAATACCGCCTGCTGACGCTCGGCCGACAACAGGCCCGATGCATTGTCGGCAAACTTGCCCTCAAGCTCGGCATCGCTGAGCGGATTATGCGGGCTTCCGCGATAGGCTTCGTCGGCCCAGCGTTCGTGCACCGTCCCGTCGCTGGTAGTGATGCGAATGCGCGAACGGATGCGGTCCCAGCCCATATCCTCGATCTCCTGGCTGAATTCGGTCTCGATCCGTTCCTGCATCGCGATGCTTTCGGGCGAGGAGACGAATTCGTCGGTGAACTCGTCCTTGCCGCAGCGCCCCTTCAGCGCGATGGCCGCAAGCAGGAAGGCGAATGAGAACTTGCCCTCAAGCTCGGTGCGCGCGATGCGGAAGCGGATCGGGCCAAGCACGTTCGAACCGGCCGAAAGCAGCACGCTTTCGATATCCTCCGGCTTAATGCCCTTTTCTTCCATCAGGAACTTCATCGCATCCATCGACGGGTGCGTCAGCACGCCCGAGGGATAGGGTTTGATCGAAACGCCGGGTGTCACCATCGTAAAGGGCGCGCCGATCCGGTCCCGGACCAGCTCGGGCTCTCCGCCCGGGCCTGCAATGGTGAGATAGCCCCATTTGCCGTCGAGCGCCTCGGTATTGGCAGAGAACCCCACGCGCGCCATCAACGCGGCGGTCACGCCGTTTTCGGCTGCACGGCCGACATGGAACGGTTTGGTCATCGTGCCGAAATTGGCGCGGATGCCTGCCGAACACGATGCCGCAATGCCGATGGCGCGGGCAGTCTGTTCCTCGTCCAGTCCCAGCATTTTGGCTGCCGCAGCGGTTGCCGCAAAGGCACCGATCGTGCCGCTGGTGTGAAAGCCGCGCATATAGTGATCGGGGTTGATGGCCTCCGCGATCTTGCAACCGACTTCGAATCCGGTCGCAAAAGCGGACAGGAATTGCGCGCCGCTGACGGGCTTGCCGGTTTCCTGCGCGACCAGATCGACCAGCGCCAGCGATGCGGCCAGCGGCGGCATGGTCGGGTGCATCAGCAGGCCATAGGGGCGGCCGGGCCCTTCGGCGAGCTGGGTGTCGTCCCAATCCATCGCGTGCCCCGCCGTGCCGGTCCACAATGCGGCCAGATGCGCGGGCAGGCTGTGTCCGGCAGCGCCCAGCGGACGCCCCTGCTTCGCGCCGCCCAGCGTAAGGATATAGCGGCCCAGCGGCGCCATTCCCGGCTGCTGGCTGCCGCCCAGCGATACTGCCAACCCGTCAAGGACGCAGCGCCGCGCAAGGCGCAGATGTTCGCCCTCCAGCGCATCCTCGCCGGTCGTGGTGATGAATTTGGTAATCGCCGAGGTCAGCGTTTTCGTATCGCTCATTTTGGGTTCCAGATATCGATGATTTCGTCCACCGGCGGCGTGACGCCGAACCGGTGGCGGACATTGGCAAGGGATGCTTCGTGCAGCTCGTGGCTCCATGAAGCGCAGGTTTCGGGGGGGACGACCACGCCGTAGCCAAGTTCAAAGCCTGCGCGGAACGTCGTCTCGACACAGGCATTGGTCGACACGCCGGTCACCACAAGCGTGCGAATGTCACGGGCGCGCAGCAGCAGGTCGAGGTTGGTGGCGGTAAAGGCGCTGTAACGGTGCTTGCGGATTTCCAGCTCGCCGGGAACGGGGGCCAGTTCCCCAATGAATTCGGCGCCTTCGCTGCCTGCGATGCAAAGCGTGGGCGACGAAACGGTCGCTCCCTGCCGTTTCCACAGCCAGCTGTCGGAATCGCTGCCATTGTCGGGCAGGGTCCAGAAACCGACATGCGCGACAGTAACACCGGCCACGCGCGCGGCATCCAGCAGGCGGCGGATCTGCGGGGTGGCGCGGCGCGCGGGCGCCAGATCGCGCCCGGCCTTTTCCGCCCCGAAACCGGGGGTGCAGAAATCCTTTTGCATGTCGATGACCAGCAAGGCGGTATGTTGCGGCGCCACTTGCTGTTCCAGCGTCGTCAGAAAGGGGCGCATGGGCCAAGGCTCCGTTCGGGCAGCCGCAGCTGCGTTTCCCGATCCAAAGCAAGTCCGCGCGGTTTGCGGCACTGCTCAATCGGCTCTGCTCGCATAGCGAACAGGCGGCCTGCGCTTCGGGTGGAAACCGGTGCTGACCGCCTGCCGACCAATATGCATGCCCGCTTGCCCGTCAGGGGTTTCATTGCTGTAGTCATTGGCGAATGGGTACGATCCAGAGCCGAAGCATCACCGCCAATGGCCTGACTTTCCCCGCGATCGAGGCGGGGGAGGGGTCGGTTCTGCTGATGCTGCATGGCGGCGGATCGCGCGCGGCACATTTCATGCCCTTGATCGAAAACCTGTCGGGATCGTTCCGCTGCATCGCCTATGACCAGCGCGGTTTCGGCGGCACGCAGGTTCCCGACGACGCGCCTGTCGATCACGAACATTGGGCGCGCGACGTGCCGGCAGTGCTCGATGCGCTGGGCATCGGGTCCGCAACGCTGCTGGGGTGGTCGCTGGGCTGTTCGGTTGCCATCAATGCCGCCGCCCGCGATGCGCAGCGGTATGATGCGCTGGTGCTGCTAGGCGCGCCCGATCCGGCGAAACGGGTGAATGCCGCCGCTCTGGCCGAACGGCAGGCAGAATATGAAGCCCTCGACCGGGGGGCATTGGCACGGCGCGCGGCGAGCGATCTTGCGGCGCAGCTTGCACCCGATGCATCGGATAATGCCTCGCTCCTCGACATGCTGGTGGCCGACCGCATGGCGGCTCCGCTCGCTTTGCAGGCGCGGACCATCGCAGGATATGCGACGCGCGGCGATCTGCTGGCGGCTGCGCGATCGCTGCGCGTCCCGGCGGTTCTTTTGACGGGAGAGCACGACCGGACCTGTCCGCCCGATGGCGCACGGGCGATGGCCGATGCGCTGGGCGCGGCGCCGCCGCGGATCGTGAAGGGATGCGGCCATTATCTGTGCGCCGAGAAGCCCGCAGCCGTGGCCGCGGCCATCGAAGAATTGTTGAAGGCCCGGTCGGGCAAGAACGGAAAGTTGAAATGAGCACACTCGCGGCAGACCGGCGCAGCCAACCGGCATCGGGCGGTAAGTCCTATCCCTCGCTGTCGCTGTGCCTCGGCTTTGGCGTGGGCACGTCGGGCGTGTCGATCATGCTCAATACGGTGTCGGTCTATTTCCCGGCGCTGATGGCGACGGTGCTGGGGCTTGACCCTGCGATTGCCGGTACCTTGCTGGTGATATCGAAGATCTATGACGCCTTTGCCGATGTGATCATCGGCGCGTCGAGCGACAAGCTTCGTGCGCGGTTCGGTCGCCGCCCGTTCCTGTTGGCCGGTGCGATCATTTCCTTCGCCTCGCTGCTGATGATCTTCATGGCTCCACCGATGAGCGAACCGGTGCTGATCGGCTATATGGCGGTAGCGCTGGTCATTTATTCCACCGGCTATTCGCTGTTCAATGTTCCCTATCTGGCGCTTCCCGCCGAAATCACCCGCGGCACGCGGGAACGGTTGAAGCTGATCTCGTTCCGCACGGCCTTTATCGGGATCGGCCAGCTGACGGCGCTGGCGCTCAGCGCATGGCTGATCGAGACGGGCGGCGGCGGCGCCAGCGGCTATCGCCTGATGGGCGGGATCATGGCGGTATTGGCACTGCTGACGATGCTGGGGTCGTGGATCGGCACGCGCCGCGCCATTTTCGACGAGCACAAGGGCGCGCCCCACCGCCTGACGCGCGAAGATTTCCGCACCTTGCTGGAGAACCGCCCGCTGTTCATCCTGCTGGGGGCGAAGCTGTGCCAATATGTCGCGTTCGGCGTGCTGATGCCGATCACCCTGCTGTTCCTGCTGAATGTGATGAGCGTGGGCTATACCGGCATGATCCACCTTTCCATCGTGCAGAACGCCACCGTGTTCGCATCGATGTGGGCGTGGACGCGGATCGGGCGGCGGATCGGCAAGCGCAATGCCTATCTGCTGGCGCAGGCGATCATGATACCGGCGGTGATGACATGGTATTGGGCCGATGCGTCGACAGGCTATCCCGGCATCTGGTGGCGCGGCGTGATGTTCGGCTTCGCATCGGGCGGGGCCTTGCTGATGAGCACGTCGATGCTGCCCGATACGATCGAATTCGACCGGCTGAAGAACGGCGTCGAACGCGGCGGCGTGTTCGCCAGCCTCTATTCGGTGAACGAGAAGCTGGGCTTTGCCATCGGTGCCGCCGTGCTGGGTTTTGGCCTGTCTGCGGCAGGCTATATCTCCACCCATGATGGCGATATCGTGACCCAAACGGCGCAAACCGTCAGCGCGCTCTATGCGATAAAGACGACGGTGCCTGCCGCCATGCTGGTGCTGGGCGCGACTTTGCTGTGCTTCTACAATCTTGACGAGAACAGGCTGGAAGAACTGCGTGCGCAAAAGACTGCGAAGGCCGATGGCTGATCGCGTGGCGGACACAGGCCATGGCAGGGCAGACCGCCGCAAACGGCGCGGGCAGGACACGGGCTTTGCAACAGAGTACGCGCGATGACCGAAGACAATAGTAGCAGGGCCGATGACGACAGCGGCTATCCCCGCCCGGCCTATGCGTGGACGGCGGTGATCCTGCTGACGGTCGCATATGCGCTGTCGCTGCTCGATCGCTGGGTGCTGACCCTTCTGGTCCATCCGATCCAGGAATCGCTGGGCATCGGCGATACGGCGATGGGCCTGTTGATGGGGCCGATCTTTGCGCTGGTCTATGTGCTTTCGGGCCTGCCTTTCGGCTGGCTGGCCGACAGGTTCAATCGCCGCAATCTGGTGGCGGGTGCGATCAGCTTCTGGTCGTTGATGACGGTCATGTCGGGTTTCACCCGCAGCTTTTTCCAGCTCGCCGTCTGCCGCTTCGGCATCGGTTTCGGTGAAGCGGCGCTGACCCCATCGGCGACTTCGCTGATTTCAGACCTGTTTCCCCGCCGCAAGGTGAATGCGGCGATCGGCGTGTTCGATCTGGGCATCTATGCCGGTATGGGCCTGTCCTATCTGATCGGCGGCGCGCTGCTGGCATGGGCGACGGCGCATCATGCCAGCATCATGGGCGGATCGCTGGAACCGTGGCAGATCGTCTTCGTCATGGTCGGCGCGCCCGGCATCCTGATTTCGCTGGCACTGCTGGCAGTCGTGCGCGAACCGCCGCGCCATAATCGGGGGCGGCAGGCCAGCGCGTCGATGAAGGCCTGTTTCGCGCATATCGGGCGGCATAAACGGGCTCTGGTCCCGCTGGCAGTGGGCATGGGGACGGTGGCCCTGTTCGGCTATGCGTTTACATGGCTGCCCACGATGTTCAATCGTGTGTGGGGATGGGAAACGCAGGATTTCTCGATCTGGTACGGCACGATCCTGCTGGTGATGGGGCCACTGGGCACTGTCAGCGGCGGGCTGATCGCCAACCGGCTCTATGCCAAGGGGTACAAGGACGCACCGTTCCGCGTGCTGTCGGTCAGCCTGCCGGTGCTGGTGATTGTCGGCGGCACGGCAGCGCTGTGGCCCAATCCGTGGATGACGATCGGCGCGCTGGCGGTTTCGGCCTATTTCAGTTCGATGTCGACATCGACGGGCATTGCCTCGGTCGTGTTCGCGACGCCTGCCCAATATCGCGGGCGGGTACTGGCGCTGTACACCATGACCAATGCGATGATCGGCACGCTGATCGGCCCGACCGGTGTCGGCCTGCTGAACGATACGGTGTTCACGTCGGACGAGGGGATCAAATGGTCGCTGACCGTGATCCTGCTGACGGCGGGCGGCGTGCTGACGGCGCTGCTGCTGACGGGGCGCAAGGGATATGCCCGCGCGGTCGAGGAACTGGAAGCATCGGACGCGGCGGCATGATGCAGGCTCTGGCAGGAATTACCGTCGTATCCATCGAACAGGCGGTCGCCGCCCCGCTATGCACCGCGCGGCTTGCCGACGCGGGCGCGCGGGTGATCAAGGTCGAGCGGGCCGAAGGCGATTTCGCGCGCGATTACGACAGCGCGGTTCATGGCGAGAGCACCTATTTCGTCTGGCTTAATCGCGGTAAACAGTCGCTGGCCGCCGATCTGAAGAATTCCGACGATCTGGCACTGGTGCGGCGGATCCTGGCCGACGCGGATGTGTTCGTGCAAAATCTTGCCCCCGGCGCGGCAGAGCGTCTTGGTCTGGGCGCGGACGATTTGCGCCGCGATTTCCCGCGCCTGATCTGCTGCTCGATCTCGGGCTATGGCGAGGACGGCCCCTATGCGCGGCGCAAGGCGTATGATCTGCTGATCCAGTGCGAAAGCGGGATGGCATCGATCACCGGCTCGCCCCATGCGGCAGGGCGGATCGGCGTGTCGGCGGCGGATATCGCCTGCGGCATGAACGCCCACGCCGCCGTGCTGGAGGCGTTGCTGGCCCGTGAACGGACGGGGCAGGGAAGCATCGTATCGGTTTCGCTGTTCGATGCGATGGCCGATTTCATGGCGGTCCCGCTGCTGCAATATGATTATGCGGGCAAGGCGCCTGAACGCGTCGGCATCGCCCATGCCAGCATCGCCCCCTATGGTGCCTATGCCACCGGTGACGGGGTCGAAACGGTCTTTGCCATTCAGAACGAGCGGGAGTGGCGTAATTTCTGCACCATCGTGCTGGAAAGCCCCGACATCGCGGGCGATCCGCGTTTTGCCAGTAACGAGGCGCGCTGCGCGTCGCGCGGCGATCTGGATGCTGCCATCGGGGCCGTTCTGGGCGGGTTGGACGCGGCAACGCTGGAACACCGGCTGGAGCAAGGCGGGATCGCCTTTGGGCGGCTGAACGATGTGGCGGGACTTTCGCGCCATCCCCAGTTGCGGCGGGTCACGGTGGAAACGCCAGGCGGCCCGGCGCAATATCCGGCCCCCGCGCCGCTGCATGATCGCACGCCATTGCAGCCCGGACCGGTCCCGCGCATCGATTCGCATGGCGAGGCCATCCGGCGCGAATTCGCAGAGGGCTGGTAAGACCCTCTGCGCCAGGCATTAGACCGATAAAGTGCCTGCCATGCCGCGCGCTCAGAAAGAGCGCGGCATGCCCAGCACGTGTTCGCCCACGAAGGACAGGATCAGATTGGTGCTGATCGGCGCGACCTGATACAGGCGCGTTTCGCGGAACTTGCGCTCGACATCATATTCGCAGGCAAATCCAAAGCCGCCAAAGGTCTGCAGGCAGGCATTGGCCGCTTCCCACGATGCCTTGGCCGCAAGATATTTCGCCATATTGGCTTCGGCTCCGCAGGGCTGGTGCGCGTCGAACAATTCGCATGCGCGGTAACGCATCAGATCGGCCGCGCGAATTTCGATATAGCTTTCCGAAATCGGGAACTGCACGCCCTGGTTCTGGCCGATGGGGCGCTGGAAGACTTCGCGCTCGCCTGCATAGGCGGCGGCCTTGTCGACGAACCAGTAACCGTCGCCGATACATTCGGCGGCGATCAGCGTTCGCTCGGCGTTCAGCCCGTCGAGGATATAGCGGAAACCCTTGCCTTCCTCGCCGATCATGTTCTCGGCGGGGATTTCCAGATCCTCGAAAAACAGCTCGTTGGTCTCGTGATTGACCATGTTGGGAATAGGCTTCACCGTCATCCCGTTGGCCATCGCCTCCTTCACGTCGACGATGAAAATCGACAGCCCGTCGGCCTTGCGCTTGCACTGGTCGCGCGGGGTGGTGCGCGCCAGCAGGATCATCAGATCGGTGTGCAGCACGCGGCTGATCCACACCTTCTGGCCGTTCACCACATAGCGGTCGCCCTTGCGAACGGCAGTCGTTTTCAGCTGGGTCGTGTCGGTGCCGGTACCCGGTTCGGTCACGCCCATCGATTGCAGCCGCAATTCGCCACTGGCGATACGGGGCAGGTAAAGGTCTTTCTGCTCTTTCGAACCGTGGCGCAGCAGCGTGCCCATATTGTACATCTGGCCATGGCAGGCGCCGGCATTGCCGCCGTTGCGATTGATTTCCTCCATGATGACAGAGGCTTCGGCAAGGCCAAGGCCCGAACCGCCATATTCCTCGGGGATCAGCGCGGCGAGCCAGCCATCGCGTGCCAGTGCATCAACGAAAGCGTCGGGATAGCCCTTTTCCTCGTCTACCTTGCGGAAATACTCGGCCGGAAAACCGGCGCAAAGCGCAGCGACGGCATCGCGGATCTCGGTATAAGGATCGTCGGGAAGCGCGCGCATGATATCAGTCCTGTCCAGGGGTAAAGCGGGCGTCGGCCTGCATGCACAGCGCGCCCGTCTGGTCGGATGCGGCCAGCGTGACCGTTCTATCGCCATCGGGCAGGCCGCAGCCCAGCGTGATCGTATCGCCCAGAAAAAGCGGCCGTGTGCCGCGAAAACGGAAGTGCGCCGGATGGCGGCCCGCCACGCGGGTCGCATGGTCGAGCAGCGCCATCGCGGTCAGCGGGCCATGCACGACCAGCGCGGGATAATGCTCTTCCTCGCGGGCATAGGCCGCGTCATAATGGATGCGATGGCTGTTGCCCGTCAGTGCGGAAAAGCGGAACAGCATGACCGGATCGGGCCGCAATCCGGCTGTGGCCGGCAGATCGGGCGCAGGCCTTCCGGCATCGCGCGCGGGCGTTCCCGCGGCGGGATCGGCGCGATAGACGATGTCCTGCCGCTCGTTCACGACAGGGCCGTCGGGGTCGCTGATCGCATGGTCGACGCTTACGAAAACCAGCGCGCCGCTTGCACCTTGTTTGGCGGTGACCGAAGCGACGGTCGAAATGCGTCGCAGCGGCACATCGACCGGCACCGGGCGGTGCCATTCCAGTGCGCCGCCCGCCCACATGCGGCGCGGCAGGGGCACCGGGGGAAGAAAACCGCCGCGCGCCGGATGGCCGTCGGTGCCCGTGGCATCGCGCATCCATGCAGGGCGAAAGCACATCCAATGCGCCAGCGGCGGCGCGAAGCCGCTATCGGCAGTCCATTCCCGCCCGAACAAAGCGCCCGCCAGCTGCCCGACATCGGACGCGGAAAGCAAATCGCGCTCTTCCTGCGTTCTTCCGATCCAGTCGGACCAATCGTGCGTTTCGTTGTTCATGCAAATGGCCTTGGCGCTTCTGGGCAGGCTTGCGACAGTCGCGCCGCATGATTGATCGTATCGCGATCAGTCCGCCGCGTCTGCGCCCAGCGCCGCGATAATGGCATTGGGAAGCGCGCTGTCACGCCAGTCGGGCGCCATCTCGCCGATCCGCACGATCACCAGACCCAGCTTTGCCGAAATATAGACGCGCTGCCCGATCGCTCCGTCAAGGATCAGCAGGTCATCGACCGCATAGGGCTCGCCCACCTGCAGCGCGGGCGCGGTGCCGCTACCATAGCTGCGCGAGCGCGCGTCGGTGCCCCGCCAAAGCTGGAACGCATAGGACGGATTAGTGGGCGAGGGGGCAATCATCTGTTCCATATACCCGCGCGACACGATTTGCTGTCCCTGCCATGCGCCCATGTCGCGGATCAGCAATCCAACGCGAACCCAGTCGCGCGGAGTGGCAAGCAGGCAGCAGAACGTGCGCGGCATGCCGCCCGGCCGGTCGAGCCAAACATGGGCATCGCGCGCGCCGATTTTTTGCCAGATATTCCGCGACAGAAACGCCGCATAATGCGTGCCGATGGCCCGTTGCAGCACCAGCATGGCGGTTGCATTATCGATATTATTATAGTCGAAACGCGCGCCCGGCGTGCCCGTCAGCGGCGTTTCGAGCAGCAGGTCTTCCAGCCTGGTGCCCAGCATCAGCTGTTCGGCCGCGCCGCCAGTGCTGGTCGCGCCATATTTCTGCAGGCCCGACCGCATTTGCAGCAATTGCCGCAGTGTGATCTTGCCGCGCGGATCGTTCCGCCATTCGGTGATGTGAAGCGAAACCGGCTCGTCCAGCGATAACAGCCCTTGGTCGACGGCAGCGCCGATGGCCAGCGCCAGCACGGGTTTGGGCATCGAGGCCGGTGCCGAAAGCATGTCGGGGCCATAGCCCTCGCCATAATATTCCAGTTGCAACGCGCCGTCGTGCCAGACCAGTAAAGCGGCAGCCCCCGCATCGCCCAATGCGCCAAGTCCCGCCTCGCGCAACGGCTTTGCCAGCGCCGGATCGCCCGCTGGCAGCGGTTCGGAAGCAGCGCCCTTAACTGTCTCCAGCGGGCGCATCGTCTCCACCTCCAGCGCATGGTGCGGGTTTGCCCACCAGATGCGACGCTCGGCAAGGAGGGCAGCTTCCTCCTCTGCACCCGACAAATGCGATGGTGCGCAGGCCGCGATGGACGAGAGGGCGGCAAGGGGGATCAATCGTTTCATTGCAAGGCCCTGATCAAAAGGTTCGGCACCATGGCATCGTCCCAATCTTGGGGCGCAGAGCCGAAACGCACGATTACAAGGCGGCGCGACGGTATGATCCATGTCTTGGTCTGGCCCACGCCTTCAAAGATCATGACATCGTCCGCTGCGAAGGGTTCCGATTGCTCGATCACGCTTTTGACGGGCGTGGGATAGGGGTTGCGTGTCGACGCGATCGGCCGGCGCGCTTCATACGGACTGCCGAGCCATATGCCGAGGCCGTAATTGGCCCGGTCCGGACCGGGCTTGCGCATTTCCGCGACGAAACCGTCGGGCAGCAGGCGCGGGGCAACCCATTCGTCAGCGATCAGCGCGCCCAGCCGGACCCAGTCGTCGGCGCGGCCATACAGGCAGCAATTGGCATGCACATTGCCGCCGTCGCGGTCGACATAGATGCGCATCGGCCCCAGTCCCAGTGGCGGCGTCAGCCAGCGGTCGACCAGATCCTCGTATGGCGCGTTGCCGGCGCGCGCCAGCGCCAGACCGGCAATGTCATATGTCCACGCCGAATAATCGAACACTTCCCCCGGCGGAGCCACGGCGGGCAGGGCCAGCGCGCGGGGCTGGTAATCGGACCCGATGATGATCCGCTGAAAATCGCTGAACGGAGAAGTCTCCTGCCGGTACCATGCCAGCCCCGCATGCATCGCCAGCAGATCGCGCCAGCGTATGCGATTGCGTTCGTCGTTCCGCCATTCGGGCAGCGCATCGGCGACGGGGGCGTCCAGTCCGGCAATTGCGCCTTCGCGGATTGCGCGGCCGACCATGATCGCCACCAGCGATTTCGCCATCGCGCCCGCGGGCCGCTGCGTCGCGGCATCCCCGCGGTAGTAATGTTCGAATACCAGCGCGCCATCGTGCCACACCAGAAAGGCATCGCTGTTCCGGTCGGCCATCCATGCATCGGCCTGTCGTAGCGGAGCGACAAGCCGTGGCTCGGGCTGGCGACGGGTAAGAGGCGCTGCTTCGCCGCCGAAATCGCTGCGAAGGTCCGGAATGGCGTTCGCATTGCCGCCAAAGCCGGTTATTGCCGGAACCCGGGCGAACCAGCGTTGCCAGAACGGCCAGTCATCCGCCGCCATCGCGCCCAGCGCCAGTGTGCCGGCAAGCAGCAGGCCTACGACAGTCGCGGTCAGAAAACGGCTCATCCCTGCCTTTCGATCCAGTACGTTGCCCGCCGAATAGCGGTCAGGTTCGCCTGCAACGCGCGGCCATTCTGGCCAATGACCGCTTGCCGAACAATCCGTGGGCCGGTCTATGTTCGCGGGCGGGGCGGGTTATCACTAATCTGCCGAAGCCGCGCGCCGATTGCGGGGCATCAACAACGGGATGACGGGTTCATGGCTTCAACGGGCGGTTCGCGCAAAAAATGGATCATCGGCATTCCGCTGTTGCTGATTGCGGCATTCGCCATCTGGTCGCTGGCGACACTCGACATTCCCGAGCCGCGCTATGCCAGTGCGGAAAGCGATTATGCGGGCCGCGGCGCAACGCTGGCGCGGGTCACGGGCAATGCGGCGGACTGGTCGGGAACGGGCGGCGATCCCGGCGGCAGCCAGTGGAGCGCGCTCGACCAGATTACGCCCGCCAATATCGGCGGGCTCGAACTGGCGTGGGAGCATCATTCGGGCGATTTCGATCCGGCCTCGGCCTCGCTTGCCGGTTCGTTCGAAGCGATCCCGCTCGTCGTCGACGGAACCTTGTACTACTGCACCGCCTATGACCGCGTAATCGCGCTGAATGCGGCGACGGGGGAAGATCGCTGGGCGTTCGATCCGCGTCAGCCGGACGCGAACGGGCAGGTGATGTTCGATTACGAACTGGCGCCCAAGCATTGCCGCGGCGTCGCATTCTGGCGCGATGAAGCCGCCGCACCCGACAGCCTGTGCCGCCAGCGTATCTTCCGCTCGGCGGGAGACCAGTCGATCATCGCGCTCGATGCCGCCACAGGGGCACCCTGCGCCGGTTTCGGCGCCGGAAACGGCCATGCCGGTTTCGTTACCCATGCCGATTTCGATCCGATGGGCGAAAGCCCCGTCTCGGCCAGCAGCCCGCCTATCGTGATTGGCGATGTGGTCGTGGCGGCAGCCGGTTCGCGGGATTCGCTCCAGGACGCGACCGACGGCATCGTGCGCGGCTTCGATGCGCGCAGCGGGAAAATGATGTGGGAATTCAATCCCATTCCCGAAGCCCACCGCCACGATACCGGCGCGGCCAATATCTGGACCCTTTTGTCGGGCGATCCGGCACGCGGCCTTGTCTTTCTGGCGACAACCAGCCCGTCACCCGATTATTACGGGGCGACGCGAAAATTCGACATTCCCTATGCCAATGCCGTCGTCGCCGTCAGGGTCGCGACGGGCGAGGTCGCCTGGCATTACCAGATCGTCCATCACGATCTGTTCGATTACGATCTGGCGGTTCAGCCGATGCTGGTCACCATCGAAAAGGATGGCGCACCGCGCGACGTGGTCATCCAGGCGACCAAACAGGGGCTGATCTTCGTACTTGACCGCGATAACGGCAAGCCGGTGTTCCCGGTCGAGGAACGGCCCGTTCCGGCTTCGACCATTCCGGGCGAAAGTGCCGCGCCGACGCAGCCGTTTCCGTTGCTGCCCGAATCCCCGACGCGCCTTTCGGTGACGCGCGACGAACTGTTCGGCCTGACCCCGATCGACCGCGCCCTATGCCGCCGCCGTTTCGACGGCTTGCGTTACGAAGGCATGTTCACCCCGCCGGACGAGCGGGAATCGCTGTTGCTGCCCAGCGCCATGGGCGGGACCAACTGGGGCGGGGCGGCCTATGACCCGCAGACCAACCTGCTGATCGTCAAGACCGACAATCTGGCATCGACCATGGCCATCCTGAAAAAGCCGGAGGGGTTTGCGCCGGGCGATTTCATGACCCGCGAATTGCCGGGCGGCGAACTGATCTCGCGCGGGGAGTTCTTCCTCTCGCCGCTGGGTATTCCCTGCATCCCGCCGCCATGGGGCACGCTGAGCGCCATCGATATGAGCAGCGGCAAGATCGTGTGGCAAGTGCCCGCGGGCCAGTCGAAACGCTATGGCATTACGGTGCCCGCTTTCCTGAACTGGGGGTCGCCCACGGTTGGCGGGCCGATGGTGACAGGCGGGGGGCTGGTGTTTCTGGGCGCGACGCTGGATGCCGGTTTCCGCGCGTTCGATGTGCGGACGGGGCGCACGGTGTGGAAAGCTGGCCTGCCCGCGCCGGGCATGTCGGTTCCCGCCAGCTATGCGGTTGACGGGCGGCAATATGTCGCCATTGCGGCAGGCGGCAATGCCGTTGCCGGAACCGATCTGGGCGATGCGCTGATGGTGTATAGCCTGCCCGAATAGGGGCCATTGCGCCGCGCGGGCGTCAGTCGGGGCAATGCGCCCCGCTGGCGACCCATGCGGCGGTCAGCCTGCCGAACAGGTCCTGACTGCCGGGGGCGGGTGTGCGATCGGCCCCGGGATGCCATGCCCATCCGACGAGGTGATCTTCGCGATTGTGCGTCACGATCTCGTCCAGCGTCTTGCCGCCATTGCGCGCGGGATCTTTCACCTGTTCGCATATCTGGCGCACGCTGCGGCCGGCCCACGCCATTTCGCGCGGAGCCAGCGACCAGTGCGGATCGCCGGGAATGCTGCCTTCGCCCGTGGGTAGCGGCATATTGCTGTCGCCGTGACAGGTGCTGCATTCCATGGCAGGCATTCCGTGATTGTCGGGCCCGCGTGCGACCGGCGGGCTGTGCACGATCATTACATCGCCCTGCGTCGGCGTATCGGTGCGCGGATGGCAATTCAGACAGCGCGGGTGTTGAAACACCTTGGCCATTTCGCTGAAGATCGCTTGCGAGCGGGCCTGCTCGCTGTCGATGGATGCAAAGCTGGCAGGATCGCGCAGGGACCGAACCGCCGTATCGCCCGACGAATCCGTTCCGGTCGCGGCGATCCCCACCACGGCAACCGAAGCCGCCAGCAAAATTCGGCCAGCGACGATCATGCGGGTTCTCCGTCCAGCTTGGCGGCCGCCAGATGGATGCCGCCGCGAATACGGTGATAGGCAGCGCAGCGGCAGATATTGCCCGCCATGGCGGCATCGATCTGCGCATCGTCGGGGCGGGGGACCGCGCGCAGCAGCGCAATGGCGGACATGATCTGGCCCGACTGGCAGAAACCGCACTGCGGCACGTCCAGCTCTGCCCATGCAGCCTGCAACGCCTGCGCGACGGGATCGTCCACGCCTTCGATCGTGGCGATATTGCGCCCGTCGATTGAGGAGACCGGCGTGACGCAGGACCGGCGCGGCTTGCCGTCAACATGCACGGTGCAGGCACCGCATTGCGCGATGCCGCAGCCATATTTGGTACCGGTCGCGCCCAATAAGTCGCGCAGCGCCCATAGCAGGGGCATATCGGCATCGGCATCGACCGAAACGGGCTTTTCGTTCAAGCGGAAGGTGATTTTCATGCCTGTTCGATCCCGCGAATAAAGGGAAGACGGTCGATTTGCTGGCCGGTCAGCGCGCACCAGCCATTGGCGACGGCGGGCGCCAGCGGGGGGACGGGCGGCTCGCCAATACCGGTCGGGCTGGCAGTGCTGTCGATGATCGCCACCTCTATATCGGGCATTTCCGACATGCGGAGCGAGCGATAGCTGTCGAAATTGCGCTGATCGACATGGCCGCCCTTGCCCAGCGTGATCTCTCCATAAAGCGCGTGTCCGAGGGCAAAGCCGATCCCGCCCTCGGTCTGGGCGCGGATCACATCGGGATTGACCACCGCCCCGCAATCGAGCGCACACCATACTTTGGTGACCGCGGGCAAGCCATCCTGTCCGCGCCGGACCTGCGTGATTTCAGCGACATAGGTGCCAAAGCTCTGAACGAATGCAAGGCCAAGGGCGTGGCCGTCCTGCTGCGGATTGCCCCAGCCGGCCATGTCGGCCACGCGTTCGATCACGGCCCTGGCGCGCGGGTCGTCGAGCAATTGCAAACGCCCCCCCACCGCATCGATGCCCGCGCTGGCGAGCAGGCGGTCGATCATCACTTCCATGGCGAAACCGCTGTGGCTATGGCCGACCGATCGCCACCAGTTCGACGGCACGGCGCTATACACGACCCCCGCGCCGACGCGGTGATGGCCGATGCGATAGGACGGCTTTTCGATCCCCTCGACCATCAGCGGATCATGCGCGCCATCATTGGCGGCGACCTGTTCGGGCGTGCGATATTTGATCGACAGTCCGCCCGCACCATGATGCCATGCGGCAATCCGGCCATCCGGCGTAATCGCGGCGCGAATGTCATGCACCATCAACGGGCGGTAATAACCGCCGGTGATGTCATCCTCGCGCGTCCAAAAGAACTTTACCGGATTGTCGCCGCCCCATGCGGCGGCCACTTGCCCCGCCTCTTTCGCAAAGCTGCCGTCGGGCGTGGCGCGGCGGCCGAAACTGCCGCCGGCATAGCATTGGTCGAGCCGGGCGTTCGCGGGCGCTATGCCCAGTTCGGCGGCAACGCTTTCGGTTTCGCGCGTCTGGAACTGCGAGCCCGACCATAATGTGACCTTGCCGTCGCGGCGCTGTACCACGCAATCAAGCGTTTCCATCGGCGCATGCGCAAGGAAGGGAAGGGTGAAGCGGGCCGAGAGTTCCCTGCTGCCATCGGGCAGGGCGGGCCATTCGCCGTCATCGACGACCCATGTGTCGGGAACGGATGCCTTTTGCGCCGCTTCGGCTTCCAGTTCGGCGTTCGAACGGGTTTCGGCTGCGGCTTCGTCCCATTCGATCTGCAAGGCGGCCCGTCCGCGCAGCGCGGCATAGCTGTTGTCCGCGAATACGGCGACCCCGCTGTCGATGGCGCGAACCTTGCGCACGCCGGCAATGGCAAGGGCAGGTGCCGGATCGAAACCGGCCAGCCGTGCCCCGAACAGCGGCGGATGCGCGACCACGGCATAGACCATGTCATCCGTCCGCACGTCGCAGGCGAAGCGCGCGCTGCCATTGCTTTTGGCTGCGCTGTCCGGACGGGGGACATGCCGTCCGATCAGCGTGAATTGCGCCGGATCCTTCAAGGTCACACTTTGCGGAGCCGCCATCCGTGCCGCCGCTTCGGTCAGATCGCCGAAACGGGCGCTATGTCCCTTGGCTGCGACGACACCCTTGCTGACGGTAATGTCCGCCGGATCGACGCCCCACCGCGCCGCGGCCGCGCCGACCAGCATGGCACGCGCGGTCGCCCCTGCTTCGCGCATCTGGGTATAGGAATTCTTGATCGTGGTCGAACCGCCCACGGCCATCGTTCCGAACAGCAGGTTCTTGTAAAGCGGGTCGTTGTTCGACGCGAAGGCGATGTCCACATCGTCCCAGTTGGCATCCAGCTCTTCGGCGACCAGCGTGGCAAGGCCGGTGGCCGAACCCTGTCCGAATTCGACGGCCTTGATCACGATGGTGACCTTGCTGTCGCGGGCGATGCGGATAAAGGCATTGGGGGCAAAGGCACCGGGCTGCGCGGCGGCGGCACCGGCCTGTGCAGCCATGCGGGCGGGCAGCAGCGTCGCCGCAATCATCAGCACGCCCCCCGATGCCAGCACTTGTCTGCGGGTTGGCTTGACCATGGCTGCTCCATTCTCGCGCACAAGCCGAATTCCTATGCGAACTGGCGTCATTCGCCAAGCAGGCACGGCCCGCTGATCGCCAACCGATCAAACGCGCGACCAATGCGCGGGCAGGGCAGGCGATAGGCTAATCGCCGCGCTGAATTGCCCGAAGGACCCGACATGACCATTCCCGATGCCGCGCGCTGGCGCAGCCTTTTGTTCGTTCCCGGCGACCGGCCCGACCGCTTTGCCAAGGCGGCGGCGAGCGGAGCGGATGCGATCATCATCGATCTGGAAGACGCCGTCGCAGACGGCCGCAAGGCCGAGGCGCGCGCGGCGACCTGCGCATGGCTTGCCGGACCGGATCGGGAAGGGGGCGATCGCGAAGGGCCCGAACGCAGAGGTGTCGCGACCATCGTGCGGATCAATTCCGCCGGTCACGCCGGTTTCGAAAGCGACTTGCAGGCGATGGCGCAATACCGGCCCGATGCCGTGATGCTGCCAAAGACCGAGAATGCAAAGGACCTGCAAGCCGCATCCGCCATCGGGGGAAGTGCCATGGGCCAATGCCTGATCCCGCTGATCGAAAGCCCGCGCGGCATTCTGGCCGCCGATGAGATTGCCGCTGGCGCGGTGCGGCCGCTGGCCCTGTGTTGGGGAATAGAGGATCTATGCGCGGGAACGGGCGCGCTGACCGCCCGCGAGGGTGATGGCGGTTACACACCGGCGTTCGCATGGGCGCGATCGCAGCTGTTGTTTGCGGCGGCGGCGGCGGGTCTGCCGGTGTTCGAAACGGTGTTCGCCGATACCGGTGACGAAACCGGCCTTGCGCGGATTGCGGACGATGCGGCACGCGACGGATTTGCGGGCATGCTGGCAATCCATCCGCGGCAGGTGCCGATCATCCACGATGGGTTTCGCCCGTCGCCCGAACGTCTGGAATGGGCCAGAAAGGTGCAATCCGCAGTCGGACAGGGGGACGGTGCCGGGGCGGCGGTGGTCGACGGGCGTATGGTCGACGCGGTGCATCTGAAAATCGCGCAAAGGCTGATCGCCGCGCGCTGATCCATGCGATCAGTTGCCGATCGATCTCCAGAACCGAAGCAGTTCGGCCGCCACGACATCGGGCGCTTCCTGATGCATGAAGGAGCCTGCATCCGCGATCCGCACCAGTTCCGCATCGGGCCGTGCAGCCTGCGGCACATCGGCAAAGCGGGCATAGGACCCGCCGTGTGGGATCATCACCTGCACGGGACATTGCGTGCGTGCCAGATGGCCCGCGATATCCAGCACGGCGGCACCGCGTTCGGACGGCCGCACCCAGCGATCCGCCTTGGCGCGGCTGCGATTCTGTTCATCGGCGATGGCGGGATCGATGGTGCCGAACATGGCCGTCGCCGCGCCTGTTCGCGGGAGCGGGCGCCAGTCCTCCGTCCACACCGCGGGATCGCGCACCCGCTCTTTTTCAGCCAGTTCCGCACGGCCGATGCCAGAAGCGAGGCTGACGCTGACGAGTGACAGCTCGTGCACGGTGCCGGGCCAATATGCCGCCATTGCAATCGCGATGACGCCGCCCAGCGAATTGCCCAGCAAGCCATAGCGATCGACACCCAGCTGTTGAAGCGCCGATGCGATCATGGCCGCGCTTTCGGGGACAGTCTGGATGTACGGCGGCGGGCCATACATTGCGGAATCGCCATGGCCGGGCAGGTCTATGGCGATCAGCGGGCGTTCCGCCGCCAGCAAGGGCGCGATATGGCGCCAGTCGGCGATCCAGCCGCCCAGCTTGTGCAGCAAAACGACCGGCATGCCCGATCCGCGGCCAATGCGCCGCCAGTTGAGCCGCCCGCCCGATACCGCGACCATGCCCCCATCGTCCCAGCCAAAGCTGTCGTCCGGCACATTCGTACCGGCGCGGGCCGCCGCCGACAGACCGGTGGCGCCCGCCAGAGGGAGCGCGGCCAGCGCCGCGCAGAGCTGACGGCGCGATAGCGAGTGGTCGGTCATAAAGGGTTGCCCTCCTGTCGCCCGGGTTGCCCTCAGCTTCGCCATGGGAACAGCCGGGCCACCGTTCCGCCCAAAATCATGTCGAGATCGCCCTTGGGCACAGCGGCATAGGCATCGCGCATCAGCATCAGGTTTTCGAGATAGCTGCCGCGATCGCGCGCCATGGTGGTCGTCTGGTCGGACGCCCACATCAGCCTTTCGGCACCGAACGCATCATAGACCGACTGCAAGGGGGCATGCAGATCGGCATAGGGATAGCCACCCGCCGATCGCAAAGGCAGCGAGCCGAGCTTGACCGCCACATTGGGAAAGCGCGCCAGCAGGTTCAGTTCAGCCACGCAATCAGCCACGGTGTCGGGGGTAGAGATCACCAGATTGACGTGATCGACCACAAGGGTCAGGCCGGGATGCGCCTCTGCCGCTTGCTCGACGGCGGAAAGGTCGCGGGGGGCGAAAATCATCAGCGGGATGCCCAGCCGCTCGCATTCGGCCCAGAAATCGCCAAGATCGCCGCTTTCCTGCCATTTGTGGCGCGCTGCGGGCAGCAGGCCCAGCCGGATGCCGACCATGCCGGGCCGGTCCATCCATGTCGGCAGGCTGGCGCGCCATTCGGGATCGTCCAGCGTCCAGCGCGAGGTGACGGCAAGCCGGTCGGGGAAACGCGCCGCGCATTCCAGCGCATAGCCGGGATCGAATCCGCAAACGCCGGGCGGAGCGATGATCGCGCGGTCGACACCGATCTCGTCCATCATCGGGATGAAGCGTTCCGCCGTCAGCGGTTCGGCCACATCAGGCTTTACCCCTTCGGGCCATGGCCGCGCCGGATTGTCTGCTTCCCACAGGTGGATCTGGGAATCGATGATCACGCCGCGCTGCTCCCTGCCGGAACATCCGGCCTTGCAATTGAATTGGCCGAAATGCGTAGCGCGCATTGATACGAGCCGCAAAACCGCGCTGCGCGATGGTCATAGGGCGAATAGAGCGGTACCAGCTTATGGCCCCTGCAGGCTGGTGAAAATCTAGCCGCCTAGAGCGCGGCGATTTCCGCCCCGATTCCCAGACCGGCCAGATCGCGGGCGATTTCATCGCGATAGACGGCGTTCATCACGATCACCAGATCGGGGCGTATCGCAGCCAGATCGTCCGGCCCGACAATGGCGTGCCCCGTGCCGGGCATGGCATGGCCCTGCCGGTTCGGGTTGATATCGATCACTGCGCCGATTTGCGACGGATCGGGCAGGGCGGCCAGAAAGGACACCGCCTTCGACCCGCTGCCCCAGATGGCGATTTTTCGCCCTGCCGCCGCCGCGTCAGCGATGCGCGCTGCCCAGTCGGCCTGCTTTGCCGCCACCCGTCCGGCAAGGCTGGCGGCCAGCGCGGCGACTTCGGCCCTGTCGTCCGCCATGTCCAGCGGCGGGGCATCGCCCACCGTCGCCTCGATCGTCAGATATTGATCGTCATACTGATGCAATACCCGCAGCGGGGCGAAACCGGCCTTTTCGAACAGGCGCACCAGCGAACCCGCTGTGAAATACGAGCAATGCTCGTAATAAATATCCTCATAGGCGGCATCGGCCAGAATGCGCAGCGCGTTGGGGATCTGGAAGAACACCAGCGGGCGGCTCCCCTCGACAATACCCTCGCGCACCACGCGCAGAAAGTCGAGCGTGGGCACGATATGCTCCAGCGTCATCTTGCAGACGATCGCGTCGAATTGCTGCTGCGCCAGTTCGGGCGAGAAGAATTCGGGAATCAGTCTGACCCGCTGGGCCCCCTCGATCCCCTCGATCCGGTGGGGATGGGCGCTGGGATCGATGCCGGTGCAGCGGTTTTCGCCCAGTTGCGACAGCAGCAGCAGGAATTCCCCCTTGCCGCAGCCGATTTCCAGCACCTCGCGCCCGCGCAGATCGTGCCGCTCGATCAGGTCGGTCGCCAATGCGGTGTGAAAGCTTGAGAAGGTGGGCGAAAAACCCTGAGTTTCCTCGTATCGCTCCGAATATTCGCTGGCGCCCTGCCGGATCGCGGCGTTGAAGATAAAGCCGCAACCGGCGCAATGGCTTAACCTGATGTCACCGCGGTCGACTTGCAAGGCGGCGTCGGCATCGTCGAACAACAGGCAGGAACTGACCGGAACATCGTCCTGCGCATAGATGCCCGTCAGATCGCCGCTGCCGCAGGACGGGCATGCGGCGATCAGATTGTCTGCCCGCGCCGCAAGGGGCACTGCGATATTCATGCGGCCACCTTTTGCGCCAGCGGATGGAAATCGGCATCCGCCGTCCCTTGCGCCACGCGGTGCTTCATATGGGCGATCCGGTTATAGCGCTCCCCCTCGAACTCGGCGAGTTCCAGGCCGTAGTCCGCATAGGCCGCCAGCAATTGTTCCACGCCCTTGCTGCATGTCCATTGCGGGCGATATTCGGGCAGGGCCTTGCGGATCAGGTCGCAGTTCACGCGGTAATTGCGTTTGTCCGCCTCGGCCCCCTCGGCAAAGCCCAATGTCGATCCCGGGACCATGCGATGGACGATTTCGGCAATGTCGCGGATGCGGTAATTCTCTTCGGTCATGCCGACGTTGAAGGCCACATTATGCACGGCCTCGCGCGGGGCTTCGACCGCGGCGACATAGGCGGCGGCGATATCGGCCACATGGACGATGGGGCGCCATGCGGTGCCGTCGCTCTTTAAATGGACCTCTCCGGTCGTATAGGCCCATGCGGTCAGATTATTGACGACCAGATCGAACCGCACACGCGGCGACAGGCCATAGGCTGTGCTGGCACGCAGGAACGTGGGCGAAAATCCCTCGTCCGCCATCGGCGCGACCATGCGTTCGACCGTCGCCTTCGACACGCCATAGGGTGTGACCGGGTTAAATGCCGCATCCTCGGCGATATAATCGTTCCCCGACGCGCCGTAATTGGAGCAGGAGGACGCGAACAGAAAGCGCGGGACACCCGCCTGCTTCGCCAGCGCCGCCAGATCGACCGAGGCGGTGCAATTGATCGCGGTCGTCAGTTCGGGCCGGTAATCGCCGAGCGGATCGTTCGACAGTCCTGCCAGATGGATCACCGCGTCGAAACCGCGCAAAGCCTCTACCGCATTGTCGCGCGCGGTGAAGTCGCGGATGTCATAGCCGATCTGCGGCAGTTCGACTGGTGCGCTGCCGAAATCGCAGGCACCGAACAGATCGGAATCGAGGCCGCTTAAATCATGCCCCCGCTGCAACAACATTGGGACGAGGACCGATCCGATGTACCCCAGATGCCCCGTCACCAAGATTTTCATCGCCTTCGTCCTTCCATATCTTCCACGGGGCCGCGCCCGAGTGCCATGCATCGTTGAGGATCTGCTTCTCGCGCATGGTATCCATGCATTGCCAGTACCCTTCGTGGCGATAGGCCATCAGCTGGCCGTCCTGCGCCAGCCGGACGAGCGGGTCCTGTTCGAACATCATCTCGTCGCTGGCGATGTAATCCATCACGCCGGGTTCCAGCACGAAGAACGCGCCATTGATCCAGCCTTCGCCGATCTGCGGCTTTTCGGTAAAGCTGGTGATACGGTCGCCCGCCAGTTCCAGATGGCCATAGCGGGCAGGGGGGCGCACCGCGGTCAGCGTGGCCAGCCTGCCGTGCGAGCGATGGAAATCGAGCAGGCGTGCAATATCGATGTCGGCCACGCCGTCGCCCCATGTGACCAGCGCGGTTTCGTCGCCCAGAAACGGGGCAAGGCGGCGGATGCGTCCGCCGGTGCCGGCATTGCGGCCGG
The DNA here is from genome assembly GCF_020985325.1 of Croceicoccus sp. Ery5. Taxonomy (NCBI): domain Bacteria; kingdom Pseudomonadati; phylum Pseudomonadota; class Alphaproteobacteria; order Sphingomonadales; family Erythrobacteraceae; genus Croceicoccus; species Croceicoccus sp. Ery5. The sequence continues at coordinate 1,767,422 of NZ_CP087587.1, forward strand.
TTTCGATCAGATCGACCGACCAGTCGGGGATCGAGGGCAGCGTATGGCTGGCAACCGCGCCCGAACGGGTGGAAACATTGATCGAGCCGGACTGGTCGTGCAGATCGCGGAACCAGCGTTTGATATATTCGCCCTTATAGCCCAGCGCGATGCAGAATTCGGACAGGCCGTAATGGGCATAGATTTGCATGATGTGCCACAGGATCGGCATGCCGCCGATCTCGACCATGGGCTTGGGGCGGATATCGGTTTCTTCCGAAAGGCGGGACCCCAACCCGCCGGCCAGGATACCTACTTTCATCAGGCCGCTCCCACACTTCCCTTGGCCGGCACTGCTGCCGTATCCTGCACCGGCGCCACGACCGGCGGCGCCGCCTGTGCCTTGGCCTGTGCCGCAGCCTGAGCAGGTGACCGGGTGACCAGTCCCCGCATGCGCCGCGCCATGGCGGGCGAGACGAGGCTGGTGGCCTCCAGAACATAGCGGCCCATCTGCTTGGGCTGCACCGCGCGTTTCAGCACGATCTTGCGCAGGGCCCATGGCGCGGCGACATCGCCGTGTTGTCCGCCGATCTGCCAAAGATGGCGCAAAAGCTGGATGTGTTCGGCGGCCAGCATGCGGTTCTTCGATCCACCCTGCCACATGGCCCGTTCCAGCTTGTCCTCGATCGCAAGGGAGCGCTGGTTATGGTCGCGGTTCCAAAGCACCGCATCCTCGATCCGCTTCCAACGCCCGCGCAGCGCCAGCTCGGCCAGAAGGGCCTGATCCGATCCGTAATAGGATGGATGCAGATCGGTTTTCGCCAGTGCCGACCGGCGCATCAGGCCAAAGATCGGAAAGCACATCCTTCCGAACAGGTCGATGATCTGTTCAAACCGCGCCGCTGCATCGGGATTGTCGATATCCGGCGTATCCCACGGCACGGGCGGCAAGCGGTTTCCGTCGGTGTCGATGCTGATCGTCCGGCCGAATGCCAGCGCCAGCCCCTCGTCGGCATCCAGCGCGACGACGCATTCGCCCAGGTAATTCGCGCTGAGCAAATCGTCATGCGCGCACCATTTCAGATATTTGCTGTCGGACAGATCATAGCCAAGGTTGTAATTGCGCGATGCACCAAGGTTTTCGCGGTTGCGGACATAGGTGATGCGGTCGTCCTGTTTCGCCAGTGCGCGCACGATGTCGCCCGTATCGTCGGTCGATGCATTGTCGGTGACGATCAGCCGGAAATCCGCATAATCCTGATCGAGGATGGAAAGGATCGCCTGCTCGACGAAATTCGCGCCGTTATAGACCGGCATGGCCAGCACGACCCGGCTCTTCACGGTGTTCATACAGCCCCCGTAACCGCTTTTCTTGCCCCCGCGACCAAGGGAAAAAAGCCGCAAAAGCCATGGGTCTTCAATGGCGCATCGGGGGAACCGCATTAACCATATTCGATGCCCTGCCGCAGCGGATTGAAAAGACGCTGAATTCTGCGGCGGGGTGGCTATGTCGCCTTTTGTCGCATCATTGGCCGGGGCCTGTCGGCAATGGCCGGCAAGCGCCCGTCGCTACATCATAAAATGCCGTGGGAGAGAGTTGAGAGAGGGGCGGGGTCCGGTTGCGGCGAGCGGGGTGAGCGGGAGCAGGGCGCTACCCCGTTCGGATGATCTGCGGGCTGTCCGAAGCGCAGCACTATCGGACAGGCGCCGGACCATTAACCATCACATCGCGCGGTTTAGTGCGAGTCGGGGCAATTCCCACACCCTTGGGTGTTTACCGCCCTCGCCGGGCAGGGTCTGCCCTTTGCACGGGGCGGGCAGCGCCCGACTGGGACAGGGTTTCGCCCTATGGCCGCATGGCCCACGCCCGCGAATAATGCCGCCTCCATTCCTGTAAGCAAATGGAGGGGTTCATGTTCGGTATCGGCATCTTGACCATTCTGTTCTGGATATTCGTCGGCATTGCCATCGGCGGGTTGATTTCATGGCTGATCGGCGGTCGGACCAACACTGAAAGCGCCAGTGCGGTGACGCTTGCCGATATCGAGGGCAAGACCGTCAGCATCAAGGAAGAGCGCGAAACGATCGTCGACCAGCTGGAGGCCATCGAGGGCATTGGACCCAAGATCGCCGCGCTGCTGCACGACAATGGTATTCACCGCTTTGCGCAGATCGCAGCGATGGACCCGGTGGAAATAGCCGACATCCTGCGTAAGGGCGGCAGCGAGTTCGCTATCGCGCGGCCCTATACCTGGCCGTTTCAGGCAAGATTGCTGGCCAATGGCTGGCTCAACGAATTCGTGAAGGTCAAGGGCGACTTGCGCGCCGGACGGCTGGCGCTGAGCGAGGTGAAAGGCATCGGTGCGCCGACTGCCGAACGTCTGGGCGCGCTGGGCATCGGTTCGGTGCCCCTGCTGGCCGATGCCGAGCCGGAGAAGCTGGCCAGCCAGCTTGTCGCCGCGGGCGAGGATGTAACCGTCGGCAATGTCGGCAACTGGATCGATCAGGCCCGCCGCCTGCTGATGGGCGATAATGCAAGCCTTGCCGCCGCGCTGGGCGTGCCGGCTGCCGTGCTGTCGGTACGGACGGGGCGTACTTATCGCGAACATCACACGGTCGCCGGCCCCATTGTCGATGCGGGCCCGCTGGCCGCGCTGACCACCGCGACCGCCAGCGCGGCCGCGCGGCCGTCGCTGCTGCCGTTCTGGCTGGGGCTGATCGGTGCGGTCCTGCTCGGCCTGCTCTCTCTGCTGGGCCTTGGCGGCGCGAAAGAGGCGGCTGTGCCTGCTTCCGCCGGTGCGCCCCCTGGATCTCGCGTGCTGACGTCGGAACTTGTCACCGATGCGCTGTTCGAAACCGACAGCGCGGTGCTGACGCCCGAAGGCAAGGCGCAAATCGACGAGAAGATCATCAGCGAGGCGAAGGGGCAGATCGTGACGGGCGCGCGGATCGTGGGCCATGCCGATGTGCGCGGCGACGATGCGCTGAACCTGACCCTGTCGCAGGAACGCGCGCAGGCGGTGGCCGATTATCTGAAGGAAAAGGCCATGGCCGAGGGGATCGACTGGAACGGCCGCGCGGTACAGGTGTTCGGCGCTGGCGAGAAGTTCCCCAATCCCGCCGCCGACACGCCCGAAGATTGCGCCGCATTTCTGACCGAAGGGGCCGATCCGGTGGCCGCAGGCGAATGTTTCGCCCCGGACCGCCGCGTGAACGTCGATATTTACGTCGCAAGCTGAGAGTTCTGCTATGAGGCGAGAGCCCCCTTTCCGGCCATGTCGGGAGGGGGTTTTAGTTAAGTGCTGCCCGACAGCGCGGCATGAATATCGATAAAGTCGCGCCGGATATGGTCCAGCCTGTCGGCATCGAATTGAACTGCGCAGGACAGGATCGACGAACGCGCGCGGCCATAAAGGTCGCGCATCGCCATCACCACCGGATCGTCGCCCGACAGCCCCATTTCCAGCGCCAGCAGGCTGGACACGGCGCGTGAGAGCGAACGGCTGCGCAGCACCGGATCGCCTGTTTCCTGCGCATGGATTGCCGTGCCCAGCGCGCCTGTCAGCTGTTCGAAACAGATCGAGACAAGCTCTTGCGGGCTGGCGCCATGGACGCGGGCATCGAATTCCACTTGCCTGTACGCTTCTGCCGGATGGACCCTGCCCGACAGCATCAGCCCTTATCCGCGTTCCATGCTGCGATCTGGTTTTCAAGAAAGCTGAGCGTGGACTGGTAACGCGTGATCCGGCTGTCCGAAACGGCAAAGCGGGCGGCAAGCCGTGCGCGCGTGGCTTCCTGATCCTCGGCCAGATCGGCCTGATCCTCGCCCAGTTCCAGCAATTCGGCGTTATAGCGCGACAGAGAGCCGGCCAGGCTGCCCGGATTGCCCACCGCGCTGACACTGCGCGATAGCGAATCAAACGTGGCGTAAACACCGGTGACGCCGGTGGTGAACATCGCCGCTACCCCTTCGGGATCGCGTGCCATCGCGGCGGCCAGACGGGTATTATCCAATTCGAACGTGCCATAGCGGGTGATTTTCAATCCCAGATCCGACAGGCTGCGTATGCCCCCTTCGGCTGCGCCGGGCATGATGATCTTGCCTGCCAGTGCAGAGAAGGACTGGCGCAATGCCCGCGCGCCGCTGTCGCGGGCCAGATCGCCCGTCAGCGGATCGGTGGCGGCATTCAGCACGGCGGCAATCTCGTTCAGTGCGGATGTCAGGTCCTGCATCGCCTCGGTAATAGCGGTCGACGGATCGGCGAAGCGCACCGTCGTCGGTGCGCCCGCATTCGCACCCGTCAGGGTCAGCGTGATGCCGGGAATGGCATCGGTCAGCGTGTTGCCGGGCGAAGTCTGCACCAGCCCGTCGATCCTGACGCGCGCATCCTGCCCCTGTTGCAGCAGCGTGCCGCCCGCCGATCCCGGCTGCCAGGCGAGTGCGGACAGGCCCGGATTGGCCCCATCCTCTGTCACGTCGAGGACAAAGCCGCTTTCGGCCCCTTCCGGCCCCTTGATAACCAGACGCGCGCCATCGACCGTGTCCGAAACATAGGCCGTTACTCCCGCGCCCGAAGCGTTGATCGCCTGCGCTGTCTGGGCAAGGGTCATCCCCGGCGATATGGCGATATCGACCGGCGCCTTCGATGCGCTGTCGGTAAAACTGCTCCCGTCCACCGTGCCGAACCGGATGGTGATCGTGCCTGCGCCGACACTATCGCTGCGCGATCCGAACGCGGTGCTGGCCAGCATCTGTCCTTGGGCCAGCTGTTCCACTTCCAGCGAATAGGTTCCTTTGGGCTGCTGCGTGCCCGACAAAACGGCCTTGGCCACCGATGCATTGTCGAGGCTGGGCTGGGTGGACAGATCGCCCACGCGCACCCGCTCTCCCAGTGATGTCGCAAGGCTGAGCATCATGCTTTTCAGGTCGGAGGCAGCCGATATCTGCGCCTGCAGCGTTTCGGATTTGGCTGCCAGCCGGTCGATACGCGTCGCATATTGCGCGGCCGCCAGATCGCTGGCGAGCTGCGCCATGTCGATCCCGCTGCCCGCGCCAAGCGCGGAGATCAGGCTGCTGGTGGCGGATGTGGCGCTGGTCGTGGTCATGCTGCCTCAAACGGTTGCGGGGACGCGAATTTAAGGGTGCCTTGCCGATGCGCGGCCATCGGCATCGAAATGCAGCGATACGGGCACATCGACCATCGGTGCGCGCGGGCTTTCGCCCCGTTTCAGCGCGAATACGAATGCCAGCAGCGCTGCCACTGCCGAATACAGGTCGTGGCGGATCACCTGCCGTTCCTGCGTGGTGAAATAGACGGCGCGTGCCAGCAGCGGATATTCCAGCACGGGCACGCCATATTCCGCCGCCAGATCGCGCATCGCCAGCGCCTTGTCGCCGCGCCCCTTGGCCAGCAGCACGGGGGCATGCGCCTTGGCCGGGTCATAGCACAGCGCGACCGAGAAATGGGTGGGATTGGCGATCACGAATTGCGCCTCGCGCATGGCGGGGGCCAGCGCGCCCGCGGCCAGCTTCCGCTGCCGGTCGCGGATCGCGCCCTTTTGCTCGGGCGATCCTTCAGCATCCTTGTGCTCGTCGCGGATTTCCTGAAGGCTCATCATCAGGCGCTTGTTTCGGCGCAGCAATTGCACCGGCACATCGATCAGGGCGATGGCGAGCAGGCCCGCGCCCAGCGCGAAGACCAGCGCTATCAGCGCATCCCATGCAAAACCCAGTTGCTGCATCAATTCGCCGCGCCCAAGCGAGGCAAAGCCGCGGTAATGGCTTTTGCCCCAAGCCCACGCGATCGCCATCAGCAGGGCGACCTTGGCCAGCCCCTTGGCCATTTCGATCAGCCCGTTGGGGCCGAACATGCGCTTCAACCCTGACAGCGGATTCAGGCGCGACCCCTTGAACGACAGGTTCTTGCCCACCCAGACCCCGGTGCCAAAGCCGAGTTGGGAAACGACTGAAGATGCGACGACAACCAGACCCAGCACGCAAACCGGCGGCAGCAGCGCGATCATCAACGCCGTCATCGCGCCCGCGGGATCGAAATGCTGCAATTCGGCGCGATCCCACGACAGGCCCAGCCGCAATGCGGTCGACAGGTTCTCCAGCAGCCAGCCGCCCGCCCACATCAGCCACGCGCCGCCCACCAGTACGGCGGCGGCCGTCGCCAGTTCGCGCGAACGCAGCACATCGCCGTTCTGCGCGGCATCGCGCTTGCGCTTGTCGGTTGGGGCAAAGGTCTTTTCGCCCGCGGATGACTCCCCGCTCATGGTGCGATCAGCCCTTCGGCGGCCAGCACGGCATTCATCGACAGATCGGCCAGCTGCTCGTGCAACACCGGCAGGCTGGCGATCAGCGCCACCAGACCCGCCAGAACGCCCAGCGGCAGGCCAAGCGCGAACAGGTTGAGCGACGGCGCCGACCGGCTGAGCACGCCGGTGACGATTTGCGCCATCAGCAACACGAAAGTGACGGGCAGCGCGATCACGATGGCGCTGACGAACAGGGTGGAGCCGAAGCCCAGCAGCATTCCCGAACGCTCGGCGGAAAACCACGGCGAACCCGGCGGAAACGCCCCATAGCTTTCGACCAACAGGCGGATCCAGTGCAGATGCGCGCCAAGGGCCAGAAACACCAGGGTCATGACCACGGTGAAATATTGCCCCAGCGCGGGCGATTGCGCGCCGCTGCCGGGATCGACGGCCGTGGCCATCGACATGCCCATCGTGCCCGAAATCACTTCGGCCGCCATGACGGGCGCGGCAAAGGCGATCTGCAACATGAACCCCATGGCAAGCCCGATCAGAACCTCTCCCGCAACGATGACCATGCCGCCGACCGACAGCAATTCATCGGGCGCGCGGATGGCGGGGAACCATGCGCACAGAAAGATCGCCACAGCGCCGCCCGCGATGACGCGGACCTGCGGGGGCACGCTGCTGGCGCCGAACAGCGGGGCGGCGGCCATCGCGGCGCCGATACGCGTCATCACAAAGACCCAGCGCCAGAACTCGGCCTCGATCCCGCCCAGTCCGAAATCGGTCTGGATCATTGCGAAATCCGTGCGATTTCGGTGAAGATCTCGGTCGCGAATTCGCCCACCAGCCCCATCATCGCGCCGCCCAGCAACACCAGCACCAGCGCGGTTACGGCCAGCTTGGGCACGAAGGTCAATGTCTGTTCGTTGACCGACGTGGCCGCCTGTATCAAACCGATCAGCAGGCCCACCGCCAGCGAGGCGATCAGCACGGGCGCGGCGACCAGCGCGGTGATCCACAGCATCCGGTCGGCCAGCGCCAGCAGGGGCAGGGCATCGCTTTCCATGCGCCGTCTCCCCTTCAGGCAAAGCTTTGGGCAAGCGAGCCCATCAGCATGGCCCAGCCATCGACCAGCACGAACAGCAACAGCTTGAACGGCAGCGAGACGATCATCGGGCTCATCATCATCATGCCAAGGCTCATCAACACGGACGAGACGACAAGGTCGATAACCAGAAACGGCAGGAACAGCATGAAACCGATCTGGAACGCGGTTTTCAGCTCGCTGGTGACGAATGCAGGCAGCAGGATCGAGAACGGCACCGCTTCGGGGCTTTCGAACTTGGGTGCATTGGCGATGTCGGCAAACATCATCAGATCGCGCTCTCGCGTCTGGCGCAGCATAAAGGCATGGAATTCCTCACCCGCATTGGCGATCGCGGTTTCGGCGGGAATGCGGTCTGCGGCATAGGGAGCGATGGCGCGGGCGTTCACCTGATCCAGCGTGGGCGCCATCACGAACAGCGACAGAAACAGCGACAGGCCGATCAGGACCTGATTGGGCGGCGATTGCTGCAACCCCAGCGCCTGCCGCAAAATGGCCAGCACGATCAAGATGCGGGTAAAGCTGGTCATCATCAGGATCAGGCTGGGCAGGATCGTCAGCAGCCCCATCACCAGCAGCAATTGCAGCGACAGGCTCAGCGATCCGCCATTGGCTGCCTCCAGCGTTCCGAACGCACGGTCGAGCGCTCCGGGAACAGCCTCTTGCGCCCATGCGGGAAGGGGCAGGGCGGCCATGCCGGCCGCCAGCCAGATTGCGGCGCGCCTCAACGGTCCAAGCCTTCGGCGGAGGCGCGGGCAGGGGCCTCTGCCAGACGGGTGAGGCCCGTGCGGGATGCCGAGACCAGAATTTCACGCCCGTGAAATTCGATGACCGCAAGCTTGAGCGAAGGCGACAGCATCGTCGTTTCGATGATGCGCGCCGACTTGCCCTGAACCGGCGCGCCCACGCGGTCCTGCATTTTTTTCGCCAGCTTCAGGCAGCCCCATGCCAGCAATCCGATGGCAGGCAGCATGATCGCCAGTTTCAGCACATATTCGAACATGACGCTCAGGCCTCCACCGGTTCGGCAGTGCTGGCGGCAGGCTCGTGCCCTTCCATCTCGATAATGCGCAGGGCAAAGCGGTTGCCTTGCACCACCACTTCTCCGCGCGCGATGCGGCGGCCATTGACGGCGATATCGACCAGCTCGTCGGTCAGGCGGTCGAGAGGCACGACGCTTTCTTCGCGCAAGGCCATCACATCGCGCAGCGGCATCAGCGCCGCGCCCAGTTCGACCGAAAGGCGGACGTCGACATCTTTCAGGAAATTCAGCGGATCGGAATGCATCGGAAACCCTTTCAGGATGCGGAACGGGAAAAGGCGCTGGTGATCTGCAGCGCGACACGGTCGTCGATTTCGCCGACCGTGCCATGCGCGACGATCGTATCGCCCAGCGCCAGCGGCACGCTGCGCGCCACGGATACGGGGATCATGTCGCCCGGCTTCAGCCCGCCCAGGCGGCTGAGCGGAAGGCGCATGTCGATCAGCGTCGCCCGCAGGCGCAGCGGAATATCGGCAAAGGGGGCATCATGCGGGGCGATGGCCGCACGTCTGGCCTTGTCGGCATTCGCCTCGGCCAGCAATTCGGCCATGGTGGCCCGCATGGTGATCATCAGCGTCCACGGATCGGAATCGCCGCAGCGGACCGACAAGGCAAGGCGGTGTACAGCATCCTCGCGCACAAAGGGGCGCAGCAATGCCATATCGTCCTCGCGCCGACCGATATGCAGCGCGGGGAGGGCGTGCGCCGGCGCAAGTGCGGCCAGCACATCGGCAATTCCGCGTTCCAGACGCATCAGGATCGACTGGCCCGACAGCGGCAGCACATCGGGCAGAGCGCCCGCGATGCGGCCGTCGCCGCCGAACGCGCGGTCCAGCATTTCCAACACGGCGCGCCGTTCGATCGACAAAACGAAATCGTCACCGCTCTTGCCCGTCGCCAGCACGACATGGCTGAAACCCTGACCATCGCCTTGCAGCATTTGTGCAGGCTCTCCGCAACACGGGTCCATGGCGGTGATCGCGAAATGCATATCGTCGCCGAACCCTGCCAGCAGATCGGGAAGGACCAGCGCCATGCGGCGTGCAAAGCGGGACAGGCCTGCACCGTGATCGGGCGCTGAACGGCGCGGGGCGGTCAGTTCCGCACAATGCTGCGCGGCAAGCCGTTCTGCGGCAATGGAGAAGCTTTGGTCCATGGCGGTCACTGGACGATAAAGCTGCGGAAATAGACCTGATCGACCCCGCCAAAGCCTTCATGGGCGACAAGTTCGTCATTGATGGCTGCCGTCAGCCGCTTGCGCAGCGCCTGCTTGCCCGCGATCGTGCCCAGCTCATCCTCGCCCGTGTCGGCCAGAACAGTCAGGATCGATGAGCGTATGGCCAGTTCGTGCTGCTGCATCCACATCAGCACCCGCCCGTCGCGGCGCGTGGAAGCCGCAAGGCTCAGCTGAACCAGACCGTCCGAACCCTTGAGGTTCGAGGTGAAGCTGTCGGCAAAGCTGTAATAGGCCGTGCGATACTCGCTGCCGCCATCGCCATAGACTTCGGCGGGCGTGTCCTCGGCAGCGGGATAGGGGTCGCTGTCGCCCTTGCGGATCAGGCGCGGGGTATTGTCCTTTGCCTCATGCGCGGGGATCAAACCGCCGCGCATCATGGCATAGGCGCCGCCGCCGCCCGCCGCCAGCAGCGCGACCGCGCCCATGGCGATGAACAGGCGGCTGCCACCCTTCTTTCTCGTTTCGGATTTCTCTTGCTTGCTCATGTCGGGTCCGTTCGGTGGTATGGCGGGAATGGCGGGGACGCTCAGGCGTAGAGGCCGTTCGCGCGCTGTTCGGTGGGTTCGGCGGTTTCGCCCTCCGGCGCGGAGGATGCCGTATCGGTGCGCGCGTCGCTGCGGGCGGCGGCACGGTTGTGCTGTGCCTGAGAATGCCCCGGCGACTGGCCCTGTGAATGGGCATTCGACTGGCTGTTCGATGGGGCCTGCTGTTCGGATGCGGTGCCCTGATGGCGGGGTTGATCCTCACCGCGGTTCTGGCCCGACAGGCCGGTTTCGGCGGCGGTGCGCAGCGCATGATGCGCGGCAGGGGCAAAGCCGACATCGCTGCTGGCGATCTGTGCGGTCACGCCGCCATCCTCACGCGAGAGGCGCAGGGCGAGAACACCGAATTCGGCATGCGAGATGGTGGCGCGTACCGGCTGATTGCTGCCCGTTTCGCGAGCATGGGCGATGGCCTGCACCAGCTCGTCCAGGCGCTGCGCGCCCTGAAACGGGTCGGTGCGTTCGATGGTGACGGGGCTGGCATGGGCAGACCTCGCCTCAACGGGCTGGCTGATCGTCAATTGCACCTGCATCTCGCCGCCGCTGCGCGCTGCGAGGATTTTCGCGGGTGAAGTGGCGGGCGCTTCGCCGGCTTCGGGAAGTTCGGTCGCGGGTGAGGTTTCGCGCGTCCCGATCGGGGCAGGGGTAGTGTCGCTTTCGTCGGGCACGGTTTGAACGGCAGTGACTATTGGGGCAGCAGGCGCGGGGAGGCTTTTAGCAAGGGGCGCGGCTACGGTCGCAGGTTCCGGCATGCGGGGGGCGGGGCCAGTCTGCGATGCGAGTTTGACCGGAGCCGGATCTTCGGGAAGAGCATCCGCAAATGGCGAGTCCGCAAATGGAAGGTCCGGGGCATGCTGTGCGGAATCGGCCGTAACAGGAACAAGCGGCGCGGCCGTGTCCGGCAAGGCCGTTTCGGCCACCGGCAAGACCGGCAGGTTCTTGCCGGTCGCGGCAACAGATATTGCCGCATCTCCATCGCCCGCAGCCACCGGAACGGCAACGGGCTGCGCAAACAGAAGCATGTCGAACAGGGCCGCGAATGGCGCGTTTCCGCCATTTTCCTCACTCTCGGTACCCTCGCCACTGATGATGGATTCGCCGGTAAGGCCGGTGCCTTTCGCGGCGGGCAGCGAGAACAGGGTCAGGGCATTCATGGCATCGGGTCCGCTTGGCTAGAGTTCTCCCGATACCTTTCAAGTTTCGTGCCAGTTGCTCCGCCGCGCCGGTGTTTCGGCCGGTCTTTCCGCGTTCAGCGCCTTGCGGCAACGGACGCTGCGCTCGCTCGCCAGCGACAGGCGGCGCTGGGCAGCGGCCAGATCGCCGCGCAGCGCATCGGCGCGCGATTGCGCGGCGGTAATGTCCTGCTCGGTCTGGCCGGTCAGCCTGCCGACACCTTCGACAAAGGCGCGCATGCGGCGCAGGTCGCCGCCATCCGTTTCGGCACCCGCCGGTCGATAGGATGCCGCAATTGCGCGGGTCCGGTCGCGCAGGGCCACAAGCTGGCCCAAAGTGCCCTCGGCCTCGGCAGACTCCATCGCGGCGGTCTGCTTCGCCACTTCGCGCACGCGTTCCAGTCGGCGCAGGCGATGCAGCGCGTGCCGGTCCTGTTTCACGGCGGCCCCGCTACCAGCGCATGCAAAGCCGCCACGCTGTTATCCAGCGGGCAGAGCTCGTCCGTTTCCTGTGCCAGAAAGCCCTGTATCGCGGGCTGCATCGCCATGGCGCGATCAAGCTGTGCGTCGGCTCCCGCGCGATAGGCGCCCATCAGCACCAGATCGCGGTTCGCCTCATACGAAGCGCAAAGCGCGCGCAGCACGGTGGCATCGGTTCGATGCTCGCGCCCCGCGACATCGCTCATCACGCGCGATAGAGAGGCACCGACATCGATCGCCGGATATTGTCCGCGCTGCGCAATGGCGCGCGACAGCACGATATGCCCGTCCAGAATGGCGCGGGCAGTGTCGACCACGGGATCGTTTTCATCGTCGCCATCGGCCAGAACGGTATAGATGCCGGTGACGGCCCCGCCGCTTTGCGCGCTATTGCCCGCGCGTTCGACCAGCCGGTTGATCGTCGCCAAGGCCGATGGCGGATAGCCGCGAGCCGATCCCGGTTCGCCCAGCAGCAGACCGATCTCGCGCGCGGCATGGGCCACGCGGGTCAGGCTGTCCATGATCAGCAACACGCTTTTGCCCTGTGCGCGGAAATATTCGGCCTGCGCCACGGCCAGCTGGGCGGCGCGCAGGCGCAGATTGGGGGCATGGTCGGCAGGTACGGCGATGGTGATCGCGCGCTGGCGCTTTGCGCCCGACATATGCCGCGCGACAAAGCCCGAAACCTCGCGCGCGCGTTCGCCGATCAGGGCAAATATCACGATATCGGCATCCGCGCCGTGCGCGATCATGTCGATCAGCACCGATTTGCCTACGCCCGATCCGGCCATGATGCCAATACGCTGGCCCTGTCCCATGGTGGCCAGCGCGTTGATCGCGCGAATGCCGCAATCGAACGGTCTGGTAACGGGACTGCGATCCAGCGCGCCGCTGCGCATGCCGCCCGCAGGCCAGAATTGCCCGACCTGCACCGGCGGCCCGCCGTCGATGGGGTGACCCCTGCCATCGACCGCACGGCCCAGAAACGCTTCGCCCACGGGCACCATGCCGGGGCGCCCTTCGGTATAAACCCGCGATCCTGGGGACAGCAGCGCGCTATCGCCCAGCATCATCATCAGCGTGCGGCCATTTCGGAAACCGATGACTTCGGCCGCCATATCGGACCCGCTCTCCTGCTCGATCCGGCAGATACAGCCGATCGGCAGCGACAGGCCGGTTACTTCCAGCAAGCCATTGTCACAGGCCGCGACCAGCCCGAAACGGGCGGGGCCCAGCGAGAGAAAGGGGATTTGCGGGGCAAGCCGCTCGGCCGTCAACACGTCTGCAACGCTTCGGCAATGGCAGCGCGCCATGTCGCCGGTCCGTCCTCAACCCCGCCATCGGGGGTTTCGATGCGAATTTCGCCGCGCGGCAGGGTCGCATCGGGTGCAATCGTCAAATCCTTGCGCAGATCGGCGTCCAGCAAAGCGATATCGTCGGGGTTCAGATGCAGAACGCGGTCCCCGGCATCGCACAGCAAGGCCAGACAGGCGGCAATCCGGCGGTTCAGCGCATCCTCGTCCAGCGTCAGCGGGGCCAGCATTTCGCAGCACACGGCCAGCGCGATGTCGCGCAATCGTTCGGACAGGCGGCGCGCGTCCTCGGTCCCGATGCGGACCAGCGCATCGCCCAGCTTCGTGCGCGCAGCATCCTCTGCCGCCATATGTGCTTCTGCCTCTGCCATGGCAGCAGCACGCCCCTCTTCATAGCCGCGGGCATAGGCATCGCTGGCGGCCCGCTGCCGATCGGCACGGTCCTGTTCGCGCGGATCGGGGCGGGCGGGCAGGCCGCCATAGCGTGGATCGGCGCGAAATCCGCCCCCTTCCGCCAGATGGTCGAGCCGTGCGATACGCGGGGCGTCAAACGAATTCATCGTCGCCCGATCCAAAGCTGATGGTGCCCGCATCCGACAGGCGGCGCGCAATGGCGATCATCTCGCGCCGCGCATTATCGACATCGGCAAGCCGGACGCGCCCGCGTTCGTCCATTTCGTCGCGCAGCCCTTCGGCGGCGCGTTCGGACATCGCAGCGAAGAACACTTTCAGATCGTCGTCCTGCAAAGCCTTGAGCGCGACGACCAGCACTTCGCTTTCGATCTCGCGCAGCAGCGTGCCCATGTTCTGGCGATCGAGTTTCAGCAGATCGTCGAAGGTGAACATCTCGTCCTCGACCTTGCGGGCCAGATCGGCATCGAAATCCTGTATCACCGGCATGATCCGCCGTTCGGCCGCCTTGTCCGAATTATTGATGATTTCAGCCGCCTCGCGCGGGCCGCCGATCTTCAGCACGGCCTGACCGTGATGTTCGGAAATGCGGCGCTCCAGCACTTCCTCCAGAATGGCCAGCGCGTCGCTGCGCACGGGGCCCAGCGTTGCCACGCGGCGCACCACTTCGCCCTGCACATCGTCGGGCAACTGGTGCAATACCTTTGCCGCGATCTGCGCTTCCAGCTGCACCAGCAGCACGGCAATCGCCTGCGGATGTTCGTCGCGGACCAGCGGCACCAGCGATTCCGGCGTCAGCCAGCGGATCAGTTGCAACGGTGACGGGCGCGCCTGTTCGGGCCTGATCCGCTGCATCAGATTATCGGCCTTTACCGATCCGACCGCACGGGTCATCAGGCTGCGGACCTTGCCGATCTGGTCGTGGGTAGAGAGCGAGCTTTTGCCGATCCGGTCGATAAAGCTGACCAGCGCGTCATCCAGATCGCCCCCTTCCACCTGTTCCAGCGCGCACATGCGATTGCCCAGAACCTGCAATTCCTCCGGCTCCAGACGGGCCAGCAGTTTCGCGGCCTGTTCTTCCTCAAGGATCATCACCATCAGCGCGGCGCGCGTGGCCGCGTCGCCATCCTGCCCAGTCATCAGCCCAGTCGTCAGTCCGGTCATCATATCGCCTCCGGCAATGCATCGGCCCGCTTTCCGGGCTTTGCGCTCAACATTTCGCGCAGGGCCACCAGCGCATCGTCGGGCTTCTCCTCGATCAGTTCGCGGGCAAGTCCGACCTTGCGGTTCAGATCGTCGCGGCGCGCGGCGGCATCCATGATGGCAAGCAGCTTGCCGTCACCCTCCGGCACGGTGCCGGCTGATGTGTCCTGCCGGACCTGCAACGCGGGCACAGGCGTTTCCTTCCTCTCGCGCAGGCTTTTAAGGAACGGGCGCAGGCCCAGCAGGACGACCAGAAGCGCGATCACTATGGCTCCGCCGATGCGAAGCAGCCGCGCGAACCATCCGGTCTCGTAAAAGGCGGCGCCATCGGCCTCCACCGCCTCGAAACTGCGGGCGATCACGGTTACCTGATCGCCGCGCTCTGCATTGGCCCCGACGGCAGAGCCGATCAGCGCCTTGATATTGTCGATTTCCTGCGCGCTCGCGCTGCCCAGCGCTTCCTTGCTGAGCGCGACTGCCACAGACAGGCGTTTCACGCCGCCTGGCGCGCTGTTGGCCACCGAAACCTCGCGGCCCAGTTCCCAGCTGCGGCTTGCGCTGCTTTCCGATGCGCCGCTGCCGCCCTGGGTCACTTCGCCGCCTTCGGGCGCGCGGTCCTGCGCCTCGGCCGCGGGGGGAGGGGTGTTGGACAAGGCGCCGGGTATGCCCGCCGCATTGCCTGCGGCCACGGACTGGCTGTTGACAAGGTTCTCGCTGCGCAGCGCGCCATTGCGGTCATAGCTTTCGCTGGCGCGCGTGACCTGATCCATGTCGATTTCGGCCTGGATCTCGCTGGTGAAATTGCCCTCGCCGAACATGGGGGTCAGCAAATGGGAGATCTGGCTGCGCAGCTTGTCCTCTATGCGGGCCTGCAGGTCGAGCCGGTCGTCGGTCTTCTGCACCGGATCGGACAACAGCCGCCCTTGCTGGTCGGCCACGCGCACCGCGTCGACCGACATGCCGGGAACCGATGCCGCGACCAGATTGACGATGGCGCGCACTTGCGAATCCGCCAGCTGCCGCCCGCGCGCCAGCCGGACCATGACCGATGCCGACGGGGGCGTATCCTCGCGCACGAAGGCCGATCTTTCGGCCTCGGCCAGATGGACGCGCACGCTTTCCACGCCATCGATTTCGGCGATGGTCATCTGCAACTCTCGCTCGCGCGCGACGCGAAGGCGTTCGCCTTCCATCGTCTTGCTCGCGCCCAGCGGCAGCGCGTCCAGCATTTCGATACTGCTGTCGGGCGCTCCCAAAGACGTGTTCGACGCGGCCAGCATGCGGGCGCGATAGAAATCCTCTTCATCCACGGTCAGAACGCCGGTCGCATTGTCGATGCGCCAGCCGATGCCCTGCGCATCCAGCAATTGGGTCACTTCGGCGCGGTCCGCATCGCCCAGATCGGAATAGAGCATGCGTTGCGGCGCGGGCGACAATTGGGTCCATGCCAGCGCGGCCAGCCCCAATGCGCTGACCGCGACAAAGGCGGGGATCATGCGCTGCACCGGCTCCTGCGCGGTGAAATTGCGCAGGCGGGTCAGAACGGGGCCGCCGGACCGGTCGAACAGCGGAGCGGTGAGCGCCACGGCACGCGACCCCAGGGGCACGTCCTGCGGCATGGTCGGAACGAGATCGGCCATGGATCAAACCCCCATCCGCATGATGTCCTGATAGGCGGACAACAGCTTGTTACGGACTTGCAGCGTGGCTTCGAACGCGACGCCGGCTTCCTGACGGGCCAGCATCACCTGCGCCACATCGGTGACTTCGCCGCGCTGATATGCGGCGCTGACATCCTCGGCGCGGGACTGGGCCGCGTTCACGCCGCCCAGCATCGCTTGCAGCGTATCGTCGAAACTCTGCGCAGGACCCTGCGCAGGGTTGGCGGCGCGGGCGGTTTCGGGCGCGTGGATGGTCTGCAGCGCGTCGTTCCGCTCGATAATGCGGTTGCGCAGGTCGATGATCTGCTGGACGTTCATGGCCGGAGCGGTTCCGGCAGTGCCCAAGGGGGTCAGCGCCGACATTGCGCACCTCCGCTGGCATAGCGTTCGATTTCGACGCCCGCCTCTCGCATAGAGGCAAGGCGGTAGCGCAGGGTGCGTTCGGAAATGCCCAGCCGGTCGGCGGTGCGCAGGCGATTGCCATCGCAATCCTCCAGCGCCTGCAAGATCGCGCGGGTTTCGGATTCCTGCTTCACATCGGACAGGCATGCCTCTTCGCGAGACGTGCGTTTTAGCGGAATGACCCGGGCGCTTTCGCGCGGTTCGTCGCGAGTTTCGATCCGCGCGGGGATTTTATCGAACAGGCGAGTCTTGTCGAACAGGGGCGCCTTGTCGAACATGATATGGTCGGCGGTGATCGACATCGCGCCGCTGGACAGCAGCAAGGCGCGGCGGATCACGTTTTCCAGCTCGCGTACATTGCCCGGCCAGTCATGGCCCTTCAGCACGTCGATTGCACAGTCCGCGATGCAGGGCACTGCACCCAGCGCCGGGGAATGGCGCATCAGCATCGCCTGCGCCAGCAGGGCGATATCCTGCGGCCGGCGCTCCAGCGCTTCCAGACCCAGCGGGAACACGTTCAACCGGTAGTAAAGGTCCTGCCGGAAACGCCCCTCGGCCACTTCCAGCGGCAGGTCGCGGTTGGCCGCGGCGATGATGCGCACATCGACCTTGACCGGAACGCTCGCGCCGATGGGCACGACTTCCTGTTCCTGCAAGGCGCGCAACAGTTTCGCCTGCAAAGCCAGCGGCATCTCGCTGATCTCGTCCAGCAGCAGGCTGCCGCCGTCGGCTGCACGGATAAAGCCCTCGCTTGCCGCATTGGCACCGGTGAATGCGCCCTTCTGGTAACCGAACAGCATCGCCTCCAGCATGGTTTCGGGCATGGCCGCGCAATTGACCGCGATAAACGGCTTGTCCGCGCGAGCGCTGCGGGAATGGACGAAACGGCTCAGCACTTCTTTGCCGGTGCCGGTCGGGCCATTGATCAGAACGGGTATGTCGCTGGCCGCGATCCGCTGTGCCAGTGCAAAGATCGCAAGGCTTTCCGGATCGCCCGCGATCGGATCTTCGGGGCCGGACAGGGCGCATAGCGCGGCGGCCAGCGCGCCATCCGACATGGCATCTTCATAGGTGACCGCGATATGGCGCGCGCCCTTGCGCACGATGGACAGCGCATCGCCGCGCGCCAGTTCGATCACGCGCGCCTTTGGCGGCGGGGCGGTATCCTCTTCCGCGTCGCGGACGAAGACCGGTGCACCGCCCAGCGTGATCCCGCAGATGGCTGACATTCGTTGCATAAGCGCGCCGTGCAAGGCGCGCGACTTTTCCGTGTACTGAACCGCGGACACCAGGTTCCCCCCTTAATGCAGCTTCGTTCGTGACCGCTTTTAAAGGGGAGAGAGGAAACGAATTTCACGAAGCGGATAGGGACAATCACCTAGTCGTTAAGCATTCGATCCGGAACGGACCGAAAAAGCTGCGAGGCCCCTTAAACTCCTGAAGCGATGTCCGCTTTTCATGGTGGCAGCCGGGCCAAATGGGGGCTTGGCCGACCGGGAAAACGAAACCCAGAGTTTCAAGCAGGACTACCCAAATTCTCTGACCCAAAATTTCTGACCAGGAGTTTCAACGATGACCGTAATCAACACCAATATTTCCGCGATGAAAGCTTCGGCTGCTTCGATTTCTGCCGACCGCCAGCTGGGCACCGCCATGGAACGCCTGTCGACCGGCAAGCGCATCAACGGCGCCAAGGACGACGCGGCAGGTCTTGCCATTGCGACCAAGATGACATCGGACGTGCGCGCCATGAGCCAGGGCATCCGCAACGCCAATGACGGCATTGCCCTTGCGCAGACGACCGAAGGCGCGCTGAACGAAGTGACCAACATGCTGCAGCGCGTTCGCGAACTGGCCGTCCAGTCGAAGAGCGGCACCTATAACGATGCCGACGACCGCGCCTATATGCAGGCCGAAGTGACCGAGCTGACTTCGCAGATCGGCGATATTCTCGGCAATACGACGTTCAACGGCGTGGCCCTGTTCAGCACCGACGGTGCGACCGACGTGACCTTTTCGATCGCCACGGGCGCAGCGGCAACCGATGTCGTCACGCTGACCAGCAAGGCGCTGGATATCACCGATATGGATGCAACCGCACTCGACGTGACGACCGCCGCGCTGGCCGCGACGACGATCACCAATGTCGATGCCGCACTGACCGACATTTCGGCCACGCGCGCCACGCTGGGTGCTGGGCAGAACCGTCTGGAAAGCGTCGTCAACAACCTCACCACCAATTCGACCAATCTGTCGGACGCGCGTTCGCGGATCGAGGATACCGACTATTCGGCCGAAACCACCGCTCTCGCCAAGGCCCAGATCCTGAGCCAGGCGTCGACCGCCATGCTGAGCCAGGCGAACCAGAGCCAGCAGAACGTCCTGTCGCTGCTTCGTTAAGCGGCGTCGATCAAAGGGCTATCGCCCGTATCACTCCCCCCGATGTGGGTGATCGTTCGGGTCCGGCGGTTTCACGACCGCCGGACCTTTTCGCTTTTACGGTGCGGTCAGTACGGTTTCTGACAGGCCTTGCCCTCATACTCCCAGCGTACGGTTTCATAGCTGGTGCCGTTCCAGCCGATCACGGGAAAGCAGAAACCCGGGCCGCCAACCTCTATATCGGGCCAGCCGTCCTTACCCCTGGTGTTCAGAAACCGGAGGATGCCGGGCCGCTCGTCCACGATGATCCATGCGCCGTCGGCTTTGCGGCTGACCAGCGTATAGCCCGAACCCGTCATGCCAAAGCAATAGGTGCCATATTCGACGACCACCGCATCGGGCAGGCCGTCGCCGTTGAAATCGCCGCGATCGACGATATCGCCCGGTTCATAGCTGACCGTGCCGGGATCGCCGCATTTGGACCATGCGCCGTTGCTTTGGGTAAAACCCGCTGCGGTGAAAATCTCTTCGTCGGAAATGGTCTCGGCTTTCTTGGCCGCCCCGGCCGATGTTGCAGCCGATGTCGCAGTCGTGGTTTCGGCCGAGGAATCGTCCCAGCAGGCTGTTTGCGACAATAGAATCAGGGGGACGGCCCAATACCGGGTCAAGTAAATCTGATGCATGGCGCGCATCCTTATCGTGGACTCGCGCGGATCATTACTTGGTCAATCCAAGCGGATCAACAGAATGCGTGTAATACAGGCAGATGTCATGCCTTCATGTTCGACAGCAGCCAGCTGAAAACGGAAGGGTAGAGCGGGTTGTCGAATTTCAGCCCCGCTGCACGCCCGCTTTCCACCCATTTCACCGTCGCGAACAGGGGCGCCAACGTGTCGATGCTGATCGAAATATGGTCGCCAATGGCCAGCGCGCGCGGGATCGAGCTGATCCTGCAGCCCCCTTCGGTCAAATCCGAGATGCGCACGGGCACGGCGATGCCGCCGCCAAAGCGATAGCGGCATACGCCTTCGACACTGGCGCGTTCCTGTTTGAGCGCTGCGATCATGATCCGGAATGCATGCTCAATCGAGCACGGTAATCGAAATGCGCCGGTTACGCGGATCGGCGGGATTATCTGCGATCAGCGGTTCGCGGTCTGCCACCCCCTCGATACGGGCAAAGCGGTTTTTGGCGATGCCGCCGCGCAGCAGTTCCATCCGCGTCGCTTCTGCGCGGCCGGCGGACAGCGACCAGTTATTGCCCGGCACTCCGTCGCGCCATGGCAGCGCATCGGTATGGCCGCGCAAGGTCAGCTGCGTGTTTTGGGCTGCCGCAGCCTCGGCAATCGCGCCCAGCAAGGTGCGCGCGTCAGGGGTCAGGACCGTGGTGCCCAGATGGAACATCGAGAAATCGGCATCGTCGACCAGATCCAGACGAATGCCTTCGACCGTCCGGACAAGGCGCACCTGCTCGGCAAGCCGGCGCAGGCGAGGGGTGGATTGCAGCATGGCTTCGACGGCGCGGCGGGTTTCCTCCGACCGGCGCGGATTGTCACTGCCGCCAAGGGGAGGGGTGATCGCAAGCTGCTCCTTTTCCGACTTGCCATTCGCCTCGCTGGTCACGTTCGACAGCGACCGGCCGCCCAGCAAGCCGTTGCTGCCCGCGCTGTTTTCACGCATCTGGACAAGGGTTGGGGCAAAATAATCGGCCAGCCCCTGCTTCTGCTCCTCGGTCGTGGCGTTGAGCAGCCAGAGCAGCAGGAAGAACGCCATCATCGCGGTCACGAAATCGGCATAGGCCACTTTCCACGCCCCGCCGTGATGGCCGCCCGCGACGATGGTGACCTTTTTGACAATGACGGGCCGGCTGTTGCGGCCGTCGAAACCGGCGTCGAAACCGGCGTCGGAGGGGGCGGGGGTGCTGGCCATGGCTTACTTGCCCCGCATCGCGTCAAGCATTTCGTTCATGCCGGGCCGGAATCCATGGCCCAGACCCGACCGCGCGCTTTCCACTACCAAAGGCTGCGGCCAACCGTGCAGGCTGGCGATGATGACCTGCTTGACGGCGTGGAAGATCTGCTCGTCCTGCTCGTTGATCTGCTTCAGCCTGCCCGCCAGCGGCCCGACGATGCCATAGGCGAGCAGGACGCCCAGAAACGTGCCGACCAGAGCGGAACCGATCATTCCCCCCAGCACCGATGGCGGTTCGTCGATCGAGCCCATGGTCTTCACGACGCCCAGCACGGCCGCCACGATGCCCAGCGCGGGCAGCGCATCGGCAAGGTTCTGCAAGGCGTGCTGCGGTTCGTGCAATCCGTGGAAATGGGTCTTCATGGCATTATCCATGACCTCCTCCACCGCATGCGGCTCCAGAGTGCCCGACGATACGACCTGCAGGCTGATCGCATCGCAGAGCAGGTCGGTTAAAGGTTTGTTGGCAAGAATGGCAGGAAACTCGTTGAAAATGGCCGAATTAGACGGATCCTGAACATGCGCCTCGACCGCGACGGGCCCTTCGTTCTTCAGCATCTTCATCAGACGGCTGCTCAGCACGATGGCATCCATGTGGTCCTGTCTGGAATGCTTCGGACCTTTGAACACCTTGCCCAGTGCGGCACCGATCGCTTTCAGCTCGTGCATCGAATTGCCTGCGACCACCGCGCCCAGCGCTGCGCCGCCGATGATCAGCATTTCGTGCGGAACGGCATGCATGACGGGGCCCAATGCGCCGCCGGTCAGGGCGAAACCGCCAAACACCATAACCAGCAGGATGACGATACCGATGGCTGCGAACATGACTGTTTTTCCGTGACTTGCGTTGAAGAGTTCAACCGATGTGGTCGAACAGGCTCATGCCCGAGAGGCGTGTGAAACCGGCCTGGCTGGCTTCCAGAACGGTCATGGCTTCCTGCAGGCGGATCATGGTGTCGGCGATGTCGACCCCGCCGGTATCGGCTTCCTCCGCGGCGCGCATGACGCCCAGATCGGTCTGGCGCTCGGCCACGAAATCCAGCCACACCAGACGCGCGCCCAGCACGGTCTGGTTGGTGGCGATATTGTCGATACCCGCCGTCAATCTGCCCAGCGCGTCGCGCGCGGCCTGCGCCGTGTCGGCCGCGCCGCCCGCCAGCGCCAGCGACAGACCCTTGACGATGTTGAGGAGATTGGCAGGCGTTCCATCGACATCGATGCCGAAAATAGCCGGGCCAGTGATCGACCGGATCACGGTTTGACCAGCGCCCAGATCGATTTCGCCCGATGCTGCCGTGCCCAGATAGGCCGCATAGCCGGTGCCATCGATTTCATAGGCATCGCCTGTCGTCGCCCCGCCGAACAGCGCATGGCCGCCCGTGTCGCGCGCATTGGCCAGCGCGACCAGCTGCGTATGGATTTCCTCGATTTCGATTCCGATGGCGGCGCGCTGCGTATCGTTCAGCGTTTCCGACCCCGCCTGGATCGCAAGATCGCGCGCCCGCGTGACCAGATTGGCCATCGACGTCAGCGCCGCATCGGCCAGTCCCAGATCGCCTGCCGCGCGGTTTGTGTTCGACTGGTCTACCTCTGCCAACCGATCGGCGCGCGACAAGGTGCGCAACCGCGCGGCCGCGACCGGATCGTCGGATGCCCGCTCCAGCCTTTCGCCGGTGGACAGCTGGCCCTGCATCTTTTCGGCCTGTTTGCGAAGCGCCGTCATATCCACGCGCGATTTGGCGTAGAATGCCGTTGTGCCGGTTCCGTAAATGCTCATCGCGTGCCTCACCTGATGCCGAGGATGGTGTCGAAAATATCGCTGGCGACCTGCATGACGCGGCCCGATGCCTGAAACGCCTGCTGGAACCGGACGAGATTCACCGCCTCTTCATCCAGATCGACGCCCGCCTGTGCCTGCAGCGCGATATTGGCGTTGTCCGCAATCGCGGCCAGCGTGTCGCGCGTGACGGTCTTGCCGTTCACCATGGCGGACACGTCGAACAACAGGCCGTTCAGCCCCGATGCGACGCCGCTGCCGGTCAATGCCGCGGACAGGGCGGCCAGATTGCTGCCGTCGCGGCTGTTCGCGGGCGATCCGGCGGGGGCGGTGGCAATCAGCGAGCCGTCGGAGATGGCCAGCGCCATATCGCCCGCACCGGTACCGGCGAACATGGCGGGCGCGGCGCTGCCGTCCAGCGCGGCACCGGCGGCCTGCGCAGTATTGGCGGCAGTGACGACATCCATGGCCAGCGTATCCAGCCGCAGCCGCACGTCGGCCAGTTCGTCCAGCGCCTGTGCATGACCTGCCAGCGATCCGGCGGCGGGAACCACCGCGCTGCCGCCAAGGTCGAAGAGCAATGTTCCGTCCGCCGCGCTTGTCACCGACAACGGGGTCGCCGTGCTGCCGTCCAGCATCAGCGGCCCGCTCGCATCGCCGGCGCGGATCGTGACCGTCTGGTCGGGCGCGATTTCGGCATGGATGCCGATTTTGCCCGATAATTCGCCCAGCAGATAATCGCGCCGGTCCAACAAGGCCGCCTGATCCGAGGAACCCGCGGCACTGCGCGCCAGCTTGGTGTTCAGCACGGCAAGCTCGCCGGTCAGCAGATTGGCCTGCGCTACATCGGCACCGGCTTCGAATGTCACGCCGTCACCTGCTGCCGCCAGCGCCGCATCGGCAAGGTTGAACGTCGATGCCATACCGCGCGCCGCTTCCAGCGCGGCAGCGCGCAGCGACCGGTCGACCGGATCGCTGGCCAGCTGGTTCAGCGCGGCTTCGAAATCGACCAGCGCGTCATACAGGCCGCTCTGTTCCAGCGCGCTTTCGATATTGGACAGGCCCGACAGCTCCGCATCGGCGCGGGCAAGGTCCGATCCGGTGCGGCGCACTTCTGACAGGCGGAACGCATCGGCATTGCGGATCACCGCATTCAGCCGCACGCCCGACAGGGACAGATTGCCGACTGCGGACAGCCCGCCCGATGCCACCACCTCGTTCAGCTGGACGGTGCGACGGACATATCCCTGGGAGGATGCATTGGTGATGTTGCTGGCGGTTACATCCAGCGCCTGCCGCGCCGTACGCGCGCCGCTTTGCGCAATCGAGATGAGATCGGATGCCATTGCGGCCTACTCCTTGGAACCGGGCGTTTGCGGATCGGCACTGGCCACCTGCGCCTCGATCATGGCGGCCAGCCCCAGCACGCCTTGCTGCGATGCGATGTCGGCAAAGGCTTCGTCGCGCATCTGGCGGAATGTGTCCGATCCGTTCGATCCGAACAGATCGCTGCGGATCGCGCTGTCGCGCGCAGCCGACAACATCTGGCGCAGGAAGATCGCTTCGAAATCCTGCGCGGCGCCGGCCAGCTGCGACCGCTCTTTCGCGGTTGAAGCTGCGGCGGCAGCGGTGCTGATCGACATGCTCACAGGATCACCATTTCGGCTTTCAGCGCGCCTGCCTGTTTCAACGCTTCCAGAATGGCGACCAGATCGGATGCGCCCACACCCAGCAGGTTCAGCGCATCGACGATTTCCGACAGCGAGGCACCGGGCTGGAACAGCGCGACCTGTCCGCCGCTTTCGCTGACGGAGATGTCGGAGCTTTCCTCTTGCGCGGTCTGTCCGCGGCTGAAGGGGGCGGGCTGGACGATCATCGGGTTCTCGTCGATGCGCACCGTCAGCGTGCCGTGGCTGATCGCGGCGGGCGACAGGCGCACCGCGCTGTTGATGACGACCGTGCCGGTGCGCGAATTGACGATCACCTTGGCAGGCGTTTCGGCGGGCGCGATTTCCAGCATTTCGATCGCCGCCATCAGGCTGGCTCGGCGGTCGGACCCGGCGGGCAGCCGCAGCGCCAACGTCACCCCGTCCTCTATGCTCGCCGTGCCGGGAAGCATGCGGTTGATCGCATCACGCACGCGGCTTGCCGTCAGGAAATCGGCGTTGAAGAGATTATAGCGCAGCACCTCGCCGCTATCGAAACCCGTGTCGACCGCGCGTTCCACGCTGCCGCCATCAGCAATGCGCCCGACAGTCGGCACGTTGACGGTCAGTTTCGACCCGTCGGCAGCGGATACGCCCAGACCGCCCACGGCCAGATTGCCCTGCGCCATGGCGTAAATCTGCCCGTCCGCACCATAGAGCGGGGTCAGGATCAGCGCGCCGCCACGCAGCGATTTGGCCTTGCCCATGGTCGAAACGGTCACGTCGATACGCTGGCCGGGTTTGGCAAAGGCAGGCAGATCGGCGGTGACGATAACGGCGGCGGCGTTCTTCAGCGAAGGCTGAACCCCCGCGGGCAATTGCAGGCCCATGCGGCCCGACACGCCCTTCATCGCCTGTGTCACATATTCCAGATTGTCGTCGCCCGTGCCGGGAAGCCCGACGACGATGCCATATCCGGTCAGCTGGTTGGACCTGACGCCCTGAAACTGGCCAAGGTCGCGCACCCGTTCGGCATGCGCCGTCGCGGGCAACACGGCCGTGCACAGGGCTGCAAGGATAAGGATAAAACGGCGCATCGTTCCGGCTCCGTCAGAATGGGCTGATGATCGAGAAAAAGCGCGACAGCCATCCCGGGCGGCTTGCCCGCTGAAGGTCACCCTTGCCCGAATATTCGATGGCGGCATCGGCCACGCGGCTCGACATCACAGTGTTTTCCGCGTCCACATCGGCAAGGCGGATGATGCCGCGAAAGCGCACCCATTCATCCCCCTGGCTAAGCAACATGTTCTTTTCCCCTTGCACCAGCGCGGTACCGTTCGGCCGCACTTCGACGATGGTCACGGCCAGCGCCGTGGCGAGCGAGCTGTTCTGCCCCGCGCTTCCGCTTCCCGAAAACGACCCCGCGCCCGAAGCTTTAAGGTCCGACGGGTCGAGAAAGGCGAAGGGACCGGTCAACGGCGGGACGAAAGAGAGGCTGCCGCTGCGGTCGTTCTTTGAACGCACCGATTTCGACGTGACCGTGCTCTCGACCAGCAATATGGTGACAAGGTCGCCCACCCGATGCGCACGCGTCCCTTCGTACAGGCCGGTATAGCCCGACGAGGGCTGGAATATTCCGCCGGTCGGGGCAGGGGGCACCGATGGCATATAGGTTGGCGCAGCAGGGGCCGGTTCGTATCCGGCTTCCTGTGCCTGCGCGGTCGATGCGCAGGCAAGAAGGGCGACAAGGACGAGCGGGCGCATGGTCACAGCGTCTGGTTCGCGTTCTGCAGCATCTCGTCGACCGAGGAGATCATCTTGGAATTGATCTCGTAAGCGCGCTGCGTTTCGATCATGTCGACCAGTTCCTGAACGACATTGACATTGCTGCCTTCCAGCATGCCCTGTTGCACATGGCCGCGCCCTTCCTCGCCCGCGATGCCCAGAAGGGCGGGGCCGCTGCCTGCGGTTTCTTCCAGATAATTGCCCGCGACAGGTCGCAATCCGCCCGGATTGGCAAAGCTGGCGATGGTCAGCTGTCCCAGTTCGACCGGATCGCCATCGCCCGCCACCATGGCCGAAACGATGCCGTCGTCGCCAATGGTCAGCGATGTCATCCCCTCGGGAATAGTGATCTGCGGCTGCACGGGGTAACCCTGCGACGTGACCAGCAGCCCTTCGGACGAGCGGGTGAAATTGCCCGCCCGCGTATAGCCCATCTGGCCGCCAGGCATCTCCACCTGGAAATAGCCGTCGCCATCGAGAGCGAGATCGAGCGCATTGCCCGTCGCGTTCAGCGTGCCTTGGGTGACGATCCGGCTGGTCGACTGGACCTGAACGCCGGTGCCAAGGTTCAGCCCCTCGGCATATTCGGTCTGGTTGCTGCTTTGCTGCCCCGCCACCCGCGCGGCCTGATAGGCAAGGGTCGAGAAATTGGCGCGGTCGCGTTTAAAGCCGGTGGTGGCGACATTGGCGAGGTTGTTGGCGATGACGCGCATGCGCGCATCCTGCGCCTCAAGCCCCGTACGGGCGACGTGAAGTGCCGAGCTGGGCATGGAAATTCTCCTTTAGCTAAGCCGCATGAGGCGGGCCGCGCTCTCGTCGAGATCGCGGGCGGTAGAGACGACATTGGTGCGGATATCGAACAGGCGCTGGGCCTCGATCATGTCGACCAGCACTTCGGAGGGAACGACATTCGATCCTTCCAGCGCGCCGGTGACGACCTTGGCGTCCAGATCGGCAGGCAAAATACCCCCCCCTCTGACGCGGAACTGGCCGTCCAGCCCTTTCACCAGATCGCTGCCGCTGGCACTGGCCAGTTTCAGGCGGCCGATCTGTTCGGGCGCAGCCTCCGGCACGGCGGGGTCGGCCAGCAGGATTGCGCCATCGGGTGCAATCGCGATGTCGCCGCCCAAGGGGACGGTCACCGGCCCGGCATCGCCGATCACCGGAAGTCCGTCGCCCGTTTGCAGCACGCCCGTGGGCGAGACCGACAGATCGCCGCGCCGCGTATAGGCTTCCGTCCCGTCCAGCGCCTGCACCGCCAGCAGGATGTCGCCCTGCATCGCGATATCCAGCGGCCGGCCCGTATCGTTGACCGATCCGTCGGCCATTTGGGCGCCGCGAACCTCTGTCCGGTTCTGGGCGCGTACTTCAACCGGCCCGCCATCCAGCGTCACGGGACGGGAATCGAAGATTTCGGCCTTGAAGCCGGTGGTCTGCGCATTGGCCATATTGCTGGCGATGGCGCGCTGGCGCACCATGCTGGCGTTCATGCCCGATACGGCGGAATAGATCAGCCGGTCCATGATCAGGTCCTGAGGTTGATGATCGTCTGGCTGATCTGCGTCGCCGTATCGATCGCCTTGGCATTGGCCTGGAAATAGCGTTGCGCGGTGATCAGGCTGACCAGCTCTTCCGACAGATCGACATTCGACCTTTCGATCGCGCCCGACATGATGCCGCCATTGCGCCCCGTATTCGGCGCGCCGTAGGTGGCGACACCCGAAATGCCGGTCGAGGACCAGTTCGACGACCCTTCCTGCCGCAGCCCCGTCGGGGTCGTGAAGTTGGCCAGCGCCACCGTGCCCAGCGCGGTGCTGGTGCCATCGGCATAGGATGCGATCATCGACCCGTCGGTATTGACGGTAATGCCCGCGAACTCGCTGCCCGCGCCATTGACCAGCGGGACGAGTGCCCCGACCGGTGCATCGACCGCCGGATCGGCACCGGGCGCGAAGATCTGCAGCACATTGCCCGCGCCGTCCTGCACATTGCCGGCCTCGTCGATGCCAAAGCCGCCATTGCGGGTATAGAGCGTTTTGCCGTCGGCCAGCGATACGGTCGAAAAGAACCCGTCGCCCGTGATCGCCAGATCGAGCGAAGCGCCCGTCTGTTCGATCGGGCCAACGTCGAAATTCTGGGTGATCGAATCCACCGACGAGCCGATCCCGATCAGCATGCGCGGATCGGCGTTGGCCGAACCGGCCACCAGATCGGCGAAATTGGCGGTCGATTTCTTGAAGCCGCTGGTTTCGGCATTGGCGATATTATGGGCCGTGACGTTCAGGCCCGTCTGGGCATTCTTCAGGCCGCTGAGCGAAGTATAGAAAGACATGGGGGTTACTCCTTTCCGGCCGCGAGCGCCGCAATGGCGTCGAGCTTGGCGGAAATCTGGTCGAGCACGCTGTTCGTTTCCGAACTGGCGGACAGCTGCGAAAACTGGGCCAGCTGGGCCAGCATCTCCTTGTTGTCGACGGGATCGAACGGATCCTGATGCTGCATCTGCACCGTCATCAGTTTCAGGAAATCGCTTTGGTCGAGCGAGGCGAAGCCGCCGCCGGTCGAGGAACTTGCGGTTGCGGTCGTCGCGGAAGTCACAGAGGAAATCGTCATTTCAGCCTCATCGTGTCGAGCATCAGTTGCTTGGTGGTGGAAAGCGCCTCGACGATGTTCTGGTACTGGCGCGATGCTTCCAGCATCTCGACCATCTCGGCATTCTCATCGACGGGGGCGACCCAGACTTCGCCATTGGCATCGGCCAGCGGATGGCCGGGGTCATAGCGGCGGGTGGGGGCGGTATCCTCGCGCACCACGGCGCTGACGCGCACGCTGGACTGGCCGGTGGCGCGATCGAGATCCTCGGCGAAAACGGCGCGCAAGGGGCGATAGGCTTCCCCCTCGCTCGCGGCGACCGAACCTGCATTGGCCAGATTCGAGGCCGCCGCGTTCATGCGGACCATCTGGGCCGACATGCCGCGCTGGGCGAGGGTAAAGGCGGTCAGGGGGCGGTCGGCCATCGTCATTCGCCCCGGATCGCGCGGGTCACCGTCTCGACCCGCGTGCGGATCAGGTCGAGCGTGGCGGCATAGCCGACGGCGTTTTCCGAGAATGCGATCTGTTCGTTCTGCAGCTCGACCGTATTGCCGTCGAGCGAGGCGATGACCGGCACGCGGAACAGCGTCGCGCCGTCAGCGGCCCGATCGACACTAGTACCGCCGGCGACGCGCGACAGGGCCGCACCGACATCGATGTCGCGCGCCTTGTAACCGGGGGTTCCGGCATTCGCGATATTCGACGCCAGCACGCCCATGCGCTGCGAGCGCAATTGCAATGCTGCC
The DNA here is from genome assembly GCF_020985325.1 of Croceicoccus sp. Ery5. Lineage (NCBI taxonomy): Bacteria > Pseudomonadati > Pseudomonadota > Alphaproteobacteria > Sphingomonadales > Erythrobacteraceae > Croceicoccus > Croceicoccus sp. Ery5. Next base: position 1,797,128 of record NZ_CP087587.1, read on the forward strand.
CCGTGAATTCCAAACAGATCGCCGGACATGATCGGCCCTTTCCTGCTGTGCGATAGTCGGTTGATGGGTTTGCAAATGCCGTGCCAATCGGGCGAAAACCGCGGTTCTTCGCGCTTTTCCGGATGTGGCGGCAGGATCGGCCGTGCAGGCGGCAACAGGCTGCGGCAAAGCCTTGCCGGTATGGCGGCAATCGCGCGCCGCCCCCTGAAAAACGCACCGCGCCATCCGTTCTGGCCCGCATAAGGAGCCGCAATAGCCATGGATTTCGCCGCGCTGATCGATCCCGTTTCTGCCGCCATCGTCGTCGGCGGCACGGCGCTGGCCACCTTGCTGCGGGCGGGGCTGGGCGAATGCCGCGCCACGCTGGCGACGATCCGGCATCTTGCCTCCCGCGAATTCGACGCCGACGATCTGCGCAGCGATCTGGCGCGCATGGTGCAGGATGTGCGGATCGACGGACTGGTCAGGACCGAACCCTATTATTTCCGCGACCGCGCCAGCCAGCTTGCCGCCAAGGCCATGATCGACGCGCGTTCGATCCCGCTGTTTCACAAGCAGATGGCGCGTTATCGCGCGCGGCGTCTGGCCGACAACCGTCGTGCCTTCGCCACGCTGGCCATGGCGGCGGAAACCGCGCCGGCGTTCGGGCTGGCGGGCACGCTGCTGGCCTTGTCGCAATTGCCGTCCGATCCGGCCGCAGGGATGAACGCGGCGCTGTCGGCGGCAGTGCTGACCACGCTGTATGGCGTGCTGCTGGCCCATCTGGTCCTTACCCCGCTGGCCGAGGCGATCCGCCGTTCGGGCGAGGCAGAGGAACAGGCGCGCGACGAATTATTGCGCTGGACTGCCGCGCAGCTGGAGGGTGCTGTGGTTCACCCCCTGCCCGACGGGGCGGACGGGGCAGACGGGGTCGGCGCAGCGGACAGGGTAATCGCCGCGTGATGGCTCATCGCGGTATAAAGGGGCATCGCGGTATGAAGGGGCAGGCGGGCTGGGCGATCATGCTGGCCGATCTGGCCCTGATCCTTTTCATCGTGACCGCGCAATATGCCTCGGCAGACCGCGCCGCAGACTTGCCCGCGCCCGATCCGGTCCCGCAAGCAATCTATCGCGCATTGCCCGATGCGCCGCCTTTGGGCGAATGGCTGCGGCAAAACCCGGCGGGCGCGGGGGCGAGCCTGCAAATCACCATCGGATACGATCCTGCCAATGCCGCCGTCGCGATGGATCAAGCCGCCCGCCTTGCTGCCGAAGCCGCCGGTGCGGGCGCCCATGCACGCATCGTGCTGATCCCCGACAGCCGCGAACAGGGCGCGGTGCTGGCCTATGACAATTGATGGCGCGCTATGGGGGTTTTGCTGTCCTACACGCCCGATCCGGCCTATCGCCCGTTATCCAAGGCTCTTTCAAAACGTCGAATTTCCCCGCAACCCGACAATGTCACCCAAAGGCGCGAAAACCCGCGCATTTCCGGGAAAAACACTGGGTGACACATTGGGTGACAGATGTCACCTTTGTCACCCACGCCGGATAGTCGGATTGCTTGGCACATAGCTTGCAACGCAGCCGTGATGCACATCGTTACACGCTGCGAAAGGCCACGCCCATGTTCAACGCTTCTGCCCTGATCGTCCTGCTGATGGCCGCCGGTGCGCCGGTTCAGGATCTGGCCGCGCTCGATGACCGGATCGCGCAGTTTACCGGCGCAGCGATCGGAGAGGAAGGCGGCGCCATGCATCCGCTCGACCGCAGGTTGAAATTGCGCCCCTGTGCCGCGCCGGTCGATATCGGCTGGCGGAGCGACGGCCGCGATACGCTGATCTTGCAATGCCCCGATGCGGGCGGATGGCGGCTCTATATGCCGGTACGCGCGGCAGCGGTCGCGGCAGACGCCGAGGCCGGGGCGATCGCAGTGCAACGCGGCGATGCCGTTTCGATTGCGGTTGCAGGACAGGGTTTCACCATCTCCCGCCCCGGAGAGGCGCTGGAAAGCGGCGCGGTTGGCGACTGGATCAAGGTGCGTCCCGTAACCGAGGCCCGCCGCCGCGCCGACATCATGCGCGCACGGATTACCGCGCCGGGCGTGGTCAGCCTGCCTTCCGCCTGATCTCCGGCCCGAAAGGCCATTTTCTGGCGCCGCCCTTAAACTTCCCTTGCCGCATCCGTCCTGCCTTTCGGACCGCTGTTAGGGAAACGCGCAAATGGCAACGCATGATATCGGACCGATCCGCCCGGTCTTTACCGGCGACATCCGCCCAACACCCCTTCGCACGGGGCCGGACATGGCACCGCAAAAAGCGCCCGCCGCCTCCGGCCTTGCGCTTTCCGACGCGCTGGATCCGGGCGCGCCGCCCGTCGATGCCGACCGCGTCGCCGAAATCCGCAAGGCCATCGAAGACGGCACCTATCCGCTGGTGCCGCAGAAAATCGCCGATGCCATGATCGCAGCCGGCTTCATGCTAAGGACCGAAAAGTGAGCGAGACCGTCAAACTGAAGGAAGCGTTGCGGCAGATGCTTGCCGTGCTTGAGAGTGAGCGGCAAGCGATTGCCGGTCTCGACCTCGACGCGATTACGCTGGCTGCGCGCGACAAGCTGGGCCTGTGCGACCGGCTGGATCATGCCGATGCCGCCTCGCTGGACGAGGAATGCCGCGCGATGAGCCGCGCCGCCCGCGACGCGAACGAGGTGAACCGCCAGATGCGCAATCTTGTCGCGGCCAATATCACGGCGCGGATCGATATGCTGAGCGGTTCGCCGCGCCTGTATGGCGCGAAACGCTATGCCGCACTGGGGGCCTGAACTGGCACGGTAATTGCTTGGGTTGTTCTGTCACAGTCACCGACAGGATTGACCCAAATGAGTGGACCCCCGATTGAAGCCGTCTCCGGCACCGGCGCAGCGATCCGCGCCGATATCGCCCGCGCCGCGCAGCGCACCGGAGAGGATTTCGACTTCCTGCTGGCACAGGCCCGCATCGAATCCTCGATGAACCCCGATGCAAAGGCCGCAACCTCCAGCGCGGCGGGGCTGTTCCAGTTCACCAATGCGACATGGCTGGGCACGCTGGAACGCCACGGCGCAAAGCACGGCTATGGCTGGGCCAGCGCGGCCATTTCGGACGGGCGCATCACCGACAAGGCGATGGCGGGCCGGATCATGGGCCTGCGTTACGATCCCGCCGCATCGGCCCTGATGGCGGGCGAGCTCGCTGGCGATAACCGGATCGAAATGGCGCGCACGCTGGGCCGCCAGCCCGACGCGGCAGAGCTTTATCTCGCCCATTTCCTCGGCAGCGGCGATGCCTCCCGCTTTCTGACCGCGCTGTCCCGCGATCCCGATGCGTCGGCTACGGCGCTGCTGCCTGCCGCCAGCGCTGCCAATCGCGGCATATTCCGCCACCCATCGGGTGCGGAGCGCAGCCTTGGCGAGGTGATGGCCGTGATCGAAGCGAAGGTACAGGGTGCCATGAATGGCGCGGGCGAGTTCGCTTCGCCGTTGCCCCACCGGCCTGCCCAACCGGGGCACGGCCTGCCTGTTCCGGACAGGGCCGTGCCGGTCGCCGGGCGGATCGCGGGCGGACAATCCATGACCGCCAGCCTGCAGTCGATCTTCGGCGACACCGGCCAATCCGCTCCGCCCGCCGTCAAGGCAGCCTATTCGCAGTTTGAAAGGTTCGGCCTGTGACGCCCGCCCCAACCGCGAAACGAGCCGCAGATCTCAGCGCGATGGCACTCCCAGCCGGGATCATCGCACTGATGCTGCTGATGATCGTGCCCGTACCAGCGATGCTGCTGGATGTGTCCTTTGTTCTTAATATCGCGCTGTCGGTGGCGATCCTGATGGCCGCGATGAACGCGCAAAAGCCGCTGGATTTCTCGTCCTTTCCCTCGGTCCTGTTATTCGCGACCTTGCTTCGGCTGGCGCTGAATGTCGCTTCCACCCGCGTGGTACTGGTGCATGGCCATGAAGGGGGTGCCGCGGCGGGCCATGTGATCGAAGCGTTCGGCGCATTTCTGATCGGCGGCAATTTCGCGGTCGGCATTTTCGTTTTCCTGATCCTGATGATCATCAACATGGTGGTGGTGACGAAGGGTGCAGGGCGCGTGTCCGAAGTGTCGGCGCGTTTCACCCTCGATGCCTTGCCCGGCAAGCAGATGGCGATCGATGCCGATCTGGCAGCCGGCATTCTGACGGCCGACGAAGCGAGGGCCCGCCGCCGCGAAGTGGCGACCGAGGCGGATTTCTACGGCTCGATGGATGGTGCGTCGAAATTCGTGAAGGGCGATGCGATCGCGGCGCTGCTGATCCTGGCAGTGAACATCATCGCGGGGCTGTGCCTTGGCATGATTACCCACGGCCTTTCCGCGGGCGAAGCGGCCGAAACCTATATACAGCTCGCCATCGGCGATGCTCTGGTCGCGCAAGTGCCCTCGTTGCTGCTGTCGATCGCGGCAGCGGTGATCGTGACCCGCGTATCCGACGCGCGCGATCTGGCAGGGCAGATCGGCGGGCAATTTGCCGATCCGCGCAGCTGGCTGCCGGTGGGTGTGGTGCTCGCTGCCGTGGGGATGATCCCCGCCATGCCGCAGTCGATCTTTCTGCCCGCAGCGGCGGGGGCATTCTGGCTGGCGCATAGGTTGAAAAAGCGCGCCGGACGGCCTGCGACGGTCGCTGCCATATCAGCGCCCGTCGATCCGCATCGCATCGATCTGGATCAGGTGACCGACATGGCGCTCGTCAGCATAGAGTTCGGTTATGGTCTCGTCCCCTTGGTGGATGAGAAAAAGGGCTCGCCATTGCTGGCCCGCATCACTGGCGTGCGCAAGCAATTGTCGCGCAATTTCGGCTTTGTCGTCCCGCAGTTCCGGTTGCGCGATGCGCTGGATATGGCGCCCTATGACTATCGCATCATGTTGGGCGGGGTCATGCTGGGCGGCGCGGCGGTGCAGCCGGGCCGTGTGCTGGCCATCGATACGGGAGAGGCCAGCCGCAATCATCACTTGAAGGGGGATGAGACCCGCGACCCCAGCTTCAACTGCCCCGCCTTGTGGATCGACAAGGGCAATCGCGATCATGCCACGGCGGCCGGTTTCCTTGTCGTCGATCCGGGCACGGTCATCGCGACCCATCTGAACCAGTTGCTGGGAGAGCGGGCGCATGATTTGCTGGGGCCGGACGAGGTGCGCGAACTGATCGAGGCGACCAAGGCCCATTCGGCCAGCCTGATCGAGACCTTCCATCCGCAGCCGTTGTCTCTGGCCGCCGTGACCCGCGTGCTGCGCAGCCTGCTGGAGGATGGCATCGCGATCACCCATCCGGTGCCGATCTTCGCCAGTCTCTCGCGTGCGGTACAGGTGACCCAGGATCACGAGGCATTGGTCGACCGCGTGCGCAGCGATCTGGGCGCGACCATTGTCGGGCGGATCTGTCCGCCGACCCGATCGCTGCCCGTGGTTACGCTGGATGGCGGGCTGGAAAGCGCGATCCTGCAGGGGCTGCGCGATCCGGTGACCGGCTGGCCGGTGATCGAGCCCGATCTAGCAACCACCATTGCCCGCCGCATGAAGCAGATCGTGGACGAGCGCGGGCCTGCGGCCATTCCACCTGCGCTGGTGGTTCAGCCCCAATCGCGGCGCGCCATCGCATCGCTGGTTCGCCAGCGGACCCCTGAAGTCATCGTAATCTCGATCGGCGAACTGCCTGCCAGCCAGCCCATCGAAGTGATCGAGGTGATCGGTGCCAGCGCCCCGATTGCGGCAGCCGACAATATGGAGATGGCGGCATGATGCATAACCAGACGGCATTTGCCAGAACGCGGCAGACCGCCCGCAATGCCTATTCCGGCAGCGCGGAGGAACGGATCAGGGACTTTATGCCCATGGTCAAAAGGCTGGCATGGCATGCCCATGGCAGCGGAAGGCCCGGCATAGAGATCGAGGATCTGATCCAGGTCGGGCTAATGGCGCTGGCCGAATGTGCGCAGCGTCACCGCGGGCGGTCCGAATTGGGTGAAGGGGAGCAGGGGAGCGAGCACGCCTTTGCCGCCTATGCCAAAATGCGCGTGCGCGGTGCGATGTTCGACCTGATCCGGCGCGAGGCACCCACGACCCGAACCGCCGCCCGCAAACGGCGCGAGATCGAAGCGGCGGCGCATGGGCTGGCACAGCAATTGGGACGCAATCCCAGCGATGGCGAACTGGCGGCAGCGATGGAAGTGAGCCCGCGTGAATTATCGTCGCTGCGCGCGTTCAGCGAGCCTTTGCGCTTCGATCCGATCGACCGGTGCTACTCCGACAGCAACGCCGCCTTTGCCGACGACACCCCCGATGGCTTGTCTGCCATGCAGGATGCGGAGCAGGGCGCCTTACTGGCTGCCGCGATCGCCGCCTTGCCCGAAAGATTGCAGATGATCACCCAGCTTTACTTTGTAGAGGAACTGAACCTGTCTGAGATCGCGGCCGTGCTGGGGGTCAGCATACCGCGCGTCCACCAGTTGAAAGCGCAGGCGCTCGACAGGCTGCGCGCGGCGATGACGGCCAGCGATGCGGGACCGGAGGCGCAGAGCTGATGTTTTCCGCACCGGATTTTTCGCGCGGACCAAGGCAGCTGATCCGCCGGTTCCTTGCAGATGGCGCAGGCGAGGAAAGCGAGATGGAGACCGCGATCCAATCCGACCGCGCAGCAGTGCCGAAGCAGGAGCAAAAATACTGCGGTGTGAGCTGGACCAGCGCGGCGTGAGGTCATGATCGACGCGCTGACGCAATTGCCCAAGCGCCGAGGGTTCGTGGCGATGTTAGAAGGCGAGTTCAAAGCCGCCGTAGTCGCCAGTTTCCTATCCCCACGGGTTAGATCGTGACGGATTAAAAGGTTGGGCGATTAAGTTCACGCTAAGCTTTCGGCTGGTAATAAGACATCTGTTTTCCAACTGCCGGAGCGATTTACTTATCGAAGACGAGATCGTCCCTCAAGCATGTTTCGCGGGAACGGTCTTTCGCGCTTCAGCGACTATCTATCTATATTAACAAGGTTTTTCGGGAATGTAGCAGTGCAATCCTAACAACGGTTGCATAAGATCCAAGGCCCGCGCTAGCCCGCGTTCAAGGTCATTTCTCGAGGTCTCCGTCTTAGCGGACAAGACTGCCGAAGTTTACAGACTTGAACCCGCGCCGAATAATCCTTAAAATTTGAAGAGTGTTGAAACGAGTGACTCGTTTTCGTGATCATAAAGCCATGGCAAAACAAGATCAAACCGACGAAGGGTCCGAAGAAAATCCGGTCGAAGAGCATTTTTTCGAACGGTCGTTGGCGTTCAATCTGCGCCGCAGTTTCAACAAGGTCAGTGATGAGGTCGACTCCGCCTTGTCGGACTTTGCGCTCAGCTCACACCAGTTCGGAGTGCTGACGACGATTTATTTCGGGCGTGCATCCACTCCCAGCGAAGTGGCGCGGCTGCGGTTCCAGAACGGAGCGGCGATTACCTATACGCTCGACCGTCTGGAGCAGCGCGGTCTGTTGAAGCGCACGCGTTCGCGCGATGACAAGCGGGTCATCACGCTGGTCCTTACCGACGAGGGGCGGGAACTGACGCGCCAATGCATGGCCATTGCCGTCGACGTGCAAAACCGCATGGCAGAGGGCCTGTCGCCAGAAGAGCGCGAATTGCTGTTCAATATGCTGCGCCGCGTTTGCGAGAACTAGGGGCCCAGAACCACGTGCGGATGCCAATTACGAGGGCGCCCGTCGACGCGTCCTCTCCCGATGCATGGGCGAAAAGCTTGGTATCTCCGAATTGCCAGCTGAAATCATACCCGATATGGGGCGCGCATTCGGGCGAGATCCGGTAACGCAAGCGCAGCCCCGCCTCTATCCCCGTCACTCCCGATCCAAGCTGCTGTTCGGGAATGTCCTGAGCAGACAGCGCCAGTTCCACCCGGGGCTGGAGGATCAGGTCTTGCGTGTTTTTCTGGTCGTATTCGACTTCGATCCGAGCCGTCAGTTCCCCCTTGTCGGACAGAAAGAGCGCGGCATCGGTTCCAAGATTATAGGGCGCAAGTCCCTGCACGCCAAGCACACCATGGGTGCGTCCGCCCGATTGCAGACCCTGCTTTATACCGGCCTGCACATCGAACCACGGCCCGATGGCATGCGACCACAGCGCCTGTATCTCGGCATCTTCTATGTCGCCTTGGAAAGGGCTTTCGCCTTCCGACTTGATTGTCAGCCGGTTGAGATCGCTGCCATAAAAGTCCTGAATATCCCAAAGATAGCCATCCTCATCGCCCAGACGTGCCTCCAGCCTTTCCGCCAAAAACTGGCCAAAGCGCATGCCGCCGTTTTCGCGGTAAAATTCGGTGCGGCTGTCGCGCATTGCATCTGCACCCCAGATCGTATCGGCGGCGCGCCCGGGCCCTGAAAAGGCTGCTGGCGGGGTAGCGGTGGGCAGTGTTGCCGTTTCGGACTGCGCCGCGTCGCCTTGCATGGCGTGCCCCATCGCCGCATGGTCCATCGGCGCGTGATCATGCTTCGGCGGATCTTCCGCGACGCTATCAGGCTGGGGTTCCGGCGACATCTGGTGGCCGGAATGATCGCTGTGCATGTCATGCGATTGCGCCTTGGCTTGCACGGGGAAGCCTGCAACGAGCAGGAGAAGAAAGCGCTTCATCGCGCGCCATCCAGCGGGCGCACGGTGACAACCTGAAACATGCCCGAATGCATGTGATACAGCAGATGGCAGTGAAAGGCCCAATCGCCCGGCTCGTTCGCGGTCAAGTCGAAAGTGGCCGTGCCGCCCGGTTGCACGATCAGCATGCGTTTCAGCGGTTGATGCGCATCGTCTGCGCCGTTCACCAGTTCGAAGAAATGGCCGTGAAGATGGATCGGATGCGCCATCATCGTATCGTTGACCAACTTCACGCGCACCCGCTCGTCGAAAGCGAACCGTATGGGATGGTCGCTGACCGCATTCAGCTTCTGCCCGTCGAAGGACCACATATAGCGTTCCATATTGCCGATTAGATGGATTTCCATCTGCCGCTCGGGCGGGCGGACCGGATTGGGCCGCAAGGCTTTCAGATTGCTGTGGCGTAGCACGCGGTGACCGACTTTGTCGAGGCCGAGGCCGGGAAAATCCATCCGGTCGATCGGCATGGGCGCGATCATGTCGACCCCCGCGCCGACCTTGAACGTTTCGGGAACGGAAGATTTGTCGCGCATGGAATGATCCATGTCGGCGTGTTCCGCCATCATGCCCATGTCCGCCATGATCAGTGTCACCGGATCGCGCAGGGCAGGCGGCTCCGTACGGTCGCCCGCTATGCTGGTCAGGCTGGCGATGGCCATGCCCGAACGGTCGATCGCCTATGCCACGATGACATGCGCGCCAGCCGTGGGACTGACGATCACATCATAGGTTTCCGCGACGCCGATCTGCAACTCGGCCACCACAACGGGGGCGACGTCCTGCCCGTAGGCCTGAACGACGTTCATCTCGGTGCGCGGGATGCGGATGTTGAAGAATGTCATCGCGCTGCCGTTGATGATGGGCAGGCGCACGCGCGCTCCTGCCTGAAAAAGCAGTTGCAGATTGTCCGCCGTACCGTAGCCGTTGATCAGATAGGCATATTCCGCGCCGGTGACATCCGAAATGTCGCGCGGATTCATACGCATGCGACCCCATTTCAACCGATCCGCCAAAGTCATGCCGCCTTCGTTCAGCGTCATCATCTGGCGGTTGTAGTAATGCTCGCCCACTTTCAGATTGCGCATGACCGTATGCGGGTAATGCGGCGTGAATTCGGACAGGATCAATACGAATTCGCGGTCGTATTCATGCGGATCCGCAGCTGCGGGATCGACGATGAGCGGGCCATAATGGCCGATCTGTTCCTGTAATCCGGAATGGCTGTGCCACCAATTAGGTGCCCGCCTGCCGCACCGGAAAGCGATAGGTAAAGCTGTTGCGCGGGCCGATGCCGGGGAAGCTGACGCCGGGCACACCATCGAACTGGAATGGGACGAGCATGCCGTGCCAATGGATCGAGCTATCCTCGTCCAGACGATTGGCGACATTGATCGTCACATCCTGCCCCTCGCGCAGCCGGATCAGCGGGCCGGGGATCGTGCTATTCACAGCCACCGCATGGCCACTGCGTCTGCCCGTTGTAAAATGGGTGCAATCGATGGAAAGATCGATCACCTCGCCCGAGAGTGTTCCGAAACCTTTGGCCGCGTGGTGCAGGCCCAGCCCCGCCGCCCATGCGGGCAAGGGGAGGGCGCTGCCCCCGATGGCAGCCAGGCCGCCGCGCAGCGCCGTGCGCCGGTCGATGTTGCGATTGCCTTGCGGGATGGTGATGTTGGCGATGTGCGCACGCTTTACTCCTCCCCGCCGCATTTTTATACCCCTTGGGGGTATCTCAAGAGGCAATCGGCTGAAGCGTATTGCGGGTCAGGTACAAGGTCTTGCCCGCATGGTTGAGGAGGACTGCTATTGCATCGATATACTGACGCAGCTCCAAGCCGTCCGCTCCGCGCTTGCCAAGGCGGAGAGCGAGATTTTGAAGGACCACGCGGCCTGCTGTGTGGCCGAAGCTATCGCATTGGGCGACGCGACAGAGCAAAGGGCCAAGTTATACGAGCTGGTGGAACTGGATGAACGCCAGCGCCGCTAGGCCCTGGCGGGTGGATCAGCGCTGGATGGTTCGGCGCCAGATCGATCAGCGACTATCCGAAAAGAAACGATCGCTGCGCGGCAGGCGGGGCAGGGCGCGGCCGAAACGGTCGGTCGGCATCAGCGGCTCTCCCTTCGCGGGATCATAGCCGAGAAAGCGGACCACTGCCTCGTGCAAAGGTTGGTCGAACCGCAGGCCGGCATTGCGCTCGTCGTGCCAGACCACAACACCTGACATGCGGATATTTCCGTCTTTCAGATGCACGCGATCCCCGTCGATGACGCGGTTGAGCGGCACCTCGATCATGCAGCCCGAGATCGATACATTGTAAAGAACCGCCATGAAATGACGGCCATCGATACGGCATTCGACCGGCCGGTCAGAGTTGAGGCGCTCGTGCTCTCGCCGCGACATCTTGTGGTCCCATAGTGTTTCGCTCCGCAATTCTAGCGCATCGGGGTTAAGAACAGGTTCCCGTCTGCGAAATTCGAGCCCACTTGCGGGGCGGTCGGGAATGTCGCTATCGCTGGCGGGAAGAAGCGGACCAAGAGAGGCGGGGCGGATCATGACAGCGGGGGAGCGCTCGAAGCTGTTCGTCTGGTCGGTCCGCGCATTGGGCCCGCTGTGCGCATCGTTCGTCTGGATCGGCCTTTCGGGCGCGCAAGGCCTGTCCGAAGATGCACGTTATGTGGCCGCGATCGCGACATTAATGGCACTTTGGTGGATGACAGAGGCCATTCCGCTGGCCGCGACCGCGCTTTTGCCGATCGTCCTTTTGCCCGTATTCACTCCGCTGACCGTGGCCGAGGCAACGGCCCCCTATGCCAGTCCGATTGTCTTTCTGTTTCTTGGCGGATTTCTGATCGCCATTGCTCTGGAAAAATGGAACCTGCACCGCCGTGTCGCACTGCTCACCTTGCGTCTGGTCGGCACGCGCCCGCGCCAGATCGTGCTGGGCATGATGCTGGCAACCGGTTTTCTGTCGATGTGGGTATCGAACACCGCCACCACGCTGATGATGCTGCCGATCGGCATATCGGTTATCGCGCTGGTCGCGGATGACAATGGCCACAGCGTTGATAACACGGACAGCATCCACCGGTTCGGCCTCTGCATGATGCTGGCAATCGCATGGTCGGCCAGTATGGGCGGGCTGGGCACATTATTGGGCAGCCCGCCCAATGCGATTATCGCGGGTTACGCGGCGACCGAGCTGGGCGTCCGGATCGGATTTGTCGACTGGATGGTGATCGGCGTGCCGACCGCCTTTGCCTTTATCCTGATCGGCTGGTTCCTGATGACCCGCCTGCTTTACCGCTTTGACATCGGGGAAATCTCGGGCGGCAGGGCGATGATCGACGATCAATATGCCCGCCTTGGCCCGGTCAGTCAGGGCGAGAAAATGGTGCTGGGCGTATTCTGTTGCGCCGCACTCTTGTGGATTGCGCCGGGCATATTGGCGGGGCTGGTCGATCTGCCAGCATGGATGGGCGCGCTGGACGATGCGGCGATTGCCATTGCGGCAGGGGTGGCCCTGTTCATCCTTCCCGCGCGGGGCAATTCGGAAATGGTGCTGACATGGAAGGACGCAGAGGAAGGTCTTCCGTGGGGCGTATTGCTGTTGTTCGGCGGCGGGCTCAGCCTTGCGATGGGGGTCGCGGCGACGGGGCTCGACAGCTGGCTGGGGTCGCTGGTCGCCGGACTGGCCACATTGCCAGCTTTGCTGCTGGTGGCCGCGGTGGTCGCATTGGTCATTTTCCTGACCGAAGTGACGAGCAATACGGCAACGGCAGCAACCTTCATCCCCATTCTGGGCGCGGTGGCGCTGGGAATGAACGCCGATCCGATGTCGCTGCTGGTGCCGGCGGCTTTCGCGGCGACCTGCGCCTTTATGCTGCCTGTCGGCACACCGCCCAATGCCATCGTGTTCAGCACCGGCCGCGTTTCGATCGCCGAGATGGCCCGTGGCGGTTTCGTGCTGAATCTGGTCGGCGTGCTGCTGATCACGCTGTTCTGCTATTGGCTGGGCGGACTGGCCATGGGCATCCGCTTTTAACCGGACCGGCAGCGATCACTGCGGGATCGGGCGGAAACCGGCATGCTGCAGCGTCATCATATAGGCAGCGAGGTGGTCGATATCCTCTGGCGCGATTTCAAAGTTCATGTCCTGCGGGAAGTTATGCGAATTATTGAGCCACGGAACCAGCGTTTCCTGCGTAACGCCCGGCCGGTTCACCACCGCTTCGAAACGCGGTGATTGCGGATTGGGCGAAAGGCCGGTCAATTCGACGGCATGGCACGACGCACAACGGGTGACTGCAAACTCGTGCCCCAGCGCAACCGGATCATCAGCCGTTCGGGCCGCAGGTTTCGCTATCGGCGAACATGCGGCAGCCGTCATTCCGGCGCACGAGATGGCAAACACAATCCCAGCCCGCGTCCGTTTTACTGTCGAAGTCATGTCGATTTCCTCCCCTGCAGCAATGTTCAAATTACCTTTGTGTCAGCAAGCGGCAAGGGTGATTTCCTTTGCTCCCCTGCCTGTTTTCATCGCGCGACTTCGGGGGCGCTCCGCTTCAGCCAAGGGGAATCCCCGATTGGGGGCGCGGGCGGAGAATCGTACAATGCAGCCGTGGCCGGACGATGCATCGTCCGGATTGGGAAACGCCAATTTCTTGCCATGGTCCTTGCGTCCTTGCCAGTCGCGGCCTGTCCGTTACGGCCTGACCGATGCCTGGGCGCCAAAGCTGAACGCGATCGGGTATGGCGAATGCCGGTCCGATCACGTTTGCCCCCGCTTCCTGATCCCGCCCGTCCTAGCCCGGAAGCGGGGGCCTTCACGCCCATGGCGACCGGCCTGTCGGTTCGGCGTTGACTATGGATCGGGTTTGGGCCGGAAAGCTCTGGTGTGTGGCTTCGATCCTTCCGGCCCGCGGCTCCAATGTCAGGCGAGACAGTCCGGCGATATGGGGAGTTGCGCCCAGAAACTGCGGGATTTGGCCTGAGATGCGGCGGATTGCGGTCAATTGCGAACCGGCATGATTAACCGGCTGGACAGCGATCCTGATCGGAAACAATATATCGGGGCGGGCCATCGAAACTCTCAGGGTAAACCCTGATGTGCCGATCATGCCGCATATTGGATGATGGGGCATGTTTTCTGTCGCAAACATCGGCCGGCTGACTTGGGGGATGCGGTGATGAGCAGTCCAATCAGGCGGATCGTACTGGCCGATGATCATGAAACGATACGGCTTGGCGTGCGGTCGGCGTTGTCGGTCCATCCGGACTGGCGTGTCGTCGGAGAGGCGTCGAACGGTCGCGACGCGCTGGAGCTGATCCGCTCGTTACAACCCGATATCGCAGTGCTGGATTATTCGCTGCCGATGATGAACGGGCTGGAACTGACCCGCGCGATCAAAAAGGAGCTTCCGAGAACGGAGATCCTGATCTTCACCATGCATGATCGTGAGGATATTCTGGCCGAAGTCCTGATGGCGGGCGCGCGCGGCTATCTGTTGAAATCGGATGCCAGCAAGCATCTCGTCTCTGCGGTAGAGGCACTGGCGGTGAAGCGCCCCTATTTCTCGGGCAATGTCTCGCAGACCCTGCTCGACCGATTTATCGAAATGGCATCGCGGGATTCAACCGTCACCGCGCTGACCCCGCGCGAGCGTGAGATTGTTCAGCTGATCGCCGAGGGACGGCTCAACAAGGAAATCGCCGCCATTCTCGACCTGTCGATCAAGACGGTCGAAACCCACCGCGCAGCGGCGATGCACAAGCTGGACCTCAAAAGCTCAGCCGACCTCGTCCGCTACGCCGTGCGCAACCATATCATTGAACCCTGATCAAACGCTCCGTCATTGCATGAGTGTTTGAGGGCGAAAGCAGTTCTTTTGCCTTGGCTTTCGCAACCCGCGTAACGGCAGTGACAACGGTTCCCCCGTCGAGCGCGCGAATATTCAGCGTGCCGCCCAAAGCCTCCATCCGTTCGCGCATGCTGTTCAGACCGACGCCCTTGCCACACTCGATCGCATTGCGCGCGCGATAGCCGATGCCGAAATCGCGGATCCGCATGCACATCCATTGCGGATTGCAATACAGGTGGAATTCCGCCCGTTTCGACTGGCTGTGCTTGAAGATGTTCATCAAAGCTTCCTGCGCGATCCGCAGCATGGTCATCTGCGTTTCGTCGGGAATATCGGTGCGATAGCCGCGTGACCGGAAGCGGATATCGATCCCGCAACGCTCGCTCATCCCCAGGGCGAGCGTTTCCAGCGTCTGTTCGAGGCCATAGCGCGCCAGTTCGGGTGGATGCAGCAGATAGCTGACGCAGCGGACCTGCGACTGCAGCCGCGAAATCGCGTCATGCGCACTGACCCGCGCGCGGTTTTTCAGCGGTTCGTCATCGCTGTCGATCGTGTTGAGCGCGAATTCCAGCTCCAGCAAAAGCTGGGCGGTTACATCGTGCAAATCGCGGGCGATCTGTCGGCGCTCGTCCTCGCGCGCTTCCAAAAGGCGAAGATGGGCATCCTCTGCCGATCCGTCGTCTACTTTTCCGCTCGTCCTGTATCGCAAGCCGTTGCCGGTTGCGAAGCCCGTATTACTCGAACGCATGTGTGTTCCCCCGAAGCGTTCATGCATTCCTCTCTTCGGAATTCCTGCGAGTCGGGCATTTTTACCCGACCGTTCTCCCACTTTCCGAAGAGCGAGGTGTTACATTGCTAGGCTCAGGACCCATTGATTGGCGAGAGGCGATGTGATTCAGGCTCCGGGAGGAGATTGATCATGAACGACCTGTATTGGCTGACGGACGAGCAAATGGCGCGCCTGTCGCCCTATTTCCCCAAGAGCCATGGCAAACCTCGGGTTGATGACCGGCGTGTGCTGAGCGGGATCATTTTCGTCAACCGCAACGGCCTGCGCTGGCGGGATGCGCCGAGGGAATATGGACCACACAAGACATTGTATAACCGCTGGAAGCGGTGGGGCGAGATGGGCGTGTTTAGCCGGATGATGGAAGGTCTGTCCGCCCAGAGGGCCGAACCCCAGACCGTCATGATCGATGCGACCTATCTCAAGGCCCACCGCACGGCTTCCAGCCTTGGGGTAAAAAAGGGGATCTCGGGCGCCTGATCGGACGGACCAAGGGCGGCATGAACACCAAGCTGCACGCCATCACCGATGCCAACGGACGTCCTCTGAGCTTCTTCATCACAGCTGGCCAGGTCAGCGACTACACCGGAGCGGCGGCTCTGCTCGACGACCTGCCAAAAGCAGAGTGGATGCTGGCCGACCGGGGCTATGACGCCGAGTGGTTCCGCGACGCGCTCGAGCAGAAGGGCATCAAGCCCTGCATTCCCGGCCGTAAATCCCGCTCGATGCCCGTCAAATACGACAAGCGCCGATACAAACGCCGCAACCGCATCGAGATCATGTTCGGCCGCCTCAAGGATTGGCGCCGTGTGGCAACGCGATACGACCGCTGCCCAACCGTCTTCTTTTCCGCACTCACTCTGGCCGCAACAGTGCTCTTCTGGCTGTGATCAACGAGTCCTGAGCCTAAGCCGCAAACATGTCGGTTTTAAGACTAGTTAACGCGATCAATAATCTGGCAAATCTCCAGAAATATTAATTAATATAGGGGGATGGATCGATAAGTTCCGCCATGCGGCCCGTTTTGTCAAACAAAATAGAACTGCATGTTAAGTTTTCATGCAACCGGATTCTAACAAATGTGTCATCCCGCTGCCGGCGCACGCACGATCAGGCGGAAGCCGACATGGCTGGTCGACGTATCCTCCGGCTGGGCGTGGCGTGCGGCAGGGCGGTAGCGGCGGCAGTAATTGGGTGCGCAGAGATGCGAGCCGCCCTTCAGAACGCGCCGCGCGATGCGCACCTCGGGCATGGCCGGATCATAGCTTTCCTCAAGCGCAGCGCCGCGCGGATTGCGCGGACCGCAGCAGGAACTGCCCTTGGTGACCGAATGGCCCGCCGCGAAATAATCGCCCGTCCATTCCCACACATTGCCGATCATATCGAAAATGCCATAGCCGTTCGCGTCATAGTTGCGCACCGGCGATGTGCGCATAAAACCGTCGTCCAGCGTATTCTCGTTCGGAAACGCGCCTTGCCACGTGTTGGCCATGGCCTTGCCGCCGGGCATCAATTCTTCGCCCCACGCATATTCCGTGCGGTCCAGACCGCCGCGTGCGGCGAATTCCCATTCGGCTTCGGTCGGCAATTCCTTGCCCGCCCATTCGGCATAGGCCTGCACGTCGAAGAACGAGACATGGGTAACCGGATGATCCTCCAGCCCCTCGACCGACGTGCCGGAACCCAGTGGCTGGCGCCAGTTAGCATCGGCGCGGTAATCCCACCATTGCGAGAAATCGTGCAGCGATACCGGACGGCCCGGCGGTTGGAACACCAGCGATGCGGCATATAGCATTTCGGGCAGGGCGCCCGGATAATCGGCAGGATCGGGTGCGACCTCAGCGGTCGTCACATGGCCGGTCGCCTCGACAAAAGCGGCGAAATCGCGCGTCGTCACGGGGGTGGGATCGATCCAGAACGGATCGACCTTGACCTTGTGAGCGGGCTTTTCCTCCTGGTAATGGTCGTCCGATCCCATCCAAAAGCTTCCGCCTTCCAGATAGATCATACCATCGGTCAGCGCTTGCGGTTGCGGTGCGGAATTGGCGGCCGTGTGGGCCATAGGGAAAGCTCCTGAGCATTTGCCGGAAATCGGGCCGGTCATTCAAATCTGGCGCGCGGCGGGCATTCTCGGCCCAACGGACGCCATCTTCCATCAGTAATGTCCGCAATCAATGCTGCGGGTAAACACCTAGAAACGCAATGATACCGTGGTCAGCCCGCGGGTGGAACGCTCGCCCGCCTGAACTTCGCCTTGCAGATTGATGTGACGGGTCAGTTCGACATTCATGCCGACAAGCAGGGCCCATGGGTGGCTGGCTTCAAGCTCCACGTCATAGCGCAGATTGACCGGATCGCCGTCTTCGAAAAACGGTCCGGTCGACACCACGCCGCGCACGCGCGTTTGCAGGTCGAAATAATTCGCGCCCATATAGGGGGTGACATAGCTGTCCTCTCCCACCTGAAATCGCGGACCCCCGCGAAAGGCGAAATTGGTCGATTCGACATCCGAACGCTCTTTGGACGAGACCGACAATGTCTTGGCTGCCGAGCCCGATATGAACCAGTCCTCGCTGCCATAGACGAGGATGGTGCCCAATGTGATGGTGGCATTATCGACCTCTGCCTCGAACGGCAGGTTGATCGTGCCGCACGGCTTGGCCGGCCGGCAGAAAGGGGCGGGGACCAGCTCGTCCAGATCGATATCGACGTCGATCTCGTTGACGCCTTTCACCTTGCCGATGGCGATGAACACGTTGACGGGCGGGAACAGCCACAGATCGGCCTTGAACCCGGCCATTTCCGTATCGGATTCGATGCGCCGCGTGGTGACAGAGGGGAGAGGGGTATCAGCGGCACATCCTCGGGCGGGGCGGTGCCCTTGCTGACCGCGACGGACAGGTCCTGCGAATTGAAATTCGTATGGTTTTTCACATACATCGCACCGATGCCCCAAGGTTCGGGGATGCGATAGCCACGTTCGATCGCGCGCCGTCCGCCAATGGGAAAAAAACGGTTGTTGGGACGCAGATCGTCCCCATCGACAATCTCCGGTTCCACAGCCTGCGTCGCAGCGGGCGGGCAAGGTGCTTGCGGGCCGGTTTCGCTGGCGTTTTCGCGGCATGAACCGGTGTCACCACCGTCCAATGGGCCGGCTTGTGCGCGCGCCATATGCGGCGTCAGGGCAAGGCAGGCACAGGAAAGGGCGAAAATGGCGCGCATCGTCATGTCCGGTCCATGCCAGCCCAGGAACGGCGCGCGTATCGGTATTAGCCCGCCCGCGCCTCAAAAGGCGGAATGAACATCTGACGGGCCGGTCCATGGCGTTCTGCCAAGCTCTCAGGGAAAGCCCCGATATCGTCTGATTGCCAGCTGTCCATAGGCTGGTGAATGAGAATTGGCGAAAGGCGGTCGATGCGCTGGCGTCCCGAAATATTGTTCCACGCATGCGCGATCGGGATCGCCGGTTACGGGGCTGGCGCCCATGCCCAATCGGCCCCGCTCCTGCACGAGATCGAGCGACAGGGCGAGTTTCTGGAACAATCGCCTGCCGATGATGGCGAGGCCGACGGCGGGGTCGACATCGCACCGCTGCCATTTTCCGATCCGGCGTTCGGGACGGGCGGGGGCGCAATCGTTTCCTTGAACAGTGGCCCCGAAGGCGGGCCGCGATCGTGGGTTACCGATCTGGGAGCGGTTTTTACCAGCAGCGATGCATGGGCCATTGGCCTGTCGCATCGCATGTCGCTGGGCGACGACCGGCTGCGCCTGACCGCAAAGGCAGGCTATGCCGATGCGCGGATCGATTACTACGGTATCGGCGCGGACGAGGGTGACGGCCGCCAGCCTGTGGCCCTGCGCAGCAAGGATTTCAGCGCGACGGCAGATGCGCAGATGCGCTTTTTCGATCACGGCCTGCTGTCGCATGTCCATGCCGGACCGCGCCTGCGTTATCTCAACTCGCGAAACTCGCCCCGCGATTTCGACAGCCCCTTGCCGGAACCGCTGTTAGCCAGTTCAGACAGCGATATCGTTTCGGCAGGGCTGGCCTTTGCATTCCAGACACGCGACGATCCCTTTGCGCCGACCAGGGGTGTCGATGTCACGGGCAACTGGATGTTCGGGCTGAAAGGGCTGGGTAGCGATTACAGCCATCGCAAAATGGAAATCCTGTCGACTGCCTATTTCACCCTCGACGAAGGATCGGTGCTGGCCGTGCGCAAGACGGCATGCGCAATCAGCGGCGACGCGCCGTTCTATGATTTGTGCCTGTTCGGCGAACATGGCGACCTGCGCGGCTACGAAATCGGGCGATATCGCGACGGGGCCAGCTGGTCGCTGCATCTGGAATTACGGCAGCATTTGTCGGGCAGGCTGGGCGGCGTGGCCTTTGTCGGGGCCGGCGGCATAGCCGACAGCAGCGGCGACATCTGGAAACACAGCCATGTGCTGTCCTCCGCCGGTTTCGGCATGCGCTATCGCATGTCCGACCGTAACAGGGCCAATCTGCGCGCCGATCTGGCGTTCGGGCAGGACGGACCTGCGTTTTACCTTGGTATTGGCGAGGCATTCTGATCGCGAAACGGGGAAGCGGCCACCGACACTCGGGGTAAATCCCGATTCGCCTGTGGCACGCGCCATCTATCCTCTGCCGTCCGGATGATGGCGCAGAGTTCGCGCAAGGGGTATCGAAATGCTGATGGAAGAAATGCTTAACGAACTGGCCTCGTTCTCGGCCCTGATCCTTGAAGCGATCGTCGCCTTGCTGGTGATGTATGGCGCGATCGAAGCGATGTTCAACCTGATCAAGGGCGGTTTTGCCACCTTCAGCCACCAGACGCGCCGGATGATCTGGATGCGCTTTGCCCAGTGGATCATCCTTGCGCTGGAATTCGCGCTGGGGGCCGACATCATCCGCACGGCCATCGCGCCGACATGGGACGATGTGGGCAAGCTGGCCGCCATTGCGGCGATCCGCACCTTCCTCAGCTTCTTCCTCGAACGCGATATCGAGGAATTGAAGCCGGAAAAGGAAGGCGCAGAAAAAGGATCAGCCGAATAGGCTGATCCCGAAGATGATATTGGCGGCGGCCGCCATGCCCACCAGCATCAGCCCGATGGAAACGATCAGGCTGATCGAAACGGGATAGGTGCTTTCGCCGTGGACCAGCCCCTCTGCCATCATCGTCTTGCGCGTGCGGCGCAGTTCCTGCGCGAACTGGACGTGCCGCCAGATGCCGCCCAGCAGGATCGCGACGCCCAGCAGGATCAGGATCAACCCGAAATTGCGGGGCGAGGGGCTGTTTTCCAGCATGCCGCTTTTGTCGAGGCTGCGAAATGCCTCGTACAGCGTAAAGCCGAAGCCGATCAGCGACAGGGCGGTGCGGATTTCCGACATCATGGTCCGGTCCGCTGACATGCGGGTCCGGTGGATCGACATGCCGGTGCGGCGCATCGACATCTCGGTCCGGTTTTCCGACAAATCGGTCCGGTGGTCCGACATTTGCGTCCGGTGGCGCGAGAGGCCGCTGCGGTAATGCGAATAAATCGTCGAGGCTTCGCTCTTCTGATCCTCTGCAATTACCGGAAGATCGGGAACCGGATCGCTGACCGAACGGGGCACCGGTGGGGTGGGCTCACTCATGCAAAGCTACTCCATACTGCATATACGCGCCATTAGCGCCGTGCATACGGGGTCCGGCAATAGGGCCAACCCCCGATCACCCCCGCGGAAATTACGGAGCGTCGGGTCATGGGGCGCGACCCCTAGGGAAAGTCCCGATGGCGCGGCGTTGCAGTGCAGCGCGATAATGCGTCGCAAATCATGAGGGGTCAGGTCGATGTCGTTTAAAAAAATGCTCTTGCCCGGTGTGGTCGCGGCCATGATGCCGGTTACGGCTTGGGCACAGGATACGGCGGTGGGAGAGGGCGCCGTGGTCGCAGGCGACGCCGATATTGCAGAGGCTCCCGCAGCGGCCGGCCCCAATCTGGCCGAACAGCTTGCTAATCCGGTTGCCGATCTGATCTCGGTTCCGTTTCAGGCCAATTACGATTGCTGTTATGGCCCCGACGACGGTGACCGCTTTACGCTGAACATCCAGCCCGTCATCCCCGTTTCGGTCGGAGAAGACTGGAACCTGATCACCCGCACCATCCTGCCCGTCATCAGCGCGAGCGAAACGGTGCAGGGCGCAGGCGGCGACACCGGCCTTGGGGATGTGGTACAGAGCTTCTTCCTGTCCCCCAAAGAGGCCAAAAACGGTCTGGTCTGGGGTGTCGGTCCGGTTTTCCTGTATCCCACCGGCAAATCCAGCTTCTCGGCCGAGAAGTGGGGCGCGGGCCCGACGGTCGTCGTGCTGAAGCAGGGCGGGGGGATGACCTATGGCCTGCTTGCCAACCACATCTGGTCCTTTGCTGGCAAGGATGCCGCATAGGATGTCAGCGCCACCTTTATCCAGCCCTTCATCACCAAGACGCTGCCCGATACGACCAGTTTCGGCCTGAACGTCGAAGCCACGCGCGACTGGGAACGCAAGACGTGGAACGTGCCGATCAACGCGACCGTCAGCCATGTGGTGCGCTTTGGCAAGCAGCCCGTCAGCCTTGCGGTTGGCGGGCGTTACTATGCCGAAAGCCCGTCGGGCGGGGCCGAATGGGGGACGCGCTTCGTCGCCACGCTGCTGTTCCCGAAATAGGGGCACTCAATCGCGGATAGGCGGGTTGGCAGCGGTGCCTCTCAGCAATTTCCCCGATGGGGGCCAGTGCTGCGCAGTCCGATAGTCACTGGCGATATTCCGACCGAACCGGTGCAACAGAGGGAGTGTTCAATGCCGATCGAGCCAAAAATCCCGAGCTTCAAGGAAATAGGCCTAGCCGCAGGCATCGCATGCCTGGTCGCCATGACCCCCGCAACTGCCAATGAAGCGGCCGCGCAGGATGCCCCCGCTGCCGAAGAGGTCGATCCCATCGATCCGGTGGCCATCGCCGCCCTCGACGAAATGGCGGCCTATCTGCAGACGCTGGTCTCGTTCCGCGTAACATCCGACGCGACGACCGAAGTGGTGCTGGAAGGCGGACAGAAGATCCAGTTCGGCGGCACAATCGATCTGGCAGTGCACCGGCCCAGCGCGTTCAAGGTCGTGTCGGCCGCCGATACGCGCACGCGCGAGATGTATTACGATGGCAAGGCCTTTACCATCTATGCCCCGCGCCTTGGCTATTACGCCAGCTTCGATGCGCCGCCGACCATCGGCCAGACGCTGGATACCGCGCGTACGAAATATGACATCGAAGTGCCATTGGCCGATCTGTTCACATGGGGCACCGACCAGACGGTGCGCTCGCGCGTGCAGGAAGCCATGGTGATCCTGCCCGAGACGATCGGCGACCGGACATGCATCCATTATGCGTTCCGTCAGGAAATGGTCGACTGGCAGCTATGGCTGGAAGAGGGTGACAAGCCGTTGCCCTGCAAGATCGTGATCACGTCCAAGGACGATCCGGCGATGCCGCAATATGTGTCGGTCCTGCATTGGGATCTGACCACGCAGGTACCGGCGGAATCGCTCGCCTTTGACCCGCCCGCCGAAGCGCATCGCATCACCATGGCGGATGTCGAAGCCGTTGTCGGAGAAGAACAATGATCCTGGCCAATTGTATCGCATTGCTGGCAGCGGGCGGCATGGCGCTTGCCCCCGCAAGCGCCATCGAACAGCGTGCGGTGACGGGCGAAAGTTTCGATGCGTCGCCTGTCGTAAGCATCGGAGCGACCGAAACCGCCTCGATCTTCGCGCTGCAACAGCGGACGCGGCAGGCGAGCGCAGGCAATCGCAAGGCGCCGTCAAAGCCCAAACCGCAGGCGCGCAGCACGTCGAAGCCCAGCGTGAACCACAATGGTGACCGGAACCGCAACACGAATACGAGCAATCGTAACCGCAGCAACAATATCAGCGGCAATGACGTCAACATCAATGTGAACAACAGTCACGATGATCATTACAACCATTACGACGATCATCATCACCACGACCATTGGGACGATTGGGACGACGATTGGCATCCGGTCGCGACGGCGGCTGCCATTACGATGACCGCGGCCGTCATCGGCAGCATCGTTGCCAGCATTCCGCCCGATTGCAGCACCGTTATCGTGAACGGCATCAGCTACTCGCAATGCGGGAACACCTGGTATCAGCCGCAATATTACGGTTCGTCGGTGCAATATGTGGTGGTGAACCCGCCGCGCTGATCCGCCCCAATACGACCGGAGAGATTTCATGACCGTGGCACTCGCGCTCAAGCTGATGGTAGTGATCAGCGTAATTCTTATGCTGTTCGCCCTGTCGCTTCGGGCGCGGGTGGCCGATCTGGGCTATATGGTCACCCACTGGCGGCTGGGCCTTGGCGCACTGATTGCCATGTTCGTGATCGTTCCGGCGGTTGCGGTCGCAATTGCCTATTTTTTCAATCTGAACCCCGCGGTCGAAATTGCGCTGGTTACGATTGCCCTGTCCCCTATCCCGCCGATCCTGCCCAACAAGCAGCTGAAAGCGGGCGGCAGGGCCTGTTACATCACCGGCCTGCTGTTCGGTGCGACCATCGTCTCGATCCTTGTGGCGCCGCTGGGCGTCTATCTGTTTTCGCAGATTTTCGGGATAGAAGCGCAGGTCGGATTTGGCGCCATCGCCATGCCGCTGGTGCTGACGATCCTGCTTCCGCTGGTGCTTGGCGTCGCCATCGCGCCCTTGCTGGGCGAGGGGCTGTTGCCCAAGGTCAGCGCTATCGCCAACAAGCTAGGCGTGATCTTGCTGGCCGTATCGGCCATCGGACTGCTGATCATGATCTTCCCGAGAATGCTGGAAGTCATCGGCCACGGCACGCTGGTCGCTCTGGCAGTGATGGCCGCTGTCGGACTGGCCGCTGGCTATTTCCTTGGCGGGCCCGATGCGGGCGACAGGGCGACACTGGGGCTGGCGACCTCGACCCGTCATCCCGGTGTTGCGCTGGCGATTGCGGCGCATGTCTTCCCGGATAACGAGCTTGCACCGGCGGCGATCCTGTTGTCGCTGCTGGTATCGATGGTGGTCTGCGTGCCGTTCATGCGCAAGATCGGCAAGCATCAGGCCGCTAGCGCTGCCTGAGATTTGCGGATTAAAAGCTGGCTTGCGCGATCACGGCAGGGCCTGACAGGCGATAACGGATGCGCCCGTTCCAGTTATCCTTGTCGACACCCAAACGGTATTCGACATAGCGATAGGCGACACCCAACGCGACATTATCGGTAATCGAATAGTTCAATCCCGCCTGCGCATTGATCAGCTTGCCATCGTAATCACCGATGGAAAGCGAAAGATAATCGATCCGGCCATTCGCCTCCAGACGATCGGCCACGCGCCATGTACCATAGAGCCCAACCGTCGGCAGCGGCGCCAGCACGCTGCGGCGGCGGGCTTCGGATTGCGCCTCCAGCTCGCCCGCGCCCACTTCACCCTCGATCGATACGGTAAAGTCGGTGGCATGCACACCCAGTGCCGCGCCGATTTCCAGGTCGGGCTGCTGGATAAAGGAATAGCCGACTGTCAGGCGATAGACATCGCTGTCAAAACCGCTGCGCACGCCGGCATTGACCGGATAGGTCACGTCGTCGAATTCGATCTCGCGCTCCAGCGATTTTTCTCCATTCCGCTTCAGCTTGAAGAAATCGAAACCCACCACGACCTTGCCGAACCGCGAACCGATCGAGACGGCGGGCAGGAAATCCCGATTGTCGAGGTCCAGATCCTTTTCAAGGTCGATATCGGTCCCGACCTCGTTCGCGGTTTCTGCCGTCACGCGAACATTGGTGTCGACCTTCGGGTAATAGGCCTGAACATTGATCCAGTAGTCGTTGTCGAGGCTTTGCGCGCTGGCCGCCGGCGCCGCTGCCAGGACAAGTATGCCGCCGCCAATCGCGGCAAGATGGCGAGTGGATTGCATATGCGACATGTTTCGCTCCCCGTACTCCGTCGGCGCGGAAAATCCGGACCGACCCGGCGGTTCGTTCCGTGGCCCGCGTTGCGGGTCTGACGCGGTTTAACCGCTTGTACCGACGCATCTTATCAGCTTTGTCCCTGCCTCGCATCGGGAGAAACCCGCAGCCATGGAATTTGACGTGGGCATCCGGTCTAGTGCGGGGCGCCACCCGACATTTCGATCCGTTGCGCCGACGGCACGATGCTGACCCCGATCTCGCCAAATCGCTGCAACAGGGCAATCAGCACTTTCTCCTTGCGCAAATGCCCCAGCGAGTAGGATTCCGCCGCCAGATAGCATTTGATCCTCAATTCGAAGCCCGCTGGCGTGAACCCCTCGAACCGCACGGGGCAAGTCGAATGGATGTAGTCCTCCTGCGCTTCGACAATGTTCCGCGTTTCCTGCAGCGCCCGGGCGAGCAGATCCGGAGGCGTATCGTAAGCAAGCAGGAACCGCTGGTCGATCTGGTACCGGTCACGCAGGGTCATGTTCTCGATATTCTGGCTGGCGAGGACATTGTTGGGAATGGTCGTGATGGTGCGGTCATAGGTCTGGATGCGCGTCGAACGCATCCCGATGTCGAGCACTTCGCCTTCCACCCCGTCGACCTTGCAACGGTCGCCGATGCGCACCGGCTTGTCGGCTAGGATCATCACGCTGCCGACAATATCCTCCACCGCCTTGCGCGCGCCCAGTGCCAATGCGACACCGCCGATGCCCAATGCGGCCAGTCCCGTGGTCACATCGATCGCAAAGGTGGCCAGAAATGTGCCGATGGCGACCACAATCAGCGCCAGACGGACCAGACGCGTTACAAAATTGGTGAGGCCGATCCAGGCAGGCTGATCCACGCTGCGCAGCCAATGCACCACCCACCGGTTGATCACCCCCGCCAGCCGCCAGGCAAGCCAGATCGCGGCAAAGCCGATCGCTAGCCCCGAATAGCGCGCGATCGCGGTCCGTTCGACCAGGCTGGCGCCAAACGGTTCGGCCAGTCGCTCGACCGCCGCATAAACGCCCATCAGGGTCAAAGGAGGAAAGGCCGCCAGCAGGATCGAGCCGAGCGGACGATGCCCCGTCCGGTCATCCACCCCCAGCTTGCGGCAGATTATCTTGAAACTCAGAACGATGACCGCAAAGGCGGACAGGCCAAGGCCGGTGATCAGAAGCCAGGTCGATAGCGGCGCGCCCAGGACCATCGTTGTGCCGACCGCTTCTTCGTCGACCGTCGCCGCCTCTTCCTCAAATTCCTCAAGCGCGACGTGATCGACCGTTTCGGCAGCCACTTGCCAGATCGCGGGCCCTTCGTCCGGCTGGGTTCGCCGGATAAGGATGGGCACATCGCCCTCGTCCAAAGCCAGCGTTCCGATCTCCTCAAGATCGGGGGCGAGCCCGTCGGCCAGATTGCCTTCCGGTTCGATCGACAGGCTGATCCGCTGGGTCAACGATCCCCGCCGGTCGAGCGCGGCGACGAATGCCTTGATGCGCCGCAGCGATTCTTCCGACCCCGCATCGGCTCCCTCGACGAAGGGCGCGATATCCTGAACATTGCTGGAACCCAGCACGTTGAACAGCCCGATCTGCATCGATCGCGGCGATTCCCGCTTGAAGGGGTCGACGATTTCCTTGCTTGTGACCTCTCCGCCCGATCCGTCCGAAGCGTGAAG
This sequence comes from Croceicoccus sp. Ery5, assembly GCF_020985325.1. Taxonomy (NCBI): domain Bacteria; kingdom Pseudomonadati; phylum Pseudomonadota; class Alphaproteobacteria; order Sphingomonadales; family Erythrobacteraceae; genus Croceicoccus; species Croceicoccus sp. Ery5. The sequence continues at coordinate 1,824,133 of NZ_CP087587.1, forward strand.
CACCGATGGCATCACGGCGGCCCATGTCAGCAATGCCCCCAACACGGCAAGCAGACCAGGCCGCGCTTTCTTCATCAGTAGCGTGACAGCAGATTTCAGGGGCAAACCGGATCCTCCAGCATGAATGGTCCAGCATATTCATAGGGCCTTGCCACGATCTGCCCATAGGGAAAGCCCTTAGTCAGGCGGGGGACTTGGCCGGATGCATCCGTGACAGGATCGTCGAAAGGCCGTGCGACACGAAAAATCCATATCCCGTAGAAACTTCGCCCATTTGCTAGGTAAACCTTAACCGGCGTGGCGTTATCCGGATCAACTGGATTGGAGGACCGGTGCGCTTCGATATTTTTCCCGTTTTGACCGTTCTGTCCGCTTTCGTTTGCCTGATGACTGCGGCAGCGCTGGCCGTCATGCTGCAATCGGCGCTGTCCAGCGGCAGAGAGCGTCTGCGCATTCATTTGCTGACCACCGGCATCGTCGTGGCAACCGCCATCTGGGCTGCCCAATTCCTCGCGCTGCTGGCCTATTCCGCACGTTACGAGCTGACCTTTCTGCCGGGGCCGGCCTTTGCCTCGCTCGCATTGGGCGTGCTCGGCTTTGGCCTGTCGCTCGAGATGTTCGAATATCGACGGGGCCGGTTGCAGGCCGCATGGGCTGGGTTAAGCTGCGGCCTGTCGACGGCGACAATCCATTTCGTCGGCACCATGTCGGTATCGTTTCGCGGCATCGTCGCACGCGATCTTTCGCTTGCCATTTCGGCCGTTGTCATCGGCACCCTTTTGTCGGCCGTCGCGCTTCCGCTGCTCAGCCGCCGCGATAGCCGCGGGCCGGCTGCATTGGGCATCGGGTTCTTCGCCGCCAGCATGCTGAGCGTCCATATTCTGGGCATGCAATCGATCCGTCTTGTCCGGCTCGACGGGATCGAGCTGGTGCAAAAGGGCATTGCTCCGCTGGAACTGGGCCTTCTGGTTGCTTTCGGATCTTTGTTGCTGGGCGGCTGGGCGCTCTCCGTTTCGATGTCGCGGCACAGTTTTCAACGTATGCTGGGGCGGCACACGCGCGAATTTTCGCATCTGGTGCATGGTTTGCGCGATACGGCCATATGCATGATCGACACGCGCGGCCACGTCGTCAGCTGGAACGAGGGTGCGCGCAGGCTGACCGGATTCAATGAATGCGACATTCTGGGACGGCATTTCGAGCGCTTTTACGGAGAGAGCGAGCGCCTGCGCGGCTCGCCTGCGGATGCCTTGAAAACCGCGCTCGACCAAGGAGCATATAAAACCCGCGGATATCGTTATCGCAAGGACGGATCGCGTTTCTGGGCGGATGTGACGATGGAGCCGGTCTATGACCACGCCAAGCTGATCGGCTTTGTCAAAATCACACACGACATCACGGCGCGGATCGAAGCGGAGGAGCATCTCAACCAGATCCGCAGCGATCTGGAGGCTGCGACGGCCAATATGGTGCAGGGCCTGATCCTCTATGATGCAGAGGGGCGGGTGAAGATGGTCAACGCGCGCCTTGCCCGCATATTCGGTGTGCCCGAGCATATTTTCGTGCCCGGCATGACCGAAGAGGAAATCGGGCAAGCCACGATCCGCAGCCGCGCCGCCATGCGCGGCAGTTGTGATGCAGAAGCCGAACGCGTGGCAGCGAAGCTGAAATCGACCAGCCGGAGCGAAGGCTATGTTCAGGCCGATGTCGATGAGGATCTGACGGTTTCGATCAACCGCCGCATGCTGCCCAATGGGGGCAAGGTGGTCACGGTAGAAGACGTTACCGACCGGCATAAAGCGGCCGAGCGATTGCAGTTCATGGCCACCCACGACGCGCTGACCGGCCTTCTCAACCGCGAGGCGTTCCGGCGCATGCTCGACGCCGAATTCGCGATGGCACCGCCCGACGACAAGGTGCTGGCCGTCGCCATCGTCGATCTCGACCTGTTCAAGGAAGTGAACGACATTCATGGTCACGCAGTGGGCGATGCCTTGTTGCAAGAGGTGTCGGCGCGGCTTGAAGATGCGGTGGGGAACAGCGGCATTGCCGCAAGGCTGGGCGGCGACGAATTCGCCGTGCTCGCGCGGATCGGCAAGGACGATATCGATTGCGCGAATTTTGCAGCCAGGCTGACGAACGCGGTAAATTTCACGACGATCCTGCTCCACAAGGCGATCCAGAGCGCGGGAAGCGTCGGCATCGCTGTCGCGCCCGATGGCGGGGAAACGACCAAGGCGCTGATCGGCAACGCGGATCTTGCCATGTATCGCGCCAAGACCAAGCTGCGCGGAGGTTGGCTTCGTTATAACCAGAAGATGGGTCGTCGCTCGCGCGAGCAGCGCGAATTGCAGGATGCGCTGCGCAATGCGCTCGATCGCGATGAATTCTACCTCGCCTATCAATCGCAATGTCTGGTGCAGACGGGGCAGGTCTTCGGGTACGAGGCTTTGCTGCGCTGGCGGCACGAAAGGTTCGGCACGCTGCCGCCCGACCGCTTCGTAAAGGCGGCCGAGGAGAACGGGCTGATTCTTGCCATCGGCGAATGGGTACTGCGCACGGCCTGTATCGAAGCGGCGGCCTGGCAGGCGCCGCACAAGCTTGCCGTTAACATATCGGCAATCCAGCTGATCCAGCCGGATTTTCACCAGCTCGTCACACATGCGCTGCTGGAAAGCGGATTGCCTGCCGACCGGCTGGAGATCGAGATTACCGAAAGCGTCATCATCACCGACAAGAACCGCGCTTTGCATAATCTGCGCCGAATCAAGGCGCTGGGCGTCTCGGTGGCGATCGACGATTTCGGGACCGGCTATTCCTCGCTCGACACGTTGAACTCGTTTGAATTCGACAAGATCAAGATCGACCGGACTTTCCTGATGGATGCCAAACGAAGCGAGGCTTCGCGTGCGATCATTCGCGCGGTTCTGGCGCTGGGGCGGAGCCTTAACCTGCCGGTTCTGGCCGAGGGTGTTGAGAGTGAGGAAGACCTCGCCTTGCTGCGCGCCGAACAATGCGGCGAGGCGCAAGGGTTCTACTTCGGGCGTCCTGGTGCGGTGGAGTGCGACAGGTTGAGCGCCTGACCGGTAGTTTGAGCGCACAAAAAAAGGGGCCGGAAGATTCCGGCCCCTTTCGTGTGTCGATCTTGCGATCTTTGGCTTACATGCCCGAACCCGGACCGTAGGTGATTTCCACCCGGCGGTTCTGCAGTTCGCGGACACCGTCGGCGGTGGGAACGCGCGGGTTCTCTTCGCCGAAGCCTTCGGTGGTGATCGCCGTATCGGGGATGCTGCGTGCCGTGAGGTACGAGCGCACCGATTCCGCACGACGTTCCGACAGACCCACGTTGTAGGTCTTCGAACCCGACGTATCGGTGTAACCGGCCACCATGATCGGCACCGAGTTGCAGTCGGCATAGGAAGCGATGGCGCTGTCCAGAATGCTGGCTGCTTCGGGCGTGATTTCCGACGAATCCCAATCGAAGAACACGATATAGGGGCCGGTGTTGCACACCACTTCCGGAGCCGGCGGCGGCGGCGGCGGGGGAGGCGGCGGCGGGGGAGGCGGCGGAGGCGGCGGGGGCGGAGCAGGCGACCAGAAATTATAGGTCAGCGAGCCCAGCAGCGAGTGCGAACGGATGCTCGTCTCGATCGCTTCGCCGGTCGGCGCCACTAGGTCGATATTGTCGTGGTTGAAGAAACGGTACTTCAGGCCGACGTCCCAGTTGTCCGACAGCGGAGCGCGGATGCCCGCGATCGCCTGCCAGGCAAAGCCGGTGTCCGAATCGTCGATCAGCACAGGTTCTTCGAACTCGCTGCGCGCGACACCGGCACCGCCGCCGATGAAGCCCTGCAGGCCATCGTCGTCGCCGAAGTCGATCAGGCCGTTGACCATGAAGCTCAGCGTGTTGAACTCAAGGTTCATCTCGCTGTCGTCATAATTGTCGCCGAACAGCGTCGCACCATCGTCGCCGGCGCCCTTGTAGGCCGCTTCGGTTTCGAGGCGGAAGCCGCCGAAGTCATAACCGGCCACAACGTCGAAGTCGTAACCGTAATCCCAGTCGAAGGTCGCCTGATTGTCGACGCCATCGACGTCAACATCCGAATCCTCGACAAGCATAGCACCGCCATCGACACCAATGTACCAGGTGTCGTCGCGAGCAAGCGCTGGCGTCGACAGGACCGTCGATGCAAGCGCCAAACCGATGATAGTATTCCTCATGATCTTCCCCCTTCGTCGTGGCGAAGCTTTATGGCCGGAACGGTGATTGTTGGCCGGGGCGCAAGATAACATCGCCTGTTACGTTTTGCACTCGCATTAAGTGATCTTTAAACCACATATTATCAATGGTTTAGGTAAATTCCTCTGGCATCTGATCTTTTGTTAAGGTTCACAATTCAGTAATTTTCTTATTGATTGGATTGGATTTTTGGGGCCTGCGTTGCGTTCATGCCGCATCGCAACACCGTGATAGGGGCCGTTAAAACCGCCTGCGGGGAAGGGGTGCCGGGTGAAAGCGCTGACCGGATGGATAGGCAGGCAAATCATCCTTTTTCTGCTGCTTGCCGTTGCGATTGCCATATTTCAGTCGGGCGCGCTGACGCTGCGCTGTGCGAATGGCTGTGGCCCTGCCGATGTCGATATCCGGTCGGACGCCGATGATATCGCCCGCAACTTCGACGCGCTTGTCGATCAGGTGCGCGGGAGGCTGGACAGGAATCTCGCGTCATTCGCCAGCTGGACGGAAGACCGGCGCCGCTCGGAACTGGAAGCGCGGGAAGTGCGGCTGGACGAAATCGATGAACTGTTGAGCGAAAAGCCGGGCATCCTCGATCAATATTTGCCTGCACGGGTGGTCGAGCGACAGCGCCTGCAAATTGAACGCGCGATTATCGAACAGGAGATCACCGTCCTCAAGGCGCATCTCGACCTCGACAGATTGAAACGCGGAACAAGGATCGAGGCACCGACGGAACAGGCCGTGCGCGAGGCGAAAATTGCCTGCGATGCCGCAAGAGAAGCCGTGCAGGATTTCAACCGGCTTTCCATGCAAGAGCGTTGGGCGCGCAACCGGATTGGCCGGAACGATGCGGACGTGCTGACAGCCAATGCGCGGCGCCTGTGTGCACAGGCCAGCAACGGGCAAAAGCGTCGGGAAACCGCCCTTGCCATGGCCGAAGCAAGAGCTAGCCAGATTGCCGAGGCGCAAAGCGTGTTGGCAGAGCAAGAGCGAACCGCGCACGGGGCGTTGGATACGCTGCGCACGCCCGAAACGCGGGACATGATCGCCGATATCGCGACCAAGGCGGCGCTTGCCCTGATGGCGATCATCGCCATGCCGTTTCTCATCCGAACCTTCCTCTATTTCGTGCTTGCGCCGCTGGCGGCCATGCGTCCGTCGATCCGGATGCCGACAATCGCCGGATCGGGGGCGGCGATCCCCTTGCCGGAAGCCTCGCGCGTGTCCCTTTCGGTTCGACTGGGTGAAGGGGAGGAATTGCTGGTGCGTCAGGGCTATCTGCAAACCTCGTCCACCAAGGGATCGAAATCAACGCGATGGCTGCTCGATTACCGGCATCCCTTGTCCAGCCTTGCCGCAGGCCTGTCGTTTCTGACGCGCATTCGCGGCACGGACGAGGCGACAACCGTGTCGGCAACCCGCGACGGATTTGCCGAACTGGCGGCGATCGACCTGCCGGCGGGCGCGGCCTGTATGCTGCATCCGCGCGCATTGGTCGGCGTGGTACAGCCGGTGGGCCAGCCCATCGCGATCCGCAGCCATTGGCGGCTGTTCAGCGTCAATGCATGGCTGACGATGCAATTGCGCTTCTTCTCGTTCCACGGTCCGGGGCGGCTGATCGTGAAAGGCGGACGCGGCATTCGGGTGGAGCGGGCCGAACGAGGCCGTATTTTCGCGCAGGACCAGCTGGTGGGGTTCAGCGCCGACCTTGCCTATTCGGTAACGCGGGCAGAGACATTCGCGCCTTTCCTGTTCGGGCTGGAACCCTTGTTAAAGGATCAGGTCGAGGAAGGCAGCGGCATTCTGGTGTTAGAGGAAGCGCCTTTGTCCATGCGCGCCGGCAAGGCAGGCAAGAGGCTGGAAGGCATGGTCGATGCGGGCCTGAAAGCGTTCGGACTTTAGCTGCTGCCCCTGTTCTTTAACCGGTAGCCGAAAACACCATGCCCAGGACAAAGGCAAAGGCCGCCAGTACCAGCAGGAAAATCGCAGCATTGGCGGCGTACCAGATCCTGTCGCCCGGTTGCGGCAGAGTATTGTCGAAAAACTCGTCGATCACGCCGCCTTCATAGGCCCGCTCCTGCGGTTCCTCTTCGAAAGGGGCGAGCAGGGCGGCAGCGCTGACGGCCGATTTGGGAATCGGATCGAGAAAGCGGCAGCCATGACCGCGCCCTTCCACCCACATGATCTCTGCCGGTTGCTCACCGACAAGGGGCAGGTCGATCTGAAAAATGTCGCCCACTGCCAATGGCGGATCGGTTTCCAGCAAAAGGCCGGTTTCCGACAGATTGCGGATCGTCGCGGAAACGCCAGCCTCACCCGCGACGGCATGAACATCCAGTCGCAAGGTCCGTCGCGGTTTCGACCGCCAGCCTCGCAGCGTATCATCGATATATAGCCGTGCGACGATCAAAGCCGTTCCCCTTTAACGATCGGCGAATACCGATCGAGAGATTAAGATCGTCCTAAAATCGCCCTTCGGTGCGACGAGTGGTGACTGCGATCGGGCGGGGGCAGCCGCGTGCCTGCCCCCGCCACCGGGATCAACGCTTTGGCATCACCACGGCGTCTACCGACCCGCGCGTAACCGCGTGATAGCTCGACCGTGTCTTGCCATAGATGCGCCTTGCAATCGATTCGCCCCATTCATCCTGTTCCATCAGCACGGCGAACAGAGGACGCACGAATTTGGTGCGCCCCACGCTGGCAAGGAAGCTCTCGGCCACGGGAACGGCAGGTTCGTAACGGTTCGACAGCGCGGTTTTGAGCCATGCGAACAGCACCTCGTTATTGCCGCTGTCCGACAATCCGAATGCCCGGTCGAGCGCGGCAAGCTGTTCTTTGGGCAGCGAAGCCGGAAGCGTCGACAGGAAGCGCAGCCGTTCCGCGGTATTCCAGCCCTGCCATGCCGCCGCATCGGGCGTGCGCGTCGCGGCATATTCCGCCGCCGCCTTGTCCACCGATGCAAAGGCATCCGCATCGGGCCGCAAAACATTGTCGGGCAGGCCGGGCTCGAAAATCCATTCGCGCAGCTTCAGCCGTGCGCCCAGTTCGGCATCACCCGCGACAAGGTTCTTTTCCATGTCCTCCAGCATCATTTTGGAAGTGGCAGGCTGGAACGCGTGATTGTCGAACCATTGGCGCAGCCAGGCATCGAAACGGTCGCGTCCCGCAATATGTTCGACAGTGCGCAAAAAGGCCGCCCCCTTGTCGTACACGATCTCGCTGCCCGCGCTTTCCACGCCGTCAGGCTGATGCAGCGCCGTGCCGGGATCGTCCATGCCGACTTCGGCCAGCACATTCTCGACCGTCGCAAAGCTTAGCGCGGCTTCCTGCGCGGCGCGTTCCTTCCCGTATATTTCCTCGGTAATGCGGCCTTCGAAATAAGACGTGACGCCTTCGTTCAGCCAGCTGTCGCGCCAGTTGGAATTGGTCACCAGATTGCCCGACCAGCTATGCGCCAGCTCGTGCGCGACAAGGCCGGTCAGGCTGCGGTCGCCCGCGATGAAGGTGGGCGTGAGGAACGTCATCACCGGATTTTCCATCCCGCCATAGGGAAAGGCGGGGGGAAGCACGATCATGTCATAACGGCCCCAGCGATAGGGGCCATACAGCTTCTCGGCCGCCGTCACCATCGCCTCGGTATCGACCAGCTCGTTCGCGGCGCGGTCCAGCATGACCGGTTCGGCCCAGACGCCGGTGCGCGGACCGAGTTCGCGAAAGGCGATATCACCCGCCGCCAGCGCGATCAGATAGGGCGGAACGGGCTTGTCCATGGTAAAGCCGAACACGCGGCGTCCGTCTTCCAGCTCCTCGGGCTCGCCGCCCTTCAGGCCCGACATGACCACGGTGAGGGGCTTTGGCGCAGTGATGCGCGCTTCCCATGTCTGGCGGATACCGGGACTATCCTGCGTCGGTATCCAGCTGCGGTTTAGGATCGCCTGTCCCTGGCTGAACAGGAAAGGCTGTTTGCCCCCGGCGGTCTGCTCGGGGTCAAGCCATTGCAGCGCTTCCGCGTCGGGCGCCGCGCGATAGGTGACGGTAATCCGGCGCGCGTCGCCAATGGCGACGGTGACAGGCTCGCCCAGCTTTTCGTCATGCTCGCCGATCGTAAAGTCGAGCGCTGCGCCATTGGCATCACTGATGCCCGAAATGCGCAACCCGTCGCTGTCGAGCACGATTTCATCCGCGCCTTCCGCCGCCATGATGTCGAGCGTGGCCGTGCCGAACACGTCCCTGGCATCGAAGTCGAGCGCAAGGTCGAGCGCGACATGTGTTACCCGCGCGATTTCGGGCCGGGCATAGGTGGAAGTGTCCTTCGCATCCTCGGTCGTGAGGATGGGAGACACGGTCGTCTCCGCCGGAGTATCGGCAGTGGAACAGGCGGCAAGGCCCAGCGAGAGGCCAAGCGAGATAGGTGCAATCGCCACAAAAGCGGACGGCGCAAAGCGCATGGGGGGATGCTCCGATTTCAAGGGAAATAGTTCGGTTACAGATGCAACCTTAATCGTCTTTCGGTCAATATGCCACCGTTGCAGAGCTCCGTCGGGCACGAAAGGGAGGTTTCGAGAATTTTTGACGAGGACCCCAAGGGCTTAGCGATGAGCATTTCGAAAATCCGACGTGCGGCTCTTTGGAAAACTACAAGGAACCGATCCGCAAATCGGAAGATGGTCTTAACGACGGGAAGAGCGCGTTCGTCACCGGGTTCCAGTTGTCCGATACCAAACGTGCCATTGATTTCCTCGGCCGTCGCGACGGCGACCTCGACGGAGACAAGGGTACTGCATGGCTGGCGGCAAAATTCTCGCTGGCACCTACTCCATTCAACCTTGGTGGCCATTTCATACGCAAGCTTCGTCCCTATCTCGGCTGACGGCCACCGGTCACAGCAGGAGCAGGGAACATGAAGAGCGGTCCAATGCGCCAGGAAAGCGACAGTATCGGCACCATTGCGGTGCCTGCCAGCGCCTATTGGGGCGCGCAGACGCAGCGCAGCATCGACAATTTTCCGTTTCCCGCGCGTGAGCAGATGCCGCTGGCGATCGTCCACGCCCTTGCAATGGTCAAGCTGGCCGCCGCGCGCGTCAACCGCGCCCATGGTTTGCCCGACGATCTGGCAGACGCCATCGAAAATGCCGCACAGGAAGTGATCGCGGGCGAGCATGATGATCAGTTTCCGCTGGTCATCTGGCAAACCGGCAGTGGTACGCAGACCAATATGAATGTGAACGAAGTGATCGCCGGCCGCGCGAACGAAATCCTGACCGGCCAGCGCGGCGGAAAGGCGCCGGTTCATCCGAACGATCACGTCAATAAAGGTCAGTCGTCGAACGACAGCTTTCCCACGGCGCTTCATGTGGCTGCCGTGCTGGCAACGGAACGGAAATTGCTGCCCGCGCTGGACCGGCTGACCGATGCGCTGGATACCAAGGCGCAGCAATGGGACGACATCGTCAAGATAGGCCGCACCCATTTGCAGGATGCGACCCCGTTGACGCTGGGGCAGGAGTTTTCCGCCTATGTCCGCCAGCTCAGGGCAGGGCGCACGCGTATCGAACAGGCGCTGCCCGATTTGCGCGCGCTGGCGCAAGGCGGTACGGCGGTCGGCACCGGCCTGAACGCGCCAAAGGGCTTTGCGGCAGACATGGCGCGCGCAATCTCACGCATTGCGGACAGCGAGTTTCGCCCCGCCGACAACAGTTTCGAGGCGCTTTCTTCCAACGATCCTCTGGTGCAAATGTCGGGCAGCCTGTCGACGCTGGCGGTATCGCTGACCAAGATCGCGAACGACGTACGCTGGCTGGGATCGGGCCCCCGTTCGGGCCTTGGCGAATTGCAATTGCCCGCGAACGAGCCCGGAAGCTCGATCATGCCCGGAAAGGTCAATCCCACACAGGCCGAGATGTTGACCATGGTGGCCGCGCAAGTCATCGGCAATCATCAGGCGGTAACGGTGGGCGGCATGCAGGGCGCGTTCGAACTGAACGTGTTCAAACCGCTCATCGGCGCGGGTGTTCTTCGCTCGATCGATCTGCTGGCCGTCGGCATGACCAGCTTTACCGAACGCTGCGTCGAAGGGCTGGAACCTGATCGTGCGCGCATTGCCGATCTGGTGGGCCGCTCGCTGATGCTGGTCACCGCGCTGGCACCCGAAGTCGGTTACGATAATGCGGCCAAGATCGCCAAACACGCCCATGAAACCGGACAAAGCCTGAAGGAGGCGGCGCTTGAACTGCAGCTGGTTGACGGGCCAACCTTCGACCGGATCGTCAGGGCCGAAGATATGATCTGATCCGGTCAGGCGAATCCAGTTGCTCTATACGCGGTTCTTCAAGTTATTTCGAATTCGCCATCATGCCCATTCGCAGCGATAATTACGCCATGCTTTCACTGATCGGATTCGCGCTGTTGTGTATCGGCTCGATTTGGGGCGTAACGACGCATATGTCCGTCGAACGCTATATCGGTGCGGCCATCGCGGCATTCGGCCTGTTTCTGGCGTTTTACTGAGGGTTCTGGCGGACAGGGTGGGATTGTGCTTCGCACGCCTACGCTGCGCTGCGGCTCCGAACCCGGAGGCTCCATCCACCGCACCAGTATCCGCCATCCCACCCGCCCGAGGCGGGCACCGATGGCGGACAGGGTGGGATTCGAACCCACGGTGAGCGTGAACCCACGGCGGTTTTCAAGACCGCTGCCTTAAACCACTCGGCCACCTGTCCTTACGCGAAACGCCGCTAGCGGCTTCTTGCGCGCTTGTCACCCATGCGATTGAAGCATGCGATGCGGCATGGGCGGGCGTCGCTTTGCCGCATCCACCGACAGAGGCAATTCACACGCGCCCAAGCCTATGCCATGAAAGGCGGTATGACGATTTTCTCGCACCTTTTCGCCGGTCTGACCGCCTTTGCCGCCTTTGCCCTTGCGCCCGCCGCCTCGGCACAAGTCTATACGCAGGCAGGGTTCGAGGCCTATCTGGCGCAGGTCGCCAGCAAGGCCCGCGCCGAAGGGGTTTCGGACCGCGCGATTCGGCAAGGGCTGACCGGCCTGACCATCAATACCCGCGTCGTGGAACTGGACCGGCCGCAGGCGCCCGATCCGCCGGGATCGTCCTATCCGCCATTCGCGCCCTATCGCGAAAGGCATGTGGATGCCGCGCGCATCAGCGGCGGCCAGCGAACCTATGCCGCCAGCGCATCGCTGATCCCGTCGATCGAACAGCGCTATGGCGTTCCGGGTGAAATCCTGATCGCGATCTGGGGGCATGAAACCAATTACGGCAGCTATACCGGCACGTTCGACACGATCCGGTCGCTGGCGACGCTGGCCTATGAAGGCCGCCGCCGCGACCTCTTCGAAAGCGAACTGATCGCTGCGCTGAAAATGATCGACCGCGGGGTCACGCGCCAGCAGCTGACGGGCAGCTGGGCAGGGGCCATCGGTAATCCGCAATTCCTGCCCAGCGTCTGGCTGCGCGTGGCGCAGGATGGCGACAATAACGGCACGCGCGACATCTGGAACAGCCGCGCCGACACGCTGGCGTCTATCGCCAATTATTTTGTCGAGGCTGGCTGGCGTCGCGGCGAGCCGTGGGGCGTGCCCGCCTATGTCCCCGGCAATTTCAACCGTTCGGCCAATGTCAGCCGTTTGAACGCGCCACGGTGCGAGCGCGTGTTCGAACGCCATGGCCAGTGGAAGACCGTGGCCGAATGGAAGGCGCTGGGCATCAGGCCGCAGGGAATGATCGCGGACGACACATTCGCCTTTCTGTTCGAACCCGACGGACCCGGGGCAACGGCCTATCTGCTGACCAGCAACTATCGGGTGATATTGGACTATAACTGTTCCAACTATTACGCGCTTTCGGTAGGTTTGCTGGCAGACGCCATCCATTAGGGCCTGTCAGGGCCCGGGGCGAATGTGCCCGCAGGAGCAGACATGAACATTCTATCGGCAAAACGCCTTTCGGGCGTGACGGCGGCATTGGCGCTTGCGCTGGTGCCCGCCTTGCCTTCGGCCCAACAACAGCCCGCCTCCGCCGTTTCGATACAGCATCCCGATCCCGCGAAGCCGCCGATCCAGAATGTGCCCGTCGCGCTGATCATGGATGCCAATGCGGGCGTGCCCTTTTATGCCAAGGATGCCGACCGCCGCTTCATCCCCGCATCGCTGACCAAGCTGATGACCGTTTATACCGCGTTCGAATTGCTGGAAGAGGGGCGGTTGACGGCAGGCCAGCGTCTGCCGGTATCGGCCAGAACGGCACGCGAATGGAGCGGGAAGGGCTCCACCATGTATTCGGTGGCCAATACGTCCCTGTCGGTCGATACGCTGTTAAAGGCGATCCTGACGGTTTCGGCCAATGACGGCTGCGTGATCCTTGCCGAAGGGGCCGCAGGAAGTGTCGAGGGCTGGACCGCGCTGATGAATGCCAATGCCGAAAAACTTGGCATGAAGGACAGCCATTTCAACACGCCCAACGGGTGGATGGACGAAGGGCGCACCTATACCAGCGCGCGCGATCTGGCGACGCTGACACGCGCATTGCTGACAGAGCATGGCGACCTCTATCGCCGCTATTTCGCGTTGCCCACATTCAGCTACAACAATATCACCCAGAACAACCGCAACCCGATCCTTGGCTATGTCGAAGGGGCGGACGGGTTGAAGACCGGCTTCACGAACGAGGCGGGGTACGGCTTCGTCGGGTCGGCAGAGCGCGACGGCCGCCGCCTGATCATGGTGCTGGGCGGCGCGGAATCGAGCCGTTTGCGCAAACAGGTGGCGCGCGATTTCATCGAATGGGGCTTTGCCGCCTGGGATGCGCAGACCATTTACGGCAAGGGCCAGCCCGTGGGCGAAGTGGCAGTGCAGGGCGGTTCGATGCGCCATGTGCCGGTGGCGGCAGCACAGGCTGTCAATCTCTCCGTTCCGCATGGTGCCAGAACGGACGCGAGTGTCACCATGCGGTATCAGGGGCCGGTCGCGGCACCCATCCGCAAAGGGCAGCGCGTGGGCGAGTTGCAGGTTACGCGCGAAGGCGGCGAAATCGCCCGTTTCGATCTGGTCGCAACCGAAGACGTGGCAGAGGCCAATGCACTGCAACGGCTGCGCAACGGACTGCTGGGAATTTTCGGATGATGGCAGGGAATGCCCGCGGCCGGTTCATCGCTTTTGAGGGAGGCGAGGGCGCGGGCAAATCGACGCAGGCGCGTTTGCTGGCCGAGGCGTTGCAGGCGCGGGGCATCGAAATCGTCACCACCCGCGAACCGGGCGGCACGGCGGGGGCAGAAGCATTGCGCGCCCTGCTGCTCGATCCCGCCTATGACTGGGGCGCCAAGGCAGAAGCCCTTTTGTTTGCCGCCGCGCGCAGCGATCATGTCGAACATCTGATCGAGCCTGCGCTGGCGGCAGGCAAATGGGTCATCTGCGACCGTTTCGTGGATTCCAGTCGCGCCTATCAGGGCGGGGCAGGCGGCATTGGCGATGCCGATGTGCTGACGCTCCACCGGATCGGCAGCGGCGGATTGTTGCCCGATCTGACTATTCTGATCGAATTGCATGCCGGTGAAGCCGCCCTTCGTACGCGCGCACGCGATGGCGATGCGGCGGACCGGATCGGCGGAAAGCATGCAGATTACCATTCGGCGGTGCGCGACCGCTTTGCCCTGCTGGCAGACCAATCGCCCGACCGCTTCGCGCGCATCGCCGGCGCTGGCAGCGCGCAGGATGTGCACGCGCGGATCATGGCAGCGCTGACACCCCTGCTGGATGCGCCATGACGGTCCTGATCGGACATGATGATGCCTGGGCCAGCTGGCGTTCGGCCATGCAGGGGCAGCGAATGCACCATGCATGGCTGCTGGCGGGCGGACGCGGTCTGGGCAAGGCGGGGTTCGCACTTGCAGCGGCAGCGGAACTGGTGGCCGAAGATGGCGTGCCCCAGCCGGAAGCGTTGGCGCATCCGGATATCATGCTGCTGGAACGTCCACCGGCGACCAGCGACGACGAAAAGAAGCGTGAGGAAGGCAAGCCCTTCAACCGCAAGCGGAACATCAGCGTCGACCAGATCCGCGCGATGCAGCGGCGCTTGACGACACGGCCGACGCTGGGCGCACGGCGCGCGATCATCATCGATTCCGCCGACGATCTTGAGAAATCGGCCGTCAACGCCCTGCTGAAAAGCCTTGAGGAACCTCCTGCGGGCTGCTTTTTCCTGCTGGTCGCGCATCGCCCGGGCGGCTTGCTGCCGACCGTGCGTTCGCGTTGCCGCCAACTGCGGTTTCATGCGTTGAGCGATGAACGGCTGGCGCAGGTTCTGGCCGAACAGGAACCCGATGCTCCCGCTGAATTGCGACAGGCGGCCATCGATGCGGCACAGGGCTCCCCCGGTGCGGCGCTGGCGTTTATCGAGGACGAACTGGCGCCAATTGCGCGCGAATTGCGCGCCATCATGCGTCAGGGCGACCCCGATTTCACGCGCCGCGGTGCGCTTGCGGCAGCCATTGGCGCGCGGCCCGACCGCGAACGACTGCTCGCCAGCGTCAGGCTGGCGCGCGAGATTTGTGCCGAACAGGCACGGCATGCCCCGCGTGCGCATCAGATGCGGCTGATCGACACGCATGACCGGCTGGTCCGGCTCGGAGCGGAAATACCCTATGCGAATTTCGATCCCGGACTGACCGTGGTCGAAATTGGCGGGTTGCTGGCAGGGGCTGCGGCACCTAAGGGTTAGCGCAAATCACCGGCCTCGCATCGCGTGTGGCCGGTCAAGCCAATCCAGTTCAGAAAGTCAGGGGCCTGATGGCCGATCCTTATTATATCACCACCGCCATCCACTATCCGAATGGCAAGCCGCATATCGGCCACGCATACGAAACCATTGCCGCCGATGTCATCGCCCGGTTCCAGCGGGCATCGGGACGCGAGGTGCGGTTCCAGACCGGCACTGACGAGCATGGCCTGAAAATGGCGCAAAAGGCGCGCGACCTGAGCATCACACCGCGTGAGCTATGCGATGAAATATCAGGCTATTTCAAAAGCCTGTTCGACCTTCTAGACATTGAATACGACAATTTCATCCGCACGACCGAGGATCGCCACCACACGGCCAGCCAGGCCCTTTGGACCGCGATGGAGGCCAATGGCGACCTCTATCTCGACCGTTACGAAGGCTGGTATTCAATCCGCGACGAAGCCTATTACGACGAAAGCGAACTGACCGAAGGCGAAGGGGGCGAAAAGCTCTCGCCCCATGGGACGCCCGTCGAATGGACGGTCGAGGAAAGCTGGTTCTTCCGCCTGTCCAAATATGCCGAACCGCTGCTGGCGCTCTATCGCGACAATCCCGATTTCATCCAGCCTGAGAGCCGCCGGAACGAGGTTATGCGGTTCGTCGAAGGTGGTTTGCGCGACCTTTCGGTATCGCGCACCAGTTTCGACTGGGGCGTGAAAGTGCCCGGTGCCGACGATCACGTGATGTATGTGTGGGTCGACGCGCTGACAAACTATCTCACCGGTCTCGGCTATCCCGACAAGACTGGCGATTTTGCCAAGTTCTGGCCTGCCGATTTGCACCTGATCGGTAAGGATATCGTGCGGTTCCATGCGGTTTACTGGCCCGCATTCCTGATGAGCGCGGGCTTGCCGGTGCCCAGGCAGGTTTTCGGTCACGGTTTTCTGCTCAATCGCGGGCAGAAGGAATCGAAATCGCTGGGCAATGTGACCGATCCGGTGGGGCTGGTCGAACAGTTCGGCGTCGATCCGCTGCGTTATTTCCTGATGCGCGAAATCGCCTTTGGACAGGACGGCAGCTATTCGCCCGACGCCATCGTCACGCGGTCGAATGCAGAGCTGGCCAATAGTTTCGGCAATCTGGCGCAGCGGACTTTGTCCATGATTTTCAAAAATTTGGATGGAGAACTTACAGCAGGATTGCCGGAAGACGCAGCCGACGCAGAATTGATGTCCGCCGTTGCGGATGCGGTCAGCGGCCTGCGCGCCGGATTCGCCAAGCTGGCATTCAGCGAAGGGCTGGAGGCATGGATGCGCGGTGTCTTTGCGTGCAACGCCTATGTCGATGAAATGGCCCCCTGGGCGCTGCGCAAAAGCGATCCAGAGCGGATGAAGGCCGTGCTCAACGTGCTGTTTCGCTGCGTGCGCGATCTGGCGATTGCGGTGCGTCCGGTTGTGCCGGGTTCGATCGACCGCCTGCTCGACCAGATGGGGATTGCCGCTGACGCGCGCGATTATGCAGCGCTGGCCGATGCCGGCTGGTTCGCGGCACTGGTCGCCAGCGGGTTCAAGGTCGACAAGCCAACGGGCGTTTTCCCGCGCCTCGAACTGCCTGAGACCGAGGGCGCGGCGTAATGCTGATCGATTCCCACTGCCACCTCAATTACAAAGGGTTGATCGAACGCCAGGGCGACGTGCTGGACGCCGCCCGTGCGCGCGGGATCGGCGGTTTCCTCAATATCTCCACGCGGCAGAGCGAATGGGACGATGTCGTCGGCACCGCAGAGCGTGA
Organism: Croceicoccus sp. Ery5; assembly: GCF_020985325.1. Classification (NCBI taxonomy): domain Bacteria; kingdom Pseudomonadati; phylum Pseudomonadota; class Alphaproteobacteria; order Sphingomonadales; family Erythrobacteraceae; genus Croceicoccus; species Croceicoccus sp. Ery5. Next base: position 1,840,899 of record NZ_CP087587.1, read on the forward strand.
AAGCGACGTCTGGGCCAGTATCGGCATCCACCCGCATGAGGCTGACCAGCACAAGGATCTGGGTTATGCCGAGCTGCTCGCCGCCAGCGAGCATGAGCGGGTGATCGCCATCGGTGAGACCGGTCTCGATTATTACTACGACCATTCCGACCGCGATGCGCAGCGCGATCTGTTCCGGATGCACATCGCCGTGTCGCGTGAAACGGGACTGCCGCTGATCATCCATACCCGTGATGCCGAGGATGACACGCTGGCCATCTTGCGAGAGGAGATGGGGAAGGGGGGGTTTCCCGCATTGATCCATTGCTTCACGGCGTCGGACGCCTTTGGCAAGGCCGTGCTGGAACTGGGGCTGACGATTTCGATTTCGGGCATCGTAACATTCAAAAATGCCAAAGATCTGCAGGACACTGTTCGCGAGATTCCCGCCGATCGCCTGCTGGTCGAAACCGACGCACCCTTCCTTGCTCCGGTGCCTCATCGCGGCAAGACATGCGAACCCGCGTTCGTGGCCGATACGGCGCAATTCGTGGCCGATCTGCGCGGCGAGGAGCTGTCTGCGCTGACAGATAGTACGACGGCGAATTTCCGGCGCCTGTTTACCAAGGCGGCCTTGTGAAGCTGACGATTTTGGGATCGGGCACGTCGACCGGCGTGCCGCGCGTAGGCAATGACTGGGGCGACTGCGATCCGGACGAACCACGCAACCGCCGCAGCCGCGTATCGATCTGCATCCGGAACAATGAAGGCCAGCGGATTCTGGTCGATACCTCACCCGATTTGCGCCAGCAGATGCTGTCGAACGGGATCGACAAGATCGACGCCGTGTTCTGGACGCATGACCATGCGGATCACTGCCACGGCATCGACGATCTGCGGGTGTTTCGATATGGCCGCGGCGGCCCCATTCCCGGCTTCGCCAGCGAAGTGACGGTACAGCGGCTGCGGAGACGCTTTGACTACGTATTCGCAGGACAGTTCGGCTATTCGACCATCGTCAATCTGGAACCGCTGGATCGGTTGAGGATGATTTGCGGCCTGTCGGTCGGCTGGTGCGAGATGCCGCACGGACCCGTCAAAAGTACTGCGTTTCGTTTTGAAAGCGCTGCCAGTTCAATCGTTTACGCCACAGATTTCAGTGAGATTACCCATGATATGGTCTCGCTGATGCGCGGTTGCGATTTGCTGGTCGTGGACTGCCTGCGCCGTGAACCGCATCCAACCCATGCGCATCTTGGCATGGCGCTGGAACTGTCGAACGCAGTGGGCGCTGACCGGACGATCCTTACGCATCTCGACAAAAGCATGGATTATCGCACGCTCTGCAACGAGGTGCCGCCGCATGTTGAGGTCGGATATGACGGGATGGAGGTTGAGCTTTGAACTCGCTGGCAATCGTTTCGCTGATCAGCCTGCTGGGCTGGCTCGTCCTGATGATCGCAAGCTGGCGCAGCCATCAGGTAAGCAAGTCGGCGACCATTAAAATGATACTGATCTGGATCGGCATTTTTCTCGGCGTAACGCTCGTCATGGGGCTGATCACTTCGTAGCGTCCTGCATTTATTTTACATAATATAGATTATCATTCTTTCGGATTGTAGGCGCAACTTAGAGATGTCACTCCCCGCAAGTTAGAGACGTCACAGATTGGGCGGCTCGCGGTGTGTGCGTTCCAGGTGGCATGATTTCCCGGTAGCCGGGAGATGCGCTTATGACGGTGGTGATAATGAGCCATGGTGAGCTTTCACGATATGATACGCTGCAGCGGGTCGAGCGCGGTGAACTGAGGGTTGAGGACGCTGTGGATTTGATCGGCGTGTCGCGCCGCCAGGTCTACCGATTGCTCGGCCGTTTGCGAACTGACGGTCCCGAGGCGCTGGTATCCTGGAAGCGTGGCCGGCCCAGTAACCGGAGCTTTGGCAGCGCGTTCCGCGAACGGGTAATCGATCTTGTCCGGCAACATTACAACGATTTCGGACCGACGCTGGCGACCGAGTATCTCGCCGAACGGCACCAGATCACCGTTTCGCACGAGACGCTGCGCAAGTGGATGATCGTAGAGGGATTATGGAAGGATCGCGCGGCCCGTCGCCCTCGCCCATATCAGCCCCGTTACCGCCGCGACTGCCGCGGCGAGCTGATCCAGGTGGATGGATCGAAGCACTGGTGGTTCGAGGATCGCGGTCCGCAATGCACGCTGCTGGTCTATATCGATGACGCAACCAGCGAACTGATGCATCTCGAGATGGTCGAGAGCGAGAGCACTTTTTCGTACATGCGTGCGACGCGCAGCTATATCGAACGCCACGGCAAGCCGGTGGCCCTTTATTCGGACAAGCACAGCGCATTCCGGAACAATTTGGCGACGGCGGAGGGTGACGGAATGAGTCATCTTGGCCGAGCGCTGCACGCCCTCAATATCGAGATTATCTGTGCCAACTCACCGCAGGCCAAAGGCCGGGTCGAGCGCGCCAACGGGACGCTACAGGACCGTCTGGTCAAGGCGATGCGCCTCGAAGGGATCTCCACCATCGAGGAGGCGAATGCCTTTCTCCCATCTTACATGGAACGGCACAATCGGCGGTTCGCCAGGCCCGCGCTGGACCCGCGCGATCTGCATCGACCATTGGCGCCGCATGACAATGTCGAAGCGGAAATGGTCTGGCGCGAGCAGCGAACGGTAACCGCGGCGCTGACGCTGCATTACAACAAGGCGATGTTCATTCTGGAGCCGACGCCGGTCAGCGAGGCGCTCGCGCGCAAGCGGGTCGAGGTCTGCGAGTTTCCTGACGGTCGGATCGAGATCCGCCACCAGGGGCATGCCCTTCCCTACCGCGTGTTCGACAAGATGCGGCGCGTGAACCAGGCGGCGATCGTGGACAACAAGCATCTCGACGCCGCGCTGGAGGTTGCGCGCCGCTTGCAGGAGCGTGCGCCCCATCACCGTCAGCGGAACGCCAGCGAACCGGCTCGCAGTTCGCAATCGTTTGGCGTGTTCGCCAAGCCGCCAGAAATCGACAAGCCAAAATCCCAACGTCGGCGCGGCCGGACACCGCTGCCGCGCCGCCCTCGCCTGTCAAACGAGGAGCTGATTGCGAAGGGGCTGGGCGAATACGTCCGCTAGGAAGCCGCATCACCCACACACCGACTGCGACATAAACGAGCCTGACCGGGCCCGCTGCCTGCGCAGCGGGTCCAAGGGGTTCATTGCAGCCAGACCAGCGCGCCAGCAGGGTCAGCGCTGCGCAGGATCGCAGGGCTACGCGCTGCCCCTGCTGCATCAAACCGTGACATCTCTATCTGGCGGAAATAGTGTCTTCTCTAAATTGCAGAAACACGGATTGTAGGCGCAACTTAGAGATGTCACTCCCCGCAAGTTAGAGACGTCACAGATTGGGCGGCTCGCGGTGTGTGCGTTCCAGGTGGCATGATTTCCCGGTAGCCGGGAGATGCGCTTATGACGGTGGTGATAATGAGCCATGGTGAGCTTTCACGATATGATACGCTGCAGCGGGTCGAGCGCGGTGAACTGAGGGTTGAGGACGCTGTGGATTTGATCGGCGTGTCGCGCCGCCAGGTCTACCGATTGCTCGGCCGTTTGCGAACTGACGGTCCCGAGGCGCTGGTATCCTGGAAGCGTGGCCGGCCCAGTAACCGGAGCTTTGGCAGCGCGTTCCGCGAACGGGTAATCGATCTTGTCCGGCAACATTACAACGATTTCGGACCGACGCTGGCGACCGAGTATCTCGCCGAACGGCACCAGATCACCGTTTCGCACGAGACGCTGCGCAAGTGGATGATCGTAGAGGGATTATGGAAGGATCGCGCGGCCCGTCGCCCTCGCCCATATCAGCCCCGTTACCGCCGCGACTGCCGCGGCGAGCTGATCCAGGTGGATGGATCGAAGCACTGGTGGTTCGAGGATCGCGGTCCGCAATGCACGCTGCTGGTCTATATCGATGACGCAACCAGCGAACTGATGCATCTCGAGATGGTCGAGAGCGAGAGCACTTTTTCGTACATGCGTGCGACGCGCAGCTATATCGAACGCCACGGCAAGCCGGTGGCCCTTTATTCGGACAAGCACAGCGCATTCCGGAACAATTTGGCGACGGCGGAGGGTGACGGAATGAGTCATCTTGGCCGAGCGCTGCACGCCCTCAATATCGAGATTATCTGTGCCAACTCACCGCAGGCCAAAGGCCGGGTCGAGCGCGCCAACGGGACGCTACAGGACCGTCTGGTCAAGGCGATGCGCCTCGAAGGGATCTCCACCATCGAGGAGGCGAATGCCTTTCTCCCATCTTACATGGAACGGCACAATCGGCGGTTCGCCAGGCCCGCGCTGGACCCGCGCGATCTGCATCGACCATTGGCGCCGCATGACAATGTCGAAGCGGAAATGGTCTGGCGCGAGCAGCGAACGGTAACCGCGGCGCTGACGCTGCATTACAACAAGGCGATGTTCATTCTGGAGCCGACGCCGGTCAGCGAGGCGCTCGCGCGCAAGCGGGTCGAGGTCTGCGAGTTTCCTGACGGTCGGATCGAGATCCGCCACCAGGGGCATGCCCTTCCCTACCGCGTGTTCGACAAGATGCGGCGCGTGAACCAGGCGGCGATCGTGGACAACAAGCATCTCGACGCCGCGCTGGAGGTTGCGCGCCGCTTGCAGGAGCGTGCGCCCCATCACCGTCAGCGGAACGCCAGCGAACCGGCTCGCAGTTCGCAATCGTTTGGCGTGTTCGCCAAGCCGCCAGAAATCGACAAGCCAAAATCCCAACGTCGGCGCGGCCGGACACCGCTGCCGCGCCGCCCTCGCCTGTCAAACGAGGAGCTGATTGCGAAGGGGCTGGGCGAATACGTCCGCTAGGAAGCCGCATCACCCACACACCGACTGCGACATAAACGAGCCTGACCGGGCCCGCTGCCTGCGCAGCGGGTCCAAGGGGTTCATTGCAGCCAGACCAGCGCGCCAGCAGGGTCAGCGCTGCGCAGGATCGCAGGGCTACGCGCTGCCCCTGCTGCATCAAACCGTGACATCTCTATCTGGCGGAAATAGTGTCTTCTCTAAATTGCAGAAACACGGATTTCCGCCATGAGCAAGCAGACTGCCCCTATCGACCGTCTCCTCGCCATTATGGCGCAGTTGCGCAATCCCGATGGCGGATGCGAATGGGATCTGGCGCAGGATTTCGCCTCGATCGCACCCTATACGATAGAGGAAGCCTATGAAGTCGCCGATGCCATCGCACGCGACGATCTGGCGGAATTGAAGGACGAACTTGGCGATCTGCTTCTTCAGGTCGTCTTCCACGCCCGCATGGCCGAGGAACGCGGCGCATTCGATTTTGACGATGTCGCTGCCGGCATTGCCGACAAGATGGAACGTCGGCATCCGCATATCTTCACCGGCAACGAACCCAATGAAACCCAAGCCGTGCGCGCCAATTGGGAACGGTTGAAAGCGGATGAACGCGCGGCCAAGGCACAGACCGGCGCTCTGGACGGCGTAGCGCTGGCCTTGCCCGCCTTGTTACGGGCGGAAAAGCTGCAAAAACGGGCTACCCGCGTCGGTTTTGACTGGCCCGATCAACTCGGCGCTGCCGACAAGTTGCATGAGGAAATCGACGAGTTTACAAAAGCCTCCACCGAAGCGGAGCGGCTTGAAGAGGCCGGCGACATGCTTTTTGCCGCGGTGAACTGGCTGCGCAAGAGCGGGATCCCGGCCGAAGACGCACTGCGGGCTGCCAATGCGAAATTCGAACGCCGTTTTGCCGGAATGGAGACCATGGCGAAACAGGACGGACAGGACTTCGCGGCGCTGGATCTTAGCGATCAGGACTCGCTTTGGAACCGCGTGAAACAAGGCGAAAAGGCGCCGCGCGACTAAGTTCCGCCCATTGCCACAAAGCGGCCGAATTCGCGGTCGTCGATGCGAACCCTCAGGCGGATCTGCGGTTCCTCCCCCTCGATCTCGTCGCTGACCTCTTCCTCATCCAGCACCTCGCCATGGGCGTGCAGCCATGCGATCCGCCGGCCGTCGCGACTGGGCAATACAATATCATGAACCCGCGCATCGCGTGTCAGGATTGCGGCGATGGCCCGTTCCAGTGCCTCGGTTCCGAAACCCGTCAATGCCGAAATGGGCACGACCGGTTCGTCAGACCTTTCCGCCTGTTCGGCCAGTTCCTCGCGGCGGTCGTCGGGAATCGCATCCCATTTGTTCCATGCCTCGATCACAGGAATGCGCAGCGCGCCCTCCTCGTCCGTATTGATGTCGAGGTCGGCCAGAATTTGCACCACTTCGGATTTCTGCCCGTCGGCCATCGCGCTCGACATGTCGCGCACATGGACGATGATGTCCGCGCCGGTCACTTCTTCCAGCGTTGCGCGAAAGGCGGCGACAAGCTGTGTCGGCAGGTCCGAGATAAAACCCACCGTATCCGACAGGATCGCCTTTTCGACACCCGGCAGGCCGATCGCCCGCATCGTCGGGTCAAGCGTGGCGAACAGCAAGTCCTCGGCCATGACTTCGGCACCGGTCAGCCGGTTAAACAATGTCGACTTGCCCGCGTTGGTATAGCCGACCAGAGCGACAACGGGCCATGGCGCCCTTCCCCGCCGCGCCCGATGCAGCGCGCGGGTCCGGCGAACCTGTTCCAGCTCGCGGCGCAGCCGCGCCATGCGGTCGCGGATCATCCGGCGGTCAGCCTCGATCTGCGTCTCGCCCGGACCGCCAAGGAAGCCGAAACCGCCGCGCTGGCGTTCAAGGTGGGTCCAACTGCGCACCAGACGGCCCGCCTGATAATCCAGATGGGCCAGTTCGACTTGCAGCCGCCCTTCCGCCGTGGCGGCACGTTCGCCGAAAATCTCGAGGATCAGGCCGGTGCGGTCGATTACCTTGCGTTTCAGCGCATCTTCCAGATTGCGCTGCTGAATGGCCGAAAGCGCGCCATCGACGATGACAAGCTCGGCTTCCTCCATTTCGCAGGCGGCGCGGATATTCTCGATCTGGCCCGAGCCGAACAGGGTGCCGGGGCGCACTTCGCGCACGGGGATGACAAAGCTGTCGACGACCTCAATCCCGATGGCGAGCGCAAGGCCCCTGCCCTCCTCCAACCGCGCGTCGGGGTCGGGCAGGTTCTCCTTGCGGATATCGGGCAAGACGACAAGGGCGCGCGCACCGCGCGTCACCTCGCCGCTTACGTCGTCATTTCCGAAAATATCCTCGCCCAATGCCTACCTCGCCTTAACGGCGTTCTCCGTTACTCGTCGCCAGCCCAGTCGCCGCTAAGGTCGACATGGGTAATCGGCTGAACGGTGGAGATAGCATGCTTATAGGCAAGCTGCACGTAACCTTCGCGTTCCAAAAGCATGCAGAAGAGATCATAGGCTGCGATCCGTCCCTGCAGCATCACGCCATTGATCAGGAACATGGTCACTTGCGCACCCGCATCGCGGACCGATGACAGGAACACGTCCTGCAACATGCGCTTGCCCTTGGCTTCCTCGCTGAACTCGAACAGCGCGGCATCGACGGGCTGCGTCGGCATGATCGTGCTGATCGCATGTTTGTAAACCAGCTGCGTCTGACCGTCGCGGCGCAACAGGATCGAGAAATTGTCGAACCAGGTCACGATGCCTTGCAGCTTCACGCCCTTGACCAGAAACATGGTAACCGGTGTCTTCTGCTTGCGCAGATGATTGAGGAAAATGTCCTGCAGGTTCTGTCCCTTGCCCGCAGCTGTCTTTCCGGCAGGCGCCTTGGCCGCCGTCTTGGCAGGGGCCTTGCGCGTAACGGTTTTCTTGGGTGTCGCTTCGGCTTCGGCGGCTTCTTCTGCCGCGCTTTCCGTCGCCGGCTCTTCCGCTTTGGTACGGATGCTGAGCGTTTTTCCGGCCATTATTGGTCTCCTGTTGTTGGCGCACGGGCCGAGGGAGGCCCGTGGCGTTCTGGTGCCTGCGATGCACCGATACCCGGCGTCATATCACGCCAGAGGCAAAGCTCCTACTAATTGCTGCAGTGCAGCAGCGCAATGTTTAGCATGTATCAGCAGGTAATTATCGGGAAATGTAACGATTTCAGGCCGTTTCGTCACGCTTTTCCGAAAGGCCAAGCGTTTTGAGCTTGCGATGCAAGGCCGATCTTTCCATCCCGATGAAGGATGCTGTGCGCGAGATATTGCCTGAAAAGCGCCGAATCTGGACGCGCAGATATTCCCGCTCGAACTGCTCGCGCGCTTCGCGCAAGGGAATGCCCATCATGGCAGTGATGCCCGCGCTGTCTCCGGTCGGCTCCTGCGTGATCTCTCCTGGCAGCATATCCGCCTCGATCGTCGACAGCCTTTCGCGCGGGGCAAGGATCAGCGTCCGTTCCACGACATTGCGCAATTGGCGAACATTTCCCGGCCATTCATAGCTTTGCAATACGGCGACAGCCTCGTCACTGATTTCGGGCGGGGCATAGCCCTGACTGCGCGCGTATCGGGCGAAGAAGTGGTTGGCCAGCACCGGAATATCGCCGCGTCTTTCGGCAAGGCCCGGTACGCTGACGGGCACGACGTTCAACCGGTAGTACAGATCCTCGCGGAAACGGCGGTCGGCAATCGCTTCGGCCAGATCCTGCGAACTAGACGAGGCCACCCGGACATCGACCCGGATCTGCCGGTTACCGCCGACGCGGACGAAGGCCTGATCGGTCAGCACGCGCAGGATGCGCGCTTGCGTCGATTCGGGCATATCCGCCACTTCGTCGAGGTAAAGCGTGCCCCCGTCGGCCATTTCCAGCAGGCCCGCGCGGACGAGCCGACCGCCCGATTCCTCGCCGAACAGCTCCTGTTCGAAACGTTCGGGGGTGATGCGCGCCGAATTGACGGTGACAAAGGGCTTTTCCGCCCGCGGGCTCCAGTGATGGAGGAGGCGCGCGGCCATTTCCTTGCCAGCCCCTGCCGGACCCGTAATGAGCACGCGGCTTCCCGTATTGGCAACGCGCTTCAATGTGGCGCGCACCGTATTGATCGCGGCGGAATTGCCGTTGAATTCTTCAAAGCCCGCGCCGCCGTCATTGCGCAATTGCGCGTTTTCGCGCCTCAACCGCTCGGTCTCGGTCGCGCGTTCCACCATCAGCAGCAGGCGTTCCGCCTCGAACGGCTTTTCGATGAAATCGACCGCACCGCGACTGATGGCCGAGACCGCCGTATCGATATTGCCGTGGCCGGAGAACACGATCACCGGCAGATCGGGTTCGCGCTGCTTGATCGCGTCGAGCACTTCGAGCCCATCCATGGGCGAGCCATGCAGCCAAACGTCCAGCAGGACCAGCGACGGCCTCCGCTCGTCAATCGCGTTCAGCGCCGCGATGCTGTCGCCCGCGGTCCGGCATTCGTAACCCTCGTCCGAAAGCACGCCCGCGACCAGTTCGCGGATATCGCGTTCATCGTCGACGATCAGAATATCGAGTGCCATCAGAACCAGTCCTGCCTTCCTTGCATCATTCCCGTCATTCCGCGGCCTGCCTGCCGCCATGGCCCGCCGCGTTTTCTTCCGACAGCGGGTCGCGTGCAAAACGCATACGTACGGTCGTTCCGCCCTGTGCGGCAGGTTCGAACCCGATATGCCCGCCATGTTCGCCCAGAATCTTCTGGACGATGGCAAGACCGAGGCCGGTCCCCTTCTCGCGCGTGGTCATATATGGTTCGACGATGCGGTCGCCCTGCTGCGGCAGGCCGCTGCCATTGTCGGTGACGGTGATCGTCACCCCGTCCTTGTCGGGCTGCATCGCCACTTCGATCTGGCCGCGATAATCGTCGCCTTCGGCCAGCCGGCGCGCCTCGATTGCCTCGGCCGCGTTTTTCAGCACATTGGTCATCGCCTGCCCCACCTGATGGCGGTCGCAATCGATACCCGTGTCCCCTTCTCCCGCGCGGAAACGATAGGTGATTTCGGGATGGCCGACTTCCTGCAGGAACATCGATTGCCGGACGAGGTCCGAGATGTCCTCGCGCCGGAAGCTGGGCTTGGGCATGCGGGCAAAGCTGGAAAACTCGTCGACCATTTTTCTAAGGTCGCCAACCTGCCGGATGATCGTCTGCGTCAGCTCGTCGAACAACTCGCCATCGGTTTCGATCTGGCGGCGGTACCGGCGGTTGAGCCGTTCGGTCGCCAGCTGGATCGGGGTGAGCGGGTTCTTGATTTCATGCGCGATCCGCCGCGCCACATCGGACCAGGCCGCGCGCCGCTGGTCGAGCAGCTGGCGGGTGATATCCTCAAACGTCAGAACATGGCCGTGCGTCGTGCGCGCGCGCTTCACGGCCAGAGTGCGCATGTCGCCGCCGCGCGGGATCTGCGCGATGCCGCTCGCCTTGCCTTCCTCTACCAAAGCGGCAAGCGTCGGGGCGACGGCAGAGAGGCTTTGCCCGACCGGCGCCTCGTCATCCTCACCCACCAGCAGGGTCTGCGCCGATCCGTTGATCAGCAATATCTTGCCGTCTGTATCGATCGAGACGATGCCTGCCGTGGCCGAATCCAGCACCGCCTCGATAAAGGCGCGCCGTTCGTGCAATTGCTCGTTCGCGGACAGAAGCGCCGCGGTCTGCCGCTCGATCTGCGCGGTCATGCGATTGAACGCACGGTTCAGCAGGCCGATTTCATCGGATCCTGTCCGCCCGCTCACCCGGCTGGAAAAATTGCCCGCCCCTACATCGCGCGCGGCATCGACCAGCTCTGCCAGGGGCCCGACCTGCCGGTCGGCAAAGCGCAGCGCGAACCACACGGCCAGCCCGACCAGCGCCAGCGACACTACCAATAGAGCGATGTTGAACTGCAATTGCAGCGACCGGACATTGTCGGTCAGCACATCGTAATTGGCGAGCACGCTTTGCGCGCGCTGCCACTGGCTGAAAGCCAGCGGATCGGATTCGCGCGAGGTATAAAGATAGATACCGGCGTCGAGGTCCAGCGGGGCCACTGCCTCGATCTTCTCGGCCACGGCCGTGACTTCAACGCGCGAACCGGCCGACAGCTTGGCAAATACCTCGGGATGGATGCTCGCCGGGCCGAAATCGCTTTCGGGATCGACGATGGCGGCAGTGCGCACATTGCCGTCCTTGCCCATTTCCAGAATGGCCGAACTGTCGAATTCGCGCACGATCACCTGCCGCGTATAGGCCTCGGCAAACTCGGGGCTCGTGATCGCGGCGCGGTCGAGATAGAACCGGATGTCGTCCGCCATCGCGATGGTCTTGTCGCCGATGTCGCGGAAATTCTCCGCATAATAGCCGCGCGCCAGCTCGTTCGCATCCTCCAGCAAGCCGCGCGAACGGTCGGAAAACCAGAATTCGACGCCTGACTGGAACAGGAAGGATGCGAATACCACGACCAGCAGCGTCGGAACCGCCGCCAGCAGCGAAAAGAAGAACACAAGACGCACATGCATGCGCCCTGTCGACCCCGTCAGCCGCTGGGCCCGTCGCAGCGCCAGCCGCCTTCCGATCAGCACCATCAGCCCCATGCCGGGCACCAGCGTTACCACCAGCAATGTCGTCGTCGTCGCCGTCGGCAGCAACGCATCCTGCGACGCGCCATCCAGTGTCATCCAGCCGAACACGACCGTAACCGCAATCGCGATCACGCAGGCGATTTCCAGTATCGCAAAGCCGTTCGACCGGTGCCAGACGATCCCGATCCGGCGCATCAGTCGCTGCCAGTCGCGGCCGGCACTATTGGTACCTCCGTTGGCGGATGTCGCGATCGTTTCATCCGCAGCCTGTGCGCCACCCTGAAGCGGGGCTTCAAGGGAATCGGTAGCGAAAGGGCGGTCGGAACTCATCGTTGCGCGAATACAACAGCGCTGTTGCGCAAACTCAAGAGCAGACTGGCGCGCGGGGGATAAATCTGGCCGGAATTGCGATCAGCCGCTGCATAGGGATGGTCTGCGGCCCGATCAGCCACGTGTGCGGGCGGTAAACCGGTCCGGATCGATATCAAGCTCGTCCAGACGCTTGCGCAAAGTGTTGCGGTTGATCCCCAACATTCGTGCGGCGCGCAGCTGGTTGCCGCCCGTGGTGTCGAGCATATGGGTCAGCAACGGTTTTTCGAAAGCAGCGATCGCCTTGGCATAGATCTGGCCCGGTTCGGGCGCATTGGCAGCCAGCCAGCGATGCAGCGCATTGTCGAGATCGTTGATGCCGCCGCTCTCGGCCATGATTGCGCCCGATGGCGGCGGGGCAGTCGCGGCCTCGTCGGCGAGCAAAGCCTGAACCGCACTGCGGTCGACAATCTCCTCACGCGCCAGCAGGGCGAGGCGATAGACGAAATTCTTCAACTCGCGGACATTGCCGCGCCATGGCTGCGCCCGCAAAAGCGCCGCGCCATCCTTGCTTAGATTGCGGCGCGGCAGACCGTCGCGCGCGGCTTGTGCCAGAAAGTGGCTGGCCAGCGCATCCACATCATCGCCGCGTTCGCGCAGGGGTGGAAGCTGGATCGGCACGACATTCAGGCGATAGAACAAATCCTCGCGAAAGCGGCCGGTTTCGATGAGGGGTGCCAGGTCCTTATTCGTCGCGGCCACGATGCGCGCATCGATGGGCACTTCCTCGCGCCCGCCGACGCGCAGGATGGTGCCCGATTGCAACGCCCGCAACAGGCGGGTCTGCGCCTGCATCGGCATATCGCCGATTTCGTCGAGGAACAGAGTGCCGCCGCGCGCCTGTTCGAACTTGCCGATATGGCGCGCAAAAGCGCCCGTGAACGCGCCCTTTTCATGCCCGAACAATTCGGATTCGATCAGATCGGCGGGGATCGCCGCGGTGTTCACGGCCACAAAAGGCCCGCGCGAACGCTGGCCCAGCTTGTGGATCGCCTCGGCCACCAGTTCCTTGCCCGTGCCCGATTCGCCAAGGATCAGCACGGTCAGATCGTTACGCAAAACGCGGGTGATCATGCGATAGACCGCCTGCATCGCATTGGACCGGCCGACCAGCGGAAGCGCGGGATCGCCCTCTCCCTCCAGTGGCTTCGCCTCTGCCTCGGCATTGCCGATCGCGGCGGTGACGGCGCGTACAAGTTCGTCCAGATCGAAAGGCTTGGGGAAATATTCGAACGCACCCGTGTCGCTGGCGCGCACCGCCGTATCCAGCGTATTTTGCGCCGATACGACGATCACCGGCAGGTTGGGCTGCCGCGCGCGCACTTCGTCCAGGGTGCCGATGCCATCGCCATCCTTGAGCACGACATCGGTCACCAGCGCCGAATAGTTCTCGCACGCCAGCAGCCGGTCCCGCTCTGCAATCGTATCACAGCGGACTACTTTCAGCCCCTCGTCCTCCAGCGCCGTGGTAATCACGACCGCAATGGAGATATCATCTTCGACCAGAAGAACCGGCGCGCTCATGCTTCGCTATCCTCGCGCCTGGTTTCCACCATGGGCAGGCGGATGCGGAAATGCGTCAGGCCGCGCAATTCGTCCCGCTCGTGATTGATGCGCCCGTTCATGTCGCGCACCAGCTTGCGCACCAGCGCAAGGCCCAAGCCCTGCCCCTGTTTCTTTGAGGAAACGAAGGGCTCGAAAATATGATCGCGCAGCTCCGGATCGACGCCGGGGCCATTATCGGTCACGCAAATTTCGATCGGCAGGCGGATCGGCTGGGCATGACCTGCCTGCCGCAGCATGATGCCGCTGGCGAAACGGGTGCGCAGCGTGACTTCGGGGCTGTCCTCTCCCGCGCACGCCTCTGCCGCATTCGTCAGCAGGTTGAGCAGAACCTGCAGCAGCGAATCCGAATTGACCAGCACCATGGGAAGCGACGGATCGAATTCCTCGCGGATGCGCACATTGGCATGCCCGCCTGCTTCCAGAACCGCGCTGGCGCGGCGGATCGCTACATGCAGGTTCACGGGCGTCGCGGGCGCTGCGGAACGGCTCGACAAGGTTTGCATCTGATCGATCAGCGCGGCGATACGGTCCACCTCGTCCGCGATCAGATCGGTTAGCGCACGGTCCGATGCCTTGGCCTTTCGCCCCAAAAGCTGCGCCGCCCCGCGGATACCGGCCAGCGGGTTCTTGATCTCATGCGCAAGGATCTCGGGCGCGCGCAGCCCCGCTTCCTCATGCGTATTGATGCCCGATTCCTCGAACCCTTCGACCTCTGCCGATTCGATCAGGGTCAGCGTCTGCCAACCCTCCCAACCCGCAACCGGCGAGACGATGACATGCAGGCGGCGGGCGCTGGACTTGCCGATGCGGGCCGCCATATCGCGTGCATTGATCTGCACATCGGTGTCGTCCAGCATCGCCATCAGACGCGGTTCACCGAAATCAACAACCGATTTCAGGGATTTACCGATCAACCTTCGCGCACTTTGTCCCAACAGCTGCTCGCCCGCGCCATTGACGGCGGCGATCCGCTGGCCGGGACGCAGCATGACGACGGCATAGGGCAGGCTGGCGATCAGCCGCGCGTGATCGGGCGACGGTCGAACGGCCTCTCCGATCGTGCCGGCAAGCGTCACGCGGCGGCGGCCTTCGGGCTATCGTCGAACAAGGGCAGATAGAACTCACGCAGAGCTGCCAGCACCTTGTCAGCATCGTCGATGAAATTGACCATATTGCGGAATTCGGCCGAACCTTTCAGCCCCTTGGTGTACCAGCCGAGGTGTTTGCGCGCCATTTTGACGCCCGTTTCGGCACCATAATGGTCCAGCATGGCGCGATAATGTTCGGTGACCAGCGCATATTGTTCCGCCAGTGACGGATCGGGGCGCACATCGCGCCCTTCCAGCCAGTCCATGACCTGACCCAGCAACCAGGGGCGGCCATAGGCACCGCGACCGATCATCAACCCGTCGGCCCCGCTCTGTTCCAGCGCGGTGGCGGCATCGTCGATCCCGCAAATGTCGCCATTGACGATGACGGGGATCGACACGGCGTCCTTCACCTTGCGCACGAAGGCCCAATCGGCGCTGCCCTTGTACATCTGGTTGCGCGTGCGTCCGTGAACGGTGACCATGGCCGCGCCCAGATCCTGTGCGATACGCGCCAGTTCGGGCGCGTTGAGCGAAGCGTGATCCCATCCCATGCGCATCTTGACCGTGACCGGCACCGAAACCGATTTGATCGTTTCGCTCATCAGCTTTGTCGCCAGCGGAATGTCGCGCATCAATGCCGATCCGGCAAAACCGTTGGTCACCTTGCGCACCGGACAGCCGAAATTAATGTCGATAATCGCCGCGCCGCGATCCTCGTTCAGCCTGGCCGCTTCGCCCATGGACACCGGATCGCAGCCGACAAGCTGCATCGAAACGGGATCTTCGCTGGGGTGCCACTCGGCCTTCTGGATCGACTGGCGCGTTTCGCGGATCATCGCCTGGCTGGCGATCATCTCGGTCACGTTCAGGCCCGATCCGAAACGGCGGACCAGCGTACGGAACGGCATGTCGGTCACGCCCGTCATCGGCGCCAGCACCACCGGAGTCGCCACATGAACCGGCCCGATGCGGATCGGGTCGAGCTTTGGCGCTGTGGGGAATGTCGAAATAGCGTTCATATTCTGCCTAAAAATTAAGCAGTGCGCATAGTCGATTGCTCAACGCCCATCAAGCCTGTAGCGGGGCAGCGCGATGGCGGACGGTGCTGGGCATATTCGGGCGGAACGGGCCGGTGGGCAAACCGCCGGCATCATCGTGGCTGCGGGCAGCGGATCGCGCGCCGGTCTGGCTACGCCGAAACAATTTGCGCCCTATGGCCAAACGACGGTTCTGGGCCATGCGGTCGCGCGGTTGCGGGTGGCCATTTCCGGCCCGATCCTGATCGTCATTCCCGACAGGGACGAAGCGCAGGCCCGCGCTGCCATTGGCGATTGCAACGGCATTTCCTTTGTTCCGGGCGGCGCGACGCGGCAGGAATCGGTCCGTGCAGGGCTAGAGGCGCTGGCCGCCCGGCCCCTGCCCCCGACGCAGGTTTTCATTCACGATGCCGCGCGCCCCGATCTGCCCGCGGACGTGGCCGACAGGCTGATCGCGGCACTGCGGGATATTCCGGGCGCGATACCCGTTCTACCCGTTGTGGACAGCATAGTCGAAGCCAGCGGCGATATCATGGGCGCCCCCGCGCGGCGGGAGGATTTGCGCCGTGTCCAGACGCCGCAAGCCTTTCGCTTCGATGCAATCCTTGCCGCCCACCGGGCATGGCAGGGCGCCCGCGATGCGGGCGACGATGCGCAGGTCCTGCGCAAGGCGGGCCATGATGTCGCTTTGGTCGAAGGCGATGCGCGGCTCGCCAAGCTGACTTTCAAGGAAGATTTCGCCATGCCGCACAGCGCCGCCCCCGCCTTTCGCACCGGCAGCGGTTATGATGTGCACCGGCTGGTCCCGGGCGATCACGTCTGGCTGTGCGGGATCAGGATCGACCACGATCATACGCTTTCGGGCCATAGCGATGCCGATGTGGCACTGCATGCGCTGACCGATGCCATATTGGGCGCGATCGCCATCGGCGATATCGGCGACCATTTCCCGCCCAGCGACCCGCAATGGAAGGGCGCGGCGTCGCATATCTTTCTGACGCATGCGGTAAAGCTGGCCGCCGACAAGGGCTATGCCATCGGCAATTGCGACCTGACGATTATTTGCGAGGCACCCAAGATCGGGCCGCACCGCATGGCCATGCGCACAAGGCTGGCCGAACTGCTGGCTGTTGACATCGATGTCATTTCGGTCAAGGCGACCACCACCGAACGGCTGGGCTTTACCGGCCGCGGTGAAGGCATCGCCGCACAGGCCCAGGTGCTCTTGGTGAAAACGGCGTGATGACCGAAAAATCCCCCCAACTTTTCCGGAACTGACATGGACAGCAACCTCCCCCAGGAACTGACCGATCTGGCCGCAAGGGTCGTCGCCGCGCATAAGGACGCGGGCACGACCATTGCCGTGGCCGAAAGCTGCACCGGCGGTCTTGTATGCGCCGCCCTCACCGAAATTCCCGGCTCTTCCAAAGTGCTCGACCGCGGCTTCGTGACCTATTCGAACGAAGCCAAGATGGAAGAGCTGTGCGTGCCGAGCGATCTGATCGAGACGTTCGGCGCGGTCTCCGTCGCCGTTGCGTGGTCGATGGCGACCGGTGCGCTGAAAAGCAGCGACGCGGATGTTGCCGTGGCCATTACCGGTATTGCCGGCCCCGATGGCGGCACGGAACTGAAACCCGTGGGCACGGTCGTGTTCGCGCGCGCCAATCGCGACCGTGACGAGGATGAGGAACCTTCAGCCGAGCTGAAGCACTTCGACTGCAAGGGCCGCGCCGACGTCCGCCTTCAGGCGGCGCTGTGCGCGCTGGAACTGTTGCTGCCGTAAAGCGCTTGGGCGCGTTCCTCGAACGCGCCGACCATCTTGCGGAACGCGCGGTCGAGATACTGGCCTGCCAGCGCCTCGAACACGCGGTTGCGGAAGGTGAAGTCGACGCAGAAATGGATGCGGCACCGACCGTGATCCGGCCCGCCGTCCAGCGGTTCGAACTGCCAGCTGTTTTCAAGGTTCGACAACGGACCGTCGACATATTCGACCACGATCCGGTCGGGTCGGTGCTTGTGCACTTTCGACGTGAACCGTTCGCGCAGCGCCTTGAAGCCGACCATCATGTCGGCCACCATTTCGGTTTCGGTGTCCGAACGCACCCGCGTCGCCACGACCCATGGCAGGAATTGCGGATAGCTGCCTACATCGGCGACCAGATCGAACATCTGCTCGGCCGAATAGTTCAGCTCGCGCGTTTCGCGAATGCTGGGCATCAGTCGGCGGGCATCTCGTTGCTGCGGTCCCAGTGCTTCTTGCCCGGCACCTTGGCAGGCTCGCCCGCTTGCTTTGCCAGCTGGGCATCGCGCGTCGCCTTCATTTCGGCGAAATCGTCGCCTGCGTGATAGCTGGACCGCGTCAGCGGGCTGGATGCCACCTGCAGGAAGCCCTTGGCCCGCGCGATCGAGCCCAGCGCGCTGAACTGCTGAGGTGTGACGAAATCGACCACCTTCGCATGCTTGGGCGTGGGTTGCAGATATTGCCCCATGGTCAGGAAATCGATGTCGGCGCTGCGCATGTCGTCCATCACCTGGTGGATCTCAAGCCGCTGCTCGCCAAGGCCCAGCATAATGCCCGACTTGGTGAAGATCGACGGATCGATCGCCTTCACCTCTTCCAGCAGGCGGAGCGAGGCATAATAGCGCGCGCCCGGCCGGATCGTGGGATAAAGGCGCGGCACGGTTTCAAGGTTATGGTTGAACACATCGGGACGCGCTTCGCAGATCGCCCTGATCGACGCTTTCATCTTGCCGCGGAAATCGGGTGTCAGGATTTCGATCGTGGTCTTGGGCGCGCGCTTGCGCAGTTCCTCGATCACTTTCACGAAATGACCCGCGCCGCCATCGGGCAGATCGTCGCGATCGACCGAGGTAATGACGATATGTTCCAGCCCCATCTCGCCCGCGGCGATGGCCACGTTCACCGGCTCCATCGGATCGACCATGCGCGGCATGCCGGTCTTGACGTTGCAGAACGCACAGGCGCGCGTGCACACATCGCCCAGAATCATCACCGTCGCGTGTTTCTTGGTCCAGCACTCGCCGATATTCGGGCAGGCCGCTTCCTCGCACACCGTATTGAGCTTGAGGTCGCGCATCAGGCGGCGCGTTTCGGCATAGCCCTTGCTGGTCGGGGCCTTCACGCGAATCCAGTCGGGCTTGCGCTGGATCGGCGGGCGCATATCGGCGGGTTTGGTGATCTCGTTCATAATGGCCCACATAAGCGCGTCTGCCACGGGCCGCAACATAGTGCTGCTTGCAAGCTGCGAAGCGCGGATGCAAAGAGCGCATCATGCCCGATTCACCCGTACAGTCCGCCCTGACCGAAGGTTACCGTCGCTTCCGCGAGAAAAGCTGGCATCCCCAGCGCGAACGCTGGATGCAATTGAAAGAAGGACAGTCGCCCAAGGTGATGGTCATCGCCTGTTCGGACAGCCGCGTCGATCCCAGCCAGATTTTCGATGTCGATCCGGGCGAGATTTTCGTGGTCCGCAATGTTGCCGCCATGGTCCCTCCGTTCGAAACCAATCCCGGCCATCACGGCGTTTCCGCCGCGCTGGAATTCGCCGTCCAGGTGCTGGAGGTCGAGGAAGTGCTGGTGCTGGGCCACGGCATGTGCGGCGGGTGCAAGGCGGCGCTCACCCAATCGATGCACGGGGCCGAACCGGGACGCGGCGGATTTATCGCGGACTGGATCGAATTGCTGGACGAAGCGCGCGAGGAAGTCGCGCACGACCACGGCACCGAAAGCCGGGAGGCGGAGCGCGCGATGGAACAGGCCGCCGTCAAGGTATCGATCCAGAACCTGCGCACCTTCCCCTGCATTCAGGCCAAGGAAGCACAAGGCAAGCTGAGCCTGCGCGGCGCGTTTTTCGCGATTTCGGACGGGGTTCTGCACTGGCTTGACGAAGCATCCGGTAAGTTCACTCCGGTTCGCTGAACCGCCGTTCCATGACTGACACCGCCGCGAACGAGCCGCGCCACCCGCTCCAGATTCGCGATTACCGCCTGTTCTGGGTCGCCCGTTTCGCGGGCGTGATCGCCACGCTGTCGATGGTCGTCGTGCTGGGCTGGCAGGTCTATGACGTCGCGCGCAGCGATTACGGGATGAGCAGGTCGCTGGCCGCGTTCCAGCTCGGCCTGCTGGGCGCGGCGCAATTCGTGCCGCTGTTCTTGCTGACGCCGTTTGCGGGGGTTGCCGCCGACCGGTTCGACCGGCGCAAGGTCGCGGTCACGGCCATGCTGTTCGACATGCTGATCGCCGCCGCGCTGGGCTTTGCGACATGGCACGGGCATCTGACCTTGCCGCTGTTGTTCCTGCTGGCGGCGTTGCATGGCACGGCGCGCGTGTTTTTCGGCCCGGCGATGAATGCGCTGGCGCCCAATATCGTACCCGCCAGAATGATCCCGCGCGCGATTGCGACCAATGCCATCGCATGGCAGTTCGCAACCGTTCTGGGCCCCGCGGCGGGCGGCATGCTTTACGCCGTTTTTCCCAGCTTTCCCTATATCGTGTCGGTCGTCCTGCTGCTGACGGCCGCATCGATGGTCGCACTGATCAAGCCGCTGCGCCAGCCCGATGTCGACCGCAAGGTGCACCCGATCCGGCAAGTGACCGACGGGCTGAAATTCGTGTGGAACGACCGGTTCCTGCTGGGCGCGATCTCGCTAGACCTCTTTGCCGTGCTGCTGGGCGGCGTAACAGCCCTTTTGCCGGTGTTTGCGCGCGACATCTTGCAGGTCGGACCCGTCGGCCTTGGCTGGATGCGGGCCGCCCCGGCCGTGGGCGCGGGACTGGTGGCGCTGTGGCTGGCGTGGAAGCCGCTTGAAAGCAATGTCGGCGTCAAGATGCTGTGGGCGGTGGCGATCTATGGCCTGATGACGGCGCTTTTCGGCGTTTCGCGTGAGTTGCTGCTCAGCCTCGGGGTGCTGGTGGTGCTGGGCGCGGCGGATATGATCTCGGTGTTCGTCCGCGGATCGCTGGTGCAATTGAACACGCCCGATCACATGCGCGGAAGGGTCTCGTCCATATCGGGCCTTGCCATTTCTGCATCGAACGAGCTGGGCGAATTGCAATCGGGCGTGGCAGCCGCGCTGATCGGTGCGACGGGGGCGGTTGTTTTCGGCGGCGTCGGGGCAATATTGGTGGTCGTCATCTGGGCCTATGCCTATCCCGAACTCAGAAACGCCCGGACATTCGCGCCCGCCTATCGCATCACCGACGACGGGAAGCGCGAGCAAGAGCAGGAAGGAGCCAAATTATGAAGGCCGAAAACGTCCTCGCCACGATTGGCAATACGCCGCACATCCGCCTGTCGCGCCTGTTCCCCGATCACGAGGTCTGGGTGAAGTCGGAACGCGCCAATCCGGGCGGATCGATCAAGGACCGTATCGCACTCGCCATGGTCGAAGCGGCCGAGGCAAGCGGTGCGCTGAAGCCCGGCGGCACGATTATCGAGCCGACGTCGGGCAATACCGGCATCGGGCTTGCCATGGTTGCCGCGGTCAAGGGTTACAGGCTGGTGCTCGTCATGCCTGAGAGCATGTCGATCGAACGTCGCCGTCTGATGCTGGCCTATGGCGCTTCGTTCGACCTGACCCCCAAGGAAAAGGGCATGAAGGGCGCGCTGGAACGTGCCCGCGAACTGGTCGAGGCCACCGATGGCGCCTGGATGCCGCAGCAGTTCGAGAATGACGCCAATCCCGCGATCCACGCTGCCACCACGGCAAAGGAAATCCTGGCCGACTTTGCGGACAGCCCGATCGATGCGCTGATCACCGGCGTCGGCACGGGTGGTCACCTGACCGGCTGCGCCGAGGCGCTGAAGGCCGAATGGCCCGCGATGAAGGCCTTTGCGGTCGAACCTGCGCTGTCGCCGGTCATCTCTGGCGGGCAACCCGGCCCCCACCCACTGCAAGGCATTGGCGCCGGTTTCATTCCGGAAAACCTGCATACACGATCAATCGATGGCGCGATCCCCGTCGACGCGGACGAAGCAAAGGACATGGCCCGCAAATGCGCGCGCATGGAAGGTTTGCTCGTCGGCCTGAGTTCGGGAGCGACATTGGCCGCCATCGCGAAAAAGCTGCCCGAACTGGGCGCGGGTGCGCGCGTGATGGGCTTTAACTACGATACGGGCGAGCGGTATCTTTCGGTGCCCGATTTCCTGCCGGAGTAGGCATGAAAACCGAAGCCATTGCCTATTCGGACGGTGATATGGCGCTGACGGGATGGCTGGTCCGTCCCGAATGCGCCCCCACCGCCGCCATTCTGATCCTGCCGACCATCGCCAACCGGAACGAGGCGATGGACCGGCGGGCCGCGATGCTTGCCGACGCAGGCTATCTGGTCTTCATCGCCGATTTTTACGGACTGCCCGATGCGAGTATCGAGCAATTGTTCGAGGCGGGACGCGCGCTGATGGCCGACACGCCTGCGTTCAGGCAAAGGATCAGGGCCGCCTGCGACAAGGCGGAAGAAATCGCGGCGGGCCTGCCGCTGTTTTCAATGGGTTTTTGCATGGGCGGGCGCGGCGTGCTGGAACTGGCGCGAACCGGCGCGCCCATACGCTCGGCGATCAGCTTTCACGGATTGCTGGCGACGGACATGCCCGCCAACGGCAGGATCGATGCGAAAATCCTGGTCTGCCACGGCGATGCCGACCCAATGGTCCCGCGCGGCGATGTCGCGGCATTCCAGACGGAAATGGATGCTGCCGGTGCCGACTGGCAGCTTATGGTGTTTGGCGGGGCGAAGCATGGCTTTACCGATCCCGCCAGCGATTTGCGCGACAATGACGCCGTCGCCTATCATGAACAGGCCGACCGGCAGAGCTGGTCGGCGGCCATGCTGCTGATCGAACACATGCTCGCAGCAGCCTAGCGCGCCGACCGCTCGGTTTGGGTCAGGCCCGCAGAAAGCTCTCGGCGGGCATGGCCATGATCACGTCGGCTCCCCCTTCCAGCTTGCGGCGAAGCGCGCCCGCATCGGGCAGATGGCTGCGCGCGAAATGGCGCGCGCATAGCAGCTTGGCTTCCATAAAGGCCTTGTCGCCCTCACCCGCCGCCAGCGCCTTGCCCGCGGCCTTGGCCATGCGCAGCCACATCAGCCCGATAGCGACCAGCCCAAGGATCTGCATCGTCATATAGGCCGCGCTGCCCGCATTATCCGGGTTTTCGGGCGCATTCTGCATCAGCCACATGGCGGCCGCCTTCATTTCGCCATTCGCCTTTTCCAGCGCGGCGGCAATTTCGGCTGTCGCCTCATCCGAACCGGCGGCGGCGATTTCCGCATCGACCAGCGCAAAGAACGACTGGATCGCGCGCCCGCCATTCATCGGCAGCTTGCGCCCGACAAGATCCATCGCCTGCACGCCGTTCGCGCCTTCATAGATCAGGGCAATGCGTGCATCGCGCACGAACTGCTCCATCCCGTTTTCGGCAATATAGCCATGTCCGCCCCAGACCTGCTGCATCTGGGTAGCCACATCATAGCCGATATCGGTACCGATCGCTTTGACGACCGGCGTCAGCAACTGGACAAAATCGTCCGCGCGGGTCCGGTCTTCCTCGCTCTCTGCATGATGCGCCAGATCGCTGAGGAAGCCCGACCAGAGTACCAGCGCGCGCAAACCCTCGGTCCGGGTGCGTGCATCCATCAGCAAGCGGCGGACATCGGGGTGAACGACCAGCAGATCGGCGTTCTGATCCGGATCGGCGGGGCCGGTTAGCGCCCTGCCCTGACGGCGGTCCAGCGCATAGGCCGCACCATTCTGATAGGAAACCTCGGCCTGCCCCAGCCCCTGCAGGCCGACCCACAGGCGCGCCGCGTTCATCATGATGAACATGGCGGCGAGCCCCTTGTGCTCTCCGCCGATCAGCCAACCCTTTGCGCCGTCATAGTTCATGACGCAGGTGCAACTGCCGTGAATGCCCATCTTCTCTTCGATGGAGCCGCAGGACAGCGTGTTACGCTCTCCCGCCTCGCCGTTTTCGTCGGGCAGGAACTTGGGCACGATAAACATCGAAATGCCCTTCGACCCCTTGGGCGCGTCAGGCAGGCGTGCCAGCACGAGATGGACGATATTGCCCGCCAGATCATGCTCACCGCAGGAAATGAAGATCTTGGTGCCGGTAATCGCATAGCTGCCGTCGCCATTGGGTTCGGCGCGGGTGCGAAGCAGGCCCAGATCGGTGCCCGCATGCGGTTCCGTCAGGTTCATCGTGCCGGTCCATTCGCCCGACACCAGCTTCGACAGATAGGTTTGCTGTTGCTCTTCGCTGCCGCGCGCCAGAAGAGCGCGGATCGCACCGTCGGTCAGTCCCGGATACATGGCGAGCGACATATTGGCGGCCGACAGGAATTCCTCGACCGCGACACCGATGGCATGGGGAAGTGCCTGTCCGCCGAACGCCTCGGGCGCGGTCAGCGTGGTCCAGCCCGCTTCGCACATCTGGCGATAGGCATCGGCGAAACCGTCGGGCACGCTGACCGAACCATCGTCATGGCGGGTGCAGCCCTGCCGGTCACCCGACGCATTGATAGGAGCGAAAACTTCTGCTGCAAAGCGGCCCGCTTCGGTCAGGATAGGTTCGACCATGTCGGCGTCGAGCGCTTCGAAACCCGGTTTGCCGGCGTAATCGCCGATTTTGAGGACGTTTTGCAGATTGAACAATGTGTCGCGCAATGGCGCGGTATACTCGGCCATGGTGGCCTACTCCTCTCACTTATTACTTACATTGTTGTCAGTATAAACCGGTGGGCAAATTTCTTCAATCCCCGACCATTTCCAGCCCGTGATCGGTCACGCGGCGATAGAAACAGCTGCGCCGACCGGTGTGGCATGCAGGACCCGCCGGTGTGACATGCAGGACAAGGCAATCCTGATCGCAATCGACCAGCATGTCCGATACGCGCAGCATATTGCCCGATGTCTCGCCCTTCTTCCAAAGCGACTGGCGCGAACGCGACCAGAAATGAGCAAACCCCGTCGACCGCGTGAGCGCCAGCGCCTCTTTATTCATATGCGCAACCATCAGGATCGTTCCATCGCCTTCGTCGACGCAAATCGCTGTCATAAGTCCGCTCGCGTCGAAACGCGGAATGAATTGCAGGGTGGTATCGGCGCAAACGTCGCCCATTGGCTAATGTCCTTATCGCGCCTGCTGGCTGCGGCGCACGAATGTTGCAAAAGGAACACAGCGTTGCATGATTTCCATGACAAACGCGGGAATCTCCTTTCCAAATCGCACTCTACGCGCAAGAAGGCAATCACGGCTTGAGGGAGCCGGACCCGCTCTTCGCAGCGGTTGGCGTTGTCGCGGAGCAGGTTGCAAAAGCGGTCAACGTTCAGGGAAAACGGCGTGCCGGGGGGCGCGTCGGACACACGGCCGGAAAAGCCGCTCGGGATCATGGTCCCTGATGCGCATTCGGTCGAACGTCACGCTGGCGCTCGGGGCTTCGGTCCCGGGCGCCAACTTTTTATGGCTTCTGCTTCTGTCTATTCCGGATCGTCGTCGATAAATGCCGGCTTGGGCTCCGCCGCAGGAGCGACGCGCGCATAGCAGGCGATCACCACGCGCCGTGCGCCTGCCTGCTTCAATGCCGCGACACAGGCCCCGCTGGTCGCACCGCTTGTCATCACATCGTCAACCAGCACCACATCGCGGCCCGCGATCGAGGCGGTGACTGCATCGCGGGTCCGGATCGCTCCCGATAGAGCATCGCGCCTTTCCTGCCGGTCCAGCCCGTCAAGCGATGGTGTCCGCCTGATCCTGCGCAGTGCGTCGGGCGTGAACGCCCAGCCCTGCTGCCTGGCAAACGCTTTCCCCAGCAAAGCCGACTGGTTGTAACCCCGCTTCCAAAGCCGCGTGGGGTGCAGGGGCACCGGCATGACGAGCGGATCGGCCAATTTCCCCAGACCGGCCGCGGCAAAGCGCAACGCCATAAAGCGGCCCATGGGTCCTGCCAGAGCGAAACGGCCCGCATGTTTCAATGCCAACAAGATCTCGCGCGATACCGGGCCATAGATTGTCGCCGCAGCGATACCGTCGTGAAGCGGTGCATCAAGCGCGCAAAACCGGCAAATGCGCTCTGCCGTCAATTCGTCGCTGGCCAGTGGAATCTGGCAGCTTTGACAGGACGGCTGGCCAGGCAATTGCAGCCTGCCCCAACAGGCACCGCACAGCCCTTCGTCCCAACGGGTGTCGCTGCCCATCACGCCTTCCCCGCACGACGGGCAGCGCGGGGGGAAGGCGAAATCGACCAACGGGGCAAGGGCCTGGCGAATGCTCATGCCGTTACGCTTGCGTCAGCGCGCTTTGCACTGCAACAGGCGCGCCATGGATATCCCGCCCTCTCCGCCCGTTATCTTTGCCCGATCGCGCCGCATGGCCGCCCGCCAGCGCATGGCCGCGGCAGAGCGCGCAGGGCACGGCGTGTCGACCATTGCGCGCGAACTGGCCCAAGATATCGTCGACCGGCTGGGTTTCCTGCGCGAGACATTCGACAATGCGCTGGTGCTGGGCGACCGGACAGGGGCACTCATCCGGCACCTGGAGCGTCAGGGAAAGCAGGTAATACCCGCCGATCCCGCGCCCCTCGACGGGCTGGCGCAGATCGACGAGGAAGCCCCCATCGGTGGCGGCCCGTTTTCGCTGATCGTGACCCTCGGCCTGCTCGATACCGTCAATGATTTGCCGGGCGCGCTGGTGCTGATGCGCCGCGCGTTGAAACCGGGCGGACTGATGATCGCCAGCTTTGCCGCTGCCGGCAGCCTGCCCAAGCTGCGCGCCGCCATGCTGGAGGCCGATGGCGACCGCCCTGCCCCGCGCATTCATCCGCAAGTCGATGTGCGCGCCGCGGGGCAATTGCTGACGCGGCTTGGCTATGCCGATCCGGTGGTAGATGGCTGGGGTTTCGACATCGGTTTCGACAGTTTCGACCAGCTTGTCGGCGATTTGCGCGCGCAGGCGCTGAACAATGTTCTCGCCAGATCGGGCCCGCCATTGTCCCGCGCCGCGGTCGCAACCGCCCGCGCCCGTTTCGAAGCATCGCGGGATGCCGACGGGCTGATCCGCGAACGCTTCGAATTCGTGACGCTGACGGGGCGCAACGCGGCGCCCCGTTTCTAGCGGTTCAGTCCGCGAGGCTGGCCTGCGCCGCAGCAAGCCGCGCAATCGGCACGCGATAGGGCGAGGCCGACACGTAATCGAGCCCCGTCTTCTCGCAAAAAGCGATCGAGGCAGGGTCGCCGCCATGCTCGCCGCAAATGCCCAGCTTGATATCGGGCCGCGTCTTGCGCCCGCGTTCGGCTGCCAGTTCGACCAGTTGCCCCACGCCTTCAATGTCGAGGCTGACGAACGGGTCGCGCGGATATATGCCCTTGTCGACATAGGGGGTCAGGAACCGCCCTGCATCGTCGCGGCTGACGCCCAGTGTCGTCTGCGTCAAATCGTTGGTCCCGAACGAGAAGAACTCGCCCTCTTCGGCAATGGTATCGGCCATCAGCGCAGCGCGCGGCAGTTCGATCATCGTGCCGACCAGATATTCCAGCGTCCGGCCCTTTTCGCCGAACACCTGCTTGGCCACGCGGTCGACCAGCGCACGCAGGATTTCTAGTTCCTTCTTCGTCGCCACCAGCGGGATCATCACCTCGGGCACGGGAGCCTCGCCGCTTTCGTCGGCCACTTCGCACGCGGCTTCGAAAATGGCGCGGACCTGCATCTCGTAAATCTCGGGGAAGGTGATCCCCAGACGGCATCCGCGATGGCCAAGCATCGGGTTGAATTCGTGCAATTCGCCCGCGCGCCGCTTCAGATGGTCGACGCCATAGCCGGTGATTTCGGCCAGTTCGGCAAACTCCTCGTCACCATGCGGCAGGAATTCATGCAGCGGCGGATCGAGCAGCCGGATCGTTACCGGCAGGCCGGCCATTTCGGTGAAGATCGCCTTGAAATCGCTGCGCTGTTCGGGAAGCAGCTTGGTCAGCGCCTTGCGGCGACCTGCCTCATCTTCGGCCAGAATCATCTCGCGCACACTGGAAATGCGGGCAGCGTCAAAGAACATATGCTCGGTCCGGCACAGGCCGATGCCTTCGGCGCCGAACTGGCGCGCCATCTTGCAGTCGGCGGGCGTTTCGGCATTGGTGCGCACTTTCATGCGGCGCTTGGCATCGGCCCATTCCATCAATGTGGCGAAATCGCCAACCAGCTCGGGTTCGATCGTCGGTACCGCGCCCTTCATCACTTCGCCGGTCGCGCCGTCGAGGGTGATGACATCGCCTTCCTTCAATTCGGTTCCGGCGATGCGTGCGGTCTTGCTGTGACGGTCGATGGACAGTGCCGAGGCGCCCGAAACGCATGGCCGGCCCATCCCGCGCGCCACCACGGCGGCGTGGCTGGTCATCCCGCCGCGCGCGGTCAGGATACCCTTGGCTGCGTGCATGCCGTGAATATCTTCGGGGCTGGTTTCGACGCGGACCAGAATCACTGCCTCGCCCCGTTCGGCCAGTTGCTCGGCCGTATCGGCATCGAACACCACCGCGCCCGATGCCGCGCCGGGCGATGCGGGCAGGCCCACGGTCAACACCTCGCGCGGGGCTTCGGGGTCCAGCGTCGGGTGCAGCAACTGGTCGAGCGCCATGGGATCGACGCGCTTGACCGCATCGGCCTCGCTGATCAGGCCCTCGCCAACCATTTCGACTGCCATTTTCAGCGCGGCCTTGGCCGTACGCTTGCCGGCGCGGGTCTGCAGCATCCACAGCTTGCCCTGCTGCACCGTGAATTCGATGTCCTGCATGTCGCGGTAATGCTTTTCCAGCAGGTCGAACACGCGCGCCAGCTCGCCATAGGCGCCCGGCATGCTTTCTTCCATCGACGGCAATTGCGCGCCCGCTTCCTCGCGCGCGGCCTTGGTCAGATATTGCGGCGTGCGGATACCGGCGACGACATCCTCGCCCTGCGCGTTGATCAGATATTCGCCGTAATAGGCTTTTTCGCCCGTTGCGGGATCGCGGGTGAAGGCAACGCCGGTCGCGCTCGTTTCGCCCATATTGCCGAACACCATGGCCTGGATATTAACCGCCGTGCCCCATCCGCCGGGAATGCCGTTCAGGCGGCGATAGACCTTGGCGCGTTCGGAATCCCAGCTGCCGAACACGGCGGCAATCGCGCCCCAAAGCTGGTCGTTGACATCCATCGGGAACGGGCGGCCAAGCTCGTTCTGCGCAATGGTCTTGTATTCCGCGACAAGCGCCTTCCAGTCATCGGCGGATAGCTCGATATCGGCGGAATAGACGTTGTCTTCCTTGCAGATTTCCAGCGCTTCCTCGAACAATCCATGGTCGAGGCCGAGGACGACGTCGGAATACATCTGGATAAAGCGGCGATAGCTGTCCCATGCGAACCGCTCGTCACCCGAAACGGCGGCAAGGCCCTGTACCGTATCGTCGTTGAGGCCAAGGTTCAGAACCGTGTCCATCATGCCGGGCATGGAAACGCGCGCGCCCGAACGCACCGACACCAGCAAGGGATCGGCGGCATCGCCGAAATTCTTGCCGACCGTGTTTTCGATATGGTTCAGCGCCTTTGCCACGTCGGCACGAAGCTGGTCGTCGAAATTCGCACCTTCTGCCAGATATTTGACGCACATTTCGGTGGTGATCGTAAAGCCCGGGGGAACCGGCAGGCCGATCGAGGCCATTTCGGCAAGGTTCGCACCCTTGCCGCCAGTGATCGTCTTGTCCTTCGCGCGCGGATCGTCCGAAACCGCGCCGCCGCCGAAGGTGTAAACATATTGCGTCATCTGGTCTAAAGCTCCCCGACCTGGATTGGCATATCAATGTTGCGCTGCGGCAGGAAAATTGAAACTGCCCACAAGCGTTAAGCCGCTTGGCGCCTCCCGCCGCGAATTAGAGCGTTGAAACGCATGATTTCAGCTCTCGATCCGAGAAAAATCGGCAACCTTGTGCACCGCAGCGCGAAAATGGTCCAGTAGCGCAAGCCGCGCCTCGCGCTTGGCGGGGTCGGCGTCGTTCACGGTGACATTGTCGAAAAACGCATCGATCGGCCCCCGCAAAGAGGCAAGCGCGGCCATCGCGGCTTCGAACTGCTCGCTCTCCACCGCTTGCGTCGCGGCAGGTTCGGCCTTGTCCAGCGCGGCGATCAGAGCGGCCTCGGCGGGCTCGGGCGTGTAATCGGGATGCACATGGCCGCGCTGCGCCACGATCGAGCCCAGTTCGGGATCGTCGACCAGCGAAAGCGGGTCTTCCTCTCCGGTGCGGGCAATGCGGGTGTCGGCGCCTTCGTAGCCTTCCTTCTTCAGGATATTGGCCGCGCGCTTGTAACCGGCAAGCAGGTTCGCACCGTCCTCGGTTTCCATAAAGGACTGCAACGCATGAACGCGGGCGAGCAGACGGACAAGATCGTCTTCTCCGCCAAGCGCGAACACGGCGTCGATCAGATCGTGGCGAACGCCTGCCTCGCGTTGCTGGACCTTCAGGCGGTCGGCGAAGAAGTCGAGGAGGTCACCCTCCGCGATAGCAAGCCGCAGCCCGTTTTGCGTGACGGTACGGATGACCCCCAAGGCTGCGCGGCGCAAAGCGAATGGATCCTTCGAGCCGGTCGGTTTTTCGTCGATGGCAAAAAAGCTGACCAAAGTATCCAGCTTATCCGCCAGCGACACCGCCACCGTCACCGGCGCGGTGGGCACATCGTCGCCCTGCCCCACCGGCTTGTAATGATCGCGGATCGCATCGGCGACGGCATCGGGTAGCCCTTCGGCGCGAGCGTAATAGCCGCCCATAAGGCCCTGAAGTTCGGGGAATTCCCCGACCATTTCGGTCACGAGGTCCGCCTTGGCCAGACGCGCGGCCTGTTCGGTCAGCTCGGGATCGGCGCCCGGCACGATGCCTTCTTCGGCCAGCCATCGGGCAAGTTTCGCCACACGCTCGACCTTGTCGGCCACGGTGCCCAGCTTCTCGTGGAAGGTGATGCGGGCCAGCTTTTTCGCCTGTTCTTCCAGCGTGACCTTGCGGTCGGTGTCCCAGAAGAAGCGCGCATCGGACAGGCGCGCGGCCAGCACCTTGCGATTGCCGTCGACCACCACGGCGGGGTCGGTGGCGCTGATATTGGCGGTGCAGACGAAGGCATTGGCCAGCTTTCCGGCCGCATCCTCGCACACGAAATATTTCTGGTTTACCCGCGCCGTCAGCTGGATCACTTCGGGCGGCACTTCCAGAAACGCCTCGTCGAAACGGCCCAGCAGCGGTTCGGGCCATTCGGTCAGGCCCGCGTTCTCGATAACGAGGCCCTCGTCCTCTACCAAGGTCAGGCCAGCCGCTTCGGCCGCCTCGCGCGCCTTGGTACGGACGATGTCCTGCCGCTCTTCGTGATCGACGATCACATGGCAGCAACGCAGCTTGTCGGCATAGTCATGCGCGCCGCCGATGGTGACTTCGCCGCTGTGGTGGAAACGGTGGCCCATGGTGGCATAGCCCGATACCACGCCGCCCGCTTCGCACGGCACAAGCTCTTCGCCCAGAATGGCGACGATGCCTTGCAAAGGCCGAACCCAGCGCAGACTCTCGGTGCTGATCGACGCTGCGCCCCAGCGCATCGATTTGGGCCACGGGAAAGCGCGGATGATCGCGGGGATCGCTTCGGCAAGAACATCGGCCACCGCGCGGCCCGGCACATTCTTCACCGCGAACCACGTATTGCGGCCCTTCACCTCGCGCAGTTCAAGCTGGTCGCGGGTGACGCCGTTCTTCTTGCAGAACCCGTCGACGGCGGCATCGGGCGCACCCTCGGGCGGGCCCTTGGCTTCCTCGCTCACCGCTTCGGTCTGTTCGGGCATATCCGCCGCGATCAGGGCAAGGCGGCGCGGCGTGCTGAACACAGTGACCGCGCCGAACGATACGCCTGCGGCATCCATTTCGGCCCTGAACAGCCGTTCCAGATCGGCGCGGGCGCCTGCCTGCATGCGGGCGGGAATTTCCTCGCACAGGAGTTCGAGCAGAAAAGGCTTCATGCCGCCCACTCCGGATAATCCGCCGCCCACTGGTCGGCATATTTCGCCATATAGGCCTCGCACGAACCGCGAGCGAGATCGCGGACCTGCCCCATGTAGCTGGCGCGTTCTTGCACGGAAATCACGCCGCGGGCCTGCAACAGGTTGAAGATATGGCTCGCCTCGATCGCTTGCTCATAGGCCGGGATCGGCAACCCGTTGTCGAGGCACAGGCGGCATTCGGCGGCAGCCTTGCGGAACAGGTCGAACAGCGCGTCCGTGTCCGCGACCTCGAAGTTCCACGTGCTCATCTGGCGCTCGTTCTCAAGGAACACATCGCCATAGGTCACGCCCTGCGAATTGAACGCAAGGTCGTATACATTGTCTACGCCCTGGATATACATGGCCAGACGCTCCAACCCATAGGTCAGCTCGCCCGCCACCGGCTTGCAGTCATAGCCGCCCATTTGCTGGAAATAGGTGAACTGCGTCACTTCCATCCCGTCGCACCAGACTTCCCAGCCAAGGCCCCACGCCCCCAGGGTCGGGCTTTCCCAGTCGTCTTCGACGAAACGGATATCGTGCTTCAGCGGATCGACACCGATCACGCGCAGCGAATCCAGATACCAGTCCTGAATCTGCGGCGGGCTGGGCTTCAGGATCACCTGATACTGGTAATAATGCTGCAGCCGGTTCGGATTTTCGCCATAGCGACCGTCGGTCGGGCGGCGGCACGGCTGCACGAAAGCGGCGTTCCACGGCTGAGGCCCCAATGCGCGCAATGTGGTCGCGGGGTGGAAAGTCCCCGCCCCCATGCGCATATCATAGGGCTGAAGGATCAGGCATCCCTTGGCGCTCCAGTAATCGTGGAGCGTCAGGATCATATCCTGAAACGACAGGACGCCGGAAGGCTGAACCGGGGAAGAAGCGCTTTCGTTCATCGCGCGGGCAATGGCGAAGCGCTAGGAAACCGTCAACCGCCGTTCGCATATGCGGCGTTGGTAACAGGGCGGAACGGGCAAAAAGGATGCGTAAAGTGAATGTAAAACGGGTTGCCGGGGGTATTCGGAAATTTTTGACGCGCTTTGCCGCGCCGCTGGCGGGAATCGGGCTGATAGCCAGCCCGCAGGTCGCGCTGGCCGAAGAAGTGGTGGAACTGGACCGTTCGGACGCCGATCCCGCCTTGTGGAAGCTGTCGGACGAGGACACCACGATCTGGCTGTTCGGCACGATGCATGCGCTGAAACCCGATCTGGTGTGGTTCGACGATGCGGTGGGCGATGCTTTCAACGGTTCGGACGAGCTGGTGATCGAAATGCTGGAGCCTGATATGGCGACCATGCAGCAGGTGATCGGCACCAGCGCGATCTATACCGACGGCAGCACATTGTCGGAACGGCTGAGCGACGAACAGCGCACCAAGCTGGCAGAGAGTGCGGCCGCCATCGGCATTCCGATGCAGGCGCTGGACCGGATGATGCCGTGGTTTGCCGCGGTCACCCTGTCTGCCGCCCCGCTGATCCAGCTGGGATACGACCCGAAATCGGGCGCCGAGGCCGTGTTGCAGGGCAGCGCAAGGGAACAGGGCAAGCCGATCGCTGGTCTGGAGACTTTCGACCAGCAAATGGGCTTTTTCTCGAACCTCCCCGAAGAACAGCAGATCACCTTCCTGATGGAAGCCGCCGAATCGCTGGACGGAGCGGAAGCGCTTTACGCCGAGTCCGAGCGTGCATGGGGCGTGGGCGACATCGTATCGACGGAAAAGCTGATCAACGAAGGGCTGGAGGAATCGCCCGAGATCTACGAGGTGCTGATTTCGAAGCGGAACCGCAATTGGGCCGACTGGATCGAACAGCGAATGGCGCAGCCCGGCAATGTGTTCATCGCGGTGGGTGCGGGCCATCTGGCTGGCGCTGACAGCGTGCAGGCAGTGCTGGCCGAACGCGGTTTAAGCGTCGAACGGGTCGCATATTGACCCCGATCCGCCCCTTGCTGCGCGCTTTATGGTTTGTGCCGCTGGCCTTGCTGGCGGCAGCATGCGGTGGTTCGGACGATACGCCGGGGGGAGAGCCTGCGCTCTATCGCATCGATGCGGCAAACGCTGCCGCGGATGCGGAACCAGCGGGCTGGCTGTTCGGCACGATCCATGCGCTCCCTTCGGGCGCGCGGTGGGACCGGCCGGCCATCGACGATGCGCTGGCCCGATCGGGCGTGCTGATGGTGGAAATCGCCGATCTCGATCCCGACAAGGTGCGCAACAGTTTCGCGCGCCTGTCGGTCGATACCACCCTGCCCCCGCTGGACCAGCGCGTTTCGCCCGAATATCGCGACGAACTCGACGAATTGCTCGACGATGCGGGCGTCAGCGCGCGGCAATTCCGCCATGTCGAAAGCTGGGCCGCAGCCATTTCGTTATCCGCGATGGTGCAGGGGCAATCGGGCATCGATCCGGATGCCGGCGTCGATAAGGCGTTGATCGCCCGCTATGCGCCGCGCCGCGTGGTCGGTCTGGAAACGGTGGACGAACAATTCGCGATCTTCAACCGGATGGATCAGGACGCGCAGCAGGACCTGCTGGAATCGCTGCTGGCCGATCGGGATAGCGATCCGGCGGAAATGGCCGATGCCTGGCTGGCAGGCGATACCGATGCGCTGGCGGGATTGATGGACATGGGTCTGGGCGATGGCGAAAGCGACCGCTCGCTGCGCAAGGCGCTGCTGACCGACCGCAATGCACGCTGGGTCGAACCGATCGTCGCCGCCATGCAACGCGGCGAACAGCCATTCGTGGCCGTGGGCGCGGGCCATGTCGGCGGCAGCGATGGGCTGATCGCCTTGCTCTCGGCGCGCGGCTGGCGGGTGTCGCGCATCCGATAGGCGCGGTTTCGCCTTGCCTTCGGCCCGCAATACGCCTATGCGCGCGCCCTTCCCGTGCTGCATGGTCATCCCTGGAGGCGTGTTTCGCGCGGGAATTGTTGAACCCGATTTATTGATAAAGGTCCAAGGTAATGAGCGATCAGATGACCCTGGCGGCCGAGACGCGCGACAAGGCAGGCAAGGGAGCCTCCCGCGCACTGCGTCGTGAAGGCCGTGTCCCCGCCGTGATCTACGGCGGCAAGGAAGAACCCACCACCATTCACGTCGAGGAGCGCGCCCTTGTGAAGCTGCTCGGCACCGGTCACTTCTCGAACTCGATCGTGATGGTCGAAGTCGGCAAGAAGGCCGTGCGCACCCTTCCCAAGGACGTCGCGTTCCACCCCGTGACCGACCGCCCGCTGCATGTCGACTTCCTGCGCCTGTCCAAGGACGCCAAGGTCGACGTGGCCGTGCCGGTTGTCTTCGTCAACGAGGACGCCAGCCCCGGCCTGAAGCGCGGCGGCGTTCTGAACATCGTCCGGCACGAGCTGGAACTGGTTTGCGAAGCGGACAAGATCCCCGACCAGATCGAGATCGACGTGACCGGCAAGGATGTGGGCGATTCGATCCACATCAGCCACGTGACCCTGCCCGCCGGTTCGGAAAGCGCAATCACCGATCGCGACTTTACCATCGCCACGCTGGTCGCTCCCTCGGCTCTGAAGAAGAGCGAAGGTGCCGAAGCCGCTGAAGGCGAAGGCGAGGAAGGCGAAGCACAGGAAGGCGGCGAGGACTGATCCTCTCCGGCTTTTTCGCCGAATTCATGAAACGCCGGTCCTGTTCGCAGGGCCGGCGTTTTCATTTGGGGATTTAGCCGCTAACGGCCTTGGCCATGCAATTATGGTTTGGTCTTGGAAATCCGGGCGCGAAATATGCGCTCAACCGTCACAATGTCGGCTTTATGGCGGCGGACACCATTGCCGAGGTGCACGGCTTTGCGCCCCCGCAAAAGAAGTTTCAGGGCTGGCTTTCCGAAGGCCGCATCGGCGGGATCAAGATCTTGCTGCTGAAACCCGCAACCTTCATGAACGAAAGCGGCCGGAGCGTTGGCGAGGCGCTGCGCTTTTTCAAGCTGACCAGTGCCGATCTGACCGTATTCCATGACGAGCTCGACCTTGCCCCCATGAAGGTCAAGGTAAAGCACGGTGGCGGCACGGCCGGTCAGAACGGGCTGAGAAGCATCGTGCAGCACCTTGACCCCGATTTCCGCCGCGTGCGCATCGGCATCGGCCATCCCGGGCACAAGGATCGCGTGACCGGCCATGTGCTGGGCAATTACGCCAAGGCAGAACAGGACGATCTGGTCACCATGCTGGGCGCCATCGCGGCAGAGGCCGAATGGCTGGCCAAGGGCGACGATGCGCGTTTCATGAACGATGTCGCGCTGCGGCAGCAATGATGCGGAACGCACATGATGCGGCTTAATCAGGTCACGGTCGGCTGCACCGATTATATGGCATCGGCCGCGTTCTATCGCGCATTGGGACTGACGCAGATCGTCGATTCCCCGCCGCGCTATGCCCGTTTCGAAACGCCGACGGGCGAGACATTCTCGATCCATGCGGCAGAGGTTTTTCCCGCGCCGCCGACTATCGTCTATTTCGAATGCGACGATCTGGATGGCACCGTCACAAGGCTGGCCGCCAGCGGGCTGACATTCGATACCATGCCGCAGGATCAAGGCTGGCTGTGGCGAGAGGCGCGGCTGCGCGATCCTGCTGGTAACGAGATATGCCTATTCCACGCAGGCGATGCGAGGCGGTTTCCACCGTGGCGCATTGCATCGCCGGACGATGGGCAGGACGAGAGCGGGCCGATGGACGCAACGGTGAAGGACAATTGAAACATAGGGCTGACAAAGGCGGCAAGATGCAAAACGCCTTCCGATTCCTGACGCTGATCGTCGCCATCGCCTTACTGCCGGTTTCCGCCATGGCGCAGCAGGCCGGGCCCGACCGGGACACTCCTGCCCCCGTCATCCTGATCTCTCTCGACGGGTTCCGGTTCGATTACCTCGACCGCGGCATCACGCCCAACCTGCAGGCTTTGGCCCAGCGCGGATTGCGTGCGGATGCGATGCGCCCCCGCTTTCCCAGCAAGACCTTTCCCAATCATTATTCCATCGTCACCGGACTGGAACCGCAAGACCACGGGATCGTCGGCAATGGCATGCACGATCCCGACATGCCCGGCATGGCTTATCGTATGGGCGGCGAACCCGATACCAGCGCCGATCCGCGCTGGTGGAACGAAGCGGAACCGGTGTGGGTCACTGCCGAAAAGCACGGGGGTAAGAACCGCGACCATGTTCTGGCCCGGCAGCGACTACGAAATTCGCGGCGTCCGCCCCAGCCAGTATCGCGGTTTCGACCATAGCGTCACACCCGAAGCGCGTGTCGACCAGTTGCTTGCATGGATCGACGTTCCGGCAGCGGAACGGCCGCGCTTTCTCACGCTCTATTTCTCCGATGTCGACAGTGCGGGGCATGAATTCGGCCCCGACGCGCCCGAAACCGACCGCGCCATCGCGATGGTCGACCGCCAGATCGGCCGCTTGGTCGAGAGGCTGGAGGACTTGGGGGTCGAGGCCAATACCATCGTCGTTGCCGATCACGGCATGGCGGAACTGGACGAAACCCGGCAGATCGCGCTCAACGACATTCTGAACGGAGACGCCTATACACTGACGACAGCGGGGGCCTATGTCGCGCTCGACCCGAATGCGGGTCGCGAGGAAGAGGTGGAAGCCGCCTTTCTGGCCCCGCACGACCATATGCAGTGCTGGAAGCGCGAGGATGTGCCCCCTCGCCTGCGATATAGCGACAACAATCGTATCCCTGCGATCATCTGCCTGCCCGAAACCGGCTGGCTTACCATTCCCGATGCCAAGACCGATCCCTTCGTCATCGGCAATCACGGATATGACAATCGCTCGCCCGAAATGTGGGCGGCTTTCGTAGCGGCAGGCCCTGCATTTCGCGCCGGATTACGCATTAGCGTCATCGAAAACACCGATGTCTATCCGCTGATCATGCAGCTGATCGGCGTGCCGCCGCAGCCCAATGAAGGACGGATCGAAGTGTTTGCCGATGCGGTAGAAACTCCGAAGCCGGACCGTTGAAACAACGGCAAATCGCGCGTTTCTGGCGCGTCGACTCCTGCTGCAAGTGCGAGAGAAATTGGCAAACGGGGCCAACGCCCCCTTGCACTCGGCCTTCTGCCTTGCTTCAATAGGGCCTCCCCTTGGGGACGCGTCTTTTGCGCCAAAGCGCGCCGACGCAATTCAGCCATCGGCAAAACACTGCCCCGGCCCTGCCGGTGGGTGCCGTATCGTTTTGAACAGACAAAGGACTGATGAATGAAATTTGCCAAGCTCGCTGCCGCAGCCGCTGCGCTCGCGATCGTGCCCGCCACCGCCTATGCACAGGACGCCGCTCCTGCCGCAACTCCCGCGGCGGTCGAGGTGACGCAGGGCGCCACGGTGACCGGCAATGACGGCAACGCCATCGGCACCGTCACGCAGGTTTCCGCCGACAGCGCCGTCGTGAACACCGGCACGCATGATGTTCCCCTGCCGCTCAACGCCTTTGGCACCGATGCCAACGGCCTTACGCTCAACATCACCAAGACCGAGCTCGACACCATGATGGCCGAGCAGCTGGCCGCTGCCGAAGCCGCTCTGGCCGAAGCGATGGTCGCGGGCGCGCCTGTCGGCACGGCGGATGCGCAGACGCTGGGCACGATCGACACGGTTTCGGAAGAAGGCGTCGTTCTGGCGCTGACCGACGAGCAGAAAATCACGCTGGGCAAGGAAATGTTCGCGCTTGATGCCAATGGCGCGGTGATCGTGCTGGCAACGCTGGCCCAGATCGAGGCTGCCATTCCCTCGGAAGGCTGAGCCTGAATTCGGAAAGGCCGGCGATGGCCGCGACAAAGCTGTGAAACTCCTGCTGGCATTTCGGTTCGGCACCGCCTATCGGGCCTGCCAGACCATCTAGCGGAGTTTCAAATGGGTTTTCGTTGCGGCATCGTCGGCCTTCCCAATGTCGGCAAGTCGACGTTATTCAACGCGCTGACCGAGACGCAGGCAGCGCAGGCGGCGAATTATCCGTTTTGCACGATTGAGCCCAATGTCGGGCAGGTCGGCGTTCCGGATGAGCGGCTGGACAAGATCGCCGCCATCGCCAAATCCGAAAAGATCATCCCGACCCAGCTGGCTTTTGTCGATATCGCGGGGCTGGTAAAGGGCGCGTCCAAGGGCGAAGGGCTTGGCAACCAGTTCCTCGGCAACATTCGCGAAGTGGATGCCATCGTCCATGTGCTGCGCTGTTTTGAGGATGACGACATCCAGCATGTCGCCAACAAGGTCGATCCGATCGCCGATGCCGAGGTGGTCGAGACCGAATTGCTGATGAGCGACCTCGAAAGCCTTGAAAAGCGCGTACCCGCCGCCGCCAAGCGCGCGACGGGCGGCGACAAGGAAGCGAAAATTGCCGCCAGCGTGCTCGGTCAGGCACTCGAACTGCTGCGCGACGGCAAGCCCGCGCGCCTGACGGAGCCCAAGGACGACGAAGAGGCGCGCGTTTTCGCACAGGCGCAGCTGCTGACCGCGAAACCGGTCCTCTATGTCTGCAACGTGGCCGAGGAAGACGCGGCAGAGGGTAACGCCCTGTCGGCCAAAGTGTTCGAAAAGGCCGCTGCCGAGGGGGCGCAGGCCGTCGTCGTTTCGGCCGCGATCGAAAGCGAGATCGTGGCCATGGCACCCGAAGACCGCGCCGAATTCCTGGAAGCCATCGGGCTGACAGAAAGCGGCCTCGCCCGCGTGATCCGTGCCGGATACGACTTGCTGCAGTTGAAGACCTTCTTCACCGCAGGCCCCAAGGAAACCCGCGCATGGACGTTTCCTTCGGGCGCAAAGGCACCGCAGGCCGCGGGCGAGATCCATACCGATTTCGAGCGTGGTTTCATCCGTGCCGAGACGATTGCCTATAACGACTATGTCACGCTGGGCGGTGAAAGCGCCGCGCGCGAGGCAGGCAAATTGCGGCAGGAAGGCAAGGAATATGTGGTGCAGGACGGCGATGTCATGCACTTCAAATTCAACGTCTGATCGCCGTGCCCGCACGGTTTGCGGGCACTTTTGAGCCGGACGCCCGTTCCCATGGGCAATCGACAGCAATCCATGGGACTGGCAAATGGTGGACAAATCCGAAAAATTCAGATGGCTCGTCAGGCTGGGCTATCTTTCGCGCGCCGTGCTTTACACGCTCGTCGGGCTGATCGCGCTGACCAGCATCGGCAGCATCCAGCAAGGCACGAACGGGGTGTTTCGCACCGTCGAGGAACTGCCCGGCGGCATGGTCATATTGTGGTTGCTGGTGATCGGGCTGGCCGGATACGGCCTCTTCCGCCTTGCCTCCACTGTCTTCGATATCGAGCATCAGGGTAGCGACGGTAAGGGGATCGCACACCGGATCGGCCATGCCGGCAGCGCAATCGGCCATTTCGCTCTTGCCTACTCGGCCTATAAATTCGCCACCAGCGAAAGCGGGGGTTCGGGCGACGGCGCGCAGGAAGCCGCTTCGGGCCTGTTGTCCATGCCGCTGGGCGGCATACTGCTGGGCGCTCTGGGCCTCGCCTTTTTCGCTGCGGCCTTTTCGCAGGCGCGCAAGGGCATTTCGGGCAGTTTCATGCACCGTATCAGCACACGGGCGCCATCGGCCACGCGCTGGCTGGGCGGCGCGGGATATCTGGCGCGAGCCGTGGTGTTTACCGTGATCGGCTGGTCGCTCGTCCGCTCGGGCTGGTTCAGCAGCGGCGGCGAAGTAAAAACACTGGGCAATGCAGTCGCCAGCCTTGCCGACGATGGCCTCTGGTTCACCCTCACCGCCATCGGCCTGCTGATGTTCGGCTTGTTCAGCGTGGTACTGGCGCGTTACCGGATCGTGCCCGACATGGATGCGTCGGGCAGTATCCCCGCATTTCGCGCCAAGCTGGGCTAGGGCATCAGGCCCCGCATTGCAGTGTGCCTTCGGATTGATAGACAGCCTTGCCCTTGGCGTCGGTAATGGTGAGCGAACCCGGCCAGCTGGTGCTTTCCACGCCGCTTTCCTCACCCTCGCCGGGCAGCTGCTTTAATTCGAAGGCATAATCGCTGCCTGCGTAGCTTTGCCAGCTGCTCATCGGCAGCGATGCCCCGCCCTTGTCGGGCGATAGGGTCACGATAGCCCCGTCGATTTTCAGAAATCCGCGCTCCGGCTGGGCCAGCGCGATGACCGACAGGCTGTTTTCGGGCGCAAACCCGCAGCCCGCGCCGAACAGATCGTTCTTTTCGATATCGGTATAGGAAATACGCTCCGGATCGATGGGCACGGCGGGCGGATTGTCGTGCATCGCACGGATTTCCGCCACGTCGGCAGCATCCTGCGCGGGACTGCGATTATCTCCGCACCCGGCCAGCATGGCAGGCACGGCCAGCACGGCCCAGATCGACGCCTTCATCATCTTCTCCCGATTTTTCCTATTTCCGTCCGAACAGTTTCTCGACATCGCCCATCGACAGCTTGACCCAGGTGGGGCGCCCGTGATTGCACTGGCCCGAACGCGGTGTGCGCTCCATCTCGCGCAGCAGGGCGTTCATTTCCGCCACCGACAGGCGCCGCCCTGCCCTGACCGACCCGTGGCAAGCCATGGTCGCCAGCACCAGATCGAGCTTTTCGCCCAGCAGCAAAGCCTCCCCGTTATTCGCGATATCGTCTGCGATATCCTGAAGCAGCTTTTGGCAATTCGCGCCCGACAGCGCGGCAGGCAGGGACCGCACCAGTACCGCATCGGGTCCGAAGCGCTCGACCGCCAGCCCCATCTCGCCCAAACGGTCGGCGGCGCTTTCGATGCGGTCGCAATCGCCTTCTTCCATCTCGACCACTTCGGGCATCAGCAAGGCCTGTGCCCGCGCAACGCCGCTTTCGGCCCCTGCCGCGCGCAAGCGTTCGAGTGTCAGCCGTTCATGCGCCGCGTGCTGGTCCACGATCACCAGCCCGTCGGACGCTTCGGCCACGATATAGGTCTCGGCAATCTGGCCGCGCGCCGCGCCCATGGGGAATTCATCGGCATCGGGCGCGCCATCCTCTGCCTCTTCCGCGCGGGCAGAGGGTTCGAGTATCGCCGCCTCCATCGCGCGAAATGCATTTTGCGCGGGGCTGTGCGGGTGTTGCCGTGCCGGATGAGCGGCGAACATGGGCCGCTGTTCGCGCAGGGCCAGTGTCAGCGCATCGCCCGTCGTCGCGGTGGCGGGTACAAGCGGTTCGGACCGCCATGCCGACATGGCCAGTGCGGACGGTTGCTGTGCCGAACGCCGGTCCCCTGCCGACAAGGCATCGCGCAAACCGCCG
The DNA here is from genome assembly GCF_020985325.1 of Croceicoccus sp. Ery5. Taxonomy (NCBI): domain Bacteria; kingdom Pseudomonadati; phylum Pseudomonadota; class Alphaproteobacteria; order Sphingomonadales; family Erythrobacteraceae; genus Croceicoccus; species Croceicoccus sp. Ery5. The sequence goes on from NZ_CP087587.1 coordinate 1,882,772, forward strand.
ACGATCAGCGAGCGGACGGCGGCGGCATCGCGAAAGCGCACCTCGGTCTTGGCCGGATGGACATTGACGTCGACTTCGCCCGGCGGAACCGTCAGGAACAGCGCCAGCACGGCATGGCGGTCGCGCGCCAGCATATCGGCATAGGCACCGCGCACCGCGCCCGTCAGCAAACGGTCCTTTACCGGACGGCCGTTGACGAACAGATACTGATGGTCGGCCACGCCGCGATTATAGGTCGGCAGGCCGGCAATACCCGTCAACCGCAGAGGCGCATCGACAGGACCGCGCGCGCATTCGATGCTGACGGCGTTGTCCGCCAGTTCGCGGGCGACCAGACGCGACACGCGGGTTTCAAGCGACTCGCCCGCTTGCACCGCGAATATCCGCCGCCCGTCATTGGCAAAGCGGAAACCCACGTCGGGCCGCGCCATGGCAAGGCGGCGCATCACGTCGTGACAAGCCATATATTCGCTGCGCGGCGTTCGCAGGAACTTGCGGCGGGCAGGCACCCGCGCGAACACGTCCTCTACCCTGATGCGCGTGCCGGGTGGCAGGGCGGCGGGGCCTTCGGCGACGGTTTCGCCATGATCGGTCACGCGTTTCCAGCCCTGCGTGGCACCGGCGGGCCGCGACTCGATGGTCAGCCGCGCGACGCTGGCGATGGATGGCAGCGCCTCTCCGCGAAAACCCAGAGTCGCAACCTCTTCGATCGCGCCTTCCTCTCCTACCAGCTCGACCGGCAGTTTCGATGTCGCATGCCGCTCCAGCGCCAGTGCCATGTCGTCCGCCGACATGCCGCAGCCGTCGTCGATAACCTCGATCGAACCCAGACCGCCGTCGGTCAGCGTGACGGCAATCTCTTTCGCGCCGGAATCGATCGAATTTTCAACCAGTTCCTTAAGCGCGGCGGCCGGACGTTCGACCACCTCGCCCGCGGCGATGCGGTTGACCAGCGCCTCGGGAAGTCGTCTGATGACAGGCATTGACCAAGGCTAGCGCCGAACGGCCCGATTTTCGAGGCCAGTGAATGATGCTCCATGTGGAAAAGCGCGCGGAACCCCATGAATTTTTTTCCATAGGTGGCAGGATTGGGCTAGGCACCGCTAGGGACCAGCAACTACTTACGGACCGCTGCTCGCGTCATGTCAGGCGCAAGGGCTAACGCGGCTCCGGTGAGGGACGATACCTAAAATGGCAAATTTCTTTTCGCGTCTTTTCCAGTTCGGCTCGCAGAACATGGCGATCGACCTCGGCACAGCGAATACGCTGGTCTATGTGGAAGGGCGCGGGATCGTATTGAACGAACCCTCCGTCGTCGCGATCGAGACCGAGAACGGGATCAAGCGCGTGCGGGCGGTGGGCGACGACGCCAAGATGATGATGGGCAAGACCCCCGACAGCATCGAGGCGATCCGCCCCCTGCGCGACGGCGTGATCGCCGACATCGAAGTCGCCGAACACATGATCAAATATTTCATCAAGAAAGTGCACGGCAAGCGTAGCGTGCTGCGCCATCCCGAAATCGTGATCTGCGTCCCGTCGGGCTCCACATCGGTCGAACGCCGCGCCATCCGCGATGCGGCCAGCAATGCGGGCGCCAGCCAGGTCTATCTGATCCTTGAACCCATGGCCGCCGCCATCGGCGCCGACATGCCGGTGACCGAACCGGTCGGGTCGATGGTGGTCGACATCGGCGGCGGCACGACCGAAGTTGCGGTGCTGTCGCTGCGCGGACTTGCCTATACCACCAGCGTGCGTGTCGGCGGCGACAAGATGGACGAGGCAATCGTTTCCTATGTCCGCCGCCATCACAACCTGCTGATCGGCGAATCGACGGCAGAGCGGATCAAGCAGGATTACGCCGTCGCTATCCCGCCTGCCGACGGCATTGGCGAGACGATCCATTTGCGCGGACGCGATCTGGTGAATGGCGTGCCCAAGGAAATCACGATCAACCAGGCCAACATCGCCGAAGCGCTGTCCGAACCGATCGGCGCGATCGTCGAAAGCGTGCGCATCGCTCTGGAAAACACGGCGCCTGAACTGGCGGCCGATATCGTCGATCAGGGCATCGTGCTGACGGGTGGCGGCGCGCTGATCAAGGGGCTGGACGAGCATTTGCGCGAGGAAACCGGCCTGCCCGTGACTGTGGCCGAAGATCCGCTCTCCTGCGTGGCGCTCGGCACCGGGCGCGCGCTTGAAGAACCGGTGTTCCGCGGCGTATTGATGACGGCCTGATTTTTGGCGGCAGCCTTTCGGGGTTGCCGCGATCGGGGCACCATGGGGGCCGTTCATCGGGCCCCCGCAAGCATGACGCGGCCATCGGGCCGAAAGGGAGTAGCACGACATGGCGTCGGCGGAGCGGCGTCCCGGGTTTTCCAAGAGGGCGCACATCTCGATCTTTACGAGCTATGTCGCCGCCATTGGCGGTGTCGTGGTCGGGATCGTGTTGTTGCTGATCTCGCTGCTCAGCCCGGGCAGTTTCGCGTTCGCGCGCACGGCGGCAAGCGATGTGGCGCGCCCTGTCGGCGAGGTTTCCGCCGTTACGCGCAACAGCAGCCGTTCGATCATCGATATCGTTACCGGCTATATCGACGCGGGCAGCAAGAACGCCGCCTTGCAGGAAGAATTGCGTATCGCCCGCGCCCAGCTGGCCGAGGCAGAGGCGATCTATGACGAGAATCGCAGGCTGAAACAACTCCTCTCGCTGCGGGAAAAGGATATCCGCCCCGTTGCCAGTGCGCGGCTGATCGGATCGAGCCCCAGCAGCACCCGCCGTTTCGCGCTGATCGGCGCGGGCGCAGTGGACGGAGTGATGGTGGGCCAACCGGTGCGGTCGGCCACCGGTCTTGTCGGACGCGTGCTGGAAGTGGGTCGCCGCACGGCGCGGGTACTCCTCGTCACCGACGGTCAAAGCATTGTACCGGTGCGCCGGATCAAGGGCAATGTCGCCGGTTTCGCGCAGGGACAGGCCGATGGCACTTTGATCGTCCGCCTGATCGAAATGGGCATCAACCCTCTGGAAAAAGGCGATTTGATGGTCACATCGGGTTCGGGCGGCCTGTATCGCCCCAATGTCCCCGTCGCCATTGTCGAGAACGTGACCCGCGACGGCGCGGTTGCGCGCATCATTTCCGATCCTGCCGCCACTGATTTCGTCATGGTCGAACCGGTTTGGCAACCGATGACCGAACTGGGCAATATTGACGGCGAGACCGCGCCGTGATGTCCACCGCATCCGGCCCGCGCTCATGCCGCTGAAGGGGGACCGTCTTCCCGGCGAGGACATGTTCCAGCGACGGATCAATCGTGCGCCCTCCCCCGTGCTGGCAACGATTATTCCGTGGATCTCGATCGCATTGATTTCACTGGCGCCGCTGTCGCCGATCATCGCATCGGCACCGGTACTGCCGCCGCTCGGCTGTATGCTGCTGATCGCGTGGCGCCTGTTCCGACCGGGCATGCTGCCGATCTGGGCCGGTGCGCCTTTGGGGCTGATCGACGATCTGTTTTCGGGCCAGCCCCTTGGCAGCGCGGTGTTGCTGTGGTCGCTGACAATGATCGCGCTGGAGGCATTGGACAACTGGCAGCGCTGGCGCAGTTTCTGGCAGGACTGGGCCGTCGCCATCGTGCTGATCTGGGTGTATCTGACCATTGGCCATATGTTTGCAGTCATGGCGGGTGCGATATGGTATCCTTCACTGATCCTGCCTCAATTGCTGATTTCGGTCTTGTCGTTTCCCTTGTTCACTCGCCTTGTCGCCATTCTTGATGTGCTGCGCCGCGCCCGCGTGAAGGTGCTGGGTTAATGGTCAGCCTGACATGGCGAAAGCGTCCCCGCGCGCCCAAACGGGTCAGCGCCGGCGAATTGCAGAACGCGTTCGACCGCCGCACCTTTGCCATTGGCGCACTGCAAGGCGGCGTCGGCCTGTTGCTGGCGGGCCGCATGGCATGGCTGGCGGTAGAGCAGAACGAGAAATACCAGCTCGCTTCGGAGAGCAATCGCGTCGATCTGACACTGATCCCGCCGCGCCGTGGCTGGATCCTCGACCGGCATGGCGTGCCGCTTGCATCAAACCGTGCCGATTTCCGCGTCGATCTGGTGCCCGAACGCATCGTCGACCGCGAACGCACACTGGCCGTACTGGGCGAAGTGCTGGAGCTTTCGCCCGCAGCCATTACCGATTTGCGCGACAAGCTGACCGAGGTGCGCGGATTTCGCCCCGTCGAAGTCGCCACGGGCGTCGATTGGGAGCAATTTGCGGCATTATCGGTGCGTCTGCCCGACCTGCCCGGCGTGGTGCCGCAACGCGGATTCTCCCGCTTCTATCCCACCGGCCCGTCGGTCGGACATTTGCTGGGCTATGTGGGCACGGTTTCGGCCGAGGAGTATGAGAAGGAGAAGAACCCGCTTCTCATCACACCCGGCTTCAAGATCGGCAAGGATGGCGTTGAAAAATATTTCGAAAAGCGCCTGCGCGGTCAACCGGGTGCCCGACGCGCAGAGGTAACCGCCGCGGGCAAGATCGTCCGCGACCTTGAAATGCGCGAAGACGTTCAGGGCGATCCTGTCCAACTGACCATCGATGGTCCGCTGCAGGATTACGCCGCACGCAGGCTGGGGCTTGAATCGGGTTCGGTGGTGGTGATGGATCTGGAACAGGGCGACCTTCTTGCCATGTCCTCGATGCCCAGTTTCGATCCCAACAGCTTTTCCGACGGTATCGGCCGGCTTGAATGGAAAATGCTGTCCGAGGATGACCATGTGCCCTTGCGCAACAAGGTGCTGTCGGGACTTTACCCGCCGGGATCGACGGTCAAACCCTACGTTTCGCTGGCCTTCCTGAAAGAGGGGATCGACCCCGAGGAAAGCGTTTTCTGTGGCGGCGGTCTGCGCGTGGGCAATCGCGTGTTCCGCTGCTGGAAACGCGGCGGGCACGGCACGGTCAATATGGCCAAGGGCATTTATCAAAGCTGCGACGTCTATTTCTATTATTTCGCTCAGCGCGTGGGCATGCAGGCGATTGCCGATATGGCCCGCAAACTGGGCATGGGCTGGAAATATCCCCTGCCGGTCGAGAGCCAGTCCTATGGCACTGTGCCCGATCCGGCGTGGAAGAAGAAGAAATACGATAGCGACTGGCAGACCTTCGACACGGTGAACGCGACGATCGGTCAGGGTTATATGCTGGTCAATCCGTTGCAACAGGCCGTCATGACGTCGCGCATTGCCAGTGGGCGGCGGTTGCAACCGCGCCTCGTGCTCAGCAATGATCCGAAACCCGCCCCCCATCTGGACATTCCTGACGAGCATCTCGAAATCGTGCGTCATGCCATGTGGGAAGTGGTGAATGGCGGCGGCACGGCGGGCCGCGCGCGCTTGCCCGTTCCGGGCGTAGAGCTTTCGGGCAAGACCGGTACGGCGCAGGTCGTGTCGCTGAATTATGGCCGCGGCGGCAAGGATGTCCCGTGGAAATACCGCGACCACGGCCATTTCATCAGCTTCGCCCCTTATGACAATCCGCGTTACGCCTGCGCCGTCGCCATCGAACATGGCGCGGGCTCGTCCTCTGCCTATCCAGTGGCGCGCGATGTCATGACGTTCCTGTTCGATCCGGGCAAGGCGCTGGACGTGCTGCACGATTACGAACGCCAATGGGGCGGAACCGCGCAAGAGCGGCTGGCGCGGAAGTATCGCGCCTATGAAAATGCCTATGGTGGCAGTGCGCCCAAGCCTTCGTCGACCGAACTGGATAGGGCGACCGGCACCGCCACAGCCGACGCGCCGCCGCCATTAAACGCCGCGCAAAGCCAGCGCGCGGCCGAGGACGGAAGCGCACAGACAGGCAGCAGCCCCGATGCCGCATCGGCAGAGGCCGCCTCTCCGCCTGCACCATCCTCTGGCGCAGTGTCACCGGCGGGAGAGAACCCGTGAACCGCAAGTTCTTGCCCCGCATCATCGCGTTGCAGCCATGGGGCGTGATCATTCCGCTGATGCTGCTGGTCTGCTTTGGCGCCGCGGTGCTCTATTCGGCAGCGGGCGGGAGCCTGATGCCGTGGGCATTGTTGCATGTCGTCCGCTTTGCCGTTTTTCTGGTGATGGCCATGGTGATCGCCAGCTTCTCGCGCGAATTCGTGCGCATGATGGCATTACCGGTCTATATCGTCCTGCTTTTGATGTTGATGGCCGTGGAAGCCATGGGTTTCGTCGGCGGCGGCAGCCAGCGATGGCTGAACCTCGGCTTCATGACCTTGCAACCCTCCGAACTCATGAAACCGGCCATCGTCATCATCCTTGCCCGCTTTTACGACATGCTGCCCCCTGCTGCGACGCGTGAGTTTTCATCGCTGATCGTACCGGGCGTGCTGATCGGCCTGCCGGTCGGGCTCGTGCTGTTGCAGCCCGATCTGGGCACCAGCCTTGCCATTGTATTTGGCGCCGGAGTGGTGATGTTTCTGGCAGGGTTGCCCATGGCCTGGTTTGTCGGCGTCGGCGTCGCCGGTCTGGCTGCCATTCCGCTGGCGTTCTTTTTCGCGCTGCACGATTATCAGCAACGCCGCGTGCTTACTTTCCTCGATCCTGAAAGCGATCCGCTGGGCGCCGGATACCATATCACCCAGTCCAAAATCGCGATCGGATCGGGCGGGCTGTTCGGCAAAGGATTCGGCAATGGATCGCAAAGCCATCTGAACTATCTGCCCGAACCGCATACCGATTTCGTCTTTGCCACCATGGCCGAGGAATGGGGCATGATGGGTGGCCTGTTCGTGCTGTTCGTATTCGGCGTGCTGCTGCGTTGGGGTTTGAAGGTAGCGACCAGCACCAATGACCGGTTCGGACAACTGATGGCAGCCGGGCTGACGGCGACGATTTTTTTCTATGCCGCGATCAATCTGATGATGGTCATGGGTTTGGCGCCTGTGGTTGGTATCCCTCTCCCTTTCATGAGCCATGGCGGATCGTCGATGCTGACGATCATGATTTGTGTCGGTGTGATCATGGCCGTTCAACGCTGGAACCGGCGCGAACCGGGCAGTTTTGCCTGAGGCCTCGTGAAGAAATTTTCGGAAAGTCGAAATTCCCCCTTCCATCGCGGCGCGCAGTCTTTATAGGGAGGCCTCCCGCGGCGAATCGCTCCTTTCGGAACACGCCGCAATCGTCGAAAACCAGACGATGTGGACGCATAGCTCAGTTGGTAGAGCAGCTGACTCTTAATCAGCGGGTCCTAGGTTCGAGCCCTAGTGCGTCCACCATTTTTTCACTATATATCAAGCTTTTAAGTTACTTCCAGAAGTGGGCTTTTCGTTCGCTTCCAGGGCTAGGTAGCTTTCTAGGTAGCAGGCAAGATTTCCGCATATCCTAAAGCGGCGCTCGTTTGGCCGATGTCTATCGAACGCGGTGGTATGTGGACTTTTGTGGAAGCGTGCGGATGGTAGCGGAGGAGGGATCAACCAATAACCCCTAAGGCGCTAACAAAGCTCGACATTTAGCGAATGCCGACTCAAAATACCCCCAACGCTACCCCCGTCAAAATTTATCCACAGCCACGAAACAGGGACTTTCGAGTCGGAAATGGGCGCCCCTATCGGTGGGCATCGACGACAGCTTTGCGCCCTCATATCGGGCGTTCCGACTGAAGTGGTGACTGCCCAGAAGCTGATGGGGTGGACGCCCCCCGACGGCATCGATGTGCCATAGTGGAGGTGTTGATCACCACTGAGAGGAGGCGTCCGTGTCGGAAGTTACCACAATCGGTCTGGATATTGTCAATCGGCGTGCAATCGGGACCCCCTATCGGCGCGCAAAAGGGACCCCCTTGGGGTGCGGGCGGTCGTTTGATGCTGGGCGCGGGTTTCGCGCTGCTGGCGGCGCAGGGAGGGCGTAGCCCGACCGGAGGCGTTAGCAGCGCGAAGCGTTTTTCTGTGATGTGTGCCGGGCGGATCAGCTGCGGTTTTTGAACCGCCAGCTATCATTGCCGGTTTCGACGATATCGCAGTGATGGGTGATGCGGTCGAGCAGCGCGGTGGTCATCTTGGGATCGCCGAACACGGTGGGCCATTCGCCGAACGCCAGGTTGGTGGTGATGATCACCGAGGTCTGTTCATAGAGCTTGCTGACGAGGTGGAACAGCAACTGACCGCCTGAGCGGGCGAACGGCAGATAGCCGAGTTCGTCGAGCACCACGAGATCAAAGCGACCGAGCTGGGCGGCGAGCGCGCCGGCCTTGCCGATGCGGGTCTCCTCCTCGAGCCGGGTGACCAGATCGACGGTGTTGAAGTAGCGGCCACGAGCGCCGGCGCGCACGACGCTGGCGGTAATGGCGATCGCGAGATGCGTCTTGCCGGTGCCGGTGCCTCCGACCAGCACGATATTGCGCTTGGCCGATAGGAACGACCCACCGTGCAGCGAGCGCACCAGCCCTTCGTTGATCGGCGTGCCGTCGAACACGAACGCGTCGATATCCTTCACCACCGGCAGCCTGGCGGCGCTCATCCGATAGCGGATCGAGGCGGCATGACGATGCGCGGCTTCGGCGCGCAGCAGGTCGGTCAGGATCTCAGGCGTGGTACGCTGGCGCTGACCGCTTCGTCGAACGCGCCGACCATGCCCTTGAGGCCAAGCCCGCGCATGGCGTCGATCATCTCATGCCGCTGCATGGGCGCCTCGCAGGTTATCATAGCGGGCGCAGTCAGCGACCGGCGGGTGCCTCAGCGTCATATCCTCGGGCGTGACGATCGATGCCGGTCGGGGCGGCTCACGCCGCCGCGACAGGATGTTGAGGATCACCTCGTCGCTGGCGGCGCCGGCATCGAGCGCCTCGCGGACAGCGGCCTCGACCGCGCCCAGGCTATCGCTCAGCACCGCTGCCAACACTCGCACGAACCGCCGGTCGCCTTCGTCACCACTGCTGAGCTTGCGGCGCAGCCGGGCAAGTGCGGGCGGTAAATCCCAGCCTTGGAACGGTGCGCCGTTCCTGAGCGCACCCGGCTTGGTCACCAGCACCGGCAGATAATGCCACGGATCGTAAACCGTCCGGTCGCGCCCGAAGAAGCGAGGGTGTTCGGCGACGATCTCTTCACCTAGGCGGACAACGATCCGGTCGGCATAGGCGCGGACCTGGACCGCACGGCGCACAGCTCTCGCCGCGACCGAGTAGCGGTTACGGTCGAAGCTGATCAGGCAGGTACCGGTCACCGCGTGGCTCGTCTCATGGAAGCCATCGAACGGCGCCAGCATCGGCTGCAGCGCAAGGCGTTCCGCTTCCCATGCCTGGGCGACGGTCATATCCTTCTGCTCGGGATGGGGATGCATCGCCGCCCAGCGCTGGCACTCGTCCTCCAGCCAACCGTTCAGCTCCTCGAGGCTGGCGAACCGCAGCCGGGGCTGGAAGAAGCGCCCCCGGATCGTCTGCACCTGGTTCTCGACCTGGCCCTTCTCCCAGCCGGCCGCCGGCGAGCACGCGGTCGGCTCGACCATGTAATGGTCCGCCATCACCAGGAACCGGCGATTGAAGACTCGTTCCTTGCCGATAAACACGGTCGTCACCGCATTGCTCCAGCGCCGGGCATAGCGCCGGACCGCATCGTAGGAGCCCTCGAACCCCTCGCGCAGCAGCAGATCGTGGATCCGCGTCATCCGCAGCCGATCACGCCGGGGCCGCGCCTCGTTCTCCGTCAGCAGCGCATCGAGCCGCTCCTGAAACGGTCCGATCCGGGGCAGCGGCTGCACCGCGCGCTGATAATCGAAAGCGCCTTCCGGCGCCCGGATCGCCTTGCGAACCACCTTGCGCGACAGATGAAGATCGCGCGCAATCGCTTTGATCGGCTTGCCTCCGGCGTGCTCCCGCCGAATCCGAACCACTGTCTCCACTACCAACATCCCGATCTCGCCACCTGGAAAACCAGGCCGCTGTTTACGCCATCGAAATGAGGGGTCCTTTTTGCACGCCGATCCACAATTTGCGGCCTGGAATGCAGGGCTTGATGCCCTTTTGCTCCAGCGCATCGCGGAACCATTCGGCGTCATAGCCGCGGTCGGCCAGCATCCACTTGGCCTTGGGCAAATCGTCGAGCAAGGCCGCTGCACCGGTGTAATCGCTGACCTGGCCGGCCGTGATGAAGAAGCTCAAAGGGCGACCGTTGGCATCGGTGACGGCGTGCAATTTCGTGTTCATGCCGCCTTTGGTCCGTCCGATCAGGCGCCCGAGATCCCCTTTTTACCCCAAGGCTGGAAGCCGTGCGGTGGGCCTTGAGATAGGTCGCGTCGATCATGACGGTGTGCGGCTCGGCCCTTTGGGCAGACAGGCCTTCCATCATCCGGGTGAATACGCCCATTTCGCCCCACCGTTTCCAGCGGTTATACAATGTCTTGTGCGACCCATATTCTCTGGGCGCATCTCGCCAACGCAGTCCGTTCCGGTTGACGAAGATGATCCCGCTCAGCACCCGTCTGTCATCCACCCGTGGCTTGCCATGGCTCTTGGGAAAATAGGGCTGAAGCCGCGCCATCTGCTCGTCCGTCAGCCAGAATAAATCGCTCAAATTCAGGCTCCTTCCCGGCAGCCTGAATCATAATCACTACCGCAAATCAATGGGTCCTGACCCTAAATCACAACCTCAAATCTGTGCCATTGGTGCTCACGGGGGACAGTTCGGATATAGTACAAAATGAATATGGACGCCCTTTGCCCCCATCCCGCTGGCCTCTGACCAGGAACCAGCCTCTTGGCATGGGGAGATCTCAGAGGCTCCAAAGGGCCAGTACCGCCCGAAGCGCAGCGACGAACGCGAGCGGCTGATCCAGCATGAGATGATGGCGTGCATCGGGCACTGCAACAATTGGTATATTTCCCCCTCCCAGTTCCCGGATATAGCGGGCGGAATCGCGATCAAAGAGCTGACTTTTCTCGCCGTACACAATCGCTTTGCGACCGGGCGCATCTACCAGCCTCTGGCCCACGGTCAGCCATTCGTCGGGCTTGTTGCTGCGCCGGAACACTTCGGGAGAAAACTTCCATGTCCACTCCTTGCCATCGCGGCGGAGAGAGTGATAGGCCATGTAATCCATCAGGAACGGCTCACCAACTGCCTGCGGCGGCGACAGGATATACCTCTCGCGCGCCGCTTCGTAGCTGGGATAGCGTCGCACCGGTTTGTCAGGATTACCCGACCCGGGGCTCGATCTGCCCATGGTCCAGTATTTCTCCAGCTTTTCGGGCCGCATCACCATGAGATCGCAGACAATAACGCCGGCGAAGGCATCCGGCGATTGGGAAACGGCGGTCAGCGCTGCACCCGAGCCGAAGCTATGGGCAATGATCGTCGGTTTGCCCCCGCCTGCGAACAGATCGAGCGCTTCGCTGATTTCGACAAATTCCTTCCCCCGCGCAGCTACATCGGCCACGCCGCGCATCTCGCTATCCCCCATACCGGCCAGGTCGAACGCCACCACGTCGTAATCTTCGGCGAGGTACGGTGCGATGAAGGCAAAGCAGCGGGCATGGGCGAGAAAACCGTGGGTCATGAGTAAGTTGGGCCGGTCACGCCTGCCCCAGCGAAGATAGTGCACCCGCGCGCCACCAACCTCTACAAAGCCTTCCTCACGCGGCACGCTCAGCGCCCAAGCGAACCATTCGGGGATATGCGCTCCATCGCCGGCCCATACGGGATCGATATCTGTCGACCCGTTGTGGATTGCATTCATTTCATTCATTTCGGCGCAGTCTCCATACCGGATAGTGTATTCTTGATAAAACCACGATAATCGTGCCGTGCGACATCGTGGCACAGCTCGGCGTAACCAGACAAGCTGGGGAAATTGATGAGTTGTCGGGGTTTGCCGGGAATATTGGCGCCCATGTACCACGATTCAGCCTTGGGGAAGAGCGTCATCGACCCTACTTGGGCGACCATATCGGTCCAGCCTCGCTCGGCCTGCGCATCAGCTTCAAAAAGGCCGAGCCTGTTATCGCGCAGCCAGATGAGGAAATCGCAGATCCAGTCACCCTGGATTTCGGCGCTTGTCGGACCGTTGGAAAAGCCTGACGGGCTGAGCGGGCCGTATGCAAACAGCATGTTAGGAAATTGGGCGACGGCCATGCCCAGATAGGCTCTGATCTCGCTCTTCCATGCTTCTGCCAGCGCCGTCCCGCCGCGGCCGGTGATGTTCATGTCGATGAGCCCGCCACGACCGGCATCGAAGCCGGTCGCGAAGACAATGAGATCGCACGGGATCGTGCCTGTGGCTGTTTCTATCCCGGTCGCGGTGATGCGAATGATCGCGGTGTCGTTCAGATCGACCAGCGCCACATTGTCTTGCGCGAAGATCTCGTAATAATTCTGTTCGAGCGATGGTCGCTTGGTCCCGAATGGATGTGGCGGCTCATCGGGAGCAAGTTTCTCGGCAATGATGGGGTCACAGACCCGCTCGCGCACCTTGTCACACCAGAAATCATAGGCGTGGCGATTGGCGTCCTCGTTCGTCAGTATGTCAGCGAAATTATGATACCAGAAGCGCAACCCTCCTCGCTGCCACAAATCCTCGAAATGCGCAGTCCGCTCGTCCTCGGTCACAGCCAGGGCCGAGATGTCCAGCGATTGGCATTCGAAACCGCCACTTGTCGTCAGCCTTTTCTGGAAGACAGCGGGATATTCAGATTTTTCGCGAAGCTGACGAACAGCGTCCAGCTTTTCCTGCCGCATGGGGAGGGCGAGGATCGGGGTTCGCTGAAAAAGCGTCAGCTGCTCCGCGCAGCTTGCCGCCTCCTGCGCCACCTGTACGCCGCTGGCACCCGTGCCGATCAGAGCGATCCGGCGGTCGGAGAGGTCGATGCCTTCCTGCGGCCAGCGGGCGGTATGGCACCAGTCGCCTTCGAAATCGCTAAGACCCGGGATATCGGGAATGTAGGGTTTCGAGGCGAACCCCAGGGCCGGCAAGAGGAAACGCGCGCTTACTTTTCCGCCATCGTCGAGCTTCAATCGCCAGCGGGCGGTGTCTTCATCGAACTGCGCGCTTTCGACCCGTGTTTTCATTCGCATTGCCGGCCAGAGGTCGAGCGTATCGCAGACGTGGAGGAAATAGGCGCGCAATTCCTCCCAGCCTGGAAATCGTTCGCTCCACTGACGTGATGGCGTGGACGACCCCTGCACAAGCGTAGCTGTACAATGACGCGGTCGTTGTAGATCCACGTCTAGGAGTCGTCACATGGAGCAGGATATTGCTATCGTCGGATTGGATCTGGCGAAGAACGTTTTTCAAGTACACGCGATCGGTGCCGACGGAGCCGTTCTGGTGCGGCGGAAGCTGAGGCGTGCCGAGGTGATCGGCTTCTTCACTAATCTTCCCAGTTGCCTCGTCGGTATGGAGGCGTGCGCATCCGCTCATCATTGGGCTCGAAAGCTGATCGCATTGGGGCACGAGGTCCGGCTGATGCCGCCGGCCTATGTAAAACCCTATGTGAAACGGGGGAAGACCGATGCCGCTGATGCCGAGGTGCCGCGCGACAATCAGGATGAGAGACCAGCGTCAATCAAGATGAGAATCGCCACCTGCTGATCCGGCGTAGGGCGTAGCCCGGAGCCGGATCAGCAGGTGGCGATGGCGCCCTTTTCAGGGGCGTTTCTGGTGGTCGCGGCCGGTCAGGTACTCAGAGGCATAACTTCGCGAGAGGGGATGCCGCGGATGCCGGGCCGCCACGTCAACGATCATCAGATGAGGCTCTACATGAAGCTCCGACAGACCCACGCCGTGCCGGTGGCGGCCGCCAAGGCCGGTATCAGCCCGGCGACGGCATATCGCATCGAGGGAGATCCTCGGCTCCCATCTCAAAGACAGGCGCAGCGAGAGCGACGGCGCCCTGACCCATTAGCCGGGATATTCGAGGAAGAGGTCGTTCCCTTGCTCCAGGCTGCGCCTGGCGTCCGGGTGGTTGCCATTTTCGAGGAGATGCTGCGCCGGCATCCTGATCTCGATGCAGGCATCCGACGGACATTGGAACGACGTATCCGGGCATGGCGGGCCATTCATGGCCCTGAACAGGAAGTGATCTTCCGGCAGGTGCATGAGCCAGGACGGCTCGGCCTATCGGACTTTACCGAGATGAAGGATGAGGAGGTAACGGTCGCCGGCGTGCCGCTCGATCATCGCCTCTATCATTTTCGGCTGATGTGGTCGGGCTTCGAACACGCCCATGTCATTCTGGGCGGCGAGAGCTATGTCGCTTTGGCCGAGGGGCTGCAAAACGCCCTGTGGGCCGTCGGCGGCGCCCCGACCGAGCATCGCAGCGACAGCCTGTCAGCCGCGTTCCGTAACCTGGATGCCGACGCCCGGCAGGATCTGACGCTGCGCTATGACGCCCTGTGCGAGCATTATGGCATGACGCCCACGCGTAATAACCGCGGGGTTGCCCATGAGAATGGCGGGATCGAGAGCCCGCACGGGCATTTGAAGGCGGCGATAAAGGACGCGCTGCTGATGCGCGGATCGCGGGACTTCGATGATCTGGCGAGCTATCGGCACTTCATCGACGAGGTCGTCAGCCGCAAGAACCGGCGCAATGGCCCGCGCATCGACGCCGAGCGTGCGGTATTGCAACCGCTACCCGGCGCCCGCACCAGCGATTATGAGGAGACGATCGTCACGGTCACATCGAGCAGCAGCTTCACCCTTCGCAAGGTGTTCTACACCGTGCCCTCACGGCTGATCGGACACAGGCTACGGGTCCGGCTTTACGATGACCGGCTCGATCTCTTCATCGGCGGCACCCACCTGATGACGCTGCAGCGGGGACGGTCCTTCAACAATGGTGCCCACGGCCATGTGGTCGATTATCGGCACGTCATCCATAGCCTTCGGCGCAAACCGATGGCGCTCCTGAAGCTGGTCTATCGTGATCAACTGTTCCCACGGGAGCCTTATCGGCAGATCTTCGATCGGCTCATTGCCGCGTTGCCGGAACGGATCGCTTGCCGGCATATGGTCGAACTGTTGGCCATGGCCCACGAAAGGGCCTGCGAAGCCGAACTTGCTGATCTGCTGGCCGCCGACGTGGCTGCCGATCGTCTTCCTGACATGGATGCCTTGCGGACACGCTTCGCTCCCGATCCGGCGGCGCTTCCCGATGTCGTTGTGGAACTGGTCCCCCTTACCACCTACGATGTTCTTCTGACGGGAGAAGCCGCATGAGCCGGAACGCACCCGCTATCGACGCCCAGCGCCTGAGCCTCATCCTCAACGACCTGCGCCTGCCGGCGATCAAACTGGTCTGGTCCGACTTCACCACGCGGGCTGACAAGGAAGGCTGGCCTGGCGCCCGGCTGCTTGCGGCGCTCGCCGAGCATGAGATCGCAGAACGGGATCGTCGCCGGATCGAAAGGCATCTGGGCGAAGCCCGCCTGCCACCAGGCAAGACTCTCGACAGCTTCGCCTTCGACGCGGTGCCGATGATCTCGCGCGCCCAGGTTACGGCGCTGTGTTCTGGTGATGGCTGGCTTGAAAAAGGCGCAAACCTCATCCTGTTCGGTCCACCGGGCGGGGGTAAAACCCATCTGGCAGCCGCAATCGGCCTCGCGCTGATCGAAAATGGCTGGCGCGTCCTGTTCACCCGCACCTCCGATCTGGTCCAGAAACTTCAGGTCGCCCGCCGTGAGTTGGCGCTCGAGGCCGCGATCACCAAGCTGGACAAATATCATCTGCTGGTCCTCGACGACCTTGCATATGTGACCAAGGATCAGGCCGAAACGTCCGTCCTCTTCGAGCTGATCAGCGCACGGTACGAACGGCGCTCCACGCTCATCACCGCAAACCAGCCCTTTGGCGAATGGAACCGGGTCTTCCCCGATCCCGCCATGACGCTCGCCGCAGTGGACCGCCTTGTTCACCACGCGACGATCTTCGAGATGAACGTCGAAAGCTATCGCCGCCGTTCCGCGCTCCAGCGTCAATCACGCGCTGGCCGGCCACCGACCTTCGCGACAATCAAGTCGACCGAGGAAATGTCGCGCGCCGACAATCAAACCTGCGAGTAACGGCTTGCCAGCGTCAATCAAAGCAGGCACCACGTCAACACCGCGACGATCAGTTCTCATCCTGATTGACGGAAACTTCTCATCCAGATCGCCGCGCCATAGCCGAGGCGATTTGCGAAGCGGTGACCCGCCCGACAATGCGGTTCGTTGCAGTAAAATCGGTCGAACAGCAGGCGGTGTTGATGCTTCACAAAAGTCGCGACCTCTTGGTGCGGCAGCGGACCATGCTCATCAACGCATTGCGAGGGCACTTGGCCGAGTACGGCGTCGTAACCGGGATCGGCGCGGGCGGCGTAACTGCCATGCTCAAGAAGCTGCATGAGCAACAAGTAGATCTGCCCGCTCATGCTCGATCAGCGCTGCATGGCCTCGCAGCCCAGCTGAGAGCGCTCACCAGCGAGATCGACAGATTGGAAGTGCAAATCATCGCATGGCATCGCACCGACGAGACGAGCCGGAGGCTCGCCACGATCCCGGGCATCGGTCCGATTACCGCGTCAGCTATATCGGCTGCTGTACCAGATGCATCTTTGTTCCGATCTGGGCGCCAGTTCGCAGCTTGGCTGGGGCTTACGCCAAGAGCGAACAGCTCGGGCGGCAAAGAACGGTTAGGCGGGCTCACCAAGCAGGGCGATGGCTACCTGCGACGACTTCTTGTGGTCGGCGCGACCGCAGTAATGCGTATGACGCGCAAAAACGCAGATCGGCAGCCGTGGCTGGCGCAGCTCCTGGAGCGCAAGCCGGCGAAGATCGCGACGGTCGCGCTCGCCAACAAAACAGCGCGCATCGCTTGGGCGGTGATGTCGCGCAAAGAAGTTTACGCAGCAGCGACCGCGTGACCGTCATCCGCGCTGCCGGTTAATGCCGGCGGCAGGATGGCTTAGGAGTAGCTGAGTAGTGATGACAAACCGGTCAGACCGGGGGTCGGCAAAACCCAGGGGGGCACAGCGCTGCGAGCGCGATGACGTGATTAGGGAGCCAACCTGCGGACTTCATCAGGGCCAGCAGCTATGCGGTGCTGCGCAAACAAGCCGAACACATGGATGCACCCGATCGGTGCTCATCGCTAAACAAAAGCTCTTGCGCCGCAGGGGTCGTCCACACATGGATCTACAACGACCGCGTCATTGTACAGCTACGCTTGTGCAGGGGTCGTCCACGCCATCACGTCACGAGCTCGCCGCCTAACATCAACCCCCAGACGAGGCCCGCACTCCGCTAATCTAAGCCACGAGTTGAGCCAAATGTTCTGACGACGGACAGTAATACGACGAGCGGCTGATCCGCAGCAGGCGGCACTGCGCCGCAATCGACAGGCGGTGGTGAGCAGGTTCGACCATCGCCCGCCTCCGGTCCACGCTCATCGACCGAAGGCTTTCGCTAAAAAAGTCCCGCTCCACAACCAGTTGCCCGATCTTGGCGTGCAGCTTCTCCACCTCGCTCTCAGTGGCTGCCCTCGCCGCATCGCCAGCCCCGGAGAACGTGCTCGCCATCCCGTCGATGGCCTGCCGCTTCCACGCCGCGATCATCGTGTGATGGACGCCGTGTTTCGCAGCCAACTCCGCCAGCGTCAGGTCGCCGCGGATCGCCCCCAGCGCAACCTTGGCCTTGAAATCCGCGCTGTAGCGCTTCCTCGTCGTCTTCATTCCCGTACCAATCTATTAGGTCGGGAGTAGCTTAACACCCTGTCCAGATTTCCGGCACCACCTCACAGAAACTCGTCGAGAATAAGCCCCTTGCTCCGCCTCTCAGCCGATCGGTAGCGCTCACCAACCGCCTCCACCAGCTCCGAACGCGTAGCCATACTTACCTTCCTCATCGTTCGCTCCCGGCCAATCGGACACCTCGAAGAACCGGCTGTTTTCGCTATGATGTCGGCGGGAGGGGGCTGATGACAGCCTTGGGGGCGTGAGGGTTGGTCTTTTTGACCTTATTTCTTGAGTTTTCTGGGCTGGAGCGTCACTCGGCACCCCGTTCCCGCGCTATGCGGGCGCACCTCGCCCCTCGAGCCAGGCGAGGCGCTGGAAGTTATAAGCCAGGTTCGCCATCCCGATCTTGATGCGCGCGCGGGCGATGCCGATGGTGCGGATAAATAGGCCCATGCGGTGCTTCTGACCAGCGAACACGTGCTCGACCGCTGAGCGGACAGCGGAGCGCCTGGCATTGGCCCGGGCGATGTGCTCGGGCAGCGGCCGACGCGGCATCCGCCGCTGGTAGATGTTGCTCTTGAACTTGCCGCGCTCGAGGAACGCTTCGTTCTTCTTCGACCGATAGGCCGTGTCCGCCCATACGCCTGAGCCGGTGTTTTGCTTGCTGATGAGCTCGGGCAGCCGCGCCCCGTCATGGGCGTTGGCCGCGCTGGCATCCCAGGTCCTGATCAGCCCATGCGCTCGGTCGATGCCGATGTGGTTTTTGTAGCCGAACATCGGGATGGCAAGATCGACCGGCTTGAAGCCCTTGGGGTCGCCGCCCTCCTTCACCTTGGCCTTGGAGTATTTGACCGTCCAGCGCGCGTCACGGTCTTTCTGCCGGACCTTCGCGGGCCTGGCCTTCCAGCGCTCCGGGATCTTGCCCTCTTTGATCGCCGCCTTCTCTTCGTCGGTGTTGCGCTGCTTGGGCGCCGGCACCACGGTCGCATCGATGATCTGCCCGCCCATCGCCAGATAACCGCGTTTAGTCAGCGCCGCATCGAAGCGCGCAATTAGCTTGTCGATCGCCTTGGCCTTCACGAGCCGCTCGCGGAACAGCCACACTGTGGTCGCGTCCGGGACCCTGCCATCGAGCCCTAGCCCAAGGAACCGCTGGAACGACAAACGATCCTTGATCTGGAACTCGGTCGCCTCGTCAGAGAGCGAGTAGAGCGCCTGCAGCACCAGGATCTTGAACATCATCACCGGATCGAACGGCGGCCGGCCTCCCTTGCCCCGGTCGCTCCGCCGGAGCACCGCTATCAACGGACCGCGGAACACCTCGAAATCCAACACCGCTGACAAACGCTCCAGCGGATCTCCCGCCGCACTCAGCGCCGCATACCGATCCGACAGATCAAAGAAACCAGGCTGGCCCACCATCATCACTCCGCTCACCGATGGCCGCAGTGAATCAGATCAGCCCATCAAAGGCGAGGGTTTTTCGAGGCGTCCAATCTCGGGAGCACTTAGATGAGGCAACAAACCCCCGTGATCGCGCCCCATCAATGAATCATTACAGCCGTCCAAACGCTACCGGTTTTTTGCGGGTCTCCAGCTTCGGGAAAACTACGCTGCCTGGCCTATGGAGCAAATTCAGTCCAGTTGCGGGCAAGCAGCAGGGTTATCATACAATCAAAGGAAAGTATTGATGTTCTTTGCTTGCAAGACAGTTTCCTGCAAGATGACCTTCCTGCGCGCCAGTTCGAGCAGACCTTCTGAGTTCCGCCTGATTGTATCGACGCGTCTGGCCTTTAGCTCCATTTCATCGTCTTCAGTGCGATGACGATGGTTGAGGATCACAGAATGGACCGTCCACTCGTTAGAATCTTCGGTAGGTAAGACCTCGATATTGCCGATCAGGTGAAAATGCCTGGTGGGTGGATCTTCGGCCCATGCCGACGGCTGCTTGGCGCGTGCCACGCGGATCTTGAGATATTCGAGGCCGTCGTCGAAATAGGCCATTCGTTCGGAACTGAACTTCGCCTCATCCTTTCGATAGCGGGCCTGCACTCCTGGTACCCAGTAATGGATATCGTCCGTCAGCAATTCTAGCCATTCATCATATTGCTCGTTATCGAGCAAACGGGCTTCTCGATACAGAAACTGCTGTATCTCCAAAAGTAACTCGGCTGACACAGAGCAGTGATCGCGCCGGTTGGTTTGTTCGGGAATCTTCACATTTACCTCTGAATATTTCTAACGGACAGGAACGTCGGCCCAGGTTTCTGCGCCCATCAGATCGGCCCAGCGCTGGTAGAAAGCCCGTTGGTTCGCTTCATTGATTTGGCTCTGATAAACATTGCCGCGCAGTTCCTCGTGTTCGATCTTCGAATCGAGGCCCATCCCGAAGTGAAGCTGTTGCTGCCGGGTCACCACGCCTGCATTGACCGCCGTGCAATTCTCGAAGTTCTCGCCGTCATCCATTTCGAACACACCCGCCGGAGAAAAGGTTAACATTACCCCGCGGCGATATTCTTCCTTGAGTTCTTCCGGGGCATTTGCGTTCAGGAACACCCAGGTGTGAAGTTCCGTGCTCCTTGGACCCTTGGGGTTCCATGTCCGAAATGTGTTGTGACCTGCCAGGAAGGAAAGATTGGGAAAGACGTTAGCGGAACTTAGAGCGCCCACCATCCTGCTGCGAACCTTCCCCAGACGTTCGGCAAATTTCGCCTCCTGCTCACGCAGATAGTCGATAATCTGCGGTGAATTGAGCGTTGCCGCGTTACCAATGAAATCCAGTCCAAACTCCCAGCCGTGTCCGTTCGCATTGGCATGATAAGAACGATCAGGTCGCATGGTCGGCTGTTTTCCGAACATTGCGATCAAGGCTGAGCTATGCGTCCAGGGAGCGTGATACGAGTCGCCCACGAAGTTCTCTGCCGGGAATTTCCAATTGCATTTCAGCCGAGATTTAATGTTCCCATCGATAAACTCGATACCACCTTCGTCATTGTCGAGGATCACATCTAGGTACCAGCGAAATTCGCCTAGATATTCCTCAAGCGACGGCGCCTCCGGGTCGAAGCAGGCGAAATGCATTCCCTTATAGCTTTCGACACGCGCCTTGTGCAGGCTGAGCTTGGACTTATCGAGGTTCGATTTGCCACTATAGGACTGCGGACGACTGACATTCTTCAAGCTACCATCAAGGCCGAAGGACCAACCGTGAAAATTGCAGGTGAACCTACGTGAATTGCCCGCTTCTGCAAAACACACGCGGTTTCCGCGATGCGTACAGGAGTTGAGGAACGTGTGAATCTTGCCGTCTTCGCCACGCGATACAATGACCGCATCTTCACCGATTGTCGTCGTTAGAAAATCGCCAACATTGGGCAATTGCGTGTCATGCGCGACAAAAATCCAGCATCGCGCGAAAATCCGTTCAAGCTCCAGGTTGTAGATAGATTCGTCCCAGAAGATCCGGCGATCAATATATCCTGCTTCGGCGTTGACGAGATCCTTGATGCTCGCAGTGAGTTTTGCATCGCTATCGGACTTCAAGAGCGATTTTGACATGTCATTCTCCAGCTATTCGAACCCCACCCATTCAGGCAGGCAGTATCTCTGCAAAGCCGAGGCCGGTAACGCCGCCATCCCAGGCTTCGTAAGCGAGCACTTCGCCTCGACCGGCCGGCAGAGCGCCCATCACTGCAAGGTAATGCCGAATCTCCATTCCACCGTTGCCGCCTTCGCGCATGATTTCGTCGTCGGTCATTTTTAGGAGAGTGGCTGCATCGCCTGAAACGACGCAGTCTAAGACTTTCTGATCAAACTCAGAATTGATGCGCCCCATTTCTCCGGTGCCCACCCAGTGACTGATGCCTCCGCTGCCGATCAGCACTACAGATTCGTCTGAGGGCATTTTCGCAATGGCGTCGCCAATCATTCGCCCGAAATCATATGCCCTTTGCAGGCGGACATACGGCGCTACGCCGCTCGCCATATAAACGGGAACGGTCTTGACCGATCCGTCGGTCGGAAGCGCAAGCTGGGCGGGCACACCGATTGCATGATCCACCCCTAGATCGCGCGCAACAGACACGTCGAAGCCACTTTGATGGGCATGGTTTACTAAATACTCTGCGAAACCCGGATCGCTGGCGATCGGTGAATCTCCAACACCGGGCAACCGATCAATGGGACCATGAAGCTCGCCTGTCGGGATGAGAAACTGTGGCAGACAGCGAGGACCGAAGAGAATATAGTGGTCCGCGCCGAAGATGATCGCCTTCGTCGCGCCGGACTTGCTTACTCTGTCGCGAATTTCCGAATATGCGCCAAGCAGGTGATCGCGTTCTTTTTTCTTTGGATTTACGAATAGCAATGGATCATGCGGCATTATGAAGCCACCGACGATTTCGGCCATTATGAATCTCCCCTAAAGGTCAATGGGCAAGCCGCGCACCGTCCGGTGGCGCCCAATTTAATCGCTTACCGGCTCGAGCTGCGACGCCAGTGTGGGGACCCGGGACAGATAATCCGGCATCGATTGCGATCCGTTAACGCTCGTCCAGAAGCCCATCAGAAGCATCGGGTTAATGCCGTACTCGAAGAGTTCCTCGGCCTTCATGGACAAGACCATGTCGCGTTCTGGCTCGCTGAGGGCGTACTTCTCTGCGAAAGCTGTGGCATCCTCGCGAAACGCTGCGCGGGAATTCCGTTTGGTACTCACGTCGTAAAACAGTTGCTCGACGGCCCCTAAACTCATCTGCCTATTCCTCTCCGACACCTCAGAACTCATTCAATCGAATCTTCGGATCAAAAAGTCAATACGCAAGAGTATGGTTTTGCCTTCATGGTCGCCGAACCACCCCAGTCAGACCGCTTGCTGCTACATGGCAATCACCACCTTACCTACCGTTCCGCGAGAGCGCAGCGCCTCCATAGCTGGGACGAGCTCATCCATTGGATACACATCCCTAATTACGGGGCGAATTTCGCCTCTTGCACATTGATCAACCAGCCTCTGCTGTATGGTGCGGATCGCTTCCGGCGAGCGGTCGAAGCTCCAATATACACCGTGCACACTGGCAGATTTAACAAGTATGTAGTTCGCCTTGAGCGCCTGAATCGCCCCACCGGCAAAGCCGCATACTAACAGCCTGCCCTCCCATGCCAGAAGACGCAGACTCTGTTCCGAAGTTTCGCCGCCGACCGGATCCATGATCATATCGACCCCATCTGGTGCCAGAGCTCTTACTCGCTCGGACCAGTCAGGTTGACGATAATCGATCACATGATCAGCCCCATTCTCTTTAGCGATTCGCCGCTTGTCTTCGTCGCCTGCCGTGGCAATGATGCGAGCTCCCGCTGCCTTTGCAAGCTGGGTGGCAGCGATGCCCAATCCGCCTGCCGCCGCATGGATTAGGACCGTATCCCCCCCCCTTAGATTGCCTTTTTCGAAAAGGGCGACATGGGCGGTGGTGTAGGAAACCGGAAGAGCAGCGGCCACCGGGGCTGGCAAGTCTCCTATCGCCATCAGACGATCAGAAGCGACGCCACAATATTGTGCAAAGGCACCGCTGCGGACCTGGCATGCGACCTTGTCACCGGGAGAGAATCGAGAACCCGGGATTGTCTCAACGACCGTTCCCGCCAACTCGTTGCCCGGCACAAAAGGCGGTTTTATCCGATCCTGATATTTTCCTGCAATTGCGATTTCGTCGGCAAAATTCAGACCTGCAGCGTCAATCTTGACCAGTGTGTCCGCCCGATCCTCTTGCCCTTCCCCCAGCTTCGGCATGGCAGTTTGGCCTAAGATCATTTCGTCCGGTTTGCCATATTTCCTGACGATCCAAGCCTTCATGGTTTCCAACTCAAACTCCCGTATCTGCAAATTACCATTCGCATAAGTATGGATATTGCAGCAAGACTGCAACTGGTCGTGTCCCACGGGGTGGTGTAGGAACAAACGATCCATGGCAGGATCAGGTTTGGGTCAGGCGGCCATGGCTGGCAGGCTGACAATGGGATTATGGCTTACGGCGCCGAGGGTTTCCAGCGTCATGTAGCGGCGCGATACGGCCCACTCGTCATTCTGCTCCAGCATCAGTGCGCCGACGAGGCGTACGACGGCGGTATTGTTAGGGAGGATGCCGATGGCATCGGCCCTGCGCTTGATCTCTTTGTTCACCCTTTCCAGCGGATTGGTGGACGCGATCTGTGCCCAGTGGTCCTTCGGGAAGGACATGTAGGCGAGCACGTCCTCGCGCGATGCGTCCATCATGTCGGCCAGCTTGGGGACCTTCTCGCCCAGGGCATCGGCGACCTGTTCCCATTGCTGGTGGGCGGACTCGGCAGTCTCCTGAGCGAAGATCGTCTTGATCATGGCGATGACGGCGGGGCGCTGCTTGGGCGCGGCGTGGGCCAGCGCGTTGCGCATCCAGTGCACCCGGGGGCTGTTGAAGAAGGCTGTACTCGGTCAAGTGACTGCGGCGCAGCCGCGGTTGGGTGGTCCGCGATCAAGAACATTGTGGATGTCGGCGATCAAGCGACAGAGCGAAGCGGCGATGAATGCGGCTAGCCACTTCAGGTTGATTGCCGCTGTCGCTGGCGGAGTAAAATGCCCCAGAAGTGACATTTGAAAATTTCTCACTTCGTTTGTTTGACCCTGTCCGGGGCGCGCCCCGGACAGGGTCAAATTGGAAACATCCGGCATAGTCCTCCTGGTGGGAGGCGATGCTGCGATGAAGAAGCTTGGAGAATTGATGATGATCCTGGATTTGCATCGCCAAGGCGTGAAGATTGCCGTGATCGCCCGGCAAGTGGGCGTCGATCGCAAGACGGTCCGCAAATACATTGCCCGCGGGGTCGAGGTGCCGACATATGGCCCGCGGCAGCCGCGCGAGCGTCTATTGGACCCACATATTGATTACTTGCGGGCGCGACTGGAGGCCTATCCCGGGCTGAGCGCCCAGCGCCTCGCCCGTGAGCTTGGCGAGCGGGGGTATACCGGCGGTTACAGCACGGTGCGCGACACGGTGCGTTCGATGCGTGCGGCCGGGGGCGGCAGGCCCTATGCTGTGCGGGTCGAGACCCCGCCGGGTCAGCAGGCTCAGGTCGACTTTGCGCAGTTCCGGGTGCGCTTTGCCGATGCGCCCGATCGTGTGCAGGTGGTGTGGCTGTTCTCTATGGTGCTGGGTTTCCCCCGCCTGATCTGGGGGCTGTCGCGCGACGATCTGGATGAGAAAGCGCGACACCACTTTGCCGCTTGATCGTAGCCTATCTCCGCCGGGCTCCTGTTCCCTAAGCTGAAGCGCCGACGGAAGTTGTTGTAGTCGTAGCGTGAGGCTTCCAGCTGGAGACCCGCAAAAACCGGATGATTTCTGGCGAAGCGGGCTGGCTTGATGGCGTCGAGGCTGCTGGGCGCACCAAGGGCATCGTTCGGACCGATTTCCGCGATTTCCGGCGTTGATTTCGTCGGCTTTGCGGGCTTGCAGACAGAGTCAGTCCCTGCATTCCCGGCGTTCGTGGAAGATCAGGCGGTTGAAGTTGTAGGCCAGGTTGCAAAGGGTCAGTTTTGCCTCAGCGCGGGCTAGGCCGATGGTGCGGATGAACAGCCCGAACCTGTTCTTCTGATGGGCGAAGATATGTTCGACATGCGCACGGATCGAGGATTTGGCGGCATTGGCCCGCGCGGTTGCCCTCGACATCGGCTTGCCCATGGGTTTGCGCCGATGGATGCGGGACGTGAGCATCTGATCCGACAACCACTTCTCGTTACGCCTGGATCGATAGGCACTGTCTGCCCAAACCTCGGAACTGGTATTGTCCGTGCTGACGACCTGCCGGAGAAGACGCCCGTCCGCCGCTGACGCCGACGTCACCGCCATGCCTCGGATGAAGCGTAAGCGTCGGTCGATGCTGATGTGGGATTTATAGCCGAAGACCGGCAGGGCGATCATGGGGAGCGGCGTCCCATCCGCCCGATACCGAACTTTCCCGCCGACCTTGAGTTTCCAGCGAGCGTCGGTCTCCTTCTGTGCTGCCTTGTTCGGCTCGTCCGGCCAGATGTCTTTGGCGCTCTTGCCCGATTTTATCGCTTCGCGTTCGCCCTCGGTGTTCCGCTGTCTTGGCGCAGGCACCAGCGTGGCGTCCACGATCTGCCCGGACATTGGAATGTAGCCCTTCTTCTGGAGTTGCCAGTCAAAGGCCTTCATCACTTGGCTGAGCGTTCCCGTCTCGGTCAGGCGGTTGCGAAAATGCCGGATCGTGTTCTCGTCCGGTGTGCGATCCCCGAGCGACAGCCCCAGAAACCGCAGCCAACTCAGCCGATCGCGGATCATGAACTCCATCCGTGCGTCTGACAGATTATGCTGCGCCTGCAGGATCAGCGTAACCGTCCGATTGGGACCGCCTGCCTGATGGCGCGATAATCTCTTAAGAGACGGTCATAGCGACGTCGCTAACGACGTCTCTTGATCGGGGATTGCGATGAGGGCGGAGATTCTGGGTCAGGAATGTCGGCGCCGGTGGACGGATCAGCAACGGCTGGAGATCATCAGTGCCGTTGGCGTGAATGGCGCGACACTGACAGAGGTGGCGCAGCGCCACGATGTAACCCGACAACAGATTTATACTTGGCGGTATGATTTGAAGAAGCGCGGGCTCTTGGGAGCCGCCCCCGAGCCTGTCTTTCTCCCCCTGGACTTGCCTGCCGTTCGAGCCCCTGAAGTTGCCTACAACCCTGGTCCAGGCGCGACGTCCATGGTTGAGCTGCGCCTGACGAAAGGCCGGACTTTGCGCTTTGGAAGCGACATCGAGGCCATCGCCCTGACCCGGCTCATCCGCTGCGTGGAGGCGGCGTGATCGGGCCGGGAACTGGCGTGCGGGTTTATCTGGCCTGCGGCGTCACTGATATGCGCAAAGGCATCTCTGGCCTTGGTCAGCTGGCCCAGACGGTGCTGCGACAGAAACCGACAAGCGGCGCGGTGTTCGCTTTTCGAGGACGTCGCGGCGACAGGGTGAAGCTCCTGTACTGGGATGGGCAGGGATTTTGCCTGTACTACAAGGTCTTGCAGCGTGGCCGTTTTCCTTGGCCCTCTGCGGCGGACGGGACTGCGCGGCTGACCTCGGCGCAGCTCGCGATGCTCTGGGAGGGCATTGATTGGAGGCGCCCAAATTGGCGCGCACCGCCTACCCATGTGGGCTGATTTTTCTTCCTGAATCTGGCTGTTTTCATGGATATTCCTGCCGCTGGCTGGTAAGCAGGATCATGCTGAGCGCGGCGCAAAATCTTCCCGAAGACCCAGCTTTGCTGAAGGCGATAATCGCCGACTTGCAGGCGGAAAACGCGAAGCTGGCGGCAACGGTTCGTGCGCATGATCTGGTGGTTCAGGCACTGCGTCTGCGCATTGCCAAGCTGAAGAAACAGGCCTTCGGCAAGTCCTCGGAAAAAATCGAACGCGAGATCGAGCAGCTGGAATTGGCGCTAGAGGACATTCTGGTCGCCGCGGCACAAACCGTCGCTTTGCCGAGTGATGTCGAAGAGGATGAGACCCCTGCGGATGTAGACAGCGCACGGGCCATGGCCCGGCGTCCGCGCGTTGCGTCCGACACGCCGCGCGAGCGAAATGAACTCGACCCGGGCAGCGCTTGTCCCGATTGCGGGGGCGAGTTATACCAACCTGCACTGATCAGAACCTACGGGCCCATTTGCGGCGGCCGATGGTCATGATGCGCCACGGCTGATCGACGAGCTTGTTCCAGGCCTCGCAGCAATGGTCGACGATGTTGTCGTGAGAGGTAAAGATGCGGTTGGAGAGCCAATTGTCGCGCATGAACTGCCAGACGTTCTCGACCGGGTTCAGCTCGGGGCATTTGGCCGGCAGCGCGACGATGCTGATGTTGGCAGGCACCTTGAGCTTGCTTGTCATGTGCCAACCGGCCTGATCCATCAGCACGACAGCATGCGCGCCGGGTGCTACCGCAAGCGCGATCTCGGCCAGATGCAGCGTCATCGTTTCGGTGTTGCAGAAGGGCAGAACCAATCCGGCACCCTTGCCCTCCTCGGAGCAGATGGCTCCGAAGATATAGGCTGATTTGGTGCGCTGGTCCTTGGGGGCAGACGGCCGCGTGCCGCGCTGCGCCCAGCGGCGGGTGATGGTGTTCTTCTGCCCGACGCGCGCCTCGTCTTGGAACCAGATCTCTATGGGCGTGCCCTGCGGGAGGTTGGCCCGGATCTCTGCCACC
Source organism: Croceicoccus sp. Ery5 (assembly GCF_020985325.1). Classification (NCBI taxonomy): domain Bacteria; kingdom Pseudomonadati; phylum Pseudomonadota; class Alphaproteobacteria; order Sphingomonadales; family Erythrobacteraceae; genus Croceicoccus; species Croceicoccus sp. Ery5. Next base: position 1,910,680 of record NZ_CP087587.1, read on the forward strand.
GCCGAGGCAAAGTCCCCTTTTTGAATGCCTCCATGGCGTGTCCGTTCTGCGCATGGTGACGGGGCCGGGCGGTCAGCTTCACATAGCCCAGTTTCTTCAGTTCGCGGCTGACAGTAGTCTCGTCGAGCGACACAGCGAACTCTTCGTAGAGCCAATGCGCCAGGTCGATCAGTCGCCAGTGCACGACACCATGGATCGCGGGGATCGGCCCGCGCTCGACCGCCTCGACCAGTGCGCGTCGCTGCGCATCATTGAGGATCGATGCCTTGCCTGGGGCCTTGCCGTCCAGCAGCCCGTCAGGACCGCGGTTATTGAAGCGGATCACCCAGTCGCGGACGATCTGAAGGGTGACACCGCCAATCCGCGCTGCCTCGCTCCGGCTACAACCATCGTAGATCTGGGCCAGTGCCAGCAATCGCCGGGCCTGCGGCGCGCTCTTCGAGTTCCGTGCCAGTCGCCGAAGCGCCGGTCCGTCGAAATCCTCCCGCAAGCCAATCGCTCGACCCATTCTCGCGTCCTCCTGTTGAAGGACGCTATTGAGTCAGACTTTCGTCGCCTTGGGAATCCCTAAATGAGTCAGCCTCAGCGCAGGCTGGTATTAGACGCTGCGGCGAGGACGTCAGCGAAATCCTCGAGATGATCACAGCCAAGCTGTCAATCGGCGTGCAATCGGGACCCCCTATCGGCGCGCAAAAGGGACCCCCTTGGGGTGCGGGCGGTCGTTTGATGCTGGGCGCGGGTTTCGCGCTGCTGGCGGCGCAGGGAGGGCGTAGCCCGACCGGAGGCGTTAGCAGCGCGAAGCGTTTTTCTGTGATGTGTGCCGGGCGGATCAGCTGCGGTTTTTGAACCGCCAGCTATCATTGCCGGTTTCGACGATATCGCAGTGATGGGTGATGCGGTCGAGCAGCGCGGTGGTCATCTTGGGATCGCCGAACACGGTGGGCCATTCGCCGAACGCCAGGTTGGTGGTGATGATCACCGAGGTCTGTTCATAGAGCTTGCTGACGAGGTGGAACAGCAACTGACCGCCTGAGCGGGCGAACGGCAGATAGCCGAGTTCGTCGAGCACCACGAGATCAAAGCGACCGAGCTGGGCGGCGAGCGCGCCGGCCTTGCCGATGCGGGTCTCCTCCTCGAGCCGGGTGACCAGATCGACGGTGTTGAAGTAGCGGCCACGAGCGCCGGCGCGCACGACGCTGGCGGTAATGGCGATCGCGAGATGCGTCTTGCCGGTGCCGGTGCCTCCGACCAGCACGATATTGCGCTTGGCCGATAGGAACGACCCACCGTGCAGCGAGCGCACCAGCCCTTCGTTGATCGGCGTGCCGTCGAACACGAACGCGTCGATATCCTTCACCACCGGCAGCCTGGCGGCGCTCATCCGATAGCGGATCGAGGCGGCATGACGATGCGCGGCTTCGGCGCGCAGCAGGTCGGTCAGGATCTCAGGCGTGGTACGCTGGCGCTGACCGCTTCGTCGAACGCGCCGACCATGCCCTTGAGGCCAAGCCCGCGCATGGCGTCGATCATCTCATGCCGCTGCATGGGCGCCTCGCAGGTTATCATAGCGGGCGCAGTCAGCGACCGGCGGGTGCCTCAGCGTCATATCCTCGGGCGTGACGATCGATGCCGGTCGGGGCGGCTCACGCCGCCGCGACAGGATGTTGAGGATCACCTCGTCGCTGGCGGCGCCGGGACTGTCAGGAATTCCGTGTGTGAGCGGGCATAATGGGTAAGAGGGAGTTCCACTATGTCCCGACGCAAAGAACCTGCGATACCGAATGAGCTGCTGGATCAGCTTTTGGCTGGTGGCAGCGCCAGCGCCGCTTTCGAACAAGGCGGCTTGCTGGATTCTCTGAAGAAGGCGCTGACTGAGCCGGCCTTGAATGCGGAGATGGATCACCATCTGACCAGCGGTGAAGAGGCGGGGAACACGCGCAATGGCTATGGCCGCAAGAGCGTGACCACCGATGCCGGCAAGCTGGAGATCGATGTCCCGCGCGATCGTCAGTCAAGCTTCGAGCCGCAGCTGATCGCGAAGTACCAGCGCCGCTTTCCCGGCTTCGATGACAAGATCATATCGATGTACGCGCGCGGCATGAGCACCCGGGAGATCACCGGACATCTGCACGATCTGTATGGCATTGACGTGTCGCCGGACCTGATCAGTACCGTGACCGACGCCGTGCTTGACGAAGTCGCCAGCTGGCAGCAGCGGCCGCTGGATCCGGTTTACCCGCTCGTTTTCTTCGATGCGATCCGGGTCAAGATCCGCGATGAAGGCATGGTCCGCAACAAGGCCATCCACATCGCGCTGGGTGTCCGCGCCGATGGTGCCAAGGAGGTGCTCGGCCTGTGGCTCGAGCAGAACGAAGGCACCAAGTTCTGGCTGCGGGTGATGAACGAGCTCAAGAACCGCGGGACGGAAGATATCCTGCTTGCCGTGGTGGATGGGCTCAAGGGCTTCCCGGAGGCAATTACCGCCGTGTTTCCCGATGCGATCGTCCAGACCTGCATCGTGGGGTCGTTGAAAAAGCCCCATTATCGTCGATCTGCGACAGATGGTCTGCCAATGCCACGAGTTTTGCGACTGGGGCGCACGATCAAGCGACACCGAAGCTGTGCAACTGTTTCCGGCGCGTATGGGTGTTCAAAACCCCGTAAATCAGCGCAATCAGGGCGACGGCGAGCCGCTTGAGGTTAATCGCGGCGGCGGTGAGGAATGCCTGGATGCGCATGTTATCGAGACCGCGCCGGACGGCACGCGCAAGACCATGCCAGGTTTTGGCTTCGCCATGGACGCCTTCGACCCGCCAGCGGTGACGCTGATAGAGCCGTTCTTCTCGCTCACCCCACCGCAGCCGTTTACGCCGCGCCCGTAGCAATGATGGGTGATTGACATTGAACACGACCACACGGCCATAACGCGACGGGCTGACGCAGCGCGCCTTGAGCGGGCATGCCGCGCAATCTTTGGCATTGGCATGAAAATGCTGAAACGCTCCGCGCTGAAGCTTGCCCCTGGGGTGCAGGATCTTGCCTCTAGGGCAGCGAGCGATGTTGTGGCGCGCATCAAACTTGAAGCGACGGGTGGGAATGACCTTGCCGGGCGGCGGTTCGGCCTTGGCCGGAACCACGCCTTCGATCTCGCGATCTTCAAGCGCGCGGAAGACTTTGGCATAGGCATAACCGGCATCCATTGTGGCAACCGCCATCGCCGCGCCGGTCGTCGCGGTGATGGCATCGAGCCGTGCGACCACAGCTATACCCTCGTTCTCCTCACCGGTCGCAACCTCTACATCGACGATGACGCCGGCGACATCGTCCACGGCGGTGTGCTGTTTGTAGGCCGGTTCAAGTCGGCGGTTGCGGCCGTTGGTCGCCATGGTCGCGTCGGGATCGGTGACACAAACCTTCTTTGACCTGCCCTTCTTGCGATTGTCGAAAAGCGTTTCGTCGTTCGCCTCGGTGACCGCCTCGACGTGGCGAACAACCAGCGAGTCCCAGCTGACATGGGCACGGATCAGCGAGGCATCGATATGGACGACTTCGCCGGTTGCAATCTTCGCGGCAATACAAGCCTGCACCGTCCGCTCGAAAATACGGCGGAAACGTTCTGCTCCCCAGCGTTGACGAATGCGCGTCAGCGAAGAATGATCCGGCAACGGCTCATGTAGCGCGAAACCGCAAAACCAGCGGATCGCCAGGTTCACCTGCGCCTCGCGCATCAGTCGGCGGTCATGCACGATACCAAGCAGGAACCCGGCGAGCATCAGCCGGACCGCAACCTCGGGATCGATACCGGGACGGCCATTGTCAGCGCAGTAAAGGTCGCTGACCTCGTCGCGCAGCCATCTCAGGTCGAGAACCCGGTCCACCCGCGCCAGGACGTGATCGTCCGGAATCAGCTGACGAAGCGATCCCGTGATGAATAGTTCAAGCTGACCCCGCTCCTTGCAGCCAAGCATAATGCCATCTCCCACTGCCTCGACACAGTGAATCAGACCGGCGCGACTTTTTCAACGACCCCATCGTCCATTTGCTGCGCAATTCGATGGACTTCGTGTCCTGGAAGGACCGCAAGGGGCTGGCGACGGCGCTCAAGGAAATCTACCGCGCCCCCAGCGCCGAGGCCGCCGAACAGGCGCTGACCGCGTTCGAGGCTGGCCCCTGGGGCCAGCGCTATCCTGCCATCGGCCAGAGCTGGCGGCGGGCCTGGGCCGAGGTCATCCCGTTTTTTGCTTTTCCCGATGAGGTTCGCAGGATTGTCTATACCACGAATTCCATAGAAGCCCTCAACTCGAAGCTCCGCAGAGCCGTCCGGGCGAGAGGCCACTTCCCGAGCGACGAGGCCGCCACGAAACTGCTTTATCTGATCTTGAACCGATCTGAGAAAGAATGGAAAATGCCGCCACGTGAGTGGACCATGGCAAAGGCCCAGTTCGCCGTAATATTCGGTGAGCGCTTCATCAAAGCCATGGCGGCATAATGTTCAACCGCCCGCTCACACACGGAATTCCTGACAGTCCCCAGCTGCAGCCCGAGTTCCCGGTAGATCCGCCGGGTCTTTTTGTGATTGATCTGCCATCCTTCCCTCCGCAGCAGGACGTGGATGCGGCGGTAGCCATAGCGCACCCGCGTCGCCGCCAGTTCCTTGATCCGCATCTCGAGACTGGCCTGATCGGGACGGCGGGACTGGTATCGGATGGTCGCCCGCTTCGCCGGCAACGCATCGCAGGCCCGCCGCTCGCTGACACCGTAGCTGGTCTGCAAATAGCCAACCAGCTCACGGGCCCGATCAGGCCTTAGAGCTTTCGTTTGATGACATCCTGCAGCATCTCCTTGTCGAGGCTGAGGTTAGCCACCAGGCGTTTGAGCCTGCCGTTCTCCTCCTCAAGCTGCTTCAGACGCTTCATCTCCGACGGCATCAATCCGCCGTACTTCTTTCGCCAACTGTAGTACGTCTGGATCGATATCCCCGCTTTGCGGCAGACCTCCTCAACGGTCGTCCCGTCCTCCGCCTGCTTCAATATGAAGGCTATCTGCTGCTCACTAAAACGCGACTGCTTCATCCCGAAACTCCCTTGTTCGGCACCAGCCAAACCTAACCGGGAATTTCTCACAATCAGCGGACCATTTTGACGGGCTCAGGTCACGACTAGGAGACGGACGATATGAAGCGGAGCAGGTTCAGCGAGGAGCAGATCATCGCTGAGACTGTTCCGCTACGCCCTACGGGGCTCCGCTACTCGGCCCATTGCCTCAACCGCGCTCATGCGCAACAACACCGCTTGGCTGCGATCCCAGCTGGGGGATAATGGATCTCACGACACCCTGCCTGGACGTAAAATAGAGTATGGGATGATTTATGGGTAACACTAAGAAGAAGCTTCCAGATGAGAAGCGACTATCAAAGGATGCATGGTTAAAGCATACCTTGAAAACAATTGGCGAGGTAGGCGTAGCGAATATTCAAATAGAATCTCTCGCAAGAGATTTAAACGTTACAAAAGGTAGCTTTTATTGGCACTTTAAAGACAAAGATTCACTACTAAGTGATGCTCTCTCGTATTGGTACGAAACCGCGACTAAGATAATTGGTCGTGCCGCCAATCGCAGCTTCACCGATCCCATGGACCGTCTACAATACTTGTTCAGTTTAGCCTTGAATCGAAGGTACGATGTCCCCGGAGGTCCGGTTGAACGGGCCTTGCAAGAATGGGCCCGGATTTCTGAAGCCGCGTCCGAAACAACCCAGCGAGTTGATCAGGAACGGATTAGGTTGATTTCCGAAGCCTACATCGAACTTGGGAAAAGCGAAGCCAACGCGCGTCGAACCGCAACTCTGGCTCTGGGTCAGATAATTGGGTTGAACGTTATTTTGCGCTCGCGACCAGGGGAAGATCATGCTGAATATGTTCAGGCATTTCAGAAGATGTTCCTCACCTGAACAGGGCAACGGTTCCGGCGTCCCTGCTCGCATGGTTGGATCGTCAGCAACCGGGTGGTCACGTCCTATCATGCGGTTCTCGATCAGGATGAGTGGCAATACCCCTCCCCTCTTTTATCGCCTCCCGGCTGGAGACGAAGTACCCATCCGGTGAAGGCCGCGGTAGCCGTGGCTATGTCGCCTTTGGTTTGACGATACGCTTTGCTGCGGCGTTGCGCCTGGCGACGATACGAGCGAGCCCGGCCTCGATCGGCAAGGTGTCGATTTCGTCGGGGTCGTAGCCATCGAGCCATTCGTTGATTTCGGCATGCTGCTCGTGCGTGGGATCGGACCTGATCTCCAGCATGTCGTAGAAGCCGGAGATTCCGCCGCAATCCTCGGGTGGGCACTCGCGCTCGCCACCGATGAAGCGGGGATAGGCGAGAGCCGGATCTCCCTGCCGAACATCGCTCAGGGTGAGCGTGTGCTGCCAGTCATCACCAAAGTCGTAGGAATACGCGATCGTGGTCATGCCGGGAGCGAGTACGTCGCGCAGGCGGATGCGCGCGGCAATCTTGCGCGGAGCGGTTCCCCAGTCGTCTTCCATCGGCAGGCCATAAGTCTGCCCGTCGATGCGCATCTCCCAGAGATGGTAATCGAACCATCCCATCGCGGCCTGGACGATGTCATGCAGGACCTTGAGAGTGACCGAGGTCGGCACTTCGACCAAGCGCCAGATCGGTGGATCGCTGTCCTCAAGCTCGATGCGCAGCGTTGCGATCTGCAGGAAACTGTCGATGGCCGTGGGCCTGTCTGTCGATCGGGCGGTCATGCCACCTGCGATAGCACTCCGGGCCGGACTTGCCAGTTCCAGGGAAGCAGTTCGTCGATCCGGTTGACCGGATGCTCGGCGATGCGCGCGAGGACATCGGCCAGCCAGGCCTGCGGATCGACATCGTTGAGCCGGGCGGTCTGGATCAGGGTATAGAGCACGGCGGCGCGCTGTCCGCCGCGATCGGAGCCGCAGAACAGCCATGCCTTGCGCCCCAGGGGTACGCAGCGCAGCGCCCGCTCGGCTGCGTTGTTCGTGAGGCAGATCCGGCCATCTTCCAGGAAGCGGGTGAAGGCCCCCCAGCGCCGAAGCATGTAGTTTATCGCCTTGGCCAGATCGTGGCTGCGCGAGAGCTTCGCGAGCTGGGCGGTGAGCCAGGCGTGCAGATCCGCCATCAGCGGTGCGCTGAGATCCTGCCGGACGGCGATGCGCTCTTCGGTCGCCTTGCCGCTCATGCCTCGCTCGATCTCGAACAGGGCATCGAGGCGCTGCACGGCTTCCAGCGCGATCGGATAGATCATACCGGTGCGCTCGCCACGGCTCTTCCTGCGCGCTGCAGCCTCGACGTCGGCGAGTTCGAAGAACTTGCGCCGTGCATGCGCGAAGCAGCCCGCCTCGACCACCGGCGCAGGCTGACGGCCGGGCGCGTAGAGCTCGTTGTAGCCACCATAGGCATCGGCCTGCAGAATCCCTGCCCAGGACGCCAGGTGCGCCCGAGGATGTTCGCCGCGCCGGTCGCGGGAATAGTGGAACAGGGCTGCGGGCGGATCGCTGCCGGCAAAGGGCCGGTCATCGCGGACGTAGACCCACAGGCGCGCCGTATCGGTCTTGCCCTTGGCCAGGACCGGCACGGTCGTATCGTCGCCATGCAGGCGCCGGGCCGCAAGCACGTGGGCTTCGATCCGTCGATAGATCGGCATCAGGGCGAAGGCCGCCGCGCCCACCTGGTCGGCCAGCGTCGAGGTGCTGAGCGCAACACCTTCGCGCGCGAAGCGCTCGGCCTGGCGGTTGAGGGGCTGGTGCTGGCCATACTTCTCGAACAGCAGCATGGCGAGGAAACTGGGCCCGGCCCATCCGCGCGGCACGACATGGAACGGCGCCGGCGGCTGCGTGATCGTCTCGCAATCCCGACAGGTGTCAATGGGCACCGAAGATTCCCTGGAAGTGGGCGTCTAAAATTCCCTATGTTGGCGGCGGGTTTGGTTCGGTGATCAGCCGTATGATGGATCGGGCGTAGCTTTCAGCGGAGGCCGCCCTTTGCGTTTCGGCGGAGGCGGCGGATTGATAGTGGCGGTGGTTCGGATATGATCTGGGACGAGCGCGGCATGCTCGCGCATGCGGTAGCTTGATCCTTCGATCTGGACGACGACAGCGTGGTGCAACAGGCGGTCGAGCAAGGCGGTTGCAACGACCGGATCGCCGAACACATCACCCCATTCGGCAAAGCCGCGGTTTGAGGTGAGGATCATCGCGCCCTTTTCGTATCGGGCATTGACGAGCTGGAAGAAGAGATTGCCACCGCCGGGAGTAACGGGCAGATATCCGATCTCGTCGACCACCAGCAGGGACGAACGGCAGAGGAAGCGTATTTTCTCGCGCAGTACGCCTTCGCGTTCGGCTTTGGCAAGGATGGCGACGAGATCGGCGAGCGGGATGAAGTAGACGCTTTTGCCAGCCCGCACGGCCTCGACCGCGAGCGCGGTGGCGAGATGGCTCTTGCCCGTTCCCGGCGGCCCCAACAGGTGAACGATCTCGGCGCGGTCGATGAAGTCGAGCCCTGCCAGCGTCATGATGCGGTTGCGATCGAGCGAGGGCTGGAACGAGAAGTCGAAGCTGGCGATCGTCTTGATCACCGGCAGTCGAGCCATGCGCAGCGCGGCTTTGATGCGCCGGTTTTCACGCAGGGAGAGCTCCTCAGCCAGTAGTTCGTCGATTGCTTCGATGCCACCGATCTGGCCCTGCTCGATGCGCCGAAGGGTAGCATCGAGCAGGGCCAGGGCTCTGGGCATCTTGAGGCTGACGAGGCTCTTGCGGATATTGTTGACCCGTTCCGATGCAGCCTGAAGCGTCATGGCCGGCCTCCTGTCGCAAGCTGGGCGCCGATCGCCTGGTAGATGTCGAGCGACCGCAATGGCACATGATCGCCGATACGCCCGATCGTCATTGCGGCGGAGCCGTGCGGGCGGCGCTTTCCGCTGCCGCCGGGGCGATGACTGCGATCGATGCGATATTGTTTTCGCCCTTCGAGTACAGGATGCTCGGCGACGACCGTGCCCAGATCGAGGATGCGGATCAGATCGGGCAGCTGCTGGACCTCGACGACACGGCGGGTGCGATCGGGCACGCTATAATAATTTCCGCCGATTGCCACGAAGCCGTCATGGCTCACGCGCCGTTCGAGCTTCAATACGGCATCGAAGCGGTGCTCGGGCAGGCGCTGCAGTTCGGGCTGTTCATCCGCGAAGGCCTCGGCGACAATGCGCTGCGTCGTGCCATGAACACGCACATTGGCGACGGTATCGAGCCATTCGATGAGCTGGGCGTTCAGATCCTCGAGATTGCGGAAGCGGCGCCCGAGGAAGAAGTCCTGACGGATATAGCTGAACGGCCGCTCTACCTTGCCTTTCGTCTTGGCGCGATAGGGTCGGCACGCACGAGGCTGGAAGCGATAATGGCGCGCCAATGCCAATAGCGACCGGTTGTAGATGATGTGCCCTTGGTCGTCTTCACCGGTAACCGCCGTTTTCATCCGGTCGTAGAGGATCTCGATCGGTACGCCCTCCAGCGCTTCGAACGCCTGGATATGACAGCGCAGCAGCGTCTGCAGATCCTGATGAAGAACATAGCGGGCGAACAAGAAGCGCGAGTGGCCCAGCACCAGGCTGAACAGCCACACGATCCGGCTTGTCGCGGGCTCATCGTCGAAGGTGACAACGAAGCGGGCGAAGTCCACCTGCGCCTGCACGCCTGCCGGTGTCTCGAAGCGGACCTCGAAAGGCCGGGGCTGCTGGTCGGGACGGATCGCGGCCAGGAAGCGCTTTACGGCAGTATAGGCCCCTTCGTAGCCCATCTCGCGTATCTCCCGCGTCAACCGCACCGCGCTCAGATCGGGAAAGGCCGCAACACGCTCCCGCAGATAATCGAGATAGGGCGCCAGCTTGCTCGGCCGCCCGATGCTGCGCGGGCCATAGACCGGCGCCTCGATCCCGCGCTCGATATATTTGCGGATCGTCTTGGGATCGCGCCCCGTGCGGCGCGCAATCGCAGTTATCGGCACGCCTTGCCGATGCAGTTCCAGTATCATCATGAGTTCTCCAAGTCGGACCATTGATGCCGCCTCCCCGTGAGGAGGCTATGGCATTGATTTTGCCTCTCCTCTTTCTGCCGGGGCTAGCCCCGGCAGAAAGAGGAGAAAGGATCAACAACCAGGGATTTTTCAAAGCCCATAATCAGGGAGAATTGCACGCCCAATGACAACAGGTGAACTTCTCGCGTACCGTCTGGATCACCTTCCACTGGCGGGGGATCACTTCGAGCGTCTCGGTCACATCCTCGCCCAGCTTCGACAAGCGCGCGCCGCCGCAGGACGGGCACGAACACGGTGCGGGAAGGACGACGCGCTCGCGCGGGAGATGTTCGGGGAACGGTTTGCGGCTCGGCCGCTTGCGCGCAAAGGCGGAGACATCGGCTGTCCTGGCTGCGGCGACTTCGGCGGCCAGGTCATCCTCGCAGGCATCGGCTTCGAGGTCTTCCAGCTGAAGCTCGAGCTGGTCGAGCAACCGACGGCTGCGCTCGGCGCTGGCGCCATATTGCTCGCGGCGCAGCTTGGCGATCTGCAGCTTGAGGTGGGCGATCATCGCCTCGGTCGCGCTCTCGCGGGCCCTGGCATTGGCGAGGCGTGCTTCGGCATCATCGACGCGTTCGAGCGCGGCGGACAGCAGCGCCTTGAGCGCTTCGACGTCGTCCGGAAGGGGCGATGTGACGGTGTCCATGACGGCCATGGAATCACAGATCGGCGCAGCATTGAAGCCGAAAATGCCCCGGGAAGTGAAGAAAGTGGCAGGTCTATCCGGCGCTCTGCGGGCGCCAGGAATATTGCGGGTTACGCCAGTCGATCCCCTCCAGCAGGCAGGACAATTGCGCACTGGTCAGCGAGACGATCCCGTCCTTCGCCGAGGGCCACACAAAGCGTCCCTTCTCGAGCCGCTTGGAATAGAGCGACATGCCGATGCCGTCGTGCCAGATGATCTTGATCAGCGATCCGGTCCGTCCGCGAAACACGAACAGGTCGCCCCCATGCGGATCGCGCTTCAGGCCCTGCTGGACCTGCAAGGCCAGCCCCTGCATCCCCTTGCGCATGTCCGTGTGCCCCATGGCGATCCACACCCGCGCGCCCGATGGGATCACCGTAGCGCCTTCAAGGTCGCGCTGACCAGTGCGGCGGGCGCCTCAGCCGAAATGCGAACGCTCCGGCCTTCGCCCAATTCGACGGTAATCACGGCGCACCGATCACAGCCGTCCGCCTTCTCGTCCTTGGCGAAGACCGCCTGGGCAAAGGTTGCCTCCACCATCGGAAGGGAGGCCCCTTCGCCTTGTTCGCGCCGCAGATTGCGTCGCCAAGTGTAGATCAGGCTGGTCGAAACGTCTCGCCGCCGGGCGACGTCCGCGACACATGCGCCCGGCGCGAAGGCCTCGGCCAAGATCTGGAACCGCTCTTCGTCCCGCCACCGACGTCGCCGCTCCGGCCCCGTCATCACCGTGATCTGCCCCATGCTGCGCTCCTAAGCTCGCTCATACGAGCGCTCTTAAGACCGGTCGTTCACTCACCGGACAAGGCGGGGCTCACCGGATGGGTACGAGACGAAGGAGCCGCGTGTCGTTTCAGCCAATGCAGCGTAGGAGCGCAATTGGAGAAGCGATGGCCTGCGTCACCGCGCCCTTTGGGGCATCGCAACACAGTCCATCGATTCCATCGCATTCATGCGCAAAAAAAGCGTTGCGCTTAGCCCGGTCGGGGAATGCTGAAGGCCGCATCACGACCTCATTTCAACATTCCACCCAACCAAGTGACTAGAACCTAATTTCCACGCTTGCACCTACTTCACGTGGGCGCTCATAAATGATGTATGCCCCGAGCGGACCCGGCGAAATCTGCTGAGCCACCGCTTCATTCGTAAGGTTCTTGGAGTAAACCCGGAATGTCAGATCATCATCTGGACTAATCCAGCCGATCTCGGCTGACAGCAGTTCATATGAATCCTGACCGAAAATGTTGAGGTAGTCGTAATAAACCTCACTCGAATGGAACAGGTTGCCGCCGATAAATGCTTCACCCTGGAACGCATCAAACGTGTAACGACCGCCCAACGTCAACGTGAATTCTGGCGTGCGGACAAGTTGATTACCCGAAACGTCCGCCGAGGCGACCATGTTCCCGCCACCGGGTTGAGGAATGAACACCTGCGCACTTTGAAACTCATCATATGTGGCATGCGTGTAAGCCAGTGCAGCTCTCAAGTTGAGTCCGCGAACGGGTTCTGCTGATAGTTCCAGCTCGCCACCGTAAATTTCGGCGCTCGCAGCATTTTGAAGAACGAAGGAATTGTCCGCTGCCCGCGCGGTAACTTGCAGATTGTCATAGGTATAATAGAAAGTCGCAAGGTTTGCGCGCAACCATGGCAATGGATCGGATTTGATGCCGAATTCCAGTGCTTCGATTGTTTCTGGCTCGACGGCAACGTTCGAAGGACTGAACGTATTAAACGTGCCGCTCTTGAAGCCTGTGCCATAGGTTGCATAAAGGTTAAGGTCAGGCGAAGCTTCATACTGGACAGCCACCCGATAGGTGAACTTATCGAAATCTACCTCTGCATCGGTGAAGAGCTGATTCCCGTTAATCCGTTGAGAAAATTTTCGAGTTTCAGTGGTGAAGCGTCCGCCCAAAGTTAGCGAAAGTCTCGGCGTCAACTCATAGGTTCCTTCAGCGAATGCCGCTATCGAAGAGTTCTTGACTTCAGGTTCAATCGTGATCGGCGTAACAGGCGTCGCCGTATCCTGGCGATTGATCAATATGAGTGGTTGCTCGCCCTCAAGCTGGTAATAGTAAACGCCAGCAGTCCAACTTAACGGACTGGCATTGTCCGAAATCAGACGAAGTTCCTGCGTGAATGTGTCGGGCTTTACCCGCATGTTCGTTTCACCAAGGAGGATGTTGGTGGCATCGGAATCTGCGATCTGATGGACGCGCGTCTTCATATAAGAACTAGTCGATTCAAGTATGACCCCGCCCAGATCAATCTGCCCCTTCAGCGCAAGATCTAGGCGGGTGAATTCCGACAAGCCCGGTGTTCCAAAGGCGAAGTTCGAGATTTCCCAAGGCTCGTCAGAGATGATTGCTCCGGCAAATTGTGCGCCACGGGTGTTGCCTTCAAAAGGCTGGGCGGTCGCCGCAGTTTCTTCGTGCGTATCGACGTAGGCAACCGTCAGAACGAACTCTGCATCGTCGCTGGGTTGAAACAGCAGCTTGGATCTGATGGAAGCAATTTCCGTATCGCCGACTGTGCCTCCGCTGACCAAGTCAGTCGCGTATCCATCTTGATTTCGGTACAGTACCGCCAGATCGGCGGCGATCGAGTCTGTCAACCCGCCGGTTGCATAGGCGCGGATGTCGAAATTGTTCGAGTCTTCGCGCAGTCGGCCCCAGCTTCCCCTTACCCAGGCCCGTGGCGCGAACTGCGGATCCGGCGTCACGACGTTAACCAAACCGCCGGTCGCATTACGACCGAATACCGTACCTTGCGGTCCGCGTAAAACCTCTACCCGCGAAACTTCGACGAGATCAATCTGTGTCGAATAAGGATCGCCTTGGTACACCCCATCTACATATACGGCGACGTTCGATTCATCACCCACTGAGGTGCCGCTGGATCCTACGCCACGGATACTGGGCTGCATCACGTTCTGATTGCGCCCGCCATTGAATCCGGGCACAAGCTGGTTGAGTGAACGGACCTGCTCGACGCCGGATGTCGTCAGCGCTTCGGTAGAAACTGCCGTCACCGCGACTGGCACTTCCTGCAGGCTTTCCTCACGGCGAGTGGCGGTAACGATAATCGTCCCATTGCCTTCCTCAGCCTGTGCATCGGTCGCTCCTGCGGCCTCGCCCGCTTGATCCTCAGATGCACCCTGCGCAAAAGCTGCGGCCGGGCAGAGCAAAACCGGCAGCGCAGCCGCCGTTGCTAAAAGATGTACTTTCATAAAAACCTCCCCATTTGGTATAATAAAACTAGCAATATATTCCTGTATTACTCAGAAGAAATTTTATTGCCTTGCTTCCTCAAAAAATCTCTAGCCAGTTTCCCGAGCGTCTTTTTGTCCGGCTTGCGTGCGGGCGTCTTCGGCAGCTCGTCAAGCAAGACGATTGCTCGCGGTATTTTGTAGCTGGTCAGATGCTCCGCGCAGTGACTCAAGAGTGCCTCTTGGGTAATCTCAGCCCCTTGATCGATAGCTACAAAAGCAAACGGCACTTCACCCTTGCGATCGTCAGGCACTGAAATCACAACTGCATCAATGACCTCCGGGAGCTTTGAAAGCACCTCCTCGATCTCGCTGGGATAGACATTGAATCCCGCAACAATGAGCATGTCCTTTTTGCGGTCGACGACTGTCAGAAAACCATCCGAAGTCAAACATCCGATGTCCCCGGTGGGGAGCCATCCGTCATCTGCGCATGGTGGAAGGCCCATGTATTGCTCGATGACACGTTCTCCGCGGATTAGGATTTCACCGATCTCATTTGCGCCCAGCCGCTTGCCACTTCCATCGAGCGCGGCAATGGCAACTTCGATACCGGGCAATGGGAGGCCAGCAGTGCCGTACTTGTGCGAGCCGTCGAGTGGTTGCGCCGTCAGCGGGCCGCCTTCTGTCATGCCAAATGCCTCGAGGATCGGAAGGCCGGTCTTGGCCTCCCAACGCAGAAGGGTTTGTCGAGAGAATACCGAACCGCCACCCGGGCACAGCCACAGCGCAGATAAGTCGGCATCAGGGGCTGCAAGGAGTCCCTGATATATAGCCGCCGGACCACCGCTGAAGACGCTGACCATGTGCTTTTCCATCAGACCTGCCGTGACGTCTGGCTGGAAGCGCGGAACGATTACGAGGGGAGCGCGCCCATAAACAGGATTGAAGCACCCCATGTGCAGGCCCCAGACATGGCTGACGGGGGCAACATTAAGCCAGACTTCTTCGTATAGGCGAGTAGGCCAAGCGGTTTGCATTGCCTTGATGCAGCTCATTTCCGAGCTTTGGGTGCGCCGGACACCCTTCGGTGCGCCCGTCGATCCACCCGTAAACATGATTATACAGGGACTTTCACCCGTTATTTCGAGTCCCGGCCGCTCTGGCGGCGTTTCCAGCAACTGCTCGATTGCAATGTCGCCCTCGCCCACGATCGCTAGTGGCTTGCCAATGCTTCCGGCGGCGGCACCGGCGACCGTGGCGTTCCGTCCACCAGCCAGAACGAGATCTGGCTCCGCAATCCCGAACAGCACCCCCAGTTCGCGCGGCGTATATTCGGCATTGGCCATCGAAATCTCGGCACCAGCGCTCAATGCAGCGAAAATGGCGACGTTTGCTTCGATTGAATTCGGGATGGAAATAGCGACACGGCCTGATGGCGGGACAATCTCGCCAATGCGCGCAGCGAGACCTGTAACCGCAGAACCGAACTGCGCGTATGTGAGCCTTCGATCTCCCTCAATCAGTGCCAGCTTTTCAGGACAAGCTTCTACCGCGTCCCAGAACATGGTCACGACATCACTATATTCTTCGCGCAGGAAAGCTGGATCGCCTTCACTGAGGCGACGAAGTATCTCGGACCTGGTTTTCGACATCTGCATAAATACCATCTCGCCGGAAACTGTTAAGCATTTGGCGGTTAAGAAATACGGCTAGCAAGGATTTCGATTGCGACGGAGAAATGCGCGTATTTGGTCCAGAAACTGATCCTCACGCTCTAACTGGACCCAATGGCCGCATTGACCATAGACATGCATCTCGGAGCGCTTGAGGTGTTCGTGCATTCGCACTGCAACATGCAATGGAATCATCTTGTCTTCGCGGCCGTGCAAGATCAGCGTTGGCGCATCGATAGCTTCCAACTGCTCCAGGGGAATGCCCTTGACGATTCGTGGACCTTTCGGTGCTTGATCAGCGCCAGGCTGCAGCTTGCGGATTGTCTCTTTCCCGCTGGCGATCTCCGCCACACGCAGGCGCGCGGCCACTGCCTCGTCGGTAACTATTGACGGGTCGTATGGGAATGCCTTCATCATAGCGCGCATGGCGTCCATGCTGGGCTCGAAGGATCGGCTGTCCGCCAGTCCCTGCGTCTGCTCAAACTCACCAGCCGGTGTGCCCATAAGAATAAGCGAGCGCACCTTGTCGGAATGAAAAGCCATCATTCCCAGCGCGAGGGCACCACCGAAGCTGTTGCCGACCAGCGTTACGCGGTCGAGGCCAAGGGCTTCTATAAAGCCCGCCAGATGCCGCGTCCACAGCTTGATGCCCGGCTTCTCCCCTTCAGGCAGTTGGCTAAAGCCGAAGCCCACGATGTCGGGGGCCAGAACCCTATGCGTTTCCCCAAGCTTTGGCAGGATTCCTTGCCAGTTTTGCCAGGCGGTCACGCCAGGACCCGAACCGTGAAGGAGGATTACGGGGTCACCTTCTCCACATTCGTGATAATTTGTCTGGATACCGTCGACGTCTTTCGACAACCCGATATCGGGAAGCTCCGTATTACCGGGCATACCTCTCTCCAAAGCAGCATTTCGCCAAATTCTTCTTCCTTGTCTGTTGTGAGGGACCTTGGAATATGTCAATACGCTGGAGTATGGACGGTTGATTTCAAATAGACAAAAAACCAGAGGGTGAGAATTGATGAGAAAACTTTCGGGCCAAACAGCGTTAATCACCGGCGCGGCTTCAGGTATCGGCAAGGCAGTGGCGATGCGTTTCGTCGAGGAAGGAGCGAATGTCGTTGCGTTGGATCGCAATGCCGACGCTCTCGCGGATCTGTCGGCTCAATTGGGGGATCGGTGCTCTGTCCTCGCTGGAGATTGCACAAAGGCTGCGATCTGCGAAGCGGGCGTCGAACTTGCGCAGGAAAAATTCGGAAAACTGGACACCACGATAGCGAACGCCGGCGTTTACGACTGGTACAAGCGTATAGATCGCATGAAAATGGAAGACGTGGAGGCAGCGTTCGAGGAATTGTTCCGAATTAATGTGCTGTCGACTTTGCTCTTGGCGCGAGCTTCCGCAGATGCGTTGCGGAAATCCATGGGCTCTCTAATAGTGACCTGCTCTAATGCTAGTTTCAGAGCTGGCGGCGGTGGCACATTGTACACTGCCAGCAAGTTCGCACTGCGGGGCATAGTTTATCAACTTGCTTATGAATGGGCGCCGCAAATCCGCGTTAACGGCGTTGCTCCTGGCGGGACTGTCACGGGCCTTTCGGGATTGGACGCACTGGAGAGCGCATCGCGTCGTCTCGATTCCGAAAAGCGCACAGTTGAAATGGTAGCGAAGGCATCGCCACTGGCAAGGGCGGCAGAGGCGGAAGATCATGCCGGATGCTATGTGCTTCTCGCGTCACCTAGAGATGGAGTAAACCTAAATGGAACGATCCTGGTCAGCGATGGCGGATTGATCTCGCGAATGGGTTAGGCCGAGCGCGTCAGGTCTTCTTACTTCGCTTCTCGCGAACCTCGCCCCCTGGCATTCGCAAAGCATCGGAAACTGCCTCTGCCGCTTCAACGATACGCGGAAAGAGCGTCAGCAAATCCTGTTCCGCTTTCTCGGGATCAACGTCGTTGCAGACCTCGGTGACTGACACAGCCGCCAACAGGCCGGTCCTGCCCCGTATCGGCACCGCGAGACAGCGTAGCTCTGGATACATCTCCCCTCGATCCATCGCCCATCCCTGTCGGCGTACGCCGTTGATTTCCTGTCTCAGGTCGTCGACATCGAATATTGTGTTTTCCGTAAGAGGGACGAAATCGCCCAAGGCAAGATAGTCTTCAAGCCTGTCGCGTTCCAGTTGGGCAAGCAGGGCCTTGCCAATCGCTGTGCAATAAGCCTCGAGCTCGATCTCCTCCCGAGAAGGAGACTGTCGGCACCCGGATTCGGCCTTGACCAAATAGCGTACAAGATTGTCACGAAAGACGCCCAGATGCGCCGTGCGCCTGCAAGTCTTGGCGAGGTCTGCGATAACGGGCCGGGTCGCAGTGGTAATAATCGAGTCGATATTCGCACGTGCCGCTATTTCCACGCTGGCGATGCCGAGAGCGTATAGTCCTCGACGTTGCCGGATTACAAATTTGCGTTCGACCAACGGCCTCAAAAGCCGGTGAGCCGTAGAAACGGGAATGCCAGTATGTTCGCAGATTTCCCTTACCGTCTTGGGCGTCGACGAAAGGCAACCGATCAGGTCGAGTATTCGCTCGACTACCGACGTGCTGGATGGATCGTCCACCTTGTCGCTCCTCTCACAGAGTGAGACTCTAGACCCAAATTGCGGCCCGTCAAGCTTGGCAGGGTGCCAAATGATAGCGCACAGACAATATCATAGATTGAAGACGCCGTTTTCAAACCGTGCCGGATTCGCTGACTGCTCAGATTGGACGGGCGGTGAATTGCTCGATGGTGGCCAGGAGACGAGATCGGCAAAAGATACAAGGGCGTTTCGATGCGCACGTTTGGGAGAATTTAAGGCAATGCCACTCGAAAGTTCAATAATATCTTCACTGGGTGATGAACTCTATGGCGCTCTGATCAAGGGCCAAACGGTTTCCAATCTGAGGGATCGCTATCCCGAGATCGATATTGTCGACGCCTATCGCGTCCAGGAACGAATGATCGCGCGCCGTCTGGAAGCTGGCGAAAAGATCATCGGCAAAAAGATCGGCGTTACCTCCAAAGTGGTGCAGGAAATGATCGGGGTGTTCGAGCCTGATTTCGGACAATTGACCGATCGAATGCTGGTTCCCGATTGTGCCACGGTAGATCACAAATCACTCATCCAACCCAAGGCCGAAGGCGAAATTGCGTTCATTCTGAAACATGATCTCAACGGGCCTGGCGTGACCGCCGCCGATGTACTGGAGGCGACCGAATATGTCACTGCCTGTTTCGAGATCGTCGATAGCCGCATTCAAGACTGGGATATCAGAATTCAGGATACAGTCGCGGATAACGCCTCGTGCGGAATATTTGCGATAGGGACCGAGCGGATCGATCCGCGTCAGATCGATCTGGCAAAAGTGGCCATGACAATCGAGTGTAATGGAGTCGAGGTTGCGAGCGGGATCGGCGCCGCTGTTCAGGGTTCCCCTCTTAACTCTGTCGCCTGGCTCGCCAATACGCTTGGCGAGCTTGGAATGCCGTTCAGGGCGGGCGAAATAATCCTTTCCGGAGCACTCGGTCCGATGATCGACATATCCAGCGGTGACACGCTGCAACTTAACCTCAGCGACGGGCTTGGGTCCTGTCGCATGACTTTTTCTTAGCCAATCGCGTGCTTCGGCAAGGATAGCAGCGAGGTGACAGACCTCGGCGCACTCTAGTGACAAAGTAAGGATGCTCGGATGGACAAAATTAAATGCGCAATAATCGGGCCGGGGAATATCGGCACCGATCTGCTTTACAAACTGCTTCGTTCCGAAGTTCTCGAACCCGTTTGGATGGTGGGTATTGAGGCCGGCTCCGAAGGTCTTGCCCGCGCGAAGGAACTGGGCCTCAAGACCACTGCTGAAGGGGTTGACGGGCTGGTGCCTCACGCGATCGAGGATGGAGTGAGCATCGCGTTTGATGCGACTTCGGCCTATGTCCACGCCGAAAACAGCCGAAAGCTGAACGAGCTGGGCATTCTTATGATCGACCTTACGCCCGCCGCCCTGGGCCCCCTTTGCGTTCCCCCGGTCAATCTCAAGGATCTGGCAGGCCGTAAGGCAATGAACGTCAACATGGTGACATGCGCGGGCCAGGCCACGATTCCGATGGTCGCCGCCGTCAGCAATGTTCAAAGCGTGGATTATGCCGAGATAATCGCAACGGTCGCGTCGAAGTCGATCGGAGTGGGTACTCGGAAGAATATCGACGAGTTCACGCGCACCACTTCTGCGGCAGTCGCGAGAGTGGGAGGTGCAGCGCAAGGCAAGGCTATCGTGGTCGTCAATCCGGCCGAGCCTCCGCTGATGATGCGTGACACCGTCTATTGCGAAACGGTCGACGAGCCGGATCAGGAAGCGATCACCGCATCCGTGCACGAGATGATTTCCGCTGTGCAACAATATGTCCCTGGCTACCAATTGAAGAACGGGCCAATTTTCGAGGGGCGCAAAGTCTCGATCTTTCTGGAAGTGCAGGGACTTGGCGATTTCCTCCCCAAATATGCGGGAAATCTAGACATCATGACTGCCGCTGCAGCGCGGACGGCCGAAATGTTTGCACAAGACATCCTTGATGGCCGACTTGAACTCTCACCATTGAAGGAGAACTCATGATGACACTCGAAGAACAGGTCAGGGGTAAAAAGCTCAAGCTGCATGATATGTGTCTGCGCGACGGCATGCATTCCATGCGGCATCAGATCACGCTGGATCAGATGGTCGATATCGCTTCCGGGCTTGATGACGCAGGGGTGCCGTTGATCCAGGTCACTCACGGTGACGGGCTGGGAGGATCATCCCTGAATTACGGTCGCGGGCTCCATTCGGATAGCGAATACATCTCGGCAGTGGCCAAGGTAGTTAAAAAGGCGACTATCTCGGTACTCCATGTTCCGGGCATTGGCACTCTGGATGAGTTGCGGATGGCCGCCGATTGCGGGGCAAGATGTGTTCATGTCGCCTCGCATTGCACCGAAGCCGACGTTACCGAACAGCACATTGGCCTGGGACGGGAACTTGGGCTTGATACAGTCGGCTTTCTCATGATGGCGCATATGACGCCGCCCGAGCACCTGGTTGAGCAGGCGCTTTTGATGGAAGGGTATGGAGCAACAACAATCTACTGTGTTGATTCGGCAGGCTACATGCTGCCTGATGAAGTTACCGATCGCATCACCATCCTTCGAACAGCTTTGCAGGACGAAACCGAGATCGGGTTTCATGCTCATCACAATCTCGGGATGGGAGTCGCCAATTCGCTGGCTGCTGTGGCTGCGGGCGCGGACCGCATCGACGGTTCGGCTGCCGGGTTGGGTGCTGGCGCTGGCAATACACCGCTCGAACTGATGGCTGCCGTCGGAGAGCGATTGGGCATCGAAACCGGGGTGGATCTGTTTAAGCTGATGGACGTAGCAGAGGATCGGGTTTTGCCGATCATGCCTCAGCCGCCCCGTGCGGACAGGGATTCCATAACGCTCGGTTTTGCAGGGGTCTACTCAACCTTCCTGTATCAGGCCAAAGAAGCCGAACGTAAGTACGGCTTGTCTGCACGTGATATCTTGATGGAATTGGCCCGCAAGAAAATGATCGGGGGTCAGGAGGACATGATCGAAGACACCGCGCTCTCGATGGCGAAGGAACGCGATCTAGTTTGACGATTCAAGCACTGCGAATCAGAACGAAGTTACGAAAGGCGTTGCTGTCGCTCCTTGTCGGGGGGCCAAGTTGGACGAGAAGTCCTCGGACCCACGCGACAAGGAGCGGACAACGTCATCACAGCAGGCTTTGCTAAAAACTCTGCCTGGGGTCCGCATTGCCTCGCCTGAAATGCTCCCGGCAAAGCTGCCGTTGCCTCATCTAAACTGCTCCCGGCCAATGCCGGGAGGGAACGATGCGGAAGGTGAGCATGGCGACGCGGAGGGAGTTGATTGAAGCAGTCGGCGAGCGGTATCGCTCGGCCGATCGCGCGAGCAAGGGCAAGGTTCTCGACGAATTCGTCGCGATCACAGGGTTCCACAGGAAGCATGCAATGCGGCTCTTGCGGGCGGAGCCGTTGACCAAGGAAACGACGCGACCGGAGCGCAGGATTTACAACGAGGCGGTGCGCGGATCGTTGCTCGTGTTGTGGGAGGCCAGCGACCGCCTGTGCGGCAAGCGGCTGCGGCCGCTTATCCCGATTCTGATCGAGGCGATGGAGGGCCATGGCCGCCTTGATCTCGATCCGGCGATCAAGGCGAGGTTGTTGCAGATGAGCCCGGCAACGATCGACCGTGCTCTGCAGAGTGCGAAAGGGAACAGTCAGAAGGTCCGGCGGCGCGGTGTGGGCGGATCGGAACTGCGTCGTAGCGTCCCGATCCGGACGTTCAATGACTGGGGCGATCCGGCGCCGGGGCATATGGAAGCAGACCTGGCATCGCACAGCGGCCCAGTGGCGAAGGGGAGTTGGGCGTGGACGCTTACGCTGACCGACATTGCCACGGGCTGGACTGAATGCGCGCCGTTGCTGGTTCGCGAGCAAACATTGTTGGTGGAGGTCCTCAAGGAGCTGCGCAAGCTGATGCCGTTCCCGTTGCTGGGATTTGATTCCGATAATGACAGCGTGTTCATCAATGAAACCGTGCGCGATTACTGCGCGACGACGGAAGTCGCCTTTACCCGCTGTCGCCCCTATCGGAAGAATGATCAGGCCTGGGTCGAGCAGAAGAACGGTTCGGTTGTGCGTCGTCTGGTGGGCTATCGCCGGTTCGAGGGGCTGGAAGCAGCTGGGTTGCTCGCCGAGTTGTATGCGGCGGCGCGTCTGTTCGTGAACTTCTTCCAGCCTTCATTCAAATTGGCGGAGAAGCGCCGCGACGGCGCCAAAGTCCACAAGCGTTATCACCCTCCCGCGACGCCGTTCCAGCGCTTGATGGACGACCCGCGGACCAGCGAGCAGACGCGCGAACGGCTACGGGACCTGGCAGCCAGACTGGATCCGGTTCGACTGCTGCGAGACATCCGCACTGCTCAGCAGAAACTGGTGGTCCTGGCCGACGCCGTCGTCTTGGCAGATCCGAACGAAACGTCACCCCCACCGCTGGGGGCGTTCCTCTTGAGCCTGAAAGCTTTATGGCAGAATGGCGAGGCGCGGCCCACTGCCGTTGATAAGACGCCGCGCAAGCGAGAGCGGCGCCGGCCGGATCCACTGCTTCAGGTTACCGACCAGTTGAAGGCCTGGTTCGAAGAGGAGCCTTGGCGTACCGAGCGGGAGTTGCTGGAGAAATTGCAGGCCCAGCAGCCGGACATCTACCCAGACGGCCTCCTGCGGACTATCCAGCGCCAACTAAAAAGCTGGCGTACCGAACACGCGCGCGCAGTACCCATCCGGTGAGCCCCGCCTTGTCCGGTGAGTGAACGACCGGTCTTAAGAGCGCTCGTATGAGCGAGCTTAGGAGCGCAGCATGGGGCAGATCACGGTGATGACGGGGCCGGAGCGGCGACGTCGGTGGCGGGACGAAGAGCGGTTCCAGATCTTGGCCGAGGCCTTCGCGCCGGGCGCATGTGTCGCGGACGTCGCCCGGCGGCGAGACGTTTCGACCAGCCTGATCTACACTTGGCGACGCAATCTGCGGCGCGAACAAGGCGAAGGGGCCTCCCTTCCGATGGTGGAGGCAACCTTTGCCCAGGCGGTCTTCGCCAAGGACGAGAAGGCGGACGGCTGTGATCGGTGCGCCGTGATTACCGTCGAATTGGGCGAAGGCCGGAGCGTTCGCATTTCGGCTGAGGCGCCCGCCGCACTGGTCAGCGCGACCTTGAAGGCGCTACGGTGATCCCATCGGGCGCGCGGGTGTGGATCGCCATGGGGCACACGGACATGCGCAAGGGGATGCAGGGGCTGGCCTTGCAGGTCCAGCAGGGCCTGAAGCGCGATCCGCATGGGGGCGACCTGTTCGTGTTTCGCGGACGGACCGGATCGCTGATCAAGATCATCTGGCACGACGGCATCGGCATGTCGCTCTATTCCAAGCGGCTCGAGAAGGGACGCTTTGTGTGGCCCTCGGCGAAGGACGGGATCGTCTCGCTGACCAGTGCGCAATTGTCCTGCCTGCTGGAGGGGATCGACTGGCGTAACCCGCAATATTCCTGGCGCCCGCAGAGCGCCGGATAGACCTGCCACTTTCTTCACTTCCCGGGGCATTTTCGGCTTCAATGCTGCGCCGATCTGTGATTCCATGGCCGTCATGGACACCGTCACATCGCCCCTTCCGGACGACGTCGAAGCGCTCAAGGCGCTGCTGTCCGCCGCGCTCGAACGCGTCGATGATGCCGAAGCACGCCTCGCCAATGCCAGGGCCCGCGAGAGCGCGACCGAGGCGATGATCGCCCACCTCAAGCTGCAGATCGCCAAGCTGCGCCGCGAGCAATATGGCGCCAGCGCCGAGCGCAGCCGTCGGTTGCTCGACCAGCTCGAGCTTCAGCTGGAAGACCTCGAAGCCGATGCCTGCGAGGATGACCTGGCCGCCGAAGTCGCCGCAGCCAGGACAGCCGATGTCTCCGCCTTTGCGCGCAAGCGGCCGAGCCGCAAACCGTTCCCCGAACATCTCCCGCGCGAGCGCGTCGTCCTTCCCGCACCGTGTTCGTGCCCGTCCTGCGGCGGCGCGCGCTTGTCGAAGCTGGGCGAGGATGTGACCGAGACGCTCGAAGTGATCCCCCGCCAGTGGAAGGTGATCCAGACGGTACGCGAGAAGTTCACCTGTCGGGATTGCGAGACGATCACGCAGCCGCCGGCGCCGTTCCATGTCGTGCCGCGCGGATGGGCCGGGCCCAGTTTCCTCGCCATGCTGCTGTTCGAGAAGTATGGCCAGCACCAGCCCCTCAACCGCCAGGCCGAGCGCTTCGCGCGCGAAGGTGTTGCGCTCAGCACCTCGACGCTGGCCGACCAGGTGGGCGCGGCGGCCTTCGCCCTGATGCCGATCTATCGACGGATCGAAGCCCACGTGCTTGCGGCCCGGCGCCTGCATGGCGACGATACGACCGTGCCGGTCCTGGCCAAGGGCAAGACCGATACGGCGCGCCTGTGGGTCTACGTCCGCGATGACCGGCCCTTTGCCGGCAGCGATCCGCCCGCAGCCCTGTTCCACTATTCCCGCGACCGGCGCGGCGAACATCCTCGGGCGCACCTGGCGTCCTGGGCAGGGATTCTGCAGGCCGATGCCTATGGTGGCTACAACGAGCTCTACGCGCCCGGCCGTCAGCCTGCGCCGGTGGTCGAGGCGGGCTGCTTCGCGCATGCACGGCGCAAGTTCTTCGAACTCGCCGACGTCGAGGCTGCAGCGCGCAGGAAGAGCCGTGGCGAGCGCACCGGTATGATCTATCCGATCGCGCTGGAAGCCGTGCAGCGCCTCGATGCCCTGTTCGAGATCGAGCGAGGCATGAGCGGCAAGGCGACCGAAGAGCGCATCGCCGTCCGGCAGGATCTCAGCGCACCGCTGATGGCGGATCTGCACGCCTGGCTCACCGCCCAGCTCGCGAAGCTCTCGCGCAGCCACGATCTGGCCAAGGCGATAAACTACATGCTTCGGCGCTGGGGGGCCTTCACCCGCTTCCTGGAAGATGGCCGGATCTGCCTCACGAACAACGCAGCCGAGCGGGCGCTGCGCTGCGTACCCCTGGGGCGCAAGGCATGGCTGTTCTGCGGCTCCGATCGCGGCGGACAGCGCGCCGCCGTGCTCTATACCCTGATCCAGACCGCCCGGCTCAACGATGTCGATCCGCAGGCCTGGCTGGCCGATGTCCTCGCGCGCATCGCCGAGCATCCGGTCAACCGGATCGACGAACTGCTTCCCTGGAACTGGCAAGTCCGGCCCGGAGTGCTATCGCAGGTGGCATGACCGCCCGATCGACAGACAGGCCCACGGCCATCGACAGTTTCCTGCAGATCGCAACGCTGCGCATCGAGCTTGAGGACAGCGATCCACCGATCTGGCGCTTGGTCGAAGTGCCGACCTCGGTCACTCTCAAGGTCCTGCATGACATCGTCCAGGCCGCGATGGGATGGTTCGATTACCATCTCTGGGAGATGCGCATCGACGGGCAGACTTATGGCCTGCCGATGGAAGACGACTGGGGAACCGCTCCGCGCAAGATTGCCGCGCGCATCCGCCTGCGCGACGTACTCGCTCCCGGCATGACCACGATCGCGTATTCCTACGACTTTGGTGATGACTGGCAGCACACGCTCACCCTGAGCGATGTTCGGCAGGGAGATCCGGCTCTCGCCTATCCCCGCTTCATCGGTGGCGAGCGCGAGTGCCCACCCGAGGATTGCGGCGGAATCTCCGGCTTCTACGACATGCTGGAGATCAGGTCCGATCCCACGCACGAGCAGCATGCCGAAATCAACGAATGGCTCGATGGCTACGACCCCGACGAAATCGACACCTTGCCGATCGAGGCCGGGCTCGCTCGTATCGTCGCCAGGCGCAACGCCGCAGCAAAGCGTATCGTCAAACCAAAGGCGACATAGCCACGGCTACCGCGGCCTTCACCGGATGGGTACTTTGCGCCAGTTGGTAAGCGAACTGCGTGTCGAATGGCGCGAACTCGATACCAGGATCGAGGCGTTGAACGGCGAGTTTGTCGAGCTAGCGCGTAATGACCCCGCTGCCCGCCGGCTTACATCCATCCCCGGCGTCGGGGTGCTGAACGCAACTGCCCTGATTGCAGCCGTGGGCGATGCTAGCAGCTTTGCCAAAGCCCGAGACCTGGGTGCCTGGCTCGGCCTGGTTCCCCGGCAACATACCACCGGTGGCAAGCCGCGACTTCTCGGCATCTCCAAACGTGGCAACACCTACTTACGCACCTTGCTCATCCACGGCGCTCGGGCAGCACTGCCCTCACTGGCGCGCAGCGACACCCCGCTGGGACGTTGGCTGACTGGAATGATCGAGCGCGGCGTCCACCGCAATGCGGTCGTTGTCGCGCTGGCCAACAAATTGGCACGGATCGCCTGGGCGGCCCTTCGCAAGGAAGCGAGCTTCGAACGCGGCTATCCAGTCGCGGTGTAACCGGATCGGCCGCATGCACCTGCGTGCATAGGCCAACGATGTTTGCAGGAAGGATCGTGAAGATGGCCTGACAGTCGATCGGCGTCTGGAAAGCCCGGGCAAAAAAATGGCACTTGCTGCCGGTGTCTTTATTGTGGCTCCAGACGTGCGGATGTCCATCTTGGCCATGGGCTAGCCCATGAGGCCGTATACGTTGACGCAGACTGATCAGAGCATTTCAGAATCCCCCTTGCAGACGGGGCGGGCCATACGTTTTTTACGCGTGATCCCGGGGCGCTGGAAGAAGCGGTGCACCGTGCCGATCCCGACCGACGTGCCGCGCTCCATCAGCCGCGCCTGGACCTCGACTAGGGTTATGTCACCCTGCTCAGCAATCAACTCCCGGATGAAGCCGCCATGCGCCTCGATCTTGCCCGAGTGCCGGTCATCGCCTCGCGGTTTTGCAACTGCCTGACTAAGCTCAAGTGCCCGTTGCCGCCAGCGGATCGCGCTCGATGCGCTGACCTCAAAATGCATCGCAGCCGCACGGCAGCTCATGCCCCCATCAATCGCAGCAATAACTCTGTCTCGAAGGTCCTGTGAAAGCGTTCGTGCCATCCAAGCTGGCCTCCTGCCACCAGCAGGTAGCGTGAATCACATCAGCGCAGCAATGGGAATCCCCGTTGAGTCAGATCGTGTGGAAACCGCTCTAATGGCCGCACTCGCGGGAATTCAGCCCGAAATTTTCACCTTCGTATTCACCTGCGTAGCGTCGCAAACGCTTCCCGCTCCAGGGCTTCGCGAAAGTCAGGGTGCGCGATGCCAATGAGGGCCTTGGCGCGCTCAGCCAGCGACAGGCCGCGCAGGTTCACTACGCCATATTCGGTGCAGATATACTGGACATCGTTACGTGGCGTTGTCACAGGGCCGCTGAGGCGCGCAACGATACGCGAGGCGGCGCCGTTAGCAGCCGTGGAGTGGCAGGCGATAATGGATTTCCCGCCCTTCGACGCCGAAGCTCCACGCACAAAATCGAGTTGCCCTCCCGCCGCGCTGAATTGGCGGCCGCCAATCTGCTCAGAATTGCAGGCGCCTTGGAGGTCGACTTCTAGGGTCGCGTTCACCGAAACCACGCGATCGTTCTGGGCGATCACCGCTGGATTGTTCACGTAGTCGACAGGATATGCCTCAACCATAGGATTGTCGTCGAGAAATTCGTAGAGCGCCCGGTCCCCCATTGCGAAAGTGAAAACAGTCCTCCCTGGACAAACGGCTTTGCGGCTATTGTCGACCACGCCCCGCCGTATGAGCTGTGCGAGCCCCGGAGCCATTAATTCAGTATGCACCCCGAGCTGGCGGTGGTCCACTAGCGCGCCGCAAACCGCGTCAGGCAAGGCGCCGATGCCCATCTGAAGGCAAGCGCCGTCCTCGACCAGTTCGGAGACTAGCCGTCCGATCGCAACATCGACTTCGTCTATCGCGGCGGGAGGGAATTCTAGAAGCGGAACCGGATTCTCGACCAGGGCAGTCACACGATTTATAGGGATGCGGCAGTCGCCCCTTACTCGTGGCATGGCGGGATTGACCTCCAGGATAACCTTCCGCGCACTGCGCGACACAGCCAGCGCATAGTCGGTGTTGGTGCCTAGGTTGAAGTAGCCGTCTTGGTCCATCGGCGCCACGGTCGTCAGCAGCACGTCGACATCCACCTGCTGACTCAGTACGTTGGGCGCCTGGCTGAAGGCAGTGGGCACGAGGTCGACCGGCGGTGTTTCTTTTTCTTCCGCGTCCGCGTCCAGCCTGCGCTCATTCGCGCTATGGAAAAGGCTAACGGGCCGGATGCGGTCGCGAAGTTCGGTGCGCAGGACCGTCTCCGCATTGGCGGTGGAAAGGAGATAGTAGAGCGATAGGCCGGACACCTCTTGGGCCGCAGCGCGATCAGCCAACGCGCGCAACAACGCTGGCGGTTGGGCCACCCCCATCCCCATGGCGATCTTCGCGCCAGAGGGGATCGACCGCACTGCCGCTTCTGGCGTCGTTCGCCGGCGCGAAAAGGCCTCGTCGAAACGGTTCACCCTTGCCTCCCAGATGTCGCGGCACCGGCTCCAATGCCTGCGAATCGACTCATTGCACCATTACGAAACTGGAGCTCCGCTTGATCTGGAACCTCGGGCAGAGCCACCTCCGTCACCGTCGAAGCCAGCTTGGCGGAATTCAAGTCTCGTGCGAGCCGAGACCATGCTGCGAGTCTAACGGACTTCGGCGTATCGACGGAATCCATCCCGGCGAGGGTGATATTGCGAAGAATGAAAGGTGCGACTGAGGCCGGCAAATCTCGACCCTGTGCTAGTCCGCAAGCTGCGACAACGCCCCCATATTTAGTTTGAGCCAAGACATTGGCGAGAGTGTGGCTACCGACGGAATCAATCGCGCCTGCCCATCGTTCGGGTGCGATTGATTTGCCCGGCGCAGACAATTCGGCGCGATCCAATATTTCTGCTGCGCCTAGTGACGTGAGATAGGCCGTCTCAGAGATGCGTCCGGTGGATGCCAGAACGCGACAGCCAAGAGCCGAGAGGATTGAAATGGCGATGGAGCCAACGCCGCCGTTCGCGCCTGTCACCAGAATGTCGCCTCGATCAGGCGTCAGGCCACCGTGCTCCAGAGCAAGGACGCATAGCATCGCCGTGTAGCCCGCCGTGCCGATAGCCATCGCCTCGCGAGTGGAGAAAACCTCTGGCACCGGGATGAGCCAGTCCGCTGGAACGCGAACCCTTTGGGCATAGCCGCCATTGTGCGGCTGGCTTAGCTCCCAGCCAATCACGAGGACGCGCTCTCCCGGCTTGAAGACTGGCGAATCCGAAGTCTCGACGATTCCGGCGAAGTCGATGCTGCCGATCAATGGATACCCCTGCATGATGGGCGCCCGGTCCGATAGTGCGAGGGCGTCTTTGTAGTTGATAGTCGACCACTGCACAGCAACCGTCACGTCTCCTTTGCCGAGATCGTGCGCGTTCAGATCGACCAACTTCGTCGATTGACTCCCTTCGATTTTGTTAGCCAACAGCGCTTGCACAGTCATCGAGATCTCCGCGTTCTCGTTATCCGGCAGGATTCAGAAACGATAGCCAAGACCAACGCCGACAATCGTAGGATCAATTGTTACGTTCGCCGCCGCGGGCGCACCGCCGACCGTGGCGCTAACGTCCGTGCTCAGCCAAACTTGCTGAACATAGCCGTGTACTGTCCAACGCTCAGAAATGTCGTAGTCGAGGCCGAGTTTGAACGCCGGCCCGAACGCATTGTCGACATCAACGTTGCTGAGCGCGGCATCGTCGACATTCAGGAACACAGCATAAGTTACGCCGACGCCGATATACGGCTTGAACGCGCCTAGATCCGAGAAATGATATTCGCCAGAC
Source organism: Croceicoccus sp. Ery5 (assembly GCF_020985325.1). NCBI lineage: Bacteria > Pseudomonadati > Pseudomonadota > Alphaproteobacteria > Sphingomonadales > Erythrobacteraceae > Croceicoccus > Croceicoccus sp. Ery5. Next base: position 1,940,829 of record NZ_CP087587.1, read on the forward strand.
ACAGTCAAAGGACCATAGTTTGCGTTCGCCAGCGTGCCGAAGGCGGCGAGCGAGCCAGCGCCCTTGATGTGCGCGCGCGGCGGATACCCCGCATAAACATTGACAGCGAAATTTGGTGTCACGAAATAGCTTGCGTCGAAGGTTATCGTCGGATTGTCGGCCATCGAGACTGATCCGTCCGGCACACGCGCGCCGCCCACCGCGACATCCGCGCTCTCGTTAGTGAACACGTTCGCGATGTCCACATGGAGTAGCCAGCGCCGGAAATCGTCGCCGGAAGGTTCGGCCGCATAAGGCAAACCTGTTTGATTTTCTTGGGCCTGCGCCGGCCACGACAGCATGACCAAGCCAAGGCCAAATAGCAGGCCAAAAACCAAATTGCCTTTCAACGATCGTCTCCCCCTGGTTTTTTCAATTTTCGGCTTCGGGCTAACCGAGCCCGATAAAACGATGCCCCCAAACACTGATCTTGTCGTAGCGCACGACCGACCAGTTTGTTTCGACTTGGCGCGCGCCCCACCCGTATTCCACCGCGAAGCCCGATGGAGTCGCCCCGTAGAACGAAACCATGTGATCGTTGGTGTGCCGCCCGAGCGTCGCTACGATCGCGCCATCGGCTTCGAATTTCTCAAGGGCAAAGCCAACGTCATCAAACTGCGTCGCTTCGAGCATGAAGTGATGGAGCGCTTTGTCACCCGGAAAGCTGCCAAGAGCGAGCGTGTGATGACGACCGTTGCAGTGAAGAAAATAAATGCGGACCGTCAACTCGTCGCTCAGCTTCCAATCGATAATATCCGAGAGATGAAGGCCAAGGCCCTTGATATAGAAATCAAGCGCAGCGCTGGCGTCGGGGACGTTCAACACATAGTGGCCGAAACCTTGGTCGCCGGTGAGGAACCCTGAAACACCCGCAGGGGAAATGAACGGCGTTTCGAAGACCTCTGTCGGGCCATAGCAAATTTCGACGCGATTTCCCGCCGGGTCTTTGCATGACACAAGCCCTAGGACGCCGCGATCCGTCGCTATGTCCTGGCCTTCCACGAGCACCGCAACGCCACGCGCCTCCAGCCTCTTTTTAACTGCCGTCAAAGCTTCCTCGCTGTCGACTTCATAGCCCGAGAATGAAAGGTCGTCGGCTTGGCCTTTGTCGACACTGAGACGCCATGCGCGGGAATCAATGCGAAACCGGGCCCGGTGCGCGACCGCAGAGGATTCCATCAGCCCAAGCTTGTCGGCAGCGAAGGCCCGCCAGGCGGCAATGTCGGAAACCTCAAATCCCAGATAGCTCAATCGCTGGATGCTCATGCGGCCTCTCCTTCGGAGAAGCGCTTGTCGAGTTCCGCTCCGAGTCTCACGTCGATTAACCCGCGAACTCCCCAACCGCTGTTGAAGTCTAGGATCGAGCCGGTCAACGGAACGGTTTCCGCACGCGTTGCGAAGAAGACATAGGCGCCCGCGTATTCTTCCGCCGTCGCGACCTGCCCGGCCGGAAGAACGTTCTCAAGCATGTCCTTGAGCGAGATCGTCGCAATACTTCTGTCTTGCAGATCTAGAGCTTTGAGCCCGCGCAGATCAGTGCCGATGATCCCGCCGGGCGCGATGCCGTTGACACGGATATGCGGCCCCCATTCATATGCGAGCTGCTTGATCAGACCGACAACCGCGTGTTTGCTGGCTGTGTAGAGAGCACCTCCGCCCGAGGTGTAGAAGGCGGCGTTCGACGCGGTCAAGATCACACGGCCCCTGCTCTTGTAAAGCGCAGGCAGGGCGGCCTTGGCAGCCAAGAGATAGCCCTTGACGTTGATGGCGAACATCTCGTCGAAGGCGTCTTCGATCTGATCATCGGGAATGTCGACCAACGGCGTGATATAGTCCCACACGCCCGCGTTCCCCACTAGGCAGTCGAGTTTGCCGAATGCTTCGACGCATCGAGCAACGGCATGCTTGTGGCTGTCGAGAGAACGAACATCGCCCTCGACGCCAACAACGGCGTCGCCATGAGCTTCTTTGAGCCTCGCAAGCCCGGCGCTCGACTTATCAAGCACCGCAACGCGGGCGCCCTCGGCGACATAGCGGTCAACGATCGCTCGCCCAAGCCCGGACCCGCCGCCCGTCACCAGGGCCACTTCTCCCTTCAGCCGCATAATTGTTTTCCTTCCTGACTTGAGCGCGCGAGATCGCGCATGCTCATGTTGACGTCTCCCAGCGCCTCGGCGGCGACGATAGATTGCTGTTCGACGAGTTTGACCACCATGGCGAAATCGCGTGGCGCGTCCACAGCAACAACTGCCCGAACCACACCATTCAATACTCGAAACAGAAGCGCCGGCCCGCCCCCAAGGGTCCCGCGAAGCACGACCTCGCCTGGGCCCTCGATGTCGCCGCCGATCTGCATCCGGCACCCGGCAATCTCGGTCCAGGAGACAGGCACTTGCGGCGCGGTTGCCTTCTTTCCAAGGATCGCCGCCGCCACCGCTGCCGCTTGGCGCTGTGCATTCAGGTACGTCTCCAGCGACCGCCGCCCGCCGTCCCGCAGCGGCCAGTTCGCCACGTCGCCGACCGCGAAAATTCCATCCGCGAGAGTTGCGCCGCAACCATCGACGATCACGCCGCGGTCGCAGGCAAGCCCCGCCTCGCGCGCGAGGTGGTCGACCGGTTCGGCGCCGATGCAGATCAGCGCGCTATCCGCGGCGAACCGACGGCCGTCGCTAGCGATTACTGCTGTGAGCCGATCTTCGCCGACAAACGCACTGACGCCGACGCCAAGCTCCACGCGCACGCCCAAGCTCCTCAGTTGCTCACGGCTCCAAGCGCCGATCCGGCGCCCCAGGACACGCACGAGCAATTCGTCCGCGGATTCTAGGATGGTCACTTCCAATCCGAGCTTTTTTGCCGTTGTCGCGACCTCGCAGCCGATCAGTCCGCCGCCCATCACGACGAGCCGCATTCCCGGCGCCCAATCTCGACGCAGACGATCCACATCATCATGCGTGCGGAGCGTGGCGACGCCGGCGAGATCCCCGCCGGCGAGAAGGGGTTTCCGGGCGCTGCTGCCCGTTGCGGCGACAACGACGTCGGCTGCAAACTCCTTTCCGTCGTCAAGGCTAATTGCGCGCTCACTCGCATCCAGCCTCGTTACCGTCTTGCCGAAGATCAAGTCGATCTGCGCTTCATTATACCACTCGTTCGAAACGAGCAATGGCGGCTCCGCGAGATCGCCGCCGAGCACGGCTTTGGACAGCGAAGGCCGGTCATAAGGCAGATGGGGTTCGTCCCCGATCAAGGAAATCCGCCCCTCGAAGCCTTCGGCGCGCAAGACTTGAGCTGTCGTGACGCCCGCAACGCCATTGCCGATGATCGCGACGTGACCAACCATCAGGTCACCTCTCCGGCATCAAGATCGACAAGGATGAAATCTTCTTCCAATTTAACTGGGAACACCCGGAGCGCCTTGCAGGCTGGAAGAGCCTTTACCTTGCCTGTCCGCACGCAGAACTTGGCGAAATGCAGCGAGCATTCGACGATATCGCCGTCCAGATAGCCGTCGGAGAGGGCCCACTCTCCATGCGTGCAGGTGTCTTGCACAGCAAAAAACTCACCATCAACGTTGCACAAAAGCACAGGCTCTGATCCACCTTCGTGGCGGTGCATATCGCCTGGTTGAAGGTCCGATCGCCGCAGAATGTATGTCCATGCCATGTTTCGATCACACTAAAAGAAAAAGCTGAGATTATTGGAGAGGATCGTGCTTTGATCGATCAGGATCGTGCGCTTGGCGATCTCGAATCCGGCTTCGCTCTCTTTGCGCCGCAGCGTATCACGCCGCTCGCCGGCGAAGATGTCGAGCTGGCGCTCCAACCGGTTGCGATAGACGATAAATGCGTTTGAGGTCTGGTATTCTTCCAGCACTTCCCCCTGCGCGATCATCACGTTGCTGATAATGTGCCGGGTACGCGATGCGGGGTTCTCGGACCAGCTGACATCGGACGTGATCTTCCGAATCCGGCCCTTCATCATATGTAGGGCGGTTGAACATTACGCCGCCATGGCCTTGATGAAGCGTTCTCCGAACAGCACGGCGAACTGGGCCTTGGCTATGGACCACTCACGTGGCGGCATTTTCCACTCTTTCTCGGATCGGTTCAAGATCAGATAGAGCAGCTTGGTCGCTGAATCGTCGCTGGGAAAGTGCCCTCTGGCCCTGACCGCCCGTCGAAGCTGGGCATTCAACGCCTCGATGGCGTTTGTCGTATAAACGATGCGGCGGACCTCGTCGGGGAAGGCAAAGAACGGGATGACCTCGGCCCATGCACGGCGCCAGCTTTGGCCGATCGCAGGATAGCGCCGGCCCCATTCGCCGGCCTCGAAGGCTGTCAGGGCCTCTTCGGCAGCGATGGCATCGGTGGCGCGGTAGACGGTCTTCAGTGCACCAGCGAGCGCCCTGCGGTCCTTCCACGACACGAAGTCCATCGAGTTGCGCAGCAAATGGACGATGGGGTCGTTGAAAAAGCCCCATTATCGTCGATCTGCGACAGATGGTCTGCCAATGCCACGAGTTTTGCGACTGGGGCGCACGATCAAGCGACACCGAAGCTGTGCAACTGTTTCCGGCGCGTATGGGTGTTCAAAACCCCGTAAATCAGCGCAATCAGGGCGACGGCGAGCCGCTTGAGGTTAATCGCGGCGGCGGTGAGGAATGCCTGGATGCGCATGTTATCGAGACCGCGCCGGACGGCACGCGCAAGACCATGCCAGGTTTTGGCTTCGCCATGGACGCCTTCGACCCGCCAGCGGTGACGCTGATAGAGCCGTTCTTCTCGCTCACCCCACCGCAGCCGTTTACGCCGCGCCCGTAGCAATGATGGGTGATTGACATTGAACACGACCACACGGCCATAACGCGACGGGCTGACGCAGCGCGCCTTGAGCGGGCATGCCGCGCAATCTTTGGCATTGGCATGAAAATGCTGAAACGCTCCGCGCTGAAGCTTGCCCCTGGGGTGCAGGATCTTGCCTCTAGGGCAGCGAGCGATGTTGTGGCGCGCATCAAACTTGAAGCGACGGGTGGGAATGACCTTGCCGGGCGGCGGTTCGGCCTTGGCCGGAACCACGCCTTCGATCTCGCGATCTTCAAGCGCGCGGAAGACTTTGGCATAGGCATAACCGGCATCCATTGTGGCAACCGCCATCGCCGCGCCGGTCGTCGCGGTGATGGCATCGAGCCGTGCGACCACAGCTATACCCTCGTTCTCCTCACCGGTCGCAACCTCTACATCGACGATGACGCCGGCGACATCGTCCACGGCGGTGTGCTGTTTGTAGGCCGGTTCAAGTCGGCGGTTGCGGCCGTTGGTCGCCATGGTCGCGTCGGGATCGGTGACACAAACCTTCTTTGACCTGCCCTTCTTGCGATTGTCGAAAAGCGTTTCGTCGTTCGCCTCGGTGACCGCCTCGACGTGGCGAACAACCAGCGAGTCCCAGCTGACATGGGCACGGATCAGCGAGGCATCGATATGGACGACTTCGCCGGTTGCAATCTTCGCGGCAATACAAGCCTGCACCGTCCGCTCGAAAATACGGCGGAAACGTTCTGCTCCCCAGCGTTGACGAATGCGCGTCAGCGAAGAATGATCCGGCAACGGCTCATGTAGCGCGAAACCGCAAAACCAGCGGATCGCCAGGTTCACCTGCGCCTCGCGCATCAGTCGGCGGTCATGCACGATACCAAGCAGGAACCCGGCGAGCATCAGCCGGACCGCAACCTCGGGATCGATACCGGGACGGCCATTGTCAGCGCAGTAAAGGTCGCTGACCTCGTCGCGCAGCCATCTCAGGTCGAGAACCCGGTCCACCCGCGCCAGGACGTGATCGTCCGGAATCAGCTGACGAAGCGATCCCGTGATGAATAGTTCAAGCTGACCCCGCTCCTTGCAGCCAAGCATAATGCCATCTCCCACTGCCTCGACACAGTGAATCAGACCGGCGCGACTTTTTCAACGACCCCACGATGCAGGTCTGGACGATCGCCTCGGGGAACACGGCGGTGATGGCCTCTGGAAAGCCCTTCAGGCCGTCTACGACGGCCAGCATGATGTCCTCAACACCGCGTTTCCTCAGCTCGTTCATCACCCGCAGCCAGAATTTGGCGCCCTCGTTCTGCTCGATCCACAGGCCGAGGACGACCTTGCCGCCATCGGCACGCACGCCCAGCGCGATGTGGATAGCCTTGTTGCGGACCAGACCTTCGTCGCGGATCTTGACCCGGATCGCGTCGAAGAAAACCAGCGGATAGGCAGGATCGAGCGGCCGGGCCTGCCAGGCGGCGACCTCTTCGAGCACGGCGTCGGTCACCGTCGAGATCAGGTCCGGCGAGACGTCGATACCGTACAGATCGCGCAAGTGCCCGACGATCTCCCGTGTGCTCATGCCGCGCGCATACATCGATACGATCTTGTCGTCGAAGCCCGGAAACCGGCGCTGGTACTTGGCAATCAGTTGCGGATCAAAGCTGGCCTGGCGATCGCGCGGCACCTCGATCTCGATCTTGCCGGTGTCCGTCACCACCGTCTTGCGGCCATAGCCATTGCGGCTGTTCCCGGCCTGCGAGGCATCGCCAAGGTGGTAATCCATCTTGGCGTTAAGCGCCCGTTCGGCCAGCGCCTTCTTCAACGAATCCAGCAGGCCGCCCTGCTGGAGCGCACTGGCGGCATCGCTGCCGGCCAAGAGTTGATCGAGTAAATCAGCCGGGATCGCCGGCTCCTTGCGTCGAGGCATACAGGGTCTCCTTCTTACCCATTATGCCCGCCCACACACGAAATTCCTGACGGTCCCTTGGTACGGGAATGAAGACGACGAGGAAGCGCTACAGCGCGGATTTCAAGGCCAAGGTTGCGCTTGAGGCGATCCGCGGCGACCTGACGCTGGCGGAGTTGGCTGCGAAACACGGCGTCCATCACACGATGATCGCGGCATGGAAGCGGCAGGCCATCGACGGGATGGCGAGCACGTTCTCCGGGGCTGGCGATGCGGCGAGGGCAGCCACTGAGAGCGAGGTGGAGAAGCTGCGCGCCAAGATCGGGCAACTGGTTGTGGAGCGGGATTTTTTAGCGAAAGCTAGACGCCTCGAAAAACCTCTGGCGCATAGCGGGCTGGGCCGATACTGCCTACCGCAGCCAGGCCAACGAACGCTGGCTCAGGCGGCAGGGCAAAGTCAACCGTATCCATCGTCGCAAGCCGAAAGGGCGACCGATGCCCGAACGCACCGCCAAGGCCAACGCCGCCAAGTCGAAAGTTCGTGCCCGCGTCGACCATGTCTTCGCGCACCAGAAGGCAAAGATGGGCCTCTTCATCCGCACCATCGGCATCAAGCGCGCCGAGGCCAGGATCACCCTCGCCAACCTGGCGTTCAACATGCACCGCCTGATCTTCCACGAAACTCGCGCAGCGACGGGATAAGTGTGCCCGGAGGGCGGAGAATTACCCAGGAAAGCAATGATGAGCGGCTCGAAACGATAGAGAATGCGCCGCGTAGCGGCCGCATGAAACCCGTCAGCCCCTCATCGCGCCGCCATCGTCAAATCCACCGGGTTGATGGAGGTCCCCAGGTGTAATACAGGCTCTGAGCGATGCCTTCACGGCGGCACAGCTCGGCAATGCTGTCCTCGCCACGCAGGCCTTCGAGCACGATGCGGATTTTGTCCTCGGCCGAGAAGTGCCGACGCGTCCGCCGCCGGATGTCCTTCACCACCCGCTCCGCAGGGGCCTTCACCGGTGATTTAAGGAGGGTTTGGGCTTCATCTTCGTTCCTTCGTCACTACGACGAAGCCCAAACCCTCCTTAAATCACAACCTCAAATCTGTGCCATGGGTGCTGACGGGGGACATTTTCAGTTGTTAAATAGCTTCATACTATCCGCCAATAATATCGCCTGGACGCGATTTTTAACTCCAAACTTGGAAAATATGTTGTGGACATGCCATTTAACGGTATCTTCGCTAATTCTATATTTCAGGGCAATTTCGCGATTTGAAAGACCGTCTTTAATTTTATGGAGAATTGCCAATTCTTTTCTCGTAAGGATATCATTTTTGATTTCTTTTGATGTGAAGGCAGGATAATCATTTAACTTGATGCGGTGGCTGCCAAAATCCTGATCGCCTGGCAGGAGATCGAGCAGCGGTATCGAGCTTGGTCCTAAAAATTCCAGATATTGACGCTCGTCAAGCAACGTTCGATAACATCCCTTCCGTTCGGCAATTTCGATGGCATCCGCCACGCGTTGCTCGGCAACCGTCAGCCTTTCTGTTGCCGCATTGGCGCCCGCGAGGCACAACAGAGCTGAAATTTCCAGCCTGCTCGATTGGCTGCGACGCGCGTGATCCAACGTGGCGCTCGCTAACCGGCCCGACAGATGATGCTTCCCTCTTCGCGCTGCGATACGAGCTTCCGCGAGGGATCTCATGGCGCGTAAACATGGGCCATGTGATGTCTGAAAGACAGGCTCGCTTTGCGCCGGCAAGATCGCGCTGGCCTCGTCGGGGTCATCCAGGACCAGTAGATAGGCCAGGGCAAGACGCGCGAGCACATCAAGACGCGGGAAGGTGCATTTCCCGGCGATCAGGCGCGCCTCCCAAAGGAGTTCGCTGGCGACTCTCCGGTCGCCTTCGTGATTGGCGATGGCTGCCGCAGTACGAAAGGCTGAAAAGAGGAAATCTACCACGCCGTGTTGACGTACGAAACCCAGAACATTACCAACCCGTGAGGCGATACCGTCAAGTTGGTTCGCCTCGTATCGTAGTTCAAGCTCCAGTATTTCCAGGAGATTGGCAGAGAACGGTGTGGCATTGATCTGGGCTATGTTGTCGTTTCGCGCCCATCTAAGGCGCTCAGCGGCGCCTTGCATATTGCCCCGCGAAATGTCGCTGTAGATTATCGCGCTGTGAAGCCAGCCGAGCGCATACCGATGGTCGGCGGTGACGTTGACGGCGGACGCTTCAAGACTCAATTTTTCCAGGTCATCAAACCGACGTTCGCTGGCTGCGATAAAGCACAGGCATGTGAGGATTGCCCCCCTGGAGACGAGATCAGCATCACCATTCAACTTTATCCATAACTCGCATTGCCGTCTGCTTTCGGAAAGATTGTCCGCGGTTGCTTCGCCGATCGCGGCGACGAGATCGCACCACCACTTCGTCCGCCGCCGGGCCGCTTCGTCGGAAAGGCCGACGCTAACGGCGCGAAGTTCCGCCAGCAGCGCGGCCGCCTGTTTCTGGTCGTGGCTGAAAATCTGCGCCCAGGCCGACCCGACAATGATCGTCGGGGCAGAGACGGCCTCGGAGAAGCTGCGCCGCCATAGCTGGATCTGATCCACCTCCCCTTGGCGCAACGCGATGTCTATCATGCTCGTTGACGCGACCTCGGCCGCAGCGTCCAAGTCGCCCGCTCGCAGATAGAGGCTGATACTTTCGCGACTATGACCGTTTGCCCGCTGCCATTGAGCAGGCCGGACTAATAGTTCCGACTTGAGACCGTGAAGTTCCACCGCAAACCTATGCTCGAGAAATTCGCGAAGCAGCGGGTGAAATTCATAACCTAACTGTGTTCGGTCCTGTGGGGTAAGCAGCATGCGTTCGGCGGAGAGCTCTTCGATGAAGTAGGCCCCATCGCTCCTGCTAAAAACATGGTTGAAGTAGTCGGCGGAGATCACCCCAAGGATCGAGGCGCGGATGCAGAACTCCCGCACATCACTGGGGAGACTGGCGAGTATGGCGCTGCGAAAATATCGATCCAGATCGCTATCGCGACCGGTGACACGATCAACGACCAGACGTTCGGCAGTTGCATGATCGCTGAAGCGGCCTGTAACAAAAGGCATAGTGGTTCCGCCCAGCCCAGTGTTCGTTTCCAGAGCAAATGGATGTCCGGTTCCGAGATGAGAGTTCCGGGCTCGCCACGCGCGACTGCATTCGCTTCGACAAGCGTGAAGGCGAGCGCATCAGTCCCGACTTCCCGGAGCTGTCGCCGGGCGGCGATGCGCGCAAAGCCGATGCCCGCAGTCGTTGCTGCCATGATCTCGACGTCAGCCGGCGCAGTAAGCATGAAGTCCTCGATCTCATCCGTCAAATCCGGATAAAACCCGATGTCGTCAAAACAGAGGAGAATATCCGACTCCGATTGATCAATGAGTTCCTGCAACCAGGCGGCGAGAGCTTGGAGTGTCTGAGGAACGACGTCCGGAAGCGGTGGGGAATCATTCCCGGTGGCGCGGTATGCTGCGACTATCTGCGCATGGATGCGCTCTGCGAGCAGACGGGGATTATAATCGCATTCCTTGGCGGACGCCCAGGCCATATAGGCCCCGTCTTGACGGCGGTTGGCCCAGAACTGGGCCATCGCGACACTCTTTCCATAGCCAGAAGGCGCGCGAAGGAGGTGGCGGCGCCTAGCTTCATCACCCTTAAGCAGGCGCGGGCGCGGAAGGCATCCAGACGCGAGCAACGCTACCCGTTCATTGACATCATCCATGATCGTCGAACTTCCTCTCCTGCTCTAGCCTGCCTTTTCCGTCGGTCTTAGCGGAACAACCGAACTCCTATTACAGAGATTGCCATTCCTGCCAAAACCAACCGGAACGCTGGTGACCATTCCCCCCGCGACGCCTCCGCCGGCGATGAGCAAAGCGGGTCAGATGACGGCCTCCTTCAAAGGGATGGCGGGATTGCTCAGCTTGCTAGGGTCGATAGTCGTGCGCGCGCTGATGAATTGCTTACCAACCAGGAAATCCTGTGGCGAATTGATCGCTTCGACGCACTGGATGCGATCGCCCTTCAAATGGAAAATTGCAAAGCCTGCGGCAGAGGGGACGCCTCGCAGAAGGACGTGGTCGACATCGATCGCCTGGCCGGCGATCTGCAGTTTCATATCATATTGGTCGGACCATTGCCACGGAACTTCGTGGGTCAGCGAGGGGCCGCCGACAATGGCGTTGGCGGCCTGTCTGGCTTGTTCGAGCGCATTGGGCACGCTCTCGAGACGGGCGATGTGTGCGTAGTGCGGGATCGGGCGACGGGCGACGTCGCCGATGGCGAAGATGGCGGGATCAGATGTGCGCGCTTCAAGATCGACGAGAATGCCAGCGCCGGTATTAAGCCCGGCATCCCGCGCGATTTCGTCATTGGGAACGGCGCCGACGCCGACGAGGACCGCATCGCACGCGATCGTTCGACCATCGTCGAGACGCACACCGCTTACACGCCCATCATGACCTTCGAACCCCGACACGGCGACACCCAGTTCGAAGTGGATGCCCTGTTTCGCATGGTATTTGTGAAAGAAGGTGGAAAGTTCTGGGCAGGCTACGCGGGCGAGCAGTCGCAGCTCGCGCTCAATCACTGTTACTTCCGCTTCAAGCGCTTTTGCAGACGCCGCCACCTCCAGGCCGATGTAGCCGCCGCCGACTATGACAAGGCGCTGGCCGGCTCGCAGGGCGTGTTTGAGTCGTTCCGCGTCGCCCGCCGTTCTCAATTCCATAACCCCGTCTAGGCCCGCCCCCTCTACCTGCAGCCTGATAGGGCGAGCGCCCGTCGCGATGATGAGATAGTCGTATTGCAGATCCTCGCCGGTCGATAGCATCACCGTCCTAGATTGGCGTTCCAGCTTGTCCGCCCGAATGCCCAGTCGCAGGCCTATCTGAGATGCTTCGTAGAACCCGGACGGTTTCAGGAGCATCGGAGCTTTACCCGGTTCGGCCCGGAGCGAAGCCTTGGAAAGCGGCGGACGATGGTAGGGCAGGAGGGATTCTTCACCAACGAGCGTTATCAGCCCCTCGAATCCGAGCTGGCGAAGGAGGGCTGCCGCCGTTCCGCCCGCATGGCCCGCCCCCAGAATCACGACATGTTCATCCGCTCGGCCCATAGATGCTCTCTCCTGAAACGCTGTGGTTCGACCGGCAGGTCGATCAATCTGATCTTCAGGCTCATTCGATAGAAAATTCGGATCAATGCAAAACCCCACTTTAGTTGGGTTGTTCTACGAGATGAAGCAGCCAAGCTTATAAAGCGGCACGACTTGCCCAACGTTAGCAACGCAGAAAGTGCGTGCGCATCGAGAGGAGATGTCCATGAGCACAACCATTTTGAGTGACGGCGCGCCTGATCGCTATGTCGACAGGAAACGCTACCTATGGGTATTGTCGGTCGTTTGGCCGGCGGCACCCCTTATCGGGCTTTATCTCGTCCACCTGACGGGATGGAGCATCTTCTATGCCTTCACACTGTTCGTCTGGTATGGTGTGATTCCGGCTTTCGACGTCCTGCTCGGCAAGGATCCGAACAATCCCCCCGAAACAGCAGTGGTCCGTCTGGAGGCGGATAAATATTACCGGGTTCTCACCTGGCTGACCGTTCCGGTGCACTATGCCTCGCTGGTCGGCTGTGCATGGTGGATCGCGACGCAGCCGATCGCGTGGTGGGAGGTGGTGACTCTCGCTTTCTCACTGGGCATCGTCAATGGGCTGGCGCTGAATACCGGCCACGAACTCGGCCACAAGAAGGAGCCCTTCGATCGTTGGATGGCCAAGATCGTCCTGGCCGTAGTTGGCTATGGTCACTTTTTCATTGAGCACAACAAGGGTCATCATCGCGACGTGGCGACTCCAGAGGATCCCGCTACCTCTCGCATGGGCGAGAGCATCTACAAGTTCTCGCTCCGCGAAATTCCGGGCGCGTTCCTGCGCGCATGGAATCTGGAGAAAGTGCGGCTAGAACGTGTCGGCAAGAGTGTCTGGAGCCTAGACAACGAGATCATTCCCCCGCTGATGATCACTCTGGCCGTATATGCCGCCCTCCTGCTGGCTTTCGGGCCGGATCCAAAGTTGCTAGTATTTTTGCCCATTCAAATGGCGTTCGGCTGGTGGCAGCTTACCAGCGCTAACTATATAGAGCATTATGGACTCTTGCGCCAGAAGATGGCGGACGGTCGGTACGAGCGCGCTCAACCGCGCCACTCGTGGAACAGCAACCACATCGCGTCAAACCTCATTCTGTTCCACCTGCAGAGGCATTCAGATCATCACGCCCACCCGACGCGCAGCTACCAGTCGCTCCGAGACTTCAAGGGCTTGCCGGAACTGCCTACCGGCTACCCAGGTATGTTCTTCATGGCACTGATCCCGCCGGTCTTTCGGTCTGTCATGGATCACCGCGTCGTGAAATGGGCTAATGGCGATATCGGCAAGATCCAGATAGATCCGGCACACAGAAAGAAGATCGTCCGTAAATACGGTGTGGCGTCCCGGACTCCCTAGAGTCCGCTCACTTGGGTTGCTGACAAGGCGAGCGATTTTCGAGACGCCTCGGTCGCTCATCGGATAATTATAATCATAACCGGAGCGCCTCCGAGGCGGCGAGTCTTCCATGGCGTTCCGGTCGGTCTCGCCTGTCACGGTGACATCGCTGCGCTGAAGCGCGAAGTAGAAAGTAATGTGATGACTCAATATAAGTGCCCTGATTGCGGCTATATTTACGATGAAGCAACGGGCAATCCGCACGAAGGCTTTGCGCCTAACACGACATGGGCGGAAATTCCCGACAATTGGGCATGCCCAGACTGCGCGGTTCGCGACAAGCCGGACTTCATTCCTCTTGGGGGGGGTGCTGTCAACACGGCTCCGGCGGAGCTTTCCGCGGACGCGGAGCCATTCGCGAAATGGCACTGCGTGACCTGCGGCCACGTCTACGATGAAGCGCTGGGCGACCCGGCGACCGGGCTTGCCCCCGGCACACGATGGGCCGATGTGCCCGCGGATTGGTACTGCCCGGACTGCGGCGCGACCAAGGAAGATTATGAACGTCTGGACTTCTGACGGAGCGCCAGGTGACCCCGTGCGACTTCGACAGCCACGTCATTTTGAGGAGAGTCCTATGAATGTTCAAGCATTCCCGCGCGCCAGCTCCGAACCTGGTCTGGACGTGAGTCATATCCAGGGTCTCTTCGCCTGTCAGCGCGAAACGGTCGAGCGTGATAGATCCCGGTTCGGCTTGCGGGATCGGCTGGATAGCCTGACGCGGCTGAAGGACACGATCAAGCGGCGCGAAGGCGACATCATCAGCGCGCTTGGCGCTGATTTCAGAAAGCCGGAGCCGGAGGTGCGGCTGACCGAACTCTTCCCGGTCTATCAGGAGATATCCCACGCCAAACGGCACCTAAGATCCTGGACAAAACCGCACCGCGTCCCGGGCTCACTCGGCATGTTCGGGACCAGCGCACACGTACGTTACCAACCCAAAGGCGTGTGTCTAATTGTCGCTCCGTGGAACTATCCTGTCAATCTGAGCCTCGGTCCCCTGGCGTCAGCCCTGGCTGCGGGAAATACAGCTATCATCAAACCGTCGGAGTTGACGCCGGCGACGTCCGCCATCATCCGGCAGATCGTTGAAGAGACATTTCCGCGCGAACAGGTCGCGGTGTGCGAGGGCGACGCATTGGTATCACAGGCACTGCTGGACCTGCCGTTCGACCATATCTTCTTCACTGGCAGCCCTCAAGTCGGCAAAATTGTGATGGAAGCCGCCGCGAAGCACCTGACCTCTGTGACGCTCGAGCTGGGCGGCAAATCGCCAACGATCGTCGATTCGACAGCCGATATCGACGACGCAGCGCGCAAGATCGTCTGGGGAAAGTTCTCCAACAATGGCCAAACCTGCATCGCACCCGATCACATCTATGTCGCGCGCAATCAGGCGAAGTCCCTTGTCGGTGCCCTCCGCCGCGAAATTCGGCGCGTATACGGGGAGACGGAGTGCGATCAGAAATGCGGTGAGGATTACGGGCGGATCGTAAATTCTCGGCATTTCGATCGCCTCAGCGCGCTGCTCGACGATGCAACCTCGCGCGGCGCGCTGGTCCTCGAAGGAGGGGTTCGAGATCCGGATCAGAAATATCTCTCGCCAACGCTGATCGGGGGGACCGACCCCGAAATGGCAATTTCGCGGGAAGAAATTTTCGGGCCAATTCTGCCAGTGATCGAATACGACGATATCAGCCGCGTAATCGATACAATCAACACCGGCCCCAAGCCGCTCGCTCTTTATATCTTCAGCAAGCACGCCCCAGCTTGGGAATCAATCATCGAACGGACCAGTTCCGGCGGTGTTTGTATCAACCAGAACGTCGTCCAGTACCTGCACCCCAATCTGCCGTTCGGAGGGGTCAACAACAGCGGTATCGGAAGCGCGCATGGCTTCCACGGCTTCAAGGCATTCTCGCACGAACGCGCAGTGTTGAGGGACAGGTTCTCTGTATTGCGGCTTCTGTTTCCGCCCTACACACCCGCCGTGAAGCGATTGATCGATATTACGGTTCGCATTCTAGGCTGAGCGCCCAGACAGAGAGTTGTCTTGGCACTACAGATCGGAGAGATGGATGTTTGATTATATCATAGTGGGTGGGGGATCCGCTGGTTGTTTGCTAGCAGAGCGTTTGTCAGCAAACCCTGAGATACAGGTCTGCCTGCTTGAGGCGGGGCCACCCGACCGCAGTCCGCTAATCCATATGCCCATTGGGATCGCTCTTCTTTCCAAGAGCAAGACGCTTAACTGGGCCTACGAGACTGAGCCGCAGCCCAACCTCGGCAACCGGAGACTGTTCTGGCCGCGTGGAAAGACACTCGGCGGCTCAAGCTCGATCAATGCAATGGTCTATATCCGTGGTCATCGCGAGGACTATGACGCCTGGGGAGAGGCGGCCGACCCAATCTGGTCCTTCGATAATGTCCTTCCGTTGTTCAAGGAGATGGAGGCGAACGAGCGATTCGGAGCTGACGCGCACCACGGCGGTTATGGCGAGCTTCACGTCAGCGATCTTCAGACCGTCAACCGGCTGAGCGAAGCATTCGTTGAGGCTGGGCAAGAAGCGCAGTATTCGCACAACGCCGATTTCAATGGCGACACACAGGATGGGATCGGCTTCTACCAGGTTACGCAACGCAAAGGGCGGCGTTGGAGTTCCGCCCGAGCCTTTCTGTCAGGCGCAAAAGGGCGGCCTAATCTCCGAATAGTAACCGGAGCGCGGGCAACGCGGATCATTCTGGAAGGGCGCAAGGCGGTCGGCGTGACCTATGCGTCGGGTGACAAGCTCACCGACCTGCGCACCAGGGGCGAGGTCATTCTGTCGGGCGGTGCGATCAATTCACCTCAGTTGCTGATGCTTTCCGGCATCGGCGACGCGGCAGAATTAGGGGGGGTCGGCATTCCGGTCGTCGTCGATCTGCCGGCGGTTGGAAAAAACCTGCAGGATCATCTCGACATCACGATCATGCACGAGGCGAACGATCGTACGCCGATCGGGGTTGCCCCATCGTTCATCCCGCGGGCACTGGCTGGCGCATTATCCTATGTGTTCCAGAGGCGGGGTTTTCTGACGAGTAACGTTGCCGAATCCGGCGGATTCGTCAAAAGCTCACCCTCACAAAGTCGCCCGAACCTGCAGTTTCACTTCCTTCCTACTCTGCTGAAGGACCACGGCCGCCAGATCGCCTTCGGTTATGGGTACACGTTGCATGTCTGCGATCTATTGCCGAAGAGCCGGGGCCGGATCGGGCTAAAGAGCCGGAATCCGCTCGACGATCCCTTGATCGATCCCGCCTATCTCTCGGCTCCCGAAGACATCGAGACGATGGTCTCGGCGGTAAGGATCGGGCGTCAGATCCTGTCGGCGCCGTCGATAGCGACCTTTTCGAAACGCGAGCTGGTTCCCGGATCGTCAATCGAGAGCGAAGCTGACGTCATAGCGGACATCCGCCATCGGGCCGAAACGATCTACCACCCGGTTGGGACATGCCGGATGGGAAGAGATCCGCATTCCGTCGTCGATCCGGCGTTGCGCGTCCGCGGGGTGGAGGGCCTTCGTGTCGTCGATGCCTCCATCATGCCCACCCTCGTCGCTGGGAACACCAACGCGCCAACGATGATGATCGCGGAACGGGCCGCCGAGCTCATTCTCGGGAAAACAAGGCTCAAGGCGGGCACGGAGGAGGGATCATCCTCCACCGTATCTCTAGGTGCCAGGCAGCGAAGTCAGGTCGGATGAATGGGCGTTCCTACGGCTGATCTGGCCGAATAATTACAGACGACGTCCTGCAGTGACGGCGCATCACAAGGAGAGGAGAATAACATGATCTTCATTCCTAAGCCTGCGGATCCAACGGCTTTGCCGCTTGCCGGAGCATTATTCCTACTGAGTACCGTTCTTGCCACGCCCGCTTCCGCGCAGAACTCGCCGAAACTGAAGCGATGGGCTGTCACTGTGAATGCGACCGAGGTTTTTGTGGATGAGAACGCCCCGAACATCACTCTGGCGGGTGCACCTCTACCCGGCTCTAACGTGCGAATTGGAAACGCGACTACGCCGACTCTGGACGTCGGGTATTTTTTTACGCCGAACATCGCCGCCAATGTGTTTTTTGGGGTGCCCGCACCTGCCGAAATCGACAGCACCGGCCGCATCGGACCGCTCGGGACACTGGCCAAGGTCCATTATGGACCAGTAATCCTTTCGGCTCAGTATCATTTCAAGAGCCAGGGCAAGCTTCATCCCTATGTGGGAGTAGGCGTCGGCCGTGTCCTGTTCTTCAACAAGCACGACGGAGCATTGAGCGATTTCAACATCCGCGACAGTTGGGCGCCGACGGGGCAATTGGGCGTTCGGTACGAACTCAATAAATCATGGATGCTGAACGCTGACGTTCGGTACGTTCCATTCTCCACGCACGCGTCAGGTTCGCTAGGTGGAGCGCCCGCGCTGACCCGGCTCGACATCGATCCCATTCTGACGAGCGTTGGGGTTACCCTTCGTTTTTGAATATATATTCGAATACATCGCATGGAGAACTATATGTTGACCCTAATGATGCACCGCCCATTGCGTATCTCACAGGTCATTCAACTTATGACGGAGTAAAATGGCGATGGTAGAATTGTTGCCCACTCGATCTAAGGGGGCTGTCAATGGTCTGGGTGAGGAGGCGCAGGCCGTCACCTTTAAGATTTGATTTGTGCTCGCCCCGGCAAGCCCCTGCGAAACTGATCTCCCGAGAATGATACTATGACTATTTATACCGCTCCCGTCGCGGATATCTCCTTCCTGCTGCGGCGGGTGTTCGGCTTCGACGCGATCATGGCCAGCCTGCCTGGCTATGAGGAGGTGAATACAGAGCTCGCCGTCACTATTATGGAAGAGGCTGGCAAGTTCGCAACCAGTGTACTGGAGCCGCTGAACCGCCCAGGTGACGAGGAGGGTTGCACGCTCGAAAACGGTGTCGTCACCACCCCCAGCGGTGTTGCTGCCGCCTACCTCGCTTTCGCGGAGGCTGGCTGGTGCTCGCTCTCGGGCGACCCTGCCTATGGTGGCCAGGGTCTGCCGCGGGTGCTACAGATTCTGCTCGACGAGATATTGTCCTCGGCCAACCTGTCCTTCGGACTGTTTCCCGGCCTCACCCGCGGGGCGGTAGAAGCCATCGGCCATCATGCTTCAGCGGAATTGAAGGCAGCCTTCCTGCCGAAGATGATCTCCGGCGAGTGGACTGGCGCCATGGCGCTGACGGAGTCCTCCGCCGGGACCGACCTTGGCTTGCTTTCGACCCGGGCCGTGCCGAACGCTGACGGCTCCTTCGCTATCACCGGCACGAAGATTTTCATTTCCTCCGGCGATCAGGATTTCGGCGGCAACATCGTTCATCTGGTGCTTGCCCGCCTGCCGGACGCGCCCAAGGGCGTGAAAGGCATCAGCCTGTTCCTCGCCCCGAAATTCCTGGTGAATGCCGACGGCAGCCTTGGTGCACGCAATTCCATGAGCGTCGGTGCACTGGAGCGCAAGATGGGCATTCATGCGCAGCCCACCTGTTTGATGAACTATGATGGCGCTACCGGCTGGCTGGTGGGACAGCCGGGCCGCGGACTGAATGCCATGTTCACTATGATGAACGCGGAACGGCTGTTCGTCGGCATCCAGGGCCTCGGCATCGCTGAAGCGGCCAATCAGAAGGCCGTCGCCTATGCCAAGGAGCGCCTGCAGGGCGGCGGCAGCGACGGCACGCCAGGCCCAGTGGCAATTATCGACCATCCCGACGTGCGCAAGATGCTGCTGTCGGGGCGCGCCTTCGCCGAAGGCGCGCGCGCCCTCGCGATATGGACGGCGCTGCAGATGGATATCGCCGACCGCCATACGGATGCCGCAGTGCGAAAGGAGGCTGACCTCCTCGTGGCGCTCATGACGCCGGTGGTAAAGGCCGCCTTCACCGATTTCGGCTTCGAGACCGCGGTGGCCTCCCAGCAGGTGCTGGGGGGGCACGGCTACATCCGCGAATGGGGAATGGAGCAGTATGTGCGCGATGCCCGCATCGCCCAGATCTACGAAGGCACCAATGGCGTTCAGGCCATGGACCTCGTGGGACGCAAGCTCGCCCTCGACGGCGGCACGCTGACCCAACGCTTCTTCACCCTCATCCGCGCAGAACTGGACGCCGCGCTGCCAACCGCCGGTGAAGGGCTGGTGACGCCCGTGGCGCAAGCCCTGGCGCGGCTGGAGCGGGTGACGCAGCGCCTCGCCGGGAGTGGCGGTGGAGCGGAACTGGGTGCGGCGGCCACTGACTATCTGCGCCTGTTCGCCCTTGTCTCCTTCGGCTGGATGTGGGTGCGCATGGCCGCCGCCGTGCCGGCCCTGGACCAGGCGACGGCTGTGGAAGTGCGCAAGACCGCCCTTGCCCGCTTCTTCGTAGAGCGCATGCTGCCGCAGACGCTCGGCCTGGAAGCCGCACTCGCCAGCGGCGCGTCCTCGCTCATGGCGCTCGACGCCGACGCCTTTTGAAGATCTGGCCGAGACGACCGACGCCCGGAACCCACGCACAAGCACCAAATAATCGGAGGGAAACAATGCTCGGAACCATGATGGACGTACCGCTGCTGGTGTCAGGGATACTGAGGCATGCTGAGGCGTATCACGGTGACGCCGAAGTCGTATCCGCCACGATGGACGGCGGCCTCCACCGCTACACCTACGCGGACCTCGCCCGGCGCAGCCGACAGCTCGCGAGTGCGCTCGCGCGCATGGGTCTGGAGACCGGAGACCGCGTCGGCACGCTGGCGTGGAACGACTATCGGCACATGGAACTGTATTACAGCGTGTCCGGGTCCGGCTTCGTGTGCCACACCATCAACCCACGGCTATTCCGCGAGCAGATAGCCTACGTCATCGAGCATGCTGGTGACAGCGTGCTGTTCTTCGACCTCACCTTCCTGCCCGTCATCGAGGAACTGGCGGACCAGTTGAATGGCCTGAAGGCGGTAGTGGCGATGACAGACACAGCGCACATGCCTGAATCCGATATCCTCGCGCAGAAGCTGCCAGACCTGAAGTGCTACGAGACCCTCATCGACGGCGAGCAGGACAGCTTCGACTGGCCAAGCTTCGACGAGAACACTGCCTCCGGCCTGTGCTACACCTCGGGCACCACGGGTGACCCCAAGGGCGTGCTCTATTCCCACCGCTCCAGCGTGCTGCACGCTATGGCCATCACTGCGCCGGATGCGCTGGGGCTCTCTGCCAATGACGTGGTGTGCCCCATCGTCCCCATGTTCCATGTAAATGCATGGGGCCTGCCCTTTGCAGTGCCCATGGTGGGCGCCAAGCTGGTACTGCCGGGCGCGCGGCTCGACGGGGCGAGCCTGTACGCATTGTTTGAGGCGGAGGGCGTCTCGTTGACCGCCGGCGTGCCCACCGTGTGGCTCGGCCTCTTGGATTGGATGGACGGCCACGCCAAAGAGTTTACCTCTCTCAAGCGGGTGATCATCGGCGGGTCGGCGGTACCAGCCATCATGATCAGTCGATTTCACCACAAGGGGGTGGAGGTGCGACAGGCCTGGGGCATGACGGAGACCAGCCCTCTGGGCCTTTCCGCGGCGCTGAAGCCCAAGCACCGTCTCCTGCCCGCAGAGGATCGTTTGGCGCTGGAATGCAAGCAGGGCCGGCCGGTGTTCGGCATGGAGTTCCGTGTGGTCGGCGGCGAAGGGCGCGAGGTGACGCACGATGGCAGGAGCTTCGGCTCGATGCTGGTGCGCGGACCGTGGGTGGCCGCGGCCTATTTCAACGCCGACACCGGCTCCGCCCACGAGCAGTATCCGGGCTGGTTCGACACTGGCGACGTGGTGACCATAGACAAGGACGGTTTCATCCAGATTGTCGACCGCACCAAGGATGTTGTGAAATCCGGTGGCGAGTGGATCTCCTCAATCGATTTGGAGAACATCGCTCAAGCTCACCCTGCCATAAAGGAGGCGGCCATCGTCGCCCGGCCGGACACCCGTTGGGGAGAGCGCCCGGTGCTGGTGGCAGTGCTGAAGCCCGGTGCCGAATTAAGCCGTGCCGAAATGCGCGCCCATTACAAGGGCAAGACGTCCAAATGGTGCGTGCCGGATGATCTTATTATCGTTGACGAATTGCCGCACACCGCCACGGGCAAGCTCTCCAAAAAGGACATCCGGCTGTCCGTCGTCGAGACATTTGGCTCAGATCGGGGCGTGGATTAGCGGAGAGCGAGCCTCGTCTGGGGGTTGATGTTAGGCGACGAGCTTGCGGTGAAGCAAGCGGCGATGTTCGATGGTCTTTCGCTTGATGGTTTCGCGGCGCTTGATGATGGCGGGAGTCCTGCCGAAGTAGGCATCAGCCGGGGTCACGTTGTTCAGGCTCTCGTGGTAGCGCTGGTGGTTGTAGTGCTCTACGAACGCCTCGATCTGGGCCTCGAGATCGCCGGGCAGGAAGTAATTTTCCAGCAGGATGCGGATCTTCAGGGTCTGGTGCCAGCGTTCGATCTTGCCCTGGGTTTGCGGATGCAACGGGGCTCCGCGGACGTGGCTCATCTGCTGGGCCTCGATGTACTCGGCGAGTTCGCCCGCGATGTAGCTGGGGCCGTAGCACGTCGGGAATGAGCGCTGATCAGAGGTTATGGCCTCCCGCGCAGCCCTCTAATAGCGCAGCGCGTGGCCATAACTGGGTCTCAGGTCTCAACAGTGGTTTTGGAACAACCACACTGATGAGGAGACCGGCTATGACCGCCTATGATTCTACAGTTCCAACCTTGCTTGTCGCTATCGATATTTCCAAGCACCGGCATGAAGTGCTGATCGGTATTCCTGGCAAGAAGCGCCGCCGGCGATTGACGATCGAGAACTCACTGGAGGATTTCCAACGCCTGTCACGATTGCTGCAGGACTTTGATCTGCTCGTTCGGATCGGGTTCGAGGCAACCGGCAACTGGACTTGATGGGGTGGACGCCCCCCGGCGGCATTGTTGTGCCATAGTGGAGGTGTTGAACACCACTTTAGGAGGCGTCCATGCTGGAGATTAGCACGATAGGGTTGGATATCGCAAAGAACGTATTTCATGCGCACGGCGCGGATGCGAAGGGGCTTCAGGTTTTCAGTCGACGGATTACACGGGGTAAGGTGCTGTCGTTTTTCGCGGATCAGCCGAAGTGTCTTGTGGCGTTGGAAGCATGTGGCGGGGCGCATCATTGGGCCCGAGAGCTGTTACGCATGGGGCATGATGTGCGGTTGATCCCGCCAGCCTATGTGAAGCCATTCGTTAAGCGGCAAAAGAACGATGCTGCTGATGCTGAGGCGATCTGTGAGGCTGCGCAGCGTCCGAATATGCGCTTTGTGACGGTGAAGAGCGAGGAGCAGCAAGCCTCGGGACTGGTGTTCCGGACCCGCGACCTGCTTGTCCGGCAACGCACGCAAACTATCAACGCGATTCGGGGGCACATGGCCGAGTATGGCTGGGTTGCGCCTAGAGGCCCCAGTTGGGTAACACAGCTTGGCGAACTGATCGATGATGAGGCCACTACGTCGCTACCACAGGCTGCGCGCGAGATGTTGCGCGTCATGCTAGGATACTTGAAGAATTTGATCGCCGGGTAGCGGAACTCGACAAGGAAATTGCGCGGCGAGCCCGTGAAGATATAGTGGCTTGCCGTCTTATGACCATTCCCGGCATTGGGCCGATAGCGGCGACAGCGATCGCCGCACTGGCTCCTGCCGCAGCAACATTCAAACGCGGGCGTGACTTTGCCGCCTGGCTTGGCCTTACGCCCCTGCAAAAATCTACAGGCGGCAAGACAAAGTTGGGCCGGACATCCAAGATGGGTGAACGCACGCTGCGCCGATTGCTGATTATAGGCAGCAGTGCTGTTGTGCGTAACGCCAGCAAGCGTGGTGCGGCCGAAGGTTCGTGGCTTGCCGCAATGCTCGCCCGCAAGCCGCGCATGCTGGTAACAGTGGCCCAGGCAAACAAGACAGCGCGGATCGTCTGGGCACTGCTTACGAAGCAAGAGGATTACAGAGCTCCGGTGGCAATGGTGGCATAGGCCGCCAAAGTCATCAGAGGTCGTCGGAAGACGCAGTCGGTCGAAGGAGGGTATGGCACAACAGTCGGCGAGACGGGGTCAAAAAACCAGACCGTTACAAGGTGCACAAAGCACGCGGACTTGATTTGGATTTGACCCGCGAACTCCCATACAGGCCCGCAGCACATCCTGCAAAATGAGGCCGGACAGATGGCAGCATCCGACTACGCGCCAAACCCAACTTTGTACTTGCGTCTGACGGGGCGTCCACAGATGTAACGGTTTTGTGCCGGTTACCTATCTCACTATGCCACCTTGGCTTCGAATGCGAGCGGGCTAATGCCGCCCAGATATGAATGGCGTCTGCGGGTGTTGTAGAACCCGTTGATGTACTGGAAGATGGCGGCTTCTGTTTGGCGCCGCGTTGGCCAGTTCTGCCGCCAGATTAGCTCTGCCTTCAGCGATTTGAAGAGGGCCTGTCAGTAATTTTGTGCGCGGGGCCGGTTTCATTCATCAGAGGGTGAACCTGTCGCCGAAGATGATGGCGAACTGGGTTTTGGCCTCTGTCCACTTGCGCGGCGGCCGTTTCCATTGTTCGACCGCATGATTGACGACGAGGTATAGCAGCTTCATGGCCGCCTCGTCACCGGGGAAGTGGCCGCGCGTGCGAACTGCCCGGCGCAGCTTCGAGTTCAGGGCCTCGATCGCATTCGTGGTGTAAATCATTCGCCTGATCGGTGCGCTGAAGGAGAAGAACGGGATTACCTGCTCCCAGTGTCGGCGCCAACTTTGCGCGATGGATGGATACTTCTGGCACCAATGGCCTTCCTCGAAGGCTTCCAGCGCGGCCAGGCCGGCATCGGCATTCTCCGGGTGTGGGGAAGCGCTCCAGCAGCGCCAGAAACCAGTCGGAGCGGCTATTACCGGCGAAGCGCTCGATCTCCGGAAAATACAGCGGCAGATAGTGCGTGAGGGTCCGGTGCCAGGTCTGGGTCTTGGCCTTCGAAATGGCTTCACGGGTCTTCGACATCTCCTGCAAATCGTTGATACCGGCGGCCAGCGGATCAACGTAGCGCTGGGTCGCACCGATCCGCAGCATGTGCACGATGGCCTGGGCATCCTTGGAACCGTTCTTGTCCCAGCCATTGTGAAGCGCTTCGCGAGTCCGGGCCAATGCGACCGACGAAATCAGGCGCAGCTCGAAACCCGCGGAAAGCAGCCTGTGTGCCAGTGTGCGGTGGTAATTGCCGGTAGCTTCAAAGCCGACGACAATCGGGCGGCCAATTGCGGAAAGGTTGTCCGCCAATCGATCGTAGTCGGCCTTGGTCGCCATGACAGTCATGCGGCGGCGGCGGCCGCCTTCCGGTCGCTCGATCAGTACTTCCTGCCGATGCTTGGACATGTCGATGGCTACCAGTACGGCATCGGCGGGAGTAGAACTACGCTTGGTCATGGTCGGTCAGTCTCCAAAGTGTTGAGTCGACAACTTCACTTTAGAGATCTGCAGGCCGATCATGGCCGCCTTGATGAAGCCGGCGGGCGCTACACGCCCTTTGTCAACGGGCACCGAAGATTCCGCAAAAGTGGGCATCTAAAATTCCCTAATTGGGCGGGATGGTTTTCCGGTGATCAGCCGTGATGAAGATCGCGCTTTTCCTTTGCTGGCGGGCGGCCGCGTCGTTTCGGTAAGGGCGGCGGGTTGATGGATGGAGTTGTGCGCGCGTGCTCAGGCAGCAGGTCGGCGTGCTGTCGCATGCGATAGCTCGAGCCCTCGATCTGGACGACTACAGCATGGTGAAGGAGGCGGTCCAACAAGGCGGTGGCCACCACAGGATCGCCAAAGACCTCGCCCCATTCGGCAAAGCCGCGGTTGGATGTGAGGATCATGCCGCCCTTTTCGTATCGGGCGTTGACGAGCTGGAAGAACAAGTTGCCGCCGCCTGACGTGACAGGGAGATATCCGATCTCGTCGACGACGAGCAGAGAGGAGCGGCACAAGAAGCGGATCCTTTCGCGCAACGTGCCCCCGCGTTCAGCCTTGGCCAGCGCCGCGATCAGATCGGCGAGCGGGATGAAGTAGACGCTCTTGCCTGCCTTCACGGCTTCGACTGCGAGGGCGGTCGCGATGTGGCTTTTCCCGGTGCCCGGCGGCCCCAGCAGATGCACGACCTCGGCCCGGTTGATGAAGTCGAGGCCGGCCAGCGCCAGGATCCGGTTGCGGTCGAGCGATGGCTGGAAGGAGAAGTCATATCCGTCCAGCGTCTTGATGATCGGCAGCCTGGCCATGCGCAGGGCCGCCTTGATCCTGCGATTCTCCCGCAGCGACAGCTCTTCGCTCAGCAATATGTCGATGGCCTCGACACCGTCGATCTTGCCCTGCTCAATGCCGCGCAGGGTGGCGTCGAGCATTTCCAGAGCGCGCGGCATTTTGAGATGGACCAGACTGCGGCGGATATTATCGACGCGGGACGCGGCACCCCCATGGTTCATGGCCGTTCTCCCCGCGCCAGTTGGCTGCCGATCGCCTGATAGATCGCCAGAGAGCGCACAGCGACATGCTCGCCGATACGGCCAATGGTGATTGCATCCTTTGCGTGGTGACGACGCCTGGCGCCGCTGCCACCTGTCCGATGCGCAGGATCGATCCTGTATTGCCGGCGCCCCTCCAGGACAGGATGCTCGGCAATGACCTGACCCAGGTCGATGATCCGGATCTTGTCGGGCAGTTGCTGGATTTCGACGACGCGCCGGGAGCGGTCGGGGACGCTGTAATAGTTGCCGCCAACAGAGACCATTCCATCGTGGCTGACCCGGCCTCCAGCTTCAGAACCGCGTCGAAGCGCCCCGCCGGGAGCAACTGCAACTCAGACTGCTCGGCGGCAAAGGCGTCGGCGATGATCCGCTGCGTCGTGCCGTGGACACGGACGTTGGCGACGGTATCGAGCCAGTGGATCAGCTGGACGTTGAGATCTTCCAGGTTGCGGAAGCTCCGGCCGAGGAAGAAGTCCTTGCGGATGTAGCTGAACGGCCGCTCGACCTTTCCCTTGGTCTTGGCCCGATAGGGGCGGCAGGCGCGTGGAACGAAGCGATAATGCCCCGCCAGAGCCAGCAATGATCGATTGTAGATGATGTGACCCTGTTCATCTTCCCCGGTCACGGCGGTTTTCATGCGATCGTAGAGGATCTCGATCGGGACGCCGTCGATCGTTTCAAAAGCCTGCATATGACAGCGCAACAGAGTTTGGAGGTCCTGGTGCATGACATAGCGCGCGAACAGGAAGCGCGAATGCCCCAGCACCAGGCTGAACAGCCAGACGATCCGGCTGATGCCGGGTTCATCGGTAAAATCGACAATGAACCGGGCGAAGTCGACCTGCGCCTGCACGCCAGGCGGCGTCTCGAACCGAACCTCGAAGGGCTTGGGGCCGTTTTCCGGTCGGATCGCCGCCAGGAACCGCTTCACGGCGGTATAGGCGCCCATATAGCCCAGCTCACGGATCTCCCGCGTCAGGCGCGCCGCCGTCAGATCGGGAAAGGCCGTCACCCGCTCACGCAGAAATTCCAGATAGGGCGCCAGCTTGTTCGGCCGCCCCAATGCGCGTGGACCATAGACCGGAGCTTCGACGCCCCGTTCGATATATTTGCGGATGGTCTTGGGATCGCGACCAGTGCGTCGGGCGATGGCGGATATCGATACGCCCTGCCGATGTAGCTCGAGGATCATCATCAATTCTCCAAGTCGGATCATCGGCCCCGTCTCCGCGTCTGCAAAGGAGATGAGGACAATGTCGGCTCATCTCATTCTGCCGGGGCTAGCCCCGGCAGAATGAGATGAAGGGGCCACCAACTAGGGAATTTTCAAAGCCCACTTTTGCGGAGAATTGCAGGACCGATGACACCCTTGTCTCCATCAAGGCAAATACTGCCTTCAAGGGGCGGCTTCCCAATGTGCTACGGAACCGAGTTCACCAGTCGGGCGATCCTGAAGTGGGCCAGCGAGAACAAGGGCGAGTGGCACTATATCGATCCCGGCAAGCCGCAGCAGAACGCGTTCATTGAATCGTTCAATGGGTCGCTGCGCGACGAGCTCCTGAATGAAGAGCTGTTCGACAGCCTAGCTGACGCCAGGCGCAAGCTGGCTGTCTGGCGCTACGACTACAACAACGTCAGGCCGCACTCGTCGCTGGGGAACCGAACACCGGCACAAGCGCGCCGGGCGTTCCCGCTAAATGGAGGCGTCACGCCCGACGCGCTTGTGCCGGTAGGGCAGCACGAATATCAAACCGGCAGACTCTCGTTATGACCGCGGGATCAGAGGGGGGCAGGTCACTCCAGCATCGCCAAGATCTGCTCGGCGTGAACGTCCGTCTTCGATGAACGCTGGTCACCACCAGGCTTCCTGGCAACCGCGCGCCTATGCTCCCGCGCAAGCTAGTGCCAGCGGATCGCGCTCGACACACTCACTCCAAATCGCGCCGCAGCACCGCGACGGCTCAGTCCGCCGTCAATCGCCGCGACAACCCGATCACGCAAATCCCGCGATAGTGCTTTGGCCATCCGTGCTGGCCTCCTCCACCAGCACAGATCCTGAATCAGAACTTCCCTGCCAAGGGAATCCCTCACGATTCAGCCGCTGTGGAAAACGCTCTAGTCGCTGGCCGACGCCATCCGCACATCCGTCGCGATCGTATAAACTGCTTCGCGCTGTGCGCGCCGATTGGGATGATCGACGCGGTACCCCTGATAATGGCGATGCAGCAATCCAGCGCGAACTAAGGCGTGGACATTTAGTCTAGCGCATAGCGATCTTCAGTAAGCGGTAAAACTCCCCCACGCGGCTCACTGGGCCTACGTGACGGTGATCGAGCGGCGCTGTAGTTTTTGGTAATCAGGCAGCGCTGGCGATATCGCTCATTTCGAACATGGTTTGCGCAGCGTTTGTATCGACCCAGTTGTAAGGTAGCAGGTCGTCGATTGTGTCAGTGTCGGCGCGGGTGACGATCCGCGCGAGCACATCGGCGATGTAGGCGTAGAGGTTTGAACCCCAGCATCTTGCACGTTTCGACCAGCGAGAAGATCGCCGCCCAGTTCTCGGCGCCGAGTTGAGGGCCCGCGAACAACGCATTCTTTCTTTGTAAGGCTACCGGTCTCATGGCGCGCTCGGCGATATTGTTGTCGAGCTCGATCCGGCCGTCGTCGAGGAAGAGCGTGAACCCACTCCAGCGCCTCAGCGCGCATTTTCATCGCGTCGCTCGTCGCGGAGCCCGCCATCATCCTAGGCGCGGTCTCGGCGAACCAGCCATGGAGCTGGTCGACCAACGGACGGGTCCGCTCCTGGCGGTCCGCGAGCCGGACGTCGGCGGGCTTGCCCCGGATTTCCTTCTCGATGGCATAGATCGCGGCGATGCGCTTCAAGGCATCCTGCGCGACCGGGGCATCAGCTGCTCTCGGTCAGCGGGATCGAGATAGCCTTCGATGAGCACACACGAGTTTGCGACGAGATCGTCCATCGTGTTCATCCAGCCGAATCCACGACCGGATAGCTCGGCATTGGCCACTCATGCTGAGGATTGTCCATCATCAGATGAACAAAGATCGGTAGCAGGCAGCCAAGGAGCGACGCTCCGTCCCGCACCTGATCGCGATTGACATCGCTGTTCCAGGTCGCACCGCCGTGCACCAGCTGATTTCGCAGGACGTAGAAAAGCCGTCACGAAGCGCGCGCTGCTTCTCTTTCAAGACTTCAGGATGGAGAGGATTGCCCGCCGGGTATCGATAAACCATGCGCAGAGCTCAGCGCGATGATTTCTTTCAGGATAGTTTACCGAGCGTCTCGGTGCGGCTTGTCCGCAATTGATCTGATCCACGCATCGATTTCCTCTTCAACCCACACCGTGCATTTGGGGCCGAGCGAGCGGGATTTCGGAAAGCGCCCTTCGCTCATCCGCTGATAGATAGCTGACCGACGCAGGCCAACACGGTCGATGACTTCAGGCAGCCGCAAAAGCCTGGCCGGCGGGGGGCCAGACGTCGCATGTTCTGCGTTTGCGCCGTCCTCGGTAGGCTGGGGCTGTGCATTCATGATCGTTCCTGTCGGGTCAATTTCTCGGTCCCCTCCGAGGTGAATTGGATCAGCGCGGCAGCAACATCGAAATGTCGCGATTGGCAAAATCATCGATGTGCTTGGCGAGCATGCGCGCGACGAGCTGCGAAGTGCCGTTCGCCCACCGAGGCCGCAGATCTTCGACGCGTCGCCCAAGCGTGCGTTCGAGCTGGCCTGGCAAGGCCGTAAAGAAGTCCTCAAGAAACTCTCCCATTTCGCTGCGCATCCATTCGCAGGCGAGATCCTCCTGACCGGCGAGCGCCAGGATCATACTGGCACGAGGAAAAGCGCCGCAGACATCGAGAACGCGCGCGGCTTCATCAAGGCCGATCGGCCGATCGCCGCGCATCACACGAAGCAGGGTCTCGCGGTGGATCCCGACTTCTCGGGCAATCTGGTGCTTGGGCTTGTCAGACGACTCGATTGCATGGGCGAGAATGTGCGCGAGGCTGGCGTTGGCTTCCCCTCGGAATGGCGCAGGCTGGTGCATCGACAAAAACTCCAACGATGAAGAACTGAGTCGTAGCCATATCGCGCGCGCTGCATGTAGGAAAATGAAAAGAACATTGGCAGAACATCTCGTTTCTAGGCGAATCATCCCCTAGACCCGAGTCGCCGACAATTGCCGCCACTCCTGTCGGAATTCGTCGACGCTGATTGCCAGATAAGCCGCTGTTTCTGCGTATTATCGCCGACAGCAACCATTCGATGCGTCCATATCCGTCCGCCGCTTCAGCCCCAGCGTCAATCCGACTTTCCTACATCGATTTCCTAGATGCATGTGGAACACACAGCGAACGAAAGAACGCTGGGTTCACCCCTCCAGATGGAGCTCCATATGCAGTCTCTCACCCTCTCCCGGCGTTCCTGCGCCATCAATCAGAACCCCTCGAAGTTCGGGCGGGCGATGACCTTCGCGGTACCGCTTGCGGTCGCAGCACTGGCCGCCAGCGCCGCCTACGCTGGCGCCGACACGACCTTCACCCCTGCCCTCACGAAATTCACCGATTTCCTCGAAGGCTCGGGCGGCAAGATCATCACCGTCCTCAGCCTCGCAGGCGGCCTCATCGGTCTCGCCTCGGGCCGGTTCTCGCTCGGACAGGTCGCTGTTCCGGTCGGCGTCGGCATCGGCGTCGGTACGGGTGTTCCGATCGTCACCTCGGTCGTCACCGCGGTCATCTGACGCATCGGACGGGAAGGCGCGTCGCCATGGCAGACCCATATATCATCCCGCGTCGGCTCGACGATCCGGAGCTCATCGGCTTCTGGACCATCGACGAGTTCGCCGGAATGCTCATCCCCTTCACCTGGGGAATCCTCAGCCAGCATATCTTTATCGGCATCGTCGTTGCCTTCGGCGCCTGGTTCGCGCTGCGAAAGGCAAAAGCAGGACGCGCCAGCTCCTGGGTAGCCCATGCCACCTATTGGTATCTGCCGGCCGGATTGTTGGGCCTGAAATCGACGCCGCCTTCCCACTGCCGCCTGCTTGCCGGTTGAGGGGAGATATCCATGTTTGCCGACATTTCACACGAGCGTCAGCAATCGTTGCTGCGCCAGCGCAACCTCTTTGCGCTCACCAGCGCCGGGCTCGGCATTGCGCTTGTCGTCGCCGTCAGCCTTGCCGCCACCCGCGACCGCGAGGTCGTGCTCCTGCCAACGCTCCCCAAGCAGCTCACTGTCAGCAGCGCGGGGGTCGAGGCCGACTATCTCGAACTCGTGACCCGCGATGCCGCGCTCGTCTTGCTCAATCGCAGCCCCGAAGGCCTCGACTACTGGATGGACGAGATCCTGAAGCTCGCCGATCCGGCAAGCTACGGGCGCCTCAAGGCCGATCTCGTCCGGATCGTCGAAGAGCAGCGGGGTTCGGATGTCACCCAGGCCTTCGTCATCCGGTCGATGACCGTCGACCCCAAGGGGCTGACTTCCGATGTGACGGGCACGCTCAAGACCTTTGTCGGCGCCCAGGTCATCGCGAGCGACGAACGCCGTTTCCGCTTCAACTGGACCTACCGGGGCCTGCGTCTCGCGCTGTCAGGCTTCAGCCAGTTGCCCCCCAAAGACCCAACGAAGGAGGCCCAGTAATGGCTTATCGACGCAAGACGCGCGCGTGGAGCCTGGCTCTTTGCGCCAGCACCATTCTCGCATTTTCAGGGAGCGGCGCGCAGGCCGCCGACCAGTTCAAACAGGTGGCAGACGGAGCAAACATCGAATGCGCCGTGTCGGCCCGCGAACTGACGCGCTTCGCGCTCGTCGACGACCAGTTTGCCAGCGTTTCGAAGATCTCGACCGGCACGCCCTACAACGATTTTGCGGTCACCAACGAGCCGCTGCGCGGCGACATCTACGTGTCGGTGCCCGAAACCTTTGCGGCGCGATCGATCAGCTTCTTCGCCACGACCAAGAAGGGCTTCGTCTACAAGGTTTCCTGCCAGGTCGAGCCTGTCCCGGCAGTGCAGGTCTTCATCACCAATCCGGCGATCGCGACAAACAAGGCATCTGGCTGGGAAAGCGAAACGCCGCTTGAAACAAGCGCGGTGCGGCTCATCCAGGCCATGGCCAATGACCGGACGGTCGATGGCTTCGAAGTCAGGCAGTCCTCCGCCCTTCCGGCACGGGTCGGCGATCTCGAAATCCAGCTCATTGCGGACTACCGCGGCAGCGCGCTCGCCGGAAAAGTCATCCGCCTGGCGAACCGTGGTCGCAAGCCGCTGACGCTTGCCGAAGCGGATCTCGCGTCCTCCCAGACACTCGCAATCTCGATCGCCCAGCCCACTCTCAAATCGGGAGAAAGCACGGTCGCCTTCATCGTCGGTTCGAACGGAGGGTTGGGCCATGACTGATGCTCCCACGAACTCAACCCCGGTCCAGGCCGATCCGGCATCGCCGTCGCCAGTAACCAGCCTCAACGCGAAGACCGCACGGCGGCAGAAGCTTCTGCTTGGCTCCTTGGGCGCACTCGCGCTTGTCGGCGGCAGCTGGTTCATCCTTGGCGGCGACGACGGCGCGAAGAGCGATGACCCCACCGCCGCGCAGACCATCGACACGGCAGGGCTCATCAATCGCGACCTTTCGCAGCGCGAGTTCGTCGCGACTTACGGCAACCGTCTCGATGCCGTGACCCGCGAGCAGAAGGCCATGAAGGACGCTAGCCTCCCGCGCGAGGAAATCGAATCTCAGCTTGCCGCACTCAAGGCTGAGAACCAGGCCATGCGGGTCGACGGCCAGGCCGCGATCGATGCGATCTCGGCTGAGAATGCGGATCTCAAGTCGCGCCTTGCCAGCCAGGCCGCACCGGCAGCCGCAAGCCTGCCGCCACCGGCCTATGGCCCGCAGGCGGGTGGCTACGATGCGCGCGGTCGACCGCTTCAGCCTGCGCCTGCGGGTGCTGCGCTGGGCGCGAGCGAAACCGGCCTGCCCGGTCCCGGTGAAGTAAAACTCATGAGCTTCACCTCCGACAAGGCAGGAGCCAGTGGCCTCCGGGCGGCTCGCCCGGAAGCGCCGCCGGTGGTGGTCGAGGACTCGCCCGACTATCTCCCGCCCAATTCTTATGCTCCTGCCAAGGTCATCGTCGGCGTCGATGCGTCGGCGGGCGTCGCGAGCCAGACCGATCCGCTTCCCGTGGTGCTGCGCATTACCGGTCCGGCGCGATCGGTCATGCAGAACGGCAAGGTTCTGACCACGCGGCTTCAGGGCTGCATCGTCAATGGCGCAGCGCGCGGCGATCTCTCGTCCGAGAAGGTCTATGTGAAGCTGGCGCGGATGACCTGCGACCAGCCCGGCGGGCGCGTCGCGGTGAGCGAGGTCAAAGGCTTCATCAGCTTTGCTGGAAAATCGGGCGTGCGTGGCCGTGTCGTCAGCCGCGAGGGCAGCCTTGTCAGCCAGGCTCTGCTTGCCGGGATTGTCGGCGGGTTCGGGCGCGGCTTTTCGGCGAACGCCAACAGCGTCTTCTCCGGCGTCACGACCAATGCCGATGGCACCCGCTCGAAACTGTCTGCCGGCGACATCCTCGGCGGTGGGCTCGGCCAGGGCGCTGCGGATGCCGCCGATACGGTCAGCAAATATCTGATCGAGCGCGCCGAACAATACCAACCCGTCGTCGAGATGCCGACCGGCATCGATGTCGAGATCGTCTTCCTCGACGGCGTCTACGTGAGGAACTCCCAATGACCCCTGCCGCAAACGATCCAACCCCCACCAAGCCGCGGCGCTGGCTGCGACCGGTGGCGACCGTTGCTGCCGTCGTCGCCCTGTCAGCCGCAACGGGTTGGGGCGTGGCCAGCCTCGCCTCCCCGGCCCAGGCTCCCGACACGGCAAAGGTGCGCGCCGCGCTCAAGCTGCGCCTCCCGAAGACGCCGATCGATGCCATTACCTGCGATGGCCTTGGCGGCTTGTGCGAAGTCGCCTCAAAATCGACGCTGTTCTATGTCGATCGCGCGGCCAAATATCTGGTGATCGGGCGTATCTACGACATGGAGGCGCGGCAAGACCTGACGGCAGCCCGTCTCCTCGCACTCAACCCAGACTTGCTGGCTGCTGGTGCTGCACGGCGGAGCAATGCCAACGAAGAAAGCCAGCCTGCCCCGCGCGCCACCCCGCAGAAGGTATCGCTCGCTGGCCTTCCCGCGAACGGCGCGATCACCTGGGGACCAGCCAACGGCCCCAAGGTCGTCGTCTTCTCCGATTTCCACTGCGGCTACTGCAAGAAGCTCGAAGCCGAACTGAAAGCGATCGGCGCGCGCGTCGAGGAGCGGCCCATATCGATCTTCGGGGCCGACAGCCGCCGCGATGCCGAACGGGTGCTGTGCTCGCCGCGCCCCGAGCTGTCTCTGCATATGGCCTATTCGGGCCTCGCCCTCGCCAACCCGAAGCCCTGCGACACGAGCGGGCTCGATGCCAACGAGGCCTTTGCCAAGGCCCATGGCTTCAACGGAACGCCGGTGATCGTACGCCCGTCCGACGGCGCGATCCTTGAAGGGTATCGCCCGGCTTCCGTGCTCAGCGAATTCCTCAAGCCCGCAAAAGCGGCTGCCCCCGTTCCGGCCAAGAAAGGATAATCGTCATGGGATTTTCCCACCGTATTCTCGTCTCTGCCTGCCTTGCCGTGCTGACCAGCGGCTGCGCCACCTTCGGCACCAATATCGAAGGCGATTTCACCTGCCGTGCCCCCAAGGGCGATTGCGCACCCAGCCAGGTGATTGATGCCCGCGCGACCAAAGATTTGTCCGCCAGCGGACTTATACAGGATAATCAGCGTCCGCCTGTTTCCGTCGCTTCGGGCGATCAGGGCCGCACCTCTGAGCGTACGCTCAGGATCGTCTTTCCGGCCCATATCGATGAGACCGGGACGCTGCACGACGATGCGGTCGCCTGGGCGGTGGTCGAAAATCCGCGCTGGGCCGCAGAACTGCGCCGCAAGGCAGGCGAGGATACCGCCCCGCCGCTGATGCGGCAGCTCAGGCGCCAGCTGAAGGACGCACAGGCCAAGAGCGATCTCCTGAAGGAAACCGCCACCCTTCCCGCGGCCGAACAGCCCGAAGCCGAGACGTTCGATCTCGGACAGCCCTTTCAGCCTTCGTCCTCGATCGAGGACATCCCCTCTGCCTCGCCGCTGGTCCTCCCCTCCACGGCGCGCGAGGCGGTTGCCGGTGCGAGCGCACCGGCGGTCGAGGGGTTCGACATGGCGCAGCCCCCGCATGATCGAACCCCTCGGCCCTCTGCCGACAAGGCCCCGCTGATCTACCCGACCATCGAGGCGATCGAGGCCGCCAAGAACGCCGCCAAGGCACACAAGGAGCCCGAGTGATGGCCGAGAAACTCAAAACGATCGTCGACAGGCTCCTCACCGGGCTTCTGGGTGATGCCGAGCACGCCGAACAGGACCGGCCTGCCCTGATGCTCGATCTGCTGTCGGACTGGCTCCCATACCGGGTCTACGATCCGGCGAGCCGGCTCTATTTCAACGCGCGCTCCAAAGGCTTCGTGCTTTCGGTCACGCCTCTGATCGGGGCCGACGAACGCACCGGTGAAATCCTCGGTTCATTCTTTTCCGAGGGACTTCCGGCAGGGGCCTGTCTCCAGGTCCTGCATCTCGCATCCCCGCGCATCAGCCGGATCGTCGCGCCCTGGTTCGCGCCGCGCTACGTCCAGGGCGGCGTTTACGAGGCGATTGCCCGACACCGCGCACGTCGGCTCTACGGTCTCGTCTGGGAATCGGGCTCGCAGGATGCGCCCTTCCACGCCCGGCACCATCAGCTCATCGTTTCGGTCGGCGTGCCTGCTGCCAAGGCGGTCAGCAACGAGGATCTCAAGCAGACCCGCGACGGCCTTATTGCCATGCTGAAGTCGCTCAATCTGGGCGTTGCCGAAGTCGAGCCTCAGCAACTGATCGCGATCATCGACGACCTGACTTCGCCGACCACCGCGCCGCAAGACGATGCCGTGCCCTATAATCCGAACGACGCGATCGCGGCCCAGGCGATCCGGCACGATATCGAGCTCGTCATCCACGAAGACCGGATGCGGCTCGTCACCGAGCGGTTTCGTGCGACGGGCAAGATCGAAGACGGCGTTCCCGAGATCGGCACGGTCTATCCCGACGCGTTCGATGTTCGGCATTTTTCCTCGCGCAACATGCCCCAGCGCTGGGCGCCGTGGGAATGCGCGCGGCTCATCGGCGACATGTTCACCGACAAGCTGCGCTTCCCCTGCCCGGCGGCGACGATGCTGTGCCTCGTCTATCCCGACCAGGAAGCCGCTTCGGCCAAGGCCGGCTTCAAATTCATGCGTACGACGAGCCTTGCCGGAACGCGCAGCGCGCGTTTTCTGCCCCGCATCGGTGAGCAGGCGGCTGAATGGCAGCATGTGCAGTCCGAGCTGCAGGAAGGCCGACGTTTGGTGCGGGTTTTCTATGGCCTTACGACCTACTCCCCGCTCGGCCGCGGGGACCGCGACGAACGCGCGATCAAGTCGATCTACAAGGCGGCGGGCTGGGATCTTGCCGATGAGCGATACCTGCAGATTCAGGGGCTTCTCGCGGCCATGCCGATGACGCTGGCCGATGGGCTTGGCGCGGACATGGAGCGCCTCAAGCGCTTCAAGACTGTACTCTCGACCACAGCGGCCAATATCGCTCCCATGCAGGGCGAATATCTCGGCAGCGTCCATCCGCACCTGCTGTTCGTGGGCCGACGCGGCCAGCCCTTCTTCTGGTCGCCGTTCGAGAACGATGCTGGTAACCACAATGTTGCGATCTGCGGCAAGTCGGGATCGGGAAAGTCAGTGCTGCTGCAGGAAATGTGCGCGGCGCTGCGCGGCGCGGGCGCGCAGGTCGTGGTCATCGACGACGGGCGAAGCTTCGAGCATTCGGTGAAGCTGCAAGGCGGCCGGTTCGTTGAGTTCACGATGAAGGCGGGCTTCTGCCTCAATCCGTTCTCGATGATCGATGGCGAACGCGCGGCCGAAGACGAGGACTACCGGCTCGACTGTTTCGGCATGGTCAAGGCGATCGTCGGCCAGATGGCGCGGCACAGCGCAAAGCTTAACGACACCGAGCGCGGCCTGATCGACCGGGCGGTCAACATGGTCTGGAGCGAACGGGGCGTCGATGCCTCGATCACCGGCGTCGGCGAAGCGCTGGCCGGTCTCGGCAATGAAGGCGCGAGCGACCTCGCCACCGCGCTTGCGCCATACATGGCCGGCGGCACTTATGGCGCCTTCTTCGAAGGCCAGGCGAGCCTCGATCTCGACACCGATTTCACCGTCTTCGAGATGTCGGACCTTGCCACTCGCGAGGAACTGCGCAGCGTCGTTCTCTCGGCGATCATGTTCATGACCAGCCAGGCCATGACCCGCAGCTCGCGCTCGGTGAGGAAGCTGCTCTTGATCGACGAGGCGTGGTCGATGCTCAAGGGCGGCTCGATGGGCGAGTTCGTCGAAACCTATGCCCGCACTTGCCGCAAATATGGCGGGGCGCTCGCGACCGCGACGCAGTCACTCAACGACTATTACAAGTCGGACGGCGCGACCGCTGCGCTGGAAAACAGCGACTGGATGCTGATCCTCCAGCAGAAGCCCGAGACGATCGCAGATTTCAAGGCGTCGAAGCGCCTCGACATGGACGACCGCACCGAGACGCTGATCCGCAGCCTGAAGCGTTCGGGGAGCGACTATTCGGAAGTCTTCATCAAGGGCCCGGAGACCGAAGCCATCGGCCGGCTCGTCCTCGACGACTATTCGGCGACGCTGTTCTCAAGCTCGCCCCAGACCTTTGCCGCGATCGATGCCGAAATCGCGCGCGGCCACCAGCTTGCCGACGCGATCGAACGGATCGCCTTTGCCAATCGAGCCTGACTTCTCCCTCCATCCAAGGACACCCAAAACCGATGCCACTCCATCTCGTCACGCCGATCGACCGGGCCCAGGATGCCCGTGCCGACAGCGAAAGCCTTGATCTGCCGGTCAAGGGCTGGCGGTCTCATGCCGCCGACCTTTGCTACATCGTGCTTCGCAGCAGCACCTTCCTCGCCTCGAGCTACCTCATGGCGCTTGGGCTCCCGCTGCTCTTCTTCCTTCTGATTTCCGGCGGCGACGCCGGGGTCTTCTTCGCCCATCTCGCCAATATTTCGGACCGCTTCTTGGGCGCCGAGCAAGGCCGCCAGATCGGCTTCCTCGACGAGTTCAAGTTCGTCCTCATCGGTGTCGCAACGCTCGTCGTGGTCTGGCGCCTGCCGCGCTTCATCAACGATCTCGAGCGTGAGCTTTCGGGAGAAAAGCTGTGAAGAACATATTGGCAACACAATCCCTGCGCGGCCGCATGGGTGCGGTCAACTGGACCGCCGTCACGCTCGGTTTGAGCTTGGTCGGCTCGGCGCTCTGGGGCGTCTGGGCGACCGACAAGCTTCTCGCGCTCGACAAGCGCGAAGTGGTGACCGTGCAGCTAAGCCGCATCATGGGCGACTTCATCGAAGCCGAGGCGCGCGCAGGCCGACCCCCAGAAGAAACCAAGATGCGCGTCCAGGCCTATCTCCAGGCGGTCGAAGCCTCGGTCGAACATCTGGGCCGCGAGGGCCGCACGGTGCTTGTCGCCGAAGCGGTGGTGGCCGGCAGCACGCCCGATCTCACCGAAGCCGTGCGCGCCGATGTCGCGCGCCGCGTGGGAGCCATTCCCGATGCGCGCCGCTGATCTTGTCCTCCACTCGCCAACCGGACGGCGCCTCGCGCTGTGGGCAGGGCTTGGCGCGGCAGCGCTCGCGCTCACCTCGCTCGCCGCCTTCTCGAAGGACCACGCGCTGATGATCAACGCCAGTCCGAGCCTGCCATACTGGGCGATCTGGCTCGATCGCGGCGCGCTGCCCCAGCGCGGCGAGATCATCCTGTTCGATCCGCCCGCCTCGCCGCTGCTCGAAAGGCACTTCGGCAAGAAGCCCAAGCCGTTCGGCAAGAAGGTGAGCGGCATGCCCGGCGATATCGTGACCGAGAAGGAGCGCAGTTTCTTCGTTAATGGCCGCAAGGTTGCGGTAGCCAAGCGGGCAAGCCGTTTCGGCGAGCCACTGGCGCTCGGTCCGACAGGCGTGGTGCCTCAAGGCTGCTATTTCGTCACCACCGCGCACAAGGACGGTTTCGACAGCCGCTATGCGGCGATCGGGTGGATCTGCGCCAGGCGCATTCTCGGGGTCGGGAGGCCGATCCTGTGACACCGCTTCACGCCGCACCTTTCCTCGTAGCCGGTCTTCTGATGGCCGCGCCGGCAATCGCCCGCGACTACGGTCAGCAAGGCACGGTCTGGTCCGTGATCGAGCCTGACCTGCTCGAGCAAATCCATGCGCGCCTCACCCATCTCGAGAAGACCGGCGAGACGGCCAAGCTCAACGAGGAACTGAAGCGGCGAACGATCGCGCGCGTCAACCGCCCTGAGCCGGTCGCGGGGATCAGTGCCGCGGCGGCGGCGCGTAGCTGGCGGTTTGATCCGACGATCAGCGTCGAGCGCGACATTGCCGACGACAAGGGCCGGGTGATCGTGGCGGCCGGAACACGAGTCAATCCGCTCGACACCGTACCGCTGCGTGTGCCGCTGGTATTCCTCGACGGGGATGACCCCGAGCAGCTTGCCTGGGCAACCCGGCGCTATGCCAGCACCAGGGCCAAACTCATCCTCGTTCGCGGCGCGCCGCTTGAACTGATGAAGGCCCGCCAGCGCCGCTTCTATTTCGACCAGGGCGGCAGCCTCGTGAAGCATTTCGGCATCCGCGCCGTGCCCGCAACCGTCGAGCAGCAGGGCCGCGTGCTCATCATTACCGAGCAGCCGGTTCGATCCAAGGAGCGCGAATCGTCATGAGCAGAAAAAATCGTCTTCTCACATGGATATGCTGCGCGCTCCTCTTCTGCAGTCTGAGCCTTGCTGCCGCTTCGCCAGCGCAGGCATCTGCCGGTCCGGGCCGCTGCACAGGCAAGTTCGTCAATCCGATCACCGACATTTGCTGGTCGTGCCTGTTTCCGATTTCGGTCGGCGGCCTGAAGATCTGGCCGTCGAGCCGTCCCGACACGAGCAACCCGGCGCTCCCCGTTTGCCTCTGCGGTTTGCGGCCGGGCATCGCCATGGGCTTCTGGGAACCGGTGCGGCTTGCCGACGTCAGCATGAAGCCCTGGTGTTTCGTCAATCTCGGCGGGATGAAGCTCGATCCCGGCTTCGACATCGGGTTCAAGTCAATGGCGGGTCCCTCGGCCGTGGGCGGCGCGACGCAGTACAATTCGCAATGGCATGTCCACTGGTATGCCTATCCGCTGATCTACTGGATGGAGATCGTTGCCGATTTCCTGTGCCTCGAGCAGGGCTCGGTCGACATTCTCTACATCACTGAGATCGATCCGCTCTGGCAGGACAGCGAGCTCACCGCGATCATCAATCCCGAAGCGGTTCTCTTCGCCAATCCGCTCGCGCTTGCAGCCTGTGCGGCTGACTGCGTCGCTGCGACGGCCAAGCTCCCGACCGACGAACTCTTCTGGTGCGCGGGATGCCAGGGCAGCATGTATCCTTTGAATGGCAATGTCTCGGCGACGATCGGGCATGTCCAGGCATCGCGGCTCGCCCTCGCCCGCTTCTCCTACAAGCTCCACCGCGAACTCGTCGCCTGGGGCACGATGGGCAGCAAGGGGCTCTGCGGCAAGTATCTGATGCCGGTGATGAGGAAGCAGCAATACCGCTTCCAGGCCACCAATCCCAACCCACAGACCAAGGGCCGCTACGCCTGCGCGCCCATTGGCGCCTCCACCACCTTCATGTCGGCAGGCCAGGTCTATCCCGCCATCGGCGAGGACATGGGCTATCTGGTCTGGCGCAAACGGAACTGCTGCGCGCTATGAAAATACTCCCTCATCTCCTTGTAATCGCGTCGATCACTGGCGCCGCCGCTATGGCGGGAGCCGCAGCGCAGACGAGCGAGCCGGAGCTCGATCTCGAAGCGATACGCGCCCGCGCCAAGGTCGAGGCGAGCGAAGCCGATGCGCTTGCCGCCAATGCCCGTGCGCGCGCCGAAGCTGTCCTTAGCCAAGCCAATGACAGCGCCGCCGAAGCCCAGGCGCACGGCAAGCGCTACACCGAGCAGGCGGCAAGATCCGCGCGGCCAGAAGGCGAGGACGCCTTCGATTTCGACAAGATGGTGGCCGACGCGGGCACCATGGCCAGCGAGGGCTTGGGCGAAGCCCCCCGCTTCATCGCGTTCGCTTCGCTCTCGATGCCGCCAGCGGCCTTGCGCGCCATGGCGGACGACGTCGCCCGCGCAGGCGGTGTGGTCGTGCTTCGCGGGCTGCCAGGAGGCAGCGCCAAGACCCTGACCGCAGCGCTCGCGAAAGTCGCAGCGGACGGCGGCAAGCTCGACGCGGTCGGCATCGATCCGCGCTTGTTTCGCGCTTTCGGGATCGAGGCGGTCCCGACCTATGTGGTGACCAGCAGCGATTTCGATCTCTGCGATGGCTTCGATTGCCGGACCCAGGTTCCGCCTCACGACCGGATGAGCGGTAATGTCAGCGTGTCCTATGCGCTCGAAACCTTCGCCCAAGGCGGCGGTCCCGGCGCCCTTCTCGCATCCCAGCACCTTGCCCGCCTGCAACGGAGTGACCCATGAAGCGGCTTCTCCTCCCCCTTCTCTACCTCGCCTGCGCCTGTCTGCCGACAAGCGTCTCGGCTCAGACCACAACCGATGCCGCCAAGGCGGACGGCAAGGCGTTCGGGCGCGACCAGGCGGCCGCAGCGCAGAGCGCGGCGACGACCGACCCGGACGCAAACCGCGTTCCCAATTTCGGGGGAGTCCCGAACCAGTCGGGCTATTTTGACGATCCCGACCGGATGGCGCGTGAAGCCGCGAGCCAGGCAACGGCAAACACCGGATACCGGACCATGCGCGATTCCATGGATCGCCGTGCGCAGTTCGCGCCCCAAGACCTCGACGCTGTTGTCGCGCGCAGCAATGTCATCAACGACGATCCGCTCTCCTACACGAGCGGTATGAGCATCAGCGGGAGCCAGGGGCGGTGCGTCCCATTACCTCCGGGAAGTGGTACGGCAGCGCGCTACATGGCGACCTGCAATGTCGGCTATACCGCGACCCAGGAGACCAGAACCTGCCCGGTGACGCTGAATGCCACGATCGAGCAGCGGCAGGTCTATGGCTACTACTGCGTCGGCGGGAGCGGCGTCGATCCGGCGTCGATCTACAATTGCAATCGCTACCCGGCGCCGCAGTGCACGGTCACGCAGTCCTATCCGATCAATCTGTGCGATCCCTATCTCGGTATCTACTGGGGCTGTAACTCGGGCGACCTGCGCGTCGATCTCGTAAGCTGCACTGCACCGATCGATGGCGCGACGCCCTACACCGTA
This sequence comes from Croceicoccus sp. Ery5, assembly GCF_020985325.1. Lineage (NCBI taxonomy): Bacteria > Pseudomonadati > Pseudomonadota > Alphaproteobacteria > Sphingomonadales > Erythrobacteraceae > Croceicoccus > Croceicoccus sp. Ery5. The sequence goes on from NZ_CP087587.1 coordinate 1,983,199, forward strand.
ACCGGCGAGAACGTCGTCACGACGAGCCGCGATGAAAGCCAGTGCGCGGGCCTTGCTGCGGACAGCTCATGCCAGCAGGACACCGAGTCCTGCACCGACAGCGATCCTGTCACCCGGATTGTCGACGGCATCGCGGTCACCCAGCCCTGCTGGGCGTGGTCGCGCAGCTATACCTGCACCGAATTTACCGAAGCTCAGGACTGCCAGACGCTGGAAAGCACGCCCGGCTGCTCGCTGGTGCGCGAAGACTGCCTTTCGGGGGAGCCCTGTCGGACCTGGGAGCGGGTCTACGACTGTCCGGTTCCGGACCAGCCTGCCGATACCAGCCAGTTCATCTGCGACGGCGACGTCTATTGCATCGATGGCTCGTGCGAGACGATCGAGCGCGAGGCCAATGACGAGTTCAAGGATGCAGTCGTCGCGCTCAACGCGATGGACCAGGCGCGGCGCGAGTTCGATCCCGACACGCTCACCCTGTTCAAGGGCACGCGCAATACCTGCTCGTCCAAGGTCTTCGGCGTGCTCAACTGCTGCAAGGGCAAAGGCTTCCCGCTCATTCCGGGTATCCAGCTGCTTGTCGCGCTCGGCTGCAGCCGCGAGGAAATGCTGCTTCACCAGCGTGATGTGCAGGGCCTGTGCGCCTATGTCGGGACCTATTGCTCGGACAGTTTCCTGGGCGTCTGCCTCACCAAGAAGAAGGTCTATTGCTGCTTTGAATCCAAGCTTTCGCGGATCCTGCAGGAACAGGGCCGCCAGCAGCTGAACAAGCCCTGGGGCAAGCCCAAGACCGAGCAGTGCCTTGGCTTTACCATCGACGAGTTTTCGCGGCTCGATCTCTCGAAGATGGATTTCAGCGAGGTCTACGCCGAATTCACCGACGCCGCGCGCCTGCCCGATGAGCTCCAGGCCGCCACCGAAATCCAGCAGAAAATCGAGGACTATTATGCCCGCGCCAGCCAATAAGGCCACCCGGCGGCTGCTTGCCGCCTGCCTCTCGCTCACCGCCGTTGCGCCTGCGCTCAGTGCTCCGGCACGCAGCCAGGAGCCACCACTGGTGACGACCAGCGACAGCCAGGACAGCTTCTACTGCGAGGAGCGGCGCCTTGGGTACTGGTTCTATTGCGCCAGGCCCAAGCCGCCCGAAGTGCGGGAGGAGGCATCCGAGCCTGCTCCGGGTGCGACGAGCCAGCTCGATGCCATCACTGCAAATCTGCGCGAACTGAAAGCCAAGGCGATCCTAGAACCGACGCCGGCCAACGTGACGGCCTATATCCGCTTTCAGCGCGCCCAGCTCGACCGGGCATCGCTGTTCAGCGACGTCTGGCAGCGGGCGATCTGGCAGGATCCTGATCTCGACTATACGCTCCAGCGCCCGGTCTCGACGCTCGGCAAGCGCCAGTGGCAGGACTCGCGCAATGCCGAGCGCAATGCGGTCATGGCGCAGCTGTCCGAACGCTACGGGCTGTTCTACTTCTTCGCCCAGAGCTGCGGCGCCTGCGAAGTCATGTCGCCGATCGTCCAGAGCGTCGCTTCGACCTGGCACATCACGGTGCGCGCGATTTCGACCGACGGCGGCCCCTCACGCCATTTCCCGAATTACACGGTCGAGACCAACCAGCGCAGCCGGATGGGGCTCGAGCCCAAGGTCACGCCGGCGGTGGTGCTCTGGGATGCCGCCAAGGGCCAGCCCATCCCGATAGGTTACGGCGTGATGAGCGCCGACGAGCTTCAGGATCGCATTTACCTCCTCACATCGAAGGAAGCCGGACGTGACTACTAGGATGAAACGTGCCGTCGCCGCGATCCTCGCGGCCACCCTCCCCCTGACCAGTGCATCGGCCGATGTCGGCAGTTCGATGGACTCGTTCCTCAACGATGTCGGCGGCGCCGCCAACGTCAATGGGCCGACCGCGTTCGAGGGTCAGTCAGCAGGCTATTACAGCCTCGGCAACGTCTGGACGCGCTTCCCGCAGAAGACGACCAACATCGCCAATCTGCAATTGCCGCGCGCCCGCGCGGGCTGCGGCGGCATCGACATCTTCGCCGGATCCTTCAGCTTCATCAACGCGAGCGAGATCGTCGCGATGCTGAAGGCTGTCGCCAACAATGCGGTCGGCTTTGCTTTCAGCCTGGCGATCGACACGGTTTGCCCGGAATGCTCGAAGATCATGCAGGAGTTCAGCCAGAAGGCTCAGCTCATGAACAACCTCAACATCAACTCCTGCGAAATGGCGCAGGGGCTGGTGGGCGGCATCTGGCCCAAGGGCGATCTGGCCGACAAGGCGATCTGCGAGGCGATCGGCAATTCGGAAGGCATCTTCACCGACTATGCTGCCGCCAAGCACGGGTGCGGCACCAAGGGCCAGCGGTCGAGCACGACGGCGCAGGGCTCGGGCAAATATGACGACGTCAATCCCGCTGTCGCGAGAAACTACACCTGGACGATCCTCAAGAAGTCCGCGTTCTTCTCGCCGAATGGCACCTTCGACAAGGAACTCGCCGAATATGCAATGACGCTGCTGGGCACGATTATCTATGTCCCGCCCAAGGATGATGAGCCGGGCAAGTTCGTGCCGATTGTCGGGGAAGCGTCCTCGACGCTGGTTACTTCACTGCTCGATGGGACGAGCAACGGGAACGTCCTGATCTTCGATTGCGACGAGCCGGACAAGTGCCTCGATCCAGGCTTCAAGTCGCTCAGCCTTCCCGCGTCCAAGGCGCTGCGCCCGCGGGTTGCAGCCCTGATTGCCGGCATGGTCCAGGCGATCCATGACGACACCGCGATCACCGACGCGCAGAAGGAACTTCTGCAAGTTGCCTCGATCCCGCTTTACAAGATCCTGACTGTCCAGGCGGCCTATGGCCGCGGCATGCCGACCGACGACCGCGAAACGCTGGCGGAGATCGCCAGTGTCGATCTTCTGTTCGCCGTCCTCGACCGGATCGTCAGCGAAGCGGGCCGCTCGATGTCGAGCTTCATCGGCGCGGACGAGGCCAAGATCGCTATGTGGCAGGGTCAGGTGAATGTCGTCCGGCAGGCGCTCGCCGACAGGCAGGCGAACACACATCTGAAGGTCAACGCCATCATGCAGATCATCGAGAAGACCGCGTTCATCGAGAACGTGCTCGCCGCATCGATGTCGCCCGGAATGGCCGCCTCGCTCGACTGGTCGCGTGGCGTGCAATCGCGCGCCCTTACCCACTGATCCCTTTCAGCGCGCCGAAAGCGGCGGGAGCCCAGCATCATGGTCGAGATTTTCACGGTTGGCGGCGGCGACTACCTGGTCAATGTCTTTCAGGCGGTCGCCGCCTGGACGGGCAATGGGGGCTACAAGAGCCTTCTGCAGGTCGTCATGGTCATGGGGCTTGGCCTCTCCGCCATTACGCTGGCGTTCAATCAGGACTGGCGGGCCTGGATCAACTGGTTCCTCGGCGCGACGCTGATCTATTCGTGCCTGATGGTGCCGCGGCTCGACGTCCATGTGACCGACCGGCTCAACCCTAGTCTTGCTCCGGCCAATGTCAGCAATGTGCCGCTGGGGCTTGCGCTGATGGCGAGCTTCACGAGCCAGGTCGGCGACTATCTGACTGGCTCTGCCGAGGTGGTGTTCGGGCTGCCGGGCGATCTCAACTACTCGAAGAATGGCATGATCTACGGCGCGCGGCTCTACGATGCCACGCGGTCCTTGCGCATTTCCGACCCGGAATTTGCCGCCAATCTCGACGAGCATTTCCGGCAATGCGTGTTCTACGACGTGCTGCTTGGCCGATATTCGATGAAGGAGCTCGCCGAGACCAGCGACATCTGGACGACCATCGCGCCCGGCAGTCAGGCGCGGGCCCAGCGCCTCCTCACCCGCGACACCGGAACCGGTCAGATGACTTCGAATATCATCACCTGCCGCGAAGCCTATGATGCGCTGAACGCGCAGTGGGCCGGACTGATCGACGGCATGGGGACGATCTTCGGACGCCAGCTCTATCCCAACCAGACCGCCGCCCTCGCCAAGGCCAAGCTTTTTGCTGACCTGCCGGTGGCTTACCAGTACCTCACCGGGGTCTCCGCCAATGCGACCGAGATCTTTAAGCAGACGCTGACGATAAACGCGATGAGCCAGGCCATGCATTCGATGGCGGCAACGAGCGGCGCGGGCAATGTCGATGTCTACGCCCAGACGCGTGCGGATATTCAGACCGAGCGGACCTATGGCTCGATTGCCAGCAATGCGATGAAGTGGGTGCCGCTTCTCAATGTCGTGCTGACCGTGCTCTTCTACGCCCTGTTTCCGGTCCTCTTCCCGCTGTTCCTGCTGCCCAAGACCGGGCCGCTGGCACTCAAAGGCTATGTGACAGGTTTCTTCTACCTGGCGGCATGGGGACCGCTGTTCGTGATCCTGCATATGATGCTGATGTACAAAGGCGCCGCAGACATGAGCGCGGTTGCCGGTGGCAATGGTCTCAGTCTTGCAAGCTTCACCGGCATGGCGGATGTGAACAGCGATATCGGGCTGCTTGCAGGCTATCTCATCGCGTCGGTGCCGTTTCTGGCCGGCGGCGTCGCCAAGGGCGCCATGGCGATTTCGCATCATGCGACCAGCTACCTCAATCCGAGCCAGAACGCGGCCGAGGAAGCGGCGCGCGAGGCGAGTACGGGCAACGTCTCGCTGGGCAATACCAGCTTCGAGAATTCGAGTGTGCTGACGCGCCAGTTCGCACAAGGGACGATCGCGCCAAGCTTCACCTATGGCGCGGCGCAGACCCGGACGTTCAGCGATACGGGCTCGATGACGACGAGTTTCCCTGAAGCCAGCTATGACCAGCTTCCCAACTCGAGCTATCCCTTCACGCCCAGCCTCGGCCAGGAGTTCACTTCGCGCCTCTCGACAATGGCATCGCAGGCCCGCTCGAACAGCGAGAGCTATGCGAACATTGCCACGGAATCGACCACCAGCGCCGTCACAAAGTTCCGCGAGCTACGCAGCCAATTCAGCCGCGGATCGGCTTTCGAGAGCGCGACCGGAACATCCAACTCCGACAGCATCCAGACCGCCTTCAACGAGGTCGACCAGGCATCGACGAACCTGCAGCGCCAGTTCGGCCTGTCACGGAGGGCCGCCGACGACATTTCGACCGCTTGGTTCCTTGGGGGCGAAGCTGGCGCAAATGCTGGCGTTACTAATGGTGTTCTTTCGGCAAACGTAGGAGCGAAAGCTGGCGGTACCCGCACATGGACTGACAGCGATATCGGCATCGCTTCTGAGGACCGCTCACGCATCTTCGGCAGCCTCGCACAGATGTCGGACAGCCGGAATTGGTCGAGCACGCGCGACGGGTTTGTTCGCAGCGTCAGCACCTCGTCGAGTTCCTCGATTTCGTCGACCGCGAGCGGCATGAACGCTTCGCTAACCGAGGCGCAGAGTTACAGCCGCGAAGCGCGGCGGGCTGAGGAACTGGCGAATCGCCTTGAAAGCCAGGCATCGTCCTTCGAAGGCAACAGCGCCGCAGGCAGCCTCAACCTGTCACAGGCCTACCGCGAATGGGGCTTGGTCGAAATCGAACGCAATCGCGATTTCTACGGCAATGTCCGGTTCGACGACCTGACATTCCAGCTCAGCCCCGAAGGTCAGGCGCTGCAGGGCAAATTCATCGATAGCTACGCGGAACAGCTGCGCGACGGGATCGAGGACAGGCTCGTACTGACGCCAGGACAGCCAATCTCGCGCCCGTCGGTGACAGGACCGGGATCTGTCCGAGGTCGTGCCCAAATCGGAGGAGGGAGTTCTGGAAACGTGCCGCAGGTGGACCCAGGCACTATTCACGACGAAGTGCTGCGCGCTCAGGATGCCGGTCGCCAACGGATCCGCGGACCCAGAGGCCGCCTTGATGCGGTTACCAAGGGCGCACAGGGTGCGAGCGCGGAGTCTGCCGATGAAGTGAAGGAATGGTGATCTACAGCCCAATCACCAGAGCCCGAACGAGGCACCTGCCAGGAACAAGAACACCGCTAAGATAACGGTCACACCGACAATTGTGAGCTTCCGCCCCCAAGGGTCGGCCCAGGACTTCTTGATCCGATACTCCATCAGGCGATTGTCACGGATCGCTTGATCGAGTTCCGAGAAGCCCTCCCAAGATTTTGGGCGCTGTGACTCTGCTGCATCGATATCGAATTTAGTCATAATCGCATTCATCTCGCCTCTCCTTAGAACATAGCAGAAACAGAGTCAGGGGACAGGAAATTCGACAGACGCCGATGGGCTCCTACCATAAGCAGGGCTCTCTCCTCTCGCATGGCGAGTGTTGGGGACGGTCCGGACACTCGACTGGCGTGACGGCCAAGGGTTGGCGCGGTTCATGAGAGCACGGCCCGCAAGGGCGCGGCATTAATCGGCAGGTAGTCGAGGGCGAAACGGGAATTTGCAATGCGGCAAAAGTCGGGCTGCCACGGGCATCAAGGTTTTCTGATCACCTTGGTCTTGTAGACAGTTTCTTTAACGTCGCCGACTGTGCGTTCGACACCGACCCACATATCTTTGCCGTCGCCATCGTATTTTGCGCTATCAGTGAGCTTCTTATACGAACGCGAAGAAATATAGACGCACCACGGATAGTTCCGCACATCGGAAAGCTTGGCCGAGAATGCTGGTGCCTTTCCTATCCAAATGAGATCGTTATTATTTCTGATGCCAGCGCGAACGGCGCGGGCCACACCCACGTCGATCCCTACGCAGTGGGTGATTTGCAAGTCGTTGTCGCGCACGGATTTAAATTTTTCCCGTGCTTTCGGTGCGATGATCTTTTCAACGACGTAGTCTATCTCTCTCGCGCAGTTCGCAGCGTTGCTGTTTGGCGTGTCTCCGATAAAGACCCCCATCACGCGATCACCGTCGAAGCTGCGAATCTCTCCTCCCCAGGCCCTGATGAGGCGGGTGGCAACGTCAAGATAGGCCCGGATAATCTTCGCCGTCGTTTGCCATTGGCAAACGCGGGCAAGGCGAGACGATCCAGCCAAATCGGCGTAGAGGAACACAGCATCGAGCTTCACGGCACCGTTGCGAAGCGTCACGCTGTCGGAATCCGGCACGGTCCGACCCTCGCGCTCATCCCAGGCGACGGAAAAAATGTCATCGACGGAATCGCTCAACGTATCGACGAAAGAAGACATTCGGACCTCACATCAAGCAATCAGCGGGCGCGCCTGTCGGTGAACACGCCTTCCTTTTCAATGTGCTCCTTCGCTTCGATGCAGGCGTTGCGCACCGTGCGCTTCATTTCATCGTCGGAACCGGTCCGATATCGCAACGTGGTCAAACCTGCTGCATCGCTCGGCAAACGAACGCCGTCATCTGCGCAAACCAGAAGCATTGATCGCCGACGCCCCAGCACGCCGAGAGAAATCCCAAATTCGAGATGGACATTGTCGCGAGCAACTTGATGGGTTTCGCCTCGCATGGTGAGGGTGTCATCCGCCCCGACAACGGCAATCGTGAAGTCGGACGATTCAATCGCGTCCATCAGCGAGCTTATGGGATAATCGGAAATGCCGAATGTCCCTTTATCCCACAGTTGAACTGCAATTTCCTTGGAATCGAGATTCCGCACGATTTCATTCGCGACACCGATCTTCTCAGATGACGAAACCACGAAAATTCTGGGAATGTCATTTGTCTGCCCAATGCCCTTGTTTCGCTCGTCAAGCCGTCCTGCGACCACATCAAGCATCCGCTTCAAATAGGCAGGGCTATCGCGCGTAATGTCATCCAGCGCAGTGCGCTTGAGGCGAAGTACTAGCGCCTCGCCGATCGCCGAAACGGTAGCCGTGCGAGGCCGCGCTGGGGATGTACCGGTAAGCTCCCCTACATGCGTGCCAGCCTCGCGTACCGCCTGCGGACGCCCGTTGATGGTGATCTGCATCTTTCCGGCAAGAAGGAGAAACAGGTCGTCGTCCCAGTCGCCTTGCTTGATGATGACATCGCCATCGGCAATTTCCTGCAACACCCCGGCGGCAACGATCTGTTCGGCAAGGTCCTTGTCATTCGCGACCAAATCCTGGCCGCAAACCGCTTCTATGAGCCTGTCTTTGTTTTCATCTCCACTAAATCTATCCAGCAATGCGCCCATAGTATCCTCCAATTCTTTCAGCGTAATCCGCACGACTTCATTTTACCGCAACAAGTTTCGCCCAAAGCGCGGGCATCCTGCCAGTATTTTTCAAGATGAAACTTCCTCTTCTGCTCACAAGAGACAAGTTCCAGCGCTAGCGTCCGCTTCTTGCAGTCCTTGCGCACAATCGGCCACTTGCGACGACTTTTGTGCTTGCACCCTCTTGGGCATGGTGCCCGACCGTTGATCGGGTTGCCCTTCTTGTCGAAAAAACGAAGATTGGGATCGGTGATCCATGAGGGCTCGCCCAGATAGGCGGCGGCGTATTCCTCTTCAAAGCCAAGCTCGCGTGCCGCGATGAGCGCCTTTTCGTGCCATTCGCCTGCACCGCCATGGTCGAGCGCGTGCGCTGGCGGCCAGATACCTGTCTTTTCGGCAATCGACTGGCAGCAAAGGTACTGTCTTAGTTGCTCCCACCATTGAATGGCCGTCTCGTCCGATACCACTTCGAGAGTATGCAGGCCCAGACAAAAGGTCTGATCGCGTTGTATGTGGCGTTCGGGACAACGGGCCGGGAATTTTGTGGCAGGAGATTCTTCCCTGACGCTGAGCGTCGAATATCCCTGTATGTGCAATTTGACGCCGGAGCCCGACCAGAGAGTGCCGGGCACATACGCTGTGCCTACAAGAAACAGCGACGACGATGTTTCTATCGAAAACCAGGCGGGGCATTTGCCTTCTAAATGACGGGATGGCATGGTCGCTCACAGCTTCGCATGTGCCCTCATTGGCTCGGGTGCGTGCGCGCGCATCGGCTCCGCCTGCACAGACGAAACGTAAGGCGATGCCATTGTTCCCAGAAGCATTGCCGACGCATCATAATCCATGTTGGAAATGACGCGCTCACTCCCAAAGATTTGCCGAACGACGGCAGGCGCAACCGCATAGGCCTTCTCGCCTATCGCGGTTTCCGTTCCTGTGCACCGGCGCTGTTCGTTCTCCGAAACGCAGGTGGCGCGGCTTGTCGCAGTCCTGACGCTGGCCGCACCGCGAAGCCCGATGCGGCAGATTGGTGTCGGGCCGAAGTCGATGCCGATGGCAAGGCCGAGGCCCGCGATACCCGGCAAGGCCATCTTGCAAAGATCGAAGGAAGAACGAATACCACCTGCCGCGTTCACTGAGGCACGGACGGAATCCATCGCGTTGGTCTCGCGAGAATTTCCCTCTGCGAGAAGTCCGTGCACACAATCGCCGACGAAGCGCACTTTGCGCCCCCCAAAATCTTCCCGCAGCACAGCAGCCATCTCGGCGCGGAGCACATGCAGATTGGCAACGGCTTCAGCTACATTTCCGGTCTGGATGGCGTGATCCACATAGGCAGTGAAACCTTCGATGTCTGCGAATATCGAGGCCAGTGGCATGCGTATCGCGTTGCTGGGGGGATGCTCGGCAAACACGATGTCCTTGAGCGGCGGTTCCTTATGGTGAAAGCGGAAGGCTGCATCTGAAGCCTGCTCGGGATATTCGCGGCGCTTCATCTGAGCTTCAAAATCAATATAGGCTTTCGCCAGACGCGTGTCGGCATCGAATGTCTGACCTCGGGCACTGACGCCCTCTTGCAGAAATCCTGTTTCCACGGCCTTTGCCAGAGCGGTGAAAGAAGTTGGCGCGTTCTGGTCTCTCGCGTGCTGCACACGATTGCTGAGAAAGATGCCTTCTTCGTCTCCGTCAGCGAGCTTGGCCGCATGGTTTGCAGGGCTGCCGATGAAAAGGGGGTCGGGCTCGTCACGCTTGCCGCTATCGATTGCCACCGCCGGACCGCTGTCTATGCCGACCCGCACCGCCGTTTGAAACTCGGGGAAATCGTTGCCGAGGCGCTCGACCATCTGACGAAATGCCGCTGCAAACGAGATTGCCTTGCGAATGCGCTCCGGTTCGTTCTCTCGCCCTTCCGGGGTTAGCACGACAGCATGGAGACGTGAGCCGTGGAAATCGACGCGCTGGATTTCAAACTCGTCGATAAGGCTGTCGCAGGCACTGTAGTGTGTATGCAGGAATTCTAAAGCGCGCCGATGGCTCGCTTCGGTCTCAACGCCAGCGTCTTCAAGGACACCGTTGAAATCGATGAGGTTCGCATAGATATGCACACCGTGCGTTGTGATGGCGCGGTTGCGGGGTACACGAAGAATTGCGAGCTTATCTTCAGTGAGCCCGCCGCTCGCCTTCAGAACTCGCCTTTCACCCAGATACCGGGCAAAATCCTCGACGACAATTTCACCTTGCGGAACGGTCTCTTTGAACCGCTGGATGCGTAGTGCTGCACGTTCCTGATTCCAGGCCATTCTACCTCACTCTCCGCAGCATCACAGGCTGCGCTTTCATTGTTGACCGCAATCAGCCCTTTGGCGGATTGGGATCGTTGCCATGGCTGTCGCTGCTGGCGATGCGGCCATCCTTATTGTGGATGCGAAATTCGGTGCCCTGATTGCGGCTGATCTCGCGACCCCGATCAATAGCTTCCCGCTTGGTGTCCGCATGTACGCTCGCGCGTCCTGCTCCACCCCGTTTCACGTCCCATCCGCCGTTTGGATTCGGTACGACGTGGTGGGACTTTGGCCCTTTGCCCATGAGCTGTGCTCCGTAAAGCTCGCGAGGCACACTTTATACCTCTACTCCGAACATGCTTGCACAGTTGCCATTCGGCAGTCAAGCCTATAAAATACCTCTACACCGAACACGGCAAGGCGGGAGAAGCGGTTTTGGCAAATATCATTGGGGAAAAGATTCGTAAGTTGCGCAAAGAGAAGGGATTGACGCTGGACAAGCTCGCTGATTTAACGGGGTCAAGTAAAAGCTATATATGGGAGCTGGAAAACAAGAACCCTCCAAGGCCGTCTGCGGAAAAACTCGCAAAAATTGCCGAACAACTTGAAACAACAATCGAGTTTTTACTCGACGAAGGTGATGAACTGTCGCAGGAAGATGCGGCCGATGCGCGTTTTTATCGCCAATATCGAAAGATGGATTCCGCGACGAAGGCAAAAGTGCGTCAGATCATAAAGCTTTGGGATGAGGATACATGACCAAGAGCTGGTCGCCGCAACGCTGGGCAAACTCCATCACGACAATGCTCAATGCAGTGTACGGCGATGCACCGGAGCGCTTTCCGGTCAATATTCCACAGCTCGCCAAGGAATATTCAAAGCAGCGTTTCCCTGACGACCCGATCACGCTGGTGAAGGGTGCGTCCTTGCCGGGGTTCGATGGCGCGCTCTACCGCGCCCCATCGGCGAAGAAAGGTTGGGGGATCGTTTACAGCGATGCGATCAGGTCGCCAGGCCGGGTCAATTTCACGCTGGGACATGAGTTCGGTCACTACCTGCTTCACCGCCTTGCATATCCCGATGGGATGGAATGCGGCGACCAGGACATGGTGCGCTGGGACAGCGAATACGCACAGATCGAGCAACAGGCTAACGAATTTGCCGTCGGCCTGCTTATGCCTCTCGATGATTTCCGCAGACAAATCGACCCAAAAGCGAAACCCACCCTTGACGAGATCGGCGCTTGCGCTGCGAGATACGACGTTTCGCTGATAGCGGCGACGTTACGTTGGCTCCAATTCACCGAGCGCCGGTCCGTGCTCGTCGTTTCGCGAGACGGCTTTATTCTTTGGGCAAGATCGAGTGATCGCGCGCTCAAGACCGGTGCATATTTTAAGACGGTTGGCCGCCCACCGATTGCGGTGCCCTCTCTGTCCCTCGCCGCGCGCTCCGATCCTCTGAATAGCAAGGGCGCAATCGAGCATGGCGCAGACGTATGGTTGGCCGAGCCATGCGAGGAAATCGCCCTCGTCTCCGACCACTACGATTTCACGATCTCGCTGCTGCATCTTGGTCGAGCCGAAAAGCGAACGTGGATGGACGAAGACGAGGTTGAAGATTCCTTCGACCTGATGCGGCGCAAGTTGCGCATTGAGTAGGGGCGTGGGGCACGACAGCTTTGTCCCCAGATCAGGCCGGCAGTCCACCGTGAGAGCTGTAAGCGCTGTTCCGTGCCCACCTTGCGCGGTTGAAGCGTAGCGCCGAGTTTCCGCGCCCTGATTGGGCGGGAGTGCGCTGCTACTATGATAATCTCGGGTGATAATCCTGTGAGCAAGGGCGCGCAGCGGTTCGAGGTGTTTACGGGCGCGGGCAAGCGGCGGGATTGGCCGCCCGAAGTGAAGGCTTCGATTGTCGCTGAGTGCTATTCGGGCCGGGAGGGTGTGAGTGCCGTAGCGCGCCGGCATGGGCTCGATCCTTCGCAGGTTTACGCATGGCGGCGGGATTTGCGGAAGCGGCTTGAGGCCGAAGGTGTGACACTGCCTGCGACAGAGCCGGAAGCGGTCGCGTTCGTGCCTGCCGTAATGGAGGTGAGCACGGTGCCTGATCCTGCTCCTACGCGGCGTCCCCGCCGTCGACGTCGCACCGCAGCTGCAGCCGTCGAACTGGAGATCGACGGTGTAGCAGTGAAGATCGGCCGCGGTGCCGACGTCGGTGTGATTGCCGCGGTGATCGAAGCGCTCAAGGCGACGCGATGATCGGACCTGGGGCTGGCGCGCGCGTAATGGTCGCAACGCGTCCGGTGGATTTCCGCAAGGGGCCAGACGCGCTGGCGGCGCTCGTTGGCGCCGAGTACGGCGGCGATCCCTACTCGGGCGTGATCTACGTCTTTCGCGCCAAGCGCGCGGACCGGATCAAGCTGGTTTGGTGGGACGGGACCGGCCTGTGCCTGATGGCCAAGAAGCTCGAGACCGGCGGCTTCAAGTGGCCGGGCATCCGCGATGGCGTGATGCGTCTGACCGCCGCGCAACTCGGCGCGCTTCTGGAGGGCCTAGACTGGCGCCGCGTACATGGCGGACGCCGCCCCATGGCCCCGCAGATTGCCGGTTGACGGGGCCTTCGCCTACTGATTCACTGCCTTTCATGCTCATGGAAGCGGACCTTCCCGAAGACGTCGAAGCGCTCCGTGCGCTAGTCCTCGAACAGGCCCGCGAGCTTGATGCGCTCAAGGTTTTCAAGGCCGAGGTCGAGCGCCTGAGGATGATCATCGATGCCCTCCAGCGTCATCGCTTCGGTCGCCGCTCAGAACAGCTCGATCCCGATCAGCTCCAGCTTGCCCTCGAGGAAGTCGAGACGGCCTTGGCCGAGGCCGTACATGCCAGGGACAAGGCGAGCCGGGAGCCCGCCGTCCGCCCGCGCAAGACCAATCGCGGTTCGCTACCGGCGCATCTCGAGCGGATCGAGCAGGTCGTCGATGTGGAAGACAAGGCCTGCCCCTGCTGTGGCGGGGCGCTCCACCAGATCGGCGAAGACGTGGCCGAACGCCTCGATGTCGTGCCCACCACGTTCCGCGTGCTGGTGACGCGCCGCCCGCGCTACGGCTGCCGCTCGTGCGAGAGCGCGGTCGTGCAGGTTTCTGCGCCGGCGCGGATCGTCGAAGGCGGCATTCCCACCGAAGCACTGATCGCGCAGGTGCTGGTCGCCAAGTACGCCGACCACTTGCCACTTTACCGGCAAGCACAGATCTACGCCCGGCAGGGCATCGAGCTTGACCGATCCACGCTGGCCGACTGGGTCGGCAGGGCAGCCTGGTACTTGCGCCCGTTGCGCGATCATATCCTTGAACGGCTGCGACGATCCGAACGGCTGTTCGCCGACGAGACCACAGCGCCGGTGCTCGACCCCGGGCGCGGGCGGACCAAGACCGGGCAGCTATGGGCCTATGCGCGCGACGATCGTCCATGGGGCGGCGATGATCCGCCGATGGTTGCCTACGTCTATGCCACCGACCGCAAGGGCGAACGGGCGCAAGCGCATCTCGGCGATTTTGCGGGCATCCTGCAGGTCGACGGCTATGGCGGCTATGCCGCGCTCGCCAGGCGCCGCAACCAGATCAGCCTCGCGTTCTGCTGGGCACACGTACGCCGCAAGTTCTACGAGCTCGCCGATACATCGCCGGTCGCCACCGAGGTGCTTCGCCGCATCGCCTCGCTCTACGCCATCGAGAACGAGGTACGCGGCAACCCCGCCGAACGACGCCGTCAGGTCCGCGACGAACGCAGCCGCATCATCGTCGACGACCTGCACAACTACCTCGATGCCCGGAACCGTCAGGTCAGCGCCAAGAGCAAGCTCGGGGAAGCGATCCGCTACGCGCTCTCCCGCTGGGATGGTCTCTCACGCTTCCTCGATGACGGCCGCGTCGACCTCGACAGCAACACCGTCGAACGCTCTATCCGGCCCCTCGCGCTGAACCGGAATTATGCGAAGCGCAGGATTATGCGCAGGTGGGCACTGCCTGATGGGGCCAACCCGCGGTTTTCTGCCAGCTATGGCGCGGCCTGACTGATTTTCACTCCACATAATATCGTTCCTCTCCACCCGACCACCTGGAGAGGAGCGATTTTATGGTACCGGATCTTTTGCAGCCAGAGCCACGCCGCTGGCTATCGACCAGTGTCCTTGCAGCGATTGAAGGAGAGTATGTCTCCTATCTCCGTGCTGGCAGGTATCATTCCAACACCGTGCGCGTGTATTTGGCCTGCGTGGCGCATTTCGCGAAGTGGGTCACCGAGGAAGGTTTGGGACTCTTGCAGATCGATGAGACTGTCCAGCTGCAGTTTCTCGACACCCATCTGCCAACCTGCGCATGCCATCCGCCAGTTCGCAAATTGCGCCACGAGCTGCGGGTCGCCGTTCGACATTTGCTGCAAGTGCTGCGATCTCACGGTCAGATTTCCCTCGCGGAACAGAGAGATTGCGTCAGCACCGAGTTGGCGGCCTTCGATCGACACATGCGCGATGTCGGCGGTCTAGCGGATACGACACGGCGACAACGTGCCCAGATCGTCCGGCGATTGCTCATTGAGCGGTTTGGGGATGACGAGATTGATCCTGAGAAGCTCGCCCCGGCCCACGTGCGACGTTTTGTCTTGGGTGAAGGTCGTTGCTGGAGTGCCGGTGCCGTGCGCGTCGCCGGCGGAGCTGTCGGCTGCTATTTGAAGTTCCGTAAGATGTTGGGGGACGACGTGGGCAAGCTCCTGCAGGCCATCCCGCGCGCGGCCCATTGGCGCTTGGCGGCCTTACCCGATGTGTTGTCACCCGCTCAGATTGATGCGGTACTCGCGTCATTCGACGATCGGCTGCCGTCCCGGCGCCGCGCTTACGCGATGGTGAGGTGCATCACCGACCTTGGGCTCAGGTGCTCTGAAGTCGTCAAGCTGCGCATCGACGATATTGACTGGCGGAACGGGATCGTTCGCATAGCCAGAACCAAGACGCATTTCACCGACACCCTTCCATTGCCGACCGTCACCGGCAACGCGATCGCAGATTACCTGCGGCATGAACGACCCAAGTCCAACAACCGCGCGATCTTCGTCCGTCACGTCGCGCCGTATGACCTTCCCATCAAGGCAGGTGTCGCCAAGCGCGCGGTGACGGCCGCCTTCGCTCGATGTGGATGGCATCGAACCGATCCGCACGTGCTTCGCCACAGTATCGCAAGTCGGCTGCTCCGCGACGGTACGCCCATGAAGCACATCGCCGATATCCTGCGGCATCGAAGCCTCGATACGTCGAAGATCTACACCAAGATCGATATCAGCCGGCTATCTGCCGTCGCGATGCCCTGGCCAGGGAGGGCGTGATGACAACCACGATCATGGCAACACACGTCGAGGCTTTTCTGGTCGAACGTCAGGCCTTGGGGTTTCGGACGACGGGTCCAAGTGCGAGCCAGTTGCGCTCCTTCGCCCGATTTTTCGATGGCGCTGGCCACGCCGGTTCCCTGACGCCGGACCTCGTGATCGAGTGGGCCAAGGGACACGCTCAGACCGACGGGCCCCGCGCATGGGCGCGTCGCCTTGATGCTCTCCGCCCCTTTGCCACCTATCTGTCGCGCGTTGATCCAGCCACGGAGTTTCCGCCACCCCGGATATTCGGCAAATCCCAGCGCCGCGCCACCCCGCATATTTACACTGAGGAAGAGGTGACGGCGCTGCTTGCCGCAGCCCGGCACCTCGAACCCATGGGCGGTCTGCGCCCTGCCGCATACGAGACCTTATACGGCTTGATCGCCGCAACCGGCTTGCGGGTTTCCGAGGCGATCAAGTTGCGCTGCGCCGACGTAGACCTTGGCAGCCGGTGTTTGACGGTTCGGATGACGAAGTTTTGCAAGTCGCGGCATGTGCCGTTCCATTCGACCGTCGCCAGCGCTCTCACCGACTACCTTGCCGTGCGGGACCGATTCCTTTCACGCGCTGCAGACGAGCCGTTTTTCGTTTCGACGCCGGAACGATCGCTAAAATCACGTGCCGTGCATTGGACCTTTCAGAGACTGCGCAGCGCAGCCGGGATCGTTGCTCGCGGCGCATATCCCGAAGTCCGCATCCACGATTTCCGCCACACATTCATCTGTCGACGCATCCAGAGGTGGCAAGCCGATGGCGCCGATATCGATAATGCAATCGCTGCGCTCTCCACCTACGTCGGCCATGCCAAGATATCGGACACCTACTGGTATTTAACCGGCATCCCCGATCTGATGGCCGCCGCCGCTAACCGCTTCGAAGATTTCGCATGTGGGGAGATGGGCAATGGCTGAGTTGGTCCCTCCAACCCTCGCAACGCTCGTGCAGCGTTTCTTCGTGGATCATCTTCGGCAGCAACGCGCCGTCAGCGCCCAGACCATAGCGGCCTATCGAGACACCCTGCGCCTGCTGCTCACCTATGCTGCCGCCGCGCTGAACCGGACGCCCAGTGCCATCGCCTTGCCCGATCTCGACGCGCCAATGCTGCTCGCCTTCCTCGACCACCTGGAGAAGGATCGGGGCAACAGCGTGCGAAGCCGCAATGCACGCCTGGCTGCAATCAGGACGTTCCTGAAGTTCGCGGCGCATCACGATCTTGCATCGTTGGCCGTGATTGAACGAGCGCTGGCGATCCCGCTCAAGCGGTTCGATCGGCCAATGGTGGGTTTTCTGTCGCGTTCCGAGATCGGTGCGATCATCGAAGCCCCGGACAGGGTCAGTTGGGCCGGGCAGCGCGATCGGGCATTTTTCAGCATGATGTACAATACCGGTGCCCGCGTTTCCGAGATGACCGGCATCCGGTGTCGAGACGTTGTGCTTGAAGGCCAACCTGCCGTCCACCTGCGCGGCAAGGGGCGCAAGGAACGGAGTGTGCCACTCTGGCGAGCCACCGCGGCACTCATCAAGTCCTGGCGCCGACGGATCGGCGATCCCGCTGGCGATAGCATCCTTTTCCCAAGTCGCAGCGGTGGCCGAATGTCCCGTTCCAACGTCACACAGCGCCTGGACCTTGCGGTAGCCGCCGCGGGCCTCAAGCATCCAGGCATCCTTGAACGCCCTGTTACGCCTCATGTCGTGCGGCACACGACGGCAATGCACCTGCTTCAATCGGGCGTCGATATAACCGTCATTGCCCTGTGGCTGGGACACGAGGACACCGCAACGACGCACATGTACGTGGAGGCCGACCTCGCGATGAAGGAAAAGGCACTGATGAAGCTGCAGCCAAGCACCGCCGTGCCCGGCCGGTTTCACGCTTCCGACAACCTATTGAGCTTCCTTAAGTCCCTCTGATTATGTGGAGTTCATGGCGGCGGCCCCGACGCAATTTCGGGGTTTGCCGCCAGCACCTGCGCATAATCCGGCGCTTCGCATAATTCCGATTATGGAAAGCTATGCATAACCGCAAGAATGCCCTGTTCGCCGGTTCCGACGAAGGCGGCGACAACTGGGCGGTGATCGCCACGCTCATCGAAAACTGCAAGCTCTCCGGCATCAACCCGCACATCTGGCTGACCGATACACTGGCCAGGCTGGCCAACGGTCATCCTGCAAACGGCATCGCCGAACTCATGCCTTGGGCCGCCGTGGGCTGAGAACACCGCTTACTGAGAGCTTGATGAACGAACGGAAGGTTTCGTGAAGCCGATTTGAACGGCTGAACGACGGCTATTGCGGCGGTGTCGGACGATATCCATTTCGCATGGCGCTTTACTGGCCCCATAGCATGGCGTGACATTGGCCAAGTTTGGCTTAGCGTCAGATCGGAATAAAGCGTGCTTGCTCCCGATCGTATCTAAGATCAGTCACCGTCCCGTCGCTGATCCGGGCCACGAGTTCGTCAATCGCATTTAGCGGCACGAGAAACCATTCGCGGGGCTGGACGGTCTTGCCGAACCGGTCCCCAGCAGACAGATCAAGCCGCGCTGGAGAAAGAGCGCGGTGAATCAGTCCTTCAAGCTTGCTACGATTAATGTTGTAGAGCTTGTACTCGGCAACGACCTCGACATCGGCGAGTAGGAAGGTCGGGTCATTGCGGGCATTGGCGATCCGGCTTGCGACAGGTTGGCCTGTGACCCCGATCTTGTGGATCAGCTCGCGGTGCTGGTCCACGTAAGGGTGAGCTGACTTGCTCCGTAGGACGTAGATCGTGCCGCTGGCGAGATCATCCGGCTCGGCAGTATCGCCAAACAGAGGCCCAGCACTAAGCTCGGTGATGCGGCGCGCCGTGTCGTCCCGGTACAGCGCTTTCTGGAAGGATCGCGACAGGACTGTCGCCTCGGTTCCGTTGTCGTAGATGACGCGGACACGGCGGTCCTTGCGCTCGTACTGGGTAACGAAATCCTCGGTCGAGTCGGCGATGTAGGCAAGCTGTCCGCCGACGATGAAGAAGTTGCCGGGCTGGATCTCCGCCAGGGTGACCTCGGTCTGATCAAGCACCTTGGCCTGCCGGGCTCCCGCCTTAAGGTCCGCTTGGACCCGCTCGAACAGTCCCTTGAACTCCGCGAAATCCTTGCAAGGTTCACGGTTGGCTATCTCCTCGGCCGCCCGCTTCTCCGCGCGCGACGATACGTGGCGAAGTTGAGTAATGTCGTTGCCGGAACCGCTCGCGATGCCGAGTTCGGCGAGCAGGGCCTCGTCGTCGAGCGCCGCAGGTGCGGCTGCAAGTGTCGCTCCGTCTAGAATGCCGTCGGCATCAAGCGGCGCGAGCAGGTCACGCGCTTCCGGCATGCCGCGAAGTTGGTCGAGACGCACGGCATAGAGCCGCTCAAAGATGTCGCGGTCATCGCCATGCTGCGGCAACCGGCCATTCTCGGCAACGAAGCGCTGAACGTCCTCGAACCCCGCGACAATCCGCTCTTGCAGCGGCGTGAGCGCGCGCTGCACCTCGGGCGTCATGTCGACGCCAAGTTCCGCCAGCAGTTCGAGGTCGCTCAGTTCAGCCATCAGCGCCGGCCTTTGCGGCATGGCGCTGAAGGAAGGCAATGCCCTCGGCCATCTTGCGCTCCCAGGCGTCCTGCGAGGTCTGCGAGGGCAGCCGACCACGCTCACGCTTGAACTCCAGCGCGCGCTCCGCCAGCGCCCGGGCATCCTCGTATGTCAGCTTGTCCTTCTTGGCATTGATCACCGCCTGCACCTGGAGCAGCGTCTTCTCGTCCATGGCTTTGGCCATCACCGCTATGGTCGCGTCGAACGGATTGACATGATCGATCAAATCGATGTCGAGGTCAGTTACGCTGAGCGCGAACTTGCGGACGCCGTCGATGAAGGCGGTGTTCGCCTTGATCTCGCCGTCAACGACGTCTCCACCCATCATGGCCTTGGCCTGCTGCGTCACGTTCATCGCCGCGATCGCATGTTGGCGCACGGCCTCTTGGTCTTCGGCGCTCAGTTCGGGATACTTCTCGCGGATGATCTTGCCCATCTTAAGTTGGGTCAGTTCCTCGGGCACTACGTCAGGATCGAACATGCCGCGTTCTACCACCGACTTGTCCTGCACGAAGCTGGCGATCACCTCGTTGAGGTCCTCGCGGCAAATCCGCGTCGCCTCGATGCTGGTCGGCAGCTTCAGGCCCTTGATCTCGAAATGCATCTGGCCCTGGGCGTTGACGCCGATATTGGTCTTGCCGGGCTTGTAGCCGTCTTCGCCGTAGTCGAACCCTTCCTTCGGCCCGGCATCCTTCGGCGTGAACTCGAACCGGGGCGCGAGCACCTGCTCCATCAGCAGGCTGGCAGCAATTGCCTTGAGGTAGTCGTTGATCGCATCGACCACGAGCGGATCGTCTGCCGCTGGCTCGGCAATCAGGTTGGTGAAGCGCGCCCGCGTCTTGCCCGGAGCGTCGCGGGTTGCGCGGCCGATGATCTGGATGATTTCGGTCAGGCTGGAGCGATAGCCGACGGTCAGCGCATGCTCGCACCAGATCCAGTCAAACCCTTCCTTGGCCATGCCAAGCGCAATGATGATGTCGACGAAGTCCCGGTTGGCCCGGGCTTCAGGCGATTTGAGCGAAGCCACGACCTTGTCGCGCTTGGCCGCGTCGTCGTCGACCAGGTCGGCCACCTTGATCGTACCGCCAGAAGCGGTGCGCACCAGATGGAAGCCCGTATCTGGATCCACGCCATGCCAGTCGCCGAGGTGGTTCATGATGTCCTCGGCCTCGCGGTGCTTGTCCTTGAGGCTCTCGCGCGAATTGACCGATGGAATGTGGACGATGGTCTTCACTGTCGGGTCGAGAAGCGCTGAGATCTTGTCCGTGTAGCGGCCGATGTAAAAGCTGTAGCCGATGTCGAGCACCTTCAGATGCTCATAGCCGTTGAGCTGCTCGTAATATGTGTAGGTGACGGTCTCGAATTTCGCCTCATCTTCCGGCGCCAACACGGGGATGGCATCGCCCCGGAAGTAGCTGCCGGTCATGGCGACGATGTGGACCTTGTCGCGCCCGATCAGCTGGGCAAGCTGGGCGCCAAGCCGGTTGCCAGCATCCGCCGAGACATGATGAAATTCGTCGATGGCAATGACAGTATCGTCGAAGGCCTCCACACCAAACTCGTCAAATGCGAAGCGGAACGTGGCGTGGGTGCAGACCAGCACCCGATCATCCCCGGCGAGAAACTCGCCGACGGCCTTGACCTTGGACTTGGCCACCTTGGGATCGTCAGCGCCGGGCGTGTTGCACAGGTTCCACTGGGGGGCGACCACCCAGTCGGCCCAAAAGCCATGTTTGCTGAGCGGTTCGCTTGCAAAGCTCGCACCGATCGAGCGCTCCGGCACGCAGACGATCGCCTTCTTCACGCCCTGGTTTGTCAGCTTGTCGAGCGCGATGAACATGAGAGCGCGGGACTTGCCAGAGGCTGGCGGCGACTTGATCAGCAGGTACTGCTCGCCCCGCTTGTCATAGGCGCGGGCCTGCATCGGCCGCATGCCGAGTTCGTTCGCCTTAGCCGTCGCACCGGTGCCGGCGGGGCGGAAGGTGACCGTGGGAATGATATCGCCGTTTGCCATGCAGTTTAGGCCGCCTTCTTGCCGGTCATCTTGGTATAGAGCTCGAAAAGCTTCTCGAGCCGTTCGGTGTCGTTACGGAACTTCCGTCCAATGTAGATCCGCTCCAGCACTTCGTCATTACGCTCATGTGCATGACGAAGGTTGTCGGGCATCTTCGCGGGATCGTAGAGTTCGGCAATCGTCTTCGGGAAATGGGCCTCGCGCGCGAGAAGGATGTCCTCCGCGCAGCGGGTAAGGTCGGCCTTGCCTTGTTCAGTCAACGTGGTCGGTATCGGGAAAGTGTTCCATCCCATGGTATTGGAGTAGCGGTAACGCGTTTCCAACTTTCCGCAGACGGCGCCGACCCAAACGAGGTGCAGCCGGGAGGCTATAACTGAAAGGTTCCAGAGAGGCGCGTCGTAGATGGCGAGAGCCAGGTTAGATACCCGCACGTCTGGCGGCATCAACCCACACGGCAAATATTCACGACGTTCGGACGAGACGCTTGGCACCACGATGGTGTGCTTGTTACCGATAATCGTCCGCTCGAACTTGTAGGGAGTGTCTAAACCGGCGCGCCCGCGTTCGCTACCGTTCAGCCGATACTCCCGGATCTTTGAAAGCCGTTCCGCGATCGGAGGAATTGAGAAAGCCAGTTCGGCCTGTTCGTCCGAAATCCAGAGGCAGTACCGCTGCAGGCCGTTAATGAATTCGGCCGAGCCCACGATCGGCCGAACCAGAGGCTTTGACTGCGGGTATTCATTCAGCAGCGCGTGCATCTCGTCTGTCGAGAGCAAGAGGTTGCCCTGATCTCGCGGAATATTCCCGCCGAACATCACGCCAACCTCTGAAATCGGCTCGGATGCCCTTGCCACGATGACGGTGTCGCCAGGCGACAGGTAGGGGTTGATGTTGGCAACCTCCTTTCGTGCCGCGTCGGAATAGATGAATTTCCGCCGTTCCTGGGCATCGGCGACGCCAACAATAATGCAGGTGACCTGCGCATTGCGGGCGGCGTTGTTGCCCCACATGAAGTTCTCGTGCGCAAAAAAGATGGCCTGTCCGTTGCCGAAAATCTTAGGCCAGATCAGCGGCACTTGAACCCCTTGGCAGATGGAGTTGGTGGATACGAAGGCAAAGCGTCCTCCGTGACTGATGTAGTCTGACGCCTTCCAAAACCAGCCTGCTATATAGTCGACCGCGCGGACCTCCTGCTTTCCGGACTTAAAGGTCCGGAGATCGTCCTTCTGCTCCTTCGTCTGGTATTTGTCCCCAATATATGGGGGATTGCCGCAGATGTAGGTCTCGCCGCCTTCATTCTCGAAGTCGATCTCAGACTGATCCAACGGTGTGCCAAACAGGTCATCGGCCTGCATACGGACCCCGGACCCTGCCGGCGGGCAAAGTGCCAGCCAATCAAGTCGCAGCGCGTTCCCGTTCGTGATCCAGTTCTGGCTGTCGAGAGGAAGAAAATCGGCCAGCGCCTCCTTCTGCCCTCGATAAATCACGTCGCACTGGAACTCGGCGATAATCAGGGCTAGGCGCGCGATCTCGGCCGGAAAATCACGGAGTTCGATACCCCTGAAGTTGGTCAAGGGGATGGCCGACTTCCGGTTGGCGTCGCCTCGCCGCATGTTGATCTCGGCCTCGATCTCCCGCATCTGCTTGTAGGCAATGACAAGGAAATTTCCCGATCCGCATGCCGGGTCAAAAACGCGGATGCGCGCCATGCGGTTGCGCAGATTGAGCAGCTTACGGCCATTGTCGCCCGCGTCTTTGAGCGCTGCCCGCAGGTCGTCGAGGAACAGCGGGTTCAGCACCTTCAGTATGTTGGGCACGCTGGTGTAATGCATGCCTAGCGCGCCGCGCTCCTCGTCGTCGGCGACCGCCTGGATCATGCTGCCGAAAATGTCGGGATTGATCTTCTTCCAGTTCAGGTTGCCGATCTGGATCAGGTAAGCCCTCGCGATCCGGCTGAAGCGCGGCACATCCGTGTTGCCTGAGAACAGCTGGCCATTGACGTAGGGGAATACGTCCGCCCAGCGCGGCGTACCGGCTGCCTTGCGATAGCGCTCGTCTAGCTTACCTTCGTGCCGCGTGGGGGTGTCCATCGCCTGGAAGATCTGGCTGATGACGTCATGCGTGTTGCTCGAATCCCGCGCGCTCATCTGCTCGACAGTCCGGGTGAACAGGCCCTCACCGTTGAAGATGTCGGTATCCTCGGCGAAGAAGCAGAAGATCAGCCGGGCCATGAAGTGGTTCATGTCGGCCCGGCGCTCGGCCGTCGCCCACTCCGGGTTGTCCTTCAGCAGCTCGACGTAAAGCTTGTTCAGCCGGCTCGTCGCCCGAATGTCGAACGTACTCTCGCGGATCTGTTTGACCGTGGTTATGCCGGCAAGGGGCAGGAACAGGCCAAAGTGGTTAGGGAAGTCGGCAAAGGTACAGGCGACCGTTTCGCCGGTATTGAGGTCTTCCGCCTGGAAATCCTCTCCATCGGTGGCAAGAATAAACTTGGCCTTGGCCGCGGCGGTCTTCGGACTTTCGCGCAGCGCCTTGAGCGCCTGGTCGACGGCCCCGACGTCGCAGGTGGCGATATGGATGTTGCTACGCTGAAGCACGCCGCTCGGCAGATCGGACGCGTTTGAGGCCCCGCTACGCAGCTTCTTGAGTGTTGTGGCTTTATTTCCAAATGCTTCAAGGAACGCAAACGGGAACTCAGCCCGGTCAAAGGGAAGCTCCGCTAACTCCGAAATTGCCTGTTCGATCTCAACTGCATTCATGCGCCATCACTAGAACGTGAACGGGGGTGAGAACAAGCCGAGACCGCCTACGGTTTACTTCTCAACGGCTGGGACATTAAGAGCTCTTCTCCATTAGAAATTGCCTCACCCGCTCCTGCGTTTTGCGCCTCGGCCGGCGCCCTTCGCGAAGATCCTGAACAAACCGGGGGTCCCCAACGGCCAGCCTACCAAACATGCTGGCCTTCGTACCGCTTCGCGCCAAATAGCCCTCAATCTGGTCCAGGAGCTCCATCGCCTTCGACTCGCTTTCCACTTGTGTTCTGGTTATGTTCTTATTAGGAAGGCTTCCTAGAGTCTAGGATCGAATTTCCTAGACGGATGCGATAGGACCCGCAGCGATGGAAGATGCACGCAAAGCCCTGGATGATCTGATCCAGCAACGAGGATGCAACTACTCCTCGATTTCCCGCCTTCTCGGACGCAACGCGGCGTACATCCAGCAATACATCCGCCGCGGCAGTCCCCGGCAGTTGGACGAGCAGGACCGCTCCGTGCTCGCCCGCTTCTTCGGAGTAGACGAGAAGATCCTTGGCGCGCCCGAACGGCGATCCGGTCCGGTCGTCGAACTGGTCCATGTTCCGGTTCTCGATGTGGAAGCCTCGGCAGGGCACGGCGCTTTGGCAGAGATGGAATCCAAATGCGCCCAGTTCGGGTTCGATGAGAAGTGGCTGCGCCGTCTGACCGCAAGCAAGGCGACGAGCCTTTCGATCATCGCCGTGCACGGGGATTCGATGGAGCCAACGCTGCATGACGGCGATGAAGTCATGGTCGATCTCAATGATGGACAGTCACGACTGCGCGACGGGATCTATGTGCTGCGCATGGACGACATGCTCAGTGTCAAGCGGGTCGCTATCGAACCGCAAGGCAAACGGGTCTCGGTGCTCAGCGACAATCCGGCCTATCCCAGCTGGCGCGGCCTGGAGAAGCGGACGATCAATATTGTCGGCCGCGTGCTTTGGTTCGGCCGCGCGCTTCGCTAGGTAGCTCGCCAATGCTTGCCCTCCTCGCTGCCTCGATCGTCGCTGCCGGCCAGACCTTTACCTGCACACCCACGCATGTCTGGGATGGCGACGAGCCCATATGGTGCGCCGAAGGCCCCCACGTCCGCATCGCCGGGATTGCAGCGCGCGAAATGGACGGAACATGCCGAACCAACCAGCCCTGCCCCGACGCGTCGGCAATCGAAGCGCGTGACGCGCTCGTCGATCTTCTTGGCGGCCCTCGCGGGACCATTTCGACAGGGCATGTCGTGGTTCGTGGACCGAGATTGACGTGCCGGTCGGAAGGTTCGGCAGGCGGCAACCGGACGGCTGCCTGGTGCCGACTGCCAAGCGGGGCTGATCTCTCCTGCTCCATGATCCAGACACGCACTGTGCTGCGCTGGGATCGCTATTGGAAAGGTCCTGCATGCCGCTAGGCCCGGAGCTCTATCTGACAGGCCGTCTTGCCGAAGGCCCCTTCGGACTTGAACTCCATTCGGGTGGCGGCGTGTGGGAACTCGACACCGGGCGTGGAACACGCCGGTTGCTCGGATGCGAAGTGGAAGTCTGCGGACGCCGCGCAGGGTTCAACGAGCTCATCTGCGATCAGATCTGGCCAGCAGGACAACCCCGCCCTCCTCGCTCCAAATTCAATATTGAACTTCTCTTGGCGGGCAGTGTCGTGGGCTACGGTTTGATCACGTTCTTCCTCGGCCTTGTTGGACATCTCGGCTGATGCTGAGCGATTGGGAACTCTGGGCATGTGCCAACCAGGTCCTGAAGACCCATGGCGATGATGCACCGCTTCATGTCGCCGAACAGATCGGCGCGCTCGCGCTGGCACAGGACGAGGCGGGTATCGCCACTTGGAAAGCCATCGCCAAACGCGTTGCAGAGCTGATGGGGAAGGATCGCGCGACGCGCCTGCAATAAGCCAGTATTACCTCAGCCACATCTCAATGCTGGTCAGCCCATCGGCGACAGATCGCCTGGAAAGAGAGTGGGCTGAGAGCTCCTGCTGGCATTCACCTCGCCTTCGATCTCCAAACCCTGCATCCGCTCGACCAGATGGCGCGCGAGATCGACACGAGCATTGCGCTGGGTTCGCGGGTCGTCAGCGCCGAGCCCGACAAGCGTTGCTTCGGACGCAACCGCAAGCGCGACTTCGATATGCGTGAACAGGATTTCATCGGCGATTCGGGACATGGTCGCCATGAGAACAAAAACAGAACTAACAGTCAACCGGTGCCATATGAACCCATGCGGATAGACGCTGCGTCAGATCCCGATTTCGAAGGGTTTGGTGATTGAACGATCGAGTTCGGGCGGCTCGCGGCGGGGTTCCGGCGCCTTGTCCCTCGCTTTGCCCTTCGCCTGGCCCATTGCTGCCGCATCGCGCAGTTGATCGACCGTTTCGAGTGCCGAGCGTTTCATGCCCGGATTACGGTCAACCGAAGCTTCGAGCTTGCCCGCATTGTCGACAAACAGGGTCAGACCATCGCGCAAACGGGTTATCGTCACGAGGAATGTCTGCTGGTTGGCAAGATTGCGTTCGCGGCTATCCATGACGGCAATCCCGCGGTCGGAGGTCAGACCCTGCGCCATGTGCGCATTGAGCGCGTAGGCGAGATCAAGACGCTCGAGCATGGGGTCGCTTAGCCCCAGCCGATGTTCGGCGCCAAGCGAGGTTTTCACCGTCACACCCTTCGCATCAACCGCCACGATGCGCGCCTGATCGGCGTTGAGCAGGCCGCGCTTGTGATCGGTCGCCGTCCAGCGAATGCGGTCACCATCGTGGATTTCGAGCGGGCGAACCTCAAACAGACGGAGCGGATCCTGCTCACCTTGCGGTCGCGTTTGGCCCGGCCGGAATTCAAAGCGCTTGCCCCGCTCGCTCTGCAGCATCACGCGTTCGCGGGAGGGATCGGTCGCGATCACGTCATAGCGGCCCTTTTGCAGCCCCTGCCCCCTTTGCCGGCGGTCGACTTCGAGCACCATGCCGGCCGCATAGCTGCGCGCATAGCGCATTTCCTCACCCGTCTGATTGACGCGCGACAGCACAGTGAGACCCAAGGAACCCGGTCCCAATTCGCCATTGGCCTTGAGCCCGGTCTGGACCGCTTCGTTGACCTGTCCGCGCAAGTTGCGACCCGATGCATAGATCGCGGTGACCTCGCGCTCGGCCGGCGATAGCGAGAGCCAGGCGGCCGCAGCGTCGACGGCCGCTGTATTGCCCGAAGCGACGACATGCGGACCAAGATGCCGCAAGGCCTCATCGATATGTCCGCCCTGGGCTGCATATTGGGCATCGCGCAAGGCTCTTTCGCGGGCGCGCAGATTGGTGCTCATGATCGCGGTTTCGACGCCTGCCTTCTGCATCACATCGAATGGTTTGCCCGCATCGACCGCCCCCAATTGCTTCCTGTCCCCAATGCCGGCGAAGCGGTCCAGCTGAAGCAGGTTGGCGAGACGCACGAGTTTTTCCTTGTCCGCATTGCCGACCATCGAGGCTTCGTCGAGCAGTACTGTGGTGCCGCGCAAGGCCGCGCGCGCTTCGGCCAGCCTCGCTTGGTCCGCTCCTTCCAGAAGGCCCTGATGTTGGCGTAAAAAGCGCGCAACCGTCATCGAGGGTATGCCGGTGTCACGCTCGAGCATCTGCACGAGCGTGTTCTGGACTGCGAGCCCGAGCACGGACTTGCCTTCCTCGCGCAAGATGTCTGCAACGGGTTTGAGAACGGTACTCTTGCCTGCGCCAGCTACCCCTTGAATCGCGACAATCCGGTTGTGCGAGGCGAGAAGCAGGCGCCCTGCCCCTTCCTGGCCGTGGTTCAAGGTCAGGCCATAATTGAGCTGGGAGAGTGCCTGAAGGCGCTGTCCAGCTACATCAGCTTCGACCACGGCTGTGCCATGTCCCCGTCCGCTTTCGACGGCCGCAATGATGCGCTGTTCGAGCCCGATCGCATCGCGGGTTGTGACAAGATTCCGATCGCGGCCCCTGCCTTTTTGCAGGTGGCCCTGGCGCAGCAATTGGTCGACGCGGTGTTCGATGTCGGTGAGCGTGGTGGGCAAGGCAAAGCCAAGCGCTGAGCGATAAATCTCGGTCCGCGAGAAGGCTGCCTCGCGTTCGCCCAAGTGCCGGATCGCCGATGCAACCGCGTGAACGGCCGCGATCTGCTCGGGCGTCCGGCGCCCCATGTCGCGAGGCACAAGCGGGTCGCCCTCACGTAGCCCCAGACGCTCCGCGAAGGTCGCGGCCAGAAGGCGCGCCCGCTGGCCGATCGATCGCACCGAATTTCCAATTCCGGAGACGGAGCCAATGTCGGTGGCGGCCCGTGCATTGGCCTGCGCAATGACAAGTCTCGGATCAAAGTCCAGCTGCGCGGCTGCCTCACGCCATTGGCTCACGAGAGCCTGGCGGTCTGCCACTGGCCCCTTATCCGCGCGGGTCATCAATGTGGCTGCATCCAATGCGGCAGGACCTTTTGCCTCCATGGTCGAGTATGCCTCGAGAATCTCGGCGCGGCGCGAACTGAAGGCATCACGCACGGGTTTAGGAACGCCCACCGCTTCGAAATTGCCATGCTTGCCGTATTCCCCAACCTGGTAGCCGAGCTTTTCGACCGCCAGGCGGAAGCGCGCCATGGTCATGGCATTGAGCAGCGTGTTGTGCTTCCAGAGCTTGTCGTTTCTCAGCGCTCGCCATTTGCCATCGGGTCCCTGCGTGACATTGGCAATCACGGCGTGAAAGTGAGCGTTGGGCTCCTGATTGCGGTTCGTATCGTGCTGGAAAAGCCCGATCACGAGATTCCGTGTCGCGACCACTCGCTCCTTGCCTCGGACCTCCATGCGGGTTTCGGCGAGATTCTTCTCGGCCCAGGCCAGCGTCTCGCGGACGGAAGCGCCATAGGCATCGAGGATACGCCTGTCGCCGCCGACGAGGGCAAGGATGGACCAGCTCTTGGGCATCGAGAATGTGAGATCGGTGCCGGCGCGATGGGCCCTGTTATCACTCCCGACACGGCTTCCATTGGGCAGCATGCCCTTGAGCACGGCCTCGAACTGCGAGGCTTCGATAACGCCTCGCAGTCCAAGCGCCTCCGCGCCTTTGCCAAGCCACCCACCAGATCTCTCGGCATCAGCGCGGGTATAGTAATTGTCGGCGGCAAAGTAGTTGGCAGCGCCGCCAGCGGTGCGGACGTTGGCTACAGAGAGCATCAGGTCTCACTCCGCCAGGCGGCGTCTGCCTCGTGCGTCACAGTTCAAAATCGCCGAGATCGGGACCCTCGTGCGATGGCTGATCCTGCTCGGGAACGCCGTCTTCGAGCATGAGCTTTCGGGCTTCTGCCTCTCGCTGGCGCTGGGCTATCCGGTCGACGGGTTGCTGCTTATCCGATGGCGGATTGGCACGCGGCAAGTCGCTTCGGCGTCCCTCCTTCACGCCATTCGATGGATTCT
The DNA here is from genome assembly GCF_020985325.1 of Croceicoccus sp. Ery5. NCBI lineage: Bacteria > Pseudomonadati > Pseudomonadota > Alphaproteobacteria > Sphingomonadales > Erythrobacteraceae > Croceicoccus > Croceicoccus sp. Ery5. The sequence continues at coordinate 2,012,875 of NZ_CP087587.1, forward strand.
TCTCATCGGGATGATCGCCTTTGCGAAGCGCCGCATTCGTGGGCAGCAATGGACGGGAACTGCGCGGAGTTGCCGTGCGCTCTTCGGGCGACGATTTTCGCGGATGACCGGACTTGCCTGAAGCCTTCTCAGTGTCGTCGGGAATGTCCTTCTCGGCCTTTTTGGCCGCCTGCTGGCGTGACTGCTTGGCAACGGCCACGGCTGCTTGTTCGAGCGGAAGATTACCTTGCTTTGGGACGACAGGCTTGCCTGCCCCGTCATCGTTCGACGAGGGATGTTCGCTATGGTTTGCTGGCGGATTGGCAGCTGTCTCGCCGGCCTCACTTTTGCCTTCGACTTGCCGGATCGGCGCTCGATCCTTGGCCCGACCGACGAAGACATGCGCGATTCTTTCCCGGTCTATCGGCCGCAGACGGACGGGTGCTGCAGGAAAGCCGTCGGGGAATTTGATGAAGCCCGATAGGCGCGGGAGGTTCATCAATTGGTCGGGCAGCAGCAAAGGCTCGATATGCTTGCGCGGCGTCAGGCTGACGGCGTCGCGGGCATTGTTGTAGCCATAGGTGTAGCCTTCTTCCATGTCGCGAACCTGGCGATGCCCGATGAAGTCGGAACACCAGGTGGCGGTCTCGCGGTCTGCAGTACCGAGGATCAATTTGGTCCTGGCTAGCGATGCCAGGGTCATCGCCATGTTCTCGCCATAGACCTCCTTGAGCTTGGCGTAGGCGTGGATGCCGGTGACGATCGCGCCGCCAAAATTACGCGCCGTCTGCAGGCCCTTTTCGAGAGCGGGGAGCCGGTGAAGCGCGCCCAGCTCGTCTATGAAGAACCAGCATTTGAGATCCTTGGTGCGTGGCGTCGTCATCAGCGTGTTCATCGCCGTATCGAGCCACAGCGTGAGGAGCTGCGCGCATACGCTCATATCCACGTAGCGCGCGGAGATGAAGACCATCGAGCCACGTCTCTTGGCGTTAGTGCCTTCGTCTTCATGGGCGCCCTCCTCGATCCAGTCGCGGACCGAAAAGCGGTGCCCCGAGGTGGGCAGGAGTTTCAGCGCCTTGGCGTTCACGTTGAACACTGCCCGGATCGATTCCGCCATGCGCGCGGCTTCAGGAGCGGTCAGGGGATCAGCGATCGTGCCTCGCATCATGGCGTGGACCCGCGAGAGATCGGCGGTCATCAGTTCGCGAGCAAGCGCAGCATTGGTGCCCCGCCCTTCGGCCACCAGTTTGAGGCAGAACTCGACGAATAAGGCACGCGCCGCGATGACCCAGAATTGCGCTTCCCCGCCCCCGTCATGGGGTACGAGGGCTTCCGCTGCCGCCCAGAATTCACCTTCGGTGCGGCATTCGTCAAAGAGGCTCCATTGGGGACAGCGCGCGTCGAGCGGGTTGAGGATGATGTCCCGATCGGCCTCATAGAAGTGTTCGATGAAAGCGCCGGTCAGGTCGAATACGACGCAGCGCTGTCCCTTGGCGCGGGCTTCAGCAATCATGTCCGACATGGCGACAGTCTTGCCCATGCCGGTGGTCCCGATGAGCATGGCGTGGCTCTGTTCGAGCCGCCATGGATAGACGACCGTCGCAAGATGCGAGGGCCGGTAGGGAAATGCCGCGGACAGTTCCCTGGGCGAACACAGATGCCATTTCCAACCCATGGCGCTCGAAAGCTCTCGGGCGCGCTCGCGCTGGTTGTGCCCGCGCAGCTCGTCGACCAGTTCAGGTAGTGTAACGAGCATGGCACCGCGCTCATGCTTGCGCTCTTTCGAACGGCTGCCGAAGCGCGCTGCGAACCAGTAGAACAGCACGAAGGCCGGCACGAGAAGCAAGGCCGAACGCACCAGTGCATCGCCCAGCAAGTCGAGCAAATGATCCCAGGCATTGATCACCGGCGGATAGGCATCGAGCATGATGATGGGGAGCTGGATAGTTCCTCCCAACCCCGTTTCGAGTGCGACCTGTTTGGCCGGATCGAACTCCATGAAGCCGTAGATGGCAGCATAAATGCGCATCCAGACGAGGTAAGCTTCGTGATCGCTCAGCCCTGCCGAAATGGTCCACCAGCTAGTCCAGGAAATGCCGATGGCGGCGATGATCAGCGGCCCCTTGAGACCTGCTGCAAACATGAAGCTGAAGTGTCCGAGCAGCTGACTTCCGCGCGTGAAGTTGACGAGGTTACGCTTCATCGGAACCTCCCTCGCCGGCGTTTGCGGTAAGCCCGAGTTCCTTGCATTTGCGCGCGTAGGCCTGATGGGCTCGCTCACGCAGACCGTGATCGGCATGCCCTGCAAGAAGGGCATCGACGCCGACCATCGTGAACACCGATTGACGGCTGATGCGGTCGACCGATGTCTCGAGCTTGGATGCAAGATCGTCATTTTCGCATGCCTGCGAAAGCAGCGACCGGATCCATTCGCTGACGCTGATATCGCGCCGCTTGGCTGCAGCACGAACCCGCTCAGCGAGCTCGACGGTGACATGTACCTGGAGAGATTTTGGCCGTGTCATGCACGGACTCCTTGTGGTCAGGAGCCCGGAACGCACTGCGAAAGGCGGTTATTGTCTAAATCAGAAATGAGAACATGTCAAGAACACTCGTAATGCGCAGGAATGCGCCATTCCTGGCTGTTTTCAATCGAATCCGATTGGCGAATTGGCGACTATTCATTTCTGATTGAGAAACTGCCATTTTTGCAAGAATCCATCAACACTCTGTCTTTACGATCTTTTTTACCGCCTCCCGCTTGCGATTTGTCGCGTAGGGTGTGCTCTTCCGTCCCCAGCTTAGAGGGTAGATCCCAGTGTCATGACCTGCACGGGATCGACGGTTTTGAAATCCCAAGACCAAGGGATGAAGACGATGCCGTTCGATTGCCGATTGTGTTAAAGATCGATCGAGTCCGCCGGCAGGAAGAATGGTGTCGCGGGCATCCCACCGGGAGCATGGATATGGCGGACGTAACACTGAGCGCGACACCCAAAGGCAATGGTTTCCAGGCAACCGTTACCTATTCGAGCGGCGTCTCGATCAGTTCAGCGGAAGCCTTTCCGACGAAGGCCGAGGCCATTTCAGCAGCGGCCATGAAGGTACTCGACATGCCCGATCGGCTGGAGGAATTCGAAGCGTCGGACGCCGAGGACTGATGCTGCAGGGAATGCTCGCGCGATGCCTACGGGATCGACAATACGGGACCCGAGCAAAAAGAAAGGAGGAAGCCCTGACGGACTTCCTCCTTGTTTGTGGCATCAGAATTCATCGCTCAGCTTTCCGGGCACAGTGTCGATGACCCGGTCCAGCATGGCCTTGGGCAGTGCGCCGTAATCGCCCTCATCGACCGCGATGTAACCAGCCTCACCATCGGTCAGGACATATTGGGTGAAGTAGCTGTGAAGGGACCGGGCATGAGCCTTGTCGAGTGCGGCAACGAAAGCTGCCTGATCTGCCTGGAATGAACCCTGCGCGATATTCAGTGAAGCGTACATGATCTTTCCTCCTGATGTTCGATGCGTCGCATCAGGAGCTGCGAAGATGTGGGTGACGGGCCGGGTCAGGGACCGCGCATAGCGCGGCCGCGAAGCGGCGATGGGGGAAACGATTTTTGCCGGGCTTGCCCGGTAAAAATGGTGGGGCCCCGTCGTCCTTGACGCGGCCCCAAAGCCCGCATCACACTTGGCCTTTCTGCGAAAGAGACCTCTCCAACGTCAGCGTGAAAAGCACTGGCATCGCGGCAAAAACCGTTTTCCTACATCGCCCCATGTTGGCACTGTCGCACGTGGAGGGGACCAACGGCCAGCGAAAGGACAAACTCATGGCCAGGTCCAAACCGAGCGCGCGCAATGCGCTCAAGAAGCTGCGCGAGCAGCGCGAAGAACTCGATGCACAGGAGGCCAGGCTCCGCGAGGAAGCGGCAGGCGAACTGGGCAAGGTTCTTCTCGAATGCGGAGCCGAGACTATCGACCCTGCGCAACTGAAGCAGCTCATCCGCGCTTCGCTCACCATCGGGATCGACGATGCTCTCAAAAGGCTCTCCCCCGCCTGACACTTCAACCGCGGCGGGGTGTGGGCTCGATGCCCCGCCCCGCCGCTTACGTCAGAGAACACAAAAAAGGCCCCGATGGCGCGAACCATCGGAGCCTTGTCGTTTGCGGGAGGCACTCAGTCCTCATCGATGTCGGGCGCACTTTCATTGTTCGACGTCCGGCCCTTGGTGAGGAAGTCCACCTTGTCGGCGATGATCTCGCAGCCGTAGCGCTTGGTGCCGTCCTGGTCTTCCCACTGCGTATAGTGGATGCGCCCCTCGACCGTCACGAGCTGGCCCTTGGTACAGTACTTGGCGACGTTCTGGCCGAGACCGTTGAAGCAGGTCACGCGGTGGAATTCGCTGTCCTTGGCGGTGTAGCCGTTTTCGTCCTTGTAGGTCTTGCCGTCCTTGCGGGCGGGACGGTCGGTGACGACCGAGATCGAGGTGATGTTGGTGCCGCCCTGGGTCGTGCGAGTTTCGGGATCGCGGGCGATGCGGCCAACGAGGATTACGAGATTGGTCATGGTCTTTCTCCTGATCGAGCATTCCGGGTCCATCCCGGCTGCAAACCCGACTAGGAAGCGGCCACGGCGAAGCGCACCGAAGGGAAACCTCGATCTGGTTCGGGTGGTGCGGGCAGCCGGGCGCAGCCCGGCAACTCGGCCGGACCTGATCGGGGTTGCGCGTCTCGACGGGGATGCTTCAGGAAAGGTTTGCTTACAGGCCGGGTTGGTCCCGAGTGCCTTGCACAGGCCAAGCCATGACTTTTCATATTATCGGGATGCGACGTACGCCTTGACCTCGCCTGCCTTCAAAGGCGACGTCATATCTCGACTACCGACGCTCCTCCCGAAGCGGACGAAAGCCCCCCTGAAAACGCGCCGCCTGCAGCAGTCTCCACAGTGCCAAGCGGCATAGGCTCGTCCAGACGATGGCCCCGCAACATCCAGTCTTGGGGCGTGATGAGGCGCCCCCAATCCGCAAAGGAAGGAATCGTACCCAAGTCCTCGCGGACGTGCTGCTCGCCTACAAGGCGAACAGGCACGACACGGTTGTCGGCGTTGACGATGGTAGGCCCGAACAGCGTTTCGAGCATGAAAATTCCTTCGGCATGGTGCCGAAGGGCCCGGTGCCGCGGATCAGCAAAGATCGCCTTCGACTGGTCAAACCATTGGTGGAGCGGCAGGTAATCTTCCACCACCCCTCCCCATTTCCGGACCGACGATAGGGCGTGATAGTAGCAATGAGCCATCGCACCTCTCCTAGAGATCAGTCGAATGGTCGTCGGTCGCCGTGTAACGCAGCTGGCAGTCCAGAACGAAACTCGGCGTAGCCACGTCGATGACCAGTTCGCCGCAGGCACCATCATTGATTTCCCATCCGGGATGATGGCGTTCGAGAGCAAGGTAAGTCAGTTGCTCGAGGGCGGAATTGAGGCTCTGGTCGTCGCCTTCTCCAGCACAGTCGATCGTCACTTCGGGACACGGAACACTCGCCCCGCCGGCGTCAGAGAAGACGCATTCTTCGACCGCACCGCTGTCGCCGCACCCATCGAAGCGGATTTCTACGCGGGCAATTTCGGCATTCCGCAGCGGGGCAATGATAGCTGCCTTGAGCCGTTGGATTTCACTTTGTGCCTGCGCCGCGCGCTCGGCCTGGCGGACAGCAAAATCCGCCATGATCGCCTGAAAATCAGTCATCAGATTTCTCCTGCAATGTGGGGGCAAGGACCGATCGTCTTGCCCACGATAACAGGCGATCTCTTTCCTCTGACGGCCTGCGCCAGCGCCGATGGCGCTGGCGCGATGCCGGACGCATCAGTCGGTATCCTGAGCCGCGCGCTTGGGAGAAGTTCCAAGCGGACCGCGGCGATCAACGACGGTAATCCGACGGGATTTCGCTTCGATGACGAGGCGCTCCAGGACCCCGTTTCCGGGAAAGGCGACGACATAACGGGGGTCAAGCGAGAGCATACGCTCGTTGCGCTTGAAGCCTGCGCGTGCCCCCAGGCGCATGTCGAGGGAGAAGCTGATTTGGGGGATACTGCGTCGTTCCGCCCATGAAGATGCCAGACGGTCAACGCCCTTGGTATCACCGCCGTGGACAAGAACCATGTCAGGAACCCGGTCGTGAACCTTGTCCAGAGTAGCCCAAACGTTGTTGGCGAAAGTGAGAGCGTCCTGCTCGTTTGGATGGCGTGTGCGGCCACCGGCAAAGATCACCGGCGTTCCTTCTGGCATGGCGGCGCGGCGCTTGGCTTCGGACCGGGCTCGGATGAACTCGCGGCCCTCCACAAGCGCGGAAGTCAGCATGGCGCTGTGATTGAAGCGCGAACTCGACACGGGCTTCCACGAGGAGCCGAATTCGTTGAGATAGAGGGCAGCGGCCACTTCGCGCATCTCTTCGAGAGCGATCATGGCCCCTTCGGCACACTGCGCACGCTCAACCTGGGTCTCGAGTTCATGGGTGTGAATTTCGGATCCATCGGCAGTAGCCAGGAGCGCTCGGACTTCGTCGGTTGCGCGGTCGACTGCGGTCGATTTGCGGGTCGCGGAACGGTGAAAGATGTTGACGAACGCCCAGCCGAGGTCCTCGGCATCGGCCTCCAGCGCAGTCCCAGAGACCATCGCAAATAGATCGGACCAGACAGCTTCGAGCGTCTGGACGACCGCATCGTGGGCCGGAAAATCATTGGTGGAAACCGGGGCAGGACCAATCGAAAAACCGGAAAGATCGAGGCCGGCAAGTTGGTCAGAAAACGATGAGTGCATGGGTATTGTCCTCCTGACTGGCGTGAGGCTGACGCACCCGCTCATGGCTGCGCCAGCGAGAGCCCGTCAGGGCCAGCTTGAGGCAGTCTCCGCACCCGACAGGGGAAACCCGCTTGGGCAGGCTGGCGCGGGCAGGCCAACGGCCCACAGGGCCGGGCCAACTCGGGCCTGCGCAAGCCGGGTTGCGGAAGACTGGCGGCTGGCCCAGGGCCTCTCTCGCATGGCTTCAGACCATGAATGCACATGCAGGCTTCGTCAGGGAGGACAGGCACCTCGTCACGATCAAAGTGACTGGCGCATCAGGCTACCCGTTTTGCGTAGACGCCCTCACCGTTCGACATGTGACCGAGGCAGACGTAGTCGCCGAATAAGGCTTCGAAGCGTGAGGCGATCTGGGACAGCCAGCGTTGTGCTCTGGGCGATCTGGCCGTGCGCCAATCGGCATCCCAATAGGCGCCATCGTCACGCTCGACGATCCATACCGCAACCAGGCCGGCGTAAACCGACACGCCGAAATCCGCATAGGCATTGCGCATGAGGATGCGGTCTTCGCGGCCTCGCCAACCGTCGTGCGCGATCAGTGAAGGGAATGCCTGCCCTGCGCGCTCGCGCAGTTCCTCGCGGAGCCACTCATATTCGAAGTCCCAATCGTCGTCGTTTTCGATTTCGAGTACGGTGAAGGCCACAACGGCCCCGCTGGGGTAACTGACCGATCGGCCCATGACACCCTCCTTCAGGCGGCCAACGCAGCGTCGGCAGACGCTTCGTCGGTATCATCGGCAGAGATCCGTCCTGCGAGTTTGAGCAGAAGCCTTGATGCTTCCTCAGCCTTTGCAGCAGCGGTGAGAATGGCACGGTCATCCTGCTTCAGGAGCTTGAGCCAATGCTCGATATAGCTCGCATGGCTATCGAGGTGGGTGACTGGCAGACCGAGTTCAGCGCCAAGCATGGCGCTCGAAAGTTCGGCAATGAGTTCCTCGGCGGCGTAAGCTGCAGAACCAAATCGGTTCTTGAGATTGCGGTCGAGGCGACTGGCATGGCCGGTCCAATGCGACAGCTCGTGCGCGAGCGTCGCGTAATAGTGGTCGAAGCCCGAGAAGAGATGCGCGGGCGGCATTGTCACCCGGTCAGCCACTGGCTCATAATAGGCTTCGTCGCCCTGATGCCGCAGCACGGCCGGAATACGGGCAAAGAATGAGTCGAGTTCAGCCTGACGGCCCTCGGGCTCCACCACCTCAAGCGTCGCGGCGGGATGGAAACGCTCGGGCAGACCTTCGACCTGATCAGCATTGAAAACCGGATAGGCCTTCAACACACGACGACTTTCGTCGGTTTTTTCGCCGGTGTCGGGTGCTTCTACTTCCTTGGTGTAGCTCTTGTAGAAGATGGCGATGGTGGATTTTTCACCCTTGCGCACCTGTGCGCCCAGTTCTTTGGCCTGATTGTAGGTCATCCAGAACGGCGAGGCGTAACCGCACATGTCGGCAACCATCCAGAGCCAGAATACATTCATGCCGCGATAAGGGATGCCGCACGCCCGCAATGGGCGCGAGACTGGCACACCGCGCCATGGCTTGATCCAGGGCTTCGTGCCGGACTCGAGGCGGGCGATGATTTCCTGGGTGATACGGGTAGCAGGCGACACTGCGCCGCTTTGTCCCTTGCGATAGGCCATGTTGGATCTCCTGAAATGGCCTGACGACAGTTCCGTCGGTCAGTGCCGGAGATCCCGGAGCCCCCTCCGCTCTCTTTCCATGAAGGAAGCGGCCCCCCGGCATGTGCCGGAGGACCGCTTCACCGTGGCGAGCAGCCGTTCCTGTCAGGAGGAGGTCAGGCGGCCAGCTCGCTCGGGGGCTGATTGTCGTCGTTGGCGACGAAATCCGCGTCGGGACTTTGCGCATCGTTGTCGGCAGGAATTTCCGGCTGGTCGGCAAAGCGCATGACTTCAGGCACCCAGGCGAGGGCCCTTTCCCGAACTTCGACCTCGGTGATGTAGGTCCCCGCGAAGACGCGCTCGGCGCTCATCGCAAGATCGCCCTTTTTCACCGATGCGAAGCGTGAGGACAGTTCCAAACCGCCAACATCGGTGAGCGCATCAAGGATGACCTGCTTTGAGACGCGGTCGAAGTAGTTTGCCGCGGTCGGACGCCACCATTGCGACATGTCAATGCCGATCGTGCTGCCCAGATGATCCTGAAACGTGATCTGACGTTCGCCTGCCATGTTGAGACTCGCCTCGAGCGTGCGAGCGACGACGAAGCCGAGCCATGCTGCGCGGCTTTCATCGGCGAGTGCCCGAAACATCTTGAAGCGCGACGAAGCGTCTTCGCCAGATCGCCAGCTCTCATCGAGACCAGAGCGCAGGTCCGCAAGGGATGCGCTTGCCGGCGCATCCTTCGCTTCGAACCCGACAATCGGACCCGCAGGGACGCCGCCACGCAGGGTCGTGGCCGCGCGCGACCGCCAGTCGTGGGTGTCGGCATCCGCGAGGGTGAAGACCATGATGTCAAGCGAAAGGCCGGGATCCGAGGCCACGTGGAGCGCGAGCACGTCACGACGTTGCATCGCAAGTTCGTCGACCAGGCGCTTGGAAAGCGCTGCACGGCGTTTGCCATCACTGCCGACACTCGCAACGACTTCGACGACATCTTCGTCACCAACGACTTCGATGTCGCGCTCGCCGTAGAACACCGGCTGGAGAACCGGTGTGCCGTCGCGCGAGAGAACGAGGATCATTCCGGCATCGGCCTTCAGTTCGGGTGCCAGCTCCGGGGGCTTTGCCCGAATGTCCTGGCATTCGCGCTCGATCGCTTCGATCGTCGCCTCGGCCGCAGCAATTGCTTCTTCGGCGCTGTCTTCGTCCTCAAGAATGGCCGCATGCTCGTCGTACGAGGCATCGAGCTCGTCAAGGCGGGCCAGTTCGGCGTCAGTCAACGGAGCCGGCTCGGCTGGAAGTCGAATGAGGCCTTCGACGAGATCGTGACTGGCATAGGCGTCAAGCGTCGGCTTGACCCAGGCAAGACCCTGTTCTGCTGCGAGCGCCTTGGCGCGCTTTTCCATCTCCTCCGCGGCGAGCGTTTCCAGAAGCGCGACATCGACCCAGGACTCGCTGTCATCGTCGTCGAAGAGTTCGCGTTCGATCCGGCCACCTGCAGCGATATAGGCTTCGCGACCGACAAGGCGGGCCCGAGCATCGTTGCCGCGAACCGTGCCGGAGAGCACCATGCGCCGGATACTGTCGGCGCTGGGCGCATAATAGCCCGAAGACGCCTGTTCATAGACGCGAGCCTGAATTTCCTGGTCGGAGGTCGCGCCGAAAGCTTTGGCGAGATCGAGAGTGATTTCGCCGGCCGCCAGTGCATCGAAGACGACGGGTGCAAGGGTGGCGAGACGCAGACGGCCTTCAACGAAGCGGACCGTCAGTCCGAACCGGCGCGCGACGTCCTCCGTCGATGCACCTGCCTCGATCAGGGCAGCGAACGCCTGCGCTTCGTCGGCCGGGTTCATCGCGAGGCGATGGAAGTTTTCGGCCAGACTCGTTTCGACTGCGGTTTCCGCATCGTCCTCAAGCACGAGGCAGGTAACCTCGTAGCCCTTCGGCAGGACTTTCTCTTCGGTAAGCGCCAGCAAGGCGCACCGGCGGCGCTCTCCGGCCTCGACCTCGAATTTTCCGCGAGAGGCAGGCCGAACGATGAGGTTCTGCAACAAGCCATGGGCTGCAATGCTCGCTTTCAGTTCGGCATCTGCAGCTGGGTCACCGTGGCGGCGCACGTTACGTGGGGACTGGACTAACTTGGTCAGCAGAATCGACTTGATCATGGGACTTACTCCTGATTGCGAGCTCAAGCATCGACCTTCGACGCTCGTTCGGCTCAATCAGAAGCAAGCCCCCTTCCCTCTCAATGACTGCCGGCCGGCTGGTTACTGATTGTTCGATTTCAGCATCTGCGCATGCATAACTCGGCATCTGGGCTTACAAAAGTAGCTCGCCGATACCTTCTACCTTTCAGCAACACATCGAAAATTCCCGATCGATATTGACCGCTCCAGAACGCATCGGTAATTGCCGATGAGTGAAATCCGCTGCAGCACTCGCTTCTCTCTCCGCCCTCGCACATCCCACACGCCTCGACGCGTTTCGCCGTCTCGTCCGCAGCGAGCCCGGTGGGCTTTCCACCGGGCAACTGGTCGACGCGTCGGGCCTCAGCCAGAGCACCTTTTCCAGTCACCTCGCCATACTCGTCGGAGCTGGTCTCGTCGTAACCGAGAAGCGGGGACGGCAGATGATCCAGCGCGCGAGCATCGGCGCATTGCGCGAGCTGATGCTGTTTCTCGCTAAGGACTGCTGTGGGGGTCGCGCGGAGCTTTGCGAACCGCTCATCGCCGAACTTTCCCATTGCTGCTGATGGAGCCGACAGTGCCTGACCAACCTTACAATGTCCTGTTCCTGTGCACGGGCAACTCGGCCCGCTCGATTCTGGGCGAAGCGCTGATGAACAAGATGGGCGGAGACCGCTTCCGTGCTTACAGCGCGGGCAGCCAGCCCAAGGGCGACGTGCATCCGATGTCGCTCGAGGTGCTGGATAGCTTCGGTTATCCGACCGAGGGCCTGCACTCGAAGAACTGGAGCGAGTTCACCAAGCCCGGCGCACCCGAGTTCGATTTCATCTTCACCGTCTGCGACAACGCCGCGGGCGAGAGCTGTCCGGTATGGCCAGGCAAGCCGCTCACCGCGCATTGGGGCGTCGAGGATCCCGCCGCAGTCGAGGGCGATGGCCAGCGGCAGGCTTTCGTCGATGCGCTCAGCTATCTCAAACGCCGGATCGAGCTGTTCTTGATGCTTCCGCTTAAGAGCATCGACGATATGTCTGTGCGCAGCAAGCTGGCCGCCATCGGCCGCGAAGAGGGCGCGACCGCCAAGGCGAGGGAAGCCTGAATGACCACCGACATCGTCATCTACCACAATCCCGAATGCGGGACCTCGCGCAACACGCTGGCGATGATCCGCAACGCCGGGATCGAGCCGCATGTTATCGAGTATCTGAAGACGCCACCTTCGCGCGCCATGCTCGAAAGCCTGATCGAGCGTGCCGGGCTCAGTCCCAGGGAGCTGCTGCGCGCAAAGGGCACGCCTTATGCCGAATTGGGGCTCGGCGATGAGAGTCTGAGCGATACGGCGCTGGTGGATGCGATGATGGAACACCCGATCCTCATCAACCGGCCGCTCGTCGTCTCGCCGCTCGGTGTCCGCCTGTGCCGCCCGTCCGAGGTAGTGCTCGACATTCTGCCGAGCCCCCAGCAGGGCGCCTTCACCAAGGAGGATGGCGAGCAGGTTGTGGACGCGGCGGGCGAGCGTATCGTCTGATGCTGCTGGCGATCGCGATCTTCGTGGTCACCATCACGATGGTGATCTGGCAGCCGCGCGGGCTCGGCATCGGGTGGAGCGCGATCGGCGGAGCACTGCTGGCCCTTGCCACCGGCGTTATCTCGTTCGCCGACATCCCAATGGTCTGGGATATCATCTGGAACGCTACCGGTGCCTTCGTGGCAATCATTCTGATCAGTTTGATCCTCGACCGCGCGGGATTCTTCGAATGGGCTGCGCTCCATGTGGCGCGGTGGGGGCGCGGCAATGGTCGCTGGCTGTTTGTGCTCGTGGTATTGCTGGGTGCAAGCGTTGCCGCGATCTTCGCCAATGATGGCGCCGCTCTGATCCTGACCCCGATCGTGATCGCGATGCTCCGGGCGCTGGGATACAACGCCAAGGCGACGCTGGCTTTCGTCATGGCGGCTGGGTTCATCGCCGATACTGCCAGCCTGCCGCTGGTGGTCTCCAACCTCGTCAACATCGTCTCGGCGGACTTCTTCGACATCGGTTTCGGTGAATATGCGCTGGTCATGGTGCCGGTCGATTTGGCCGCAATTGCCGCCACATTGGCAGCTCTGCTTCTGTTCTTTCGCAAGGACATTCCCGCCAGCTACAACGTCGCACAGCTCCGCGCTCCGGCAGAAGCGATCCTTGACCGCGCGACCTTCCGCGCCGCCTGGGTGGTGCTGGCCCTGCTGCTAGTTGGCTTCTTCGTTCTCGATCCGCTCGGCGTGCCGATCAGCGCGGTCGCTGCGGTCGGCGCGCTGGCGCTCATCGCCATCGCTGCGCGCGGCCACGTCATTCCCACAGGCCAGGTGATCCGCGAAGCACCATGGCAGGTCGTGATTTTCTCACTCGGCATGTATCTCGTCGTCTACGGCATGAGCAACGCCGGCCTTGCCACCATGCTAGCCGGGTTGCTGGAACGTTCCGCCGAGGGGGGCGTATGGGGCGCGGCCTTCGGGACGGGCATTCTTTCAGCCGTGCTATCCTCGGGCATGAACAACATGCCGACCGTCCTCGTGGGCGCTTTGTCTATCGATGCGACCAGTGCCACTGGCCCGGTTCGCGATGCCATGATCTACGCCAACGTCATTGGCTGCGACCTTGGGCCCAAGGTCACCCCGATCGGCTCGCTCGCGACCCTGCTGTGGCTGCACGTTCTGGGGCAGAAGGGCGTGAAGATCGGCTGGGGTTATTATTTCCGCGTCGGCATCACGCTGACGACGCCGATCCTGCTGGTGACACTGGCAGCGCTCGCCCTGGGATTGAGTTTTGCATGAAGCTGTTCCTCGTCTATCCGCTCGCGGCGCTGTTCGAAATCGCCGGTTGCTTTGCATTCTGGGCATGGTGGCGGCTGGAAAAGAGCCCCTTGTGGTTGCTGCCCGGGATGGTGTCGCTGGCCCTGTTCGCCTGGCTGCTGACGCTCGTCCCAACCGACGCTGCCGGTCGCGCCTTCGCGGCCTATGGCGGGGTCTATGTTGCCGCATCGCTGCTGTGGTTGTGGATCGTCGAGGGCACCACGCCTGACCGCTGGGACTTCGTCGGCGGCGCGGTCGTGCTTGCCGGCGCTGCCATCATCCTGTTCGGCCCACGCGGCTGATTATCCAAGTCTGGAGATCCTTTTTGTCCCGCGTTCGTCTGTTGCCCGATCCCGACAGCTTCCCCGCGCTCGATCCGGCCTTCGTCCATGCCCGCCCTGCCGAGGGCCTTGGTGCCGACCCGTCACCGCCGCGTATCCTGTTGCTCTACGGCTCCCTGCGGGAGCGCTCGTATTCGCGCCTCGCGGTCGAGGAAGCCGCGCGACTGCTCCAGCTGTTCGGCGCTGAGACGCGCATCTTCGATCCCTCCGACCTTCCGCTGCCGGATCAGGTCGGCGGTGACGACCATCCTGCCGTTCACGAACTGCGCGAGCACGCCTTCTGGTCCGAGGGCATGGTGTGGTGCAGCCCGGAGCGGCACGGCCAGATCACCGGCATCATGAAGACCCAGATTGATCACCTGCCGCTCAGCATCGGAGGCATGCGTCCTACGCAGGGGCGGACGCTGGCGGTCATGCAGGTGTCGGCGGGCTCACAGTCCTTCAACACCGTCAACATGTTGCGGCTGCTTGGCCGCTGGATGCGGATGTTCACCATCCCCAACCAATCCAGCGTGCCCAAGGCCTACGAGGAATTCGACGAGGCGGGGCGCATGAAATCTTCCGCGCTCTACGACCGCATTGTCGACGTCATGGAAGAACTCGTCCGCTTCACGGTGCTGCTGCGCCCGCATGCCGAACAGTTGGTCGACCGGTATTCGGAGCGCAAGGAACGGAATATTCCGGTCCCCACGCCTGCCGACGCAGCCGGTATTATCGCAACTGGGCGGCCGGGTGCGAGGCGAGAATGAAGGGGAGGGTACTGGATCGGGTAAAGGCATTCATAGAACGCCTCCGGCTGGAGCACGATCTGGATTTTCGGTCCAAGTTCTCCTCGAGGCAATGGACAGGATCAACATGCGAGCGCTGCCGCAACCCAATTCAAATCGCTCCCGCCAGGCTTTCAACCACAGGACAGCAACCATCTGGACTGCTGTCGCACCGCGATACGAGGGTTGCCAGGGCTGATTCCATTTTCCGAAGGTCAACCAGCTTGGCACGGACATTCGACAGGTGCTGCGCCGCGATAGCCTGTACTTGGTTGCAATTCTCGTCAGGCTGTGGGGCGAGGTCGAGCAGGGCCTGAACCTCTTGCAGCGAAAAGCCGAGTTCGCGGGCACGCTGGACAAAGCGAAGGCGCTCGAGGTCAGAGGGGCCGTAGTCGCGATACGAACCCTTTCGTGGCGGTGGTTCGATGACTCCGATCCGTTCGTAGTAGCGGATCGTCTCTATGTTGCATCCACTTCGCCGCGAGACTTCGCCAATCTGCACCCGTAAACCCCTTGAGTCTGTAGTTGCTACAGACTGTAGATACGGTCGCGACTCGAGTTTTGCAAAAGGACATCCAATGCGCAGCCCTGGCACATGGTGGAACGGTTTGGCGACGGGTGGCGGCATCGCTGCGGCTTTTGGGGCAGCTGCCTGCTGTGCTCTTCCTCTCGCTCTCGCCTCGGCCGGAGTGGGTTCGGCCTGGCTGGGCAGCATCGCCCCGATCGTCGGCCCTTATCGCACGCCCCTGCTTGTTCTGGCTTCGGTTCTGCTGTTCGCCGCGGCCATACGTCTCCTCTGGCAATTCCGGCAAGCGCGAGCTTGCCCGACCGATGCGGCATGCGGTTCGTCGACCTATCGGGCTCTTACCGCCGCCGGCATTGTCATTGGTGTCGTTCTTTTGGTCGGAGCATTCCTCTATGGCTGATCCGATCCTAATCTCCCGCCTGCGTTGTCCCGAATGTGGGCACGAGAAGGACGAGGAGATGCCGACGAACGCCTGCATGTTCTTCTACAACTGTTCGGGTTGCGGCGTGCGCCTCAAGCCGGTGCATGGCGATTGCTGCGTATTCTGCTCCTATGGCACGGTTCCCTGTCCACCGATCCAGGAAGGCGATTGCTGCGATGGCTGAAGCGTTCGATTTTATCGCGATCGGATCGGGAACGGCAGCTCAGGTCGCTGTCCATCGTATGGCCGATGCAGGCAAACGCTGTGCAGTGATCGATTACCGCCCCTACGGCGGGACCTGCGCGCTGCGCGGCTGTGACCCCAAGAAAATGATGGTGAGCGGCGAGGAAGCGCTCGCGGCGTTTCGCCGGATGAACGGAAAAGGCATTCGAGGGTCGGCTTCGATCAACTGGGGTGGGCTTCAGGCCTTCAAGCGCAGCTTCACCGACCCGGTGCCCGGAAAGCAGGAAGCGCGTTATGATCGCAAAGGTATTGCGACCTTCCACGGCGCAGCACGGTTTACCGGTCCTGATCGGCTCGCGGTCGAGGATCAGGAACTGCAGTTCAGCCACGCCCTGATCGCAACTGGAGCGATCCCCCGCCCGCTGGGAATTACAGGTGAACAATTGCTCATCCACAGCGATGCTTTTCTCAACCTCGACACACTTCCTGAGCGCATCGTATTCGTAGGCGGCGGATATATCGCTGCGGAATTCGCGCATCTGGCCGCACGCGCAGGCTCAAAGGTCACGATCGTTCAGCGCGGGCGCGTCCTCAAAGCTTTTGATCCCGACATCGTCGATTGGCTGATGCCAAGTTTCGGACAACTCGGGATCGAGATCGTTGACGCTGAGGTCACTGGCCTGAGAGCCGCGGGCGAGACCCTGGAGGTCGAAGCCGGCAATCGGGTAATCGAGACGGATTTGGCTGTGCATGCCGCGGGTAGAGGTCCGGCACTCGGCAAGCTCGATCTGGAAGCGGGAAATGTGGCGAGCGACGATGAACGCTTGCTTCTCACTGCGCAGCTACGCAGCCAGAGCAACGGTAAGGTGTTCGCCGCTGGCGACGCGGCGGCGAAGGGACCGCCTTTGACGCCGGTATCCAGCCACGATGCGAAAGTCGTGGTGGAGAACATCCTCGATAACGGCGATCGGACGCCGAACTACGACGGAGTGCCCAGTGCCCTGTTCACCGAGCCGCCGGCAGCCAGGGTCGGCATGTTGGAAAGCGAAGCGCGCGAAGCCGGCCTGGAGTTCAACGTCAACGCCGGATCCCACCCCGAATGGTTTTCGGCGCGACGCCTGAACGCACAGATTTATGGGCACAAACTTCTAATCCAGGTTGGGACGGGACGCATACTCGGCGCCCACCTTGTCGGTCCCGATGCAGACGAACTGATCAACGTCTTTGGTCTTGCCATCCGGCATGGCCTCACTGCAGACGACATCAAGTCAACGATGTTTGCCTATCCGACGGCAGCGTCCGATGCGGGATATATGGTGGGATAGCAGTCCGAGCCTGCTAAGGGCGGCGCCAACCATCATGTTCATAGTTCATGGATGAGTTCCGACACGGAGGACGTCCGGTAATCGACGACAGGAATTACAAAGCGATCTCATCTTGCGCTCGCTGCGGGCTAGGATCGTACCGCCGTCATTGCGAGTGGTCAGCATTCAGAGTTCCTACCAGACAAATTGGCAGCTATCGGGAGAGTCGCGACCCGAGCTGGATGTCTGATTCAGACTTCATATTAGCTGAGGTCGCCGCGGCAGAATTCGGACTAGGAATCTATCGCTCAGACAGCACCACCCGAAACACCGCCCCTGTACCAGCGTCTCGAACCAGATCGACACCCATTCCGTCCCAGTGATAGTCGAGGTGACGTCCCTGAGTGGGGTCGGATGCACAATCCGGGTAGAACAAGCCGACACATTCACCACCCGGATGCCGGATGCTCGGATAGACAAGACCTTCGGCCCCGCCCCCTTTGAGTTCAACAGCGAGGGCTTGCGATGCAGCATAGTTGTCGGGATCTAGCGCGGGATCGCCTGCGGCAAGGCTCCTGAGATCGTGAAGATCAGCGCTTACCGAAAGGATGATCTCACGGAACTGTGATGTCCAGCCTGGCGCTTCTACAGTGCGAGCCATGAAGCGGGCATGGTGATGGATTGTCTCGAACAGCGCAGTTTCGAATGCATCCCCCGCGTATAGGACGCCGTAGGTCCCATCGGTGAAGCGACTTGGTCGGTCGGTGCTGACATGCGTGAACGGGGCCATCAGATAGGATGCGCCGCTGCCCCCTACCCGGCGGTCAGCAGGTACAAGATCGAGATTGCCGATCGTCGCCATGATGCGGGGATTGGTCTTTTGCTCGGCAGAGATCAGCAGCGGCCAATCTGCGGGGTCTGCGATATCTTCGAACAGGTCGATAGGTGGAAAGGCACTGCGGATAATCCGCACAGCACCTTTCCACACGACCTGGGCGACCGGAATTGCCTTGGGATCAATCACCAGGCACCACGTTCGGCATCAAGATAGCGACGCACCCGCATGATATCGGTCAGCTCGCCGCCAAGCATGACGTCGAGTGCACTCGCTCCGGCAAAGGCGGCGTTACCTGCCTTGATCCAGGCGTAGCCACGTTGGGCTTCGGAAAAGATGATCCTCAGCGCCTTGTGGATACCCATCAGGTTGGAGAGCCGCGCCGCACCATCGCGCGAGACACGGCCCGCACCCTCAGCCTTCCACCGCCGGTAGGAGCGAACCGGCATGTCGAGCAAAGTCGCTGCCTGTTCGTCCGTTACTTCCCATTTCCCAAACAGGTTCAGCACGGCGCGGAACATCGCCGCTGCTTCCTCTTGGGTTACAGGATCGGGCCGGAAGGCATGGGGGACGGTATCAACGGGTTGCAGTGCCAACATGAGCATTCTCCATATGGCATCATATATCACTTTAGATGCCAATTGGCAATATAGGACTGCCTCATCCGACAAGTCCCGCCAAGACCGCCACCGCGCTCGTCGTCGGGACGAAAAGTCGCGTCTGATAGCGTATGATCTCGGTGAAGCACCCATGTGCCTTGTACCAGTCGAGGCGCGACGCCGACCAACCAGCCAGTTCGAGCCGCTGCGCGCCATTCACGAGGCTGCGCTTGAGCGTAAGCGCTTCGCGGCTTTTGATTTGCATCGATCGCCCTGTCCCGAGCACCGCATCGACGGTTTGCTCTGCCGAAACGGAATGTTCGTCTTCGAGCCCAAGCGCCTGGCACAGTTCGGGCACGCAATGAAGCGGAACCTCCCGACCTAACAGCGAGCGTCCGTCTCGCGCCGAGATCCGGCTGACCCGAACATAGTCGGAAGGTAGTTTGTCCCACACCGGAAGCAGCAGGCCGGTTGCAAGATGCAGTCGCTCGCGCTTGTGATTTGATGCGGCGTCATCGACCTCCGCCTGCCACAGGCGCTGAAATTCGGTTGGATCCACCGTGTCCCAGTTGCTCTCCGCGAGTTGATCGGCGGTGATGTGCCCATGCTTCAAGGGACGGACAAGCTCGAAGCGGGCCACCCGCATACCTTCGTCTGTGAGCAGGCTGCGCGCTGGGACAAGCAGCCCGATCCGGCCTGAGCGCGTATTACGCAGAAGCTGCTGACGCGCACCTGAAAAGCCGTAGAGCTCCTCGAGGCGTTTGAGACGCAAAGGCTTGAGCGCGCGGGCGATCTCGAGCTCCAGGAGATGCGTAGTCGCGCCCGACAGCGCATCGGTGCGCAGTAGCGTGTCGGTCAGCACATCGTAATGCTCCACCGCAATGGTCTCGACCCCAATGTCGAGCGTGCCGGCCTGGCGTGCTGCATCGATCCGCGCTTCGACGAGGCCGAGAAACTCGTCAAATATGCCGTTTTGCAAAGCAATCGGCAACGCGAGGATGCGATTGAGCCAGCGCTGGATTGTTGGCAGGTCATCGACCATCCCGCCGTCGGGCCCTTCGACCCTGAGCCCGCTCAATTCCTCAAACCGAGAAAGCGTAACGGCTTCCAGCTTGCCTGCGAACAGCAGGCCGAACCAGCGATGAAGCGCCTCCTTGGCGTAGGTGCTCTCGAGATTGTCGGCAGGATCGAAGAGGTTCTGCCCACCTGTCTGGCGCTGCCCTCGGGTCAGTGCCCCGAGACTGTCGAGCCGACGTGCAATGGTCGATATAAACCGACGTTCGCCACGCACGTCGGTGGTCACCGGGCGGAACAGCGGGGCCGATGCCTGATTGGTGCGGTTGGTCCGGCCAAGCCCTTGAATTGCGGCATCGGCCCGCCAGCCCGGCTCAAGCAGAAAGTGGACCCGGCGCATCTGGTTCTTTGCCGCAAGGTCGGCATGATAACTGCGGCCGGTGCCACCGGCATCGGAGAAAACCAGAATCCGCTTTGTCCCGTCCATAAAATCTCGCGTTTCGGCGACATTGGCGCGTGGAGAGCGCGACTGGAGTACTTGGCGCCCATCGTGTCCAACAATCAGGCGGCGGGTACGGCCCGTGACTTCGGCGACCTGATCGACACCGAACCGTTCGATAATTGCATCGAGCGCCGTCGCGATCGGCGGCAAGGCACAGAGCTGCTCGATCATGCGATCGCGCGCGGCAAGCGCCGAACGGCACAGAACAGGAGCACCATTCTCATCACTCCTCGGTTCAGACCGGGCATTGCCATTTTCGTCCGTAAACACAGCCATCAACCGAACCGGAAAGCTCTTGGTGAGGTAATCGACCACGTATTCTCGGGGGGAGAGATCGATTTCGAGCGCTTCACGCTCTGCATCGGAGAGATCGGCGAGGCGGCGGTTGAGCATGGCTTCGGCGGTCGAGACAAGTTGCACCACAACCGCGTTGCCGTCGGCAAGCGCCGTATCAATCGCAGGCAGCAGGCTCGGCAGCTTCGTCGATAGAAGGAGCTGCGCGAAGAAGCGCTGCTTGGTGCCTTCAAATACCGAAAGCGCAGCCGATTTGGCACCTGAATTGAGGGTATCGCCACTGTCAGTGTCGACGATCCGGGTTGCCTCGAGCGCCTCCCGCAAATTGGCATGAATGATTGCCCAGGCGTCTGCATAGGCGTCATAAACCGCTACCTGGTCGGGGGTCAGGCAATGCTCCAGAATCTCGTACTCAACCCCGGCAAATGAAAGTGCCCTCGCCGCGTAAAGCCCCAGAGACTTCAGATCACGGGCGACCAGTTCCATTGCAGCGATACCGCCATCACGGATATCTGCGACAAAGGCTTCGCGATTGGCAAAAGCCGTTTCGGGACCCCACAGGCCAAGACGGGTGGCATAGGCGAGATTATTGACGTCGGATGCCCCAGTCGCCGAAGCGTAGAGCACGCGGGCGCGCGGCAGCAGATTCTGGATGCGAACACCGGCAATGCCCTGTTCCGATCCTTTGACCTTACCACGTGAGCCTTCCCCGCCAGCGGCGTTGGCCATCGCATGGGCTTCGTCAAAGACGATGAGCCCGACGAAATCCTCCCCTGCCCATTCGAGAATCTGCTCGAGCCGGGTCGCGTCGCCGCGTCCCGAGCGTAGTGTGGGATAAGTCACGAAGAGTATGCCTTCGCGCATCCCGATCGGGACACCGAGCTTCCATTGACCAAGGGGCTGAACGTCGATGGGAAGGCCGCCGAGCGCGCTCCAATCGCGGCGGGCGTCTTCGAGCAAAGCTTCGTTTTTGGAAATCCAGATGTGGCGCCGCTCGCCCCTCACCCACCGGTCGAGGATGACAGATGCGACTTGCCGGCCTTTGCCTGCGCCAGTTCCGTCACCAAGAAAGTAGCCCATGCGGTAGGCGTGCCCCTCGGCGCTCGGCTTCAAGGCGCAACCTTTGTCGTCGGGCTCAAACCGGCCCGGCAGATCGCGGGCATGCGCGCTTGCGGCATAGATCAGGGTCTCGGCCTGTGCAGCGGATAAGACGCCTCCAGCAATGATGCTCGAAGGAAGCTGAGGCACCACTTCGGGCACGGGTGCGGTGATCGAACCCATCGCGACGGATTCGACCAGCGGGGTCGGATGCGGGACAGCATCTGCAATTGAGATCCGGCTCGGTCGGTAAGGCAAATAATGCCCAACCTGATTCTCGATCGGCGCAGGTGCTTCGCGCGGCGTAAATGCAAGCGGCAGGATCGACGGCGCCGTAGCGGCTGGACGGGCGCTAAGCGGAACCGGGTTCTTCTTTCCCGCCGCCAGTCGCAGCGGCAAGGCTGGCTTGGTGCCGATGCTGGGTTCGGCGGGCAGGCTTACCCGGTCAGGCAGCATATCGATCAGCAAATGAAGCTCGGCAAAATCTGCCGGCTGGGCAATGATCGGGCTGGTACCATCCTCAGCCTTGTCGAGTACCAGCAGCCGGGTTGAGATTGATGTGCCCTGCTTGATGAAACCGCGCTCGATTGTCGCGTTGAGGCGGAGCGCGACGGGACCGGCGATCCCGGCGAGGAACTTCGGAAGCTCGAACCACTCGGGCATCACTGCGACCAGGCGGCCACCTGGCAGAAGACGCTTCCAGGCAGAACGCAAGTGCCGATCGCAAGTACGGCTATCGTGGCCCCTCTCGATACTGTGTGAAAAAGGCGGGTTCATCAGCACCACGCTCGGACCCACGTCGGGGGTGAGAAGTTCGTCGACCAGTTCCCCGTCAATTCCCGTAACTGTCGCTTCCGGAAACACGGCGCCCAGGCATTCGCGGCGCAGCGGCGATATCTCGTTGAGAGCAAGACGCGCAGTTGCCTTTGCAGCCCATACGCCCAGCATGCCGGTCCCGGCCGACGGTTCGAGAACCAGTTCAGCGGCAGAAATCGCGCATGCCTTTGCAGCCATCCAGGCCAGACGAGGCGGCGTTGCGAATTGTTGCCACTCGATCTGCTCGTCGCTCCGGTTGGACTGGGTCGGGACCAGACCTTCAAGGCGCGTGAAAGCCTCATCGGCAAAGCTGGATGACATTGCAGGTGAGAATTCAGTTGCCTGCGCCAGGAATAGCACCTGCGCCAATTCAAGTGCTGCATGGGCATCGCGTACGGACCAGCGTCCTTCGGCGTCGCTACCGCCGAAATGATCGGCCATTGTTGCATTCACAGTGAGCCGTGAAATTGCTTGATCTGCAGCGAGCCGCGCGGCCAGCGCCCTCGCCGCTGCCAACACTTGCGGCTCGGCGGGATCGGAGAATGCGAAAGCGGTATTTGCGTGTGACATGAGAGACCTCCTGAAGAGGCCCTGGGTTTGTCCGGGTGTCCGTTCGGATGGATCCGCCCGGGGGCCTCACAAGGCCCCAAGCCCGCTTTCCTCTCACCGACATTCAGACCGCAGCTCGGACTGAGCGCATGAGCACATCATTCCAGTCGTCGCCGGTTAGCTCCGGACGCCTGGTAACAATCAGCCGCCCTTCGCAAGCGTAGGCCTCTCGCGCACGCTCTTCAGCAAGGTGCCCGCCCGCATCATTGTCGACAAAGAGATACAGCTGGCGCACCGATTCCGGGATTGCGGCCAGGCCGAAGCGTTCGTTTCCCAGCGTCGCCCAGCAGGGAACATTGAATATTTGCATCGCGGAGAGGGCCGTTTCGTTTCCCTCTGCGAGGCCAAGGCGTCCCCCATTCGGGTACGCGAAACGCACCGCCCCAGAACCGGGGCTGCCTAACGCACGCCTGGGCTGATCGAAAGAAGCCAAGCTGGTTTTGTCGAGGTCAAGGAAGGAGCGGTGCAGCGCCAGAATTCCTGCATCATTGCGCACGGCCGCCACCATCGCGGGTAGAAACCGGACAGCACCCTTTGGCCCCAGCGGCATATGCGGGTGGAAACGCAGCTCCGGCGAAGAAATCGTGATGCCTCTGGACACGAGGTACTTCTCGGCGGGGCTGCCAGCGATGGTCGATGCCTCACGCCAGAGCCTCAGCGCATTGCGATTGGCGACTTCCTCGCGCGGTTCGGCCACGATCGGACCACTCGTGCCATCGAACAGGTCCGCAATTCGTATTCCGAGCCCGGCCATGGCTTCTATCACCGCCTCGTTCGTGCAGCCGGCAAAGCAATGAACAAGAATTGCGCGCTTTCCGAGTGTGATGCTTAGCGAAGGAGTGCGATCGTCGTGGGCCGGGCAGCAGCACATTCCGCGCGAACGCGACCAGGCACCGCCCAGCTGCTCGACTATCTTGCGCGCGCGGTTTTCCAGTTGCAGACCTTGGAATTGGGATGATCGGTGTTGGTGCATGGGGCATCTCCATCGTAACGTGCCTCCACCCGCGCAGCCTCCGCTCTGCGTCGCTGACGTTTCATTTTCCTACATCACATGTTCTATATATGTTCTTTCCCGATTCGACCACCAAAGGATTCGGGAATGAGACTGAAATGGGCAGTAGTTGCAGGGGCAACGACAGGACTTGGGTCCGTCCTCCCCGCTCACGCGCAGGAGATGGAGCCCCCTCAGATGACCGTTGCCTCGGAGTTGACGACCGACGGCTTCCGCGTTGCAGAAGGGGCTGATGGCTTCCTTCTCGTCGAACATGGCATTTGGAGAAAGCCTCCAACGATCTGGTCCGAGCCGCCGGCTACCGATACGGGTCGAACCTATCTGCCCTATCGATATCCAAAGCCCCAAGGCAGCGCGCCATCGGGATTCCGTCGGGCAAGCTACCTTCCTCATGTTTACGCTGCTGAGGCTCAATACTCGCTACCAAGCGGCCTTCTCGACGCTCTTGTATGGACGGAATCACGATATAATCCGATGGCCATCAGCAAGGCCGGGGCCGCAGGTTTGGGGCAATTGATGCCAGGGACAGCGCGGGACCTTGGCGTTTCAAATCGCTTCGATCCCAAGGCGAACATCTTGGGTGCGGCCCGATACCTACGCCAGATGCTGGACAAGTTCGGGGTGGTTCATCTGGCCCTCGCTGCCTACAACGCAGGTCCAGGAGCCGTCGAGCGCGCAGGCGGTATTCCTCGCAATGGCGAGACGCCGGCCTATGTGCGCGAAGTGCTGCGCCATTGGCGTTTTTGAAAGGGGGAGGTTGTGAGCGCGGGTCGAATACGCGTATCGGGGACATTAAGCCGTGGCAGGCGCGGAATGATCCTGACTACTGCTGCTGACGATGTCTGGATTATCGAAGGCGATGATGTCGGTGAGGACTTCATCGGATATACAGTGACCGTTGACGGCGTTGTCGCGGGCATGGATCGGATACGCGCCGACTGGCTTGGGGTGGAGAGTCATTCTTCCTGACTGTCCTGCGGCGGATACTTCGCGACGAGCAGTAGAACCTCCCTGCCCCACAGCGCGAGAGCTTCGCGTTTTTCATTCGTGTACTGATGCCGATGATAGACCCCGGCGACACCAGCCATTGCCGAGCCGGACTGATGATTGAGAACGGCCTCTGAAACGACCAGCGGTATTCCAATCCTCTGCAGTCCGGTCGCCACCGTCCGGCGAATGTCATGCATGGTAAAATGAGCGGCTTCATAGCCGAGTTTCTCGTCCACGCTTGCCCTTATCCGCTTCCAGGCCTTTGACAGCCCACTGACACTGTTTGTGCTGGTGACCTTGGATGCCAGTAGAATTTGGGATTGCCTGTGAGCGTCTTCAGGCGCGATCCCGGCGGCCGCGAAGATGTCGGTGACGACCTCGAGGGCCTGTGCGGATAAAGGCACCACATTTGCCTTGCCGTTTTTCGCTCTATCTCCTGGTACAGTCCAAACTTTCCCCTTGAAGTCGAATTCGTCGCAAGTGGCGTCGAGCACCTCTCCCCGGCGCTGGGCCGTGAGAATCAACATCTGCACAAGATGACCAAACGGATAGCCATCCTCGACGGCGGCTTGCCACAGTGCAGCGACCTCTCGATCGCTGAGCACCCGGTCGCGAGGCTCGCTCCTTTTTGGGCGCCAGGCGTCCCGGCACGGATTGGCTGGCAAATGTTCAAGTCTGGTGAGCGCCCATGAGTAGAACGTCGAAAGGTGCCGATAAACGATGCGAGCCATCGTCAGGGTTTCCTTGCCCCGCTCAAATGCGATCTTCTCTACGAAGCGGCTGACGTCGCTTCGGGTGATCGAATCGGCGAGGCGGTCGCCTAGCTCAGGTTCGATGTACTTGCGGAAAACCCGGTCGAACTCATTCGCGCTCCGCTTTTTGCCAACGATCTGTTGAGCCAGATATGTCTCGTATAGCTCGGCGACGGTGCCGACACCCTTCGATCCCTTCTTCTTTGCTCCCGGCTTTCTGGCGATGCTTTTGCCTTGCTCAACGTCGACGAGCAGGTCCCGCGCCTTCCGACGGGCGTGTGCAAGAGTGAAATTCGGGCCATGCCGCCCGATAGTCACGTTCAACCATTTACCTTGAACGCGCTTACGCAAGATATACGTTTTGGTGCCGCTCGCTCCCATTCGGAGCCGCAGACCGGTCACGATGCCATCAGCGACCTCAATTTGCCCGCTTGCAGGCGCTTTCAAACCTGCGATCCGAGCATCCGTCAAACCAACTTTGTTCGCCATATGTCCCTGCTACCTTAGGTAGCTTTTTATAGTGGATACTGGCGAACATTTCAAGAACAATGCGGACTATGAATCGCGGATTTCAGCCATTTTTGGACGCATGCGGAAGCGCAAGGACCCTCTGATTTCAGCTCTTAATCAGCGGGTCCTAGGTTCGAGCCCTAGTGCGTCCACCAAAATTCAAACACTTAGCGGGGATTTCTGATGCCGCGAATGCTCCCGGGTAACAAGCGGGGTAACAAACGCGGCCGTCAATCCTTTGAATGGCTTGGCTCCATTGTGGCTGAACAAGCTGAAAAGCACGGAACGTCCACAATCAAGCTCGGCGGTCCGCCCGCCCCATGGCGCGCTGTCGATGAGGGTGTCGTGGCACAGCTGTCGGATGAGGCCATTGTGGAGGCAATCCATCGGACTTCACTACTCACCACGCCGGGCGCACAATCCGCCTGTGGAGTTCTGAAGGCTGAGCAGGAAAAGCGGGCTTCACGTGCTAAAGTCCAAACCATTCGATGGACGATTGCGACATTCTGGGTTGCCGTTGCAACGCTTATTGCCGCCATCCTCGTCCCGATCCTGTTGGACAAGATTCAATAGTTAGATCGGTTTAGGTGTCCTGCCTTACCGAAGAACGGTTTAGCGCGGTATATCGACGATTCTGGCATCAGCCAGCGCCGTGCGGATGGGTATCTGCTTACCGATGTGGAGGCCGATGCCGCCCTGATCGCTGCCACGCAGGCGGACTTGTTGGCCTGATCGGAAGCAGGACTAGCAAACACGTTAGGGAAAAATTAGCTATGCCCCCGCTAATAATTGTTCATGATATATGGAACGATGAACGAGCGCCGCAGCGCTAAATCCCGAGCGGTACAGCTTGGAAAACCGTTCTTTATGAAGGTTCCAAAGTCGGCTGCTGCATCGATATTGACCGGGATTGCGCTCGTCACGATTATCGCGAGCAGTCTGCAACCTGACATCGGCTTCGGCGCTTTCTTCTTGCTGATTTGCGCGTTCGGAGCGTGGTTTGTCGGTAACCGATTTGCCGCTCTCCTCGGAATATTCATCGCGCTTACTCAGGTATTTCTTGGCGAAGCTTTAGACCTCAATCATGGGCCGTTTCTGATGGCCTTGAAGTTCTGTAGTGCTCTTGCAGTCGTGTTGATGCTAGGCGTAGCTCGGGCCGCGCTCGAGATCGAATGGCATTTTGCTCGAATTGATCCATTAACTGGCGCGTATAACCGAAAGGCTTTTTTTGAGGCGGTAGAGAAGCAAAATGGTCTGGAAGAGTTATCCCTTCTAATCTTTGCCGACGTTGACGGATTGAAGAAGCTTAATGATCAGCTTGGTCACGAGGCGGGCGATCTGGCTTTATCGCACTTTTCCACGAAGGTCAGAAACTCCATTCGGTCGGATGATATATTCGCTCGGGTCGGTGGGGACGAATTTGTCATTTTCATGCGGGTACGCGATCTGGCAGCAGCTAATACAGTGGCTACAAGGCTCAATGCGACCTTGAACGAGTCCGTCTGCACCGAGATGTCCGAACTAAAATGCAGCCTTGGAGCGCTGATCTTGCCGTGTGGAACAAGTTCGATCGACGGGGAACTTAAGCAGGCAGATTCATTGATGTATCATGCGAAGCGAAACCGCTCCGGTTTGCTAATGGCCTTTTCTGTTCCAGGGGATCCGACGACATTGGTGCCTTTCGCCCCAACACTGAATGACTCAGGACATTTGCGCGTCCCTATCCGGTCTAAAGATCGGTCTGCCGACAACGAAGCGCGCAGCGGCAAAGCGAAAAATCCTCTTGCTGCTTGAGGGCATGGAACCTCGAGTTTTGCTCTTCGATTGATTGACTAGCTGGCTTCAAGCATCCTTCGTCAATATAAATGGACCACGGATGAAACATAGAGTTCAGGTTTCGTCAGCGGCCTCCAAGGGCATTTAACGTTTCGTTAGCCTTGGAAGTTTACCAAGACGAAATGTCAGAGTCGCACCAGGTTCCTTCCCGTCAGTTGGATCGTGTCGCAGTCAAAGCGCCATGCAATTATCGCATTGGCGCGGGGATTGCTTACCCCGCACATTTGGTCGACCTGACGGCTGAGGGAGCGCGTTTGGAAGGTATCTCTAGGGGACTCAATGTTGGAGACCGCCTGACAGTTCGCTTCGGTGGCCTGGCGCCGATCGACGCTAAGATCCAATGGGTAGAGCGGGGAAGAGAAGCTGGTGTCCGGTTTCTTCAACCCCTCTACCCCTCAGTCTATCTGCATGTTCTTGCGTCGATCCAGAATGGCAAGTTGCCGCAATTGGAAGTCGCCAAAGCTATTCCGCTGCGCGCCTGCTAGAACGTCTCCACAAGCTGAATTATCGCTTTTTCTGCGGGCAGATCGACCGCAGGGTCGCCTGGGGCAATTCCTCGGTCGCCAGAGAGGCTCAGCTAAGCCCGGCAAAATCACTACGAATTCTTGCCGCCCGAAGCCCTTTCCGAAAACCAGTCGTCCTCATCGTCGTCCTCATGCCAGCCCACACGACTTTCATCTGCCGGAGTCGCACCCAGCTTCGACAGGGTGGCGGAATAGACCTGAAGGTGATTGATGCCATCGATTCCGGCCTCGATCTTCGCCCGTAAGACGCAGGCCAGATGCACAATCGCGCGGTGCGACCGATGAAGCCATGGCAACTCTGCTTCAAACAGCACCCACGCTTCACGTTCAGCCGCATTTAACACATCCGGGGGTTCTCCCAGCGCCGACAGGTTCGGGGCGTTGCGTCCCGCATACCGGCCCGGATTTCGTGTAGCAGTGCCTGTGATGTGTGCCTTGCTGATCGGTGTTCGTACCATGGTGTAACTCATAGAATTCAACTGTGGATGCGTGCGAAAGGGTACGGGGTCGGTACCAAGGATGGACGGGGGTACTCTGACCCTCCCCCCCCTTGGGTCGATAGTCTCCTAGGTTGATTAGCCTCGCGCGCGCCCGCGCGCGGGACAATTCCTGTAATAGCGAAAACGTTGAGGTCCGGGGTCGGTACTATGCCAAACGCGCCGGAGGCGACCCTTCCCCCCGCCCCGAGTGGGGCTGCGCCGATGGAACGAAACGCAGCCCCGTGCCCAGACGCGGGCGGGCCGATCAGTGCAGGGCACCGGGGCAATGTATTGCCTCGCGCTGATCGGAAATGCGGCGACAAAAACCCGGATGATATCCGGACCTTGCCATTTCGCGTGCGGCCTCGGCCATAACGGGGCCGATGTTGCCGAAGAAAGACACGAAGGAATTCTCTGCCATGATTTCCGCTGTCGGTGCGCTGTGAGGTGCGCAGATGATCGCGGCCATGGTGGAGTGTTTCACCGGCACGATGCGGATGGCGAAGTTGTGGCTTCGCTCCAGATCAACGCCTGTTTCAGCCAAGACCAGCCCGCGCAGATCGCGCCATGCCTCGTCCTGCGTGATGTAAGAGGTACGGGGATGGCGAGCGTCAATGATGTCGACTTCCCGGCTCATGCTTTTCCCTCCAACCTTGCAACGCGCGCCTGAATTTCTGCGAGCGCCTTGTCTGTCGCATTTGCACCGGCAGTCAGCGCATCGTTGAGGATCATATGCGGCGTGCCCAGCGCCTTCAGATCACGCAGCCGTTCGGCATCGGCCTCAACCCTTGCAGCCGCCTTCAGCATTGCATCGGCAATGACACGGCCTCCGGTGTTCGCATTGGCTAGCGTGGCTACACCGCGCGGGACATCGCTCAAACGCACCACCCGGCCACCGGTGTTCGCCTTTTGCCTTAACGTCCGGTCATAGGACTTGATGCTGTCGATGGTCGCGGATTCGCAAGCGGGGACGCTGACCAAGCTCAGTTCGAGCAGGGACCATGATTTGAATCGATAGCCGCCGCTTGGCATAGGCTCAGCTTGGTGCGGCATGAAACCGATACTAACCGCTGCTCGTAACTTCTCGCGCACCATTTCCCAAGCATCGTCGCACATGCTCTTGAGCGCGCCCGCTTGAGAAATCTTGGCGATGCGGGCTGTGAAGCGAACGCCATCGCTTGATGGCTGCACGCTTTCGACAACGCCCACGGCGCGGGAATGGTCGTGGTCGAGCAAAAGGTTGATCGTGCCCTTGGCAGGCATTAGCCCCATCGGTTCCACGATGTCACCCGCACGGTCCACTTCAGGACGAGAAGCCCAGCCGGAAATCCGACGCTGCTCGCGGTCCAAATCCTTGACTGTCAGAAATGAATAGGCGCGATTCACGATGCGGCCCCTACATCTGCGTAGCTGACCGAAGGCCGCACAACTTCCCAGTTTACAAATTGGGTCGCCATGATCGCAGCGGCATTGATCTGGAACAGCGAAACCATGGCGGTGCCAGTGCCGGTGCTGGGATCCTGCACAAGGCTGCTATCGAGCATTTCGATGGTCGCTTCACGGCTGGTGCGCAGGTCGGTGGTGCCTGCGCCCATGGCGATGCCATCAGGATCGATCAGCGTCAGATAGTCGCCCGCCTGCTCGCTCGCGAAGGCGGGAATGCCGATTGCGTTGCCGCCGCGAACTCCGATGTTCGGAAGTTGGTTTGCATCGTAAAGGTTCGCCAGAGTGACCGGCGATGCGATCAGGACGGCGCGGCTCAGATCGCTGGGAAAATCAGCAATCAGATTCCGGACGGTCTGAGCAGACGAAGTGCCCGATGCAGTCGTGGCGGTAATGCCATTGCTGAGGGACGCAGGCATGACACCGGCCACGCCAGCGTTTGTCGGGTCAAGCAGGGTCTGATCGACAGCCGCCGCAACAGCGCCGGCCAAATCATTCCGGATCAGTAATTCAACCTGCGGATCGGCGCTATCGAGCATTTCATCGGTGACCACTGTCAGTGCACTGACCTTGCGCGAAGGCAAATTGTCTTCGGTGAATGCGCTGGCACTAAGCGATACCGGCTCTGCCTCGCCAATCCATGCCGCCGTGAAACCGCTATTGGCGCACACAAGGCGGGTTCGAAGCGGAACATTCCGCCAACCCGCGATGCGCCCGATAATCGACCGTTCGCGGACAGCCTCAAAAAACTCGGTAACTGCCGTCTCTTCATCCGCCAGCAGTTCGGCCCAGTTGCCCGATACGGTCGAACCCGCCGCTACGGCAGCCTTGTTGAAAGCCAGTTGCTCAACCCCGCCAGCATTTGCCACGCGAACGGCTAGGGATTGCTCGCCCCAGCGCTTCACGGCGATGTCGCGGGCTTCCGGTCCCATCGCAGCTGCCATTGCCATGCGGGTGAAGTCGATGCCCTTCAGAGTTGGGCGAACAGAAACAATACGTGACAAGTCGGGTCTCCTTTGAAACCCTATTACCGCTTTCCGCGTGCAATCCGTGTCACGCGTGACGTAAAGTTTTCATTCGCCCAAATAGTCAGCGCCCGATGCAACGCCGAAGCTACTTTGTCTTTATCGGTGATATCCCGATCAGCGATAAGTCCTGCTCCTTCCAGTTCATTGAGAACCTGTGCGTTGACTTCGACCGGATAGACCGCAAGGCCCATCGCTTCTCGGGTTCTGCGCCGCCTCTGTCTTTCGGCTGCCGTCCGGTCAGACATCGCAGTTGTCACGAACGATGCTGCCAATGTTACGGTTTATCTTGTCGAGGGGGCCAGATCGGTCCCATGTGGTCGGCCCAGCGGCCCGCAAGCCCCGACCCCCCATCAGAACACCGCCATCTCTTCCCACAGGTGAATGGCCTGCTGGGCAACTGCGTCCAGATCACCGCCGCCATATTCGTCGCTAATGTTGTAGAGCAGTTCCGAGAACATCGACCGCTCATTCTCTGCCATCAGATCAGCATTGCGCCCGATGGCGTTGAATGCAGCTTCGATCTTTGAAACCTGTGCGCCAAGCGGGAGCTTCGAGAGGTTGCTCGGCAGATACGGCCCTAGCGCCCACTCGGTAGCCACGGCTTTAGCCGTATCTTTTCCCCTGGCTGACCTTTCGGAGTGGAACCTGCCTGATGAGAAGATGCTATCCAAGACATCGTCATCATCTGAAAAATGCAAACCCGGCCCCTTAGGGGAATTTAGTTCATTCGATTTATCGAAATCTAGTTCCTCTCTTAGAGAACTATAGTGTCGGTCGTTTTCCTTAGAGAAACCGCCATTCTTGGCATTGGCGTGGTCACCTATTTCGGGATCGTCAGGGGCGCTTTCGCCACCTATCTCGGCACGATAGGTTGCCAACTGGTCACCTGATTGGGTGGCGGGTTGGTCACCTTGTTCACCGCCATAGACGACGCGCAGCGTAAAGCGCCGCTTGTCAATCAGTTGCGGTTCGCGGGCGACATAGCCCCAACTGATGAGGTTGCTGAGACACTTGCTGAAGCGAGTGACATCAGTGCCGACATCAGCGGCCAGTGTCTCACGCTTAGCATAGCAGCCGCCGCCTTTGCCTTTCAGGCCGGACATGCCGTCCCGCAGCGCTATGGCTGCGAGACAGCGGAGGTCCAGGGCGGTAGGCCTAGGGTCGGCTATCGCCTGCATTGGCAGGGTCGTGAAGATGCGCTTTTTGGCCATCGGCGCACCTCAATAGCCATCGTCAGGCTCGCGCCCGTCATGCTCGCACCCGCCCGGATCGGCCACGGGACAGCCCGCGCCGTAGTCGCCACCGGTATTGTGGACGCAGAAGTCGTCCTCGCCCATCGATCCATCGCGCTCGTCGCCGTTGGCTTCGGGTGCATCTGCGATTTCACAGCCCGGGCCGAAGTCGATTTCAGAGGGCATAGGCGTGAAGTCGTCCCCCACTGCGTTTGTCTCTTCGTCCGGGTCGCCATCGATCCGGTCGAGCGATGCCAGCAAGGCTACCGCCATTGCGCCTGTCACGCGCTGCATGGCGGTTATCGTTTCCATCATTGCTTCAAGCTGGTCACGGGGCAGCGGCACTGCGCTGTTGCTGAACTGGTGAATGCTCATTGCGCCGTCTCCCGATAGGAACCGGACAACGCCGCGAATTCATCTTGGCACTTTACGGATTCTTCGCGGCAGGCATCGACCAGATCGGCCAAGCCTTCGATTGCGTCTGCACTGCTTTCTGAAACGCATTGCGAGCAGGCAAGGAGGCGCATCAGGCGTTCGATGCGGCAAAGGCGGTTCGTCAGTTCTTCGAAGCGAAGGACCGCGCCCCAGATGTCGCTGCTAGGGTCTTTCTTAACAGTGTTCATTTTCCGCCTCCCGTTTCGTCGTGAATCGCCCAGCGATGAACGAGACGCAGCCCGCCAGCGTAACCGCGCGCCCTGCGATACTCGTTGAAAATCATCGGGGGATGGTTCGGCAGGGAAGGCGAAACGGTCACCAAATAGGTGCCGTCTGCACCCTTACCGATTACGACATGGCGGTCGACAATGACTGGTATTTTCTGTTGAATTGAGGTAATGCTGAAAGCATCCCTGCCAGAGGATATCCCAGCCCCTGCGCCCAACCCGGCGCGGGGGTTTTTGCTGTCCATCAGACCGCCTCCCCTCGCTCAGCAATGCGCTCGGCAGCCCATGCTTCGTAGTCGGTTTCGGGCCAGCCGTTCGTGCGAGACGATACTTTGACCGGCTTGGGGAATGTCCCGGCGCTAATCTGTTCGTAGAGGGTCGAGCGAGACATGCCGGTCCGGTTCAGGACCTCGCTCAAGCGAAGAAATTTCGTCATTGGTGCCGCTCCGTATTGTTTCGGACGGCCCTCTACTTATGCGGATAAATCCCGCCGTTCCTTCCTATTCAAAGGGGGAAGTTATTTTGAATATGGCGCGCCTGCTTGTGCGCGGCATCTGCACTAGATGGTCGCTTTGCCTCGTCATCGGGCCACAAGGTCCGCTTTATCTCGGTTGGCCCTGCGCCGCATTCCTTCGCATCCAGAACTCGTAGATACTCGGGCCAGCGATGCCTGCCGTTTTTCATGTTGGTGTCGCGTAGGACCTTGCCCTTAAGGTGCGCCTGCCGAATTTCGAGATACTGTTTCGCCCGATCAAGTTGCGGTTGCAGCGGCAAGTTTAAGTCGAAGTTGAACCGATAGTGGCCTGCCTCTTGCGCTAGTTCCTCCTTCTTGTTCCGCCATCCAACGGCGGCGCGGCTTATAGGGTTGTCTAGATCATCGAAGATATGAGACGGCTCCGGTTCCATGCCGTAGTTCGTCGGATGGCAAACCTGAATGATCGTCCATTCAGGGTATGTCTTGCTCGGGTCCAACAGGCGCGACATTTGGAACTTTACCCGTGATACGTCCACGTCAGGGGCGGCGCGCAAGCCATCGACCGTGATGCTACGCTTTGCCCCATCCCATAGCTCCCGATAATCGGAACGGCGGCGCGTGAACTCCCACCACCATTCTAATGTCGTTAGGTCGTCCGGCGCAGGATAGGCGCTTGCATCCTGCCAGCTCAGCAGGCCCCATTTTTCCGCCGCGTTCATGCCCGTTCCAACTTTATGACGTTGGTTTCATCAGTGCCCCGCACGATCCGGTCCAGTTCGTTCGCCCATGCTTCCAATGCGGCCCGTTTCTCGTCCTTCCAATCATGGCGCTGATAAACGCCAGCGATGCCGCCCCGCGCGCCCGAAACGTGATTTAGAACCGCCTCTGTAACCTCATATCGGACCCCTAGACGTTGCAGTCCGGTCGCGACGGTTCGCCGTATGTCATGCAAGGTCCAGTGCGGCCCGCCCTCGCGATCTAGTACCTTATTCAGCTTCTCGCGAAACCGTGCCTGCGCCTTGCTGAAACCGCTAGGGCCGCGATCAGCCTGCCCCGCCTTCGTCCGCGTCGGGAATAGCTTTCCGCTGCCCTCGACCTCGGGGACCGCCTCGACAACGGCTTTCGCGACGGCAGGCAGGGGGACGAAATGCACAACGTCATTCTTCGCCCGATCCGCCGGTATCGTCCATTCGTTCGCTTTCAGATCGAACTCGTCACGATCCGCGCTGAAAACCTCGTCACGCCGCGCGCCGGTCAGCATCAGCAATTTTAGGCCCGGTCCCCATGGGTTCGCTTCGTCCTCGGCCACCGCCCACAAGGCTTTCAGTTCAGCCTCGGTTAGCACACGATCGCGCGCTTTCGGTCTCGGCGGTCGCCCTGCATCGCGGCAGGGGTTCGCTTCCAGCTTGTCGAGCCTCGGCATGGCCCAAGTATAGAACGCCGATAGCTGGGCATGGACCGCGCGGGCCATCGTAGGGGCGGTCGCCGCGATGTTGTCGATCAGTTCGGTTATCTCGCCCCGCGTCACGGTATCAGCGAAGCGGTCGCCCAGTTCGGGCATGACATACCCATCCATGATGCGCTTGATCTCGCTATGGGATCGCAGGTCTTTCTTGCTGTCGAGATAGGTGGGGATCAACTGGCGGAAGGTCCCGCCCTTGGCCCGTGCGCGCTTCGCAGGGGGCGGTGCGCCCTTCCCTGCCTCCAGGTCGTTTAGATAGATCCGCGCCTTGCGCCGTGCCTCGGCCAGCCCGAACCGGGGGCCATAGGTGCCAAGGGTCAGGTTATGGACCTTCGCACCCTGCCGCTTGCGCAGGACAAAGGTTTTCGTGCCCTTACTCGATACCCGGACCCGCAGGCCCTGCACCTTGTCGTCAGGAACCTCGATACGCCCCGATGCAGGCGGTTTGATCCTTTCACCTTGGTATCGGTCAGGCCGATGTTACCCGCGCTTGCCATCTGTTACCCCGCTTTCATGGGAATTTCATGGGCTCGCTGAATTGTTCAGCGGTTCCACGAATTTCCGGGCAACGTGTCACCCCGGATAACAGGATGGTGCAAATACTATCGGATGGCGCCGGATGATGCCGGACTATGAACCATTGAAAAACAAGGATTTATGGATGAAATCGGACCCTGCCGGATGCCTTGCCCTATAACTCTTAATCAGCGGGTCCTAGGTTCGAGCCCTAGTGCGTCCACCACCCTCCTCTCTTTATTAGGCAAAGTTCGGCAGGGCTGGCAGACGGTTGCCGAGCGCGCGATACGCATGCCATGCGCATGAAAAAAGGGGCCGGATTGCACCACCCCCTCTTTATCGGCAATTGGCAGAAATTCACATGCCCGAACCGGGACCATAGGTGATTTCTACACGGCGGTTCTGCGGTTCGCGCACACCATCGGCCGTTTCGACCCGCAGCTGGTTTTCACCAAAGCCATGGGTTGTGATCTCACCCGCCGGAATATTGCGGGCCGTCAGATAATCGCTGACAGCCTTGGCGCGCTTTTCCGAAAGGCGGACGTTATAGCCCGACGGTCCCGAACGGTCGGCGTGGCCTGCCACCATAATCGGCACGCTATCGCAATCCGCATAGGATGCGACCGCGCTATCCAGAATACCGGCAGCCTCGGCAGCGATCTTCGACGAATCCCAATCAAAGAACACGATGTAGGGGCCCGTATTGCAAACCACTTGCGGCGCGGGCGGTGGCGGTGGGGGCGGCGGAGGCGGTGCCGGCGGAGGCGGCGGCGGTTCCGGCGTCCAGAAATTATAGGTAAGCGAACCCATCAAGGAATGGGTGCGCAAATCGACTTCATAGCCATCGTCGAATGCGCCAGCATCGGATGTTTCGATCCCGTCATGCCGGAGATAGCGGTATATGAAACCCGCATCCCAATTATCGGTCAGTGGCGCGCGGATGCCCGCGATCAGCTGCCATGCGAAGCCGGTGTCGGAGTCCGAGAAATAGACCGTGTCGCCGGGCATATGCACTTGGTGCGTGCGACGCCTGCGCCGCCGCCCAAAAAGCCCTGCAGCCCCTCGTCACGGCCGAAATCGACCATGCCGTTGACCATGAAGGACAGTGTCGTGAAATCTATCGACGCTTCGTCGTCCTCGAACTCGCCGTTACGGGTGGTCCCGCCGTCGTCATTCGCACCCTTGTACGCCGCTTCGGTTTCAAGGCGGAAAGCGCCGAAGTCGTAACCGGCGTCAACATCGAAGTCGTACCCGATACCCCATTCGATTTCACCCGCAGGACCGACGCTGTCCAGATCGACGTCGCTCGTCTCTGGCTGCATCAAGCCGCCATCGGCGCCGATATAAAAACTGCCCTCTCGCGCTTGTGCAGCCGTCGACAACATCGACGTAGCCGCCAGCCCGATTAAAATGCGACTTTTCAATGCGTTTCCCCCGAGATTCCGTATTGAGCAAAGCACATGTAATATTAATGCTCCCAGAAAGTTACAATCTAGAGTAATTAATTTCCAAAACACCCTAAGGGCTTTGGAATTAACTATAATCTCCGGATTTCTCCCGATTGCAAGGCTTTACCGCAACCGCACCTTAATTGGCCGCGAAATCCGACAGCCTTGTGACAGTGAGTAGCACGCGGGTCATTTCTGGAGGCAGAACGGGCAATTCGATGCAAAATGGCCCGGAACTATTTCCGTGAATTCAGGAACATGCGTCTTCATATGTTCGTCGTGCGGAACCGGGCTGCGCGGCCAGAAATTGCACCCCGACGGCGGGTTCAGCGGGCTTGGCGGGTCACCTTCCAGCACGATCCGGCTGCGGGTGCGCTCCAGCCTTGGATCGGGCATCGGGATCGCGCTCATCAATGCGCGGGTGTAAATATGGAGCGGATTGTCGACGATCTCTTCGGCACTACCCAATTCGATAATCTTGCCCAAATACATCACCGCGATCCGATCGGCGATATAGCGGACTACGGACAGATCGTGACTGATGAAGATCATCGTCAGCCCCATCCGTTTCGTCAGATCTTTAAGCAGGTTCAAAATCTGCGACTGGATCGACACGTCGAGCGCGGATACAGGCTCGTCCGCGATGATCAGCTTTGGTTCGGGCGCCAGAGCGCGGGCGATGGCGACGCGCTGGCGCTGCCCGCCCGAAAACTCGTGCGGATAGCGGCGCATCTGTGCCGGATTCATGCCGACCGTGCGCATCAGTTCGCCCACACGGGCGCGCAATGCGTCACCCTTCAGCTCGGGATGGCGCGTCCGCACTGCTTCTGCCAGCGTATCCAGCACCGTCATGCGCGGATTGAGCGACGCATAGGGATCCTGGAAGATCATCTGGAAATCGATCCGCGCCGCCCGCAATTCACGGTCCGACAAGGCGCTGATTTCGCGTCCTTCCAGAAAGACGCTGCCCGAAGTGGGGCGGATCAATTGCATGATCGTGCGGCCCAGGGTCGATTTGCCGCAGCCGGATTCGCCGACCAGGCCAAGGATCTCACCCTCGTGGATTGTGAGCGAGATACCGTCGACGGCCTTCACCACCCCTTTGCTGGTACGGCTGAACGGCTTGTTGCCCAGATCGAAATGGGTCTTCACATCTTTCAGGACGAGGAAATCGCTCATGCCGCGCCCTCCCCTTCGGCTGCGGTTTCGATGCTCGCAAGATCGCCGGCGTCATGCTGCGGCAAGACACTCTCGATCGGAGCGCTGCTATCGCAAAAGCGGCAATCGGCGAAACAATGGCCATCGCCCTTGTTGACCAGCTGCGGGCGCGCGCCTTCGGGCACGGCAAGCTTGGGATAGGGGCAACGCGGGAAGAAGGCGCAGCCCTTGATGTCCTTTGACACGTCCGGCGGCAATCCGGGGATGGTGTAAAGCTGCGCACCCTTGGTCTGGAGCGACGGGATCGTCTTTTGCAGGGCGCGGGTATAGGGATGGATCGGGTCGTAAAAGACCTGTTCGGCGGTGCCGCTTTCCATCAACTTGCCGCCATACATCACGTTCACCTTGTCGCAGGTGCCCGCCACCACGCCCAGATCGTGTGTGACAAGGATCACGGCCGTGCCGAGCCGTTCCTGCCGTTCCTTGATGATGTCGAGGATTTGTGCCTGTACCGTCACGTCGAGGGCGGTGGTCGGCTCGTCCGCGATCAGCAGGTCCGGTTCGGTAATCAGCGCCATGGCGATCATCACGCGCTGGCGCATGCCGCCTGAAAACTCGTGCGGATATTGGGTCACGCGCTGCGCTGCGCCCGGAATGCCCACCTCTTCCAAGGCGGCGATCGCCTTGTGAAGCGCGGCCTTCTTGTCGATATCCTGATGAATCTGCAGCGCCTCGATCAATTGCGTGCTGATCCGCAGATAGGGATTGAGCGAGGTCATCGGATCCTGAAAGATCATGCTGATCCGGTTGCCGCGCACCTTGCGAAGCTGCTTCGGCGTCATCTGCAACAGGTCCTGCCCGTCGAAAAACGCCGTCCCGCTTTCGATCCGGCCCGGCGGTTCGGGGATCAGCTTCATCAGCGAATAGCAGGTGACCGATTTGCCCGATCCGGATTCGCCCACGATGCCCAGCGTCTCGCCGCGATCCAGCGTAAACGATACGCCATCGACCGCGCGCACCACACCGCCGCGGGTGTAAAACGATGTGCGCAGGTCGGAAACTTCGAGAAGTGCCATCAGATCAGTCCTTCGCGCTCTTGGGATCGAGCGCGTCGCGCAGTCCGTCGCCCAGGAAATTCAGGCAGAACAGCGTCAGCGCAAAGAAAAATGCAGGGAACATCAGCATCCACGGGAAGATTTCCATGTTCTGCTGCCCCTCGTTAATTAGCACGCCCCACGATGCATTGGGCGGCTGGATGCCAAGGCCAAGGAAGGACAGAAACGCCTCCAGCAGCATGACGGCGGGCACCGTCAGCGTGGCGACCACGATCACGGGGCCAAGCACATTGGGGATCAGGTGCCGCACGATGATGCGCATATGCGAAAAGCCGAGCGAATTGGCAGCCTCGACAAATTCCTGCTTCTTCAGGCTGATCACGCCCGAACGCACGATACGCGCCGTGGTCAGCCATTCGATGCAACCGATGGCGACGAAAATCAGCCACAGCGAACGCCCGAAAGCGACCATCAGCAGGATGACGAAGATCGTGAACGGCAGCGCATAGAGCAGATCGACGAAGCGCATCATCGCGCTATCGACCTTGCCGCCCAGATAGCCTGCGACCGCGCCATACATCACGCCGATCAACAATGCGACCAGCGTGGCGACCAGCCCGACGAGCAGCGAAATCCGCCCGCCTTCCATCACGCGCACCATCAGGTCGCGGCCCAGCGTGTCGGTACCGAACCAGTGATCCGCCGACGGGCCCACCGCGCCGAGGAACAGATCCTGCGTCTGGCTGTCATAGGGCGAAAGCCATGGCCCGACCACGCAGAACAGGGTTATGAAGATAAAGATGAACAGGCTGGTTACCGCCAGCCGGTTGCGTTTCAGCCGGTGCCATGCATCGCGCCAGAGGGAGGAGCCCTCCTCCAGCTCTTCGGCGGCAATCTCGCTCGCCTCGGTCGGCGGCGGGACGGGTTCGTTGGCCAGTACGGCGGTTTCGGAATGATCGCTCATAAATTATACCCAGCGCCTATTCGTATTTCAGTCGCGGATTGAGCGCGACCTGAACGATGTCGACCAGAAGGTTCATCACCACGATCAGCGCCGCAAAAAGGACCGTAAGCCCGAGGATCAGAAAGTCGTCGCGGTTGAGCGCGCCCTTCACGAACCATTGCCCCAGCCCCGGGATCTGGAAGATCGTTTCAACGACGAAACTGCCCGAGATGATTCCGGCCAGCGCTGGGCCGAGGAAGGTGATGGCAGGGATCAGCCCGCCCTTGAGGCAGTGTTTGAAGACGATGGTCGTTTCCGACACGCCCTTGGCGCGGGCGGTCCGCACCCAGTCCTGATTGAGCATTTCGAGCATGCCGCCACGCGTCAGCCGCGCGAAATAGGCCGCGTAATACAGGCCCAGCGTCAGTGCGGGCAGGATCACATATTCGGGCCCGAACCAGCCCGCGACCGGCAGCACTTCGAAAATCAGGCCGAATACCAGCGCCAGCAGCGGCCCCATGACAAAGGTCGGCAGGCAGATACCCGCCATCGACACCGACATCGGCACATAATCCAGCCAGCTGTTCTGACGGACCGCCGCCAGAATGCCGACCGGGATGCCAAGAAACAGCGCCAGCCCCAGCGAGATCGATCCCAGCTTCAGCGATACCGGAAAGCTTTCGGCAATGATCGCGGTCACCGACCGGTTGGCATAGACCGCGCTCGGCCCGAATTCGCCGCGCAGCGCATTGGTGACCGACGTCACGAAACGCTCGCCCACCGGCTTGTCATAGCCGTAAAATGCCTCGATCTGGGCAAGGATCTCGGGGCGGATGGCGCGTTCGGTGCTGAACGGGCTGCCGGGCGTTGCCGCCACAAGGAAAAAGGTGACCGCATAGATGGCAAGGAGCACCAACAGCCCCTGAACCAGCCGGACGGCGACAAAGCGGAACATTTCTCTGCTCTCCCTATACGCTTTTCGGGCGGGCTTATTCGGCGGCGGGCGCCGCAGGGGCCTTTAGCGACACATATTTCAGCGGATGATTGTCCAGCGCCTTGGGGTGCCAGCCTTCGATCAGCGGGCTTTTCAGATAGGTGCGGGTATACCAATAGATCGGGATGATCGGCATATCCTCCATCAGAACCTCTTCGGCATCGTGGAGCAGCTTCAGACGCTGGTCATCGGTTTTCGCGGTGCGGGCCTGATTGATCAGGCCGTCGTAACGCGGGTTGCTCCAGCCGGTATCGTTATTGCCGTTGCCGGTTGTGAAGATATCGAGGAACGTATTGGGATAGGCGTAATCGGCGATCCAGCCCGCGCGGACAAGGTCGTAATCCAGATTGCTCTGGCTATCGAGATAGACCTTCCACTCCTGGTTATAGATGCCGATATTGACGCCCAGTTCCTTGCGCCACATCGCCTGCAACGCTTCGGCAATCTTGCGATGCGCTTCATTCGTGTTGATCAGGATTTCGACGTCGGGAAAGCCCTTGCCACCCGGATAGCCGGCCTCTGCCAGCAATTGCCGCGCCAGATCGGGCTGGAACTGCGCCGCGGTCGACGCATCAAAGCCCACCATGCCGGGCGGGGTGAAGCCGGTGGCGGGAATCTGCCCGCCCTTGGTCACCTTGTCCACCAGCAGCTTCTTGTCGATCGAATAGGCCAATGCCTTGCGCACGCGCACATCGTCGAATGGCTTGCGGGTGACATTGATGCGATAGAAATAGCTGCCCAGATAGGGCTCGATCATCATCTCGCCGGGCATTTTTTCAAGGAAGACGGGAATCTTGTCGGGCGTGACCGTATTGGTCAGATGCAGACGCCCGCCGCGGAACATGGTTTCTTCGGTGGTCACATTCTCGACCGGATAGAAATCCACGCCGTTCAGCTTGACCCTGTCGGCGTCCCAGTAATTCGGGTTCTTGCGCACCTTGATGATCTGGTTCGTAACCCAGTCGTCCAGCACGAACGGCCCGTTGCCGACATAATTCTCCAGCGTCGACCATCCGCTTTGCCGGTTGGCCATTCCACCGTTTTCCTCGACCGCGCGGGGGTTTACGGGGAACCAGCTGTAATGTTTCAGCATGTTGAGGAAGAATGGCGCCGACCCTTCCAGCGTGACGACCAGCGTCTTGTCGTCCACCGCCTTGACCCCGACGGTCGAGAAATCGGTCGTCTTGCCCTGATGGAATGCCTCCGCCCCTTTCAGGATATAGAGCATTTCCGCATATTCGGCGCCCAGTTCGGGCGTCAGCATCCGGTGCCAGCTATAGACGAAATCGCTGGCCCGCACCGGATCGCCATTGGTCCATTGCGCATCGCGCAAATGGAAGGTCCACACCGAATAATCATCGTTGCTTTCCCAGCTTTCGGCCATGCCGGGCTCGGGCTGAAGATCGTCGGTCGGATGATAGGCAATCAGACCCTCCAGCAGGGCTGAGATGATCTTGTTCTCGGGCACGCCGGTGACCAGATGCGGGTCGAGGCCTTTCGGCTCGCTGCCATTGCCGAACAGCAGGATACCGTCGCGCGCGGCCTGATCGGTATATCGCTCACCCGAACCGCAGGCCGCCAGCAGACCGGCGGAAAACATCAGCGACAAGGCGGCGAAGGCGCGGCGGGTGAGCCCCGCGGCGGATTGGGAGCGGGGGGGCATCCGGCAAGCAGTCCTCTCGGCACGAAATTCCGTATTCATCGCGCGACGATGGCAGAGCAAAGGGCGCGCCGCAATGGTGCAGCGCGCCCCGAACCGGTTTCATTTGCAATTTTCCGGCGCAAAACGCCTTATTGGCATCCCCGATCCAATCCGCGCCGGCTCTCTCCAATGGCGGCGCAGAAAGTCTTTCAAATCAGCAAGCGGCGACGCGCGGGCCGGTCTTGCGATAGGCTGGCAGATCGTCGAGCAATTCCTGCGGATCGTCGCTGAGGATCATGTTGCGATGCGCGATATGCAGCAGGCGATCGAACACCGCCGGATGCAGCCCCTGTTCGAACTGCACGCCCGCCTCGACACCCTTGCGCAGCCAGATGACGCGCCCTTCGACAGGACCGACATTGCCGAATTGCAGATAGATGGTATCGCCCCGTTGCAGGGTGACGGGAATGCACTCTACCGCGCACCCCTCGCTGGTCAGATTGCGAACGATCGAAATCCGCGCCAGGCAGCCTGCGGCCCGCAGACGGCACTGCGCCACGAACTCGTGCCGCTCAAGCATCCGAAACTGATCTTTCGTGTTCGACATTCCCAGACCTCTTTGCTGCAAATGCTGGCCGAATTGCCCGCCCCCGCGGACGCATCGGCCTTACCGTTGTTAACGGGGCCCCGTTTGGCGGGACCGCCCCTGCATGAATAAAATGTCACCCCTGCCCCCAGCGGGTGACTGGCGCCTGTTTGACCGCGCCAGCCCGAATCTTCAATTTCGGTAACCTTGTTTCTTAAGCACTTGTCGCCCGCTGTATCGCGGCGGCACAGGTGACAGCAAAGCGGTAAACGCGCTTGCCGAAGGGCGCATCGGGAACTGGCGCGCACGCTCCCTCGTTATCCGCCCGACGGGACAGGTAATTGAGGATGTACTATGGACACCGTCAATCCACTGGTCTGGCTTGCCATCGCGGGCGCGGTCATCGCTGTCCTGCTGATCTGGTATTTCATCGCGCGCAGCCGCACCAACCGGCTACGCCAGCGATTCGGTGACGAATATGACCGTACGGTCGCAACCACAGGCAGCACCGGCAAGGCCGAGCACGATCTGGAAGACCGACAGCGCCGCGTGGCCGCGTTCGACATTCGCCCGCTGACTGCGAAAGAACACGACCGCTTTGCCGCGGAATGGACCGAGGTAAAAAGCATCTTCGTCAACAGCCCTGCCGAGGCCGTACTGCATGCGGACCGCAGCATTGGCGCGCTGATGCAGGCGCGCGGCTTTCCGGTGGCGGATTTCGACCAGCGCCATGCCGATTTGACGGTCGATTATCCCGATGTCGCCCGCCATTACCGCGAGGGTCATGACATCGCGATGCGCCAGGGCCGCGACCCCAGCGGTACCGAAGTCGCGACAGAGGATCTGCGCCAGGCCATGATCCACTATGAGGTGCTGTTCAACGTGCTGATCCGCGAGGTCTCGAAACCGACCACGCAACGCGAGCGGGAGGTTGAACCGGCGGTTTGACGGCTCAATAGCCGGTGTAACGCCCGGGGCGATGAAAGGCGATGAGTACCGCGCTCATCGCCACCACGCTCAGCACCGACCACGCCGCCAGTTCGGGCGGGCGCGTCGTAATGGCGGCAAGGATGATCACACCGTCGAGCGCAAAGGTCAGCCAGCCGACGCTCCATCCCTTTTTGCGGTTGAGCCAGACCGATACGATCGTCACCCCGCCTACGCCCGAACGGTGGCGCAGCATGGCCATCACCCCTGCCCCGGCGGCGGTT
The DNA here is from genome assembly GCF_020985325.1 of Croceicoccus sp. Ery5. Lineage (NCBI taxonomy): Bacteria > Pseudomonadati > Pseudomonadota > Alphaproteobacteria > Sphingomonadales > Erythrobacteraceae > Croceicoccus > Croceicoccus sp. Ery5. The sequence continues at coordinate 2,057,600 of NZ_CP087587.1, forward strand.
CCGCCTGCGATGGCGGCAAAGGCCGGATGCACATCGCTGATATCGAGGGATATGCGCGTGAGGGCGGCAGTCAGCGACACGGCGGCGACCGCGCAGACGGTTTTCACGAAGAACCCGCGCCCCATCGCGCTCCATGCCAGCACCAGAAACGGTACGTTGAGCGACCAGAACCAGAAATCCACCGTCATCCCGAAAAGATAGCTGAACAGAAGCGCCACGCCGCCCATACCTGCCGTGACGATCCCGCTGGCCTTCATGATCACCAGACCCAACGACATCAGCAATGCGCCGCTCAACAGGCCATAGACATCCTCGGCCAGACTATGGGCCCTAGGTTCGGGAAATTCGGGTTCGATGGGGCCGCTGCGCTCGGCGGCCTTGCTGCTGGTCATCACGGGGGTCCTTCCTCTCCGCGCCCGCTAGACGAGAGGGTTGCATATCTCAACCCGTGCCATCGAGCGTAAAATTCGTTAGGCGCTGTCCCCATGGACAAATGGCAATTCTGGATCGACCGCGGCGGGACCTTTACCGATGTGGTGGCCATCGCCCCCGATGGCACGTTGCAACGCAGCAAGCTGCTGTCCGACGACCCGGCACGCGCCGAAGATGCCGCGATCCACGCGATCCGGACCATCACGGCGACGCCCGAAGGGCCATTGCCGCCATGCGAGTTGCGGATCGGCACCACGGTCGCCACCAATGCCCTGCTGGAACGCAAAGGCGCGCGGGTGGCGCTGGCGATCACGGCGGGGTTCGAGGATGCGCTGCGGATCGGATCGCAGGAACGCCCCGACCTGTTCGCCCGTCAGATCGTGCTTCCCGAACCGATCTATGACCGCGTGATCGGGATCGACGAACGCGTGCTGGCCGATGGCACGGTCGAACGCGCCCTGGACAAGGCACAGGCCCGCGCGGCGCTGGAACAGGCCAGAGCCGATGGCATCGATGCCATCGCGATCTGCCTGATGCACGGTTATCGCTATCATGCGCATGAAGAGGCGCTGGTCCGGATCGCGCGCGAAGCGGGTTTCACGCAAATCTCGGTCAGTCACGCGCTGGCACCTCTCATCAAGCTGGTATCGCGCGGGGATACTTGCGTGCTCGACGCTTATGTTTCGCCGCCATTGCGGGCCTATACCTCCACCGTGGCGCGGGGACTGGGCCACGCAGGCGATGCATTGTTCATGCAATCGAACGGCGGGTTGACCGCGCGCGAGCAGTTTCACGGGAAGGATGCGATCCTTTCGGGACCGGCGGGCGGCATCGTCGGCATGGCCGCCACGGCGGAAGAAGCGGGCTTTCCCGCCGTTGTCGGCTTCGACATGGGCGGAACATCGACCGATGTGTCGTGGTATTCGGGCCAATATGAACGTGACAGCGAAACGCGGCTGGAGGGCGTGCGGATCGCTGCCCCGATGATGCGCATTCATACGGTCGCATCGGGCGGCGGTTCGATCTGCCGGTTCGAGGCGGGGCGGTTCCATGTCGGGCCCGAATCGGCAGGCGCGTTCCCCGGCCCGGCCTGCTATCGCAATGGCGGGCCGCTGACGGTGACCGATTGCAATCTGGCGCTGGGCAAATTGCAGGCAAGCCATTTTCCGACCGTGTTCGGGTCGGAGGGCAATCTCCCCCCCGATCGCGACATCGTGATGGCCAAGCTGGCGTCACTTTGCGCACAAATCGCGTCCGAAACGGGGCGTAAGTTGTCACCCCTCGACGCTGCAGAAGGCTTTATCGCCATCGCGGTGCAGGACATGGCGCAAGCGATCAAGGCAATCTCGATCAGGCGCGGTCATGACATCGGCGGCGCCGCGCTGGCCGCTTTCGGCGGAGCGGGCGGCCAGCACGCGTGCCTTGTTGCCGAGGCATTGGGGGTGGATGTCGTGCAGTGCCATCCGCTGGCCAGCGTGCTTTCCGCCTATGGCATGGGTCTGGCCGACCGCCGCGCCATGCGCGAGGCGAGCATGGCCGTGGAACTGACTGCGCATAATGAGGCCGAGATCACGGAACAGGCCGGTATTCTGGCGCGGGAAGCCTGCAGCGAACTGGCCGATCAGGGCATCGAGAGCGCCGGAATTACGGTCGAGCACAGCTTGCAACTGCGGCCTGCCGGAACCGAAAACACGCTGGAAATCCCCCTCCTCTCGTTGAACGAAATGAAAACCCGCTTCCGCTCCGGTTGGCGCGAGCGGTTCGGTTTCGAGCCCGAGGGCGCGATCATGGTCGCCACCGCACGCGTGGAGGCGATCCATCGCTCGCAGCGGCGTGACGGGCCGCCCCTGCCCTTGCCCGACCGGTCCGCCGATCCTGCCGCGACGGTGGAAAGCCATCTGGCCGGTCAAACCCGCCGCATTCCGCTTTTCCGCCGTGCCGGTCTGGCTGCCGGTTTTACCGCGACCGGCCCCGCTCTGGTGGTCGACGATGTCTCGACCATCGTGGTCGAACCGGGCTGGAGCCTGACGGTCGACACCATTGGCAATCTGATCCTGCGCCGGACCGGCAATGTCACCAGACAGGCCGCCTCCACCGCGCGCGATCCCGTCCGAACCGCCATCATGGGCGCGCTTTTCATGGGCATTGCCGAGGAAATGGGCGCAGCGCTGCAGGCCAGCGCCAGCTCGGTCAATATACGGGAACGGCTCGATTTTTCCTGCGCCATATTCGACCGTCAGGGGAATCTGATCGCCAATGCGCCGCATATGCCGGTGCACCTGGGCTCTATGGGCGAAAGCGTTCGTACTGTGGCACGGCGGCGCGGCGCGGATGGGCGCGGCATTCGCAAGGGCGATGCCTATGCGCTTAATGCCCCGTATGACGGCGGCACCCATCTGCCCGATATAACTGTCGTGCTGCCTGTCTTTGCCGATGGCGACGACAGCGCGCCCGCGTGGTGGGCTGCGGCGCGCGGGCACCATGCGGACATTGGCGGCATCGCGCCGGGCTCCATGCCCGCATCCAGCACCAGCGTCGAAGACGAAGGCATATTGCTGGATAATGTGCTGCTGGTCGACGAAGGGCGTTTTCAGGAGGCGGACATGCGCGGCCTGCTGGGCGCCGGCACGCATCCGGCGCGCGATCCCGACCGCAACATTGCCGATCTGAAAGCCCAGCTCGCCGCCTGTATCAAGGGAGCGAGCGAGCTGAACCGGCTGGCCAAAGCGCAATCGCGCGCCGTGGTCGATGCCTATATGGGCCATGTCATGGCGCAGGCGGAAGAAGCCGTTCGCGTCTTGCTGGGCAGGCTGCACGATGGTGCATTCGCCTATGAAATGGATGACGAATCGGTCATCCGGCTGGCCGTCACCATCGACCGCGCCAAGGGCGAGGCTGTGTTCGATTTCACCGGCACCAGCCCCCAGCATGCAGGGAATTTCAATGCGCCGCTGCCGATCGTGAGGGCCGCCGTCCTTTACGCGATCCGCACCATGATCGACGGCGATGTGCCGATGAACGAAGGGTGCCTTGCGCCGGTCCGGCTGGTCGTGCCCGAAGGGTCGATGCTGAACCCGCAATCGCCTGCTGCCGTGGTCGCAGGCAATGTCGAAACCAGCCAGGTCGTCACCGACACGATTTTCGGCGCTTTGGGCGCAATGGCGGGCGCGCAGGGGACGATGAACAATCTCACCTTCGGGAACGAGAATTACCAGTATTACGAGACGATTGCTGGCGGATCGGGCGCTGGCCCGCTGCCCGATGGCGGATTTAACGGGGCCGACGCGGTGCAGACACACATGACCAATTCACGCCTGACCGATCCCGAAATACTGGAAAGCCGCTTTCCCGTGGTGCTGGAAGAATTCGCGATCCGGCGCGGTTCCGGCGGCGAAGGGCAGTGGCGCGGCGGTGACGGCATCGTGCGGCGCATAATTTTCCGCGAACCGATGGAGGCGGGCATATTGTCGAACCGCCGCCGCGTACCGCCCTTTGGACTGGACGGCGGCAAGGACGGGGCGACTGGCGAGAATATCGTGATCCATGCCGACGGTACGCGCGAGAAGCTGGCCGCCTGCGCGTCCGTTACCATGCAGCCGGGCGACGCGATCGAGATCCGCACACCCGGCGGCGGCGGGTATGGCAAGGCGCAATAGGGTTACTGGCGGAACAGCCGGCACTGTCCCGCATTAACCGGGGCGGGCCTGCATTAACCGGGGCGGGCCTGCATTAACGGGGGCGAGTTTGCCAATCAGCCACTGAATGTGGCAGCAATGGACGGGCATGGAAGAACAGGCAGTTGTCATCGCACTGGTCGGGGTGCTGGGAATTGGCGCGCAATGGGTTGCGTGGCGTACGGGCTGGCCCGCGATCGTTTTGATGCTGATCGCCGGTTTTCTGGCTGGCCCGATCCTTGGCATCATCGATCCGCATCACGCTTTCGGAGAGATGCTGGAGCCGATGATATCGATCGGCGTGGCGCTGATCCTGTTCGAAGGCGGGCTCAGCCTCGATTTCCGGGAACTCAGGCGAACGGGCGGCGCGGTCTGGCGGCTGGTTGTGTTCGGCGTGCCGGTCGCGTGGGTCGCGGGATCGCTGGCCTGTTATTATATCGCGGGGCTTGTCTGGCCGGTCGCCATCCTGTTTGCGGGCATTCTGGTCGTCACGGGGCCAACGGTGGTGCTGCCCCTGCTGCGCCAGTCCAGCGTGGCACAGCGGCCTGCCGCCATTCTGAAATGGGAAGCAATCGTCAACGATCCGTTCGGCGCGATGTGCGCGGTGCTCGCCTATGAGTATTTCCGTGCGTCGGCCGATGGCGCGACCCTGTTCGATGTGGTCCCCGCCCTCGTCTTCGCCTCGCTGGCTGCGGCCGTATTGGGCTATGCCGCCGCATGGGCCATCGCGTGGAGCTTTCCGCGCGGGCTGGTGCCCGAATATCTGAAGGCGCCCGTCCTGCTGGTCGTCGTGGTCGGGCTGTTCGTGATATCCAACCTGATCCAGCAGGAAACCGGCCTTGTCGCCGTGACTTTGATGGGTGTCGCGCTTGCCAATATGAATGTGGATTCGCTGCGCGACATTCACCCGTTCAAACAGAATATCGCGGTCATCCTTGTGTCGGGCATTTTCATCCTGCTGTCGGCGCAGCTGGATTACGATACTCTGCGGCTTTTGGAATGGCAGTTTACGCTGTTCCTGCTGGCAATCCTGTTTCTGGTGCGGCCCGCGACTGTCCTTATCAGCCTTGCCTTTTCCAAGGTGCCCTGGAACGAGCGTATTTTTCTCGCCTGGATTGCGCCGCGCGGTATCGTGGCGGTGGCGATTTCGGGCCTGTTTGCGCTGCGCCTGTCCGATCTCGGCTATGACGACGGCACCATATTGATCAGCCTTTCCTTCGCGGTCTGCGTCGCCACCATCGTGGCGCATGGCTTTACCATGGCGCCCGTCGCGCGCTGGCTGGGCGTGACCGGATCAACCACGCCGGGACTGCTGCTGGTCGGCGCAACGCCATGGTCGATTTCTCTGGCACGGGAACTGGCCGATCTGGAGGTGCCGGTGACGCTGGCCGATACCAGCTGGTGGCGCCTGTCGCGTGCGCGGCAACAGGGGCTGGACACGTATCACGGCGAAATATTGGCCGAAGCGACCGAGCATTCGCTCGACCTGACGCAATATCAGGTGTTGGTCGCGGCGACCGAGAACGAGGCCTATAACGCCCTTGTCTGCAACGAGTTCGCACCCGAAATCGGGCGCGATGCAGTGTATCAGCTGGGCGAGGCCAGCCATCACGACGATCCGCGCGCCCTGCCCCCGTCGATCCGCGGACGATCCCTGTTCGAATCGGGCGTGGGGATGGAGGATATGCACCAGCGGCAGGCGCAGGGATGGGAATTCCGCAAGACGCGCCTGTCCGACCAGTTCGGTTTTGACCGCGCGCGCGATGCGCTGCCCGACGACGCGGATTTCGTGCTGGTGCTCAAGAAAGACGGTAAGCTGCGATTCTTCACGCACGCGTCGCGCCCAACGCCGGGGCCCGGCGATGTCATCATATCCTATTCGCCGCCTGTCGATCCGGTTACCGAAAAGGTGCACGCCAAGCGCGAAAAGCGGGCGAAGGCGCAGGCCAAGGCCGAACAGGCGAATGCGCCGCAACCAGCCTTGACCAACGAGAACGGAGAAAAGAACGGGCCCGAAAGCCCGTCGGGAGAGGAGCCCAGTCCAGCATGAGCACCGTCGAGACCATCAAATCCGGCCGCACCATCGCGCCGATCCTTGCCCTGACGGTCGCGGCTCTCGCTTTGGCCGGCTGCAATCAGCCGCAAGCGCCCGAGCCCGAGCCGGAAGAACCCGAAACAGCGGTCGAGGCGATCGTCGAACAGCCGGATGAGGATGGTGCGAACACATCGATCCTGAGGACCGACATGGATGCCCGCCCGATTGCCGATCCGCCGCTCGAACCGTTGGAAATGACCGTTCCGTTCGGTGATGGCGGCACTGCTCTTAACGATGATGCCAAAGCGGTGGTGGCCAGCATTATCGAGAGCGAGCAGTTCGCCAAGGGCGGTGCAATAACCCTGAGAGGCCATACCGATTCCAGCGGCTATGACGAGGCCAATCTGCGCGCATCGAAAAGGCGGGCGCAGGCGGTTTCAAAAGTGCTTCAAGAGGCCGGAGCAAATGTTGATAATATAACGATTATTGCGATGGGCGAACAAAATCCCATCGCACCCAATGCGCTGCCGGATGGCGAGCCGGACGAGGCCGGGCGGGCAAAGAACCGCAGGGTCGAAGTTGTCATTGCCCCGCCTCCGCAAGAGATAAGCGAAGAGGCCGAGGGCGAGACAGACTTGCCCGCGCAAGAGCCGGTTGATGCGGCGGGACGTTAGGCAAAAGCGGCAAGCAATCGGAAAAATTTGCCTTACATCATATAGGTCGCGGAAAGCAGCGATCTATTAACTATCCTATGCTATCGAAGCTCCGATGCGCGCGTACCCCTCTCGCCTTCGGATCGAGCCGCGAACCTATCGCCGGCTGCTACAGGTCCTGTTGTCGCTTGTTGCGGCACTCGTGGTGCTGTTCGCTCTCGACGTTCCCAAGCTGATCGACGAAATGCCGCGCGTCCTTGTGTCGCGCACCATGCAACGACCGGTTTCCGGTGACATCGTTCTGGTCACCACCGAACGCTCCAAAGGAGAGATCGATACCGTCGCCGCGCGCGAAGCCAAGGCCATCGCCGCGCTGGACGCGATGAAGCCCGAACGGATCGTGTTCGAGGGACGCTTTCCAGCCGACGATCCGGGTATCCCTGCCCTGCGTCAAAGCATCGATGCCGCAAAAGCGCCCGTCATCGTCGCATGGCCCGCCGCCGCCGGCGACCTGAATGCGCAGGATTCGCTGACCGTGTCGCGCAATGCGTCGCTGCCGGTCGATGGTGAGGCTGTCGATGCCAACTGGACCTCGCTAACGGGCTATGTGTTCGAGGCCGACTACGCATTCGAGGCCGATGGCAAGCAATTCCCCCGTCTGGGTGCCGCCATTGCCGGTAAGACAAAGGCGCCCGGCAATCCCTATCCCATCGATTTCCGCTATGCGCCGCAGACTATTCCGGTCATCACGCTCGACGATCTGGAACAGGGCCGGGTCGAATCTGCGGCGGTATCCGGCAAGCGCCTTGTTGTCGCGGCGCCAGCCAGCGGATCGCAAAGCCTGGTCAATACGCCGCTGCGCAAATCCATGCCAAGCACGATCGTCGGCGCGATCGCGGCAGAGACGCTGCTTTCGGACAGCCTGCAGCCGGTCGACTGGTTTCTGCCCTTTCTCGCCTTTGGCCTTGCGCTTGCGCTTGCAGCCGCCCTTCCCAAACAACCCCGCCGCTTTTCCTATGCGGTTCTCGCCATCGCATCGCTTGCGGCGCCCTTCGTGGCCGCCCGCTTCGATCTGCTGCTGCCGACCGGCATGGTCTATACCTTGCTGGGAATCTATGCGGCCGTGCGCATTCGCAACAACTGGCGAGAGCGCGCCGCCAGCGTCGATGCGACGTCGGGCCTGTCGAATTTCAACGCCCTTCTCGACGATTTCCCCAAGTCCCGTGGAAGGCTCGTCATCGCTCGGGTCGAGAATTTCGAGGAAATCCTCGCCAGCCTCGAGCCATCGCTTCATCGCAGCTTTATCCAGCAGATTTCGCAGCGCCTGTCGGTGGGCAACGAGGTGCGGATCTATACCGATACCACCGGCCATTTCGCCTGGTTCGACGAGATGGAGCATGCCAAGAGCCATATTACCGGCTTGCTCGCACTGGCCAGCGCGCCGCTTCGGGTGTCCGACCGGACGCTCGATTTTTCCTGCGCGTTCGGCATTCTCGACAATGACGTCGCCAAGCCGCGACAGGCGATCAGCGCGACCATTGTCGCAGCCGAGCTCGCGTCGAAAAGGCCAAGCCGCATGGCGCTGGTCAGCGAACAGGGCGGATCGGACACCGACTGGCAATTGTCGCTGCACTCCTCGCTCGATCATGCGATCGCGCATCAGCATATCTATCTGCTGTTCCAGCCCCAATGTTTGCTGGAAAACGGCCATGTCGTCGGGGCCGAGGCATTGGTCCGCTGGAAGCACCCCCAGCGGGGCGAAATCAGCCCGACCGAGTTCATCCCCTTTATCGAAAAGGCAGGCCGGTTAAAGCCTTTGACGGCGCATACGCTGCGCCTGGCCGCCCGTTCTGCCAATGCGGCCCTGAATGCAGGGGCGCGGATCTCGGTCAATATTTCGGCCACTCTGCTGGCCGAGCATGATTTCGTATCGCTGATATGCGACAATATCGCAGCCGGTGGCGGCAGGCCCGAAGCAATCACGATCGAGATCACCGAAACCGCCAAGATCGACGATTTCCGTACCGCTGCGCGCAATCTGGAACGGCTGCAGGAACGCGGATTTCATATCTCGCTTGACGATTTCGGGACGGGCGAAGCCAATCTGTCGCTGTTGGTCGGCCTGCCATGCGACGAAATCAAGATCGACCGCAGCTTCGTCGCCCTTGCCCAGCATAACGACCGTGCGCGCATCGTAATCCGCGCGTTGAACGATACCGCGCGCAAGGCTGGCATGCGCCTTGTCGCCGAAGGGATCGAGACCGAAGACGAGCAGGACCTGCTGATTTCGCTGGGCTGCGTGATCGGTCAGGGCTTTCTGTACGGGCGACCGATGCGGATATCCGAATTGCTGGGCATGCTGGATGTCAGGGAAAATGCCGAAGCCAGGAAATTAACTCTTTATTAACTATCGTTTTAAGGTTAACAGGGAGGCCTCAGTAACTGGAGGCCTAACATGCGTAACCGTAAGCCGAGCACCGCCGCACGCGGTCTGATCGACTGGATCTGGGGTCTGAAGACCGACCGTTAATCGGTTATCCAAACGACCAGCCCCGCCCCTAACCGGGCGGGGTTTTTCATTGGTTCGTTCCGGAAATCCGCGGAATTCCATCGCTTTCCACGCCGTCAGACACTGCCCCCGGCTACCGCGAAACGCCTGATCACATCGATATTGCAATTCACATTGCAATGTGACAGTGCAACGCCATGACAAGCACTCAACTCAGCTCGACTCAGGATCAGATTCGCCAATTGGTCGATTCGGGGCGCATGACGAAAAGCGCAATCGCACGCGCTGCCGGTCTTCACGCGAACAGCCTTCGGGATTGCGATGAACCGCACTGGAACCCGACTTCCGAGACGCTGTCGAAGCTGAACATGTTCCTCCGTTCGAACAGCGACCGCAATGTCATCGCGTCGCCGGAAGAAATCATCGATGAAGCGCGTAACGGGCGCATGTTCATTCTTGTCGATGACGAAGATCGCGAGAACGAGGGGGATCTGGTCATCCCCGCGCAGATGGCGACGCCATCCGCGATCAATTTCATGGCGACGCATGGCCGCGGGCTGATCTGCCTCGCTCTGGCGAAAAAGCGGGTCGAACAGCTTGGCCTTGAACTGATGAGCCGGAACAACCGTACCCGGCACGAGACGGCGTTCACCACATCGATCGAGGCGCGCGAAGGCGTGACCACCGGCATCAGCGCGGCAGACCGCGCCCGCACGGTCAGTGTCGCCATCGACGCATCGAAGGGGCGCGAGGATATCGTGACCCCCGGCCATGTGTTTCCGCTGATCGCCCGCGACGGCGGCGTTCTGACCCGTGCCGGACATACCGAGGCAGCGGTGGATATCGCACGCCTCGCCGGCCTGAACCCGTCGGGCGTGATCTGCGAAATCATGAACGATGACGGCACCATGTCGCGCATGGACGATTTGGTCCGCTTTGCGCGTATGCACGATCTGAAAGTCGGCACGATCCGCGACCTGATCGCCTATCGCCGCCGCCATGACCGTCACGTCAAGATCGTGTCGGAAAGCAGTTTCGAAACAGCAGACGGCGCTCGCTGGAACGCCATGGCATTCCGCAACGAACCAACCGGTGACGAGATGATCGCGCTGGTACACGGGCGGATCAATCCCGAAGAGCCTGTGCTCGTGCGCATGCATACGCTGGACATGTTCGCCGATGTTTTTGGCGAGAACGGGCCGCGTAACGGGCTGTTCCGCAATGCCATGAAAGAGATCGAGGTTGCAGGCTCGGGCGTAATCGTTGCGATCAGCCAGCTGCGTGGCGGCGCTGTCGGACGGATGCTCGACCAGCGCGAAGGACGTGGCGGTCCCGATATGGACGAATTGCGCGATTATGGCGTTGGTGCGCAAATCCTTGCCGAGCTTGGCGTGCACGAGATGATCCTGCTCACCACTTCGCATCATTCGCTGATTGCGCTGGAAGGTTACGGCCTGTCGATCGTCGAGGAGCGCCTGCTGTCGGCGGCTCCGGTAACCGCAAATATCGAAGCCTGACATTCCGCCCCTTTAGTCCTGTCATTCGGAGAATATCGTGGCCCGTTTCCTGATTGTGGAAGCCCGCTTCTACTCGCACCTCAACGACATGCTGATCGCAGGCGCCCGCGCCGCGCTGGAGGCTGACGGCCATGAGGCAGAGGTCATCACCGTGCCCGGCGCGCTGGAAATTCCGGCGGCGATCGCGATGGCAGCCGAAAGCGGCCGCTATGACGGGTTTGTCGCGATCGGCGTCGTCATTCGCGGAGAGACCTATCATTTCGAGATTGTCGCGGGTGAAAGCGCGCGGGGCATCATGGCGTTGAACATGGACGGCATCGCCATCGGCAACGGCATTCTGACAGTCGAAAACGAAGATCAGGCCATCGTCCGCGCCGATCCTGCCCAGAAAGACAAGGGCGGCGAGGCTGCAAAGGCCGCCCTCGCCCTGCTGGAGCTGTCGGGCCGCTTCGCCGCCTGATTACCAGATCGCGGCGCGCTCTTCCGGCGAGAGATAGAGCGCGTCGTTTTCCTGCACATCGAACGCGCGATACCACGCATCGACATTGCGTACCCCTGCCACGCGAAAGCGCGGCAATATCGTGGTGCCATTTGCGACCAGTCGGCGGGCATAAGCCTCGTTCAACCGGCTCGCCCATAATTGGGCGAAGGAGATGAAGAAGCGCTGGTCGCCGGTGAACCCTTCGATCACGCGCGGTTCGCGCCCCTCCAGCGAAGCGCGATAGGCATCATAGGCTGCGGTCAGGCCAGCCAGATCGGCAGCATTTCCGGATTTCGCGGTCTCTCCATCCAGTGGCAAATCGGAAAAAGCCCGGTAACCGCCGATTTGACGTGCCAATGCGTCGGCTCGGCGATCCAGCGTCTGCCGGTCTTCGCCCGTCAGCCAGCCGGCGATGCGATTACCGTCATCCACCATCGCGCCTGCCGGATCGACGGCACGGCTCATTTCGCGTCCGATGACCATGCCGATGGCACCGTAATTGGCGGCGGTATCGGCCTCCGGATCATAGAACGGCGGTTGCAGGATCGCCGCTGGGATGATGATCCCGTTTTCCAGCGGAAGGTAGGCCGCGACCATGCGATGCGAACCGATCCGCCACCGTAATGCCTTGCCAGAGGCCCCAATCGACGCAATTTCGCGCGCATAGGCCGCGCGTTCTGCCGCCACCGTTCTGGCATAGGCATTATTGCCCACCGCCTTGAGCTGCGCGATCTCCCGATAGGTTTCGGGATAGCCGATGCCGGTCTTCAGGGCTTCCAGCTTGGCGATGGCCTGCTCCCTTACCCCCTCTCCCAGCGCGCCGTCACTGGCGATCCGCGCGATCAGCGCCTCGCGGACCCGTTCGGCCATAATCTCGACATCGCGCTGTTCCTCTTCGGAGAAATAGCGTTCGGCATAAAGCCTGCTCATGGTCTCACCGAACAGTACGCCGATCCGGTCCACCACCTGCTCTTCCAGCGGCGCAATGCGCAGCCGCCCTTCAAGCCGTCGCTGATAGAACGCCGCATGGGCGCTGCCGAAATTGTCGGGCAATACGGCGGCATGGTCGTTCAGCCGGTGGAACACCAGCCAGTCGCGCCATGCCTCGACCGGTTCAGATGTGGTCAGCGCCGACAATGCGGTCATGGCGGCAGGTTGGAACAGCGCTATGCGATCCGCGTCCTGCAAACCGGCCGCGACCAGCAAGCGTTCCCAGTCGAGGCCCGGTGCGTTGGCAGCCAGTTCCTCCCTGCTCCAGACTGTGGCCGGCTCCAACAGGGCGCGCCCTTGCAACACGGGCCCTTGCGCCTCGGCCAGCCTGACTTCCAGCGCCAATACCGCGTCGGCCCGCGCGGTCGCATCATCCAGCCCTGCCAGCGACAAGGTGCGCGCCACCAGATCGCGATAGGCTGCGCGGTCGGCCTGTGCCGCACGGTCCTGCGCCAGATAGGTCGCACGATCGGGCAGGCCCAGCCCGCCCGTGAACAGCCATGCCACCGTTCGCCCGTCGTCAGGCGCGGGCATGGCGGCAACCGCGAAGAGATTGCCCGTCCCATCCTCTGGCGCCAGCAGCGGATTAAAATCCGCGCGCAGCGTGCCGCCGATCACTTCGGACAGCATGCCGATATCGCCAACCGACTGGAACCGCTTGATATCACCAAGCACTGGCGAAATGCCCTGCCGGTTGATGGCCGTGCGATCCATAAAGCTGCGATAATAGTCGCGCACCACCGCTTCGGGAGTGCCCGCGTCCTGCGGGCGGCCTGCGATATCCTCGACAATCGTGGTCAGCCGCCGGTCAAGCTCTGCCTGCGCGCGCGACTGGCGGGCGATGAAATCCGAACCTTCGGGGATTTGCGCGGCGGCCAGCCAGTTGCCATTGGCGTAACGATAGAAATCATTGCCCGGATCGATAGCCGTGTCGATATCGGCCGTGCTGATCCCGATGGCCGTCCCCTGAAAGGGCGAGACATCCTGATCGTCAGCCGCCGAACAGGCGTAGAGCGCCACGACCGCCACCAATCCCGCCACAAGGCGCGCCCAGTTGCGTGTCACTCGGGTCAGGACGGAAAGGGTGCGAAGTGGCAAGAACAGGCTCTGGCTTTGGATTGCGCGGGTTGCCGGCACAATATGTGGCGAAATAATGGCACTTCGTGTTCTAATGATTTGCAGCCCGCCGCGCAAATCGTTCCGATCCGCCCGCCAATGCATAAACGCCAATACCGTGACGGATCGCGCCGCCACGGCATTGTCGCATCATACCATGGCGATCAGGCGAGACGACCGAACGCCCCGTTGCCCGCATAAAGCGCGCTTGCGCCCAGCTCCTCCTCGATACGGATAAGCTGGTTGTACTTGGCAAGCCGGTCCGAACGGGCAAGCGAGCCGGTCTTGATCTGCCCGCAATTGGTCGCAACGGCCAGATCGGCAATGGTCGAATCCTCGGTCTCGCCCGAACGGTGGCTCATCACCGCGGTATAGCCTGCGCGGTTCGCCATGCTGACGGCTTCCAGCGTTTCGGTCAGCGTGCCGATCTGGTTGACCTTGACCAGCAGCGAATTGGCCAGACCCTGCTCGATCCCCATCGACAGGCGGCGCGGATTGGTCACGAACAGATCGTCGCCTACCAGTTGCACCTTGTTGCCGATCTTGTCGGTCAATGCCTTCCAGCCTTCGAAATCGTCCTCGGCCATGCCGTCCTCGATCGAACGGATCGGGTAATTGGCGCACAGATCGGCCAGATAATCGGCCATTTCCACACCGGTCAGCGAAATCCCCTCGCCCGCGATGTCATAGCGGCCATCGGCAAAGAATTCGGTGCTTGCGCAATCGAGCGCGATGGCCACATCGTCACCCGGCTTGAAACCCGCCTTTTCGATCGACGTCATGATGAAATCCAGCGCGTCGCGCGTGCTGGCAAGGTTCGGTGCGAAACCGCCCTCGTCGCCCACGGCGGTCGACAGGCCTTTTTCCGACAGGCCCTTTTTCAGCGTGTGAAAGATTTCCGCGCCCCAGCGCACAGCCTCGGCAATCGATTCGGCGCCGACGGGCATGACCATGAATTCCTGGAAATCGATGGGATTGTCGGCATGTTCGCCGCCATTGATGATGTTCATCATCGGCACCGGAAGCATATGCGCCGACACGCCCCCGACATAGGAATAAAGCGGCAGGCCGCGCGCCGCAGCAGCGGCCTTGGCCGTCGCCAGCGAAACGCCAAGGATCGCATTGGCGCCCAGACGGGCCTTGTTCTCGGTCCCGTCCAGTTCGATCATGGCATAATCGATGTCCCGCTGATCTTCGGCATCAAGGCCAAGCAGCATATCGGAAATCTCGGTATTACAAGCGTCTACCGCCTTGAGCACGCCCTTACCCAAATAGCGCGATTTATCGCCGTCACGCAGTTCCACCGCCTCATGCGCGCCGGTCGATGCGCCCGAGGGAACGGCCGCGCGGCCCATGGAACCGTCTTCCAGCAGCACATCCACCTCGACGGTCGGATTACCGCGACTGTCGAGGATTTCGCGCGCGTGGATATCGATGATCGCGGTCATTGGTAAAAGCCTCTCATGCTAAGTGTGCCCCGGACGGGGCCAGGTGGTGATAGAAAATTGCTGCGTTAAGCGTCGCGTGTTTCGTGATATGGTCGCGGATTAGTTGGCGGAACAATGGCTGGCAACAGTCGTTATTGCATCAGCGAACGGGGGCGGGTCGCAAAGCCCCCGAAAAAGGCCGAAAGGTTCGCATTGCCGGAAGCAATGCGCCAACCGGACGGTTTCGAAGAACCGCCGGGCTGGCGGATTTCCGTCCGCCCGACCAGTTTCAACTCGGCCCCTCGCCAAGGGCCGGTCAGGACGAGAGATGCAAACCATGGTCAATCCCACCGATAGCACCCCCGCAGCAACCGATCACGCGAATGATCATCGGGCCGAAGCCAAGAGCCGCTTTTCCAAGGCTCTCGACGAAGCCAAGGCAGGCGTGGCCGAACTGAAGGCCGAAGCAATGGAAAAATCGGGCAGTTATAAGGATCGCGCCGGTGAAAAGGGCGAACAGCTGAAGGGCGACGCCGCCGCCTATGGCGAGCAGGCGAAGGCCAAGGCCTATGAACTGGCAAACGATACCAAGTCGAAGACCAGCGAAGGCATGGTCGCACTGTCGAAGCTGATCACCGACAATGTCGCCACCGTCGATGAGAAGCTGGGCGTGAAATATGGCGACTATGCGCGCAGTGCGGCAGGAAGCCTTGAGAAGAACGCAGCCTCGCTCGACGAAAAATCGCTGGAGCAACTGGGCGACGATGCGCGCGAATATGTCCGCAAGAGCCCCGGCACGGCGATTGCCATTGCCGCAGGTGCCGGTTTCCTGCTGGCCCGCCTGTTCCGGCGTCGCTAACGCCATGGGTCAAGGGGCGGCGTGGGGAGCGAGGCTCGCAGCGCCGCCCAAATCCGGGCGCCTTTAGCAGACGCCATGAATGAGAATTACGCGCTTTCGGCCCATTGGTCCGGCGCGACAGGGGGAAGTGCTTCATGTCGGAAAGTGCCGACGACATCGCGGCCGAACGTTCACTGGTGGAAGACGTGCGCGCCTTGGTCGAGGACGGCAAGATGCTGGCCGAGGCCGAGATCGATTTCCATAAAAAGCGCGCCATCTATGCCGCCAATTCGGCGAAGGGCATTGGCGCGATGTTCGTGGCGGCGGCCGTGTTCGGTTTCTTTGCCCTGATGGCCCTGATCGTCGGGCTGATCGTGTCGCTGGGCCAGCATATCACCTATTGGGGATCGACCGCCCTTGTGACCGGCGTATTGGCGATCGTAGCCCTGCTGCTGGCGCAGCGCGGCGCGGCGAAAATGCGGCGGATGAAACAGGTCATCTCGGACGGGGACGATTAAACCGATGAGCGAGGAAGAAGTCCTTGAAGCCAAGCGCCTTCGCGGTGCAGCGCGCAGCGTATTCGAAACCCAGCGAGAGATGGTGCGCGCCGATCTGGGCGCTGCCGGCGTTGGCAAGCGTGTCGCCACACGGCTGGTCGACGACGGCAGGATGATCGCAGAGGAGGCCGCCGATGCGGCTAGCACGCATAAAACGCTGCTGACGCTGGGTGCGCTTGGCCTGACCGGCTGGTTCCTGCGCGGGCCCATCATGGCCTTTGCGGGTAATCTGCTGGGGTATGGCGATGAAGGAGGCGACGATCAGCGACTGGATCCCGCCGCCCCCGCCTCTGACGCTGAACCCGAATAACACTCCCCGCAGTTTCGGAACCCGATCCTGTCGGGGCGATTGAATAAGCAAGACTGACATCAAGACGAGGTATTGACCCGTGACCGAGACCAAACCCGCCCTGAAAGCCGTGGAAACGCCGCAGCCTGTTGTGCCCGCCGATAATGATCTGGCCCCGCCGCAGGAGCCTACTCTGGCAGAGAAGATTTCTGCCGCGCAGGCCCGCATTGCCGAACGCACGGCCCCTGCCCGCGCCAAGGCAATGGAGCAGACCAAGGCAGCTGCGGGCGATGCGAAAAAATTCGTGAAGGAACATCCGTTCATCGCCGTATCGGGCGCGGTTGCCATCGGCGCTCTGATTGCGCTGTCGCTTCCGGGCAAACCGGGTCGCAAGGTACGGGGATCGGTGATGTCGGCTGGCGGCCTGCTGGCCGAACTGGCCGCAACCTATGGCGGTCAGATGATGGCTTTGGCGCAGAATGCCACCGAAGGATCGCGCGAGAAGCTGGGCGAATGGGGCGAACGCGTTGCCGAGACCGGTGGCCATATCGCGCATGAATTTGCTGAACGCGGCGAAGGCACCATGCTGTCGGCCCGCCACATCGGCGAAAAGGCAGCCATGGCCGCACGCCACGCCGGTGAGGATGCCGGTTTCAAGACCCGCTCGCTGATATCGCGCATCCGCCACTGATCGGAATCGCTTATCGTCAGGCGCCCCGCCTGCCGGCCTTTCGTTCAAATGCGACTTGTGGCCAATTGCAACTTGGGATCGCCCAAGCGATACGCTAAGGCCGCCCTATCCAAGCCAGCCCACCACTGGCCGACAGGGCGGCTTTCCATTTGCTAGCGGAGTGATTGATGGCGCAAAAACTGCATCTCGTAATGGGCGGTCGGGTAAAGGACCCGCGCGGTCTGGAGTTCGCGGATCTGTCAGCGCTCGATATCGTCGGCGTTTATCCGGATTTCGAATCCGCCGAAAACGCCTGGCGCGGTAAGGCGCAGCAGACCGTCGACGATGCAGAGATGAAATATGTGGTGGTGCACCTGCACCGCCTGCTGGAACCCGATCTGAAGGATTGATCCAGCAAAATGAACGGGGCAGGATGACCATGGTCTCCCGCCCCTTTTCATTGGGTCAGATGAATTCGATCTGCTGGATCACGTAAAAGCGTTCGCCCGAAGGGACGGTCACTTCGATCTCGTCATCCACCTTCTTGCCGATCAGCGCACGGCCCAGCGGGCTGGAATAGCTGATCCGGCCGGATTTGGCATCGGCTTCGGTCGGGCCGACGATCTGATAGCGGACGGGCTTGTCGTCTTCGTCCAGCAGGGTGACGGTCGCGCCGAAAATCACCTTGTCGCCCGACAGTGTCGTCGGATCGATGATCTGCGCGCGGCTGACCTTGTCCTCCAGATCGGCGATCGACGCCTCGACCTGCCCCTGGCGTTCTTTCGCGGCGTGATATTCGGCGTTTTCCGACAGATCGCCATGCGCGCGCGCTTCCTCGATCGCATCGACGATGCGCGGACGTTCTTCACGCAGCAATTTCAGTTCGGCAGTCAGCTTCTCATAGCCTTCCGCCAGCATCGGTACCTTTTCGACACTCGCCATTGTAATTCACTATCCTCCTGGTCCCTCGCCAGCGAAACGAGTTCCCCGTCCCTGCCGCGCCATGCAGCAGGAAAATCGGGGGACTTACGTTGCGGGAGGAACGTTAGCGGTCAGCCATAATAAGCCTGAAGCGAGCGTACTTCAAGCTTGCCGCCGCGTTGGGCCGCAATCGCCTGCGCCGCGACCAGTGCCGCCGCCGCCGTGGTATAGATCGGCACCTTCTCGACCAATGCTGCCTGACGGATCGATTTCGAATCCTTCAGGCTCTGCCAACCCTCGGTCGTGTTGAAGATCAGGTTCACCTCGCCGTCGATTATGGCATCGACGATGTGGGGCCTGCCCTCTGCCACCTTGTTCACCGGTTTCACGTTCACGCCGTTTTCGGCAAGGAAACGCTGCGTCCCGCCGGTGGCGATGACGGTAAAGCCGTTTTCTTCCAACAGTTTGACTGCGGGCAGAATGGTCTGCTTATCGCTATCCTTGACCGATACGAACAACACGCCGCCTTCGGGCATCATCGCGCCCGCGCCCAGCTGGCTCTTGATAAAGGCCGCCGTGAAATCGGGATCGATGCCCATGACTTCGCCGGTGGACTTCATTTCGGGCGAAAGCGCCGGATCGCTGCCGGGGAACTTGTTGAACGGGAACACCGCTTCCTTGACCGCGACATAATCGATGTCGCGCTTGATCGCGGGCAGATCGGCCAGCTTTTCGCCCGCCATCACGCGCGCAGCCAACTTGGCGATGGGCTGGCCGATGGCCTTGGCAACGAAGGGCACGGTCCGGCTGGCGCGCGGGTTGACTTCGATCAGATAGACCTGACCGTCCTTTACAGCGAACTGGATGTTCATCAGTCCGACGACCTTGAGTGCGCGGGCCAGAGCATCGGCCTGACGCTCCATCTCGGCAATGATGTCGTCGGGCAGGCTGTAAGGCGGGATGGTGCAGGCACTGTCGCCCGAATGGACGCCGGCTTCCTCGATATGTTGCATCACGCCCGCGACGACGACATCGGTGCCGTCGCACAGCGCGTCGACATCGCATTCGACAGCATCGCGCAGATACTGGTCGATCAGAACGGGCGAATCGCCCGATACGCGGACCGCCGTTTCCATATATTCGTCGAGCTGCGCCTCGCTATCCACGATCTCCATCGCGCGGCCGCCCAACACATAGGACGGGCGGATCAGCACCGGATAGCCGATCTGCGCCGCAATCCCGCGCGCCTCTTCCTGACTGCGCGCGATGCCGTTCGACGGCTGCAACAGGTCCAGCTTGTTGACCAGCTTGGCAAAGCGTTCGCGGTCTTCGGCAAGGTCGATGGCATCGGGGCTGGTGCCAAGGATCGGAATGCCCGCATCCTCAAGCGCCTGCGCCAGTTTCAACGGAGTCTGGCCGCCGAATTGCACGATCACGCCCACCAATGTGCCCCGCGTCTTTTCGATGTCGAGAATTTCCAGCACATCCTCGGCCGTCAGCGGTTCGAAATAGAGGCGATCCGAAGTGTCGTAATCGGTCGACACGGTTTCCGGATTGCAATTGATCATGATCGTTTCATAGCCTGCCTCTTCCAGCGCAAAGCAGGCGTGGCAGCAGCAGTAATCGAACTCGATCCCCTGCCCGATCCGGTTGGGACCGCCGCCAAGGATCACGATCTTTTTCCGCTCCGACGGGTCAGCCTCGTTCTCGGCCTCTCCGAACAGCGGAGCCTCATAGGTCGAGTACATATAGGGCGTGATCGCCTCGAACTCGGCGGCGCAGCTGTCGATGCGCTTGAACACCGGGCGAACGCCCAGCTTGTGGCGCAGCGCGCGGATTTCCTCTTCGGAAGTGCCGCCCGCCATGGCTTTCAGCGTATCGTGCAGCAGGCCCGAACGCTTCGCCTGCGTCTCGCCCATGCCGCCCGCGACACCGACCGAACGCACGGCCAGCGTGGACAGGCGCTTGTCCGAAAAGCCCATGGCTTTCAGGCGGCGCAAACCCTCGGTCGTGCGCGGCAGGCCATTGGCCATGATCTCGGACTCTTCGGCGATGATCTGTTCGATATGGCGCAGGAACCAGGGATCATATTGCGTGATCGCGTGGATTTCATTCAGCGTCAGCCCTTCGCGGAAAGCCTGCGCCACGATCAGCAGCCGTTCGGGCGTGCGTTCGGACAGGCGCGCGGTCAGCACGTCGCGGCTGGCGCCTTCCAGTTCCTGCACGCGGTTGAACCCGTCGAGCCCGGTTTCGAGGCCTCGCAGCGCCTTTTGCAGCGATTCCTTCATGTTGCGGCCGATCGCCATCACCTCGCCCACCGAGCGCATGGCTGTCGACAGCTTGTTTTCCGCGCCCTTGAACTTTTCAAAGGCGAAGCGCGGGATCTTGGTGACGATATAGTCGATGGTCGGTTCGAAACTGGCAGGGGTCGCGCCGGTGATCTCGTTCGTGATCTCGTCCAGCGTGTAGCCCACGGCCAGCTTGGCCGCGACGCGCGCGATGGGGAAGCCCGTGGCCTTGGACGCCAGCGCCGAAGAGCGCGAGACGCGCGGGTTCATTTCGATCACGATAAGCCGGCCGTCAGCGGGATTCACTGCGAACTGTACGTTCGAACCGCCTGTTTCCACGCCGATTTCGCGCAGCACCTCGATGCTGGCGGTGCGCATGATCTGATATTCCTTGTCGGTCAGGGTCAGCGCAGGGGCAACCGTGATGGAATCGCCGGTGTGCACCCCCATCGGGTCGATATTCTCGATCGAACAGATGATGATGCAATTATCCTTGCGGTCGCGCACCACCTCCATCTCGTATTCTTTCCAGCCGAGCAGCGATTCCTCGATCAGAACCTCGGTCGTGGGGCTGGCGTCGAGGCCTTCGCGCACGATCTGCTCGAACTCCGCCTTGTTATAGGCGATGCCGCCGCCGGTGCCGCCCAGCGTGAAGGACGGACGGATAATGGCGGGCAAGCCGGTGTGCTCCAACACGGCCACTGCCTCGTCCAGCGTGTTGGCAACGCCGCTGCGCGCGGATTCAAGGCCGATCTTGTCCATCGCCTTGCGGAAACGCTGGCGGTTTTCGGCCTTGTCGATGGCGTCGGCATCGGCACCGATCATCGTCACGCCATATTTGTCGAGCGTGCCATTCTCGAAAAGCTTGAGCGCGGTGTTGAGCGCGGTCTGGCCGCCCATCGTCGGCAGCAGCGCATCAGGACGCTCTTTCGCGATCACGCGTTCGACGAATTCCGGTGTGATCGGCTCGACGTATGTTGCGTCGGCCATTTCCGGATCGGTCATGATCGTGGCGGGGTTCGAGTTGACCAGAATGACCCGGTAACCCTCTTCCTTCAGCGCCTTGACCGCCTGCGTGCCCGAATAATCGAACTCGCACGCCTGGCCGATAATGATCGGACCCGCGCCGATGATGAGGATGGAGGAAATGTCAGTGCGTTTGGGCATTATTGCTTCTCTGGAACCTCATAACGTTGATTGCCGACGGAAGGCAGCGAAGTTTCACCTGTCGCTTCAAGCGCCTTCAAAACGCAGCCAGTAATGTGAATGTCTTCGTGCTTAGCGATCACAATTACAGGACCATCGAACGTGATCGTACCAGCGGGAGCGCCACAATCACGAACTATCTGGTCGACTTGCCCCTGAGTCAGATTACCCGCAGCCGTTCGAATTGGGCCTTCAGGGACACCGCACGCTGTTAAAGCTGCGGCCAGACCGATCAGGCTGGCGAGCGATCTCGTCACCCCAACTCACCCACGAACTTCTCGAACAGGTAAAAACTGTCCATCGGCCCCGGCGAAGCCTCGGGGTGGTACTGCACACCGAACGCCTTCTTGCCGGTGATCGCGATGCCGCAATTGGTGCCGTCGAACAGCGACTTGTGCGTCTCAATCACACCTTCGGGCAGCGTATCGCCATCGACCGCGAAGCCGTGGTTCATCGAGGTGATCTCGACCAGACCCTCGGTCTCGCCCCAGATGCCGCCTACGCGCTGCACGGGATGGTTGGCGCCGCGGTGGCCCTGAAACATCTTGGCGGTCTTTGCACCCGCCGCCAGCGCCAGCATCTGGTGGCCGAGGCAGATGCCGAACAACGGAACGTCAGCGTCCAGCAGCGCCTTGATCACCGGCACTGCGTAAACGCCTGTCGCCGCCGGATCGCCGGGGCCGTTCGACAGGAACACGCCATCGGGTTTCAGTGCCATGATCTCGTCATAGCTTGCTTCGGCCGGGACGACGGTGACCTTGGCCCCTGCCCGCACGAGGTTGCGGAAGATATTGTCCTTCGCGCCAAAATCCATGGCGACGACATGCGGGCGGCCATTCGCGCCCGGTTCGCCATAGCCTTCGCCCAACACCCAGTGCCCGCCGGTCCAGCCTTCACTGATCTCTCGGCTGACGCCCTTGGCAAGGTCCAGCCCTTCCAGACCGCTCCACGCAGCCGCCTTGGCGACCAGAGCGTCAATGTCGAACTTGCCCTCGGGGTTGTGCGCGATCACCACATTGGGTGCGCCCTGAATGCGGATACGGCGGGTCAGCGCACGGGTATCCAGCCCCGCGATGCCGATCTTGCCCTTTTTTACCATCCATTCGGGGAAATCGCCCATGGCGCGAAAGTTCGACGGATCGGTCACATCCTCGCGCACCACGCAGCCCAGCGCCGAATCGACCTTGCCTTCGACGTCTTCGTCATTGGTGCCGACATTGCCGATATGCGGGAAGGTGAAGCACACAACCTGCCCCGCATAGGACGGGTCGGTCATCACTTCCTGATATCCGGTCATCGCCGTGTTGAAACAAAGCTCGCCCACGGCTTCGCCCGTGGCGCCGAAGCCGCGCCCGTAAGCGACATGCCCGTCGGCAAATACAAGAACGGCGGTTGCCCCCTGGGGGATAGGCGCGTGCGAAGAAGCGGGGTCGGCCATGTGGCGCTCCGTTAGCTAGGGGTCCGGCGATATGTGCTAAGACCCGTCCGCTAGAGATGGGAGCGCATACCGTCAAGCGGGGTTGCCGCATAAATGCGGATAGCCCCCTTATTAATTGCAATGCTGGTCCCAAGTTCGGTTTGCATCGCCGGTAATCAACCCTATGAGGCCTGCGAAGACGCCGATCACCCCATTTTAAAGAGAAAACCATGCTTCGCGACGATCTCAAGGCCGCCCAGATTCAGGCTATGAAGGAAAAGGAAAAGGAACGGCTCAACGCCGTCCGTCTGATCCTTGCCAAGATCAAGGATCGCGACATCGAACTGCGCACCAGTGAACCGGCAGGCGACGACGATGCGCTGGTGATCGACGTGCTGCAGAAGATGGCCAAACAGCGCCGCGAATCGATTGCGATGTATAACGAAGGCGGCCGCGCCGAACTGGCCGAAGCGGAAGAAAAAGAGTTGGTCGTGATCGAGGAATTCCTGCCCGCGCAGATGAGCGAGGAGGAAACGAAAGCCGCGATCGAGGCGATCAAGGCCGAGACCGGCGCGACCGGCATGAAGGACATGGGCAAGGTCATGGCCGAGCTGAAAGCGCGCCACGGCACCGAGCTGGACATGAGCAAGGCGAGCGGTCTGGTGAAAGCCGCGCTTTCCTGACCTTGTGAGGCGGGGCAACGTGCGCCATTAGAAACCGATGGCGCTTTCACCCCAATGGCTGGACGAATTACGCTCGCGGATCACGCTGTCCGCGCTGATCGGGCGTACCGAAAAGCTGCAGCGCGCGGGGCGTGAGTTCAAGGCGTGCTGCCCGTTCCATAGTGAGAATACGCCCAGCTTTTACGTGAATGACGAAAAGCAGTTTTATCACTGCTTTGGCTGCGGCGCGCATGGCGATGCGATCCGCTGGATGACCGACCAGCGCGGCCTGCCATTCATGGATGCGGTCAAGGAACTGGCCGAACAGGCAGGGATGGAAGTGCCCGCCCCCGATCCGCGCTATGCGCAAGCGGCAGAGCAGCGCGCATCGCTGCATGACGTATTGGCGGAAGCGCAGGGCTTCTTCGTGCGCAATCTGGCAGGACCGGATGGGGCAGCGGCGCGCGCCTATCTGAAACAGCGCGGCATTGGCGAGGCGTTGCAGCGCGAATTCGGTTTCGGCTACGCTCCCGATGCCAAGGGCGCGATCGTAGAGGCTTTATCCGGTTTCGAACGCGACATGCTGATCGAAGCGGGCCTGCTGATCACG
This sequence comes from Croceicoccus sp. Ery5, assembly GCF_020985325.1. Classification (NCBI taxonomy): domain Bacteria; kingdom Pseudomonadati; phylum Pseudomonadota; class Alphaproteobacteria; order Sphingomonadales; family Erythrobacteraceae; genus Croceicoccus; species Croceicoccus sp. Ery5. The sequence continues at coordinate 2,081,892 of NZ_CP087587.1, forward strand.
GTCGAGGGCAAGGAACCCTATGACCGGTTCCGCGGGCGGCTGATGCTGCCGATCCAGGACCGCCGCGCACGGGTGATCGGCTTTGGCGGACGCATATTGGCCAAGGTCGAGAATGCGCCGAAATATCTGAATTCGCCCGACACTCCGGTCTTTGACAAGGGGCGCACGCTTTACAATATCCACCGCGCCTCCGCCGCTTCGCGCCAGAGCGACCGGCTGGTCGTGGTCGAAGGCTATATGGATGTGATCGCGCTGGCCGGTGCGGGCATTGGCGAGGCGGTTGCCCCGATGGGTACGGCACTGACAGAGCAGCAGATCGAGCTTTTGTGGCGCATGGTGCCGGTACCGGTGTTGTGCTTCGACGGAGATGCGGCGGGCCAGCGCGCGGCCATGCGCGCGGCAGAGCGGGCGCTGCCGATGCTCAGGCCCGGTCACAGCCTGTCGATCGTGACCCTTCCGGAAGGGCTGGACCCCGACGATCTGATCCGCCGCGACGGACCCGCTGCGATGAAGGCGCTGCTGGACAAGGGCGAAAACCTTCTGGACGTGATCTGGCGGCACGAGAAGGCAGCGACAGCGTCGGACACGCCCGAGGCAAAAGCGGGTCTGAAAGAGCGGCTGATGGCGCATGCCGACGCGATACAGCATCCCGATATCCGCGCGCTCTATGTCCGCGACCTGCGGGAACGTTTTTCCGCATTCGCCTTCCCGCCCCGCGCGGCGCGCCAGTTCGGAAACAACGGCCAGTCAGGCGGGCGATTTCAACAAGGGGGCAAGCGGGGTTTTGCCCGCAACGATCGCGCGGCCGCCCCGCCCTCGCCCCTGCTGCGCCAGCTTGGCCCTGCCTCGGCCCGGAACCGGTTGATGGGCGCAGTCATCCTTGGCCTGATGCGGCAACCTGCCTTGCTGGAAACCCGCGCCGAGCAAATATCGCAGCTTCGCCCCGACGATGCCGGACAGGCCCGTGTGCTCGATGCGCTGCTCGAACTTGTGGAAACGGGGCAAATCGCGGCGGGATCGCTTGAAAGTCCCGATATTCCCGCCATATTGGCCGAACGTGGACTGGCCCTGCCCAATGGGGATGCGATCGGCGGCATGAAACTTGCCTTTCTGACCGATCGGACGACACAGGCCGAAGCCGCGAAGGAATTGACGGAGGCTATCTCTCTGCTGGTGGAACGACCTGCGATAGAGGCGGCCCTCGCTTCGGCAACGGCGCGATTTGGCGAGGATCCGGAGGGATCTTTTGCCGAGCAGCAACGCTTGTTGAAGAGAAAGCTGGAATTCGATGCCCGCCTCATGCAAATGGCGGCCATGCGAGGTGGCAGTCAGTAAAATATCAGGCTGGCAGGAAATCATACGATCGACTGCCCCGGCGGGTCAGAAATCAGACCGGCGGGCGGGCGATCAGACAGATGAATAGGCGGTAATGGCAACCAAAACGACAAACGGCGGCGGCAACGATGGCGATGCGCCGCTGATCGACCTCAACGAAGCGTCCATCAAGAAGCTGATCGCCCGCGCCAAAAAACGCGGCGTGATCACCTATGACGAACTGAACGAGGCGCTGCCGCAGGACCAGATGTCGTCCGAGCAGATCGAGGATGTGATGTCCGCGATCTCGGAAATGGGCGTCAATATCGTCGAGAGCGACGACGATTCCGAAGATGGCGACGATACGCCCGACGAAATCGATTCGGGCGATGACGACGATTCCGATTCGGATGACGGTACCGCGCCCAAGGACAACAAGGCGCCCGCCAAGAAGAAGGAAACGGTCGAGCGGACCGACGACCCCGTGCGGATGTATCTGCGCGAAATGGGCGCCGTCGAACTGCTGAGCCGCGAGGGCGAGATCGCCATTGCCAAGCGGATCGAGGCGGGCCGCGACATGATGATCATGGGCCTGTGCGAAAGCCCGATCACGTTCCACGCCATCATCCAGTGGTCCGAAGCGCTCAATAACGAGGAAATGCAACTGCGCGAGATTCTCGATCTCGATGCGATGCTGTCCAAGGAACCCGCACCAGAAAACCTGACCGACGACGACGAAGGCGACGGCGAGATTTCGGAAGAAACCGCCGGCCCGTCCTATAAAGAGGACGATGACGACGACGACGAGGATGAGAGCGAAGACGGCGAGGACGGCGAAGAAGGTTCGAGCCGCCGCAAGGAAGAGGAAGAGGAGGACAACACCCTCTCTCTCGCCCAGATGGAGGCCGCGCTCAAGCCGGACGCGCTGGAACGCTTTGCACGCATCACCAAGCTGTTCAAAAGCTTTGAAAAGCTGCAGAACGAGCGGGTCGACGCCATGGGCCGCGGCGACGCGTTCTCGAAAGCCAAGGAAGACAAGTACGAAAACCTGCGCGAAGAGCTGACCGCCGAGGTTGAGAGCGTGCAGTTCCATGCGACCAAGATCGAATTCCTGGTCGACAATCTTTATGCCTTCAATCGCCGTCTGACCGCGCTTGGCGGCCAGATGCTGCGCCTTGCCGAACGTCACAAGGTGAAGCGCGCCGATTTCCTGCAATCCTATGTCGGGCACGAGCTGGACGAAGGATGGCTGACGGCCGTGTCCAAAAAGGACAAGAAGTGGGCGGCCTTCGCCGAGAAGGAAGCCGATCCGGTCGAGCGCATCCGCGCCGAAATCGCCGATATCGCCAGCCAGACCGGCATGGCGCTGCCCGAATTCCGTCGCATCGTGAACATGGTGCAAAAGGGCGAGCGTGAGGCGCGTATCGCCAAGAAGGAAATGGTCGAGGCGAACCTGCGCCTCGTGATTTCCATCGCCAAGAAATATACCAATCGCGGTTTGCAGTTCCTCGACCTGATTCAGGAAGGGAACATCGGTCTGATGAAGGCGGTCGACAAGTTCGAATATCGCCGCGGCTACAAGTTCTCTACCTATGCGACATGGTGGATCAGGCAGGCGATCACGCGTTCGATCGCGGATCAGGCCCGCACGATCCGCATTCCGGTCCATATGATCGAGACGATCAACAAGCTGGTCCGCACATCCCGCCAGTTCCTGCACGAGCAGGGGCGCGAACCCACGCCCGAGGAAATGGCCGAGCGTCTTTCGATGCCGCTCGAAAAGGTTCGCAAGGTGATGAAGATCGCCAAGGAGCCGATCTCCCTCGAAACGCCGATTGGCGACGAGGAAGATTCGCATCTGGGCGATTTCATCGAGGACAAGAATGCGATCATCCCCGTGGATGCGGCCATTCAGGCAAACCTGAAGGAAACCGTTACCCGCGTCCTTGCCAGCCTGACCCCGCGTGAGGAACGCGTTTTGCGCATGCGTTTCGGTATCGGCATGAACACCGATCACACGCTGGAAGAAGTCGGCCAGCAGTTCAGCGTGACCCGCGAACGTATCCGCCAGATCGAGGCCAAGGCGCTCAGAAAGCTGAAGCACCCGAGCCGCAGCCGCAAGATGCGCAGCTTTCTGGATCAGTAAGCCGTTCATTACGCCGCATTCGGGGGCCCTTGCCGGACTTGCGTCCGGCGGGGCCCTTTGCGCTTGGGGCCTTCGGGTCAGGATGACGCGGATTCGGATGATGCGGGGTTGGATGATGCCGGGGCGGATAAGGCAGGGCTGCTGCGACAAATTCGGGCTATCCGCAGACAAACCCCGTTTGCGGTGGCCAATCGCGCCGGTTCACATTATGCGCGTGCCCGAACACACCGAGTCCCGAAACTGAAACAGGGCCGTCCATGCGCATTGCCATCGCTTCCGATCATGCAGGCTTTGACCTGAAACAGGATATCGCCCGCTGGCTGGCCGATGAAGGCCATGTCGTCACCGATTGCGGTCCGCAAAGCGATGCACGTGTCGATTACCCCGATTTCGGTTACAAGCTGGCCCTTGCCGTCGCGGGTGGTGCTTCGGAATTCGGCATCGCGGTTTGCGGGTCGGGCATCGGCATTTCCATTGCCGTCAACCGCCACCCCGCCATGCGCTGCGCCCTGGTCAGCGAACCGCTTTCGGCCATGCTGGCGCGCGAACATAACGACGCCAATGCAATCGCCCTTGGCGCACGGCTGACGGGCATCGACATGGCCAAGGCTTGCATCGCAGCCTTTATGGTCGGCCGTTTCGAAGGCGGCCGCCATGAAGGCCGCGTCGACAAGCTGTCCGCACCGCCATTCGTCACGAAAACACAGTCCTGAACCGAACGTATTCCTGAACCGAACGCATTCCCGAACCAGACGCCATCCTGATCCCGATACAGACTTGAAAGAGACATCATGACCGTCGACACCGCGATCCGCAGCAGCGGGTTCTTCACCGATGATATTGCCGCCTCGGACCCCGCAGTCGCCGATGCCATCAATCACGAGCTGAAGCGCGAGCGCAAGCAGATCGAACTGATCGCAAGCGAGAATATCGTGTCCAAGGCCGTGCTGGCTGCGCAGGGTTCGGTGTTCACGAACAAATATGCCGAGGGTTACCCCGGCCGCCGCTATTACCAGGGGTGCGAACCTTCGGATTCGGTCGAGCAACTGGCCATCGATCGCGCCAAGCAACTGTTCGATTGCGAATTCGCCAATGTGCAGCCCCATTCGGGCGCGCAGGCCAATGGCGCAGTGCTGCTGGCGACGGTAAAGCCGGGCGACACGATCCTTGGGATGAGCCTCGACGCGGGCGGCCATCTTACGCATGGCGCGCGGGCGGCCATGTCGGGCAAATGGTTCAATGCCGTGCAATATGGCGTAACCAAGGACACGCACCAGATCGATTACGACGAAGTCGAGCGTCTGGCGAAAGAACACCAGCCAAAGCTGATCATCGCGGGCGGCAGCGCCTATCCGCGGATCATCGACTTTGCCCGCATGCGCGCCATCGCGGATTCGGTCGATGCGCTGTTCCAGGTCGATATGGCCCATTTCGCCGGGCTGGTCGCTGCGGGTATACACCCCTCGCCCTTCCCGCATGCGCATATCGCCACCACCACCACGCACAAGACCTTGCGCGGTCCGCGTGGCGGCATGATCCTGACCAATGACGAAAAGCTGGCCAAGAAAATCAACTCGGCCGTGTTCCCCGGGCTTCAGGGCGGGCCGCTGATGCATGTGATCGCAGCCAAGGCCGTCGCATTCGGAGAGGCGCTGCGTCCCGAGTTCAAGACCTATAGCCGCCTTGTTGTCGAAAATGCGCAGGTTCTGGCCGCCACGTTGAAAGACCGCGGCGCCGAGATCGTGTCGGGCGGCACCGATACGCATCTGGCGCTGATCGACCTTTCGCCGCTGGGCGTGACCGGCAAGGATGCCGACGAAGCGCTGGAGCGCGCGGGCATCACCTGCAACAAGAACGGCATCCCTTTCGACCCGCTGCCCCCCATGAAGACCAGCGGCATCCGCGTCGGTTCGCCCGCGGGTACGACGCGCGGGTTCGGACCGGAGGAATTCCGCGAGATCGGCCATATGGTCGCCGATGTCCTCGATGGCCTGGCCAAATGCGGCGAGGCTGGCGATGCGCAGGTGGAACAGAATGTCCGCGCGCGCGTCGAAGCCCTGTGCGATCGTTTTCCGATCTACGAGGATTAATTCTGAACAGGAGCCCGAAATGAGCGAGCCCGGCGGTATCAAGGATTACTGGAACGGAATGTCACCCGAAGCGCGGAAAGCGGCCAAATGGGGCGCTGTCGGTGCAGTGATTGCCATTCCGGTGCCATTCGTCGGGCCCATTCTGGGCGCCATTGTCGGCGGCGGGCTGGGCTATGCCAAGGCCAAGGGCAAGATCTGAAGGTATTACGATAAGTGCGTTGCCCTTTCTGTGCGAATGAATCGAGCCAGGTCAAAGACAGCCGGCCCGCCGAAGACGGAAGCGCCATCCGCCGTCGCCGCCAGTGCGAGGGTTGCGGCGCGCGCTTTACCACCTTCGAACGCATCCAGCTGCGCGAAGTGACTGTGCTCAAGTCGCGCGGACCGGACGAGGATCCGCGCCGCGAGCCGTTCGACCGTGCCAAGCTGGAACTGGCCGTGCGTCTTGCCTGCCGCAAGCGGGACATCTCGCACGAGCAGATCGACCGGCTGGTGTCGGGCGTGCAGCGGCAGTTGGAAACACGCGGCGAGAGCGAGATTCCTTCGGCCGATATCGGCGAACTGGTGATGGAGGGGCTGCGCCAGCTCGATTCCGTGGCCTATATCCGCTTTGCCAGCGTCTATCGCGAGTTCAGCGAAGCAAGCGATTTCGAACAATTCGCCAGCACGGTGCGCGATGTCGCAGCCGACTGATCCGAACGGAGCGCACAACCCCGTTATCGTCCTTGTCCGCCCGCAACTGGGCGAGAATATCGGCAAGGCCGCGCGCGCCATGCTGAATTTCGGCCTGACCGAAATGCGGCTGGTCGCCCCGCGCGACGGTTGGCCCAATCCTTCGGCCGGTCCTGCAGCGTCGGGCGCGGATATCGTGCTGGAACAGGCGCAGGTTTTCGACAGCGTGGCCGATGCAGTGGCCGATTGCGCGCATGTCCACGCCACCACCGTGCGCAAGCGCGGCGTGACCAAGCCGGTGCTGACGCCCGAGGAAGCCGCGCGCGAAATGGCGACCATGGCAGGTCGCCACGCGATCCTGTTCGGTCCCGAACGTTCGGGGCTGGAGACCGACGATGTGGCGCTGGCACGCACCATCGTTACGGTGCCGATCAATCCGGAATTCGGCTCGCTCAATCTGGCGCAGGCCGTGATCCTGCTCAGCTATGAATGGTCGAAATCACGCGATCTGGCACAACCGACGAGCGAGGAATTGCTTCCCCCTGCCCCGCAGGAAGAGCTGGACAGCATGATCGGCCAGCTGGAAGCGATGCTGGAGCCCTGCGGCTATTTCCGGCCCGAAAGCCGCGCACAGGCAACGCGGCGCACTTTGCGTACCATGCTGACCAAACCTGCGTGGAACCATCTGGAAATCCGCACGATGCGCGGCGTGCTGAGCGCGCTGGCCCGTGGCCCGCGCGACGATTGAGCCATTCGCACCCGCACCGCTTCGTGATAATATGTCCCACGGGTCGCTCCCCGACGAGGGAGGACATTCGATGCCGGAATATGTGATCGAACGCGAGATGCCGGGTGTCGGCGACACCGATGCGGCAGGCTTGAAAGGCGCATCGCAGACAAGTTGCAATGTGCTGCGCGATCTGGGTCCCGATATCCAGTGGGTCCACAGCTATGTCACGGCCGACAAGATCTATTGCATCTATTGCGCGCCGAGCGAGGAACTGATCAAGACCCATGCCGAGACGGCAGGCTTTCCAGCGAACAGCATCAGCGAAATCAAGGCACGGATCAGCCCGATGACCGCCGAGTGAGATCAGCCGCGCTGACGCACCCATTCCCCGTCTTCATAGGCGATGGAAGTCTCGACCAGATCTTCCCACAGGCGCGCGATGAAATCATCGGGCATGCCCTGCGCGCGTGCGGCGGCGACGGCAGCCTCGATCACGGCGCGCTTGCGGTCCTCGTCCCGCACGGCGCTGCGGTCCTGCTTGATCCGCGCGGCGGCGCGCATATAGCCGAAGCGCTGGGCAAGCAGCGCGACCAGTTCGGCATCGATCGCATCGACGCCTTGGCGCACTTCTTTCATCGTGCGGCAGAGTTCGGGTTCGATTGCCTTTTCCATGGCACGCCCTTGCCGTGTGCGGAGCAATAAGTCCAGCGCAACGGCCCGTTTGCTTGGCTGCTTTGCCTGGCTGCACGCGCACCGGACCGCCGCAGGACTTGACGGGCCGGTACAATTCTGTAAATGCGCGCGCTCGCAATAGGCCCCGCACCCCGGTGAAGCGGCGGCCGCGTCCGGTTTCAGACCGGATGGTGCGTATCCGGGCTACGAAAAACCCAAATCGGCCCGCGCAACTGGCGCCATGGCCTGCATATTGAAGGAAAGACTATGTCGAAGCGTAAAGCCTCGAAGCATAAACTCGACCGCCGCATGGGCGAAAACATCTGGGGCCGTCCCAACAGCCCCGTGAACCGTCGCTCGTATGGCCCGGGCCAGCACGGCCAGCGCCGCAAGAGCAAGGTTTCGGACTATGGTCTGCAGCTGCGCGCCAAGCAGAAGCTCAAGGGCTATTACGGCGACGTCACCGAAAAGCAGTTCAAGCGCACCTATCAGGAAGCGTCGCGCATGAAGGGCGATACCAGCCAGAACCTGATCGGCCTGCTGGAACAGCGCCTCGACATGATCGTCTATCGCGCCAAGTTCGCGCCGACCATCTTCGCGGCACGACAGATCGTTTCGCACGGCCACATCAAGGTCAATGGCGTGAAGTGCAACATTGCATCGCGCCGCTGCTTCGTGGGCGACGTGATCTCGCTGGGCGATAAGGCCAAGGAAATGGCGCTGGTCATCGAAGCGCAGAGCCTGCCCGAGCGTGAGATCCCCGACTATGTCGCGACCGACGGCACCGACAAGGTGACCTTCACCCGCGTTCCCACGCTGGACGAGGTTCCCTATCCCGTCCGCATGGAACCGAATCTGGTGGTCGAGTTCTACTCGCGCTGATCGGTTTTCCGGACTACGGAACAAAGGGGGCGGTCCTGCGGGGCCGCCCTTTTTCGTTGGCGTAAGGCAAATGCGCCAAGCCGTTCGGAAACATACAGAAATATTGGAACCGGCAAGACCGGACGGCATTCTACCGGCACTATGGAATACAGGTTCGTCACGCCCGCCCGCAAAGGCAAATGGTACCCCACGCTGGAACAGGCAAAACGCTTCGCCAACCGCATCGGCGCGGGCTTTCTGGATGCGGCGGGAAACTTCGTCGCCTATCGCGGCACAGTGCTGGAAGAACGGCCGGTCGGCGCCCGTTAGCCGGGCAGGCTTTCGTCCAGAAATTCGCCGATACGGCGAAGCATGATACCCCGCGCCTGCCCGTGGACGAGCGAATGGTCGAGCCCGTCAAATTCCAGATATTCGACCTTGCGCCCCGCGCCTTCCAATTTGCGCTTCATCAGCTGCGACTGGCTCACGCTGACATTCAGGTCCATCGTGCCGTGGACGAGCAGAACGGGCGCACGAAATGCATCGGCATGGCGCGCAGGTGATCCTGCATCGATATGCGGCCCGCTGCCGACGAATTCCCGTACCAGCGAAAAATTGCGGTAATAGCGACTCTCTTCCTTTAACGCGTCCAGATCGGTGACGGGGGCAATAGCGACCACCGCCTTGTACAAGTCCGGATCGACGACCTGGCTCTGCAATGCGGCATACCCGCCATAGGACCAGCCCACGATGGACAGATGGTCGGCATCCGCGATGCCCTGATCGATCAGCCATTTGCCCGCGCTGTTCACATCGCTGATGGCAACGTCCCACGCCTTGAACCCGTTGCGTCCGAACCACGCATCGCCATAGCCTGCCGAACCGCGAAAATTGGGCTGCAACACCGCATAACCCTGCGCCGCAAAGAACTGGACCATCCAGTCAAAGCCCCATTCGTCGCGCGCGCCGGGACCGCCATGCGGCATGACGATGGCGCGCAGCTTTTTCCCGTCGCTGCCGGGCGGCAGGGTCAGATAGCCGGGGATCGCGGTGCCATCGGCTGCCGGGAACGAGACCGGCTTCATCGCCCCCATCGTGCGCCCTTCCAATGGCGCGCGGACGGGCATCAGTTCTGCCAGTTGGCGATCGGTGCGATCATAGAGATAAACCATGCCGGGATCGGTATCGCTGGACGCAATGATCAGCAGCTTGCTTTCATCCTCGCTGGCATCCACGATCGAGATCAGCGGACGCCCCGGCAGGGCATCGCCGATCGATCTGGCGAACCGGGCGATGTCCGGATCGAAATATTCGACGATCCGCTTTTCCGTCGCATAGCTTGCGCCGATCACGCGCCGGTCGCGGCCAATCCGGACCAGGCCGTCGACATCGACATCTTTGCGCCTCAACAAAACCTTGTGCGTTGAAGCGCCGTCAAGCGACACGCTGCTCAAAGCCTGATAGCCGTCGACGGTTTCGAACCCATAGGCGACGTCGGCCTTGCTATCGACGGCCAGCGGGCGAAAACCGGTTGTAACCCCTGCAATGTCATCGGTGACCGAAACGGGCTGCCAGTCGTTCGACCCTTTGGCCCGAAAGCTGTAGCGGACCTGCGAACCGTCATAGGCCCCTGCCCCGGTCGAACTGCGGGTTCCCATGATGCGGACCCGTCCATTTTCATCGGCGATATAATCGATCGCAATCCGGTTCGGACGTTCGACAGTCCGGCGGCTGCCACTGTGCGGATCGACCATTTCGACCCCGAACCCTTCCTCGTCATTGTAAAGCCGCGTGTTGACGCTGCTTTCCTTGACGAACTGGCGGGTCATCAGGATCTTTCCATCCTCTCCCGCCACATCCAGCGCCACCAGATCGCCGCCGTTTTGCATCAGCCCATAGCTGCGATAATCGCTGCGGGCGCTGAGCATGGTCGATTTGCCGCTTTCGGGATCGATCCCCAGCACGCGATTGAAACCGACCTGAAACCCGCTGACATCGGCATAGGCATAGATGTTGCAGACAATGGCGTCTTCCTCGGCCCAGTAACACCCGCTCAGCCGGGCACGGGCCTCGTTTGCGACGAAGAGCGGGCGCGGCGTCGGATCATTGACCAGATCGACGACGAAAACCGTCTCGTCCGCTTCACGCCCCGGCTCTACGAAGAGGATCTTTTCGCCCGAGGGCGAGAGCGCAATGTCGGTAACCGATTCGCGCGCACCGAACACGGCGGCATCGATGCCCAGATCCTGCGCCGACACGGCAGGCGCGCACAGGCAAAGCGCCGCAGGCGCGGCACGCAACACATATTTCAAGATAACTGCCCCTTCGATTTTCCGATCGTCCGGCAGCCAGCTTAACTGCAAGTCGTTAAAAGAAAACCCCGCAGGATCAGCGCAGATAATCGCGCCGGAAATCCGCTGCAAATGTCGCGAACCGCCCCCCCGCGATGGCATCGCGCATGGCCTGCATAAGCTGCTGATAGAATGAGAGATTATGCTCGGTCATCAGCATCGCGCCAAGGATTTCGCCTGCGCGCACCAGATGGTGCAGATAGGCACGCGAATATTTGCCGCACGTGGGACAGGTGCAGCGGCTGTCCAGCGGCTCCTGATCTTCGGCAAAGCGCGCGTTGCGGATGTTGATCGGGCCATGCCAGGTAAACGCCTGCCCGTTGCGGCCCGAACGGCTGGGCAGCACGCAATCGAACATATCGATCCCGCGCTCTACCGCGCCGACCAGATCGTCGGGCTTGCCCACGCCCATCAGATAGCGGGGCCGGTCATCGGGCAATTGCGCGGGCGCAAAGTCGAGCGTGGCGAACATCGCCTCTTGTCCCTCTCCCACGGCCAGACCGCCAACGGCATAGCCGTCAAAGCCGATCTCGGTCAGCTTTTCGGCGCTGATCTTGCGCAGTTCCTCGTCCAGGGCGCCCTGCTGGATGCCGAACAGCGCCGAACGCGCGGCGTGTTCCCCGCCACTGTCGAACCCCTCGCGGCTGCGCCTTGCCCAGCGCATCGACATTTCCATCGAGGCCGCAATCTCGTCGCGCGGGCGGTCGGCGCGCGGGCATTCATCGAACGCCATCACGATATCGCTGCCCAGCAGACGCTGGATTTCCATGCTCCGTTCGGGCGTCAGCGAATGGCGCGATCCGTCGAGGTGACTTTTGAATGTCACCCCTTCCTCGGTGATCTTGCGCAGTTCGGACAGGCTCATCACCTGATAACCGCCACTGTCGGTCAGGATCGGGCGGTCCCAGCCCATGAATGTGTGCAACCCGCCAAGCCGCGCCACGCGTTCCGCACCCGGACGCAGCATCAGGTGATAGGTATTGCCGAGAATAATATCGGCACCCGTCTTGCGGACATCTTCCACCTTCATGGCCTTGACCGTGGCAGCCGTACCGACAGGCATGAAAGCGGGCGTGCGGATCGCGCCGCGCGGCATGGCGATCTCGCCCGTGCGGGCTTTGCCTTCGCGGGCATGGATGGTGAACTGGAAACGGGTCATGGCCTGCGCGCCTAGCGCCTTGCGCGCGGCGCGTCATCAGTGAAGATTCGCCAGCTACAGGCAGGTATCCTGCATTCCTGTTTGCCAATAGTCCCCCAACCGTTACATGCGCGGTCATGGAAATTGAAATCTGGCTGATTGTCGCCCTTGGATGCCTTGCCATTTGCACCGGTTTCATCGACTCCATCGCAGGCGGCGGCGGATTGGTCATGATGCCCGCCTTGCTGTTTGCGGGCATTCCGCCGCAACTGGCTCTCGGCACCAACAAGTGTCAGGCTATCGGGGCTAGTTCGACAGCTTTTTTCAACTACGCGCGGGCCGGTCTGGTTGATTGGCGCAAAGAGAAATGGCTGGCTATCATTGCCCTGATCGGTGCCGCCATCGGATCTTTGCTTGTGCAGCAGATATCCAGTCGCGCACTGGAATTGATCGTTCCGCTGCTTCTGATGGCAGTTGCGCTTTATGTTCTTTTGTCACCCAAGATGGATGACGTGCAGGCCCACCATCTAGTGACGCGCAAGGGATATGCCCCCGTGGCCGGCGCGATCGGTTTTTACGACGGATTCTTCGGTCCCGGTACCGGTAGCTTCTTTGCCGCCACACAAGTTGGATTACGCGGCGAAGGTCTGACGCGCGCAACGGCCCACGCAAAGCTGTTCAACATGATGACCAATGTGGCGGCGGTCACTGTTTTTGCCACGGGCGGGAAGATCATTTGGACGCTGGGCATCGCGTGCGCGCTGGGCGCGATGACGGGGTCGTGGATCGGATCGAAATTCGCCGTGAAGCACGGGGCCAAACTGATCCGCCCCCTGCTCGTCGCGGTCAGCCTTGCGCTTACCGCCAAGCTGATCTGGGGCTGGTTTACGGCCTAGAAATCGTAAATCAGCGAAATGCGCGACAGCGTATCGGTCGCTTCGGTATCGACCGGCGGATCGGTATCATATTCGATGCTATAGGACAGCCGCGCCTTCAGCCGCTTGCCGATGCCTGCTTCCAGTCCGGTCAGCGCCAGATAGGTCGAATTGCTGGAATGGATGAACGCGTTCGCGCTTTCGGTTAAGGTCAGATTGTCCGCAATCCGCCACTCCAGCTCCATCGCTGCCAACGCCGCGAGATAGCTGTCATCACTGGACGCTGTCAGCGGATCGACCAGTTCGGTGCGCCGCCATGCGGGGCCGCCCTTAAGCTCCAACCGCAAGCCGTCGCGGTCGAACGGACGATAACCGATACCGGACGATGCCGAATAGCGGGAGGAAAAGCCCGCGAACTCGTCACGCTCGTATTGCGCGAGGCCATAGACGAAGGCCCGTTTCGACAGGTCGAAGCTGGGCTCGTACGAAGCGAGATAGCGTTCGCGCGTCGTATCCCCGTCGCTACGCTGGAAATCGAAGCGCGCGGTGACGCGATGCCGCCATGTCAGCCCGACGCGATTGGCGCGGAACGCGGCGGTCACGCCCAGATCCTCGCTATTGCCGCTGGATGCCAGGGCGCCGAATTCGCCCTTGCCGGTCCAACCTTCCAGCGGACCGGCATTGCGCAGCGATTCGCGCTTGCGCGCCTCTTCCGCGGCGACGATGCGCTGGCGATTGGCCTTGAACGCGGCTTCCAGCCTGTCGAGTTCCGGCCCGCCGGCAGGATAGGTGTGGCGGGCGATCTGGATCACCGTATTCACCTTGTCGGGGTCGCCGGTGGCAATCGCCGTCTCGACCATCTCGCGCGCGGCATCGGGCAGGCCCGCAGGCTCCGGCTCGGGCACTTCGGGGCGGGGATAAGGCTCGATATAAACGGCATCCTGCGCAAAGGCAGGTGTGGCGGCAGTGGCCGCAAGCGAAGCAATAATCAGCGACCGTGATTTCATGACGCAGCGCGGTATCAAATCACTCGCGCAGCCGCCAGCCTGTTTGAAAAATAATAGCGATAACAGTCACGCACAGCACAAGAAACGCAATGGTCAGCCCTGTTGCAACCGCAATAGAGACATCCGCCTGCCCGTAAAACGTCCAGCGCAGCCCGCTGACGAGATAGACGATGGGGTTGAACAGCGCCGCCGTGCGCCACGGCTCGGCCAGCATGTCGATCGAATAGAACGTGCCGCCCAGGAACGTCAGCGGGGTCAATAGCAGCAGCGGCACCATCTGCAGTTTCTCGAACCCGTCGGCCCACAGACCGAGGATAAATCCCAGCAAAGAGAAAGCCGTGGCGACCAGCAGAATGAACAGGAACGCCGCGACCGGATGGGCGATGTGGTAATCGACGAACAGGTTGGCGGTGATCAGGATGATCGCGGCAAGGATCAACGATTTGGTGACTGCCGCACCGACAAATCCGGCCAAAGTCTCCGCGACCCCGACGGGCGCGGACAGCAATTCATAGATCGAACCGGTAAACCGCGGCATATAGATGCCAAAACTGGCATTTGCGGTGCTTTCCGACAGCATGGTCAAAAGCAACAGGCCCGGCACGATGAACGCGCCGTAATCGACGCCCCCGATCTCGTTCATGCGCCCGCCGATGGCTGCGCCGAAAACGATGAAATACAGGCATGTCGTCAGAACCGGAGAGACCAGAGAACCGAAAGCGGTGCGCAGGAAGCGCAGCAATTCGGTGCGATAGATCGTCAGCGCACTGGTGAGGTTGAAGCTCATGCCGCCGCCCCCTCTTCCTCGACCAGACGGACGAAAATATCCTCAAGGCTCGATTCCTGCTGGTCGATGCCGTTGAAATCGATACCGCCGGTGACAAGGATCTTGGCGATTTCAGCCACCTGCTCCTTGCCCAGACCGCTGCCGTCCCCGCCGCGGAACACGATGCTGCGGCCGCCATCCTCCAGCGCAACGGGAAATCCGTCCAACGCCGCGGGAAGCGCGGTCAGGGGCTGCGCAAGGCTGAAACACGCCTCGGTCCTGCCCATTCGCTTCATGATCTCGGTCTTGTCGTCGACCAACAGGATGCGCCCCTTGTTGATCACGCCGACGCGGTCGGCCATTTCCTCGGCCTCTTCGATGTAATGGGTGGTCAGGATCACCGTCACGCCCTGCTCGCGCAAGCGGCCGATGGTCTGCCACATGTCGCGCCGCAGTTCGACGTCCACGCCCGCGGTCGGCTCGTCGAGGAACAGCAGGTCGGGATCATGCGCCAGCGCCTTTGCGATCAGCACCCGGCGCTTCATACCGCCCGACAGAGCGCGCAATTGCGCATCCCGCTTGTCCCACAGCGACAGGGTTTTCAGCACTTCCTCGATCCGGGCGGGATCGGCGGGCTTGCCGAACAGCCCGCGCGAATAGGCCACGGCGCGGTGAACCTTTTCGAAGATGTCTATCGACAATTCCTGCGGCACCAGTCCGATGCGCGACCGCATGCGGCGCCAGTCATGCGCCATATCATGCCCGAATGCCGTCACCGTGCCGCCCGTGGGGCGCACCATGCCGCACACCGCGCCGATCAATGTCGTCTTACCCGCACCATTGGGGCCCAGCAGGGCGAAAATCTCTCCCTTGCGGATTTGCAGGTCCACATTGTCGAGGGCGGTAACGGGCGGCGCGCTGCCCCTGCCGGGATACGTTTTCGACAGGCCGCGAATATCGAGTATGGTTTCCACGATTGCCTGTGTGGGCGCGCCAACCCCGCTTTTCAAGGCGCGTGCCGCATCAACGCTTGGGCGGGATCAGCAGCGAGCTGTCGCCATAGCTATAGAAGCGGTAATCGGCGGCAATGGCATGGGCATAGGCCGCCTGCATCACGTCCAACCCCATCAACGCGCTGACCAGCATGAACAGGGTTGATTTGGGCAAATGAAAATTCGTCATCAGCGCATCGACCGCGCGGAACCGGTAGCCGGGCGTGATAAAGATCGAGGTATCGCCCGCAAATGGCTGAATACCATCATTTTCATCAGCAGCGCTCTCCAGCAGGCGCAGCACGGTCGTGCCGACGGCGACAACGCGCCCGCCCGCCCTTCGCACGGCATTCAGCCGGTCTGCGGTGGCGGCATCGATGGTGCCCCATTCGGCATGCATCGCATGATCGTCGGTATCCTCGGCCTTGACCGGCAGGAACGTGCCAGCGCCGACATGCAGGGTCAAAGTCTCCCGCCCGATACCGCGCGCGTCGAGCGCCGCGATCAGTTCGGGGGTGAAATGCAGGGCTGCAGTCGGGGCCGCGACCGCACCGTCGGCTTTGGCGAACATGGTCTGGTAATCGCTGCGGTCCTGCTCGTCCGTTCCGCGCTTGCCGGCGATATAGGGCGGCAAAGGCATTTGCCCTGCCCGCTCCAGCAGCACTTCGACCGGCTCATCGCCCTGAAACGACAGCGTCCAGCTTCCGTCGGGCAGTCGGTTTTCGGCGATGGCAGTGACATCGGCGGGAAAGCGGATGGTGTCGCCTTCGCGCAGGCGCTTGCCATTGCGCACAAAGGCCTGCCACCGCCGTAAATCGATCCGTTTGTGCAGCGTCGCGCCGATCCCTGCGCCTTCACCCGTCTCGCCATCCCGCGCGGGGCGAACGCCGTCAAGCTGTGCAGGGATCACGCGGGTATCGTTGAACACCAGCACATCGCCCGGTGACAGCAGCAACGGCAGATCGCGCACATGGCGGTCGGTCAGGGCACCCTCGCCCCCTTCGACCAGCAACATGCGCGCGGCATCGCGCGGACGCGCCGGACGCAGGGCGATCCGTTCGGGCGGCAGTTCGAAATCGAAAGCATCAACTCGCATCGCGCCCCGATAGTGGGGTGCGCGCGCGATGGAAAGTCCGTGGCTTACTACTGCGGATCGGAAACCGCATTATTCAGCATGTCGGCGGTGATTTCCCCCGCCGGAACCGCCGCCGCGGGCGGGGCCTTATGCTGGCTGCCCAAAGATGCCTGAACGATACGCGTGGGATTGGCGGGCGGCTGGCCGCGCTGGATATTGTCGACATAATTCATGCCGCCGATTACGCGGCCGAAAACGGTGTATTTTCCGTCGATCGCCATGGTCGGATAGAACACGATGAAGAACTGGCTGTTGGCCGAATCGTTCGAATTGCCCATGCGCGCCATCGAAACCGTGCCGCGCAAATGGGGCACGCGGTTGAATTCGGCCTTCAGATCGGGAAGCTCGGACCCGCCGCGGCCCGTGCCGCTGGGATCGCCGGACTGCGCCATGAATCCGTCGATCACGCGGTGAAAGATGATGCCGTCGTAAAATCCCTGCTGGGTCAGCGTCTTGATGCGGTTCACATGTTCCGACGCCCATTCCGGCTTCAAGCGGATAGTGACGCGCCCGCCGTTCGAAAGGTCGAGAATCCAGACATTTTCCGGATCGACGCTGGCATCGGTGTTCACGGTCCAATATTCGGGGCCATAGGCCGATGCGGGAGCCGGCGCGGTCGCCTCGACCTGATCCTTGCTCAGCGTTTCGGACGCTTCCTCGTCGGCCTGCGCCAGCGCGGCAACCGGCAGGCCAAGCCCGGCCAGACCCAGTGCGGCGGCGGCAACGCCTGCCTTGATCCACGGGCGGTCGGGCATCGAAATACGGATGGTCATCAAAAATCCCTTGTAAACTGCGCAGCCGCTTAGCCAGTGCGCGCTGTCAGTTAAATGAATAAATCGCCTCGATCACGGCCACAGGTGCCGGTTCAGTAATCGCCCTTCAACCCCTGCTGCGCCACGCGCGCTACTACATCATCCTTTACCGCGGGGCTGACGAAGGGCGAGATGTCGCCGCCGAATTGCGCGATTTCCTTGACCAGCTTCGACGCAATCGGCTGCAGCGAGACATCGGCCATCAGAAAGACGGTTTCGATATCGTCGTTCAATTGCTGGTTCATGCCCGCCATTTGATATTCATATTCGAAATCGGCCACGGCGCGCAGGCCGCGCACGATCACTTGTGCCCCCTGCTTTTCCGCAAAGCGCATCAGCAAGGCGTTGAAGCCGACGACTTCGGCATTCTGGACGCCCATGGCGGCCACTTCGCGCTCTACCATCGCCATGCGCTCTTCGGGGGAGAACATCGGATTCTTGGACGGATTGGTCGTGACCCCGATAATCAGCCGGTCGACCAGCTTCGCGCCACGACGGATGATGTCGCAATGGCCCAGGGTGATCGGGTCGAACGTCCCCGGGTAAATGCCGACCTGCTCGTGCCTGTCACTCAAAATCCTGCTCCCGCGTGTTTTTCTGTTGTCGATGGATCAGCTTTGCCGTTCGACCACAAAGCGGGCCACCGCGCGCAACAGATCCGCCTCGCGGCCATAGGCGTCGAGATGGCCGATCGCCTGATCGACCAGAACGCGTGCCTGCTCTCGCGCCCGCTCTGGCCCCAGCAGCGAGACAAAGGTCGATTTGCCGGCCTCGGCATCCTTGCGCAGCGCCTTGCCTGCCAGTTCCTCGTCCCCCTCGTGATCGAGGAGATCGTCCGCGATCTGGAACGCAAGGCCGATATCATGCACATAATGGCGCAAAGCGCGCCGCCCTTCGGCAGGCAAATGACCCAGAATGGCGCCCATTTCGACCGATGCGGCGAGCAATGCGCCCGTTTTCAGCTGCTGCAACCGCGTGACCGTCGGCAGGTCGAATTCGCTTTCTTCGGCCACGATATCCATCATCTGGCCGCCCGCCATGCCATTCGCGCCGCTTGCTTTCGCCAGACAGGCGACCAGTTCGGCACGGGTGAAGGGATCGGGCAGACGCTCGGCATCGCTCAATATCTCGAACGCCAGCGCATGCAGCGAATCGCCCGCCAATACGGCCGTCGCCTCGTCGAATTCGCGGTGCAGGGTCGGCTTGCCGTGGCGCAGCGCATCGTCGTCCATGCAGGGCAGATCGTCATGGATCAGCGAATAGACATGGATCGCCTCGATCGCGCAGCCGACGCGGACGGCAGTTTCGCGGTTCACCGCCAGCATTTCCGCCGTCGACACGCATAGCAGGGGCCGCATCCGCTTGCCCCCGCCGATGGCGGCATAGCGCATCGCCTCTATCAACCGTGCGCGCGGGTCCTGCGGCACCTTCAGCACCGCGTCGAAACAATCATCGACGTCGGTGGCGATCTTTTGCAGCGCTTCGGCCAGATTGTCGGTCACGGCGGTTACCGTCATGGATCAGCCCGCAGCCTCGTCGAACGGGCGCGTACCGGTGGCGCGACCCTCGGCATCGGCCACGATCGCCTCGATCCTTGCCTGCGCCGCGTCGAGCCGGGCCTGGCAATGTTTGCGCAAAGCCTCTCCGCGTTCGTAGAGCGCAATCGATTCGTCGAGCGCGGCCTCGCCCCCTTCCAGCCGGCGGACAACATCCTCCAGCGCGGCAAGGGCCTGTTCGTAACTCATCTGCGAAATATCGGGTGCGTCGCTCATCGCTGCGTGTTTGGAACCTGCCTGCCATCGGGTCAAGCCGTGGCGGCGGCACTTCCCCCGCCTGCCCCACAGCCCTGCCTGCAAAGGGGCAGATTGACAGGGCACGGCGGGGTGAACGAAGCGGCGCGGTGGATTGGATGCGTTTTGATCGCGAAACGGACTAGCGCAGCCCTTCGCGCCTAGGTAAGGCGCGCGCCATGACTGATGCAATCACTCCCGATGTCGTTGCCGCCCACGGCCTTTCCCCCGAGGAATACGAGCGTGTCCTGCACGCGCTGGGGCGCGAACCCAATCTGGTCGAACTGGGCATCTTCTCGGTCATGTGGTCCGAGCATTGCAGCTATAAATCAAGCCGCCTGCATCTGAAGAAGCTGCCGACCGAGGCGGACTGGGTAATCTGCGGCCCGGGCGAGAATGCGGGCGTGATCGATATCGGTGACGGTCAGGCATGCATCTTCAAGATGGAGAGCCACAACCACCCGTCATACATCGAACCCTATCAGGGTGCGGCGACCGGTGTGGGCGGTATTCTGCGCGACGTGTTCACCATGGGCGCGCGCCCGGTGGCCAATATGAATGCGCTGCGCTTCGGGCGGCCCGATCACCCCAAGATGAAGCATCTGGTGCAAGGGGTTGTCGCAGGCATCGGCGGATACGGCAATTGCGTCGGCGTCCCGACCGTTGGCGGCGAGACCAATTTCCACAAGGCCTATGACGGCAATATCCTCGTCAATGCGATGACGGTGGGCGTGGCCGATGCGGACCGCATTTTCTATTCCGCCGCCACGGGCCTTGGCAATCCGATCGTCTATGTCGGATCGAAAACCGGCCGCGACGGCATTCACGGCGCGACCATGGCCAGCGCCGATTTCGGCGAGGATTCGGAAGAGAAGCGCCCGACCGTTCAGGTCGGCGATCCCTTTACCGAAAAGCTGCTGATCGAAGCCTGCCTCGAACTGATGGCGACCGATGCGATCGTCGCCATTCAGGACATGGGCGCGGCGGGGCTAACCTCGTCCTCGGTCGAAATGGCGACCAATGGCAAGGCGGGCATCCGGCTGGACATGAACAAGGTGCCCTGCCGCGAAACCGGCATGACGCCCTATGAAATGATGCTGTCGGAATCGCAGGAACGCATGCTGATGGTGCTGAAGCCGGGCAAGGAAACCATGGCCGAGGCGATCTTCAGGAAATGGGAACTGGATTTCGCGGTCATCGGCGAAGTGACCGATACGCAGCACATGGTGCTGGAATTCGACGGCGAGGTCGTCTGCGACATTCCGCTCGGCCCGCTGGCGGCAGATGCGCCTTTGTACGACCGGCCCTATATCGACCGTGAGGAATATGCCGCATGGGCGGGCACCGCGCCGCTGGCCGATACGCCCGATACCGACGATGTGGCGGGCGATCTGAAACGCATGATCGGCTCCCCCGATCTCGCTTCGCGCGCATGGATTGCCGAACAATATGATTCGCAGGTCGGGGCCGACACGCTGCAGACCGGCGGCGATGCGGCCGTGGTGCGCGTGCATGGCACGAAAAAGGCGCTGGCGATCAGCACCGATTGCACCCCGCGCTATTGCTATTCCGATCCGCACGAGGGCGGCAAGCAGGCAATTGCCGAGGCTTGGCGCAATATTTGCGCAGTAGGCGCCCTGCCCCTTGCGGTGACCAATTGCCTGAACTTCGCCAATCCGCAGCGACCCGAAATCATGGCCCAGTTCGTCGGCTGTCTCGAAGGCATGGGCGATGCGTGCCGCGCACTGGATTTCCCGATCGTATCGGGGAACGTCTCGCTTTATAACGAGAGCAAGGCGACCGGTGGCGGCAGCGCGATCCTGCCCACGCCCGCGATTGGCGGCGTAGGCCTGATGCAGGATTACGCGATCATGGCCACCCCGCGCTTCAAGGCGGCGGGAGAGCAGATCGTGGTGATCGGCGGCGAAAGCGGCCATCTGGGCCAGTCGCTGTGGCTACGCGAAATCCGCGGACGCGAAGAAGGCACGCCGCCGCCTGTCATGCTCGATCTGGAGCGCAAGGCGGGCGAAACCGTGCGCCAGCTGATCGCGGACGGAGCGGTAACGGCGGTGCACGATTGCGCCGATGGCGGGCTGGCCGTGACGCTGGCGGAAATGGCGTTGTCCGGCGGGATGGGATGCACGGTTGCCATGCCCGAGGATCGCACATCGCTGGCGGCATTCTGGTTCGGTGAGGATCAGGCCCGCTATGTCGTGACCGCAGCCGCAGCCGAACCCGTTCTGGAAGCCGCCGAAGCGGCCGGCCTTGCCGCCGTGGCATTGGGCGTGACAGGCGGAGACAGGCTGGTCTTCCGCTCGACCTATGGCGAAAGCATGGTCGCGCTGGACGAAATCGGCGCGGCCCACCGCGCATTTTTTCACGACTGGATGGAAGGCTGAACCGGTCCTGCAACCGGTGCTGAACGGTTATCCGGTCCGGCAGGCTTGCCGGAAGCAGGACGGATCCGCGCGCGCAGTGACTGACACGGCCTTTCCAGCGCCAGCACCAGTACCACGCTGAACAGGACAGAGGCTATGGCGGCGATCATGCGCGTCGTCATGGCCGGTCCGAGCACATATTCCGCCAGTACCAGCATCAACATATGCGACAGGAACAGCGGATAAGATAAATCGCCCAGAAACCCCGACAATTTCGTCAGGACATCACCGTTCAGCCGCCCGTTCGTCACCTGAACCGGCGTTTCGAGACTGGCGGCAAGTGCGATAACCGCGATGGGCATCGACAGGTAAAGCATCGGGACCGAAGGCGCGCGCAGGCCGGCGCGTGCGGCCTCCAACGGTACGTCCATGACAAGATATTGCCACAGCGCCATACCCGCAGGTGCAAACCCGTAAATGCTGAACGCCAGCAGCGCGCCCACAAACATCGCCAGCGAATGATCGCGCAGCATCAGGATCTGGCGCATCTTCTCCCAATGGAAATGCAGCAGTGCGCCGCTTGCGAACATGAAGCCCGGTCCCCAGAAACTGTTATAGGCACTGGGGAAATCGCCCTTGATCACCATCCATACCGCAATGGCCAGAGTTGCCAGCCAGAACGGAAGCACCAGCCTGCGCCCCGCACCGAACCCGATCAGCAGCGACAGTATCGCATAATAGACGATCTCGATCGCAAGGCTGAAGGCGACGGGGATCAGGCGGTGGGGGTAAAGCCCGCCATCGATCTGCGTCAGTCCCACGATGAAGATATTGCGCAGCCAGCCCGTAGCGGTCGAAGGAAGGCTCATATCCTCTGTCGGACTGGCGGGCATGGCAGGCAGGATCAATGCCACCGCGCTGAGCAGCAGGATCACTGCATAGGTGGGATAGAGACGCAGGAAACGGTTGATCCAGAACCGCACTAGGCCTGACCGGCCATTATAGACCCCGTCGAGAACGCGCGTGACGAGATAGCCGGAAATCAGAAAGAAGGCGAAAACCGCAAGTCGCCCAGGCATGGGACCGGTTGGAAAATAATGATAAACCAGCACCACCAGCGCCAGATAGCAGCGAAGTACTCCTTGCAGCATTGGCACCTCCGGCAGAAATATGTCCGGTTGCGCATATTATCCATATTCACCGATGACTGCCATTTCACCCATTGGCTAATCACCTATTGCAGCAGTGTTGAATATCCATCGTTTTTTCGAAAGCGTTATTCAGGCAATATTTATCCCTTTGCCCATTCCGACCGCGGAATATCGAACAATTTCAGAACGCTCGTCAGATCGCCACGCTCGATCCAGCCATCCGATGCCGCGCGGGCCTTGGGCTTGGCGTAATAGGATATGCCGTAATCGGCCGCTTCGATCATCGGAATGTCATTGGCGCCGTCACCCATGGCAAGGCTGCGCGCATTGGGCCCAAGCCGCTCCATCTCGCCCTTCAATGTCTTCTTCTTGACCGAACTGTCGACGATGGCGGCCGCGAGATCGCCGGTCAGCCTGCCATTCGCAACGCCCAGCACATTGCCGACCACGCGGGAAAAGCCCAGCACCTCGGCCACCGGATCGGCGAAGCTGTGAAACCCGCCCGTCACCAGCACCGTATGGCACCCACGCGCATTGAGCGTTTCGACCAGAATACGGGCGCCGGGCATGGGCGTGATCCTTTCGGCAAGACATTGCGCAATCGCGCTTTCGGGCAAGTCTTTCAGCAGTCCGACACGTTCTTTCAATGCGCTTTCGAAATCGAGCTCGCCCTGCATCGCGCGCTCGGTAATGGCGGCGATCCGCGCTTTCAGACCCGCGAAATCCGCAAGCTCGTCGATGCATTCCTGCCCGATCATGGTCGAATCCATATCGGACACAAACAGATGCGGCACCTCGATCGGGCCTGCCGAAACGAGCAGGTCGGACGGCGCGAATGCATCGGACAATATCTGGCGAACCACAGCCGGATCGCCTTCCGCCAGCGAGATTTCGAGCACATCGCCGCAGAAATCCAGCATCGCGGCCTCTGCCACCGGCCAGCCTTTGGCGTCCAACGCAGCGCTGGCGGTGTCGAGCGCGCTTTCAAGCGTGGCGGGGTCTGCTATCAGCCGGGCGATGAGCACGGGACAATTCTCCAACGAAGCGATTCAGGCGAACAGGCCAAGGGTCGCGCTCATCGCAGGGCCGACGGCGAGCGGCAAGAGCGATCTGGCCGTGCGGCTTGCATTGGCGGCGCATGAACATGGCTTGCCCGCGACCGTGATCAATGCCGATAGCGCGCAGGTCTATGCCGATCTGGCGGTATTATCGGCGCGGCCGAGCGAGGAGGAAATGCGCGGCGTGCCGCATCGGCTGTTCGGTTCGTGGGACGGGGCCATGCCGTGCAGCGCCGCCGATTGGGCCGATGCCGCACGGGCAGAGATCGATGCGGCGCATGCTGCGGGCCGCCTGGCGGTACTGGTTGGCGGAACGGGGCTCTATCTTCGCACTTTGATCGACGGCATCGCCCCCGTGCCCGACATTGATCCGGCCATCCGCGAGGCTGTGCGCGCGCTGCCCGTGACCGAGGCGCACGATGCCCTGTCTCGCGAAGACCCGCAGGCCGCCGCCCGCCTTGCCCCGGCCGACACCACGCGCATCGCCCGCGCGCTGGAAGTGGTGCGCTCTACCGGTAAGCCGCTTGCCCACTGGCAGGCACGGCTGGAGGGCGGGATCGGGAAGCGGATCGACTTGGCCGCAACGATCCTGCTGCCCGACCGCGCGTGGCTTTACGAACGATGCGACCGGCGCTTTGGCTTGATGCTGGAGCATGGGGCGAAAGCGGAAGTCGAACGCCTTCTTGCCCGCGATCTGGACCCGGCCCTGCCCGTGATGCGCGCGATTGGCGTGCCCGAGATCGCAGCATGGCTGCGCGGCGAGATCACAAAAGAGGAAGCCAAAGCGCAGGGCGCGCTTGCCACGCGGCGCTATGCCAAGCGGCAATATACATGGTTCCGCCATCAACCTCCGCAGGATTGGAAGCGGATTGAGCGATATAATTCTGATTTTAAGGATCAGATTGCAACTTTATTACATTATTTTGGGTTGACATGATCAATTATGTCTCCTACTTCGCCCGCCAATGGGGATGATGCCTGCGGGCCCGGCGGTCGAACGCTCGGGCCCGAATTCATCCGGGCACCCTGTTTTTGCGAACCCTCATCTGTCATGGGGTTCGCCAGATTAAACGATGGAGCGATACGTGACCGAGCGCAGCGGCGCAGAGATATTGATGGACAAGCTGGTCGAGCAGGGGGTCGAAGTCGTCTTCGGCTATCCCGGCGGCGCGGTGCTTCCCATCTATGACGCCCTCTTCAATGACGAGCGTATTCGCCACATCCTCGTCCGCCACGAGGCGGGCGCAGCGCACGCCGCCGAAGGCTATGCCCGCTCCACCGGCAAGCCCGGGGTCGTTCTGGTCACCAGCGGTCCCGGTGCGACCAATGCCGTCACCGGAATTGCCGATGCGTTCATGGATTCGATCCCGATGGTCGTGCTGACCGGACAGGTCGCGACCGCAATGATCGGCACCGATGCCTTTCAGGAGGCCGATACCGTCGGCATTACGCGCCACTGCACCAAGCATAACTATCTGGTGAAAGACCCCGCCGATCTGGAAGCGACCATCGACGAGGCGTTCCAGATTGCCACCACGGGCCGCCCCGGCCCCGTCGTGATCGACATTCCCAAGGATGTTCAGGTCGCCAGCATCGACGGCAAGGCGCACCAGATGCCAAGCCGCTACAACCCGCCCTTTACCGGCGATGAAAACGCCATTGCGCAGGCGATGGACATGCTGGCGGCGGCAGATGCGCCGGTCCTTTATACGGGCGGCGGCATCATCAATTCGGGGCCCGGGGCAAGCGCGCTGCTGCGCGAATTGCAGGCGCTGTGCGGCGCGCCCGTTACCTCGACGCTGATGGGGCTTGGCGCGTTTCCCGCCGATCATGGCGACTGGCTGGGCATGCTGGGCATGCATGGTACGTGGGAAGCGAACCATGCGATGAACCGTGCCGATCTGATCCTGTGCCTTGGCGCGCGTTTCGACGATCGGGTCACCGGCCGGATCGAGGATTTTGCACCCCATGCGCGCAAGATCCATGTCGATATCGACCGTTCATCAATCAACAAGACGGTCGCGGTCGATCTGCCGATCCTGGGCGATGTGGGTGAAATCATGCGCCAGATGATCGCCCGCTGGAACGCGGCCGGCCACGAGGCGAACGACCTGACCGAGTGGAAGGCGCGGATCACCGGATGGAAGGCGCGCCAGTCGCTGGCCTATCCCAAGTCCGAGCAGGAAATCATGCCCCAACTCGCGATCGAGCGGCTGTTCGCCCTGACGCGCGACAAGGACCCGATCATCACTACCGAGGTGGGCCAGCACCAGATGTGGGCCGCCCAGCATTTCGGTTTCTTCGGCCCGAACAAATGGCTGACCAGCGGCGGCCTTGGCACCATGGGCTATGGCCTGCCCGCCGCCATCGGCGCGCAGATCGGCAATCCGGACGCGCTGGTCATCGACATCGCGGGTGAAGCATCGATCCAGATGAACATTCAGGAACTCGGCACGGCAAGCCAGTATCGTCTGCCGGTCAAGATTTTCATCCTGAACAATGAATTCATGGGCATGGTCCGCCAGTGGCAGGAGCTGACCTATGAATCGCGCTATTCGAACAGCTATTCCGACGCTTTACCCGATTTCGTGAAACTGGCGGAGGCCTATGGCTGGAAGGGCATCGTGATCGATGATCCGGCCGACCTCGATGCCGGGATTCAGGCGATGATCGACTATGACGGTCCGGTGATCGTCGATTGCCGCGTGGCAAAGCTGGCCAATTGCCTGCCGATGTTCCGGTCCGGCGCGGCCCATACCGACATGATGCTCTATGGTGACGAGGCGCCCGCCGCCATCACCGTCAGCGCAGAAGCGAAAGCCTCGGTCTAATGCATATCCAGCACAGAGAGCAGGAACGGCACGTTCTGGCCGTCACCGTCGATAACGACCCGGGCATTCTGGCCAAGATCGCCGGTTTGTTCACCGCACGCGGCTATAATATCGATTCGCTGACGGTGGCCGATATTACCGAAAACCATCGTGTATCGCGCATCACCATCGTCACCCACGGCCCTCCGCAGGTGATCGACCAGATCCATGCGCAGCTGGAACGGCTGGTCCCCGTGCACAAGGTCGTGGACCTGACCGAACAGGGGCCGCATGTCGAACGCGAACTGGCGCTGGTGAAAGTGGCCGGCAAGGGCGACAACCGTGTCGAGGCACTGCGCCTTGCCGATGTGTATCGCGCCAAGGTCGTGGATTCGACCACGCAAAGTTTCATTTTCGAAATCACCGGCGCGCCGGAAAAAATCGACAGCTTCGTCGCATTGATGCGCGAACTGGGTCTGGTCGAAGTGGGCCGGACCGGGATCGTGGGCATGATGCGCGGGGCAAACGGCGTCTGACCGCCGGAAGCTGATATCATTGGCCATCCATTGGCTGGCGACATGTGCATTGAAGCCATGCGTCAGCCCGTCTAATCGCCCTGCACGAATTGCCGGGCTGAAGGGGAATACGAAGTGAAGGTTTATTACGACGCCGATTGCGACATCAATCTGGTCACCGACAAGAAGATCGCCATCGTCGGCTATGGCAGCCAGGGTCATGCCCATGCGCAGAACCTGCGCGACAGCGGCGTGAAGGAAGTGGCCATCGCCCTGCGCGAAGGTTCAGCCACCCGCAAGAAGGCCGAAGGCGCCGGTTTCAAGGTGATGACCAATTCGGAAGCTGCCGAATGGGCCGACATCCTGATGATCCTTGCCCCCGACGAGCATCAGGCTGCGATCTATAACGACGATATCGCGGGCCGCATGAAGCCCGGTTCGGCACTGGCGTTCGCCCATGGCCTGAACGTCCATTTCGGCCTGATCGAACCGCCCAAGGACATCGACGTCATCATGATCGCGCCCAAGGGTCCCGGTCACACGGTGCGCAGCGAATACCAGCGCGGCGGCGGCGTGCCCTGCCTTATCGCGATCCATCAGGACGCGACCGGCAATGCGCATGACGTGGCGCTGGCCTATGCCAGTGGCGTCGGCGGTGGCCGTTCGGGCATCATCGAAACCAACTTCAAGGAAGAGTGCGAAACCGACCTTTTCGGCGAACAGGCCGTTCTGTGCGGCGGCGTGACCCATCTGATCCAGGCCGGCTTCGAAACGTTGGTCGAGGCCGGTTACGCCCCCGAAATGGCCTATTTCGAATGTCTGCACGAAACCAAGCTGATCGTCGATCTGCTGTATGAAGGCGGCATCGCCAACATGCGCTATTCGATTTCGAACACTGCCGAATATGGCGACATCAAAACGGGTCCGCGCATCATCACTGACGAGACGAAGGCCGAAATGAAGCGCGTTCTGGCCGACATCCAGTCGGGCCGCTTCGTCAAGGATTTCGTGCTCGACAATCGTGCGGGCCAGCCCGAGCTGAAAGCAAGCCGCAAGGCCGCCGAAGCGCACCCGATCGAGCAGACCGGTGCCAAGCTGCGCGCCATGATGCCATGGATCGGCGCAAACAAGCTGGTCGACAAGGAAAAGAACTAAACCCTTCGACCGGCTGGCCAGCCTATAGGCCAGCCAGTCCGAATGCACGGAATCCCGCCGTCCTGATGATCGGACGGCGGGATTTTTATTGTGCGTTTTGAATGATTTTCCATGGGTTACACTTCTGTGCCTTCTTTTCTGAATGGATCGTCATGGCCAATTACCGCCGCAGACGGTTCCCGTATGGAGGAGACAGCATCATGACATTCAATCTGAAGACCAAACTCGCCGCCGCTGCACTTGCCAGCGCCGCCATTGCCGCACCGGTACTCGCGCAAAGCGAAGCCCCTGCCCTTCCCGGACAGGTCGATGTGTCGCGTGTCGCCGCAGGCAGCTATGCCGCCGATCCGATGCACACGCTGGTCGGATTCCGGCTCAACCATTTCGGTTTCAACGATTATTTCGGCATTTTCGGCGGCGTGACCGGCCAATTGCAGATCGATCCCGCCAATCTTTCGGCTGCCAGCGTCGATGTTACGATCCCTGTAGCCGATGTCACCGTCGCGGCTTCTGAATTGAAAGACCATTTGCTGCGCCCCGGCGCCGATGGCGCAGAGCCCGATTTCTTCGGTCCCGCACCTGCGGCGGCGCGCTTCACCTCGACCGGCGTGACGGTCACGGGCGACACGACGGCCAATATCACCGGCAATCTCACGCTCAACGGCGTGACCAGGCCGGTCGTGATTGCAGCCGAATTCACCGGCGCCGGCGCCAATCCGATGAGCCAGGCGGAAACCATCGGTTTCGAAGGCCGGGCCGCGATCAAGCGTTCCGACTTTGGCATCGATACTTTCGTTCCGATGGTGTCCGACGAAGTCACCCTCGACATCACGGCGGCGTTCGAAAAGCAGTAAAATTGCACGAAACGACACGTTCGGGGCGCGTTTGTGGTCGCAAACCGCCCCGTTCGTGCACCTCTTTCGCTTTACAAGCACGGCCATGTGCAGCATAGGCAGCGCCATGAACGCAAAGCTTGGACTAATCCTGCGACTTATCCGCCCCCGGGCGTGAGGCGATGCGTCGTGTCCACGGCGCGGTTGGCGCCCCGGGGGACATGATCGTTCAGCACTGAAAGGCCAAGAACCGGCAGATCAGTCAGCAGCCGCAGAATTCCAGGACGTAAAGCGAACAATCCCATGACGATGTTGCAGAACCCTTCGGCCAAATACCGGCCGTTTCCGACCGTGCCTCTGGACAACCGCCAGTGGCCCAGCAAGGTGATCGACAAGGCGCCGCGCTGGCTTTCTACCGATATGCGCGACGGCAACCAGTCGCTGATCGATCCGATGGATGCGGTGAAAAAGAACCGCTTCTTCGACACTCTGGTCAAGGTCGGGCTGAAAGAGATCGAAGTCGGATTTCCCGCCGCGGGCGCGACCGAGTTCGACTTTATACAGGGCCTCGTCCGTTCGGGCCGCATCCCCGATGACGTGATGGTTCAGGTTCTGACCCAAAGCCGCGAAGATCTGATCCGTCGCAGTTTCGAAAGCCTGGAGGGTGCGAAACAGGCGATCGTGCATGTCTATAACGCGGTCAGCCCCGCTTGGCGCGACATCGTGTTCCGCATGACCAAGCCGGAAGTGCGCGAGATTGCCGTCGCGGGTGCCAAGGTGATCCGCGACGAGGCCGGCAAGCGCCCCGATACAGACTGGCATTTCGAATATTCGCCCGAGACATTCTCGACCGCCGAACTCGATTTCTCGATCGAATGCTGCGAAGCGGTAATGGATATCCTGCAACCGACGCCCGACCATCCGATCATCCTGAACCTGCCCGCCACGGTTGAGGCCGCAACGCCCAATATCTATGCGGACCAGATCGAATATTTCTGCCGCAACCTGCCCAATCGCGAGAGCGCGATAATCAGCCTGCACACGCATAACGATCGCGGCACCGGCGTGGCCGCGGCGGAACTGGGGCTGATGGCAGGCGCCGACCGGATCGAGGGTTGCCTGTTCGGCAATGGCGAGCGGACGGGCAATTGCTGCCTCGTCACCATGGCGCTGAACATGTACACGCAAGGGGTCGAACCCGGCCTCGATTTCTCGAACATCGACGAGGTTATCGAGACAGTCGAATATTGCAACCAGATCCCCGTCCACCAACGCCACCCCTATGGCGGCGAGCTGGTGTTCACGGCCTTTTCGGGCAGCCATCAGGACGCCATCAAGAAAGGGTTCGAGGCGCACGAGCAGCAGAATGACGAGATCTGGCGCGTCCCCTATCTGCCGATCGACCCGGCCGATCTGGGCCGGAATTACGAAGCGGTCATCCGCGTCAATTCGCAATCCGGCAAGGGCGGTTTCGCCTGGGTGCTGGAGCAGGATAAGGGATTGAAGCTGCCGAAACGGATGCAGCCCCATTTCTCCAAGGCCGTGCAGAAAATGGCGGACGAGACTGGCCGCGAACTGAATGCCGAAGATATCTGGCACGCGTTCCAGCACGAATACCGCCTGTCGCGCCCCCAGCATTTCCAGCTGGTCGAATATGAGGAAGCACGCGCCGCAGATGGCACGCGCATCTTCACGGGCAAGGTATCGGTCAATGGCGAGGAACGCTCGGTCTCCGGTCGTGGCAACGGCCTGATCAGTTCGGTCATCGCGACCCTGCGCGACAGTTTCGACCTTGCGCTGGAAGTGAACGATTATTCCGAACACGCGATGACCAAGGGTTCGGATGCGCGTGCCGCCGCCTATGTCGAATGTATCACGCGGGGCGGCGATACGATCTGGGGGGTCGGCATCGACGAGGATGTCGCCACCGCCAGTGTGCGCGCGATCCTTAGCGCCGCCAATGGCGCATGGGGCCTGCAAGGGTAGGACATCGGGAAAGGCTGCCTCTTCCGGACCCCGTACAAAGGATCACCGGAAGGGGCGCGTATCCTGCCATAGCAGTTCGGCCATGGCGTCGAGGTGCGAGAAATCGATATGTGCGCCGATCGGGTCCTAGCGGTTCAGGATCAGCGGCCGCCCCGCTGCCGTCACCAGCCGTCGTTTCAGGGCGCGTTGCAGCAGGGCCATGCGCTCCAGCGCATCGCCGTCGGCCCGTTGCCGCACGGCCCGGTCCAATGCCGTGCCGCCTGCTGCCCGCCTTCCCCTCCTAGACTGTGACCAAGACATCTCGATCGCAGTGACCCTTTCCAGCACCAGTTCGTTGTAGAGGCGGTGTGGGCCGCGGTGCAGCGGTAACCCGTGTTTGAGAGCCAGCCTTTCCGTTGCCGGCAGCAGGACCCCGTTGGCCCCGAAATTCTCAAACCCCAGCCCCTGCGGAACTAGCTCCGAAAAGAAATGCTTCAGGCTGTTGCTAGAAAGAAGTTGCCGGGGCAGCAGATGATGCCGCTGCCATCCCGGGGAGTATCCCGGCGAGCCCCTTCTGTTGATCGACGAAAACCGCGTTGTGGTCGAAGTGATATTCGTTGGTGATACCTGCATGCCTGTCATGGCAGCACTACGCGATCAATTGCTAATGGTAGTCTTAGCGAGAAAGGTTAAGGAGGCCTTTATTCGCATCAATCTGCACATTGATGGCGCCGAACCCGTCGACTTCGACTGTCTGATCGGCCTGAACCGGCCCTTCACGCACCAGAAAATCCATCATCCGCATGGCAAGCCGTGCCTGATCCGGCGGAGCCATATTATCCGATGGCAGCACGGCGACATCCTGTCCGACCAGAAGGTCCAGCCCTACCGAACGCACCACGCCATTGTCCTGCCGCACCAGCGCGGCAAGCCCAAGTGCCGGAAAGGCCCCGCCCTCCAGCCAGATCGCAGCCATGCGCCGGAAATAGCCGGCCCCCATCAGCACCGAAGCCCCGCCCCAGTGCACAGCCATTGCCTGGGCATTCGACAAGGTCAGTGCCAGCGCGGCCTGTGCGTGCAGGATTTTCACCGGATCGCCATATTGGCCGACATGTTCCGGTGCGATCACCAGCGCAGCGCAATCATCCAGCACGCTGCCGTCGACATCGAAACGATGATCGATCTGCGGATCGAAGGTCGGATCGTGTCGATCGGTCGCCATGGCAATGCGCAAATCGGCTTCTCCGTCGGAATCGGCGGCGTGTAGAATCCACACGTCATCGACCGCCGGATTGGCGTCTGCACCGATCGATTCCAGAGTGGACCGCAAATGCTGTTCGAGCACCGGCTACGAACACCGGAAAAAGAGGGTTAAAACAAGACCCCGCAACTTTATTTCGTTCCCATATTGAAACGTTACCAGCTTTGCATCCTGCGACAAATTTGGAGACAACAATCCCTTAGGTGCTTTTACTAAACGAAAATTGCGCTCCTGACGAGGTTACCATTGGTCCAAATCGGACCTATCCCGAGACAGGACAGATTTCATCTATCTTAACTAAAACACACCCATGGCAAGCCCCGCCGCCAGCGCTGCCCCCAGATCGGCACAACGCGCATGTTCGTCTTCGCGGAGCTGTTTGGGTGCCAGGATCTCTTCGGGCGTTTGCGCGTGAAAGTTGCAGATAAGGGGATCAGCCACGCGCCGCAGTCGCCAGCCAGTGGCGATCCGGTCGATCTGCCGCGTGGCATTCTCTCCATCCGAACCGGCGGCAATGGCCGTGGCATAGGCCCGCCCCTCGATCCTGCCGAACACGGGATAATAGCAGCGGTCGAAGAATTCTTTCATTGCGCCCGTCATGGCCGCAAGGTTTTCGGGACAAACGAACAGAAACGCCGCGGCAGCAAGCAAATCGCCGGGCATCGCCTCTTCGGCGCGCAGCAGGCGACAGGCCGCACCATCCTGTTCCACCGCTCCGTCGCGCGCGGCGGCGGCCATCGCTTCTGCCCCGCCCGTGCGGGAGTGCCAGACGATCAGAAGCTCGCGGCGATTGTCCTGCTTGGCCATGGCTCGCTCCTGCCCGCCGGGTGAATAGGCGTTTGCGGTGGATAAGTCCGCGCGATCACGCCGATGGGCCGCCCTGCATCGCGCAGCCGTGCTAAGCACGCACCATGGCTGCCGGTATAGACGAACGCAATATCAAGGGATTTGTCTGCAATGTCTCCTCCTCGCTTTCGGGGCGGGCATGGCAGTGGCGCGGGGGCAATATGGCGCTGGGCGCGTCGTCCGACGGGGCGGGCCTGCTGCGCCAATTGCTATTGTCGCGCGGCGTGGCCGAACATGATGTCGAACGCCAGATGCAGCCGACGATGCGCGGTTTCCTGCCCGACCCCTCCATCTTCGCCGACATGGACAGCGCTGCCGAACGGCTGGCTCAGGCCGTTCTGGGCGGGGAAGCGATTACCATCTATGGCGACTACGATGTCGACGGTGCGACCAGCGCGGCGCTGCTGATCCGCCTTTTGCGGCAACTGGGCGCCGATCCCGGCCATTATATACCGGACCGCCTGCTGGAAGGTTATGGCCCGACCGGCGAATCGCTGGTCCAACTGGCCCGCCAAGGTTCCAGCCTGATCGTCACCGTCGATTGCGGAGCGATGGCGCACGAGGCTTTGGCCGCCGCTGCCGATGTGGGCGTCGATGTGATCGTGGTCGACCATCACAAATGCTCTGCCGAATTGCCCCGCGCCGCGGCGCTGGTGAACCCCAACCGCCTCGATTCCAGCGACGATGCCGCAGCGCATGGCCATCTGGCTGCCGTGGGCGTCGCCTTTCTGGTTGCGATTGCCCTGATCCGCATCCTGCGCCGCGAAGGGTTCTTCGCCACCCGGAAAGAACCCGATCTGATGGGGCTGCTCGATCTGGTGGCATTGGGTACGGTGGCCGATGTGGCGGCTTTGCACGGGCTGAACCGCGCTTTTGTGGCGCAGGGCCTTAAAATCATGGCGCGCAGGCAGAATGTGGGGATCGCGGCGTTGATGGATGCAGGCCGCGTGAAGCGCGCACCGCAGGCCAGCGATCTGGGTTTTGCACTTGGCCCGCGTATCAATGCCGCAGGACGGATCGGGGATTCCAGTCTTGGAGTGCGGCTTCTGACCACCGAAGACATGGGCGAAGCGCGTGAGATCGCCGCGACGCTGGACCGGCTGAACGAGGAGCGCCGCGCCATCGAGGCTGCTGTGCAAGAGGCCGCTGAAGCGCAATTGCAGGGGCAGCATAACCGCTCTGTGCTGGTGCTGGCGGGGCGTGGCTGGCACCCCGGGGTGATCGGCATTGTCGCGGGGCGGATCAAGGAAAAGACCAACAAGCCCGTTTTCGTCATCGCGGTCGAAGACGAAGCGGTGGATGGCGCATTGCAGGGCAAGGGTTCGGGCCGATCGATCAGCGGCGTCGATCTGGGCGCCGCCGTGATTGCTGCGCGTGAGAGCGGCTTGCTGGTCAAGGGTGGCGGCCATGCGATGGCGGCCGGACTGACGATCGAGGAAGCGAAGGTCGACGCGTTCCGCGACTGGCTGGACGAACGGCTGGGCCGCGATGTCGAAAAGGCGATGGCTTCGCGCGCGCTCACGCTCGACCTTTCGCTCACGCCCCGCGGGTTGCAGCCGCAGCTGATCGACCAGTTGGAAGCCGCCGGCCCCTATGGCGTCGGCTGGCCCGCCCCGCGCGTGGCCGTCGGGCCGGTCACTCTGGTCAAGGCCGATGTGGTCGGTCAGGGCCATGTCCGCCTGATCGCGGCGGGGCAGGATGGCGCGCGGTTCAAGGCCATCGCCTTTCGAGCGGAAGAGAGCGACCTGGGGCAAGCCCTCCTTTATGGATCGCAGGGGCGCAGGCTGTGGCTCGCGGGCCGCGCCAAGATTGACGATTGGGGCAATGTTCCGGCAGCAGAGCTGATGCTGGAAGACGCTGCTTTCATCGATTGAACATCGGGTTGGAAACCATTGCGCCCGCTGGCAATTGCACGGCGGCGCGTTACAAGCATCGATGATGGATTTTCCGGCAATCATTCGAGACGAGATGCGGGTCGAAAACCGCCCCGTGCCCGACAGGCTTGACGATTGCTGCATGGACATTCCCCTGCTGCAGTTGCGGCGCGACAGTTTCCTTTTCACCACCCCGCGCGGAACTCGGTTCCATTACGCCATCGGCCAAGGGCTCGCCGTCGAACAATCGGCCAAAGGATCGGCCGAGGAAACCGATCTGTTCTATCACGGATCTGTCTATGGCGTGGTCGCGTGGCTTAACGGCCTTGTTCCCCTCCATGCCAGCAGCGTGGTTAAAAACGGCAGGGTTATCGCCTTTACCGCAGAGTCCGGTGAAGGGAAATCCACGCTTGCCGCCGCACTGACGCAACACGGGTTCGAGCATCGGTCCGACGATGTATTGCTGCTGGAAATTTCTGGCGAATCGATCCGCGCATGGCCGGATCGCGATCGTATCAAGCTGTGCGACGATGCATTCTGCCTGACCGGTGCCAGAAAACTGGGCGCGATCGAGCCGGGGGCAGAGAAATTTTTCGCCCAAGTACATATGGTTAACGGCGAAACCAGGAGTGGACCGGAACAAGCCCCCCTACCCTTCCGCGATCTGGTCGTTCTTGCCAGCAAACAACATGGGGATCCCGAACTCGTGCCCTGCACGGGTGCGCAGAAATTACCGCAACTTCTCAACGCTATGTACCGGATCGAAATCCCGATATGGCTAAAAGACGAAGCGCGCTATCGCAATAATCTGGCCCGTCTTGGAACGGACCTTACTATGTGGACGTTGACACGACAACGCGACCGCAGCCACTTTGCGGACGATGTCGCCTCTAACGCACGGCACCTCGACGCGATCTGATGAAAATTGTGCAGTTGCGAATTCCAGTGGAAATTGTATAGGAATGAAGCATCAATCGCGGACAACGCAGGATTATTGAGTCTTATGGAACAGTCGAAAACCACTTGGACTGAGCCGAAGCTGGAACCGCTGGATGTGGATTTGCCTTCGGTTGCATCGGGCAGCATTTACTTCAACGACGGTTCCGCCGGTAACGGTAACGCTGGATTGTCGAGGAACTCGTAAGCATAGCCGAGAAGCAAGGAAACAGGCGCGGTGTCACCGGTTGATCCGGTTCTTCACTTCGAACTGCCTGATCTGCACGGCCCGTCAGTGCGTCCGGCTTTCCTGTTTTCTCCGGCATCTGGCCGTGACCAGCCCGGCTCTGGTTTGCTGACTACCGGGTCCGCATGGGTTGAGCCCGAACTCCGCGCTCTACCGCTCGAAATGTCATCGGTTTCGACGGGAAACAACTATTTCGCGGACGGAACGCACCGGCAAAATCTTTCCAGAAAACCGTGAATATTACAGCATGTCGCTCATCGGGATGGGTCAAACGGTCCAAGCGGTCGTCCCGATTTGAGACGATTTTCATCGATCAGGCGGTATGATGGAATCCGGCATTCCTCTTTCCGGTCAGTTGCGGCAAATGCCCGATATGGCAAACAGACTGATCAAATTGCCGGAACGATACGAAGCCAGCCCGATCGATGACGAGCTGATGCTGATCGACATCGACAGCGGCCGGTTTTTCGCGCTCAAGGATGTGGCCCTGCGGATCTGGACCTCGCTTGACGGCGAAAGCGATCTCGACTCCATCGCCAGCGTGCTGAGTGCGGAGTATGAGGTTGCACCGCAACATGCCCGTCAAAGCGTCGGAAACTTCGCGGACAGCCTTGTCGATGCCGGGTTTGCCCGCTTTACCTGAACGGGCTCTCCCGATTGCGTCCATTTGCCAGTCGATTGCAGGCGCTATCCGATTGATCCGCGGCCACCAACGTGACAATTCTGGGTGCATGACCCCGCCAAGATCACGCTTGCTGACGCTGGAGGCTATGACCATCCTGCGTGTTGCCCGCGTGCTGGTCGATCATGTCAGGCTGAAACACTGGCGCAATAGCCTGGGCACGATCGTCGCCAAACCGGATATCGCCCGGCATTCCGCCTTGCCGCCAGACAGCATGGCCCTTGCGGCAAAACTCGCGCGCCAGGTGGAGCGCGCTGCCGCCCGCCTGCCGCTGCACACCAAATGACTGCCGCGCGCGATAACCCTGCAATGGATGCTGCGAAGGCGCGGTCTGCCAAGCTGTCTGGTGATCGCCATGCGCAAGGGGGCGAACCGGTCCGACGACATTGCAACGGACGATTATCATTCATGGGTCGAATGTAACGATACCATCCTGATCGGCCATTGCGACCGGTCCACCTATCACCCGCTGATGGTGGTGGCGGGCCAATCCACAGGTGCGGCCCTGCCGCTCGGCGGTTAGCAGACCATGGGCGCCCTGCTGATTGCCGCTGCCGTCGATCTGGGTGACGGAAGCTGGAGCCCCGAAAGCGACCCCGCCCTGCGCGACCGCATGGCAGGTTCGCTGTCGCTAGGGCTTGGCGGACCGGTTGGCGCGGCGAATGCGTCATCTGCGCTGCTGCTATCGCGTTCGCCCTTGCGCGATGCGCCCCCGCCGCGACTGGGCGCGCGTGCCCGCCCATGGCGCCCGCATGTCGGACCGGATGGCGCCCATGTGCTGTTCGCGGGCGACTTGTACGATCGTGAAGCGCTGCGCGACGCATTGCCCGTCCCCGTTACCGGATCGGACGATGCGGCACTCTATGCCGCTGCCCTGGCCCATTTTGAGGAGGATTGCGACCGCCGCATCACCGGCGAATATGCGGCGATTTGCTGGTATCCCGATAAACGCAGGCTGCGCCTTTCCCGTTCACCGATCAGTGCGCCGCCACTGCATCTCTGGCGCGACGGCGGGCGAGTGGTCGCGGCATCGACACCGCGAGTGGCCATCGCTGCCGGTGCCGACGATATATTGAACGAGGAACGGCTGGCCGATGCCCTGTTCCTCAATTTCCGTGGTCGGCAACAGGGCTGGTATCGCGATATTTCCCCTGTCTCGACAGGAGAAATCGTATCGCTCGATCCTGAAGGCACTGCCCGCCGCCGCTATTGGAACGTCCACGAACTACCCCGGATAGAGTTGCCGAGCGACGATGCCTATGTGGAGGCGGTTACCGCCGCGATGGCACATGGTACGCGCAAAGTCGCAGGGGGTTTCGCAAGACCTGCGACCCAGCTGTCGGGCGGGTTGGATTCGCAGGCGGTCGCCAGCTTCGCGCTCGATATGCTCCCGCCCGATGGCGCGCTGAAAGCCTATTGCTGGGTCCCGCAAAAGGGTTTCGAACCACTCGACTGGCCTGCCGCCCATGGTGACGAGAGGGAACTGGCCCGCGCATTTGCCGATATGCACCCGCGTGTAGAGCTGGAACTTGTCGATACGGGTGATCTGCCGCTGTCGCATCAGGAAGAGAAAATCTTCATGCTGACCGGCATCGCTCCGATGGGCGGCGGCAATATGCATTGGGGGCACGAAATCCTGCGCCGCGCCGCAGCGGCGGACCATGGCGTGGTGCTAGACGGCGGGTTCGGGAACAACGGATTCAGCTATGACGGATTGACCGGCCCCGCAACATGGCTGCGACAGGGCCGTATCGCGCGGGCATGGCGCGAAATCGGGCTGCTGGACGGCAACCGTTCGCACAGTGCCCGTTTCATCAGCCACGCGATCATGCCGCAATTGCCGATCAAGCTGCGCCGCCGGCTGCGGCAATGGCGGGGAACCGGCCTCGACCCGTTCAAAAGCTGGTGCGCCCTGCGCGAGGAATTCGCCCGGCGCCAGGGCGTAATCGCGCGAAGCGAGGCGGCCGGGCATGATCCGATGTTCCTTGATATGGCCTGCTCGGCCGACTGGCGCGCCGCCACCTTGGCCATGGGCGAGAATGACGGAGCCGATATCGCGCTCGCCTGCGAATTGCTTTATGGCGTCGCCATGCGTTCGCCGCTTGCCTATCGCCCTTTGTTCGAGCTGACGGCGGGCATACCCGACGATCAATATTTGCGCGACGGAGAAACGCGCTGGCTGGCCCGACGCCTGCTGAAAGGACGCGTTCCCGAAGATGTCCGCACCAATACCAGCCATGGCATCCAGAGCAGCGACTGGCCCGTCCGCTTCGAACGCGAGCGTGCCGGACTGCTCGAGCAGATCGAGGGGCTGTCCGCCGATCCGCGCATGGCCGACATGCTCGACCTGCCACGGATGGAACGGAACCTGCGCGAATGGTCGGGCAATAACACGGTCGGCGGGCATGAGGCTGCCTATATCTTCAGCGCCGTGGGTCGCGGACTGACGGCGGCGCGGCTGATGCGCTATCGGGAACGCAGCAATGGCTGATCCCGTAGGCTGGATCGATACCGCCCCCCGCCATGCCGAAGCCGAGCGGATCATCACTGCCCTGTGTGGTGGCAATCCACCACCCGATACGCATTTCGCCGCATTGGATGCAGCAGGGTGGAAAGCACTGGAGGCCATCGCCACGCGCACGCGGACGGCGAATTTGCTGCACCGGCATATCGCCGACAACCGCCTTGGCGTGCCCGCCCTGATCGAAGCGCATCTGAACGACCTCTATCGCCGGCAATCGCTGTATGGCCTTGAACAAAGGCTGGTTCTGGCGCGCGTTGGCGAGTTGCTCGACGCCAGGGGGATTTCGAATGTCGCGCTGAAGGGATCGGCGCTGGCCTTCACGATCTATCCCCAACCGGCGATGCGGCCGCTGCGCGATATCGATGTTCTGGTGCCTGCCGATCGTGCGGAAGAGGCGCATCGCCTGTTGCAGCAAAACGGCTTCTCGCGCGCACCATGGGCCAAGGAATACGGCACCGAATTCAACCATCAATTGCCAGAGCTGGTGTCGGACCGGCACGGCGTCACTGTCGAGATACACCACCGCATCTACTCGCGCGGGTGGAACGGCGATGCGGCGCTTTGCGCATTGCTGCTGGAAACGGCGCCGCCGGTCAATGTGGGCGGCAAGACGTGCCATCTGGCTGCCCCGCTGGCGAATTTGCTGCACCTGACCGTGCATGCCACGCTGCACAATTGTTTCGACAACGGGCCGCTGACCATCAGCGATGTGCACCATTTGTGGCGACACCCCGATCTCGACAAGCAGGCAGTCGTCCGGATGGCGGAGCAACTCTCGCTCGGCCGTCCCCTTGCGTTGCTTTTGGCGATTGCACGGGCGGCAGGGCCACTGCCGTTACCTCCATGGCTGGAAGCCCGCGTCGAGCAGGCCGCACCGTTCGTGCCCGCGGCTATGGAGGCGATGTTCCAGCTTCCCGCACAGGCCGATCAGCGCGCACTTGTCCGGCGGTTGAAGAATAATCAGGCGGGGACCGGACCGTTGGCAGCCATGGTGAAGATGGTACGGCCCGATCCGCAAAAGCTGGCCGAGATTGCAGGCTCCTCATCGCATGACCGTCGCCGCTGGACAGCCTATCCCGCATGGGCATGGCGGCGCGGGCGCGATTATCTGACCGCCATTGCCAATCGCGACTTGCGCGCGGCAGCGGGACGGGATGCCCGCATGTTGGACTGGCTGCGCGAGAACGATTGAGCCATCCCCTTCTGCCTTCGCATTTGCAGCACCAAGGGTTGACCCCGCAGCCCCCAGCGGCCACATCAAAACCGTGACAGCCGAAACCAACGATCCCCCGCTCTCCGAACCTCCGCTACTGGATTTCGGTTCGGATGCGCTGTTCCTCGATTTCGACGGCACTTTGGTCGAGCTTTGCGACCGGCCCGATGCGGTCGTGGTGTCCGACCGGCTGATCGATATGCTGCATGCGTTGAACGACCGGCTTGGCGGGCGACTGGCACTGGTCAGCGGCAGGGCGATCGAGGTACTCGACGGGTTCGGCATGGGCAGGCTGGCAGCCGCTGGCAGCCACGGATCGGAATGGCGTCTGGCAGGCGGTCCGCGTGAATTTCTGCCCCGTCCGGAAGGGCTGGATATCGCGCGTAGCCGATTCACGATCTTTGCAGAGACAGCCCGGGGCCTGCTGTTCGAAGACAAGCCGCTGGGTGCAGCCCTGCATTACCGCCGCGCCCCCGAACAGCGCGATGCCGCCCATGCGCTGGCCGAAGATCTGGCGCAAAGCCACCGGCTTCATTTGCAACACGGTCACGATATGGTCGAATTGCGGGTACCCGGCGTGGACAAAGGCACGGCAATCGGCGAATTGATGAAGCTGGCGCCTTTCACCGGCTATCGTCCCGTATTTCTGGGCGACGACGTCACCGATGAAGACGGTTTTCGCGCGGTTGAAGCTGCGGGAGGCGCGGGTGTTCTGGTCGGGTCGGAACGCGCAACGCAGGCCAGCCATTTACTGGACGGGGTCGCAGCGGTGAACGATTGGCTTGCACGTTCGTTGCAGGCATGCGCACCCGAGGGTGCCGACAATAACAACGGGGGAATGCCATGAGCCGCCTGATCGTCGTTTCGAACCGCGTTTCGATGCCCAGCCCCGACGGGTCGCAAGGCGGTCTTGCCGTCGCGTTGCAGGCCGCGTTGCGCGAATCCGGCGGGTTGTGGTTCGGCTGGTCGGGCCGCGAGGTCGAACAGTTCAACGGTTCGGTCAGTTTCGAGGAAGTCGACGGCGTGCGATCGGCCGTCGTCGATCTGGAGCCGCAGGACGTCGAGGAATATTATAACGGCTTTGCCAATCGCACCTTGTGGCCGCTGTTCCATTACCGCATCGACATCGCGAAATATAACCGCAGCTTCGGTTCCGGCTATGAACGCGTAAACAAACGGTTTGCCGAGCCGCTTCATGTGATGATCGAGCCGGACGACACGATCTGGATCAACGATTACCATCTGATCCCCATGGCATCGCTGCTGCGCGAACACGGCATCAAGAACAAGATCGGCTTTTTCCTTCACACGCCATGGCCGCCGACGCGCCTGCTTGTATCATTGCCGCACCACGAACGGCTTGTGCGGTCGATGTTCGGCTATGACGTCGTCGGGTTCCAGACAGGCGAGTGGCTGGAAAGCTTTCGCCATTATTGCGAAAATGAACTCGGCGGCACCGTCGAGGGCGATTACATCACTGTCGATGGCCAGCGGCTACGCGCAGTCGTTTGCCCGATCGGGATCGATTTCAAGAATTTCGTCGAATCCGGCGAAACCGAACTCGCGCATCAACTGTCCGAACGCATGCGTGTCTCGCTGCGGCAGCTGACGATGATCGTCGGTGTCGACCGGCTCGACTATTCCAAGGGGTTGCAGGAACGCCTCGTCAGCTTTGAACATATGTTGAGCGCGCATCCCGAATTGCACCGTTCGGTCGTGCTGGTGCAGGTTGCGCCGCCTTCGCGCGGAGAGGTGGAGCAATATCGCCATGTCCGCGAGGAGCTGAACGA
The DNA here is from genome assembly GCF_020985325.1 of Croceicoccus sp. Ery5. Classification (NCBI taxonomy): domain Bacteria; kingdom Pseudomonadati; phylum Pseudomonadota; class Alphaproteobacteria; order Sphingomonadales; family Erythrobacteraceae; genus Croceicoccus; species Croceicoccus sp. Ery5. The sequence continues at coordinate 2,124,478 of NZ_CP087587.1, forward strand.
GCTGGCGGGCCGCATCAACGGCATGTTCGCCGAGGTGGACTGGACGCCAATCCGCTATGTCAATCGCGGCTACCGGCGCGAGGAACTCACCGCGCTGTATCGCGCCGCGCGGGTCGGCCTTGTCACGCCGCTGCGGGATGGCATGAACCTTGTCGCAAAGGAATATATCGCGGCGCAAGATCCCGAAGACCCCGGTGTTCTTGTCCTGTCGCGGTTTGCCGGTGCCGCCGCACAGATGTCGGATGCCTTGCTGGTCAATCCCTATGCGCCAGAGGAAGTGGCCGATGCCATCCAGCGCGCCCTGAAAATGCCGCTGTCCGAACGCAAGGCCCGCTTCAAGACCCTGCGCGATGGCGTGGAGCGCGAGGATGTGCATTGGTGGCGCGAAAAATTCGTAAAAATGATCGAAGAAACCGAAACGGTTCGCTAAGCGTGACCACAGGGAACAGACGAGGCTTTCGCGCTTTCCTATGACAGCAACGCCACCGGGGATGGGGCGTGCAGGAGAGAATTGAATGACATTGCGTAACCGCATGGCTTTGGCCTGCGTTTTGGGGCTGTCGCTGACGGCCCTTTCGGCATGCGATAAGGCCGATGAAGTCACCGTCCTCGAACAACCGGCCAAGGAAGCGCCCGATCCCGCCAAGGCTGCCGAGTCGATCAAGCAGGCGCAGGCCGCCCGTATTGCCGCGTTGAACAAACGCGATGTGGACGGCGCGGTGTCCGTCTATGCGCCCAATGCCACGCTGGTCATTCCCAATGCCGGACCTTTGGCCGACCTTCCCTCGATCCGTGCGAACTATGCTTCGCTGCTGGGCGATGACAGCGTAACCATGGTCGTCACCCCCAGTGAAACCTGGGTATCGGCTGGCGCGGATTTTGCGGTCACGACTGCCAAGATCTCACTCACCAGCACCAATCCCGACAATCCGGTTTCCATCCAGAGCACCAGCCAGTCGGTCTGGCAACGCCAGCCGGACGGGCTTTGGAAGATCATCTCGGAATATAATGTCGCTCTCCCTGCTGCCGAGGCTGTCCCTGCCAGTGACACGCCAGAGGACATCAACGGGCAGGTTGCCACCGTTCCGGCCGGTTGATCCCCGCACAAAAGGAACGGACGCCCCGCCTGATCGGTTGGGCGCCCGTTCGCTTTCGCGAAGGTTGGGTTCGCGAAAGCTGGAGCGGGCCGGTGTGAGCGGGGCCGCGCTCCGGAACAATTTCGGCCAATAGGCTTTGGCCGACCCTTCGGGCCGATCAGCCCGCCGGCGTTGCCAGCGCACTCATCGCGACCTGCACACGCTGTTGCAGGGCCGGGTCGCTCTGCGTCTGGGTGCTGATCTCGTTAAAACGCTGGGGCGTCAGGCCATGTTCGCTGACGGTGGCCACCATTTGCGCCTGCTTTTCCTCGGCCGCGATTGTCGCATCGGCGTCGATCTTTTGAATGTCGACCACGGCGGCCGCAAAGCTGTCCACCTCGGCATCGGTGACCGCTGTAGCGGTTGGCGCGGGGGTCGGCGCGGCCGGTGCGGCTTCAGTCTGTGGGCCCATCGCCTGGCTGGCGTGATCGGTCGCTTCCTGCGCCATGGCGGGGGCAGCAATCGCAGTGGCCATGGCGGCGGCGAGTAAAGTCGTCTTTTTCATAATCTCGAACTCCTTGTCGCAACTACACGACAAGAAGTTCCGCCGCCCTGCCCCGATTTCAACGCCGAGACTGCTGCCTCGTGCCTTAATCGGGGCCGAAATGAGGCACTTGTGCCTGACCAGCGACGAACCGATACCGCCGCCGCCGGGATTCTGAGCTAGAGCTTCAATTCGCTTACATCGCGGAACGATCCGATCGTTCCCCGCACGAATGTGTTGAACGCGATTGAAAAGCGGTCCTGCTGCGTCCGGTTTTCTTCCACATAGTGCTGCAACCCGCTGCTGAACAGGATCAGGTCGCCCTGCTTCGGGATGATCGCGTTGCGCGGCGCGTTGTAGATATTGTTCTTCCCCTCATCCACCAGCAGTTCCAGCGCGCGGTAATGGTTATAGCGTTCGAAGATCATGTTCCCCGGCGGATCGGGCATTTCTGTGTAATAGAGCGAGCCCGAAATGATCGAATTCGAATGGGTATGCCCGTGCATGCCCACACCCGGCGGATTGATCAGCGACCAGCTTTGCGTCACCTCCAGCCTTTGCGAAATGCCCATCACTTCGCGCGCGTAGACATCAAGCGCCTCGTGCACCGCCTTTTTGATGCTCTTCATTTCGGGCCGGTCGAACAGATACAGCTCCTCGCTGATCCGGTTCACCTGATTTGTAATCATCGGCAGCTTGCGGATGATGTCCTGCTGTTTGGGCGTAATGGCATCGGCGATGTTCATCCGGAAATAGGGTTCCGCGAACAATGGCTTGACGTCGTAGGTGCGCTGGGTTTGCGTGGGCATGGGGATCTTTGCACTGGTGAAAAGGGGCCTTCGGGATAGAGCGCCCCGCCCCGCCCGCGCAAGGGCCGAAGAACCGTTGGATGAGGGAAAGCGGTGCAGGCCGTGGCATAACCTGCACCGCTCCGGGGGATAAACCGTCCGGTACGGTGCAGGATGGTGCGATGCGGGGCGCGGCCATATCGGGGGATTCCACCAGAATGCCGCGAAAAGGCCACGGTTCACACAGGCGGCATGTCCTACACGCGCAGTCGCGCTGCCCCGATGGCACGGCAAATGGCGGTAATGCGCGGGGTTCCGGTTATGAAAACCCCGCGCCTGTTTGCTCAAATTGGCTGGTCAGGCACCCTCACCCATACACCTGCGCGCAGGCCTGCGTGATCTCCTGCATCTCGGCCTGTTTCGCGCCGAACGCGTCGGTCAGCTTAAAGCCGCGATTGTCGAATTCGCGTTTCATGCAGCCGCAGATCGCGGGGGCCTTGGCCTCCAGCTCGGCGGGGAAGCGCGCGCGGGCGACGCATTGGGGGACAAAGTCTTCGTCCAGACGGCGGTCGACTTCGGCGCCGATCTCGTCGCTGGCGGTAAAGGAAAAGGCGGCCACGAAGCCGATCATTCCCGCCACGATCATCACCAGCATTTTCATGCGCAAACTCCCGATCCCGATGGCCGGTCGTCCTGGGCTGACGACCTGAACCCTCCGCGCTACAGCTTGGCGCGGTACGGTTAAGATCGGGTTGAGCCAACGCTAGAGCATGGATTTGAGGTAGTGCCCCGTATGGCTGCGCGCGACTTTGGCCACATCCTCGGGCGTGCCCGTCGCCACGATCTCGCCCCCTCGCACGCCGCCGTCTGGGCCAAGGTCGATCACCCAGTCCGCCGTCTTGATGACGTCGAGGTTATGTTCGATCACCACCACGCTATTGCCCTGATCGACAAGGCGGTGGAGCACTTCGAGTAGCTTACGCACATCCTCGAAATGCAGGCCGGTCGTCGGCTCGTCCAGAATATAGAGCGTCTGTCCGGTCGAACGGCGCGAAAGTTCCTTGGCCAGCTTTACCCGCTGCGCCTCGCCCCCTGACAGCGTGGTGGCCTGCTGGCCCACCTTCACATAGCCCAGCCCCACTTCGTTGAGCATGTGCATCTTGTCGCGGATCGGGGGGACGGCGCCAAAGAATTCCTCCGCATCCTCGATCGTCATGTCGAGTACGTCGGCGATGGACTTGCCCTTGAACTTCACCTCCAGCGTCTCGCGGTTATAGCGTTTGCCGCCACATTCCTCGCACGTGACATAGACGTCGGGCAGGAAGTGCATCTCGATCTTGATAAGGCCGTCGCCCTGACACGCCTCGCACCGGCCGCCCTTGACGTTAAAGCTGAAACGCCCCGGCTTGTAACCGCGCGCCTGCGCTTCGGGCAGGCCGGCAAACCAGTCGCGGATATTGGTGAAGGCACCGGTATAGGTGGCCGGATTGCTGCGGGGGGTGCGACCGATGGGCGACTGGTCGATTTCGATCACCTTGTCACAGTGGTTGAGGCCCGTGATCTTCTCATGCGGTCCGGCGATAACACGCGCGCCGTTCAATGCGCGGGCGGCACCGGCGTAGAGCGTGTCGATAGTAAAGCTGGACTTCCCCGATCCGGATACGCCGGTGATACAGGTGAAGGTGCCCAGCGGAATCTCGCCCGTGACGTTTTTCAGATTATTGGCGGTGGCGCCGTGCACGGTCAGCTTCTTGCCGTTCCCCTTGCGGCGCTTTGCCGGCACCTCGATCGCGCGCGTGCCGTTAAGATAGGCAGCGGTGAGCGAGTTCTTCGACTTCAGCACCTGTTTCAGCGTGCCCTGCGCGACGACTTCGCCGCCATGCACGCCAGCGCCGGGGCCAAGGTCGACTACATGGTCGGCGGCGCGGATCGCATCCTCGTCATGTTCGACGACGATGACCGTGTTGCCCAGATCGCGTAGCCGTTTCAGCGTTTCGAGCAGCCGGTCATTATCGCGCTGGTGCAGGCCGATGGAGGGTTCGTCGAGCACGTAAAGCACGCCCGACAGGCCGCTGCCGATCTGGCTGGCAAGGCGGATACGCTGGCTTTCTCCGCCCGAAAGCGTGCCGCTGGTGCGGTCGAGGTTGAGATAGTCGAGCCCGACATTGTCGAGAAAACCGAGCCGTTCGTTGATTTCCTTCAGGATGGCCTTGGCGATCTGCTTCTGCTGGTCGCCCAGCTTCTCCTCGAGGCCGAGGAACCACGCCTTGGCATCGCTGACCGACAGGCGGACCGGACCCGCGATGTCGCTGCCCGCCACCTTCACGGCCAATGCCTTCTCGTTCAGTCGCGCGCCGCCACAGGCTTCGCATGGCTGCGCGGTCTGGAACTTACCCAGTTCCTCGCGCATCCACGCGCTTTCGGTCTGCAGCATGCGGCGATTGAGATTGCCGATCACGCCCTCGAACGGCTTGTTCACCGTATAGCTTTTGCGTCCGTCCTTAAAGGTCAGCGGGACCGGCTTGCCCTTGGTGCCATACAGGATTGCATCGCGGTGTTCCTGCGCCAGTTCCTCCCACGGCGTCTCCAGCTCGAATCCGTAATGGTTGGCAAGGCTGGCCAGCACCTGCATGTAATAGGGCGATGGCGGGTTCGATTTGGCCCATGGCACGACCGCGCCCTTTTTCAGGCTTAATTGCTCGTTCGGGACCACCAGTTGCGGATCGAACAGCAGCTTTTCACCCAGACCGTCGCAAACCGGACACGCGCCTTGCGGTGCGTTGAAGGAGAACAGGCGCGGCTCGATCTCTTCGATGGTAAAGCCGCTGACGGGACAAGCGAAACGTTCGGAAAAGACGATCCGGTTCGCCGGAATGCCCGCGCCCTTCAGATTGCCGCCACGCGCATTGGCCGACTGCCCCTCACCCTCGCGCCCCGGCACGACGCCATCGGCCAGATCGACATAGGCCAGCCCGTCGGCCAGACGCAAAGCTGTTTCGAACGAATCCGCAAGCCGCGTTTCGATCCCCCCTTGTCCATCTTTACTTCGGCGCACGGCGAGCCGGTCCACCACCACTTCGATGTCATGCTTGTATTTCTTGTCGAGCGCGGGCGCTTCCTCGATCGGATAGATTTCGCCGTCGATGCGCACGCGGGTAAAACCCGCCTTTTGCCACTCGGCCAGCTCCTTGCGATATTCGCCCTTCCGCCCGCGCACCACGGGTGCCAGAAGATAGGCACGCGTCCCTTCGGGCAGCGCCATTACGCGGTCGACCATGTTCGACACGGTCTGCGCCTCGATCGGCAGGCCGGTCGCGGGGCTATAGGGCACCCCCACCCGCGCCCATAACAGGCGCATGTAGTCATAGATTTCGGTCACCGTCGCTACGGTGGAACGCGGGTTCCGACTGGTCGTTTTCTGCTCGATGGAAATCGCAGGGCTCAGCCCGTCGATATGTTCCACATCGGGCTTCTGCATCATTTCCAGAAACTGCCGCGCATAGGCGCTCAGGCTCTCGACATAGCGGCGCTGCCCCTCGGCATAGATGGTGTCGAAGGCGAGGCTGGATTTCCCCGAGCCGGACAGGCCCGTGATCACGATCAGCGCGTCGCGCGGCAGATCGATGTCGATCCCTTTGAGATTATGCTCACGCGCGCCGCGGACGGAAATGGTGGTAAGGCTCATGGAGAATGGATGTTCCGCAGATGTTCCGCCGCGTCAAGATGCGCGACACCGGTTTTCCGCCATTTGGGGTGCACCCTGCCCACGTTCAACAGGAGCCGCCAGATGCTACGTGCCAGTCATCACCCCGCCTCGCGCTTGTCGTCCCGATCGAACCGCCGAATTCCCGAGTCGGCGCGGATGACGGGGTGTAATTTTTCGTGCTGCATTGCGAAATAAATGTGTTTTTGTATAGAATTTTGTTTTTCACGTTTCGCAAAAATATAATTTAGTTTTTAAGCACATCAATCCACGGAAACACCTTTGTTATAAAATTAACATTGGCCGTGTGAAAATAATTCAGATTTAAACTGATACAATTATAACATACATTTGTCGGTTAACACTCTGTTCCAATCAACATTAACGTCAATAAACCGGTAACTTTTTGTTCACCCCCTACCCTGACCCTCGAAGCAGTTGAAAACTCAACGCAAATGAGAGGTACAAGCGATGAATGGGGTTTTTTCACAGTCCAGAACCATGCTTGCAGGGGCCGTCGCCGTCAGCGCGCTGGCCGTTGCCCTGAATGCACAGGAAGCCAAGGCGCAGGCGATCCAGCCCGTCGTCGACGTCTGTACGGGCATTGCCCTGCAACCTTCCGCCGTCACCGACATTATCGATGCGGCCAATGATCCGCTGATCACGTCGCTTTCGACGCTGACCGACAATCTGCTCGACGTCGAAGCCGCGATTACCGGCGTTCCGATCATCAGCCCGCTGCTGGGCTCGATCTTCGGCCCCGGAGACCTGCTGAACGTGACCGATGTCGATATCGAAATCGACGACATCCTGGCCGGTATCGCCGCTGGCGAACCGATCGGCCTGTCGGTGCTCGATACCGATGGCAACCTGCTCGCTCCGGGCAGCGATTGTAATGTCGCGGCAGACAGCTTTTCGCTCGACACATCCGGCGGCATCACTATCGGTGGCAACCAGATTACCGGCCTTGGCGACGATGGCGAAGTGGCACTGGCCAATGACGTCGATGCCATTGCCATCGGCAACCGTGCGCTGGCCGATGTCGGCGCGACCGGTTCGCTCGCGCTGGGTGCCGATGCAACCGTGACCGCGGCCAACAGCGTTGCGCTGGGCAGCGGATCGCTGGCCGACCGGGGCGCGCTGGCGGGCTATACCGCCCCCGGCCTGTCGGGCACGTTCGACAGCGTCGGCACCGTATCGGTCGGCAGCGCAGGCAATCTGCGCCAGATCACCAATGTCGCCCCCGGCACGCAGGACAGCGATGCCGCTACGGTCGGGCAGGTGACCGGTGCAGTGGCCGAACTGGCCAACGATGCGGTCCTGTATGACGACGACACCAAGGCGTCGGTCACGCTGGCGGGTGCCGGCGGCACGACCATCGGCAATGTCGCCGATGGCGAGGTTTCGGCCACGTCGGCAGAGGCGGTAAACGGGGCGCAATTGTTTGCCACCAACCAGCAGGTCGATGCCAATACCACCGCGATCACCGATATCGATACGCGGGTGACGACGGCCGAGACCAATATCACCAATATCGACAATCGCGTGATCGTGAACGAAGGCGATATCGCCGATCTTCAGGATGCGCAGGCGTTGTCGGTGCAATATACCGACGCCACCCAGACCGAAGTGGCGCTGGGCGGTGCGGGCGGCACCACCATCTCGAACGTTGCGGATGGCGAATTGTCGGCCACGTCGAGCGAGGCGGTGAACGGCGCGCAATTGTTCGCGACCAACCAGCAGGTGGACCAGAACACCACCGACATCGCCAATATCGATGCGCGGGTGACCACGAACGAGGGGGATATCATCAACCTCGACAATCGCGTCACCACGAACGAGACCGATATTGCCAATCTCGACAATCGCGTCACGGTGAACGAAGGCGATATCGCCAATCTCGACAACCGCGTGACGGTGAACGAAGGCGATATTGCGAACCTGGATAACCGCGTGACCGTCAATGAAGGCGATATCGCCAATATCGACAGCCGCGTGACCGTGAACGAAGGGGATATCAACGATCTGGACGTGCGGGTTACCGACAACACGACGACGATCAACAATATCCAGGCCCAGGTCGACAACGTGCCGCTGGGCTATGTCAGCGATGCCGATCCGTCGATGGCCAGCGCCACGCCGACCCAGACGGTGGCCATGATCGGTGCCGATGGCTCGGCGCCCGTCACGCTGACCAATGTGGCACCCGGCGCGCTGAATGCGACATCGACCGATGCCGTAAACGGGGCGCAATTATATGCCACGAACCAGCAAGTGGCAGCGAACCGCGTCGATATCGACAACAACCGTACCGATATCGATGCCAATACGGTGGCGATCGCCAACAACCGCACCGATATCGACAACAACACGAATGCGATCACCAATATCCAGAACAACTATGCCGGCAGCACGGTCGTCGCGGTCCAGTATTCCGACCCCGACAACCCGACCGTCAGCAATGGCGGCACCGTAACCAACGACGTCACGCTGATCGGCGCGGACAGTTCGGCTCCGGTGGTGATGCATAATGTGGGCGCGGGCGTGCTGCCCAACGATGCGGTGAACGTGCAGCAGATGCAGGACGGGCTCGCCATGGTAATGGATTACACCAACACCATGTTCGAATCCTTCAGCTATGACCTGCAAAAGCTGAGCCGCGACAGCAATGCGGGCACAGCCAATGCACTGGCCGCAGCGGGCCTGCCGCAAGTGATCGAAAGCGACGGGCGCATGCTGGCCGGTTCGGTCGGACACTATCGCGGGCAAACCGCCTTTGCGCTGGGTGCGTCGGCAGCCTTTAACGACGGGCGCGGCGTGGCCAAGTTCAACGGCTCGGTCAATACACGCGGCCATGCAGGGATCAGCGCGGGCGCAGGTTTCGCCTTCTGATCGACAATCGCGGGTCGCCCGGCCGGTGCGGTCGGGCGGCCTGCCACGATATCATGCCCGCATGCTTATACCGCGAGGCATGATGCCGACCGGACGGTCGGCCAAGAGCCGGAATACCGGCCATACACTGAAAGACCCCACACCCCTGGCCTTCCGAAGCCGCCTTGCGCGGATCGGAGGGCCGTTTTCGGTTATAACGGGCCTGTCGACCGGGGTCAGTGCATCTGACGGCTGGTTAGATCCCAGTCGCGGATCCGGTCGTCCAGCCTGTGCATTCGGCGTTCCAGCCGTGCCGCATCGGTCCTGTCGCCCGTGTCGGTGGCCATGGCCAGCATCTGCTTCGTTTCGTCGCGATAGTATCGCAAGCCATCGAGCATACATCTCTCAAGAATGTCTTCCACGCTCGCTCTCCCTCTCTCGAGAGCGCCATACCATACTTATCCACATTATCCCATCGCGCTGTTCGACCAGCGGAAGAATTGGCCCGATGGACGTCAAGTCGTAAGATCGTATTGCTTCATCAGGTCATAAAGTGTTGGCCGGCTGATACCAAGCATACGCGCGGTAGACGATATATTACCTTCGCTACGCGCCAATGCATGACGAATCAACTTGCGGTCCGCCTGTTCGCGCGCCGCCTTCAGGTTAAGCGCCTGCGCCAGTTCCTCGCCCGGTTCGGCAAGATCGAGGTCTTCGGCGCTGACCAGCCTGCCATCGGCCATGATGACCGCGCGCTTGACCCTGTTTTCCAGCTCTCGGACGTTGCCGGGCCAGTGCCATGCATCGATCGCGGTCAACGCGTCGGGAGCAAACCCCTTTATCTGCGGATTCATCTCGGCCGCAAAGCGCGCCAGAAAATGTCGGGCAAGCAAGGGCGCATCGCCCGCGCGTTCGGCCAGCGCGGGGATCGCGACCACCACTTCGGCAAGCCGGAAATAGAGGTCTTCGCGGAAATCCCCATTGGCAACCATGGCGGGCAGATCGCGCGTGGTGGCGCAAACGATGCGCGCGTCGACAGGAATGGCCTGTCCGCTGCCCATGCGTTCGACGGCACGGGTTTCGATAAAACGCAGCAGGCGCGACTGGATCGCGGGCGGCAGATCGCCCATCTCGTCAAGGAACAAGGTGCCGCCACTCGCCATCTCGATCCGTCCTTCGCGGGCCGACTGCGCGCCATCAAAGGCTCCGGCTTCATATCCGAACAATTCCTGTTCGAGCAGATGATCGGGGATCGCGGCGCAATTGATCGCCACAAAAGACGCGCCCGCCCGTCCGCTGGATGCATGCAGGCCGCGCGCCAGCAATTCCTTGCCTGTGCCGCTGGCGCCGATCAGCATGACCGACACTTCGGTGGCAGCCACCCGTTCGACGGTGCGGGCGGTCCGGATCATTTCGGGTGCCGCGGTAACGATGCTGCCCAGCACGGTTGCATCCGCACCGCTGCGGGCGGCAAGGCGGCGGTTTTCCGCTTCTATCCCTGCCAGATGCAATGCGCGGCGCACGATCAGGGCCAGTTCCTCGATCTTTACCGGCTTGCGATAAAAGTCATACGCCCCCTGCTCGATCGCGCGCATCGCGCTTTCCGCCGCACCATGCCCGCTGGCGACGATGACCTTTGTTTCGGGCTTGAGCGCCATGATCGCGTCCAGCACGGCGAAGCCCTCGGTCGTGCCGTCGGGATCGGGCGGCAGGCCAAGGTCCAGGGTCACCACGTCGGGTTCGTGCTGGCGCAGCGCGGCAATGGCGCTTTCACGGTCACCGGTGCAGATCACGTCGAATTCGTCCCATGCCCATTTCAGCTGGGTGGCAAGGCCGGGATCGTCCTCGACCACAAGCAGCTTGGGCTTGTCCGCCATGTCGGGTTTCGCGGGCATCAGGCGACCTTTCTTGCCGTATCGGCCTTGGCAGAAGTGGCGGCCAAGGGAAGGCGGATGGTAAAGCACGTCCCCTCCCCTTCGCGCGAAACGACGTCGAGCGTCCCGCCCATCGCGCGCAATGTCTCGCGCGCTTCGAACGCGCCAATGCCGAAACCGTCGTTCTTGGTCGAAACGAAGGGCGCAAACAGCCCGTTGCGGACAAATTCCGCCGACATGCCGCAACCCTTGTCCGTAATTTCGATCACTGCCTGCGCCCCCTCATGGCGAAAGGAAATCACGACCGTGGCAGCGGGCCCGCTGGCATCCAGCCCGTTCTGCACCAGATGGCGCATCACCTGCTCCAGCCCGTCGCGGTCGGCCATGGCCGTTGCAACGGGTCCACGTTCGATGACGACCCTGTCCCTGAACGGCAGGGCGCCGAAGATCTGCCACGCCAGATCCTGCGGGCAGATCGCCTCAACCCTGCAATCACCGCGAAATCCGTTGCCCGACCCGCCTCCGGCACCATAACGCGACAATCGGGCCAGCAGCGCCTCCATCCTGCCGGTCGCATTGCGCAACGTGATCAGCATGTCGGCGCGAAAGGCAGGGTTTTCGATGTGCTTTTCAGCATTGCTGACCGTCAGCCCCAGCTGGCTGGCAAGGTTCTTGATGTCATGCATCACAAAGGCCATGCGGCGATTGAATTCGTCGAACCTCGCTGCCTCCAGCAATTGGCGCTGCGCAGCCTGTTCGGACAGATGCACCGCCAGTTGCTGGCCGATGATGCGCAGCAGATCGTGATCTTCCCAATCCAGCTTGCGCGCAAAGGCAGGCCGGGCCAGCACCACGGCCCCCGCCATCCGCCCGTCGAGCATCAGGGGCACCAGCGCCCACGCGTTTTGATCGTCAAGCAGCCATGCCGGCAAATGGACGGCAATCGCAGCAGCATCGCTGCCCCGCAAAGCATCGAGCGCGAGCACATCCTCGGCCTCTTCCATCGCGCGCAGTGTTTGTTGCGGCAGGGCGATGGCGGGTACGTCGATATCGGGCCATTGCCACCGCGCGGAGAGAGTCAGATGCCCTTGCCCATTGCCAAGGTTGTCGTCGTCGGGCGTCAGTAAAAGTCCCCCGCGGCTGTCGGTAATCTCTGCCAGAGCCTCCACCGCGCGCACGGCCAGCGGCGCGGCCCCGCCGCCTTGCGCGCCCATCCTGCCGGCAAAACGCAGCCATTCGGCGCGATAATCGAAACGGTGCCGGAACAGATTGCGCGATATCCCCTCGCGGATCATCGCCCGCAGGCCCGGCGAAGCGAGCAGGAGCCCGATCATCATGGTCAGCACGATCGCCATGAACTGGCTGGCCACACCCATGTCGATATCGAACGCTTTCAGGATCGTATCCAGCGCGAATATGCCCAGCAGGTAAAGGGCGATAACCAGCAGGGACAACGACTGGAACGTTACCGACCGCGACGGCGCGAAACGGCGTTCGGGCAGTGCCCGCCCGTCGCGATACAGCAGCACCGCCACCGCCCCCCAGGCAAGCCCCCGTACCGCGACCATAGCAGGGGGCGCATGTCCCGACAGATAGGTGAAGGCATAGAAATTCAGCTCGAACCCCCAGCCCAGCACCAGCGCCGTGACGACAGGGCCAAGCCGGGATCGCTGTTCGGGCTCTGCCCCGGCAAACAGATTATGGATCAACACCAGCATGCCCACCACGAACAACATGCGGATCAGCGCGGCGACATTCATGATCAGCGCGAGTGCATCGGGATGGCGGAACCATTCGGTCAGCATCATCAACGGCAATTGCGCCAGCTCTGCCAGAGCCAGCGCGAACAGGACGGGGCGCAGCAATGTCAGGCTGCTATGCCGGCCCTCTGCCGACAAAAGCGCGCCGATCAGCGCCAGAAAGGCCAGATTGCGCAATGTTTCGACCAGCCAGGCAAGACGCGGATCAATGGCAGGCGCGACACCGGTGACCAGCGTGATCCCCGCCGCGCCCAATGCCGTAACCACCATAGCGCGCAGGGCAAGGCTGCGCCCGCGGTTCCACAGCAGCAGCGGGGCGCACAAACAGGCAAAAGCGCCCAGGGCCGCCGTTACGCTTGCGAAGGCCGTCCAACCGGAAGATGGCCAGTCAGGAGAAAGCCAGTCTTGCCAGACCAGACCGGTCATGCGTCACGTCCCTCAGATACGGGAAAGCGCCAGCTTTGTCGGAGGGATCGGGCCATGAAGGCAGCCTAGCGGCGCCATGGTAAACGCGGCGTAAAGCGGAACGCAAAAAGGCGCGGCAGGCGGGTCTCTGCCGCCTGCCGCGCCTTTTGCGCCGGATGTCGGGTTCAGTTGGCGATCTTGTCCGCCGCCTTGTCCGCGGCATTGCCGATGGAATCGGCTGCATTGCCAACGCTATCCGCTGCATTGGCGATGGCGTTATCCTTGGCGATTTCGGCATCCTGTCCCTGCATCAGGACAAAGCCGCCGACCAGCGCGATGATCACCACCAGCACCAGCAGCATCATGCCCTTGCCGGACGATCGCTGCAGTTCGGTATCGCGGATCACTTCGGTGGTCGTATGCGTGTTGCCGTCGGGCGTTTCGACGCGGGTAATACGTTCTTCGGTCATGCGAATATCCCCTTGAAACAATGAAGGGGAAACGTCGGTGCGCGTGAAACGGTTCCGCCGGGGCCCGCTGTCCGCACCGCGATCCGTCCGCCGGACGCACGGGTATCGACCCGCACCAGCCGGGGCGAACAGGCCGAAATCGATATCCGAAACGAAAACGGCGGGGAGTTCACCCCGCCGTTCGTTCGTCAATCATTCATCAGCGAATCGATGGTACGCCGGAAACCGCGCGCCCCGCCGTCAGCAGGGCGTTTCAAACCGTCCAGCCACGCGGCGATATCGCCGATACCGTCATTGTCGTTAAACGCATTGTGTTCGTGCACTTGCGCATACATCTGTTTCATGCTCGCCCTCATTCCATACCGAGCCGATGTACTGGAAACTTGCAGATTTGACAGAGTTGTCAATAGATCAGAGAGATTGTCACGAAAACGAAATGAATGGTCTTTTGTATCCAAAACAACGACCGAATATTTCCTGCGATTGCTTGCAGGGCTCGCACTGATGCATGATTGCGCAAGCGATTTTTCGCGGGCTGTTGGCGCGCAGGCGGGACTGACCTCTTCCGACCGCGAAGAGTGGCGCGCGGCACTGGCGATTCTGGGGCGCGAGATGCTGCCTGAGGGGGTCGCATGGCTGAGCGTCGATCACGATGGATTTGCCGAGAGGTTGGCACATCATGTGGCGCGCAAGGACCGCGTGATCGTGCTGGCAGGCCGCGCCCGCACCGCGCGGCGGCAGGCCGCTTTGGCTGCTGGCGCGTTCGAATTCCTGACGACCGGCCCGATCGATTCCGCCGAACTGGCCGCGCGGCTGCGCCTGATCGAAACGGGCAGCGCGCTGCCGCCGGATATCGCGCTGGCGGGCGATCACCTGCGTCTGAACGGCGCGGAGCACGAGCTGTCCGAACGCGAGGCGGAAATCATGGGATTGCTGGTCGAAGCCAGAGGCCGTTTCGTGGCGCATGAGGTTTTGCTGTCGCTGTGGGGACGCCATGCGAACGATCTGCAATATTTGCGCGTCGCCATTGCCAAGCTGCGCCGCCGGATCGAGCCGGAGCCCGACATGCCGCGTTTTCTGCTGAGCGAGGCGGCCATCGGATATCGGCTGGGGACCGGTCGGGGCTGAACCCACGACCCGCTACATATAAAACATCACCAGCAAAATCGACAAAGTGGTCGCCATCAGCACCACCAATGGGACCCCGGTGCGGATGTAATCGCGGAAATTATAGCCGCCCTCTTCCATGATCAGCATATTGGTCTGATAGGCGATCGGCGTCGCGTAACACAGGTTGCAGCCGAACAGCACGGCCAGAATCATCGGTTCGGGCGGAATGCCCAGCGTGTTGGCGATGTTGAAGGCAATCGGCGTACCGACCGTGGCGGCGGCGGCGTTCGATGCGAAATTGGTCAGCAACGTCACGAACAGCATGATCGCCGCCAACACCGCCGCAGGGGGAAGCACTTGCAGCCCTGCCGCCATAATCGCGCCCAGCCATTCGGCTGCCCCGCTTTCCAGAATAAGCCGCCCGACCGCAATACTGGCCGCGACCAGCACGATGACATTGGCGGACAGCGCCCTGCCCACGCGGTCGAACTTGACGCATCCGGTAACGAACATCGCGATCGCCCCACCCAGCGCGGCGATTGCGATGGGCCACAGGCCGAAACTGGCCGTGGCGACCGAACCCACCATGATCGCACCGGCCAGAACGGCCTTTGACCGGCGGGGCACTTCTTTGGCGCCCTCTAGCAGGAGCAAGCGGTCGGTTTCGGCGAATTCCTCAATCTCGGCCATGGGGCCCATCACAAGCAGCACGTCGCCCGCCTTGAGCTGCAGTTCGGAATATTCGTGCCGCCCCTTGTCAGGCCCGCGTTCCTGCTGGTGAATACCCAGCACCGCCACGCCGAATTGGCCTGCCACGCCCGATGACGGAATGGTCAGGCCGACAAGCCGCGATTCTGCCGTGATCGCCATTTCGACGACCACGACATCGGCTTGCTGCGAATGGGCGGCGGCGTTCAGCCGTTCGATCACCCATGCAGGCGCAACGCGGGCCTTGAACACGCGCATCGCTTCTTCCAGAGCATGGTGCGATCCGCTGACGGGCAAACGCGAATTGGCCGTAATCTGACGGTCGAGCGGCCCTTCGAAACGGAAGCCGTCGGGCAGCCTGTCCTCCAGATCGCGGGGGGTTAAGCCGATCAGTTCGGAACTGTCGTCGAACCGCAAAGTCGCGGCGAAAGACCGGCGATGGCGGAGATTCGCGGTGCCGTTGTCGGGTAACAGCCGCGGCATCACCAGCCACAGATATGGCAGCGCGATCAGCGCGGCGATGGCGACGATAGGTGTGAAATCGAACACGCGGATATGGTCCATGCCCAGATCCTCGGCGATAGAGACGACCAGCAGGTTGGTCGATGTGCCGATGGTGGTGGCCATGCCGCCGATCAGCACAGCGGCATTCAGCGGAATCAGCGTTTTCGATGCCGCCATCGCCCCGCGTTCGGCCAAGGCGACGAAAATCGGCAACAACAGCACCAGCACCGGTGTGTCGTTCACCATCATCGACAGCCCCATCGCCATCAGCAACGAGACAAGCATGCCGAGGCGGGTGTCGATCTTCCACACGCTGTCGAGGAAGCGGGTCGCCGGTTCCAGTGCACCGGTCACGACAAGGCCGCGCCCCATGATCATCAGCGCGCAAATGGTAATCAACGCCGGATGCCCGAACCCGGCAAAGGCCAGCATCAGCCCGTCGGTCGGCTTTTGCAGGTCGAGCGGGAAGAAAAACAGGCCAAGCGCGATGATCGCAATGGTGACCAGGCTGACGATCTCTGTCGCGATGCGACCGCGGGCGAATGCGATGAACATGCCCACGGTCAGGACCATGGCGCCCAGCGCGTGATATGTAGGGAAACCGGGCATTACGCTGGCAGATAACAGCGGTTTCGTCGCCACGCCAGCAAGATTGCGCCCCGATGAACGACTTTTGTTACGACGATGGTGCCCCTGGCCCGACTCGAACGGGCACGTCCGAAGACAAACGATTTTGAGTCGTTCGCGTCTACCATTCCGCCACAGGGGCACGCCTTGCGGTTGCAAAACGCCGTGGAGCAGGCCCTTTAGTCAGGGACTGCCCCGCTATCAAGCAGGGAAAACGATCAATCCCCTTTCAGCGCGCCGACCAGCAGCTTGTGCAGCCGCGAATGCAGCGTGTCATTGCCCGCAAGGATGGTCTGGTCGCAGATCGGCAGCGAACGGCCGCGCCAGTCGGAAACGAAGCCGCCCGCCTCGCGGATCAGCAGGCATCCGGCCGCGCTGTCCCACGGCTTCAGCCCTGCTTCCCAGAAGCCTTCGTAACGGCCTGCCGCCACCCATGCGAGGTCGAGCGAGGCCGCGCCGAAGCGGCGGATACCGGCGACACGCGGGCCGATGGCGCCTGCAATCTTCTGCCATTCGGGGAAATTGCCGTGCCCGCCAAAGGGAATGCCCGTCGCAATCAGCGATTCGGACAATTCGCGCCGCGCCGAAACGCGCAGCCGCGCATCGTGCAGCCATGCGCCGCGGCTTTTTTCCGCCCAGAAGCTTTCGTCGGTGATCGGCTGATAGACCAGCGCGGCGGTTACCTCGCCCCATCCGCCGCCACCCAGCTTGGGTTCCTGCACCGCGATGGAAATCGCGAAATGCGGCATGCCGTGAAGGAAATTGGTAGTGCCATCCAGCGGATCGATGATGAAGCGCGGTTTGGTAGGGTCGCCCTCGATCTCGCCCGCTTCTTCCAGCAGGAAGCCCCAGTCGGGCCGCGCGGCGCGCAATTCGTCCCACAGGATGCGTTCTGCCGCCTCGTCCGCCTTGGACACGAAATCGGCAGGCCCCTTGCGGCTGACCTGCAAATGCTCGACCTCGCCGAAATCGCGGCGCAGGCGCGAACCGGCCTTGCGGGCGGCGCGCTCCAACACGCGAATGATACCGGAAACTGCCATTATCTGTGCCTAGCTAAAGGGGGCCTTAGCCCGCCTTCCCTACATAGGTGCGTTCGTAAACGTCGACGACGATGCGCGTGCCGCTTTCGATATGCGGCGGCACCATCACGCGCACGCCGTTTTCCAGAACGGCAGGCTTATAGCTGGACGAAGCGGTCTGGCCCTTTACGACGGCGTCGGCCTCGACAATGGTCGCTTCGACCTGTTCGGGAAGCTGGACCGAAATGGGCTTTTCTTCCCACAGTTCCAGCATGACCTGCATGCCGTCTTCCAGAAAGGCCGCGGCATCGCCCAAAAGGTCCGCGGGCAGGTTGATCTGTTCATAGGTTTCCGTGTCCATGAACACCAGCATGTTACCCTCGGCATACAGGAACTGGAAGTCCTTGGTGTCGAGGCGCACGCGTTCGATCGTATCGGCGCTGCGGAAACGGACATTCGTCTTGCGGCCGTCCTGCAGGTTCTTCATCTCGACCTGCATATAGGCGCCGCCCTTGCCTGGCTGGGTGTGCTGGATCTTGGCGACCTTCCAGATGCCGCCTTCATATTCCAGGATATTGCCGGGACGAATGTCCACGCCGCTGATCTTCATATGCCGATTACCTGCCATTGGGGATCGCGTGCCGACAGCATGGTCGCAGGCGTCCGGTTACATTGATGAGAAAGAGTTGAGCGCGCCCTTAGCGCCTGCCCGCTGCAAGCGCAATCCTGCTCGCTGCAAGCGCAATCCTGCTCGCTGCAAGCGCAATCCTGCCCGCTGCAAGCGCGATCCTGCCCGCTGCGAAGCGCAATCCTGCCCGCTGCGCTTCAAGCGTCGCGAGGCTGGTGGCATGCGCCACAAGCGGCTAAAGTCCAAGATATGAGCAAGCACGAAGCGCCCAACGCCGATCTGGCGGAGCTGATCCGCACGATCCCCGATCATCCCAAGCCCGGGATCATGTTCCGCGATATCTCCACCCTGATGCTAGACGGCGGGGCCTTTGCCGCGACGATCGACCGGCTGGCCGATGCGCTGGCCAACGGAAACGAAGGCGATCCGCCCGAACTGATCGCGGGGATAGAGGCGCGCGGTTTCGTATTCGCTTCCGCCCTTGCCTATCGCCTTGGCTGCGGCGTGCTGATGCTGCGCAAGCGGGGCAAACTGCCCGGTCCGCGCGTGTCGGTCGAATATGCGCTGGAATATGGCACCGACATGCTGGAAATGCATGACGATGCCTGCGGCCCCGGCGCCTCGATCGTGCTGGTCGACGATCTGATCGCAACCGGCGGCACCGCACTGGCCGCGGTCGAACTGCTGACATCGCGCGGCGCGCATGTCGAACAGGCCCTGTTCGTGATCGACCTGCCCGATCTGGGCGGCGCGGACCGGCTGCGCGAAGCAGGCGTCAGCACCCATGCGCTGATCGCGTTCGACGGCGATTGAGTTGTGAATTGACCGGCACGCAATCCCGCTTGCGCAAGACGCATCCAGCAATGTCGGATTTACGGTTTCATTAAATGTATAGATGATCTAGAGGGGCGCCCATGTTCGAAGGACTCGACGCGCTGTTTCTGGCCCGCGCGCAATTCGCGTTCACGGTCAGCTTCCATTTCATCTTCCCGTCGTTCTCGATCGGGTTGGCCAGCTATCTTGCCGTATTGGAAGGCATGTGGCTGTGGACCGGGCGGGAACGCTATCTCGACCTGTTCCGGTACTGGCTGAAAATCTTTGCCATCGCCTTTGCCATGGGCGTCGTGTCGGGCATCGTGATGAGCTACCAGTTCGGCACCAACTGGTCGGTGTTTTCCGACAAGGCCGGACCGGTGATCGGGCCGCTGATGGCCTATGAGGTGCTGACCGCCTTCTTTCTGGAAGCGGGCTTTCTGGGCGTGATGCTGTTCGGCATGGAACGCGTGGGACGCAAGCTGCATTTCGCCGCGACCCTTATGGTAGCCGTGGGCACATTCATCAGCGCGTTCTGGATCCTGTCGGTCAACAGCTGGATGCATACGCCCACCGGCTATGTCATCGGCGCGAACGGACAGTTCCTGCCGGGCGACAGCTGGATCGACATTATCTTCAACCCCAGCTTTCCCTTCCGCCTCGTCCATACGGCGACGGCAGCCTATCTGACGACGGCGCTGGCCGTGGGCGGCGTGGGCGCGTGGCATTTGCTGAAGGACAGGACGAACAAGCAGGCGCGCACCATGTTTTCCATGGCGATGGGCATGGTCATGGTGGTCGCCCCCATCCAGATTTTCGTCGGCGACATGCACGGGCTCAACACTCTGGAACACCAGCCCGCCAAAGTTATGGCCATGGAGGGCCATTTCCAGAGCCATCCGGACGGTGCGCCGCTGATCCTGTTCGGCATTCCCGACAGCGAGCAAGAGACGGTGCATTACGCGGTAGAAATCCCGAAGCTTTCCTCACTAATCCTGAAACATGAATGGGATGCGCCGCTGGACGGCCTCGACACGGTGGCCAAGGAAGATCGTCCGCCCGTGGGCGTGGTGTTCTGGGCGTTTCGCATCATGGTCGGGCTGGGCTTTGCGATGCTGGGGCTTGGCGCGTGGAGCTTGCTGGCGCGGCTGCGCGGCAAATTATACGACTGGTCGTGGCTACACCGCGCGGCGCTGGCGATGGGGCCTGCGGGCTTCGTCGCGGTGATCGCAGGCTGGTTCACTACCGAAGTGGGCCGCCAGCCGTGGACCGTTTATGGCCTGCTGCGCACCGCCGATTCCGCCAGCCCGCTGGATGCCCCGGCCCTTGGCGCATCGCTGCTGGCGTTTATCGTCGTCTATTTCGCCGTGTTCGGCGTAGGCGTCTGGTACATCCTGCGCCTGATGTCGGCCACTCCGCACGATAAGGAAGCCGCGATGCAGCGGCAGGCCGAAGGGCCGATCCGTACGGCGGGCATCGCATCGGGCGGCATTCCGCAGGACGGAGAAGGCTGATGGCTGTCAGTATCGACCTTACCACCATCTGGGCCTTTATCATCGCCTTTGCCGTATTCGCCTATGTGGTGATGGACGGGTTCGATCTGGGCATTGGCATATTATTCCCCACCATCGCAGCAGGGCCAGAGCGCGACCGCGCGATGAACGCCATCGCGCCCGTTTGGGACGGGAACGAGACATGGCTGGTGCTGGGCGGCGGCGGTTTGCTGGCGGCGTTTCCGCTGGCCTATGCGATCCTGCTGCCCGCGACCTATCCGCTGATCATCGCCATGCTGCTGGGGCTGGTGTTTCGCGGTGTCGCGTTTGAATTCCGCTGGCGCGATCCGCGCCACCGCGCATTCTGGGACTGGGCATTTTTCGGCGGATCGCTGGTGGCGGCAATGTCGCAGGGCATGATCCTTGGCGCGATGCTGCAGGGCGTGACCGTGGTGGACCGCGCCTATGCCGGCAGCTGGTTCGACTGGCTGACGCCCTATACGCTGCTGACCGGCGTAGGCACTGTGGCGGGCTTTGCACTGCTGGGTTCGACGTGGCTGGTATGGAAGACCGACGGCCCATGCCAGACCCATGCCTATCGCATGGCGAAAATGTCTGCGTTGGCCACATTCGCGCTGATGGGGGCAGTCAGCCTGTATAATCTGGCGCTGCGCCCCGAATATGCCGACCGCTGGCTGTCCGCGCCGGAAATCTATTACGCCGCACCGGTACCGGTGGTGACCGGCGTGCTGGCAATCTGGCTGATCCGCGCGCTGATGCAGGGGCGCGAGGCGCTGCCGTTCTGGCTGTCGATCGCTCTGTTCCTGATGGGCATGGCGGGTCTGGGCGTGACGATCTGGCCGAATGTCATCCCGCCTTCGCTGACCATCTGGGATGCCGCTGCGCCCGAAAGCAGCCAGATCTTCATGCTGGTGGGCGTGGCGATCACCATGCCGCTGATCCTTGGCTATACGTTCTGGGCCTATTGGGTGTTCCGCGGCAAGGTCGCGGACGAGGGATATCATTGATCGTGCGCAATCCCCCCCTACCCCCCGGCAAGGCGGCGGAAGCGCAGCCGCTGTGGCGGCGGCTGGCGTGGATGGCGGCGATCTGGGCGGCCAGCGTCGCCGTACTGGGCGCGGTCGGCTGGGTGATCAGGCTGTGGATCGCCTGACCGGCGTTACCCCTGCGACTTCAGATATTCGATGATGTCCTTGCGCTTGTCGGGATTCGTCTGACCCATCGGCATGCGTCCGCCCGGCACCAGCTTTGTCGGCGCGGCCAGATATTCGTCCAGCGTCTTATCGTCCCACACCAGACCGGACGATTTCAGCGCGGGGGAATAGTTGAACCCCGCAACCGATCCCGCCTTATTCCCGTAAATCCCATGCAGGTTCGGCCCAATCCGTGCGGGCTCGCCTTCTTCAAAACTGTGGCAGGATTTGCATTGCGCCAGCGACGCCGGTTCGGGCAGAGCCACTGCGGCGACCTGCGTGGCTGCGGCAGCATCGGGCTCAGCCATCACGTCGGCAGGGTCGGCGATCGGTTCAACCATATCGTCCGACTCCGCCTCTGGAACCGCGACAGTCTCGCCGGCGATATCCGCTGCCTCTTCCTCCGGCGCAGAGCCGCATGAAGCAAGCGCCAGCGCCGCAGACGCCAGAACGACCGAGCGAACCCGAATTATCAAAGCCATGCGCGCACCCCCGAAAACCGCAGTCACGCACGATATTGCGCGATTCATCCCGCGCCGCAACAATCGTGCAAAAAATCTCGTCTCTTGACGCTGATGGCGAAAGCTGGCGATGAAGGAACCGTTCCGGATTTGCCCGATTTCACTCTTTTACCGGATTTTTCCAAACGGGAGACCCCCTCATGGCCTCGAACCGCCCTATCGTTGCCGCGCGTGCCACCAGCGCGATTGCCGCCATTGCCCTTTCGCTTTCGCTGGCTGCTTGCGGTGAAACCGCCGGCGATGCCCCCGCCGAAGGCGAAACCGCCGCCACCGAGCCTGCGGCCGATCTGGACATCGTTAAGGTGCGCCACGATAATTTCGAGGAAATCGGCGACGCTTTCAAAGCGATCCGCGGCGAGCTTGAGAAAGGTTCTCCCGATTTTGCCGTAATCCAGACCAATGCCCAGATCATCGATACCAATGCGCAGAAGGTTTCGGGCCATTTCCCCGAAGGCACTGGCCCCGCATCGGGCGCCGACACCGAAGCGCTGGACTCGATCTGGGAAAAGCCCGCCGAGTTCACGGCTGCGCATGAAAAGCTGACAGCGGCCAGCGCGACCATGCTGGCCGCCGCCAATTCTGGCGACGCTGCTGCCGTTGGCGAGGCTGTCAAGGAACTGGGCGGTTCGTGCAAGAACTGTCACGACCAGTTCCGCGAAAAGGACGACTGAACGGAGCCGCCCCATTGACCGAAGCAACCGCCGCGGCACCGGTAAAGCTGTGGGACTTGCCCGTCCGCATTTGCCACTGGAGCTTTGTTCTGCTGATCCCCGCCATGTGGTGGACGGCGGAAAACAATGAAATGGGCTGGCACATGCGGCTGGGCCTGATTCTGCTGGTGCTGCTGGTGTTTCGCGTGCTGTGGGGCTTTTTCGGAAGCTCCACCGCGCGTTTTGCCTCCTTCCTGCGCGGGCCCGGCGCGGTAATTGCCTATTTCCGGTCGTCAGGCGGTGGCCACGCGCCGGCTATCGGTCATAACCCTGCCGGCGGATGGAGCGTGATGGCGCTATTGGGCGCGATGCTCTTGCAACTGGGCATGGGGCTTTTCGCGGGCGATCCCTTTGACGGGGCGACCGGGCCGCTGAACGGACTTGTCGGCGTGATGACGGCGGACAGCCTTACCGAATGGCACGAGAGCTTTTTCTGGGCGCTGGTCGCGCTGATCGCGCTACATGTCGTGGCCGTATTGTTCTATCTGACGGTCAAACGGGACAATCTGGTACGCCCCATGATCACCGGATCGCGCCCTGCGCCTTCCGGAACCGTCGGCATGGCGCCCGTCCCCGCATGGCGCGCGATTGTCTGCCTTGCCATCGCGTTGGTGTTCGCGGGCTGGATCTGGAACGGCGCACCGCCCTTTTAAAACAACTCATCGCCATGGCGACTGACGGCTTTGCTGCGAAAGCAAATATTTACCTTTCTCTTCCAAGAGGGAGCGTGACATTTTTGTGCATTGCAAAAAATATTCGTCGTCCGGGGCTATGACAGGCAGTTATTTTTTGTCACAATATGTTTCTGATGACGCGATCCGTGGGGCCCGGATAGTTTAGTGGGCCCCGGTACTGTTCCGCATAAGTCGCGGAAAACCGGCCGGAATGAGGGCCAAGAGACCGGAGAAGCCGATGAAGAAAATCATGCTTAGTGTTGCTGCTGCATCCCTGCTTGCCGCTGGCCCTGCCATGGCAGCCGATGATGCCCGCGCAAGTGCACCTGCGAAGGAAACCAGCCAGATCGAAGGCACGCCCATTCTGGCTGCCGCCGCACTGGCCGCTTTTCTGGCCGTGATCGTGATCGCCGCCAATGACGATGACGACGACGAGCCGATCAGCGTCTGATCGAACCACACCAATGAAAGGGGCCCGACGCATCAGCGCCGGGCCCCTTTTTAATGCCCGCAATACGGGCCGCGAGAAAGCGATGCCTCAGGCGATCTCGCCCTCGCCCGCGATACCTTCCAACGATTCGCCAGGCATCAGGATATAGCGCCAGATCACCGCGCCGATCGCGCCGCCGATCAGCGGTGCCACCCAGAACAGCCACAACTGGCCCATGGCCGCCGTGTCTGCGAACAGCGCCACGCCGGTCGAACGCGCCGGATTGACCGAGGTATTGGTCACCGGAATGGAAATCAGGTGGATCAAGGTCAGTGCGAGGCCGATGGCGATGGGGGCAAAGCCGCCCGGTACCGCCGTGCTCGTCGCGCCGAGGATCACGATCAGGAAACCCGCCGTCAGCACGATTTCGATCAGCAGAGCCGATGCCATCGCATAGCCGCCCGGCGACAGCGTGCCGAAGCCATTGGTCGCAAAACCGCCCGGTTCCCAGCCAACCTGACCCGATGCGATCACGAACAGCACGGCCGCCGCGATCACCGCACCCACGACTTGCGCCGCCCAGTAGGGGGCAAGATGCTGCCAGCGGAACCGGCCCGCGACAGCAAGGCCCAGCGAGACCGCCGGATTGAAATGGCCGCCCGAAATGCCGCCAACGGCATAGGCCATGGTCAACACGGTCAGCCCGAATGCCATGGAAACGCCCACGAAACCGATGCCCAGCTCCGGAAAGCCAGCGGCCAGCACTGCCGCGCCGCAACCCCCGAATACCAGCCAGAATGTGCCGAAAAACTCGGCTGCCAGATTACGCACCATCGCCCGTATCTCCCGATATGGCGGCACCCCGTGCGCCGCCGTCTGCGCGCCAATGATCCCGCGCGCCGATACATATGGCCCGCCCCGGCGTGCCACCGACCAGAACGCCCCGCCCGCCGGTCGGTCAGGGCCGAACAGGCAGTCGGGGCGATCGTGCTGGCTTCAAGGGAAAAGCCAGTGGGAGAAAGCCGGTGGGCACCCGCATGCGAAAGCCGTACGCAGGCGAAAATCTGCCATTCCCAGCGATGCGGACAATCAGGGTTAACCCGCTGATCGCGAGGGCATGCCCCCCTGCCCCGTACCAGCCGGCTCTTCACCGACCCGTTTTGCCGGGACCCTTTGCAAGCATTATGGCCGCCATGCCCTGTGCCAAGACACAGGACATGACGGCCTGCCGGACGCCGTATGGGGCTGCGTCCGGCGCCTATCGACCGGGGGATCGCTTTCCCTTGTCAGAACGCGATATTGAGAGAGGCTCGCGCGCTGAGGTCGATATTTCCGCTGGTCTGTTCGGCGCCGATACCGATCAGCCAAGCATGGTCCCATCCGCCGCCTTTCAGCCGCGCCTCGGTCGTCCAGCCGCCTTGCAGCGAGGACGGCAGCAGGGTGAAACTGTCGCTTTCCTCGAAACTTGCGGTCAGCGATCCGATGTCGCCTGCCAAAACCGAGCGGTAGCCCGCTTCGAATTCGGCAGTCAGCGGATTGTCGCGGATGTTCTGCCGGTCCAGCCGGAAGCTGCCGACAAGCGAGGGGGTCAGCGCGGTGACGTCGTTGGAGCGTTTGTCCACCGTCAGGGCCAGCGCGTCGATATCGGCACTGGTCTCGTAACCCTTCTCATCCAGACGATAGTGATCGAGCATGATCTTGGGTCGCAAGGTCAGCGTACGGTTGACGCGGTAGTCATAGGAACCGCCGATCATGCCGGTATAGCCGGTCCCCTTCCATTCGCCCGTGCTGTCATAAGTGAATTCGCTGTCGGACACAGTGCCGGTGAAAGTGTTCGACCCGTCCATGTTCGCCCAGAAATAGCCTGCGCGGGCAAAGCCGTAGAAATTCCCGAGACTGGCGCGCCAGTGCGCAGCAACTTCGTATTTCGTGATGTCGACATCACGATAGTCGCCGGTAGAGGAGGTGCCGCTTGACCACGATCCCGATACGCCGAGATAATTGTTACCCAGCCGCTTTTCCCAGCCACCGGACATGCCCCAGCCCGAAACGTCGTAACCGGCAGTGTCGCCCTTGTCCTTGCTGCCGGTCACGTAAAAGGGTTCAAGCCAGATGCCGACCGGCCATTCGTCGAAATGCGCGATATTGTCGGATATGCGTTTCGACGACTGGCGCGAGCTGCGGGTGATGAAATCGAATACCCCGCCTTCGTATTCGGGCAGCATCTGCGCGAACTGACCCTCCAGCGAATCCATGTCCTCGGCCTGCAGGATGCTCGCTTCCAGATAGGCATTCTCGCCCGCCGTCTGCAGCAGCGCGCTATAGGCGGACGAGGCCGCGCTGTTCAGCCCCAGCTCTTCGGGCGTATAAAGCTCGACGTCGACCGTGACCGAATTCTCGTCGCTTGTCAGGCTTGCGCCATAGATCAGCGGCAGATCGTCGATATTGAGCGTGAGCGTATCCTGCCCCGTCATCTGATCTGCGGTCAGGACGGTATAGGAGCCGTCCGCATCCAGAAAATGGGTGATGACCGCATCCAGCGTCGCGCCATCGGCAAATTCCGCGGTGTTGACGTCGAAGCTGGAGGTTGTGCCTGCCTCTCCGTCGATCACCACGCCGAAGGAACCGTCCGCGCCCACGGTCAGGCTGTCGAAGCTGGCCGTTTCGCCGTCGGTAATTGTGAACAGCCCGCCATTGACGGTGACCGACGTATTCACGCCGTTTTCGATCGTGCCATAGAAATGGCTGTCGCCGTTCAGCGTGACGGTGGCGATATCCGATCCGGCATCCAATGTGCCATAGAATTCGGACGTGTCGGCCATGGCAAGATCGAAGCTGCCGCCACCCGAATAGACCGTGCCGCCATAGACGGCATTGCCCGACAGGCTCATCGCATCGTCGCCCGCGGCGAAATAGACGTCGCCGTCGATGATGCCGGTCGAAGCGGTGAGCAGATCGTTGCCCGTGCCGGTCATGATGTCCCCGGTGATGCGGGCATAGATGGTCGGATCGTCGGGATCGTAATCCTCGTCCTCCAGCTCTTCGGCGTAATCGGCCGCGTCTACATCGTTCAGATATTGCGCGATGGTCACACCGCTGGTGTTGTGGCTGAGGTCGAGAGCGATCGTCTCATCCTCGCTCGCGCCCGAAGTCGTGATGAGGCCGGTATTGTCGATCTGGCTCAGCGTGCCCGAAAGGTCGCGGATCGCCACGGCGGAACCCTCGCCCTGCGAAGTGATATTGGCGCGCACCGTGCCGCTGACGTAAAGATCGGGGACCGTGGCGCCTTCGTTGATCAGGATCGCCACCGCGCTGCTGTCGGGCGTCGTCGCCGCGACTGTCCCGCCAACCGATATGCCGTCGGTCAGATCGACCGTGCCGCCCTCTCCCCCGATCACGACGGCGGTCGCGTCGAACGTGCTGTAATAGCCCGAGGCCGTGACCGAACCGTCGATGCCCAGCGAATAGGTGCCATCGCGTGTCTGTCCGCCGCCGATGGTGATATCCTGGTCGCTGCCGATCAGCAGCGCGGGGGATTCGCCATAGCTGGTGATCGAGCCGTTGGTTTCGTCCGCATCGTCGATGCCGTCGCCGTCTTCATCGTCATTATCGGAATCGAGTTCCAGCGGCCGCGCATCGACCAGCACGCCATTGGCGACATCGCCCTTAACCTGAACCGCAGCCACGGATTCGCGCAATTGCGAGCGGGACAGCGTGTAGGTCGTACCGTCGTCGTTGGTATAGCTCAGCGCCTTGGTCAGCGTGCCATCGATCACCAGGATGCCATCGACATCGCCATCGACCAGCAATGCCTGCGTTCCGCGCCCGACCGTGGTGACCGTTCCGCCGACCGAGAAGTCGGTGGCAATGTCTCCGGTCGCGATACCGGTGCTGTAATCCCCGACGACATAGATCGCATTGGTATTGTCGAAACTGCCCGCCCAGCCGTCGGCAAAACGGATACCGGCGGAATTCAGACCCTCGACATAGACCGTGCCGTCGTTCTGGATCGTGCCGGTGGTCGAATCGACCAGAATGCCGGTGCGCCCCGATGCTTCAGCCACGGCGCCGTCGGGGGTGCCATTGCCGTCGTCGTCATCGGGAACGAAGTCTTCCAGCACATAGATGCCGCCTTCGTCGTTGAAGAATGTGCCGTTGGTCCCGCTGGCGATATACAGGCCGTTACGCCCATCCGCATCGTCGGCCAGCACGACACCGTCCTCGTTGATGGTGATCGTTCCATTGCTGTCTATGGTCAGCGGATCGGCGCCGTCCACTTCCAGCGTGGCATCGGTATCGATGGTGATATCGCCATCGACCGAGGTGGCAAGGGCGGTATCGCTTTCGTCATCGACCGTCACATCGGCCCATGCGGGCGTTGCGAGGGCCATGGCCGCGCAAGTCGAGCACAGAAGGGCTCGCTTGAAAGGTACAGGCGTCATGCAATTCTCTCTCTATCGGGGAACGCCGGACGGGGAATCCGGCGGTTTCCTGATGCGGCGCATTGGCCGTGAGCGCGGGGGAGCGCCCATCCATGACGCGGGGCTAGGCAGCGAATGTGGAGGAAACATGGATGCCGCGCCTGATGGCGAACCGGGGCGCGGATTGCCCGCCCAGTCCATTCCGATTGCCCGCCGCGCTATGCTGTCCAGACAATTAAGGGCGTATTCTACCCCCCGCTCAACATGCGCGAAGACGCATTCGGGGGAGGAAATTATGGCACATACCACTTCGCGGGCCGCAGGCCGCATCCTGCATGTTTCGGCTCTGGCCATGGCGACGGCGCTGACAACGCCCGCCCTGACCACACCGGCCATGGCGCAGGACAATATTTCTGACCAGACCGCGACTGCCAGCCAGCAGGCCGGCACCGGCAGCGATATCATCGTCACCGCGCGCCGGCGCGAAGAAGATCTGTCGCGCGTGCCGATCGCGATTACCGCGATGGACAGCAATGATCTGGTCGAACGCGCCGTCGTGTCGGACGCCGATCTGCAGCGCACCGTGCCCGGGCTGACCATCCGGCAGACGCAGGGAAATAACTCGCTCACCTATTCGTTGCGCGGGCAAAGCGCCGATATCTTTTCCGGCTCGCCCAGCGCGGTCATCACCTATTTCAACGAAGTGCCCATCCCCGTCTCGCAATCCTCCAGCTTTTTCGACCTGCAATCGATCCAGGTGCTGAAAGGGCCTCAGGGCACCTTGTTCGGGCGCAATGCCACCGGCGGCGCGGTGCTGTTCACCAGCATAAAGCCGTCGGACGAGTTCGAGGGTTATGTGCGCGGCCGCTATGGCAATTACGATCGTGTCGAGCTGGAAGGCGCGGTCAACCTGCCGATGGGCGAGATCGCGGCGCTGCGCATCGCGGGCAATCTGACCTATCGCGACGGCTATATCGACAATCTCTATACCGGCGACACGCTGGGCGATATCAACCGCGAAAGCCTGCGCGCCAGCCTGCGGCTGACACCCGCCGACGGGGTCGAGAACACTACCGTCGTTCAATATTCGAACAGCCACGGCACCAATACCGGCGCGTCCTATACCTATAGCGTCTATTCGCCGGGCGAGACGAACAACGGCTATGCGCTGACCACCTCATCGGGCTTTCTGTTCAGCCCGCTGGTCGATGTGGCCTTCGGCGAAGGCGCGTGGGACGCCTATCTCGCCGAACATCCCAAGGCCTATGCCCCCGGCCTTCCCGCCTATGTCGAAGAGCAAAAGCGGCTTGGCCTTTACAAGACCAACCACCCCAGCGGCGCGCGCCATTTCGGCGAGAACTGGGCGATTACCAACACGACCGAGTTCGAGCTGAACGACGATCTGAAAGTTCGCAATATTTTCGGCTATATCGACAGTTTCGTCGATTCCCAGCAGCCGCAGCTGGGCGCTCCATTCGCCACGATCCTGACCGAAAACCTCGCCACCGGCGCGGTCGGGAACGAGGAAGACCTGACATCATGGTCAGAGGAAATCCAGCTTCAGGGCGAAGCGATGGACGGAGCGCTGGAATTCATCCTCGGCGCCTATTTCCAGCGGCAGAAGACGGTAACCCAATTTCCGCAGACCTATTTCGAACTTGCGCCGCTCCTGCCCTATACGCCCGCGACCAACCGGTTCCGCATCAAGAACCATACCGATGCGATCTATGGTCAGGCGAGTTTCGAGATCGTCGAAAATCTGACCGTCACCGCAGGCCTGCGCTATACGTGGGAAAAAGTATTTGGCCTGCAATTGCCGGGTTCGGACAATTTCGGCCCACCCCAACAAAAGCGAAGCTATAGCGACCCCAGCTGGGAAGCCGGTCTTGAATATCAGTTGAACCCCGATGTTCTGGTCTATGCCAAGACGCGCGGATCGTTCCGCAGCGGCGGTTATAACGGCACGCTCAGCCCGACCTATGTCGCGTCGGTCGGGGCCAGCAATTTCTTTGATTCCGAAACGACCGAGGATGTCGAACTGGGCTTCAAATATGGCGGATTGCTGTTCGGGCGGCCCGCGACCTTCAACGTGGCACTGTTCCAGCAATGGATTCACGATGTGCAGCGTGTGGAATTCCCCGATCCCGACGGACCCGACGGCCCCGTCGCATCCATTGCCATTACGACCAACGTGCCCGAAGAACGCGTTCGCGGGCTTGAGGCGGAGCTGGCGTTCTATCCGGTGAACTGGCTGCAGATCGGCGGGCAGCTGGCGCTGACCGATGCCGATTACACCGACGGCGATGTGGTGCTGTTCGGCACGCCATTCTCTTACGGTCCGGTCGGAGATACGCCCAAGACGTCGGGCACGGCATGGATGGAATTCTTCCTGCCGATCGATCCCTCGCTGGGCGACATCACGCTGCGCGGCGAAGTCTATGCTCAGGACGGGCAATATTTTTCCAACGCTGCCGACAGCGTGGCCCCGCGCACGCGCCTTCCCGGCTATGCGCTGGTGAACCTGCGCGCGGGGTGGCGCAATATCATGGAAAGCCCGTTTTCGGCCGCGCTTTTCGCCAATAATGTCTTCAAAGAGGAATATTTCGCAGGCGGCATGCAACTGGCGGTTGCGCTGGGGCACAATGCCGCCGTGGTCGGCGAACCGCGCATGTACGGGCTGGAATTGTCGTTCGAATTCTGACCCTTATGGTAGGGCGCGGGGATGCCGTAGAACCCCGCGCCTTTTGCGCTGCAGCATGAACAGATCGGTAAAATCGATCATTGTCAGCAGATTCCTCCGTTTCTCCGAAGTTGTGGCGCGTGATTACAAAGCTTCCGGCGAACGCTGCGACCTCTCGCAGCGCGAACGGCCAACCGAACCGGGGAGTGAATGCATGAGCACGATTTTCACCACGTCCATTTCCACCACCGCAATACGCGCCGCGCTGGTCGCCAGCGTCGCTGCAATGTCGATTGCGCCTGCGCTTGCGCAGGTGGAGAACGAGACCGTTACCGAAGAAGCCGGACCGACCGGCGTCAAACCCGCGGGCATGACCAACGAGGACTGGTGGCCGATGCGCCTCGACCTCACGGCGCTGCGTCAGCACGAAGCG
Source organism: Croceicoccus sp. Ery5 (assembly GCF_020985325.1). Classification (NCBI taxonomy): domain Bacteria; kingdom Pseudomonadati; phylum Pseudomonadota; class Alphaproteobacteria; order Sphingomonadales; family Erythrobacteraceae; genus Croceicoccus; species Croceicoccus sp. Ery5. Next base: position 2,155,954 of record NZ_CP087587.1, read on the forward strand.
ACCAAGGCCAATCCCTATGGTCCCGATTTCGATTATGCCGCCGAATTCGCCAAGCTCGATATGGATGCGGTGAAAGAGGATATACGCAAGACGCTCACCACCTCGCAGCCATGGTGGCCGGCCGATTACGGACATTACGGGCCGTTTTTCATCCGCATGGCGTGGCACAGCGCGGGCACCTATCGCGTTGGTGACGGACGCGGCGGCAGCGACGGCGGCGAACAGCGTTTCGACCCGCTGAACAGCTGGCCCGACAATGTCAGCCTGGACAAGGCGCGCCGCCTCGTCTGGCCGATCAAGCAGAAATACGGCCGCGCATTGTCGTGGGGCGATCTGATGGTGCTGACCGGCAATGTCGCATTGGAAGACATGGGCTTCGACACCGTGGGCTTTGCCGGCGGGCGCGTCGATGCATGGCAACCCGACGTGGTATTCTGGGGCCCCGAAACCGAAATGATGGGCACCGAACGCAGCAATGCGGACGGATCGCTAAAGCGCGGGCTGGCCGCAACGACCATGGGGCTGATCTATGTGAATCCCGAAGGTCCGAACGCCAACCATGATCCGGTATCGGCGGCGGCCGCCATCCGGCTTGCCTTTGGCAATATGGCGATGGACGACGAAGAGACGCTGGCCTTGATCGCGGGCGGCCACACCTTTGGCAAGGCGCATGGCGCGCATAAGCCCGACGATTGCCTGGGCGCGGAACCGACTGCCGCGGGAATCGAGCAGCAGGGCCTTGGCTGGACGAACACATGCGGCAAAGGGCATTCGGAAGACACGATCACTTCGGGTCTCGAAGGCGCATGGTCGGCCGCTCCGACCAGGTTCACCACGCAATATATCGACAATCTGCTGAACTTCGACTGGGAGCTGACCGAAAGCCCTGCCGGAGCCAAGCAGTGGATTCCGACCGATCCGGCTGCGGCCAGCATGGTCCCCGATGCACATATCGAAGGCAAGTTTCATGCCCCGATCATGTTCACCACCGATATCGCACTGAAGGAGGACCCCGGTTTCCGTGCCGTGCTGGAACGCTGGCAGGCCGATCCTACCCTGTTCGCCGACGCTTTCGCGCGTGCATGGTTCAAGCTGACGCATCGCGATCTTGGTCCGCAGGCACGCTATCTGGGGCCCGACGCTCCCCAAGCGACCTATGCGTGGCAGGACCCGCTGCCCGAAGCGACCCTGCCCGCGCCCAGCGCTGCGCAGATCGCGACCGCCAAATCGGCATTGCTCGGTTCCGGGCTAAGCGTTCCCGAACTGGTGCGCGCGGCATGGGCCTCGGCCTCGACCTATCGCGAAACCGATATGCGCGGCGGCGCGAATGGTGCGCGTCTGCGGCTTGATCCGCAACAGGGCTGGGCCGTGAACGACCCTGCCGAGGTGAGCAAGGTGATGGGCGCGATTTCGGCGGTTCAGGCCGATCTGGCGAAAAAGAACATCCGCATGTCGCTGGCCGATCTGATCGTGCTGGGCGGTTCGGCAGCCGTCGAATATGCTGCCCGTCAGGGCGGGCACGAGGTTTCGGTGCCTTTCACGCCGGGCCGCGTCGACGCTACGCAGGAACAGACCGATGTGGAATCGTTCAGCCATCTGGAACCCAAGGCCGATGCCTTCCGCAATTATTTCAGCGCCGGTTCCGAACTCCCCCCTGCAGAAGCCATGGTGGACAAGGCGGATTCGCTGGGGCTGACCGTGCCGGAGATGACCGTTCTGGTCGGCGGGATGCGCGTGCTGGGCGCGAATACGGGGAACAGCGCGAATGGCGTGTTCACCGAAACGCCGGGCACGCTGGACAATGCGTTCTTCACCAATCTGCTGACGATGGAGACGGTTTGGCAAAAGACTGCCAATCCCGCCATCTATGCCGGTAAGGATCGCGCGACAGGCGCCGCGAAATGGACCGCAACACCGGTCGATCTGATTTTCGGATCCAATTCCGAACTGCGCGCCGTGGCCGAGGTTTATGCCTCTGCCGATGCGGAACAGATGTTCGTCGACGATTTCGTCGCGGCATGGACAAAGGTGATGAACGCCGACCGTTATTAATCGGTCGCCATCGCCAAACAATTGCAGGAGGCGGAGACCGATGCGGTTTCCGCCTCCCATTTTTTTCCGGCGGATCAGCCGCCGTAAATGCCGGGTTCGATGCCGGTCGCGCCACTGGTCACTTCGAACAAGGCACCGTCATATTCCGAGTCCGGCAGGCCGGTTGCGGCAGAGGTGACGAACATGCGATCCAGCCCCTCGCCCGCGAAAGCGATATTGGTAATTCTCTTGGCAGGCAGCGGAATTGCACGGTCGAGTGTGCCGTCAGGTGCAAAACGGCTGATCCGCGCGCCGTCCCAATGGGCGACCCAGAGGAAACCCTCCGCATCGGCGGTCATGCCGTCGGGATAGCCGTCGGCATCGGCAAAGCGGATGAACACCTCCCGCTCGCCAAGCCCTTCACCGGTCAGCGCGAAGCGATAGATGGTGCGCAGCGCCGTATCGGAGTGATAGAGCCAGCGCCCGCACGGCGAAAACGCGGGTCCGTTGGGCACCATATAGCCGCCGTCCATCACCTGCCATCTGCCGTCGGGCGCAAGACGATAGAGCGATCCGCGCGCCTCTTCCTCGGCCATGTCCATCGTACCGCACCAGACTGCCCCGTGACGGTCGGCCTTGCCGTCGTTCATGCGATTGCCGGGAAACTGCGGTTCGGGATCGCCAACGGGCTGTATCGCCAGCGGGTCGAGCGTGATGCGCGCAAAGCCGCTTTGAATCCCGCCCAGCAGGCCGCCAGCCTGCCTCTCGACGACCCAACCCAATGGCTCTGGCATGTCCCATCGCCGCAGCGTGCCATCCGTCAGCGACAGCCGGTTGAGCGCGGGAGCGAGGATGTCGACCCAGTAGAGTGCGCTTTCGCGGGCGCTCCACAGCGTTCCCTCGCCCAGACTATCGCGCGTATCGCGCTCTATCTTGCGCCAGTCGGCCATGGCGATACCCCCTTAGTGGTTGTCGCGCGGCAGACCCATGGTCTGGGCGATGCGCTGGTATTTCTCGGCCCCTTCAAGGATCGCGCCAGTGTCCATCTGTCCCACCACATTGCGCTGGATTTCCTGCCACGGGGTCTGCGACGCGGGATAGGGATAGCCGCCCTTCGCTTCCAGATCGGCGCGGCGCTGTGCCAGTTCCTCATCCGAAATCAGCAGGTTCACCGTGCCCTTGCGCAAATCGATGCGCACGCGGTCGCCCGTTTGGATCAGCGCGAGCCCGCCCATCGCCGCAGCCTCGGGGCTGGCGTTCAGGATCGACGGACTGCCCGATGTGCCCGACTGGCGACCGTCGCCAATGCAGGGCAGCGCGGATACGCCTTCGGTGATCAGATATTTGGGCGGACGCATGTTCACCACCTCGGCCGCACCGGGATAGCCGATCGGCCCCGCGCCGCGCATGAACATCAGGGTTTGCGGCGTGATATTCAGCGAGGGGTCGTCGATGCGGTGGTGATAATCCTCAGGCCCGTCGAACACGATGGCGGGGCCTTCGAACGCCTCGGGATCGTCGGGGTTCGACAGATAACGCTGGCGGAATTCGTCGGAAATCACGCTGGTCTTCATGATCGCCGCGTCGAACAGATTGCCCGACAGGACAAGGAAACCCGCTTCCTCGACGATGGGCTGGTCGAAAGCCTTGATAACGCGCTCATCCTCGATCGTGGCCTCGCGGCAATTGTCGCCAATGGTCTTGCCATTGACCGTCATCGCGCCCTCGCGGATCAGGCCCTGTCCCATCAGCTGCGCGACCACCGCAGGCACGCCGCCCGCGCGATAGTAATCCTCGCCCAGAAACTCGCCCGCGGGCTGCAGGTTCACCAGCAGGGGAATCTTGTGTCCATAGGTTTCCCAGTCCTTCAGCGGCAGTTCCACGCCGATATGGCGGGCAATCGCGGCCAGATGGATCGGCGCATTGGTCGAACCGCCGATCGCGGCATTGACCACGATGGCATTGTGAAACGCGTCCAGCGTCATCACATCCGACGGCTTCAGATCCTCATGCACCATGTCCACGATGCGCTTGCCGGTGTGATAAGCGCTTTCCTGACGATCGCGATAGGGTGCGGGGATCGCGGCGGAACCGGGCAACATCATGCCCAGCGCCTCTGCCAGCGAGTTCATCGTCGTTGCCGTGCCCATGGTGTTGCAATAACCGGTCGACGGGGCCGACGATGCGACCAGCTTGATAAAGCCTTCGTCGTCCAGCTCGCCCGCGGCCAGCATCTGGCGCCCCTTCCAGACGATCGTGCCCGAACCGGTCCGCTCCCCCTTGTGCCAGCCGTTCAGCATCGGACCGACCGACAGGGCGATGGCGGGAATATTGACCGTCGCCGCCGCCATCAGCATGGCGGGCGTCGTCTTGTCACATCCGGTGGTCAGCACCACGCCGTCGAGCGGATAGCCGTACAACGCCTCGACCAGACCCAAATAAGACAGGTTGCGATCCAGCCCGGCCGTCGGCCGCTTGCCGGTTTCCTGAATCGGATGGACCGGAAACTCGATCGCAATGCCCCCCGCCTCGCGGATGCCTTCACGAATACGTTCGGCCAGCACCAGATGGTGGCGGTTGCACGGCGACAGGTCGCTGCCCGATTGCGCGATGCCGATGATCGGCTTGCCCGAACGCAATTCCTCAAGGCTGAGCCCGAAGTTCAGATAGCGCTCCAGATAGAGCGAGGTCATGTCGATATTGTCGGGATTGTCGAACCAGGCGCGCGAACGCAGCTTGGGTTTGGGGCTCTCGGTCATGTCAGATTCTCGGGGTCAGGGTTCTACGGACACGCGATAGACCATGACATGCCGGTATGGCTTGCCCGGATCGACGCGCGCCGAGACGAAATCGGGGTGATTGGGTGAATCGGGAAATTTTTGCGGTTCAAGCGCGATGCCGTCTCCCATGCGGTAAAGATGGCCGTTCTTGCCGATATAGGTTCCGTCGATGAAATTGCCGGCATAGACTTGCAGACCCGGCTCGGTGGTCAGCACCTCCAGCTTGCGGCCCGATGCCGGATCGGTCAGGATCGCGGCCAGTTCGGGCTGGGCCGTCACGCCCTTGTCCAGCGCGAAATTATGGTCAAAGCCGCGTCCATAGACGATCTGTTGGTCCGTGCCGTCGCGCAGACCTTCGTTCATCGCCTTGCCCGAGCGGAAATCGAAGACCGTCCCGTCGACCGCGCGCAATTCGCCGGTGGGAATCAGCTTTTCGTTGACCGGCGTATAATGGCTGGCGGGAATGGTCAGCACATTGTCCATCGCCCCCTGCGGCGCACCCTCGCCCGCCATGTTGAAAATCGCGTGATTGGTCATGTTGATCACGGTCGGCTTGTTGGTCGCCGCGCCGAATTCGATCCGCAGCGATCCGGCATCGTCCAGCGAATAGGTCACACTCGCATTTACCGCTCCGGGATAACCTGCCTCGCCATCAGGGCTGACGAGCGAGAGGCGGACGCTGGCGACCCGACCGGACTTTACCGATTCGACTTTCCAGTTCCGGACGTCCCAGCCCTTGCCGCCGCCATGCAGCGAGTTTTCGCCATCGTTCTGCGGCAATTGATAGGTTTTGCCATCCAGCGTGAATTTACCGCCCGCGATGCGGTTGGCATAGCGCCCGATGGTTGCGCCCCAGTAATTTGGACGTTCTTCATAATCGGACAAATTTTCATAGCTGACGGCGATATCCGCCAGATTGCCATTACGGTCGGGAACCAGAAATTCATGCAGCGTCGCACCAAAGCTCAGGATCGACACCGACACGCCGTTCTTGCCGGTCAAGGTGATTTCGGTCACCTCTGTCCCGTCGGCCAGCACACCGGCAGGCTCCTGCGTCGCTTCGGCAGCTTGGGCGAGACTGCCTGTGCCGCAGCCAATCGCGAAAAGGGCCGTTCCGGCCATGATGCTGTAGAGTTTCCTCATTCCCAATATGCTCCCGTTTATGCATGGAGTTATCGTGCCCCATTGACGGAGCGTTGACCCGCATATAGTCCGACAAATAGAAAGAGCGCAAGCCGCTTCGCAATAATGCAGGCCACGCTTTGATCGAGAGGAATACGATGCCTTCAATGCCCTCTTCCGCCGAGCCGGTTACTGCACCAGCCCAAACGCCGGACGGCGCGGTCGTGCGTTACGGCCCTGCCCTGACCTTGCTGGCAAGCCTTTTCTTTATGTGGGGCTTTATTACGGTGATCAACAACACGCTGCTGCCGCATCTGCGCAGCGTGTTCGACCTGAATTATACGCAGACGACGCTGATCGAATCGGTCTGGTTCATCGCCTATTTTGTCGCGTCCATTCCTTCGGCCAAGCTGATCGAGCGGATCGGTTACAAGATGTCGCTGGTGGTCGGCCTGCTGATCATGGCGGGCGGCTCGCTGGGCATGATGCTGGCGGCCAGCCTGCCATCCTATGGCGTCACGCTGACCATGCTGTTCATCATCGCCTGCGGCATTACGCTGCTGCAGGTCGCGGCCAACCCCTATGTCGCCGTAGTGGGCAAGCCCGAAACCGCATCCTCGCGCCTTAATCTGGTGCAGGCGATGAATTCGGCGGGCACCATGCTGGCGCCCTTGTTCGGGGCCTATCTGATCCTTGGACGGTCCAAGGGCGGCACCTCGGCAGCCGGCACCGTTCTGACAGAGGCAGAGCGCATGGCCGACGCGCAATCGGTGATCCTGCCCTATGGTCTGGTCGCCGTGGTGTTGTTCGTGCTGGCCGTGATCATCGCCCGTTTCCCGCTGCCCGCCATGGGTTCGGCCAACTCGCGCGTGGCCAAGGAAGAGCGCAAACATCTATCGCTGTGGAAGCACCGCAATCTGGTGTTCGGCGTGCCCGCGATCTTCATCTATCTGATCGCGGAAATCGGTGTCGCCAACCTGTTCGTCAACTTCGTCAGCCAGCCCGATATCGCCAATCTGACGCATGAGCAGGCAGGCAAATATCTGACCTTCCTGTGGGCAGGCATGATGGTGGGCCGCTTTGCCGGGTCGGCGATCATGCAACGGTTCGATGCGGCCCATGTGCTGGCCGTATTTTCGGTCGGCGCTTTCATCGTGATGATGGTCACCGTCTTCGCCAGCGGTGAAGTGGCAATGTGGTCGCTGATCCTGGTCGGGCTGTTCCATTCGATCATGTTCCCGACGATCTTCACGCTGGGCATCAAGGGCCTTGGCCCGCTGACCGAGGAAGGATCGGGCCTGCTGATCATGGCGATTGCGGGCGGCGCGCTGGTCGTGGTGCAGGGTTGGATGGCCGACACATGGGGCCTGCAACTCTCGTTCCTGCTGACAGCGGCTTGCGAGCTTTACGTGCTGTTCTATGCGCTGTGGGGCAGCAAGCCGACCGGGGCACTTCCCGATCCGGTGGCCCAAGACGGGGCGTAAACCTGCCGCGCATCGATACTCCAACAAAAAGGGCGGCGCTTTCGGGTGCCGCCCTTTTTGCTTGCGCTGCCAGAGAGTCCTAATCCTCCATCGCGCTGCGCGTATCGTCGAGCGCCAGATCGACCAGAACATTCATCGCCGCCGCCGCCGCCTCGGCATCTCCTGCCGCGATTGCGTCATAGACCTTGGCGTGGTCGGGGATCGGATTGCGCGGCAAGGCACGCGAGCGTTGCTTGAACTGGGTGGTCCAGTTGACGGCAGCGCCGATGCTGGCGCTCAACACCATCAGCGCATCGTTGCGCGTCGCCTGCAGGATGGCATGGTGGAAATCGCGGTCGGCGGCCCGCCCCGCGTCGGTCGTCAGCGTGTGGCGGCGCATGTCGGCCAGCGCGGCCTTCATCACTTTCAGGTCGTCCTTGTCGCGCCGCTGCGCCGCAAGCCGTGCGGCGGCGGGCTCTACGATGGCGCGCAATTCGAACAGGCTGCGAACAAAATCGACATCGGGTGCCCCCGCAAAGGCCCAGCCCAGAACGTCGGGATCGAGGAGGTTCCAGCGGTCGCGCGGCAATACGCGGGTGCCTGCCTTGGGCCTGCTGGCTACCAGCCCCTTGGCGGTCAGGACCTGTATCGCCTCGCGATAGGCGCTGCGCGAAACCTTGAGCTCTTCGGCAAAAGCGACCTCGCCCGACAAAATGTCTCCGGGTTGATACTTGCCCGACAAGATCTCGGTCCCCAGCTTGTGGGCGATCGCGCCGTGCAGCCTTCTTCCGGGGCCCCGCACGTCCTTGCGCGGTTTTTTGTCGCCATCCTCTTTCACAATATTATCGACTTTCACAATTTTCCATCCTTGCAGGGCCGAACCTACCAGCCCAATCGCATCGAAGGAACGACAAACATTGCGTTTATCGAAAGCCCGTAATATGTCGGAGTAAATAGGGAGATCAAAATGACTGAATTTCGCTCTGTGGTAGCCGAGACCGGCGAAGCCCACGGCGATCCGCTTACCGTCCATGGACCCGAAGATGTCGCGGCAGCCTGCGCCGCAGCCGATGCGGCCTTCGACATCTATCGCGCGACCGGGAACGAGGAACGCGCCGCGTTTCTGACGCGAATCGCGGACGAGATCATGGCCATCGGCGAGCCGCTGATCGAAGCCTATATGCGCGAAAGCGGCCTGCCCCGCGGCCGTGCAGAGGGCGAGCGCGGGCGGACTTGCGGCCAGCTCAAGATGTTCGCCGATGTGGTGCGCATGGGCCAGTGGGAACAGATCCGCATCGATCCCGCCATGCCCGACCGTCAGCCGCTGCCGCGCCCCGATCTGCGCCTGCGCATGATCCCTGTCGGACCTGTCGCCGTATTCGGCGCGTCAAACTTCCCGCTCGCCTTCTCGACCGCAGGCGGCGATACGGCGTCGGCGCTGGCCGCAGGCTGCCCGGTAGTGGTCAAGGGGCACCCGGCCCATCCCGTCACCGGCGGGCTGGTCGCAAAGGCCATTGCCAAGGCGGTCGCCGACAGCGGCCTGCCCGCTGGCGTGTTCCAGCACCTGTCGGGTCCCTCGAACGAGCTGGGTGCCGCATTGGTACAGGACCCGCGCATCATGGCGGTGGGTTTTACCGGTTCGCGCGCAGGCGGCCTTGCGCTGAGCAAGCTTGCACAGGCGCGCACCGTGCCGATCCCCGTCTATGCCGAAATGTCGAGCATCAATCCCGTCATCCTGCTGCCCCATGCTCTGAAGGCGCGCGGTGCGGCACTGGGCACGGCATTCGTCGGTTCGCTAACGATGGGCGCAGGCCAGTTCTGCACCAATCCCGGGCTTGTGCTGGCCGTCGACGGCGACGGCATCGACGATTTCATCACCGCGGCCAGCGGGGGTGTTGCCGAAGCCAAGCCGCAGACCATGCTGACCAAGGGGATCGCCGCGGCCTATGCCAAGGGTATCGAAATGCTGTCGGGCCTGCCCGGCGTCGATACGCTCGCCAAAGGCGAGGAAGGCAGCGTCACCACCGGCGGAACCGCCCTGTTCCAGACCACGGCGCAGCAGTTCATTGCCGAGAACGCGATCGGGCATGAAGTGTTCGGCTCGTCCTCGGTCATCGTGCGCTGCGCCGACGAAGGCGAGTTGAAGGCCGTGCTGGAATCGCTGGAAGGCCAGCTGACCGCCACGCTGCACATGGATGGCGAGGACGAGGCCATGGCCGCCACCTTGATGCCCGTGCTGGAACGCCGCGTCGGCCGTATCCTTGCCAATGGCTGGCCCACCGGGGTCGAGGTTTGCCACGCCATGGTGCACGGCGGCCCCTTCCCGTCCACCAGCGATCCGCGCACTACATCGGTCGGCAGCCTTGCCATCGACCGGTTCCTGCGTCCGGTAAGCTACCAGAACCTCGCCCAGTCGCTTCTGCCGCCCGAATTGCGGGACGATGCGACGGGTGACGGCTTGCCCCGACTGATCGACGGCAAGCTTACACTTAGCTGACACGACCAACATCATCGCGGCGCGCATCACGATAAGGTGCGTGCCGCGACAGGGAGAGACATTGATGACTTTTCTTCGCCTGCTTCAGCACCGCGCGCCCGATGGCACGCGCTCCGTCATTCTGGCCGAGGACGATGCGGCCCATTTCCTGACCGGCGTGACCAGCGTGCGCGAACTGGCGCAGCGGGCCATTGCGGCAGGCGAAACGCTTGAAGTTGCCGCCCGCGGTTGCGGCACGGGTGATGCAGTCGATATTGCGGCGGAATTCGCGGCTGGCCGACTGCTGGCGCCGATCGATCACGAGGATTCGGCCCATGTGCTGATGACGGGTACCGGGCTTACCCATCTGGGTTCCGCCGAAGGGCGCGACAAGATGCATCAGGCTGCGGCGGCGGGCGAAAAGCTGACCGATTCCATGCGCATGTTCATGGAAGGTCTGGAAGGGGGCAAGCCCGCGCCGGGCGAAACCGGCCAGCAACCCGAATGGTTCTACAAGGGCGACGGTTCGCAGCTGGTCGGCCCGACCGATCCCTTCACCATGCCGTCTTTCGCGCAGGACGGCGGCGAGGAGCCCGAGCTTGCGGGCATTTACCTGATCGGCGACGATGGCACCCCCTATCGCCTCGGTCTTGCCATCGCGAACGAGTTTTCTGACCACATTACCGAGCGGCACAATTACTTGTGGCTGGCCCATTCCAAGCTGCGCCAGGCATCGTTGGGCCCCGAACTGATGATCGGCACCCCGCCCAGCCATATCGAGGGCAGCAGCAAAATCCTGCGCGACGGCAAGGTGATCTGGGAAAAGCCGTTCCTGTCGGGCGAAGCCAATATGTCGCACAGCTTCGACAATCTGGAACATCACCATTTCAAATATGATCTGTTCCGCCGCCCCGGCGACGTGCATGTCCATTTCTTTGGCACCGCCACCCTGTCGTTCAGCGACGGGATCGAAACGCGCGAAGGCGATGTGTTCGAAATTTCGGCCTCGCCCTTCACCCTGCCTGTCGCCAACCCGCTGACCCGCGCACCGGCGCAGGCAGTTGCCGTCAAGGTCCTGTAACCGCCATGGAACCGATCCGCATTGCCATCGTGGGCGTGGGCAAGATTGCCCGCGACCAGCACATGCCCGCGATCGAGGGGTCGCCCGCCTTCAGCCTTGCCGCGACAGTGAGCCCGCATCATCCCGGCAAGGAAGGCGTGCCCCATGCCAAAAGCCTTGACGAGCTGCTGGAACAGGGCCCTGCCATCGACGCGGTCGCGCTCTGCACCCCGCCCCAGGTGCGCTATGACCTTGCGGTACAGGCGTTGAAGCGCGGCGTGCACGTGTTCCTTGAAAAACCGCCGGGCGCGACGCTTTCCGAAGTGGTCGCACTGCGCGACCGCGCCGATAAGGTGGGCGTCACCCTGTTCGCATCGTGGCATTCCCGCTTTGCGGCGGGCGTGGCCCCTGCCCGCGCGTGGCTGTCCGAACGCAAGATCGAAAGCGTGTCGATCGTCTGGCGCGAGGATGTGCGCGTCTGGCATCCCGGACAGGACTGGATCTGGGAACCGGGCGGACTTGGCGTGTTCGATCCGGGCATCAATGCACTGTCGATCCTGACCCACATCCTGCCGCGCCCCGTGTTCATGAAATCGGCAACTTTAAGCATTCCGGAAAACCGCGCAGCCCCCATCGCGGCCGATATCGATTTCCGCGACACCGGCGGCGCACCTGTCCACATGGATCTCGACTGGCGGCAAACCGGCCCGCAAAGCTGGGACATCACGGTCGAAACCGATGCGGGCACGCTCAAACTCTCGCAAGGCGGGGCGGTTCTGACCCTGCCCTCGGGAACCGAGCATAACGAAGACCTTGAATATCCGGGCCTCTATTCGCGATTTGCCAATCTGATCCGCGGCGGGCGCAGCGATGTCGATATCGATCCGTTCCGGCTTGTCGCCGATGCATTCCTGCGCGGCCATCGAAAAATCGTCGAACCGTTTCACGACTGATCCACCCGGGAGGGGACAGCAAAAATGAACAAGACCATTCGCCGTACTGCCACCATCACTGCAATCTTGCTGGGCGCGACCGCGCTGTCGGGCACGGCTTTTGCCGATACCAACGACCAGCCCACCAAAGCGTCGATCGACGCCGAAGCGGAAGGGCCCGTCTATCACAAGGAAATGTTCACCCAGTTTGCCGAGCATCTGGGCAATGGGATCTATGGTGGCCTGTGGGTCGGCGCCGACAGCGACATTCCCAATACCAACGGCTTTCGCAACGACGTGATCGGCGCCTTGCGCGATCTGTCGGTGCCGGTGATCCGCTGGCCGGGCGGCTGTTTCGCGGACGAATATCACTGGCGCGAAGGCATCGGCCCGCAGGCCGAGCGCCCCGTCAAGGTCAACACCCATTGGGGCGGCGTGACCGAACCGAACGAAGTCGGCACCCACGAATTCTTCGAACTGACCCGCCAGGTCGGCGCCGAAGCCTATGTCGCGGGGAATGTCGGCAATGGATCGCCGCAGGAAATGGCCGAATGGGTGGAATATATGACCGCCCCCGCCGGCAGCCTTGCCGACGAGCGTGCCGCCAATGGCCATGCCGAACCGTGGAAGGTTGATTACTTTGGCGTTGGCAATGAATTATGGGGCTGTGGCGGCAATATGCGGCCCGAATATGCCGCCGATGTCACCCGCCGCTATGCGACCTTTATCAAGGCGCCCGCCGGCACCAAGATCATGAAGATCGCTGCCGGGGCGAATGTCGCCGACTACAACTGGACGGAGACCATGATGAAGGTCGCGGGCAATATGCTCGATGGACTTTCGCTGCATTATTACGTCCACCCCGCAGGCGGATGGCCGCCCAAGGCACCTGCTGTCGAATTCGACGAAAACGGGTGGGCCGACGCGCTGCACGGTGCATGGCGCATGGACGAGCTTGTGACGAAGCACAGCGCGATCATGGACAAATACGACCCCGAAAAGCGCCTGTTTCTGGCCGTCGACGAATGGGGAGCATGGTATGCACAGGACCCCGGCACCCATCCGGGCTTTCTGCGCCAGCAGAACACGCTGCGCGATGCGCTGATCGCGTCGATCCACCTCGACATATTTGCCAAGCACGCCGACCGCGTCCGCATGTCGGCCATCGCGCAAATGGTGAACGTGCTGCAGGCGATGATCTTCACCGATGGCGACAAGATGGTGCTGACGCCCACCTATCATGTGTTCGAGATGTACAAGCCGTGGCAGGACGCCACCGTGCTGCCGATCCGCATCGAGACGCCCACCTATAGCAACGGCGAATTCTCGCTGCCCGCTGTCAGCGGCTCGGCCGTGCGGGGCAAGGACGGCAAGGTCCATGTCGGCCTGACCAACGCCGACCCGGCGGAAGCGAACACGGTGACCATCGACCTCGACGGGCTGAAGGCGTCGAATGTCAGCGGGCGTATCCTTACGGCTCCGGCGATCAATTCGCACAACACGTTCGACGACCCGCAGGTGGTGAAGCCTGCCGGTTTCAACGGTGCGCGCATTCGCGGCGGGAAACTGACGGTGACCCTGCCCGCCAAGTCGGTCGTGGTGCTCGAGCTGCGATGAGGGTGCCTGCCTGCCCCTCGCCGGTCCGCCGGCGGGGGCAGGCAAGGTACACGGTCAGGCACGTCCAAGGAGCAAATATGGGTGGCATTACCAAATATGCGGCGGCTATTGCCCTTGGCGCGGCAGCCATTTGCACACCCGCACTGCCCGTCGCAGCGCAGGACGAAACGACCACGCTCAACGATCGCCTCTCGGGCGATCTGATCGCCCACGATCCGGTGATCATCCGCGAGGGCGATACCTATTACGTGTTCAGCACGGTCGGTCGCTATATCGGGATCAAGACATCAACCGATCTGGCGCACTGGACCGATGCGGGCGCGGTGTTCGACGCGATACCGCAATGGGCGCAGGACACGATACCGGGCACCGAAGGAATCTGGGCACCCGATATCTCTTATGTCGATGGCGAGTACCGGCTGTATTATTCTATCAGCACATTCGGATCGAACCGTTCGGCCATTGGCCTTGCAACCAACGCGACGCTGGACCCGAAGGCGAAAAACTATCGCTGGAAGGATCACGGCCTTGTCGTCATGTCGACCAAAGACAGCGACTTCAATGCGATAGACCCCAATCTTGTGGTCGATCCGGAAGGTCGCCAATGGCTTGCGCTGGGCAGTTTCTGGTCGGGGATCAAGCTGTTCGCTCTGAACCCCGACACCGGCAAGCCCGCGCCCGGTGCCGAACCCTATTCCCTCGCCCGCCGTCTTGGCGTCGCCGGCGGGCCCAACCCGATCGAGGCACCCTTCATCTTCCGCCAAGACGGTTGGTACTATATGCTCAATTCGTTCGATTACTGCTGTAAGGGCGTGAACAGCACCTATTACACGGTGGTAGCGCGGTCGCGGCATGTGACCGGCCCCTATCGCGGCAAGGACGGGTCGGAGGCGATGCTGGGCGGCGGCACGATCTTCCTGCGCGCCGATCTTCAGGAAAAGCAGCGCTTTCGCGGCCCCGGCCATGCCGGATTTTTTACCGACACCGACGGCACCAGCTATGTCGTCTATCACGCCTATGACAAACAGGCCGATGGCGCGCCAAAGCTGCGCATCGCGCCGATCCGCTGGGACGCCGATGGCTGGCCCGTGGCTCAATACTGATATCTGATAACAAAGCCGGAGAGGTCTTTTCATGTCGTTCAAACTGTCGCGCCGTGCCTTTGCCGCCAGTGCAGCCCTGATCCCCATTGCCTGTTCCAAACCGGGCAGCGCGCCCCAACAGGCGGAAAGCGGCGCATCCGACCGCGATATCGTCAATCCGCTGGTGAAGAACCGCGCCGATGCGCAGATCTTCCGGCACGACGACGGCTATTACTATATGACCGGTTCGGTGCCCGAATATGACCGGCTGGTCCTGCGCCGTGCAAAGACGCTGGCAGGCCTGACCAATGCCGAGGAACGCGTGTTGTGGCGGCACGAAGATACCGGCCCGATGTCCGGCTTCCTGTGGGCACCCGAACTGCATCTGATCGACGGGCGCTGGGTGGTCTATTTCGCCGCAGGTCCGAGCGGCGGAGGCGAGGACGTGTTCCGGATCCGCACCTATGCCGTGGTGTGCGACGGGGACGATCCGATGAACGGCAACTGGACCGTTCTGGGAGAGTTCAAGGGCCCGTGGGACAGCTTCAACCTCGATTCCACCGTGTTCCACCATCGCGGCACGCGCTATTTCGCATGGGCGCAACGCGAACCGGGGATCGACACCAATTCGAATATCTATATCGCACCCACCGCCTCCGCGCTGACATTGGCGGCAGCGCCGGTGCGGCTGTCGGTCCCGACGCTGGACTGGGAAATCCGTGGGTTCAAGGTGAACGAAGCGCAGGCCGTTCTGGAACGTAACGGCAAGCTTTTCATGACCTATTCCGCCAGCGCGACCGACGACCGCTATTGCCTTGGCCTGCTGACCGCCGACGCCGATGCCGACATCATGGACCCCGCATCCTGGACCAAATCGCCGCAGCCGGTGTTCCAGACCAGTGTCGAGACATCGGTCTATGGCCCGGGCCACAACAGCTTTACCGTCGACGAAAAAGGGCGCGACATCCTTGTCTATCACGGCCGCGATTATAAAGAGATCGAGGGGGACCCGCTGTTCAATCCCGACCGGCACACGCGCGTGCAGCGGCTCTATTTCGATGCCGACGGCAATCCCGATTTCGGCGTGCCGGTGGGCAATGGCCCCCTGCCCGACCGGTTCGAGGCAGTGGCAAACGCAGGCGTATTCATGGCGCATGACGGCGCGGAACTTATCGCGGGCAGCGCCCCCCTGCCCCAGACCCAGTTCCGCTCCACCCCCGATAAGGGCGGCGCGGTGCGCATATCCCCGATCCTGCGGCGCGATGAACAACTGGTCGCGGCAGAGGACGGATCGCTGTCCATTGGCACGGCGACGCGTGCGGGCGCCGATATGTTCCGGCACGTCGACGGCCCCGATGCCGACACTGTCCGGATCGAATCGCTCGCCTTTCCCGGCAAGGCGATCGCGGCAGGCGAAAACGGGCTGGCGCTGGCCGACATGGCCGCTCCGGCAACGCTTTGGAAGCGATCCTGAAGCCCATCCACTCTGACAAATTATAAGGAATCCGGCGCGCCTGCGGCAATGCCGCCACATAATTTCCCATATAAACGACGGCGCGCAGTTTTCTCTTGCATCTAATAACTCCGACAAATAACAAGGCCACGGTTAGTTAAAGAGGCATGGTATCGGCCAGCCTCATTGGGAGGGTTAGCTCATGGCGCTGAAGCCAATCGCATTGTGCACTGCATCCGTTTTCGTTCTTGGCCTTGCCGGCATTGCCCATGCGCAAGACGCCGCTCCGACGCAGGAATCGGCCGACACCGCGGAAAACAACGACGAAATCATTATCGTCACCGGCGTGAAGGCATCGATCGTCGGCGCGCTGAACGTACGCAAGGAATCGGTGCAGATCGTCGACTCGGTCGTGGCCGAAGACGTGGGCAAGTTGCCCGACAATAACGTGGTCGAGGCGCTGCAGCGCGTGACCGGCGTTCAGGTGACCGACCGTGCGGGCGGCGAAGCGGCGACGGTGACCATTCGCGGTCTTCCCGACCCGCTGACGACACTGAACGGTCGCAATATCTTCACCGCGGCTGGCCAGTCCTTTGCGCTTCAGGATATTTCGGCCAATCTGGTCCGGCAGGTCGACATCTATAAAACCCGCGCCGCCGACCAGATCGAAACGGGCCTTGCTGGCCAGATCGACGTGAAAACGCGCCGCCCGCTCGATTTCGACGGCTTCACAATCTCGGGCCTTGCCCGCGGAATTTATAACGAACAGGCAGATACGTTTAACCCGAACCTTGCCCTGCTGGTCAGCGACAACTGGGAAACCGACATCGGCGATTTCGGCGCGCTGGTGAATGTCAGCTGGCAGCGCACGAAATATCGCAACATGTCGACCACGGCGGGCGCATTCGTCCCCTTTGCGACCGAAACCCCGCCCGCCGGTTCGGGCCTCGGCCCGCTGGAACGCATTTTCTCGGGCTGGCAGCCGGGCCTCGATTACGGCCTGCCGACCGAGCCGGGCTCGACGATCAATTACAACGGGGTCGACGTTCCCTATTACCTCGCGCGCGACGCAGTGTTCAGCTCTGACCTGTACGGCAAGCGCGAGCGTCCCTCGGTCAATATCGCGCTGCAATGGGCACCCAATTCCAGCTCGGTCTATACGGCAGAGGCGTTCTATGCCGGTTTCCGCGGCAATACGTTCAATTCGCTGCAGTTCAGCTTCGTCGACTGGTGGGGCAATCCCGGCGATTTCGAGCTGTATGACGGGACCAACATCATCAAGTCGCGCACCGTGGACGATGTCTATGGCTTCAACAGCGGCGATTATGCCACCAACAAGACCGACAGCTATGTCTATGCGCTGAACGGGCAATGGGATCTGGGCACCAATGGCCAGATCGTGGGCGATGTCGCCTATCAGACCAGCACCAACAAAACGACCTTCCTGGCCATGCGCAC
The DNA here is from genome assembly GCF_020985325.1 of Croceicoccus sp. Ery5. NCBI lineage: Bacteria > Pseudomonadati > Pseudomonadota > Alphaproteobacteria > Sphingomonadales > Erythrobacteraceae > Croceicoccus > Croceicoccus sp. Ery5. The sequence continues at coordinate 2,173,428 of NZ_CP087587.1, forward strand.
CGATCGTGTTGCCAGCCAGATCACCGCCGATTTCAATGCTGGCGGCGGTATCCCGTCCTATCACTTCGACGATGATACGCTGCTGGCCGATCCGAACGTCTGGAACGTCGCGCAAATCTACGACAATGCGAACAGGAACGAAGGCAGCGCGCTGACGCTGTCTCTCGACGGGTTCTACGAATGGGACGAGGGCTTTCTGCGCCGCGTCAAGGCCGGCCTTCGCTATGACGACCGCAAGGCAACCAGCTTCGTGCGCGGACAGGACGGGTTCCTTGGCCAGCCGCTGTCCTCGCTTCCCGAAGAAGCATGGTTCACCAACAAGGACTTTATGAAGGGCATCGCCGATGTGCCGCGCAGCTGGGTTTTGCCCAGCGGCTACTGGCTGCACGACAATGCCGACTATGTGCGCGAGCTTTATGGACTGCCCACTTCGGACGCGCTCGAACTCGACAAGACCTTCGACATCGACGAGGTGACCATGTCGGCCTATGCGATGGCCGATGGCGAGCTGTCGGTGTTCGGCAGCCCGCTGATGCTGCAGGGCGGCGTGCGTTTCGTGTCGGTGACGACCAATTCGAACTTTTACGACCGGCTGAACGACGGTGCGCTGACGCGCGGTGGCAGCCAGTCGAACAAGTTCCTGCCCAGCTTTACCGCGCGCTATGAAATCACGCCCGACCTGCGCTTGCGCTTCAATTATGGCGAAACGCTGCGTCGTCCGAATTTCAGCGACATCAACCCGAACTATACGCTGACGGGCGACTTGACCAATGTCGGCTATGGCAGCGGCACGGCGGGTACCGCCGATCTGGCACCAACCCACTCGAAGAACTTCGACCTTGCGCTGGAATGGTATTTCGATCGCAACAGCGCGATCTATGTCACGGCTTTCCGGCGTGAGATCGACGGGCTGGTCGTGCCTCTGACGGTGCAGGAAACGATCCCCGACAACGACATCTCGGTCGGCCAGCCCGAATATACCGAGACGTTCGCCATCACCCGCCCCGTCAATGCATCGGACGGCGTGCTGAAAGGCGTGGAAGTGGGCCTGACCTATTTCCCCGATTACCTGCCAAGCATTCTGGACGGTCTGGGCTTCCAGGGCAGCATGACGATCCTGGATTCCAAGCAGAACATTCCGCTGACCAATTCGGCTGGCGAGATCGTGGGCGAGACGACATCGAAATTCTTCAATGTCTCGGACTTCTCGTATAATGCGACGCTCGCCTATGATCGCGGGTTCGTGAATGCCCGCCTGTCCTATGTGTGGCGCGAAAGCTTCCTCCATAATAACGAGGCGCGACTGTTCGCGAACCCGATCGGCGTCTGGTACCAGCCGGAAGAAAGCCTCGACGCGCAGCTGACCTTCAACGTCACCGACCAGATCGGGCTGACCTTCGATGCGACCAATCTCACCAAGTCGAAGCAGCAGAACTATTACAAGTTCGACGATGTCGGGAATGCCGACCAGTTCAATCTGGGAACGCTGCAACTGGCGCGCACTTTCGCTGTCGGCGTGCGCTTCACGTTCGACTGATCGTAATCCGGCCGGAGCCTGCGGGGTGCGCCCCGCGGCTGCGGCCAGCCATTGGCGGCCCCGGACCGGGCTTCCTCTCCCTCTCTCACTCCGCCTGCGAGGGGGCCGCCGATGTCGCACCGGACAGGAGGGCGCAGGTGATACGCCGGATAGGATCGAGCTTGACCGCCGCAATTCTGCTTGCGGGGGTTTCCGGCTTCGCCGGCCCTTCTGTTTCGGCACAGGAACTGGACCGCGACCGGATCGCCGCCGAACATTTCGGCAATGACGCACCCTGGTACGAAGACCGCATCCCTTTCTTCGAAAGTGCCGATCCGCGGATCGATGCGGTCTATTACTATCGCTGGTCGATATTCCGCGCGCATCAGCGCGATCTTGGCCAGCAAGGCTATATCACCACCGAATTCGCCGACGATGTCGACTGGCAGCGCCATCCCTATGCCAGCCTGAACGATGCCAGCGGGTTTCATATCGCCGAAGGGCTCTGGCTGAACGACCGGCGCTTTACCGACGATTATATCAACTTCATGTATCACGGCGGAAACGACCGCCATTTCACCGACCATATGGCGGATTCGGTGTGGGGCCGCTTTCTTGTCGATGGTGACCGTCAGGCGGTGCAGCGCCATTTACCGGTGATGCGCCATATCTATGGGCTGTGGGAAGACCATTACGACTTCGCCAAACAGCTCTATTTTATCGAGCCTTTGCTGGACGCGACCGAATATACCGTATCCTCCATCGACGCCTCGGGCGGGGAAGACGGGTTCCGCGGCGGCGACAGTTTCCGCCCGTCGATCAACAGCTATATGTTTGCCAATGCGCGCGCGATTTCGAATATCGCGGCCATGGCGGGCGACACCGCCCTGTCGGCAGAATTCGCGGCCCGCGCCGACCGGTTGCAGGCCCGTACGATAGAGGCGCTTTGGAACCCTGCGCTGGGCCATTTCGGGGACCGCTATAAGGTCGATAACGAACATGTCTCCTATTGGGAGCCGATACGCGCACGCGAACTGGCCGGATATCTGCCCTGGATGTTCGATCTGGTGCCCGACGATGCGCGTTACGCGTCGGCATGGGCGCACCTGCTCGATCCCGCCTCGCTGGGCGGAGAAGCAGGCATACGCACGGTCGAGAAAAGCTATGAATATTACATGCGCCAGTATCGCTATCTGGGCGAAGCGCGCGAATGCCAGTGGAACGGCCCCGTCTGGCCCTATCAGACGACGCAGGTGCTGACCGGCATGGCCAATCTGCTCGACCATTACGACCATACCGGCCCCGTCACGCGCAGCGACTACATGCGCCTGCTGCGCCAATATACCGATCTGCATTATCAGGGCGATCTGCTTGATCTGGAAGAAGATTACGATCCTGCCACGGGCGAGCCCATCGTCGGGCTGGACCGCAGCCATCACTATTTCCATTCGGGCTATATCGACCTGATCCTTGGCGGGCTGGTCGGCATCAGGCCGCGTGCCGATGACGTGCTAGAGGTCAACCCGCTGTTGCCCGATGCAGGCGATGCGCAGGGTTTGGGCTGGTTCCGTGTCGAAAACGTGCCCTATCACGGTCGTTCCGTCGCGGTGACGTGGGATGCCGACGGATCGCGTTACGGCAAGGGCGTGGGCCTGTCGGTCGAGGTGGACGGCAAGGAAGTCGCCCGCCGTGCCACACTGGGCCGCCTCACTGTCCCTGTCACGCGCGCGGCCCCTCGCCCGATCCGGCGCGACATCAACCGTGCCGTGCAACTTGTGCGCGGCGATTTCCCCATGGCGCGCGCATCGGGCAATAATGACGCCGAAGCGCTGCATGACGCCATCGACGGGCGGACCTGGTTCTATCCCGAACTGCCGAATGGGTGGGATTCGCCGCTATCCGGCCAAGAGCAATGGTATGAAGTGGATTTCGGCCAAGCCGTGACCGTCGACCGCGCAGAACTGGCCTTTTTCGATGATGGAGCGCAATTCGCCGCGCCAATATCGGTAACCGTCCAATATTGGCAGGACGGGCGCTGGCACGATCTGGCGCGCGGCAAACCCGTTGCCAACGGAATCAGCGATTATCGCTGGGACAGCCGCCCGATCACCCGCATCCGAGCCTTGATGAAGCCCGCGGGCAAACGCGCGATCCGGCTGGCCGAATTCAAGGCGATAAGCTCCGACACGGATTAGACCGCGCGCAGACGCACCGCCATATAGGGGCGCCCCGGCAGTGCGATCGCGGGGCGGTCGGGCGAATGGATGTCGTATTCATCCTTGCGCGCCATGCGGAATCGTCCTTGCGGTTCGACCGTCATGTTCCATGTGTCGATCACGTCGATTTCGTAATCACGGATCGCATTGTCGGTTTTGGACGGGAAACGGATTTCCCATTCCACGGGCGCTTCTGTCCCGAAATAGAGGAGGTAATACTCCCCCTCTTTCCCTGCCACGCGATAGTTCCACCATGGCTGGACCGCATCGATGCCGGGTGCCGGTCCTTCCTCCATAATGCGTTTCAGAAAAGCGAGGCGCGGCGCGCTGGTCCCTTGCAGGGTGCCGCCCTGCCCCAGCCATGAATGATCGGGGTTGCGATCCTGCGCATAGGTTTCGCTATGCCCCACATAGGTCCCGCCGATCAGCCCGTGCCAGAACCGTTCGACCATTTCCTCGCCGGTCAGATTGCCCCATCGCTTGTCGATATTGCCCTCGTAAACCACCTCGTCAAAGATGACCGGTTTTTCGGCAAAGGCGCGGTGCAGTTCGGCACGGATCGGATCGAGCACCGCCGCCCCGTTCTGCACGCTGGCATGGGTGATCCACGGTTTGCGCTGGTCGTAATAGCGGTGGATGTTGTGGATCGAACGCAGCCTGCTGTGCGGATCGGCATCGGCAAGCACGGTGAACAAATGGTCCCAGTCCGCATCGGTCTTGCTTTCGATCAGGTCGAATTCGTTCGCCATCGACCACCACACATTGCGATAGGCCCCGAAACGCGCGGCGACATAGCGGATGTAATGCTCGTCATCCTCGCGCTTCATGTCGGAATAGCCGCGCTTGGGGTCATAGGGCTGATAAAGGATCACATCGGCCTCTATCCCCAGCTCGCCCAGCCGGATGATGCGATCTTCGTAGCGGCGGAAATAGGCCGGGTCGAAACGCATGGCGTCCCAGTCCCGAGGCCCTTCTCCCTTGCGGACGAAGGGGGCGGTCGCGACCGATGCGACATTGGGAAAAACCAGCATGCGCATCTTGTTGAACGGTGCGGCAGACAGGGTTTTCAGCGTCTGGCGGCATTTCTCTTCCGATTGCAGCGCCCATGAATAGCAGGTGGTGCCGATCTGGCGGAACGGCGTGCCGTCGGCATAGGTAAAGTGGAACCCGTCCTTGCTGACCTGAACCGGCCCGTGATTGCCCTGCGTCGGCGCGGTGGCGGTAAAGCGGCCGCTCATGCCACTCAGCGCGGGAGCATTGCTGCGCGTGGTCCAGCGCCATTCGCCGGTCTCGGGCGGGCTGAAACGAAGGCGATAGAGCCCGTCCCCATCGTAGAAGCCAGGGACTTCGATCGCCTGCCCTGCCCCTTCCAGAACTGCCGAAAACGGCGTGTCGCGAAACGGATTGCCCGCCGATGGTCCCGCCAGCGCCAGTTCGAACACGCCCCAGCGTTCAACACGGGTTTGGGTGGCGGCGATGGCGGGGCGCGCCATTCCGGCTGCCCCCAGCGCCATGGCATTGGCAAAAACCGCCCGCCGGGTAATCGTCATGCTACTCTCCCGCATGGCCCGCTGCTTGCGGGTCCGTCTTTATCTCAGGCCGCAGCCGGTGCATCGCCGCACAGCAGGCCTGCCGCGCGCAATTCGCCCCACATCGCTTCCGGTATGGGTACGCCGATCAGTTCGATCGCCGCCTCCACTTGCCGCACCGATCCCATGCCCGGGATGACCGCGGAAACCTGCGGATGTGCCAGCGGAAATTGCAGCGCCGCCGCGGCAAGGGGCACATTATGACGCGCGCAAATATCCTCGATCGCGCCCACGCGTTCGACGATGGCGGGCGGCGCGGGTTCGTAATTGAAATTGGGAACAGGGCCTTCCCCGCGCACGCCTTTGGCCAGAATGCCCGAATTATAGGGGGCGGCGACCACCAGTTTCACGCCGCGCTGCGCACACAGCGGCAACAGGCTGTCGACGGGATCCTGCTCCAGCAACGTATAGCGGCCTGCCAGCATGATGATGTCGATCTCGCCCGCATGGATCATTTCCTCGCACACGGCGATTTCGTTCACGCCGATGCCGATTTGCGCCACATCGCCCGCATCGCGCAACTCGCGCAGCGCGCGATAGCCGCCATCCATGAATTCGGTGAAACGGCGGGGATGCTCCGCGCCATGGGCAAAGCTGCCGATATCATGCGCATACAGTATATCGATGCGGCTGCGTTGCAGGCGTTTCAGGCTGCTTTCATAGCTGCGCATGACCGCGTCATAGCTGTAATCGAACACGCTTTCGAACGGTTCGGGCGAGACGAATGCCTGCCGCACCGCCGTCAGATCGGCATCGGGGCGCGGGTCCAGCCTGCGACCGATCTTGGTGGAAACGACGGCGCTTTCCTGCGGGTCCAGTTCCGCCAGCGCCGCGCCGAGGCGCTTTTCGCTAAGGCCGAAACCGTAATGCGGGGCGGTGTCGTAATAGCGAACCCCCGCCTGCCACGCGCGGGCGACCACGGCGCGCGCATCTGCATCGGGCACCGCGCGATAGAGGTTGCCGATCGATGCCGCACCAAAACCCAGATCCTGCGGTCCCATCAGCTGAACGCTCCCGTATTTTTCACCGTCACATGGCTGCTGTCGCGCTGCGACACCGCCTGTTTGCCCGACATCGACGAAGTCACCCCGTCGATCAGCGCCCCGTCGACATGGCGGAGCGCCACGGCGGGACGCGCATCGGGTGCTTCAGTCGAAAAGCGGCAATCGCGCACCGTCAGCCGCTTCGCATGGCGTGCCCAGATGCCCTGTGCGGGCAAGGTTTTCAGATAGCTGACTTCAAGGCTGGTTTCGCGCCGATATTCGGGATCGCGCGCCGCATCCTCTTTCGTGCCGCCGCCTGCCGACTGCATGTCGATACCGGTAAAGCTGACATCCTCGACCGGGCTGTCGGCAATGCCCTCGACCCCGCAGGGATAACGCGGGTCGGCACCCGAAATCTGCACATCCTCGAACCGGACGCGGCGTATGCCCTGTATCGGCGCCCCCTTTGGCGCGCGCATGCGGGCGCCGTGATGCACGAACAGCGGATGGTTCACCGGATCGCGGATGGTGATGCCCGAAATCGTCACATCCTCCATCACTCCGCCATCGACGATGCCGACAAGGATGCCGCGCGAATTGGTGCAGATGCAATCGCTGATCTGCACATTGCGGAACCCGCCAGTCGTTTCGGTGCCCATCTTGATCCGGCCCAGCACGCCGATCTTGTCGGGCGATCCGTAATCCGATTTGCGATAGGTACCGTCCAGCAGCGATCCCATCTGGTAACCGCTGGTCTTGCAGCCGCGTATCTGGATATCCTCGCACACCACATTCCGGCCCAGCGCGTGGCTGCTTTTCAGCACGATGGCGTCATCCTTGGGCGCGTTGACGGTGCAATTGCTGACCCGGACGTCGCGGCAACAATCGATGTCGATGCCATCACGGTCGGTATCGACCACCACCCCTTCGATCCGCATATTGGTGCAACCGTGGGCGATGATGCCAAAATGGCCGCCCTGCAGGATCGTAAAATCCTGCAATTGCACGCCGCGGCAGTTCATCAGGCCGAATGTCTTGTTCGCGCGCCCCACCATGGCCGCTTCGTGCGGGTTACGCAGCATCAGTTCTTTCGGCGTGATGCCCAGGACGGCCGCCGATTGCCATTGATCGCGCTTCCACCAGAAATCACCCGGTCCCGCACGGTCCAGCCCCGCACCATAGATCAGCCCCCGCCCAACGACCGCGATATTGCTGGCCCCGTCGGCATAGATCAGGCTGTTGTGCACATGGGTGATGCCGAAATCCTGAAACTGCTGTTCCATATAGTTTTCGGGATGATCGTAATTCGCGCCATAGGCGCTGGGGTCCGCAGCCTCGATCACCGCGCCCGATGACAGGGCCAGCGTGATATTGTCGAGCAGCCGGATCGAAAAGCACAGGTAACGCCCCGGCGGTACGGCTACGACGCCCCCACCACAACGGGCGGCGGCGGCAATAGCAGCATTGATCGCGGCGCTGTCGACCGAATAGCCGTTCCCTTTCGCGCCATGATTGCGAATATCCTCGACCACTCCAGTCGCCATGGCCTGCGATGCGGCAAAGGGGCTGGCCGCCAGTGCGGCCATCAGCCCCATCGCGGTTCTTCGGTTGAGAGGTAAGTCTGCGCTTGCGCCGTGATTAAACATACGACATCATATGAATTCATCCATGGACTGTCCATGCCGAATATTGCCCTTTTTCAGGGCCAACCCGTTGGGAGAAAATGCATGAATCGCCTGAAGGGCAAGACCGCCCTGATCACCGCAGCCGGCCAGGGTATCGGCCGCGCCACTGCCGAAGCCTTCGTTCGTGAAGGCGCGCGGGTGATCGCAACCGACGTGCGCGCCGAAACGCTGGAAGGGCTGGAAGGCGCCGAATGCCGCGCCCTTGACGTTACCGATCCGCAGGCGGTCAAGGCCATCGCGGCTGAATTCACCGATGTGAACGTCCTGTTCAATTGTGCGGGTTTCGTCCATGCGGGCACCATCCTTGATTGTGACGAGGATGACTGGGCATTTTCCAACACGCTGAACGTGACCGCGCAATACCGCATGATCCGCGCCATCATGCCCAACATGATCGAAAACGGCGGCGGGTCGATCATCAACATGTCCTCGGTCGCGGGCAGCATCAAGGCCGTGCCCAACCGGTTTGCCTATGGCGCGACCAAGGCGGCAGTGATCGGACTGACAAAATCGGTCGCGGTCGATTTCGTGACCCAGGGCATCCGGTGCAACGCGATCTGTCCGGGTACGGTCGAAACCCCTTCGCTGCTGCAACGGCTGCGCGATACGGGCGATTTCGACAAGGCCTATGCCGAATTCACCGCGCGTCAGGCCATGGGCCGCTTTGGCCGTGTGGAAGAACTGGCTGCCCTCGCCATCTATCTGGGATCGGACGAGAGCGCCTTTACCACCGGCACGATCAATGTGATCGACGGCGGCTGGGTCAACTGACCTGCCGCCCCGAAAATAATATAGGGAGAGGAAGATATGATCGGCAAAGCCGTTCGCACGGCGACATTCGCGGCAGGTCTGCTGTGCGCCACATCGGCATTCGCGCAGGTGACCGTGCATGTCTCGCCATCGGGCAACGACCGCAATGCGGGTACCTCTGCGAAACCGGTCCGGACGTTGGAAAAGGCGCAGGAACTGGTGCGGGCCAGCAACAAGAAAGGCGATGTCACCGTCCTGCTGGCCGATGGCACCTATCGCCTGACCAAGCCGCTGGTGTTCCGGCAGGCCGATGGCGGCCAGAACGGCCATACGGTCGATTGGCGCGCCGCTCCCGATGCACGGCCGGTCATCACATCGGGCATCCACATTACCGGTTTCAAACCGTATGACGAGGAACGCCACCTCTATGTCGCGGACACGCCCAAGGGGCTGGATACGCGGCAGATCTGGGTGAACGGCACGGTTGCAGAATCGCCCTTCGTCGAAATCGCGCTCCACGACCTGAAATTCAGCGGGACCGGTTTCACCATCGCCAATCCCGATTACGCATGGCTGGCCGATATCGCCCGGCCCGACCGGATGGAGATCGAGGCGACCGGCATCTTCACCGACCGTTATTCGCCCGTGGAAACGATCGCGAAATCGGATGGCGGCGTGGAATTCACCATGTCGCAGCCGGCGTGGGACAATAACACCTGGGGCTATGACACGGCGAGCAAGCCGCTGTTTCCCGAAGAATCGCGCTTTTTCCTGCGCGGGGCGCCCGAATTCATCGGCAAGGTCGGCCAGTGGCATTCGAACTGGCACCAGTGGGTGATCGATCCCGAAGCAGGCAAGCTCTATCTGCGCACGGGTCTGGACGAGGATATCGCCGATCTCGACGTCGTCGTGCCCACTCTGGAAGCGCTGGTTTCGATCAGCGGCACGCCCGACAAGCCGGTCGAAAAACTCAATTTTCGCGGGCTACAATTTTCGCACACATCATGGCTCGGCCCCTCGCGAAACACGGGCTATGCCAATCAGCAGAGCGGTGCCTATCTGAGCGACGAATCGCCGTTGCACCCTGAAGACGCGTGGGAAAAATGCGGCTGGGGCTGTGTTGAATTCGAATCCATGCGCCTGAAATGGCACCAGATCCCCGCTGCCGTGCAGGTGTCTGCCGCGCGCGACATCGTGTTCGAAGGCAATGTGTTCAGCCAGTTGGGACAGATCGGCCTTGGCATCGGGAACGAGCCGCAGGCGCATCTGACCGGCGTGGGTCTGGCGACCAGCAATATTACCGTCTCGCGCAACCGCTTTGCCGTGTTGTCGGGCAGCGCGATCATGGCGGGCGGTGTGCGCACCGACGCGCATCATCCGTCGGACCCGAACCTTATCAACCGCGACCTGACCATCGCGGATAATGTGGTCGTCACCGTCAGTCAGGATTACAAGGATAATGCCGCGATCCTGACGACCTATATCGACGGGGCCAGCATCGTGCACAACGATATCAGCGATGCCCCCTATGACGGGATCGCAACCGGTTGGGGTTGGGGGTACAACGACGAAGGCGGCAATCCCAATTACGACCAGAACCAGCAGGGATATGTCCACAATCCCAAATTCACCACGCCCACGACGCTGCGCAACACTCTGGTCGAGGGAAACCGCATCCACGGGGTGAAACAATGGTATATGGACGGCGGGGCCATCTATAACCTTTCCGCCAATCCCAATTCGGTGATCCGGAACAACCATATCTTCGACATCGATCACAAGATCGCGATCTATCTGGACGAAGGCAGCAAGCACTTCACCATCACCGGCAATGTCGTCGAAACGTCGAGCGGAACGTGGCTGAACATCAATACCGCCGGCAAAATGTACGATCAGGGCATCTCGACCGACAATCGCGCGGTCGGAAACTGGCATAATTCGATGAAGACCGGCGGGCGCTGGCTGCCCCAATATGGCAACGACCCGCGCGGCAATTTCCTGGTTCCGGGCAGCGACTGGCCCGAAGAAGCGCGCAAGGTGATCGAGGCTGCGGGCGTTCGTCCCTGAGCCGGAGCGCTTCGCGATCGAAGCACCGGTCGGGCTTCAAGTCGAACTTACAAAAACTGGGGGAGCCTGTGAGACACAGGCTCCCCCAGTTCTTTAATAACCCGATTGGAAAAAGGCGGCTTGCCGAACAGCCTCAGTCGGTCGTCAGCTTCACCTTCACCCGGCCGATGGCCCAAAAGGGCTGGTCCTTCATGCGGGCCGTATAGAGCAGGGTGTAAATCCCGTCGCCTTCCGCAACCAGACCCAGCGGGGTCCGCAGGTCCGATGCCCAGTTGTTGTCGTCGCTTTGAACGACAAGCGAACGGCCCTGATGCCAGCGTATCCCGTCCTCCGAAACACTATAGCCGACCGAATTGTTCGGCCGCACCGGCATGTCGGGCTGAACGGGTGCGAAGTGATTGGCGTCGTAAAGCGCCATGTAATGGCCGTTGGGGAGCTTCTCGACGATCGGATTTTCGATGAAAAGCCCTTCCATGGGGGACGGCTGCTCGCTCGGCACGCGCGTCCACTCGCTGCTTGTCAGGCTGGAGCCGGTTGCCACCCCCACTTGCCATGGCGATGCGGGAAAATGGTTGTGGCTGCCATGCAACGCGACCCATTGGTCGCCGACCTTATAGGGGAAAAAGCTGTCCAGCCCCTGCTGACCCTCCCATATCGCCGCATCCGGACCGCCCGGTGCCATGGCGACCCCGACATCTTCATACGGGCCGCCGATACCGGCTTTGCCCGGGGTTTGCGATACGGCCCGCCGCGCCGTGCCTTCATAGTCGAGGTTGAGCCCTTCGCCCTGTTCGCTGTTGCCCCCGCGATAGGCGATGTAGAACAGGTTCCAGCGATCGGCCTCGTCGTCGAAGATAACGCCCTGCAACCATACCTCGGATTTGGGGTTCTTTGCCGAACGGCCCGGCACGCTGTCGACGACGGTGCCCTGACGGGTCCAGCTGACCGCGTCCGGGCTGGTCCAGTGGGCGATCCGCATATCGAGGTGCGGGCGTTCGAACATTTCCGAAATGAACAGATGATAGGTGCCATCGATCTTGAGCGTCATGCCGGTTTCAAAGCCCGAGCGGTTATCGGCGCGCTGCACATCTTCCGGCCCGATCACAGGTTCGGCCGGCTCCTCGATCACGGTCAGACGTTCGCTGAAATCATCGTCACGCTGGTCGAGGTCGTAGTTCTGCGCGGCGAGCGGAGTCGTCGCGAGCAGTGCCGCCAGCGCGGTGCCAAACTTACGGATCATGCATTCTCTCCCGAAAAGGTTTCAATCTGGCCAATCGCGATATTGCGACAATCCTGCGCCGCGCGGACCGCGTTCTGTTTGCCCTTGGTCGATGTCAGCCCGTCGATCACCGCGCCATTCACGTTCTCCAGCGCAACCGCCGGTCGTGCATCGGCCGCCTCCACATCGAAGCGCACGTCCGACATGCCCAGATTGCGCACGTGGCGTGCGTAAAGCCCATGTGCGGGCAGCGTTTTCATAAAACTCGGCTCAAGGCTGGAAGTGCGCCTTTCAGGCACTACGCGCGCCGCATCCTCGGCCGTGCCACCGCCCGCGGCGCTGACATGCAGGCCGCTGAAGCTCACATCCTCGATGATGCCGTCCTCGATCCCGACCACGCCGCACGGATATTCCATGCGCGCACCCGAAACCTGAATATCGGAGAAGCGGACGCGGCGGACGCTTGCCACCCCTGCCCCGCGCGGCGCGCGGTTGCGAGCCGAGAGGCGGACGAACAGGGGATGGTTCACCGGATTGCGCAAGGTCACGTCGCGCACCGTCACATCTTCCAGCACGCCACCGTCGATCGCGCCCATCTGCAACCCGCGCGAGTTTTCGCACAGGCAATCGGCGATCAGCACCCTGCGGAAACCGGCAACCGAATCCGTCCCCAGCTTGATGCGCCCCAGCACGCCCACATCATCGGGCGCCATATAGGGCGATTTCTGATAGGTCCCGTCAAGCAGCGTCCCCAGCAGATAGCCGCTGGTCTTGCAGCCAAGGATCTGGATGTCCTCGCAAAAGCGTGCTTCCTGCAGGGCGTAGCTGCTCTTCAACACGATGGCATCGTCCTTGGGCGCGTTGACGGTGCAATTGACGACCTTGGCATCGCGGCAACAATCAAGGTCGATACCGTCGCGGTCGGTGTCGACGGTAATCCCCTCGATCCGCACATTGGTGCAGCCCAGTACGTAACAGGCGAAATGGCCGCCCTGCAGGATCGAGAAATCCTGCAAAACCACATTGCGGCATCCGGTCAGACCGATGGCCTTGTTGCCGCGGCCTTCATATTTCATCTCCAGCGGAATGGCGCGGCGCGCCTCGTCCGCCGTCATTCCCAGTTCGGATGGGGACTTCCACCCCTCGATCCCGTGCCAGCGCGGCGGCGGGCCTTCGCGGTCGAGGCCGGGACCATAGATCAGACCGTTGCCGACAATCGCGATATCGGTAACCCCGTCGCCATAGATCAGGCTGTTGTGGAAATGGGCGAGCCCGTAATCGACAAGCTGCTCCTCGAACACGCCTTCGGGCAGGTCATATTGCCCTTCGTGCTTGTCGGGGTCGGCGGCGACGATCATCGATCCGGGCGACAGTACCAGCGTGATGTGGCTTTTCAACCGGATCGAGAAGCACAGATATTCACCCGGAGGGACGACGATGGTGCCGCCGCCCTTGGCGCTGGCCGCTTCGATGGCGCGGTTGATGGCATGGGAATCGATAGTTTTGCCATCGCCGACCGCGCCATAATCGCGAATATTGTGAAATCCGGTCAGGCTGCCGATGGCGCGCACCGGAACGGCACTGGCGGCAAAGGCGGCCCCCAACCCGTAAAGCGCGGCCCGCCGGCTGAATTCGGCAAATCCTCCTGGCAATTTCTGTCTCCCATATGTTTCATCATATGATGTATGATGATTAGCTGGAAGACAACCCCGCCCGTTCCTCGATTTCCAGAATCTCGCGCCCATGGCCAAGCCGCAGGGTCAGATCGGCGTAATCTGGCATGGTGCTCAGAATATGCCGCGTAATCCGCTCGTAATGGCTTATAAAACGGGCGATTTCATCGTCCGACATAGCGAGCGCGGGATCGCGCCCCTGGCTGCGCAGCTGTTCGCGCAGGCCCCGTTCCTGTTGGAGCCGCCAGCCATGGACGACATCGAAACCGGGTGCGGCCAGCAGCACAAGCCGGTCGATCCGGTCGAACAATTGTTGATAGGCCTGCGACAGACAATCATTCACCGCGCGCCGCCAGCGCCCTTCGGCATCCTCGTCACGCTCCAGCGGGTTGACGGGATCCGCCAGTACCGCGGCATCCTGCGGTCGCGCGCCGACGCACCAGCCTTCGAAGATCAGCACATCCAATCCGGCCGGAGCCACCGGCCAGTCCTTGCGCGCGACCGGCTCGTCGCTCGCCTTGTCAAAGCGTGGCAAGGCGACTGCCTGCCCGCTGCGCACTGCATCGATCACCGACAGGCCCCGCACAACATCATGCGTTCCCGGCACCCCACGCGTCGCGAACAGCGGATGCAGTTCGGCGGCCAGTTCCGCGCGCGCCGTCTTGCCCAGATACAGATCGTCGAGCGATAGCGAAGCGACCTTCAGCCCTTGCGCTGCCAGTCGGGCTTCCAACCCCTGCGCCAAAGTTGACTTGCCGCTGCCCTGAGCGCCGCAAATGCCCAGCACCAGCGGACGCGGCGCGCCTTTCAGCCATGTGCCGACCGCAGCGGCGACAAGATCACACGATGCGGTCAATCACGTCCTGCCCGGCGAAAAAACGGTCCAGATTATCGGCCACTTTCATGCCCATCGCCTCACGCGTTTCCAGCGTGGCAGAGCCGAGATGCGGCAAGAGCACGACATTGGAAAGCGCCAGCAAATCGGGATGAACCGACGGTTCCTTTTCGAACACATCCAGACCTGCGGCCGCGATCACGCCATCGCGCAGGGCCTTTGCCAAGGCCCCTTCGTCGATCAGCGTGCCGCGTCCCGTATTGATCAGCACCGCCTCGCGCTTCATCCGCGCCAGCATGGCTTCGTCGATCATGTGATGCGTCTCCGCCCCGCCCGGTGCGTGGAGCGACACCACATCCGAAACCGCCAGCAGGCTGGCGAGGTCGGCGTGATAGGCATCGTCCGGCATATCGTCCTTGGGCGAACGGCTGTGATAGGCGATGCGCATGCCGAACGCCTGCGCCCGTTCGGCCATCGCGCGGGCAATGCGGCCATATCCAACCAGCCCCAGCACCTTGCCCGACAAGGAGCGTCCCAAAAGATGGGTGGGCCGCCAGCCGGTCCATTCTCCCGCACGTAATTCGCGCTCCCCCTCACCCGCGCGGCGCGTGGCCATCAGCAGCAGGGTCATCGCGATATCGGCCGTCGCATCGGTCAGCACATCAGGCGTGTTGGTTACGGTCAAACCGGCGGTCTTTGCGGCATCCAGATCGATATGTTCGACCCCCGCGCCATAATTGCCGATGATGCGGGTACGCATGCCGTCCTGCGCCACGACCGATGCAGGCAGCCTGTCGGTGACCGTCGGGCAGACCGCGTCGTAGTCGCGCATCGCAGCGGCCAGCGCATCCTCGCCCAGCGGCCGGTCGCTTTCGTTGATGGTAACGTCATAGCTTTGCGCAAGCCGCGCCTCGACCGCCTCGGGCCAGCGGCGCGAGAGGAGAATTTTCGGTTTCGACATGATGGCTTCCTAACGTCTGCGGAATTGCGGGTCACGCCTTTCGGCAAAGGCGGCGCGCCCCTCGGCGGCGTCTTCGGTGGCGTAACAGATCGCTTGCAGATCGCGTTCGTATTCGATGGCCTTGTCCCACGGCATGATATGCGCGGCGCGCAGGTTTAGCTTGGCGGTCTCGGCCGCGATCGGCGCGCGGGACGCGATGTTGGCGGCCAGTTCCATGGCGCGCGGCATCAACGCATTGGCTTCGTGCACCTCGCTGACGATGCCCCAGTCGCGCGCCTGCGCGGCGTCGATCATGTCGCCCGTCAGCACCATCATCGCGGCATTGGACGATCCGGCGCAATAGGACAGCCCGGCTGCCATGCCCCCGCCGCCGATCCAGCCCAGCTTGATTTCGGGCGCGGCAAAGCGGGCATTGGCGCTGGCGATGCGGATGTCTGCGGCCATGGCCGTTTCCAGACCACCGCCCAGCGCATAGCCGTTCACCGCCGCGATCACCGGTTTGCGACAGGCGCGCAAGGCATCGCAATAATCGTCGCGGTTGCGGAAATCCCATGGGGTTGCATAGGCGTCGAGCGTGGAGATATCCGACCCCGCCGAAAACGCCTTTTCACCCGCGCCCGTCACCACCACGCAGCGCACCGCATCGCTGGTGTTGCATTCGCTGACTGCTGCGATCAGCGCGGCGGCCATCGCTGGCGTCAGCGCGTTCAGCTTGGCGGGCCGGTTGAAGGTTATGGTGGCGACATGGTCGGCCACGGAAAAGATCAGTTCGTCAGTCATGTCTCGGCTCCGGCCGGATGGTGTGTGCGGTAAAGATCGTCGATCGCGTCCAGCACCGGTGCGCCGCAGTCGCCATCGACCAGCGCCTGCCGCAGCAAAGACGAAGCCGCCGTCTGGAAAGCAATCGCCCCGTTATGGCGCGGGCGCAGCAGCGCCTGTTCGATGCTGGGCAGCGTATCGGCAAAGAAATTGCCGGTCGCGGCATTGACCGCCACATCGGTCCATGCTGAGCGAAAGGCAGGTTGCCCGTCCTGAAACGGGATGAAGCCACGCTGGACAGTGTCGGACATCAGCAGACGGATATGGTCGAGCAAGGCGGGCGTTACCTTACAGCGGCGCGACACGCCGATGCCGGTGCCGCCCAATGTCGATCCGATGCGCCCTGACGGGCCGACCGGCGCATTGCCGAACCGCACGCCGCGCGTGGCATAGTTCACATAGCCATAGATGAGCGGCACCAGATCGGGCCCCTCGCCCGCCGCCATGGCATCCAGCATCGCAATCGGGTTCATCGCCAGCGCCGCGCGGGTCGCATCGCCGGTTAGCGCCCGCATGATGCCATAGGCCTCTATGGCAATGTCGCGGTCCATAAATGTCGCGCGCGGGGTATCGTGCTGCGCACCCAGCGCGCCGCAAACCGACTGGAAGCTCAGGATCGCATGCGGCCCTGCCAGCGACAGCGCCACCGCGCGGCGTTCTGCCAGGGCGGGCAGATCGGACCATGCGGCGGGAACCTGTTCGATGCGGTCCGCGCGCCATGCCATCACTTGCGTCGCGGCATCGAGCGGCAGGGCCCAATGCCGCCCCGCATAGAAATAGCTGTCGAGCGAGGGCCCCGCGATCGCATCTTGCCAGGCGGCAATCTCGTCCGCGCCGAACAGGTCCTTAACCGGTATCAGGCAATCGGCTGCCACCGCCTCGCCCACATGCGGGTGATCCAGCACGACCAGATCGTAACGGTCACAAAGTTCACCGATGGGGGCGGATTCGAACCCTTCCAGCGAGTGGCGGTCCCATTGCAGGGTCAGCCCCTCGGCATCCACGGCAGCACGGGCCAGCGCGTTATAGCCGCGCGGGTGATCCCATGTCAGGCCGCGAAAGGCGGGCAATTTCACATCGGCCATGGTCATGCGTGCTGTCGCACCACGCCGGATTCGATCAGCGCGTCGATCGCGCCATCGTCCAGCCCCGCTTCGCGCATGACCTCGCGGCTGTGTTCGCCCACCAGGGGCGCGCCGCGTTCGACTTCGCAAGGCGTGCGGCTGAAACGGATCGGGAATCCGGGCACCTTGATCCGCCCCTCGGTCGGGTGGTCATATTCGATAAACGTGCCGTTATGCCTGATCTGTGGATCGTTGATCAGATCCTCGTACCCATAGACAGGTCCTGCCCAGATATCGCGCGCGCGCATATCGGCAAGCCAGTCGGCGCTGCTGCGCTCCAGCAGATGGCCCTTTACCCGCGCGAAAATCTCGTCCCGCTGCGTCCAGCTGTCGCGTTCGTCGTCGAGGCCGGCAAAAAACTCGTCCCCGAACAATTCGCCCAGCCGCGTCAGCGAGGCCATGGCGACGGTGATATAGCCGTCGGCGGTCGCGAACACGCCATAGGGCGCGCGGATATAGGAATGGGCATGCGGTTCGGCAGAGCGGGCCTGCGGCTTGTTGCCGACGGTATAGACCGACAATTCCTGCATCTGGATCGTGGCGATGGCGTCCAGCATGTTGATCTGGACCAGTTGCCCCTCTCCCGTGCGTTCGCGGTGGAACAGGGCTGCCAGCGCCCCTTCAAAGGCGGTATAGGCGGTGATCGCATCGACCAGATATTGCCCGGCGGCTGACGGCGGTGTCCCGGCCGCGCCGGTCGACATCATCGCGCCCGACATGCCCTGCAGCAGCAGATCCTGTCCGGGATAGTCGCGATAGGGGCCATCCTCACCATAGCCGGACATCGACACATAGATCAGCCGCGGATTGATCGCCGACAGCGTCACATAATCCACGCCCAGCCGTTCGGCGACACCGGGGCGATAGTTCTGCAGGAACACATCCGCGTTCTTCACCATGTCGATCAGCAGCGCCTTGCCTTCGGGCGCTTTCAGGTCGACGGCCAGCGACCTTTTGTTCCGGTTGAGCGAGAGGAACGAGACATTGATCTTGTTCCCTGTCGCCCCGCCGGCCGAGGCATGACGCTGCCATTCGCCTCTGGTCGGCTCTACCTTGACAACATCGGCGCCCATGTCGCCCATGCGCTGCGCCGCGAACGGCCCCGCCATGGCGATCGAACAATCGAGTACGCGAATTCCTTCGAGGATTTTCATCGGGTTGCTTTCTGCACAATCAGTTCATGGTCCAACCGCCATTCACGTGCAGCGTCTGTCCGGTGATGAAACCGGCCTCGTCGCTGACGAAAAAGGCGATGGCATTGGCAATGTCCCCCGCGTGCCCGCGGCGCTTGATCGACTGGGCGTCCAGCACCTTGCGTACATAGCCTTCGGGATCGGGGTGGATTTTTTCGGCGTCGGTGGGAAATGCCCCCGGCGCGATGGCATTGACGGTTACGCCCATCGGACCGAATTCGCGCGCCCACGCCCGCGTCAGCCCGACCAGCGCCATTTTCGAGGCTACATAGGGTGCCAGATTGTCCCACAGGCCCGAAATGGTGATGCTCGAGATATTGATGATCCGCCCGAAACCGCGTTCGCGCATAAAGGGCAGTGCGACCTGCACCGTCAGCACACCCGCATCGACATTGACGCGCTGGACCTGCTGATATTCCTCTATCGTAAACTCGTCGAAGGGCTTGGCCGGATAGATGCCGGCATTGTTGATCACCACGTCGAAGCCGCCGGTTTCTTCCGCCAGCCGTTCCAGCACCGCGCGATAGGCAGGCAGATCGCCCATATCCGCATCCGAAGTGATCAGCCTGCCCGGCCCGCGACCCTTTGCAGCCTCGGTCAGGGCGGCCAGCTTGTCGGGATTGTAATCGATGGCGACCACGGTCGCGCCGCGGTCGATGAGCAGCAGGCTGGTTTCAAGGCCGAGGCCGCCCGCCGCGCCGGTGTATAGAATGACGCGCCCGTTCATGCTGCGCTCTCCTTGCTAATGGGGGGAAACTGACCGGAGGGTTCGGGATAGTCCTCGTCCGGCTGGCGGCAGACCGCCTCGATCCGGCGCACCGCGTCCGCCACCGTATCGCCATCGGGCAGGATGCGGAAAATGCTGTCGTACCGGCGCTCCTCGCCATGCTCCAGCCAGATCAGCTCGCCGCGCTCGCGCGCGAAATCCTTGCCCAGCACGTGATTGGTCGAAGGTTCGATCCCCACCGCATAATGGCCCGCGTGCAGGTTTTGCCATTCGTACATGGCAGGAAACTGCGATTTCAGCGTCTCGACCTCGAAACCGAAGCCCATTGCCTCGTTCACGATGGCGACATTGACGCGGCCCCGATCGTCAGGCGCCATTTCGTGCTGCCAAACCTGTTCGTGGAAGTTCGCAATCGGTGCGGGGAAGTGTCGATATCCGGTTTCCTGCGCCCGATAGTCGCCCGCATGCGCTGCCCAGATCACATCGCGAACAGGCGCGACATAGCGCGACCCTTCGGCCACCACGGGATGGCTGACATTGATGTGATAGCAATACATGTGCGGGGTGCGGTAAAAACCGTGGTTGACCACACGGTCGTGCAGGCGAATCTCGTTCCCGCCCACATCGGCCTCGATCCGGCGGATCAGATGAAGATCCTCTCCGAACACGGTCGATTGCTGGACGATTCCCTCGGCCCAGAGCACGCATTCATCGCCGCGCCATTCCTCGCCATAGCCCGTGAGGCGCGCAGGGATGGTGCCGATGCGTCCGTGGAGCGATGACGACACATTTTCGCGTGGGCCATAGTGGTAATGCCCTGCCGGATCGTCATGCATGAACAGCACATGGTCCAACCCGCAGGTAATCAGCAGGCCCGACATCGACCGGAACCAGCCCAGACCGCCCTCACCCTCATATTCATGCAAGGCGGGGTTGCGGAAGCCCGATGGCGAATGCCAGCCCACGGCGCGGCCGTTATGGTCGCATTCGGCAATGTCCATGGCGCGGTCGACCAGCACGGTAAAGCGCAGCCCGCTGCCGGTGCGGAATTCCAGCTGGCGGTTGCCCCGCTCTACCCCGTCGCCAAGCGTGGACAGGCGCACCCCTGCAAATTGCGAAAGCGCCCCCGACCTTGATGCCAGGTCGCGGCGGGTGATGGCCTCGCCATAAAGCTGTGGCACATTCCTCTCCTGCCATTTTTAATTCATACGATGTATGATGTTTAAAGCAGGATTCGGGGCGGCGTCAATCGCTGTCCGCAATTGAACCGGATGGGAGAATGAAATGACTGTCGTACGCCGCTGTTTCGCCGTGGACCTGAACGATGACGCCGATGTGATCGCCGCCTATCGCCGCTGGCACGAACCGGGCGGCCCGCCCGCCGCCGTATGCGCCGCGATTCGCGCCGACGGGGTGACCGAACTGCAAATCTGGCTGACCGGCGACCGGCTGTTCATGATCATGGAACAGGACTTGGCACGCGCACCTTCCGTCGAAGAGAAGCGCGAACGGGACGGTGCCAACCCCGATGTGGCCGCATGGGACCGGCTGATGGCATCGATGCAAAAGCCGCTGCCATCACATCCCGGCCAGACATGGGTGGAAATGGAGCGGATTTATGCCCTGTCGGAACAGCCCTAATACCCCTTGGGGCGTGCGCGGCGGCGGTCCCACGAACCGGAAATATGTTCGCGCATGGCATCGCCCGCCGCATCGGCGTCGCGCGCCATGATCGCATCATAAACCTTGCGGTGGGAGGCCTGCGTCGCCTTTACATGGTCAATGCTGGGCTTGCCCGAATAGGCGTGGGTACGCAAAGCTTCGGACTGGATGCCATCGATGATCGCCTTGCTCAGCCGGTTGCCCGACATGCGCATGATGATATCGTGAAAGCGCAAATCCTCGTGCCCGTAGGCCGCGGGCGTTTCGACCAGACCCTCCAGCCTCTCGATCTGCTCCGCCAGTTCGGCGCGCTGCTCCTCGGTCCCTTCCTCCGCTGCCTCGGCCGCCATTTCAGATTCGAGCAGCACGCGCACCTTGGACAGATTGTCGAGATAGCGCAGCCCGTCCTCTCCCTTGAACAGAGCGGACAGGATGACCGGATCGAGCATGTTCCACGCCGTATCCTCACGCACGATGGTGCCGCGTCCCTGCTGGGTAACGACCAGCCCCTTCTCGATCATGGCGGTCGTCGCCTCGCGCACGACCGTCCGGCTGACGCCATACATTTCGCACAGCATGTTTTCGGGCGGCAGCGCGGTGCCCACCGGATAGGAACCGGCGACGATCATATTCACAAGATCTTCGACCACCGCCGCGGACAAACGCGGCCTGCGCCTTGCGCGCGGCGGCGTTGCGGGAGGAGGTGGTGCGGCGGTTTCCTTATTCATCGTCGATGTCCCCCTCAGGGTAAGAATCTTCGCTTCACGCTTGGCTTTCGAAGAAAATTGCGTCAAGGGGTTGCGAACTTCGAAAGATAATACATACTATGTTTCGGGACCCGAGGTGGAACGTAACGATAATAGGATGCGAAACGGCATGAAAGTCACGGGATATCGCTCGCTGGTAACGACCCATGATTGGGGCCGTCCGGTCGGCGATGTAAACGGCATCGTCCAGAGCGGCGTGACCGAAGTGCCGATTCTACTGCTGGAAACCGACAGCGGGCTGACCGGCGTAGGTCTTGGCCAGCATACCGATATCGCGCGCGTGTTTCCTGCGGTCGAGGGCAAGGACCCGCGCAGCGTGACCGCCATTTACGATGCGATGCTGTCGCAGGTTTTCAAAAGCGGACACGCAGGCGCGACATTCGGCGCCATTGCAGCGGTCGATATGGCCTTGTGGGACCTGAAGGCGAAGATGGCCGGCGAGCCGCTGTGGCGCACTCTGGGCGCGGCCGACAGCTTTGTGCCCGGCTATGCCTCGGGCCTGTGCTATGGCCTGTCGGACAGCGAATTCTCCAGCCATTACCAGTCATGGGCCGATCGCGGATTTTCCTCTGCCAAGATCAAGGGCGGCAGCGATCTGGGCCGCGATATCGAACGCCTGCTGACGGCGCGCGAAATCATGTCGGCCAACAGCCC
This sequence comes from Croceicoccus sp. Ery5, assembly GCF_020985325.1. Taxonomy (NCBI): domain Bacteria; kingdom Pseudomonadati; phylum Pseudomonadota; class Alphaproteobacteria; order Sphingomonadales; family Erythrobacteraceae; genus Croceicoccus; species Croceicoccus sp. Ery5. The sequence goes on from NZ_CP087587.1 coordinate 2,195,868, forward strand.
GCGCCCCGCCATGATGCTGGATGTCAACGAATCGTGGAACGCCAAGCAGGCGATCCGCCATCTGCACGAGATCGAGGAAAAGCTCGACCTGACCTGGATCGAGGAACCGGTGCGCCGCTGGGATGCCGAAGGGCTGGCACGCGTTTCCGCGTCGGGCCGCGCGGCGGTCGCCTCGGGCGAGAACCTGACCGGTCTTGACCAATATGCCCCGCTGTTCGCGGCAGGCGCGCTGGATGTGGTGCAGGCGGGCAGCGTGTGGGGCATTACCCATTTCATGCGCGTTGCCATGGCGGCATTGTCACGCAACCTGCCTGTCTCGCCTGTCGGTTTCGATGCCAACCCGATCGCCCATGCGGCGGCGGCGCTGCCGAATATGATCGGGATCGAGGTGCAGGACTTCGGCTGGCCCACCGGCCTTAACGTCGACCAGCGGATCGAAAATGGCGGCATCATGCTGGGCGAAGCACCGGGCCTTGGCATAGAAGTCGATGAAAGCGCCCTCGCCGCCCCCGCCGATGGCTGGGGCGTAACGGGCGGCCCGCATCGCCGGGCGCGGCAGGCCGGATTGCAGCTCGCCGTTCTGAACCGCAAACAATCATAAGCACCCATGCGAAACGGGGCAGATCAAACGATAACGGGAGAGGCCAATGGCCACGACGATGGCACCGGCTGACAATTACGTGCTGGGGCCACAGCGGCTGAAGCTTCAGCTGTCGCTGATGGTCAATTTCTTTCTGCTGATGGCGCTTTACAGCGGCGTTCTGGGCGTGTTGCTGCCCAACCAGATCGCGGAACTCGACGAAGGGTCGAAAGCGAATAATCTGGCGCTGCTGTTCGCGATCACCTCGATCTTTTCGACGCTGGCCACACCGATTGCCGGCGCGCTGTCCGATCGCACGCGCAGCCGTTGGGGTCGCCGCTCGCCCTGGATCGCCATCGGTTCGCTGATCGGGTCCATGGCGCTGTTCGGCGTGTCGTGGATGACCAGCTTCTGGTCGCTGATGGTGCTGTGGGTGATGGCCGCCGTCGCCTATAACTCGATGCAGCCTGCCATGACCACGCTGATCGCCGACCGGTTCGAACCCGAATCGCGCGGTGCCGTGTCCGGCATGGTCGGCGCGGGGATGACCGGCGGCCTGACTGCAGGGACCGTCGTCGCGGGCTATCTCGCTGGCGAGCAGGTGCTGGCATACGGGCTGTTTGCCGGTGCGATCCTGGTGTCCTGCCTTGCCTTTATCGCGATCAACCGCGAACCGCCGAGCGACGAGATGCCGCGACGCCCGATGATCTGGGGCGAATTCTTCAAGGGGTTCTGGATTTCTCCGAAAGAGCATCCGGACTTTGCATGGGCATTCGGCAGCCGTTTTCTGATCTATATGGGATATCAGGCGGTTGCGGCCTATATGCTGTATATCCTGCGCGATTATATCGGTCTGGGGAACGAGGAATCGAATATTGCCATCGCCAATCTGGCCATGGTCACCCTCGTCTGCCTCGTCACCTCCTCGCTGATTTCGGGCTGGCTTTCCGACAAGTTCCAGCGCCGCAAGCTCTTCGTCATTCTGGGCAGCCTGATCATGGGCTGCGCGATGTCGGCCCCGCTGCTGGCGCCGAATATGGACGGCATGTGGGCCTATGCCGCGATCATCGGCGTGGGATACGGCATGTTCATGTCGATCGACATGGCATTAATGACGCAGGTCCTGCCCAAAAGCGCGCTGGGCGATGAAGGCAAGGACCTCGGCATTCTGACCACCGCGGTCAACATCCCCCAGATCCTGAGCCCGATCATGGCTGCCGTGCTGCTCAGCCTGTTCGCCAATGACTACAGCGTCATCTTCTGGGCAGCGGTGGTGTTCGTCTTCGGCTCGGCCTTCTGCGTGCTGCCGATCCGATCGGTCCGCTGATTTTATTCATCATACGTATGATGTCATTTGACATCGTCACAATTTCGACGCATGAAGATCGAAATCAAGAATTAGGGAGAGGGAATATCATGGCAATTACGTCCGCAATCCGTCGTTCGGCCTGGCTGGCCGCCGCCAGCACCGCCACCATCGTCCTCGCCAGTCCGGCATTCGCGCAAGACGCCGATCCGGTTGCGACCATGCAGGAAGAGGAAGCCGAAGCGGGCGACGCCATCGTCGTTACCGGCATCCGCGCCTCGCAGCAGGCATCGATCGACATCAAGCGCAATTCGGTCGCCGTGGTCGATTCGATCGTGGCCGAGGATCTGGGCAAGCTGCCCGACCAGAACGTCGCCGAATCGCTGCAGCGCATTCCCGGCGTCACCATCGAACGCAACCGCGGCGAAGGCCGCTACGTCACCGTTCGCGGCTTCGGCCCCAAATTCAACGCCGTCACCGTCAATGGCCGCACGCTGGCCACCGACAATAACGGCCGCGAATTCTCGTTCGACGTGCTGCCGTCGGAAATCATCTCGGGCGCCGATGTCTATAAATCGCCGCAGGCAAACCTCAACGGATCGTCTATCGGCGCGACTGTCGACGTGAAAACACTGCACCCGCTGGATCAGAGCGACGATCTGACCGTGATGGCCAGCGCCAATGGCATGTGGTCGGAAATCCGCGACACCTGGAACCCAGAAGTGTCGGGTGTGGCCAGCTGGAAGAATACTTCGGGCACGTTCGGCCTCGCGCTTTCGGGCGTTTATGCCGAGCAGAAGAACCGCAACGACGAATTCACCATCGGCGCGGGCCATGTGAAGCGCTCCAGCACCGACAGCTATTACAATGCGGGCGGCGTCGCCGGCGCGCGTATCGGCCCCGATGTCGAACCTTTTACTAATGTCTCGATGCCATCGAACCTGTCGCCGTTCTTCTTCGAACGTGACCTGAAGCGCTGGGCCGTCAACGGTTCGGCCCAGATGCGTCCCGACGATACGATGACGATCACCATCGACGCGCTGCACGCCAAGGCGCAGTTCCTCGAACAGCAGATCGGCCTTGCCTATGACTTCTCGGGCGGCACGCTGGTCGACCAAGTGGTCGAGGATGGCGAGGCTGTCTATCAGCGTTACGAAGGCGGCTTTGTCGACCAGATCATCCAGTACGACGACCGCGACGTCACGACCGACCAGTTCGGCCTGAACTTCGACTGGACGCCGACCGATACCTTCCGCGTCCGCCTGGACGGCTCCTATTCCAAGGCTGAGCGTCGGGGTAAGGAGAATAATCTCTTCACCACGATCCGCCGCAAGAACATCGACCACTGGTTCGATCGCCGCAGCGGCAGCCCGATCTATGACTATGGCTTTACCAGCCCCAATTACTCCAACGCCGCGACCAGTTCGGAAGGCATCACTGCCCATTATTACATCTGGGGCGGCGGGGCGAACATCGATGACGAGATCATGGAGTACAAGGCCGACGCCGAATGGAATCCGGGCTATGGCGCGTTCACCTTCTCGGGCGGCGCGTTCAAGAACAACCGGACCAAGACGATCACTGCCGACGAAATGCCGTTCGGCCAGCAATGCGCCTATTGCGGTTCGGATCGCGTCCTGCCGGAATCGCTGTTCTCGCCCACCAATCGCGGTTTCTTCTCGGGCTATGACGGCGATATTCTGAAAGACTGGGTCTATTACAGCCCGCAGGATGTGGTCGCACAGGTCGACGCTTTCGCGACGGCGGACGGGCGCGCCTTCGACCCGGCGGTTCCCTCGGCATCGGCTTCGTCCGAGGTGGATGAGGACGTCTGGGGCGGCTATCTGATGGCCGACTGGGAAACGCAGCTTGGAAGCATGGACCTCGCGGTCAATCTTGGCCTGCGCTACGAAAATACCGAATATACCTCATCGGGCGCGTCGCGCACGGTGTTGAGCGCCAAGCCGAACGGCCAGGGCCAGAACATCATCGAGGTTTCGGATATCATCCCCGTCAGCTTCCGCGGCAAATATGACGACTGGCTGCCTTCGCTGAACGTGAAACTGGGCGTGACCAACGACCTGCTGCTGCGCTTTGCCGCATCGAAGGTGATGACCCGCCCGACCCTGTCGGACCTGTCGCCCCGCCAGTCTATCCAGACCAATCCGGGTAACGAGACGATCCGTCGCGGCAACCCCGATCTGCAGCCGTTCCGCGCCAATCAGGTCGAAGTGGGCGCCGAATGGTATTTCGCCAGCAACTCGCTGCTGTCGGCCGCCGCGTTCTACAAGGATATCAAAAGCTTCGTGACGCTGGTCACCACGCCGCAGGTTGTGGACGAAGTGACCTTCCAGGTCACCGTGCCCGACAATGGCGAAGGCGCGACGGTCAAGGGCTTTGAAATCGGCTATCGTCAGTCGTTCGAGGACTGGCTGCCCGCACCGTTCGACGGTCTTGGCGTGCAGACCAGCTTCAACTACACCGACTCCAACGCCGAATATACGAACCAGGTCGCTGGTGTGAACTTCGGTCTCGAAGGTCTGTCCAAATATTCCTACAGCCTCGTCGGCTATTACGAAAAATACGGTGTTCAGGCCCGCCTCGCCTATACCTACCGCGACAATTTCCTGCAGGTCGCATCGGGACGTAACGGCGAACCGGAATATTTCGACTCTTACGGCCAGCTGGATGCCAGCCTGTCCTATGACATCTTCGAAAACCTGACGGTCTATGCCGACGTCATCAATTTGAACAACGAGAAGGAGTTCATCTACTCCGTCTCGGCCGACCGGACGAAGGAATATCGTCAGACCGGTCGCCGCGTTTCGACAGGACTTCGCGTCCGCTTCTAACCGGTGTCACTCCCCGGACGCGGAACATTGCCCCGGTCTGCCACATGGCAGGCCGGGGCTTTTCTTTACGCAATGGCCAGCGTTTGCGGCACATGAAAAAGGGCGGGACCGGCCATCCGGTCCCGCCCTTTCGTTTGTGTCGCCGGAATATCAGCGCTGGAAGCGATAGGCCCCGTTGGCAAGGTCGAACCGGACATGCCCGTCGGCAATGCTCAGCGACGAAACCGCGGCATGACCGGACAGCGCAATGCCGTCGACCTGCCACTCGCCTGCGGGCAATTCGACCTGCGCCGACGTGTTGGGCGGGATGGCCAGCGACAGGCTTTTCAGCCCTTCCCCGTCGCCATCGGTTGCGGCCTCGATCCGGCCCATGACCGAATCGTATCGCGCCGAAACGCGGCCCACTTCGGGAAGCCACACGGGACGCACCGCGATCCGCGCGAACCCGGGTGCGGCAGGGGCGATCCCCGCTAGCCGGCGATAGAAAAATCCGACCACAGCGCCAAAGGCGTAATGGTTATAGCTGTTCATCGCCAGATCGCCGGTATCGCCGTTCCAACGTTCCCAAACCGTCGTCGCGCCCTGCTGCGGCATATAGCCCCAGCTGGGATAGGCCGTCTGCAAAAGCAGGCACGACACTTCCTCCATCAGCCCTGCATCGGCCAGTACATCCAGCAGATAGGGCGTACCGAGAAAACCGGTCGACAGCGTCATGCCCCGCGCACGTATATCGGCGGCAAGCAAGGCTGCCGCCTTGTCGCGCCGCTTTTCCGGCACAAGATCAAAGGCAAGTGACAGGACCTGACCGGTCTGGCTACCATTACCGCATGTGCCGTCGTCCGCGACGAATTCCGCAGCATAACGTGCACCGATGGCTTCGCGCAGCGCCGCGAAACGCGCGGCATCGCCGTCCCGCCCCGTTGCCCGCGCCATTTCAGCCAGCAACTGCGCCGACCACGCCCAATAGGCCGTGGCACACAGCACGCGCGGTGTGGTTTCATCGTCAGGCTGGATCGCATCGACCGATAACCAGTCGCCCAGATCCAGACCGCGTTCGTTGCGCCACACCAGATCGGGATTATGCCGTTCCAGATGGTCCATCCAGCGGACCATCGCGTCCCAGTTCTCGTCGATGACGGCAGTGTCGCCATAGCGCTGCCACAACTGCCACGGCAGGATGATCCCCGCCTCGCTCCATCCGGCGGTGGCGACATCGGGAAACGATTGCGGCTGCGGCACAACGATCGGATAGGCCCCGTCATCGCGCTGCGCGGCGCGCGCCTCCAGCAAAAAGCGGCGGATGAAGGGATCGACTTCCATATTGAACGCCGCTGCGTCCAGAAAGACCTGAATATCCCCCATCCAGCCCATGCGCTCGTCGCGTTGGGGGCAATCGGTGGGAACGGCAAAGAAATTGCTGCGCTGGCTCCACAATGCGTTGTTCCAGATGCTTTGCAGCAGTGGCGCATCGGGAAACTGCACCTCGCCCGTTTCACGGCAGGCGCTGTGCACGACGATCCCCTCGACCGCGTCCGGGTCCAGCACGCCGGGCCAGCCCTCGATCTCGACATAGCGGAACCCGTGATAGGTAAAGCGGGGCTCGAAGCTCTCTACCCCCTCGCCCGCAAGGATGAAGCGGTCGGTCGCCCATGCGAGCCGCAGGTTGGACTGGTCCGCCGTGCCGTCATCGTTGAGCAATTCGGCAAAACGCAGCGCGATTTCGGTCCCTCTCGGTCCCGCCACCTCAATCCGCACCCAGCCCGAAAAATTCTGCCCGAAATCGAGGACATAGCGGCCTTCGACCGGTTCGCTGATCGATAGGGGGCGCAGGCTACGCATATGCTTCAATGCAGGCGCGGTCTGCGCCACAAGCCGCGTATCCGGCACATCGCCCAATGGCGCATCGGCCCATTGGCTATCGTCGAAACCGGCGCAGTCCCAACCCGGCTGCTCCAGACGCGCATCGCGGGTTTCGCCGTCATAGATTTCGGATTTCAGAATGGAGGAAACGGCGGATTTCCACCCCTCTCCCGTTGCCACGATCTCGCTGCCGCCATCGGAGTAATCGAGACGCAACATGGCGCTGAAACGGCGCGGCGGCGGACCGAAACCATACCGCTCAATCCGCCAGCCGAACGGGCTGGCATACCAGCCATCGCCGACCAAAGCGCCGATCGCATTCGCGCCGTTTTCGATCAGTCCGGTGACATCATAGGCCTGCGTCAGCACATGGTCGCTGGCGACCGTGATTTCGGGCGCGAGACAGGCGTCCGATACCGGCTTGCCGTTGATCGTCGCGTGATAGGCGCCCAGCGCCGTCGCATAGAGCCGTGCCGATACCACCGGCGCACGCGGTGTGAACTCGCGGCGCAGCATCATGGCGGGCTCGCTGGGACGCGGATAATTCTGCGCCCAACTCGTGCTCGGCACGACATCGAGCCAGCCCGCCGTTTCCCCGTCAGCATCGCGCCAGTCTTGCGGTGGATCGGGCAATACCTGCCATTGGTCGCCGGTCAGCCGCTCCACGCTGCCATCAGCGTGCCGGATGCGGATCAATGCCGCAAAGGCGCCGCCATCGACGGGAAAAAACCCTTCCGTATCTGCCTCAACCAGCGCGTGAATGCGGTTTTTGCCGGGCTTTATGGCGCCGGAATAGCGCCCCAACACGCCCCAGAACGGCAAATGACTGTCCCAACCGATCGGCCATTCGGGTTGGCATGGCTCCCCGTTGATCCAGACGCCGCGCAAATGGTCCTTGCCCGAAACCATGATTTCACAGGCAGTCATATCCGCTGGTGCATCAAAATCGATCCGGAACGCATTGGGGCGCGGGTCGAGCGCGGTTTCGCTCCATACCCACGGAACCCCTGCCGCGCGGTCGGCGGCAGCCTCCTCGTCCTCGGCCACGATCCAGCCTGCCTGCCAGTCGGCAGGGCCCATCGGGCCGCCTTCGAACCTGCTTGCCTCCGAAACGGCAGTTTCGCCCGCGTCGTCGGTGACCTCGACCTGCCACCAGATGCGCTGGCCGCCTTGCAGTGGCGGACCGTCATAGCGGATATCGAAGCTTTGCGCCGTTTCGACCGTTCCGCTGTCCCAAAGCAGCGGCCCTCCGGACAGAGCTTGCGCGTTGGTCGCGGCACGAATGCGATAGGAACGCTGCATGCTGCCCGCGCGCGCGTTTTCCATCCGCCATGACAGGCGCGGATGACGCTCCTGCATCCCCAGAGGTTCGACGATATTTTCGGCGCGAAGATCGATAATCAGCATAAATCTCAGATATTTAACCCCAATCGATAGGTTTGGTTAGCATTTTGGGCGAATAGGGCGTGTCGTTCTGTTTGGGAGAATTGCCGGGTGATGGTGTCGTAGGCATTGAAGTGTGCCTGGAAGCTGTCGAAGAGCTTGTCGGTGGGGAAGTTGCTGGCGAACATGGCGCGGTTTGTGCCGAATATTTCGATGGTTTCCAGCACATAGGGGCGGACGAGATCGGTGGTCCAGGGGCGATAGGTAAAGCCCATGCCCGAGATTTTGACCGCGACATTGGGAAGAGCGGCAAGGGCCTGCATGCCCTTGCGCCAGATATCCCATCCCTCGGGATCGGAGGGGATTGCCATGCCGGTATGGTTGACGATCACCTGCACGTCGGGATGGCGCGCGATCAGCGCGGCCATATGCGCCATTTGCCCGGGATAGAGCTGCAGGTCGAAGCTGAGCCCATGGCGGGCCAGCAGCGCAAAGCCGCGTTCCCATGCGGGCAGCAGGGTCAGATCCTCTCCGCCATAGCTGCGCGCGGGATCGGGGTGCCAGTTGATGATGTGGCGGATGCCGCGGACATTGGGGTGGGCGGCGTGCCGTTCCAGCAGGCCTTCCACCCCGTCCTCGTGCAATGCGGCAAAGGCGACGATGCCGCTGGGCAGGCCGCGCGCGTCGGCCATGGCCTGCAGCCATTGCGTTTCCTTCAGCGCATCGTCCGCATGCGCGCCGGCATCGATATGCACGATGCCCCGCACGTCCCAGCCCTGCCCGTCATCCTGCCCCCCATTCTGGCCGTCGTCCTGGCCACTCGCATCCGCCAGATAGGCATCGAGCGGATAATCGACAGCGATCGGTTCGACGCTGCCATTGGGATTATCCGTATCGAAGGGCGGCGTCAGCCACGGATAGCGGATATGCGACAGGTCCCACAGATGGACATGCGGATCGACCAGAACGGGCCGGGATGCGGGGCGTTGGGACATGCGTTACGGGCTCCGGGTCAGAAGGTGGTGCGCCCGCCCGATGTGTCGAAGGTCGACGCGGTGGTAAAGCTGCACTCCTCGCTGGCCATGAAGCAGACCATGGCGGCGCTTTCGGCAACCTCGCCCAGACGGCCCATCGGGATCTTGGAACGCATGTAATCGACCTGGCTTTGCGGCAGCTGCGCCAGGATCGGGCTTTCGAAGGTGGCAGGGGTCAGCGCATTGGCGATCACGCCCTGTCCGGCCAGTTCCTTGCCCAGCGACTTGGTCAGGCCGATCACCGCCGCCTTCGACGCGGAATAGGCGCTGGCGTTGGGATTGCCTTCCTTGCCCGCGACCGATGCCACATTGACGATCCGGCCATAGCCGTTCGCCAGCATCATCGGCACCAGCGCGCGGTTGCAATAGAACAGCCCGTTCACATTGATGTCGAACACGCGCAGCCAGCTGTCGACCGGATATTCATGCACCGGCGCGGTCGCGCCCGTGATGCCCGCCGAACAGACCAGAATATCGACCCGCCCCAGCGCCGCATGGCTGGCCGCGGCGGCCGCGGCCACCTGAGCGGCGTCCGACACGTCAAGCGTTTGCGTATCGTGCGCGCCGGTCTCGGCCTTTGCGGCGGCCAGCGCATCCGCGCCGATGTCCCACAGCGCCACGCGGCCGCCTTCGGCCACGATGCGCTGCGCGACGGCCTTGCCAAGGCCCGAGGCGCCGCCGGTTACGACGGCGCAGCGCCCTTCGAAGCGTCCTGCAAAACCGCTCATGCCTGATGCGCCACAAAATCCTGGCGCTGGCGGCCCAGCTTTTCGATGCCCAGTTCGACGACGTCGCCCGCCTTCAGATACCAGGGCTCGGGCTGCTGGCCCATGCCTACGCCCGGGGGCGTGCCGGTGGTGATGATGTCGCCGGGCAGCAGCACCATGAACTGCGAGAGATAGGACACGATATGCGCCACGGTGAAGATCATGGTCGAGGTCGACCCGTCCTGCACGCGCTTGCCGTTGACTTCCAGCCACATCGACAGCTGCTGCGGATCGCCCACCTCGTCGGCGGTTACCATCCACGGGCCGACGGGGCCGAACGTGGGAAAGCCCTTGCCCTTGTCCCAGGTCGCGCCGCGCTCGGTCTGCCAGTGGCGTTCGGACACGTCGTTGATCACGCAATAGCCCGCCACGTAATCCAGCGCATCCGCCTCGGACACATAGGACGCCTCGGTCCCGATCACGATGCCCAGCTCGACTTCCCAGTCGGTCTTCTTCGAATCCTTCGGGATCGTCACCGGATCGTTCGGACCCTGGATGCAGCTGACCCATTTCTGGAACACCACCGGCTCTTCGGGGATCGGCAGGTTCGATTCGGCGGCATGGTCGGCATAGTTGAGGCCGATCGCCACGAACTGGCGCGTACCGGCGACGCAGGGGCCATAGCGCACATCGCCTTCGACCAGCGGCAGCGAGGCCGGATCGATCGCGGCCAGCTTTGCCAGCGCACCGGCGCCCAGCGCGTCGGGGCCGATATCGGCCACATGGGCCGACAGGTCGCGGATCTTGCCGTCCGCGTCGATCACGCCGGGCTTTTCGGCGCCGGGATTGCCGTATCTGCACAGTTTCATGGGAATGGGTCCTCGTTCAAATATCAGTCGTTCGGCCGGTCAGTCGTTGGGCCGGTCAGTCGTTGGGAAACGGCCGGTGCAGCGCGATCTCGGGGTTGAGCGTCACGCCAAAGCCCGGCTGGTCAAGCTCGCTGGCGCGGATGCGCCCGTTCACCGGCACCGGCTCGCCCAGCAATTGCGGCGCGAACATCGGCACCACCTCGCTTGGCCCGGGATGCATCATCAGGAACTCGGCAAAGGGCGAGTTGTGGCGCGTGATGACGAAGTGATAGCTGTAAACGCTCGACCCGTGCGGCACCATCATCACGCCGCGGCTGTCGGCATAGTTCGCGATCTTGATCAGCTCGGTCACGCCGCCGCACCAGCCCACATCGGGCTGGATGATGTCGCAGCAGTCCATGTCCATCAGCATGCGGAAGCCCCAGCGCGTCGCCTCGTGCTCGCCCGTGGTCACCAGCAGTCCCTTGGGCGCGTTCTTCTTCAGCGCGGCATAGCCCCAGTAATCGTCGGGGCTCAGTGCCTCCTCGATCCACTTCAGCCCGCATTCGTCCCACGCCCGGTGCGCCAGACGCGTCGCGTAATCGATGTCGAGCGACATCCAGCAATCGTACATCAGCCAGAAATCGTCGCCGCACTTGCTGCGCATGTCGGCCAGAAGGGCGATGTTCTTCTCCATCCCCTCCAGCCCTTCGGCAGGGCCGTGGTGCAGCGGCAGCTTGCCGCCGATAAAGCCCATGTCCTTGGCCAGATCGGGCCGCGCGCCGGTGGCATAGAACTGCAATTCGTCGCGCACCGCGCCGCCCAGCATGTGATACACCGGCTCGCCGCGCAGCTTGCCCAGCAAATCCCAGATCGCAAGGTCCACGCCCGAGATGGCGTTCACCACCAGCCCCTTGCGCCCGTAATACTGGCTCGAGAAATACATCTGGTCCCAGATCTTCTCGTATTCCGCAGGGCTGCGGCCGATCAGGAAACGCGACAGATGCTTCTCGACGATAAAACACGCAGGCTCGCCGCCCGTCGTCACCGCAAAACCGATCGTCCCGTCCTCGGCCTCAAGCTCCACCACCAACGTGCCCAGCACATTGATCCCGAAACTCTGCCGCGACTGCCGATATTCCGGATAACGCGACATCGGCGTCGCAATATGATCGTCGATCCAGTGACCAGCACCCTGGTCATGATAATCCGCACCAGCACCGCGCGCCACATACGCGCGAACGTGTTTTATCTTCGGTAGGCCTTTGAAAGAGGTCACGCTCATGCCCCGTTTCCTTCGTCGATCACCAGAACCCAGTCATTGCCGTTGGCCGTTTCGCCGGGCGGGTCGAACAGGCGGGTGCCGCTGTTGCGGATCCGTCCGATCGTCTGCCAGCTGCCGTCGCGCGGCGAAAACCAACGGGCGCGGAGCTGATCGCCGCGCGTCTTGCCCATCGCCACGGTAAAGGGCGCGCCGGTATAGCTATAGGCAAACAGATAGCCTTCGCCGCGACTGGCCAGAACACGGTCGTATCGGGTGCCGTTATCGACGATCAGCGACTGGTCGGGCACGCGTTCCAGCATCGGATAGGCCTCGATCAGCGCGCGCAGATGATGCATCTGCAACGCCCCGGGGGCGAGCAGTGCCTTGTCCCAGCGCGTATCCGCCTCGAAATTCGCGGTCGGTGCGCCTGCGACATACATCTGCATGACATTGTTTTCGCCATAGGTGTGGCCGAACGCGCCCGCCATCACCGCCCACCACGCATAGCGGCGCGCATCTTCGGCCTGCCAGCGGGGCTGGTTTTCTTCATGCAGCCCGAACGGGATATTCTCATAGGACGGTTCGCCATCGATGGTCGGCTTGACCGGCGTGCGCCCATAATCTTCGGCCACATAGCGCCAGTTATCCTCGGCACGGGCATGCGGCCCTTCCTGCGCATAGGAGCGGTGGCCCGACTGGAACATGTTGAAATCCAGCCATGGCGCTTCGTGATATTGCCACGACGATGCCGTCCGGCCGATGGGGTGAAAAGTCATCAGCTGGTCGGGCGCAATGCGCTTGATCGTGCTGCCCAGCTCTTCCCAGACCTTTGTCCGGTTCTCAGCCCGCGTGTCGCCGCCGTTCAGCCAGATCACATTGGGCTTGGCGCCATATCGATTTGCCAGAAACCGGCCATAGCTGCCCGCGTTTTCGAAATTCAGCGCGCGCTGGTCGGCGATGTCGCCCCACGCAGGCACCATGGCGAGATAGATGCCATGTGCCGCCGCGCGTTCGACCACCCAGTCAAGGTGGTCCCAGTAATCATACTCACCCGCTTTCGCAGGGTCCGCACCCGGTGTCGTCAGGGGGCGTCCCGGATCGCCATCGATCAATGCGGGCGATCCGTTGCGGCTTTCCATCTGCGCGGTGTGCAGGATCATCACCTGCACGACATTGAAACCCTGCGCCTGACGCGTGGACAGGTAATGCTCGGTCTCATCGCGGTTCAGACGGCTGAGCAGCAGCCACGCGGTATCGCCCATCCAGAAGAACGGCTCTCCGCCCGCTTCCAGAAAGCGCTGGTTTTCCGAAACCGTTAGCGTTGCAGGACGCTCGTTCGCCAGGGCAACTGGCGAGAACGAAAGCACGGCGGCAGCGGCCAACCAAAGATAGCGCCGCCCGATCATTGCAGATTCACGAACATACCGCCATCGACAAGCAATGCCGCGCCGGTGACATAATCCGCCATGTCGGAAGCAAGAAACACGATCGGCCCCGCCAGATCCTCTGGCTGGCCCAGACGGCCCAGCGGCGTACGGCTTTCCATATATTCGCGCTTTTCCGCGTCGGCCAGGTCGTCCTTGTTGATCTCGGTCAGGATCGTGCCCGGCAGAACCGAATTGCAGCGGATCCCATGCTTGCCCAGCGCGATCGCCGCCGACTGCATCAGCGAATGGACGCCCGCCTTGGTCGGCGTGTAATGGGTCTGGAATTCGCCGCCCACCAACGCGCTGATCGACGAGACGGCAACGATAGCCCCGCCCTCGCCCTGTTCGACCATCTGTCGGGCAGCGGCCTGCACCATGTAATAGGCGCCGTGAAGATTGACGCGGAACGTGCGGTCGACCGTTTCGACCGGCATGTCGAGAAAGGCGTGGAACGGGCAGATGCCCGCGTTGGACACCATCACATCGACCCGCCCGAATGCCTCGACCGCGCGGGACACGAATTCACCCGCCGTTGCAGGATCGGCCACATCGCCCTTTACCGCGATGGTGCGCTGACCCAGCGCCTCGATCTCTTCCACGCAGCTTTGCGCCTTGTCGTCGCTGGAGGCGTAATTGATGGCGACATGCGCGCCATGACGGGCCGCGCCGATGGCGGCGGCCCTGCCGATGCCGGTCGACCCGCCGGTCACCAGCACGATTTTTCCGTCAAGCAGCCGCATCACACAGCCTCCGCAAGGATCGAGCGGTCGATCGCGTCGATCCGGTTCACACCCGTCAGCGTCATGGCGACATGCATCTCGGCAGCGATCAGTTGCAGCAGCTTTGCCACGCCAGCCTCCCCCTGCGCCGCCAGCGCCCACAGCCATGCGCGGCCCAGCAGCACGCCATCGGCGCCCAGCGCCAGCATACGCACCACATCCAGCCCGTTGCGCACCCCGCCATCGGCCAGCACCGTCAGCCTGCCCGCCACCGCATCGGCAATCGCGGGCAGTGCCCGCGCGCTCGACCACACGCCGTCGAGCTGGCGGCCACCATGGTTCGACACGACGATACCGTCGGCCCCGATGGCCGCCGCCTCGCGCGCGTCTTCGGGGTCCAGAATGCCCTTGATGATCAGCGGGCCGTCCCATTCCTGCCTGATCCAGTCGAGGTCCTTCCACTGGATAGACGGATCGAAATTGCGGCCCAGCCAGCCCATGTAATCGTTCAGCCCGCTATCCTTGCCCAGCACGGGCAGCAGGTTGCCCAGCATATGCGGACGGCCGAACAGCCCGACATCGAACGCCCATCGCGGCTTGAACGCGGCCTGCACAAAACGGCGCAGCGCGGCATTGGGGCCGGACATGCCTGAATGCGCATCCCGGTAACGCGCGCCCGGCACCGGCATGTCGACCGTGAAGACCAGCGCCTCTGCCCCTGCCGCCTTGGCGCGGGCGATCAGGTCTTTCATAAAATCGCGGTCGCGGATCACGTAAAGCTGGAACCAGAACGGATCGGCGCATTTGGCCACCTCTTCGATCGAGCAGATCGAGACGGTGGACAGGCACATCGGCACGCCCGATTTTTGCGCCGCCCGTGCTGCCTGAAGCTCACCCCGGCGGGCGAACATGCCCGAAATGCCGACTGGCCCCAGCGCCACCGGCAACGCCATTTCGCGCCCGAACAGGGTTGTTTTCAGGTCGATGCTGGCGACATCCTTCAGCACCCGCTGGCGCAGCGCGATCTCGGCCAGATCGGCGCTGTTGCGGTGCATGGTATGCTCCGCATAGGCGCCGCCGTCGGCATAATCGAACAGGAAGCGCGGCACGCGGCGGCGCGCGGCTTCCTTGAAGTCATTGGCAGAGGAAATGATCACGCCGCGGCCCTTTAAAAGGTCGAAAACAGCGCTTTGCGCGCCAGATTCAGCGCCGCCACCGCATCATGGCGCGACTGCGCCTCGCGCATGGCATCGAAATCGAGCCGGTCGAGCGCGGTTTCAATTGCCTTCAGAAAAGTGATCGCCGAATTGGCCGCCGCCACGCTATCCTCGCGGAAGGGAAACTGGTCGAGTTGCCAGACGCCTTCCCAATTGTTCTTGCGCAGCGTGTAGAAGAATTCGAACAATTCGATCGGATGCACCGATCCGGCGATCAGATCGTCGTCCCAGCTGCGGAAATTGTCGTTCACATCCATGCCGAATAGGCGGCCGTGGTCGATTGCCAGCTGCGCCGCATCGGCAGGGCTTTCGCCGCCATAGAGCGAGTGGCCGAAATCGAGCAGGATGCCGATATTGGGCAGGCCGATCTTTTCGATCCCCAGCAGCGTGCGCGATACGCTGTCATAGCTCATATGCACGCGCGGCTCGCGCGGCTTGTATTCGATCACGAATTGCAGGTCGGGGTTCTGTTCGGCGAGTTCGCCGATGCCGTCCATGCTGGCCTGCCAAACCGCCTTGTGATCGACCTGAAACGGATAGTCCCAGCCATCCTGACCCGGCCACAGCTTGACATATTTCGCGCCGAAATGGCGGACCACGTCGGCCGCCTCGTTACACATCTCGTTCGCAAGGCGGCGAATGCCGTGATCGGGATTGGTAAAGGCGCCCTTGGCAAAGCGGCGGGTGTAAATCTCGGGCGTGATGCCGATGACCGACAGGCCGTTGCGATCCAGCGCCTTGCCCACCGCATCGAGCGACAGATCGGGATCGACGAAGGGGAAATTGATATCGACGACCAAAAGATCGTCGACCTGTCCCGCCAGATCGATCATCTCGATCAGGGTGCGCGGCGGGCCATAGCCGTCGGTCGCGTAACGGTCCACATAGGTCGCGAAGTGCCAGATGCCGGCGCCGAATTGCTGTTTGCCCACTTTGTATCCTCGTCCCAAATTATTGATGCGCCCGGTTGGCCGCTGTTGCCCAAATCGTCGCTTTCGCCCAAATCGTCGCGCTCTCGCGATGCCGCAGCCGGTCAGGCCACGACGACCCTGACGCTCGCTGCCTCGATGGCGCTGCGATCCTCGTCACGGATGGAAGTGTCGGTCACCAGAACATCGACCATGTCGATCCCGCCCAATGCGGTGAAGGACCGCTGCCCGATCTTGCTGGCATCGGCGACCAGCACGACTTCGCGGGCAGCCTCTATCATGGCGCGCTTGACCGGAATGTCGGACAGCGCCGGATAGGTCAGCCCCGCCTCAAGATCGATGGCCGCCGTCGCCAGAAACAGCCGGTCGACATACATGCCGTGCAAATATTCGGCAGAGCGGTTGCCCGACACCGACAAGGTTGGCGCCTTGAAATGGCCGCCAGTCAGATGAACGTCGAAACCCTGCTCCGCCCCCAACATCAACGCGATGTTCAGCGCATTGGTGATCAGCGTAATGTCATGCCGCCCCGCCAGATTGGCCGCGACCTCGGTCGTGGTCGATCCGGCGTCGAGAATGATCGACGCGCCGTCATCCACCATCGCGGCCGCCGCAATGCCGATCTGGCGCTTCGCCTCCATGTGTCCCGCGTTTTGCAACGCCATCGAACGAACCTGCGTAGGCAGCGACTTCAGGAACGCTCCGCCATGTTCGCGCAGGATATGACCATGCGCCTCCAGCGTTTCCAGATCCTGCCGCACCGTCACTTCGGATACGTCGAATGCCTCGGCCAGGGTGCGGACGCGGGCACTGCCCTCTTCCTGCAGCCACGCCAGCATGCGCGCCCGCCGCGCCTCGCCCAGCAGGCGCGGTTTGGATCCGCCCATATTCATGGCTGAGCCCTTTCGCGCTGCACCGGCTGCACCCGAAACAATCCTTCCGACATCCATCAACAGCATCGCGCCATGCGGCACGACGCTTTCCGGATTCGTATGATGACTTCGGATATTTGTCAATTTTCTTCGTTTTTTGATCGAAGTGGAAAAAGTCGAAGGCAAAACCCTTGCGACAGCTTCGACTTCCCGCTATCCATGCCGCAGGAGAGCGATTCATGATACGTATTATGCCTGACCCCAACGGCTCGTCAACCGGCAGCATCGAACAGCGCGCGGCGCATGTGCGCAGCCGCGCCAACTGGATGCGCCGACGCTTGCTGAAAATGATCGTCGATGCCGGGCAAGGACATCCCGGCGGCGATCTGTCGGCGACCGACATCATCGCCTCGATCTATTTCGATGTGCTGCGGATCGATCCCGCCAATCTGCTGGCGCCCGACCGCGACCGCTTCATCATGTCCAAAGGGCACTGCACTGGCGCGCTGTACACGGCGATGGCCGGACGCGGCCTGTTCGCCGAGGAAGAGCTTAACACCTATCTCAAGCCGCGCTCGCGCCTGAACGGCCATCCGAACCGCACCTATCTGCCGGGAGTGGAAACCAATACCGGACCGCTGGGTCACGGTCTGCCCGTCGGAGTCGGCATCGCGGTCGCGGGTCAGATCGACGACGCGGATTACCGCACTTTCGTGCTGACCGGCGACGGCGAATTGCAGGAAGGGTCGATGTGGGAAGCCGCCATGTTCGCGGGACATCGCGGGCTTGGCAGGCTGACCGTGATCGTCGACCGCAACCGCCTGCAACAGGGTGCGAAGACCGAAGATACCAACGGGCTTGAACCGCTGGCCGATAAATGGCGCGCCTTCGGATGGGAAGTCGCTGGCGTCGACGGCCACGATCATGCCGCGCTGCTGGCCGCATTCGACGATGCCGCCCTGCCCCGCGACAAGCCCCGCGTGATCATTGCCGACACGCACAAGGGCAAGGGCGTCAGCTTTATGGAGGACCAGCCCGGCTGGCACCATGGCGTCCCCAATCCCGAACAATATGCACAGGCACTGGCCGAACTCGAAGCGGAGATGGCGTGATGGGCGGCGCAACAGTAACCAAAGCCGACATGTTCGATTGCCGCGACGCCTATGTCAGCGCACTGGAAGAGCTCGCCGTTGGGGACGAGCGGATCGTATCGGTCTGCAACGATTCGGTCGGATCGTCGAAACTGGGCAAATTCCGCGAGAGATTTCCCAAACGCCTCATCAATGTCGGCATTGCCGAACAGAACATGGTGGGCGTGGGCGCGGGGCTGGCCAATGGCGGGAAGATCCCCTTCGTCAGCGGCGCGTCCTGCTTCCTGACCGCCCGCGCGATGGAGCAGATCAAGGCCGATTGCGCATACAGCCACGCCAATGTGAAGCTGTGCGGCATTTCGTCGGGCGTTGCCTATGGCGAGCTGGGCGCGACGCATCACAGCATCGAGGATATCGCATGGCTGCGCGCCATCGACGGCATGACCGTGATCGTTCCCGCCGATCCGTGGGAAACCGATCAGGCGATCCGCGCTGCCGCCGCGCATGACGGACCGGTCTATATCCGTTTGAGCCGCATGCCCGTCCCCGCACTGGAGCGCGCCACGGCGCAATTCGCCATCGGAAAAGGCGAGGTTCTGCACGAAGGCGGCGATATCGCGATCATTGCCAATGGCACCATGGTTCACCGCGCCATCGACGCGGCAAAGGCGTTGGCGGGTGAAGGCATCGCCGCGCGCGTCGTCAACATGGCTTGCGTCTCGCCCGTCGATGAGGAACTCATCGCCTCGGCCGCGCAGACCGGCGCGATCGTCACGGTCGAGGAGGGGCTGAAGCAAGGCGGTCTTGGCGGCGCGGTTGCGGAATTCTGCGCGCAGAACGCGCCTGTTCCGATGCGCATTCTGGGCTTTCCCGGCTTTGTGCCGACGGGATCGGCAGCGTGGCTTCTGGACGAATTCGGCCTCAACGCCACCGGCATCGCCGGTGCCGCGCGCGAGTTGATGACAGGTCGCAGCTGAATGGCGCCGGCAGTGCCCTCTGACCCCGTTGTGCTCGCCATCGATCAGGGCACCACGAATACCAAGGCGATGCTGGTACGCGGCGACGGGCAAATCATGCTTTCGAGGCCGCGCTCCGTCCCGCTCGCCTTTCCGCAGTCGGGCTGGGTCGAACAATCGGCCGAGGATATCTGGACCACGGTGGTCGATCTGATCGCCGAGCTTTGCGCCGCCGCGCCGCGCGCCTCGATCGCGGCACTCGCCATTTCGAACCAGCGCGAGACTGTGCTGCTGTGGGACCGCCACACGGGCAAACCGCTCGCGCCTGCCGTCACATGGCAATGCCGCCGCTCTGCCGACCGCTGCGCCGCGCTGCGCGCCGACGGGCATGAGGAGGAAATTGCCAGCCTGAGCGGGCTTGGCATCGATCCGCTGTTTCCCGCAGCGAAAATCAGCTGGATGCTCGACCATATCCCCGACGCCCGTACAGCGGCTGCGCGGGGCGATATTCTGGCGGGCACGATCGACAGCTGGCTGTTATGGAAGCTGACCGGCGGAACCGTGCATGCGACCGACACCAGCAATGCATCGCGCACCCAGCTGTTCAATCTGGACCGGCTGACATGGGACGAACGGCTGGCCGAATTGTTCGACATACCGCTGTCGATACTGCCTCAGGTCATGCCGTCGGATAGCCTGTTCGGCACAGTCCAGGATGCATGCCCTGCCCTCCCTGACGGAACGCCGGTTCGTGCCATGATGGGCGACAGCCATGCCGCGCTGTTCGCGCATGACGAAGATGCGTCGGGCACGGTCAAGGTCACCATCGGTACGGGCAGTTCGCTGATGGTTGCCACCCCTGCACGCGCCCGATCAACCCATGGCCTGTCGGGCACCGTCGCGTGGAGCCGCAGCGATGGCGGCGCGCAATATGCGCTGGAAGGCAATATCAGTGTATCGGGCCATGCGGCGTCTTTCATGGCAAAGATGATGGGCCTTGCCGGTGCGGCGGCCCTGTCCGAACTGGCCGGACAGGTCGACAGCAGCGATGGCGTGATCGTCGTTCCCGCTCTTGCAGGGCTTGGCGCGCCACATTGGCAGACCGATGCGCGCGGCACGATCACCGGCATGACGCTGGGCACCATGCCCGCCCATCTCGCCCGCGCAACGCTGGAGGGTATCGCGCACCAGATCTGCGACGTGATCGAGGCGATGGAGGCCGATCTCGGCCAGGATTTCCCCGCGATCGCCATCGACGGTGGCGGCAGCGAAAGCGCCCTTCTGGCGCAGATGCTCGCCGATTTCAGCGGCAAGACGATCATCAGCCCCGCTTCCGCCGAAACCAGCGCACTGGGCGCGGCCCGCATGGCTGCGCTGGCCACAGGGATCGCGATTGGGGGACAGGATCGGCAAGAAACCCGATATCATCCGGCTCTTTCGATCAACTATCGGAAAGAGGCGCGAAATTTATGGCGCGCGGCCATTGCGCGGCTTATCGCTGCGCAGGCCGGACCTGCTGCTGCCCCGACTACGGCGGGTAACAGTATGGCCGCAAGTGCCGCATGACCCGACATAAACTGCGCGAAGCGTGCCGCGGGCGCCGCTTCGCCAGCACAGGACGAGAATGACGCAATGACCACTCCCGACGAACTGGCGCACCCCATCGATGTGCCCGAAGGCAAGGACGACTGGAAGAATACGATTCTGGCAGGCCTTGCGAACTATATCGATGCCGGCTCCATTGTCGCGGGCTCGGCGGCGCTGGCTCTGTGGGTAGAGGCCTATGGGCTGTCGACCGATCTGGTCGGCCTGATCGGGGCGTTCGGCCCCAATGCCATCGCGGCTGGCGTCGGCGCACTGATCGGCGGACGGCTATGCGACATTCTGGGCCGCAAGAAAATTTATCAATACGACATGCTGTTTTACGCATTCGGCATGATGTGGCTCGTCTTCGCGATGAATGCGTGGATGATCGTGCTGGGCTTCTTCCTCGTCGGACTTGCTGTGGGTGCCGACATTCCCGCGTCGTGGTCGCTGATCGCCGAGATGGCGCCCGACAAGAAACGCGGCAAACACAGCGGCGTGGCGCAGGTGCTCTGGTATCTGGGGCCGGTCGTGGTGCTGTTGATGTTCCTCGTCCTCGAACCTCTGGGTCTGCTGGGTGCGCGGATCGTGTTCGCCCATCTGGCGCTGTTGGCGGTCGGCCTGACCTTCCTGCGGTCGCGGATGAAGGAATCGCAACGCTGGCTCGAGGCGCAGGCCAAGACCCCGGATGGGGGCGCTCCGCTTCAGCGCGGCAATTGGCGCGATCTGTTCACGCGCCAGCACATCCGTTCGATGGCATTTCTGGCGGGCATGTATCTGTTCTGGAACCTGTGGGCGGGGACCAACGGGTTCTTCTTCCCCTATATCCTGCGCACCGTGGGTAACCAGTCGCAGGCCATGTCGGTCGCCATTCAGGCGCTGTCCTTCCTGCTCGGCATGGCGTCGATCTACTTCGTGTTCATGAAATTCGCCGACCGGGTAAACCAGCGCCTGCTGTTCGGGCTTTCGGCGCTGGTCCAGATCGTGGGAATGTCGCTTTTGGCGATCTTTCCGCTGACGCTGCCGGTGGCACTGGCCCATGTGTTCCTGATGGCATTTGGGCAAGGTTTCGGCGCGCAGTGTTTCTTCCAGCTCTGGTCGTCAGAGATGTTCCCGACCCTTCTGCGCAGCACCGCGCAGGGCGTGATGTTCGCGGTCGTGCGCATCGCGCTTGGCGTTTTCAGCTTCTTCGTGCCCTTCCTGACTGCAACTGGATTTACCACGCTGGCATGGATTCTGGTCGGCTTCCTGACGATCAGCGGCGTCATCGGATTTGTCTGGGCACCGCGGAACGAGGGCAAATCGCTCGAACAGCTGGATGCCGAGCGGCAGGCGGGCTGACGCGCCCCGATTTAAGAGAGGATAGACGATCATGGTAATGCGTTTCGACCCGGCGGCCCTACCCGCCGATCACGAACGGGCCGTGCTGGCTGGCCGCGTCGGTCTTGCGGGCGGGCCGGTGCCCGTCCTGCTGCGCGGCGGACAGGTTTTCGACGTGTCGGACGCAGCCATGACCGTATCCGAGCTGTTCGACATGGCAGACCCCGCCTCGGCCGCAGGCAGGCTGCTGTGCAGCATAGAGGAGCTGACCGTCGGCGGCGGCGCGTTCGAATTGCTTTCGCCCGTCGACCTGCAATGCGTGAAGGCCTGCGGCGTGACCTTTGCCGTATCCGCCATCGAACGGGTGATAGAGGAACGCGCCCGCGGCGATGCCAATGCCGCCGCCGCGATCCGCGCCGAACTGGAGGACCGCGTCGGCAGCGGCATTCGCAATGTCGTGCCGGGCAGCGACAGCGCCGCCCAGCTGAAAGCCGCGCTGATCGAAGCGGGCATGTGGTCGCAATATCTGGAAGTCGCCATCGGCCCCGATGCCGAGGTTTTTACCAAGGCGCCGGTGCTGTCCACCGTCGGCTGGGGCCGCAAGGTGGGCATCCGGTCGGATTCGACATGGAACAACCCCGAACCCGAAGTCGTGCTGGCCGTCAACGCATCTGGCAAAATCGTCGGGGCCATGCTGGGCAATGACGTGAACCTGCGCGATTTCGAAGGGCGCAGCGCCCTGCTGCTTGGGAAGGCCAAGGACAACAATGCCGCCTGCGCATTGGGCCCCTTTGTCCGCCTGTTCGACGACGGCTTTACCATCGACGATATTCGCAGTGCCGAACTGGATTTGCGGATCGACGGACCCGAGGGCTATCTTCTCGAAGGCCATAGCTCGATGAACCAGATCAGCCGCGATCCGCTGGAACTGGTGCGCCAGACCATGTCGGAACATCATTACCCTGACGGCTTCGTGCTGATGCTGGGCACATTATTCGCGCCGGTGCAGGACCGCGACGAACCGGGCCGCGGTTTTACCCACAAGGTCGGCGATATGGTGCATATCCGTTCGGATAAGCTGGGCACACTGACCAATCAGGTCGTCCACAGCTGCGACGCACCCGCATGGCAATTCGGCATCCGCGAACTTTTCCGTACGATCACCGAACGGCGCGTGACGGCGTAACCCCTGGGTATGTGAAAAAAGGAGAAAACTGGCTGGGGCGGCAGGATTCGAACCTGCGCATGCCGGTACCAAAAACCGGTGCCTTACCGCTTGGCTACGCCCCAACATGTCCTGACCCGTGTCGGGCCGAGGGCCGCCATATAACCGGTTTCGCAGCGTTGAAAAGGGCTTGCGGGCGGAAAATGAGTGATGAACCGGAACCCTCCGGTCATTGCCGGTGTTTTTCGCTTCATCATGGCAGGCAATACCGACAAAAACGACACGAAGGGGCGTAATCTTCCCAAGCTGATCTTCGTCGATGACAGCCTGCCCGGCATTACCCGCCGCAAATGCGGGAAAGGCTGGGCCTATTACGATGCCAAAGGCAATCGCATTTCGGACCGCGACGAAATCAACCGCCTGAACGCCGTCGCCTTGCCGCCCGCCTATACCGACGCATGGTATTGCCCGGCCGCCAATGGGCATATTCTGGCAACCGGCCTGGATGCCAAGGGGCGCAAGCAGTACCGGTATCACCCCGATTTCCGCAGCCATCAGGATGGCGAGAAATTCGACCGCTGCCTCGCATTCGGCAAGGCGCTGCCCTTAATCCGCAAACGTGTTGAGGAAGATCTCGCAAGCAGCGGGCTATCGCGCGACAGGGCCATTGCCAGCGTCGTTCGCCTGCTCGATCTTGGCCGGTTACGGATCGGGAACGAAGCCTATGCCAGAGCGAACAAAAGCTTTGGCGCGACCACGCTGCGCAACCGGCACGCCGAGTTGAAGGGCGGCAGGTTGCGTTTGCGGTTCAAGGGCAAGTCGGGCCAGAACCGCGAGGTAACGCTGACCGACCGAAGCCTTGCCCGAACCGTGCGTAAGATGCACGAACTGCCCGGTCAACATTTGTTTCGCTATGTCGGGGAGGATGGCGAAGCGCATCCCGTGTGTTCGAGCGACGTGAACGCCTATCTTCGCGAAGCGATGGGGGAAGATTTTACCGCCAAGGACTTCCGAACCTTCCACGGCAGCGTCCTGGCCTTCACCGAACTGGCGCGGGCCGAGGGGCGCGTTCCGATCAAGGCGCTGCTGAACGCGGTGGCCGAAAGGCTGGGTAATACGCCTGCCGTGACGCGCAAGGCCTATATCCACCCTGCCTTGATTGCGCTGGTCGACCGGCAATTGCGCTGGCGGGCAGAGCTCAGGCTCCCGCGCAAGAGCCGCTGGCAAAGCCGCGAGGAACGCGGGCTGATCGCTCTTTTGGAAGAAAGCCCCGCGGCGGCCGAATTGCTGGCCGCCTGACGGCGCCGTCAGCCCAGCTTCGTCACCCAGCCATGCGTATCGGGCACCAACCCGCGCTGGATGCCGGTGAGGCGGTCCTTCATCTTTTGCGTCAACTGACCCGGACCGCCGCTGCCGATGGTGAATTCGCCGTCATGGCCCGCGACCTTGCCGACCGCAGTGACGACCGCCGCCGTGCCGCAGGCAAAGCATTCGACCAGACGCCCCGTGGTCGCATCCTCACGCCATTGTTCAAGGCTGTAGCGGCCTTCCTCGACGTTCAGCCCTTCCTCTCGCAAAAGGGTGATC
This sequence comes from Croceicoccus sp. Ery5, assembly GCF_020985325.1. NCBI lineage: Bacteria > Pseudomonadati > Pseudomonadota > Alphaproteobacteria > Sphingomonadales > Erythrobacteraceae > Croceicoccus > Croceicoccus sp. Ery5. Next base: position 2,220,569 of record NZ_CP087587.1, read on the forward strand.
AGGCTGTGCCGCGTGATGCCGGGCAGGATCGTGCCGGTCAGTGCCGGGGTCAGCACCGTGCCGTCATCGAACACGAAGAACAGGTTCATGCCGCCCAGTTCCTCGATCCATTTGCGTTCCGCCGCGTCAAGGAACACGACCTGATCGTGGCCGCGTTCGATTGCTTCGGCCTGCGGGACGAGGCTGGCAGCGTAATTACCGCCGCATTTGGCCGCACCCGTGCCGCCGGGGGCCGCGCGTGTATAATCGCTCGACACCCAGATCGACACCGCGGGCGCGCCCGATTTGAAGTAATTGCCCGCAGGGCTGGCGATCACGATAAATTTGTACTGCTTGGCAGGACGGACGCCCAGAAATGCCTCTGACGCGAACATAAAGGGGCGCAGATACAGCGATGCGCCCTCCATTTCCGGAATCCACGCGCCGTCGGTCTCGACCAGCATTCGTACGGCTTCGAGGAACAGTTCCTCGGGCAATTCGGGCATCGCCATGCGGCGCGCGGAATCGTTGAAACGCTTTGCATTCGCCTCGGGCCGGAACAGCGCCGTGGTGCCGTCGGGGTGGCGATAGGCCTTCATACCCTCAAAAATCTCCTGCGCATAATGCAGGACGGCGGCGGCAGGGTCGAGCGAGATGGGCTGGCGCGGACCGATGGTGGCATTGTGCCACCCCTCCCCCTCGGCCCAGTCGATCACCACCATGTGGTCGGTGAACAGCGTGCCGAAACCGGGATTGGCCAGCAATTGCGCACGCGTTTCACCGGGTACGGGCGCGGGATGTGCCAGAGTGGTGAAACCGGTCTTTTCTGCGGCGCTGGTCGCCATGGTCGCGTACTCGCTTGCTGGGTAATATTCGAACGATGGCGGTTAGGCGCAGGCGCCGATCCTTGCAAGGGGGTGCATCGCGTGAAATCGATGCTTGCCCGCACTGCGCGAAACCTTCGCTCTACACGCGGCTCGCAGTCCACAATCGCACCTTGCACCGCGCGGCCAAAACTTTCACAGGGGCGGCCACAAACGCATTTCATCACGAACACCAGCTGCAAAGGTAATCCCATGCGCCCATCCGGCCGCGCCGCCGACCAAATGCGAGCCATCTCGATCGAGACCGGCTTCACCAAACATGCCGAGGGATCGGTCCTTGTCAGCTTTGGCGAGACCAAGGTGCTGTGCACCGCCAGCGTGGAAGAGCGCGTGCCCCCGTTCCTGCGCGGCAAGGGCGAAGGCTGGGTCACGGGCGAATATTCGATGCTGCCTCGCGCCACCCACACGCGCGGCAGCCGCGAGGCGGCCAAGGGCAAGCAATCGGGCCGTACGCAGGAAATCCAGCGCCTGATCGGGCGTTCGCTGCGTTCGGTGACCGATCTGAAAAAGCTGGGCGAGCGGCAGATCACGCTGGATTGCGATGTGATCCAGGCCGATGGCGGCACGCGCACCGCATCGATCAGCGGCGCATGGGTCGCGCTGCGCCTTGCCGTCGAAGGCCTGATGAAATCGGGCGCGATCAAGGTCGATCCGCTGACCCGCAAGGTCGCTGCGGTGTCCTGCGGCATCTATAACGGCACACCCGTCCTCGACCTTGATTATGACGAGGATTCGAGCGCCGATGCCGACGCCAATTTCGTCCTGATCGAAGGCGGCCATATCGCCGAGGTTCAGGCCACCGCCGAGGGCGCGACCTATGACGAGGAACAGCTGCTTCGCCTGCTGCGCCTTGCCCGTACGGGTTGCGACGATATCTTCAAGGCGCAGGCCGCCGCAGTCGCAGGCGCATGACCGGCGCTCCCCGATCGGATACTGGCCGCCTCGGTTCCGGTTCGCTGGTCATCGCCACCCATAACGCGGGCAAGCTGAAAGAGATTTCGGCCCTGCTCGCGCCCTATGGGATGAACTGCATTTCGGCAGGCTCGCTGGGCCTGCCCGAACCGGCCGAGACGGGGACGAGTTTTGCCGAAAACGCGCTGATCAAGGCGCGCGCCGCGGCACAGGCGTCGCAGATCGTGGCACTGGCCGACGATAGCGGCTTGTCGGTTGACGCGCTGGGCGGCAGGCCGGGGGTGTACACCGCCGACTGGGCCGAACGGCAATGGTTCGAAGGCGATCCGGGCCGCGACTGGTATATGGCCATGGGCAAGGTCGAAGGATTGCTTGCGCAGCAGGGGCCGAATGTCGACCGCAGTGCGCATTTTTCCTGCACGCTTGCTCTGGCATGGCCCGACGGCCGCCACGCGATCTATGAAGGGCGCGTCAAAGGTGCGCTGACATGGCCGCCGCGCGGCACATTGGGCTTCGGCTATGACCCGGTCTTCGTGCCCGAGGGCCGTACGCAGACTTTTGCCGAAATCGACCCCGCAGAAAAGCACGCGATCAGCCATCGCGCCGACGCCTTCGCAAAGCTGGTCGCCGATCAGTTCACCGCTTGAGCCGGGCAGTAGCGCCGTATCGTTCCCGATGCGCGAAAGGGATTGCTGCGCTGCGTAAAACAATTGTCCGTTATGCACAGCAACTTGCGGCGCGGGACCCCCGCGTTAAGAGAATTTAAACGCCCGCACCCGCACAATTCCCTCTGAAATCTCGTGCTCAGGGAGATTTACGTGGGTCGCTTCAAAGTAATGCCGACGATCGATCAGCAGGCCATCAAGGCCCGCTGCCGCTATCGCGTCGGAACCGGAATTTCCTTCCCCGCCAATCTGGTCGAATTAACGCAGGAGGGCGCCCGGATCGAGGGGATTTCACGCCAGCTGGGACCGCGTGACAGGCTGACCATCTCGTTCGGCGGATTATCGGCCATCGATGCCGAGGTGCAATGGATCGAACGCGGTCAGGCCGCCCATTTGCGCTTTATCAATCCGCTCTATCCCGCTGTGCATACATTTGTGCTGGCACGCCTGCGCGGCGCGCATTTCGAAGTACGCCTAGCCAAGCCGAAGCCCGTCATCCGCGCCTGCTGCTGATGGATCTGACGCGCACTTCTATCGAAGTATGTGCGCTGATCGGCTAGGCCGCCCGCTGCCATAATGGGACAAGCGGGGTCGGGATCATGTGCGTTGCAGCCGTGGCATGGGATTGCCATCCCGAACTTGTGCTGGTTGCCATCGCCAATCGCGATGAATTCCACGCCCGCCCGACAGCGGCACTCGACCGCTGGCCCGGCGATCCGCGCATTATCGCCGGACGCGACCTGCGCGGTGGCGGCACATGGCTGGGCGTTTCCGAGAGCGGCCATTTCGCCCTGCTGACCAATTTCCGCGATCCCGGCCGTGTGACCGAAGGGCGCCCTTCGCGCGGATCGGTGGTCACCGATCTGCTGCGGGGCCGCGAACCGGCAGGCATCGGGGCCATGAACCCGCTCAATGTTTTTCACGCGCAAGTGGGCAAGGCGCGCATCATCACCAACCATCCCGAGGTGCGGGAACACGGTCTTGGCGCGGGGGTGCATGGCATATCGAATGGCGCGTTCGATACGCCATGGCCGAAAACCCGCCAGCTATGCGATGCGCTGGCCGCTTGGCTGCATGGCGATGTGGCCGATACCGGGCCGCTGTTTACGGCGCTGCGGGCGGAAACGCCACGCCCCGACGATCCCGCGCCCTTGCATGCGCCCGAACCGGATTACGCGCCGGTTTTCATCAACAATCCCGAATATGGCACGCGGTGCAGCACGCTGGTGACAATTGCGCGCGATGGCACCGGCACGATGACCGAACGCAGTTTCGATGCCGCGGCGCAGCCGGTCGCTGCTCGCACAGTCTACTTCCGCTGGCCAGCCGTCTAAAGAACGGGTCGCCCCATCGTGTTGCCTGCCGGCCAGTACCGGCACACCAGCCAGTCCTGCCCTCCGCCAGCTGCGACCGCGCAACCGACCTTTTCGGTGCCCCGCCAGATCAGCTGCGTGTAATGGCCCACGTCGCGCCATTGTCCGGTGGTCGAGACATCGGGGAACGTGCCGCGCCGGAAAAAACGCTTTTCCTCGACGAAGGTGTCGACCATTTCCTCGGCGGTGTAATAGCCCTTGGTCCCCATCCACAGGTTCTCTCCCGCGCCGCGTCTGGCGGCGGGATCGGCATGGGTCATCTTTTGCCTGCGGGCCATTTCGCGGGCCCAGACCTGCGCCTCCCCAGCCAGCTTTGCGTCCCATTGCAGGGCGGGAACGCCGACACGCTTGCGCTCTGCATTATGGGTGTCCAGCAGGCGCTGGGCAAAACTCGTCGCGGGCACGCTGTCGACGCGCGGATATTTGCTGGAATATCCCCATTGCTGCTGCGCCACCGCAGGCCCCGCGATCGCGGCTCCTGCCATGCCAAAAACCGCCAATCCCGTTGCAACCCAGCGTTTCATCCGTCCGTCCATGTGCACTTGTTTCGCCCCCAAGCTTGACTTCGCCCGCTGAACAGGTGCTGAAACGCGGCCATGGCGCTGGCGCTTTATATCCATTGGCCCTTCTGTCTGAAGAAATGCCCCTATTGCGACTTCAACAGCCATGTGCGCGACGGCGTCGATATGGCCGCGTGGGAGGCGGCGCTGCTCGCCGATATGGCGCATGAGCGGGAGGCGACCGGCCCCGATACGCTGACGTCGATCTTCTTTGGCGGCGGCACGCCATCGCTGATGCCGCCTGCCCTGGTCGAGACGCTGATCGCCGCTGCCACGCGGCACTGGCCGGCCGCACCCGATCTGGAAATCACGCTGGAGGCCAATCCCTCTTCGGTCGAGGCTGCCGCTTTTGCCGATCTGGCACGCGCGGGCGTGAACCGCGTGTCGCTGGGACTGCAAAGCCTGAATGACGATGCGCTGCGCTTTCTTGGCCGCTTGCACGACGCGCGCGAAGGGATCGCCGCACTGGAGGTGGCGCAGCGCGCGTTCGACCGCATCAGTTTCGACCTGATCTATGCCCGCCCCGATCAAAGCGCCGATGAATGGCAGGCCGAGCTTTCGCGCGCGCTTGCATTCGGAACGGGGCATTTGTCGCTTTATCAGCTGACCATCGAACCGGGGACGCGTTTCGCCACCGATTACCGCCTCGGCCGGTTTGCCCTGCCCGAAGACGATACCGCCGCCGCCATCTTCACCCTGACCCGCGCGATGACGGCAGAGGCGGGTTTGCCTGCGTATGAAGTCAGCAATCATGCCCGCGCCGGGCAGGAAAGCCGCCATAATCTGACCTATTGGCGCTATGGCGATTATGCAGGCATCGGCCCCGGCGCACATGGCAGGCGGCGCGGGATCGCGACGCAGCGGCACAAAAAGCCCGAGAATTTTCTGTCGGCCACCGTGCGCAACGGCCATGGCATGTCGGAAAGCCGCCACCTTCCCGCCCGCGAACAGGCGGCAGAGGCGCTGATGATGGGCCTGCGCCTTGAAGAAGGACTCGATCTGGCCGCCATGGCGCAGCGTTTCGGTCTGCCCGTCGACCAGCTGATCGACGATGCCAAGGCGCGCTTTTATCGCGATTTGGGCCTGATCCGCCGCGAGGGCACGCGATTATTCGTCGAACCGGCGGGCATGGTTCTGCTCGACGCCTTGCTGGGCGAGCTGGTGTCCGGCGAATTGCTGGCCGCGACATGACTGTATCCGCCATGAAATCGCGCGCCGATTTGCTGGAGCAATGGCACGACCATCTCGCCTTTGGCTTGCGGCGTTCGCCCCATACGGTGCGTGCCTATGGCGATGCGGCGCGGCGCTTTCTGGAATGGCTGGGCGACGAGGTGGACTGGCGGCGCGTGGCGGGCACAAAGGCGGCCGATATGCGCCGCTATCTGGCAATGCGGCGCGGCGACGGACTGTCCAACGCCTCTGCCGCGCGCGAGCTTTCGGCGCTGAAGGCCCTGATCAAATTCGCACTGGCGCAGTCGGGGAACGAGGATCTGGCCCCGCCCCGCCTGCGCGGCCCCCGCGTTGCCAAGGGCCTGCCCCGCGCGGTCACGCCGGATGAGGCGGTCAATCTGGCCGAAACCGCTGCCGAATTCGCGGACGAGGACTGGATCGGCGCGCGCGACCGTGCCGTCCTTTTGCTGCTCTATGGCGCGGGCCTGCGGATTGACGAGGCTTTGTCGCTCGATTGCGGGATCATGCCGATGGGCGAGGCGATCACCGTCACCGGCAAGGGCCGCAAGCAGCGCGTGGTGCCTGTCCTCCCTCTCGTCCGTCAGGCGGTGGAGGATTATCTCGCGCGCCAGCCATGGCCTGCGGGCGCACGCGATCCGCTGTTTCGCGGCGCGAAAGGCGGACGATTGTCGCAAGGAATGGTACAAAAGGCCACTGCCCGCGCGCGCGCGGCGCTGGGCCTGCCCCCCAGCGCAACGCCACATGCACTGCGCCACAGCTTTGCCACGCATCTGTTGGCGGCGGGCACCGATCTGCGCAGCCTTCAGGAATTGCTGGGCCACGCCAGTCTCGGCTCGACCCAGATCTACACCAAGGTCGATGCTGCGATCCTGCTCGACGTCTATCGCGATGCGCACCCAAGGGAGCGCGACGATTAGGTCCGAATGACTGCGCAAGGCTTATTGATTTGGCAATGCCTCGGTCATATCGTTCCGGTCATGCGAACCATTCTTGCTGCTGCTGCATTGGTCTTATGGCCGGGTTTTGTCCCGAAAGTCTTGGCGAAGGAGCCGCCTGAAGAGGTCATTTTTGAGCCCAGCACCGACTGGCTCGTCGACTTTGCCGAGAACAGATGTCTGCTGACCCGCCTGTTCAAATCGGGAGAGCGAGAATTCCGGCTTCAGTTCGTGCAGTATCAACCGGGCGACGCAATCCATCTTCTAATGGCGTCGGAAAAGAAATTCGGTCGGTCAAAATTTCGCGCACGCGTCGGCACCTCGACCGACTTCCGTGAATATGAATCCTATCATACGCTGGATTGGGACTCGGTGCCGGCGGCATTCGTCAGCCTTTCACTTCGTCCGCGCTTGCCCGATGTGAATGATGAAAATGCCCGTCCAATATGGACCGATCGCGAACGCGAGGAACTGACTGCCGCCATGGACAGGCTGGAAGTCGAAATTCGCGGCGAAAGGCTGGTAGTGAAGACTGGCAGTTTGCGCGCACCGATGAGCGTCATGGATAGGTGCACTGATAATCTCGTCGAGAGCTGGGGAATTGATATTGCCGCGCACGCAAATCTGACCCGCCGCGCCGCGCCAGTCGATTATCGCGACATGTTCAACAAGATGATCGACGCTCCGCAATACCGATCCAAACACGCCCCCGACAATCTCATCGCGGTGGTTCGCGTCGATTTGGACGAAGCAGGGCTACCGACGGGCTGCCACGCCTATGATGATATGAGCTATGACAAGCTCGACGAATTCGTCTGCGAGGTTTTGATGGAAGATACGAAATTCCTTCCCGCCCTCGATAGCGACGGCAATCCCATCGCCAGCTATTACATGACATCCTTCGGTTTGTTACGGTTCAGCTATAGCTGGGGTTCAAGTTTCTGAACCCTCCGTGCCTGACTGCTCTTCCGGATCCCTAGGTTTCCACGTCACCACGCGGAACACATAGCCCACCAGCATCGCGCCGATCAGGACCCATGTGCCGATGCCGACCCACACCTCGAAATCCTTGACGAAGCCCGCCAGCAGGGTCGCACCCGCGATCAGCAGCGTGTTCCAGATCGCCGCTCCCAACGCCGTGAAGATCAGGAATTTCCAGACATTCATATGCGCCAGCCCCGCCGGTAGCGAGACGATGGTGCGCATCAGCGGCGAAAAGCGCAGGAAGAACACGACCCATTGGCCGTGCTTGCGGAAAAAGCGGCTCGTATCCTCGATATGTTGCCAGTCCAGCGTCAGCCAGCGGCCATGGCGTTCGATGAACGGTTCCAGCCGCCGATAGCCGTATTTGTGGCCGATCCAGTACCAGACATAATTGCCCGCGACCGATCCCACCGTTCCCCATACCAGCAACGGCAGAAACGACATCGACCCGCGCGCGACCAACAGGCCGCCCACGCCCATGATTACCTCGCTGGGAATGGGCGGGAAGATATTCTCGATCGCCATCAGAAAGGCGATGCCGAGATAGCCGCCCCTCTCGATCATGGTGATGATCCAGTCGGTCATTACCCGCTCAATGCGTCAGCGCGCTTTTGGCTCCGCGCCTAGCGGCCCAGCCGTGCCTCGATCGCGTCCCAGATCATGCCGCTGGTATCGGTGCCGTTGAAATTGTCGATGGCGACGATGCCCGTCGGGCTGGTGACATTGATCTCGGTCAGCCATTTGCCGCCGATCACATCGATACCGACGAAGACGAGGCCCAGCTCTTTCAGTTGCGGCCCCATCGCGTCGCAGATTTCCTGTTCGCGCGGGGTCAGCAGCGCGCTTTCGGCATAGCCGCCCTGCGCAAGGTTCGACCGGAACTCCCCCTCGCCCGGCTTGCGGTTGATCGCGCCGGCGACCACCCCGTCGACCAGCACGATGCGCTTGTCGCCCTCGCTGACTTCGGGAAGGAATGGCTGGACCATGAAGGGTTCGGGCCATGTCTGGTTGAACATCTCAACCAGCGCGGAAAGATTGCCGCCGTCGGCATCCACCTTGAACACTGCCTTGCCGCCATTGCCGTGCAGCGGCTTGATCACCACCGCGCCATGTTCGGCGATAAAGTCGCGCACTTCCCCGATCCGGCGGGTGATCAGCGTGGGCGGCATGAATCGGGCGAAGTCCAGAACATAGACTTTTTCCGGCGCGTTGCGGACCGATACAGGGTCGTTCACGACCAGCGTTTCACCCTTCAACCGTTCCAGCAGCCAGGTGCCGGTCAGATAGCCGATGTCGAATGGCGGATCCTGCCGCATCAGCACCACATCGACATCGCTGCCAAGGTCGATGCTGCGATGCTCGCCCATGTTGAAATGGTCGCCCTTCACGCGGCGCACGGTAACGGGCGCGGCCCATGCGGTAACCCGTCCGCCGCCCTGCCCGTCCGATTTCCAGCTCAGGCTGCGGACGTCGTAATGGAACAGCCGGTAACCGCGTTCCTGCGCCGAAAGCATCAGGGCAAAGCTGGAATCGCCAGCGATATTGATCGATTCCATCGGGTCCATCTGGACGGCGATACGCAGGGGCTGTGGCACGTCGGTTCCTTTTTCGGCAGGCGTCAGAACAGGCCTGCATTCTCCAGATGGCGTGGCGCATGGCCGGGTGCAAGCAGCAGCACGTCGATCCGCATGTCATCGCCCTCTTGCACAAAGCGGTGGGCCTCAGCTTCGGCCGCCGCGCATACACGGGCAAGACGGCGCGCGTCGATGGCATTGTCCAGTCCGGCGGCATTTTGGCGCCATTTGACCTCTATAAAGGCCACGATGCGCCCTTTTCGGGCCACCAGATCGACCTCTCCCGCCGCATTGCGCACGCGCCGCGCCAATATGTCCCAACCGCCCGCGTGCAGGAACAGCGCGGCTTCCTCCTCGCCGCGACGCCCTTGTTTCTCGGCGCGGATGCGGCGGATGGCTGCGGGCTTCACGCTTTCAGTTCCATCGCGCGGGCATACAGCAGCTTGCGGTCCAGCCCATGCGCCCTGGCCAGCTTTGCCGCCGCCTGACTGGGCTTGTCGGTCAACAGCGCCTCTGCCAGTAAGGCGTCGATATCCAGATCCCCGGCATCCGCTTCGACCGGAGGGCCGATCATCAGCACAATTTCTCCCCGTGGCGGATGGGCGGTATAATGGGCGACCAGATCATCCGTCGTGCCGGTCCGGCATTCCTCGTGCAGCTTGGTCAGTTCGCGGCCTACCGCAACAAGTCGGCCCGGCAAGGCGTCGCCGATCGCCTGCAATGCGGAAACGAGGCGCGGCGCGGTTTCATAGAATACCAGCGACGTGCGCACCCCGCCCAGTTCGGCCAGCACATCGGTGCGTGCCTTCGCCTTTTGCGGCAGAAAACCGGCGAACAGGAAGCGGTCGGTCGGCAAGCCGGATATCGACAGCCCCGCGACCACCGCGCTCGGCCCCGGTATGGCAATGACATTCAGCCCTTGCGCGCGCGCCGCATGGACCAGCCGGTAGCCCGGATCGGAAATCAGCGGCGTGCCCGCATCCGACACCAGCGCCACCGCTGCCTCTGCCGCCAATGCCAGCAGGCCGTCGCGCGCCTGTTCGTCGGCATGGTCGTCATAGCGGATCAGCCGCTTTTTGAGGCCCAGATGCTGCAGCAGCCGCCCCGTTACCCGCGTATCCTCGCAAGCCACCGCCTCCGCGCCGCGCAATGTCGCAATGGCGCGCAGAGTGATGTCACCAAGATTGCCAATAGGCGTGGCAACTATATAGAGGCCCGGTTCAAGGGATTCATCGCGTTGGTCCATGGCCCGCGCTGATGCACGCCATACTCTGGGAGATGCAAGCATGAACACGCGGGTCGCACCCATCGCCGCGCCTGTTTCGGGCAAAAATGTTTCGGACACGGACGGTTCCGGCAAGAACGCCAACCGACGCCGCGCCCTACGGCTGGGGGTCATGGGCTTTGGTGCGCTGGTGCTAGCCGGTTGTAAGGGCATAATTCCCGATGGCGGCAATGTGCCCACCACCGGCCCCGCGCCGGTCGAAGGGCCGGTCGCTGGCCAATTGCCCGATGTGGACGAGGCACGCCACCGCATCGCCCTTTTGGCGCCGATGTCGGGGGAGAATGCGGCCGTGGGGCAAAGCATGGCCAATGCCGCCAATATGGCGCTGCTCGATACCAATACGGCGAATATCCGCATCACCAGCTATGACACGGCCCGCGATCCGGCAGGCGCGGCGCGGCGCGCGATCGCGGATGGAAACCGGCTGATCCTCGGCCCGCTGCTGGGCGATAATGTCGATGCGGTAAAGGGCGTGGCAAAGCCCGCGCGCGTGCCGATCATCAGCTTTTCCAACGATAGCGAGGTCGCAGGCGACGGCGTTTACGTGATGGGCCAGATCCCGGCGCAGTCGATCGAACGGACGATGATCTTCGCCCAGCAAAATGGCATCAGCCGGTTCGGCGCGCTGGTGCCCAGCGGCGAATATGGCAAGCGCGCATCCGATGCGATGCTGGCGACCGCGCGCCGCACCGGCACGCGGATCGCCGCCATCGAAACCTATAACCGCGATAATAATTCGCTGACCTCGGCCGTCCGCCGCTTGCAGGAAAACGGCGATTATCAGGCGATCCTGATTGCCGATGGCGCGCGGATTGCCGTGCGCGCCGGCCCGCTGATCCGCGATGCCGACAAGATGGCAAAGATTCTCGGCACCGAATTGTGGAGCGGCGATGCGCAGATCGCACAGACCCCTGCCCTGCGCGGCGCATGGTTTTCCGCCGTCTCGGATGCGCGGTTCCAGCGCCTGTCGGACAGCTATAAAAGCCGTTTCGGTTCGGCACCCTATCGCGTCTCCGCGCTTGGCTATGATGCGGTGCTGCTGACGATCCGGATCGCTCGCGACTGGCAACCGGGCACGGCATTTCCCGTATCGGAACTGAACGATCGCGGCGGTTTCCTCGGCCTCGACGGTGCCTTCCGCTTTAACGACGGGGTGGTGCAGCGCGCGTTCGAAGTGCGCGAGGTGACGGTGAACGGCATGAAAGTGGTATCGCCCGCGCCGACCAGCTTCGATTGATCCCTTCTCGACCTGGCGGCGAAGCCCCTAGAGGCGCCGCCAAGCGTTCGAGGGTGGGTGAAGAGCGAGGCGACGCCCCCGATAACGGCTTCCACCCGAGGGGGAGTCGGGTCGGGGGACGGGAAGCCGAAGGGACAAACCCGCAGACCGCCTTTGCAGCGTCCTGCTGATGGAATGCGTTATGCCACACGCGCGTTGTTCGGGAAAATGCGAAAAAACTGATACACAAATCGGGTTTTGCGATTAATCGCACTCAGGATTGCTCATAACTTCCCGCATCCGCTTGATCGCGGCCCCATGGCGAGCATAGCCTTAGCGCCATGCCACAAGATAATTCCGACGACCTGTTCGACGCCAAGGCTGCCGCCGCCGCGCAAAGCTATGACAGCTCTTCGATCGAGGTGCTGGAAGGGCTGGAGCCGGTGCGCCGCCGCCCCGGCATGTATATCGGCGGCACTGACGAGCGCGCGCTGCACCATCTCGCCGCCGAAGTGCTCGACAACTCCATGGACGAGGCTGTCGCGGGCCATGCCAACCGGATCGAGGTGACGCTGGAAAAGGGCGAGGACGGCACGGCAGGCCGCATCACCATTTCGGACAATGGTCGCGGCATGCCGATCGACGAACACCCCAAATATCCGGGCAAGTCGGCGCTTGAGGTGATCCTGACGACGCTGCATTCGGGCGGCAAGTTCTCGGGCAAGGCCTATGCCACCAGCGGGGGCCTGCATGGCGTGGGCGTTTCGGTGGTGAACGCGCTGTCGACCCTGACCCGCGTGGAAGTCGCGCGCGATAAAAAGCTCTATGCGCAGGAATTTGCCAAGGGGCATCCGCTTGGACCCATCCAGCAAGTGGGCGCGGCACCCAACCGGCGCGGCACCACGGTCAGCTTTACCCCCGACCCCGAGATTTTCGGCGCGCAGAAATTCAAACCCGCGCGCCTGTTCCGCCTGACGCGGTCCAAGGCCTATCTGTTCGCGGGCGTCGAAATCCGTTGGAAATGCGACCCCGAACTGGCGGGAGAGGATGTGCCGGTCGAGGCGGTCTTCCAGTTCCCCGGCGGTCTGGCCGACCATCTGAAGGAACAGGTCGGCACCCGCGAATGCGTCACCACCGACTTCTTCTCCGGCTCGCAGGACTTTCCCGCGAACGAGGCAGGGGAACAGCAGGGCCGCGTGGAATGGGCCATCGCCTGGCCGCTGTGGTCCGACGGTTCCTACAGCTGGTATTGCAACACCATCCCTACCCCCGACGGCGGCACGCATGAACAGGGCCTGCGCGCGGCGCTGACCAAGGGGCTGCGCGGCTTTGCCGAGCTGGTCGGCCAGAAAAAGGCCAAGGACATCACCCCCGACGACGTGGTCACCGGTAGCGAGGTGATGCTGTCGGTCTTCATCCGCGATCCGCAATTCCAGTCGCAGACCAAGGACCGCCTGACCTCGCCCGAAGCGGCGCGGCTGGTGGAAAACGCGATCCGCGACCATTTCGACCATTTCCTTGCCGACAATATGGAACGGGGCAAGGCGCTGCTGGGCGCGGTAATGGAGCGGATGGACGAGCGCCTGCGCCGCAAGCAGGAGCGCGAGATCAAGCGCAAGACCGCGACCAATGCGAAAAAGCTGCGCCTGCCCGGCAAGCTGACCGATTGCAGCGGCGAAACCGGCGCCGAAACCGAATTGTTCATCGTCGAAGGCGACAGTGCGGGCGGCAGCGCGAAACAGGCGCGGGACCGCAAGACGCAAGCCATCCTGCCGATCCGCGGCAAGATCCTGAACGTCGCCAGCGCCAGCGCCGACAAGATCCGCGCCAATCAGGAAATCGCCGATCTGACGCTGGCCATGGGCTGCGGCATCCGCAAGGACTGCAACCCCGACGATCTGCGCTACGACCGCATCATCATCATGACCGATGCCGATGTCGACGGCGCGCATATCGCGACATTGTTGATGACGTTCTTCTTTCAGGAAATGCCCGAAGTCGTGCGGCGCGGACATCTGTTCCTTGCCCAGCCGCCGCTCTATCGCCTGACCGCCGGGAAAGAGAGCCGCTATGCCCGCGACGACGCGCATCGCAAGGAGCTGGAAGACACTGTCTTCAAGGGAAAAAAGGTCGAGGTTTCGCGCTTCAAGGGCCTGGGCGAGATGAACCCGCAGCAATTGCGCGAAACGACGATGAACCCAGAAAGCAGGGGTCTGATCCGCATCACCCTGCCCACCGAATACGAACAGCGCGCGGGCGTAAAGCGGCTGGTGGACGAGCTGATGGGCCGCAACCCCGAACACCGTTTCAACTTCATCCAGAACCGCGCGGGCGAGCTTGACCGCGACATGATCGACGCGTGACCGGCCCGGCCCGTCCGGCCGCTGCCGACAACCGGCCCGATCCTCTTGTCCGGCGGCTGCATCTGATCATCGTGGCCGTGATGGAGTTCATGATGGCGGGAGAGCTGGTCGCGCTGGCGGTCGACCGGCAGTTCATGGGCCTGTTCCTTGTCCTGATGCTGATGGCGGTGATCGGCGTTCCGGCGCTGTTTCCGGGCAAGCTGCCGGTCTTCATTCCGGTCGAGATCCAGATTTTCACCGTCCTCTTCATCTTTGCCACGCTGTTCCTCGGCGAGGTGCGCGACTATTACGAGCGCTTCTGGTGGTGGGACCTTGCCCTGCACACCAGTTCGGGCGTGCTGCTGGGCATGCTGGGCTTTCTGTTCGTCTATCTGGTGAACGAGAACGAGCTGGTCGACGTGACCATGAAGCCCAGCTTCGTCGCTTTATTCGCATTCTTTTTTGGCGTCGGTATCGGCGCGTTGTGGGAAATCGTTGAGTTCAGTGCCGACCAGTTGCTCGGCATGAACATGCAGAAGCCGATGCTGGGCGATCCTTCGGGACTGACCGATACGATGTGGGACCTGATCGTCGACACGCTGGGATCGGCAGTGATCGCGCTGGCCGGCTGGCGCTATATGCATCGCGCGCGGCGCGACCGGACCGATTTCTGGCTACGCCGCTTTGTCCGGCGCTATCCGCGTCTGTTCGGATACTGAACGCGCATATCGCCGCCACGCGCTTGCCATGCTGCGATGCAATATCTAGCGTGACGACAAACAGACAATCGACAGGACTTGGGATGCAGCGCTTTACCGGCACGGAAAACTATGTGGCGACCGACGATCTGAAGGTGGCTGTCAACGCCGCCGTCACGCTGCGCCGTCCCCTGCTGGTCAAGGGCGAACCCGGCACCGGCAAGACCGTTCTGGCGCACGAGATTTCAAAGGCCATTGGCGCGCCGCTGATCGAATGGGGCGTCAAATCCACGACCAAGGCGCAGCAGGGGCTGTATGAATATGATGCGGTCGCCCGCCTGCGCGACGGGCAATTGGGCGACGAGCGCGTTCACGACATCGCCAATTACATCCGCAAGGGCAAGTTGTGGGAAGCGTTCACCTCGCCCGAACTGCCCGTTCTGCTGATCGACGAGATCGACAAGGCCGATATCGAGTTTCCGAACGACCTGCTTCAGGAACTCGACCGCATGACATTCGACGTTTACGAAACGGGCGAGCGGATCGAGGCCAGGGAGCGGCCGATCGTGGTCATCACCTCGAACAACGAGAAGGACCTGCCCGACGCCTTCCTGCGTCGCTGTTTCTTTCATTACATCAAATTCCCCGACCCCGAGACGATGGCCGAGATTGTCGAGGTTCACTTCCCCGGCATCCAGCAGCGTCTGGTGGCCAAGGCGCTGGAGATGTTCTACGAAATCCGCGATGTGCCCGGCCTCAAGAAAAAGCCGAGCACCAGCGAATTGCTCGACTGGCTGAAACTGCTGCTGGTCGAGGATATGCCGCTCGACGTGCTGCAACAGAAAGACGCGACCAAAGCGATCCCGCCGCTGCACGGCGCCTTGCTGAAAAACGAGCAGGACGTGATGCTGTTCGAACGGCTGGCCTTTATGGCGCGGCGCGAGCGGTAGTTCCGCTGCGGGCGGGGGATAGTTCAGGCGGGGGATAGTTCAGGCGCCGCAATACGCGGCACGCCAAGGCTCCCCTTGCCCAGCAATTGCAGGATACCGACTGCCTCACCGAACGACAGGTCGATGGGGGTTACGCGTCCGGTCTCTACCCTGACCGATGCGCCCGCGAACACCGTGGGCGATCCCGGCAGGAAGAGCATGGCGTAATCCCCGTTCCGCTCGATCTCGAACGCGATCTGCGAATAATCGTCGAACCGCACCAGCACCGGCGTCATATTGCCCTCGCCCTGCGCGCCCTTGGCCGCGGCGCCCAGCGCGACCTTGGCGACGGCATAGGCGGGCACGGCCGCAACCACGACGCGGTCCAGACGGTCCAGCCTGTGCGAAAAGCGCGTCATATGCGCCACCAGCCCTGCCAGCAGGCACACCAGCAGGATGGCCAGAACCGCGATGATATTGGCCACCGCCATCTCGCCCAAGGTGTCGATCTGCACGAAGCGTCCCAGCGGACGGGTCAGTTTCAGCGAAAAATGGAACGCCTTTTCGACCAGCACGGCCAGGACGACCAAAGGAACCAGCAGGAAGAACCCGGCGAGAAGAAGTTTTTTCATCGATGCACGCTCCCAGCGCGTTGTCGCGCATGTGGCGTACACACTGCGCCTTTTCGGCAGCCCCGCAATCAGGCTTTATCCCGATGCCGTGGCGGTATTGCCGCCCACAATTTCCCATCCGGCGCATCCGTGCCTATGGTGGGCGGACTGACCGTTCCGCTGCACAAGGCCATCATTGCATGCTCCTCAATTTCCTCGACGAATTGCGCAGCGCGGGGATTCCGGCCAGCCTGAAAGAGCATCTGCTGTTGCTGGAAGCGCTGGACCGCGACGTGATCGAACGCCGTCCGGAAGATTTCTATTACCTCTCCCGCTCGGTCTATGTGAAAGACGAAGGGCTGCTCGACCGGTTCGATCAGGTTTTCCAAAAGGTTTTCAACGGCATATTATCCGATATCGGCGAAACGCGTGCCGATGTTCCCGAAGAATGGCTGCGCGCCGTGGCCGAAAAATTCCTGAGCCCCGAGGAAATGGCCAGAATCGAGGAACTGGGCGACTGGGACGATATCATGGAGACGCTGAAAAAGCGTCTTGAGGAGCAGGAAGAGCGCCATCAGGGCGGCAACAAATGGATCGGCACGGGCGGCACCAGCCCCTTTGGCCATTCGGGTTACAACCCCGCAGGCGTGCGGATCGGCGGGCAATCGCGGCACAAACGTGCGTTGAAAGTCTGGGAAAAGCGCGATTTCGCCAATCTGGACAACACGCGTGAACTGGGCACGCGTAATATCAAGGTCGCGCTGCGCCGCCTGCGCCGTTTCGCGCGCGAAGGCGCCGCCGAAGAACTGGACCTGGATGCCACGATCGCGGGGACGGCGCGACAGGGCTGGCTGGACATTCGCATGCGGCCCGAACGCCATAATGCGGTGAAACTGCTGCTGTTTCTGGATGTCGGCGGTTCGATGGACCCGCATGTCAAGCTGGTCGAGGAACTGTTCTCTGCCGCCACTGGGGAGTTCAAGAACATGGAGTTCTTCTACTTCCACAATTGCCTATACGATTTCGTGTGGAAGGATAATGCGCGCCGCTGGCAGGATCGCACCCAGACCTGTGACATTCTTCACAAATATGGCCATGATTACAAAGTGATCTTCGTGGGCGACGCGGCGATGAGCCCCTATGAAATCTCTCACCCCGGCGGGTCGGTCGAATATATGAACGAGGAAGCGGGCTCGGTCTGGCTGCAGCGCGTGGCCAATACCTATCCCGCCACCGTCTGGCTGAACCCCGAAGCCGAGCGCGCTTGGGGTTACAGCCAGTCCAACCGCATGATCCGCCAATTGCTGAACGATCGCATGTATCCGCTGACGCTGGGCGGGATCGAGGATGCCATGCGGCAATTGAGCCGCAAGCAGGGATGAGAGGGAGACTCCCTTAGGCCCAGGCACATTCCTGTGCCTTCTTGGCGACATGGCTTGCTCTTGCCACATGGGCGTCATGACAAGACAGCATTCCCTGTTCCTTGGGCATGGATCGCCCATGACCATGATTACCGACAATCCCGAACGCGCGGGGCTAGAGGCTTTGGGCCGTGCCCTGCCCCGTCCCAAGGCGATCGTCAGCATCACCGCCCATTGGGAGACGCGCGGCGTTACGCGGCTGACCGCCTCGCCCTCGCCGCAAACGATCCATGATTTTCGCGGCTTTCCCCAAGCCTTGTACGATATGCGCTATGCTGCGCCGGGCGATCCGTCGTTGGCGGCACGCGTTGCGGAGATGATCGGCAATGTCGAACTCGACGATGCCTATGGCTTCGACCATGGCGTGTGGGGCACGCTGCTGCCGATGTTCCCCGATGCCGACATTCCGGTCGTCGCGATGAGCGTGGATATGACAGCGCCCCCATCGCGCCATCTGGAAATCGGCCGCAAGCTGGGCAGCCTGCGCGACGAAGGCATTCTGATCGCGGCGAGCGGCAATATCGTCCATAATCTGGCGCTATGGCGGCAGAGCGCCGGCACACGGGCCGACTGGGCGATCGACTTCCAGTCGCGCATCAACCGGGCGCTGATCGCGGGCGACGACGATGCGATTAGCGGTTTCGCTCCCGACGACCAGCCCGCCGCCAAGGCGATCAACAGCGGCGAGCATTATCTGCCGCTGCTCTATGCCGCAGGGGCGCGGCTTGCGGGCGATGCCGTGTCGATCTTTAACGACACGATCGACGGCGCGCTTTCGATGACGTCGGTCGGCTTCGGCGACCCCGCCCCGTTCGCGACACTTCAATAAAGCAGGAAAGGCGCGATTTCCGTGCGCCAGCGGGCCTCGTCCGCGCCCGCGACGGCTTCCAGACCGGCGGGCGTGGACGCCGGATCGTCGACCCATTCGCGCAAGGCCGGACCGCCATTGATCACATCGATAGCCAGCCGGTCGAATTCATACTCATAGGGAAAATCGCGCCACAGATCGTAATCGGGATAGAGCCTGCGGATCGCCTTGAACGCCAGTGCCTGCAAACGCCACGGGCGGAAAGCGGCATGGTCATAGAACGGCCCCTCTGCATGGACCATCAGCCCCGAACACAGCGTTCCGGCATGCTTGTGAAAGGTCGGCTCGAACCAGCATTCGCGTAGCGCGCACCCTGCCAGCCATTCGGGCGCAAAGCTTTGCATTTCGGCCAGCACGGCCCTGGCATCCAGATCGGGCGCGCCGAACAACACTTCCAGCGGGCGCGTCGTGCCGCGTCCTTCGGAAACCGTCGCCCCCTCGATCATCACGGTGCCGGCATAGGCGCGCGCCATGTTGAGATTGGCGGCATTAGGGCTGGGGTTGATCCAGATACGATCGTCGGGCCAGCCGAAACCGGCTGCGGCATCGGGCTGCCAGCCGTCCATTTCGATCACGCGATAGGCCACATCCAGACCGAAATGGCGCACGAACCAGTGCCCCATTTCACCCAGTGTCAGCCCGTGGCGCAACACCATTGGCCCTGCCCCGACGAAACTTTCCCGCCCGGGCAGCAGCAATGTTCCCTCCACCGGACGCCCCGCCGGATTGGGCCGGTCGAGCACCCAGACCTCTTTCCCTGCCTCGGCCGCGGCCTCCAGCATATAGAGCAGCGTAGTGACAAAGGTGTAGATCCGGCAGCCCAGATCCTGAAGATCGAACAGGAACACATCCGCCGTCGACATCATCTGCCCGCTCGGCCGGCGGACTTCGCCGTAAAGGCTGAAAATCGGGATGCCGTAGGCCGGATCGGTCTCGTCCGCCGTCTCGACCATATTGTCCTGCTTGTCGCCCTTCAGCCCGTGTTGCGGGCCGAACGCGGCCGTGATCTCGATATCGTCGCAGGCCATCAAAGCGTCGAGCGAGTGCGTCAGCTCCGCCGTCACCGACGCCGGATGCGCAACCAGCGCGACGCGCTTGCCCCGCAGCGGGGCGCGCAGGGCCGGATCGGCCAGCAGTCGGTCGATACCGAATTTCACGGAAGGGTAGGACATCAGGCAGGCTCGATCTGGTGCAGAAAGGAATCGGGATGATGGAAATCGGGCCGGTCGCCCGGATGGGCCAGCGCCCAGTAGGACAGATGACCGCCCTCTTCCTCGATCACCATCGACAGGTTGGCGCGGACGAAGCCGGTAATCTCGCGCGGGTTAAGCCTGGCGTCCAATACGGCCATGGTGTCGCCGGTCCGGACCGAGATTTCGGGGATTTCCAACGGCTCGTATTCCCCCGCAGGCTTGCGATAGTCACGGAAATCATAGGCGGCCCAGCGACCCGTGGGGGCGAAATTATATTCGCGATAGCCGGGCGTTTCGGGGGCAAGGAACAATTCGGCGCAGCTATGCTTCCACAGCCCGTCCTCGCGCCCGCGCCCTGTAAATGCGGGCATCACCAGCCTGCCGATACCGGTGATGCGGTAACGCGCCAGCAAGGCCCCCGTACTCGCCCCTGCGGCAGGCAGGCGGATCAGTTGCGCTTCCACTCTCTCGACAGCGAGAGGCGGGGTTTCGGGATGGCAGATCAGGCGGGACATCGCCCCTTCCTGCCCAAGCCTTCGCGGCGGCGCAATCTCCCCCGATGCAGCCTGTGTGAAAACTGCGCCTTTCCGCCGTGACGCCTTTGCGCATGGCCCCACCCGTGCTAACCGCGCCGCCATTATGAGCCAGTACACTTCCGATCTGCTGCGCCTGCTGGACGAGCGGGGCTATATCCACCAGATGACCGATGCCGCCGCGCTCGACGCGCTGGCAAGCCGCGGGATCATATCCGGATATATCGGCTTCGACCCCACCGCCCCGTCACTGCATGTCGGCGGCATGGTCCAGATCATGCTGCTGCGCCGCCTGCAACAGGCCGGGCACAAGCCGATCGTGCTGATGGGCGGCGGCACCGGCAAGATCGGCGACCCCAGCTTCAAGGATGAAGCACGCAGCCTGTTGAGCGAGGAGAAGATCGCGGCCAATGTCGCCTCGATCCGTACCGTGTTCGAACGGTTCCTGACCTTTGGCGACGGTTCCACCGATGCCGTCATGGTCGATAATGCCGACTGGCTCGACAAGCTCGAATATATCCCCTTCCTGCGCGAGGTGGGCCGCCATTTCTCGGTCAACCGGATGCTCAGCTTCGATTCGGTGAAGATGCGGCTCGACCGCGAGCAATCGCTCAGCTTCCTCGAATTCAACTATATGATCCTGCAGGCCTATGACTTCCGCGAATTGTCGCAGCGGATGGGGTGCCGTCTGCAAATGGGCGGCAGCGACCAGTGGGGCAATATCGTCAATGGCGTCGAACTGGCCCGCCGGATGGACGGGACCGAGGTGTTCGGCGTCACCACTCCGCTGCTGACCACGGCCGATGGCACCAAGATGGGCAAGACGGTCGCGGGCGCGGTATGGCTGAACGAAGACATGCTGCCCGCCTATGATTTCTGGCAATATTGGCGCAATTGCGACGACCGTGACGTCGGGCGTTTCCTGCGCCTGTTCACCGATGTCCCGCTGGAGGAAATCGCACAGCTGGAATCGCTGGAAGGCAGTGCAATTAACGATGCCAAGATCCGCCTTGCGGACGAGGTGACGAGCCTGTGCCGCGGCGCGGATGCCGCCGCCAGTGCGCGCAAAACGGCAGAAGAAGTGTTTGCCAAGGGCGGCGTGGGCGACGATCTGCCCGAACTTGCCATCCCTGCCGAAGGCATGCCGCTGGTCGCCGCGCTGACCGCCATCGGTTTCACCAAGTCGAATGGCGAGGCAAAACGCAAGGTGGCCGAAGGCGCGGTCAGGCTGGACGATGCCGCCGTCGGCGATCCGCAGATGATCGTGCAGCCTGCGGGCGGACAGACGATCAAGCTGTCGCTGGGGAAAAAGCGGCACGGGCTGCTGACCCTGAAAGCCTGAACCGCATCCGAGTTCAAACACAACATATTTAACGTTTTATTCGCCATTTCCGCTTAGGCTCGGTCTTCCGGACCTTGAAGGAGATGAGCAGTGCTTGGCGGGGCGCAACTTTCGGTAACCGATCTTCGGCGCGCAGCGCGGCACCCGGTCGACTTTCCGGTTCTGGCAGAGCATCGCCGGCTGGGCGACGTACATCTCCAGATCGTCAATCTTTCGGCCAACGGCTTTATGATCGCAGGCGAAAGCCCGCTGGGTCGGGGCGAGCGCGTGCTGATCCGTCTGCCTGTCATCGGCCGGATCGAGGCGCATGTCATCTGGGTGGCCGATGGCCGCGCCGGTTTCCAGTTCGAACGCATCGTACGCCCCGATCTGTTCCGCCAGCTGGTCGACGAAATGCAGCCGCGCGCACGCGGTCGTCGCCGTCGCGGCTGATTCCGGTTACGGGCGAAGGCCCGCTTGCAATCGGCACGCCGCGGCCACACATCGCGGTTCATGACCGAAGAATCGCTTAAGAACATCGCCCTGCTGATCGACGCGGACAACACCACGCCGCGCGGTATCGATCCCGTCCTGACCGCTCTGGCCAAGCTGGGACAGGTCAATATCCGCCGCGCCTATGGCAATTGGGCCAAGCCCGCGCTGACGAAATGGGCCGGACTAACCAATCGCTATGGCATTCGTCCGCAGCAGCAATTCGACCTGACCAAGGGCAAGAACGCCACGGACATGGCGATGACCATCGATGCGATCGACCTGCTGTATCAGGGCAAGGTCGACGGTTTCGGCATTATGAGCAGTGACAGCGATTTCACCCCGCTGGTCACGCGCCTGCGGCAGGACGGGCTGACAGTCTATGGATTCGGCAGCGCCAAGGCGCCCGAGGCGTTCCAGAATGCCTGCACCCGTTTCATCGATATCGACGCGCTGATCGCGGGCGATGAGGAAGTCGAGGAAACCGAAACCCCGACTACCGAGCCCAAGCCCGACAGCAAGCCGAAAGTGGATGACGAGATGATCGATCTGCTGGGCAAGTCATGGCGCAATGCCCGGCGCGATGGCGAAGGCTATGCGCGGTTGAGCGAAGTCGGCCAGATCGCGGGCAACCGGTCCAGTTTCGACGTGCGCAATTACGGCTACAAACGGCTGAGCGATTTGCTGCGCTCGCTCGAACATTTCGAGGTGAAGGAAAAGGACGGCCATCTGGTCGTCAAGCGCCTGCGCTGAAACATTTCAGCACCGAACCAACGAAAAAGGGCGGCCCGCAAAGGCCGCCCTTTCGGTGTCGATGATCGGCAGATCAGCCCGCCTTGTTGTCGACATAGGCGATCCACGCCTTTGCCAGCGATGCGCGATTGCCCGTCGTGATCTGACCGAAAGCCTGCTTGGCTTCGGCATATTTGCCCTGATCGGCCAGCGCGATGCCCAGGCCCATCTGTGCTTTTGCCTTGTCGGCAGCGCCGGTTTCCAGACCCTTGCGATAGGCCGCTTCGGCCTCGGCAGCCTTGCCGTAACCCAGATAGGTGTCGGCAATTGCCACCGCGCCATTGCCGGTCGCACCCGGTGCGTCGGCGTTCAGTTCGCGCAGCGTCGAATCGTAACGCTCCGCACCCACGCGCTTGGCTTCGGTTACCATGGAATGGCCGGCGGGAAGCTGCGTGCCCTTGTCGGTAAAGGTCTTTGCCTCGCCCGGACGGCGCAGCGGCTGCATCAGTTCCAGATAGGTCAGCGCCTGACGGCTTTCGGTGATGCCATTGTCACGCGACATAAGGCGCAGCACATCGAGCTGCTCCTCGTCGCTATAGTTCGGGGTATAGGCCTCGAAAATATTATAGGCCTGACCTCGCGCCTGCGTACGGCTGTCGGTCTGCAGCGTCAGCAACGCCCAGTCGAACGCCTGATCGCGCTGGTTCTGGTTGACCGAAGCGGCCAGACCATCGAATGCCCAGCCTTCGGGCACCGGCTGACCGGCGGCCATCCTGGCAGTGATCATCGATTTGAGCTTGGTCAGCCCCTCTGCGGTCATATTGTCGCGCAGATAGGAATCGACCAGCATCTTCTCGGCCCCGCCGTCGACATAGCCGCCGTCGACTGCCTTTTGCAGCGACGTGCGCGCATCGGCATAGTTTTGCGAGTTGAAGGCCGAAAGTCCGGCGAAATAATGATATTTCGGCAGTTCTTCGGGCGGCAGCTTACCGCTGTCGATCATCAGCTGGATGCCGCTTTGCTGCATGGCGAAATCGGCCATTTTCTGGCCGACGTTCTGCTCCATCTGACCGAAGAACAGCTTGTCATCCGCCGTCGACAGCGTCGGGCGACCGGCATTCAGCTTGGCAAGAATGCCGCCCATCTGCTGGTCGACACTGGCACGCGCCGCGTCCAGTTCGGCCTGTGCGGCCGCGCGCGAAGCATCGTCACGTGCACCCAGCACCTTGTTCAGCGCATCCATGGCCTGCTGCTGGCCGGCAGCGACCTGCGGATTTTCGGCCGAACCGTTCACCGATTCCTGAATGGCGACGGCATGGGGCTGAAATTCCTTGGAAATCTCCATCTTGGGCTGCTTTTGCGCATAGGCAGGGGCAGCAACGCCGATGGCGCCGGCAGTGCCCAGCGTAAGCGCCAGGGCCATGGCCACGTGCGAAACGGAACGCTTCATCAAAAACTCCTTTAGGCTTTCAGGCTGTGGCCCACGCGCCGAGGGAAGCGCGGACGGGCCGTATCTCTCATAAAAAAGCGCGAACCAGATGGCGGGGAATGTCCCGCATGGCAACCGGTTCGCGCCTTATATTTCCCAAATCACGCACCCTTTATACGCGAAAGCGACTGAACGCGGATTGAATGGGAACGCCTCACGCACGCTCTGGTGCCCTGTGCTGGACCAAAGCGCGCCAGACAGGGCGGGCGACTGTGGAAAACGCAGCACCGAAAGCCCCGTTACGCCTTGCTTCGCTGGCCTTGGCGGGCGCCCTCGCCTAGTCTGCCAGACCGATAAGACAGTCAGAAGACGCTATAGAGCAGACCCCCAGTGAACGATATTACCGAGCTTCCCTCGCAGCCTGGCCCCGACATCGAACCGATCGACATCGTCGACGAGATGAAGACCAGCTATCTCGATTACGCGATGAGCGTGATCGTGGCCCGCGCGCTGCCCGACGTGCGCGACGGGCTGAAGCCGGTTCACCGCCGCATTCTCTATGCCGCGCAGGTCGGCGGCTATCATTCGAACCGTCCCTTTCGCAAATCGGCGAAGATCGTCGGTGAGGTGATGGGTTCGTACCACCCGCACGGCGACAGCGCGATCTATGACGCGCTGGCTCGCATGACGCAGGACTGGTCGATGCGCCTGCCGCTGATCGACGGTCAGGGGAACTTCGGTTCGATGGACCCCGATCCGCCGGCAGCCATGCGCTATACCGAAAGCCGTCTCGCAAAGGCCGCGGAACCGCTGCTGAACGATCTCGACAAGGATACGGTCGATTTCGTCGATAACTACGACGGTTCCGAACAGGAACCTTCCGTTTTGCCCGCGCGATTCCCGAACCTGCTGGTCAATGGCGCGGGCGGCATCGCGGTCGGCATGGCGACCAATATCCCGCCGCACAATCTGGGCGAGGTGATCGACGGCTGCCTTGCGATGATGGACAATCCGGCGATTTCGATCGACGAATTGTTCGAAATCATCCCCGGTCCGGATTTCCCGACCGCGCCGCTGATCCTTGGTCAGGCAGGCGCGCGCGCAGCCTATCGCGAGGGACGCGGATCGATCCTGCAACGCTGCCGGCACGAGATCGAGACACGGCGCGGCGATCGCCAGTCGATCGTTCTGACGTCGATCCCGTTTCAGGTCGGCAAGGCGGGTCTGGTCGAGAAGATCGCCGAAGCCGCCAAGGACAAGCGGATCGAGGGCATTGCCGATATTCGCGACGAATCCAACCGCGCCGGCATGCGCGTGGTCGTGGACCTCAAGCGCGATGCCTCTCCCGAGGTCGTGCTGAACCAGATCTGGCGCTACACGCCCGCGCAGTCGAGCTTTCCCGCCAATATGCTGGCGATCCGTGGCGGACGGCCCGAAACGCTGAACCTGCGCGACATTCTGCAAAGCTTCATCCATTTCCGCGAAGATGTCATCACGCGGCGCACCAAGTACGAGCTGAACAAGGCGCGCGAACGGGCGCATATCTTGCTTGGCCTCGTCATCGCGGTGTCGAACCTTGACGAGGTGGTGCGCATCATCCGCGGATCCGCCACGCCGCAACTGGCGCGCGAAACGCTGCTGGCGCGCGAGTGGGAAATGGGCGAAATCGCGCCCTATATCCGCCTTGTCGAAGCGATCGAGGACCACGAGGACGCTGGCGATGCCGCGGCCTATCGCCTGTCCGAGCGGCAGGTGCGCGCCATCCTCGACCTGCGCCTCCACCGCCTGACCGCAATGGGCCGGGACGAGATTGGCGAGGAGCTCGAAAAGCTCTCCGTCGACATCAAGGAATATCTCTCGATCCTCGCCGACCGGGTGAAATTGTACGGCGTGATGCGCGACGAATTGCTGGAAGTGCGCGAGAAATTCGCCACCCCGCGCAAGTGCGAGATCGCGCCCGCATGGGACGGCGTCGACGACGAGGATCTGATCGAGCGCGACGACATGGTCGTGACCGTCACCATGGACGGCTATATCAAGCGCACCCCGCTCTCCACCTTCCGTGCGCAGCATCGCGGCGGCAAGGGCCGTTCTGGGATGAGCACCAAGGACGAGGATGCCGTATCCTCGCTCTTCGTGACCAGCACGCATAATCCGGTGCTGTTCTTCTCGACCAGCGGCAAGGTCTATCGCCTCAAGGTCTGGAAACTGCCCGAGGGCGGTCCGGCCACGCGCGGGCGGCCCATCGTCAACCTGTTGCCCGCACTCGATCCGGGCGAAACGATCGCCACCGTGCTGCCACTGCCAGAGGACGAGGACAGCTGGGGCGCACTCCACGTGGTGTTCGCAACCGCGCTGGGCAGCGTGCGGCGCAATTCCATGGACGCGTTCGCCAATATCCCGTCGAACGGCAAATTCGCCATGCGCTTTGACGAGGCTTCGGGCGACCGGCTGATCGGCGTGGCATTGCTCGATTCCTCGCATGACGTGTTGCTGGCCAGCCGCAACGGCAAGGCGATCCGTTTTGCCGCAGAGGATGTGCGCGAATTCCAGTCACGCACTTCGACCGGCGTGCGCGGCATGACCTTGAAGGATGGGGACGAGGTTGTTTCGCTGTCGATCCTGAAAGAGCTGACGGCCGATTCCGAACAGCGCGACGCCTATCTGAAGGTTGCGCCGTGGAAGGACGAGACGGCCAAACGGACCGAAGAGCAGCAGGCGATGGCCGATGCCGAAGAATTCGTGCTGACGGTCTGTGCCAACGGTTACGGCAAGATCAGCTCTGCCTATGAATATCGCAAGACGGGTCGCGGCGGTCAGGGCATCGTCAATATCGACAATATCGCCCGCAACGGCCCCGTGGTGAACAGCTTTGCCGCCAATGTCTCGGACCAGTTGATGCTGGTGACCGACAAGGCCAAGCTGATCCGCATCAATCTCGCCTCGCTGCGCGTATTGGGCCGCAATACGGCGGGCGTGCGCCTGTTCGATGTGGGCAAGAACGAGCATGTCGTTTCGGTCGCGCGCATCGATGAGGAAGAGGCACCCGAGACCGAGGCCGAGGAAGCCATCGTTGAGGAAATGGTCGGGCGGAACGCGGAAGATACGCCGCCCGAGCCGACGCAGGACCGCGACGACGAGCAACCGGGCGAGGAATAGTCATAACAGCCGGGCGGCAGGCTGCCGCCCGGCCTGTCTTTTCCTATCGCCGTTCGTTGCGCAATGTGGTGACGATGCCCGTCGTGACCAGCAACTGGCCGATATAATACAGCGGCCACACCAGTTCGCGGGCTGACTGCTCCAGCGCGCCGCCCTGATCCACCAGTCGCGCGCCGACCGCGATCAGCAGCAATTCCGACAACAGATAAAGCAGGGCCCCCAGCCCCACACGCTGGCGCGGAAACCGGCTGAGCCACGCCATGGCCGCCGTGATCGCCAGCAATGCCGCCGACGCAGCGACCGCGCCCTGCCCTGTTTCGCCCACCATCAGAAACCATGCCAGCACGGGCGCGACCACCACGGCAGCCAGACCCGATGCCATCACCGCCGGTTTCACACCGGGCCGATGGTTGCGCCAGTAGAGCGCGATCACGATCAGCTGCGACAGCGCATGGACCAGCCCGCCCCAGCCATATTCCAGAGTGATCAGCGCATCGCCAATCGCCGCGACCAGCATGGTCAGCGCGACCAGCGTGCCGTCGGTGCCCAGCAAACGCTGCCAGGCGTAAACCGCCAGCAATCCGACCGGAACGCCCTTTAACACCAGCTGATAGGCGCCGGGCGTTTGCGTTCCGTCGATCGCCAGCCACCAGACGATGGCCGAAACGATGGACAAAAGCAGCCAGGGGCGGCGTTCGATCAGGGCGCGTTTTACCATCTGGGCTCCATCAGGCCGGTTTTCTTGCATCGGGGCCGCCTGATTGCATTTGCCAAGCCATGGGCGCAATCGCTAACCGGCGCGCATGACCACAAATGCACAACAGATCCATATCATCGGCGGCGGCCTGGCAGGAAGCGAAGCGGCCTGGCAACTGGCGCGGCGCGGTTTCCATGTTCGCCTGTCCGAAATGCGTGGGGCCAATCTGCCGGACGGCGGCGCCACCACAGATGCCCACCACACCGACGGGCTGGCCGAGCTGGTCTGTTCGAACAGCTTCCGTTCGGACGACGACACCTCGAACGCGGTCGGGCTGTTGCATTACGAAATGCGGCAATGCGATTCGCTGATCATGCGCGCCGCGGCAGAGGCGCAGGTGCCCGCCGGTTCGGCACTGGCAGTGGATCGCGACATATTTTCGGCCCATGTCGAAAAGGCGCTGGCCGAAATGCCCAATGTCACCATCGTGCGCGAACGGATCGATGTTTTGCCTGCCGAAGGGCATGTGATTGTCGCCACCGGCCCGCTGACCGCCGCTTCGCTTGCGCAAAGCATCGGTGCGGCGACGGGTGCGGACAGCCTTGCCTTTTTCGATGCCATCGCGCCCATCGTCCATCGCGACACGGTCGACATGGATATCTGCTGGATGGCCAGTCGCTGGGACAAGGGCGATACGAAAGACTACATCAATTGTCCGATGAACAAGGAGCAATATCTCGCCTTCCGGCAGGGCCTGCTGGATGGCGAAAAGACCGAGTTCAAGGAATGGGAAGCGAACACCCCCTATTTCGAAGGCTGCATGCCGATCGAGGTGATGGCCGCGCGTGGAGAGGACACTTTGCGTTTTGGTCCGATGAAGCCGGTGGGGCTGGACAATCCGCACACGGCCACGCCCGAATTTCCCAAGGGCCGCTGGCCCTATGCCGTCGTGCAGCTGCGGCAGGACAATATGCTGGGTACGTTATGGAACATGGTCGGGTTCCAGACCAAGCTGAAGCACGGCGCGCAAAAGGAATTGTTCCGCACGATACCCGGGCTTGAAAATGCCGAATTCGCGCGCCTTGGCGGTTTGCACCGCAACACCTTCCTGAATTCTCCCATATTGCTCGACCGGCAGCTCCGGCTGAAATCCGTGCCGCATATCCGGTTCGCGGGCCAGATCACCGGCTGCGAAGGCTATGTCGAAAGCGCGGCCGTCGGGCTGATGGCAGGGATGATGGCGGCCAGCGAACTGGCAGGACGCGACTGGCATTCGCCGCCGCGCACGACCGCGATGGGGGCCCTGTTGTCGCATATCACCGGCGATGCCGAGGCCGAGACCTATCAACCAATGAATGTGAATTTCGGCCTGTTCCCCATGCCGGACGAGGATGTGAAGAAAAAGGAACGCAAGCGCGCCTATACCGACCGCGCCAAACGCGACATGGCGGCATGGCTGGGCACCGCCAAAGCGGCGGAACCCGCCTGACCGGTCAGCACGAACATTTGCTGGCAGGCTTGCGGACCGTGCGCTTTGGCGCGCTGGTGGCGAATTCGGCGGGCGTCAGGCGCTGGTTGTGGTCGGCGTCCATCTTCTCGAACCGGTCGACCGTGGTGACGGCCCATTCCTCGAACGTCAGCAGGTTGTTGCCGTCCTTGTCCAGCTTGCGAAAGGCGGCGACGCGGGTCGACAGCATTTCGTTACGCGTGATTTCCAGGTCGCGGTTGCGGTCATAGCGAAAGAACCGCTCCTGCTCGCGCGTCATTTCGACTGCGGTGGGAAGCGCCGGACCTTGCATGTCGCCGACATCGGCCACGGGGATCGCATCTGCATCGGGCTTGGCAGCGCCCGCTTCCTCGGCCTCCGGCAACGGCGCGGCGGGGCTTTCGACCGCCCTGCCCTGCCACCAGAACAAGCCGATGGCGACCAGAAGAAGCGCGCCGAAAGCGCCCAATACCATGCGATTCATCTACGCCCTTTCCGGTCCGATCCGTTCCGTCCCGCTATCCGGCAATCGCATAGGGCCCGCGGGGTTAAGGGAACGCTATCGACCCGTCAGGCCTGCCCTGATCGCAGCCAGAAAGTCCCCCGCACCGCCGATGGGCCGCGCCGCCGATGCCGCCCGTTCTGCCATCACGCGCAGCACGTTCAACGGGCGCATCGCCTTGTCCATACTTCCCTCGGCGCGATCGGCCGCTTTCAGCAGCGCCATGACGCGGGCCCGTTCCTGTTCATCGGCCAGATGGATCGCGATATCTGCCAGCGACCAGCGATAGGCATGGCTCTGAACGACCGGCCGGGCGGTCCCGCTGCCCGTCACATGTGCCAGCCCCGCCATCGCCCGCGCGCGACCGTCGGACAAGGCTGCAAAGGCTGTGGCGGGCAATGGCGCATCGCCGACCATCGCTTCCCACCCGTCGGCCAGTGCCGCCAGAGAGGAACATTCTTCGCCCCATGCTGTCAGTCGCGCCAGCAAGGGCTCTCCCACAGGCCAGTCCGCGACCGGACGACCGAACATCTCGCGCCACCATGCCAGCCTGATCTGCGCCAGCATCGGCTCGCTTGCCTGCGCCACGATCCGCGCAAGCCGCCGGTCCAGAATCAACAGCGCCCTCCACTGGTCCCTGGCGCTGGCGGGTGCATAGGCAAGCGCAAGCTGCCAGGGCGGCGGCAGGTCACCCTCAGCTGCAAAACCGTCGGAACTTGCAAAAATATCGCCCTGATCTTGCGCGCTATTCTCGGTTAAGTTTTGGTTTACCATCTTTCTTCGGATCGTGCTTACCAGAGCCGCGCTACTTGTCATGAAATTAACTGAACGCTCCGTCTCCGCCCGCAGTGAGTCGGACCTTTTCAGCAGGGAGCCCGCGCGCTTATGACGAGCATCACGACCGGACGCAAACGCCTGACGCGCTTTGCCAGCGCATTGAAGTCCTGCGCAGCCAGCACCGGCACGCGCCGCTTTTTGAGCGACCGCAAGGGTAACGCCACCATGCTGGTCGCGTTCGCCATGCCGATGGTGATCGGCGGCGGCGGCATGGCCATCGATTTCGCACAATTCTATCTGTGGAAACGCGAACTGCAATTCGCCAACGATCAGGCTGCCATCGCGGCGGCATGGGAAGTGCTGGACAGCGGCAGCACTGCCAAAATGAGCGACCGTGCCAAGAACGCCTTTGCCGTGAACGAGCAGATCACGGCCGATTTCAACACCGATCCGGTCGTCAAGCTGGCCAATTATGCGGGCGGCGTGGGCAATTCGGTAATCGTCACCTCCAGCGCGACCAAGCGCCTGCCCTTCACCTCGTTCTTCACCAAGGGCGCGACGACGGTCAATGTGTCGAGCCAGGCCGCCTTTAGCGGCGGCGCGACGATCAACAGCTGCCTGATCGCCGTCGACAAGGAGGATGCGGGCACCGTCACCATCGGCGGCAACGCGGTCTTCACCGCCCAATGCGGCATCGCGGCACTGTCGAATTCGTCGAAGGTCTGCACCGGCGGGTATGACAGCGGCGGCACCTGTTTGGGCTGGACGGGCGAAGATGCCATCGACGACAATGGCAACAGCTATGAAATCAAGGCCGGCTCGATCGCGACGGCGGGCACCGTCAGCGACTCGCTCGAGGAAAAGGCCAAGGCGAACGGCGACACGATCATCGAAGGCGCGACCAATCTGGCCGACCCCTTCGAAGGTGTCGACCCGCCGTCGAGCGATGGCGTGGCCGCGGGCACCTATGTCTGCAAATCGACCGGCAAGACCAAAAAGGTCATTGACGAATATAACAACGCGCACACCGAACCGCTCGAACTCGGCACCGCCTATCCGGGCGTTTACGAGGGCGGGCTGTCGCTTGGCTGTGACACCGTGTTCAAGGGCGGCGTCTATTTCATTCGCGGCGGTACGCTGACGATCAACGGCAATTACACGGCCACCAGCGCGGGCGAAGTGATGTTCGTGCTGGAGGACGGCGCAGACTTCAAGATCAATGGCGGCGCAGACATCAACCTGACCGGCATGACCGAAGAAACGCTGATGGATCTGGGCTATAGCTCCGAGGAAGCCCACAAGATCAATACCATGCTGATTTTCGAAAGCCCCGACAATGGCGAGGGCAAGGGTTCGATTCTGAACGGCAACAGCAATACCTATCTGAACGGCGCGATCTATACCAAGATCAACAAGCTGGACCTGTCCGGCACCGCAGACGTTGCAAACGCTTGCCTTTTGCTCGTTGCCAACAAGGTAAATCTGACCGGCACGCTGAAGATGACCAGCTGGTGCCCCGATCCGCCGAACCATCCGACCACCATCATCTATGGCAATGTCTCGCTGGTGGCATGATGGGACCGGGCTTCTTTCTTCGCCGCTTCCGGAACGACACGCGCGGCTCCGCGCTGATCGAGACCGCCTTTGTCGCGCCCGTGCTGATCCTGATGAGCCTGGGCGGCGTGGAAGTGGCCAATATGGTCAAGCGCCAGCACGAATTGCAGAATGCGGCGTCCAAGGCGGCCGAAATCATGATGGCCGCCCATCCCAAGGACGAGGCGGAACTGTCGGTCGTGATGCAGCAACTTGCCGCCGCGATCGAGGATGATACCGGGCTGGATACCAGCGCCATCGGTTCGGACGTCGAGCCGGACGAGACGAAGAACGATGTCGGCTATGTCCTGACCCGCTATCGCTGCGGCAATTCGAAAACATTCAAAAAGGCCGACACCGGCTGCACCGATTCGCCCAATGCGGAACGCTTCGTCGTTTTCCTGCTGCGCGACAAATACACGCCCGTTTGGAACGATTTCGGCATTGGCGAGGAACTGCAATACCGGGTCGAGAAGTCGGTCCAGATCGGATAAATCATGGCGCGAACTCTTATCAGCCTTATCGTACGGTTCCGGCGCGATAATCGCGGGGCCAGCGCGATCGAATTCGTGATCCTTGCGCCCGCCTTGATCATGATGCTGCTCGGCGTCATGCAGATCGGCCTGTATATGCAGGCGCAGAACGCGCTGAGCGGCGTTGCCGGAGATATGAGCCGCTATATGTCGGTCGAATATCAAAGGGACAACAAGATCACCAATACGCAGCTGGAAACGCTGGCCTATGCGCGGGCGACCGGCGCACCCTATCTGCTTGACGGTGCAAAGCTGGCAACGACCGCGACAAATTCGGCCACCCAGCCCATCGATAACGTGCGCGAGATCGAGCTGAAGCTGAATTACAAGGTCCCCAGCGTCATGGCCTTTGCAAATATGGGCCCGCTGCAACTGACCTATACGAAATCGATCTTCGTCACGAACGGCTGACCCTCTCTTCAGCCCCGCAAACGAAAAGGGCCCGCCATAACGGCGGGCCCTTTCTTTTCACTAACCGCAGTGGACGGGGCACGCGGCCCCGTCATGCTCAGTCCTTGTAGCAGACTTTCTTCGCCGCCTTTACGATGCGGTCGGCATCGATCAGGGCAAGCTTTTCAAGGTTCGCCGCATAGGGCAGCGGCACATCTTCGTCGCTGACGCGCAGGACCGGAGCGTCGAGATAGTCGAAGCCCTGTTCCATGCAGACGGCGCTGATTTCGCTGGCGATCGAGCAGGTCGGATAGCCTTCTTCGGCAACGACCAGACGGTTCGTCTTCTTAAGCGATGCCAGAACCGTTTCGGTATCCAGCGGACGCAGCGTGCGCAGATCGATCACCTCGGCATCGATCCCCTCGCCCGCCAGCTTTTCGGCCGCTTCCAATGCGAAACCGACACCGATGGAGTAGGACACGATGGTTACATCGGACCCTTCGCGCATGATCCGCGCCTTGCCGATGGGCAGGACCCAGTCATCCGTATCGGGCACATCGAAGCTCTTGCCATAAAGCAATTCGTTTTCGAGGAACACGACCGGATCGGGCGAGCGGATTGCCGCCTTCATCAGGCCCTTGGCATCGCGGCTGTCATAGGGAGCGATCACGATAAGGCCGGGAACGCTGGCATACCACGGGCCATAGTTCTGGCTGTGCTGCGCGCCGACGCGGCTTGCCGCGCCATTGGGGCCACGGAACACCACCGGACAGCGCATCTGGCCGCCCGACATATAGTTCGTCTTGGCGGCCGAGTTGATGATGTGGTCGATCGCCTGCATGGCGAAGTTGAACGTCATGAACTCGACAATCGGGCGAAGACCGCCCATGGCCGCGCCCGTGCCGATGCCGGCAAAGCCATATTCGGTAATCGGGGTATCGATCACCCGCTTAGGCCCGAATTCGTCGAGCAGCCCCTGCGTCACCTTATAGGCGCCCTGATACTCGGCCACTTCCTCGCCCATGACGAAAACGCGGTCATCGGCGCGCATTTCCTCGGCCATGGCGTCGCGCAGAGCTTCCCGCACAGTGGTCGAAGTCATGGAGGTGCCCTCCGCGATCTCCGGATCGGAAGCGGGCTCCTTCTTGGGCGCTGCCGGAGCGGGCGCCGCCTCGGCGCTGTTCTCGGTCGGTGCGGGCGCAGGCGCAGGTGCGGCATCGCCGCCGACATCGCTGGCATCGCCGTCCAGCACCGCGATTACGGTGCCGACCTTGACGTTCTCCGTCCCCTCGGGAACGGTGATTGCACCGACGGTGCCTTCATCGATGCACTCGAACTCCATCGTTGCCTTGTCGGTTTCGATCTCGGCCAGAATGTCGCCGGGCGAAACCTTGTCGCCTTCCTTCACCAGCCATTTGGCCAGCGTGCCTTCCTCCATGGTCGGGGAAAGCGCGGGCATCTTGATCGCGGTTGCCATCAGTAGGTCTCCACCAGAACGTCGGTGTAGAGCTCGGACGGCTCCGGCTCGGGCGAGCTTTCCGCGAAATCGGCGGCTTCGTTCACTTGCGAACGAATGGTCTTTTCAAGCTCTTTCAATGTATCCTCGTCAACGCCGCGTTTCAGCAGCTCGGCCTTGGCCGCCTCGATCGGGTCGTGCTTCTCGCGCATTTCCTGCACTTCCTCACGCGTGCGATATTTCGCCGGATCGGACATGGAGTGGCCGCGATAGCGATAGGTGTTGAGCTCCATCAGCACGGGACCGCCACCACCACGCACATGGTCCAGCGCCACCTCGATCGCGCCGCGCACGGCCAGCACATTCATCCCGTCGACATCCATGCCGGGGATGCGGAAGGCCGTGCCGCGACGGTGGAATTCGGTTTCGGCCGACGAACGCACCGTGCTGGTGCCCATCGCATAGCCGTTATTCTCGATCACGAAGATGATCGGAAGCTGCCACAGGGCAGCCATGTTGAAGGTTTCGTAAACCTGGCCCTGGTTGGCCGCGCCATCACCGAAATAGGCAAGGCACACGCCGCCGTCTTCGCGATATTTGTGCGCAAAGGCGAGGCCCGCGCCCAGCGGCACCTGCGCGCCGACGATGCCGTGGCCGCCGTAAAACGCATGTTCGGTGCTGAACATGTGCATCGAACCGCCCTTGCCCTTCGAAATGCCCGCCTGACGTCCGGTCAGTTCGGCCATGATGATCTTGGGGTCGATGCCATAGGCCAGCATGTGGCCATGATCGCGGTAACCGGTGATCACGCTGTCCTTGCCTTCGGCCAGTGCCGATTGCAGGCCAACCGCCACAGCTTCCTGCCCGATATAAAGGTGGCAGAAACCACCGATCAGGCCGAGGCCATAGAGTTGTCCGGCCTTCTCCTCAAAACGGCGGATAAGCAGCATCTGCTCGTAAAGAGACATAAGCTCTTCATCCGTCGCCTTGTAGGAACCGGCCTTTTCATAGGCTGCCTGCAGGCTGTGGAGCTTGAAGTCGGGATCGTCAGTCGGGGGCGTTACGCTATCGGCTGCCAAGTCGGGTATCCTCGTCTCGCATCAGGGCTGATGGGGAGGAGGCCCTGATTTCGCGGGCACGCTATATTATCACTTGGGCGATGGGTGCAAGCGATTGACCCGCAAATCCAAATGAGCATGTCGAGCGATCAGTTGCAGAAAATGCACAACCCCCGATTCCGGCGGGTTCAGTCGCGCGGAACGACAATCTCGTCCGGATGCGCGACGTTCAGATTGTTGCGCAGCAATTCGCCCACCAGATCGGGGTCCGCATTATCGGGATCGAGCAATTCGACGCGATTGGCGATACGGTCGCGTTCTGCCTGCAATTGCGCAAGCTCCGCCTCGCGGTGCTCCAGCTTTTGCCGCGAATCCGCCCATGCGCTGACGCCGGTGGGTCCGACAAGCGCCAGCGCCGCGAAAGCGACGATGCCGACACCGGCCGCGATCTGGCCGATGCTGCGCTTGCGCGCACGCGGCTGCGGGGCAATGCGACGCCCGCGCCTGACCAGGCTCTGGTCGCCCTTCGGCTCGCCGCGTGCGTGATGTGCCCCTTCGTTCATGACTTACAGCAGAATCACACTAAGCGTCCGGAATCAAGCGGCTTGCACCTGTTTTTCCATCAAGCCACGACGAATTGCGGTGAATAAGCGAAATAGCGCGCAAGTCGTGCGGCAATATGGCCTGTCGGCATTTCAAAAAGCCTCTCCGATAGACACATAGACGGCGCTGCTGTCGCGCCCGACCGCGCCGTCCACGCGCAGGTTGATGCCATAGTCTTCCGCCGCCAGATAACGCACGCCTGCACCCACCGCAGGCAGGACCTTACCGCCCAGTGCGTTGCCGAATCCCGGACCCGTCGCCCCCAGCCCCGCAAAACCCACCACACCGAAGCTGCGCGATACAGGCTGACGCCATTCGCCTTCCACCGACCAGCTGGACAGGTCGCGGAACCGGCCACTGGAATATCCGCGCAGCCCGACTGAACAGAGGTCGAAGAAAGGAGCCTGATCCGTGGCCGAACACCCCTTGATCTGGAACGCGGCGGAACTTCGCCCCTTTCCCGGGATGTAATGCCGGGCATAGGCCTGCTTCTTGTTGTAATGCGAATCCCCGCCGCGAACCGGTATGGCGAATGTCCATTGCGCATTCAGGATCGATCCCTTGCGCGGGGCAAAGGCATCGGCCGTCGTGTCATAGGTGAAGATCGGGCTCAGCTGCAGAAAGCCGGCATCGCTCTCGAACTCGCTCTGGCCGAAATCCGGCGGCGGATCGGATTGATCGCGCGGACGCGAATCCTTGGACAGAAAACGCGCCCTGCCCCCGACGAAGATTTCCTCACCGATGCGGACCCGTCCCGTGGCCGATGCGATAAGGGTCTTTTCCTTTGTTTCGACCCATTGGTCATCGGTTTCGACCGCGTAATAGCGGTTATGGATTTCGCCATAGCCGGCCAGAATATCCAGTCTGATCCGGTCCTGATCGAGCGACATCTTGTGCAACCCGGCCAGACCCCGGCTGCCGTTCGAGGTATAAAGCGCGCCGACCCCGCTGGCCCAGGGGCGCGATTTGCTGTCCGGCTGATAGAACCACGCCCCCGCCACCGCGAGGCCCGCACCTAGTTGCGGCGTGACGAATGGCACCGGAACGATCACGCGGTCGCTGTCCGAACCGCCCTCATGCCCGGGGTCGAGGCCCGCGGCGGTGACCGAATCGAGCTCGTCAGCAGCTCCGATATCCTGCTGTTCCTGCGCGATGCCCGTTCCGGTGAAACCCGCGCCACAGGCCAGCAAGCCGATCACCAAACAGGCCCGCAGCTTTTGTTGCATGGTCACGATTGCGGCCCCTGTCATCGGCAAGGATGGTACGTGCAAGCCTTAGCGGTTCGTCTCCGTGTGGGCCAGTCCGATCCAGCCTTGCTCGCGCGCCCTCGCCTCCCCCTCGGCATCAAGGGCCGGTCCCGCCGCCATGTCTTGCGCCATCGCCAGAACGGCACCGTCGTCCGAACCGGCCATGCGGTAATCGCTTTCCCCTCCGGCTTCCGCCGCGCCGGCCAAGCCTTTGCCGGAATGCTCCAGCTTCCAGCCCTGTCCGTCGCGGCAGGCGATGCCCGACGCTGCGCTGCCGTTGAATGCGCGGCAATATTCGCCAGCGCCATTGCGAAAAGACAAGAGGATGCGCGTATCCGCAGAAGCCGGTTGCTGCCCTGCCAAAGCGGTCTCGAGCACACCTGCAAGCTGCGCACCGGCATAATCGCCACCGACATAGCCATCACCGGCACCATCCGGCGCGGACCAGGTCACCGCCAGCACCAGCGATGCTGCCAGCGCAGGCCCCGCGATCCAGCCCCAGCGGGGGAAATGGCGCGATGATGCCGCGGCACGCTGCGTGCGTTTCGCGGTCAGATCGACCACTTCGGCTTCCGGCTTTGCCAGCATGGCCGCCAATCGATCCGGCACCGGCTCTGCCGCGACGGGGGCATAATGCGCGGACAGTATGGATTTCAGCGATTTGTGGCTTTCGATGCTGCGCATGATTTCGGGATCGGCCAGCATGGCGGCCTCTACCGCGGCCTTGCGCTCGCCCGTCAGCTCGCCATCGGCATAGGCGGCGATTTCCTCGGGGGTGATTGTCATGCGCTCTCTCCCAACATGGCCATCAACGCATCGCGCCCGCGCACCAGCCGCGAATTGAGCGTGCCGACGGGACAACCGACGATCTCTGCCGCTTCCTTATAGGCATAGCCTTCGACCATCACGAGCAGCACTGCCTCGCGCTGGTCTTCGGGCAGGCGCTGCATCGCGCGGTCGACATGCGACAGTTCGACCGCCGCTTCCTGCGCGCCGTCGCCGCCGGTGGCCGCGCCGGCTTCCTCTGCCACGAATGTTTGCAGACGGCGCGCATTCCTGCGCCCTTCGTCGATCCAGATATTTCGCAAGATCCGGTACATCCAGCTATCGAGCCGCGTGCCTTCGCTCCATTGCTGCCGGTTCGCCAGCGCGCGCTCTATCGACATCTGGCAAAGATCGTCACCGTCCGCAGCATTACCGGCCAGCCCGGCGGCGAAACGTCGCAGCCGTGGCAGCATGGCCAGCAATTCGGTATCGAACGATGTGCTCAGTGTCTTTGCCTTCCATGCATTAAACGAACGGCGCGGCGCGTTTCATCCATGCTTAATGCGTTTTGTTGGATAGGCGGGATAGCGATGCGAATGTTTTCCCTTTCTTTTATGGCGGCGGCAATGGTGCTGGCCGCGCCTGCCGCTGCGCAGATCGGCCTGCCTTCGGCCCCGATGCCCCAAACGTCCTTGCCGGTGCCGGTGATCGGGCCAGTAGTCGGGCCGGTTGTCGGGCAGACGCTGGATGGCGTCGACCGCGCCGCGCAGGATGTGCAGCGCGAGATAGAGGGGCTGGCCCGCCAGCGGGTCCGTTCGATTAACCGCCTGCTGCGCGATAACCGGCAAAGCATAGAGGCGGACCGGCAGGGCGCCCCCGCACGGCGCGGTGAATTGCTGGTGCTGGATGCGGACGATACGACGCTGGAGGCTGCGCGGCAGGCGGGTTTCACCATTGTGTCGAGGGACATGATCGACGGGCTGGACATGGCCGTCACGCGGTTGCGTGTGCCCGACGCGATGGAACTGGCGGAGGCGGAGACGGTTCTGGCGCGCATCATGCCCGAAGCAAAGATCGCCGCCGACAATCTGCATTTTCCCGCCGGCCATGCCGCGACCCGCGCCGCTGCGCCATCGCAAACCGGCGCGATTGGAACCGATACCCCCGTCGGCATGATCGACAGCGCGCCCGTGCGTGATGCCGTTACCGAATTGCGCGGTTTTGCCACCGGCGCGCCATTGCCTGCTGACCATGGCTCTGCGGTCGCATCCCTGTTGACGGCATCGGGCGTCACACGCATCCGCGCTGCCGATGTCTATGGCAGCGACAAGGCGGGCGGGAACGCATTGGCGATTGCCAGGGCCATCGGCTGGCTGACGGCCAGTGGCACCAAGGTGGTGACGATCAGCCTTGTCGGCCCGCGCAATGCGGTGCTGGAACGGGCCATTGGCGCTGCGCAGGCCAGGGGCGTGGTAATCGTGGCCGCTGTCGGCAATGACGGGCCTGCCGCCCCTCCGGCCTTTCCCGCATCCTATGACGGGGTGGTCGCGGTGACGGCGGTGGATGGCAAACGCCGCGCGCTGATAGAGGCGGGCAAGGCGCTGCATCTGGATTATGCCGCGCCGGGTGCGGATATTTTCGGGCTGAACGCCATGGGTAAGCGGATGCGCCTGCGCGGCACATCCTTTGCGACACCGCTTGTGGCCGCGCGGATCGCACGGGCGAAAGCGGACGGGAAAGACTGGCGACGCGCTCTGGATGCAGAGGCGGTCGATCTGGGTGCCACGGGCGAAGATGCGATCTACGGGCGCGGACTGGTCTGTGCCGCATGCAAGGGTGCCCGCTGACAAAAAATTTCGGGGCGCATGGATTAAACCGGAAGCGGGGTTCGTTTTCCTTTCGAAGCAGCAGGGCACGGCGCCCTTGCCGCATAGGAAAGGACCCGATCATGAAGCGTTTTTATCTTACCGGCGCCATCGCCGTTCTGGCCATTGCCGCACCGGCCACGGCCCATGCGCAATTGCTGGGCGGCAGCGGCGGCATTGGCGGTGCCATTGGTGGCACTTTGGGCGGCGGCGGAGCCATCGGCGGTGCGGTTGGAAGCACTTTGGGTGCACCGACGGACAGCCTGCGGGGCACCACGCGCGGTGCGACCAGCGCCTCCACCAATGTGCAGGGCAGCAAATCGGTCGATGCCAGCACCGGCTCCGTCGCGGCCAATGGCAGCGTCGATACCGCCGCATCGGTTAGCGCAGGGCAGATGCTGGACACGCCGCTGGCGGGGCTGACCGGCAATGCGACGGCCGGCAGCAGCGATTCGGCCAGTGGCGGCGTGAACGCACAGCTTGTCGGAACCGACCAGATCGGCTCGACGCTGAGCGCGCCCACGCCAACCGCCGGTGCGGCGGTCGATGGCACCGCGCAGATGGCGACCAACACGGCAGCTACGGCGCAAATCATGGCAGGAAGCACCGCTTCCGCGACCGGAAATCGCCTTGCCGCCGCGGGTTCCGCTGCCGCCAATGCAGCGGGCAGTGTCGCCATCACACCCGCCATGCCCGTTACCGGCACCGACGGTCAGACGTTGGGGGCCGTCAGCCAGCTCGTCGTCGATGCGCGCGGCTATGTTGAATATGCGCTTGTCGATCTGGACGGTCTGACCGCGCAGCTTCCTGCCGGCAATTTCTCTGCGCAGGGCGATGCGCTGGTATCGGCCATGGGTGAAGCGGAAATGCGCCAGCTGGCCGAAGAACAGGCTGCCGACATGCCCACCGAAACCGCGGCCGACCATCCCGCCGAATAGGCCGCGCCAGCCCGTTCACCAACACATCCCCCCGAGAGGCCGGGAGGGGGTCATGGCCCCCTTCCGGACCGATCGCGCCCATTCATTGACCGGACCATCTTCATGCGTATCCCGATAATATTGCTGCTTGCCTGCACTCCCGCCACTGCCTTTGCGCAACAGGCCCAATCCGAAACCGGCCCAAGCTGGGAGGTTTCGAGCAGCGTCGAATATGAAAGCGGCGATTACGGCACCGGTACCGATATCGAGATTGTGTCGGTCCCGAACAGGCTGGGCATGTCCATCGGGCGTGTGCGACTGGTCGCAGCGATCCCTTTTTACCGGATCGAAGGGCCTGCCGATGTCATTCCCGGCAATGTGCTGGGCCTGCCCTTTTTGCCGCAGCCGCAGCCGGACGCAGACAGCGTAACCCGCAAGGGTTGGGGCGATCTGGAACTGGGCGCGGCCTATGCCCTGCCCGTCGAAACGGTCAATCTGTCGCTGTCGGGATCGGTCAAGCTGCCAACGGCCGAAAACGGCCTGGGCACGGGCGAAACCGATTACACCATCGGGGCAGAGCTTTCCAAAGCGCTGTCGGACAAGATCATCCCCTTTGCGAGCGTCAGCTATACGCTGCCCGGCAGTCCGGACGGCATTGCGCTGCAAGACCGCTATGCCGCCACAGGTGGCGTGGCGACATGGCTGGGCGGCAAGGCGCAGCTTTACGCTTCCTACCGCTATGCCGAAAACCCCGACGCCGTCGCCACCAGCGACCAGAGGGTTCAAACAGGGCTGAATGCATGGGTCGGCAGCGGCCTGTCGCTGGGTGTTTACGGATCGGCAGGCCTGTCGAAGGGTGCACCCGATCAGTCGGTCGGATTGCGGATCGGGCTCGCACTGGACTAGGCGGCGCGGTTTCGGGGTTGGCCGCCCCGTCTCCTTCCGGATGCGGACGGGCTTTCATATCCCTTCTTTCGCCGGTCAAGCCCATACCGTCGGCCATAACCACCATCCCATGGGCTCGGCCTGCCGATACTCCGGAACAATAACGAAACGACGCCGCGACTTCTACCTGCATCGCAGACGAGCCAACCGGCTCTTGCGAATGGAGAAATGAAATGAAGTCGATTTATCTGGCTGCCCTTGCCCTGGCGTCGGCGGTCCCTGCGGGCGCTGCGCAGGCCGAGGAATTCGATGGCCCCTATGCGGGCGTACAGCTTGGTTGGAACGAGGACGATGTCGGCACGGTCGGTTCGGGCGTCGGCCGGATCAGCGTCGACAAGTCGCAGGATTCCTTCGCAGGCGGCGGCTATATCGGCTATGACTTCCGGGTAGCCCCGAAGGTCGTTCTGGGTGTCGAGGGCGACATCGGCTTTGCAGCGGACGACCGGATCACCCGCAAGGGCCGCGATACGATCAGTTCGCTCGATCCCAAGCGCAGCCTCAGCCTGTCGGCGCGGGCCGGCTATATCGTGGCCGATGGCACGCTTGCCTATATTCGCGGCGGTTACACCAATGCCCGCGTCCGCGCGAGCCTGACCGATGCCGACGGCACAATTGCATCGTCGTCGGACCGCGACGCGTGGCTGGTCGGCGGCGGTGTCGAGAAATATATCATGCCCGACGTCAGCGTCCGGCTGGAATACCGCTTTACCGACCTCAGCGACGGTTCGGGAAAATTCGACCGGCATCAGGCGCTGGCAGGCGTTTCCTACCGCTTTTAATCCCCGCTCCTGCCGTTTTGCGAACCCGACACCCCCGCCCGTGGCCAATACCGGTCGCGGGCAAAGGGCCGGGTTCATCGCCCTTCGTTGCCGACGGTCCGGATCGGGGCCTTCGCGTGCGCAGGGGCAATAACCGCCAACCGAAACTCCGTTACGAAAGTCGCACCATGGCCTATCGCACGCTCAACCCTTCGACAGGCATTGTCGAGGCCGGTTTTCCCACCCTGTCCGACGATGAAACCATGGCCGCCCTCGCGCAGGCAGAGCATTGCTTTCGCGAGGACTGGTCCCGCCGCAGCATCGCGGACCGCGCCGCCATCATGGCCCGCGCATCGCAATTGATGACCGCCGAGATCGACCGTCTTGCGCAGCTGTCCGTTCGCGAGGTTGGCAAGCTTTACACCCATGCGCTGGGCGAATTGCAGCTCGCCGCTGCGATCCTTGCCTATTACGCGCAGGAAGCGGCGGACATGCTCGCCCCCAGGCCCGTGCGGGGATATGACGGAGCGACCGTTCACACCCTGCCGCTGGGCGTATTGCTGGCGGTGGAGCCGTGGAATTTTCCGTTCTATCAGATCGCCCGCGTCGCTGGGCCGCAATTGATGGCGGGCAATGTGCTGATGGTGAAACACGCCAGCAATGTGCCGCAATGCGCTGCGGCCATTGCCGACATATTCCGCCGCGCGGGCGCACCCGCGGGGGTCTATACCAATCTTTATGCCAGCACCGGTCAGGTTGCGATGCTGATCGACGACGATCGCGTGCGCGGCGTCACGCTGACCGGCAGCGAGGGCGCGGGCGCATCGGTCGCCATGCGGGCCGCGGCAAAGTTGAAGAAATCGGTGCTCGAACTGGGTGGGTCGGACCCGATGATCGTGCTGGACGACGCCCCCGTCGCAGCGACGGTCGCCAATGCCGTGGCGGGCCGGATGAACAACACCGGACAAAGCTGTGTCGCGACCAAGCGCATGATCGTGGTCGGCAGGGAACGCGGCGCGCTGTTTCTGAATGAAATGATCGATGCGCTGGGTGCCTTGCAGCCCGGCGATCCGATGGATCCGGCGACCATGTTGGGCCCCGTCTCGTCCGAAAAGGCGCTGAACGACCTGCTCGACCAGATCGGTCGTGCCAGGATCGCGGGCGCGCAAATCGCATTGGGCGGAAACCGGATCGACCGGCCCGGCTTTTACCTGCAACCCACGATCCTGACCGGCGTGGACCGCGACAATCCGGTCTATTCCGAGGAAATTTTCGGTCCCGTTCTGGCCTATCACGTCGTCGATACGGAAGAGGAAGCGCTGGCCATCGCCAATGATGTGCGATTGGGGCTGGGCAGCGCGGTGTTTACCGGCGATCCCGATCGCGGTGCCGCCCTCGCCCTGCGGATTGAGGCGGGGATGACCTTCGTCAACCATCCCACATGGTCGGCACCGCAATTACCGTTCGGCGGGATCAAGGCATCGGGCTATGGCCGCGAACTGGGCGAGCCGGGCATCGGCGAATTCGTCAATCGCAAGCTGGTCGCGGTTTCGCCTGCCGGTTCGCCGCCCTTCGGCGCCGAACGCGCCGGTTGACCGGACGAAGGTCGGGACGCCGGGTCATAGCCCCAGCATCTCGACCTTGCGAACCATATCGGCCACCGACCGCGCCTTCAGTTTGCGGCCTGCGCTGCTGCGATGCATTTTGACGGTGATTTCGGTCACCCCCAGCTCATAGGCGATCTGCTTGTTGAGCAGACCGCGCCCGACACCCTGCACCACTTCCACCTCGCGCGGGGTCAGCGCGCTGGCGAGCCTGCGCAGATCGTCGAGCTCGCGCGCCTCATGCCGCCGCGCCTCGTCGTGGCGCAGCGCCTGATGCACCGCGTCGAGCAATTCCTGTTCGCGGAACGGCTTTGCAAGGAAATCGACCGCACCGGCCTTCATCGCGCGTACCGATGTGGGGACGTCGGCATGGCCGGTAATAAAAATGATGGGCACACCCGCACCGGCCTCGGCCAGTTGCTCCTGCAACTCCAGACCG
This sequence comes from Croceicoccus sp. Ery5, assembly GCF_020985325.1. Taxonomy (NCBI): domain Bacteria; kingdom Pseudomonadati; phylum Pseudomonadota; class Alphaproteobacteria; order Sphingomonadales; family Erythrobacteraceae; genus Croceicoccus; species Croceicoccus sp. Ery5. The sequence continues at coordinate 2,265,490 of NZ_CP087587.1, forward strand.
CCCGATCCGGGCAGGCGCAGATCGAGGACAAGGCAACTGGGCCGGTCGGGCAAACCCGCATCCAGCAATTCGCGGGTCGATTCATAGGTCGCAGATTCGATCCCGACCGATGCGAACAGGTCGCGCAGGCTGTCGCGAATGTCCCGATCGTCGTCGACGACCAACACGACAGGCGCCGGACCGTCCGCTGCGTCCGTTTGTGATTTTGCTGGCGAAACGATCCGGTCAACGCTCAACGTTCTTCCCCCTTGATGGACCGGCGGCACGGACCGGCGCGGACCGGTTTCGTGCACGCTCGATACAAAATACCGATTTGCTTGCCGCAATGATAGGCGGGCTGCGCGCCGGATTGGCCCTATACCTTGGAGTGTATCATACGCCGCCGCTGCAACCGCGCGCGGTGCATATGGCGCGGCAAACACACCAATATGCGGCCACCCTATACGAGGGTAGCGATGGGCGGCCGCCCGTGCGGTCATTAGGCTTTTGCGAAACATGCGAAATCGCATCAATCTTGCAGGAGCAGTCCCGATGAAAGCCGCAGTCCTCAATGCCTTTGACGGCACGTTCCAGATCGAGGAAATCGAGATCGACCGCCCCAAGGGCCGCGAAGTGCTGGTCGAGGTGAAGGCTTGCGGGCTGTGTCATTCCGACCTGCATCTGGCCGAAGCCGATTTCGGCACGCCGCTTCCCGCCGTTCTGGGCCATGAAGTGGCCGGAATCGTGCTTGAAACCGGGCCGGATGTGCGTGATTTCGCCGTGGGCGACCATGTGGTGGGATCGCTGATCCAGTCATGCGGCCATTGCAACGCCTGCCGGTCGGGCCGGACATATCAATGCGAAAAGCCGAACGAAACCCTGCGCGCGGGCGAAGAGGGGCAGCGACTGACCCGCGCGGGCCAGCCCGTCACTACCGGATGGGGCACGGCAGGCTTTGCCGAACGCACGCTCGTGCATGAAAACCAGCTGGTAAGGGTTCCCGATGAACTGCCCTTTGCACAGGCATCGTTGCTGGGTTGCAGTGTCATCACCGGTGCGGGCGCGGTAATCAATACGGCCGGCATGAAGCCCGGCGACAGCGTGGCGGTAATCGGTGTGGGCGGCGTGGGGCTGAACGCCATCGCAGGCGCACGGCTGGCGGGCGCGTCGAAAATCATCGCCATCGACCTCGCTGCGGAAAAAGAGGCGCTGGCCATCCGCTTTGGCGCGACGGATTTTATCCGCGCGGGCGAAGGAGATGCTGTCGCTGCGGTCCGCGAAATCACCGAAGGCGGTGTGAACCACGCGTTCGAGGTGATCGGGCTGGTCCCGACATCGCAGCAGGCCGTGCAAATGGCCCGAACAGGCGGCAGCGCCTATCTGATCGGCCTCCACCGTCCCGGCATCGAAATGGCGGTTCAGGGCCTTGACCTGATCGTGCGGCAGGTGGGGGTCCGCGGCGTCTTTATGGGATCGAGCAATATTCGCCACGATGTTCCCATGTTTGCCGAACTCTATCTGCAGGGCCGCTTCAATCTCGACGATCTGATCTCGAAAGAGATCAATATTGCCGAAATCAACGACGCCTATCAGGATCTGAAACACGGCGCGGTGGCGCGCAGTGTGATTACATCGTTCTGACAGCGGGTATGCGCGTAATGACCGGCACGGGATATCGTTTCGAAACGGGTGATGACGGCGTGCTGCGGGCCGGTCGCTGGCGCTGGCTGCGGGCGCTGGGGTGGATGGCGACGCTATTGGCGGCGATGATCGCGATCCTGTCGCTGCAATCCGTCGTGCACGGGATTTTTCCCGACGACCGTGTCAGATTGGCAATGGCCTTCGTTTCAACCGCGCTGGCCTATCTGGCCTATGCCGGATTGGTACGCCTGGGCGAGAAGCACGTGCCGCAAGAGCTCTCGTGGCGCGCCCTGCCGCGCGATCTGGTGGCCGGAATGGTCGCAGGCGGCGCTTTATTCGGCTTGATATTCGCCATTTTGTGGCTTAGCGGCGCCTATGTCGTGTCTGCCGGTGTCTGGTCGGACTGGCCACACGATCTGCGCGAAACGATCGGCACCGGCTTGCTGGAAGAACTGCTGGCCCGCGCCATCATCTTCCGCCTGCTGGCCCGCGCGTTCGGCTTGCGCTGGGCATTCGCGCTTTCTGCAGCCGCCTTTGGCGCCGCCCATCTCGGCAACGATCACGCCTCACCCTTCGCGGCAGTCGCCATCGCAGTGGAAGCGGGGTTGATGCTGGCCGGCTTCTACGTCCTTACGGGACGGCTGTGGATGTCGGTCGGCGCCCATGCCGCCTGGAACTTCATGCAGGGCGCGGTCTTTGGCGCGCGCGTTTCGGGGATCGAGGGCAGCGGAAGCCTGCTGGTCAGCCACCCCGCAGCCCGTGTTCCCGACTGGTGGAGTGGCGGCGCTTTCGGGCCCGAGGCCTCTCTGCCCGCCATCGCGGTCGGGCTGTCAGCCTTTGCCGCGACCATGCTGTATCGCCGCCACCTCATGGCCCACCCGTTGCCGGAAGCAGCGCCCGCTTAGGCCGCGGTCGGGCGCGCAACCTACCAAGGTGTGGGTCTGCGATGCCGAGCGTATAATGGCGGGCCGGCGTATAAAGGCCGATCTGTGGGACAGCGAAAAACTCTCGCCGGAAAGCTGTTCATGTCCCACTTGCGCTATGTCCCGACCGAATTCGGCCAGATCGCCTATCGCGAAGACGGCGCGGGTGATGGCCTGCCGCTGCTGTTGTGCCAGCGGTTTCGCGGAACGATCGACGATTGGGACCCTGCCTTCTTCGCCCCGCTTTCCGAACACAGGCGGGTGATCCGCTTCGACAGCGCGGGCATTGGCGGATCGGGCGGCAGCGTCCCTCCGACGATAGAGGCGATGGGTCATGTCGCCATCGCCTTTCTGGATGCCTTGCAGATAAGCCGCGCCGACCTGCTGGGCTGGTCGCTGGGCGGGATAGTGGCGCAGCACGCCGCTTTACAGGCGCCGCATCGGTTCCGCCGCGTTATCATCGCAGGTTCGGGTCCCGGCGGTGCGGCAGAGGGCCCTGCCCCGCACCCCAAGGTGCGCGAAGTGATGGCGCATCCCCACAACGGGCCCGACGATTTCCTCTTCCTGTTCTTCCACGACAGCGAAACGAGCAGGACCGCCGGGCGGAACTGTCTGCGCCGCCTTGCCGGCGCAGGCCAGACCGTTCCGCCCGTCAGCGGACCCGGCTTCATCGGCCAGCTGAAAGCCATTGCCGCCGATACGGGCGTGCGCGAGCGCCTGGCAGATCTGGCGATGCCCCTGCTCGTCGCCAATGGCGTGCATGATGTGATGATCCCCGCCTTTCGGTCCTATCTGATCGCGCAATCGGCACCCGCCGCGAAGCTGATCCTCTATCCCGACGCGGGCCATGCCTTCCTGTTTCAGTATGCCGATGAATTCGCATCGGAAATCAACCGGTTCCTGTCCGAAGTATAAGGCAGAGGGAGACAAGCATGAACGAACCCAATTCCCTTTTCGACGTGAACCGGCGCGACCTGTTGCTGGGTCTCGCCGCAGGCGGCGCGCTGTCAATGGCGACCGCTACGCCCGCCGGAGCATCCGGCTTTTTCCAAGCCATCGAACGAGGAGATATCCGCATGAGCACCATTACCACTGCCGACGGCACCAGCATCTTCTACAAGGACTGGGGCCCCAAGAACGCGCAGCCGATCATGTTTCACCATGGCTGGCCGCTCAGCGCCGACGACTGGGACGCGCAGATGCTGTATTTTCTGGGCAAGGGCTTTCGCGTGATTGCCCATGACCGCCGCGGTCACGGCCGGTCGAGCCAGACCGATACCGGAAACGAGATGGACACCTATGCTGCCGACGTGATCGCGCTGACCGATCATCTCGACTTGCGCAATGCAATCCATGTCGGTCATTCGACCGGCGGGGGCGAGGTTGCCCGCTATGTCGCGCGTGCGAAGCCGGGCCGCGTCGCCAAGGCCGTTCTGATCAGCGCGGTCCCCCCGATCATGTTGAAGACCCCCGCCAATCCCGGCGGCCTGCCGATCGAAGTGTTCGACGGTTTCCGCCAGGCACTCGCGGCCAATCGCGCCAAATTTTACGACGATGTCGCTTCGGGCCCCTTCTATGGCTTTAACCGGCCCGGCACGGAAACGATCGAACCCATCGTCCGCAACTGGTGGCGACAAGGCATGATGGGCGGCGCCAAGGCCCATTACGACTGCATCAAGGCATTCAGCGAGACCGATTTCACCGAAGATCTGAAGGCGATCGACGTGCCGGTGCTGGTCATGCACGGCAGCGACGATCAGGTCGTGCCGATCGCGGATTCGGCGGAACTGTCGGCCAAGCTGATCCGCAAAGCCAGCCTGAAGGTTTACGAAGGCTGGCCGCACGGGATGTTCGTTACCCATGCCGACACGATCAACCCGGACATTCTTGCGTTCATCAAAGCGTAAAAACCCGCCGGAAACATGCCGTTTCCTCGGCGCAATACTGTGACGAATGACCGTCATGCATCCATGCATGGCGGTCATCGTTGCTATTACCGAAAGAATACGTGATGAGTGCCGCAGCGATCGATCGGGTGACGATGATCATGACTGGCAGAACCACCGTAATACTCAGGCAGTTCGTTGCCGCTGCTTTGGCCGCGTTCGTTTATTCGGTCGATTTGCGGTCCGGCTTCGACGTTTCGATCGCGGTTCTCTATGCACTTGTCCTGCTGATCGGCGGCATCGGCCAGTCACCTTTGGTCATCCGCATCTGGATGGGCATTTGCGCCGGGCTTGCGGTGCTGTCCTTTCTGCTGGTGCATTGGCACGATCCCGATATCGGCAGCGTCCTTCGCCTGTTGTTCGCACTGGTCGCGGTGGCCATTACCGGCGCCCTGCTGACCAGCCGCTTCAATATCGAGGCGATGCGCGCACAGGTCGAGCACAGCCGCGAAGAGCTGCGCATTTTCGCCGATTCCGTGCCGCAATTGCTGTGGGCGGCCTATCCCGACGGGCGCTATTACTTCCTTAGCCGCCAGTTCACCGAATTTACCGGCGTGTCCCGCGAACAGGCCATCCGCGACCAGAACTGGACCGACACGATCCACCCCGACGACCGCGAGGCATTTCTGGAAGAGATGCGCGCCGCCTATCGCGACGAAAGCGAGATGCGCGCCTATTTCCGCGTCCGCAGCCGCGCGGGTGATTATTGCTGGATGTATTGGGTCGCCGCGCCCTATCGCATACCGGAAACGGGACGCATCCATCGCTGGTACGGCGGCTGCGCCAATGTCGATGCGCAGTTCAAGGCGCAAGAAACCATCCGCGAGCTCAACCATACGCTGGAACGCAGGGTCGAGGAACGCACCGAAGAGCTGATGCAAAGCGAATGGCGCTATCGCTCGCTGTTTCAGGACCGGAATATTGGCGTCATCGAACTCGATCTGAGCCGTGCCAAACAATCGCTCGACAAATTGCGGGGCGATGGATTGCGCGACTTCCACGCCCATTTCGCGGCCCGTCCGGACGAATTCGAAGCCATGCTGCTATCGATCCGCACGCTCGACCTGAACCGGACATACCGGGATATGCTGGGCTTTGACGACGACAGCGTCCGCGAACTGCTGGGCCATTCACCCGGTGAAAACCGGATGGGCGGTCGCGCAATATTGATCCGCGTACTGGAAGCGATTTTCAGCGGCGAGGAAAGCATCGGCGGCACCGCGACGATCCGCGACCGCGCAGGACGGAAACTGGCCATTGCCTATGCCATCAACCTGTCACCCGCCGGCATCGCCTTTTGCACCGTGGTCGATATTTCCGAGCGCGAGCGCGCGCACGAGCTTTTGCTGCAGGCGCAAAAGGAAATGGCCCGCGCAAACCGCGTGGCGACGGTCGGTGCGCTTTCGGTTTCGCTGGCTCACGAACTGAACCAGCCCATTGCATCGATGTCGGTCGATGTCGAAACAGGCTTGCGCGCGTTGAACGCGCCGAAAGTTGATCGCGACCTGATGGCTCGCCTGCTCGACCGGCTGTCGCGCAACACGCAGCGGCTTGCCGGAATCGTCCAGAAAACCCGCAGCAGGGTCACGGGGCGCAGTCAGACCGCCGCTTCGGTCGACCTGTGCGAACTTGCGCGCGAAACCGTGCAATTGCTTGCGCCCGATGCAGCCTCGCGAGAGGCGAGCCTGCACCTCGATTGCGACAGCGATATTCCCCGGGTCGAAGGCGATCCCGTCGAAATCCAGCAGGTCCTCGTCAATCTGATCGTCAATGCGCTGGACGCGATGGCAGGGCAGCGAATCGAACATTCGCGCGTCGGGATCGCCCTTCGCGCCGACGGTGACATGGTTCGCGCAACCGTTTCGGACACAGGGCCGGGCATTCCCGACGATCTGGCCGATGCGATCTTCCAGCCCTTTTTCACCACCAAGCCCGACGGCGTCGGCATGGGGCTGCAAATCTGCCGTTGGACGATCGAGGCGATGGGCGGCGACCTGAAAGTCGGCAACGGGCCCGAAGGCGGCGCGCAATTCACCTTTTCGCTGATCGCCGAAGAACCGCGCCGGATCTAGCGAATAAGGGTTCAGCCCACGGTTTCGCGCACCAGTTCCAGCAGACGCAGGGGCCTGAAAGGCTTTTCGACGACATCGACAACGCCATAACGCCGCGCCAGAGAGCGGATCGCAGGGGTTGCAAATGCGGTGACCAGAACAAAGGGCAGTTCGCTGCCCCCGCCGCGCAGCATCCTGATCATTTCCAGCCCTGTCATGCCGGGCATATGCAGATCGGTAATGACCATGGCCGGCGTTGCGCCACCCTCTTGCGCATTCGCGCGCGCGCAGAACGCATCGGCGCTGGCATAGGTCGCCACGGCGTAACCGTTACTGACGAATAAGGCGCACAGCGAATGACGGATATCCTCGTCATCGTCGACAATGGCTACAAGCGGGCTGGCTGACACTCGATTTCCTCGTCCTGGCCTGAATTGCCAGCAGGATTGAAATATCGCAGTTTTCGCCCGTTGGGCACCCCTACCACGGTATGCTGCCTGTGGGGTTTGATAGGGCTGCAATCATATTTGTGCAGGCGTTGCCCCGACCAGATGATCGACCAGCGCACGCAGGCGGCGCAATCGCCGCAGATCGGTGTGATAGCCCAGCCAGATATCGCGGCCCGGCGGCTCTGCGTTCGCGATCATTTCGACCGGCAGGGCATCGCCGATCACCCGCGGCAGCACGGCAAGCCCCGCGCCCCCCGCGCAGGTCCGTCCCTGCCATTCGCGGCTGTTGCTGCGCAGCACCATGCGCGCTTCGGGGTATTGGCGGCCCAGCCATTGCACATCGGCTGCATTGTCGAGGGCGCTGTTCAGGCCGATCAGACGATGCCCCTTGCCCCCGTCATCCGTGCGGGGCGCACCATGGCGCGCCAGATAGTCGGCATGGGCGTACAAGCCATAGCGGACATGGGTGAACTTGCGCTGCACGACTTCGGAACTGTTGAACGGAACAAAGCGGAACACCAGATCGGCTTCGCGGCGCTGAAGATCGGACATGCGCCAGTCGACGACCAGCTCGACCGTCATTGCCGGATGGTCCAGCGCGAAACCGGCCAGCGGCGTGGCAAGCACCGTATTGGCGAACCAGTCCGACGTGCTCAACCGCAGCATGCCTTCCAGCCGGCCCTCGCCGCCCATCAGCTTGCGCTCCAGCGCGATGGCATCGCCTTCCATGTTCTCGGCATGGGCCAGCATCGCCTCGCCCTCGTCAGTCAGGCGATGACCCGATGGCGTCCTCTGGAACAATGGCGCACCGACAGCCTTTTCCAGCGCGCGCAGTCGCCTGCCCGCAGTTGGCTGGCTCAGATCCAGCCTTGCCGCGGCAGCGGTCAGCGTTCCGGCGCGGGCAATCTCCAGAAACAGGCGAAGATCGTCCCAGTTGATCCTGCGGTTCGGGTTCGGGCCATGCATCGCCGTTGTTTAGACAATGCACGCACGCCTGTCGCCTCTCATTGCGGTGCTTTTGGTCCGGTCACATCAATCGTCGCCACCGACGCAATGCCATCGGCCCAGTCCTGCCGCGCCGGTGCAAAGAAATCGATATCGACCGTGTTGACGGGACATGTGAATTCATGCGGCACGTTGGGCGGTATCACCAGCACCATTCCCGCCCGCATCTCGAACCGCTGCCCCTGCGAATAGACATCGCATCGCCCGCTGACGATCCATGTCGTCTGCTCGTACGCGTGGTGGTGCAAGGGGAAATGCCCGCCTGCCTTGATCGTCCATTTGACGAAGGTCGATTGCGAACCGCCCAGATACTGGCGCCGGACGAGAGGGGATATCTGCTCGGCCGTTTGCGCGTCGAGAGCGTATAGCACCGGCATTGCGGCGCTATGCGCACTGACGCTGGGTATGATGCCCCGCCCGGGCGCCGGGGTTACCGTCGGCGGCCCGTCGATGGCGGGGGCCAACGGTTCCTGTGCCAGCAATATTGGCGCAACGACCAGCCCAGTCGCGGCAAATGCTTTCTTCATGGGCGGTCTCCGGCATGATCCCCGCCCTGATCTCACAAAGCGGGCAGGCAGCGAAACTGCGCCAGAGTCGATAGGATCACCGCCCGACGTATAGGTTGAGAGCGAGCGGGTTTTCGCTGTTTCATGCCGGTGTGCAGCAAGCCGATCCGCGACCGGACGGCCCCTTCCCCGCAGGAGACAGATGATGCGAATACCGGCAAAGCGGCCAAACGCGCGGTTGCGGCAATGGCTGATCGGCACCGCATGCATCGGCGGCGCGGCGCTTCTGGTTGCCAGCCAGATGCCGCGACAGGCGATTGCCGAACCGGTGCGCCTGCAAAGCGAGGCGACAAGCGACAGCGCGGTGTGGAACGCGGTGGTCGTGCACAAGGGATCGGTATATCTCGCCGGACCGCGCTGGGCGGGTAACACGGGCGCGGCGCTGACCCGCCTTCGCCGCGGCGTGCCGACCCCCTATCCCGATCGCAAATGGAACGAGTGGCGGGCGGGCGCGGACGCGGCCCGCAGCTTCGTCAATATCAACGCTCTGCGACTGGGCCCGGATGGCGGCCTTTGGGCAGTCGACAGCGGTTCGCCGGAATTCGGCGGGGGCCCTCTGCCCGGCGGTGCAAAGCTGGTGCGGATCGATCCGCAAACGTCGCGGGTTACCCGCGTGATCGGTTTCGCGCCCGATATCGCAAGGCCCGGTTCCTATGTCGACGATGTGCGGTTCAACGGTCGCCATGCCTATCTGACCGATGCAGGCAATCCGGGGATCATCGTACTCGATCTCGAAACCGGACAGGCGCGCCGCGTGCTCGATGGCGACCGGTCGACGACCGCGCGGCCCGAACGGGCAATCCGCGTCGATGGCGCCACGCTCGACGGCCCCGATGGCAGGCCGCTGCTTGTTCATGCCGATCCGATGGAATTGACGCCCGACAGGCGCTGGCTGCTGTTCGGCCCGCTGGCAGGGCCATGGTCGCGTGTCCCGACGCGGCTGCTCGACGATCCGGAAATTGCTGCGCCAGAGCTTGCGCGCGCGGTCGAACCCTTTGCCGACCTGCCGCCGACCGGCGGCACGGCCATGGACGCAGCCGGCAATCTCTATTTCTCGGATCTGTCAGACGATGCGATCCGCGTGCGCCGTCCCGATGGCCGTGTCGAAACACTCGTCTCCGATCCGCGGCTCCACTGGGTCGACGCCATGTTCATCGACGATGCCGACCGGCTGTGGATGCCCGCCGCGCAGATCGACCGCGTTCCCCTGTTTCAAAAGGGCGTATCGAAACTGCGCCGTCCCCTGACCATCTGGTCCGTACCGCTGGAGCCCGCATCATGACCGGTAACGACCCCGACCGGCTTTGCCGCCACCGCGAGCAATTGCTCGACGCCGCACTGGAAGACAGTTTTCCGGCAAGCGACCCGCCCGCCCCGCAACAGTTCATCGGCGCACCGGTCCCTTCGGCCGCCGCCTCGCCGGCAAAGGGCCAGACGCCATCCCGCGACCGACCCGATCGGCAAGGGTGACGAACGCTTGCCCCTGTCGGCCCTGCCCCATTCCAGAACGGAGAGCATCCCCATGACCCGCATAATATATTCCGCCGCCATTGCCATCATTGCCGCAAGTGCTGCGCCAGCCCTGGCGGGAACCTTGCCCGATGCCGATGCAATCGAAATGACCCGCCCGCACGAGATGATCGTTTCCACTGCCATCGATGACGAGGCGCTGGCCGCCATTCTGGCGCCGGTCGACGCATTCTACGGTTTCTGGGCCAATGGCAGCCCTGTCCTGCTGAACCGCGCGATCGGTGCCGATTTCATCGATCACACGCTTCCAGACGGACGGCCGCAGGGGCCGACCGGTCCCGCCGTCGCCTCTGCCGGTTTTCTGGAGGCCGTTCCCGATCTGAAAGTCACCGTTGTGCAACGACTGGTCGTCGGCGACAGGGTCGTTTCGCATTTGCGCTTTAGCGGGCATTTCACCGGCCGTTTCGATGGCATGTCCGGTCACGGCCAGCCGGTCGATTTCATCGCCACCGATATCGTGCGGGTGCGCGACGGCCGGATTACCGACAACTGGCATCTGGAAGACAATCTGACCTTCCTGCGCCAGATCGATGCATTGCCCGGCTAGACACCGCCATACATCGATGAATGAGCGTCAGTCGTTTGCAGCCATACCTAAAGCGAAATGCATGTCCGATCTTGCAGGAAACCAGTTTAGCAGGAGGTATTTTCCATGAAAGCAGTCGGATATCACACCGCCGGAAGCATCGATCGTCCCGATGCGCTACTCGATCTCGAAATCGAGCGCCCCCGCCCGGGTCCGCGCGACATTCTGGTTCGGGTCAAGGCCGTTTCGGTCAATCCGGTCGATGTCAAAGTCCGCGCGAGCGCCGCGCGGACCGATGGCGATCCGAAAATTCTGGGCTGGGACGCAGCCGGCATCGTCGAGGAAACCGGCAGCGAGGTGACATTGTTCGCGCCGGGTGACGAGGTGTATTACGCTGGCGACATCACGCGTCAGGGCACCAACGCCGAGTTCCACGCAGTCGACGAACGCATCGCGGCGCACAAGCCGCGCACGCTGGACTGGGCCGATGCAGCCGCGCTGCCGCTGACCGCAATCACCGCCTGGGAAATTCTGTTCGAACGGCTGCGCGTCCCTTATGGCCACAAGCGAACGGGTGGAACGCTGCTGGTGATCAATGGCGCGGGCGGTGTCGGCTCGATCCTGATCCAGCTGGCCCGACGCCTGACCGGCCTGACCGTGATCGCGACCGCTTCACGCACCGAAACGGTCGACTGGGTGCGCCAGATGGGTGCCCATCACGTTATCGACCATCATCAACCCATCGACAGCGAACTTTCGCGCATCGGATATGCGCAGGTCGATTACGTGGCCGGACTGACCGCCAGCGACCGCTATCTGCCGCTGTTCCCCGAGATCGTTGCGCCGCAGGGTCATATCGCCCTGATCGACGATCCCGACCATTTCGACATCGTACCGCTGAAGCGGAAATCGATTACCGTGGCGTGGGAGCTGATGTTCACCCGCCCGATGTTCGGCACCGACGACATGATCGAACAGCACAGGCTGTTGCAGGAAGTGGCGCATCTGGTGGACGAAAACGTGCTGCGCACGACCCGCACGCAAACGCTGCGGCCGATCAACGCCGCCAATCTGAAAGAGGCACACCGGCTTGCCGAAAGCGGCAGGGCGATCGGCAAGACCGTCCTCGAAGGGTTTTAGGGCGCTGCGAAGGAGAATCCTTGTGATCCGTTCCATATTTCTCGCGGCCATGCTGGCAGGCACGGCCATCACCGCGCCGGCGAGCGCCGGCAATCCGGCGCAAGAGCCCGTCGAAGTCGTTGCCGACCTGCCCGGTGCCATGCCGACCGGCGTGACCGTCGCTCCGGGCGGGCGCATCTTTCTGAACTATCCGCAATGGGGCGACGATCCCCCCTTTGCATTGGGCGAATTGCGGGACGGTTCGGTGCATGCCTATCCCGATGCCGCGATGAACCGGAACGGGACCGACGATCCCGCCGCGCATTTCGTCAGCGTGCAGAGCGTGGTCGCCGATGGCGCGAACCGCCTGTGGGTGCTCGACACCGGCGCGCCGGGATTTGCCGCGCCGGTCAGTGGCGGCGCCAAGCTGGTCGCGATCGATCTGGCCAGCGACAAGGTCGTGCGCACCATTGTTCTGGGGCCGGATGTCGTATTGCCGACCACCTATCTCAACGATGTCCGCTTCGATCTTGAAAAAGGCGAAGGCGGCTATGCCTATATTACCGACAGTTCGATCAAGGGGCCCGGCGGGCTGATCGTCGTCGATCTTGCCAGCGGCAGGGCGCTGCGCCGCATCTCGGGCCATCCCAGCACCATGCCGGACCCCGGTTTCACCCCCTTGGTCGAGGGTTCGCCCCTGCTGAACCGTCCGGCACAGGGCGCGCCCTCGCCATGGCTGGTCGCGACTGACGGAATCGCCATCTCGCCGGACGGTAAGACATTGTATTACTGCGCCTTGTCCAGCCGCCACTTTTATGCGGTCCCCACGGCCCTGCTGCGCGATCCGGCGGTCGACGACGCGACGATAGCCGCGCATATCCGCGATCTTGGTCCGAAAGCACCGTCCGACGGGCTGGCCGAGGATAATGCGGGCAATATCTATGCCGGCGATTACGAGAACGGCACGATCCGGCGTTTCGCCGCTGGTTCGTGGCAGACCATCGCCAGCGACCCGCGGATTCTGTGGCCCGATACGCTATCGGTGGGTGACGACGGCTGGCTCTATTTCACGGCGAACCAGCTTTATCGCCAGCCCGGCTTCCATCATGGCACCGACCTGCGCCAGCCACCGTATCAGTTGCTGCGCGTCCATATCGGCCATGGTCCCGTCCTGCTGACGCGCGGAGGCCGGCCATGAACGCGAACGGGGAAAACGCAGGCGAATGCGAAATCTGCCTGGTTGCACGGCTGGTGCCCAAAACGGGGCAGGCAGCGGCGCTGGCCGATGCGGTGCTCTCGATCGTGGACGACGTCCTCCAGGAGGATGGATGCATCGCCTATATCCCGCATGTCGCAAAGGGCGGAACCGGCGGCACGGGCGCAACGGGCGAAGTGATCATGTACGAAGTCTGGGCAAATCAGGCGACACTCGATGCCCATGCCGCTGGTCCCAATCTGGGCAGGCTTGTCATACGGTTCGATGAACTGCTTGCCGAACCGCTACAACTGGAGGTTCTGCAGCGGATTGGCTGAACGCGAAACAGGGGGCTTGACCGCCCCCTATTTCACTGCCCCTTTCACCAGCTCGTACACGTCGCCGCCGCGCCCTGACAATACCGCCTTAGCGGAATAGAGCGCCGTTCCCAACACCTGCTTGGCCTCGACCTTGGGCGGCATCACCAGTTCGAACCGGTCGGTGACCACATCCAGCAAGGCAGGTCCCGGTTCGGCGAGCCACTGGCGTACGGCTTCTTCCAGATCGCTGCTTCGCTCGACCCGCCTGCCCCACAGGCCCATCGCTTGCGCGACATGGGCGAAATCGGGGTTCTTCAGATCGGTATAGCTGTCGAGCAACCCCTCGACCTTCTGCTCAAGTTCGACAAAGCCCAGCGAGCTATTGTCATAGACGCAGATCTTGACCGCCAGATCTTCCTGCACCGCCGTCAGGAGATCGCCCAGCAACATGGCCAGACCGCCATCGCCCGAAAGCGAGATGACCTGCCGGTCGGGGAATGCCGCCTTCGCGCCCAGCGCTTGCGGCATGGCATTGGCCATGGTCCCGTGCGTCAGCGATACCACCGTCCGGTTCGCGCCGGTCGCGGGTACATGGCGCAGCACCCACACCATCGGAGAGCCGCCATCGGCGGCATAGACCGCATCGCGATCCGCATGCCGCGCAATGGTTTCGGTCAGGAATTGCGGGTGGATGGCCCGGCTGTCGTCGGCCACGGCATGCCTGCGCTGCGCGGCCAGCGCGTCGCGGTGATGGCCCAGGCATTCGTCCAGAAATTCGCGGTCGCTACGCACGGCAAGGCGAGGCAGCAGGGCATCGAGCGTATCGCCGATGTCTCCCGCAACGCCCAGGGATACCGGATGGCGGCGGCCGATATGGCTTGCGTCAATATCGATCTGCACGATTGTCGCATCGTCAGGATAGAATTGCCGCCACGCGAAATCGCAGCCAAGCAACAGCAGCGTGTCGCAAGCGGTCAGCGCGTGATAGCCGGCTTCGGAACCGAATACCCCCGTCATGCCGACCAGAAACGGATTGTCGTGTTCAAGGAAATCCTTGGCACGCGACGTGTGCGCGACCGGTGCCTTCAACGCATCGGCCAGCGCGATCACCCTGTCATGCGCGCCCTCGCACCCCGATCCGCCATAGATCGCGATCCTGTCGCCCCCCGCCAGCAAGCGGGCAATCGCGTCGAGTTCGTCTTCGGCGGGCCGTATGACCGGACGGGACCGGTGGACGGCGAAAGGCGGCTGGTCGGGGGCCGTCGCGGCGGAAATATCGGCGGGCACGATCAATACTGCAACGCCGCGCTTTGCCAGCGCGGCCTGCGCGGCCATGGCTGTCATCCGGCGGGCCTGAGCAGGCGTGCGGATCTCCTCGCAAAAGACGCTGCACGCGCCATAGACCTGCCGGTAATCGACTTCTTGCGGAAAGTCGAAACCCAGCTCGTCGCGCACGATCTGGCTGGCGATCAGCACCACAGGCGCGCGGTTGCGATGGCTTTCGAACAGGCCATTGATGAAATGGAGGCTGCCCGGACCGCATGATCCGGCGCAAGCGGCCAGCTCGCCGGTCAGCATCGCATCCGCGCCTGCCGCGAAACCGCCCGCTTCCTCGTGTCGCACATGAACCCAGCGGATGCCGCTGCGCCGGATGGAATCGGTCACATGGTTCAACGTATCGCCCGGCACGCCATAGCAGCGGCGTACGCCCGCCGCGCCCAGCGTTTCAACGATAATATCGGCAACAGTTCGCGTCATCGGCCTTCTCCGTTACGGGCTTCAATCAATCCTCAAGCGCGGCGAACGCGTCCATCGCGCGCGTCGAATAAACCAGCGCCGCACCGGCATTGAGCGAGATCGCGACGCCAAGCGCTTCGGCGATTTCCACCTCGCTCGTCCCTTCGGCCAAGGCAGCCTTGGCATGGACGGTGATGCATCCGTCGCAGCGCAGGGTAACCGCGCAGGCCAGCGCGATCAGCTCGCGCGTTCTGGCGTCGAGGCGGGCCGTTTTGGCGCCCGCCCCGCCCAGCATCGCATAGCCGCGCGTCGTATCGGGCGTCAGCCTGCCCAGCCCGCCGACACCGGCGAGGATCTGGTCGCGATATCCGTTCCAATCGATCATGTGCATGATAAGAAATCCTTTTGTTTCAGGGATGAACGGCAGGCATGGCGCCCGCCCGACGGTAAAGTTGATGAGAGACCAGCCAGGCGAGTGCGAATGCGGCGATGATGCCAAAGCCCAGCAGGTTGAAACTGTCGCCGACCCTCTCCGCAGCCGCCGCCAGCGGGCCGCCAATCCCGAACAGGCGAATGGCCAGCAGGGCCAGTTCGACCCCGCCGATGAACAGCGCGACTGCAATCGACATGAGAGTGATCGTCATATTGTAATAGAGCTTGCGCAGCGGATCGATCGCCGCCCAGCGATAGGCGCCCGCCATGACCATGCCGTCCGCCGTATCGACCAGCGCCATGCCGCCCGCGAACAGCACGGGAAAGACCAGTATCGCATAGACCGGCAATCCGTCGCCCGCCTGCGATGCAGCCAGCCCGAACAGGGTAACCTCTGTCGCGGTGTCAAAGCCCAGACCGAACAGAAAGCCCAGCGGCGCCATTTGCCATGGGCGGTCGATGGCAGCGAACAGCGGGCGGAACAGGCGGGACAGCGGGCCCCGCCCCGCGAACATCAGGTCGAGCGCGCCGTCATCGACGGTGCCGCCCGCACGGTGCAAGCGCAAGGCCCCCAATGTTGCGTCGAGGATGACGAAGTTCATGCCCGCGACCAACAGCAGGAACAAGGCCGAAACAGCCATGCTGACCGTGCCGCCCGTGTCCTGCCATGCGCGGAATATGTCCAGCCTTTGCGCGGCTGTCGCCACCACCAGCGTCACCAGCAGGACCACGCTGGCATGGCCTGCGGCGAACCAGAAGCCTGTCGAAACGGGGTGCCGGTCCTGCCCCGCCAGCTTGCGGGTAACATTGTCGATCGCCGCGATATGATCCGCATCGACCGCATGGCGCAGTCCCAGCGCATAGACCACCACCGCTATCCCGATCAGCGCGGGACGGTCGTGAAACAGGGCCAGTGCCCAGCCCCAGCCCCCCAGATTGAGAAGCGCCAGCACAATGGCCAGCAAGGCCGCGCCGCGACGCCCCCGACGATCGCGGGGAATCATGGCTGCCAGCAGGCCCTTCATCCGGCCAAACCCGCTGCATGCGCTGTCAGGCCCGACAGCACTTCGGCCATCTGCCCCCAGACCGGATGCTCTGCGGAAAGACCGTAACGTCCGGCCAGCCACATCGGATCGGTATAGGCGATGAGAACGCGGTCATCCTGTTCGCACACCAGCAGCCGGAGCGGCAGGTCGATCGCCAGCAGCGGCGCAAGGCGCATGAGCGGAGTGCCCAGCGCCGGATTGCCGAAGATCACCACCATCGCAGGCCCCAGCGTCAGCCCCGCCTGCCGGGCGAGCGCGGCATGGTCGATCCGCGCAAAAGGCACGATGCCGCGCGCGTCCAGCGCCGCGTCCAGTCTTGCGCAGGTGACTGCCAAGGCCGCATCGCTGATGCGCGCGACCAGCCCCTCGGGCGCATCGCCGGCAAAGGGTGCGACGGCAGCGGAGAGTTCGTCGCCGGGCACGACTAATCCGCCACGTCCGTGCCGTCTGGCGGCTCGGCATCAGCGAAACGCGCCTCGACCTGCGCCATTTTTTCGGCCAGCTCGGTCGGGGTCAATATGCCCTTGGTGAACAATATATTGGCAAATGCGACGATCCAGCGCTCGTAATAAGGCAGCTTGCCGATCAGCGTCTCGCCCAGCGCTTCAACGCCCTTGCGCTTTTCCTCGGTGTTGATGATCTTTTTGAAGTCGAGCACATCGGCCAGCGCATGGCAGCGCTTTTCCCAAGGCAGCAGCTCGTGCTCCTCGCGTCCGACGCTGCCGGCTTCGAAACCGCCGATATCGTTCGGCAGGCGGCTGACGAAATCTCCGGTCGCCATCACGCCGCCTTCCGGTCTGTCGTGACGGGGATCACGCCGATCATCGCATCGCGGGTGACGATGGCGGCCAGATCGTCGCGCGACCAGCCCTCGGTTCCTTGCGGACGGCGCGGCAGGACCAGATAGCGGACGACCGCCGTGCTGTCGCTGACGCGGATTTCGACATCATCGGGAATATCGGTGCCGAATTCGGCCAGCACCTTGCGCGGTTCGCTGACCGCGCGGGCGCGATAGGGCTTCAGCTTGTACCAGTCGGGCGGAAGGCCCAGCACCGGACGCGGATAGCAGGAGCACAATGTGCATACGATCAGATTATGGACGGTCTCGGTATTCTCCAGCACGATCAGCTGGGTATCGTCGTAAAAGCTGATGCCCAGCTCCTCGCACCCCTTGCGGCCGTCGGCCAGCAGCCGGGCCTTGAACGCGGGATCGGTCCATGCGCGCGCCACGACCTGCGCACCCAGCGCAGGGGTACGCGAATCCAGCACCTCGATCTGGTGCCTGATGTCATTCGCACTGATAAGGCCCTTGGCAGTGAGCAATTCGCGCACCGCCGTTTCCATCACCTCGTAATAGCCGGGGACGTCGACCATCTCGATCGGCGTGTGATCGTGCCCGTGATTATGCGGGTGGTCGTGGCCATGGTCTTGCGGATTCGTCATTGGATGCGCTCCAGCCAGCTTTCGAAAATCTCGACATGCAGCTCGTCGCCCGGCGCGCCGGTATATTGCGGCCATAACCGGCCAAGCGGCAAAGCGACGCGGTAGTAGTGGCGTTTCGATCCGGCGTTGCGGCCAAAGCCCTCCTCCTCGTTGTCGATCATGGTCGGTTCGATGATCTTCACCACCGTGCCGCTATGGCCGCGCAGATAGAGGGGGACGCGGTAATGACCGATCGGCGCACGGTTCAGCACGCGCACCGCGTCGCCGACGGCAAATACCGGCGTCTCGTCCAGCGCGGGCAGGATCGTTTGCAGCGCGCTCACCGTCCTGCTCCCGCGAAATGGCGGGACAATGCGGCGCGCCCGGCTTCGGCAATTCCGGCATTGTCGGCGGCATGGTCCGATGCAACGCCGATCGCCCCCAACAGCACGTCTCCGCGATAGAGCGGCAGCGCAATGGGCAGGCCCTGATCCGCACAATGGCGGCATTCGGCCAGTTCGGGGGCATGCTCGCAGCCGACATTCTCTATGCCGAGGCACAGGGCGGCTGCCTGCCATGCCCTGTCGAACAGCAAGGCGCCCGCATTGCTGTCGTGGCTGGCGCCATTGGCATGGGCAAGCACCTGCGCCTGCGCATCGATCAGAACGATACATTGCGAATGCGGCCGGCCCGCGCGCGATGTCGCGGCGGACAGGGCGAAAGTGGCCGCCGCATGGCCAAGGCGGGGCGGAACGGGCTGTGCGGACAGGCTGAGCATGGCTTCCTCCGGTCGTGAATTGACAGGGGAAGGATGACCGGCGGGCCCGGCCGTCACCATTCAACGCAGTTATCGCGCACCGATACCTTGGTGTGGTGCCATCGCCGCCTGCACGGTCTCCGCCGTCGAAAGCCTTCCAAGGTCGTGACGGTCCCTACCAGAGTATGCCTGTTCACGCGGCGAGGCTCTGCGACGATCGACCTGCCATGCAGAACAGCCGGTTACGGCCAAATCAAGGAAGCAGAGATGACCATTTCCAAGGGCACGGCCCTGATCACGGGCGCATCCAGCGGGATCGGGGCAGTCTATGCCGACCGGCTCGCCCGGCGCGGATATGACCTGATCCTCGTCGCCCGCAATCTCGATCGCCTGCAACAGGTGGCCGCGCGTATATCGCTGGAAACGGGGCGGCCCGTCGAAACGCTGTCGGCCGACCTTGCCGATGGCGGCGATCTGTTCCGGATCGAACGGATCCTGCGCGAAAATTCCGACATCTCGATGCTGGTCAACAATGCAGGTTTCGGGGCGGTGGCGCCGCTGCTCGACAGCGATGTCGAAACCATGCAGCTGATGATCGACGTCAATGTCACCGCGCCGATGCGACTGGCCTATGCCGCCGCGCCGCAATTCGCCGGACGCGGAACGGGCGCGATTATCAATATCGCGTCGATTGTCGCGATCGCGCCCGAAATCCTCAACGGCGTCTATGGCGCAAGCAAGGCCTTCATCCTCACCCTGACTCAATCGATGGCGCACGAGCTGTCGCAAAAGGGCGTCAGGGTGCAGGCGGTTCTGCCCGGCGGAACCGCGACCGAATTCTGGGAAATCGCGGGCCATGGCGCTTATGCGTCCAGCCCGCTGGCCATGCCGGTCGAAACCATGGTCGATGCCGCCCTTGCGGGTTTCGACCAGGGTGAGACCGTGACCATTCCGCCGCTGCAGGACGGCGCGATGTGGGACGAGTTCGAGGCGCAGCGCCGCCTGATCTCCGCCAATCTCGCCCATGCGACTCCCGGCGCGCGCTATCTCGCCCGTGCCTGACACACGATCCCCCACGAAAAGAGCAGGAAATATCCCATGCAAATGACCGACAACACGATTTTCATTACCGGCGGCACATCGGGCATCGGCCGCGCCCTTGCCGAAGCATTCCACAGGCTGGGCAACCGCGTCATCGTCTCGGGCCGCAGGCAGACCCTGCTGGACGAGGTGACGCGTGCCAATCCGGGCATCGAAGCGATCCGGCTGGATATTGCCGATCCCGCCAGCATCGCCAGCGCGGCAGAAACCCTGATACGCGATTTTCCGGCATTGAACGTGCTGGTCAACAATGCCGGGATCATGCCGTTCGACGATCCTTCGGGCCCCATCGACGATGCAACCGCGCAGCAGATCGTCACGACCAATCTGCTGGGGCCGATCCGGATGACCTCTGCCTTGATCGAACATCTCAAGCGGCAGAAACGCGCGCATATCCTCTATAACAGCTCGGTGCTCGCCTATGTGCCTTTGGCGGGCAATGCCGTCTATTCCGCGACCAAGGCGGCGATCCACAGCTTTGCGCTCTCACAACGCTTCATGTTGCGCGACACCACGGTCGGGGTGCAGGAAATCGCCCCGCCATGGGTGAATACCGACCTGATCCACAAAAGCGACGATCCGCGCGCCATGCCGCTGGATGCCTTTATCGCGGAAATCATGACCAAGCTGGCCAGCGACGACGAGGAAATCGTGGTCGATGCGATCAAGGAAGTGCGCGCCAATCCGGGTGCTGGCGAACACGCGATGGTGAACGCGTTCAACGCCGATATGATCGCCAACCCCATTCCGGTCGCCGCCTGACGCACCGGCCCGATGAAAAGCGGTCGCCCGCGCATGGCAGGCGACCGCTTTAACCCGTCACAATTCGATGATCCCGCGGCGCAAGGCAATGGTCACAGCATGGGTGCGGTCACGCGCGTCAAGTTTTGACAATATGCTGCGCATATGGGTTTTCACCGTCTCCTCGCTCACGCCCAGAAGATGGGCGATCTGGCGGTTCGCATTGCCATTGGCCGCCAGCTTCAGCACCTGGCATTCGCGTCCGGTCAGCGCGTCTTCGATCGCGCCGATGGCGATGGCGCTGGCGATCTCGGGCTGGATGCGGCGCCGTCCGGCATGGACCTGCCGGATCGCATCGCCCAGTTCACGCCGCAGCCCGCTTTTCAGCAAGAAACCGCGCGCACCCGCGCGAAGGGCGCGCATCGCCTGTGCATCCCCGTCATAGGTCGTCAGCACGATGATCCGCGCTTCGGGAAATTCGCCGATGATCGCATCAATCGCATCCAGCCCGCCCATGACCGGCATTTGCACGTCGAGCAACAGGACATCGGGCAACAGCCTGCGATAGAGTTCCACCGCCTGCGCGCCGTTCTCGGCCTCACCCACCAGAGCCAGATCGGCATTGTTCTCGATATAATTCGTGATGCCGTCGCGCAGCATGGCGTGATCGTCGGCCACGACAATGCGGATCGGTCCTGCCCTGCCCACGCCCGTCTCGCTCCATCGTTACAAAGCTGGAAAAACTGCCCCCATCATAGGGCCTGTGCCGCAATACGCCTACCTAGATCGAGGGAGGCCCGCCCCGCTCCATCCGGGCTTTGATAGCGCGCAGCGGGATGCGACATTCATGGCCGAGCCGCGGATCGCAGCGACCGCTCCAAAGGACACTTCATGCCCCACAGCGAAATCGCCAACCGCGCCGCCCCCCATGCCCCGTCGGCGATCCAGTCGTCGGACAGCGTGACAATGTTCGGTTTCGTCGCCGCGCTGATCCAGCAGATCAGCGATCCCGTCTCGGCCCTTGCGGGAGAGGTCGAGGCGATTTGCAGCGCCGACCGGGACGATCCGCTGACCGAACAGGCACGCTGCGAAGCGTTCGCCCGCATCAGTTCGATCGCCGACAGGACCAGCGCCTATCTTGTGCAGGCGCAGACGATGCTGCGTGCGACCAACGAATGGAAGCCGCTGGAAATCGACGCGATGATCCGCGATGTCGCGATGCGCATTGCTGCCGCGCCTTTTGGAAGCGGGATCGAATTCACCCTGCGACTGCCGCCCGATATGCCGAAAATCGCGGCCAATCGTTCGCAAATCGACCGGTTGCTCTGGGAAGTGATGCGCAATGCCGCCGAGGCGATGGCCGATATTTCAGGTCGAAAGCTGCTGGTCGTCGAATGCGCGATCGTCGATGGCGAACTGGAAATCGCGGTCTCGGATCAGGGGCCGGGATGCGCCGATGCCGAGGCGATCTTTACCCTGTTCGCCTCGGGCAAGACCGGTCACGCCGGGATTGGGCTGAATATCGCGCGCGCGTTTGCCAATGCCAATGGCGGCCAGTTGCGGGCGCGACATGGCGGGAATGGTGGGAACGGCGGTTTGCGGGTGATCTTCACACTTCCGCTACACTGAACTAGCAAGAGCGGCCAGTCCGGGCACCGCGCGATAGGGGGGACATCAGCATGTATCGTCTTGCCGCCGTGGCGCTTGCGTTCGCGGCGATGCAGCCCGCAATCGCCGCCGGAACGCCAGCGGAGGCCGAAACCCGACCGCCCGAGCGCAATCTGGGCCAGCTTCGCCACACGCGCTGGACGGTGGAGGACGGCGCACCGCCGCTAATCCGCGGCATCACGCAGGACCGCGACGGCTTTATCTGGCTGGCGTCGTCCAACGGCCTTTTCCGGTTCGACGGCATCCGTTTCGATGCCATGCCCGTCTCTGGGCATGACGATCTGCCGCCCAATTTCTCAGCCGTCATCGGTCTGGCCGGCGGGGCGGTGCTTGCCGCCTATGACGACGGGGCGATGGTGCTGTACCGCAAGGGCCGGTTCCACCGCGTGCCGCCCATGCCCGACGCCGCGCCCGTCATCTATTTCCGACAGGGCGGAGACGGCACGATATGGGCAGTGCTTGCGCGCACCGACCGGCCGATCCTGCGTTATGGCAAAGGGGCGTGGACCGAACTGGGCGAAAAGGATGGCCTTCCCGCAGGCTGGCTGATCAATATTCACGCTACACATGGGGGTGACTTGTGGGTCACCACGCTCGATGCGGTCTATTCGCTGGCGGCAGGACAGCGCCGGTTCCGCCGGATCGCACCCGTCACCGGCCATGCCGCCGTGACCGAAGCCGGCGATGGCACGATCTGGCTGTCGGACGACCGCGGCACCCGCGCCATCATGCGCCGCGGCAGGCCGGTGCAAGAGGCAGCGACCTATGCGACACCGTCGTCGGTCCGCAATTTCTCGACGATGTTCGACGCACAGGGCCATTTATGGGGCGTCACCGGCAATGGCATGTTCCGGACGAGTCCTCAGGACAACCGGACCGAAATATTCACTGCCGCCCAAGGGCTTACCTCTGACCGGACGGGCAATCTCACGCTCGACCGCCAGGGTAACGGCTGGGTCGCGACCACGCTCGGGCTCGACCGGTTTTCGGCCACCAGCATCGTGCCGGAAAGCGGCATCGGCCCCTTTCCAACGTTCGGCTTCGTTCTGCATGGCGCGGTTGACGGCACCGTCTATCTGGGCAGCGGAAGCGGTGTGTGGCGCATCAGGCCGGGGCAGCCGCCCGAACCCGTCAACGGCACCGGAGGCACGGTCAAAGCCTTTTGCGACCGGCGCGACGGTGTGGTGCACATATTCGTTGACGACCGGCTGCTGCGCCTGTCCGCCGACGGCTTGCGCCGCGAGGAATGGCCGTTTGCCTCGCGTGCCAGCGTGCGCAATTGTGTCGTGGATCGCAACGGCACGCTTTTTGCCGGAGCGGGGTTTTCTGGACTATTCCGTCGCAACGCAGGGGGCTGGCAGGAACTGGCGCCATGGGGAGCGGACGATTCGATCGACCTGCTGTTCAAGGGTCCGAACGGATACGCCTATGGCACGCTTCAGTCCGGTCGGCTGGTCCGGTTCGATCGGGATGGCGACCGCGCTGTTACGCTGATGCGCCACGATGCTGGCGGCGAATTTGGCGCAGTGGCAGCGCATGATGGTGCGATCTATGCGTCCGTTCGCGGCGGATTGTACCGGATCGGTGCCGGAAAAGCCGCCTTTTTGTCACAGAAACGCGCATCGTGGCTGCGCGGCGTCAACGGGATCGTGCACACCGCTGGCGGGCAAAGCTGGATGATCGGGATGGAGGGGGTGGCCGGTCTCCCTACCCGCGATCTCGACCGTGCGTTCGACGATCCCGCCTTCGAGCCCCAGCCCAGATTGCTTGGGTTCGCACAGGGGTTGAGCAATTACGGCTATGTCGGCGCCGGCCCGGGCATGGTGCAAGGCGGCGACGGGCGTATCTGGATCCGCACATTAAGCGCCGTAGCATGGCTCGATCCATCCCGTCCCGTCCGCGATGCAGTTGCGCCGCCCGTTCGCATTACGGCGGCGCAATGGGCAAGCGGGCGGGTACGCGATCCGGACCGCATCACCCTTCCCGCCGGAACCGGCAGGCTGGCGATCGAATATACCGCGCTGGCCTTGTCCGCGCCGCGGCAGACGAATTTCCGATACCGTCTGGAGGGGTTGGACGAGGACTGGGTCGATGCCGGAACGCTGCGTCAGGCAAATTATGCCAATCTGGCTCCGGGCCATTACCGGTTCCGTGTCATTGCCAGAAATGCCGATGGCGTCTGGAACGAGGAAGGGGCAACGCTTGAAATCGACCTGCCCCCCGCCTTCATCCAGTCCGCCCTGTTCGCATGGCTGTGCGCGCTGGGCATCGTCCTGCTAGGCGTTCTGGCCTATCGCGTCCGGCTTGAACGGCTGAAGGAAGGTATCGGCAAGCGCTTCGCCGTGCAAATGGCAGAGCGCGAACGGATCGCGCGCGAATTGCACGATACGCTGCTGCAAGGGGTTCAGGGCCTGATGCTGCGATTGCAGGCCACGGCGGACCGGCTGCGACCGGACGAGGCCGCGCATCGCGAACTGGAACAGGCGCTGGTCCGGGCCGAAACGCTGGTGGTCGAAGCGCGCGACAAGGTGCGCAACCTGCGCGATCCGATGGCGGGATCGCTGTCCGATGCGCTGCAAGGCCGCGCCGACATGCTGCAACAGGCTGGCGGCCCTGCCATTTCTGTGTCCATCCATGGCACCGAAGCGCCCGTCCGCCCCGAAGTCATACCCGATCTGACCGCCATTGCCGAGGAAGCGCTGCGCAATGCCGTCACCCATGCAAAGGCATCGTCGGTCCATGTCCAGCTGACGTTCGGAGCAACACATCTGGACCTTTGCATAGCGGATGACGGCACGGGCATACCGCCGGAAGCGTTGCAAGCGCGCGCGGACAATCATTTCGGCCTGATCGGCATGCGCGAACGGGCGGCGCGCATCGGCGCGAAGCTGGAAATCGATAGCTCTGCGCTGGAAATCGATAGCTCTGCGCTGGGAACCGCAATCAGGGTGAAGCTGACGGCAAAGAAAGCCTATGCCGCGCCCTTGCCCTTTTGGCGCAGGTGGCCGGCACAGCGATTCCGGCCAGAAGCCTGAACGGGACGCATATCCCCAAGGGACGAGTGTAACCCCGACCAGAGTATGATTTCGCCGCAAGCCGAACGCGGGCACCGTCGAAAATGGAAGGGAGATTTCCGCCATGCCCGATTGCCAGCAAAGACCGTCGCTTGCCCAAAACAGGATCGCAAGGCGCCCGGTGTTCAATGCCGCTGCGTCAACGCAAGAGGCCGATCACCGGATCGCCAACAGCCTGCAACTGGTCGCGGCAATGCTGTCATCGCAAAGCCGGATGATCGGGGACCATGATGCACGCCACGCCTTGCAGCTTTCGGTCCAGCGCATTGCCGCCATTGGCGCGGTCCATCGTCTGCTCAGCCGGTCAGTCGACGGGATGACGGTGGACATCGGACAATATCTGATCGACCTGACCGAGGGATTGCGCGCCGGTCTGATCGATAACGGAATAGAACGCAGGATCGTGCTCGACACCATCCAGCGACCGGTTCCGCATGAGTTCGCCGCAGGATTGGGCGTTATCGTGGCAGAGCTGGTCGTCAATGCCTGCAAATATGCTTTCGCGCCCGATGAAGCAGGCGAGATCGAGATCGCATTCGCCGCATCGGCCGGCACCGGCGATGCATTTTCGTTGCGGGTCGCGGACAAGGGCGCGGGCCGTCCGCTCACCCCGCCTTCGACCGGTGTGGGAGGGCGCGTTCTGGAACTGATGTCGCGCAAGATCGGCGGCGAGGGAAGTTATGTGCCGTGCGAAACCGGCACTTCATAAGTTCTGACAGGTTCCTGCCCGCAAGGACGCTGACGGTACCTACCCGCCTCGCCCCCTACCAAAGCATATACCGGTCAGACCAGCGCACGGCTTTAGCAAGGCAACGCCCGGCAATAGGATCGGAAGCTGACCGGAGCGGCAACTCTCCGTCCCGATGCTGACCTGCCCCCTTCGATGTCAGCCGCCGCTCCGGTCACTTTTTTCGAGCAATATGTCAGACCGTCGGTGATCTGTCAGACCGTGGGCAATGTGCCGCCGTCGATGACAAATTCGGCCCCCGTGACGGAACCGGCCCTGTCGGACGCCAGAAAGGCGATCAGTCCGGCCACTTCCGCCGGGGTGGAAGGGCGGCCGATCGGAATGCCGCCCAGAGAATCCATCACCATCTGCCGCCCCTGCGCATGATCGACCCCGCTGGCATCTGCGATCCGCGCGACAAGCTCCATCGCCGATTCGGTTTCAATCCAGCCAGGGGAAACCTGCACCACGCGCACTCCCCGCGCGGCGACCTGTTTGGACAGGCTTTTGCTGTAATTCGCCAAGGCAGCCTTGGCCGCCGCATAGGCGGTGGTAGCATCGGGCAATGGCAGCCTGCTCTGGATCGAGGTGACGTGGATCACCACGCCCGACCCCTGCAATTCCATGTCCGGAACCAGCTCGCGGTCAAGCCGCACGGCAGGCATCAGGTTCAGGTCCAGCGCGCTTTGCCATGCATCGTCGTCAAGCACCCGGTAGCCGCCTGCCGGTGCGTTCGATCCGCCCAGCATGTGGACTAGGACGTCAACGCCCCCAAGATGTTTGCGCACGGCCCGCGCGACTGCCGCACAGCCATCGGCGCGGGTCAGATCGGCGGCGATGAACCGGTCTTCGGGCATATCCGGCGGCCTGGTGCGGGCGGTGGTCAGCACCGTGGCGCCCAGTTCCTTGAACAGGGCCAGCGTGGCCGCGCCCGCGCCGCGCGTTCCCGATGTTATCAGCACCCTCTTCCCCTTAAGCGTAAGGAAGGGGATCATGGCCTGATCTCCAGCGACGCAATGCGATCGTCGCGAAGTTCGAAAATATAGCGCAGATCGACCGGACTGCCCGGGAAATTGCCGACAAGATGGCTGGTGACGATGGTTCGCCCGCCGTCTTCGGCGATTGCGACGGGTTCGCTGGTATAGTCGAACCGGGTCGATGCATCCGCCATCCAGCGCCGGATCGCCTCGCGCCCTGTATGGCGCTTTCGCTCGTCGAGAACCTGTGCATCTTCGGTGAAGCCTTGCGCGATCCTGTCGGCATCGCCCGCCCGGTCTGCGGTGAAGAATGCCGCGATTGCCGCGGGAAGTTCGATAATCATGGCGATGGCCCTTTCTGCTGTCGCATGCACGGCAATGCGTCAAACATCCTGCCGTTGATGCCGACGGATTTAGGGCTTTGACTGGATCCCGATAAGCAGGATAAATCGGGATGTAGTGTTCAGGAATCGAGGATAATGCGAAACTATTCTCTGAACGATTTCGATGCCGTGATTGCAATCGGAAAGGCGGGATCGTTCCGCGCGGCGGCTCTCGATCTCGGCATGTCGACCAGCGCGCTCAGCAATGCGATCGCCAGGCTGGAACGGCAACTGGGTGTGCGCCTGTTCAACCGCACCACCCGCAGCGTTTCCCTGACCGATGCAGGCCGCCGTTTCGTCGGACAGGTGACCCCCGCCCTCAAGGATATACACGAGGCACTCGATACGGTGCGGTCCGAGCAGCAAGTGCCCAGCGGCACGCTGCGCATCAACACATTTGCCACTGCGGGGCGCGAAGTCATGGCGCCGCTCATCCTCACCCTGTTGCGCCGCTATCCCGAGATACGGATCGATCTGGTGACCGAAGGAAGGCTGGTGGATATCGTGGCCGATGGCTTCGACTTCGGTATCAGATCCGCCGGTCTGGTCCCTGCGGATATGATTGCGATCCCGCTGGGCCCGCCGCGCCGCCATGCCGTCGTGGCATCGCCCGGCTATCTTGACGGGCGCGACCGGCCCGCCACGCCTGCCGACTTGCCGGACCATGCCTGTGTGCGCACGCGCCTGCCGAATGGCGCGATGTTCCGCTGGCATTTCGCCAAGGACGGTGAGGATTTTCACATCGACGTGGACGGCCCGATCACCCTCGACGAAGCAAGCCTTGCGCGGATTGCGGTTCTCGATGCCATGGGTATCGGTTACTTCATGGAATCGGATGTTCGCGGCGACATCGCAGCCGGCCGACTGGTCCGCCTGCTGGAAGACTGGACCCCCGCCCTGGCGCCGCTGTGCCTTTATTACCCTAACCGCCGCAATCCACCCGCTGCGGCCAGGGCGCTTATCGATCTGGCAAGGCGCAATGCCAAGGCCTGATCGTCCGGGTGCGGTTTTGAGTAGGAGAGCGTGAACTGGTGCGCCCGACAGGATTCGAACCTGTGGCCCCCAGATTAGGAATCTGATGCTCTATCCTGCTGAGCTACGGGCGCGCCGCGGTTCGTTTACGGGCGGGCAGCTGAAATGGCAATCGGAAGTGGCACTTGCCGACGCAGTTTAGTTGACAGCGTCGGGCGGTGCGACGGGAAACGGCAAAGCGGCAATTTCAATGCCCTCTTCAATCAGCTGCTCGGCTTCCTCGATGCTGGTCTCGCCATGGATCGGCTGTGCCTCGCTCTCGCCATAATGCATCGAACGGGCTTCATCGGCGAATTTCCCGCCGACCCAGCGCGATTTTTCCAGCACCTTGCGCTGTATCTCGGCCATGGCGACCAGCGCCTTCTTCGCCTCGTCAGACAGGGGTGCCATGGTGGCGACGGCGGTTTCCTGCGGCTGTGCGTCCATCGGCACGGCTTTGGCAGAAGCGGATTGCGCGGGGCGCTTTTCGACCAGCTGGTTGCCCTTGCGCCCGACGGCAGGAGCCATCACGGCCTTTTCCACCTGACCCCCGCCGCATTGCGGGCACATCAACAGCCCGCCTTCGCGCTGATGTTCGAAATCGGCGGAGGAACGGAACCATCCTTCGAAACGGGTGCCATCCTCGCGGCAGTGAAGATCGAAAACAATCATGACAAATGTCACTTAGTGATTGCACGCCGGTTGGCAAGGCTGGGCAACTGGGCGCGCACGCTGGCGATCCGCGCAGAATCGATCTCGGCAAAACCCACACCTGCCCGATCGCCGCCCATGTCCAGCAATACTTCGCCCCACGGATCGACGACCAGCGAATGGCCATAGGTCTTGCGCCCGTCCTCATGCTCGCCGACCTGCGCGGCGGCGATGACATAAGCGCTCGCCTCGATTGCGCGGGCGCGTAGCAGCACGTGCCAATGCGCAGCGCCGGTGGGGCGGGTAAATGCGGCGGGGCAGGCGATCGCATCGCAACGCGCATCACCCAACGCGCCCCACAACGCGGGAAAGCGCATGTCGTAACAGACCGCAAGGCCAAGGCGCCCCAGCGGCGTTTCCGCCGTGACCACACGTTCGCCCGGCGCAAATCCGTTCGATTCGCGCCAGCTTTCACCGCTTGCTCCGTCGTCCAGATCGACGTCGAACATATGGATTTTGTCATAGCGCGCCGCGACCGCGCCTTCCGGCGATATCAACAGGGAGCGATTGGCCCAGCGGCCTTCCCCGTCATCGCGCCGCACGGCCAGAGAGCCGAGCGCGACCCAGATGCCGTGCACACGCGCCGCGCCAGCCACAGCTTTCAGCACCGGACTATCCGCTTCGCCGGTCACATGGGCCGCAGCGCGCTTGCGATTGCGGTCGAGCATTCCCGACATCTCGGGCGTAAACAGCATTTGCGCCCCGCCCGCCGCAGCCTCTTCGACCGCGTCAACAAGACGCGCCGCATTGGCCGCGGGGTCGATCCCGGTGTTCGCCTGATAGACCGCGATGCGAACCATCGCCTGTTAAAGTCCCAGCATCGGATCAAGCTTACCTTCGCGTTCCAACGCCGCCATGTCGTCGCTGCCGCCGATGGCCCGGTCGTCGATGAAAATCTGCGGCACCGTGCGCGCGCCGGGAGCGCGTTCAACCATCTCCGCGCGCTTGGCGCGGTCCATCGTCACGTCATATTCGGTAATTTCGACATTCTTCTGCCGCAGCAGCGCGATGGCGCGATGGCAATAGGGGCAACCGAACTGCGTATAGATCTCGACCTTGGGGGGCGTGGATTGACCGTTCACTCGAATATCCTTTTCCATGCGGGCGTTAACCGCTCTTTTATGGGCGTTGCACCCACTTGAATAGCGTCTCGCCCCTTCCCAGATAGCAATCGCGGACAGACATGCCGGTTCCGGATGTCCGACCGCTTCGTCTGGCAGGACAGGCCGATGCCCGTTTGCGGGGTTTGCCACTGTTTCCTGCCGCTAGATTGCTTCTTACGGAGGATTTGCAAGATGAACCGTTTCGATTTTACCCCCTATCGTCGCACCACCGTCGGTTTCGACCGTTTGTTCGATCTTCTCGAAAACAACGCACGTTCGGGTCAGGGCGATAATTATCCGCCCTTTAACATCGAACGCAGCGGCGAAGATGCCTATCGCATCACGCTGGCCGTTGCCGGCTTCAAGCCCGAGGATATCGACATCACGGCGCAGCAGAACATGCTCACCGTTCAGGGCCGCAAGGCCGAGGACAACGAAGAGCGTGAATATCTGCACGTCGGCATCGCCCAGCGCGGTTTCGAACGCCGTTTCGAACTGGCCGATTTCGTGCTGGTCCGGAACGCACAGCTGGCCGACGGCCTGCTCGTGATCGATCTTGAACGCGAAGTGCCCGAGGCTATGAAGCCCAAGAAGATCGCGATCAATGGCACCAAGAAGCTGAGTGTGATCGAAGGATCCGACAAGGACAGCGACGCAGAGGACAAGGCCGCCTGAGCCCCCTCCTCTTTTAAGTCCGACGGGGCGCGATCCGCACGGGTCGCGCCCTTTTCTGTGGTCAGCGCCTTGCCACGGGCGCGCTTTCTCTTGCCATCGCAGCCTCTCCGGCCTAGCCGCGCCACAACCCGCGCACAGCCGCAATTGCAGACCGGAGCCCTTGACCCATGGTCCCACGTTACGCCCGCCCCGCCATGACCGCCATCTGGGAGCCGGAGGCGAAATACGCCATCTGGTTCGAACTGGAAGCGCATGCGACCGAAAAGCTGGGCGAACTGGGCGTGGTGCCGCCATCCGCGGCCAAGGCGCTGTGGGACTGGTGGGCGACGAACCCCAAGATCGACGTCGAAGCCATCGACGCGATCGAGGCAGTGACCAAGCATGACGTGATCGCCTTCCTGACATGGGTGGCCGAGAACGTGGGCGACGAGGCCCGCTTCATGCATCAGGGCATGACCAGCTCCGACGTGCTGGACACCACGCTGGCCGTTCAGCTCGACCGCGCGGCTGCGATCCTGCTGGAGGATCTCGACAGACTGCTGGCCGCGATCAAGACCCGCGCAGAAGAGCACAAATATACGCCCACCATCGGTCGCAGCCACGGTATCCATGCCGAACCGGTGACGTTTGGCCTGAAGATGGCGGAAGCCTATGCCGAATTCTCGCGCTGCAAGGAGCGTCTGGAATTTGCGCGCAAGGAAATTGCCACTTGCGCGATTTCGGGCGCGGTCGGCACCTTTGCCAACATCGATCCCAGCGTCGAAGCCTATGTGGCAGAGAAAATGGGCCTTACCGTTGAACCGGTTTCGACACAGGTGATCCCGCGCGACCGTCACGCGATGTTTTTCGCCGTGCTGGGCGTCATCGCATCGTCGATCGAACGCCTTTCGGTCGAAGTGCGTCACTTGCAGCGGACCGAAGTGCTGGAGGCAGAGGAATATTTCTCACCCGGCCAGAAAGGTTCGTCGGCCATGCCGCACAAGCGCAATCCCGTGCTGTCAGAAAACCTTACCGGTCTGGCCCGCGTGGTGCGCAGCGCGACCGTTCCGGCGATGGAAAACGTGGCGCTTTGGCACGAACGGGACATTTCGCATTCTTCGGTCGAGCGTTTCATCGGTCCCGACGCGACCATCACTCTGGACTTCACCCTCGCCCGCCTGACCGGCGTGGTCGAAAAGCTGCTCGTCTATCCCGAACGCATGCAGAAGAACCTCGACCGCATGGGCGGGCTCGTCCATTCGCAGCGTGTCCTGCTCGCCCTCACCCAGGCAGGTGTCAGCCGCGAGGATGCCTATCGCCTTGTCCAGCGCAATGCGATGAAAGTCTGGGAAAGCGACGGCGCGCTGTCGCTGCTCGAACTGCTGAAGGCAGATGACGAAGTGACCGCAGCGCTGACCCCGCAGCAGATCGAGGAGAAGTTCGACCTCGACTATCACTTCAAGCATGTCGACACGATCTTTGCGCGGGTGTTCGGCTGATCGCCAGCAGCAGGTCGGCCGACGTCGGGGCGGGCTGGTCAAGCCCCGATTTCGCGCTTAGGGTCAGCTGGCTAAAGGGTCCGCAACGCCGCGCCAGACGGGAGAATTCATGAAGATCTTACGCACCGCCCTGTGGGTCGTCGTTATCGTCGCGCTTGCCCTGTTCACGGCGTTCAACTGGACTTCCGTCGATATCCAGATCTGGGAAAGCCTGGTGCTGGAAACCAAGCTTCCGGTGTTGATCCTCGTTGCCTTCCTGCTCGGCTATGGTCCGATGTGGCTGACCCATCGCACGACCACCTGGCGGCTGAAGCGGCGCATCGCCTCGCTCGAAGCGTCGCAGCGCTCGCTGATTGCCAGCCAGTCGCCCGCTCCCGCGCCAGGTCCCGCTGCCGAACCCGCACCTGTCGCCACGGCTCCGGACACGCTGGGGCCAGAAGGTACCACTCCATGAGCAACCCGGTCTATCTCGCTCTGGACGTGCCGCAGATCGCTGCGGCCAAGGAACTGGTCGGCAAGGTCAAGGGCCATGTCGGCGGCCTGAAGCTCGGCCTCGAATTCTTTTGCGCGCATGGCCACCACGGCGTGCATGAAATCGCGCAGCTTGGGCTGCCCATATTCCTCGATCTCAAGCTGCACGATATTCCCAATACCGTGGCAGGCGCGATGCAGGCGATCCATGTGCTGGAACCCGCCATCGTTACCATCCATGCCGGCGGCGGGCGGGCCATGATGGAAGATGCAAAGGCCGCTGCGGGCGAAAACACCAAGGTCGTTGCGGTTACCATGCTGACCAGCCTTGATCAGAATGACCTGACCGCAACCGGCATCGGCGGCACGCCCCACGATCAGGTGATGCGCCTTGCCGAACTGGCAGAGAAATCGGGCCTCGACGGGATCGTCTGTTCGGGACAGGAAGTGGGCGCGGTCCACAAGCAGTGGAAGCACGGCTATTTCGTCGTTCCCGGCCTGCGCCTTGCGGGACATTCGGTGGGCGACCAGAAACGCGTCGTTACCCCGCGTCAGGCGCGTGACGACGGTGCCAGCGTGCTCGTGATCGGTCGCGAGATTTCAAAGGCCGAGGACCCGCTGGCCGCCGCCCGCAAGATCGAGGCGACGCTCTGATCCTCTTCGCATCCCTTCTCACCGCGGCCAGCATAGCACAGGTCGAACTGCCGCCACCGCCCCTGCCGCCCAAGACGAGCATTCTGGCAGGCCCGCAAGCAGGCTTCCAGCTTCCGGGCTGCTCACGCTCCACCGCGGGGCCGGTCGATGGCGGTTGGGAAGTGGAAGACCGCGACATTGGCGCGATGGAAGCGGAACTGGCGCAAATCCTCCCCTCGCTGGCAGGCCGCGACGGCTATACTGCGGGAACCGAGAACCCCGATCCGTTGACTTATACGGTCAACGATCCGCGCTGGCAGCGCGAGATTTTCGGGATCATTCGCGGCGGCAAGCGGATAGTCTACGCCAATTTCGTGCCTGCGGACATCATGCCCGACCAGCGCCATATGCCCACGGTGGTGTGCGATGGCGGACCTGCATTTTTTGGCGTGGAATTCGACGTGTCGACAGGCCGGATCACCCATATTGCCTTTAACGGCGCCTTGGGCGGTCCCTTCTGGCCCGTCTATGCGCCGTGATTGCGCCGGACAGCCTTAGCCTGCGGCGCGCCGGTCCTGCCGATGCGGCGGCGCTGAAACCTCTGATCGAGGGAGGCTATCGCGGCAATTCCGCGCGGCGGGGCTGGACGCATGAGGCCGATATTCTCGAGGACGAGCGCATTGCCGCGACCGATCTGGCCGTAATGCTGGCCGATCCGGCCATCCATTTCCTGATGGCCGAGCACGAGGCCAACCCCGTCGGCTGCATCGCCGTAACCGACAAGGGCGGCGGGCGCGCCTATTTCGGCATGCTTTGCGTCGATCCGCCCATGCAAAGCAGCGGGCTTGGCTCTCGCCTGATCCTTGCGGCGGAGGAACTGGCTCGCGGTTTCGGCGCGCGTATCATGGAGATATCGGTGATCGAAAACCGCCACGAGCTGATCGCCATGTACGAGCGCAAGGGGTATGCCGACAGCGGCGCGCGCGAGGCATTTCCCACGCCGCAGCCCGCGCCCTTGTTCTTCCGCCTTTTCGAAAAGCGGCTTTGACCCTATCGGCACCGGCATGAGCAGCGCGAAAATCAAGATTTGCGGCATCAGCGACGGCGCGGCGATGGACGCGGTGATCGAAGCGCGCGCCGATTATGCGGGACTGGTGTTCTTCCCCCCCTCGCCCCGTCATGTCGGCAGCGAGCAGGCCTCCCGCCTTGCGGAACGGTCGGGCACCCGCATCGCCCGTGTCGGCCTGTTCGTCGATGCCGACGATGCCGCAATTGCAGAGGCTGTCGCTGCGGGCAGGCTTGATGCGTTGCAATTGCACGGATCGGAAACGCCCGAGCGCGCGGCCCAGTTACGGGGCCGTTTCGGACTGCCGGTGTGGAAGGCCATTGCGGTCGCCAGCGCAGGCGATGTGGACCGGGCGGCCCATTATGCGGGTGCGGCCGATCTGGTGCTGTTCGACGCGAAAACGCCCAAGGGCACGCTGCCCGGCGGCATGGGACTGTCGTTCGACTGGTCGTTGCTGGCCGCCTATCGTGGCGCGCTGCCATGGGGTCTTGCCGGAGGAATCAATCCGGCGAATGTGGCAGAAGCGATCGGCCGGACCCGCGCGCCATTGGTGGATGTATCCTCGGGCGTGGAAAGCGCAGCGGGGGTGAAGGACGCGTCAAAAATCGCAGCCTTTGCCAAGGCCGTGCGGGCTGCCTGAAATCGGGTCCGCCGGTCGGGGCTGAAACAATGCCGTCACGCTGGACAAGCCCCGCCCGCTCTGCCAATCGCACGCCATGACCGACACCATCATCAGCGATCTGCCCAACAGCTTTGCGAACCAGCCTGACGAGCGTGGCCATTTCGGCCAGTTCGGCGGTCGTTACGTGTCCGAAACGCTGATGCCGCTGATCCTTGACCTGGAACGCGAATATCGCGCGGCCAAGGCCGATCCCGCATTTCAGGAACAGTTCGACGATCTGCTGGAACATTATGTCGGACGGCCCAGCCCGCTCTATTACGCGGAACGTCTGACCGAGGAGTTGCGCAAGGACGCGCCGAATGGAAAAGGCGCGCAAATCTGGTTCAAGCGCGACGAGCTGAACCATACCGGCGCGCACAAGATCAATAATTGCATCGGCCAGATCCTGCTGGCGATCCGCATGGGCAAGACGCGCATCATCGCGGAAACCGGCGCGGGCCAGCACGGTGTGGCGACTGCCACTGTCGCAGCGCGTTTTGGCCTGCCCTGCGTCGTCTATATGGGCGCGACCGATGTCGAGCGGCAGCAGCCCAATGTGTTCCGCATGAAGCTGCTGGGCGCCGAAGTCGTGCCGGTCAAGGCAGGCGCCGCCACGCTGAAGGATGCAATGAACGAGGCGCTGCGCGACTGGGTCGCGAACGTCCACGACACCTTCTATATCATCGGCACGGCGGCGGGTCCGCATCCCTATCCCGAACTGGTCCGTGATTTTCAAAGCGTGATCGGGCGCGAGGCGCGCGAACAGATGTTATCGCGCGTGGGCCGCCTGCCCGACGTCTGCGTCGCGGCGATCGGCGGCGGATCGAACGCGATCGGCCTGTTCCACCCCTTCCTCGACGATAAGGATGTCGGCCTTCTGGGCGTGGAAGCGGCCGGTTACGGGCTGGACAAGGAGCATGCCGCGTCATTGGCAGGCGGCGCGCCGGGCATTCTGCATGGCAATAAGACCTATCTGCTGCAGGACGATGACGGGCAAATTATCGAGGGGCACTCGATCAGCGCAGGCCTCGATTATCCCGGCATCGGTCCCGAACACGCATGGCTGCGCGATGTGGGCCGCGTCGAATATACCAGCGCGACGGATAAAGAGGCGCTGGACGCGTTCCAGCTGCTCTGCCGGACCGAGGGCATCATCCCCGCGCTGGAACCCAGCCACGCTATCGCAGCGGTCGTAAAGCGCGCGCGTGAGATGGAGGAGGACCAGATCATCCTGTGCAATCTGTGCGGGCGCGGCGACAAGGACATCTTCACCGTGGCCAAGGCGCTGGGGGTGGAGATTTGAAGCCCTTCCGATCCCGCGATTTCACCGCCGACAGGGCATGGGGCAGCGCGCTGCTGGGCCAGGTTGACGATGTGACCGCGCGACTGCACTGGACCGACCAACCCTATCGCTGGCACCGCAACACCGGCAGCGAAGTGTTCTTCGTCGTCGATGGCACGGTCGACATGCATGTGCGCGAGGATGGACAGGAACAGGTTTATCGGCTTGAGGCCGGTGACAGCATGACTTTCAACGACGGCGACGAACATGTCGCGCACCCGGTCGGGGCCGCGCGCATCCTTGTTGTCGAGCGGCAGGATTCAGAATGACCCGCATTGAAAAGCCCGGCATCGCGAACTGGATTGCGAGGCGCCTTGTGTCGATTGCCGTCGCATTGACAGCTTTGGCGATCGCAGTCCTTTCGGTCTTCCTCATGACCATTGTGCTAGGTTGGACCGGATTGCAGAACTGGACTCATTCTGGTGAACCGCTGAATGGTGCCTACAGGCTGTTCCAGATCGCTGTCGCACTCCCGATTTTCTTTGTCACCCTGCGCGCGCTCGACAAGCGCATTGGGGCAGGAACGAAATACCAATGACCCGCTTTGAAAAAACCTTCGCGCGTACCCAACCCGCG
Source organism: Croceicoccus sp. Ery5 (assembly GCF_020985325.1). Lineage (NCBI taxonomy): Bacteria > Pseudomonadati > Pseudomonadota > Alphaproteobacteria > Sphingomonadales > Erythrobacteraceae > Croceicoccus > Croceicoccus sp. Ery5. Next base: position 2,302,532 of record NZ_CP087587.1, read on the forward strand.
CTCGTCTGTTTCATCACGGCGGGCGATGGCGATACTGCGGCCAATCTTGACGCCTTGGTCGAGGGCGGTGCCGACGTGATCGAACTGGGCATGCCCTTCACCGATCCGATGGCCGATGGTCCGGCGATCCAGCTGGCGAATTTGCGCGCGTTGGGTGCGGGCACCAAAACCGCCGATGTGCTGAAGATCGCCGGTGATTTCCGCAATCGGCATCCCGATATTCCGCTTGTCCTGATGGGCTATGCCAATCCGATGGTGCGGCGCGGGGCGGACTGGTTCGCGCGCGAGGCCAAGGCCGCTGGCGTCGATGGCGTGATCTGCGTCGACATCCCGCCGGAGGAAGACGATTCGCTCGGTACCGCGCTGCGCGCCGAGGGGCTGGCCGCGATCCGACTTGCCACGCCAACCAGCGACGCAAAGCGCTTGCCCGCCATTCTCGATGGTGCGGGCGGCTTCCTCTATTACGTGTCGGTCGCGGGCATCACCGGGCTGCAACAGGCGGCGCAGGCCAGCATCGACGATGCCGTCGCGCGGCTGAAAGCGGCGACCGACCTGCCCGTCTGCGTCGGTTTCGGCGTGCGCACCCCCGAACAGGCAAGCCAGATCGCCCGCGTGGCCGATGGCGTCGTCGTCGGATCGGCACTGGTTGACCTTGTGGCCAAGCACGGCCACGACGCCCCCCGACATATTCAAGAACTGACCGCCGCGCTGGCCGATGCCGTGCACGCGGCGAGGGAGACTGCATCATGAGCTGGCTGAGTGAAGTCCGCAAACGCCTGCCCTTCGCACCCAAGCGCGATACGCCCGACAATCTCTGGCGCAAATGCCCCGGTTGCGGCGAAATGCTGTTTACCAAGGAGTATGAGGATAATCTGTGGGTCTGCCCCCGCTGCGAGCATCATGGCCGCATCGGCGCAGACACGCGCCTCGGGCAGGTGATGGATGCGGGCTATACCGTCCTGCCCGCCCCGCAGGTCAAGGAAGACCCGCTGAAGTTCCGCGACACCAAGAAATACACCGACCGCTTGCGTTCGGCGCGCCATAACGCCCCGCATCCCGATGCGCTGACCACGGCGGAAGGCACGATCGAGGGGCGCAAGGCCATCGTCGGCGTTCAGGACTTCGGTTTCATGGGCGGGTCGATGGGCATGGCCGTGGGCGATGCGTTCGTCGCGGGCGTCGACCGCGCGGTACAGGCGGGCTGCCCCTATGTGATCTTTACCGCAGCGGGCGGCGCGCGCATGCAGGAAGGCATATTGTCGCTGATGCAGATGCCGCGCACCACGGTGGCGATCCGGCGGCTGCATGCGGCAGGCCTGCCCTATATCGTCGTGCTCACCGATCCGACCACGGGCGGCGTTACCGCCAGCTATGCGATGCTGGGCGATGTGCAAATGGCCGAACCCAATGCGCTGATCGGCTTTGCGGGCCAGCGCGTCATTCAGGACACCATCCGCGAGCAATTGCCCGAAGGGTTCCAGCGTTCCGAATATCTGCACGAACACGGCATGCTCGACATGGTCGTCCCGCGCGCCGAAATCCGCGAAACTTTGGCCAAGACCATCGATTATCTGATGACCGCCAAACAGGCGGCCTGAGGGCGGACGAAAAGCCCCGACCATGCGCGATTTCGCCGTGTCCGACGATCCGCGCGTTCAGGCGCAGCTTGACCGGCTTGAGGCATTATCGGTGCCGCAAGGCCGGTTGGGGCTCGATGCGATCCGCGCGCTGCTGGACAGGATCGGCAATCCGCAGAACACGATGCCGCCCGCGTTCCATATCGCGGGCACGAACGGCAAGGGTTCGACCAGCGCCTTCCTGCGCTTTATGCTGGAGGCGGACGGCAAGCGTGTGCACCAGTTCACCAGCCCGCATCTGGTGCGGTACAACGAACGCATCAGGCTGGCGGGCACGCTGATTTCCGACGACGCGCTGGCGACGCTGCTGGCCGAAGTGATCGACGCGGGCGAAGATGTCGGCGCCAGCTTTTTCGAAGTGACGACTGCCGCTGCCTTCCTTGCCTTCAGCAGAACGCCAGCCGATGCCTGTGTGATAGAGGTCGGTCTGGGCGGGCGCTTCGATGCGTCCAACGTGCTGGCCCGTCCCGCCGTCTGCGGGATCGCGACTTTGGGCATGGATCACGAACGCTTCCTGCTGGCCCCCGATGACAGCGCGCCCGCACATCCGATGGCGCGCATCGCATTTGAAAAGGCAGGGATAGCGAAGCAAGGCGTGCCACTGGTGACGCAGGCCTATGGGCTCGAGGCCGGAGACGCGATTGCCGCCATTGCCGCGAGCAAAGGCTGTCCGCTGCATATGCGCGGCGACGACTGGGACGCGGTATCGAATGGTACAATCGACTATCGCGACCGGCACGGGGAACTGGCCCTCCCAATGCCCGCCCTGCCCGGCGTGCATCAGGCCGACAATGCAGCGCTGGCCGTCGCCATGTTGCGCCATCAGGATCGGGTGACCGTCAGCCCCGCCGCCATGGTGCAAGGTATCGAGAACGCCCGCTGGCCTGCGCGGTTGCAATGGCTGTCAGAGGGTCCGCTGACTGCACCGGCCGCGCCTGCGCGCGTGCTCCTGGATGGCGGGCATAATCCCGATGCGGCGCGGGTTCTCGCCGCATATCTGGCCGCTCTCGAGCAAAAACCGCACGCGATCTGCGCGATGCTGGACAATAAGGACGCGCGCGGCTTCCTTACTCCGCTTGCGCCGCATCTCGCATATCTGACGGCCGTGCCGATCCCGGGCCATGCCTGCCACCCGCCGGAATATCTGGCAAAAATTGCGGCCGATCTGGGTCTCGCGTCCGGCACGGCCCTGTCGGTCGAGGATGCCCTGACGCGAGTAACGGGCACCGATACTCCGGTCCTGATTTGCGGCTCGCTCTATCTGGCAGGCCGTGTGCTGCGGGCAAACGGGGAACTGCCCGACTAGACTGCTTCGGGCGCGACCACCCCTGCGCGCTTGCCAAGCCGCGATTGCCGAACCCATTCGATGATGCAGGCGGCGACCGCGATCATGCCCAGCGCCGTGGTCAGGATGAAGACGGGGTAATAGCCCTCCTCATCGATCATCTGCCCCAATGCGCCGCGTCCCAATGTGCCGATCAGAAAGGTAAGCGACGACAGCAGCGCATATTGCACTGCCGAATAACCCTTGGCCGTGATCGAGGAGAGATAGGCCACCAATGCCGCTCCGGCGAGGCCGCCCGCCACGTTCTCTCCCGCGATCGCCATCATCAGCTTGGCCAGACGCAGATCGCCCCCAAGCCATTCGACCAGCGTGGTAAAGCCGGTAAGGTTCGACACCAGCTCCATATAGGAGCCGCCGAGCGCCAGATCGGCATAGAGCAGGTTCGACAGCGCAGCCGTCAGCGCGCCGATGAACAGCACCGCCATGCGGCCGATGAAACTGAACAATGCGCCGCCCAGCATGATGCCGAACATCAGCGCGCCAACGCCGAACCCTTTGGACGCGATTGCCACCTCGTCCTTGGAATACTGCAATTCACCCAGATAGAACGGATAGGCAAAGCTGCCCCACACCGTATCGGTAAAGCGATAGGACAGCACCAGCGTCAGCACGATGATAACCGCCCAGCCCAGCCGACCGACGAATTCGGTCAAAGGCAGGATCAGCGCGCGATAGCCATGGTCGACAAACCCGTCGAATGCGCCCGACTTTGCCGCGTCGCCCGTCAGCACATAGCGCCCCTTGCGCCGCCAGTTCTCCAACACGGCGGCGATGATCACCGGAACGACCACGGTGGCGATCACGATCACGGGCCCCATGCCGGTGATGAATTCGACCGAATCGGGCCGCGCATCGGGATCGGAGCTGAGAGAGCGGAACATGAACACGCCTACGGTGATCAGCGCCCAGCCCCACAGCAGGCCGACGATGGCCAGCGCCCAGCCGCGGATTTTCGGTTGCAACTGCCCCGTCCGGCGCAGGCCCTTCAGCGCCTCGTCATCCGCCGCAATGGTGGCAACGCTCTGCTCCGCCTCGGGCGCGAAGATGGCGGCAAAGGCGATCAGCATCATAAGACCGCCCATGATCGCATAGACCGTGGGCCAGTCGGTACGGTCCGCAATCACCAGTGCCAGCGCCCCGCCCACCAGAACGGCCGTACGCCAGCCCAGCTGATACACGGTAGACAGCATGTCGATGGTCGCTTCCTCGTCCGCGACATCGATGCGCCATGCATCCATCACCACGTCCTGCGTCGCACCCGCGAACGCGCCGATGGCCGCCATCAAAGACAGCACACCGATCGCTCCCGCCGGATCCAGCCGCGACACGAACAGCAATACTCCGCCCAACAGAAATTGCGCGGTGACGATCCATTGCTTGCGATGCCCCAGCCGCTTGATAAGCGGGAGGTTGACCTGATCCAGCACCGGCGACCACAGGAACTTGAAGCTGTAGGCCAGCCCGATCAGAGAGAAGACACCCATCGTCTCCAGATCGATGGATGTGTCGCTCATCCAGGCATAGAGCGTGGAGAGAAGCAGCGTATAGGGCAGCCCCGAGGCAAAACCGAACAGCAGCATATAGGCTGTTTTTCGGTTCTTCAGCGCAGCGGCCAGCGCGCGCCAGCCGGGTTTTTTCCGGGCCGGCGGCGTTTCGGCTTCGGGCGCGGTGTCGCCGGTGACGGGGGTGCTGCTCATCCGCTCTCCTTGCATTGGTGGATCGGTGTAAAACGCTTCGCCGCCGCCACGCAATTGCCGCCCCCGGCTTGTCACCCGACTTGCGCGGGACCCGTCCAGCACGTCACCCGACTTGCGCCAGACTGCGCGATGGCGCATGGCGCGCGGCTGAACGAACCCTTCCTAACGACAGGCGACTGCATGTGACCGGCGACAAACGCCCCCCTTCGCGCAACAACCGGCCCGCACGCGGCAACGCGGGCAGCAAGTCCGGCACCCGCCGCCCCGCCCGCGGCCCCGCAAAGCCGCGTGCGAAAGGACCGACACCGCCCTCCCCCGATTTGCCGAAGCGCGACGGGGACCGGATCGCCAAGCTGCTTGCCCGCGCAGGCATTGCTTCCCGCCGCGAGGTGGAGCGCATGATCGAGGACGGGCGCATCGCGATCGACGGCAAGGTGCTGGACACGCCCGCGACCGTGCTGACCAGCCTGAAAGGCGTGACCGTGGACGGAAAACCGGTCGCCGCGCCCGAACAGGCGCGCCTGTTCCGGTTTCACAAGCCGCAGGGCCTGTTGACGGCGGAGCGCGATCCCGCCGGTCGGCCCACGATCTATACCGCCTTGCGCAATGCCCTGCCGGCAGGCGCGCCGCGGCTGATGCCGGTCGGCAGGCTCGACCTCAATACAGAGGGCTTGCTGCTCCTTACCAACGATGGCGAGTTGAAGCGCGCGCTGGAATTGCCCGCCACGGGCGTGCCCCGCACCTATCGCGCCCGCACCTTCGGCGACATCACCCAGAACGATCTGGAGGGGTTGATGGACGGGATCGAGATCGACGGCATCCACTATGGCCAGATCGATGCGAATATGGAGCGTCGGACGGGCCGCAACCAATGGATCGAGCTGACCCTGACCGAAGGCAAGAACCGCGAGGTTCGCCGCGTACTGGAGCATCTCGGCCTGAAAGTATCGCGCCTGTTGCGCCTGTCCTATGGCCCGTTCGTGCTGGGCGATCTGGCGCGCGGGCAAGCGGCGGAAGTGCCGCAAAAGGATGTCGAACGGCTGCGCAAGGCGCTGAAAACGGACAAGGGCGCGTGAAGCACGGTAAGCCCACGGGCCTGCGCATCATTGCGGGCGATTGGCGCGGTCGGCGTTTGAACGCACCCGAAGGCGATGCGACCCGCCCCACTGCCGACCGCACGCGCGAGGCATTGTTTTCGATGCTGCTCAGCCGCCTCGGCAGTTTCGAAGGGCTGTTCGTGGCCGATCTGTTCGCCGGTTCCGGCGCTTTGGGGCTGGAGGCATTGTCACGCGGAGCGGCGCGCGCCCTGTTTGTCGAACAGGACCCCGCCGCGATCCGCGCCCTGCGCGGCAATATCGCCAGCCTTCAGGCCCAGCCGCGATGCGATGTCCGCGCGGGATCGGTGCTCTCGCTGACGAAGACCGGCGATGCACCCGATCTGGTGCTGATGGACCCGCCCTATGCCACCGGTGCGGGCGCGGTGGCGCTGGACAGGCTCAACCGGATCGGCTGGATCGCGCCGGCCACCTGGATCAGCATCGAAACCGGCCGAGACGAGGATGTTACCGTCAAGGGTTTCGAGGCAGAGACCGTCCGCGATTGCGGCAAGGCACGGCTGCATTTGTTGCGCAAGGCCGATTGATCCGGAACAGGAAAAGGGCGGCCGCACCGATGGCGGACCGCCCTCCTCCCCCTGTGCGTCCCGCGCGCCACCGAATGCCCCCATAGGCTGCACGAAGGACGCAAAAACCTATGGCTGCGGCGGGGCGGCCTGTGCCTTCTGGTGCTGCATCTTTTCCTCAGGCGTCATCTGGCTGGCGGGTTTGCCCGGCCAATAGTCCAACGGGACATTCCCGTAATCCTTGCCCGCCTCGCGCGGGTTGATGCAGCCGTCGGTCATGCCGTCGCTGCAGACGGGATACTCGCCCGCCTTCGCAGGGGGTGCGGCCTGCGACATTTCGTTGCTTTGCATCAGATAGACCGGTTCGACCGTGCCAGCCGTCGAATCGGCGGCGAATTTCGCCTCGATCTCGCTCCACGCTTGCACCTCTTCGGCGGGTTCCATGGCGGCAAGCTGTGCACGCCGTTCGATGGGCAGCGTCCAATAGGCGTCTTGCTGCGTCGGCGTCAGGTCCCAGTAATAGGCCTGATAGCTGGTCGGCCATGTCGCTAATTCGGCCTTTTTCGCATCGGACCAACCGGCATATTCCGACTGCTGTGCTTCGGTCAGCTGGATCGCCGCGGGCTGCGCCTGAATGGCAACCGGTGCCGTGCCCAGCATCAGCGCGGTTCCGGTCAGAATGAGTTTTCGCATGAGGGCTCTCCTTCGTTTGCCACGGCCTCTCGTTAAACGTGGCCTCTTCCTTGCCTTTTCTACGTTTCCATTCGGTAAATCGTTCCGGGGAAGTTGGTTGGCAATGGCCGCTCTCCGGCTTGCGCGACGGCGTTTCGTTCCCTAACTGTTCACCATGTCCGACAATGCCCTTACGCCCCCGCGCACACCACCGGTCCATCAGGGTGAGCCGTGGCTGCAGGGGTTGAACGACCCGCAGCGCGAAGCGGTGATGACGACCGAGGGGCCGGTGCTGATGCTGGCGGGCGCAGGCACCGGCAAGACGGCGGCGTTAACCGCACGTCTTGCGCATCTGGTCGCCAGCCGCCGCGCATGGCCCGGCGAAATCCTGTGCGTCACCTTTACCAACAAGGCCGCGCGCGAGATGCGCGAGCGTGTGGGCAATCTGATCGGCCCTGCGGTTGAGGGGATGCCGTGGCTGGGCACGTTTCACGCCATCGCCGCCCGCATGCTGCGCAAACATGCCGAACTGGTCGGCCTGCAATCCAATTACACGATCATCGACACCGACGATCAGATCCGGCTGTTAAAACAGCTGATCAATGCCAACGACCTTGACGAAAAGCGCTGGCCCGCGCCTCAGCTGGCCGGACTGATCGATCGCTGGAAGAACCGCGGCCTGCTGCCCGGCGATCTGGATGCGGTGGAGAACGAGGCCTATGCCAATGGTCGCGGCGAGCAGATGTATCGCCTGTACCAGGACCGGCTCAGGGCGCTGAACGCCTGCGATTTCGGCGATCTGCTGCTTCATATGGTGACGATCCTGAAAAAGCACGCCGACGTGCTTTCCGAATATCGTCGCCGTTTCAAATATATCATGGTGGACGAATATCAGGACACCAATACCGTCCAGTATCTGTGGCTTCGCCTGCTGGCCGAGGTGAAGGGCGACGCTGGCCACAATATCTGCGTGGTGGGCGACGACGACCAGTCGATCTATTCGTGGCGCGGCGCGGAAGTCGCCAATATCCTGCGGTTCGAACGTGATTTTCCCGGCGCGAAGATCATCAAGCTGGAACAGAACTATCGCTCGACCCCGCAGATCCTTGCTGCTGCCTCCACGCTGATCGGTGCGAATAGCGAGCGGCTTGGCAAGACGCTGTGGACCGAAAAGCCCGAGGGGGAGAAGCTGCGCGTGATCGGCGTGTGGGACGGTCCCGAGGAAGCCCGCCGCGTGGGCGAAGAGGCCGAGGCGCTGATGCGCGGCGGCATTCGCCTGTCCAACACGGCCATCCTTGTGCGCGCCCAGTTCCAGACGCGCGAGTTCGAGGACCGCTTCATCCAGATCGGCCTCAACTATCGCATCATCGGCGGTTTCCGCTTTTATGAACGGGCGGAGATCCGCGATGCCCTCGCCTATCTGCGCGTGATCGCGCAGCCGTCGGACGATCTGGCGTTCGAACGGATTTACAACACGCCGAAACGCGGCTTGGGACAAAAGGCGCTGGAAAAGCTGCATCGCCATGCGCGCCATGCGAATATGCCGCTGGCTGCCGCCGCGCTCGATATTTGCGATACCGACGAATTGCCCGCCCGCGCACGCAATACGGTGCTGGAGCTGATGCGCCATTTCGCCCGCTGGCGCGAGGAAGCGAAGACATTGGCCCCTGCCGAGCTTGCCCGCGTGGTGCTGGACGAAAGCGGCTATACCGAAGCTCTCCAAGCCGAAAAGAGCACCGAGGCGGCAGGCAGGCTTGAGAACCTGTCCGAACTGGCCCGCGCGATGGAGGAATACGAAACCCTCGGCGCATTTCTGGAGCATGTGTCGCTGGTGATGGATAATGATGCGGCAGACGATGCCGACACGATCACCATCATGACGATGCATGCCGCCAAGGGTCTGGAATTCGACTATGTGTTCCTGCCCGGGTGGGAGGAAGGGGTTTTCCCGTCGCAGCGCGCGATCGACGAAGGCGGATTGAAGTCGCTGGAGGAAGAGCGCCGGCTCGCCTATGTCGCGATCACGCGTGCGCGCAAGCGCTGCACCATCCTGCATGCCGCGAACCGCCGCATCTATGGCCAGTGGACCAGCGCCATCTCTTCTCGATTTATCGAGGAATTGCCCGACGAAATGGTCGATATCGAAACGACGATGACAGGCGGCGCATCATTATGGCGGGCCAGTTTTACCGAGCGTGACGATCCGTTCGCCCATGTCGCCGCAGCGCAGCCTGCGCGCACCATGACGCGTGGGCCGGGTTTCCGCCGCGCTTCGCAGGGGCAGTTCGATCCCGCACCCAAACGCATTGCCGAATCGCATCGCAGCGCCGCCAGCTTTGCCGCGAAGCCGCGCACCGATATTGCCATCGGTCAGCGCGTGTTTCACGACAAGTTCGGCTATGGCGCTGTCGTCGCCCAAGAAGGCAACAAGCTGGAGATCGACTTCGAACAGGCGGGTACGAAGCGCCTGCTCGACAGTTTCGTAAAGCCCGCCGACTAGCGGGCCTTTACCCCGAAACCCGCAGAATCAACCCGCCGATACGCCAAGGAAATCGGGGATCGGGCCGTTCCATTCGCCGGGCTTGCTCGGTTCTTCGCGCTGATCGCGGCGTTCGCGGCGGGGGGCTTCCTTGCGGTTGGATTCCCGCGCACGCGCCGGGACGTCCTCGCTCCCCGGCTTTGTCTCGCGTCCGGATTTGCCGCTGCGGGGCTTGTCGCCACGCGACCTGTCGCCGCGCGGCTTGCGTTCGCGCTTTTCTTCGCGCTCTTCATGCTCGGGCTCGCTGTCGGTCAATTCAAAAACCGGAATTTCCGCGCCGGTCAGCTTCTCGACATTGGCGACCGCCTCGGCATCTTCTGCCGTGACAAAAGTGAACGCGCGGCCCTTGGCACCGGCGCGGCCGGTGCGTCCGATGCGGTGCACGTAATCGTCCGGGTGCCACGGCGTATCGAAGTTGAAGACATGGCTCACGCCCTTAACGTCCAGTCCGCGCGCGGCAACGTCGCTGGCGCACAGGATGTTGATCTTGCCCTCCTTGAACAGGGCAAGCTCGGCCAGGCGGGCAGACTGGTCCATGTCGCCGTGAATCTCGCCTGTCGCGAAACCGTGGCGCTGCAGGCTCTTGTTCAGCTCGCGCACAGTGGTCTTGCGATTGGCGAAGATGATCGCGGTATTGACGTTATCCTCGCGCAGCAGCTTCCGCAGCACCTCGCGCTTGGCGCGGGCAGAGGTGCGGACCTTGAACTGCTCGATATCCTTGTTCGTGCTGGCCGCGCGGCTGACCTCGATCGACTTGGGGTTCGAGAGGAACTTGTCCGCCAGCTTCTTGATCGGCGGCGGCATCGTTGCCGAAAACAACAGCGTCTGCCGGTTGGGCGGCAGCTTGGTACAGATATTCTCGATATCGGGGATGAACCCCATGTCGAGCATGCGGTCCGCCTCGTCGATGACGAGAAGATCGCAACCCGTCAGCAATATCTTGCCACGCTCGAACAGATCCATCAGGCGGCCCGGCGTGGCGATCAGCACGTCGACGCCTTCGTCCAGCGCCTTGACCTGATCGCCCATCTGCACGCCGCCGATCAGCAGTGCCATCTTCAGATCGTGGTTCGAACCGTATTTCTCAAAATTCTCGGCCACCTGCGCCGCCAGTTCGCGCGTCGGTTCCAGAATCAGCGATCGCGGCATGCGCGCGCGGCGGCGTCCATGCGCCAGAATGTCGATCATCGGCAGAACGAAGCTGGCCGTCTTGCCCGTGCCGGTCTGGGCGATCCCGATCAGATCGCGCATCATCAGTACCGAAGGAATCGCCTGCGCCTGAATCGCGGTCGGCTCGTCATAACCGGCCGCGGCGACCGATTGCAGCAATTCGTCGGAGAGGCCGAGATCGGCAAACTTCATTCAGTGATCCTGTTGGACGTGTCAAAACGGACGGGCGGCGGATAAGGGCAAAGCCACTTTCGCCAAAACGGGCGACACCGGATGCGCGAAAACGCGCCGTCGGAACGACCACCGGCGTACCGGCCAGCCGCCTATGCGCGCAGCGGGTGAAAAGTCAAGGGAAAGCGCGAGTCGGAGGTCAGCGAATGCCCTAATCGTCGTCGTTCTGGCTTTCCTGCAACTCGGCAAAGCTGCCCAGAGTGCAATCCGCGCCCGATCGTGCGTGCAATCTCTCTCGTCCGGCGCAAAGCATGCCGTCGGCGGGGCGTTCGACGTAGAACCCCGAATAAAAGCCCTGTACGGGACAAGACCGTTCGAAGCTGGCGGTAATCACGCGCCGGTCGCGCATGAACAGCAACAGCCGCCGTCCCTCGCCCAGTTGCACGCCCGCCACTTCGGACAGCGGAATGCAGCCGCCCTTCACCTCGGTCGCGGCGGTAAAATTGCGCGGTGCCGACTGGGGCGCGGGTATCGACATCTCGCTGGAGGCGCGGCGCGCGCTGAAAGGGGTGATGCGCACGATGACGCGGCGCTCGATCCGTACCTGATGTTGAACGGGGTCAAACGCTTCGGCGAAAATAGCGGCTTCTGCCATGGGTTCGTCGGCGGGACGGGTATCGGGCATCCCGGCGGGCACGGCATTATTGCCGAGCAAGATCGCTGCAAGAAAGGCAAGCCCGCTCGCCATAGGCAGTCAAGAATCCCTATCATTTCCGGCCGCGCCCAATCCCCGCGAAAACGGCGGCACGGCATGTCCCTGAAGCGACATTGCCCATCGGCATTTAACGTTCGCTGAACCGCAGCAAGATTGCGGGCGCTGCAGCGATTTGGCAAAAGCAGCGGATGAGCGAGACAAATGTGATGCCCGAGCCTTCCGCCCACCACCCCGTTGTTCCCGAACCCGCAAGCGAAATGGCGATCACCGATCCCTTTCTGGACGAAGCCGCCAGCCTGCTCGGTCCGCGCGGTATCGTTACCGATGCCGATGCGATCGAACCGTGGCTGACCGACTGGCGGGGCCGGTACCGCGGCAAGGCGCGCGCCCTTGCCCAGCCCGAAACGGCAGAGCAATTATCGGCGCTGGTCAAGCTATGTGCGCGGGAAAATGTCCCGCTGGTTCCGCAGGGCGGCAATAGCGGCATGGTCGGCGGCGCGACCCCCGACGGCAGCGGGCAGGCGATCCTGTTGTCGCTGCGACGGATGCAATCGCTGCGCATCGATCAGGGCGCCTCGATCGCCGAATGCGGTGCGGGCGTCGTGCTGCAAACCCTGCACGAAGCGGCCGAGAGCCAAGGGCTGCGCTTCCCCCTCTCGCTGGGCGGCAAGGGGTCGGCCACGGTCGGCGGGCTGATCTCGACCAATGCGGGCGGTACGCAGGTCTTGCGCCATGGCACCATGCGGGCACTGGTCGAAGGGCTTGAGGTGGTGCTGGCCGACGGTTCGATCCTCGATCTGACATCGGCGCTGAAAAAGGACAATCGCGGCTTCGACCTCAAGCAATTGTGGATCGGTTCGGAAGGAACGCTGGGTATCGTAACCCGTGCGGTGCTGCGCCTGATCCCCGCCATCGCGGAGCGCCGCGTGGTATGGGCAGGGGTCGAAACCATCCATCAGGCGCGCAGCCTGCTGCTTCATTGCCAGCAGGCTCTGGCCGAAGAGCTTGAGGGGTTCGAGGTGATCCCGCGAGAATGCCTCGACCATGTGCTTGACTATATGCCCGATGCCCATCCGCCGCTGGCCGACCGGCATGGCTGGAACGTGCTGATGGAATTCGACGCAGGACCGGATCGCGCCGACGCGCTGGGCGAAGCGGTCGAGAACGCGATGGCCGATGCGCTGGAGCGCGGACTAATCGCCGATGCCGTCATCGCCGCGAACGAGAAACAGGCCGAAGCGTTCTGGGAACTGCGTGAGAATGTCGCCCCCGCCGAACGGCAACGCGGCCCGGCCAAGCAGCACGACATATCGGTCCCCGTTGCGCTGATGCCCGAATTGATGGAACAGGCCGGACGCGACATACCCGCGCTCTTCCCCGGCGTTCAGGTGGTCGGTTTCGGCCATCTGGGGGACGGCAATATCCATCTTCATACCGTTGCCCCCCAAGGTGTCGACGCAGAAGATTGGGAGCAGGGCCAGGGCAAGGATGTCAGCAGGCATGTCTATCGCATGGTCACCGATATCGGCGGATCGATCAGTGCCGAGCACGGGATCGGGCAGGACAAGTTCGAAACCCTGCGCGAAACCCGCGATCCGGCGGCGCTGGAGGTGATGCGTGCCGTCAAGCAGGCGCTCGATCCCGGCGGATTGCTCAATCCCGGCAAGCTGGTCTGACCATCGCGCGCGGCGGGCAGTTTCCCCCGAAACCCCCGCCGCCGCCCTCGCCTGCCTTGCACCCGCGCCGAACAGCGCCTAAAGCCACGCCCCAGAGCCTGCGCTCCCCGCGCATCCGGCCCAACCCATTTCATGACTTTACCGGAGATTTCCCATGGCGAGCGCGCCGCAAAACGCCAATCTGCCGCTGTTCTACAAGAACCTCGTTCCGCTGAATTCGAACACGCATGCCAACTGGCGCGCGAAAAGCACCGACAAGGCGCCATGGCTGGGCAAGAACCACGCCATTCCGCTGACGGTTGAGGAATTTCCCCAGGCGCAGCGCCATTTCCCGATCGTATTCACGGCGGGCGAAAGCCCCGTGCCGATCGCGCTGATGGGCCTGAACGAAGGCGTGAACACGTTCTTCGACGACGAAGGCACGATGATCGATCAGGTCTATGTGCCGGCCTATGTCCGCCGCTATCCGTTCCTGCTGGCAAAGCTTGACGCGAATAACGACCAGCTTTCGCTGTGCCTCGATCCCGACAGCGGTCTTGTCGGCGAATTCGACGAAGGCGAACCGCTGTTCACAGACGGTCAGCCCAGCACCGCCACGCAGAACATTCTGAAGTTCAACGAACAGTTCGAACAGGCCGGCATGAAGACCCAGAACTTCATGGAAGAACTGAAGAAACACGACCTGCTGATGGACGGCGAGGTTTCGATCCGCCGTGACGACAGCGAGCAACCGTTCGTGTATCGCGGTTTCCAGATGGTCGATCAGGCCAAGCTGCGCGAAGTGCGCGGCGATGTGCTTCGCAGCTGGAATCAAAACGGCCTGATCGCGCTGATTTTCGCGCATCTGTTCTCGCTCGACCTGACGCGTGAAATCTTCGCGCGCCAGATCCGTCAGGGCAAGGGTCCGGTCGCGGCACAGCCGGCCAACGCCTGATCGACGTTCCAAGGCGTCCTGCCGCATTTTTGTCCTGAAATGCGGCAGAATCGCCCGACGTACTAATTTTTATTGATTGATGCCTTCTTGCAACAGCAGGCCCAATCGCATATATTACGAATGTCCGGCGCGGGCTTCCCTCATGGCCCCTCGGACTGGTGCGAGCGATTGCACCACCTCCCTGAACCTTGACCACCTCGTGCCATGTGCACGGGGTGGTTTTTTCATGGGGCTCTATTCGGCGGCGTCGGCCAGTCCCCAACTGCCGCCCGCGTCTTTGCCGGCAAGCACGGCAGAGAGCAGATGCGCCAGATCGGTAACGATTCGCGCCTGCGCAGCAATCCCATCGGCAGAGGGTGCGCCCGCGCCTGTCAGGTACAGCGCGCGATCGACTTCCAACTGCAAGGCATGAATATTGCGGCGCGGACGCCCGTGGCGGTCGAGTACATAGCCACCTGCGTAGGGGCGGTTATAGGCGGGCCTTGCATAGGCGCCGATCAGCAAATCCATCGCCGCTGCCGAAAGCGCGCTGGCGCAGCTCGCGCCGAACCGGTCGCCCACGACATGCGATGCACCTCCTTCGTCGCCCTGACCCGGCAGGCTGGGCATGGAATGCAGGTCGATCAGGATCGCGTGCCCGTGCGTGTCACGCAGACGCACAAGTTCCGCCTGCAGCGCCGCGTGATAGGGCCGGTGCACGCAGGCAATGCGCCGCTCTGCCTCTTCCGCAGTGAGGGGATCGCGCCATAATTCGCCCATACCCGGCAAGCGGCGGGGAAACAGGCCCAGCCCCCGTCCCGCGCGCGGCTGCTGGCGGGGCATGCCCGGAACATCGCCCTGCCGCGCAGGCGGAGGCCCCGCGAACATGCCGCTATCTATATCGCCGACATCCCGGTTCAGGTCGATCAACGCACGGGGCATATGCGCGACCAGCAGGCTGGCTCCGCACGCCGCGGCTGCCGACCGGCCGACCATATCGATGAAGCGGTCCTCCAGCCGGTGGGCGGCCGCTTCGCCATGGCGCAGCGCCGAAAATGTGTCAGGGGGATAGGCGCGCCCAGCGTGCGGCACGGCGATCACCACCGGAAGCGGAGATTTGACCGCCCTTGTCCCGAACCGCTGCAACGTAAAGGCGGGCCGCGAAAGACCCGGAACCGATCCGCCCGATTCCAGCGCTTCGCAGCGGCTGCTGGCCGCAGGGCGGTTGGCTGGATCGTCCCGGTTGTGCTGCGGCGCGGCATCGCTCATGCCCGCAAGGCTGCGGCCTGTGACGTCGCAGGTCAATGGCCGCCTGTTCCAAAGGTGTACAACATGCGCGAATTTTTCCGCAGTGCGACAACATTGGATATAGTCCGCATCGGTTCAGGACAGGCCTGCCCCGGCGGGGTGGCATGATGATATCGGCCCGCCCATGGCAGGCCACGGTGACGGCAGGATAAGAGGGGCCCAAGTGACATCCATGATTCGTATCCTACTGGCCGAAGACGAGGAATCGATGCGGACCTACCTCGCCCGCGCGCTCGAGAATGCGGGGTATGACGTTGTGGCCGTCGACCGCGGCACCCATGCGTTGCCGTTGCTGACCAACGAACATTTCGATCTGCTATTGTCGGATATCGTGATGCCCGAAATGGATGGTATCGAACTGGCGCAACGCTGCGCCAAGGTTTCGCCTGCCACCAAGGTGATGTTCATTACGGGCTTTGCCGCCGTCACCATGAAAGCCAGCCGCGAGGCACCGCAGGCCCGCGTGCTATCCAAGCCGTTCCACCTGCGCGATCTGGTGCTGGAAGTGGAACGTCTGTTCGACGAGAATATCGCCACTGCCGAGCGGTGATCGCAGGAAATTTGATCCCTGCCCATGTTTGGGCTTGAACAGCGCGAAAACCACCGCTAGGGGATCGCGCCTGCCCGCCGGAACGAACGGCCGGCAGCCCAGCGGAGCCTGGCGATAGAGTGGGCGTATAGCTCAGTGGTAGAGCACTGTGTTGACATCGCAGGGGTCGGAAGTTCAATCCTTCCTACGCCCACCATCGCGGCTCCGTTTTTCGATACACGATAGAAACTGCCTTGCAGCGCCCCGCACGGATTGCCGCTGCTGGTCCGCCGCCAAATGACAACAATTGTTGTTAATCTTTCTAACAAAGCTGTCGGAAGCCCGCAGAGAGACTGTTAGAAATACAAATTTGTTGTTTAATTACACGGCGGTGAAAATATACCCCGCTGTTTACACAGATGTTAACTGTTTTCGTGACAGACAGACCGCATCCAGGGGTGTTTCAGGATTGCGGAGATGAAAACGCTTAGGCGAATCATCACATCTTGGTTCGATGACGAATCGGGCAATGTGTTCATGTTCTATGCGGGGGCGCTGATCCCGTTGCTGCTGATGATCGGCGGCGCGGTCGATATCGCCAATTATTATTCCGCGCGCGCCAAGCTGCAGAATGCCTGCGATGCCGCCGTCCTGGCAGGACGGCAGTCGATGGAAGGCAATGCATGGACAAGCGCGGTGGAGGTCGAGGCCGACAAATTCTTCGACTTCAACTTCCCGGCGGGCACCAATCACGCCACCGGCCTTGATTTCGACATCGAGCAGAACGCGGACGATCACGCCGAACTGCTGGGCGAAGCAAGCGCCATCATCCCGACCATCGTCATGCATATGTTCGGTTTTGAGACCATGGACGTGGCCGTCAATTGCAATGCAAAGCGCGATCTGGGGCATAACGATGTGCTGCTGGTGCTCGATACCACCGGCTCGATGGCCTATGCCCCGTCGATCGGCGGCGCGTCCAAGATCAGCCGTCTGCGGACCGGTGCGGCAGGCATCTTCCGTGCGCTCGACGATTCCGAAAACGGATCGGTCACGCGCTTCGGCATCGTTTCCTATTCGCATACGGTGAATGTCGGGCGGTCACTTGCGGCGAACGACATTCTCGACAGCCAGCAATATGTCAGCCGCTATCAGTCCTGCAACAGCCAGGGCAAAAACTGCAAATGGGTCTATGGCACCAAAACGGTGCTGGTGAAAAACTCCAGCTGGGGCAAATCGAGCTGGAGCCTGACCCAGAACAAGGACGCGTTCCGCACCAGCGGTAGCGGCTGTATCGAAGAACGCCCGTCGGTCGGAAACGCATTTTCGCCCATCGAGATCGACGACACGGTCAGCCGCGCGGATATCGACAACCGCTCTGCCGCATCCGCTGACAATGCCTTGCAATTCGGCCGCTACGATCCGGCCGTGCAGGAAGGCGAAAGCCAGGATGGCTGTCCGGGCGAATCGATCAGGCTGAAGACCTATGCCAGCGAAACAGCGTTCAAGAATGCCGTGAACAGCGCGACTGCCAATGTAACGGGCGGCACCTATCACGATATCGGCATCCTCTGGGGCGCGCGTTTCCTGTCTTCGACGGGTTTCTTTTCGGCTGATAATCCGACCGAAATCGATGGCGTGCCGGTCAACAAGCATATCGTGTTCATGACCGATGGCGAACTGGACACCGGCAGCACGCTTTATTCCGCCCATGGTGTCGAGACTTATCAGGACCGCACCAAGGGCACGGGGTCGCAGAACACGCAGCATATCAACCGCTTTTGGGCGGCCTGTTCGGTGGCAAAATCGATGGGCATGACGATCTGGGTCGTTGCGCTCGACGTGACCGAAACCGAGGATGTCGCCGATTGTGCGACCAGCCCGGGCCATTTCTACACCAGCGACGGTTCCGACCTTGAAGAAATCTTCGAGGATATCGGCCAGGGCATCGGTAATCTGAGGCTGACGCGATGAGTGCCCTCCAACGCTTGAAATTCTGGCGACGCGACGAACGCGGCGCGGCTGCCGTCGAATTCGCGCTGGTGCTGACGCCATTGCTGATCATCCTGTTGGGCGCGCTGGAGTTCGGCTACGTCGCCTATGTCAAATCGCTGGCGCAGGGCGCGCTCAACAATGCCGCCCGCCTTGCCGCGGTCGAGGATCCGGTGCTCGATTCCGAAGGCGACACGGTCGAGGAACAGGTGGCGAATTACATCACCAGTACTGTCGGACTGGTGGCCGTGGACGAAGTCGTGATCACATCGCAATCGAGCTATTCGGACTTCAGCGACATCGGCAATCCCGAAAAGCTGATGACCGACAAGAACGGCAACGGCGAATATGACGCATCCGACGGCGATTGCTTCGAGGATATGAACGGCAACGGCAGTTATGACACCGATGCCGGCGGCGAAGGGATCGGCGGCGCGAGCGATGTCGCCTTTTACCAAGCCAGTATCGCGATGCCGCGATTGTTGCCGATTTATAATTTCATCGCCGTTTCGAACACTACCAACTTCACCGTCAAGACGGCGGTTCGCAACCAGCCCTATGCGCTTCAGGCGACACCGGCTGTCATTTGCGGAGACGATTGATGGTCGATACGTCACTTCTGCAGCGCTTTTGGCGCGAGAATGGCGGCATGGCGATGGCCGAATTCGCGCTGGGTCTGCCGGTTTTCCTGACGCTCAGCATCGGCGGAATCGAAGCGACCAATCTGGCGCTGGCCCATTTGCGGGTCAGCAATCTGGCCATGACGGTGGCCGACAATGCGGGCCGCGTCATGTCGGGCGTGGACGAGGCCGATATTTACGAAGTGTTCTCGGGCGCACAGGTGATCGGCGAATCGATCGACTTCGAGGCGAATGGCCGCGTGGTGCTGTCGTCACTGGAAGCGAACGGGCAGTCCGGATCCAATGCGGGGCAAATGATCCGCTGGCAGCGATGCTGGGGCGATATGGACGTCGAGCCTGCCTATGGCGAGCAGGGTGACGGACGCTATGATGCCGCGCTGGCAACCGGTTTGGGCGCCGACGGGCATCGCATCACCGCCATGCAGGGCACCGCGCTGATGTTTGCAGAGGTGACCTATGCCTACCAGCCGCTCGTCACCACCGGCTTTTTTCCCAGCACCACGATCCGCTATGAAAGCGCGTTCAACGTGCGCGGACGCCAGAATAATGCGATCAGCAATACGCAATCGCTGACTGTATTGGCCTGCGACTAGCCCGTTTTCACACGTCTGGTCAGGGTATACGTAACTTACCACGCGAGGGATGCCAGCTTACCACGGCGGCTTCCACGCCTTCTCCCACACGGTTGCTGTTGAAGCGGGGCAGCAATTCTTGGGAGTATAAAGATGAAACCCAGCCAGTTCGCGCCGCTGCGTCAAAATGCGTCGCAACAGGTTCCCGACGAAGTCGCGCTGTGCATCATCGGTGCCGGAATCGCCGGGCTCAATGCGCTGTTCAGCGCATCGCAATATCTCGAACGCGGCGATCGCATCCTGCTGATCGACAAGCGGCCCGCTGCAGGCGGGATGTGGAACGATGTCTACAGCTATGGCCGGCTGCACCAGCCGCATCCTTCGTTCACGGTGGGCGATATCCCGTGGGACTGGGATCGCCCCGTCACCCACCGCGCCACTGCCGCCGAGGTTCGCAAGCACATGGGCGATTGCCTGGAAAAACTGCGCCGCAAGACGGAATGCATCGTCTTGTGGGGGCACGAGGTTTCTTTCTGTGCCGAAGTGCCGACCGAAAAGGGCATACGGGTTGAGCTGACCTATGGACGCACCGGAAAGGCCGAGAGGCGGATCGTCAGGGCACGGCGCGTGATCAAGGCGGCGGGCTTCGACATCAACGCCCTGCCCCATTTGCCGCTGCATAGCAGCCAGGTCGTGTCCACCACGCCCGAATGGCTGGGCCCGCTGGGGCATTTCTATTCCGAAGCGCCCGTCTATTTGGTGGGCGGCGGCAAGACGGCCATGGATACGGCGGATGAGCTGCTGCGCCGCAATTCCGGGCGCAGGGTTACGCTGATCAACGGCAAGGGCAGCGTTTTTGCCGAACGCGACCAGCTTATGCCCGCGCCCCATGGCGAAGGCCGGCTGTTTGCGTCGCTGTTCCGCGATCTGGCCCTGCGATACGACGGTACGAATGAAGATGATCTCTTCGAACATTTCCGTCGGCAGCACGCATTGGGCCTCGACGGTAAAGAAGACGGCTTCTTTTTCGGTCTCCTTTCCCGTGAAGAGCGTGACCGGATCGCCTCCGGTCTGACCGCTATCGTTCCGGGCTATCTGAAAGATGTGCTGAACGGCCCCGAAGGTCCGATGGCGGAAATGTGGTCGGGCCGCACCTTTCCGGTCGAAAAGGGTGCCATATTCGTCAATTGCACCGGCCATCTGCTGCGTGGCCGGAAACCCTATGAACCCTATGTTTCGGATGCCGGCTGCATATTGTCGATCGGGCCGCGTTCGATGGTCCATTTCCTGTCGAGCATGGCCGGCTATCTGCTACCGCATTTGTGGCTGTCAGGTCGGCTCGACGGGCTTCCTCTATACGAAGTCGACGGACCACAACTGCGAGCGCTGGGCCAGAAGACCTATATGGCGGCAATGTTCGCGATGACGTTCCACAACACGATCTTGATGCAACGCGTGCTGCCGCCCCAAGTGGCGGAACGCTGCGGTCTCGACCTAGATATGATCCACGCGCCCGAACGCCGCGCCGCCGCGATGGACGATGTCCGGTTGAATGGCGCGCGCTATATCGCCCAATGCCGCAAGGCGCTCGACCGGACGAGAGAGCGACATGGCATCCGATGCGGCATCCTTGGCGAAACCGTTTGCACGGCCCGACAAACCGCAGAGCCGCTGCGCCGCATGGCCTGATCGTCACGCGGGGGGCCGCGATCAGGGGATAAGGATCGTGGCCCCGACTGTCTTGCGCGCTTCCAGCAGGCGGTGGACGTCTGCCGCCTGCTCCAGCGGAAACCGCTGGCCAATTTCGGCATTGATTACCCCGCCAGCGATCATCTGCATCAAGCGCTGCGTACCGGCGCGAAACTCGCTTTTTTCGGCATAGAAATGCATCATCGTCGGACGGGTCACCACCAGAGAGCCATGGGTGGCAAGCGCTGCCAGATTGACGCCGGTGACGGGGCCGCTGGCATTGCCAAAGCTGACGATCAGCCCCCTGCACCGCGCCGCACGCAGCGATATCGGCCAGCTGTCCGCGCCTACCCCGTCGAGGACGACATCTGCGCCGCGTCCCTTACTGGCGGCGTGCACCGTTTCGATGACTTCGTCTTCGGCATAGCCGCACACGAATTGCGCGCCCGCCGAACGGGCAATGGCCTGCTTTTCGGCAGTGCTGGCGGTTGCCACTACCCGCGCGCCGATATGCGCAAGCCAGCGGATCATGATCTGCCCTGTCGCGCCCGCACCTGCGTGGACCAGCACGACATCGCCCGCCTTTACCTTGGCACAGCGTTCGATCAACGCTTCGGCCGTGCATCCTTTCAGCATCAATGCTGCCGCCTGATCGAACCCGACCGCATCGGGCAACGGCACCAACCATTCCGCATCGACGATCCGCGCCGAGGAATAGGCGCCCAGCCCCGACTTGAACGTCGCGACGCGGTCGCCGCTCTGCACATTGACGACGCCTTCGCCGACCCGCTCCACCACTCCCGCGGCTTCTTGCCCCAGACCGCTTGGCAAGGGCACGGGATAGAGGCCGGAGCGGTGATAGGTGTCGATGAAATTCACGCCAACCGCCTCGTGCCGCAGCAGGACTTGGCCCGGACCGGGCTCGCCGGTTTCGACTGTGGCAAAGCGGATAATCTCCGGCCCGCCGGTTTCCTCGATCCGCGCCTGAACTGATTTCATGGGTCCTGCCTTGTCGCTATTTGCCGCGCCGATGTAGGTGCAAGCGCGTCGCAATACCACTGTCTGCCCGGATCCCGCTTCCATATCCGCTGGCAAGCGCCCTTGCGCCAGCGGCGCGCTTTGCTAAGACCCGCTCGACTCATTCGTGCGCGATGCCAAAAACATCGTGCTCCTCCCTAACTCACGAAGAGAGATGAAAGCCCCATGGAGAAGATCAAGGTAAAGAACCCCGTCGTCGAAATCGACGGCGACGAAATGACGCGGATCATCTGGGAATGGATCCGTGAACGCCTTATTCTTCCCTATCTCGACGTCGATCTGAAATATTACGATCTGTCGGTCACCAAGCGTGACGAGACCGACGACCAGATCACCGTCGATGCGGCCAATGCGATCAAGCAATATGGCGTCGGCGTGAAATGCGCGACCATCACGCCCGACGAACAGCGCGTCGAGGAATTCGACCTTAAAAAGATGTGGCGTTCGCCCAACGGCACCATCCGCAACATCCTTGGCGGCGTGGTTTTCCGCGAACCCATCGTGATCTCGAACGTGCCGCGCCTGGTCCCTGGCTGGACCGACCCGATCGTCGTCGGCCGTCACGCATTCGGCGACCAGTATCGCGCCACCGACACGCTGATCCCCGGCAAGGGCAAGCTGCGCCTCGTCTTCGATTCGGAAGACGGGCAGAACGACCTCGACCTCGAAGTGTTCGATTTCCCCGCCCCCGGTGTCGCCATGGCGATGTACAACCTCGACGATTCGATCCGCGACTTCGCGCGCGCTTCGTTCAACTATGGTCTGGGGCTTGGCTGGCCGGTCTATCTGTCGACCAAGAACACGATCATGAAGGCCTATGACGGGCGCTTCAAGGATCTGTTTCAGGAAGTGTTCGACACCGAAGGCTTCAAGGAAAAGTTCGCCGAAAAGGGCATCACCTACGAACACCGCCTGATCGACGACATGGTCGCATCGGCGCTGAAGTGGAGCGGCAAGTTCGTCTGGGCCTGCAAGAACTATGACGGCGACGTGCAGTCAGACACCGTCGCGCAGGGTTACGGCTCGCTCGGCCTGATGACCTCGGTCCTGATGGCGCCCGATGGCAAGACCGTCGAAGCCGAAGCCGCCCACGGCACCGTCACCCGCCACTATCGCCAGCACCAGCAGGGCAAGGCAACCAGCACCAACCCGATCGCGTCGATCTTCGCATGGACCCGCGGCCTGATGTACCGCGGCAAGTTCGACGATACGCCCGACGTGGTGAAGTTCGCCGAAACGCTTGAGCGTGTCTGCATCGAAACCGTTGAAAGCGGTTCGATGACCAAGGATCTCGCCCTGCTCATCGGTTCTTCGCAGAGCTGGATGACGACCGAGCAGTTCTTCGAAGCGATCGTTCAGAATCTCGAAAAGGAAATGGCCAACTGGGCCTGATTTCTCTTTTCGTGCGTTAGAAGGGCACCGGCTCCGCCAACGGGTGGGGCCGGTGCTTTCGCATTCAGACCGCCCAAAACACCGGAAGTACCCATGGCCAACACCCGCGCCCGCCTGGAAGTCCGCCAGGCCCGATCCTCTGACGTATCGGGCATCGCCGCCCTGATCCGACGCGTTTACGAGGATATGCCCGCCTATACCTATGGCGAGATTCGCGGGCAGATGAACAATTTCGCGGAAGGCTGTTTCGTCGCCAAGTTGGACGGAAAGGTCGTTGGCTATTGCGCGTCGATGCGGGTTTCGCAAGGGCTGGCATTCTCTCCGCATGACTGGGACGAAATCACCGGCAATGGTTTCGGATCGCGCCACGACCCTACCGGCGACTGGCTTTACGGTTACGAGATGTGCGTCGACCCCAAGGTTCGCGGAACGCGCATCGGACGGCGCCTGTACGAAGAACGGCGCGCGCTGGCAGAGGAGCTAGAACTGACCGGCATCGTCTTTGCCGGACGCATGCCCAATCTCAGCCGCTTCTGGCGGCGCGTCGACGGGGCCGAGGACTATCTGGAAAAGGTCATCGAAGGGAAGCTGCACGACCCCGTTCTGCGTTTCCAGATGGCCAACGGATTTGAACCCGACGGCGTGATGAAGGATTATTTGCCCGAGGATAAGAAGTCCAAGGCCTATGCCGTGCGCATGGTGTGGCGAAACCCCTTCGTCGACCGCGACCAGCCCAAGAAATTCCGCTTGCCGCGCGGGGTCGAGCAAGTCCGCATCGCCACGTGCCAGCTGCAGGCGCGTCAGGTGAAGGACTATGATGAGTTCATGCGCGGGATCGAATATTTCGTCGATGTCGCAGCGGATTACGAAGCGGATTTCATCCTTTTTCCCGAGCTGTTCACCCTGCCCCTTCTTTCCTTCGCGGAAAAGGAGCTGAGCCCGCAGGAAGCGATCGAGGCGCTAAGTTGGTACACACCCAAGATCCGCAAGGCGTTGTCAAAGATGGCGCTGGAATATAACATCAATATCATCGGCGGTTCGCACCCGACCCGTATGGAGGACGGGGACATCCACAATGTCGCCTATGTCTGCCTGCGCGACGGATCGATCCACGAGCAGGAAAAGATCCACCCGACCCCGAACGAGGATTACTGGTGGAACATCAAGGGCGGCGACAGCATCGACGCGATACAGACCGACTGCGGCCCGATCGGTGTGCTCATCTGCTATGACAGCGAATTTCCCGAACTCGCCCGCCGACTGGTCGACGAAGGCGCGCGGATCATCTTCGTGCCGTTCTGCACCGACAGCAGGCAAGGCTATCTGCGCGTGCGTTACTGCGCGCAGGCCCGCGCGATCGAGAACCAGTGCTATGTCGTGATGGCAGGGAATGTCGGGAACCTGCCCAATGTCGGCAATATGGACATCCAATACGCCCAGTCCTGCATATTGACGCCGTGCGACTTCCCCTTCGCCCGCGACGGTATCGCGGCAGAGGCAAGCGAAAATGTCGAAACGCTGACGATCAGCGACGTCAATCTTGCCGACCTGTCATGGGCGCGCGCCGAAGGCACAGTGAAAAACCTCGCCGACCGGCGTTTCGATCTTTACCACATCGAATGGGACGGCAAGGTCGGCAAGCCCCATTCGGACGGCGAGAAAATCGTCGAGGCGCAGGGCGGAAAGCCGCTTGGCCCCAAGCACGCCGGCGGCGGTTAGAGCGCCGCCGTGTCGCGCTTTGCCGCTCGGCGTCGGGTCAGCATCCGGCATAGGGCGAACAGGATCAGCAGATTGATCAGCGGCGCCAGTATCGCGACCAGCGCGCCGCCCAGGCCGATCTTGTCCGCCAGCCATATCCACGGCATGCCCAGCGGGATCAGGAACACGCCCGAAAGCGGGTCCTGCTCCTGACCGAAAAGGCCGAACGTGCCGATCGCAAGCAAACCCAATGCGCCCAGATAGAGCAAGCCGAACAGACCGCA
Organism: Croceicoccus sp. Ery5; assembly: GCF_020985325.1. Lineage (NCBI taxonomy): Bacteria > Pseudomonadati > Pseudomonadota > Alphaproteobacteria > Sphingomonadales > Erythrobacteraceae > Croceicoccus > Croceicoccus sp. Ery5. Next base: position 2,327,831 of record NZ_CP087587.1, read on the forward strand.
GATGACCCTCATCCGCCGATGACCAGCGCGTCGGGAATGATATATTTCTCGGGTCCGAAAGTGACCGTGCTTTCGTCGCCCTGTCGATCGACCTTGAAGTCCCAACCGGCGGAACCGTCGGCCTGCGCGCTGTCGGCGCCGGTTGCTTCTGTGCCGTTGAAAAATATAGCGCGCGTCGTGCCATCAGGCTTGGAGACTTCGACCAGCGAGGTGCCGTCATCGCCCCAGTTGCGCTTCACTCCGGCGTTGCAATCCGAAAAACTGGTCGCCCCGTCAAAGGCGCAGGACAGGATCGCCGTTGCATTGTAATCGGTTCCGGCCACAAGAGTATCGCCCGTTTCGCCCATCCCGGCGTTCGCATCACCCATCGGAACGGAAACGAGGCTGACCCCGTCGATCGTCGCGACAAGCGATCCGCCCAACGCCTCGGCCTGCTCCACGGTCGGGCAGCCGACCAGCATCGCACTATCGTCAAGAAGATCGACGACCGCTTCACTCTCCCCGATCTGGCGGCAGGGATCGCCTGCCACTGGAAAGCCATCGCCAAAGGGCGACAGGCTGGGTGGAAATTCAAAGGGCGTGGCTTCCGCATCGGCACCAGTGTCGCCGGACGAACCGCAGGCCGCCAAGGCCGCCGAAGCAGCCACCGGAAGCAGAATGGCAATACGCATGGACATCCCCTTTCCAAGCTCGTTGCATCTGACACCGTTGCACTAGCGCATTTCGACGGTCGAGTCCCGCTTCTTGCCGCCCCCGCCACCAGTCGTCGCGGTACATATAAATGATATTGCGAGTCTCTTGCATTAATTGGTCTGACGTGGAATCGTATCACCGGACGCAAATGACGGAGATACCATGTACCGATTCCTCGACCAGCGCCTGTCGGCTCTCGACGAAGGTGGGCAGTTCGCGGTGAAATCCGTGCGAAGCTGGGTGATGGCCGTGGCCGATCGCAAGTGTCCGGCAGACGCAATCGCGCCCTTGTTTCTCGACCGCCGGATGATCGCTGCCCTCGCCCCGTTCCACCGCGCGATGACGCTGCTGGCCGTGCATGCCAAAATGCAGCTGGGATTCGCGCGACCCTGTTGCCCCGTCGTGGCCGAAGGGGAAGCCTTGCTGCTTGCCTTGCTTGATCGCACGAGCGATCGCGCAGCCGTCTGCACCGCCGCCGTTGCAGCACCCTATGTCGAGGCGCTGCAACAGGCCGTTATGGAACTGGAAGTCGCGATGCAGGTTGCGGGGCTTGCACCCGGCAGCACCGGACGCTGAACCGGACACACCGGCCAGCCAGACACCGGACAGCCAGACACCGGCCAGCCAGATCAGGCGATGGCGGGCAGGTCGGCCAGATGCTTGTCGAGCGTGATCGGATAATCGCGCACCCGCACACCTGTCGCGTTATAGATCGCGTTCGCAATGGCGGCGCCCACGCCGCACAGACCCAGTTCGCCAACGCCCTTGGCCTTCATGGGCGAGGTAGTGGCATCCTCCTCTTCCAGAAAGATCACCTGCTGGTGCGGGATATCGGCGTGGACCGGCACTTCATATCCGGCCAGATCGTGGTTCACGAAAAAGCCGAACCGCTTGTCGACCGCCAGTTCTTCCATCAGCGCCGCGCCGACACCCATGGTCATCGCGCCGATAACCTGACTGCGCGCCGATTTCGGATTCAGGATCCGTCCCGCCGCGCACACGGCCAGCATACGGCGGATGCGCGGCTCGCCGGTATAGGCGTTGACCGCCATTTCGACAAAATGGCCGGCAAAGGTCGATTGCTGGAATTTCTTGTCCAGATCGCCATATTCGATCGCATCCTCGGCGACCAGTTCGCCTGAGCCGGCTGCTTCGCCCAAGGGGACCGAACGGCCCGCCGCGCGAATTTCACCGTCGACAAACTCGACATTGTCGGCGGCGTTGAAACCGGCGACGGCGGCGGCCTGCTCACGCAATTTGACGCATGCCGCATAGACACCCGCCGTCGAATTGGCCGCGCCCCATTGCCCGCCCGATCCTGCCGAAACGGGAAAATCGGAATCGCCAAGCGTCACAGTCACCATGTCGAGCGGCACGCCCATCATTTCGGCAGCGGTCTGCGCGATAATCGTATAGGTTCCGGTCCCGATATCGGTCATATCGGTTTCGACGGTCACCCGCCCCTGTGGCGACAGGCGCACGCGTGCGGCGGATTTCATCAGCAGATGGTTGCGGAAACCCACGGCCATACCGGTTCCGATCAACCATTCGCCTTCGCGCCGCTGGCCCGGTTTGGGGAAACTCTTCGCGTCGCTCCACCCGAATTCTGCGGCGCCACGCTGCAGGCATTCGATCATCTGCCGCTGGCTGTAACGACGTTCGGTATTTACCGGATCGACTTGGGTATCATTGATGATGCGCAGATCGACGGGGTTCATGTCCAGCTTCTCGGCCAGCTCGTCCATGGCCATTTCCAGAGCCATCATGCCCGGCGCCTCGCCGGGAGCGCGCATTGCATTACCCTCGGGCAAGTCCAGCACACCCAGCCGCAACTGCGTCAATCGGTTTTCGCCCGCATAGAGCAATTCGGTCTGCGCCGTCGCACCTTCGGTGTCGCCATTAGGCAGGTTCCCGTTGACCGATGCATGCGAAATCGCGGTCAGCCTGCCGTCCTTGCCCGCTCCCAGCCTGATCCGCTGGATCGTGGCGGGCCGATGGGTCGTGTTGTTGAACACCAGCGGACGTTGCAGCATAACCTTGACCGGACGACCAACCTGTTTTGCCGCCAGAGCAGCCATAACCGCATCGGCGCGCAGGAACAGCTTGGATCCAAATCCGCCACCCAGATAGGGCGAATCCACGCGCACGTTGTCTTCGGGTAACCCAAGCGCCTTTGCCAGCGCGCGCTTGTTCCATTGGATCATCTGATTGGACGTCCAGACGGTCACTTTCTCGCCTTGCCAATGCGCCAGGCTGGAATGGCATTCCATCATAGCATGGCTTTCATCGGGCGTCGTATATGTCTGCTCGATCTTCACCGCCGCCTTCGCAAAGGCATTGTCGAAATCGCCATGCCGGACGACGCTGTCTTCCTTGACGGGAGCTGAGGGTGCAATGGCCGACAGATCGAACTGACCCTGTTCGCGCTGGTAACTGACGCGGATCAAGGCCGATGCGGCGCGCGCTTGCTCAAAACTTTCGGCCACCACCAGCGCGATGGCCTGATGATAGTGCTGGACCTGTGCCCCGCCGAACAGATTGGCGGTATTGAACCCCGTCAGCGGCACCGGCTGGTGATCGAGGGTGGAAAGAATGCCGACCACACCGGGCGCCTTTTCCGCTTCGGTCAGGTCCATCGACTGGATCCGCCCCTTGGCGATGGCAGCCCCCAGAACATAGCCATAAAGCTGCCCTTCGGCGACGTCGTGGCGTTCATAGGCATAAGGCGCAAGACCGGTGGTCTTGAGCCGACCGTCGATGCGATTGGTCGACTTGCCGACCAGCTTCATACGGTCGATCGGATTGGCGCCTGCGGGCGTATCGAACTTCATGCCGCATCTCCCTTCCCGCGTGCCTCTGCCAGAACGGCGGCCAGTGTCCGTTCGACCAGCGGAACCTTGAACGCATTGTCCTCGGTCGTGCGCGCGCCTTGCGTCAGCACGCGTGCGGCGGCAGCGGCCCCATTGGGCAGTTGCTTGTCAGCCTCGGCGCTGCGCCACGGTTTGGAACCGATCCCGCCGACCGCGAAACGCCCCGTGCCATCGGGCTGGATCACCGCCGCGACCGACACCAATGCAAAGGCGTAGGATGCGCGGTCGCGCACCTTGCGATAAATATGCGTGCCGCCAAGCGGCTTGGGCAAGGTGACGGCGGTTATCAGCTCGCCCTTATCCAGCACATTGTCCCTTTCGGGCGCGCTGTCCCAGGTCCGGTGAAAATCGGCGATGGGGATAGCCCGCGTCTGGCCATCGGGCTTTACCGTTTCCACCACCGCGTCCAACACGCGCAGCGCAACGGCCATGTCGCCCGGATAGGTGGCGATGCACTGATCGCTGACCCCCATGATACCCAGTTGGCGCGAATACCCCTCAAGTCCGCCGCAACCGGACCCCGGGCTGCGTTTGTTGCAAGGCTGGTTGGTATCGTAGAAATAGGGGCAGCGCGTGCGTTGCAGCAGATTGCCGCCTGTCGTCGCCTTGTTGCGAAGCTGCCCCGATGCGCCTGCCACAATCGCGCGGGTCAGGACGCCGTAATCGCGCCGCACCCGCACATCGGCAGCAAGTGCCGTGTTCGACACCAGCGCACCGATCCGCAGACCGCCGTCCCCGACGCTCTCGATCTTGTCGAGGCCGAGCCCGTTCACATCGACAAGATGCGTCGGCGTCTCCACCTCGATCTTCATCAGATCGATAAGGTTGGTGCCGCCCGCAATGAACTTGGCACCTGCCCGCCCCTGCACTGCCTTTGCCGCCGCCGCCGGCGATTGGGCGCGCTCATAGGTAAAGGCCCTCATGCGCTTTCTCCCGCGACTTGCGCCATGGCTTCGGCAATATTGGAATAGGCCCCGCAGCGGCAGATATTACCGCTCATCCGCTCGCGCATTTCCATTTCGGTCGGCGCGAAAGATCCGGTGATGTCATCGCTCACATGGCTGGGGATACCGGCGCGGATTTCGTCGAGCACGGCGACGGCGGAACAGATTTGTCCCGGCGTGCAATAGCCGCATTGATAACCGTCATGTTCGATAAAGGCCGCCTGCATCGGGTGCAGGTCGTCGGGCGTTCCCAGACCTTCGATCGTCGTAACCTCGTCACCCTCGTGCATGACCGCGAAAGACAGGCAGCTATTGATCCGCTCGCCGTTGACGATCACCGTGCAGGCCCCGCACTGACCGTGATCGCATCCCTTTTTCGTACCCGTCAGCTTCAAATGTTCACGCAACGCGTCGAGCAAGGTGACACGCGTGTCGAGTTCGAGCGTGTGTTCGGAGCCGTTGACGGTGAAGCGAACCGATTCGGTCGGCACCGCATCCGGCGCAGGCGTGCGCGCATGGGCCATTGGCGGTGTCGCGGTCATCGCGACCGAGGCTGCGCTGCTTGCCAAAAGGCCACGGCGGGAGATCGGAAGAATTCCGCTTGGTTCATGGGGCATGGATGCTCTCGTCCGCTGCTGGTCATGTTCGATTGTTCCGCGCAAAGCCCTGTTCTTCGCGCCTTGATAACCCCACAATGCGGCAGTCGCGCATTTGTTGCATCTCTGGCGTAATTTTTCGGGGCAGCTGGCTAAGCTCATAAGATCGGTATCGCGGGAGCCCCTTCAACCCTGCGTGAAAAGAAATTTCGGCAAGTCTGTAAAAACTCTGCAATCTTCGCTTGACCCCCGACCGTCTGCTATCTAGAGGGCCATTCCGCACCACGGAGGCCCCTTCGTCTAGCGGTTAGGACGCGGCCCTTTCACGGCTGAAACACGGGTTCGATTCCCGTAGGGGTCACCAAGGTGCGGGCTTGCCGACAGGCATGGCCCCTTCGTCTAGCGGTCAGGACGCGGCCCTCTCACGGCTGAAACACGGGTTCGATTCCCGTAGGGGTCACCACGACCGCCCCCCATAATCATCCAACGCCAAAGCGGATCGTCTTGCACGAAACGTCGTTCGTCGCGCGCGCACGATCCTTGCTGGTTACTCAGTGGGGAGGATACTGGCATCTTGTCGCCGGGACAGCGTTGAAGAGCGATCGAGCCAGAATAAATGACGGTAATTCAATTGCTTGCCAAAGCGGCCATGGCGCGAATGCCGCAATCGGCGGGCTTTTCGACCAAACTGCGCTGCAAATGGCTGATTCCTTTGGGACTCTTAAAAAGCCCGCCGATCTCCTGTCTATTCGCCTTACCGAAGCGAGAGGGGATACAATGCGAACGAGGAGCGGTGCCTGCCGCGCATGCCGGTCGGCGGGGGCCAGCCAGATGGCCTGCCCGCAATGCGGGGGCAGCGGCCTGTCTTACGAATTATACGATTCGCTTCGCCGCGCGGGACTGGTTGCCGCCCCTGCCCAACGCAATCGATCCAAGCGCTGGGCAGCATTCGGTTTCATCGCCGTTACCGGAGGCCTGCTGGCGCTACTGGGTCATAGCGGCGACGAGCCAGCGCTGATTGTCATGGGCGCGATGATGGCAGGCGCAGGCGCGGTTTTCGCAGCGGGCGCCGATGCCGTCGCCCTGTTCGTCAGCTTCGCCAATTCGCGTGCAGGCCGTTTCATGGTAGGCGTCACCCTTGGCGTCATCCTCCTTCTCGTCCTTTTGACAGGCTCGGATCTGAAACTGCCACAATAATTCTGTCCGGTCATGCCGGCCATTGCTGACAATGCATTACTGACAACGCTTTATTGACAACAGGGCGACATGACCCCGCTTCGGGCTGGCGCCCTGCACCGCTCCCCATTATCGAGGGCCGGATGTTGCGTGCCGCTAACCGATTCCCGTCCGTTGAAAAAGGTGTCTTGTCATGACCATGGCCGGATTGCCGTGGGGCGGCATTCTATTGGCTTTGCTGGGCGCGGTGGCGATCTGGTTCACCACCTATGACATTGGTCTGGTCGGCGCGATCCTGCTTGTCTGGATTTGCTCGCTGCTCCTGCGCCGCCGCGATCCGCCGCCTGCGCCCGAACCGCCCGCACGCGGCACGCTGGGCCCCGAACAGACGCGCGAACTGATCGAACCGTTGTCGCAGCCCTATCTGATGATGGAAAAAGGGCGCATTACCATCGCCAATCGCGCCGCACGCGAAGTGCTGGGCCCCCATATCGTGGGGCAGGACGCACGCGTCGCCGTACGCCATCCCGAAGCGATCCGCCTGCTGGACAGCAAGGGGGGCGGCAGCGCGACGATCAAGGGTCTCTCCGGACCGCGGTCGATCTGGAACGTGTCTGTTCGCCCGGTCGACGATGCACGGACCACGATCGAGTTGGTGAACCGCACGGCAGAGGCCGACATCAGCCGCGCACACACCGATTTTGTCGCCAATGCCAGCCACGAGTTGCGCACGCCTCTCTCCTCTATCATTGGCTATGTCGAAACCATGCTGGAGGCCGATGCTGAAGACGGCCGGCCGATGGAACCGGCCACGCGCCACCGTTTCCTCGAAATCGTCGCCAAGGAAGCCAAGCGTCTGCAGGCTTTGGTCGAAGATCTGATGAGCCTTTCGCGGGTCGAAGCGGGCAAGCACGATCTGCCGCCGACCGTGCTCGACCTGCGCGAACTGACCGAACATGTCGTATCGGGGGTGACCTCGCTCCACGGCAAGGACAGCGTATTCCTGGATGTCGATCCGCGCCCGATGCCCGTCAGGGGCGATACGCAGCAGTTAGACCAGCTGACCCGCAATCTGATCGACAATGCCATGAAATACGGATCCAAGACCGAACCTGTGCAAGTGTCGGTCAAGCGCGGCGACGCCAGCTATGAATTGACCGTGACCGACAAGGGCGAGGGTATCGCGCCGGAGCATCTGCCCCACCTCACCCGCCGATTTTACCGCACCGATCCCGGACGAAGCCGCGCGGCAGGCGGGACCGGATTGGGGCTGGCCATCGTGAAGCATATCGTGGAACGCCATCGCGGCAGGCTGGATATCGCAAGCGAACTGGGCGTCGGCACGACGATCACCGTCCGGCTGCCCCGCCATGTCGACGAAGAGGTTAAAAACGGCTAAAACTGCCCCGCCGCCGCTTGCGCCGTTAAATTTTTTAGTCCGCTCTGTTCCGCAGATTTCCTACTGTTTCGCAGGCGCTTGCCCATGCCCGGGAAACAGACTGTAACAAAACTGTCATTGATACGTCATAGTGGCGTCGCCTCCCTGTCATGGAATCGACACTGAACTGTAACATTCGATGAAGCACGCAATCACATTATCGCTCCTTGCGACCAGCAGCCTGATGGCGGCCCCCACCGCCATGGCTCAAGAAGCCGCGAGCGACGCCGACGCGATCCAGGCCGAATTGTCCGCCATGCGCGCCAGCATGGAGGCGATGAACCGCCGGATCGAAGAGCTCGAGGCGGAACTCGCCCTCACCCGAGGAGACGATGCGGAGCAGCCTGTCGCGGCTGACGTTCCGGTGGCTGCGCCGGTGCCCGTTGCTGCGAAGGAAGAGCCGCAGACGCAGATCGCATGGAAGGGTGCGCCGGTCATATCGCATCCCGACGGATGGAGCTTCAAGCCGCGCGGGCGCTTCAACTATGATGCCGCCTATATCTCGGCCCCCAAATCGACCGGCCATGACGACGGCTATTCCAGCGAGGCGCGCCGCATTCGCCTGGGCATCGAAGGCACAGTGCCGGGCGGGTTCGGCTATAAGGCGGAATTCGATTTCGCGCAGGAAGTGACCGTCACTACCGACGCCTATATCGACTATACCGACGGCAGCCTCACTATCATTGCCGGACAGCACAACACGTTCCAGTCGATGGAAGAACTGTCCAGTTCGCTCCACACCTCTTTCATCGAACGCGCAGCCTTTACCGATGCCTTCGTGTTCGAACGCCGCGTTGGGATCTCGGCGCAATATATCACCGACGACTGGCTGGTGCAGGCGGGCTTCTTCACCGACAATATCGAAGTGCTGCGCGACAACAAGAACGCGGGCGGCGATATCCGCTTTGCCTATATGCCCAAGGTCGGGGACACCCAGCTGCATATCGGCGGTTCGGTCCATTACAACGATATCGAGGATGACGGGCTGGTCCGCTATCGCCAGCGCCCGCTCGAACATCCGAATAATTCGCGCTTTATCGACACCGGCTTTTTCTCGGCCGACAGCGAAACCGGTCTGGGTGTCGAGACCTCTGCCATCATGGGCCCGTTCCACGTAGCGGGCGAAGCTTTCTGGCAGCATGTCGAACGGACCGGCTTTGCCGACCCCACCTTCTTCGGCGGTTATGCCGAAGTTGGCTATTTCCTGACGCCGGGCGATCGGCGCGGGTACAAGAAGGGCCTGTTCGACCGCATCCGCCCGGCCAATCCGGTGAACGAGGGCGGCATGGGCGCACTACAGGTCAATCTGCGCTATGATTATCTCGACCTCGACGATGTCGATATCACGGGCGGACAGCAGAACCTTTACGGCATATCGCTGATCTGGACGCCGACCGACTACACCCGCTTCCTGTTGAACTACGCCTATATCGAGTATGATGGCGCGGTTTATCCCACGGCCAGCGGCGATACGTCTTACGGCGTGAACAGCTTCGGAGCGCGCGCACAGCTGGATTTCTGACCGGAGCGTCGATTTTGCAATTCCAGCAATCACGCAATTTCAGCGGCTTACACGTATGGCGTGTAGCATTATGTCACATCACTGTCATATTAAGCCCATATTGGCGCGGGCGATTCGAAAGGAAACCAATCCCATGCGCATGATGAAGCCCCTTCTTCTGGCCGCCCTGTCGGCGGCGACCCTTGCGGCCTGCGGCGGCCCGCAGTCGGCCGGCCGCGACCAGATCAAGGCCGTGGGTTCGTCCACCGTCTATCCTTTCGCCAAGGCCGCGGCCGAGGAATTCAGCCGCAGCTATCCGCAGTTCTCCTCGCCCATCATCGAATCGACCGGCACAGGCGGCGGTTTCAAGCTGTTCTGCGGCGGTGTGGGCACGCAATATCCCGATATCGCCAACGCCTCGCGCCGGATGAAGCTGTCGGAATTCGAAACCTGTCAGGCCAATGGCGTGACCGAGGTTGTGGAGCTTGAAGTCGGCCTCGACGGCATTGCGATCGCCGAATCGAAGGAAGGGCAGAACTTTTCTCTGACCCCGGCACAGGTCTATCAGGCGCTGGCGGCAGAGCCCTATGGCAAGCCGCAGACCGCCAAGAACTGGTCGGATATCGACCCCTCGTTCCCGAACGAGCCGATCCTTGTCTATGGCCCGCCCCCGACATCGGGTACGCGCGACGCGCTGGCCGAGCTGATCCTGACTGCCGGTTGCAACACCGATGCCGCGACCAAGGCGCTGAAGGAAACCGACGAAGACCGTTACGAGCAGATCTGCACCGAAGTGCGCAGCGACGGCGCCTATGTCGAGCAGGGCGAGAACGACAATCTGATCGTGCAGAAGCTGGCCACCAATCCCAAGGCGATCGGCGTTTTCGGCTATTCCTTCCTCGAGGAAAATTCCGACAAGCTGCGCGGTCTCAGCCTTGGCGGGTTCGAGCCGACCTATGACAATATCGCGGGCGGACAGTATCCCGGCGCCCGTCCGCTGTATATCTATGTGAAGAAACAGCATGTGGAAGCCGTGCCCGGTTTGAAAGAGTATCTCTCGACTTGGGTCGAGAACTGGGGCAAGGACGGCCTGCTTACGAGCAAGGGCATGATCGCTTCCACGCCCGAAGCGGCAGCCCGCAACGCCGAGGTGGCCTCGAATCTGACCGTGATTCAGGCCACGGATCTGCAATAAAGCGAGCTTAATACCCTAGCGATGTCGCCAGCAATTCTCGTTCTACTCGCACTCGGCCTCGGTTTGGCCGGGTGGCTGGCGGCTCGCTCGCGCGCTTATGCGTTTCGCAGCGGTGACAGCCGTCCGCATTCGCTGCCCAGCTATCATGCGTGGTATGTGGCACTGTGGGCCTTTGTGCCCGCAATGCTGTTCGCCCTGATCTGGAGCGCGGTCAGCCCGCAACTGGTGTTGCAGGCCATGCTGTCGCATCCTGCCGCCGGTTCGCTGCCGCCCTTTGGCCTTGCCCGCAATACCATCCTTGGCGAGGCGATCGCGGTTGCCAGCGGCGACATGCAGGCGGTGTTCGACCCGCGCGCGCAGCCTCTGGTCGAACCGGCCGCGGCGGCCCTGTCGCGCTATGGTATCATCGGGCTGGCCGTCACCTTGGTGACGGGCTTTGCAGGCGGTGCCTATGCCTTTCTCAAGCTGCGCCCCGATTTTACCGCCCGCACCAAGGTCGAGCGTATGGTCATGGGCCTGCTGCTGCTCGCCTCGCTAGTCGCCATTCTGACGACTTTCGGCATTTTGGCGTCGCTGCTATTCGAAACCGTGCGCTTCTTCGGCATGGTCAACCCCATCGACTTTCTGTTCGGCACGCACTGGTCGCCCGATCCCATGCGCGATCCGGCCTATACGACGGGTGAGGATTACGGCGCCCTGCCGCTGTTCTGGGGCACGATCTATATCGGTGCGATCATCGCCATGATCGTCGCGATCCCTCTGGGCATGGGCAGCGCGATTTATCTGACCCAATATGCGTCACCCACGGTGCGCAAATGGCTCAAGCCGATCCTTGAAATTCTCGCCGGTGTGCCGACCGTCGTGTACGGCTATTTCGCTGCGCTGACGGTGGCGCCGTTTATCCGCGATGTGGCGCAGTCGATCGGCATTTCCAGCGCCAGCAGCGAAAGCGCTTTGGCAGCAGGCCTGATTATGGGCGTGATGATCATTCCCTTCGTATCCTCGATGGCCGACGATTCGATTGCAGCCGTCCCCGCCGCGATGCGCGACGGCAGCCTTGCCATGGGGGCAACGCAGTCGGAAACCATCCGCAAGGTGCTGATCCCCGCTGCCCTGCCCGGCATTGTGGCGGGTGTGATGCTGGCCGTATCGCGCGCGATCGGCGAAACCATGATCGTGGTGATGGCTGCGGGCGCGTCGGCAAATCTTTCGGCCAATCCGTTGGAAAGCATGACCACGGTCACCTATCAGATCGTCGCCATGCTGACGGGCGAAGGCAGCTTCGACCATCCGGCCACCCTCTCCGCCTTTGCACTGGGGATGGTGCTGTTCGCCGTGACGCTGACCCTGAACTTCATCGCCCTGCGCGTCGTAAAGCGCTACCGCGAAGCCTATGAGTAAGGATGCGATGAACACCGCCTCCCCTTCCCCCGCACAGATGCAGGATTTGTCCGAACTCGACCGGCAGCGTGTGCAGCGCAATGCCGTTGTCGCAAAGCGGTTGAAGAAGCGCTACGCGGCAGAGCGGCGCTTCAAATTGCTGGCGATGCTGTCGGTGCTGGTCTCGGTCGCGGTGCTGGCCGTGTTGCTTGTCGCGATGACGTCGAACGGCATTGCCGGCTTTACCCGCGCCGAACTGAAGGTGCCGGTGAAATTCACCGAACTCGGCCTTGCTGTCGATCAAAGCCAGCTCAGCCAGCCCGGTGCCGAAGCGATGCTGCGTTCGGCAGGGTTGACCGACGCGCTGCAATTTGCCGCGACGCAGGCCTATGGCGATGACGTCGCTTCGCAGCTGGGCGGCGGTGCTTCGCGCGATCTGGCGGCGAAGATCGTGGCTGATCCCGACATGTTGACCCGCGATGTCACCGTGGCCCTGCCGGTCGAGGACGATCTGGCCGCAGCCTATCGCGGCGAAGGACCGGCCGAATTGCAGGCTATGGCATCGCGGCTGAAGGACGAAGGTGTTTTGTCGCGCGCTTTCGACTGGGGATTCCTGTCGCGCGCCGATGCCACCGATCCGCAGGAAGCAGGCATCTGGGGCGCACTCAAAGGCTCTCTGCTCACGATGATCGTGACGCTGTTGCTGGCTTTTCCCATCGGCGTTCTGGCGGCCGTTTATCTTGAGGAATATGCCCCCAAGAACAAATGGACCGATATTATCGAGGTTTCGATCAACAACCTCGCCGCGGTTCCGTCGATCATCTTTGGCTTGCTGGGCCTGGCGGTGTTCCTCTGGATCTTTCCCAACCTGCGCAGCGCCCCGATCATCGGCGGCATGACGCTGGCGTTGATGACTATGCCGGTTATCGTGATCAGCGGGCGCAATGCGATCAAATCGGTCCCGCCTTCAATCCGCGACGGCGCACTGGCGATCGGCGCTTCGCCGGTGCAGGTGGTGTTTCACCATGTGCTGCCGCTGGCCCTCCCCGGTATTCTGACGGGCACGATCATCGGCATGGCCCGCGCGCTGGGCGAAACCGCGCCGCTGCTGATGATCGGCATGCGCGCGTTTGTCGCCACGCCGCCTGCGGGCTTCACCTCTCCGTCCAGCGTTCTGCCGGTGCAGATCTTCCTGTGGTCGGACGAGATCGATCGCGGCTTCGTAGAGCGTACCTCTGCCGCGATTATCGTGCTATTGCTGTTCCTTCTGGCCATGAACGGCCTCGCCATATACCTGCGCAACAAATTCGAACGCCGCTGGTAATCCCTGAGACCGTCTAATGAAGATGACCATGCCCGAACAAGAACTGGCCGAGGCCACCACGCAGACCGCTGCTGCCAAGCCGAAGATTTCGGCCAATGGCGTTTCCGTTTTCTACGGAGAGAAAAAGGCCATCGACGATGTCTCGATCGATGTGCACACGCGCTATGTGACGGCCTTTATCGGCCCGTCGGGCTGCGGCAAATCGACCTTTCTGCGCACGTTGAACCGCATGAACGACACGATTGCCAGCGCGCGGGTCGAAGGTGAAATCCTGCTGGACGGCGAGGATATCTATCGCTCCAGGATGGATGTCGTGCAATTGCGCGCGCGTGTCGGGATGGTCTTTCAAAAGCCGAACCCGTTTCCCAAGTCGATCTATGAGAATATCGCCTATGGGCCGCGCATCCACGGGCTTGCCACCAGCAAGGCCGAAATGGACCGCATCGTAGAGGAATCGCTGCAACGCGCCGGCCTGTGGGACGAGGTGAAGGACCGCCTTGCCGATTCGGGCACAGCGCTTTCGGGCGGCCAGCAACAGCGCCTGTGCATCGCGCGCGCCATTGCGGTCGACCCCGAAGTGATCCTGATGGACGAGCCGTGTTCGGCGCTCGATCCGATCGCAACCGCGCGTATCGAAGAGCTGATCGACGAATTGCGCGGTCGTTATGCCATCGTGATCGTCACCCACTCGATGCAGCAGGCCGCCCGCGTTTCGCAACGGACCGCCTTTTTCCACATGGGAAAAATGGTCGAGTACGGCAAGACGAGTGACATCTTCACCAATCCGCGCGAAGAACGGACAAAGGATTATATCACGGGGCGCTACGGCTGATTATGGAACACACGGTCAAAGCGTTTGAGGAAGACATTACCCGCCTGCGCGGTCTGGTCGCTGAAATGGGCGGACTAGCCGAGCTGTCGGTCCAGGAATCGCTCGAAGCCATCGTCAATGGCGACGAGGAACTGGGCAATCGCGTCATCGCCCGCGACAAGGAAATCGACACGCTGGAGATGGAGATCGACCGTCTGGCCGTTCGCACCATCGCCCTGCGCGCGCCCATGGCCGACGATTTACGCGAAGTGATCGCCGCGCTGAAAATCGCGGGCGTGGTCGAACGGATCGGCGATTACGCCAAGAACATCGCCAAGCGCGTCAACCGCATCGAGGGCCGCCGCCGGTTCGAACCGCTCGCGCTGATCCCCGCCATGGGCGAGATCGCGGTCGAGATGGTACATGACGTGCTGACTGCCTATGCAGCGCGCGATCCGATGCTGGCCAAGGAAGTGATCGCCCGCGACGCGCGCGTCGATGCGTTTTACGACAGCATCTTCCGCAATGTGGTCACCCATATGGTCGAAAACCCCGCCACCATCGGCAGCGCGGCCCAATTGCTGTTCGTGGCGCGCAATATTGAACGCGTCGGCGACCATGCGACCAATGTGGCGGAAATGGTGCATTTCTCGGCCACCGGCACCTATCCGCCCGATCGCGAGGATCACGAGGGCTGATCGCCGGACCACAGTCGCGCAATATTCAAGCTCTTGTCATAAGCCGGTAATAAAAGGCGTGTGATGGGGTGACGTACCGCCACTGATAAGGATCCGTAGAAGTGCCCGCTCCGCGCCTGCTTCTCGTCGAAGACGATCTCTCGCTTGCCGAGTTGCTGCAATATCGGTTCGAGGCCGAAGGCTATGAAGTGCACGTCACCGGCGATGGTGACGAGGCGCTGATCCTTGCCGACGAACAGACACCCGACCTCGTCATCCTTGACTGGATGGTCGAGGGGACCAGCGGCATCGAAATCTGCCGCCGCCTGCGCCGCGACAAGGAAACGGCGCATGTTCCCATCGTAATGCTGACGGCGCGCGGAAGCGAGGATGACCGCATCCGCGGCCTTGAAACCGGCGCCGACGATTATGTGACCAAGCCCTTCTCTCCGCGCGAACTGATCGCCCGCGTCGGCGCGGTGCTGCGCCGCGTGCGCCCTGCCCTTGCGGGCGAGGTGCTGGAGGTCGGCGATATCAAGCTGGACGCAACCAGCCATAAAGCCACCCGTCGCGGCCATTCGCTGCAACTGGGTCCGACCGAATTCCGCCTGCTGCGGTTTTTTATGGAACATCCCGGCCGCGTCTTCAGCCGGGGCCAATTGCTCGATGCCGTATGGGGCACCGGCAGCGATATCGAACTGCGTACGGTCGACGTGCATATTCGCCGTCTTCGCAAGGGCTTGTCGGTCGAAGGCAGCAAGGACCCGGTCCGTACCGTCCGTTCGGCCGGTTACGCATTCGAAGCTGCCTGATCATTTTTGCTGCGCTGCAAGATTGACAGAAGATTAACAGGCGCGCAGCCTGACCCGATCGGGTATTTTTCCGAACATCGTAAATACATCGGGACTGCCCGAGGGAAACCTGTGCGTTTTGCACATGTTCCGCGAAGGGGATGATTGATGAAGACTGTCAAATTACTTGCGCCGCTGTTTGCGGCATCGATGGCGCTTGCCTGCCCGCAACTTGCCCATGCGCAGAGCGAGTGGCCGTTCATCAGCGGCGAATATGTCGAAGTATCGGGGATCGAGATCGAGGACGGGCACGGGCTCGATTATGCCAATCATCTGGCGGGCATGTGGCGCAAGGGTCAGGCCTTTGCGATGGAACAAGGTTGGATCACCGGATACGAAGTGCTGGTGAACTCTTTCCCGCGCAAGGGTGAACCCGACGTCTATCTGATCACCCGCTGGACCGAATGGGAAAGCCCCGAAGAGGAAGAGGCGCGCGCCGAGGCCTATCGCAAACATATGGCGATGACCGAAACGCAGATGCAAAGCGCGTCGGGCGAACGCGCCGAATATCGTCATCTGGCAGGTTCGATGCTGCTTCGGTCGATGACATTCCGCGACTGACCGGTCGGGCGGGGTTCGGGTCGCACCCGCCTTCCCTTACCGGCAAAAGCTGCCAAGGCCGCGCTCTGCCTGATCCAGATGAAAATGATCGGCGTGCAAGGCGTTATAGTCGGGCGACAACACTGTCCCGAACGCATCGCAGGCCCCGTCGCGCACTGCTCGCAAAAATGCGCCTTCCGGATTTCCGGCGTTCTGCCAGTCCGCCGACAGGGTCAATCGGCGTCCATCCTCCAATGTGAACCCGGCTATGTCGATGGCATTGCCCGTCGCATGCTCGCTCCACCGGCCTTGCGAGCCTCCATTGATGCGTCGGCAATTAAAGGTGCCCAGATGCTGCAGGCTGGCGACCCTGCTCCCCAGAATATCCTCTGCCGCCGGTTGCACGCGGTGCTGCATCCACCAGTGCAGCGCGGCATTCACGCTGCAACTCGCCTCGGGCATGGTCGGTGTCAGTATCAGGCCCCGTTCGGCATCACTCGCGATCCGCATCCGGTCGTCGCGTCGGCACGCCCCCTCGCCCATGGGGTCGAGTGCGGTAAAGCCGATCCCTGCGCGGTCCAGCGCCTGACG
This sequence comes from Croceicoccus sp. Ery5, assembly GCF_020985325.1. NCBI lineage: Bacteria > Pseudomonadati > Pseudomonadota > Alphaproteobacteria > Sphingomonadales > Erythrobacteraceae > Croceicoccus > Croceicoccus sp. Ery5. Next base: position 2,344,418 of record NZ_CP087587.1, read on the forward strand.
GCATTGCACGGGATCACCGCGCAAACCCGCCAGTTGCATCGAAGTCGCCCAGCCTTCGGGCCCGTTCAGGTCGACCGGCGCGCGCGGATCATGCTCGGGATGCGCTTTCAGCCAGCCGTGCCCTCCCGCCAGTAATGCCAACAGCACAAGCAGTGCGATGACAGCGCGATCGATACGGAAAGGACGGGCCGGCAGGCGTTTGCGGATAGTCACCCTAGTGAAAGTCCCGAGACGGCGGCAGGATCCGGGGAATAATGCGCGTATCGCGCGGATGGCGCCCCTGAAACCCGCATTCGCGATTGCCCGCGGGCGGCGGCTCCCACGGATCGATCGGCTGCTTCGCCCCGTCGGGCGCACTGCCATGCGGGTCGGCCGGGCGGTCCTTGCGCAGATCGTCGCGCAAGTTACCTCCGCGTTCGGACTTCTCGGGCAGCGGGCTTTGCACGTGATCGGCACGGGCCATTACGGCGGGCATGACATCGTCCGACAAGGCATGCAGGGCGTGATTGGCATCGAACATCTGCTGGACGATCACATGGACGACATCGTCGTCATATTCGACCCGCCCGCGCACCTCCATCAGCCGCGCCCCCATCACCACGCGGCGATATTTCTCTTTCAGATGCGGCCAGACGACCAGATTGATCACCCCCGTCTCGTCCTCCAGCGTGATAAAGCACACGCCCTTGGCGCTGCCGGGCCGCTGGCGGATCAGCACAACGCCCGCCACTTGCACATTCGACCGGTATTTGCGTTCGCGCAGGTCGCAGGCGCGGATAAAGCCGCGTTCGGCGAGGCCAGCGCGCAGGAACGCCATGGGATGCGCCTTTAGCGACAGACGCGTGGTCTGGTAATCCGCGACGACTTCTTCGGACAAGGGCATGGCGGGCAGGATGGCAGGCGTGACCTCCGCCCCTTCGTCGCGCACCCGCGGATCTCTGGCACGCGCCGCTTCGAACAGGGGCAACGGCGGAGCCGAAACGATCGAACGCGCATCCCACAGGGCCTGCCTGCGGGTAATCCGCAGCGAACCGAACGCATCGGCACTGGCCAGCCGTTCGATATGGGCCGCGGGAATGCCCGAATATTCGCGCAGCGCGGCCACATCAGAAAATGCGGCCCTATCCTTGCCGTTCAGCTCTTCCCTGGCAGCGATCAGCCGCGCTGCGACATGTTCGGGCAGTCCGTCCACCTGTCGCAACCCCAACCGCAGCGCCACCGTATCGCCACGCGCGGGTTCCAGCGTGCAATCCCATTGCGACAGGTTCACATCCACCGGTCGCACCTCTACTCCGTGTTCGGCCGCATCGCGCACGATCTGGGCGGGTGCATAAAAGCCCATCGGCTGCGAATTCAGCAAGGCGCAGGCGAAAGCGGCAGGGTAATGGCATTTCAGCCAGCTCGACACATAGACCAGATGGGCAAAGCTGGCCGCGTGGCTTTCGGGAAAGCCATATTCGCCAAACCCCCTGATCTGGTTGAAACAGCGCTGCGCGAAATCGCGGTCATAGCCGCGCTTCACCATGCGCTCGACCATCATGTCCTGCAATTCGTCGACCATGCCGCGCGAACGGAACGTCGCCATCGCCTTTCTCAGCCGGTTGGCTTCGGCCGAATTGAACTTCGCCGCGTCCAGCGCGATCTTCATCGCCTGCTCCTGAAAGATCGGCACGCCCAATGTGCGCCCCAGAATGCTGGAAAGCTCGTCCGGCGGGCCATGCGCGGGGCCCGGGGCCGGAATTTCCACCCGCTCCTCTCCCCTCCGGCGTTTCAGGAAGGGGTGCACCATGTCCCCCTGAATCGGACCGGGGCGCACGATGGCGACCTGTATGACCAGATCATAGAACTCGCGCGGGCGCAGCCGCGGCAGCATGTTCATTTGCGCGCGGCTTTCCACCTGGAAAACGCCCAGCGAATCCCCGCGCCGCAGCATGGCATAGGTTTCCGGATCCTCGCGCGGGACACTGGCCAAAGTCAGCGCGCGGCCATGATGATCGCGCACAAGATCAAGACATTTGCGAATGCAGGTCAGCATGCCCAGCGCCAGCACGTCCACCTTCAATATGCCCAGCGCCTCGATATCGTCCTTGTCCCATTCGATGAAACTGCGATCGGGCATGGCGCCATTGCCAATGGGCACGGTTTCGGTCAGCGCGCCTTGCGTCAGAATAAAGCCGCCCACGTGCTGAGACAGATGTCGCGGCATTCCAATCATCTGCTGGGTAAGCTTCAGAACCCGCCGCAAATGCGGATCGCTGATGTCCATGCCGGTTTCGGCCACATGCGCCTCGCCGATCTCGCGCCCCCAACCGCCCCATACGGTGCCCGCAAGTTTGGCCGTGACATCTTCCGACAGGCCCATCGCCTTGCCCACTTCGCGGATCGCCATGCGCGGCCGGTAATGGATGACCGTGGCGCACAGTCCGGCGCGGTGGCGACCGTATTTCTCGTAAATATGCTGGATCACTTCCTCGCGCCGCTCATGCTCGAAATCGACGTCGATATCGGGCGGCTCCTTGCGCTCTTCGGAAATGAAGCGGTCGAACAGCAGCGCATGGCGCGCCGGGTCGACGGCCGTAATCTCAAGACAATAGCAGACCGCCGAATTGGCCGCCGACCCGCGCCCCTGACACAATATCGGCGGATCGACACTGCGCGCGAAGCGGACGATATCGTGGATCGTCAGGAAATAGCGCGCGAGGTCGAGCTTTGCGATCAGCGCCAGTTCACGCTCCAGCGTTGCGCGAATGGTTTCCGGCAAACCACTGGGATAACGCCTGTCCGCGCCTTCCCATGTCAGCACTTCCAGATGCTGCTGCGGGGTGCGGCCTTCGGGATAGATCTCATCGGGATATTCATAGCGCAATTCGTTCAGGCTGAACCGGCAGCGGTCCGCCAGATCGCGGGCCGCGCGGATCGCATGCGGCCAGCGCGCGAACAGGCGTTGCATCTCCTCGGGCGCTTTCAGATGCCGTTCGGCGTTGGCGTGCAGCAAATGCCCCGCCCTTGCCACCGTGGTTTTGTGCCGGATCGCGGTCATCACATCCTGCAACGGGCGGCGGTCGGGTGCGTGGTAATGCACGTCATTCGTGGCCAGCAGGCCCAGCCCATGGGTGCGCGCCAGCGTATCCAGCCTGCCGATCCGCGCCACATCATCGCCGCGATAGAGATGGCTGGCCGCGATATGGCCCAGCGATGGCAATAATTGCGCCAGATGCGGCACCAGACCGGCAAAGGACAGGCTTTGCGCAACCGGCTCTGCCTGCCCCCCGCCAATCGGCATCACATTGCCCGGCAGGCTGACGCGGAACGGCATATCCAGATCGGGTGGCGGCAAGGCAATCAGATGCAAGGCGCCGTGCCCGCCATCATCCGCCGCATGTTCGGTCAGCATCGCCAGATCGATCTCGCACACGCCCTTGTCCTGCCATGCGCCCGACAAGGTCTGCATCCGCCCCTTGCTGATCAGCCGCGACAACCGGCCATAGGCCGCGCGCGTTTCGGGATAGGCAAGAAAGGCCAGCCCCTCGACCGTTTCGATCCGCGCGCCGATCACCGGGCGCAAACGCAAAGTCTCCGCCTCGCCATGTACGCGGACCACGCCTGCCAGCGAATTCGCATCGGCAATCCCGATGGCGTCATAGCCCATAGCGCGCGCCGTCATCACCAGATCGACCGCGTCGGACGCGCCGCGCAGGAAGGAAAAGCACGAGACGAGGCCAAGTTCGACAAAGGGCGCTCGCGGCGGCGCGCCCAATGCATCGGTATCGATCTCTATCCGGCGACGATCGGGCGTTAGCGGCGCGTCGGGCATGGCGGCACCGGCAGGCCCCTGAAAAGCGGACGGGTCACCGCGAACACAGGCCGGTTACCCCCACGTTCTGCCGCCCCGTCCACAGCACTATCATCAGATTTGCGCACAGCTTTATCCACAGCCAGTCCACAGCGCGCCATTACGCCAGTTCCCGAAGACGCGCTGCGACGGCCGCCAGGTCGGCGTCGAACAGCCGCGCCTGCTCTTCGCGCGCAGGCCCTTCCAACCGCAACAGATAGGACGGGTGCACCGTCACCCACAGCTCGCTGCCATCGTCCAGCGGCACAGGCGTGCCGCGTGCCTTGGTGACCGATATTGTCTTGCCCAACACGCTGCGCGCCGCGCTGGCGCCCAGTGCCAGCACCACCCTTGGCCGCACGATGGCGCGCTCCGCCTCTACCCACCAGCGGCAGGTGTCGATCTCCCGGGCAGAGGGATTCTGGTGCAGGCGCCGCTTGCCGCGACCGGATACGCCGCGATTTGGCACATCGCGATTTGGCACGTCCCCCGACACATATTTGAAATGCTTGACCGCATTGGTGACATAGGCGGCGCGACGGTCGATTCCCGCGCGTTCCAGATGCACGTCCAGCAATTGCCCCGCCGGACCGACGAAAGGGCGTCCCTGCCGGTCCTCGATATCGCCCGGTTGCTCGCCCATGATCATCAGCGGGGCATCGGGCACCCCTTCGCCCATCACCGCGCGGTTTTCCAGCGCGCCGATGGGGCAGCGCGCGCAGGCATGGATCGCCTTGTCCACCGCGTCCAGCGTTGCGGGCCGTTCGCCATTTTCCATCGCCCCTGCCGAAACCATGGCCGCCTCGCGCGCTTGCGCCCCCGCGATCAGATCGGGGATCAGCTGCGCTTCGGGCATGTTTTTCCAGTATCGGCGCGGCATTTCCTTCAGCATCGCGTCGATCTTCAACCGAGCGGGATTGAAGATCGATGCGTAATAGGCGCGCCACATCCCCTCTACCGGATCGCCGTTAGGCGCATCGGCACGCGTGGCGGGCGGCCCTTCGCGCAACGTATCGCCATCCCAATGCAGGCTGCCCCGCGGCGTCAGGATCGACCAGAGCATATTGGCAAAGCGACGCGTGAAGAAACCCGCATTATGGCGCAGGATGTGATGTTGCGGTTCAAACCATGCGACGAAATATTCGTCGCCCTCATGCTCGATCTCGCGGAAACGTAAAAAGGCGCGCATCTTGTGAATGTCGCGCCGCACGCCCCGCGCCATATCGGCCATGGCGCGTATGTCCGCATCGGCCCCGTCCTCGATCAGGCGGGGTTTCGACTGCAATCGCCACAACACGCGATACAGCAGTGAGAACCTGTCGGTATCGGCATGCAGGATCACGGTCTTCGCAATTTCGATAAAACGCCGCGACACGCGCGGCGGCGGCGCCTCGCGGTCGGGTACGGGCAAGCGGCGGTCACCATGCGTGAACAGATTGCCCGCCGGTCCGCCCGGTTCGGTCCATGCCACGCGGTCGGGCGGCACATCGGCCATGGCCATGCGCCGCGCATGATCGCGCCATTCGTCGAAATCGTCGGGCGCGGCCATTGGCACCACGTGATAGGCGCCCAGCCGCACATGTTGCAGGGCAGTCATGCGAACAGGTCCAGTTGCCGCCCCGTATCGGGCGCGACCAGCGCCTTCAGATCGGCGCGGTCGATCAGCGTGACGGGCCGCCAGTCGGCCGTGACGATAAAGGGACGCAGCTTTGCAACCGACACGGTCAGCCTGGCCACATCGTCCAGTCGCAAGGCGCGATGCCGCCGTGCACTGAGGATCTGGGCCACGCCGCGCGTTCCCAGTCCCGGCACCCGCAGCAAAGCCTCTTTGGAAGCGCGATTGACGTCGACGGGAAAGCTGTCGCGGAACTTCAATGCCCATGCCAGCTTGGGGTCGATGTCCAGCGGCAACATACCGTCCGCCCCGGCGGCATCGGCCACTTCCGCCGGAGAAAACCCGTAAAAGCGCATCAGCCAGTCCGACTGGTAAAGCCGGTGTTCGCGCACTAGTGGCGGGCGTTTCAACGGCAGCACGGCGCTGGCATCGGGAATGGGGCTGAAGGCCGAGTAATAGACGCGCCGCAGCCGGTGCCGCCCGTAAAGCGCGCTGGCACGGCTTACGATATCGGCATCGCTGGCCCCGTCGGCGCCCACGATCATCTGTGTCGACTGACCAGCGGGCGCATATGCGGGCGCATGGCGGAAACGCTTTTTCGCGTCGCGTCCTTCGGCAATGGCATTGCGCATGGCGCCCATCGCGCCATCGATCCGATGCGCATTCTTGTCGGGCGCCAGCCGGGCCAGTCCCGCATCGGTCGGCAATTCGACATTGATCGAAATGCGATCGGCATAAAGCCCCGCCCGCCGGACGATTTCGGGATCGGCCTCGGGAATGGTCTTCAAATGGATATAGCCGCGGAAATCATGCTCCTCGCGCAGGATGCGCGCGGTTTCGACCAATTGCTCCATCGTGTGATCGGAATTGCGAATGATGCCCGAGGACAGGAACAACCCCTCGATATAATTGCGCTTGTAGAACGAGAGGGTGAGATCGGCGACCTCGCGCGGGGTAAAGCGTGCGCGCTCCACATTCGAACTCTTGCGGTTCACACAGTAATGGCAATCGAACACGCAATGGTTGGTCAGCAGCAGTTTCAGCAAGGATATGCAGCGACCATCGGGCGCATAGGCGTGACAGATGCCCATACCCTCGGTCGATCCAATGCCTTTGCCGCCCCGCCCCCTGTCGTTCAGGCTGTCGCGTTTCGACGTGCCCGACGATGCGCAGGACGCATCATATTTGGCGGCATCCGCCAGGACTTTCAGCCGTTCGATAAGTGATTTCTGTGCCATTGCGACTCCGATGTTCACTTTATGTTCTTTTCATCGTACTGGCTAGCCCTGCTCGCGCAAAATCGACGAACCGAGGGCGCTCAGACCAATCGCAATATTATGACAGGCGAGGCCGCAATCATGTCACAATGTAGTATCAATCGATACGCTGCAGCCGCGCAAACTTCGCAAAAGATATGCTGGATTCTGCAGCAGGACAGGGCGATAGTGGCGAAAATGCCACGCGGCACCAAAGCACTTGCATGTTGGCGTTAACCATTGCATCGGGCCCTTTACAGATAGCACGGAAGGCCTCCGTGTGCGGGCGGCGGGGTTTCGACCTCGTCGCCCTTCGCATTTGTTGCATCATTGCATCATCCGGTATCTTTGATGCTGCACGGCAATGCGATCGTGCGTGACCGCGTCAAACACCCGTCGGCGAATGTTCAGGCGAACGAATGCTCAGGCAAACAGGCCCTGCATGAACCAGTCGGGCGCTCCGCCCCGCCCGTCGCCGGCCAGCCCCAGCCGATAGATCCAGAAACGCCGTCCCTCGCCATCCTCGATCCGGTAGTAATCGCGCAGCCGCGCCGCACCTTTTTCGCGCCACCATTCGGGCGCGATGCGTTCCGGCCCCTCGGCTCGGGCGACATCGTGGACATCACCGCGCCAGCGAAAGCGCTGGGGCAAACCGTCGGGCGTGGCATAAAGCACCGCGATCGGCTCTGCCCTGTCCAACAGCCTGAACGGGCGGGCGTGAAAGGCAAAGCTCTCCTGCGCTGCGGGCACCGGCTGCAGCGGCGCCTGCCAGCGCTGGGCGCGTTCGGGCACATGGCTGGCAAAAGGCACCGGCCGCCGCACCGCGCGCGTGCCCAGCCGCGCCGACAGCCGGTCGATACAGGCTGCAAGGCTGGTTCCATGCACCTCTGCCGAGGCATCCAGATCGGCCTGCGCCAGCCCCAGCGGCTCGGCCCAGCGGGCGACCAGCCGCGCCATTTCGATCCCCAGCCCTGCATCGATCGTGGCGATCCGTTCGGCAAACAGGCGGCAGACATGGGCGGCATCGCGCGTCGCGGCGGCCAGTTCCAGCGTGCGGATCGCGATTTCGCCATCGACACGCCAGCAAGCGAGTTCCAGCCGCCGTGCCCCTTCGCCCCGCCCTTCCAGCATGCGCATCATCGCGGCGGCCAGATCGACCAGCACGACTTCCAGCAAAGGCAAGTGGCGGATCGGCTCCATCAGCCGCAATTGCACCATGGCGGGCGGATTGCCGATGACCGGCAGCATGGGTTCGGGAACCAGTCCGATCATCTGGTCGCGCCGCATCAGCGGATTGGCCATGGCCGAACGGCGGTTGCGGAACCGGCGCGCCAGCGCATCGCGGCCGATCCCGTCCAGATCGCCCACCCGTTTCAACCCCAGCCGCCGCAGCACCAGCAGCACATCGTCGTCCAGCCGCAGTGCCGCGACCGGCAAAGGGGCCAGGCTGGCAGCGATATCCTCTCCACCCTCCAGCACCAGCCCGCCCTTTCCCTGACGGGCCTTTCCGTAATGCGCCAGCGCCCATGCCGCGCCTGCGGTGGGTGCGATGGCCAGCCGTACCGTCAAGCCGCGCGCCGCGAACACGCGCGCCGCATCATCCAGCAAGCGTTGTTCGCCGCCGAACAGATGCGCCGCGCCGGTGATGTCGACGATCACCCCGTCGGGCGGATCCAGCGCGCTCCACGGGCCCCAGCGCTGCGCCCACACGGTCAGCCGTTCCAGAAAGGCAAGATCGCCCGCCGGATCGGCAGGGCGCACTTCCAACGCGGGACACAAGGCGCGGGCATCGGCAAGCATGGTGCCGATGCGCACACCCGCCGCCCCGGCGGCGCGCGTGGCAGCGGCGATGCGGGGGCCATGCGCGGTTTCGGTAATCAGCGCGAGCGGGACATCCGGCTCCGCCTCGGCTCCCGCTTCAGCCTGCCGCCAGCGATCGATCGCCAGCCGCGCGCACCAGATCGCCAGCACCTGCCTGTCCGGCTGCAAGGTGCCCGCCATGGTCGGCGGCGTCATGATCGACCGGACGGGCGGAGAGGATCGATCCCCCATTGCCCCCTCCATCACTTGTCATGCGTTCGGGCCTGATCCACCATGCGCCGGGGCGCAGGCCTCGGGCGCGGAACAATTCGCCGCGCCAGCCCGGCAGGCCCGGTGCCTGAGGGTTCCAGCGCGGCGGCTGCGATGCGGCAGAGCATACATCCCACCGCATCCGTGCCGCGCCCAGATCGCGCTGCGCATCCACCCGTACCAGCCACAGCGGCACGCGATGCCGTTCTGCCGCCAGCACCAGCCGGCGCGAGGCCGTGAAATCCAGCGCACGCGGGTTTCCCGCGATCTCTCCGATCACAAAGGCCAGATCGCGGCAGCGCACGCCTTCTTCCAGCGCGAACAAGGCATCCTCTGCCGTGCGGACGGCCACATGGATCGCCCGATGCGCCAGATCGCGCGGCAGGCCGGGCCAGAACGGCCGGCCGCCCGCGCGGATAGAAGCGGCGTCCTGCACCCACAGAAAGGCACGCTCGTCGCTCGTTTCGGTAAGCGCCCGTTCGTGCAAGGGTCGCGGTGCCCCGCGCGCCAGTTCCAGAGCCAGCGCCGCCCCGGCGCCGTCGCCGCCCTTTACAAAGATCTCTCCCGCTCCGCGAAAGGCGATGGCAGGGTTCCAGCCGCGCCCATCCTCGTCCCCGCCCTTATCCCCGCCCTCCAGCCAGCGCGAACCGGCCAGATCGGCAGCCGGAAACACCCCTTCGGGCAAGGGGGCCGGATCGGCAGGGCACACACCTGCGTGGGGATCGGGACCGGCGATGACAGGCTCCATCAGAGAATCGAATCGGGACATGAAAACGATCAATGTTCTTATTATGTTCCACCCGCCGCGTCCACCGACCCATCCGAAAAAACGGAACAGCCTGCCCTTCCCGCCGTTGCATCAGGGAAAGAACAAACCGGAAGGACGACCCCATGCAATATAAGGAAGGCAAAGCCGACGAGCTGAAGCAGAAGTTCTGGAAGGAGCTGGCCTCATCCCCCTTTGTGATGCTGCAGCTTGACGGCAATCCCGACAGCGCCGCCCCCATGACCGCGCAACTGGACAAGGATGCCGATCACGCGATCTGGTTCTTCACCTATCGTACCGGCCATTTCGCTGCGATGGGCCCCGCCACGGCTACATTCTCCTCCAGCGGCCATTCGGTCTTTGCCCGCTTCCGCGGAACGCTGGTCGAAGAGACCAGCCGCGAACGCCGCGAAAAGGAATGGAGCAATATGACCGAGGCATGGTTCCCCGATGGCAAGGACGATCCCAATCTGTTGATGCTGCGCATGGATCTGGGAAGCGCGTCGATCTGGGATGCCGATCTGGGCATTACGACCACGGCCAAGATGATGCTGGGCAAGGATGTCACCAACGACGTTCGCGACAAGCATGTCGAAACTTCGCTATAAAACGACGAAGGCCGTATAACGGAAAAGGGACGCTCCATCGCGGAGCGCCCCTTTTTTTCAATCAGCCCAGCTTTCAATCAGCCCAGCAAACCGGGGAACAGGCCGAACAACAGGATCAACGCCACCGCCAGCGGCGCAAGCCATGCCATCACAAAGCGGTACAGACCCAGCATGCCCACCGACAGTCCCGTCTGCGTTTCCACCAGCCTGCGATCCGCGCGCCAGCCGATGAACAGCGACACGCCCAGCGCCGCCAGCGGCAGCATCACCTTACCCGTGATGCCGTCGATCGAATCCAGGATATCGCTCTCGGCAAAAATGCCCCAGAACCATAACGGCCGCACATCCGACAATACATTATACCCCATCGCGCACAGCAACCCGATCGCATAGGCACCCCCGCCGACCAGCAGGGCCGCATGCAGGCGCTTTACCCCGAACCGGTCGATGACCCATGCGACCGGACCTTCCAGCAGGGAAATCGAACTGGTGAGCGCGGCAAAGAAGATCAGGACAAAGAACGCCAGCCCGATCAGCGAACCGGCAGGCATTTGCGAAAAGGCGACCGGCAGCGACTGGAACACCAGCACCGGCCCTGCCGCCGGATCGAGGCCGACCGCGAACACGATGGGAAAAATCATCAGGCCCGACAATATCGCCACACCCGTATCGGCCGCCGCGATCATGCCTGCCGTGGGGGCCAGCTTCACATCGTCGCCCACATAGGCGCCATAGGTGATCAGCGCCGCCGAACCCAGCGACAGCGAGAACAAGGCCTGTCCCAGCGCCTCGTTCACCGCGGTCGGCGTCAGCTGCGAGAAATCGGGCGTGAACAGAAAGGCCAGCGCCTGCGCGAATTCACCGGTGAACGCGCCATAGATGGTGATCGCCACCAGCAGCACGAAAAAGGCCGGCATCAGCGTGCCGGCCGCTTTTTCGATCCCGTCGTGCACGCCATTGGCGACGATCATCACGGTGACCACCATGAAAATCGTGTGCATCCCGATCATGGTGCCAAGGCTGCCGAACAAAGAGCCCATGCGCCCCGTGATCGCATCCTGCGTTTCGCCCTGAAACGCCGCGCCGAACGGAGCACCCGCCCCGATGGACGATGCGACATTGCCGACCATCACGAACACGTAATACAGCGCCCAGCCCGCCACGACCGAATAGAACGAGAGGATCAGAAAAGCGGCCAGAATCTCGATTCCGCCGAACAGGCTCCATTTCCGCGACACGCCCGATTTCTCGGCCACGCGGGCGATCGATCCCGCCGCATCCTCGCGCCCGGTGCGCCCGATCATCACTTCCGACAAAACGAGCGGCAGGCCGATCAGGAAAACACAGGCGATATAGACAAGAACGAATGCCCCGCCCCCGTTCTCGCCCGCCAGCGTCGGAAAGCGCCAGATATTGCCCAATCCGACCGCCGCACCGATGGCAGCCAGCAAAAATGCCGTCCGCGAGGACCAGCCCTGTTCTCCGGCCTGTCCGGTCGCACCTGCCATTCAATCCTCCGTTTCATCTGTAACCGACCTGACTTATAAAGGTGAAACGCCCGCTGAAAACCCGCTGCGTGCCCTGCATCCACATGGTGGTGCCACACAGACGTTGCCTGCGCGCCCTTTCCCACATGGCAAAGCGCGGCTAGAACGCCGCCCATGTCCACGACCTTCCAGCTCGACACCGCGACCAGCCGCGCCAATCCCACCCCTGCCCCGATGAAGCGCCTGACCGTGCCCAAGGTGATGCAGCGCAAGAAGGACGGGGTGACCGAAGAACCGCTTGTCATGCTGACGGCCTATACCGCGCGCATGGCGCAATTGCTGGACCCGCATTGCGATATGCTGCTGGTGGGGGATTCGCTGGGACAGGTGATCTACGGGCTGCCGTCGACCCTGCCGGTCACGCTCGACATGATGTGCGCCCATGGCGCGGCAGTGGTGCGCGGATCCTATCACTCGCTGGTAGTGATCGACATGCCGTTCGGCAGTTACGAGGCTTCGCCCCAGCAGGCTTTCGCAAGCGCCAGCCGTATCATGGCCGAAACCGGCGCCGCGGCGGTCAAGCTGGAAGGCGGGACTGCCATGGCCGAAACCGTGTCCTTCCTGTCGCAGCGCGGCATTCCGGTGATGGGCCATGTCGGCCTGACTCCACAGGCAGTGAACGCGCTGGGCGGCTATATGGCACGCGGACGAAGCGAGGCGGAAGAAGCCAAGATTGTCGCGGACGGCAAGGCACTGGAACAGGCCGGTGCATTCGCCATCGTAATCGAAGGCGTGGTCGAGGATATTGCCATCACGCTGACCAGGGAAATCGCCATTCCCACCATCGGGATCGGCGGGTCGGCGCAATGCGACGGTCAGGTGCTGGTGGCAGAGGATATGCTGGGCATGTTCGAACGCACGCCGCGCTTCGTAAAGCGTTACAACGACATCGCCAAAATCATTTCGGACACGGCGGGCGAATATGCCGCCGACGTCCGCGCCCGCAGCTTTCCGGGCGAAGAGCAGGTGTACAAGGCGAAATAGCTCCCCGCTCGCGCGTGCGGCTGCCTGTCCATGACCCATCGCCTGTTCGTCGCCATCAAGCCTCCGCCGCATGTGATCGACCGGCTGATCGACACGATGGAAGGCATCGATAACGCCCGCTGGCAAAGCGAAGAGCAGTTGCACCTGACCCTGCGCTTCGCAGGCGAAGTCGATACGCCATTGGCCAATGATCTGGCCGCTGCGCTGGAACAGATCCGCGCTCCTGCCTTTGATCTGGAAATACGGGACGTCGGTCATTTCGAGAAGAAGGGCAAACCGCACACATTATGGGCAGGGATCGCGCCCTCGCCTGCCTTGCTAAGCTTGCAAAGGAGGGTCGAGAGCGCGTGCAGGTCGGCGGGAATCGCGCCGGAAACGCGCGTCTTCGCACCCCATGTGACTTTGGCGCGATTGTCCGGCAACGCGGGGGCGATCGCGCCTTTTCTGGTCGAGCACGCCGCCCTGCGCACTGCCCCTTTCAGGGTTGAACGGTTCTTTTTGTACGAGAGCACTTTGACGCCACAGGGATCGCAATACGATCCGGTTGTGGCCTATCCGCTGCGCTAAACCGCCAGCGCGCGGGCGCCCCTGTCGCCCAACCAGCGCGCATTTGTGTTCCAGACGCGGCTGATCACTACCTCGTCCAGCGCCTGTTCGGGGACATCATCGGCCACGATCCGCCCTTGATCGAGAACGATCACCCTGTCGGCATGGTTCATCGCCATGGCCAGATCGTGCATCACCACGGCAACGCCTTTGCCGCGCGACGCTTGCAGGCGCAGCAATCCAGCCAGATCGCGGGCGTGCCCGATGTCGAGGCTGGCGAACGGCTCGTCGGCAAGGATGAAGCGCGGTTCGCCCGCCAGTACGCGCGCCATCATGGCCCGCGCCCTTTCACCCCCCGACAATTGCGAAACAGGCCGGTCGGCCAGGTCGGCCAGTTGCATATCGGCAATCGCGTTTGCAATCGCGGCATCGTCCGCTTCGCGCATCGCACGCGCCGGCCTGCCCGGTACGGCCCGCCACGGCAGGCGGCCCAGTCCGATCAGAGTGCGAACGCTGACGTCCCATGCCGCTTCGGCCTGTTGCGGCAGGAAGCCGATGGCCCGCGCCCGTTCGCGCGGCGCGAGCGAGGACAGCGGCCTGCCGTCCAGCGACACCTCGCCCGAGGCTGGATCGATCAGACCCGCCATGGCGGTCAACAGGCTCGACTTTCCGGCACCGTTCGGACCGCAAATGGCCAGCAATCGGCCCGATTCGAGCGCGCATCCGGCATCGTTGAGCACCATTTGCGCACCGCGCCGGACGCAAAGAAGGCGTGCCTCGATCATCAGGCCAACCCCCGTCGCAGCCGCAACAGCAAGCCAAGGAAAAACGGTGCACCCAGCAGCGACAGGGCGATGCCCAGCCGTAATTCGCCTGCCATCGGAAGCACGCGGCAAACTGTATCGGCCAGCAGTACCAGCAAGGCCCCGGCCAGTGCGCCCGGCACCAGCAGGCTCGACGGGCGGCGGTCGGTAAAGGGGCGCACCAGATGCGGCACCATCAGCCCGACGAAGCCGACGATCCCCGCAACCGCCACGCCAGCACCGATGGTCAGGCCAATGCCGGCAACGATGGCCCATTGCAGTCGACGAGCCTCGACACCCAGCGACAGCGCCGCTTCTTCGCCCAGCATCATCGCATCGAGCGACGGGCCGCAGAGATAGAGCACCACCAGCCCCGCCAACGTCAATGGCGCGGCGATCCATACGTCGGCCCAACTCCGGTCGGTCAACGCGCCCATCAGCCATGTCACGATTTCCGACATGGCAAACGGATTGGGCGACAGGCTGATTGCAAGGCTGGTCAGCGTACCCGCAAGGCTGGCGATCATCAGCCCTGCCAAAGTGAACAGTGCGATCCCCCCGGTACGCCCCGCGATCACCGCCAACAGCGCCATCGCCCCCGCCGCTCCCGCCAAGGCAAAGGCCGGAAGGGTGACTGGCACGGCGGCAATCCCCAGAAACAGCGCCATCACCGCGCCAAATGCTGCCCCCGGCGCGATGCCGAACAGGCCCGGATCGGCCAGCGGGTTGCGCAAATAGCCCTGCATCGCCGCCCCTGCGCCGCCCAGACCCGCGCCGATGACCAGTGCCAATATCCCGCGTGGCAGGCGCAGTTCGGCAAGGATGATCGCGGCATTGGGGACAGGATCGCTCCACGGCGCTATCCATGTGCGCCCCGCCAGCAGGGATAAGGGCAAGGCCACCGCAAGCGCTGCCAGCAAACACGCATTGAGCCGGTTCATGGCGCCACCTCTGCGCGGATTTCGGCCAGCCGCGCCATTGCGAGCGGAATGGTCGGCCCGCCGCAATAGAGCAGCCGAGGGTCGAAATCGGCGCGGCGCGTATCGTGCAATGCGTTCAGGGCCCGATGGCGCAGCTTGCGGTCCTCTTCGCCGCCCTTTCCTGCCGCGATGATCAGCGGGGGCGGATCGGCCAGCACTTGCTCCAGCGGCAGTATAGCGCCCTGTCCCAGACCGCGCCCCGCGCTCCAGTTGGTAAAGCCCGCATGGGTCAGAAGATCGCTGATCAGCACGCCTTCGCCCGGCACCAGACCGCCCGATTGCCAGACCAGCGCAGGAACCGGATCGACATTGTCCTGGATGTTGAGGCTGGATTCGATCCGCTGCACCAGGCGCTCACCCGCCTCGGCCTCTCCTGCCAGCGATGCCAGATCGCGGACCTGCGCGATGGCATCATCGACATTGGCGATCGAGCCGGTCTTCACCACGCGTATGCCCATGCGCTGCAAGGCCTGTTCGGTCGCGGGGGGCAGAAACATGGCGGCAACCACGATATCGGGCCGTCGCGCAGCCACTTCTTCTGCATTGCCGGAAACGGCGGGAAAGCGGGCGGCAAGATCCGGCGGCATCGAGGACCCCGCCGGATCATGGCTGTAATGCGAAATCGCGGCAAGATGACCGGGCGCGATTTCGGCCAGTATCGCATCGGTGCAGGGGTTGAGCGATACGATGACCGGTGCATCTTTCTGCTCATGCCGGGTGGCAGGCGCACAGGCGGACAGCATCGCCGCCCCGGCCCACACGACTGCCGCCCGCATCATCATCAGATTTTCACCCGCACCCCGCCATAGGCCGCCGCGCCGCCCGTATTATAGCCTGCGGTCGTCTCATACCCCGTATCGAACAGGTTCTCGACCCGGCCGAAGACTTGCAGATTGTCACCCAGCGGCATGGCTGCGCGCAAATCGACCGTGACATATCCGTCGAGCCGCGTGAAATTGCCGCGATCGTCGAAACTGTCGCCCACCATGCGCACGTCGCTGCCCAGCGCCAGCCCGACCGGCGATGTCCAGTCGATGCTGGCCGTCACTGCATCGCCGGGACGGCGGTTGAGGTCATTGCCTCGATAGGCACCGCCTTCGGTCCGGTCCTCGGTTTCCAGATAGGAATAGACGAGGCCGAGGCGCAGATTGCTGTCGGGACGCGCCGCAAGTTCCAGTTCCACGCCTTGCGCACGGGCCTTGCCGATATTGTAATAGACCGAATTGACGAGGTCGAAGTCGATCAGCCCCGTGCTGTCGCGGCGATAGAGCGAGACAGAGGCAAAGAACGGTCCGTCGCGCCGCCCCTTTTCCAGCCCCAGATCATAGCCCTTGCTGCGTTCGGGGCTCAGTCCCTCGTCGCCGTAAAAAGAGTAGAGCTGGTAAAGCGTCGGTGCCTTGAACCCTTCGCCATAGGACGCGCGCAGCCGCAGCCCCGCGCCCAGTTCCAGCGCGCCATTGGCCCCGAATGTCCATTCGTCTCCGAACAGTTCATGATCGTCATAGCGCACCCCGGCCGCCAGTTTCAGCGCCGCGCCGGTCCATGACAATTGGCCATGCCCGCTCGTCAGCGTCGTCGAACGGTCGCTGCCCGAATCCTCAAAGCTCATCCATTCGCGGTCGGCCCCGAAATCCACGCCCAGATTACCGACGATTGCATAGCGCCCGAACAATTCGGCGCGTTCCAGACGGCCTTTGGTTTCATAGGGATAATCGCCATAGCTTTCCCCCGTATAAAGCCGCGTCGTATCGGAAATGGCATAGCCGCCGCGCAGGGTTAGGCTGTCACCGGTATAATCGGCACCGATGCGGCCCGAATATTCCTCGGTATCCTGAAGATCGTCGGTATCGGCAAACGCATAAAGCGGCGCGGGATAGCCGTCCTGTTCCAGCCGCCCGTCGGCATAGCGACCATTGGCAGTCAGCGAAAGACTGTGGGACAGGTTGAACCGGCCGCGACCGGTAAGCTGCCACTGGCGAAAACCGTCCTTTTCACTTCCGGTACCGGCCGCGCTGAATCCGTCGGAATCGTAAAAACTGCCGGTCAGTCCTGCCTCTACACGCTCGGTCGCGATCCCGCCCGACAGCGTGGCATAGGCGGTGTCGAACGCGCCATATTCGGCGCTGGCCGCAATGCCGTCGGCCTGCCGCGTGGTCAGGTTCATTACCCCGCCCATCCCATCCGACCCCCAGATGACCGAATTGGGGCCGCGCAGCAGTTCCACACGCTGGACATCGCCCGCCAGCATATTGGCGAAATCGAACCCGCCACCCGGCGCGCCCATATCGCCCACTTTCACCCCGTCGATCAGCACCAGCAATTGCTCTGCCCCCGCGCCGCGCACGCGCACGCCGGTAAAGCTGCCCGATGGGCCATTGCGGCTGATTGTCACACCCGGCAGGCGTTGCAGCACGCGGGCAAGGTCGGGCCCCTGGATCGCCTGGATTTCGGGCAATTCGATGATGGTTACGGGCTGGCCGGTATCGTCGAGCGAGGTTTCGAGGCCGGTCGCAGTGACGGTAATAGCCTCTTGCGCAGCGGCAGGCGCGGCAATGGCAGCACTGGCGATGGCAGCACTGGCAATGACAGCACTGGCGATGGCAGGGGTGGACACGGCAATACGGAAAACAGAACGCATAAATCCTCCAACAAGAACGAATGTCGCTCCTGTCGGAAGACGCACGCGCGCCTATCCGATGCCTTCGGTACACCCCGCCCGCTGGCTCGAACGACCGTTACGGGCAGGTCTCCTGACTTTCCGGTTCACCGCGTTCCGCCGGCCTTCCCGGCCCCTTTCGGGACCAGTGGCACGATTGGCGGACGCTCACCGGTTACAGTTGCGGGGGCAGTGCCGGATTTGCCAGGTTACGCGCGTTTCATGCACGTCGCGGCGCACCGATCTTCCCTCTTAGGGCCAGACGCGCGACATAATCGTGCGGCCAGCCAACCCATAACGATGGCGCGCCGCTTAGCCGCGAGCCGTGCGCTTGGCAAGCGCGGCGAGACTAAACCTGCGATTTGCCGCGTTTATTGATATTGCGAACTCTTATCAAAGATAATCCGCCCGCCCTCTTTTTTGCCGGTTGCAATCACCTATTTCGGGGCCTACGGCACTTGCCCGAAACAGCGCCCATCTTCGTAAATTCTGGCGGGCGCACCCACGGGAAGAAGAAGAGGAAGAGAGTCGATGGCACGCAAGAAGATCGCCCTCATCGGTTCGGGCATGATCGGCGGCACGCTCGCCCATCTGGCCGCGAAGAAGGAACTGGGCGACATCGTCCTGTTCGACATTGCCGAGGGCATGCCGCAGGGCAAGGCTCTGGACCTGTCGCAGTGCGGCCCGGTCGAGGGTTTCGACGCGAACATCACCGGCACCAATGATTATGCCGATATCGCAGGCGCAGACGTCATCATCGTCACCGCCGGCGTGCCGCGCAAGCCGGGGATGAGCCGCGACGACCTGCTGGGCATCAACCTCAAGGTCATGAAGTCGGTCGGCGAAGGCATCAAGGCCAACGCACCCGACGCTTTCGTCATCTGCATCACCAACCCGCTCGACGCGATGGTGTGGGCGCTGCGTGAATTTTCCGGCCTTCCGCACAACAAGGTCGTCGGCATGGCCGGCGTGCTCGACTCGGCACGTTTCGCGACCTTCCTTGCTTGGGAATTCGGCGTTTCGGTAAAGGACGTGAACGCCTTCGTTCTTGGCGGCCACGGCGATACCATGGTGCCGGTCCTCTCCTACTCGACCATCAGCGGCATTCCCGTTGGCGACCTTGCCAAGATCAAGGGTGTCGATGCCGGCCGTCTGGACGAAATCGTGCAGCGCACCCGTTCGGGCGGCGGCGAGATCGTCGGCCTGCTCAAGACCGGTTCGGCCTATTACGCACCCGCGACCAGCGCGATCGCCATGGCCGAAGCCTATCTGGGCGACCAGAAGCGCATCCTGCCCTGCGCCGCCTATGTCGAAGGCAAATATGGCGTTGACGGCCTGTATGTCGGCGTCCCCGCCGTGATCGGTGCCGAGGGTATCGAGGACGTGGTCGAAATCGAACTCTCGGACGAAGAAGCCAAGAACCTCAAGGTCTCGGTCGATGCGGTCGAGGAACTGCTGGAAGCCTGCAAGGGCCTCGACGGCTCGCTGGCCTGATTTGATGATACCGGCTGCCCTCGCTCTTGTTGCGGCATCGAGTGGACCGACACTGCATCCGGCAGTGTCGGCCTTCGATCAGGCATGCATTCAAGGCGAGGTCAGCTTTTCGGCCGAAACCGCTTCTATCGTAAGGCTTTCCGACGTTCCAAACGGTGCCTTGAACCTGTTCACCTACTTACCCGCAAAAGATTACATGCGTGACGAAGGTGGATTCGATGTCGGGAAACTGCCGCGCGAAATCGTCAGGGTAAAAGACGATGTGGAATTTTTCGTATTCTCCGATTCCGAAAACCGGGGCGTCGATGACAATCCCGTATGCGCGGTTCTGGTCCATGCGGAAATATTCGAAGAAGCCGGAAACTTCATTCGCGATTTCGTTCGGGGGCCGGAGGTACCTGATTTAAAACCGGACGAGACCGAAAATCGAGGCATCACCTACGTTGCCATAACCGAACGCGCCTTTGGCCATCAGTTCACAACCGTCCGTGATGAATCTTGGACATTGATGGCTTCAACACAATCCATTCCACCTGCGAACGAAGGGGAGGAAACGCTATGAGCATTCTCGTCGACAAGAATACCAAGGTCATTACCCAGGGCATGACCGGTGCCACCGGCACGTTCCACACCGAACAGGCGCTGGCCTATGGCACGCAGATGGTTGCGGGCGTGACCCCCGGCAAGGGCGGCACGACCCATATCGGACTGCCCAACTATGACACCGTGGCAGAGGCCAAGGCCGCGACCGGTGCTACCGCTTCGTGCATCTATGTTCCGCCGCCGTTCGCTGCCGACTCGATCCTCGAAGCGATCGATGCCGAAATGGAACTGATCGTCGCCATCACCGAAGGCATCCCCGTGCTCGACATGGTGCGCGTGAAGCGCGCGCTGCAGGGTTCGAAGTCGCGCCTCATCGGTCCCAACTGCCCCGGCGTGCTGACGCCCGGCGAGTGCAAGATCGGCATCATGCCCGGCTCCATCTTCAAGAAGGGCTCGGTCGGCGTGGTGTCGCGTTCGGGCACGCTCACCTATGAAGCGGTGTTCCAGACCTCGAACATCGGCCTTGGCCAGACCACCGCGGTCGGCATCGGCGGCGACCCGGTGAACGGCACCAATTTCATCGACGTACTCGAGCTCTTCCTCGCTGATGACGAGACCAAGTCGATCATCATGATCGGCGAAATCGGCGGCTCGGCCGAGGAGGAAGCTGCGCAGTTCCTGAAGGACGAGGCCAAGAAGGGCCGCAAGAAGCCGATGGTCGGCTTTATCGCGGGCCGCACGGCGCCTCCGGGACGCCGCATGGGCCACGCGGGCGCCATCGTATCGGGCGGCCAGGGCGGCGCCGAAGACAAGATCGCTGCGATGGAAGAAGCTGGCATCCGTGTCTCGCCCTCTCCCTCGCTGCTGGGCGAAACGCTTGACGGGCTCCTCAAGGAACTCGCCTGAGCTGATCCGCTGCGGCCCGCTTCCTTGGGGAGGAGGAAGCGGGCCAAGGCACCCGAATTTCAAGCCCCGCACCATTCGCGGGCAACCACGGAAGAAACCCATGGGTAAAGAGCATCAGACCTTCCTTCCCGAACTGGAGCCCGATGTGGCCCAGCCCGGACCGTCGTGGCAGCGCAAGAGCTGGCCGCTGACGGGCGCGGACGGCTTCGACGATTTGACGCAGGCGCTCGATCCCACGGGGATGAAGGCGGCGTTGAAGGAAGCGGCCAAGAAAAAGGGCGCGCCGGTCGACGAAAAGGCGATCGAGGCGGCTGCCGACGATTCGGTGCGCGCCATGATGCTGATCCGCACCTATCGCGTGCGCGGCCATATGGCGGCGGAACTCGACCCGCTTGGCCTGTCGCATCGCGAATTGCCCAAGGATCTCACGCCCGAATGGCACGGGTTCGGCCCGAACGATCTTGATCGCAAGATCTATATCGGCGGCAATCTCGGCCTTGAGTGGACGACCGTGCGCGAGCTGGTCGAGATTTTGCGCGCGAATTACTGCGGCAAGGTCGGCCTTGAATATATGCACATCGCCGATGTGGAAGAGCGCCGCTTCCTACAGGAACGCATGGAAGGTGCCGACAAGTCGATCGACTTCACCATCATGGGCAAGAAGGCGATCCTTGGCGCGGTCATCCGCGGCGAGCAGTACGAAAAGTTCCTCGCCAAGAAATATGTCGGCACCAAGCGTTTCGGCCTCGACGGCGGCGAAGCGATGATTCCGGCACTGGAATCGGTGATCAAATACGGCGGCGCCATGGGCGTGCGCGAAATCGTCTATGGCATGGCCCATCGTGGCCGCCTCAACGTCCTCGCCAACGTGATGGGCAAGCCGTACAAGGTCATCTTTCATGAATTTTCTGGCGGCTCGGCCAATCCCGAAGACGTGGGCGGTTCGGGCGACGTGAAATACCACCTCGGCACCAGCACCGACCGCGAATTCGACGGGGTAAAGGTGCATATGAGCCTAGTGCCCAACCCCTCGCACCTCGAAGCGGTCGATCCTGTCGTTCTGGGCAAGGTTCGCGCGCAGCAGCAGTTCCGCGACGATATCGGCGAAGGCAAGCACCAGCAGGTCCTTCCGGTGCTGATCCATGGCGACGCGGCCTTTGCGGGGCAAGGGATCGTGTGGGAATGCCTCGGCTTTTCGGGTATTCGCGGTTACAATACCGGCGGTTGCATCCATTTCGTGATCAACAACCAGATCGGTTTCACCACCAGCCCGCAATTCGCGCGCTCTTCACCCTATCCGTCGGATGTGGCCAAGGGCGTTCAGGCACCGATCCTGCACGTCAACGGCGACGACCCCGAGGCGGTCACCTTCTGCTGCAAGCTGGCCATCGAATATCGCCAGCGTTTCGGCCGCGATATCGTGATCGACATGTGGTGCTATCGCCGCTTTGGCCATAACGAGGGCGACGAGCCCAGCTTCACCCAGCCGCTGATGTACAAGCAGATCCGCAAGCATCCCGGTGTCAGCGCGCTCTATGCCCAGCGGCTTGAAGAAGAAGGCGTGATCGAGCCCGGCTATCTGAAGGGCCAGGAAGACGCCTTTCACCACGAGCTGGAAGAAGAGTTCGAGGCGGGCAAAAGCTATAAGGCGAACGAGGCCGACTGGTTCGGCGGTCGCTGGACCGGCCTTAACAAGCCGGCCGACCCCGAAACCGCGCGTCGCAACCTGACCACGGGTATCGAGCCGAAGCTGTTCGACAGCCTTGGGCGGACCCTCACCACCGTTCCCGACGATGTGAAGATCCACAAAACGCTGAACCGCGTGCTGGATGCCAAGCGCCAGATGTTCGCCGATGGCGAAGGCTTCGACTGGGCCACTGCCGAGGCGCTGGGCTTCGGCTCGCTGCTGGCAGAGGGCTTTGCCGTCCGTCTTTCGGGGCAGGATTCGGGTCGCGGCACGTTTTCGCAGCGCCACGCCGTATGGGTCGATCAGGAAACCGAGCAGAAATATATTCCGCTCTGCCATGTGCCGCACGGCCATTTCGAAGTCTATGACAGCCCGCTGTCCGAATATGGCGTGCTGGGCTTTGAATATGGCTATGCTTTGGCCGATCCCAAATCGCTGGTTCTGTGGGAAGCGCAGTTCGGCGATTTCGGCAATGGTGCGCAGATCATGATCGACCAGTTCATCGCGGCCGGCGAAGCCAAATGGCTGCGCGCGAACGGCCTCGTGATGCTGCTGCCGCACGGCTATGAAGGTCAGGGGCCAGAACACTCCTCTGCCCGTCTGGAACGGTTCCTGCAGCTATGCGCGGGCGATAATATCCAGGTCTGCAACATCACCACGCCTGCGAACTATTTCCATGTTCTGCGCCGTCAGATGCTTCGCAGCTTCCGCAAGCCGCTGGTGATCATGACGCCCAAGTCGTTGCTGCGTCATCCGATGGCGAAATCGGCCAAGGAGGACTTTCTGGGCGAATCGCACTTCCGCCGGATCGTATCGGACACCACCGATATTCCCGACGAGAAGGTCGAACGTCTCGTGCTGTGTTCGGGCAAGGTCGCCTATGATCTGATCGAAGCGCGCGACAAGGCGGGGCTGGACAATACCAGCATCGTCCGGATCGAGCAGATTTATCCGTTCCCGGGCGAACCGCTTGCCCTGCGCATGAGCCGGATGAAGAACCTGAAAAAGGTCGTCTGGTGTCAGGAAGAACCGCGCAACAATGGCGCCTGGTTCTTCGTCGAAAGTCAGATCGAACAGGCACTGGCCGAAGCCGAAGCTTCTGTTTCGCGTCCGCGTTATGCGGGCCGCGAACCGGCGGCATCGCCCGCAACGGGCCTTGCCTCTCGCCACGTTGCGCAGCAGCAGGCGCTGGTCGCCGATGCGCTCGGCCTGTCGATCGAAGACATGATCGCCGCGGACAAGAAATGAGCCCCAGCCCCAGTTTCTGAGGCCCGAGAAATACCGTAAAGGACATTGCAATGAGCACCGAAGTCAAGGTCCCCGTACTGGGCGAATCGATCACCGAAGCGACCGTCGGCGAATGGCTGAAGCAGCCCGGCGAGGTCGTCGCCGCGGACGAGCCGATCTGCAGCCTTGAAACCGACAAGGTCGCGGTTGACGTAAACTCGCCCGTCGCAGGGGTGATGGGCGAACATCTGGTGGCCGAAGGCGATAACGTCGAAGTCGGCGCGCTGATCGCCACGATCGAGGAAGGTTCGGGCACTGCCGCCAAGCCTGCCGCCAAGGCAGAAGCCGCGCCTGCCGCTTCCCCCGCCCCCGCTGCTGCTCCGGCAGCAGAACTGGCCGGCGAGGGCGATGCGGTCGTTCTCTCTCCCGCCGTGCGCCGTGCGGTGCTGGAACACGGTATCGACCCTGCGACCATCAAGGGCACCGGCAAGGATGGTCGCCTGACCAAGGAAGACGTGCTGGCCGCAGCCAAGGCAAAGAAAGATGCGCCCGCCGCATCGACCAGCGCCCCTGCCCCCGCCGCTGCACCTTCAGCCGGACGCAATGTCGAGCGCGTGAAGATGACGCGCCTTCGCCAGACCATCGCGAAACGCCTGAAAAGCGCGCAGGACACGGCCGCGCTGCTGACCACTTTCAACGATGTCGACATGACCGCCGTCATGGAAACGCGTGCGAAGTACAAGGATCTGTTTGCCAAGAAGCACGATGTGCGCCTCGGCTTCATGGGCTTTTTCACCAAGGCAGCCTGCCTTGCGCTGAAGGATGTTCCCGCCGTCAACGCACAGATGGAAGGGGATGAAATCCTCTACCACGACTATGTCGACGTGTCGGTCGCCGTGTCGGCTCCCAACGGGCTGGTCGTTCCTGTCCTGCGCGATGCAGACAAGAAGAGCTTTGCCCAGATCGAAAAGGACATCGCCGATTTCGGTGCCCGCGCCAAGGACGGCACGCTGACGATGGAAGACATGAAGGGCGGTACCTTCACCATTTCCAACGGCGGCGTGTTCGGATCGCTGATGTCGACCCCGATCATCAACCCCCCGCAGAGCGCCGTGCTGGGCCTCCACCGGATCGAGGATCGACCTGTCGCCATTAACGGCAAAGTCGAAATCCGGCCGATGATGTATATCGCATTGTCATACGACCATCGTATCATTGACGGGCGTGAGGCTGTGACCGCACTCAAGATCATCAAGGAAGCGATCGAGGATCCGACGCGCCTGCTGATCGACCTTTGATAGCCAGACGACAAAAGAGACTGAAATCATGGCTGAAACTGACTTCGACGTAATCGTCATCGGCGCCGGACCCGGCGGATATGTGGCTGCGATCCGCGCCGCCCAGCTGGGTCTGAAAACCGCCTGTGTCGAAAGCCGCGAGACTTTGGGCGGCACCTGCCTCAACGTCGGCTGTATCCCGTCCAAGGCGCTGCTGCACGGATCGGAACTGTTCGAGGAAGCGGCACACGGCACGATGGCCAAGTTCGGCGTGATCGCGAAGGATGTTTCGCTCGATCTCGACACGCTGATGGGCGAGAAATCGGCAGCGGTGAAGGACCTGACCGGCGGGATCGAGTTCCTGTTCAAGAAGAACAAGGTCACCTGGCTGAAGGGCAAGGGCAGCTTTGTCGATGCCAGCACTGTCAAGGTCGACGGCAAGGACTATACCGCCAAGGACATCGTCATCGCGACCGGCTCGTCGGTCACGCCCCTCCCCGGGGTCGAGGTGGACAATGACGGCGGAGTCATCGTCGATTCCACCGGCGCGCTGAAACTGGCCAAGGTGCCCGAACACATGGTCGTCATCGGCGGCGGCGTGATCGGTCTGGAACTGGGCAGCGTGTGGCGCCGGCTTGGCGCGAAGGTGACCGTGGTCGAATTCCTCGACAAGCTGCTTCCCGGCATGGACGACGATATCCGCAAGGAAGCCGGCAAGATCTTCAAGAAGCAGGGCATGGAGCTCAAGCTTTCGACCAAGGTCACCGGTGCCGAGGTCAAGGGCGGGAAAGCCACCCTGACGATTGAACCCGCAGCAGGCGGTGATGCCGAAACGATCGAGGCGGACGCCGTTCTTGTCGCGATCGGGCGCAGGCCGAATACCGACGGGTTGAACCTTGACGCCATAGGGCTTGAAACCAACCAGCGCGGCCAGATCGAAATCGACCATGATTTCGCCACCAAGGTCGAAGGTGTCTGGGCCATCGGCGATTGCGTCCCCGGCCCGATGCTCGCGCATAAGGCCGAGGACGAAGGTCTGGCCGTAGCGGAAAACATCGCTGGCGAAGTCGGCATCGTGAACCATGCCGTGATCCCCGGCGTCGTGTATACGATGCCCGAATTTGCAGGCGTCGGCCTGACCGAGGCTGCCGCCAAGGAAGCCGGTCACAGCGTGAAATCGTTCAAATTTCCCATGATGGCCAACAGCCGCGCAAAGACCAATCGCGAGCCCGACGGTTTCGTGAAGGTCATCGCCGATGCCGAAACCGATCGCGTGCTGGGCGCATGGATGATCGCCAGCGTTGCCGGCACGATGGTTGCGCAGGTCGCGCAAGCCATGGAGTTCGGGGCGACCAGCGAGGACATCGCCTATACCTGCCACGCGCACCCGACCCATTCGGAAGCGATCAAGGAAGCGGCGATGGGCATCAAGGGCCTTCCCATTCACATCTGATCGCGATCACCAGAGGCGGGTATGATCCCGCCTCGCCGCTTGACGAACAAGCCTCCGCGCGCCGACACGGAACGCGGAGGCTTTTTGTTTCCGCACATCTTTTGCCGGACGATTGTCCCAGCTCAGAATGGGAGGTTCCAACTTGGGTCAGGCCGCGATCATGCGCCGCTTTGCCAAATGGCATATCTGGCTGGGATGGCTGGCTGGCGTCCCGCTGGTAATGTGGACACTGACCGGTCTGGTCATGGTTGCCCGCCCGATTGAGGAAGTGCGCGGCAATCATTTGCGGATCGAGCGTGAGAGCGAAGCGCTGCCCGCTCTGGACCTGACCCCCGCCGTGGCAGCGCTAAAGACTTTGCCTGCGCCTGCGACCGAACTGTCCGTCGTCATGGCCGGTAAAGACCCCGTGATGATCGTGCAGCTTTCCGATGGAAGCATCGCGCGCTTTTCCGCTGCCGACGGCAGCCGGCTTCCGCAAATCTCCGAAAAGCAAGCCCGCGCCACCGTAGCGCAGGACATAACGGGCGGCGATCGGGTCTCGGCCGTCACCGCGTTTCCGGCCAGCGATCCGCCGTTCGATTTCCGCAATCCAGTGCCCGTCTGGCAAGTGGCCCTGCACGACGGCACCCATGTCTATGTCAACCGCGACACCGGCCGGATCGCCGCAGTTCGCACGCGTTGGTGGCGGGTGTTCGATGTCATGTGGGGCCTGCATATCATGGACCTGCAAACGCGCGAGGATACGCATCATCCCGTGCTCATCCTGTTCGCAACCATAGGTTTGATCATGAGCGTCATCGGCTGCGTGCTGATGTTCCGCCGCCGCAAGACACGGGTGCGCGCATGATCACCCCCGTGGCCGCGCTGGAACTGGTCGGGGTCGCGGTATTCGCGGTGTCGGGCGCATTGGTCGCCACGCGCCTGCGGCAGACTTTCGTCACGGCTTGCTTTTTCGCTTTGGTCACGGGAGTCGGCGGCGGCTCTCTGCGCGATCTTTTGCTGGGAATCAGGGCAGAGTGGCTGGGCGACAGGCTGGTGGCGCTGGTCATCCTGCTCTCGGCGCTGGCCGTATGGTTCACGCCGGGGCGCTGGTGGCGCGAACGCGTGTTGGAATGGGCCGATGCGGCAGGGCTAGCCGCCTTTGCCGCGCTGGGGACGGCCAAGGCAGTCGAATATGGCGTTCAGCCCCTGCCCGCCATTGTGCTTGGCGTAATTTCGGGCTGCGTCGGCGGGATCGTGCGCGATGTTCTGGCAGGCATACCGTCGATCATCATGCGGCCCGAGCTTTACGTCACGGCCGCCGCGCTGGCGGCTTCGGTTTCGCTGATTGCGCTTGGCCTCGGCATGCCGCGCCTTCCCGCGCTATTGCTGGCAAGCGCCGCAGGGTTCGGCCTGCGGGGCGCGGCGATGATCTGGAAAATCGAGCTGCCGGCCTATGCACGTGGGATCACCGGCGATCCGGACGATCCCGAGCGTCACTGATGTCGGCTCCGGACTACTGCGCCAGCGCGACAACCGTTCCGCTGGAAGTCTGATAGCGATCGTCGCTTTCGCCGCGCTGCCAGTCCTGCTCTTCCGCAGCGCCCTGCCCGTCGTCACCGGCCTGCCAGTCATCGCCCCGCCAGTCATCGCCAGCATAGATGTCGCCAGCATGGACATCGCCATTGCCGACAGGGCGGTCGGGTGTTCCCATACCCTGCCGCGCCCGCGCATTGGCATAATAATCGTCGCCCTGCTGGCCATAGGACGAGGTTTGCCGACCGTTACCGGTCCAGCCATAGCTGTCGCTGCCCCCGACGTTCAGATCGCGGATCTTGCCCGCACCGTCGATCTCGCAGCGATATTGCCCGCCATCGCGCAAGCCGCCCTGCACGGTCCAGCCCTGCCCGCTGCGTGTTGCATCATCGACGGTTGCCACACGGTCCTGCCGCTCCACCTCTGCCACGCAGCGGTCTATGGCCCCCTGAATGCCGCCGCCTGCCGCTGCACCCGCCGCAGGGGCGGATCGGTAGCGATCGTCGGGATAGGCGTTTCCATTATCGGGATATCGCGCATCATCGGGATATGGCCCGTTCTGCGGATAGGGCCGATCATCCGGATATGGATAACGTTCGCGGTATTCGTCGCGCTGCTTGTCCTTGTCATTGGCGATGGCACTGGCCACGGCCGCAATGCCGCCGATCAGCAGTATGCCCGCAATCACGTCACCCGCATCGATATTATCGTCATAACGTCCATGACCATGGCCGTGCCCGCGATAGCGGCGGCCACGGTCCCAACCCGCCTGATTGCCTTTGGCAAGCACGGAAAGGGTTGGCCCCTGCACATCGACAGCGGTCTGCATGACGGCGGCCTGCGCAGGCAGGGCCAGTCCGCTCGCGGCCAGCATGGCAGGCGCGGATACGAGCCAGTGAAATGTCTTCATCGATCGAGCCCTCTCATCAATCGCACCCTCCCCACGAAGGCGCCCCCGGTCAGGGGCCCGCTCGATTGATCGCAGTTCGAGCGGGCAGATTGTCGCAGGCAGACTACACCCTGTCGCTTGACGGAGCCTGAACCGCGACATTTGTCGCAAATCGTCGCCCTGTCAGCGCAAACCGCGAATGCCGCTATAGTCCAGATCACGAACGCCGCGTCCGTCGACCTTGCAGGAGAACTTGCCGCTGTCCCAACCGCGCATGGAATTGTTCCAACCGCGATAGTCGTTATCCCAGCCACGCCCATAGCGCCCGCCGCGATAGCCGCTATCGACCGCAATGCGGCCCTTGATCTTATAGCCATAGCTCTTGCGGTCGACGTCGCGGATATCGGTCACTTTCACGCGCCCGTAACCGGCGCGATAGGCGCGCTGTTCGGCCGCACGGATGCAGCGTTCCACCGCCCCGCGCGAACTCATCCCGCGATAGTCACGGTCATAATAGCGGCGGTCGCGGTCACGGTAAGTGTAACGGTCGTCACGGCCGTCGAACGCACCTGCCACGGCAGCGATACCGCCGATGATCAGCGCGCCCGCGATGATGTCACCGGCATCGATGCCGTTGTCGCGATCATGCGGCCGTGCAAAGGCGGGGCTGATTCCTGCGACGGTCATTGCGCCCGCCGCTGCCGTTCCGACGATGGCTTTGGTTAGAGTCTTCATGGCTTGCGATCCTTTCATCCGGTCGGGCCCATCCAACCGGTTGAAACGCAAGATGCACCATGGGCGATGATGGCGCGCTGAACTTTGGTGTCAGCGCGCGTTCATCTTGCCCTTCGATTTACTGAACAATTCTCCCGTCGGGGACCAAGCCCGTGAAATGGGCGAGAAAGCCCAGAACGTCGGCGTTCTTATCGATGATTTTCGAGATTGGCATTCCTGCCCCGTGGCCTGCGCGCGTTTCGATACGGATCAGATGCGGCGATCCACCCAAGTCCGCAGCTTGAAGTGCGGCGGCATACTTAAAGCTGTGCCCCGGGATAACGCGGTCGTCGGTATCGGCTGTGGTGACCAGAATGGGCGGATAATCGCCGCTTTCGGGGATGTTGTGATAGGGGGAATAGCCGCGCAGGACGCGAAAATCCTCTTCCTTGTCGGGGAAACCGTAATCGGCCGCCCATGCACGGCCATACCCCCAACGGTCGAACCGCAGCATATCCATCACGCCGACATCGGGGTTCACCGCATCGAACAGGTCGGGACGGCGATTGGTAACCACACCCATCAATAACCCGCCGTTCGACCCGCCCTGAATGGCCAGTTGATCGCCGCCGGTTACCCCGTTGGCCTTCAGCCACTCGCCCGCCGCGATGAAATCGGCAAAGGCGTTCTCACGCTTCGGGCCGCGCGCTGCATCGTGCCATGCGCTGCCATATTCACCGCCGCCACGGATATTGGTGAGAGCAAACGCACCGCCCGCTTGCAGCCACGCCATACGGGTCGACGAAAAGCTGGGCGGAAGCGAAACGTTGAAGCCGCCATAGGCATAAAGCAGCGTCGGCACCGGCCCCTTAATGTCGGCTCTCCTGACGACGAACATCGGGATTTCGGTTCCATCCGCCGAAGTGTAGAAAATCTGTTCGACCGAAAAATCGTCGGGATCGAACGCCAGTTCGCGATTCAGGATCGATTTCGTCGACCCGCTTTGCAGGTTCAGGCTGAAGATGTCGGCAGGCCGGTTGAACGAGCTGAATCCGAACCAGGCTTCGTCTTCGCCCACTTCGCCCGAGAGACCGGCGACCGAACCGATGCCGGGCAATTCGACCTGCCCCGCAGGCTGCCCGTCGAGCGTGAACAGGTGCAGGCGCGATTTTACATCTTCGAGGTAATCGATGACGATCCGATCGCCCATCACGCGCACAGCGTCCATATTATGCGCCGTTTGGGGCACCAGTTCGCGCATTTCCGGCACCGCGGCGGCCATGTCGAGCTCCATCAGGCGATAGAGCGGCGCATCTTTATCTGTACGCAGGATGATCCGCTCGCCAACGGCTTCGACCACGCTCCATTGGTGATCCATGGTGTCGGCCACGACAAAAGGCGCTGCATCCAGATCATCGACAGGCAGAATGCGCAATTCGTTGCCCGGGGTCGAGCCATCCTGACTATAGATATAGAGCCAGCGCCCATCATGGCTGACGCTGGCACCATTCAGCATCGCGGGCCGATCGGGCGTGGCATAAACCAGCCTGTCCGCCGATTGCGGCTGCCCCAGTTCGTGCAACCAGACCTGCTGGTTGCGGTTCGCGACCTGAAAATCCTCGCCCTCTGACGGTTCGGGAAAGCGTGCATAAACGAAACGGCGGTCGTCGATCCAGTTCGCGCCGCCCACTTTGACCCATTCAATGGCGTCGGCCAGTTCCTCACCCGTGGCAAGGTCGAGGAAGCGGATCACATTCCAGTCGCTTCCCGCCTCTTGCACCGAATAGGACAGCACCTTGGCATTTGGAGACGGGTTCCAGCCTGCCAGTGCGACAGTGCCATCCTGCGACCATTCATTCGGATCGAGCAGGACCTTGCCTTGGGCATCCACGCCGCCGCCTGCCGGCTTCACCATCAGTACGTCCTGATCGGCAAGCCCGGGATTATAGCCATAAAACAGCAGATCGCCCTTTTTCTCGGGCACGCCGAAACGTTCGTAATCCAGCAGTTCGCCCAACCTGTCGGCAAACCAATCGCGTTCGGGCAGGGTTTGGAGAAACGCATTGGTATAAGCGCTTTGGCGGGCGACCCAATCTGCAACCTCGGCGCTGTTGCGCACGTCCGTTTCCAGCCAGCGATATGGGTCGGCCACAGGTTCACCGAAGATCGTTTCGACGACGTCATCGCGGCGCGTTTCGGGATAGGATGGCAATTGTGCGTCCTCGATTGTCCGGGTTCGGGTTTGGGTCATATCCTGCGCATGGGCCTGGGCGGCAAGCGGCGTGGCAGTGGCGAGCAGCAAGCTGAGGCTGCGACGTACGAAAGCGATCATAAACACAATGGTAGAGCCGCGCGCGCCATGATCAAGTTTCAAACGCAACGGCCTGCCGGCAGCACGCTGATGGTCAAAGGCAGAAAAGAAAAAGGGCGTCGGCAGAATATCCGCCGACGCCCTCTTGAATTCGTCAGACCGAAGCCGAGGCCGATCAGGCGTCCTCGTATTCGTCCTCGTCACTCATCACGGGGCCGCTGTCCTGGCCCTTGGCTTCGACGTCGCGGTCGACCAGTTCGATGATCGCAACCGGTGCCGCGTCCGAAGCGCGAATGCCTGCCTTGATGATGCGGGTGTAACCGCCTTCACGATCGGCATAACGCTCTGCCAGAACGTCGAACAGCTTGGTCAGCTGCGCATCGTCGAGCAGGCGGCTGTGCGCCAGACGACGGTTCGACAGGCCGCCGCGCTTTGCCAGCGTGATCAGCTTTTCGACATAGGGACGCAGTTCGCGCGCCTTGGGCGTGGTGGTCTTGATCTGCTCGTGCTTGATCAGAGCCGCGGCCATGTTGCGAAGCATCGCATTACGGTGGCCGGTCTTACGCTGGAGCTTACGCCCCGACATCTTGTGACGCATAGTTCATTCCTTCGTTCGTAGGGGGGCCGTATGAGGTACCCCGATCCAGGCTGATTAAGGTCCAGCCCGATACCCGGTCTCCCGCCCCGGCCGTCGCCAGGACGGGAAGCTCTTAACCGAGAAGCTCTTGTTCCAGCTTCTTGGCCATTTCCTCGATATTCTCGGGCGGCCAGCCCGGGATATCCATGCCAAGGCGCAGACCCATCGACGACAGGACTTCCTTGATTTCGTTCAGCGACTTGCGTCCGAAGTTCGGAGTGCGGAGCATTTCCGCCTCGGTCTTCTGCACCAGATCGCCGATATAGATGATGTTGTCGTTCTTGAGGCAGTTGGCCGAACGCACCGACAGTTCCAGCTCGTCCACCTTCTTAAGGAGGTAACGGTTGAGCTGGTTCGCATCCGATTCCTCGGGAGCGGCGGCAGCCGCACCAGCGGTCTGCGGAGCGCCCTGCGGGATACCGTCCTCGAAGTGCACGAACAGGGCCAGCTGGTCCTGCAGGATGCGGGCGGCATAGGCCACCGCGTCTTCGGGCGTCACGGTGCCGTCGGTTTCGACAGTCAGCGAAAGCTTGTCGTAGTCCAGTTCTTGGCCGACGCGCGCATTTTCAACCTTGTAGCTGACCTGACGAACCGGCGAATACAACGAGTCGACGGGGATCAGACCGATCGGCGCATCGGCCGGACGGTTGGCCACGGCGGGGCTGTAACCCTTGCCGGTGTCCGCAGTCAGTTCCATGTTGAGCGTGGCGCCATCGTCGAGATGGCAGATCACGAGGTCCTTGTTCATCACCTCGATATCGCCCGACACCTGAATGTCGCCCGCAGTCACTTCGGCGGGGCCGGTGACGGACAGATTCAGGCGCTTCACGCCCTCGCCTTCCATCTTCAGCGCAACCTGTTTGACGTTCAGAACGATGTCGGTGATGTCTTCACGAACACCGGCCAGCGACGAGAATTCGTGCAGCACGTTGTCGATCTTGATCGAGGTGATCGCAGCACCCTGCAGCGACGACAGCAGAACACGGCGCAGCGCATTGCCGAGCGTAAGGCCGAAGCCACGCTCCAGAGGCTCGGCCACGAAGGTCGCACGACGCTTGGCGTCGCCCTGCCCCTTGATCTCGAGATTGTTGGGTTTCTTCAGTTCCTGCCAGTTCTTCATATTGACGGACATGGGCTTCCCCTGGGGTTTGTTCTTGGGTGGCCATAACCGCGTGAGGGCGCGGCATGAGCCTTGGGCAGGCGGACAGACGGGGCGTGGATCCTACGCCCCGCCAGCCGTATCAGACGCGACGACGCTTGGACGGACGCACGCCGTTGTGCGGGATCGGGGTCACGTCGCGGATCGAGGTGATGGTAAAGCCCACCGCCTGCAGAGCGCGCAGAGCGCTTTCGCGACCCGAACCCGGGCCCTTTACTTCGACTTCCAGGGTGCGGACGCCATGTTCGGCGGCCTTCTTGCCGGCATCGTCAGCAGCGACCTGGGCAGCATAGGGAGTCGACTTGCGGCTACCCTTGAAGCCCATCATGCCCGCTGAGGACCAGCTGATCGCATTGCCCTGCGCGTCGGTGATGGTGATCATCGTGTTGTTGAAGCTTGCGTTCACATGCGCGACGCCGCTGGAGATGTTTTTGCGCTCGCGCCGCTTAATGCGCTGAGGTTCGCGTGCCATTGTCTCGTATCCTGATCTAGTGGAAGAAATTCGCTACCAAGGGTAGTGAATTACTTCTTCTTGCCGGCGATCGGCTTGGCCTTGCCCTTGCGGGTACGGGCGTTGGTATGGGTGCGCTGACCGCGAACGGGCAGCCCCTTGCGGTGACGCAGGCCGCGATAGCAGGCCAGGTCCATCAGGCGCTTGATGTTCATCGCGGTTTCGCGGCGAAGGTCGCCTTCGACCACATATTCAGCGTCGATCGCTTCGCGGATCTGCAGCACTTCGGCGTCGGTCAGGTCCTGCACGCGGCGGGCGTGATCAATGCCGAGCTTGTCGGCGATGTCGACGGCCGATTTCGAACCGATACCGTGAATATAGGTAAGCGCCACGATAACGCGCTTGTTGGTGGGGATGTTCACCCCGGCAATACGAGCCACAAAATTCTCCTGCTCCACAGGGGTTGCGCGGTATCAGCACCAGTGCGGATCACGGCCCCTATCTCATCGCGTATCGCTTGAATTTGAATGACGAATTGCCTGAACGGCAAAAAGCCCGGATAGAACGCGCAAACACGCGATCCGGCCGGACCACTGTCATTTAAAGACGAGCGAGGGGCGCGCTTACGCAGATTCGCCGGTTATGTCAACGGCTGTCTGACGCATGCAGAAAAACGGACGGCACGATTTGCGCGCCACCGCTTCCTGATCCTTGCCGCATATAACGCAAAGCCTGCCAAAGGTCAAAAATCTCAGGCCATGGCACGACCTTTCGATTGTCTGTCAGGTTCCCGACAGGAAATCGGCTCCGATCCCGCCGTCTTCGGATTCGTCGGGCACCGGCTCAGCGTCAGCCACCACATCTGGAACGGGCTCGATCGGCGGCACCGCCCTCGTCTCAGCGCCCAAAACAGGCTGGGGGCAAGGCGGCAGGTGCAACTTCGGCAGGTGCAGCCTCGACCGGCACGTCGTCAGCTTTCGCCTTGCCCTGCCCCAACAAGGCCGCAAGCCGTTCCAACTGTTCCCCGATTACCGCGTCCACGGCAGGCGCAATCGTTTGCGGATCGAAACGCGATGGCCCGCCAACCGCATATTCGAAAAGGATGCGCGTTTCACCGTCGACCGGCTTGAAGGTGATCGTCAGCACCCCGTTCAAAGGCTCGCTCTGCAGTGGGCCAAGCGCGCCGGTCAGGCGCATCGCCTTGCCCGGATCGAGAAAAATCACCTCAAGATGGCGGACACTGCCCGGCTCGGGCCGTCCATCGCCTGCGGGCAGCATTTCGCAAAAGCAGCCCCCCGCGCGCGCGTCGAGGATAAAATTCTCAGCATCGCCCGAAAAGCTGTGCTCGCCGCTCCACCAGTCGGCAGGCGAAAGGAGGACGTCCCAAGCTGCCTCGGGACTGGCAGCGACAGTCTCCGTATGCCGGACGACAAAGAAGTCCTCCTTCAGCAAGGCTACTTCGGCGTGGACGGGGCCCGCCGCAAACACCGAACTGGCCGCGATTGCGCCGAATTGGAAGATGGCCCGCATTACCCTGTCCCCTCTATCGCTCGATCACCCGTTGGTTAGGACGGGGACCGAACAGGTTGCAAGGGGAAGTCGCAAGAGGGTCCGACAAAACGGTCAGGACAGGATTTTTGAAATCGCCAAGGTCACTTCATCGATATCGGCCATGCCGTCAACACGGCTCACGATGCCGCGCGCCTCATAGACCGGCAGGATCGGCGCGGTCTTCGCGCGATACTCGGCCATGCGCGTCCGAACCGTTTCCTCATTATCATCGGGACGGCGTTTGAACTCGGTCGATCCGCATTTGTCGCATACACCAAGTTGCTTTGGCTGTTCGAAAGTGTCGTGATAGCCCTTGCCGCAATTCGCACAGGTATAGCGACCGGTAATACGCTCGACGAGCGCATCTTCATTCACTTCCAGTTCGATCACATGGTCGAGCGTGCGGCCATGTTCCTTGAGGATATCGTCCAGCGAATGTGCCTGCTCCGCAGTCCGCGGATAGCCATCGAAAATCGCGCCGGTTTCATCCCCCATTGCGGCCAGTTCGGCGGAAATCAGCGCCGAGACAATCTCGTCGGAAACCAGTTCGCCTGCGTCCATGACCGCCTTGGCCTGGATACCGACCGGCGTCTGCGCCTTGACCGCCGCGCGCAGCATGTCGCCCGTGGACAGCTGCCGCATGCCGAATTTGGTCACCAGCCTTTGCGACTGCGTTCCCTTGCCTGCCCCCGGAGGCCCGAGAAGGATGATATTCACTTGCGCTTCCTCCCACCTGATCGAACCGACACCTTAGGACAGGATGTCAGCGCAACCGACCCTTGAATTTGGCCTTCTTGATAAGATCGCCGTACTGATGTGCTAGCAGATGGCTCTGGATCTGCGCGATAGTATCAACGGTTACGTTGACAACGATGAGAAGACTCGTTCCACCGAGGAAGAACGGGAGTCCCGTCTGCGCGATCACATATTCCGGAAGAACGCAGACCAGCGTCAGATAGGCAGCACCGATCACGGTAATGCGCGTCAGCACATAGTCGAGATAGTTCGCCGTGTTCCGCCCCGGACGGATGCCCGGAATAAACCCGCCACCGCGCTTCAGATTCTCGGCCGTCTCCTCGGGGTTAAAGACAACCGCCGTATAGAAGAAGCAGAAGAAGATGATCCCCACCGCGTAAAGCAGCATATACAGCGGCTGCCCGTGCTGCAGATACTGGTTTAAGGTGACCAGCACGCCGCCCATGGTGCTGTCGGGCGTGACCGAGTTACCGGCGAACTGCGTGATCGTCAGCGGCAGCAACAGCAACGAGCTGGCGAAAATCGGCGGGATGACGCCCGAGGTGTTCAGCTTGAGCGGCAGGTGCGAACGGTCGGCCTGCATGCCCCCCCGCTGCTGGGCACGCTTGGGATACTGGATCAACAGCCGGCGCTGAGCACGCTCCATGAACGAAATGAAGAGGATCAACCCGATGATCGTTACGAAGAGCATCACGATCAGATAGGACGGGATCGAGCCCGAACGGCCGCCTTCCATCAGCTGCGCGCCGACGGTCGGGAACTGGGCGACAATACCCGCCATAATGATCAGCGAAACGCCATTGCCGATCCCGCGCGAGGTAATCTGCTCACCCAGCCACAGCAGGAACATGGTCCCGCCGACTAGCGAGATTACTGCGCCGATACGGAACATGAGGCCCGGATCGACCACTGCGTTCAGCCCGCTGGCCGCGGCATAGGTTTCAAGACCGACAGCAAGAAAATAGCCCTGTACCGCCGTCAGGCCGACCGTGCCGTAACGGGTATACTGGTTAAGCTTCTTGCGCCCGCTCTCACCCTCTTTCTTGAGGGCCGCCAGCGCCGGATGCAGAGCCGCGCCCAGCTGAACGACGATCGAGGCGGTAATATAGGGCATGACGCCGAGCGCAATGAGACTCATACGCTCAAGGCTGCCGCCCGAGAATGTGTTGAACAGATCCAGCACGCCGCCGCGCGTCTGGTCGTAAAGGTCCTGCAGGATAAGCGGATTGACGCCCGGCAGCGGCACGAAGCTGAGGAAGCGGAACACGATCAGTGCACCCAGCGTAAACCAGATACGCTGCTTGAGCTCGGTCGCTTTCGAGAAATTGGCGAGGCTGAGAGAGCTCGCAACATTATCGGCGCGTGATGCCATCGGTAATCAATGCCTATGCAGGTGACGGGCTGATCGATCCAACCGGACCGAAGTACCGGAACGCGCTAACAACAGACGCGCCCCTCCTGCAAGACCATTGGGCCTTGCGCCCGCGCATATAGAGTGCCGGCGGGGATGCTAACACCCCCGCCGGCAGAAAGTCTTGCGGATTATTCGGCAGCAGCCTTGGCCGGAGCGGTGGTCTCAACCTTCCCGCCCAGCTTTTCGACCTGCGCCACGGCGCCCTTGGATGCGCCCGCGACCTTGAAGCTGACCTTGCTGGTCAGTTCACCCTTGGCAAGAAGACGAACACCATCCTTGCCGCCACGAGCCAGACCGGCAGCCTGCAGCGCTGCGTGATCGATGGTACCCTTGGCATCGAGCTTACCCGCATC
The DNA here is from genome assembly GCF_020985325.1 of Croceicoccus sp. Ery5. Taxonomy (NCBI): domain Bacteria; kingdom Pseudomonadati; phylum Pseudomonadota; class Alphaproteobacteria; order Sphingomonadales; family Erythrobacteraceae; genus Croceicoccus; species Croceicoccus sp. Ery5. The sequence goes on from NZ_CP087587.1 coordinate 2,382,418, forward strand.
GATGAACTTCTGGATCATGCCAAGGTTCACCTCGGCATAATCCTTGCCGAACGGATTGTTAAAGCCACGCTTCGGCAGACGCATGTGCAACGGCATCTGGCCGCCTTCGAAGCCGGCGATCGAAACGCCCGAACGGCTCTTCGCGCCCTTCTGGCCACGACCACCGGTCTTGCCCTTACCCGAGCCGATGCCACGGCCAATGCGCATACGACGGTGACGCGCACCTTCGTTGTCACGGATATCAGTCAGTTTCATAATTGCACTCGCTTTCGCTTTTCTTCGCGCTGAAAAAATCAGACCGGTGCTCCGGCCTTCAAATGAAGGCGGCCCGGTACGCGCCCGGGCCGCCTCATGTCAAGTATCGCTTGCCGTTCGGCGGACGCGATGGTCGACCGGATCAGTCGACTACGGCCACCATATGCGGCAGCTTGGCGATGGCGCCGCGCACTTCGGGAGTGTCCTGCACTTCGACGACGCGATGCATCTTGCCAAGGCCCAGGCCGACCAGAATTTTCTTCTGGCTTTCAGGGCGACGGATCGGCGAACCGATCTGCTTGATCTTGATGGTCTTTGCCTTTGCCATGATAGCTTACTCCACCAGGGCGGCGGCTTCGGCTTCCGCCTCGGCCTCGCTTGCGCCACCGCGACCCAGAAGGTCAGCGACCTTCTTGCCGCGACGCTGGGCAACCGACTTCGGCGAAGTCTGGTTGGTCAGCGAATCGAACGTGGCGCGGATCATGTTGTAGGGGTTCGAGGTGCCGACCGACTTGGTCACCACGTCGGCAACGCCCAGAGCCTCAAAGACAGCGCGCATCGGACCACCGGCGATGATGCCGGTACCCGGAGGCGCCGTGCGAACATTGACCTTGCCCGCACCGAAACGGCCCTTGCCGTCGTGATGCAGCGTGCGGCCGTCCTTGAGCGGAACGCGAACCATCTTCTTCTTGGCAGAAGCAGTGGCCTTGTTGATCGCTTCAGGAACTTCGCGGGCCTTGCCATGGCCAAAGCCGACACGGCCCTTGCCGTCACCGACCACGACCAGCGCGGCAAAGCCGAAACGCTTACCGCCCTTCACGGTCTTGGAAACGCGGTTGATGTGAACGAGCTTCTCGATGAGTTCCTCGCCCTCTTCCTCGCGCTGGCCACGACCGCCGCGACGGTCGTCACGGCCACGACCGCGACCGCGACCGCCGCGATCGCCACGTTCGCGGCGACCACGACCCTCACGCTCGGTCGGCGCATCACCGGCAGCGGTCGACTGGTTGTCAGCCGCTTCGGTGCTTGCAACCGTCGGGGTCGGGGTTTCACCCGCGTTATCGACCTGCGGGGTTTCGTTGTTGTTTTCTTCTGCCATCATCAGAACTCCAGCCCGCCTTCGCGCGCAGCGTCGGCCAGCGCCTTGACGCGGCCATGGAACAGGAAGCCGCCACGGTCGAACACAACCGTAGTCACGCCCGCCTTCTTGGCGGCGGCTGCGATGTCCTTGCCGACTTGCGTCGCGGCATCGACATTCGCGCCCGAGGCCTTCGCGCCCAGCGTCGAAGCGGCGGCCACGGTGCGGCCTTCGCTGTCATCGATGATCTGCGCGTAGATGTGCTTGCCGGTGCGGTGCACCGACAGGCGGGGACGACCGTTGCCACGAGCGCGCAGCGCGGAGCGGACCCGGCGGCGGCGGCGTTCGAAAAGAGAAAGCTTGGCCATCTTACTTCTTCTTCCCTTCCTTGCGGAAGATATACTCGCCCTGGTACTTGATGCCCTTGCCCTTGTACGGCTCGGGCTTGCGCCAGCGGCGAACCTCGGCGGCAAACTGGCCCACGGCCTGCTTGTCGATGCCCGAGATGATGACAGTCGTCTGGTCGGGCGTCTTCACGTCCAGACCTTCGGGAACGTCGAGGTCGACGTCGTGGCTGAAGCCGAGCTGAAGCTTCAGCTTCTTGCCCTGCGACTGCGCACGATAGCCGACGCCCTTGATTTCCAGCGTCTTCGAGTAACCTTCGGTCACGCCTTCGATCAGGTTCGACACCAGCGTTCGCTGCATGCCCCAGAACGAACGCGACTTCTTGCTGTCGTTCACCGGCTGAACGGCGATCTGACCGTCCTGCACTTCATAGGTGACCAGGTCGGTCAGCCCCATGGTGAGGGTGCCCTTGGGACCCTTCACGCTCAGCACGCCGTCGGCAATCTTCGCCTCGACGCCACCGGGGATCGCAACCGGCTTCTTACCGATGCGGCTCATCAGAACACCTCCGCCAGCACTTCGCCGCCGACGTTCTCGGTGCGTGCCTCGGCATCCGAGAGCACGCCCTTGGGCGTCGAGACGATGGTGATGCCAAGACCGCCACGGACATTCGGAAGCTCCTTCGAGCCCGAATAGACCCGGCGACCGGGCTTGGAGACGCGAGCGAGATGCTTGATCGCAGGCTCGCCTTCGAAATACTTCAGTTCAATCCGCAGCGCCTTGTGCTTGCCGGTCGCGTCTTCGCTATAGCCACGGATGTAGCCTTCGCGCTGGAGCACTTCCAGAACGTTCGCACGCAGCTTCGATGCGGGCGAAAGGACGGAATCCTTCTTCGCCTGCTGGCCGTTGCGGATACGGGTGAGCATGTCACCCAGGGGATCGGTCATCGCCATAGGTTAATTCCTCACCAGCTCGACTTGGTCAGGCCCGGGATCAGGCCCTTGTTGCCCAGATCACGCAGCTCGATACGGTTAAGACCGAACTTGCGGTAATAACCGCGCGGGCGGCCAGTGGTGGTGCAACGGTTGCGCACGCGGGTCGGGTTGCCGTTACGGGGCACCTCGGCCAGCTTCAGACGGGCCAGCCAACGCTCGCCGTCGTCAAGCGACTCGTCATCAGCAATCGCCTTCAGCTTCGCGATGCGGTTCGCGTACTTCTTGACAAGCTTCTTGCGACGCTCGTTCTTGTTCACGGAACTCAGTTTCGCCATGGACTTAAGCTCTCTTTCCGGGGCGGCTCACGCCGCTTCCTTTTCTTCCGACGCTTCGGCCGGGAACGGGAATCCGAACAGACGCAGAAGCTCGCGGGCTTCCTCGTCGGTCTTCGCGGTGGTGGTCACGATAATGTCCATGCCACGCACCTTCTCGATCTGGTCATAGCTGATCTCGGGAAAGATGATCTGCTCTTTCAGACCCATCGCGTAATTGCCGCGACCATCGAACGACTTCGGGTTCAGACCACGGAAGTCGCGGATGCGGGGCATTGCGATGGTGACCAGGCGGTCGAGGAATTCGAACATGCGTTCGCGGCGCAGGGTCACCTTGCAACCGATCGGCATGCCTTCACGCAGCTTGAACTGCGCAATCGACTTCTTCGCCTTGGTGATCACGGGCTTCTGGCCAGCGATCAGCTCCATTTCAGCGGCAGCGGTCTGGACCTTCTTCTTGTCCTGGCTCGCTTCGCCCACGCCCATGTTGAGCGTGATCTTTTCCAGCTTGGGCACTTCGTAGCGGTTCGCATAACCGAACTTCTCGGTCATGGCCTTGACGATTTCCTCGTCATACTTGGTGCGCATGCGCGGGGTGTATTTATCAGCCATCGATCGTCTCCCCGGACTTGACGGCAACGCGCACCTTCTTCCCGTCCTTCGTTTCGAAACGGACGCGGGTAGGCTTGCCATCCTTGGGATCGGCAACGGCGACCTTGCTGATCGCCATCGGCGCAGGAGCGCGGTCGATGCCGCCCTGCGGGTTCATCTGGGTGGGCTTGCGGTGACGGGTGGTGACGTTCACGCCTTCCACCACGACCTTGCCGTCAAGGGGCATGACCTGGGCGACCGTACCGGTCTTGCCCTTGTCCTTACCCGACAGCACGACGACATTATCGCCCTTCTTGATCTTTGCGGCAGCCATTACAGCACCTCCGGAGCAAGCGAGATGATCTTCATGAAGCCCTTGCCGCGCAGTTCGCGCACGACGGGGCCGAAGATACGGGTGCCAATCGGTTCCTCGGACTTGTTCACGAGGACTGCGGCATTCGAGTCAAAGCGGATCACGCTACCGTCGGGACGACGCACGTCCTTTTTGGTACGCACGATCACGGCGCGGTGAACGTCGCCCTTTTTGACCTTGGCACGGGGCTGCGCCTCCTTGACGGAGACGACGATGACATCGCCAACGCTCGCGGTGCGACGCTTCGATCCGCCCAGCACCTTGATGCACTGGACGCGCTTGGCGCCGCTGTTGTCAGCGACATCCAAGTTTGACTGCATCTGGATCATCGATCCGGTTCCTTCTTCTCGGCTTGCCGGGACCAAATGCCCGGCAGTTCCAAAACTCTAAAGCGGGCTCAGTTGCCCGCAGCTTCGACGTCGAGGTTCGCCTCGAGCGCGACATCGGCCTTGCCACCGACGCGGTCGATGACCTTCCACGTCTTCAGCTTAGACATCGGCGCGGTCTCTTCGATCCGTACCCATTCGCCGGGGCGATAGGCATTGTCTTCGTCGTGCGCGTGATACTTCTTCGAACGGCGGATGATCTTGCCGTAGAGCGGGTGCTTCACCTTACGCTCTACCTTCACGACCACCGTCTTGTCGGTCTTGTCGGAAACAACCGTCCCGATCAGGATACGCTTCGGCATCGGTTGGCTCCTTAATTCGCTGCGCGGGCGCGTTCGCCCTGCAGCGTCTTGATGCGCGCGATCTCGCGGCGGACTTCCTTGATCCGAGCGGGACGCTCGATCTGGTTGGTCGCTGCCTGAAAGCGCAGGTTGAACGCCTCGCGCTTCAGCTCCGAAAGGTCAGCGGTCAACTGATCGTCGGTCTTGGTGCGCAGGTCTTCGGTCTTGTTGGCCATCATTCGCCTCCCAGATGCGAGGTGTCGCCAAGACGGGCAACGACCTTGGTCTTGATGGGCAGCTTCATCGCGGCGCGCTCGAACGCTTCGGCGGCCAGCGGACCGGCAACGCCATCGAGCTCGAACAGGATACGGCCCGGCTTCACGCGAGCAGCCCAGTATTCCACCGAACCCTTGCCCTTACCCTGACGGACTTCGGCAGGCTTCTTCGAAACCGGCACGTCGGGGAAAACGCGGATCCAGAGGCGACCCTGGCGCTTGATGTGACGCGTGATCGCGCGGCGGGCCGCTTCGATCTGGCGTGCGGTGATACGCTCGGGCTCCATAGCCTTCAGGCCATAGGAACCGAAGTTCAGCGCGGTGCCGCCCTTGGCGTTGCCATGGATCTTGCCCTTGAACGCCTTGCGGAATTTGGTTTTTTTCGGTTGCAGCATTGCTCTTACCTCAGCCTAGCCTCAGCGCGCGGGTCGCACGCCGGAGGTCTGGGCCTCCATCATCAGACGGTCCTGCGCCATCGGATCGTGGGCCATGATCTCACCTTTGAAGATCCAGACCTTGATGCCGATGATGCCATAGGCGGTCAGCGCCTCGGCTTCGGCATAATCCACATTGGCACGCAGGGTGTGGAGCGGCACGCGACCTTCACGATACCATTCCACGCGGGCGATTTCGGCGCCGCCAAGACGACCGCCGCACACGATCTTGATGCCTTCGGCGCCAAGACGCAGCGCCGACTGCACGGCGCGCTTCATCGCACGGCGGAAAGCCACACGACGGATCAGCTGATCCGCAACGCCCTGTGCGACGAGCTTCGCATCGATTTCCGGCTTGCGGATTTCGACGATGTTCAGCTTCACTTCGCTGTCGGTCATCTTCGCCAGCTTGGCGCGCAGCTTTTCGATGTCCGCGCCCTTCTTGCCGATGATCACACCGGGACGGGCTGCATAGATCGAAATGCGGCAAAGCTTTGCCGGACGCTCGATCACCACCTTCGAAATCGCGGCCTGGGGCAGCGTGTCGACGATGAACTTGCGGATCTCAATATCTTCCTTGAGCAGGCCGGCATAGTCACGCCCTTCGGCGTACCAGCGGCTGTCCCAGGTACGGTTGATCTGCAGACGCAGGCCGATCGGATTGCTCTTCTGACCCATGATCAGGCCTCCTCGACTTCGCGGACCACGATGCGCAACCGGCTGAACGGCTTCAGGATGCGCGTGGATTTACCACGGCCCCGCGTGTGGAAACGCTTCATGGTGATCGACTTGCCGACCGATGCTTCCGCAACGACCAGGGCATCGACGTCCAGGTTGTGATTGTTCTCGGCATTGGCAATCGCACTGGCGAGCACCTTGCGTGCGTCGACAGCCATCGCCTTGTTCGAGAAAGCGAGGATGTTCATCGCTTCCTCGGCCTTCTTGCCGCGGATAAGACCCGCAACGAGGTTCAGCTTCTGAGCCGAGCCACGGATCGTGGTCCCGACGGCCAGAGCCTCGTTATCGGCAACGCGGCGCGGAGCTTTCTGCTTGCTCATCAGCGCTTGCCCTTCTTGTCTGCGGCGTGACCCGGGAAGTTGCGCGTGGGCGCGAATTCACCAAGCTTGTGGCCGACCATGTCCTCATTCACGGACACGGGGATGAACTTCTGGCCATTATAGACGTTGAACGTCAGGCCAACGAACTGGGGCAGGACAGTCGAGCGGCGCGACCAGGTCTTGATCGGCGCGTGGCTGTTCTTTTCCTGCGCTTCCTCTGCCTTCTTCAGCAGCGAAAGCTCGACAAACGGACCCTTGCGAAGCGAACGTGCCATGGGTCTTACCTCTTCTTCTTCGCGTGACGGGACCGGATGATCATCTTGTCCGTCTGCTTATTGTGACGAGTGCGAGCACCCTTGGTCGGCTTGCCCCACGGGGTAACCGGATGACGGCCACCCGAAGTACGACCTTCACCACCACCGTGCGGGTGATCGACCGGGTTCTTCGCAACACCGCGGGTCAGCGGACGCTTGCCCATCCAGCGACGACGACCGGCCTTCGCCAGCGTCTGGTTCGAGTTGTCGGGGTTCGACACCGCGCCAACCGTACCCATGCAATCGCCGCGCAGGTAACGCTGTTCGCCCGAGTTAAGGCGCACGATGACCAGACCACGGTCACGACCGACGATCTGTGCATAGGCACCAGCCGAACGAGCGATCTGACCGCCCTTGCCCGGCTTCATCTCGAGATTGTGACAGATCGTGCCGACCGGCATCTGGCTGAGCAACATGGCGTTGCCCGGCTTGGTATCGGTCTTTTCACCAGCCACAACGGTATCGCCTACGGCGAGACGCTGCGGAGCGAGAATATAGGCCTGCTCACCGTCCTCGTACTTCACCAATGCGATGAAGGCCGTGCGGTTGGGGTCATATTCCATACGCTCGACAGTCGCAGGCATGTCCCACTTACGACGCTTGAAGTCGATGTAGCGGTACTTCTGCTTGTGACCACCGCCGATGCCACGCGAAGTGACATGGCCCTTGTTGTTACGACCACCGGTCTTGCGCTTGCCTTCGGTCAGCGACTTGACGGGCTTACCCTTGTAGAGCCCCGACTTGTCGACCAACACGAGGCCGCGGCGGGCCGGGCTCGTCGGTTTGTAGTTCTTGAGTGCCATGATTAGCCCCGTACGCCTTCGGTGATGTCGATCGACTGGCCTTCAGCCAGGGTGACGATCGCCTTTTTCACATCGGTGCGCTTGTAGGGTGCACCCTTCCAGCGCTTGCTCTTGCCCTTCTGGACAATGGTGTTCACGCCCGTGACCTTCACGCCGAACAGAGCCTCGACCGCAGCCTTGATCTGCGGCTTGGTGGCGTCGTTGGCGACCTTGAACACGACCGCATTGTTCTCCGAGAGAAGCGTTGCCTTCTCGGTGATGTGCGGCGCGACGATCACGTCGTAATGCCGGATGTCGATTTCAGCCTTAGCCATTGAAACGCGCCTCCAGCTTTTCGACAGCGGCGCGGGTCAGCACCAGCGTGTCGTGGTTCAAGATGTCATAGACATTCGCGCCCACTGCGGGGAGAACGTCCACACCGACCAGGTTACCGGCTGCTTTGCGGAAACCGTCTTCGACAGCTTCGCCGTCGATCACCAGAACCTTCTTGCCGAAGCCCAGCTTCGCGAAGTCGGTTGCCAGCGCCTTGGTCTTGGCTTCTGCCAGCTCCAGCGATTCCAGCACGAACAGGTTTTCGGCCTTGGCCTTGCTCGACAGCGCCATGCGCAGACCGAGCGAGCGGACCTTTTTGTTCAGCGAGATGTCGAAATCACGCTTGCGGGCACCATGAGCCTTACCACCACCGATAAAGACGGGAGCAGCGCGGTCACCGTGACGAGCCGTGCCGCCGCCCTTCTGGCGACCCCACTTCTTGCCGGTGCGGGCCACGTCCGAACGCTCACGCGTCGGGCGGGCAGTGGCGCGACGGTTCCACAGCTGCCAGGTGACGACGCGATGGAGGATGTCCTCGCGCGGTTCGAGGCCGAAGACGTCGTCATTCAGCTCGATGTCACCCGACGCCTTGCCGTCGAGTTTCTGGACCTTCACCTTCACGGATCAGCCCTCCTTGTTCTCGCCGGCGTCGGGCGCGGTGCCCTCTGCGGCGTCATTGTTGGTCGCTTCGACGGGCGCTTCCTGAGCAGCGGCCACGGCGTTCTTCTCGATCACGGCGCCGGGGAACGGCACGCCTTCGGGAAGAGGCAGCTTGACAGCGTCCGAAACCAGCAGCCAGGCGTTCTTCGCGCCGGGCACCGAGCCCTTGACGAAGATCAGGCCGCGGTCGGCGTCAGTGCGCACGACTTCCAGGTTCTGCTGGGTACGCTGGCGGTCACCCATGTGACCGGCCATCTTCTTGTTCTTGAAGACCTTGCCCGGATCCTGGCGGTTGCCCGTCGAACCGTGCGAACGGTGCGAGAGCGACACGCCGTGCGATGCGCGCAGACCGCCGAAGCCCCAACGCTTCATGGCACCGGCAAAGCCCTTGCCCTGCGTGTGCCCGGTGATGTCCACCTTCTGGCCGGCAATGAAATGCTCGGCCGAGATCGATGCGCCGACGGGAAGGAGGCCATCCTCGCCCTCAAGACGGAACTCGGCAACCTTCATCTTGAGCGGAACCTCAGCCTTCGCGAAATGCTCGCGCTGCGGCTTGGCCACATTCTTCTGCTTCGCCTCACCGGCGCCCAGCTGAACGGCAACATAGCCATCGCGGTCGAGCGTGCGGTGCGAGACAACCTGACAATCTTCCAGCGCCAGAACGGTAACAGGCACGTGCCGACCGTCCTCCTGGAACAGGCGGGTCATCCCGACTTTCTTGGCGATCACGCCAGTGCGCATGATCAAAACTCCTAAACATGGGCATAGCGACCATTCGCCATAGGCCCGGTGACAGAGGCACGTCGGGGACCACCCCCGGGTGCGTGAAGAGCCGTGGAAGCACATGCCGCCACAGCCCGTTTCAGCCCGATTATGTAAGCATCGCCCCGTCCGGGCTGAGTGCCACCATCACGAATGATGGAAGCGAGACGGGGGACGCGGCCCGGAGAACCCATGCCACTTGGAAAGCGGCGCTCCGGCGGTATCCCAATGTCTTGCGAAAGCCTTTCGGCCTTCAGCGAGACCCGCGGCCTATCAGGCCAGCTTGATCTCGACGTTGACGCCAGCAGCCAGATCGAGCTTCATCAGCGCATCGACCGTCTGGGCGTTGGGCTGAACGATGTCGAGCAGCCGCTTGTAGGTACGAACCTCGAACTGCTCCCGCGACTTCTTGTCGATGTGCGGGCCGCGGTTCACGGTGAACTTCTCGATACGCGTCGGCAGCGGAATGGGCCCCCGAATAAGCGCGCCCGTGCGACGGGCGGTTTCTGCGATCTCACCCGTTGCCGTGTCGAGAACGCGATGATCAAACGCCTTAAGGCGAATGCGGATATTCTGAGCTTCCATGTCCAACTACCGATGCGAAAGAGCCAAGAAGCGGGCCATCTTCCCAAAGAAGAAAAAGTGCCCCGCCTCAAAAAAAGAAAGGCCCGCCCCGCCTCACCGGTCACCCGGGAAGGGGCGGCCCCCTCTCAAAAACCTGTCCGGCAGAGAATCACTCCCTGCCGGCGAGCAGGCCTATATTACTTCGTGATGGTGCTGACAACCCCCGAACCGACGGTACGGCCACCTTCACGAATTGCGAAACGCAGACCTTCGTCCATCGCGATCGGAGCGATCAGCTTCACACCGATGGTGACGTTGTCACCGGGCATGACCATCTCGGTGCCTTCGGGAAGGATCACTTCGCCGGTCACGTCGGTGGTACGGAAGTAGAACTGCGGGCGATAGTTGGCGAAGAACGGCGTGTGACGGCCACCTTCGTCCTTCGACAGCACGTAGACTTCTGCGCTGAACTCGGTGTGCGGGTTGACCGAACCGGGCTTGCAGAGGACCTGACCACGCTCGACGTCTTCACGGGCAACGCCGCGAACCAGTGCGCCGATGTTGTCGCCAGCTTCGCCCTGGTCGAGCAGCTTGCGGAACATTTCAACGCCGGTGACGGTGGTCTTGCGGGTGTCCTTGAGGCCGACGATCTCGACTTCCTCACCCACCTTCACGATGCCGGTTTCGACGCGGCCGGTCACAACCGTACCACGGCCCGAAATCGAGAACACGTCTTCGACGGGCATCAGGAACGGCTTGTCAACCGGACGGGCAGGCTGCGGAATGTAGTCGTCGACGGCCTTCATCAGCTCGAGGATCTTGTCCTTGCCGATTTCGTCGTCGCGGCCTTCCAGAGCGGCCAGTGCCGAACCGGCCACGATCGGAATATCGTCGCCCGGGAAGTCGTAGCTCGACAGGAGCTCACGGATTTCCAGCTCGACCAGTTCCAGCAGTTCCGGATCGTCGACCTGATCGACCTTGTTCATGAACACGACCAGGGCAGGCACGCCGACCTGACGGGCCAGCAGGATGTGCTCGCGGGTCTGGGGCATCGGGCCGTCGGCAGCGTTCACCACCAGGATCGCGCCGTCCATCTGAGCGGCACCGGTGATCATGTTCTTCACATAGTCGGCGTGGCCCGGGCAGTCGACGTGTGCGTAGTGGCGCGCGCCGGTTTCGTACTCAACGTGTGCGGTCGAGATGGTGATGCCGCGCTCACGCTCTTCGGGAGCCTTGTCGATGTTCGCGAAGTCAACGGCTGCGCCGCCGAACTCGTCAGCGAGCACCTTGGTGATCGCTGCGGTCAGCGTGGTCTTGCCGTGGTCAACGTGACCGATGGTGCCGATGTTGCAGTGCGGCTTGTTCCGCTCAAACTTAGCTTTCGCCATTTTCAAAGACCTCTATTCGTCTGGATATGCTGATCCGGTGATTATGATTGGGCGGACTTGAGGCCGGCACCCGTGAATCAGGCGCCCGCCCCTAGACCGATGAAGCTGCTTACGCAAGCTTCTCCTTAACTTCGGCCGCGACATTTGCCGGGACCTCGTCATAGTGGCTGAACTGCATCGTGTACTGTGCACGACCCTGCGTGAACGAACGCAGCTCGTTCACATAGCCGAACATGTTGGCCAGCGGCACATTGGCTTCGACAGCCTGCGCATTGCCACGCGAGTCGGTGCCCTGGATCTGGCCACGACGCGAGTTGAGATCGCCGATCACGTCACCAAGGTAATCCTCGGGCGTAACGACCTCGACCTTCATGATGGGTTCGAGCAGCTTGATACCTGCCTTCTGGGCCACTTCGCGCATCGCGCCGCGACCGGCGATTTCGAACGCGATCGCGCTCGAGTCGACGTCGTGGTACGCACCGTCGTAAAGTTCGACGGTGAAGTCGATGATCGGGAAGCCGACCAGATAGCCGCTCTCGGCCTGCTCGCGCAGACCCTTTTCGATCGCGGGGATATATTCCTTCGGAATGTTACCGCCCTTGATGCTGTCTTCAAAGACAAAGCCCTGACCGCGCTCACCCGGCGTGACCTTGACCTTCACGCGACCGAACTGGCCCGAACCGCCCGACTGCTTCTTGTGGGTGTAGTCGACGTCAACCGGCTTCGCGAGGTATTCGCGGTAGGCCACCTGGGGCGCACCGACATTGGCCTCGACCTTGAATTCGCGCTTCATGCGATCGACAAGAATATCGAGGTGAAGCTCGCCCATGCCCTTGATAATCGTCTGGCCCGATTCGTGATCGGTGGTGACGCGGAAGCTCGGATCCTCGGCAGCCAGTCGATTGAGCGCCACGCCCATCTTTTCCTGGTCGGCCTTGGTCTTGGGCTCCACCGACAGTTCGATGACCGGCTCGGGGAATTCCATACGCTCAAGGATGATCGGCTTTGCGGGATCGCACAGCGTGTCGCCCGTGGTCGTGTCCTTCATGCCGGCCAGCGCCACGATGTCGCCTGCGAACGCTTCATCGATGTCCTCGCGGTTGTTCGAGTGCATCAGCAGCATACGACCGATCTTTTCCTTCTTGTCCTTCACCGAGTTCAGAACCGAACCCTTGGTGAGCTTGCCCGAATAGATGCGGGTGAAGGTGAGCGAACCGACGAACGGGTCGTTCATGATCTTGAAGGCCAGAGCCGAGAACGGCGCATCGTCCGACGACGGACGCGAGTCCTTCTCGTCGCTGTCGGGCAGCACACCTTCGATGGCGGGCACGTCGAGCGGCGACGGCATGTAATCGACCACTGCGTCGAGCAGCGGCTGTACGCCCTTATTCTTGAAGGCCGAACCGCACAGCACGGGAACGAAGTCGCGCGCCATGGTGCCCTTGCGGATCAGCTTCTTAAGCGTGGCCGCATCGGGAACTTCACCTTCGAGATAGGCTTCCATGATCTCATCGTCCTGCTCGACGGCAGTTTCGATCAGCTTTTCGCGATATTCGGCGGCCTTGTCGGCCAGATCCTCGGGGATATCGACATAGTTGAACGTCGCGCCCAGACCGTCGTTTTCCCAGACGATGCCGCGATTGTTCACCAGATCGACGACGCCCTTCAGGTCGCTTTCTGCGCCGATCGGGAGATACAGCACCAGCGGGGTCGCGCCGAGGCGGTCGACGATCGACTGCACGCAGTAATAGAAATCCGCGCCGGTGCGGTCCAGCTTGTTGATGAAGCACATCCGCGGCACGCCGTATTTGTCGGCTTGGCGCCATACGGTTTCGGACTGGGGTTCCACGCCTGCGACGCCGTCGAACACGGCGACCGCACCGTCGAGCACGCGCAGCGAGCGTTCGACTTCGATGGTGAAGTCAACGTGGCCGGGGGTGTCGATGATGTTGATGCGGTGCTTCGGGCCCTGGCCGTCTTCGGCGGCCCAGAAGGTCGTGGTCGCGGCCGACGTGATGGTGATGCCGCGTTCCTGTTCCTGTTCCATCCAGTCCATGGTGGCGGCGCCGTCGTGGACTTCGCCGATCTTGTAGGACTTGCCGGTGTAGTACAGGATCCGCTCGGTCGTGGTGGTCTTACCGGCGTCGATATGCGCCATGATGCCGATATTGCGGTAGCGTTCCAGCGGATATTCGCGGGCCATGGAAAATTCCTCGGGAAGAGTATGAAGCTTGCAACGGGGCGACGGTTAGCTTGCCTGCCGCTCTATTGCCGACTCTCAACGGAGCCGGATGGGCCCCATATAGTGATAAATGTGACCGGCGAAAGACGCCCATTTCCCCAAACAGGTCGGAAACGGGCGTCTTTGCACAGGTCTTACCAGCGGTAGTGGCTGAACGCGCGGTTCGCGTCGGCCATGCGGTGGGTGTCTTCGCGCTTCTTCACGGCGTTGCCGCGGTTGTTCGAAGCGTCGAGCAGTTCACCCGACAGACGTGCCGCCATGGTGGTTTCGGGGCGGTTGCGCGCCGCAGTGATCAGCCAGCGGATGGCCAGCGCCTGCGCACGTTCGGGGCGAACCTCGACCGGAACCTGATAGGTCGCACCGCCGACGCGGCGGCTGCGCACTTCGATCTGCGGCATGATATTGCCCAGCGCGTCGTGGAACAGCTGGACCGGATCGGTCTTGGCCTTGGTTTCCACGGTTTCCAGCGCGCCGTAAACGATGCGCTCTGCGGTCGACTTCTTGCCGTCGAGCATGAGGTTGTTCATGAACTTCGACAGAACCTGATCGCCAAACTTGGGATCGGGCAGGATGACCCGCTTTTCGGGACGACGACGTCGTGACATGTTTTCGTTTCCTTCGGAAAGCGGCAGCCACATCCGTGACTGCCTTGCGGCACCGGCCCACTCCCCCACCCGACCACCCAAAGTTTACCCGGTAGGGTGGTCGGGTGGGGGAGCGGTCCGGCGCCGCCTTAATTACTTCGGACGCTTGGCGCCGTACTTCGAACGGGACTGCTTGCGATCCTTCACGCCCTGCGTGTCGAGAACGCCGCGCAGCACGTGGTAGCGCACACCGGGAAGGTCGCGCACACGGCCGCCGCGGATCAGCACGACCGAGTGCTCCTGCAGGTTGTGGCCTTCGCCGGGGATATAGCTGATGACTTCGCGGCCATTGGTCAGGCGCACCTTGGCCACCTTGCGAAGTGCCGAGTTCGGCTTCTTCGGCGTGGTGGTGTAAACGCGGGTGCAAACGCCGCGCTTCTGCGGGTTCTGCTCCATCGCAGGAACCTTGGACTTGGCCTTCTGCGGCTCGCGACCCTTGCGGATCAGCTGGTTGATAGTCGGCATTAAACTTCCTTCCTTGACCGACGAGTGTCCTCGGCGGGTTGCGCCCTCCCCCGCGCACAAGCGGATGGGTTCGGGCCGAAAACTCGGTTCGAGCAGCCTGTCGGATCAGCGATGGAGGAAGGACCGTGCCGGAAACGCGAAAAGGGCATCTGGGCCCGATAAAAGGCCCTGCCCCTGGCAATCGCCGCACGAACCGAAACGCTCCACCCGGGTCCAGCCGGGTTACTTTGACGGATAACTGGACGTGTCCAACTCACCGGCAATGTTCAGCTCTATCCGCCGGTAGGGGGTTAGCCCTGAGAGCGGTTGGCGCGGCCCTTAGGGGGATTCGGGGGGCGGGTCAAGAAGGATCAATTGAATTTACGCGCAATGCGCTTAAACAGCTTCTTGAATTCAGCCAAATCAGAATCTTGATATTTCACCGAACGGAACGCGTCCAGCAACTCTCGCTTAAGCCTATTTTTAGCATTACTGCGTTCTTTCGAGTTTTGCGATGCAAGTGCTGTGACAAGTTCAATTTTGCCGCCATACACTCTTTCCTTAACATCGTTTGGCAACAGACCCTCGATGCAGTCATAACCAGCTACGCTCCGGCCTATTGCACAGAAGTCATCTTCTTCGACCAAGCCGATACGCTCCAAGGCGGGCTTGACGTCTCCGTAGCAATCGAGGTCACAAGTAACATAAACGCTTTTAAATTTATTAATCATAAATGCCAATATTGCCGTATTTTTAAGCGCTCCACTCCCCCCATACGGAACAACCTCAATATTATCTGGCAATTGATAGGTTGAAGGATAATTCTCTTTTATAAAGAGGAAGTACTCAAGGTCTATTTCCCCCTCAACCAGAATAACATCGGATGACGTTGATCCAAACATCTCCCTCCAGCCCTCGAACTCCGATGGGACCACCCCCAGCGTCTCAGCGAAAGGCTTCATCCAGTCGCCACCGGAGGTGTCAACGAGAGCGGCGCCCTTAGGCACATTCCTAAAATGCTTTCGATGTATTAGGTAATTACAGTCAGGGCTAGTTTGATTAAGCAAGTACGGACTGTGTGTAGTTGCAATTATTTGTAAACCTAATTCACTTGCAACTCCGTTTAATACTTTGCCAAATTCTGCCTGAGCTGAGGGATGCAAAAAGCTTTCAGGCTCTTCAACAACGAATACGGGAGACGCTCTATTTTCACTGGATGCTGATGATCTGGCATGGACTGCTTCAAGGACGGACATCAGAACTCTCGTCCTATTCTGCGTTCCCGCTCCCCATTGGTGAAGCGGTGTAACGACAGACTTATCGCTCAACCGAACTTGGAGCGGATAACTGCTATCACCGTCCCTTTCGATTGAACTGAGTTCGACCTGAAATTTGTCGCTCAACTTTCCTAGCAGGTTATCAAGCTCATCCTTACGCTGACGTGTCGCTTTCTTAATTTTAGACTGAAGGTTTCTCTGCGCCGCCGCGATCTTTCCGCGATCTTCTTCGGAAAAATGAGATTCCACGATTTCCATAAACGAATTGAAGTACAAATAACCCCTACGAACACTCGTCGAATTATGTACAACAATACTTGTAGTTGATTGAAACTTTTTCAAAATTTCTGAGGCTTTCTGAGGCTCAAGCTCCATCCCGTCGACAGTGCAGGTAAGTTTCGATTCGCCACCTTTATAAAACAGCTGCAAAAACAAACTTCACACTTTTCATTTGATATTATCGATCCCGAAAATGTCTCTACTACAAAAAATATTTCCGAATCATCATTTCTATCTAACTCGACGATTAAACCAATATCCACTGGTTCATCATCAATCCACTGAGTGCTATCTCTATCGTACTAAATACTTATTCCACCAGGAACATATGCAACTTCATCGTGTCTATTTTGAAGAAAGTACTCTATTATTCTAACGATCGCACTTTTACCGGCATTGTTTTGTCCGGATAGAGTGCAATATCCAGATCTAAAGCTAACTTTGAAATCTTCGAGCGTGCGAAAATTTTTGGCAGTCAAACTCTTAATAAGCAATTTGCAGCCCCCCATTTGCAACAAGTACTAATCTTCCATCCGAGTGGAGCGCCTCAATCGCCGATTTAAATTTATTTTCCTACACCCCCACCTCCCAATATCCCCAAGCGCCCCTCACCCAGCAGGAGCGCCCCCATGTCCGACACAACGCCGCCGCCCGAATTCCCCTTCACTCCCGTCCCTCGCGCGCGAAGGAAGCTAACACCCGCACGCCAGCGGCAGTTTATTGCGGCGCTGGCGCGGACGGGGCTTGTGGCAGAGGCGGCCGAGGAAGTGGGGGTCAGCGTCGCGGCGCTGGAGAAATTGCGCTATTCCCCGAAAGGCCAGAACCCGAAGGGGGGCCAAAGCTTTCGCGCGGCATGGGATGCGGCGCGCGGGTGCGAGGCGGCGCGCAAGGCCCGCTCGGCGCGCCGCAGGGACAAGAACCGGATGGAGCGCCAGCGGCTGGAGCAGGCCCGACTGGAGCAGGCCCGCTTGGAACAGGACCCGCGGGATCGGGACGCGCGCGGGCCGGATGGGGCGGACGGAGATGCGGGCCATGTGCCGCATGCGTTCCGGCTGTCGCCGCCCGCTCCGTCGGTGCATTCTTCCGGTGCCTATTGCGCCGATCCGCTTTCCGATCATTCGGGCCATCTTGCCAGCCGGTCGGCGCGTCCGTCGCGGCGGACCAGCCGTGCCGCCTTTACGGGGCCGGAGCCGCATCCCGACGATCCGCTGCTGGGCTTTCGCCCCTTTCTCCATCGCTGCCCGCGCAGGAACTCTATCACGCCCGACCGGCAGCGCGCCTTTATCGCGGCGCTGGCCGCCAGCGGATCGGTAACGCAGGCCGCGCGGGCCATCGGCGCGAGTGTCGAGGCTTTATACAATCTGCGCGCCCGCGGCGGGGCCGAGGAATTCGCCGCCGCGTGGGAAAAGGCCATCGACCTTGGCATCGCAAGGCTGGAGGACACCGCTCTTGCCCGCGCGATCGAGGGAGAGTTGCGCCCCATCGTCGCGCGGGGCGAGATCATCGGCGAATATCGCGTGCATAACGAGGGGCTGGTGATGTTCCTTTTGCGCAACCGCCGCGCCGCGCGCTACGGCCCGCCCGCGCTGCGCCCTGCGCCAGAGGAAATGAGCGAGCAGGACGTGATCGACAGCATCAACGAAAAGCTGGACCGCGCCCGCGAACAGATGCGCCGCGCCGAGGCCCGCAAGGCTGGGGAATCGCTGGACGAATATTGATAGCGGGAGGATTGGCAAGCCCGACCAAAGGCTTACGCCAATCTCTACCAAAGTGCTTGGCATTGGGATGATATGTGGTAACATGGCCGTCCCACTCGCCCGGCCGGTTGCTGCTTGGACATGTTTCGGTGGGCAAGCGGTAACGGCGGGCGCCAAGAAGAGAGGTGCCTGATGTCCTATACAGACACTCCGCAAGGCCAGAACCGCGGCGCTACGATCGCGACGGTCGCTGTCATCCACGTGGCGCTGGGTTATGCGCTGATATCCGGCTTCGGTGCGACGGTGATGACCGAGGTCGGCAAGACGATCAAAACGACATTCATCCCCAAGGTCGAGACGATCAAGCTGGACCCGCTGCCCCCGATGGAGGCCGAGCCCAGCCCTGCCCCCAAGGCCGCCGCGCCCGAGCCGAAGCTGACGCTGGACCGGCCGTCGAGCATCGACACCGCCGTGCTGGACGTGCCGCTGGAGCCTTCGGTATTCGCAGGGATCGGCGATATCCCGCTGCCGCCCCTGCCGCAGCCCCCTGCTCCCAAGCCTGCCTATGAACCCAAGGCCGCCGTCCCTCGCGGCGATCCGGGGGCGTGGGTGACGACGGACGATTACCCGTCGCGCGAATTGCGCATGGGGCACGAAGGGCTGACGCGCTTCCGGCTGGATATTGGCGCCGACGGGCGAGTGACGGGATGCACAGTTACCGCGTCGAGCGGCTATCCCGGACTGGACGAGGCGGCATGCAAATTCGTGTCGCGCCGTGCTCGCTTTGACGCGGCGACGGGTGCGGACGGAGCGAAGACGGCGGGGCGTTACGAAAACGGGATCCGCTGGCAGATTCCGCGCTGATCCGCTGATTTGCCACGGGGCGGGTGCGGCTTTCGGGCTGACCCGCCCTTTCGCTTGAAGCGAGGGTTTTCAGGAAGGCTCGGGATTTTTCGCGGCCGTCAGGAAATCGACCAGCGCCTTCACCTTTTTCTGCCGCCATTGCGGGCGTGGGGCGACCAGCCAATATGTGGCGCGCGTGTCCTCGACATCAGACAGGGCGATCAGCTGGCCCGTCTCGATCTCGTGCTCCACCAGTTGCAGCGGCAGCACGGCGCGGCCCATGCCGCCCAGCACTGCCGACAGCGCCTGACCGGTCGCGCCCACGCGCAGCGCGGCTTCGGCATCGTCGCCGCCATGTTTTCCGGGAGGGCCGCCGGGCCATGAAATCCAGCTGTCGGGCGCGCCGGGGGCGGCGACCGCCACGCTTTTGCCGGGGGACAGCGGCACGCCTTCCAGCTCGCCCGGGCTGTCGACAAGGCGCACCGCGAAATCGAGATTGGCTTCGGTAAAATCGGTGTCGTGGCCGCCCGCCATGTGGAAGCGCGTGTCGGGATTGGCTTCGCGGAACGCGGCAAGGCGGCGGGCGAACCATGCGCCGAAAAAGTCGCGCGGGGCGGCAAAGGTGAACTTGTGGCTCGACTGGCCCGCCTGCATCGCGTGGACCGCTTCCTCGAACCGCAGGAAACCGCTGCGCAGCGAATCGAGGCCGGCGATCGCCTCGTCGGTCAGTTCCAGCCCCTTGGGCGTGCGGCGGAACAGCACGACGCCCAGCAAATCCTCCAGCGCGCGGATCTGTTGCCCGACGGCGGCGGGCGTCACCGCCAGCTCGTCCGCCGCGCGGGTGAAGGACAGATGGCGCGCCGCGGCATCAAGCACGCGCAGGCCGTTCAGGGGAAGATGGGTACGCTTCATCGTGCCCATGCTGATAATGCGCGATGGCGCGAAGGGCAACGCAGTGAAGCGCATCGCGCCGCTGCGTCGCCGCTATCCCGCTTTAAATGGCCCGCCTTACTTGGCCCGCGCGACGCAGGCGCCGCCATCGGGCCCGACATCGCCGTGGCAAATGCGCTGTGCGATCACGGGTTCGTCGATCTCGACCAGATGGTTGCCGTCGGCGCGGCGTTCCAGGTCGAAACCGTCATAAAGCCTGCCCGATGCGGTAAAGGTGCGGAATTGCAGCCGGTCGCCGTCGACATCGACGATCTGGTACAATTCGGTCGCCTCGGCCACGCGGTCGGGCTGGGTCAGCGCACGGTCGTTCAGCCCGTACATCTTCGATCCGGTGACCGACACCAGATAGACCGGCCCCTGCACCGCCCCGTCTGCGCGACGGCTTGCCGAAACCTCGCGCCCCGCCTCGGCCGTCAGGCGGCTGTAGCAATGGTCGTGCCCCTGCAGCACCAGATCGACCTTGCGGCTTTCGAACACCGGCTTCCACGCGGCCTTTATTTCCGAAGTATCGTCGGGGCGCGCGCAGGTGAACACGGGCTGGTGGAACAGCACCATGTTCCATTTCGCCGTGCTGGAGGCCAGCGTCTCGTCCAGCCAGCGGGTCTGCTGCTCCATCGTGCCGAGGTCGATGGCCGATGTGCCGTCGAGCACGATGAAACGCACGCCCTGATAATCGACGTAATAGGTCGTCGCTTCCGCCCCTTGCGCGCCGTTCGACGGCAGGGCGAATTGCAGCGGCCAGTACGGCCCTAGTCTGCGGCTCTCGCTGCCGTCGGGCAGCAGCATATCGACATATTCGTGATTGCCGGTGGCGGGAATCTGCGGAACGATCGACCAGTTATAGCCGCCCGCCTGATTGAATTCGCCCCATTCGTCGTCATGGTCCAGATCGTCGCGCTGCGCGACCAGATCGCCCGCCAGCAGCACCAGTTCGATCCCGCCATTGGCGTGGAATGCCTGCCGGATCACGCGGCTGGCATAGGTAAGAATGCCGTTCTGCACATCGCCCAGATAGAGGAAGCGGAACGGTTTGGGCGCGGCGCTGGCAGTGCGGAATTGCAGCCATTCGGTCCATCCGGCGCTGCCCTTCAACCGGTAGGCATAGACCGTATCGGGTTCCAGATCATCGAAACGCAACTGGTGATAGAGCGCCGGTCCGTTCGCGCTGTCGATGGCAATGCCCGCCGCGCCCGAAACGATGCGCGCCTGTTCCTCCAGCGTCGGGCCATCGACCGCCACCGCGATCTGCGCGATGCTGGCCTGCTGCGCCGTATCGGTGCGCCATGCCACCGCCATACCGCGCGACGGATCGGCAGCCGGGGTCAGCATGATCCGGTCGGGCAGGTTGCGCGCGGCATAGGGCGTACCGGCGGAACGCGGCACATCACCTTGCGCTTCCGCCCCGGTGCCCGAACGCGCGGCCGCGGGCGCGGCGATCAGCGTGGTCGACATCAGGGCTGCGGTCAGGGCTGCGGCGGCGAAACGGGGGAAATGACGGATGGGAACCTCCTTGGGACAGCGGGCGCGCCATGGCTCAGCACGCACAACGGCGCGGCCATGCGGACGGGCCACGCGGCCTAGTCGGTCATGCGCGTGACAATCGCGTGACATTTTCGGGAAGAGCGCGATTTTGCGGCGAATTGCCTGCCTGCTTTACCGCTGCGCGGTGGCGTAATTTACCGCTGCGCGGTGGTGTATCTTACCGCTGCGCGGTGGCGCGTATTTACCGCTGCGCGGTGACGCGTTTTAACGCTGCGCGGTCGCAGGCGCCGCGAGCGGGAAGAACGGGATCGCGGCGTCGAAGATCGTGCCGTCGTCGCGGCGGAAGCTGTAGCTGCCTTCCATCGTGCCGTGGGGTGTTTCCAGCGGGCAGCCCGATACGTAATCATGGCTTCGGCCCGGCAGCAGGCGGGGCTGTTCGCCGACCACACCCTCGCCCGTCACGATGCTGACGCGGCCCGCCGCATCGGTGATGCGCCAGTGGCGGGTGACCAGCTGCGCCGGTTCGTCGCCGTGGTTTTCGATGCGGATGTGATAGGCCCAGAACCAGTGCCCTTCGGACACTTCGGACTGTTCCGGCAGGAAGCTGGCGCTGACCCGCACCGTGATGCCGTTCGATATCGCGGCATGTTCGAAAAGCTGCTCTATCATGAAGGGCAGGCTAGGCCCGTTTCGCCCGTTCGTGCAATTGGCGCGCTGAAATTGTGAACAGATACGTCGATCGCGGGCCGGTGCGCTACCCCGCCTGAACCGCCTCCAGCGGCGCGTCGAGCGTCCAGCGAAGCCCCTCTGGCGGATAGTCCAGCGTCACATCCGCGCCCAGCGACGCCGCCGGAATATCGCGGATCACCGCGCTGCCGAACCCTTCGCGTTCGGGCGGGGTCACGGGCGGCCCGCCGCTTTCGGTCCAGCTGAACCGGAAACGTCCGTCCGCCATGTCCCAGCGTACCGTGACCTTGCCTGCCGATCCTTCCTGCGACAGCGCGCCATATTTCAGCGCATTGGTCGCCAGCTCGTGCAAGGCAAGGCCAAGCGTTTCCGCCGCGCGCGCGCCGATATTCACAACAGGCCCTTCGTGCGACAGGGCAGTTCCAGCCAGATCGATGGCAAAGGCCAGCTGCGCCTCGACCAGATCGGCCACCGACACGCTGCCCCATGCGCGCTTGACCAGCAGGTCCTGATTGGCGGCCAGCGCCTGTATCCGGCGGGTAAAGCGTTTCAGGAATTCCTCGTTCCCCGGTGCCGACCGCCGCGCCAGCGCCATGATCAGCGTCAGCATGTTCTTGGACCGGTGGTTCACCTCGCGCAGCAACACCTCGATCGCGTCGCTTTGTTCGCGCTGTTCGGTGATGTCGGTATTGGTGCCGAACCAATATTCGATCTTGCCGCCCGCGCCCGTTATGGGGCGCGCGCGTGACAGGAACCAGCGGTAAACGCCGTCGTGGCGGCGCAGCGGGAAAATATCTTCCCATGGCTCTCCGCTGGCGATGGCGCGGCTGTATTTATCGACCACGCGGCCAAGATGATCGGGGTGGTGAACCGATTTCCAGCCCCAGCCCTTCATTTCGTCCAGCATGGTGCCGGTGAAATCGAACCAGCGCCGGTTATACCAGAAAATCGACCCGTCGGCGTCGGCGATCCATGCCAGCTGGGAGATATTGTCGGCCAGCATGGCGAAACGGCTTTCGCTTTCGGCCAGCGCCTTGCGGGCAAGGTCCAGCTCGCCCAGCTCGCGCGCGAACTTGCTGGCGCCGACGATGCGGCCATCACTGTCGCGCACGGGCGAGACGGTGACGGTCACCTCGACCTCGCTGCCGTCCTTGCGCAGGCGGATCGTGTGGAACGGCATCACCCGCTCCCCCGCCATGATCCGTTCGATGATCAGATCTTCTTCATGCTGGCGGTCGTCCGGAATCAGCATGCGGATCGAACGGCCGACGATATCCTCGGCGCTATAGCCGAACAGCCGTTCCGCCGCGGGATTCCAGCTGGTGATCGTGCCGTCCAGACGCTTGGACACGATCGCATCCTCGCAGCTGTTGAAGATCGCGGCCAGAAGCCCCTCGGCAGGAGTGCCGACCGCGCCGCTTCCCAATATCGGCATTATCGCGATCCCGTGCGGCGGGACGCCGGACTTGCGCCGACGGCCCCGTCATTGGCTGACAACACGCGCTTACAGGCCGATGGCCGAGAGTGCCCGGTCGATATCCTCGATAAGATCGTCGGCGTCTTCAAGGCCCACATTGAACCGCAACATCCCCTCGTCCACACCCATTTCGGCGCGCTTTTCCGGTCCGACCGAATGATGGGTGGTCGATGCCGGATGGCACATCAGCGAACGTGCGTCGCCGATATTGTTGGAGATATCGATCAATTGCAGATTGTCCAGCAGCGCATGCGCGGCCTCGCGCCCGCCGTCGAGCACGAAGGAGAAGATGCAGCCGGGCATATTCATCTGCTTCATCGCCATGTCATGGCGCGGATGGCTGGCAAGGCCGGGGTGCCTGATCTGCGGCACGCGGCTTTCCATGAATTGCCCAATCTTCAGCGCATTGTCGCACTGGCGGCGCGCGCGAAGCTCCAGCGTTTCCAGCCCCTTCAGCACCACCCATGCGTTGAAGGGCGACAGGTTGGGGCCAGTGTTGCGCTGGAACGGCAGCAGCTTTTCATTGATGAATTCTTCCGAACCGCAAACCGCTCCCGCCAGCACACGGCCCTGCCCGTCCATCAGCTTCGTTGCGGAATAGGCGATTATGTCGGCGCCGAATTCCATCGGGCGCTGCATGACCGGCGTGCAGAACGCATTGTCGACCACGGTGGTGATGCCATGCGCCCTGGCAAGGCCGCAGACATATTCGAGGTCGACGATGTCGAGCGTGGGATTGGCCGGGGTTTCGAAGAAGAACACCCTGGTGTTGGGCCGGATCGCAGCCTCCCACGCTTCGTTGTCGGTCGCATCGATGGTCGTGCCGGTAATGCCAAAGCGCGGCAGCAGATCGTCGACCAGCCAGCGGCACGAACCGAATGCGGCGCGCGCGGCGACGACGTGATCGCCTGCCGAAAGCTGGCACAGCAGCGCGGCGGTCATCGCGGCCATGCCCGATGCCTGCGTGCGGCACGCCTCGGCCCCTTCCATCACCGCGATGCGTTCTTCCAGCATGGCGACGGTCGGGTTCTGCAGGCGCGAATAGGTCATCCCCGCCTCCTCGCCCGCAAAGCGCGCGGCAGGGGTCGCCGCATCGTCATAGCTGTAGCCCGAGGTGAGGAACATCGCCTCGCTCGTCTCGCCCATTTCGCTGCGCCATGTGCCGGCGCGCACGGCCTTGGTGGCGGGACGCCAGTTGCGGGTGATCGAGCGGTCGGTTCCGGTGGTGCGTTTCATAATGGCCAAGCGGTTAGACGCGCACCGCGCGCATGACAATTGCAGTTTATGCGCAAAGGACCGACTTGCGGTGCAATACGGCCGGTTTCAGCGGCGCTGCTGCACCCAGCGGCCCGTATCGGGGTGCCACAGCAGCGCGGTGGTCACCAGCGTCGCGCCAAAGATCAGGATGGCGCGCAGCGGAAACAGCGCATCGGGCGTGCGGTCGGGCAGGATGAAGACGATGCCGTAAAGCACCAGGCCGGAAAAGATGAAATGCACCCCGCTGATGGCAAAGCGCACCCAGTCGTTCCGCGTGGCGACGAACAGCAGCGCCGCCGCGGCATAGCACAGCCCCGTCAGCGAAACCTGCGTGTAGAAACGCGGCGAGGTGATCGCCAGCGCGAGCAGCGGGGCAACGAACCCGACCGCCACGAACGCGCGCAGCGTCCATGGCCAACGGGCGAAATCCATCCTGTCGAGCATGCATTGCACTGTTCCGCCCTACCCCTCGCCTGACGCCCCCTTATTGCGGCTCGCCGCGTTACAGGCGCGCCAGCACGGCATCGCCGATGGTGGCCGTATCGGCATCGCCGCCAAGGTCCGCCCCGAAAATGCCGTCGGCCAGAACCTTCGCCACCGCCTGTTCGACCCGCGCGGCCTGTTCCTCCTGCCCCAGCGAGTGGCGCAGCAGTTCGGCGGCCGACAGGATCGTCGCCAGCGGATTGGCGATGCCCTTGCCCGCAATATCGGGGGCACTACCATGGATCGGTTCATAAAGTCCGAACGTGCCATGCGCCGTCTTGCGCTCTCCCAAAGAGGCGCTGGCGAGCAGGCCGATCGAACCGACGCACATCGAAGCCTGATCGGACAATATATCGCCGAACAGATTGCCGGTGACGACCACGTCGAACTGCCCCGGATTGCGCACCAGCTGCATCGCGGCATTGTCGACCAGCATATGGGTCAGCTTTACATCGGGGAAACCGGCGGCGGTTTCGATCACCACGTCGCGCCACAATTGCGAGGTTTCGAGGACATTGGCCTTGTCGACCGAGCACAGCATGCCGCGACGCTTTTGCGCGGCTTCGAAACCGGCGATGGCGATGCGGCGGACCTCGCTCTCGTCATAGCTCATGATGTCATAGCCTTCGCGCAGGCCCGCATCGGTCGTGCGCATGCCCTTTTCGCCGAAATACACATCGCCGTTCAGCTCGCGCACGATCAGAAGATCGATGGCAGAGGCGACTTCGGGCCGCAGGGCGGACGCCCCCTCAAGGCCGGGGAACATCTTGGCGGGGCGCAGATTGGCGAACAGGCCCATCGCGCTGCGCAGGCCCAGAATCGCCTGTTCGGGGCGCAGATCGCGCGCCAGATTGTCGCAATCGGGATCGCCCACCGCGCCGAACAGGATCGCATCGCATTCGCGCGCGACGGTCAGCGTTTCGGGCGGCAGCGGGTGGCCGTGTTTTTTATAGGCCATGCCCCCGACATCGCCGGTCAGGAACGACAGCGGCAGCGGCAGCGCCTCGAGCACGCGCAGGGCCTGTGCGGTGACTTCCTGACCGATGCCGTCGCCTGCGAATACCGCGATTTTCATGTCGTAATCCCTGACTTTCGTGAAACCTATGCCATGCGCGAAAGCCGCGCGCGCAAGATTGCGCGGGCGGCCAGCAGGTCGCCCATAACAGGACCGGCGCGGTCTGCAAGCAGGCGCTTTTCCACATGGCGGCCCGTTGCGTCGAATATGGCCAGCGTTTCGTCCCACCCTGCCGGATCGAGCGCGGGCCTTTCTCCGCCATAGCCCAGCTCGCGCAGCATCAGCGCTTCATAGGCCGACAGCGCGGGCACCCAGCCACGCGCGGAAGGGGCATGGCAGATCGCGTCGAGCACCGCGTCCAGCGCCTGATACAGCGCGGGAAACGGGCTGCGTTCGGGCAGGATCGCGGCGGATAGCGCGGTCACCCAGCCGATGGCGGCGGCAGGCAGAGGTTCGGTCAGGAAAGGCGCGCGGCTGGTGACCAGCTCGGCCTTCAAAAACGGCAGCTGGCTGGCCGAGCGCGCGGCGATATCGGCCGCGACGACATTGCCGGGGATCAGCACGGGGCGCATCACCCGCCCCCGCCCGCCCGCGACATAGCCCGCGACCAGCCCGTATTCCTCTGTCAGCAGCCGCGCGATGGCGGCATTCTCGCCATGCGGGCGCGCGGCGCAAACGATGGCAGAGACGCTGAGATGCATGGGCGGGGCATGCCCGCCGCGCCGGTCGATGGCAAGGCATCAGCTGCCGGGGCGGGCGATATGCGGTCAGGCGGGCGCGGATTGGGCAATGTGCGGTCAGGCAGGCGCGGAATGCGCACTGGCCGGTCAGGCGGGCGCGGAATGCGCCTTGTCCGCCTCGCAGCCGCAGGGTTCAGCCGCCTTGCGCTGGCGAGCCGCTTCCTTGTCCGCCGCGATCAGCGGGTTCTCACCCCGCCCCATCGTCCAGTTCCGGCCCAGCCGGACCTGCGGATTGGGCGCGCACCAGATCTCCCCCGTCTCGTCGATGGCGGTGACCCAGATAAGGTTATGTTCCTGTCCGTAATCGATCATGCCGAATGCATAACCGTGCCCCTTGCCAAGGACGTGGACGGGGATCGTCGGATTAAGCTGTGTGAACATGGGCGTGAAATCCTGACACATGCGATTTCACGATCAATGTGCGGGAAGCGGAACGCGTTCCCGCCGAATTGCCCGATGTTAAGCGCTTTGACGAAAAGCGGCCGCCCCTCCTATTCGGCGACCGTCTCTATTCGGCAGCAGGCTTTTTCGGTGCGGGTTTCTTCGCGGGGGCCTTTTTCGCAGGCGCCGCCGGGGTGTCGCCCAGCTTCGCTTCCAGCGCGGCGATGCGCGCGGTCAGCGCCTCGTTCTCTTCGCGGGCCTTGGCGGCCATCGCCTTGACCGCGTCGAATTCCTCGCGGCTCACGAAATCGAGGCCGCCCATCGCTTCCTTGAAACGCTCGCGCGCGGCCTCGCTCGCCTCGCGGCCCATGCCCGCGAAAGTGCCGGCAGCGGCGGTGAACAGGCGGGTGATGTCCGAGATACGGGGATTGTCGCTTTGCATGATGCCTAAATGCTATGGCCCGCGCCGCGCTTCAAGAGGAAAACCCCACTGCGCACAAAGCACAGCAGGGTTTTCGATGGGGTTTCGCGGGTTTTGCCGCGGATCAGCGGTGCAGGTCGAACCGGTCCAGTTCCATCACCTTGACCCATGCCTTGACGAAATCGGCGATGAATTTCTCCTCCATCCCGTTTTCGGCATAGACCTCGGCCAGGGCCCGCATCTGCGAGTTGGAGCCGAACACCAGATCGGTGCGCGTCGCGGTCCATTTCTCCCTGTTCGTATCGAGGCAGGTGCCGGTGAACAATTCGTCGCTATCCTCGTCCACCTGCTTCCAAGCGGTATTCATGTCGAGCAGGTTGACGAAGAAATCATTGGTCAGCACGCCCGGACGGTCGGTGAACACGCCATCCTTGCTGCCGCCGTAATTGGCGCCCAGCACGCGCAGGCCGCCCACCAGAACCGTCATTTCCGGCCCCGTCAGTGTCAGCAATTGCGCGCGGTCGACCAGCAATTCCTCTGTCGGCACGCTTTGGCGCGTTTTCAGGAAATTGCGGAAACCGTCGGCGCGCGGTTCCAGCCAGCCGAAATTGTCGGGATCGGTCTGGTCCTGCGTGGCATCGACGCGGCCCGGAGTGAACGGCACCTCGATCTCGTGCCCGCCCAGCTTTGCCGCGACCTCGATCCCGACATTGCCCGCCAGCACGACCAGATCGGCAAAGGAGATCTTCTTCCCGCCGCCGGCCTTGGCATCGAAATCGGCCTTGATGCCTTCCAGCACCTTGATCACCTTGGCCAGCTTTTCGGGCTCGTTCTCCTGCCAGTCCTTTTGCGGGGCCAGCCGGATGCGCCCGCCATTGGCGCCGCCGCGATGGTCCGACCCGCGATAGGTGCTGGCCGCCGCCCATGCGGTGGAGACCATCTCCGCGACCGACAGGCCGCTGTTGGCGATCGCCACCGACAAGGCGTTCACATCGGCGGCATCGACCAGCGGATGGTCCACATCGGGCAGCGGGTCCTGCCAGATCAGGTCCTCGGCAGGGACTTCGGGGCCCAGATAGCGCGCCTTTGGCCCCATGTCGCGGTGGCACAGCTTGAACCATGCCCGCGCGAACTGGTCCGCGAAATAGGCCGGATCGGCGCGGAATTTCTCCATGATCTCGCGGAAGCCGGGATCGACCTTCATCGCCATATCGGCGGTGGTCATGATGGTCGGCTGCTTCTTCGACGGATCATGCGCCTGCGGGGCCAGCGTATCGGCGGGCGCGCCCACCGGAGTCCATTGCTTGGCGCCTGCGGGGCTGCGGGTCAGCTCGTACTCGTGGTCCAGCAGCATGTCGAAATAGGACATGTCCCATGTGACCGGCGTCGGGGTCCATGCCCCCTCGATCCCGCTGGTGATGGTGTGGTCGCCCATCCCGCTTTCATGGCCCGACGTCCAGCCAAGGCCCTGCATCGCGATATCGGCCCCTTCGGGTTCCGCCCCCACCAGCGCGGCATCGCCAGCGCCGTGGCACTTGCCGAACGTATGGCCGCCGACCGTCAGCGCGCATGTCTCCTCGTCATTCATGCCCATATTGCCGAATGTCTTGCGGATGTCGCGCGCACTGCCCATCGGATCGGGATCGCCGCCCGGCCCTTCGGGATTCACATAGATCAGCCCCATCTGGATCGCGGCCAGCGGGTCTTCCAGCACCATTTCCTTGTCGGGCTGGATGCGGGTTTCGTTATTCTCGTCCCCCACCCAATAGGCTTCGGTGCCCCAATAGACATCGGTCTCGGGCTCGTATTTATCGGGCCGTCCGCCGCCAAAGCCGAACACGGGGCCGCCCATCGATTCGATGGCGACATTGCCGGCCAGGATCATCAGATCGGCCCATGACAGGTTCTTGCCGTATTTCTGCTTGATCGGCCACAACAGGCGGCGCGCCTTGTCCAGATTGGCATTGTCGGGCCACGAATTGAGCGGGGCGAAACGCTGCTGGCCCGCGCCCGCGCCGCCGCGACCGTCCTGAATGCGATAGGTGCCCGCGCTGTGCCATGCCATGCGGATGAAGAACGGGCCGTAATGCCCGTAATCGGCAGGCCACCACGGCTGGCTGTCGGTCATCAGCGCGGTCAGGTCGCGCTTGACCGCATCGTAATCGAGCGCGTTGAACGCCTCGGCATAATCGAAATCGCGGTCGAACGGGCTGGGGTTCTGGCCGCCCTGATGCAGGATATCCAGCGTGATCTGGTTGGGCCACCAATCGCGGTTGGTGCGACCCAGCAGGGACTTGCGCGCCTCGTGCTGAACGGGGCAGCCGCCTTTCAGCGGGTCTTTGGTCTTGGCGTCCATGATGTTCCTTCTCCTGCAGCTTGTCCCGTCCTTTTATGGGGCGGAGCATACATGGCGATGACAGCGGCCCCAAACACGAAAACCCATTCAGAAAAATTCAGGAAATCGATCAATGAATGGCAATTGACAGATTCCCTCTATCAATAGGGCACGCCGTCAAGGCGCCGGAATGGCGGGATGGCAGGAATGGCGGGGATGCGCGGCCCGGCCGTGGCGGGCGGGGCCGTGCATTTCCGCCTATGTCGTCATCGCTTCCGCCAACCCCGATCAGGGCTGATAGAAGAACCACATCACCACAACCGCAAGCAGCAATGCCGCCAGCCCCGCGGCCACATGGGCCCAATCGATATGGGGTGCGTGCATATGGGGTGCCTGAACATGCCAGCGGGCATGCTTTCCGATCCGTGGCGCATGAGGGATACGCATGATCTCCTCCTTGCATTCAGTTCCGCATTCTAGCGCGGCTCCAACCGCTGGAGTCGTTAACGGTGGAAATATACGCCTTTTCAGGGGTGTTGGGTAGGGATTTGGCGGGTTTTTGGCTGTAGGGCGGGATGAAAGCGGAATGTCTGGTAGTGGCCGGTTGCCTCCATTGCTGCCTCGCGTAGAGTCTCGGTATGAAACCGGTCGCTCGATTCATTGTCTGGACGCTTGGATCAGGCGCCTACTGGGCTATCTCTCTATCCCTTGTCCTGCTCCTGAGTTGGGTATTTGGAGGCGACTGCGGGTTGGAGCAGACTGACATGGGCCTCAAGGCATGTGGGCAGGAAAAGCGCTGGGCTGTCGTCGTGAGCTTCGTGGTATTCGCAATCGCCTATATCGCGGGGGTTCGGGCAGTTCTAAGACGTAAGCGCCAATGACTGGAATCCAACCCAATTCGGTCATTAGCCTGCGCAATGGCGCTGCCCGGATGCGGACCGGCAGCTATCTGCTTTTTTGTCCAAAAGCGGAATGTCTGCAAGCGACCGATTGCGGACACTTAATCACAGACCATCATCACGGTCGGATAAGGCCTCCCAAAATGCCAAGGCGCGATCCGGTAACTGAACCGGGTCGTTCAACGAGTAGGTGAGTTGAGGTGAACAATTGTATCTGCTTCAAACCGTGCCCCGTCTTCACAAAAGCTTAGATCAATCGCGATGCGATAATCACGCACGGGGTCAATACCGGACTGCCTGTAAGCAACGACACTACTAAAGTTTCTCGTCTCCCCTGGATGGAAGTGTATAATTTTGCTCGATTTTGGAAGGTGTGGAAGTCCCGAGGCTGAAACTCGATCGTTCGCAACTCTTACAACAATATGAGGCGAGAGATCATTGATGAAAATGTCCTCGAAAACGCAAACCTCTTTGCTGCTCCGATTGATCAACTCAAATTCCATGACGACTGCGAAATAGTCCTTTTCCGGTCTCTCGCTTTGACCCGCGTAAATTATCTCAACGCCATCCTTTGCTACTTGTTCATTTGCTGTGACGCAGGCGGATAAAATGACAGGAAAAATAATGGCAAGGGCTTTCATGACGATCTCTACTGATAGCATTGGATGACCATGCAAATATGACTATCTTTAATTAGCGGCACGGTTGGGGTCGTTTGCGCCGAGCCGATCTCTCATGTCACGCGAATTGCGCAAAGCCCGAACGGTCCAATTCAGCTTTTTCTGCTCCGATGCTGTAATGCTGGCATCGATATTTTTTGCATGGCCGCTGGTCTTCACATTTGCGGCCTGCTTCGTCTGCTCATCCTCCGCAGCCGTTATCCAGTTCGCTTTAAGGTGTCACAGGTAGTGGGTGGAACATCACAGGTGTGAACCTGCTCAAACCTGCGCCAGTAAGTTGTCCTAAATGCGGAGCGGTGCGGTAAAAAGGACTCGGTTTTAATGACCGCAATCCACCCCATTCCAGTCATTAGCGCGTAGAAACCTTGCGCCCGAAAGCTGCCGCAGCCACGGCAAAGCCGCGGCTGTCACGTTGAACGGATCGCTGCGGGCCTTACCGCCCTTGCGTCCGTCAGCCGGGGCGCCGCCTCAGGCGAATTAGCGCTCCGCTTGCTGCGCAATGCTCACCCTAATTCACGGGCGGCTGCCTACCACCCCATTCCAGTCATTAGCACCAAAAACCTCAGCGCCCGAAAGCTGCCGCAGCCACGGCAAAGCCGCGGCTGTGACGTTGAACGGATCGCTGCGGGCCTTGCCGCCCTTGCGTCCGTCAGCCGGGGCGCCGCCTCTGGCGAATTAGCGCTCCGCTTGCTGCGCAATGCTCGCCCTAGTTACCGGGCGGCTTTGCCATCAGCGTCAGTGCCGATTGTGCCAGCACGGTCGCGCCGGTTTCGACCACTGCGTCGGCGTCGGGGGCCCAGAACGGGCTGTGGAGCGAGGGGAGCGTGATTTCGCCTGCTTCGGATTTCGCCATATTTTCGGGCGTAACGCCGCCGACCCAGAAGATCAGCGACTGGATATTGTCGGGGTCCTCGCGGCGATAGCGGCTGAAATCTTCTCCGCCCATCACGGCGGGGGTGTCGATCACCCGCGCCTCTCCGAATGTCGACTGCATCACCGGCACCAGACGGTCGACCAGTTCGGGATTGTTGAAGGTGGCGGGCGTGAAGGCGGGATCGACGGTGACAACCGGCATCTTGTCCTCGGGCATGCCCGCGGCGATGGCCTCTCCCTTTGCGATGCGTTCGATGCCTTTCAACAGCCCGTCGCGCGATGCGTCGGAATAGCTGCGCACCGTCAGCTGCAATTTCACCTCGTCCGGAATGATATTGTGCTTGGCTCCGCCATGGATGCTGCCCACGGTGACGACGGCGGGGTCCTGCGGGTTCTGTTCGCGGCTGACCAGTGTCTGCAACCGCATCACGATGCTGCTGGCCAGCACGACGGGGTCCTTGGTGGTGTGCGGATAGGCGCCGTGCCCGCCGACGCCGGGGATGGCGATATCGACCGAATCCACATTGGCCAGCGCCCATCCGCTGGCATAGCCGACGACGCCTGCCGGAATCTGCGCCGCATCGTGAAAGGCGATGGCGTAATCGGGCTTGGGGAATCGGGTATAAAGCCCGTCTTCCAGCATGGCGCCCGCGCCCTCGCCCACTTCCTCGCCCGGCTGGCCGATCATGACCAGCGTGCCGCTCCATTCATCCTTGCGCGCGGCCAGTTGGCGCGCCGCGCCGACCCAGCCCGCCATATGCGTATCGTGGCCGCAGGCATGCATCACCCCGCTTTCCACGCCCGAACGCGCGGTGGCGGTAACCTTGGACGCAAAGGGCAGGCCCGTCTGTTCGGTCACCGGCAGCCCGTCCATATCGGCGCGCAGCAGCACGGTCGGCCCTTCGCCGTTTTTCATCACCGCGACGACGCCGGTGCCGCCGACCCCTTCGGTCACGTCAAAGCCCAGCCCGCGCATGATGCCCGCCAGCCGTGCCGCCGTTTTCACTTCCTGCATCGACAGTTCGGGATTGGCGTGGAGCTCGCGGTAAAGCTCCATCAGCTCGGGCATGTCGCGCTCTATGCTTTCAGTAAGCGATTGCGCGGCGGCGGGGGTTGCAAGGGCCAGCGTTGAGACGGCGGCGAGCGATGCTGCGAGCTGTTTGATGTGCATGGAGCGCGACGATAACGCGCCGATGGCACGTTGCAACCCCGCGCCGGACAGAGCTGTGCGTTACGCAGGGTCCGGCGCGAAGCGGATGGGATCGTCGCCCTCTGCCCATGGCCGGTGGCGGACCATGATCGCCCTGAACAGGGGCGATTCCAGATGGCCCGCCAGCCATTTTTGCAGATGGGGCAGCGGCAATGCGTCGAACCAGTCGCGATCCACCGCCGCGAACTGGCGGACAAAGGGAAAGATCGCCGCATCGGTCAGCCCGCGCCGCGTGCCGCCCAGCTGGCCATGCGCGGCCAGACGCGCGTTCAAACCGCCCAGAAATTCCAGCGCGCTTTCGCGGTGGGCCAGCGGGTCCGATCCGTGGCGGTCGGGGTATTTATACCGGTCGAGATCGTGCTTGAACGCCCCGTCATTCGCCGCGACCAGCGCATGGTCGTCGCGCTCCAGCCAGTTTTCCGGATCGTTGCGGGCCAGTGCCCAGCGCATGATGTCGATGCTTTCGTCGATGACCGCCGCGTCGTCCGGCACCAGCACCGGCACCGTCCCCTTGGGCGATGCGGCCAGCATGGCATCGGGCTTGGCGGCCAGCTTGACCTCGCGCAGGGTGCAGGGCGTGCCGCTGATCGCCAGCGCCAGCCGCGCGCGCATGGCATAGGGGCAGCGGCGAAAGCTGTAGAGCACGGGTTCAGTCATCGCGCGCCTTTTGCACCGCGCCGACATGCGCCACGCCCCGCTGCGCCGCCAGTTCCTCCTGCTTCTGCCGCTCGCGATAGGCGGCGCGTTGTTCGTCGGTCCGTTCGGCATGGCAATGCGGGCAGCTGACCCCCTCTTCATACAGCGGCGAGGCCATGTCGGCATCGCTGACCGGACGGCGGCAGGCATGGCACAGGCCATAGCTTCCCTCCACCAGCCCATGGCCGACGGTTACGCGCTGGTCGAACACGAAACATTCGCCGCGCCACAGGCTGTCGCGCTCGTCCACCGTTTCCAGATATT
This sequence comes from Croceicoccus sp. Ery5, assembly GCF_020985325.1. Lineage (NCBI taxonomy): Bacteria > Pseudomonadati > Pseudomonadota > Alphaproteobacteria > Sphingomonadales > Erythrobacteraceae > Croceicoccus > Croceicoccus sp. Ery5. Next base: position 2,416,841 of record NZ_CP087587.1, read on the forward strand.
TGAGGATGCCGCCCTTGAGGTGGAACACGTCCTCCACGCCTTCCTGCTTTAAAAAGGCGGTCGATTTCTCGCAGCGGATGCCGCCGGTGCAGAACATGGCGACCTTGGGCGCTTTTCCCTCACCCGGCAGGCCTTTACCCAGCAGCCTTTCGCGCTCGCTGCGGAACCAGGCGGGGAAATTGCGGAAGCTGGCGGTCTTGGGGTCGATCGCGCGGTCGAATGTGCCTACCGCGACTTCGTAATCGTTCCGCGTGTCGATCACGATGGTATCGGGGTCCGATATCAGCGCGTTCCAGTCCTGCGGATCGACATAGGTGCCGACGGTGCGATTGGGGTCGATGCCGGGCTGGCCCATCGTCACGATCTCGCGCTTCAGCCGCACTTTCATCCGGTGGAACGGCATGGTGGCGGCGGCCGAGAATTTCACGTCCGTCGCCGCGCAACCGGGCAGCGTGCGAATATGGTCAAGCACCGCGGCGATGCCGTCTGCCGTGCCTGCGATGGTGCCGTTGATCCCCTCGCCCGCCAGCAGCAGCGTGCCGCGCACGCCATGGCGGCGGCACACGGCCTCCAGCGGGGCCTGCAGCGCGGCGGGATCGTCGAAACGGGTAAAGCGGTAAAGCGCCGCCACCGTCAGCGGCGCGCCGGATTCGCATGTCATATCGGCCATGCGCCGCCCATAGCGCCAAGCGCCGCCGTGTCCAAGCCGGCGGCGCGCGCGATCAGACCGTGGCGGGCAGCTCCAGTTCGATGGTGCAGCACAGGCCATCGGGCCGGTAATCCAGCAGCGCGCTGCCGTCATGCTGGATGACGAAGCCCTGTTCGATCAGCCGCGATCCGAACCCCTTGCGTTCGGGCGCGGTCACCGGCGGGCCGCCCCGTTCGCGCCATTCGATGGTCAGGCGCTGGCGACCCGCGTCATCCTCTCGCAGATGCCAGTCCACCGCGATCGTGCCGGTATCCGCCGACAAGGCGCCATATTTGATGGCATTGGTGCATAGTTCATGGATCGTCAGCGCCAGCGACACGCCGATTTGCGGGGTCAGCGACACGGGCGGGCCGTCGAATACAAAGCGCGCCACATCCTCGCCCGTCGCGGCGGTAACGGCGGCGATCAGGCTTTCCCGCAGGGATGCCGGTTCCCAGTTCCCCCTGGTCAGCAGATCATGCGCCGATGCCAGCGCATGCAAACGCTGCGAGAAGATGCGCCGCGCCTCCCCCTCAGGGTCGACGGACCGGAACGACTGGCTGGCCAGCCCCTGCACCACCGCCAGCGTATTTTTCACGCGATGGTTCAGTTCGCTGATCAGCAATTCCTGCCGCCGCTGGGCGCGCACTTCCTCGGTGACGTCATAGCCCTGGACGAACACGCCGCTTGGCTCGCCATCGTCGCCGAAGATCGGCTGGTAGATGAATTCGAGGAACATCTCTTCCATCCGCCCCTCGATCTCGAGGAATATCTGCTCGTTCCGCCCGAAATAGGGTTTGCCGCTGGCCAGCACCCCGTCGAGCAGATCGACAAAGCCCTGTTCGACGATTTCGGGCAGCGCCTCGGCCACGGGGCGGCCCAGCAGATCGTCGCGCCCGACCAATGCGCGATAGGCGGCATTGGCCATCTGGAACACATGGTCCGCCCCCTCGACAATGGCGACGAAGCCGGGGGCCTGTTCGAACAGGCGGCGCAGGCGCTCGCTCTGCGCTTGCAGATCGGTGTTGCGCGCCTGGATCGCGCCCGCGCGCTGGATCAGCCCCATCTCGTCGCGCATGCGGCGCAGCGCCTGAAGCTCTGTCACATCGACCGTGTGCTGAAGAATATGGCTGACCTGCCCGTCATCGCCCAGCAGGGGCGTATGCGTCGCGCTCCAGTACCTCTGCGTCATCGTGCCGTCAGGCTGGGCGATGTCATAGCGGATCAGCGCGATCTCATCCCGCTCGCCCGTGTCGAGCACGCGGTGCAGCGATGCGTGGAGCAGATCGTGGCTGTCGGTGCCCGGTTCGCTGGGAAAGGCGTCGAACAATGCGCGGCCCAGAATATCGGCGCGTTCGCGCATCGTCGCCTGAAGATAGGCATCGTTCATCCACGCGATCCGCAATTCCGCGTCGAGCACGACATAGGGATTGGGCGAAAGCGCAAACAGGGCTTCGAAATTCATGCAGATACGCTCCGGCCGCAGGTCGAAACGAAGCGGGCCGGCGTTCCTCCGGTAAGCGCCGCGGACAGGGCGGGCCATCCGGCATGATTGCGCCGCTTCGCCGCGAAAAGCAACCTGTTTGCAGGGGGTTGGTTCCGGCAGATTGCCTATGTCGGTGGCAATGCTTGGCGCGGGCGGTGCGATCGCCTAAACGCGAGCGATGGATTTCGACGAACAATTGCGCCGCTATTTCGGCACATCCGATCTGGCCGCCGTTCCGCCCGCCGCGCGCGAGGCGGGGATCGAACATATGCGCGTGGACCTTGGGCTGGCGAGCGATCCTGCGCAGCGTTTCGTGCTATGGGCGCTGCTCTATACGCTGGGCGCGGCGCCCGATCTCGACGTGGCGTTCAAGGACGAGGGCGAGCGCGAGGCAGCACGCAATCTAATGGATCTGCTGGGCGCGGCCGAAGGCGGCGATTAACGCCAGCCGGGGCGCTTCAGCAGATCGAATGCGCGCTTGACGCTCAGGATCGGCTGCGCGCAGGCGCTGTGATACAGGCCGTTCAGCGAGTGGAGGCGTTCGTCGTCGCCATCCTCGAAACGGATTTCGGTCGCGCCTTCGCCGGGGCCGATGATGCGGTGGCAGCTATGGCAGGGCGGACCGTACGGCTCGCCGCCGCCGCCTTCCTGCCTCGATACATCCATAAACATGCGGTTCTCCTTCCCGCAGGCGGTTCGTGCCGCCCGCAGGAAGAATTGTGCCGTTTCCCGCATGAGTGATTGCTTAACAATTGCTAAGGACGAGGTTCATCAAGCGATGAGGTTCCGGTCCCAGGCACCGGTGAATCCGGCGTTTTCCGGTCAGGCGACGATGGCGCGCTGCTCTGCCATGCCCATCGAAACCAGCAGGCCCGACCGGTCCTGAACGCGGCGGAAATCTTGTTTGCTCGCCATGCTTTGCCATCCCGCCACGATCAGCGACTGGGCCACCGCCCCGCCCAAAGTCGTGCCCGGCCCCAGCACCACGAACAGGTCGGGCGCGAATTCGCGCGCGGCCACGGTGACGGCGCGGGTGAAATCATAGCTTTGCGTGACCTGCGCACCCAGCGTGTAATCATAAAGCGCGCCGGTATCGCTGGCCCCCGGCCACCAGATGCGGCCCTGCCCGTCGATCAGCGGCGTGTGCGGCTGTCCGAACAGGGCGCGGTCGATCAGCGCCCTGCCCCGCGCCGCCACCGGTTCCTGCATCGCGGTGTGGAACGCGGCATGATTGGCCAGCCGCATGGGAAAGCGCTGTTGCACGCGGGCTGTTGCCTGTTCGCCGACCGCCTGTTCAAACGCGTCCAGACCCGCCGCATCGCCCGCCAGCACCAGCATGCCGCCCAGATCGATGGAGAGGTGAAGCTGCCGGTCGGGCGCGGCACCGATCCGCGCGACCCGTTCCAGCAATTCCCGCTTTCGCGCGGCATCGGGCACCCAGTCCTCATCCATCCACGGATAGATCATCTGCCCGCCGATCAGCGCGTCCTGCATCAGCGTGCCCATGGTATTGGCAGTATGGAACCCGTCCTGCGGCGCCAGTGCCCCGCCGCAGGCCAGCGCGCTGTACCAGCCCATCGAATTGCCGGTAACCGCCACGATCTCGATCCGCTCGCGGTCGATCGAGAGATAATCGCCCAGCGACGCCGCGAAGATCAGGCCCGAGGCATTGTCGCCGCGCGTATGTGTGGCGGGCGAGAATTTCGCCGCCCCGTCGAGCGCGGTCAGCGTTTCCTGCCCCGCTGCCGCGCGCTGCGCATCGAATGCGGACAGCATGGCGGGATCGGGAAAATGCCGCGCCAGATAGCCAAGCTCGCCCGCGTTATAGGTGCCGCGACCCGGACAGATGACGACTGCCGTCTTCATCGCAGCCCCTCCACCAGAGCGACCGCCGCATCGACGATGCTATCGCGGGAGGGCATGGTCGCGGCATAGGCAGGGCCGGTCGGGATAAAGCTGTCCTCTGCCGTCAGCCGCGCCTTGGGAAGGTCGGCGTTCTCGTCCAGCAGCGCCATCAGCGCCTCGGCCACGCCGCCTGTGCGCCGCGTTTCGTCGACGATCAGTGCCGCGCGGCAGGCTGCGACCGCCTGCGCAATCGCGCTGGCCGGCAAGGGGGACAGCCAGCGGATATCGATCACCCGCGCATCGATGCCGCGCTGCGCCAGCAGCAGCAGCGCCTGCCGCGCCAGATAGGCCCCGTTGGCGAATGTGACGATGGCAAGGTCGGTGCCTGTTCCATGCACGCCGACCTCGCCCAGCGGGATGCTGTCCGCCGGATCGGGATAATGCGTCAGCCAGCCGCCATCGCCTGCCGTATGCAGGTCGCGCATCGCATAAAGCGCAATGGGTTCGAGGAAGACGACCAGCCGCTGCTCCTCGCGCGCCAGCCGCACGCATTCGCGCAGCATCAGCGCCGCATCGCGCCCGTTCGACGGGGTGCAAAGGATCAGCCCGGGAATATCGCGCAGCACCGCGACCGAATTGTCGTTATGGAAATGCCCGCCGAACCCGCGCTGATAGCCGAAACCGGATATGCGTACGACCATCGGATTGGTGAACTGCCCGTCCGAGAAAAACGGCAATGTCGCCGCCTCGCCCCGCAGCTGGTCTTCGGCATTGTGGAGATAGGCGAGGAACTGGATTTCGGGCACGGGCAGGAACCCGTTCTGCGCCATGCCGATGGCAAGGCCCAATATCGCCTGTTCGTCCAGCAGCGTATCGATCACGCGGTCCTTGCCGAAACGGGCCGACAGGCGCTGCGTGATGCCGTAATTGCCGCCCTTCCTTGCGATATCCTCTCCCATCATCACGATATCGGGGTGGGACAGCATCAGATCGGTCAGCGCCAGATTGATGATCTTGCCCATCGGCTGCGGCTTTTGCATCGCGGCCATGTCGCTATCGAACACGCCGTCGCGCAGGGCCGGATCGGGCGCGGGCAGCGGGGCGCAATCGCGTTTGGGCGGGATCAGGCTTTGCATCACCTGATCCGCGTTTTGCAGCCTTGGCCGCTGTACCACTTGCGCGGCGATGCGGGCGACGCGCGCGGCGGTTTCGCTATAGACCGCCAGCGCTTCGGCAGGCTCCATGATCTCCGCCTCGGCCAGCTGGCGAACCATGTGGAGCAGCGGGTCACTGGCTTCCTCGGCCTCCACCTCTTCGCGCGAGAGATAGGCCATCGCCATATCGGCGCCCGCATGGCCGTAAAGCCGGATCGTGCGCATATGGAGGAAGGCGGGCTTGCGCCGCATGCGGACATATCGGGCAGCGTCTTGCGCCGCGCGAAACGTATCGAACATGTCCAGCCCGTCGCAGGCGAAATAGCGGATACCGGGGCGGTTTTCGAAATTGGCGCGCACCCAGCCTCGCGGGCTCTTGGTCGAAATGCCGATGCCATTATCCTCGCACACCAACAGCAGCGGCAGCGGGATCGACTGGAAGCTGGTCCACCCCGCCGTGTTGAATGCCCCTTGCGCGGTGGAATGGTTGACCGACGCGTCCCCGAACGAACACACCGCGATCGAATGGTCCGCCATGGCGCGGAATTCGGGCGGACGGCGGCGGGCGAGGCCCAGCGAATAGGCCGCACCGACCGCCTTGGGCAGATGGCTGGCGATGGTCGATGTCTGCGGCGGGATGTTCAGCGCTTTCGATCCCAGAACCTTGTGCCGCCCGCCCGAAATCGGGTCTTCGGCAGAGCACGCGTAAGAGAGCAGCATGTCCCACGCGATAGTGGTGCCGCCGACTTGCTCCGCCCGCTGGATCTGGAACGCGGCATCGCGGTAATGCAGGAAGGCCGTGTCGGCAGGATCCAGCGCGGCGGCCAGCGAGGCCAGCCCTTCATGCCCCGACGGGCCGATGGTGTAATAGCCCTGCCCCGCCGCCTGCATCCTGCGGCTTTCACGGTCCAGCGCGCGCGTCAGGCAGGCGCTGCGGAATATCGAAACGGCGGTGATATCGTCCAGCGGACCGGCGGGCGGCGCGCCTTGCGGGAAATCGCCCGCCGCGACGCGCCGCAGGAAATTGTCGTGAACGATGGCGACGCGGTCTGCCGGATTGCTGGCCACCGGTCAGCCCCCTCAGAAAAACGCCTGCAAGCCCGTTTGCGCGCGGCCCAGTATCAGCGCGTGGACATCATGCGTCCCCTCATAGGTGTTCACCGTTTCAAGGTTCACCATATGGCGGATCACCTGATATTCGCCCGAAATCCCGTTGCCGCCGTGCATGTCGCGCGCGGTGCGGGCGATGTCCAGCGCCTTGCCGCAATTGTTGCGCTTGGTGATCGAAATCATCTCGGGCGCGGCCTTGCCCTCGTCCATCAGCCTTCCCACGCGCAGCGCGGCTTGCAGGCCCAGCGCAATCTCGGTCTGCATATTGGCGAGCTTCAGCTGGAACAATTGCGTCGCGGCCAGCGGCTTGCCGAACTGCTTGCGTTCAAGGCCATAGTCGCGCGCCGCGTGCCAGCAGAATTCCGCCGCGCCCAAGGCGCCCCACGAAATACCGTAACGCGCGCGGTTGAGGCAACCGAACGGACCTTTCAGCCCCTCGACATCGGGGAGCAGCGCATCTTCAGGCACTTCCACATCGTCCATCGCGATCTGGCCGGTGACCGATGCGCGCAGCGACAATTTGCCCTCGATCTTCGGGGCCGACAGGCCTTTCATGCCCTTTTCCAGCACGAAGCCGCGAATCTTGCCGCCATGCGCTTCGGACTTGGCCCAGACGACGAAGACATCTGCGATGGGCGCATTGGTGATCCATGTCTTGGTGCCATTCAGCACATAGCCGCCATCGACCTTGCGCGCGGTGGTGCGCATGCCCGCGGGGTCGGAGCCCGCATCGGGTTCGGTCAGCCCGAAACAGCCGATCAGCTCCCCGCTGGCGAGGCCGGGGAGGTATTTCGCATGCTGCTGCGGCGAGCCATAGGCATGGATCGGATACATGACGAGGCTGGACTGCACGCTCATCATCGACCGATAGCCGGAATCGACGCGCTCCACCTCGCGCGCGATCAGGCCATAGGTGACGTAATTTGCGTTGAGGCCGCCCAGCTCTTCGGGAATGGTCGCGCCCAGCAGGCCTGCCGCGCCCATTTCGCGGAAGATGTCGGGATCGGTATGTTCGTTCTGGAACGCATCGATCACGCGCGGCTGAAGCCTGCCCTGCGCAAAGTCGCGCGCCGCATCGCGCAACATGCGCTCGTCCTCGCTCAGCTGCTCCTCCAGCAGGAACGGGTCCGCCCAGTCGAATGCGGACAGCGAAGGCCCCTTACCCTTGGCGTGGACGTCGGACATGCGTGCTTTCTCCCTTGGAACCGGCGGGCGATTATCTAGCGCCTCGCATCGCGCAAGCCAAAGCGGAAAGCGGCAAAGGTTGCAAGTGTAACGATCGGGTCAGAGCGCCAGACCGCAGGCGTTGCCCGATGCCCACGCCCATTGGAAGTTATAGCCGCCCAGCCAGCCGGTCACGTCGACCGCCTCGCCGATCGCGTAAAGGCCGGGGCGCTTTTTCGATTCCATGGTTTGCGAGGAGAGTTCCGCCGTCGCAATGCCGCCCACCGTGACTTCGGCCTTGGCGAAACCCTCGCTGCCGCTGGGGGTAAAGGCCCAGCGGGACAGGCGTTCCTGCGCGGCGCGCAGCCGCTTGTCCGCGATTTCCTGAAGCGGACCGTCAAGCGCCAGCTTCTCCGCCAGCACGGCGGCCAGCCGTTCGGGCAGCCCCTCGCCCAGCAGGTTGCGGATGGCGCGGCGCGGCTCCTCGCGCTTGGCGGTCAGCAGCCAGTCGGCGGGACGGTCGGGGAAGAAATCGATGGCGATGCTGTCGCCGGGGCGCCAAAAGCTGGAAACCTGCAATATGGCGGGGCCCGACAGGCCGCGATGGGTGAACAGCGCCGCTTCCCGGAACTGTGCCTTGCCCGCGCTGGCGATCACATCGCTGGATACGCCCGAAAGCTCGCGGAACAGCAGATCCTCGCCCTTCAGCGTCAGCGGCACCAGCGCGGGGCGCGGTTCCACGACTTTCAGGCCGAACTGGCGGGCAAGATCATAGGCAAAGCCGGTCGCGCCCATCTTGGGGATCGAGGGGCCGCCCGTGGCGATCACCAGCTTCTGGGCCGTGAACAGGCCATCCTGCGTTTCGACGGTGAAGCGTTCCCCATCGTGGCTGACCGATGCGATCTCCTGCCCCAGCGCGAAAGTTCCGCCTGCCTGCCCGACCTCTTCCACCAGCATATCGACGATCTGGCGCGCCGAACCGTCGCAGAACAGCTGGCCCAGCGTCTTTTCGTGCCATGCGATGCCATGCCCCTCGACCAGCGAGAGGAAATCGCGCGGCGTATAGCGGCTGAGCGCCGATTTCACGAAATGCGGATTGGCCGAGATGAAGCGGTCGGGCGCGGTGTGGATATTGGTGAAATTGCACCGTCCGCCGCCCGAAATCAGGATCTTGGCGCCCGGTCTTGCCAGTTTCTCGACAATCAGCACGCGCCGACCGCGCTGGCCCGCGCGCAGGGCGCACATCATGCCCGCCGCGCCAGCCCCAAGGATGATCGCGTCATAATGGTCGGTCATGGCGTGTTCGTCCCTGCCGACAGAATGTGTGTGAAAAAGGAGCCGAGCGACCCGCAGCAATCCGTTGTGGCTGCTTCCTTCCGGACCTGACCAGGTTGGCGAACGCGAACGTCCGCCCGACTCCCGGTGGGCCATATGGCGGCGCGCGGCGCGGAAAGCAAGGGCTCCGCTGCACGGGCAAGAAATGCATGGCCGCGCATACACAATGGCAATAATTATGCTTTATCAGCACCGCAGACATTCAATCCCGAACCGGAGCACTCAATTTGCAACGCCTTACCCGTCTTTCGCTGATCCTCGCTGCCAGCGCCCTGCCCGTCGCGACCATGCCAACGGTCGTGCTGGCGCAGCCGCAGACCCTCGATTTCGGGGATGATGCGGGCGATTACACGAATGACGGCGAATGCGACGATATGCGCTTTTCCGGCCCCGGCATGACCGATACGCCGTTGCTGGAGGAAGATATCGGCCATGACGCCACCGATTGCCGCAATGCGTTTTTCCGCGGCGAGCTGAGCTATAATTCCGGTTACCGCGCCGTCGGAAATATCGAATGGGGCGGCGATAATGGCGATTATGCCAATGACGGTGAGTGCGACGACATGCGCTTTACGGGCGAAGGGATGACCGATACGCCGCTGTTGACCGAAGACCTTGGCAATGACGCGACCGACTGCCGCAGCGCCTTCATGCGCGGCAAGCTTCAGGTGAACCCGCTGTTCGTGAAGACCGGCGGCATCGATTTCGGTGACGACAAGGGCGATTTCGCCAAGGATGGCGAGTGCGACGATCTGCGCTTTTCAGGTATCGGCATGACCGATACGCCGCTGCTGGGCGACGATGTCGGCCATGACGCCAGCGATTGCCGCAAGGCATTCGACGAAGGCCGCCTGCAATGGCGCGGCGAAATGGTCTATCTGGACGCTTCGGGCGACTGACGGGCCGGAAACGCCGGCAAGCTTACTTGAAGTTGTCGGCGTAGGCCTGAATTTTCAGCGTCTTGGGCGGGGTGGCGATCACCGTCGCCTCGATCCCGTATTTCGTCGCATAGGCCGCCGCCGCGTCCTTGTCGGGGAACGACAGCGTCACTTGCTGCTGCGTATCGCCCGAACCGGCCCAGCCCATCAGCGGATCGGGCTTTTTCGCTTCGGCGGGCACGAAATCGAGCACCCAGTCGGATGTGCGGGCCTTGCCCGACTGCATCGCGTTCTTGGGGCGCTGATAGATACGTGCTGGCATTTTCGTTTCGGTCCCTCAGACGCCGGGCGCGGACCATTCGGTCCGCTTGGCTACCTCGCAATAAGCTCGGGCGGCCGGTTGGCCTTGCGGCTCTCGCTTCGCGGGCCGGATAATCCAACTTGGCGGGATTCTCAAGACCGCTCTAAGCCCTTCCCGCTGCCGCGTGCGAAGGCGTTTTTCGTTTTCAGGCTCGCGGCTTCTTCCCACGGGCGTTCGGGCCAGCGGTGTTTGGGATAGCGGCCCTTCATCTCCTTGGCCACGTCGGCCCAGCTGCCGCGCCAGAAACCGGGCAGGTCGCGCGTTGCCTGAATCGGGCGGCCCGCGGGGCTGGTCAGGTGCAACAGCAAGGGCGTTTCCTGCCCCTTGGGCCCGATCACCGGATGCCGGTCCATCCCGAACAGGGCCTGCACGCGCACGTCCACTTGCGGCGCGCCATCCGATTCGTAATCGATGGCGTGATGCGTGCCCGCCGCGCTGATGAATTCGCGCGGGGCAAGCCGGTCCAGCCTTTGCCTGTCATCCCAGTCGAGCAGGTTCAAAAGCCCCTCGGTCAAGGCGCCCTTCGCCAGTTTCAGATCGCGCCTGCCCGTCAGCAGGGGCCGCAGCCAGATATCCGCATTATGCGCCAGCGCATCAGGCGACAGCGCATCGATCCCCGCATGGCGCGCGCGGGCAAGCAAGGCGGGCGGCAGATGTTTTGCCGGATCGGCCAACAGCCTGTCCACAAGCATGTCCACAATGGCCGCGCCATCGGGATCGGGGTCGGGGCCGGTCGACAGGGTAATCGCGCCCAGCCGCCTTTCCTGCCGCGCCTCTACCCGCTGTTCGCCCGCATTCCAGCGCAGCAGATGCCGCGTTTCGGCCAGATCGCCCAGCGCCCGTTCGACATCGGCGGCCTCCAGCGGCCAAGCCGCCGTGATCCGCGCGCCCCTGGCCTGTCCCTGCGCGTCGCCGATGGCCAGCCATTCGCTGCGCGCCAGCGGCGATGCGGGGTCGAGGATAAAGCCCCGCCCGCCGACGCTGATCCAGTGTTCGCCCGTGGAATCGCGGCGTCTGGCGACATGGCCCGTCATCGCCATGGCCAGATGGATGCCGGGATGGCCATTGGGGGCGTCCGGATCTGCGGCGATCACCCCTTCGGCCCGCTTTGCCCAGCCTGCGGCCAGCCGGCGCGCCTGTTCCGCCTTTCCGCCCGATTGCCCGTCCCAGCGGATCAGGCGCTGGTGCAGATCATCGCCCCTGCCGCCAAGCGCGCGTTCCTGTAACAGCAGCGCCAGTTTCGCGGCAGGCAGCGCCTCGCCCGCGCGCGCACCGTGAAGGACGATGGCGCCATGCACCGGGTCCATCGGCAATTTCGCCAGCGCTTCCCCGAACGGGGTGACGCAATTGCCGGCATCCAGCACGCCCATGCCGCGCAGCCTTTCGCGCGCGCCTGAGATCGAGGCGGCGGGCGGCTCGTCCAGCCAGCGCAGGGCGGCGGGGTCGTTCTCTCCGATCCGCGCCAGCGTAAGCACCAGCGGGGCGAGATTGGCCGTGGTGATTTCGGGCGGGTCATAGGCGGGGCGCCCCTGATGCGCGGCTTCCTCCCACAAGCGATAGGCGATGCCCGCCTGCTGCCGCGCGGCGCGGCCTGCGCGCTGGTCCGATGCGGCGCGGCTGGACTGGCGGGTGACGAGATGGCTGGTGCCAGCGGCCACATCGAATTCCGCATGGCGCGACAGGCCCGAATCGACCACCACCGATACGCCGTCCAGCGTGAGCGAAGTTTCGGCGATGGCGGTTGCCAGTACGATACGGCGGCGGCCCTGCGCGTCGCGGCGGATCGCCTCGCGCTGGGCGGCGGGTTCGCATTGACCGTGGAGCGGCAGGACGGGCGTGTCCCTTAGCCGTTCGGCCAGAATTTCGCGCACGCGTTCGATCTCTCCCACACCGGGCAGGAAGGCGAGGATGTCGCCATCCGTCTCGCGCCATGCGGTCAGCACCGCGCTGACCATGCGCTCGTCGGGGCGGCGCGCGGGATCGCTGCCCAGCCAGCGATGTTCGAGCGGCCATGCCTTCCCCGCGCTTTCCAGTACCGGCGTGTCGGGGCCCATCAGCCGTGCGAAACGCGCGCCGTCGATAGTGGCGCTCATCACCAGAATGCGCAGATCGGCGCGCAGCACGTCCTGCGTCTGCAATGCCAGCGCAAGGCCCAGATCGCTGTCGAGATGGCGTTCATGCGCCTCGTCGAACAGCACGGCGGAGACGCCCGGCAGATCGGGATCGGCAGCGATGGCATTGACGAAAATCGCCTCTGTCATGACGACGACGCGGGTCTTTGCGCCGACCTTGCTGTCCATGCGGGTGCGATAGCCGATGGTCTCGCCCGCTTTCTCGCCCAGCATCTGCGCCATGCGTTCCGCCGCGGCGCGCGCGGCGACGCGGCGCGGGGACAGCAGCCAGATCTGTCCCGAACACCAGCCCTCACCGATCAGCGCGGGCGGCACCGCCGTGGTCTTGCCCGCGCCGGGCGGCGCGACCAGCACGGCATTGGGTCCCGCGCGCAGGGCGGCCAGCAGGTCGGGCAGGATGTCCTGAACGGGTAAGGTTTCGGGCGGCACGCTCATCCCAAGCCGCCTAAAAGGATCAGAAGCGGCGCGCTACCGCGAATTGCACCGCCTCTATCATCGCCGCGCGGGCGGGATTGGCCGGAAAGCCCGAGATCGCGTCGATGGCGCGATTGGCGAAATATTTCGCCCGTTCGCGCGTGTCGGCCACCGCGTCATGCCTTGCGATCAGCGAGATGGCATGCGCCAGATCGTCGTCCGACGTGCGCTTGCCGGTCATCGCCTCGCGCCAGAACGCGCGTTCCTCGTCCGAACCGCGCGCATAGGCGAGGATCACGGGCAGCGTCATCTTGCCGTCGCGGAAATCGTCGCCCTTGTCCTTGCCGCTTTCCGCGACTTCGGAATCGTAATCGATGGCATCGTCGACCAGCTGGAACGCGATGCCCAGATTGCGGCCGTAATCGTCCAGCGCCTGTTCGGTTTTCGCGTCGCGTTCGGCCACCACGGCGGCAATGCGGCAGGCAGCGGCGAACAGGGCGGCGGTTTTCGCGCCGACGATCTGGAGATAGCGCTCCTCGCTCGTCTCCAGCTGGCGCTGCGCGGTCAGCTGGTCGACCTCGCCCTCGGCGATGATAGCACTGGCGTTCGACAGGATCTTCAGCACGCGCAGGCTGCCATCCTCGGTCATCAGTTCGAAACTGCGCGAGAACAGGAAATCGCCGACCAGCACGGCGGCGGGATTGCCGAACACGACATTGGCGGCCTGCTTGCCGCGGCGCATGTCGGACCCGTCGACCACATCGTCATGCAGCAGCGTGGCGGTGTGAATGAATTCGACCACCGCGGCCAGCTTGTAATGGCGGGTGCCTTCATATTCCAGCAGCGCCGCGCAGGCCAGCGTCAGCATCGGACGCATGCGTTTGCCGCCGCCCGCGATCAGATGGCCCGCAAGCGCCGGAATAAGCGGGATTTTCGACTGCATGCGATCGAGGATGATCGCATTGACATGGTTCATCCCGTCCGCCGTCAGGGCAAGGATCGGGCCAAGCGAGGCATCGCTGCGCGGGAGGGTATGGACGGTCGCAGTCACGGCGCCTCCCTAGTGGTCCCAAGGCCCTGATGGCAAGCACCAAGTTTGACGCCCGCACGTTCCGAAAGATGCGCACGGGCGGGTATTTGCGCAAAAAATTTGCCTGACACGGCGCTCGCATTATAGGGCCGGTCATTATGAGCGATGACACTAGCCCTGCACCCCCGGCAGCCCCCGCACCTGATGCGGTGCTGGCCGCCTTTCGCAAGAGCATCGACAATATCGATGCCGCGCTGATCCACATGCTGGCCGAACGCTTTCGCATCACGCAGGCGGTGGGCGAGTACAAGGCAAAGGCCGCCCTTCCCCCCGCCGACCCGAACCGCGAACAGCGCCAGATCGAACGGCTGCGCGCGCTGGCGGTGGAGGCCGATCTGGACCCCGAGTTTTCGGAAAAATTCCTGCGCTTCGTAATCGACGAGGTGATCCGGCACCACGAACGGGCTGCTGCCCGCGATTTTTAGCTCCCGCGATCTCTGGTCGAATACTGCGCAGCAACCGGAGGCCGACATCGCCGGAGGCGGCGGTGACCGGCCGGCGTCATAGTCGCGGCTTTGCCATGGCTGGGTGGCGGATTGGCGAGATTTTTGCCTAAATCCTGCAATTCCGGTTACAACCGTGCGGACGCAACGATGGCAGACCATTGTGACTGTTCACCTAAGGACCAATAAAGTGGGATCGCAGATGATTGCAAGATTGGCGTTGCCATCCATCTTGCTGGTGCCTGCGCTCCAGTCGTGTAATTATACTTCACCAAGTGTTGTAGAGGATACAGTTGAACTAAAGTCGTCGTCTGGATACAGAATGATTTACGACAACGACAAAATTGTTACATTCAGCGACCTTCCTCCTTCAGGCCCTATTATTGAACATAGGATTGAATATAGGACTCCTTCTAAAAACAGTAGATGCCTCGACTACGGCGATATAGCGTGGTTAAGCGTAGCCGATAGAAGTCGTGAAGAATGCGGAAGTTATGAGATATCGGTGCAGCATCGATCAAGCTCCAATAGCTATTTGGCCGATGCTTACCTTTCCAAAGAATTCTGTAAAACGTATCCAGAAAATTGTGCGGATAGAGAAGGGAAAGTAATCTACAAGATCATAGTTGTGGATGGTTTGCTGGCGTCATTTACTTGGATGGAAGGCAATTCGATCAAGTACAATTATGTTCGCGTGAATTGACAGCTAAAATTTCAACATTAGCTACCCACCGCATTCCAACCAATTTGCCTCAATCGCTCCGAAAGCCGACGCCCCCAATCCCATCAGCTCGTCATTCCCGCGCAGGCGGGAATCCACTTGGCTGTGGCGCTAGACCGCTCTGGGTCCCCGCCTTCGCGGGGATGACGAAGGGATGCGGGGCCACGATCGAAAATGCGCGACTTCGATCCGGAATAGGCGGCGGCAATGGAAACCGTTGCCGCGCTAAACCCCCGCCCCTTCGCGCAGAACGGCCGTGCCGGCCTCGCGCTGCTGTCGCAGGTCGCGCTTTAGCGCCGCGGGATCGCGGGCGATGACGAAGCCGAAGCTGACGCCGCCTTCCTTTGACTGTGTTGCGTGATGCAAGTGATGCGCCTGTACCAGCCGCTTCAGATAACCGCCGCGCGGGACATAGCGGAACCAGCGCTGGTGGACGAGGCCGTCGTGCACCAGCGTATAGATCACGCCATATAATAAGATGCCCAGCCCGATCCATGTCGCGGGCCACCATGCGGCCATGCCCAGCAGGTCGCCCATCACCAGCGGGCTGCCCAGCGCGAACATCGAAATGCTCATCGCCGCGCCAACCAGCGCGTAAAGATCGTTCTTTTCAAGGAAATTGTCGTGCCGTTCGTGATGGTCGCGGTGCCAGCCCCAACCCCATCCGTGCATGATATATTTATGGCTCGCCCAAGCGACGCCCTCCATCGCGGCGCAAGCGGCCAGAGTGATCAGCACGGCGTAAACGGTCGTCATGCCCGCCCTATAGCACCGGCCCGCGGATTTGCGACAAACTCTTACAATCGGGATGCTTTTCGATGCAGTCGGTTTCTCCGCCGTTCATTTTCGCGCGACTATTTCTGAATGCACAGGACGCATCGGATGAAAGATGCGTCCGACCCGGAAAATGACACATAAGGAGTGCCGTTATGCGTAAGTTTGCCACGATCCTCACCCCCGCGATCGCCGTGCTGGGCATGGCCGCGCTGACCCCCGTGCCCGCAATGGCGGCGGCGCATGACAGGGATGCACCGCGCTATAGCAAGCAGGTCGACAATCGCGGATCGCTGCGCAGCGATATCGCGCAGCTGGACAACCGGATCGACCGCGCCGAACGCAACCGGTCCATCAGCCGCAAGGAAGCCAATGCGCTGCGCCGCGATACCGACGATCTGCAGCAGCTTTACCGCAATTATGCGCGGAACGGGCTGAACCGGCAGGAGGTCGCCACGCTGTCGAAAAAGATCGACCGGATCGAATGGTCGCTGCGCTCCGAACAGCGCGACCGCGACAGGCATCGCGGCTGATCCCCGACCCCGATTGCCCGCGCACGAATATTGCGCGGGCAAGCACGACCGTCGCGCTTGAATTGCGCGGCGGTCGCGCCTAATCGCGCATGCATCATGACCAAAGCACGCACCCTCTACGAAAAGATCTTTGACGCCCATGTCGTGGAACGCCGCGACGACGGCACCTGCCTTGTCTATATCGACCGCCACCTTGTGCACGAGGTGACGAGCCCGCAGGCGTTCGAGGCGCTACGGCTGGCAGGGCGCACCGTGCGCCGCCCCGATCTGACGCTGGCGGTGCCAGATCACAACCTGCCCACCACCGCGCGCCGCGATGCGGCCGGCAACCGCATTCCCATTGCCGATCCCGCCAGCGCGCAACAGCTTGCCGCGCTGGAGGCGAATGCCCCCGCCTTCGGCATCCGCTATATCGGCGATGCCGACAAGGAACAGGGCATCGTCCATGTCGTGGGGCCCGAACAGGGCTTTTCCCTGCCCGGCGCGACCATCGTGTGCGGCGATTCGCATACGGCCAGCCATGGCGGCCTGGGCGCGCTGGCATTCGGCATCGGCACGAGCGAGGTAGAGCATGTGCTGGCGACCCAGACGCTGCTGCTGAAACCGTCGAAAACGATGGAAGTGCGGGTAGAGGGCGAGCTGGCCCCCGGCGTCACTGCCAAGGATGTCGTCATGCATGTGATCGGCGTGACCGGCACGGCGGGCGGCACCGGCCATGTCGTGGAATATCGCGGCAAGGTGTTTCAGGACATGAGCATCGAAAGCCGCCTGACCGTGTGCAACATGGCGATCGAGGGCGGCGCGCGTGCCGGCCTGATCGCGCCCGACGACAAGACCTATGCCTATCTGAAAGGCCGCCCGATGGCGCCCAAGGGTGCCGACTGGGACAAGGCGCTGGCATGGTGGAAGACGCTGCCCACCGACGAGGGCGCGGTATTCGACAAGACGGTGGTGATCGACGCCGCCGATATCCAGCCCACCGTCACATGGGGCACCAGCCCCGAAGACACGGTGGCGATTACCGGCGTGGTGCCCGATCCCGCCGGTTTTGCCGACCCGTCGAAACAGGCCGCCGCGCAGGCCAGCCTGGACTATATGGGGCTGGAGCCGGGCATGAAGATGACCGAAATAGAGGTCCAGAACGTTTTCATCGGTTCGTGCACCAACAGCCGGATAGAGGACTTGCGCGCCGCCGCCGCCGTGCTGAAGGGCCGGAAGAAGGCCGGTAATGTCACATGGGCCATTGTCGTCCCCGGATCGGGCCTTGTGAAAATGCAGGCCGAGGCCGAGGGGCTGGACAGGATATTCACCGACGCGGGCCTTGAATGGCGCGAACCGGGTTGTTCGGCCTGTCTGGGCATGAACCCCGACAAGGTCCCGTCCGGCGAACGCTGTGCATCGACCTCCAACCGCAATTTCGTCGGAAGGCAGGGTCCGGGCGCGCGCACCCATCTGGTCAGCCCCGCCATGGCGGCGGCAGCGGCGGTCACCGGCCGCCTGACCGATGTCCGCACGCTGGGCGTGGCAGAGCCGGAACCGGCCTGATCGGGCGGTGCGCGCGGACGACGGCGTAACGCCGAATGCCGGCGCCTGTCCGGACGCACCGCTGAAACGCGGGTTCGCGCCCGTTGCCGACGCGCGCACGCGGCTGCTGGTTTGCGGCAGCCTGCCGGGCGATGCCTCGCTGGTGGCAGGGCGGTATTACGCGCATCCGCGCAACCGGTTCTGGCATTTGCTGGGCGCGGCGGCCGACATGCCGGAATTGCCCGACCTGCCCTATGACGACCGGCTGAGGGCGCTGTTGTCGCGCGGCATCGGCCTGTGGGACGTGGCGGCCAGCGGGTCGCGGCGCGGCAGTCTGGACACCGCCCTGCGCAATGTGGAGCCGACCGATCTGGCCGGACTGGCGGCGACATTGCCTGCCCTGCGCGCCATCGCCTTTAACGGCAGCGCGGCGGCGCGGATCGGGCGCAGGCTGATGGCGGGTGACGGTCGCGTCGCGCTGATCGACCTGCCTTCGTCCAGCCCCGCCTATTGCGCGATCACCCCGCACGACAAGCAGATGCGCTGGATGGAGCTGAAACAATGGCTGGAGCGGTGAATAATCGCCCGCGCGCCCTTGCCTTTCGGCGGGGGCTGGTCAGATAGGGCAGAAGGGTTGGCCCCGCTGCCGGATGGCCGGGGCCGAGAGGGCCTGAACCGGATAGAGAAAGACCGAGCAACGGTATGAGCGACGACAAGAACTGGACTTCGAAGGCCGCGATGGCGGGGGCCGCCATCGGATCGGCGGCGCTGGCGGCGGCCGTGATGTATGCCTCGCGCCGGATGGAACGGGCCAAACAAAAGGGCAAGCCCGCCCCCACCGTGCCGACAGGCGAGAACCCCGAAACCGATTGAAGGGCATTCCGGCGTTGAGCCGCGTGCCCCTTCGCCATATAGGCCTTTGCATGGACAAGATTGACACGATCGAAGGGCGGGCCATCCCGTTCGGTGCGAAGAACGTCGATACCGACGTGATCATCCCCGCGCGCTGGCTCAAGACCATCACGCGCGAGGGGCTGGGCGAAGGCGCGTTCGAAACGGTGCGGGCGAAACCCGGCAATGTGTTCGACGATCCGCGCAACGCAGGCGCGCCGATCCTGATCGCGGGCGATAATTTCGGCTGCGGCTCCAGCCGCGAACATGCCGCATGGGCGCTGCTGGACATGGGCATCACCGCCGTGATTGCGCCCAGCTTTTCCGACATTTTTTCGGGCAATGCGTTCAAGAACGGCATTCTGACCGTCGTGCTGCCGCAAGAACAGGTCGACCGGCTGATGGAAGTGGCCCAGACCGACGAGATTGCCATCGATCTGGAACATTGCACCGTCACCACCCCGTTTCAGGACCGTTTCACCTTTGAAATCGATCCGTTCCGCCGCCATTGCCTGCTGGAAGGTCTGGACGAGGTGGGGCTGACCATGGCGCGGCAGGACGCGATTTCCGCGTATGAGGCGAAGGCCGCGGGCGATCTTTCCTTTCTTTCCGGCCCGCGCGACATCGCGGCCTAGGCCCAAGCGGCTATCACATTACGGTTTTTAGGGGACTTAGACAGATGACCGATTTCAACGACCGCCGCCGCGCCGAGGAAGCCAAGGCCGCCATGGACGAGGAAATGCTGTTCCGCGTGACCGCGCGGCGCAACCGTCTGGTGGGCGAGTGGGCCGCCGGGCTGATGAACCTGTCGGATGTAGAGACCGAGGCCTATCGCAAGGCGGTCGTGCAGGCCGATTTCGAGGAAGCGGGCGACGAGGACGTGATCCGCAAGGTGCTGGGCGACCTGACCAGCGCGGGCGTCGATGCCGACGATGCGATGGTGCGCGCCGCGCTTGAGGAAAAAATGGTCGAGGCCCGCCGCCAGCTGATGAGCGAGAGCTGATTTGCCATGGCGATGAAGGCCGAAGATATCGAGACCCTGATCCGCGCCGCGATTCCCGACGCGGACGTCACGATCCGCGATCTGGCGGGCGACGGCGATCATTATGCCGCCCATGTCGTATCCGCCAGTTTCGCCGGGTTGACGCGGGTAAAGCAGCACAAGGCCGTTTACGATGCGCTTGGGGGGCGCATGGGCGGCGAACTGCATGCCTTGCAACTGACGACCGCGGTTCCCAACTGAGGGCCACGACACATTCTAGTTTTATCGGGATCGAACATGTCCGACATCAACAGCCGCATTCAGGATATCGTCGCCAAGGACGATGTCGTTCTTTTCATGAAGGGCACGCCCCTTTTCCCCCAGTGCGGGTTTTCCAGCCGCGCGGTCGCCATTCTTGAACATTGCGGCGTGGCCTATGGCTCGGTCGACGTGCTGCAGGACATGGAAATCCGCCAGGGCATCAAGGCCTATTCCGAATGGCCGACGATCCCGCAGCTCTATGTAAAGGGCGAATTCGTGGGCGGCAGCGACATCATGATGGAAATGTTCGAAGCCGGCGAATTGCAGCAGCTGATGACCGAACAGGGCTGCGCAAAGGCGGAATAAACGGCCGCCCGCCGATGGAGCTTGACGACAGGCCCGACCTTGCCGACCGGCTGAAAGATGCGATCCCCGCCGCGACGCTGATCGCGATGCGCCCTGCCCCCGATGGCGGACCGGACGAGATTCTCGTGGTCGAACGGGCGCAGAAACTGGCTTTTGCGGGCGGGATGATCGCCTTTCCCGGCGGGCGGGTCGAGGCGCAGGACCATGCGCTGGCCGCCAGCGCAGCGCCGGGCCTGCCGCCTGCCGAAGCGGCCGCCCGCATTGCCGCAATCCGCGAAACATTCGAGGAAACCGGCCTGCTGTGCGGGCTGGCAGGGCCGGACGAAACGACAGGCCCCGCCGCCTGTGAC
Source organism: Croceicoccus sp. Ery5 (assembly GCF_020985325.1). Classification (NCBI taxonomy): domain Bacteria; kingdom Pseudomonadati; phylum Pseudomonadota; class Alphaproteobacteria; order Sphingomonadales; family Erythrobacteraceae; genus Croceicoccus; species Croceicoccus sp. Ery5. The sequence continues at coordinate 2,437,343 of NZ_CP087587.1, forward strand.
CATATTGCCGCTGCCCGGCGCGAGATGCTGGACGGCGCGTCATTCGATGCGTTGCTGGCCGATCGCGGCTGGGCGATCGACGCCGGTGCGCTGTTGCCCTTTGCCCGCTGGTGCCCGCCTGCGGGCATCACGCTGGCCCGCCGTTTCGACGCGCGGTTTTACATCGTGCGCGCACCGGCAGGCGCCGAAGTCTCCCCCGACAGGACCGAGAATGCCGCCGCCTTCTGGGCGCGCGCATCGACGCTAGTGGGTGACAACGATGCGGGGCGGATCAAGATGGTCGGCCCGACGCGCGCGACATTGATGCGGCTTGCCATGGGCCACGGCTTTGCAGATGCGAAGGCCAGTGCCGAACAGTTCCCCGTGCGCGAGATCCTGCCCGTGGTGCGCCACGAAGGCAGCGAAAGCTGGGCCGGTGTGCCCGCGGGCCATGGCTATCCCGACGTGGATTTCCGTATCCGTTAGGCGGATAGTCCGGGCGAAATGCCGCATTGCGGCGCTGTTACAATAGTTATGCACCGAAAAGCAGCGCGTGTAACGCAATTGAAACGCAACTGTCGCGTAACCGTCGCAAACAGCCCCTAGCCAGCGGCGCCAACAGGGGCGCCAAGTCCCCTGCGAACCGCTATCCTTCAGGGGGCTTTATGAACCGCAAATTCCGCACCGCGCTGGTTATCGGCAGCGCGCTTTCCGCCATCATCGCTTCGCCGCAGGCCTTTGCCGCGGGCACGCTGGACGGTTCGGTCGTCGACGCGACCGGCACCCGCGCCCTGCAGGCCGCGCAGGTCACCATCCTTGAACTGGGCCGCACGGTTTCGACCGAACGCGACGGTTCGTTCCGCTTTCCCGAAGTGCCCGCGGGCACCTATACGCTGGAAGTGACCTATGTCGGCGCGCCGACCGAAACGATCAGCGTGACCGTGCCCGAAACCGGCACCGTCCGGCAGACCGTCGCGCTGGGCAGTGCCGACAGCTCGATCCTGGTGGTCGGCCAGCTGGCGAACCAGGCCAGCGCATTGTCGCGCAAGCGTGCGGGCGATACGGTGTCCGACGTGCTGACCCGCGATGCCATCGGCCAGTTCCCCGACCAGAACGTGGCGGAATCGCTGCGCCGCCTGCCCGGCATCAACGTGCTGAACGATCAGGGCGAAGGCCGCTTCGTGTCGGTGCGCGGCCTTGACCCCGAACTCAACTCGACCTCGCTGAACGGCGTGCGCCTGCCCGCGCCCGAAAGCGATGTGCGTTCGGTCGCGCTCGACGTGATCAGCAGCGACATCATCGAATCGATCACGGTCAAGAAATCGCTGACCCCCGACATGGATGGCGACACCATCGGCGGTTCGGTCGAGATCGAGACCACCAGCGCCTTCGACCGCGAAAAGGATCTGTGGAGCGCGCGTCTGGAAGGCAGCTATAACGATTACGCCAACGAGGTGACGCCTAAGGGCAGCCTGGATTTCGCCACGCGCATTACCGACGATTTCGGCATTTCGGGCGGCGTATCCTATTACAAGCGCAAGTTCGAAACCGACAATATCGAGGCTGACAGCTGGACCGATGTCGACGGCACGCCCTATGCCGAGGAACTCGAATATCGCGACTATGACGTCGAGCGCGAGCGCCTGTCGGCCACATTGGGTGCCGATTTCCGCGTTGGCGATACGACCGAGCTGTATGTGAAGGGCGTCTTCAGCCAGTTCGACGATCAGGAATACCGTCGCCGCCTGTCGTTCGATTTCGGCGACAGCATCGACGCGGTGGCGAACGGCAATGTCGTGACCGCGGGCGATACCTATGACGAGGAAGAGGACGAAGGCCGCCTGCGCGTCGAACGCGACGTCAAGGACCGGTTCGAACGCCAGCGCATCTGGAACGTCGTCTTCGGCGGCAAGACCGAGCTGGATAGCGGCTGGTTCGCTGAATATTCGGCCAGCTATGCCAAGGCGACCGAGCGCGAGGACGGATCGATCGACCCCGCCCAGTTCCGCCGCGATTTCGAAGGCGAGAATGTCGCCATCGCCGTCGATTACAGCGATCCGCGCGTGCCCCTGTTCGACGTGGTGGGCAACAGCTTCGAATTCCGCGATGCCGCATCCTATGAGCTGAACGAGATCGAATATACCGCCCTGTCCGACGCGCAGGACGAGGAATATGCGCTGAAGTTCGACTTTGGCCGCGATTTCTTCATGGATGCGGGCACGTTCAGCGTGCAGGCGGGCTTCAAGGGCCGCTGGCGCGAAAAGACCTATGACAAAAATGTCGAGTTCTGGGAAAACAGCGACATGACGCTGGCCGACGTGCTGGGCACCAGCACCTATCGCCTGACCAGCATCGATCCGGTTCCCAGCTATCACGGTTCGCGCGATTATTTCGACGCCAATTTCGACAGCTTCGAACTGAACGAGATCGACACCATGTTCGACTCCTCGGTCGAGGATTACCGCGCCGACGAAGATATTCTGGCCGGTTACCTGCTGGGCAAGTTCGAAACCGACCGCCTGTCGGTCATCGGCGGCGTCCGTTACGAGAACACCAAGAACAAACTGTTCGGCAATACCGCCACGATCTATGAAGAAGGCTCGACGCTGGGCGCGGAATGCGGTTTTGGCGACGGTGTCGAGGCGGATGACGATTACGTCTGCGTCGCTCCGGTCGAATTCAGCAAAAGCTATGACCAGTGGCTGCCCAGCCTGAACGCGAAATACGAAGTTTCGCCCGAACTGCTGGTCCGCGTGGCCGGTTACAAGAGCCTGATGCGCCCCAAGCTGGGTTCGCTGGCTCCGCGTTTCGAAGTCGAGGTGAACGACGAGAACGAGATCGAGGGCAGCTTCGGCAACCCCGACCTCGATCCCTATGAAGCGTGGAACTTCGACGCCAGCCTCGAATATTACATGTCGAGCAATGGCGGGCTGAGCGCGGCGGTATTCTACAAGGATATCAAGAACTATATCGTCGATGTGAATATCGACGAACCCGGCGTGTTCGCGGGCATCGCCTTTGACGAGGCAACCATCCCGTTCAACGGGCCCAGCGCCAAGGTCTGGGGTGTCGAACTCTCGGCCTCGCAGGCGCTGGACTTCCTGCCGGGCTTCCTCTCGGGCTTTCTGGTGCAGGCGAATTATACCTATACCGACGCCACGGGCGAGATCGCGGACGGCGACTTCACCGACCTCGACAATATCGACACCTATCGCGAAATCATGCTCCCCTCTTCGTCCAAGCACACGGTCAACGGCGTGCTCGGCTATGAAAAGGGCCCCGTCAGCCTGCGTCTGGCGGGCACCTATCGCGACAAATATCTGGACGAAGTGGGCGGCGATCCGGAAGAAGACCGTTATGTCGACGATCACTTCCAGCTGGATTTCAGCGCGAAACTGCGCCTGAACGAAGGCGTCCAGCTGTATTACGAGTGGGTGAACATCAACAACGCAAAATATTTCGCCTATAACAATTACATGGGCCAGAAGAACCTGTACCAGTATGAGGAATATAACTGGACGATGAAATTCGGCGCGCGCCTGAATTTCTGATCCTGCCGCATATAGACAGGGGAATTTCCATGAAAAATGCAATCAAGGTCGGGGCCATTATCGCCCCGGCCATCCTGCTGGCGGCTTGCGCTTCGGAGAAGGTCTGGCCGCCTTCGCCCTGGCCCACCGGCAATGTCGGGGCCGCGGTGGAGACCGTGCCGGTCGGCACTGCCAATGCCGATGCCGCCGACGATCCGGCGATCTGGCGCAATCCGGTGGATTCGTCGAAGAGCATCCTGCTCGGCACCGATAAGAAGGCCGGCCTCTATTCCTATGCGATGGATGGCACGGTCATCGATTTCGTGCCGGCGGGCCTGCTCAACAATGTCGATCTGGTCTCTCTGGCCGATGGCACGGTTCTGGTCGCGGCCAGCGACCGGACCGACGGGGTCAAGCCCGCCATCGCCTTTTTCACGCTGGCGACCGACGGCAAGCTGACCAGGGGCGCGCGCCTGTCGGTCGGCACGGGCGAAGCCTATGGCTTTTGCATGGCGCACACCAATGAAGAAGGGCAACTGGCCCGCGCCTATATCGTGACCAAGGAAGGCCCCGTGATCGAGGCCGTGATCGGCGGCACGGTCGCGGCGCCGACCGTGTTATCCAGCCGCGTGTTCGACATCCCCAGCCAGAGCGAGGGCTGCGTCGTCGATGGCCGCACCAACATGCTGTATGTGGGCGAGGAAGCGGCGGGCATCCACCGTTTCGACCTGGCGCAGGACGCACCGGCGGGCGAACTTGTCGCGGTGGCAGACGGTACCGCGATGGTGCCCGATGTCGAAGGGCTGGCGATCGCGCCGATGGGCGAGGATGCGGGCTATCTGCTGGCATCGGGCCAGGGGGACAATGCCTATGTGGCCTTCGCCCTCCCCTCGATGCAATATGTCGGCCGTGTGCGGATCGCCGATGGCGCGCAGATCGACGGCACGTCGGAAACCGACGGCATCGAATTCGCCGCGGGCGATTTCGGCCCCGCCTTCCCCGACGGCATTTTCATCGCGCAGGACGGGGACAACGGCCCCGATGCCGACGGCAATGCGACCCAGAACTTCAAGCTGGTGCGCGGCGACGCGCTGATCGCGGCGCTGAGAGGCGAATAAGGGGCCGAAAACAGCCCCTCTTCGCAGTTTGCGAAACCTTAACGTGCAAACGGCCAGCGCCCGAAAAGGGTGCTGGCCGTTAAACTTTGTAAACGGCGTTGCGCGGCGGCGGGGCCGCGCGCCTGTCCGCGATCAGTTGACGCGGAACAGCTTCTGCCACAGCGTCGGTTCGTGCATCGGCTGCAATGCGCCGAACTTCATAAAGCGCTGTGAAGCATCGGAATAAGGGCGCGGCAGAGTCCAACGGTCGGGCGAACTCGTGCGGTAGCTGGGCGTATACATGGCTCGGGTTACCTCATGCAGATTGTGTCTTGTCGCTAGAAACCCCTAAGGTCACAGGTCGGTTCCCGTGTCGAACCGGTTAACTATCCCCGTGAACCCGCTGCATGACGGCCCGATGCCGGGGAATGCCCGATTTCGGCGGCGCAACAGAGTTAATCCCTGCGTTAATATTTTTCTCGAAAAAATCTCTATCCCGCGCCGGGACAGCGGGAAATCAGGGTTAACGGCAAGAATCGCCCGAATCGCTCCCCTTATCCCGATGCGCCCCCGATGTTCGGCGATGTGCGCCCGGCGCCTGTGCGCCGACCGCAGCCCGCCGCAGGACGAATTCGCCTGATCCCACGGTTTTCCCCGGACCAGCCATGGACATAGGCTGTCGATGTTGTATCGCTGCTGCGCCTTTTTACGCGGGGCAAGCCTGCCCTGCGGGCATCAGACGGGGCCGTTCCGGCGGCCCGCACAGGCCAGACGTTCGATAGCCGGAGTTCCCTTTGGACTTGCTGCTCATTTCCGCCCTGCCGTTCCTTGGCGCCATCGCCATCGGTCTGGCAGCCCGGGCGCCCCGGATCATGCACGCGATCATCGCGGGGCTGTTCACCCTGACCGCGCTGGCGCTGGTGCTGGTCAAGGCTCCCGCCGTGCTGGCGGGACAGGTGGTGACCACACGGATCGACTGGGTGCCCGCCATCGGCCTTAACGCCCATTATTTCATGGACCCGCTGGGCTTGATGTTCGCGGGACTGATATTGGGCATCGGGCTGCTGATCGTGATCTATGCGGCCAGCTACCTGTCCGCATCGGACAGTTCGGCCAAATTCCTGACCTTCCTGATGCTGTTTCAGGGCGCGATGCTGGGCATCGTTCTGTCCGACAATGTCCTGATGCTGCTGGTGTTCTGGGAAATGACCAGCCTGTCTTCGTTCCTGCTGATCGGTTTCTGGGGCCATCTGGCCGAAGGGCGGCAAGGCGCGCGCATGGCGCTGGCGGTAACGGGCGGCGGCGGGCTTGCGCTGATCGCGGGTCTGGTGCTGCTGGGCCGGATCGCGGGATCGTATGATCTGACGCAGATGTTGCTCGCCCGGGATGTCATTCAGGCATCGCCGCTGTATCCCGTGGCGCTAGTGCTGATCCTGCTGGGCTGTTTCACCAAGTCGGCGCAGTTCCCGTTCCATTTCTGGCTGCCCCACGCGATGGCCGCGCCCACGCCGGTCAGCGCCTATCTGCACAGCGCCACCATGGTAAAGGCGGGCGTGTTCCTGATGGCGCGGCTGTGGCCGGTGCTGTCGGGCACCGAATTGTGGTTCTATCTGGTCGCCACCACGGGGCTGGTCACTATGCTGGTCGGCGCGGGCGTCGCGCTGTTCAAGAACGATCTGAAAGGGCTGCTCGCCTATTCCACGGTCAGCCATCTGGGCCTGTTGACGATGCTGTTCGGCTTTGGAACGAAGCTGGCCGCCGTGGCGGGCGTGTTCCACATCCTGAACCATGCGACGTTCAAGGCCGCGCTGTTCATGAACGCGGGCATCGTCGATCACGAGGTCGGCACCCGCGACGCGCGGCGGCTGGGCGGGCTGGCCGCGCTGATGCCTGTGACCGCGACTTTGGGCACGATCGCGGCCCTGTCGATGGCGGGGATACCGCCCTTCAACGGCTTTCTGTCCAAGGAAATGATGCTGGAGGAAGCGGCGCATACCGCATGGGCAGGCACGGGCTGGCTGGTGCCGGTGGTGGCGACCATCGCCGCGCTGCTGTCGGCGGCCTATTCCTTCCGCTTTATCGCCCATGTCTATTTCGGGCCGAAGCGCGACGATTATCCCAAGCCGCCGCACGATCCGGGCATCGGCCTGTGGGGTCCGCCCGCGGTGCTGGTGGTGCTGGTCGTGCTGATCGGCCTGCTGCCCGCGCTGATGGCGCAGCATCTGGTCGAGGCGGTGGCGGGCGCGGTGATCGGCGGTCCGGACCGGATCGTTGCATTGCCCGAATTCCACCTGTCGCTGTGGCACGGGCTGACCCCTGCCCTGTTGATGAGCGGGATCGCGGTCGCGGGCGGCCTGATCATGCTGTGGCGCTATGGCGCGCTGGACCGCGTGTGGAACGCGCTGCCGGTGCCGGTGGCCAAGGACATGTTCGATCGCGGCATCCACGGCGCGGTCCATGCGGCGCGCGTCATTTCCTATGGCTTTCACAACGGATCGTTGCAGCGCACCCTGTTCGTGCTGTTCGCCTTTGCGCTGGTGCTGGGGATTGAGGGGATGTCGCTGGGCAGCCATCTTGCGGGCGGTTTCGCGTCGGGCGGGCGGCCGACCATGCCCGCGCCGCCGGTCGCCATCCTTGCGTGGCTGGCACTGCTGGCAGGCACGGGCGCGGTCGTCTTGTCACAGCGGCAGCGGTTTTTGGCCCTCGTCTATATCAGCGTGATCGGCCTTGTCGTCTCTTTGGGCTTTATCTTCCTGTCCGCCCCCGATCTGGCGCTGACGCAGATTTCGGTGGAGACGGTGACGATCCTGCTGCTGCTGCTGGCGCTGCATCTGTTGCCGCGCAATCCGCCGACCAGCAGTTCGACCGCGCGGCATATCCGCGACGGATTGCTGGGCATCATGGGCGGCGCAGGCGTCGGCTGGGCCGCATGGGCGATCATGACGCGCCCGCAGGGCGAGACGATTTCCGCCTATCACTGGGCCATGGCGAAAAGCGGCGGCGGCGGCACCAATGTGGTCAATGTCATTCTGGTCGATTTCCGCGGTTTCGACACTTTTGGCGAGATTATCGTGCTGGGCATTGCGGCGCTGGCGATCTTCGCGCTGTTGCAGCCGGCAGTGCGCGGGGAATCGGGGCGGCGTCTGCTGGCGCTGATGGATGGCATCGTCCGGTCACCCGAACGCCATCCGATGATGCTGGTGGTCGCGGGCCGCGTGATCCTGCCCATGGCGATCGTGGTGGGCATCTATATCTTCCTGCGCGGCCACAACATGCCGGGCGGCGGGTTCATCGCGGGGCTGGTCTTTTCCATCGCGATGCTGATCCAGTATATGGCATCGGGCTTTGAATGGGCAGAGGAACGGCGGCGCACCGAACGGCACGCGCTGATCGCGGTGGGCGTGCTGACCGCGGCGGCGACGGGCGCGGGCGCGCTGGCATTCGGCAAGCCGTTCCTGACCAGTTCCTATGGCTATTTCCATATCCCGCTGGTGGGAGAGATCGAGCTGGCCACCGCCATGCTGTTCGATACCGGCGTCGCACTGACGGTGGTGGGCGCGGTGATGCTGGCGCTGGCGCAGCTGGCCAATGCGACCCGGCGGGCAGAGGTCGAGCATTCCGACCATGCGATGGACATCGATCCCAGCAGGGAAGAGGACACGGCAGCGGAGGCTTCGCAATGAGCGTGGAATTCCTTGTCGCCAGCGCCATCGGCGTGCTGACGGCGGCGGGCATCTATCTGTGCCTTCGCGGGCGCACCTTTCCGGTGGTGCTGGGCATCGCCATGCTGTCCTATGCGATCAATGCCTTCCTGTTTTCGGTGGGCCGTCTGGTGGTGGACAAGCCGCCGATCTATGCCAAGGGCGCGGACTATACCGATCCGTTGCCACAGGCGCTGGTGCTGACGGCGATCGTCATTTCGTTCGGCATGACCGCGCTGGTCGTGGTGCTTGCGCTGCGCAGCTTTCTGGAAAGCGGCACCGACCATGTCGACGGCACGCCCGAGGATATCGACCTGACCGATGGCGAGGCCAATCACTGATGCTGACCATCGTTCCCATCCTGTTGCCCGCGATGATCGCCGCGATCACGCTGATCCGCGTGGTCCGCACGACGCGGCTGGCGGCGATATTGTCGCTGGCGTCCTCTGCCGCGCTGCTGGCCGTGGCCATCGCCCTGTTTGCCGAGGCTTCGGACGGGGTGATCCGCGTCTACCGGCTGGGCGACTGGCCAGCACCGTTCGGTATCGTGCTGGTGCTGGACCGGTTGTCGACCATGATGGTGCTGCTGACCAATGTGCTGGCGCTCTGCGTGCTGGTGCATGCGGTGGTGACGCAGCTTGACCGGCGCGGCTGGCATTTCCACCCGATGTTCCAGTTCCAGTTGCTGGGCCTGAACGGCGCATTCCTGACGGGCGACCTGTTCAACCTGTTCGTGTTTTTCGAAGTGCTGCTGATCGCCAGCTATGGGCTGATCCTGCACGGTCAGGGCGCGGCGCGGCTGCAGGCGGGCGTGCAATATGTGGTGGTGAACCTTGTCGGGTCGACCCTGTTCCTGATCGCGCTGGGTATTCTTTACGGCATGACGGGCACGCTCAACATGGCCGATATGGGCATGCGCATCGCACTGGCGCCCGCGGGAGACCAGCCGCTGATCCGCATGGGGGCGCAGATCATGATCGTGGTCTTTGCGCTGAAGGCCGCCTTGCTGCCGCTGCAATTATGGCTGCCGCGCGCCTATTCCAATACCTCCGCGCCGGTCGCGGCGCTGTTCGCGATTCTGACCAAGGTGGGCGTCTATTCGATCCTGCGCACCACCGTGCTGATCTTTGGCGCGGATGCGGGCGCGGTGGCCTTTGCGCCGTCGGGCTGGATGCTGCCCGCATCGCTGCTGACCATTCTGGCGGGCTTTGTCGGCGTGCTGGCGGCCCGGAACATGCGTCTGATGGCGGCCTTTGGCGTGATCGGATCGACCGGCACGCTGCTCGCGGCGGTATCGCTGTTCGAACCGGCCAGCGTGGCGGCGGCGCTGTATTACCTGCCGCATTCGGTGCTGTCGGGCGCGTTGATGTTCCTTGTCGCCGATCTGGTCGCCCGCGCGCGGGGCGAGGTGGACGACGCGCTGGTGCCCGAACGGCCCTTTGCGCGCATGGGGCAATATGGCGCGATGTTCATGCTGGCGGCGATCGCGCTGGCCGGCCTGCCGCCGCTGTCGGGCTTTATCGGCAAGCTGCTGATCCTGTCGGCCAGTGCCGATGCGCGTTTCGCATGGTGGATCTGGGCCGCGATACTGGGCGGGACCTTTATCGCCATCCTCGGCCTTGCCCGCGCGGGCAGCATCCTGTTCTGGAAGTCGCGCAACGGGGAAGAGGCATTGCCGCCCCGCGACGGCCTGTTGGCCAGCGCGCCCGCATTCGTGCTGATCGCCCTGCTGGCCGCCCTGACCGTGTTTGCCGGTCCCGTCACCCGCAACGCACAGGCGACAAGCGCGCAGATCTTCGCCGTGGGCAATTATATCGAGGCGGTTCTGGTCGACCAGCCCGATGCCCCGAAACAGGAGGGCAGCCGATGATGCGCCGCTTGTTCCCCCACCCTGCGCTCAGCGGGTTGCTGGTGCTGGTCTGGGTGCTGCTGGTCAACGATATCTCGGCCGGGACGGTCGTGATGGCGCTGCTGGTCGGGTTCTTCGTGCCGCTGTTCACCGCGCCCTATTGGCGGGACAAGCCGCTGATAAATCTGGGCTGGCCGCTGGCAGGCTATGTCGCGCTGGTCATTTGGGACATCGTGGTCGCCAATTTTCAGGTGGCCTGGCTGATCCTGTTCCGCCGCAACCGCGATCTCAACAGTTGCTGGCTGGTCATCCCGCTCGACATTCGCAAGCCCGAGGCGATTACCACGCTGGCGGGCACCATCAGCCTGACGCCGGGCACGGTTTCGGCCGATGTGTCCGCCGATGGCCACGCATTGCTGGTCCACGCGCTGGACGCCAGCGATCCCGAGGCAGAGATTGCCAAGATCAAGGCGCGTTACGAAAGCCGGTTGAAAAGGATTTTCCGATGAGCCCGATCATCCATTACGCCATTCTGGCCGGCTATTTCATGATCGGCCTTGCGATCCTGCTGAATGTGTGGCGCCTGTTCGCGGGGCCGACGCGGGGGGATCGCATCCTCGCGCTCGACACCATGGTCATCAATGCCATCGCATTGATCGTGCTGTTCGGGATCAGGGAAGGCACGACCATGTATTTCGAATCCGCCCTGCTGTTCGCCATGGTCGGTTTCGTGGGAACGGTGGCCTATGCCAAGTTCCTGCTGCGCGGCGATATCGTGGAGTAAACGGCATGACACTGATCGCCGATATTCTGATCGCCGTGCTGATCCTTGGCGGAGGTGCGTTTGCGCTGATCGGGTCGTGGGGGCTGGTTCGCCTCCCCTCGCTGATGACGCGGCTGCACGGGCCGACCAAGGCGACCACGCTGGGCGTGGGCGGGGTGCTGGTGGCCAGCATGATCTATTTCCCCGTCTATCACGGCCATTTCTCGGCGCATGAACTGCTGATCACGCTGTTCCTGTTCATTTCGGCCCCGATCACCGCGAATATGATCGCCAAGGCGCATCTGCACCGTCAGGGCACGCGGATCGATCCCAACCCTGCCGACGATATTCAGGAAGGCCTGCCCCAAAGCGATATCTGGGCCACGTTCCGCGCGAACCAGCCCGCTGGCAGCGCGGACGCAGAGGCGGAGGTTACAGACCCAGCACAACGCTGAGCCGCGTGCTGGTATCCCACGATACCGTGCCGGGGGCCGGATCGGATTCGTAGATCGTGTCGAACGACAGCCGCGCCGACAGATTGCCGTAAAGATCGCTGGTCACGGCCGTCGACGTTGTCAGCGTGCTGTTCGCCTCGTCCAGCACAAAGGCGATGCTCTCGCTGAAGGCCAGCGTGTCGGTGATGTCCCATTTGAAATCGGTATTGGCAAAGGCGCCCAGCCGGTTCTCGCTCTCGCCCGAAGTAAAGCGCGTCTGGCGCAGCGCGGGGCCCGCCGATGCTTCCCAATCGACATCATCGCTGTCGATGATCTGGTAACCGACGCCCACCACTTCGGTAAAGCGGCGGGAAATCCCCTGAAACCGGTTACGTTCATAGCTGAGCGTGCCGAAGGCGAAGATCGGGGAATCGGCAAAATCGCGGCGCGCGCGATAGGATGCGCCAAAGCGTTCCTCGGTCCGTTGGCTGTCGACTTCGCGGATATTGATGTCGCCCTTGAAGCGGTGTTCCCACAGATTGTCCTTGCGCGTCAGTTCCACGCCCGCGCTGACGCCCCATTCCTCGGTATTGCCGGTATCGAGGCTGGCGCCGAAACTGCCTTCCCCTTCCCAGCCTTTCAGATAGCGGGCCTCGTCCACTGCGGCCTTTTCCTCGTCCTCGATCGCGTCGATGATGTCGTCGATCTCGTCGCGATGGTCGGGATAGAGCCGCTTGGCGATATGTTCGATGCTCTGGCGTTCCGACGGTTTCGCCTCGCGGTAGATATTGGCCAGTTCGGCGGGCACACCCGATGCGGCATCCTGCGCCATGGCGGGCATGGCCAGCACGCAGCAGCCCCCTGCCAGCACCGCGCCTGCAACTGAACCGAACCTGCCCGAACCCATTATCGCCTACCCCGTGTCATTGCCATCAATGCCGACAGGGGTGCCGCGATCCGCGCGCGACTGCCATAGGGCCTTGCCCCGATGTTCGCGGGGGGAAAGGGACTAGGCGCGGGATTTCGGGAAAATGGCGCGCCCTGCAGGAGTCGAACCTGCGGCCTCAAGATTAGAAGTCTCGTGCTCTATCCAGCTGAGCTAAGGGCGCGCGCTGCGCTTCGCATAGCGGCGGTTTGACGCGGCTGCAATTGCCGCTATCGGTTGTTTTCATGGATCCCATGCCGCAACGCAGCGAAAGCGCCGGTCGCGCCCCTTCCCCGGCGTCCAGCCCTTCCCCGACCAATTTCCGCTATTACGATTTCGTCATGGCGGGTTTCGTCACCGTACTGCTGCTGTCGAATGTGATCGGCGCGGGGAAAGTCGCGGTGGTGGACCTGCCCGTCGTCGGCCTGTGGCCGTTCGGCGCGGGACTGCTGTTCTTTCCCGTATCCTATGTGATCGGCGACGTGCTGACCGAAGTATACGGTTACGGCGCGGCGCGGCGCTGTATCTGGGCGGGGTTCGGCGCGCTGGCCTTTATGGCGTTCATGAGCTTTGTGGTGGTCGCCATGCCGCCCGCGCCCGAATGGGGCAACCAGGCCGCTTACGAGGCTGTGTTCGGGCAAGTGCCGCGCATCGTGCTGGCATCGATCACCGCGTTCTGGGCGGGCGAGTTCGTGAATGCCTTTGTCATGGCCAAGATGAAGATCTGGACCAAGGGCCGGATGCTGTGGACGCGCACCATCGGATCGACCGTGGTGGGACAGGGCGTGGACAGCGCCATTTTCTATCCGCTGGCGTTTCTGGGCGCGGCGGGCTGGACGGGCGAGCTGGTGTTCTGGGTCGCGCTGACCCAATGGGTGCTGAAAACGGGGTGGGAAGTGGTGTTGACGCCGGTGACCTATGCGGTGGTCGGCTGGCTCAAACGGCGCGAAGGCGTGGATGTGTTCGACACGGACACCGATTTCTCACCCTTTGCGCATATCAGGAAAGCGGCGGATGCGACCGAAGGGCGCGACTAGCGCGCCCTTCAATCTGCGATAAGGCCGATGGCAAGATAGATCAGGATCAGCGAGCCGAAGCCCAGCAGGGTTCCCAGAACCCAGGCGATCCGGACCAGCGTGACATCGACGCCGAAATAATCGGCCATCCCCGCGCTGACACCCATCAGCTTGCCGCTCTGCTTGTTCAAATGGAACTTGCGCGGGGAATTATTCTTGCCCTTGGTCAGATTGCTCACGCCACGATCTCCGAACTGATGGTGCGGCCGGCGTTATCATGGTCGGGTGCAACGGTCACGCCGAACGCACCGGCCGAGACTGCAAGGGCGAGCACGAAGGCAAAGGCCTGCGCGGCGAAATTGGAATTCTTTAACATGGGTTCTGTCCTTTTACGTGTGTGAGGCGATCAGGCGATCTGCGCGGCGACGGGTGCGGCTTCTTCGTTGTGGTCGGGTGCAACCGTCACGCCGAAAGCGCTGACCGAGACGAGCAGGGCGAGTGCGAAGGCAAAGGCCTGCGATGCAAAGTTCGAGTTCGACATGGTGATAATTCCTTTCTGATATTCGTTTCTGTGTGTCTGGCGGGCCCCCTTGGCCTCCATGCCAAACACATTGCAGACACCGTGCCAGTTTGGAAAAATACGGTATTTCAACAGGATAGAATTTCCGGAATCTTTCGCGCAGATGAACGCTTGCCGATATTCGGGAAATTTCACCAATGTTTGGGAACCGGATTTCGCTTGGCGGCGGCAGGCCTGAAAGACTAGCGCGGCGGTTATGGCATTCGACCGCATCCAGCTTGCCGATTTTCGCAACCACCGCGCCACGCGGCTGGATGGTTCGGCGCGTTTCAACCTGCTGGTGGGCGCGAATGGCGCGGGCAAGACCAATGTGCTGGAGGCGCTGTCGCTGTTCACGCCGGGACGCGGGCTGCGGCGGGCGCAATTGTCGGAAATGGCGCGCGACGATGCGGCGGGCTTCGCCATCGGGGCCGATCTGGTCAGCGGGGTCACGCCGGTCCGGCTGGGCACCGCCTTACAGGCGGACGCCCCCAACCGGCGCATCGTGCAGGCCAGCGGCGCGCCCCTGCCCGCATCGCGGCTGGCCGAATGGCTGTCGGTCGCGTGGCTGACCCCCGCGATGGACCGGCTGTTCACCGATAGCGCATCGGGCCGCAGGCGGTTTCTGGACCGCATGGTGCTGGCGATCCGGCCCGAACATGCGATGCATTCGGGCCGTTATGAAAAGGCGCTGCGCGAACGCAACCGGCTGCTGTCTGCCGATCGCGGCCCCGATCCTGCGTGGCTGGAAGCGCTGGAAAAGGAAATGGCCGAGGCGGGTGCCGTCATCGCCGCCAATCGCGCCGCCGTGGTCGGGGAACTGTCCGCCCGCCTTGCCACCCTGCCCGAAGCGCCCTTTGCGCGGCCTGAAATCGCGGTCGATCCCGCCTCGCCCGCCGATGCGGACCGGCTGGCCGACACATGGCGCGCATCGCGCGCGGCAGAGCGCGGCGCGGGGCGAACCCTGTCGGGCCCGCACCGCGACGATCTGGCGGTGGTGATGGCAGGTACCGGCCGCCCCGCGGCCGATTGTTCGACCGGAGAGCAAAAGGCGCTGCTGATCGCGATGACCCTTGCCCATGCCACGCTTTCGAAATCGCAGGGAGCCGACGGGGGACGCCCGCTGGTCCTGTTGCTGGACGAGGTGGCCGCCCATCTTGACCCCGTCCGCCGCGCCGCGCTGTTCGAAAGGCTGGACGAAAGCGGCGCGCAGGTCTGGATGACAGGCACCGAACTGGCGCTGTTCGCCGGGCTGGAAGGCAAGGCCGCCGTGTGGCGCGTGGCTGGCGGCGTGGCTGAAAAAGCCTAAAGCGCCTCAATCCGCTCCTCGATCTGCTCCACCGTCTTGTCGACCATCGCATCGACACCCTCGGCCGTGGGGTGAAGCTGGTCCTGTTGCACCAGCGAACGGTCGAAAATCAGCGGTTCGATAAAGAACGGCACCAGTCCGGCATCGTATTTCTCGGCCAGTTCGGGGAAGATCGCGTCGAAGTTCCGGCCGTAATCGCCGCCCAGATTGGGCGCGGCACGCATGCCATAGACCATGACGGGAATGCCCCGCTGGTCGAGCGTGCGCAGGATCGCATCGAGGTTTTCGCGCGCCTGGCCGGCGGGCAGACCGCGCAGCATGTCGTTCGCGCCCAGTTCGACCAGCACCAGATCGGGCTGGCCCGCCATGGAATCGAGCACGAAGTCGATCCGCTGAAGCCCTGCCGCGGTGGTATCGCCCGACACGCCCGCATTGGTGATTGTCACGTTCAGCCCGCGCGCGCGCAGCGCATCCTGCAGTTTGGCGGGATAGGATTCGTCGCGGTCCAGCCGGTAGCCCGCGAACAGGCTGTCGCCGAACGCCAGCACGTCAATGGCGGGCCCCGACACGGTAACCGGTTCGCCCGCCGCCGCTTCGCCGGTTTCCTCTGCCGAACCGCATGCTGCCAGCAGAAATGCCACGCCGAGTGCCAAAAATCTTGCGACCACTTGTTACAACACCTTCTTTGTTACGCCCCCGTCCCTATGTCATACATCATGCTCGACACAATGACCGCTGCCTACCCCTCTCCCGCAACCGCCGACGAACAGCCTGCCATCGCCGCCAGCGGGCTGATGCTGGCTTTCATGAACGGGCGGGTCGAGGTGCCGATCCTGAAAGGCATCGACCTGACCGTGCCCACGGGGCAGACGGTGGCTCTGCTGGGCCCGTCGGGTTCGGGCAAAAGCTCTTTGATGGCGGTGCTGTCGGGGCTGGAACGCGCGACGGGCGGCACGCTGGACGTGGCGGGCGCGCAATTCGCCCGCGAAGGCGCCGCCGCGATGAGCGAGGACGAGCTGGCCGCCGCACGGCGGGGCCGCATCGGCATCGTGCTTCAGGCGTTTCATTTGCTACCCACCATGACCGCGCTGGAAAACGTCGCCACTCCGCTGGAACTGGCGGGGATGGACGATGCCTTTGTCCGCGCGCGGGCAGAGCTGGAAGCGGTGGGGCTGGGACACCGGCTTGACCATTACCCCGCGCAGCTTTCGGGCGGCGAGCAGCAGCGCGTGGCCATCGCCCGCGCCCTCGCACCCCGCCCCGCCCTGATCTTCGCGGACGAGCCGACCGGCAATCTCGACAGTGCGACGGGGGCCGACATCATCGACCTGCTGTTCGCCCGCCGCGCATCGAGCGGCGCGACCCTGTTCCTGATCACCCATGATCCCGCGCTGGCCGAACGCTGCCAGCGCGTGCTGGAACTGGCCGACGGGCGCATCGTGTCCGACCGCGCGGGCGCCGACCCGCTATGAACGGGACATGGGCGCGCTGGGCGCTGGCCTTGCGGCTGGCGCGGCGCGATTTTTCATGGCGGTTCCGCGGCCTGCGCCTGCTGATCGTATGCCTGTTTCTGGGGGCCGCGGCGCTGTCGGCCATCGGCACGCTGGAAGGCGCGATCCGCGGCGAGCTGGCGACGCGCGGGCAGGATATTCTGGGCGGCGACATCGAACTGCTCCGCTATGGCCAGCCCGCCACGCCCGACGAACTGGCCGCGATGCATAGGCTGGGTACCGTATCGGGCGGTGTGCGGATGCAGGCCATCGCCTCGGTCGGCAGCGGCGACGATGTGGTCGGCGCGCCGGTCCAGTTAAAGGCGATCGACGGCGCCTATCCGCTTTATGGCGAACTGAAGCTGGAAGACGGGCGCAGTGTCGGCGCGCCGCCGCGCGGGCAGGCATGGGTCGATCCCGGCCTACTCGACCGGCTGGACATTGATGAGGGGGCGACGGTCCGCCTTGGCGAAACGCAGGTCCGGCTGACGGGCCTGATCGCCAGCGAACCCGACCGGCTTTCCGAAGGGTTCTCGCTTGGCCCGCCGATGCTGATTTCGCAAGAATCGCTGGAGGATGCGGGGCTGGTGCAGACGGGGTCGATGGCGCGCTTCAAATATCGCGTCAAATTGCCCACCGATGCCGATGTCGACACGCTGGCAGAGGAATTCACCGCGCAATTCCCGATTGCCGGCTGGGATTTCCGCACGCGCGACCGCGCTTCGCCGGGGGCGGACAGGCTGATGGCGAATATGGGCCAGTTCCTTACCCTTGTCGGGCTGGCGGCGCTGTTTATCGCGGGGATCGGCATTGCGGGCGCGGTCACCTCGTGGCTGGAAAGCCGCCGCACCTCTATCGCCACGCTGAAGGTGCTGGGCGCATCGAGCGGGGATGTGATGCGCATCCATGTGGTGCAGGTCGTTGCCGCCGCGCTGGTCGGCGTGATCGCGGGGCTGGTGCTGGGCTATCTGGCGGTGCCCATTCTGGCCTCGATGCTGGAAGGCATGCTGCCGGTGGAAGCGCGGTTCAGCTTCGACCCGCTGGCATTGCTGCGCGCGGCCTGTTTCGCGCTGCTGGTGGCGCTGATCTTTGCCGCCCCGCCGCTTATCGCGGCGCGTGAAGTGACCGCGATGGCGCTGTTCCGGTCGGGCGCGAACGGGCGGGCGGCGGTGTGGCGCGCGGCAGCGCTGCCGGTAGGGATCGGGCTGGCGCTGCTGGTGGCGCTGGTCCTGCTGGGCGCGCGCGATCCGCTGCTCAATTTGTGGTTCATGGTCGGCGCGGCGGCGGTGCTGGGCCTGCTGGCCCTGATCGGTTTCGCGATCAGGCGCCTTGCCCGCCGCCTGCCCCGTGCCAAGGCATCGCTTGCCGTCCGCATGGGCATATCCTCGCTCGACCGGCCCGGCGCGCCCACCGTGGCGCTGGCGACGGCGCTGGGTTTCGGGCTGGCCGCCTTTGCCGCGATCGCATCGATCCAGTCCGCGCTCGACCGCTATGTCGAAAGCAGCGTGCCCGAGGTTGCGCCCGATTATTTCGTGATCGACCTGCCCAGCGCGGACGTGGCCCGGTTCGGCGATCTGGTCCAGCGGATCGCGCCCGGCTCAGCCACCCGCGCGGTGCCCAATCTGCGCGCCACGATCATCGCCTATGGCCCGCAGGACGCCATGACATATGTCGAGGATGTCGAGGATATTCCCGAAGGCGCATGGGCCCTGCGCGGAGAGCGCGGGGTGACCTATGCCAGCGCGGTTCCGCAGGGCAATACCATTGTCGACGGCGCATGGTGGAACGAACAGGACGGCGCGACGCAGGCGCTTGTCTCGGTGGACGAGGAACTGGCGCGGCCCATCGGGCTGAAGATCGGAGACCGGCTGCGCTATAGCGTGCTGGGCACAGAGCGGGAGGCCGTCGTCGCATCGATCCGCACCATCGAGTGGGACGATCTGGGCTTTAACCATGTGCTGGTGTTCAGCCCCGGCGCGATTGCCGATGCGCCGCATAATTTCGCCGCCACCATTTCGCTGGCGGATGGCGCGGACCGGCGCGCATTGCTGTCGTCGATGGTGCGCGAATTCCCCGGCAGCGCGGTGATAGAGGTTGGCGCGGTGCTGACGCAGGCACGCGATATTCTGGGCAGCATGGCAGCGGCGATCCTGGCGGCGGCATCGGTGACGGTGCTGGCGGGGCTGGCCGTATTGCTGGGCGCGATCGCGGCGGCGCGGGCGCGCGAAACCTATGAAACCGTGGTGCTGCGCGTGCTGGGTGCCAGCCGTGCGCAGGTTCTGGGCGCGCTGGCGTTGCGATATGCTTTGCTGGCGGGATTGCTGGCGCTGGTGGCGCTGGCGCTGGGCAGTGTGGTCGGCTGGGGCGTGATGACCGGCCTGTTCGACTTGCCCTTCCGGCCCGACTGGGCATTGGTGCTGTCGGTATTGCTGGGCGGGGCGGCGCTGGTGATCATTGCCGCCACCGCCGCCTCCATCCCTGTATTACGCGCCCGCCCCGCGAGTGCGCTGCGCTCGCTTTAGACCAATGTGTGAGCGCCTTGCGCTCGCTTTAGACGAATGGATGGGCGCGCTGCGCTCGCTCCAGTCGGGCGCGGTCCGGCATCAAACGCCGCGTGCTTCGCCTTCCTTGGGATCGGGACCGTATCTGTTGGGTCCGCGCGTCCCTTCCATCAGCATGAAGACCAGCACGATCAGCCCGCCGACATAGGGCACGAAATTGATCAGCACGAACCAGCCCGATTTGTCCTGATCGTGAAAACGGCGCACCTGCACCGCGATCGACGGGATCAGGATCGCCAGCCAGTAAAGCCCCAGCACTGCCATCAGCAGCCATGCGAACGGCCCGCCCGACGATCCGCCATAGGGATCCATCGAATAGCCCGTCGCCAGCAGCATGCCGCCCAGCACGAACACGACGATCGTGTTGAGCAGGAAGAACATCCAGAATTCCTTGCGCCGCGACCTGCCTTCGAAATCGAAATAGCGGCGCAGCGGCATCAGCATATAATCCATATCGGCATTCCCCCTATATCTGCATGGCCCGATTGCCTGCATGACCCGGTTTTCGTCATAACCGGCCTCTCCCGACCGGATTATTACTTGTATGTCCTGACGGCGCCATGATGACAGCGTCGCGGGCAACATGAATGCCCGCGCAGCGAATGTATAGGCTGTAATGAAAAGGGGCCGCACGCCACTGGCATACGACCCCTTCCTCTCCCCTGACACTCACGGTCAGATATCGTGATGATCCTGCAAGAGAATCAGAACTTGTACCGCGCGGTGATACCATAGGTTCGCGGCTGATTGGGATAACCCGAAAAGCTTAGCGGCTGGATCGGCGTGTCGAAGATCGACAGCAGATAGCGGTCGTTCAAAAGATTGCGTCCCCAGACCGACATTTCGAGGCCCATGTCGCTGACCCATGTCAGCGAGGCAGAGACATCGTCGACCTGGCGCGGGAACGGGCGCACCGCACCGATGGCGGCCTCCTGACCCAGATCGATAAAGCCCGGCAGCCCTTCGACCACCTGCACTTCGGATTCGTAGTGATAGGCGCCGCGCGCGATCAGCTGCGAGCCGTTGCCGAATTCATGCGTATATTGCGCCGATGCCGTCAGCGAGATCGGCGGAACGCCCGCCACCTGCGTGCCCGACAGATCGCCCACGCCCGAAACGGGGAAATCGACATATTCGGCATCGAGATAGGTGAGCGCGAGGCGCAGCATCAGCGGTTCGACGGGGAACATTGTGCCGTCGAATTCGAAACCCGTCACACGCTGCTCGCCCGCATTGGCCAGCAGAAAGCCGGTGCCGGTAAAGATGTTCGACTGGAAATCCTTGATAGACTGGCGGAAGGCCGCGAAATTGACCTGCGCAAGCCCCCAGTTGCCCTTGATCCCGAATTCGAAAACCTCCGACTCCTCGGCATTGGCATAGCGGCCGCCCGCGGTCAGGTTCGGCACAGCCTCTCCCGATGCGATCAGCGCCTGCCGGTCGGCCGCGGTCGGGCGGCTGTCGCGCGACAGGTTCACCGACGGCGGCTTATAGCCGGTGGCGTATGAGACATAGAGATTGACGCTGTCCGACAGATCATAGGCCGCACGCAGCGTAAAGGCGAGGTCGTCGTCCTTGATCTTGCCGCTTTCGACCGAATTGGGCACGTTCTGGAACGGCGGCAGGAATTGCAGCGCCTGCAAGGCCAGCAGCGGGTTCACATCGGGGTTTGCCGCATTGGCATCGGCATAGGCCTGCGATCCCGCCGAAATCAGCCCGAATGCCGCCGGATTGGCGCCCGCGAACGCGCCGATTTCCGCCGCCGTCGCCGGACGGCCCAGCATCAGCGCATCGCCGATGGTGGTGGACAGGGCCTGCTGGTAAATGCCGATACCGCCCACTTCGACCAGATCGATGGTCGAAAAAGTGTCGCTGGTATAGGTGTCGGTGGTGAACTTCTTGTTATCCTTGGTATAGTTCAGCCCCGCCGTCAGCGTCAGCCGGTCGGTCACTTCGAAATCGACCTGCCCGAAAATGCTGATCGCCTCGTTATCCAGCGTATAGGCTTCGTCCAGCCCCTGCCCGTCGCCGAAGAATTCGCCGATGAACTGGGTGGGATCGCCCAGCAGCGCGCCGACGGTCTGTTCGACGGTGTCGGCGGTGAACGCGCCTGCCGTCTGGCCCCGGATCAGCAGATCGGCATATCCGCGGAAATCGCTGCCCAACAGGACATTATTGGTCTGGTCGATCGATTCGTTGAAATAGAACGCGCCCAGCAGGATATTGGCAGGGCCGAATTCGCCCGTCAGCCGCAGCTCCTGCGTAAAGGTGCGGATCGCCAGATCCTGCGAGTTTTCGGAAATCAGATCGGCGCTGGTGAAATCGGAATCCTGATTGGTCACCGCGTCGACCCCGCGATAGGCCGTGATCGAGGTAATGCCGAAGGGGCCATAGCCGTAATCGATCTGGCCCGAGAAACCCCAGTTCTCGATCTCGTTCGTCGAGGCGAAGTTGGAATAGGACACATCGGCATAGGGATCGGCCGGGTCGGTGAACTGTCCGCCCACCGCATTCACCGCCGCGCCGGTAAAGCCGTTCTGCAACAGCACGGTGGCGCAGCAATCCTCGTCCGTTTTTTCATAATCGCCGATCAGGCGGATTTTGAACAGATTATTGGGTTCGAACAGCAACTGGCCGCGCGTGAACCAGCGATTGCGCTCGTTCGTGTCCTGATCCAGCGCCTCGTCGTGGATATAGCCGTCGCGCTTGTTGATCCCGCCCGCGATCGATGCGGCGACGGTGTCGGTGATCGGGCCGGTGATGATGCCCTTGGCGACCATGGCGTCGTAATTGCCATAGCTGACCTCGGCCTGACCGCCGAACTGGAACTTGGGTTCTGCCGTGGTGACAGAGATCACGCCCGCGCTGGCGTTCTTGCCGAACAGGGTCGATTGCGGGCCGGACAATACCTCGATCCTCTCCAGATCGGGAAGATCGTTGATGCGCGCGGCGCTGCGCGAGCGATAGACATTGTCGACGAACACGCCGACCGAAGGTTCGATCCCGGCGTTATTCGCGCCATTGCCGAACCCGCGGATGATGAAATTGGTATTCGCGCTCGACTGCAACTGGGTGACGCGCAGGGTCGGCACCTCGGTCGTCAGATCCTTCAGATCGCGGATTTCGGCGCGTTCCAGCTGGGTTTCGGTGGTCACGCTGACCGCAACGGGCACATCCTGCAGGCTTTGCGCCCGCTTGGTCGCGGTGACCACGATGTCATTGCCCCGATAGGCCCCTTCGTCATTGGCGGACGCAGCCTGTTCAGCGAAGGCCGGTTCTGCAAAGGCCGGTTCGGCATAGGCAGGTTCGGCCATTTCCGGTTCCGCCATATCGCCACCGGCGTCCTGCGCCATGGCAGGGCTGGCGGCGATGGCGGCAAGGCTGCCGCCGGACAGGACGATCATACGCACGGCGGAAAGGCCGTGACCCATGGATTTCATGCGAGGTTCCTCCACTCTCCACATATTCGCCCTGGCCCTATGGCGTCTTCGCCTTGGGATGGGACCGGACGTTCCGATAGCCCAAACCCTAGAAACTCTGCGGGTTACAGGCAATAATTGTTAGAAAGATACCCACCGCCTGCGCATGGTGCTGTGTCGCATCGGCAACAGGTAAAAGACTTGCTGCAATGCACACTCTGTTATAGGGGCGCGCGTGATTAGGGGCGCGGCCTTGCTTTTACCGGCAAGGCGCGCGGCATATTGCAGGGCAACCGGCCTTCCCTCGACCAGCAGACAGATGATTTATTGAAGAGGGACCAATGTCCGCCGACCTTCGCAATATCGCGATTATCGCGCACGTCGACCATGGCAAGACCACGCTTGTCGACCAGCTTTTCCGCCAGTCCGGCACGTTCCGCGACAACCAGCGCGTCGAGGAACGCGCGATGGATTCGAACGATCTGGAAAAGGAACGCGGGATCACCATTCTCGCCAAGCCGACCTCGATCGTGTGGGAAGGCCTGCGCATCAATATCGTCGACACCCCGGGCCACGCCGACTTCGGCGCCGAGGTGGAGCGCATCCTGTCGATGGTCGACGGCGTGATCCTGCTGGTCGACAGTGCCGAAGGCGCGATGCCGCAGACCAAGTTCGTGACCGGCAAGGCGCTGGCACTGGGCCTGAAGCCGATCGTCGTCGTCAACAAGATCGACCGTCCCGACGGCCGCGCCGACGAAGTGCTGGACGAGATTTTCGACCTGTTCGTATCGCTCGACGCCAATGACGAACAGCTCGACTTCCCCACGCTCTATGCCTCGGGCCGCAATGGCTATGCCAGCACCGATATCGAGGCGCGCTCGGGCGATCTGACCGCGATGTTCGAACTGATCCGCGATCACGTCCCCTCGCCCGGACTGGACGAGGAAGCTCCGTTCTCGTTCCTTGCCACGCTGCTGGACCGCGACAATTTCATGGGCCGCGTGCTGACGGGCCGCGTGCAATCGGGCACGATCAAGGTCAACGACCCGATCCGCGCGCTGGATGCCGACGGCAAGGTGATCGAAACCGGCCGCGCATCCAAGCTGCTGTCGTTCCGCGGCCTTGAACGCGTTCCGGTGGAAGAGGCCCGCGCCGGCGATATCATCGCGCTGGCCGGCATGGAAAAGGCGACCGTGTCGAACACCATCGCCGACCCTGCCGTGACCAAGCCCATCGCCGCCCAGCCGATCGATCCGCCGACGCTGGCCATGCGCTTTTCGGTGAACGACAGCCCCTATGCGGGACGCGAGGGCGACAAGGTCACCAGCCGCATGATCCGCGACCGCCTGAACCGCGAGGCGGAGACCAATGTCGCCATCCGCGTCACCGAATCGGCCGACAAGGACAGCTTTGAAGTGGCAGGTCGCGGCGAATTGCAGCTGGGCGTTCTGATCGAAACCATGCGCCGCGAAGGCTTTGAACTGGGCATTTCGCGTCCTCGCGTGATCTTTGCCACCGACGAAGACGGCAATCGTACCGAACCGTATGAAACCGTCGTGATCGACGTGGACGACGAATATTCGGGCACGGTCGTGGAAAAGATGCAGCGCCGCAAGGCCGACCTGACCGAAATGCGTCCGTCGGGCGTGGGCAAGACGCGTATCGCGTTCAGCGCCCCTTCGCGCGGGCTGATCGGTTATCACGGCGAATTCCTGTCCGACACGCGCGGCACCGGCATCATGAACCGCCTGTTCGAGAAATACGGCCCCTACAAGGGCCCGATCGAGGGCCGCCAGAACGGCGTCCTGATCTCGAACGCCACGGGCGAGGCTGTCGGCTATGCTCTGGGCGGGCTTGAGGAGCGCGGCATATTGTTCGTGTCCCCGCAGGAAAAGCTGTATGAAGGCATGATCATCGGCGAAAATGCCAAGCCCGACGATCTGGAAGTCAATCCGCTGAAGTCGAAGCAGCTGACCAACTTCCGTTCGACCGGCAAGGACGATGCGCTGCGCCTGACCCCGCCGACCCGCATGACGCTGGAACAGGCCATCGCCTATATCGACGATGACGAGATGGTCGAGGTGACCCCGCAGAACATCCGCCTGCGCAAGGCGCTGCTCGACCCGCACGAGCGCAAGAAGGCGAAGCGCAAGGTTGACGCGTAAGCCGTGAACCCCGCGCAATAATCCAAGGGAAAATTGCGCAACCAGCGGTGAAAACGGTCTAATTCGGGCCGGACGGTGGCCAAACGGGGCCTGCGGCGATATGTCGCGGCCCCATGGCTACTGGAACACTCATATCGCTCACCCTGTATTTCGTGCTGATGCTGGGCATCGGCCTGTTCGCGTGGAAAAAGTCGACCGACAGTTCGGAAGGCTATCTCCTCGGCGGGCGTAACCTGCCCCCGGCCGTCGCGGCGCTGTCCGCGGGCGCGTCGGACATGTCGGGCTGGCTGCTGCTGGGCCTTCCCGGCGCGCTTTATGCCACCGGCCTTGTCGAGGCATGGATCGGCATCGGCCTGTTCGTCGGCGCGCTGGCGAACTGGATCATCGTTGCCCCCCGCCTGCGCGACCAGACCGTCGCCTATGGCAATGCGCTGACGATCCCCGAATTCCTGGCCAACCGTTTTCCCGACCGCGCCATCGCGCTGCGTGTCGTTTCCGCGATCATCATCGTGCTGTTCTTCACCGTCTATACGGCGGCGGGCCTTGTCGGCGGCGGCAAGCTGTTCGTGTCGAGCTTTGCCGGACTGTTCGGCGATACCGGCCTGTCCGATTACATGACCGGCATCTGGCTGACGGCGGGCGTGGTGCTCGCCTATACGATGGTGGGCGGGTTCCTTGCCGTGTCGCTGACCGATTTCGTGCAGGGCTGCATCATGGTGGTCGCGCTGATCCTGATGCCGATCGTCGTGCTGACCAGCGACGGCGGCAGCGCCACGGTGGCAGAGGCTGTGCGCAATGTGGACCCGAATTTCCTGTCGCTGTTCTCGGGGCTTAGCTTCATCGGCTTCCTGTCGGCGGTGACATGGGGGCTGGGCTATTTCGGGCAGCCGCATATCATCGTGCGTTTCATGGCGGTGAAGGAAGGCGGGGTGAAGACCGCGCGCAATATCGGGATGAGCTGGATGTTCGTCTCGCTGATCGGCGCGCTGGGCGTGGGCATTCTGGGCCGCGCGCATGTCGAGCTGAATGGCCTCACGCTGGAGGATCCCGAAACGATCTTCATCCTGCTGGCCGACACGCTGTTCCACCCGCTGATCACCGGCTTCCTGCTGGCCGCATTGCTGGCCGCGATCATGTCGACGATCAGCTCGCAGCTGCTGGTCGCCTCCTCCTCTCTGACCGAGGATTTCTATCGCCTGTTCCTGCGCAAGAACGCGTCGGAGCGGGAGACGGTGAACGTATCGCGCCTGTGCGTGCTGCTGGTGGCGCTGGCCGCCATTGCCATTGCCGCCGATCCCGAAAGCGAGGTTCTGGGCCTCGTCTCCAACGCATGGGCAGGGTTCGGCGCGGCCTTTGGCCCGCTGATCGTGCTGTCGCTGACGTGGGACCGCATGACCGGTTCGGGCGCGGTCGCAGGTCTGGTGACGGGCGCGGTCGTGGTGGTCGCATGGATCGCCGCCGGTTTCGGCGACAGCTTCCTTGGCGGCCCCGGCGTCTATGAAATCATCCCCGGCTTCATCGCCGCGTGGAGCGCGATCGTGCTGGTCAGCCGCATGGGGTCGAGCGCGCCCGTCCCGCGCGCTGCTCAATAAGGAGCCGGACCGCATAAGAGACCGGACCGAACAGCTCTCTGGCCAGAGGCGGCGCTGCGTGGCAGTCTGCCGCCTTCTGGCAGGAGGTTGGCATGGCGAAAATTACCGGACCTAAGATTACAGGGCCTAAAATTACCGGACTGGGCGGCGTGTTCTACGTCGTGAAAGACCCCGAAGCGACGCGGGCATGGTATCGCGACACGCTGGGGATCGACGGCGAATACGGGCCGATGCTGCGCTGGTCGGAAGAAACCGGCGATGCGCCCTATTCGCTGATCAGCCATTTCAAGGACGATCAATATATGAAGCCCGGCACGGCCAGCTTCATGATCAACCTCAGGGTCGACGATCTCGACGGGTTTGTCGCAGGGCTGAAGGCCAGGGGTGTCGATGTTCTGGACAGCGTGGACGAGGGTTACGGCAAGTTCGCATGGCTGCTCGACCCCGACGGGGTAAAGATCGAGCTGTGGCAACAATGCGAGGCGCCGCCTGCCGATTAGGGCAGCCGGTTTACGGCCCCTTGCGCAGATCGGGCTGCGTCGCCACCTGCCCATCATCGCAGAATACAGGAGCCTGTCCCCCGTGCTGACCGAAATCGATTATGAAAAGGGCTGGAGCGATGCCGATATCGCCGCATGGCTGGCGGACCGGCTGAAACAGGCTTTGGCCGAGCGGGAGGGCACCGTCGCCATCACCGTGCCGGGCGGATCGACGCCCTTTCCCATATTCGCGGAACTGGCAAAGCACGATCTGGCGTGGGACCGGCTGGAAATCTGGCCGGGCGACGACCGCTGCGTGCCCGCCGATCACGAGGCAAGCAATTACGGACGACTGGCCGCCGCGCTGGCCGAAACGGGCGCGACAGTGGTCGAACTGACCGAGGACAAGCACCCGCCCCATTTCGCGCTGGCATGGCTGGGCATGGGCCTCGACGGGCATGTCGCCTCGCTGTTTCCCAATACCGACCCGCAGGTGGACGATCCGGCGCAGGTCAGGCGCCTTACCCCCGATCCGCTGCCGCCCGAAGCGCCGTTCGACCGCGTGACGCTGACCCTGTCGAAATTGCTGGCATCCGAAACGCTGATGTTCGTGGTGCGCGGCGCGGACAAGCTGGCCCTGTTCGAGGCTGCCGCGCGGGGCGAGAACGATTTGCCCGTCGCCCGCCTTTTGGGCGCGGCGCGGATGCGGATCGCCTGTTTCTCGTAAATGCCGAACATTCCGCTGACCGGACTGATGCCGCCCGCGATGCATCGCGCGGCGCTCAAACTGGGCGAGCGGGCGCGGCGCATCTGGTGGCGGCTGCGCAAGCCCGATCTGCGCGGCTGCGCGCTGGTGCCCGTGAACGCGCAAGGGGCCGTGCTGATGGTGCGCCATTCCTATCGCGCGCAGGATGAATGGCAATTGGTGACGGGCGGTGTGGACAGGGGCGAAACCCACGAACAGGCCGCGCATCGCGAACTGGCCGAGGAAGTGGGCCTGACCGCACAGGTGCTGACGCCTGTGCTGCGCGAACCGGTGCCGATGCACGGGGCGCTGAACGATGTGATCGTCTTTATCGCCAGGGTCGACGGCGAACCGCAGATCGACATGCGCGAGATTGCCGAGGCACGCTTTTTCGCGCCCGACGCGCTGCCCGCCCCGATGTCGCACTGGGCCTGCCGCTATGTCGCAGCGGCTCTGGACCATGCGGGTCAAAGCAGGTCGAGCTGACGGTCCTGCCCGCGCGTCTTCGCTTCCTCCACCCCTTCCAGCTTCGATAGCGTCAGACCCATCAGGCGGATCGGTCGCGGCAGGGGCATCATCTCGGCCAGAAGGGCGTGGCCTATTGCCGCGAACTCCGTCTTGCCGCTGACGAAATGGGGGATCGACCGCGCGCGGCTGGCGATCTGGAAATCGTTGTATTTCAGCTTCAGCGTCACGGTCCGCCCGCGCACCTCGCCCTTTTCGATCCGGTCCCAGACGATATCGACGATATTGTCCATCGCCTCGCGCAGCGCATCGGGGGCGGACAGATCCTCGTGAAACGTGCGTTCGCCGCCCAGCGATTTGCGGATGCGATGCGCGCGCACCTCGCGCAGGTCCACGCCCCGCGCCGCGCGATAGAGGTAATCGGCGAAACTGCCAAAATGGGCGCGCAGGAACGGCAGGTCGCGCTCCGCCAGATCGGCACCGGTGGCGATGCCCAGGCGCTTCATCTTTTCCGCGCCCTTGGGGCCGACGCCGTGAAAGCGCGATACCGGCAATCCCGCGACGAATGCCGCCCCCTCGCCCGGACGGATCACGCAAAGCCCGTCGGGCTTGTTCTGGTCCGACGCCAGCTTGGCAAGAAACTTGTTATAGCTGACCCCCGCGCTTGCCGTCAGACGCGTATCCTTGCGGATGCGGCGGCGGATGGCCTGCGCGATGCGCGTGGCAGAGCCGAGATTATGCCGGTCCTCGGTCACATCGAGATAGGCTTCGTCCAGCGACAACGGTTCGACCAGATCGGTATAATCGCGGAAGATGGCGCGGATCTGGCCGCTGACCTCGCGATAGACGTCAAAGCGCGATTTGCAGAACACCAGATCGGGGCACAGCCGTTTGGCAGTGACCGACGGCATCGCGGAGCGCACGCCGAACCGGCGCGCCTCGTAACTTGCCGCCGCGACCACGCCGCGACCCGATGCGCCGCCCACGGCCACCGGCTTGCCGCGCAAGGCCGGATTGTCGCGCTGTTCGACGCTGGCAAAGAACGCATCCATATCGACATGGATGATCTTGCGCAGCCCTGCCGCCTCACCCCCGCCGTCACTTGCGCTGTCATGATCGCCTGGCTGAGTCACGTCATGCGTTCTAGCCGCCCGCGACACGCTTGGGCAGTGCCTGTCGGGCCGGCGAAGTTTTCGCAGTTGCAGCAAGATTAGGGATTGAGCGTGCCTGCGAATAGGCGCAAGGGGACCGCATCATGCTGAACCTTCCCACGCCGCCCCGGGAACTTGGCCGGGCGGAATTCACTGCCATGCTGGCTTTCCTGATGTCGCTGCAAGCGCTGGGCATCGATACGATGCTGCCCGCGCTGGGCGATATCGCGGCCGATCTGGGCGCGAAGGACCCGAACGACCGTCAGCTGGTCGTGGGCAGCTATCTGATCGGCATGGGCGTGGGATCGCTGATCTTCGGCTTTCTGGCCGACCGCTTCGGCCGCCGCCGCGTGCTGCTGGGCGGGATCGCGGTCTATTGCATGTTCGACTTTCTGTGCATGATCATCACCAGCTTTCCCGCGATGATCGCGTTCCGTTTCGCCAATGGCATGGTCGCATCGGCAGGCGCGGTGATCGCCAATGCCATCGTGCGCGACAAATACGAAGGCGATGCGATGGCGCGCATCGTTTCCATGATCGCGACGGTGTTCATGGTGGTGCCGGTGCTGGCGCCGACCATCGGGCAGACGATCCTGCTGTTCGCGGACTGGCGTTCGATCTTCGGCGTGATGTTCGCGATGGGCATCATCATGTTCTGCTGGGTCTATTTCCGGCTGGCCGAGACCATGGCACCCGAAAACCGCCAGTCGCTGGATCTGAAGCGCGTGGCGCATAATTTCCGCGTGATCGTCACCAATCGCGACGCCATCGGCTATGTCTTTGGCGCGACATTGGTGTTCGGCGGGCTGTACGGTTACATCAATTGTTCCGAACAGCTGGTGGCCGTGCATTTCGGATTGCACGAGAAATTCGCCTATGTCTTCGGCGGCATGGCGATGTGCATGGCGGCCAGCAATTTCGTGAATTCGCGCATCGTCGAAAAACACGGCGCACGGCGGGTCAGCCATACGGCGCTGCTGATTTTCGTGGTGACCGGCGGGCTGCAATGGGCGGCGGCGACGTTTCATCCCGATGCGTTCTGGCTGTTCGCCCCGATCATGACGGTCAATCTGGCGCTGATCGGTTTTCTGGGCGCGAATTTCAGCTCGATCGCCTTGCAGCCGTTCCAGCATTTCGCCGGATCGGCATCATCGCTGCAAACCGCGATGCGCGTGGGCGGCGGCGCGGTGCTGGGCGCGTTTGTCGGCGGCGCCTATGACGGCACGGCGCGGCCGCTGGGCATGGCCCTGTTCGGCCTGTCGCTGGCAGGCCTGCTGCTGATCCTGTACAGCGAGCGTGGCAAGCTGTTCCAGCGGCGCAAGGGCACGATTACGCAGGTCGTCAGGTAAGGGACGGGCCGCCACCGGCCCGCCCTTTGCGCTCACAAGGTCGGTATCAGGAACGCGTTCGACCCGTCGCCGCCACCGTCGGGCCAGCGTTGGGTGACGGTCTTGACCTTGGTCCAGAAGCGCAGGCCTTCCATGCCGTACTGGTTGGTGTCGCCGAATGCGCTGCGCTTCCACCCGCCAAAGCTGTGATAGGAAACCGGCACCGGGATCGGCACGTTCACGCCGACCATGCCCACATTCACCCGCGACGCGAATTCGCGTGCCGCATGGCCGTTGCGGGTAAAGATCGCCACGCCATTGCCGTATTGGTGCTTGCTGGGAAGCGCGACCGCTTCCTCGAAATCCTTGGCCCGCACCATTTGCAGCACGGGGCCGAAGATCTCTTCCTTGTAGCTCGACATATCGGGCGTCACGCGGTCGAGCAGCGTGGGGGCCACGAAAAAGCCCTTCTCATGCCCTTGCAGCGTAAAGCCGCGTCCGTCGATGACCAGTTCGGACCCCTCGTCCACCGCGGTCTGGATCCATTGTTCGATCCGCGCCTTGTGCTCGGGCGTCACGACGGGGCCGTAATGCGCGTCGGGATCGGTCGACACGCCCACGCGCAGCGCATTGATCGCGGGGATCAGCTTTTCGCGCAGACGCTCGGCCGTATCCTCGCCCACCGGCACCACCACGGGCAGCGCCATGCAGCGTTCGCCAGCAGAGCCAAAGGCCGCGCCGCACAGATCGTTGACCACCATGTCGAGATCGGCATCGGGCATCACGATGCCATGGTTCTTGGCCCCGCCCATCGCCTGCACGCGCTTGCCGGCGGCAACGCCCCGGCTGTAGACATAGTGCGCGATGTCGGAACTGCCCACGAAGCTGACCGCCGCAATGTCCGGATGGTCGAGGATCGCGTCCACCATCACCTTGTCGCCATGCACGACCTGCAGCAGGCCTTCGGGGGCGCCGGCCTCGACAAACAGTTCGGCCAGACGCACCGGCACGCTGGGGTCGCGCTCGCTGGGCTTCAGGATAAAGGCATTGCCCGCCGCGATCGCCATGCCGAACATCCACATCGGGATCATCGCGGGGAAGTTGAACGGGGTGATCCCCGCGCCGATCCCCAGCGGCTGGCGCATCGAATAGACATCGATGCCGGTGCCCGCGCCGATGGTATATTCGCCCTTCAGAACCTGCGGGATGCCGCAGGCGAACTCGATCACTTCCAGACCGCGCTGCACGTCGCCCTTGGCGTCGTCGACCACCTTGCCGTGCTCGCTTGCCAGCAGTTCGGCAAGCTGCTGCATGTTCTGTTCGATCAGCTCCTTGAAGCGGAACATCACCCGCGCGCGGCGCTGCGGATTGGTCGCCGCCCATTCGGGCTGCACCTTCTTCGCGATCTCCACCGCGCGGTCCAGCAGCGCCGCATCGCCCAGCGGCACCTCCGCCTGAACCTCGCCCGTCGACGGGTTCCACACCTGATGCGTGCGGCCAGTTGCTGCACCAGCTCCGCCTGCGATGAAATGGTCTATCGTGCGCATGATCGGTTCCCGTTCGTTACTGGTCCACCCATTTGCTCGTCAGAGCGCGGGGGGAAAGATATTTGGTGCGTGTCCAGCCGCCATCGACCACGATGGACTGGCCATTGATCATCTCTCCGCCGGGACCGCAGAGGAAGGCGATGGCGCTCGCCACGTCCTCGGCCTCGGCAAGGCGGGGATAGGGTGTGGTCTCGACATTGACCCGCTTGAACGTCTCGTCCTCGAAACGGTGGCGGACCATGTCGGTCATAGTGACGCCGGGGGCCACGCAATTGCTGCGGATGCCCAGCGGGCCATATTCGACCGCCATATGCTCGGTCAGCGATTTCAGGCCGCCCTTTGCTGCCGAATAGGGGCCGCCGCGCTTGCCGCCGATCATGGCGAATGTGCTGGTGACATTCACCACGCAGCCGCCCGCGCCCATATGGGCCACGGCTTCGCGGCAAAGGCGGAACGGCGCGCGCAGCATGACATCAAGGAACAGGTCCAGTGTCGCATCGTCGGTGTCGAGCAGCGGGGTCGGGCTGCCCAGCCCCGCGTTGTTCACCAGAGTGTCGATGCGGCCGAATTTTTCGAGCGCGAAGTCAACGATCCGCTTCGGCCCGTCGTCGTCGGTGATATCGACCGCGACGGTCGCGATCCGGTCGCTGTCGCCGATGGCATCACGCAGACCTGCCAGCTTGTCCTCGCTGCGGCCCACGCCGACAATCGCGTCGCCTGCGGCGTGAAGCATTTTCGCGGTGGCAAGGCCGATGCCGCTGCCCGCGCCGGTAATGATGGCGGTGCGCGTCATATCAGAATCCGAACTCCTTGATCTGGCCGTCGAAATTGCCCTGTAATTCGCGGGTCGCATCGGCCAGCCTGTCGCCATCGACTCCGCGCAGATGGCCGTCGATCACGCGGTTGTAATTGCTGATCAGCCCTTCGACCCCCTTGCCCAGCCGCATGTAATCGAACCCCTCGGCGTGAAGCCCCTGCTGCTGGATCGGGATATTGGCGTAATCCTGCCGCGGGATCGGGGGAAAATCCTGGCTGTCATAGGGCAGGACAGTCGGCTCGGTCACGCTCTGGTGATTGTCGCTTTCGGCGAAATGGGTCAGCGACCACAGCTCGAACAGGCATTCCTCCGGCCCCAGCGGGCGGATGCGATAGGCGGACGAGCTGCTCATGATCGGCAGCAGGAAATAATGCGGGAAGATGAATTCGACCGCCTGCACCGGATGCGATTGCGCCACGGCGTTAAGGTCGGGAATCTTCTCACCCCTTGCGCCCAGTTGCTCGACGATCTGGTGCTGGACGATGCCGTACCACATGGGGATCGCCTGCGCCGGATCGTCGGGCAGTTCGACATCCAGCAGATGGCTCGCAATCTCCACCTCCTTGGCGTGGACCATGCCCGCCATGCCCTCGCTCAGCAGCTTCATATGCTCGAACTGGGCCTGCACATTTTCGCGGACCGACATGTTGGGATTGATCGGCAGACCGATGCCGCCCGTGTCCATGCCGTACATCACATTGTAAAGCTGCGGCAATTTCTGCTGAAGCTGCGGGTGCGTCTTCATCACGTGATAGCCTTCCATAAAGGCTTCCATCGCGACTTTCCAATTGGCGGGCAGCCTGGTCGCATACCACCATTCGGCGCGCATATCGTCCATGCCGCGCATCTCCAGCGCTTCCAGCACGCCGCCGATGCTGTCGCGCAGCGAGGGCGCATCGTCATCGAAATTGATAAAGGCGCAGCCGATGGCGGTTTCGACGCGGCAGGGACGAAGCGCCAGATCGGCGGCGTCCAGTTGCTCTTCGGAAAAGAAGTGCTTGCCGTAAACGAAGGTGTTCTCGCCATCGAGGTTCCAGCGCCAGCCATGGAACGGGCAGATGAACCCGGCGCTTTTGCAATTGCCGTGGCCGCCGGGCTCTGCAATGGGCACGCCGCGATGGCGGCAGGCGTTGTGATAGGCCTTTACCCCGTCCTTGGTGCGCACCACGATGACCGATTTGCCCAGATTGCTGTATTCGATCCAGTCGCCGACATTCTCGATCAGCTCCAGCCGTGTCGCCATCTGCCAGACATGGGGCCACAGCCGTTCCGTCTCGGCCTTGTAGAAGGCTTCGTCGTAATAGCGGGCCGCCGGTATCCGTTCGGGATTGGTCACAAGATGCGGCACGTCAAAGCGTGTTGCAGGATCGGCCTCTGCCATGGCGAAATGGTCCTCTCTCGGGTCGGATTTGCATTCGTACTTAGGCGCAGTACCGGTGTTCGCGAAACGCAGGGCAGCAGCCACCGCTCGGGCGATGCGCAGGGCGCCTATCCGGCCAGTTCGGCGCGCAGGACATGCTTCAGAACCTTGCCCGCCTCGTTACGGGGCAGCGTTTCGCGCAGCACCACGGTTTCGGGATATTTGAAACGGGTGACGCCCAGCGCCGACAGATGATCGGCCAGCATCGGTACATCGGGCGATGCTCCGGCGGCGGGCACGATCACCGCACACGCCCGCTCGCCCGTTTTCGGGTCGGGAACGCCGACGATGGCGATGTCGGCAATGGCGGGATGGTCGATCAATATGTCCTCGATCTCCTTGGGCGCGATATTCTCGCCATTGCGGATGATCAGATCCTTGATCCGTCCGATCACCGTCAGAAAGCCGTTCGCGTCGATCTCTCCCTGATCGCCCGTCCGGTAGAATCCCGCCGCGTCGAACGCGCTCGCCTCGTCCTCCTCGCGCAGATATCCGGCCAGCATCTGGGGGCCCCGCGCGCGGATCTCGCCGCCGTCGGCGATGATCACCTCGGCAATGCCGGCCTTGCCGTCGCTGTGCGCAGCCTCGGCCATGCCCTTTTCGGCCAGCGCGCCGACGGTGGTGACGGGGACTTCGGTGCTGCCATAGACGCGGGTGACGCAGGCATTGGCGAACCAGTCCGATGCCCCCTCGATCAGCGCGGGCGGGACGGAAGCGCCCCCGCAGATAAAGACTTTCAGCGCAGGCAGATGGTCTTGCGCCTGTTTCGCGGCGGCCAGCAGATGCTCCAGAAAAGGCGTCGCCCCCGCCATATGGGTAATGCCCTCGCGCCGCATGATGGCGAGCGCTTCGACCGGCTCCCACCGCTCCATCAGAACGGCGGTGCTGCCCAGCATGACCGGCCCCTCGAACGCATAGATCGACCCGCCGATATGGCTGACGGGCGACGGCACCAGGAACCGGTCGCCCGCATCGACCCGCCAGTGCTGCCCGATCTGTTTCAGCAGCGCGCCCAGCGAATGATGCGTGTGCAGCACCCCCTTGGGCCGCCCCGTCGTGCCCGAGGTATACATCACCATGCGCACCGCATCGGGATCGGGCCGCAGGTTCGCGCCCGGCTCGCTGGCGGCAAGGATATCGTCCAGCCGCTCCGTTCCGGCGACGGCCCCTTCCCCGCGCACCACGACCAGTTGCGGCGGATCGACCATGTCCTGCGCAATGCCGGCCAGCATCGCACCATAGCCGAAATTGCGGAAGCTTTCGGGCACGAACACCACGCGGCTTTTGCAATCTTCCAGAATAAAACGCGTGTCGCGTTCGCGCAGGGAAGGCAGGATCGGGTTCGCGACCAGCCCCGCATAGGTCGCCGCGAAATAGATCACCGCCGCTTCGTGCCAGTTGGGCAACATGAACGATATCACACCGCTCGGCGCGACCCGCGCGCGCAGCCATGCGGCCAGCCGCGACGCGCGTTCGTGCAGCACCGCGGCCGTCAGCCGTTCACCGCCATCCACCACCAGCAGCCGGTCGGGATCGGCAACGGCCATGCGCGGCAACAGATCGGCCAGCGTCTCACCCGTCCACCAGCCGGCCTGCCGCGCGGCGGCGGCGCGTTCCTCGTCCCAGCGGATGCTCCATCCCTCGATCTCGCGGCGCTTCATGCGGTTGGCCCTTTCCATTGCCCGCGCAATCAAGTCGCAAGTCCGGACAAACGCAACCTGCAATGGCGCTGCGGGGCAGAACTCATCGCGCGGGTGATACCGCGCGGCCCGATGGCCGCACGCGCGCCGGTTCGGGTTATGCCGAGAGGGTCAATTGAAAGGCTGGCAACCGGCCAACACAGATAAGAGGACGAGAATGCAGCTTGCAGGCAAGACCGCCGTCGTTACCGGAGCGGGTTCGGGCATCGGACGCGCCATCGCCGAACGCTTCGCGCGCGAAGGGGCCAATGTCGGCGCATGGGATCTGAACGGCGATGGCGTCGCCGAAACGGTCGAGGCGATTACCAAGGCAGGCGGAAAGGCCATTGCGGTCACGGCCGATTGTTCCGATGCCGCGCAGATCCGCGATGCGGCCGAACAGACGCGCGCGGCATTCGGTCCGATCGCCATTCTCGTCAATAATGCGGGCATCGCGCCCTTCGTCCCGTTCTTCGACATTACCGACGACCAGTGGGAACAGATCATGCGGATCAATCTGAAAGGTCCGTATCTCTGCACGCGCGAGATGCTGCCCGCCATGCTGGACGCAGGCTGGGGCCGCGTGATCAACATCACCTCCAGCTCCACCCAGTCGGGATCGAACGGGCAGGTCCATTACGTGTCGACCAAGGGCGGCGTGCTGGGCATGACCAAGGCACTGGCGCTGGAATATGCGGCCAGCGGGGTGACGTTCAACATGGTGCCGCCCGGCGTGGTCGACACCCCCGCCCTGCGCGCCGCGCCGGTGGATATGGAAGCCTTTGCCAAGACGCTGCCGATGAAGCGCATCGGCCGGCCCGAGGAAATCGCCGGCGCCTGCCTGTTCCTCGCCAGCGAGGATTCGAGCTATGTGACCGGCCAGACGATCAGCACCAATGGCGGCCGCTATATGGGATCGGCATGATCGAATATCGCGGGGGCGAGCTTCATCGCGGGCCCCGACAGGTCTATATTCCCTGCCAGATAACGGAGGATAAGCCATGGGCGTCGCAACGCAAACGACCCTGAAGCACGAAGCGATCAAGGACCGGATAGGCAGCCGCGTGCTGAATTCCAAGGAAGAGCTGCTGGCGGGAACGCTGGGCGATGAATTGCGCGACCTGCTGGAGCAGCGCGGCGTGCTGGTGTTCCCGAAGATCGCCTTTAGCGACGAGGAACAAATCGCCTTTACCAAGACGCTGGGTACCTATGCCCCCGAACGCAAGGGGGACGAGGAAGAGGTGACCAAGATCAGCATCGATCCCGCCGTCGCGGGACCGACCGCCGAATATCTGAAAGGGTCGCTTTACTGGCACATCGACGGCACCATGCAGGAAGTGCCGATCCTCGCCTCGATCCTGTCGTGCAAGAAACCCTCGCCCAAGGGCACGGGCAATACCGGCTTTTCCAATACCTATGCCGCCTATGACGCGCTGCCGCAGGAGGAAAAGGACCGGATCGAGGATTTAAAGGTCCGCCATGGCGCGTGGGCAACGTTGTTCTTCTATAACCCCGAACCGCCCGTCGCCATGCTCAAGGGCATGCAGGCGATCGGCGACAATACGCTGCCGCTGGTGTGGACGCACAAGTCGGGCCGCAAGTCGCTGGTGATCGGCAATACCGCGCATACGGTGGTCGGCATGGACGTGATGGAAGGCCGCCTGCTGCTGAACGAGCTGCGCGAATGGGCAACGCGCGAGGAATTCACCTATAGCCACGAGTGGTCCGAGGGCGATCTGGTGATCTGGGACAATACCGGCACCATGCACCGCGCCGAATGGTACGACGTGACCAGCGGCCGCCTGATGGTCCGCACCAAGCTTGAGGGCGAGGAGCCGTTCGCCTGATGTAAACGGACGCCTGACCCGTATTCAGGAAGCAGGAAAGGGCGGTGCGGATCATGTCCGCGCCGCCCTTTTCATCATGTGCGGCGCTCAGCACGCAGATGCGCAGAATGGCCTGTCCTACACCGCTCGAACGGGATAGCGAAGGAACGACAGGCTCTTTCCCATCGTCGAATCCCGCCGCATATTGTCCGCGCGGGCTCAGGCGCGAAAACCGCGCAATTCTGCCGTCTGCGGACAGGTGACAGCAGGTTACAACGTGTCACCTTTGTCACCTTTGGCAGGCTGCGATCCGCGCCTATTCCGACTGTTCGGGCATCCCCGCATCCATGTACCGCGCCAGATTGCGATGCAGGCTGGCCACTGCGCGTTCCATATAGGGGTTGGGCTGCGCGCCGCGGAAACCGGCGTTTTTCATGCCCTGCTGTACGGCGGCCATATTGCCGAAATCCTGTTGCAGCACCGGCGGCCATTCATGCGGCTCGGTATATTCCCATTCGGTCGCGGGCGCTTCGCCTTCGGGATAGAGCTCGTACACCGCAGCCTCGAAAATGCATTTGTCGGGATCGGTGCCATAGGGCCGCGCGGCATAGCAGAGCATGTTGTTCACCGCCTGCCCGATCTGGAAATTGGGGAACACCTGCCACGCCGTGCCCGCCTGCGCCGTATGCGACGGGGGCACGACCGGCCAGTTCACGCCGCGCGCGGCATCCGCCTCTCGCGACGATTTGATCCAGTGGGCCGAAACCTCGGCGGGCGGCGTGCCCTCGGGCAGTTCCTCGGCCAGCCGTTCGGCCGCGCGCACCATGGTCATGGTCGTGTTGGTATTGGCGTTTTCCCATGTGAAGCGCTGCATTTCGGCGGTCGAAAGCCGCGCATCGCCGGTGCCGACGCGCAATTTGCCCGCGTCTTCCTCCATGTCCTTGGGCGCTTCATAGCCGATATGCGAATGCAGCCCCTGATTACGCGCCCAGCCGCGGAACTGGCCGAACGCGTTGAATTCGGGATGGGTGGTGGCGACGTGATAGGTTTCGCAGAACGCTTCCATCGCGACCTTCCAGTTGCATTCAAACACGATCCACTTGCGCCAGCGCGCCCGCATGTTCTGCAACTGATAGGGGTCGAGCATGTCGGGGATCACGCCCAGATAATCCTCCAGGTTCTCTCCATCGGGGTCCATGCTGATCCAGATCCAGCCGCCCCACAATCCGGCCCGCACCGGCGTCAGATCGGCGCGGCCATCGCACAGCGATCCCTGCCAGTCGTCTTCGTGCGGGACATGCGTATTGGTGCCGTCCAGCGCGAAGCTCCACCCGTGATAGCCGCAGATAAAGCCGCGCGCCTGCCCCGATGCATTGCGTTTGCCCGCAGGCGTATCGACCAGCCGCCGTCCGCGATGGGGGCACACGTTAAAGCGCGCCTCGACCCGGTCGGGCGCGGTGCGCGTGATCAGGATCGAATCGGGGCCGATGTCATAGGTGATGAAATCGCCGGTTTCGGGAATATCCTCGATCCGGCCCGCCTGAAGCCAGACCTTGCGCCAGAGGCGGTCCTGCTCCGCCCGCGCATATTCGGGCGAGATATAGGCCTCTGCCGGAACGACGACCGGCTTGCTGATATCGGGCTGGTCCAGATCGGTCTGCATAGAAGTGTCCTTTCCCATGCAGGCAATTTTGCGCGCTTGACCGCTCCGCCGCAAAACAAGCCGTTCTCCATCGCCCCGGCGAAAGCGGCGCAGGCAAATTGCGCGCCCGCCCCCGCAACGCCTAGCCATCGGGGGACGATATTGGAGAGGACGATGGACGAATTGCGCTATGACGGCCGCGTGGCCGTAATCAGCGGTGCCGGTCGCGGGCTGGGCCGCGATTATGCGCTGCTGCTGGCCCGCCGCGGCGCGAAAGTGGTCGTGAACGACAATGGCAGCGCGATCCTAGGCGAGGGCGAGGACGAAGGCCCCGCGCAGCAGGTCGTCAACGAAATCCGCGATGCCGGCGGCGAGGCGGTGGCCAGCACCGACAGCGTCGCCACCCCCGAAGGCGCGGCGGCCATCATCGATGCGGCGATCCGCCATTTCGGCCGGATCGACATACTGGTCCATAATGCGGGCAATGTCCGGTATGGCGCGCTGGACGAGATCAGTATCGAGGATTTCCACTCCGTCCTCGACGTGCATCTGATGGGCGCGTTCTATCTGGTCCGCGCCAGCTTTCCCCATATGAAGGCGCAGGATTACGGGCGGGTCGTGCTGACATCGTCGATCGGCGGGTTTTACGGCAACAAGCGCTGCGTGAATTATTCGGTGTCGAAATCGGGCATGATCGGCCTGTCCAACGTGATCGCGCTGGAGGGCGAAGCGCATAATATCCGCAGCAATCTGATCCTGCCCGGCGCGATGACCCGCATGGCCGACGGGCTCGACACGTCGCAATATCCGCCGCTGGGCCCCGAACTGGTCGCGCCCATGGTCGGCTGGCTGGCGCATGAGGATTGCGAATTGTCGGGCGAGGCGCTGGTCGCCATCGGCGGGCGCATGGCCAGGATCGACATTCTGGAAACCGAAGGCGTGTTCCAGCCCGAATGGACGGTCGAGCAGGTCGCCGCTCGCATGGACGAGATCGGCGATCCGGCCACGCTGAAGAATCTGGGCCTCAACGGCTATCTGGTCCATCTCGGCTCCAGCTTCGAAATGGCCAAGGCGGAACGCGAGAAACTGGCCGCACAGGGCTGAGGGGAGACGGTCGATGCATCCGACGACGGCGCGCGCGGAATGGAAAGCCTATTGGGGTGTGCCGCTGGCCGGAGCGCTGGGATATGCGACCAGCGTGATCCATATTTACGGGCTGGGCGTGTATATCGAACCGATCAGCGAAAGCTTTGGCTGGTCGCGCGCCACCACCACATTTGGCATCACCATCGCCACGCTGATCCAGGCCGTGTTCGGCATTCCCATCGGCATCATGGTCGACCGGATCGGACCGCGCGTGCTGGGGCTGGTGGGCGTCCCGCTCACCTGTGCGGGCTTTGCCGTTCTGGGCACTGCCAGTGGCAGCGACCTGCAATGGTACGGGCTGTGGGTGCTGATGGCATTCGCCACATTGCCGGCGCAGGCGACGATCTGGACCGCCGCCGTCGCCAGCCGGTTCGAACATTCGCGCGGCTTTGCCTTTGCGATCACCTTATGCGGCGCATCGGTCGCGGCGGCGCTGTTCCCGTGGATGGGGGCAAGGCTGATCGCCAGCCACGGGTGGCAGACCGCCATGGCGTGGCAATCGCTGATCTGGCTGGCGATCGCATGGCCGGTCGTGATCCTGCTGTTCCGCGGCGCGCATGACCGGCGCAAGCAGACCGCCGAACAGGCACTCGCCGCCGCCGAAGAGCGCGCCATCATGGAAGGAGTCGGCTTTCTGGAAGGGCTGAAATCCTCGATCTATATCCGCCTGTTGCTGGCCAGCCTGCTGTTCACCTTCACCATTCTGGCGCTGGTGGTGCATTTCGTGCCGATCCTGACCGATGCGGGGCTCGGCGCGCAAAGCGCGGCGGGTCTCGCCTCGATCATCGGGTTGTGTTCGATTGTCGGGCGGCTGGCGACGGGGTTCCTGCTCGACCGGTTCGCCGCATCGAAAGTGGGCGCGATCATCTTTCTGTTGCCGGTCGTCGCCAGCATCATCCTGTTATTGGCGGGCGCGGACGGGGCGGCGGCGGTGGCGGTTCTGGTCGGCCTCACTCTGGGGGCAGAGGTGGATGTGATCGTCTATCTCGCCACGCGGCACTTCGGGTTGAAGGCGTTCGGCGCGCTTTATGGCGGCATGCTGGTCGCGCTATCCATCGGGACCGCGCTCGGACCGCTCGGCGCGGCGGCTGTCTA
Source organism: Croceicoccus sp. Ery5 (assembly GCF_020985325.1). Taxonomy (NCBI): domain Bacteria; kingdom Pseudomonadati; phylum Pseudomonadota; class Alphaproteobacteria; order Sphingomonadales; family Erythrobacteraceae; genus Croceicoccus; species Croceicoccus sp. Ery5. The sequence continues at coordinate 2,479,069 of NZ_CP087587.1, forward strand.
TGACCGGACGGGCGGCTATAACAGCTTCCTCTACCTCACCATCGGGCTGATGGTGGCGGCCAGCCTTCTGGTGATCAGCCTGCCGCAACCGAAATTCGGCCACAGCAAGGCGGACAATCCGGCCTAGCCCCAGATCGCATCGGCGGCGGCGGCGGCATTGGCGCCCCGCCCGCCCAGCTCTCCGACCAGAGCCTTCAGGCGATAGGTCCAGAAATGCAGCGGGTGTTCCAGCGTCATGCCCATCGCGCCCAGGAACTGGTGGAAGTCATAGACGCACACGCGCGCCGATTCCTGCGCATGCCACACGGCCATCGCGGCATCGGCCGGGTCAAGCGTGGCAGCGGCCTTCATCGCCATCCAGTAAAGCCCGTTGGTGCGCACCTGCGCCTCTGCCAGACGGTGGCGAAGCGCTTGGAACGTCGCCAGCTTGCGGCCGAACTGCTCGCGCTCGGACAGATGGCTGCATGTGCTGGCCAGCGCCGCCGCGAGCAGCCCCGCTGCTTCCGCCGCAACAGCCGCCCGCCAGCGGGTGCGCGCCTCGTCAGGCGTGATGGTCAGGGCGGCGCGTTGAGCGGGAATATCCAGCAGGGTCGCCATGGGAAAAGCGAACAGGCTTTCCGGTTCGGCCCGCAACTGGCTGTCGCTGGCGGTAAAGCAGGTGACGCCCGCATCCTCCACCACGATAACGGTCGCCCCCGCCGTCAGATGGCGCACCATGCGCGGCGTGCGCGTGCCATCGATCAGGCAGACCGGGCTGGCTGTACCCCCGATGACAGGGCCGAAAAACGCCCGCGCCGCCGCCTCGACCGCAAAGGGCAGGCGGGCCAGCCGTTCGACCACCACTGCCGCCGTCGCCGTGCCCAGATCGGGATCGGCGGCGACATCCAGAAAGCCCCCCTCGCCCAGCGCGGCCTCGAACTCGGCGCTGGTCGCGACCAGCGGCGCATCATGCACCGGCGCATCCTGCCAAGGCCGTGCCAAGGCGTCGAGCGCATCCAGAATGGCACGCTGATCCTCGCTCAAACCCACATACATCAGCGCGGCTCCCTCGGCAGGCCAAGCACGTCGCTGGCAATGATATTCAACTGGATTTCGGCGGCCCCCGCCGCGATCCCCGCCACGATGCCGCGCTGATGGTGCATCTTCAGATAGGGATGCGCGTCGGCCAGCGCCTCGGGCAGATGTTCGACGATGAATTCGGCCACGCGGCGCTCGCACATCACCGTGGCGAAACGGGCCGAAGAGCTTTCCTGCCCGATATTCTCGCCATCGGCGCGCCGGGTGACGATGGCATAGCTGGCCAGCTTCGCCGCCTCGCAGAGGGCCGCTGCTTCCGCCGCTTCGATCCGTACGGCTTCACGCACGAACTCGCCGCGTTCCTGCAGGACGGACACCGCACGGTCCAGCGCCGCGCGCGCCAGCGAATAGCGCGGAATGCCCAGCCTTTCGTTGCGAAGCGAATAGGCGATGATCTCCCACGCCTGCCCTTCCTCGCCCAGCCGGGCGCTGGCGGGCACGCGCATGTCGTCGAAAAACACCTCGTGAATATCGCCCTCGCCAATGATCGAGGGGATCTGCCGCACGGTAATCCCCGGCGTGTCCATCGGCACCAGCAGGATCGTAATGCCGCGCTTGCGGTCGTCGCTGGTGCGGCACAGCAGGAAACAGGTGTCGGCCAGCCCTGCATAGCTGGTCCAGATCTTCTGCCCGTTGACCACGTAATCGTCACCGTCGGGCACCGCGCGCGTGCGCAAAGAGGCAAGATCCGACCCCGATCCGGGTTCGGAAAAACCCTGACACCACAGCGCCCGCCCTTCGGCGATCGGCGGCAGATAGCGCTCGCGCTGTTCGTCGGTGCCGTATTTGATGATCGTGGGGCCGATCCAGTTGACGTTCATATACTGGCCGCCGCGCGGTTCGCCCGCGATCCACATCTCCTCGGCCAGAATGGTCTGGTGCCACGGGTCCTGCCCTTGCCCGCCGATGTCCACGGGCCAGTGCGGGGTCAGCAATTGCTGTTCCGCCAGCGTGCCGCAAAATGTTTCGGCATAGCGGGTCAGCGCGGGCGATGCGGGACCGTGCTGCGAAAAACGCTCCCAGTCGTCGGGAAGCGTCGCGGCCAGAAAATCGCGCAGGCGTTGGCGAAATTCCTGCTCTTCATTTGTCCAGTCAAATTTCATAGGCTAGGTGTTAGCGCGACATGGATCGCGAGAACAGGGCAAATGCCGCATCGCGCCGTCGATATCGCGACGGCGGGCTTGATGGCATGCCCGCGAATGGGGCCTAGGCTACGCATATGAGTGACAAACTGGACCAGTTCAGGGCGGAAATACGCCAATGGATCGCCGCAAACGCACCATCAGACTGGCGCGCCGCCGCCACGCATGAGGATTTCGTGGCATCGCAACGCGGCTGGTTCCGCAAGCTGGCCGATGCGGAATATGCCGTGCCGCACTGGCCGGCCGAATGGCCCGGCGGCGGCAGGTCGCTGGCCGAACAGAAAGTGATCTACGAGGAACTGGCCAAGGCCGATACGCCGCGCCTGCTGCTTTCCTTCGTCTCAACCTATCACGCCGCCGCGACGCTGATGGAATGCGCCAGCGCAGAGCAGCGCGACCATTACCTGCCGCGCATCCTGCAAGGCGAAACATGGTGCCAGGGCTTTTCAGAGCCCAATGCCGGATCGGACCTTGCCGCCATCCGCACCAAGGCGGAGCGACGGGGCGACACCTATGTCGTATCGGGGCAGAAAATCTGGTCCACCATGGCGCAATATGCCGATATGTGCCTGCTGCTGGTGCGCACCTCGACCGAAAAGGCGAAGCAGGCGGGGATCACGTTTCTGCTGATGGACATGAAACTGCCGGGCGTGACCGTGCGGCCGATCCACCAGATTCAGGGCGACGAAGAATTCGCCGAAATCTTTCTGGACGAAGTGGAAATCCCCGTCAGCCAGCGCGTGGGCGAAGAGGGTGCGGGCTGGGCCGTGGCGCAGGCGACCCTTGCATCGGAACGCGGTCTGACCCTGATGGAACTGTCCTATCGCATGCGCGGGGCGATGCGGTTGTTGACGGGCGAGGTCGCGGGAACGGGCCTGGCCGACGATCGCGGCGTGCTGCGCGATCTGGGCGCGCTCTGCACGCGGGTCGATGCGGTCAGCGCGCTGGCCGACCGTTTCCTGCAGAAACGGATGGATGACGACGAGCAGATCGGCGACGCATCGATCGTAAAGCTTGCCTATTCGCGCTGCCTGCGTGCATGGGCCGATCTCGGCGTTAATTTGTCCGGACTTTCTGGGCAAATGCACACGCCGATTACGTTTGGCGATCTGAACAGCGGCAACTGGATGGCGGATTTCATGAACAGCTATGCGTGGACCATCGCCGGCGGAAGCGACGAGGTGCAGCGCAACATCATCGCCGAACGCATGCTGGGGATGCCGCGCGAGCCGAAAACATGGATGGTGGAGGCCGGACAATGAGCGCGATGCGGACCGAGCTGGAGGACAGCGCGCGCAAGGTCTTTCCCGATTGGGAAGCGGTGCGCGACGGCGATGCGGCGTGGGCGCAAGTGGCCGAGCTGGGCTGGTTCATGGCGGGCGTGCCCGAAGATATGGGCGGGCTGGGGCTCGAACGCGCCGATCTGGCGGTGATTTTCACCCAGCTGGGTCGTGCGCTGGTACCCGGCGCGATGCTGGCGCAGTTCCTGTCGGTCGAGGCGCTGGTCGGCAGCGACCCTTTCGACGGGCGCGACGACATGCTGGAAAGCGCGATGGCGGGCGAATTGCTGACCGCGTCGCTGGCGATCGGCGCCGATGGGGCATTGGCGGTGCCCGATGCCGACAAGGCAGGTCACATGCTGCTGCGCGGCGCGGACGAAGTTGCGCTGGTGTCGCTTGACGGAGCATCGCTGGAGGCGTTCGAGACGTGGGACAAGACCCGCCGCCTGTTCAACGTGCGTCCGGCATCGGGCGCAGCGCGCATCGTGCTGGCGACCGGCGACAGGGCAGCGGCCCTGACAGCGCGGATCGATGCGCTGCTTGCGCTGGCGCTGGCGGGCGATGCGCTGGGCGGCGCGGGCGCGGTGCTGACGATGGCCGTCGATTATCTGGGCACGCGGCGGCAGTTCGACCGGCCTCTCGCCATGTTCCAGGCGCTGAAGCATCGCGCAGCGGACATGAAGGCCGCCATCGAAACAGCGACGGCCCTGTATGACGCACGCTGCGATGCCGGTTTGCTGGCGACAGGCGCAATGAAGGCGCATTGCGCCGAAGTGTACAAGCAGGTCGCCGAAGAAGCGGTGCAGTTTCACGGCGGCATCGGGCTAACCGTGGAATATCCCGTGCATCTGTTCCTGAAACGCGCATTCCTGAACCGCGAATTGGGCGGGAACGCAGCCTATTGGAACGAAAAGGCGGGCCGCAGCCTGTTGGCCGAACCCGCCTGATCGCCCGTCATGAAAAGGGCCGCCTGCATTGCGGGCGGCCCCTTCCCTCTATCCCATCATCGTCTTGGCCGCCGCGACCATCTGGTCGGGCTGCACGATATAGGCATCTTCCAGAACCTTGGCGAACGGCACCGGACATTTGGGCGCGCCAAGACGGCGCACCGGTGCCTTGAGCTTGGCGAACATCTCCTCGGCCACGCTGGCGGCGATTTCCGCGCCCGGACCGAAATCGCGCACTGCTTCATGCGCGACCAGCAAGCGTCCCGTCTTTTCGACCGAGGCATAGACCGTATCGCGATCCCACGGCGAAACCGTGCGCAGGTCGATCAGCTCGACCGAAATGCCAGCCTCGGCAAAGGCGGGCAGCGCCATCATCGCGCGGACGGTCTGGCTGGACCATGTGACCAGCGTCAGATCGGTGCCTTCCTGAACAATTTTGGCCTTGCCCAGCGGGATCGGTCCCTGATCCTCGGGCACATCGGCGGGCACGAACAGCGAACCGGCGCTTTCGATAAAGATGCACGGATCGGGATCGTCGATACAGGACAGCAGCAGCCCCTTGTAATCGACCGGATTGGACGGGGCGACCACCTTGATGCCCGCCGCATGCGCATACCAGCCTTCCAGGTGGTCGGCATGCTGCCCCGCCGTCTGCCAGCCCGCGCCGGTCAGCGTGCGGATCGTGATCGGCACCGATGTCTGCCCGCCCGACATAAAGCGCAGCTTGGCGGCATGGTTGAAGATCATGTCCATGGCGACGGTGGTGAAATTCATCAGCATGATTTCTGCCACCGGCTTGTATCCCGCCAGCGAGGCGCCGATGGCCGCGCCGATGATCGCCTGTTCGGAAATCGGCGTCGATTTGACGCGGTCGGTGCCGAATGCGGTCGAAAGCCCCTTGGTCGCGCCGGTGACGCCGCCGCCTTCGTTATCGGCCACATCCTCGCCCAGCACGATCACCTTGTCGTCCGCCGCCATCGCCTGATGCAGCGCGGCGTTCACGGCCTGCAGGCTGTTCATCTTGACTGCGGTGCTCATGCCCCGATCTCCTGTTCAAATACATCGCGGCGGATTTCGTCCACCGACGGCAATTCGCTGGCGAGGCCGAATTCGCGCGCTTCGGCGACTTCCGCCTCGATCTTTTCCTGCATCTCGGCCTGTTGCGCCTCGGTCATCACGCCGTCGTCGATCAGGCGCTGGCGGAATTTGGGCAGCGGATCGTTTTCCATCGCCTTGGCCAGTTCGCCTTCGGCCATGTATTTATTGTCGTCGCCCAGAACATGGCCGTAAAAGCGGAAGGTCTTGCATTCCAGCAAGGTCGGCCCTTCACCCTCGCGCGCGCGGTCGATGGCGGCGGAGACATGGGCGTACATGTCCCACGGATCATTGCCGTCGACGGTAAAGCCCGGCATGCCATAGCCGATGGCGCGCTTGGAAATCCGGTCGACCGAGGTGCCGTTTTCAAAGCTGGTGTGTTCGGCATAGCCATTGTTCGGGCAGACGAAGATCACCGGCAGTTTCCACAGCGAGGCGAGGTTCAGCGATTCGTGGAACGCGCCGATATTGGACGCGCCATCCCCGAAATAGGCGATGACGACCCGCTTCGATCCGTCAAGCTTTGCCGCCCAGCCAAGACCGTTGGCGATCGGCATGGACGAACCCACCACGCCCGTCGTCACCATCACGCCCGTGGGCGGATGCGTCAGGTGCATCGGCCCGCCCTTGCCCTTGCAAGTGCCGTCGACACGGCCGGCGATCTCTGCCCAAAGAGGCTTTAGCGGCATGTCCTTGGCCACCATGTCCTGAATGCCGCGATAGATCGTGCAGATCTGATCCTCGTCCGACAGGAAATGCGAGATTGTCGCCGGGATCACTTCCTGACCGCGCGCCGAGTAATAGGGCATTTGCAGACGCCCCTTGCGGATGGTCGACAGGATCGCGTCGTCGTTGCGTTCAACCCGCAGCATCCTGCGGAAAATATCGGTAAGTGCGGCCGAATCCGGCTGCCGGGCGTTACTCGCTTGAGTCATGGAGAACCTCTCTCGCTTCATGCGTTCGGTCGACTGTCGCGGCCTGTCCGCCCAAGGTCAACGAGAGGCGCTGCGCCACGGCGATATCTGAACGTGGCGCGGAAGAAATAGGTCTAGATTACTGAATTAACGCCCTTTTCTATCAGCCTAAACGACATCGGCCAATGCGACCCAGCGCCCTTCGGCCTGCGACCGGCGCATCGCTTCCTGACAGCGTTCCACCTCCAGCGCGCGGGCGAAATCGGGCGCGGCATCGCCATCGCCTTCGATGGCGGCGACCATGCGCTTCATCGCCAGCGCCATGGGGAAGCAGGGCGGGATCGGGAAAGCGGCATCGATGCCCACGCCATCCTCGCGCAGGAACCCATCGGGAATGTCGAGGGGTTGCAATTCGGTCGGCGCGTGGGGATTGGGTTTGTCCGCGGCGCGCAGGCCCGACAGAGTGCACTCCTGCGCGCTGGGGAAGGTAGGCGAACGGCTGACCAGCCGCCCTTCGGTGCCGTAAATGTCGAGCAGCCACCCATCGTGCATGGTCATCGCCCAACCCGCGCGAAGCTGCATCACCGCACCGCTGGCAAAGCGCAGCATGGCATTGCCCGTGTCGGTCGTTTCGGGTTTGACCGTCTCGCCATCCTCGTACACCCACTCGGGCAGGACCTGCCGGTCGTCCGCCACGATTTCCGCGACCGGACCCAGCATTTTCAACAAGGGATAGAGCGCGTGACTGCCATTATTGCGCAGCCCCGAAACACCGGCATCGCCGCGCGCGAACCAGTTATAGGGAAACTGTTTTGACGCCCGGTTGAACAGCGAGATATTAAGGTGGCATGTCCCGCCGATCGGCGTGCCGATATAGCCTTCGCGCACCAGCTCGATCTGGCGGCGCACGGCGGGGACATATTCGATGAACGCATCGACCACGCCCGTGGAACCGCCCTTGCGCCAGGCGGCATCGATGGCCTTGGCCCCTTCCCAGCCGGGCGCATGGGGAGAGGCATTATAGACATGCTTGCCATGCGCCAGCGCCGTTTCCAGCCATGGCAGGCGGAAATTGGGTCGCGTGCCCAGATCGACGATATCGATATCGGGATCGGCGCACATCTCGTGCGCGTCCCAGAATGCCCGCTCAACCCCCAGCTTTTCCGCCGCGGCGCGCGCCGTCTCCTCGCGCGAGGTGCAGATGGCCGTCACCTCGACACCCGGCAGCGAACGCCACGCGGGCAAATGCGCCATGCCGCCCCATGCGGCGCCAACGATACCGACCTTCAGCACCATGACGCGATTACCCGATGGTGCCGACGATTGTGCCGACCTGAACGGTTTCGCCAGGCTGGACCTTGATCGACAATGTGCCGCTGGCGGGGGCCTCGACCTCGTTGGTCGATTTATCGGCTTCCAGCAGGAACAGGGTCTCGCCTTCGGTCACCTGTTCGCCGTCGGCATAGGACCATTCGGCGATCTGCCCTTCGGTCATCGAAAAGCCGATCTTGGGAAAGATGATATCGGTTGCCATTATTGCGTCTCCGGGAATGTTCGGTCCCGTTGTGCCGCTGGCGTGCGATACCCGCAATTGCGCGATAGCCACCCGGCGATTTGATCGGTCGGGCGATGCGTGAACAGGCGTGCGGGCGGGGAACTGGACGGCGGAAAAAAGGGGCGCAGCGATCAGCTGCGGTTCTGTTCGGCCCAGTCGTCGACCTCGCCCGGCTTAAAGGTGCGCCTTGGCCCCTCGCCTCCTGCCGATTTCAGATCGAAACCGATGGGATCGACATCGCCCTCTATCGGCACGCCGAACGACGAAATCGCCCAGCTGGTCATCACGTAATGGCCGATCGACATGACCAGATCCATCATCTGCTGCCGGTTGTAATGCTTCGACAGCCCCGCCCATGTCGCATCGGACAGGACATTGTCGTCCATCAGCTCGTCCACGGCGGCAAGCACCAGCCGGTCTTCCTCGGCCCAGCGGTCGGCATCCGAAGGGTAATCGCGGATCGCGCCGATATCCTCCAGCGTCAGCCCCGCATTCAGCCCGTATCCGACATGGTTGTGCCATTCATAAGCGCTCTTCACCCGCCACGCGACACGCAGGATCAGCAGTTCCAGCGCGCGGGTGGACAGGGTGTTGGTCATCAAAAGGTGCTTGGACCATTGGTTATAGGGCGTGGCCATTGCCGGATGGTTCGCCAGCACCATCATGATATTGGTGCGCGACCCCTGCTCCCATGCATCGGGCTCTCCCCAGAACGCGAAAACCTCGCGCGCGGGGTCGGTCCATTCCTCGCGCGGAAGGTTGGGGATGCGGCGTTTCGTGTCGGTCATATCACTCTCTCGTGCACTACAGGCTCAATCACGGGACGCGGCGGCATCGCGGGCCAGCTGCGCGGCGCTGGTTTCAAGATCCTGACGGTAATGGCGCGCGGCCATCCAGAAACAGGCGATGGCCGGAATGGCGAGCACGGTGCTGCACAGCAAAGCCATGCGCAGCGACCCCTCGCCGAATTGCGGCATCAGCAGATCGCTGACCATGCCGATCACGGCGGGGCCAAGGCCATATCCGACCAGATAGACCGCCATCAGCGTGATCGCCGCCGTGGTCGCGCGCGCCCACACGGGCGGCAGCGTGGTGCAAACCATGATCAGCGGCGCGGCGAATATGCCGCCAGTGAAAGACAGCACGCCCGCCAGACCATAAAACACGTTTAGCGACTGGACATTGAACATCGCCCAGATGGTCAGCGCCGCGCCGATGCAGGCGATCATGCCGATGCCCATTTGCCGGCGCATATCCTTGCGCCCGACGAAATCGGCCAGCGGACCGCCGACCAGATGGCCCACGAAACTGCCCGTGCCGACCGCCGTGCCCAGCCACGCGCCGAATTCCACCGGATCGATGCCATGGGTGCGCGTCAGGAATGCGGGTATCCAGCGCAGGAGCCCGTTCACCATCAGCGCCAGAAAGGCGAGCCCGACGATCATCCAGAGGATCGTGCGCAGCCCCGCGATCGCCTTGATCGTGCGCATAAAGCCCGGTTGCGGCGGGTCTTTGGTCAATCCGTCGGCAAGCCCCTTGGGAAAATTCCTGACCGTCAGATAGAACAGCGGCGCAAGGATCAGCCCCGGCACGCCCGCGACCAGAAAGGCCGATCGCCAGCCATGCGCCTCGACCACATAGCCGCCGATGGCATAGGCAAGTCCCATGCCGATGGCAGGGCCGGTCATATAGATCGAGGTCACGGTCCCGCGCTGGTGTCGGGGGAACAGATCGCTCAGCAGCGCCGGACCGGGAGAGCTCAGCCCCGCCTCGCCCAGCCCCACGCCCATGCGCGCCACGAACAGAAAGGTGAAGTTGCGCGCCACGCTGGAAACGGTGGTGGCAAGGCTCCACAAAAACACGCCCAGGGCGATCACCAGCCTGCGCGGATAGCGGTCGGCCAGACAGGCCAGCGGGATCACCGCCAGCGCATAGACGCCTGCATAGGCAATGCCGTTCAACGCGCCCAATTGCCCGTCGGACAGGCCGAATTCGGCGCGGATCGGTTCGACCAATATGTCGAGGATTTGCCGGTCCACCGCGCTGATCGCGGAAATCACGGTCAGCAGCGCCAGAACATAGGCGCGATAGGCCATCGACGGCAGACCCGCCACCTCTGCCTGCGGCCTGCCGCCGTCCTCTGCCGCGATATGCACGCGATCAGTACCGGTAACCGACTTCGACACCCCAGCTGCGCGGCTGGCTCCATGTCGCGCCCATGGCAAAGCTGTTATATTGCACCTGGTTCACATAGCGGCTGTCGGTCACATTATCGCCGAACAGCGCCACGAAGAAGCGGTCGTCGGGATCGCTCCATTCGCCGCGCAGGGCCAGCACCTCGTAATCGCCGCCCTTGAACTGGGTACCCGACGGGCCGAAAAAGAAGGACGAGGTGTAATAGAGATTGCCCGAGAGGGCGAGGCTGCCGCCCCCCAGATCGACTTCATAGCGCGCACCGATATTGCCGGTAAATTCGGGCGTGCGCTGCATGTCGACATCTTCCAGATCGGTCGGCACCGCCTGATAGGAAATGCCGTTCGCCGCGCAGGCCGCCGCCGCTTCCGGACCGAAATCGGCACAGGGCGTATAGACCGGCGCGCCGGGGAATTCGGTATAGCGGCCGTGCACATAGGCCCCGCCTGCATTGAACGAGAACCCGCTGCCCAGATCAAGCGCGACTGCCCCTTCCAGACCATAGATTTCCGACTGCGCGGCATTGATGATCGCGGCGCGCCCGTCATCGGTGAACAGCGATACCTGAAGGTTCTTGTAGTCGTAATAGAACGCCGCCGCCTCGAAGCTCAGCGCGCCATTATCGGTCTTGAAGCCCAGTTCGAAGGCGTCGACATCCTCGGGCGAGATATCGTTACAGCTAAAGTCCGGCGGGTTCTGGCACGAGCCGCCGACGTCGAGGATCGCCGCCTTGTACCCCTTGGCGTAAGAGGCATAGATGCTGGAACTGTCGCCTGGCTTATAGCGCACGACGAGGCGCGGGGTGAACTTGTCGCCCTTTACATCGTCGACATAGAATTCATCGGTGCCCACGTTGTAATAGGCATCCTCGATCGTATCATGCGCATAGCGCAGGCCCGCCGTCACGAAGAGGCTGGGCGTAACTTCGTAGGTCGCGTCGATGAACGCGGCATAGCTGCGCGTCGGCGCTTCCGATCCGCCAAGGCGGAAACGGCCGAAGCCCTGCGCCACGCCATTATCGACATAAGTTTCGTACCGGTCCGAATTGAACAGATAGAACAGCCCCGCCGTATATTGCAGCGGCGATCCGGGTTTCGACGTCAGCAGGAATTCCTGCGTAAAGGTCTTGTTGAAGACCGGCAGGCCGAACTGGAAGATGGTGATCGCCGTCTTGTCGAGATCGAGCGAGGCATCGACATCCTGTTCGCGATACTGGGTAAAGCTTGCCAGATCGGCAAAGCCCAGATCGGCTTCCAGCGTCAGTTGGAAGATATCGTTATTGGTCGTGACAAAGCTGCGGTCCTGCCCCGGCGCGTAATAATCGGGATCGGTGGTATAGGTCACCGCCGGCGCAAAGCTGGGCGCGGCCACGCCCAGATCGTCGTCGACATAGATATTGTAGAGCAGCGGGCGCGGATCGTCGGTTTCGACATGCTGATACCGTGCCTTGGCGCTGAAACTGCCGAAATCGAACAGCAGTCCGGTGCGGACCTGCCAGTTGCGATAACGCCGGTCGCGGTCGCCGGTGGCGATATTGCGCTGGAACGCGTCGCCGGTGGAATAGCCGCCTTCGACATCGAAAGCGATGTTTTCGGTGATGCCATTGCTGTAATAGGCCTGCGTGCGCAGCTGGTGAAAGCTGCCATAGGATGCGCGGAACTCACCCGCAGGCTGGAAGCTGGGGTCGGCGGTCTGCACCAGGATCGCGCCGCCCGTGGTATTACGGCCGAACAAGGTGCCCTGCGGCCCTTTCAAAACCTGCACGCTATTGACGTTCAGCAGGTCGAAATCGGCCTCTGCCGGATTGGGCGAATAGAAATTATCGACATAGATGCCGACATTCGAACCGCCGCCCGCCGTGGTGATGCTGGTGCCGATGCCGCGGATGGTGGGTTGCACGAACTGGCTCTGCCGGTCGAAGCGCAAGGCGGGCGAAACCGTCTGGATGTCCGAAAGCTCGGTCACATTGGCGGTTTCGAGGGCATTGCGGTCCAGCGCAGTGATCGAGATCGGAACGTCGATCTGCGCTTCCTCGCGCCGCTGCGCGGTTACCACGATCAATGGCGCGGTGTCGGTGCCTGCGTCGGCGGGCGCGGCATCCTGCGCGGATGCGGGAACCGCCGCCATGGCGATGGCGGATGCCGTGAAAAGAAATGCCAGTCTGGCCATCATGCAAACTCCCCGATGACAGCCATGTCCCTGCTGGCGGGCGGCTGTTTGCGGGGAAAGCTAAGTCGGGCTTCGCGCCAAGTCACAACGCGCGCGCAAAATTCGCTCCGGCGATTGGGCCGTCATCGAAACGACCCGATGTGCCGCTTTATCCGGTCCGGTCGCAGGTGACGATGGCGTCGCGCAGTTCATAGGTCATCAGAACATCGTTCCACTGCATATCGGGCGCACGGGCCAGCGTAATGCCGGGCACGCGCAGCAGCGCATCGACGAACACGCGCGTTTCGTGCAGGGCGACCTGCCAGCCGGGGCAATGGTGGGGGCCGTCGCCAAAGCTCATGAATTCGCCCTTCTGCCCCTCGCGCGCGGCGCGCTCCGCATCGACGGCATGGGGACAGCGCCCGACCGAAGCCTCGTCGTCATGCACCGCCCTGATATCCAGCGCGACGCGTTCCCCCGCCCCGCCATCGGGCACGCGGCGATAGAGCACCGCCGCAATCGGCTCCAGCCGCAGGATTTCCAGCAGGATCGCCATTTGCCGGTCCTCGTCACCGCGCAGGAAATCGGCGCGCAAATCGGGATTGTCGAACATGTGCCACGCGACCATCACGATGAATTCGCGCGTGGTCATCATGCCCGCCGTCACATAGGTCATGCATTCGACCAGGATCGCCTTGTCCGAATAGCCCTTGGCAAGGCACTGGCTGATGATGTCGTCCTGCGGTGCCTTGCGCCGCTTCGCGATGGTGGGCCGGACGTCGACCCAATAGAAGAGATAGCCATACCATGCGCGCAGAATCTTGTCCCTGATCCGGCCCAGCCCCGTCGCGCCGCTGAAGGCCGTTTTCAGCACCATTTCCAGTCGCGGCGCCATCTTGTCGGCGCTGGTTTCGACAAGGCCGACGATATTGGCGGCGACCGCGACGGTCAGTTCGAAACTGATGCTGTCAAGCTGGGCCCGCCCGTCCGCCCGCAGCCGCGTCAGCAGCCGGTCGGTCGTATCCTGCATGATCGCCTGATAACGGGTAGCGATTGCCTTGGGCGTGAAATAGCGGGCAATGGCAGCGCGGCGTTTCCTGTGCGCATCTCCGTCCAGATAGAACACCGGCACATGCTCGGGATTGCCGACATCCACCTCATCCGCGCCGGGTCCGTCCTGCAGCGCGGTCGTATCGCGCATGATCGCGCGCGATTCGGCCAGAGAGACCACCCGCCGCGCATCGGCATCGATCCGTAATCCACGCGCCGCGATACATGCGGATTTGCGCTGATCCACGATTGCGTCCATTGCCTTTCTCATCCCGCTCGCTATTTTATAAGACACTGTGTATCATAAAATGGATCAACCGACCCCGTCAAGCCTGCCTGATGCGCCGCGCGATGCGCGCGCACGCAAATCGCTGGCGGCCCTGCGCGCCGCGATGCTGACCCTGCTGGAAACGCACCGCTTCGATGATCTGACCGTGCGCCAGATCTGCAAGGAAGCGGGCATCGGCTATGCCACTTTCTTCCGCCATTATGCGGACAAGGACGCGTTGCTTTCGGCGGTCGCATCGCAGGAAATCGCCGATCTGATTGCGCATTCGGCGGGGCTGCTGTTCAGCGCGGACATGCGCGGATCGACGATGGCGCTGTGCGATTTCGTGGCAGGGCACCGCGCCTTGTGGACCACCTTGCTGACGGGCGGCGCGGCAGCCATGGTGCGCGAGGAATTGCTGGCACAGGCGCGCGAACTCGCCGCCGCAGCGCCTCAGGCAGAGCGCGGCATTCCCAAGGATCTCGCCGTCGTGGTGTCGGTTTCCTCGGTGCTCGAAATTCTGGGCTGGTGGCTTCAGAACGGGGCCGGCATGCCGCGCGCCGACGTGGCCGCGATCATCGAACGTCTGGCCATCGCACCCGTCATGCCCCGCGGCTGACCATCCGGTGCGGGCGATTAATCGCCCAGAATACGCGCGCGGGCGGCAACGATGTCGGCCAGATGGTTCACCGGATCGCCCGTCGTCACCCCGCCTTCGACGGGCATGGCGATGCCGGTGATCTGCTGCGCGCGGTCGCTGGAAAGAAACAATGCCGCCTGCGCCACATCCTCTGGCGCGCCGCGCCGTTTCAGCGGCTGGTTCGACAGATAGATCTGGTCGATCGCGCGCGATAATTCACCGATATTGCCGTCTTCCGAACCCTCTTCGAAAGAGCTGAGCGGCGTGCGGATATGGCCGGGGACAAGGCAGTTCACGCGAATGCCGTACCGCGCCAGATCGATCGAGGCGGACTTGGAAAAATGCACCAACCCCGCCTTGGTCGCGCGATATGTCATCATCGCCTGTCCGGCCAGAATACCCGCGATAGAGGCATTGTTGAGAATGACGCCGCCCCCCTGCCCGCGCATCACCCGCGCGGCGGCCTGCGTTCCGATCATCGGGCCGAACAGGTTCACGCCGACGACGCGGTCGAAATCCTCAAGCGTATCGTCCAGAAAATCAGGAAAGGCCGCGCAGGCGATCCCCGCATTGTTGAACATGATGTCGAGCCGGCCGAAGCTGTCGACCGCGTCGGCGACCAGCGCCTCGACATCCTCGCGCTTGCTGACATCGGTGCGGCGGAACCGTGCGGCGGCGCCGATCGCATCTGCCAGCGCCTGCCCCGCATCCGCGTCGATATCGGCGATGACGACATGGGCGCCCTCGGCCGCGAACAGTTCGACCGTTGCCTTTCCGATGCCGCCCGAACCGCCGGTGACGATGGCGGTTTTGCCTGCAAGCTCGCCAGCCATGTTCAGCCGCGCTTCCGGTAGGTTACGGGCAGGCTCTCCATCGAACGCGTAGCGACCGTAGGCAGGAAAGCGATGTCCTCCTCGGCAATCGCCAGTTTGAAATCGTCCATCCTTTTGACCAGCTGGCGCGCGGCGACCTTGATCTCCATCCGTGCCAGCGCAAGGCCGACGCATTTGTGCACGCCGCCGCCAAAGCTGACATGTTTCATGATGTTCTTGCGATCCATGTCGAACTGGCGGGGATTTTCGAAAATCTCCGGCTCGTCATTGGCAGAGGCATACATCAGCAAAAGATGCGCCCCTTCGGGCAGTGTCTTGCCGCCCAGTTGCACCTCTTTGGTCGTCATCCGGCTCAAACCGCGCACCGGCGGCTCGATCCTCAGCAATTCCTCGACAAAGCGGTTCATCAGCCGGTCGTCGTCGACCGATGCCTTCAGCTTTTCGGCAATCCCCGGCTCGGTCGCCAGGATGAACACCAGATTCGCCAGCGCCGTCGCCGTCGTCTCGTTCCCCGCGATCAGCAGGGCACGGACCAGCGATACGGCCTCTTCGAAAGTCAGCACCGAATCCTCGCCCTCACCCTCCTTGGCGTGGACGATGTCGGAAATCATGTCCTCTTTCGGATCGGCCTGACGCTCGCGCATCCTGCCGATAATATATTGCTGCAATTCGCAAATCTGTTCGGCATGGCCCAGCATCTCATCGCGGTCCTGCATTCGGCCGATCTGTGCCGTCACTGCGGTCGACCAGCGCGCGATCTTTTCCTTGATCGACCAGTCGAGACCAAGCTGTTCGCAAATGATGCGGATCGTCAGCGGCTGGGCGAAGTCGGTGACCGCGTCCATCGCGCCGCGCTCGCCGGCAGGGACATCGGCCACGATCTCGTCGATCAGATCGTCGATCACCTTGATGATGCGCGGCTCCAGCTCCTTCACGCGGTGGCCGGTAAAGGCGCTTTCCATCAGCTTGCGCACGCGCGTGTGATAGGGCGGGTCCGACATGATGGCGTCGGGGAAATAGCCGCCGCCCTTTTCGCGCAGGATCTGCTGGAATTCCTCGGCAAAGCCCTTGGCCTGCTGGGTGTGATAGCCCTTGTTGACCGAGAAGGTAACGGGATCGCGCTGGATGGTCTGGATGTCCTCCCACCGGCTGATCAGATACATGTCGATCGACTTGTCGTAATGGACGGGGTCCAGCTTGCGCATGGCGGCATAGAACCGGCGGGGCTGCTTGTGCACCACGGGGTCGAGCAGTGTCTTTTCTTCCAGAAGGCGCTTTTGCTCCTGCAGGCCCTGGTCGTCCTCCAGCCCTTGTGCGGCGGCATCCATCCTCTTTCCCTTCTTTCCAGTCTTCGGGCGCCAGCATCGCGCAAAGCGCGGCGCCGGACCATGCCCGTGCGCCAAGCGGGACTTGCCCGCGCGCGCAGGCGGCCGTCTTGCGTTTCGGGCCTATAATTCCGGCGCGACTTCCGCCGTCAGCCCGTCCAGCCGCGCGGTCAGCTTGACCTGACACGAAAGGCGGCTGTTGGGGCGGCGGATATCGTCCACCATGTCCAGCATATCCTCTTCGACATCGTCGGGCTCGCCCACCATGTCGATCCATTCCTCGTCCACATAGACGTGGCAGGTGGCGCAGGAGCACGCCCCGCCGCATTCGGCGATAATACCCGCGACGCCCTTCCGGCGGGCCGCTTCCATCAGCGTCTCGCCCGCTTCGCAGTCGTCGATCGTCACTTCCTTTCCGTCCACATCTGTCAGCCTGACGGTAATCGCGCCCATGCGTTCCTCTGAATTGCTCTGATCGGTTGCGCCGCAGGCTAGCCGCAAACGCGCTTGTCGGGAAAGCGGGGCGAATTGTCCGCACGGGCATAGCGCAGCCATATCGCCCCGGCGCTGTCGCCCGCCGTCGCCTACAGCAAACCGGATTTGCGCCCCCAGTCATTCAGGCCGCCATGGCTGCGTAGTAGGAGGGAGCCGAACGGGCCGACAAGAACGCACAGGTGAAAGGCCCGCAAGAGAGAGGTTTTCACTATGGGCCGCGTGCTGATCACAAATGCGCTGATCTTCGACGGAACCGGCGGCGAGCCGCGCCGCGGCGAACTGCTGGTCGAGGGCAACCGCATTGCTCCTGCCGATGCGCAGGGTGCACCGGCAGAGCGTGTGATCGACGCGGGCGGACGCTTTGTGATGCCCGGCATGGTCGAAGGGCATGCCCATCTGTCGTTCGAAAACGTGTGCGCGACCGAAGACCTGATCAAGCCGACACCCGAAGCGCAGGCCTTTACCACCGCGCGCGGAGCCAGAGCGCTGATCGAGGCGGGTTTCACCAGCGCCTATGGCGCGTCGGAAGCCAAGCTGCGGCTGGCGGTCGCGGTGCGCGACGAGGTGAATGCGGGCCGTCTGCCCGGCCCCCGCATCCGCGCGGGCGGTCTGGAAATCAGCGTGACCGGTTCCATCGGCGACGAGGGGCGCGAGCACGATCCGCGCACCGGCCCCAGCACGATCGTCGACGGGGTCGAGGAAATGCGCCGCGCGGTGCGGATGCATTGCCGCGAGGGGGTCGACAATGTGAAAATCGATGTCTCGGGCGATCCGTTCTATCCCGGCACGCCCGGACACACCACGCCGATGACATTCGACGAAGTGCGCGTCGCCGCCGAAACCGCCCACGCCTATGGCCGCATTATCAATGCGCACACGCGATCGGTCGAAGGGTCGAAGCACTGCATTCGCGCGGGCGTCGATGCGCTGTTCCACTGCGAATATGCGGACGAGGAACTGTTCGACATGATGGAGGAAGCGCGCGACCGCATTTTCGTGGTGCCGACCGTCGGCCTGTTCCACCAGATCATGGCGGGCGAAGCGGCGGCGCACGGATTATCGGCGGAAGTCGGCGGGTATATGAATATCCCCGATCTCCTCGAAAACAGCTGCAAGACGCATACCGAGCTGCGCAAGCGCGGCATCAGGCACCTGATCGGCGGCGATTACGGTTTTGGCTGGAGCCCGCAGGGCACGCAGGCGCGCGATATCGAATTCTTCATCGATTATTACGGCTATTCCCCTGCCGAAGCGCTGGTCTGCGCCACCGCGAATGGCGGCCTTGCCATGATGGACGACGGATCGCTCGGCACGCTGGAGGCGGGCAGGCTTGCGGACCTGATCATCGTCGACGGCAATCCGCTGGAAGACCCGCGCGTGCTGGCAGGGCCCGACAACGTGCTGTTCGTGATGAAGGATGGCGCGATCTGCAAGAACGCGCTGCCCCGGACGCCGCAAGACACCGCGCCGCGCGCAACTGCCGCCGCCAGCGCCTGACACCAGTTAGTACAGACCCGAGAGGCCAAGATGAACGTCGAAACCGGAAAGCTGGACCATGGCAAAGCGCGCCATCCCGCCGAAAGCACGCAGGACATCATCGCCCGCGACCGCAACGCCGCCCCCGCATGGGCGCGCGACGACAGCTATGTCTATCTGGGCAGCGAGGACGTATCCAAGGACCGCTATACCGACGCGGACTTCGCGCAGGGCGAGTTCGACCGCCTGTGGCCGCGCACATGGCAGATGGCCTGCCGAGAGGATCACATCCCCGAGGTCGGCGATTACTATGTCTATGACATCGGCCATTACAGCTTTATCGTCGTGCGCAGCGCCGAGGACGAGATCAAGGCGCATTACAATGCCTGCCTGCATCGCGGGACCAAGCTGAAGCCTTCGGGGACCGAGGGCTATTCCCCGATGATCAAATGCCCGTTCCATGGCTGGAGCTGGAATCTGGACGGCAGTCTGAACGAGATCCCCGAAAACTGGGACTTCACCCATCTCGACGACCGCAAGATGTGCCTGCCGCAGGCGCGGGTCGAGCGGCTGGGCGGTTTCGTGTGGGTCAATATGGACCCTGCCGCTCCCCCGCTTGCGGAATATCTGGGCGAAAAGGCCCTGTCGCATCTGAAGGCGTGGAAGCTGGAGGACCGCTATATCTACCTCCATGTGCAGAAAAGCTATCCGGCGAACTGGAAGCTGACGATGGAGGCTTTCATGGAAGCCTATCACGTCGGCGACACGCACCCGCAGGTCGCGCCCGCCAATGGCGACGTGAATTCGCAATATGACGTCTATGACGACCACGTGGACCGCTTCATCTCGACGCTGGGCGTTGTCAGCCCCAAGCTGCGCGACAAATATTCCGAAGCCGACATTATCGAGAATTTCACGCTGGGCGACAGTTCCGCACTGGGCGGCACCAAGCCCGAACTGAAGGAAGGCGAACGCGCGCGGCAGGTGATGGCCGACATGTTCCGTTCGATGTTCGAGGCTGCAACCGACAGCGACCTCAGCCATGTGTCGGATACCGAATTGCTCGATACCTACAGCTATACGTTCTTTCCGAACCTGTTCCTGTTCCCCGGCATCTCGCTGCCGATGATCTATCGCTTCCGCCCCGATGCGCGTGACCATCGCCGCACGATCTACGAAGTGATGTTCATGCGGCCCAAGCCCAAGAGCGGCCATTACGAGACCGCCGAGGTCCAGATATTGGAAGACCGCCAGAGCTTTGCCGAGGCGGAAGGCATGGACCCGGGTTTCGGCAAGATTCTCGATCAGGATACCGATAATCTGTTCGCCCAGCAGGAAGGTCTGGAAGCGAGCGCCAAGCAGGGCATCAGCCTTGCCAATTACCAGGAAATCCGGATCCGCCATTTCGAGGCGACGGTCGATAAATATATGGCGATGGAGCCGTTCAGGGCATCGATGAAGGACTTGCAGCCCTGATGGCTTTGCGAGTGTCGACATGACCGCATTATCGGGTCTGACCATTGTCGAAACGGCAGAGCGCGTGTGCGGCGAATGGACCGGACGGCTGCTGGCCGATTTCGGCGCCGACGTGATCAAGGTGGAACGCCCGGGCGGATCGCCCACGCGGCGCTTTGGCCCGCATGTGACCGATGCGCACGGACAAGGCGAAAGCGCGATCTTTGCCTATTGCAATACCAACAAGAAATCGGTCGTGCTCGACCTGAACACCGCCGACGGGCGCGCGGCGCTGGACCGCCTGCTCGCGCGGGCCGATGCGCTGGTCGACGATCACGACCCGCGCTGGGCGGCGGCGGCAGGGCTGGACCCGGTTGCCCTGCGCGCGCGGCACGGGGCGCTGGTCCATTGCCACATCACTCCGTTCGGCCTGCACGGACCGCAGGATCGGCAGCGCGCGCTGCCGATCAATATCGCCGCAGCCGGCGGCTGGGCATGGCATACCCCCAGCGAGAGCGATCCCGCCGACCCGCCCGTGATGGGTGCGGGCCGGTTCATGCAGGATTACGACACCGGCCTCGACGCGGCGATTGCGACATCTGCGGCCCTGTTGCGCCAGCGGCGCACCGGCAAGGGACAATCCATCGCCATTTCCGAAGTAGCCGTGCAGATGAGCAGGGCCGATGTCGTGCTGGGCCGTGTGCTGGCGGGCGATGACGAACCCGGCCATTCGCGCCGCCGCTATGACATGGGCGGGCCGGGCGACGTGTTCGCCTGCGCCGACGGTCATGTGCATCTGGTGATGATGACGCGCAACCATTGGACGGGATTAAAGGCGCTGATGGACCATCCCGGCTGGGCGGCGGAATTTCCCGACGACTGGCTGGAATTCCATTGCACGCCCGAGCGTGTGGCCGCATTTCGAGAGGCGTTTCGCCCCTGGATGAAGCAGCAGAACCGCAATGCAATCAGCGAACGGGGCCAGAAACTGGGCGTGCCGCTGGTGCCCGTGAACACCGCCGCCGATCTGCTGGCGAACGCGCAATACCGCCATCGCGGCTTCTTCCAGTCGCTCGCCCATCCGGTGTTGGGGGTGCAGGATTATCCCACCGTGCCCTATCGCATGACGGCCTCTCCCGTCCGGCTGACGCGCCTTGCCCCTGCCCCCGATGCCGACCGCGCAGAGGTGCTGCCATGAGCGCGGCCGGCCATGCCTGTGACAGGGGTGGTCCGCTGGCGGGCGTGCGCGTGCTGGCCATCGCCAAGGTCTGGGCCGGTCCCTATGCGGCCAAGCTGCTGGCCCAGTTGGGGGCCGAGGTGCTGAAGGTCGAAAGCACCAGCGCGATGGACGAAATGCGCGCCTATGGCGGGGTGGATATCGAACATGCGCCCTATTTCCTTAGCCAGAATACCGAGGCGTTGAGCGTTCGCGTCAATCTGAAATCGGACGAAGGCATCGAACAATTGCGCCGCATGATCGCGGTCAGCGATATCGTGCTCGACAATCTGCGCCCCGGCGCTCTGGACAAGCTGGGTCTGTCCTATGATGCGATGAAGGCGATCAGGCCCGACATCATCCATGTCTCGATCAAGATGTACGGGGCGGAGGGGCCGCTGGGTTACCAGACCGGCTATGCGCCCAGCTTTGCCGCTATCGGCGGTTTGACGGGGCTGACCGGACACGAAGGCCGCGTTCCGCGCGGCATGAATATCCGCTATGGCGATACGACCGCGGGGGCCGCCGCCGCTTTCGGCGCGATCGCCGCGCTGCACCACCGCGACGCTACCGGCGAAGGGCAACAGGTCGACCTGTCGGCGGTGGAGGCAATCTCGGGCCTGATCGGGGACAGCCTGTTTACATATGGTCTGACGGGCGATTTGCCGCGCCATGCGGGCAATGCCCATCCCGAATATGCTCCGCACGGCTTCTTTCCGACCAGCGAGGATGGCTGGATCAGCATTGCCTGCGACGGGGACGGGGAGTGGGCAAAGCTGGCCGAAGCGCTGGAATTGCCCGACGATCCGCGCTTTGCCACACACAAGCAGCGCGTTGTGAACCGTGCCGCGCTGGAAGCCGCCATAGGCGGTGCGACACGCGATCACGATGCGGGCGCCCTTGCCGACAGGCTGCGAGCGGCAGGGCTGTGCGCCTATCGCGCCAACTCGACGCTGGACCTGATGGGCGAGGACCAGTTCTGGGCCGATGGCACCTATCGCATGGTGCAGAACGGCAATGGCGATTTGCGCCCCGTCGTCGGCCCGTCATGGCATATGTCGCCCGACGAGGCCGAGATCGTGCACGGCGCGCCCACGCTGGGCCAGCATGACGATTACGTCTATCGCGACCTGCTGGGGCTGGACGATGCCGAATATGCGCGGCTGAAGGAAAGCGGCGCGATCAGCTGAACCGCGCCGCCAGTCGCCTAGGCCGGCTCCGCTTCCTTTACCGACCGCTTGTTGCCGACACGCGCAATCACATCGCCCGCCGCCACATAGCCGAAGGTCAGCGCCGGACCGATGGTCGCCCCTGCCCCCGGATAGCAATCGCCAAAGGGTGATCCGGCACAGTTCCCCGCCGCGTAAAGCCCTACAATCGCCTGCCCCGCCCCGTCCAGAACACGCGCCCTTTCGTCACAGCGCAGCCCGCCCTTGGTGCCCAGATCGCCATTATTGATCGGCACAGCATAGAACGGCCCCTTGGCAATGGGGCCAAGGCAGGGATTGGGCGACACGCGCGGATCGCCGAACATCTGGTCATAGGCATTGCCCCCGCGCCCGTATTCGGCATCGACGCCGGTGCGCGCATATTCATTCATGCGCGTAACCGTGGCGTTCAGCGCGTCGACAGGCACGTGGATCTTGTCGGCCAGTCCGGCGATCGTATCGGCGCGGAAAACATAATGATCCCACCAGTCGCCGGGCACCTTGGCATCGGGCATCAGCACATTGGGCATCAGCCCGCCCGCGCTGAACTTGTCGCGGAAGGATGCGTCGAACACCAGCCAGCACGGGCAATTCGCGCCGGTCTTCTGGTGGTCGGCCACCATCGCCTGACCGAAACGGTCGTAACCGGTCGCCTCGTTCACGAAACGCACGCCATTGCGGTTGACGCACACGCTGTGCGGGCGGCCGACGTCAAAGGCGGCCTGATGGATTTCATGGAAATTGGATGCGCCCGGCATCGGCAATTGCATCGTGGGTAACCACCAGCCCTGTTCGGTATGTTCGGTGCTGGCACCGATCTTTTCGCCCGCGATCAGCGCCTCGCCCCTGTTCGCATCCTCTGGCGTAGAGCTGTGGCGCGTCAGGCCGGGGACGGGATAGAAACGGTCGCGCAATTGCTGGTTCCATTCGAACCCGCCCGCCGCCAGCACCACGCCATGGCGCGCGGCGATGGTATAGCGGCGGCCGTAATTGCTGACCTCCACGCCGGTGACCGCACCTTCGGCATCGACGAGCAGCTCCTCAAGCCTTGTTTCCATCCGCAATTGCACACCGCGCGCGAACGCCTTGTCATAAATCTCGCCCATCAGTGCGGCGCCCTGTGTGAAACGGCGGTCCCGGTGGCTGATCTTGCGCGTCTCGCGGTCGAGGTAATAGCGGCGGTAGATGTTGGCGACCGTCCGCTTCCATCCCTTGGACTGGAGCATCAGGGTAAAGGTCTCGGTCAAATCCATCGAATATTTTCCGAACAGTTTGAACCGGTTATATTGCTCTCGCATCAGCGGATAGAGCCTGTCGCCCAGCTTGCGCCCGTCAAAGGTCGGCACCACGATCGAACGGTCGCTGCGCGCGCCGGGCGCTTCGGGGAAATAGTCGGGCCAAACGCCCGCCGTCACGGGCACGCCCGTATCGGCCATGAAACGCAGCATTTGCGGCGCCTGATCGACATAGGCTTCCAGCCGCTTTTCATTGACCGGCACGGTGATGATCGAGCGAAGATAGGCCAAAGCTTCCTCGCGGCTGTCTTCCTCCGGCCCGTTCAGCTTATGGTTGGGCACCCACAGCACCCCGCCCGATACGGCGGAAGTGCCGCCGAACTTGCGTTCCTTTTCGACGATCAGCACCGACAGCCCGTCATCCGCCGCGCGCAGCGCCGCCATTGCGCCCGCCGCGCCCGAACCGACGACGACCAGATCATAGGATTCGGTTTCCATCGCGCCTTCCCCGATCACGATTTGGGCACCGCAGACAGATGCGAATCCGGCGGGAAGATGAAATATTCGATGAAATGCCCCGTCTCGTCCCGCGCATCGAAATAGGCATATTCGCCGCCCATCGTTTCCGCCGCGACCGGCAGGCTGTATCGCGATTTCGCATCGGCCATATGGCTGTCGAAATCCGCGCGACTGGAAAAATGCCGCCCCAGATGGTGGAACCGCTTGGCATATCCGCTTGCCGGAAGCCCCGCGCGATAGACCTCGCAATCGCCCGAGAGCGGTTGGATGACTTCGAATTGCAGGCCGTTTTTGAAGGCCAGCGCGAAATGACACACGGCCGTCTTGCCGGGGCCGGTATCGAATTCGGCATCGGGC
Organism: Croceicoccus sp. Ery5; assembly: GCF_020985325.1. Classification (NCBI taxonomy): domain Bacteria; kingdom Pseudomonadati; phylum Pseudomonadota; class Alphaproteobacteria; order Sphingomonadales; family Erythrobacteraceae; genus Croceicoccus; species Croceicoccus sp. Ery5. Next base: position 2,503,497 of record NZ_CP087587.1, read on the forward strand.
ATTTCCATCCAGTCGCCGATCCCGTGCTGGGCGGACAATTCCTCCATCGCCTTGCGCCAGTCGGTCGTGACATAGGCGTATTGATAGTAATCGAGCTCGTTCATTATCCTCTCCGCACGCGGGTTCCCAGCATTGGGGTAACACCGCGCCCGTGCGGGCCGAATGACCCTGAAGGCATTGGCGATTGCCCGCCATTCCGCCGGACTTGAACGCGGCGGAACGGCGGCACATCACCGGGCGATGACAGAGAGAAATTTCACGCCTGCCGCGCCCGTCGGCGCTGTTCCCGAAGGGACGGTCCACAAGGTCGAGATTACGGGGAAATCGGTGCTGCTGTGCCATACGCAGGGGCGTATTTTCGCCGTGCGGAACCTGTGCAGCCACGCCGAGGAAGCGCTGGAATGCGGGCGCATGCGCAGCGGCTGGATATCCTGCCCCGCCCATGGCGCGCGCTTCAGGTTGGAAACCGGCGCGCCGATGAACCCGCCCGCGACCGAACCGATCGAGACCTATGAGGTGCGGATCGTGGACGGGGTGATCGAGGTCGCCGCCTAGCCCGCGTTCTCGCTCAGCCGCCGTTCGGCCATGGCGCGGACCAGCGCGGGCTTGACCTTTTCATTGCCGGTCATCGCGAAATCCTCTTCGCTGCAGATCAGGATCTGCTTGGGCAGTTTGAAGCTTGCCAGCCGGTCCTTGAGATGCGCGGCAAGCCCGTCGCGATCGACATCCGCGCCATCGACCGGCACGATGCAGGTCACCACTCGCTCACCCAGCAGCGCATCGGCCACGCCCACGGTTTGCGCGCGTTTGACACCGGGCCAGTTGGCAACGATCTCGTCGATTTCCTCGGGCGCCACATTCGCCCCGCCCGATTTGATCATCGCGGTCAGCCGCCCTTCCCAGAAGAACCGCCCCTCGCTATCCACGCGCCCGCCGTCGCCGGTGCAGTAAAATCCGTCCGGATCGAAGCAGTCGGCAAAACTCTTGCCCAGATATCCGCTCATCAGGGTCGGACCCTTGATGCACATTTCGCCATGGTCACCGACGGGCACGATCTCGCGCGTGTCGGGATCGACGATTTTCAGCACATTGCCCGGCAGCGGCAGGCCATAGCTGCCCGCGTAATCCGCCTCGCTCGCCTCGCGCCCGATGCAGGTGCAGGCGGACATGGTCTCGGTCGTGCCGAAGGTCTGGGGCACTTCCCAATCGGTATCCACGCTGGGGTGGGACCAGATAATCTCGCCCCGCGGCACATATTTCAGCGTGGACAGATCGGCCGCATCCCACCGCTCGGCCGCTTGCAGTCGCGCCCATTGATGCGGGCGGCCATTGGCGAAGGTCACGCGCTCTGCCTCGATCACGCGCAGCGCCTCGTCCGCCTGGAAAAAGCGTTGCAGCACGACGCAGCCGCCGGTGGACAATCCCGTGCCGACCACCATCGAGATATTGCCCGACCAGAAGAACCCGTTGCCGGTCCACGCGCGGACCGGTTCGTGCATGCCGAACAGACGCGGCCAGCGCCACCACTGGATGGCAAAGGCCTGCTGGCTGTGCGCGATGCCCTTGGGCAGGCTGGTGGTGCCCGATGAAAAGAATATGCCGCCCGCATCTTCGGGACGGACCCTGGCCAGACGGTCCAGCACCGCCTGCTCTTCAATGTCCCTGCCCGTCGCCAGCCATTCGCGCCATTCCGCGATGCCCGCTTGCGCCGTGTCACCCAGCGCCGCGATCCGGCGCAGCTTCGCGAACCGCGCGCCCGGCAGCGCCCCCGCGTCAACCGCCGGTTCCAGCGACCCCATCATGGCTGCGAAATCGGTTTTCAGCACGCGCGCTTCCATCAGCAGCGTGGTAATCTCCGACGCTTCCACCAGATGCGCCAGCTCGTCCTCGGTCGAAAAGGTGGACAGCGCGACCGCGACCCCGCCGGCCATGGCGATCCCGAAAAAGGCAGACAGGAATTCGGGCCGGTTCGTCATCAATATGCCGATCCGCTCGCCTGGCTGCATGCCGCCCGCCAGCAGCCCGCCCGCCACCTCCATCGCGGCGTCGCGCAAGTCGATATAGCTCCACGACAGGCGCGCGCCATCCGAACCATTCGGGCCGGTGTTGAAGCTGACCGCCTCGGCCATGCCGAAGCGCGCGACGACATCTTCCAGATATCCGCCGATGGTCAGCGCGCCAAGGCCCGGTTCGTCGGCAATACCGATCGCCTCCACCAGCGAAAGGCCGCTGTCTCCGGGCGCACGCGCGACCAGCCGCGAGATATCCATCGCCCGCCCTCTTACGCTTTGCGCGGCAGCGAGACGGTGGCGATGCCGGTCAGGATCGTGTCGCCGTCCTGCGTGGTCAGCCGCGTCTTGACCTTCACGACGGGCAGGCCGTTCTCGCCCGTCTCGATCTTTTCGATCACCTCGCCCTCGAAAAAGGTCACGTCCCCTTCGAATGCCGGTTTGCGGAACTGGGTCTTCGAATGCCAGATATAGCCCTCGTTCCCCGCCCAATAGGCGACATAGTCGAGATGCCATGCATTCATCGACGCGCCATAGCCATAGGTGCCGCCCATGCCGATCTTCTCGGCCTTCGCGGGGTTCAGATGGCCGCTGGAGGGACCGTAATACAGCCCGTCCTTCTGGCGCGGATCGATCTTCTGCGCCTCGAAATCATAGGTCATGTCCTGCGAGAAACCGGCTTCGGCCTTGGCCGGATCGACCACGCCTTCGGGCGGATTCCAGCGCCAGGTGCCCCAGATGTTCTGGCGGTGGGCGCGATATTCGAACCCGAAGGTCAGCGGCGTATGCGGGCCGATCACGCGGCGCGGCAGCGTATCGCCTATCGCCACATCGTCCCATGCGGGCGAAATACCCTCCCGGTTCGACAGGATCCAGTCGAGCCGGATACGATCGATCTCTTCCATCTCTTCCGCGGTCCAGCTTTTGACCGCGCGGTTTTCCTTGTCATAGACGGCGCGCTTGTTCGCTTCCTCGCGCAGATAGCGGATCGAAGTGGCGCGTTCCTTGGCGAACAGCGTCCCGTCTTCGCGGTAGTGATAGGTGTCGCCGTCGGAGAACATGGTGGGGCCGGCAAAGCTGGTGTCGGTCACCTTGTAGCCGGCGAAAAAACGTTCCTGCCGCAGATGGTCCCCGGGACGGATGCGCCCGCCGTAAAACCACCATTCCTCGCCCCCGAAAATCAGATGCGTGCCGGGAACATGTCCGATGCACGACGGATGGCAGCCATGGCCGTAATCCATCGCCACGGTAAAGCTTTGCGGCGCGACCAGCCCGCCGAATTGCGAGGCGCGGGCCGCTTCCTCGTCGAAATGGATGGGGTTCGCGTAATCCAGCGACTGTACCCAGCGGCGGATGTCGGTGCCGCTGGCAGGGTCCCACATCTCGGCGAAGACGACCTGCTTGCCGACATATTTGTCGACGTCGCTGGTATCCAGTGTCACTGCGGTTTCGGTGTCCGTATCGGCCATGTGTTCACGCCTTCAATCTATGGGCTCGGGCGCGCCGCGACCGATGTAACCGGCCAGCACGCGGTGGAAATTGACGATGGCCTTTTCCTCTTCGGGGCTGGGATAGATCCCCGGAAAGGCACGACTGTTCAGCCCTTGCTGCACTGCCTCCATGTTCGAGAAATCCTGACACAGCACCTTGCGCCAGTTCTCCTCGGTCATTTCGGGACGGTGGAGGTTTTCAGGGCGCGGCTCGGTCCCTTCGGGATATTTCTCCAGCGTATAGACCTCGAAAATGCAGCGGTTGGGATCGGTCCCGTCCGGCCGCGCGCGATAGCACAGGGCAAAGACCGGCCCGTGGATGATCACCGTATTGGGGAAGATATGGACGACATTGCCCACCTTGGCGAATTGGGCCGGGTCGATCTGCGGCCATAGCACGCCGCGCTTTGCATCTTCCTCGATCGTGCGCTTCATGAGGTGCATCTGCACTTCCTGCGGCGTCGCAGTTTCGGGCAATTCGTCGGTCAGCCGATTGGCGACATCGACCATGGTCTGGGTCGTGGTGGCGTTCACCTCTTCCCACAGCTGGTTCAGCGAATGTTTCAACCCCTCGCGCATGTCGACCGCGCCTGCCGCGCCCGCACTGGCCCCGCCCGATCCTTCGCGTGCGGCCGAACCGAAAACGCCGTGAATGCCCCAACCGTCGCTCCATGTCGGCTTGGCCGAAAACTTGGTCAGCTGCGGATGGGTGCCCGCCACGTGATAGCCTTCGTTGAACGCCTCTATCGCGACCTTCCAGTTGCAGGGAAAGTGTAGATATTGCCGCCAGCGATAGCACATCTTTTCGAATTCGAACGGCGCGAGATTGGTGGCAACCTCGCCCAGATAATCGGTAAGCGGCGCGGCATCGGGGGCCATGTTGACGAACACCCAGCCGCCCCATGTGCCGACCTGAACCGGCAGCAGGGGCATATCGTCTTTCGTCAATGCATCGCCCCATGCCTCGCCGCGGGTCATGCCGATGCACTTGCCGTCCAGATCCCAGCTCCACGCATGGAACGGGCAAGTGATACGCGCCTTGTTGCCGCAGCCTTCGGTCAGCCGGCGGGCACGGTGGCGACACACGTTCTGGAACGCGCGAATGTCGCCGTCCTTTCCGCGCACGACGATGATCGAATCGCTGGCAATGTCATAGGTGACGTAATCGCCCGGCTTCTCGATCTCTTCCTCGCGGCAGGCGACTTGCCAGACATGCGGCCACAATTTTTCCGCCTCGTCCCGCGCATAATCGGCGCTGGTATAGGCCTCGGCGCCGATCCTTACGGGCCGGTCGATCAGGCGGCGGGTTGTTTTGCTTTCCGCGTTCATCGCCAGTTCCTCTTCCATTCCTGTCTTGGCACGCCCGCTTACCGGCTGCACCCGCCACGCGAAAGCATCGCCCCGCCGCAGTCGGCGCACAGGCAAGCGGGCCCGCGCGCAGGGTCAAATCGCGACCCTATTGAATGGTCGCGCCCGCCCGTTCGTTGATCGCCTCGATCTCGCCTGCTTGGTCCGCCAGCGCGCCCTCGCGGAAATCGCGGGGATTCTGGCCGAACACGCTTTTGAACTTGCGGCTGAAATGGGCAGTGCTCTTGAAACCGACGCCATAGGCGATCTCGCTGATCGCCACGTCGCGCTTGTGACTATGCGCCAGCCATTCGCGCGCCATTTCCAGACGACGGCTCCAGACAAGATCGGAAAAGGTCTTGCCCGTCCCTTGCAGCAACAGGGACAGGTAACGCTGGCTGACGCCGCAACCCTTGCTGACCATGCCGGTGCACAGGTTCGGGTCGGACAGATGCACTTCGATAAAGCGCAAAACCTCGTCCAGCCTTTGTTCGGTTACCGTCTGGCGCGCCTGGCACGCCCCCGGCGATGCAGAGATCGCCTGCTCCACCAGCCGGATCGCGGCCTCGACCAGAATGCGCGACGAATCCTCGCCCATCGCGTCGTCATCGAACACATCGCCCAGCATTGCCTGCGCCACTTCGATCTCGCGCACGTGGGCGGGCATATAGGCGCCGGAGCCGGTTTCGCCCGCGCCGTTCTGGCTGGCCATATGCTTGCGCAGCAGATGGGCCGGCACTGTCAGGTGCAGGATTTCATGCGATCCGGCATCGCCGGGCTGCAATTCGATGAAAAAGGGCGCCATCGAACGGGTCAGCAGGAATTCCCCCTCGCCCACGATCCGTTGGCCCTGCTGGTTCGAAAACACCAGCGATCCGCGCCTGACGAACCATAGAACGCCCAGATCGGTCGCATCTTCGCGGATATGTTTGCGCGTGCGGCGAAAGAACTGGCGCGTGGCGGCGCTGGTTTCGATAATCGTATAGGGGCCGATGGCGCGGCGCCGCGCCTCGACCTCGACGGGCAGGCTGTCGTCCACCCAGAATTCGCCATCGTAATATTCGCGCTGATGCGTTCCGCGAAACAGCTGCTGGCACTTGCGGTAATTGTCCGCGTCCAGCGTGAACAGAGGTTCGGACATATCTGTCTCCCACGTTCCGGGGCTTGTTATTCTCGCCCGGTCAACATGGTTGCATCTTAGGACAAGCCACTGCCCGGCCCACATGCCAAAGGCGCGGCACCATCGACATTTAGCGCAGCGCCCTTGCGCCCTCGATCTACTCCTTCGCCTCGCGCCCCTTGCGGCTCAGCCGCCATTCGGGCGGATAGCTTCGGTCGTTGTTCTTCACCGCCTTGGCGATGCCGCCGTCGAATGCGTCGCCGCCCAGATCCACCGCCGTCTCGCGGTCGGGCTTCATCATCGGCAGCATGCCTTCCAGCCAGCCTGTCAGCTTGCTGCCCAGATATTCGCCGCGATATTGCTTATAGGTTTCAAGAAACGTCTTTTGCGCCACCACCACATCGACCGGGCGAGAGCGCGAGCAGGCATCGGCATATTTGTCGACCTCCGCCTCAAGCCGGTCGCGCGGGACGACGCTGTTGATAAAGCCGGTCTGGTCCATTTCCGCCGCGGTGAACGGGCGGCCGGTAAACAGCATTTCCGAAAACTTGCGATAGCCCATGGTTTCCAGCCAGGTCCACATGCGCGGGCCCCATCCGGCATAGCGGAACGCGGGATGGCCGAACAAAGCATCGTCCGACGCGATTAGCAGATCGGCATCGCCGCACTGGTAGAAATGCCAGCCATAGCAATAGCCCTTGGCCTCCACGATGCTGATCTTCTTGAATTCCTGTAACGGCCGGACCCCTGCCCCTGCCTTGATGTAATGATCGGTCAGATTGTGCAGATGGCGGAAACTGCCCGCGGGCGGCCATGCGACATCCTCGTCCAGCCCGATTTCAAGATCGGGCAGAAAGCTCTCCCCCTCCTTGGGGTTCAGATACATGTCGCCATGTTCGTCGATATCCGCGCCGGTGCCGAAATCGGCGCCCTCGCTGCGGATGACCAGCACCTTTACCTCGTCGTCCACATTGGCGCGGTGCACGTAATCGCCATACAGCATGCGCATACCGATCGTCGGTGCATTGCCGCGGTCCTGCCGGTCAAAGGTAATCGTGGCGATCCGCCGCTCCCGGTCCTTTTCGTATCGGATAAAGGGCAGCGCATCCTCGCGGTGTTCGCGGGGGGACTTCATCTCGGCCATGTGCATCCTCTCGGGCTTTGTTTGCACCGATGCTGCCAGTGTGGCGAAAGGCTGTATAGATCGCCCGTGCAGTGTGATGAACATTGGACGCAACCCCCGCGCGGGCGTAGGATGCGCGTCATCATGCCCGTGGACCCGATCTTTTACGGCATCGAAGGCCCGCTCGACGGCACGCCCGGCGAAGGGCAGTTGCGTGCCGCCAATCTGCGGGGTTTTTCCGATTTCGCACAGCGGCGCAATGCCGATCCGCAGCGCATTCTGGACCGGCACGGCATCGACATGCGCGCATTGTCGGACCCCGATTCCTATGTCGGCGCGCAAGCACTGGTCGATGCGTTCGAATATTGCAGCGAATTGTTCGACGATCCGCTGTTCGGCCTGCATCTGGCGCAGGAACAGGATGCCGAAGTGTTCGGTTGCATCACCGCGCTGGCCCGTTCGGCGGCGGATTTCCGCACGGCCATCACGGCGCTGACCGAATATCTGCCCATCGTCCATTCGCCCGAAGCCGCTCCCGAACTGCTTGAGGGTGAGAACGGGGCCGAATTGCGCTGGGGCGTGGTGCACGATCTGGGCATCAACGATCAGGCGAATTTGCAGGCCGTGGTGCTGCAGATGAAAGTGCTGCGCCAGATCGGCGGGCCGCGTTTCCAGCCGCGCTATGTCGAACTGGCCGTATCGCCCCGTCCCTGCGACATTGCCGAGATCGAACGCGCGCTGGGCTGCCAGTTGCGCACCCGTTCGCATATCAATGCCATCGGCTTTGCCGCCAGCCAGCTGGACCATCCGGTGCCCAGCGCGAACCGGCTGCTCTATCGCCTGTTGGGCGGCTATCTCGACAGGGTAAAGGCCGCCAACCGCGTCAGCTTTGCGCAGCGCGTGCGCGATTATGTGCGCGGCGACCTGCCCAAGGGGAATTGCTCCATCGAACGCTGTGCCGAGAAATTCGGCGTATCGGTCCGCACGCTACAGGCGCGGCTGGCGGAAGAGGATACGAGCTTTTCCCAAGTGATCGAGGATGTGCGCATCCTGCTGGCCAAGACCTATTTGCAGCGGCCCGACAGTTCGCTGGACGAGATTGCCGAATGGCTCGGCTATGGCGAACAGACCAGCTTTGGCCGCGCGTTCAAGCGCTGGACCGGCACGACCCCGCAAAAGTTCCGCCAGAACCTCTCCAACTAGACCCGCTCCATGATGTAATCACCCGCATCGTCCACGCTGGCGCGCCAGCCGGTATAGACGACGATGGTGGTAAAGCTTTCCGCGATCACCGCGGGGCCGGTAACGGCATCGCCCGCGACCATGGCGGCCCCGTCGTAAATGCCGGTGTCGGCAAAGCCGCTGCCCAGATTGACCATGCGCCTGCCGCGCGGTTCGATATGGCGCGGCGCGGCAGACCGCCCTCCACCCGCTGGCGGGTTGGGCGTGGCGACATGGCTGGTCAGGCGCAGGCCCGTTACCTCGGGCAATTCATGGTCGCGGATGTGGCCGTATTCCTCGATATGGCGGGCATTGAACAGCTCCAGCGCGCGCTCGCCGATCCCTTCGTCCAGCCAGTCCAGATCGCCCGGCGCGCCTTGGGCCACATCGAAAGTCAGCGAGAAGTTCTGGCCCGGATAGCGCATGTTCAACTGATAGGCCGACTGCACCTGTTCCCGTGCAAAGCCCGCATCGGTCAGATGCTGTGCCGCACGGGCGGACAATTGCGACCACAGATCGCGCATCTGCCCGACCGGCAGCGCATTGACGCCCGCGATGATCGACCGTTCCTCGTCCACCGTGGGATTGGCGACCAGCGTGCCCAGTGCCGAAAACGTCGGACTGGCGCGCGGGATCAGGACGCGGTCGATGCCCAGTTCCTGTGCCTGCGCGGCAGCAAAGACCGGCCCGTTGCCGCCATAGGCCAGCATGGTCAGCCCCGCGGGGTCGATGCCCTTGCTGGCCGTGGTGCGGCGGATGCCGTCGACCATATTGGCATTGACCAGCCGGAACGCGTCAAAGGCGGCTTCTTCGGCGCTTTTGCCCAAGGGCGCGCCGATATCGGCAAAGGCCCGATCCACACCGTCGCGGGTCAGGCGGAAATCGCCGCCCGCAAAGCCGGCCTCGTCCGACAAGATGCCCAGCATCAGCAAAGCATCGGTTACCGTCGGGCGCGTACCGCCACGGCCATAGCAAATGGGGCCAGGATCGGAGCCCGCGCTTTCAGGCCCGACCCGCAAGGCGCCCGCGACCAGTTGCACGATCGACCCGCCGCCCGCGCCCAATGTCTCGACCTTCACCATGGGAACGCCGACCAGATAGCGGTGATGCATGTTCCACCCCGCCTCGGGCGGAGCCTCGCCATCCTGCACAAGGCTCATGTCATAGGATGTGCCGCCCATGTCGACGCACAGCAGGTCGCGGTATCCCTTGGCACTGCCGGTATGCGCCGACCCGACCACGCCGCCCGCGGGGCCCGATGCCAGCACGCGCACCGGCGCGCCTTCGATATAATCGACCGTCATCACCCCGCCCGATGCCTGCATCACCATCAGCCGGTTGGCATATTTCGCATCGCGCAGCCGCACGACCAGCCGTTCGAGATAGTCGGCCACGCGCGCGGCGACAAAGGCATTCACCACCGTGGTGCTGGTGCGATCATATTCGGGCGCGCGGGGCAGCACCTTGTGGCTCAATGAAATGCGCGCATCGGGCATTTCCCCGGCCACAATCTCGGCCACGCGCAATTCATGCGCGGGGTTCAGGAAGCTGAAAAGCAGCGACACGGCAACCGATTCCACGCCCTGCTTGCGCAATTTCGCGCATTGATCGCGCACGGCCTGTTCATCCAGCGGGGTATGCACCGATCCGTCCGCCATGATGCGTTCGGGCACGGTCAGGCGGCGGCGGCGCGGCACGATCTGCGGCGGAGGCGGCAGGGTCGGGTCCCAGATGCTTTCCTTGAAACCGCGGCGATATTCCATCTCGTCGCGGAAGCCTTCGGTGCAGATCAGCCCCGTCAGCGCGCCGTCCATTTCGATCAGCGCATTATCGGCGACCGTGGTCCCGTGCACGATGGCATCGCATTCGGACAGGAACGCCTCAAGGCTCCTGCCTTCCATTTCGGCCAGCCGCGCCAGACCGCTCATCACTCCCAAAGACCGGTCCTCGGGCGTGGTGAGGTTCTTGTACAGCCGCACATCGCCTTCCGCCTCGCGCAGCAGCGCGAAATCGGTGAACGTACCGCCAATATCGATGCCGACCCGATAGGCCATGAAAATCCCCTCGACTATTCTGTTGTTCGCGCGTCTGGCGGCTTATTCTGCAGGCTCGGGCTGTTTCGCCCGTTCGGCCATTTCGGCGCGCAGCGTGCGCGTGGCGGCCCGGTCCACGGCGAGGTCATAATCCTCCAGCCCGCCCGTCAGCACCACGCCGTACTGCGTGCGTGCCGCCTCGATGCTGACCAACTCGTCCAGCACGTCCTCCAACACTGCTTCTGGGTCGCGGGCAATCGCAGGGCCGAAACCCCCGCCGCCGCCATGCTGATAGGCAATGGTCGCCCCTTCGGGCAGCATGGCCTGTTCGGCCAGCACGATGCGCCGCTCGCGCTCGGTGCCGACTTCGAAATAATTCTCATAGGCCGTGCCGGTTTCGCCACCGCACATGCCGCTGATCGGGTGGTCGTGGCTGACCATCCATGCAGTGGCCATCATCGGTTGCAGCACCTGTTTCACATTACGGCTGCCCGCCATGCCGCGCCATTGCCCCGCGCCGCCCGTATCCATCGTCAGTTCCCGCGCGATATTCAGCACGGGAAAGCGGCTCTCGGCATCTTCGGCCTGGCTGAGCAGCAGATTGCCCAGGCTGACGGGGCACGAACCCCAGCCGTCCAGCCCCTGCACTGCCGAGACGTCCATCGAACGGCTGTCGACGCCCTGATCCATGAACATCTGGCCGTTCCCGTCGAAACCGATGACGGCATTGGGCATGCCGATCTTGTACACCTGCGGCTGCGCGCGGGTCGGCACGACATTCGACAAGGCCACACAGACTGCCTCGGTAATCTCGCACGCCGGATGGAAACTGCCCAGCGCGGCAGGCTTGTTAACCGGAGGATTGGCGATGCACCCTTCGGGAATGACGATGTCGACCGCGTTGAACAGCCCTTCGTTCTTCACGATGGTCGGGTCGATCATCGACGCCAGCTGCACCATCACATAGCCGCGCGAATTGGCGAACGTGTTCCACACGCCGGTCAGGTTCTGGCGGTCGTCGGTGCCGGTCAGGTCCACTTTCAGCTTTTCGCCATCGACCGTCACCGCGACATGCACCTTCACATCCTTGGTGCCGGTGGTGTCATGGTCGATATAGACAGTGGCTTCGTGCGTGCCGTCGGGCCAGTTCGCGATTTCGCCGCGAAACTGGCGTTCGGTCTGGTCGATGGCATGGTTGATCGCGGCGCGGATCGCATCGCCCCCATGGGTCGCGATCATCGCCTCTATCCGCTGCACGCCCTTTTGCACCGCGCTGATCATGGCGGCCAGATCGCCCGCGAAAGTGGCGAAGCGGTTGTTGCGCACGATCATGTCGATGATGTCGGTGCGCAGTTCGCCGCGATGGACCAGCTTGACGCAGGGGATCGCCAGCCCCTCGGTAAAAATATCGGTCGCCTCCAGCGTAAAGCCGCCCGGGTCCTTGCCGCCGGTATCGCCCTGATGCGCCTGCAATGCGATACAGGTGACCAGATCGCCCGCATCGTCATAGACCGGCGCATAGACATTATAGTCGGGCAGATGCCCGCCGCCCGCGTCGGGATCGTTGCCAAGAAACACGTCGCCCGCGCCCCAGCCGTATTTTTCCTGCTGCATCAGCCCGTAACGCACCGTCAGCTGCGATACGAAGGTCAGGTGCGGCGTGCCGATCGAGCCGACCGCCAGCCGCCCATGCGCGTCGACGATGGCCGCGTTGCGTTCGTTGGACTGGTTGATGATCGGGCTGGACGCCGCGCGGCCCAGATGGGTCGCCACTTCGAAACAGACGGTTTCGAACGCGCCGCGAATGATATCGGCGGTCACCGGATCGATGGTCGCGCTGGTCGGCAGCGGTGCGGGCCGCTCGGCCAGTTTGCGGCGCAAGGCGTAACTCATTCTATCGGCCCCTCCGGCACTTATGCTTTATCGTGCCAGACAGGTAGAATGCGCCGCCGCCCGCGCTCTCGACAGAGGGCGCAGCGCGATAGACCTTTCGTGCAGCGGCCTGAACCCGCGCCGGCGTCAGAAGTTCAGCGGATTGGGACTCGCCTCGCCCGTGTCGGGCACTTCGGCGCGCCAGCGGACCGATCCGGACGGGCGCAACAGGCGTCGCCGCAAGCGGCCTTCGTGCAGGCTGTTGAACGCATCGGCCCGCAACTGCGCCTCGCGGTCAGCCTGGGTAAAGCGGTCGCGCATATGCAGATAATCGCCCCATGTCGGGCATTCGTAGCGTTCGGTCCACAAGGCGGGATCGGCGATGTCGCGGCCCAGCGACCAGCCGAAACCGCCATTGCGGCGGCGCGTGCGGCCCACGTCCTGCATGGCACGAAAAAACTCGCGCGCGTGTTCGGGGTCGACGCGGTAATCGATCTCGATCTCGACCGGCCCCGACCGCGACGTCAGCGCCAGATTGACCTCGGGCTCGTTGCTCAGCACCACGGGATCGCGCTTGTCCCCTCCCTCGCGCACCAGCGGCATGACGAAACCGGCCAGCAGCGTCACCGCCAGTGCAAGGCCCGACAGCAACATCGCCTCGTGCAGGTCGGTGCGCGCGGCGACCGCGCCCCATGCCATGGCCCCCAGCGCGATCCCGCCCGTCAGCGCCGATGAATAGAGCGAGAGCGCCCGCGCCGTCACCCAGCGCGGCGCGGATAATTGCACGCCCACATTCAGCATGGCGAAGACCAGCATGGTGCCTGCGCCTTGCAGCACGTAAAATACCGCCGCGATCCAGACATGGCTGGAAAAGGCGATTCCCAAAAGCCCCGCCGCCGTGATCGCCGTGCCCAGCCGGACTGCGTTTTCCGGCCCGAATTTCTCGCGCGCAGGGGATGTGCCCAGCGATCCGAATATCGCACCGATCCCTGCCGCGCCCAGCAATATGCCATAGGTGCTGGCATTGCCCGCCAGCTGGTCGCGCGCGATCAACGGGGCGAGAGCCGATGGCGTGGAAACGCAGAAACCGAACAGAAACGCCCGCACGATGGCATTGCGCACACCGCTGGCATGGGCGGCATAGCGTATACCCGATACCAGCGCGCGGCCCAGGCTTTCGGGCGGCAGGCGTGACGGGGCGACCAATCGGCGCCACAGGAAAAACGCGATGATCAGCGGAATATACAGCAGCGCATTGACGGTAAAGGCGACCGAGACCCCTGCTGCCATCACGATGAAACCGCCGATCGCCGGCCCCACCGAACGCGCCAGATTATAGCTGACCGAACCCAGCGCCACGGCCGACGGTAACAGCCTTACCGGCACCAGCTCTCCGATAGAGGCCTGCCATGCTGGGCCGTAAAGCGCCACGCCCGACCCGATGGCGAACAGCAGGATCAGGATCATCCACGGCGTGATCAGCCCCATATAGCCAAGCGCCGCCATCACCGTTCCGCCGACGCAGGCAAAGCCCAGCCCCGTCATCGCCACCTTGCGCCGGTCGAACATGTCGGCCAGCGCGCCCGCGGGCAGCGCAACCAGCATCAGCGGCAACATCAGCGCGGTCTGTACCGATGCGACCATGGTGGGGCTGTCCGACAGGCGGGTCATTTCCCACGCCGCCGCGACGCCAAGGATCAGATGGCCCAGATTGGAAAAGACGCTGCTGGTCCAGATACGGCGGAACAGCGGCTCGCCCAGCGGCGCAAGCGGGCCGCCCGCTGCCTGCGGCGGCTGGTTTTGCAGCGATCCCGATGCCAATGTCGTCCCTTTCCGGCCCCGCCCGTTATCGTTCCATGTTCGGCATATTGCCCCCAAACGTCCAGCGGCAAATAACGCTCCATCGCCGGGGCGGAGATATGCGCCCCGACGGCCCCAAAGGCTTGGCCCCGCCGCCCGCAGGTGCAAGACCGGATATCGAGACTATCCGAAAATAGCGCCTGCAATCAGGGAGACCCCGCATGGCCGAGGCCTATATCATCGACGCCGTCCGCACCCCCCGCGCCATCGGCAAGACCGGCAAGGGCGCCTATTCGGGCATGCATCCGCAGCATCTGGCCAAGGCAGTGCTGGCTGCGATCCGCGACCGTAACGGGCTCGACACCGCGACCGTCGACGATGTGATCTGGGGCACCAGCGCGCAAATGGGGCTGCAGGGCGGCGACATGGGACGCATGGCAGCGCTGGACGCAGGCTATGACGTGAAGGTCAGCGGCGTGACGCTCGACCGGTTTTGCGGATCGGGACTGACGGCGACCAGCCTTGCGGCGGGGCAGATCATGGCGGGGCTGGAAGATTGCGTCATCGCCGGCGGGACCGAGATGATGAGCCATGTCACCGATTACGGCATGATGCTGCGCGAGAAAAAGGCCCATGTCGCCGGCGGTCTGGGCACGAACAATCCCACGCTGGACGCACTGCATCCGCAGACCAATCAGGGCGTCGCCGCCGATGCCATCGCCGCGATGGAAGGGATCGGCCGGGCCGAGCTGGAAGCGTTCGGCGCGGAAAGCCAGCGCCGCGCCGCCGTGGCCATAAAGGAAGGCCGCTTCGACAAATCGGTGATCGCGGTAACCGATGCCGACGGCAACGTCGTCTTGGACCACGAGGAATATCCCCGTCCCGAAACAACTGCCGAAAGCCTTGCGGAACTGAAGCCCGCCTTTGCCATGTTCTATGACCTGCCTGCCACACGCGACGGCACCAGTTTTGCGGGCCAGATCAAGCGCCGCTATCCCGATCTTGAATTCGCGCCGGTGCATCATGTCGGCACATCGTCGGGCGTGGTCGACGGGGCGGCGGCGATCTTGCTGACATCGAAGGAATATGCCGAAAAGCACGGCCTGACACCGCGTGCCCGCGTGGTGACCGCCGTGAATGTGGGCGACGATCCCACGCTGATGCTGAACGGCCCCGTCCCCGCCGCGAAAAAGGCGCTGGAACGCGCGGGCCTGACCGCGGACGACATCGACGTTTTCGAAGTGAACGAGGCCTTTGCCGTAGTGGTCGAGAAATTCATCCGCGACCTTGGCCTGCCGCGCGAAAAGGTGAACCCCAATGGCGGCGCCATCGCGCTGGGCCATCCCATCGGCGCGACCGGCGCGGTGCTGATCGGCACTGCCCTTGACGAGCTGGAGCGGATCGGGGGCCGCTATGCGCTGATCACCATGTGCGCGGCAGGCGGCATGGCCCCCGCGATCATTATCGAACGGATCTGAGGTTTTCCTTTGTCGGCGAGCGGCCTATCCTGTCCTGAACAAGGAGATCCCGGGGCGATGCCGGACACGCTGAAGCGCAATGTCGCTTTGAAAATTTCGATTCTGGCGCGGCAGATGCGCAAGCATTTCGACGAGGCCATTGCCGAGCTGGGAGTCACCCGTTCGCAATGGACGGTGATCGCGGTCGTATCCTCGCGCCCCGGCGCGACGCAGCGGGTGATTGCCGAGGCGCTGGAAATTTCGGAGGCTTCCGCCGGAAGGCTGGTCGACCGGCTGATTGCCGAGGGTCTGGTCGAGCGCAAGCCCAAGGAGGACGATCGCCGCGCCCACGCGGTATTCCTGACCGACAAGGGCACACAGCTGACGGGCAAGCTGGGCGCTGCGGCCACGGTGAGCGAGGATGCGACCTTTGCGGGTATCGGCGATGACGAGCTTGAGCAGATGAACGCGCTGCTTGACCGGATTCAGGGCAATCTGGGCTCTCCCCAGTTCTGATTTCGTCGCGGCTGCACGATTCCAGGTTTTTGACGAAAAAAGGGCTGCCGGTCGAAACCGGCAGCCCCTGCCCGCATATGCGGAGTTTGCCGGGCCGTTGAGTGCGTGCAGGTGGCCCGGTGGGAGAAATCGATACGGGGCGCGTTCAGCCCTTGTTCGCGACCACTTCGGCGCGGCTGAGCGAGGTGACCAGCTTGCCGTTTTCCTCGTACAGGGTTTCGGCCGGCACCAGATGCGCCTTGCCGTTGATTACGATCTGCGCGTCGCCGTTTTCACGCACGCGGATCACCTGTCCGATGCGCTTGCCGTCGCTATAGATCATCGAACCTTTCTTCGCCTCGGCAGGCTGGAACGACACGGCAGCGGCAGCGGCCTCTGCGGCGTTTTCCTCGGCCATGGCGGGCGCGGCGCCAGCCGCCAGAACGGCCATCGCACCAAAAGCGGCAAGCGTTGCTTTGTTCAGTTTCATCGTTCTCTCTCTTCTATCCGGTTCCGGCGAACCCGTTCGGCCGGTCTGGCGCGAATCAATCGGGGGTCCGTCGTTCAAAAGCTAACCCTGTTTAGTATTATTCTGTCGGATTTGTCAAGCTAGCTTAGTTTTATTTTTTGCAATCGCGAATACGGTTTTTGCAAATGCGAAGGGCGCCGCACCATGGCGACGCCCCTGAAAAACCGGACGATGTCGAACTGCCCTAACGGGGCGGCATGCGGATCGCGCCGTCGATGCGGAACATCTGTCCGTTGAGATAGCTGTTACCCGCCACTTCAACGACAAGCCTGCCGAATTCGTCGGGCTTTCCCAAACGCTTGGGGAACGGGACCGACGCGTTGAGCGCGTCCCACATCTTCTCGTTAAACTCCTTGAATTTCAGCATCGGGGGCGTCGCGAAAATGCCCGGCATGATCGAATTCACGCGAATGCCCAGATCCATCAGGTCGCGCGCCATCGGCAGGACCAGCCCGTTGACGCCTGCTTTCAACGACCCATAGGCCACCTGACCCACCTGCCCGTCCTGCGCTGCCGCGCTGGATGTCAGTATGATCGCTCCACGCTCTCCATCGTCATTGACCGGATCGCTCGCCGCCATGCCCAGCGCCGCGATCGATGCCACGCGATAGCTGGCGACCAGTATGCCATCCGCGGAAAAGGCGTAATCCTCGGTGCTCAGCCGCTTATAGCCACCGGTTTCCTTGTCGCGGCTGACCGTCTTGCCGCCCTTGGCCGCCATCGCGCAATGGACCAGCACGCGTTCCTGCCCGTTGGCAGCGCGCGCGGCGGCAAAGCCGTCCTCCACGCTGCGCTCGTCCATGATGTTCACCTTGTGGAACGTGCCGCCGATCGCGGCGGCGACCTGCTCGCCCGCCTCCTCGTTCAGGTCGAAGACGGCAACCTTGATCCCCTTTGCCGCCAGCGCCTCTGCACTGGCGCGGCCAAGGCCGGATGCCCCGCCCGTCACGATGGCGCTGATCGAATTGTCGAGTTCCATGGCCCTTGCCCTCCACCTCTTGGTATCGTTCTTCAGCCGGGGTCTAACCCCCGCCCCGCCGCAACTGGCGGATGCCGTAATCGGCGGCGATCATATCCATGGCCGTTCCTTTCCTCAGGCCGAATTGTCGAGGCCCGCGGCATGGCGCGCCGCGATATAGCCGAAGGTTAGCGAAGGGCCGATGCTGGCGCCCGCGCCCGCATAGACATTGCCCATCACCGATGCGGTGGACGTGCCGGTGGCGTAAAGCCCCCCGATCACAGATCCGTCGGCACGCAGGACGCGGGCCTTTTCGTCGGTCACCGCCCCGCCATAGGTGCTGACATCGCCGGGGATGACGGGCACGGCATAGAACGGCCCTTTTTCGATGGTGCCGCGCGACGGTTCGTCGGAATAGGGATCGCCGACAAAGGCGCAGCCGTCATAGGCACGCTCGCCACGCGCGAAATCGGCGTCCTTGCCCGCGCGGACAAATCCGTTCCAGCGTTCGACCGTGGCCGCCAGCGCCTTGGGGTCGATCCCGATGCTGTCCGCCAGACCTTCGATGCTGTCGCCCATGTGAAGGTAACCGGCCTCGACCCAACCGTCGGGAATCTTCTTATCGATGAACTTGTCGGCAACCTTATATTTCTCGACATATTGCCGATCGAGGATCGCCCAACTGGGCACGGCGGGAACGGTCCGGTTCCGGCGCAGCATCGTCTCGCAATACAGCTCGTACGATCCGCCCTCGTTCATGAAGCGTACGCCCGACTGGTCGACAAGGATGGCATGCGGCTTGCCGGTCAGGCTTTGCGCGCCGGGCAGGACGTAATTGCCCTCTGTCCCCGGAGCGATCGTCGCCTGATAGCCGACCATCTGGTCCATTTGCGCCATTTGCGCGCCGATCCGTGCCATTTCGCGATGCAGATCGCCGGTATCGCCTTCGGGCACCTGGCTCCATTCGGCGCGGGTACCAGGCATGTATCTGTCGCGCATCGCCTGATCCTTGGCGAAACCGCCTGCGTTGACCAGAACGCCGCGCCTTGCGCCGATCCGTCCCGAACCTTGCGCCCCCTCGACCGTGACACCGGTCACGCGGCCTTCGTGCTGCACCAGTTCGGTCACCGCGCTGTCGAACCGTATATCGATCCCCGCCGCCAGTGCCGCCTTGAACATGCGCCCCTGCAGCGCCGCGCCCGCAGTAGTGAACCTGCGGCCCAGAAGCCTGTCGCGCACGGTGCGCAGTGCGATGCGCAGCAGCATTTTCTTCGCGTCGGGATTGGTGCGGATGTGCCCCAGTTTCGATGCGTCGGACAGCAATATGTTGAATTCGGCAAACCCCTTGCGCAGACGTTTGCGCATCGGGCCCAGCTCTTTCAGGTTGAACGGTTCGGCCACCACGGTCCGGCTGGTTTTGCAGCCGCCGGGAAGCTCGTCGTAATAATCGGGCCAGAAATCATGCCCGCGCCGCAGCTTGATCCCCTGCTCCAACAGGAATTGCACCGCCCTCGGCCCGTTTTCCAGATAGGCCCTGCGCTTGGCCTTCGACGTTCCGGGCGCCGTCCCGCCATCCAGTTCCTGCAACGCGTCGAGATAGGCTTCCGCCTTCTCGATACTGTCATCCTCTCCATCGGCCAGCATGAAGGGATTGGCCGGTATCCACATCACCCCGCCCGATTTTGCTGTGGTGCCGCCCGCAAATCCGGTCTTTTCAAGGATCAGCACCGAATAGCCCGCCTCGCGCATCACCAGTGCAGAGGCGAACGATCCCGCCCCGCTGCCAACGACGATCCAGTCGAAGGATTCCGGCCAGTCGAAGGATTCCGGCCAGTCAACGCTTTCCGGCCGGTCGGAACTTTCGTCGAAATCCGCCATGGTCAGGCGGGCTTCTTTGGCAGCGCGATTTGCGCCGTGCCGGTTGCCATCACCGTGCCGGTCTGCGTTTCCATCCGGTGCTTGACATGGATCAGGTGACGGCCGTCCTCGTCCACCGATTTCTCGGTCACTTCGGCGGTCTGGATCGTCACATCGCCCGTCAGCGCGGGGCCGCGATAATTGCTGTTCGAATGGACCACGCGGCCATGTTCGCCTGCCCAGCCCGACAGGTAGTCGGTAATCCACGACCCCATCGACGCGCCATAGCCATAGCCGCGCGGCATGCCGATCTTGCGCGCCCATGCGGGATTGAGATGCCCGCGGGACGGCCCGTAATAGGCCCCGTCGGTCAGCGCCGGATTGACGAGCACCATGTCGGGGTCGTTTTCATACCCCGCCATCTCGCGGGTGAAACCCATGCCTTCCAGATCCTGTTTGCGGAACCGGAACGCGCCCCAAATCGACATGAAAAACGCACGCCATTCGGTGGTAAAGCTGGCGATGGAATGCGGGCCGAACACACGCTCGGGCAGCGCATCGCCGACCGTCACGTCGTCCCACCAGCGCTCCCTATGGCCCAGATCGTGCAGCATCTGGACCCATGCGAATTTGCGATCCTCCAGCGCGGCAAGCTCGTCCTCGGTCCAGACAGGGTCTTCGGAATTGGACAGATCGGTGCTCTGCCCCCCCGCCTCGGCGCTGTAACGGATGGAGGTGGAGCGCTGGACCGCGATCTCCTCCCCGTCCTGATTGGTATAGATATTGTCGCCGCGCTGGAAACAGGTGGGCCCCGCGAAACCCGTTTCCTTGACCACGTAATCGAACGGTACGCGCAAGACCGAAATGCGATCGCCGGGCTTGATCCGCACGTCGCGGAAGAACCATTCGTCACCGCCGAACAGCAGGTGCGATTCCGGAATCTTGCCTACGCAGGCAGGCGCGGCGCCATGGCCGTCGTCGCAGGCGATGGCAAAGCTTTGCGGCGCGACGATCCCGCCCCAGCGGCCTTGCGCGGCGAAATCGGGATCGTAATGCAGGCGGTTCGGATATTGCATGCCATGCACCCAGCGCCGGATATCGGTGACCGAAATGGGTTCGCGCAATTCCGAACTTTCGATCGGCTTGCCCAGATATTGGTCGATGTCGCTGGTATCGAGTGTCTTGGTCGCCAAGATGCATGCTCCCCGTGAATTTTGCCCGATTGGTCAATCCCCGCGCCGCCAAGAGCAAGGCCGGACGCCCCCTTATCGGCCCGGCGATACGGCCTGTGCCTCGCAGATTTCGCGCACCGCCGCGCGGTCGGTCTTGAACGAAACGGTGCGCGGCAGCGCGTCGACGATGGCCCAGCGCGCGGGCACATGGGTCGCGGGCAGGCACGCGCGGGCATACTGGTCGAGCATCTGCGGCGTCGGCGCGGCGCAGCCTTGCGCGGGGACCACGGCGGCGACGGGCAATTCGTGCAGCCTCTCGTCCGGCAGGCCGAGGACCGCGATTTCGGCAATATCGGGATGGGCCAGCATCGCGGCCTCGACCGTTTCGGGCACGATCTTGAACCCGCCGCGCATGATCGCGCCATCGGCCCTGCCGTGCAGGAACAGGAACCCGTCCGCGTCGATCGAACCCAGATCGGACGTGGCGATCCAATCGGTCCCCATGCGCGGCGACACCACTTCGACCAGCCCCACCTCGCCCCTATCCGCCAGTGAGCCGCCATCGCTCTGACGTATGCGGATCTGCGCGCCGCCGAACGGCCTGCCGACGCTGGCCGATTTCGCCTTGCCATATCGGCGCAGCAGATCGGGCGTCATCGCACAGACCGGCCCTCCGAATTCGGTGGCGCCATAGGTCTGGACGACGGGAATGCCATAGGTTTCCTCGAACCGTTCGCGCACGCCGGCATCGACAGGGGCCGCACCGGTCGAGAACACGCGCAGCGAGGCAAGATCGCCGCGGGGAATGCGCCGTTGCAGGATCATGGAGAGCGAGGCAGGCGGCCCGCCGCCCGCAACGGGGCGGTATTGGACCACATAATCGCGCCATCCCTCGACGCTGAAGCGTTCGAGCAGGACCACTTTCTGCCCGCACAGGAACGAGGTTGCGATGGAATAGAGCCCGGTCACATTGCTGAGCGGAAAGCACAACAGCGACGTCGGGCGCATGGCATCGGCCTTTGCCTGTGCCAATCCCTGCGCGATATAACCCGCGATGACACCATAGCCGATCGGGAAATGTTTGGGCGGGCCGGTCGTCCCGCTGGTCAGCAGCACGACCGCCGGCGGTTGGGGCGCGCATGTCCCGCCGCCCGGTGCAAGCAATTCCGCGCCGTCATCGCCAAGCGCAATGCCCGCCATGCCCGCTTTGGCCATGGCGGCCATCACAGGCGGGGTGAAATCGCCGCGATCCATGATCAGCGCGGCGGCTTGCAATGTGCCGACCATTTTAGCCAAGGCTTCTGCCGACTGGAACGGATAGGCCATCACGATCCGCCGCCGCTGCGCCAGCAGCGGCAGGAACGCCGCCAGAGAGCCGGGCGTGTTGCGCGGCGCAAAGGCGACCGGCGCGTCCGCCGCAATGGCCGATGCGGTCAGCGCCCGTTCCACCGCCTGCGCGATCCGGCGCACATCGGCCCAGCCGCTCCAGCGCCCTTCGAACCGGATCGCGTCGCCCTCTTGCGCCAGGGCGGCGCGGCAGATCGCCGGAACATCGATGGCGGGCGTTTCGTCCATGGGTCTGCGCTACGCCCTGATCCCCTCTTGCGGAAAGGGCATGCGGGCCCGCCGCGCAAAGCATCGCCACCGCGTTTCCGATCCGCCGCCAATGTCCCCAATGTGCCGCGCGATAAAAAGGGAGAGCTGGCGATGGAAAAGCTGCGCGTAGTGCAATGGACAACGGGCAAGGTCGGCAAATGCGCGCTGCGCGCCATTCTCGACGATCCGCGGATGGAACTGGCGGGGCTCTATGCGTTTTCGCCCGACAAGGCGGGACAGGATGCCGCAGTGCTGTGCGACCGCCCTGCCTGCGGCATTGCCGCCACCGACGATATCGACGCGCTGATCGCGGCACGGCCCGATGCGGTGGTCTATACGCCTTTCATGGCCGACCTCGATCATCTGGACCGCCTGCTGCGTGCGGGCATCGATGTGGCCAGCACCAATCTGCTGCTCAACTGCGGCGGGCTGGGCGGCGAAGCGCGCGACAGGATCGCGGCGGCCTGCGCGGCGGGCGGAAGCTCTTTCTATATCACCGGCGTCAATCCCGGCTGGATCAACCAGATCGCCGCATCGCTGACGGCCGTATGCCGAAGGGTGGACCGCGTGACGATTGCGGAATCGGCCAATGTGGCGAATTATTCGTCGAAAGAGACATGGGCAGCGCTGGGCATGGGCTTTGCCGACGCCGATGCGGCGATGCGCATGGCCGCACAGGGCGCGCTGGTGTCGTTCCGCGACGCGGTTACGGGCGTGGCCGGGGCGATCGGGGTGACGCTCGACGACACCGCTTTCGAACTCGACTATGCGACGGCGGCGCAGGATATCGATCTGGGTTTCATGATGCTGGCCAAGGGTACCAATGCGGCGCTGCGCGCGACCTGGATCGGGCGCAAGTCCGGCCACGACGTCGTGCGCCTGTCGGTCGCATGGTATCTGACTGATCTTCTGGCCGAAGGATGGACATTCGACGACGATCATTATCACGTGACCGTCGACGGCGAACCGGGCGTCGATATGCGGGTCCGGTTCGTCGCGCCCGAATGGACGGGCGGAGACTGGAGCGTGCTGACCGCATTGCCCGCGGTGAACGTGCTGCCCCAGTTGGCGAAAGCGCCGGCCGGCATCGTCAACCATGCCGATATCGCGCTGGTCACCGCACCTGCGGGCGCTTGGCTAGACAGCGGTACGCACGCATGACGCAGACGCCGTTCCTGCCCGCCTGTGCCGAAGAGGATGTGCCCGATGGCGGCACGCTGCTCGTCAGGCTGGGCGATCCGGCAAGGCCGGTACTGCTGTGCCGGTCGGGCGATGCGGTGCATGCGATCGAGCCATGGTGCAGCCATGCGTTTCAGGAACTGGCCTGCGGCATGGTGCGCGACGGTTGGATCGCCTGCCCCGCCCATGGCGCGCGGTTCGATCTGGCAAGCGGAGAGCCGCTCAACCCGCCCGCGACGAAGCCCGTCGCTACCTTCCCGCTGCGCATCCGCGACGGAACGGTCGAAGTGGCGGTTTAGCGGGCATGGCCCCTAGTGGTCGTCATCCTCGATCAGTCCCAGATGGGCGCCTGCCGACAATTTTACGGCGCCAATGGCCAGCCCCGCCACTGGCGGCTGGACAGCGTGGATCGCGCCCGGCGTGCTGACGAATAATGTCGCCATATCCGTGCCGCCAAAGGCCACATCGATCGCTTCGCCCGCGATCTCCACCTGCATCGCAATCGTGCCATCGGGGGCAATCAACGCCAGCCTTCCCGACGAAAGCGCCACCCACAGCCCGCCATCGCGGTCCAGCGCGATCCCGCGCGGTTCGCCCGCATCGTCGGGCAGCACGGCCAGCACTTCGCCCGCCGACAGGGCCGCAGCCGGACTGATGCGGTAATATTCGATCCGCCTTGCCGTGCCATTGGCATGGACCAACATGCGCCCGTCCGCCGACACCGCCACGCCGCCCGGCCTGCATCTGCCGAACAGAGAGGGGATCATCCGCCCGTCGTGATAGCGATAGACCCGCCCGTCGTCGCCGCCACTCGCATCGGGAGCGGCAAACCACAGCCTGCCAAGGCAATCCGCCGTTCCCGTGCCGGTTTGCAAATGGGCGGGCATGTCGATCCTGACCTCGACCTCGCTGTTCCCGTTGCCGTCCAGCCGTACAAGGTCCCCCCCCATGCCCAGCAGCAATTCGCCGTCGCGGGTGGGAAAGCAGAAGCTGGTCGGTCCGCCGGTCGACATCAGCGAGACCGCACCGCCATCCGGGTCCAAACTGCCCAAGCGCCCACCTTCGGGATCGCACACCAGCAGGCATTCCGCCCCGGCCAGCCATGCCAGCCCGGTCGGTCGCGCGATGTCGCCCTGCCAAACGATCTGCGTTGTGCCTGTCACCGGCAACGGTCCTTTCCCCTTGTGCGATAGGCTAGTGAACGGGGGCTAGGGACGCTTGGGCAAATGGGTCAAGCAGGGCCGCGCTCCATCGCCGACGCGTTCGATTGGCGCGCACCATGTCCGCCCGTTGCAGCGATTTGTCAGAGCAAGCGGGAATACGTCGAATGACGCACTCGACCGCTTGCCGCTTTGATGCCAGAACGCTGGCGTTATCATCGGCTTTCGACCGGAGACCTGCGTGAAACCTTTACTCCTTGCCCTGCCTGCCATCGGTGCCCTTACCTTTGCCGCCAGCGGAATGGCCGCACCTGCCGAGCAGCCGGGCGAAAAAATCTACAAGGCGCGCTGCGCTGCCTGCCACAGCGTGGCCAAGGGCGACGGTCCGGGCGGAATGGCCCCCAATCTGGCAGGCGTGGTCGGCCGCAAGGCAGGGTCGAGCGAGTTCAAATCCTTCTCCCCCGCGCTCAAGAAATCGGGCCTGCGCTGGGATCGCAAGAATCTGGATGCCTATCTGAAATCGCCGACCAAGACGGTGCCCGGCACGCGCATGATGGTATCGCTGCCCGATGACAAGCAGCGGGCCGACGTGATCGCCTTTCTGGCCAGCCAGAAGTAAAACGGCGCGCAGTTTTCTTAAGGGCGGACCCGCGACGAACGGGCCCGGCCCTGCCCCTTATCCGTTACCCAGCGAACGGATGCGCCGTCCGGTGGCGGCATAGATCGCATTGGTGAGCGCCGGAATGACCGGCGGCAGAGCCGGTTCGCCCATGCCGGTCGGCGGGAACGGGGTGGTGATGAACTTTACCTCTATATCGCGCGGGATCGCATCCATCCGCATCAGCGGGAACGTGTCGAAATTCTCCTGCACGATCGCGCCGTCCACCTGATCGATCCTTTGCCCGATCATCGCTTGCGACAGCCCGTCGATGGCCGACCCCTGCGCCTGATGCAGCGCGTTGACGGGATTGATGATATGGCTGCCGACATCGCCGACCACCCAGATCTTGTCGATCCACAGCCTGGCATCCTGCGGGGCGGACACGTCCACCACCTCGGCGAAATAGCCCATGTGACTGAAATAGAACGCAAAGCCGCGCCCCTTGCCGACGGGCGCCGCGGGACGCTTGCCGTCCCAGCCCGACAGCTTCACGACCTCCTCGATCACCTTGCGCGCGCGGCCGGTGTGAAAACCGGGATCGCGGCCGGTCTGCGGCAATTGCCGCCCTTCGCCCAGAATCTGCAGCATCAGCGTGGGCAGATCGGTGCCGGCGGCTTCGGCCACCTCGTCAAGGAAGGACTGGAAGACAAAGGCCATGGCGTTCGACGTCGGCGCGCGCAGCCAGCCGGTGGGCAGGTTCGTCGCCAGATAGCTTGCGCCGAAATCGACATTGGCAAGCAGCTCGCCGGGAAACTCGTCGGCATCCATGCCCGCAGCGCGGATCGGCTGGCCATCCTCGCCAAAAGTGACGAAATGGTCGCGAATCGCCGTCAACACACCCTTGTCGTCGATCGCGGCGGACAATGAATGCCAGCCCGCGGGGCGATAGAAATCGTGCCGCATATCGTCGGCCCGCGCATAGATCATCTTCACCGGCTTTCCGGGAACCGCCTGCGCGATCTGGGCCGCCTGCACCATATAATCGCTCATCAACCGGCGGCCGAAACCGCCGCCTATGCGGGTCAGGTTCACGGTGACGTCTTCGGGCGCGATGCCGGTAATGTCGGATAATTGCGTCACCCCGCCCGCAGGGCTTTGCGACGGCGCCCACAGGGTCAGCTTGCCGCCCTGAAACAGGGCCGTGCAATTCTGCGGCTCCAGCGTGGCATGGGCCAGCGTCGGATAATCATATTGCGCGCTGACGATTTTCGCCGCGCCCGCCATGGCGGCATCGACATCGCCTTTCTTCAGGATGTCGCCCTGCGGCGCGCCCTTCAGCGCTTCGGCTGCGCTTGTGGCATATCCCTCGGTCGAAAATCCGTCGAAACCTTGCGTATTCCATTCCACCGCCAGCTTCTCGCGCGCTTTTTGCGCGGTCCACCAGCTGTCCGCCACAATGGCCAGAGCATCGTTCGTGCCCTTGGCCACCAGGCCGCTGTTCAGCGGAACCACCGCGATCACGCCCGCCAGTGCCTTGACCGCCGCATCGTCGAACGATGCGATGGTGCCCTTGAACACGGGGCAAATCTCTATCGCGGCATAGACCATGCCGGGCAGGTCGGTATCGATACCGTACAAGGGCTGGCCCTTCAGGATCGCGGGCGTATCGACACCGCGCTTGGACTTGCCGATGATCTTGAAGCTGTCTTCGTCCTTCAGAGTCAGGCTGGCCGGATCGGGCGCGGTCTGCGCTGCCGCCCCCGCTGCGAGCGAGGCATAGCTGGCCGTCCGCCCCGAAGCCGCATGCGTCACCATGCCGCCCGCGGTCGTCAGGCTGTCGGCGCCCACGCCCCATTGTTCGGCCGCCGCGGCGATCAGCATGTGCCGCGCCGCCGCGCCCGCCTGTCGCATGGGCAGCCATGCCATCGGCGTCGCACGGCTGCCGCCTGCGAATTGCGGGCCATACAGATCGGCATTCAGCGGCAATTGTTCCACCTTCACCTGATCCCAGTCGACGTCCAGTTCCTCGGCAATCAGCATGGGCAGCATGGTTTTCACGCCCTGCCCGATCTCGGGATTGCGCGAACCGATGGTGACCGAATTGTCGGGATGGATGGTGACGAATGCAGTCAGCCCGCCTGCCCCGACCTGTTCTTCGCTGGCCAGCGCCAGACGCGCGGTAAAGGTAACGGCAACGCCGCCTGCCAGCGATGCGGTCAGAAACGACCGGCGCGATACGTCCAGCATGGTCATGCGCCTGCCTCCGTCCCGCTCGCGACGGAAAGCCGCGCATCGGCGGCCTGCCGGATCGCCTGCTTGACCCGAAGATAGGTCGAACAGCGGCAGATATTCCCGCTCATAATCGCTTCGGCATCCTCGTCCGACGGGTCGGGAAATTCGCCCAGCATCCATGTCGCGGTCATGATCTGGCCCGCCTGGCAATAGCCGCATTGCGGCACGTCCAGATCGCCCCATGCCGCCAGCACGGCGGGCCCCGCCGGTTGCGATGCGACATCCTCGATCGTGGTGATCGCGGCCTCGCCCACCGATCCGATCGGGGTCTGGCAGGCACGGATCGGCTGGCCGTCCATCAGCACGGTGCACGCACCGCACAGGCCTGCGCCGCACCCGAATTTCGTGCCGGGCAGCTTCATGTCCTCTCGCAAAGCCCACAACAGCGGTTTTTCGGGATCTGCGGTGATCGTGCGCTTTTGCCGGTTGACGGTCAGTTCGATCGCCATGCTGCCCCCCTGTTTGACTGGATCGTTCGATGAATGATCGATGCCGGAAATCGTAAGAACGCCGCTGCGATATGCGGCGTTTTCCCACCCTAGCCACGATCGGCGGACGGGAAAAGAACCCTGCAAAAAATCTGGACGTTCATCAAGATTTCATTGCGGCTGTTTATGCGGGGACTGGCGCACAATACGTTAAATGACTAATGTGAGGCCTATGCCCGATACCGAACTCGCGCCCGCAAAGCCGGGAATCTATTCGCGCGGCGCGGAAACCGTCGACGCCATTCTTCGGGCGGCGCTGACCGTTCTGCTGGACGAGGGGGCCGAGGCTTTTACCATCCGCCGCGTCGCCGCAGCCTGCGGTTTGCGGGTGGGGAATGTCAGCTATCACTTCCCGAAAAAGGAAATGCTGATCCAGGTCCTGCTGGACGAGATCATGGAGAAATATCACGCCAAGCTGGAAGTGAACGTTCGCAAGCCCGCCCTTTCGGACGAGGAGCGGCTGAAGCTGGTGATCCTGATCTGTCTGGAAGATATTTGCGGCAAGCGCACGACGCGCCTCTTTACCGAGTTGTGGGCACTGGCCAATCACAATGATTTCATTGCCGAGCGGGTGGAGGCGTTTTACGCCAAGGTCCACGATGTGATCGGCGAATATGTCCAGCGCATCAATCCCGCGCTCAGCAAGGACGAGGTGCATACGCTCTCGCTTTTCATCAGCGCGTCGATGGAAGGGACGACACCCTTCCTC
Organism: Croceicoccus sp. Ery5; assembly: GCF_020985325.1. NCBI lineage: Bacteria > Pseudomonadati > Pseudomonadota > Alphaproteobacteria > Sphingomonadales > Erythrobacteraceae > Croceicoccus > Croceicoccus sp. Ery5. Next base: position 2,532,005 of record NZ_CP087587.1, read on the forward strand.
GGCTATCAAAAGCCGTGGAACGCCAAAATGCCCGCAGTCATCGGAATTTCGAGCGACTGGTTCGTAACGCTTGTCAAATCGACCAAGCCGGGTGACATTGCACGCATGGCACAGGCGACGGGGCTGGAATAGGCAACCGGTAAAACGCCAGGGGGAAAGGCATCCTGAAAGGCAGGCGCGACGGGGCGCCGGTCTTGCGATGGGGTGCGTGGTGTCGGGATTTTCCGCAAGCAATCAGAAACTCGTTCTCCCGGCGGTCGTGCTGGCCAGTATCGGCTGTCTGCAGCCCGGTATCGACCCCGTTTTCCTGACCCTGCTATCCGCCGCCCACGGCTTTGACAGCGGCTGGCACGGCTGGATCGTCACTGCCACGCAAAGCGGCATGGCGCTGGGGTCGCTGGCGACATGGCGGCTGGGATCGCGGCTGCCGCAGCCCGCCTTCATCGCGGCGGCCGTGCTGGCGGCTGCGGTGTCGCTGGCCACCGCGCAGGTCGGTCATTTTCCCGCGATGATCGCCTTGCGCGCGTTGTATGGCGGGGCGATGGGGGTGCTCTATACGCAGGCCATGGCCAATGCCTCGGCCAACCGGCCGCACGGGTCCTATGGCGCGGTTTTCCTGTTCCAGTTGCTTCTGGCATCGGCCATTGCGCTGGTCCTGCCCGCCATCGCCGATGTCGCGGGGCCGAAAACCGCACTCTCGGCACTGGCAGCCGCGCCGCTGGCCGCGCTGGCGCTGGTCACGGCCCTTTCGCATTCGTCGGTCCGCCTGCAAACGCATGCATTTCTCCCCGCCGGTCATGGGACGGAAGAAACGGGCCTGCGCGCATGGGCGGCGGCGGGATCGTGCCTGCTGTTCATCTGTTCGACGATGATGGTCTGGACCTTCGCGGGCGGCCTTGCCGTATCGGCGGGCCTGTCCGAGGATGTCATCGGCGATGCGGTCGCGCTCGGCTCTTTGGCAGGTGCGGGAACGGCGATCATGGTCATGCGCGAAAAGCCGGTGATGCCCCCGCCCCTCAGCGGTATTCTGGCTGGGCTGGCCCTGCTGGCCCCGATCGCGGCGGTCGAGACCGGCGACCCGCTGGCATTCATCGCCGCCATCGTCGCGCTGAATATCGGATGCACCGCGATCATCACGCGCACATCCGGTCTCGCAAGTGCAGCAAGCAGGGGCGATCTGTTCCGCCGCTTCGTTGCCTGCACCCATGCACTGGGCATGATTCTGGGGCCGTTAACAGGGTCGTTGGTCACCGCGGCATTTGGCCCCGCCTCGCTTTTGGCGGCGGCGATCTGCACCATCGCTCTCGCCTGCCTGTTCCTGCTCTATGCCGAGGCCGATTCGCTGCGCCCCGCCAGCCTGCGCATGCTGCGGACCGCATCCGACAGCTGAACGGTCGGGCGGTCTGGCGCCGGTTACCCAAGGGGTCTGGCCACCCCCGTCAAACAGATTTCGCAGTCGCAAAAAAAGACGCTTGACCAAATTTTGACGACCGTCCTATGTTCGATCCATCGGACTTGAAGGCCGCATCGGGATCGCGCGGTTTTCTGATCTTCGGGGGCATTGCGATTATGGCCGTTGCACGATTGACCGGTTCTGTTTCCAGCAGCGATCTGCCGCCCGATCGCGACGTTGCGCCCCGCCGCCGTTTCGCCCGCCCCGCCCTGCTTGTCCCTCTGTTCGCCGCGACCATATTGTCGGCATCGGTGGTGACCGCGCAATCGTCGGGCAGCAGCGCCAAGGACCCTGCCGACTGGACCGAGGACGAAGAAGGCATCCCCGTCACCGACGCGCTGACGATCGAGAAATGCGGTACCTGTCACGCGCCCGACGACAAGGGCAATCTGTCGCGCATATCGTGGATCCGCGCCACGCCCGAAATGTGGTCGCAATCGATCAAGCGCATGGCATCGCTGAACGGCATGCAGATCACCGGAGACGAGGCGCGGTCGATCACCCGCTATCTGGGCACATGGCACGGACTTGCGCCCGAAGAGGCGAAGCCGGTGATGTATATGCCCGAACGCCGCATCGTCGAGGAAACGCTGATCCCGAACGATAATATGAAAATGGCCTGCGCATCCTGCCATGCCTTTGGCCAGCCGCTGTCCTCGCGCCGCAGCAAGCGCGAATGGGGGCTGCTGCAAAGCATGCATTCCGCGCTGTATTCGCAGGCCGAATTCGCGCTGGAACGTCCTGCCGGGGATCAGCCGGAGGGCCGCGCGGAAGATGCCAAGCCGCTTTCGCATGGAGAGGTCGCGCTGGCGTGGCTGAGCGAGAATGCCTCGCTCAACACGCCCGAGTGGTCGGCATGGCGCCCGCGCATCCGCACCCCGCGGCTGGGCGGCAAATGGCTGGTCGATGCCGATCTTCGCGGCAAGGGGCGCTATGTCGGCGAAATGACGATCACGCCCGCTGGCGACGATTTCACCACCAGCGTCACATTGCGCTCGCTGTCGACGGGCGAAACGCTGACCCGTTCGGGCAAGGGGCTGGTCTATGCCGGCTATAGCTGGCGCGGCACGTCGAACAGCGGCGCCGAACCCGCCTCTCCCGCCGATGTCGCCAAGACCCTGCGCGAGGCGATGTGGTTCTCGCCCGACCAGTCCTCGGCCGAGGGGCGGTGGTACTGGGGCGAATATCACGAATTCGGCCTCGACGTGAAAATGACCCGCGCGACCGGCGCGCCTGTGCTGTCGGCCGTTGCACCCTATGCGGTGCAAACAGGGGCCAAGGGCGCGCAGATCCATGTTTACGGCGATGCGCTGCCTGCCGGTCTTGCGCCTGCCGACCTCGACTTCGGCAGCGGGATCACGGTGCGCAGCGTCTCGCTCGTATCGCCGGGCGAAGCGGTGGCGACGGTCGATGTGGCCAGCGACGCGATGATCGGCGTGCGCGATGTCGCGCTGGGAAGCTCGGTCCTGACGGGGGCCCTGCCGGTCTTCAATGCCGCCGATTACATGAAAGTCACGCCCGAAACCGCCATGGCGCGGCTAGGCGGGATCAAATACGCCAAGGGTTACGAACAGTTCGAAGCGATCGCATGGTCCGACGGACCCGACGGCAAGCGCGGTACCGAAGACGATTTCGCGATCATGCCTATCGACGCCAGCTTTACCATGCAGGAACTGCCGACCGTCACCTATGACGATGATGTGAAATTCGTCGGCACGCTGTCCGACAGCGGCTTTTTCGACCCCAGCTTCGAAGGGCCCAATCCCGAACGCCGCTTCAGCCGCAATAATTACGGCGAAGTCTGGGTGGTCGCGACGGCCAAAGCGCTCAAGGACAGGAAGGGCGACCCGATGACGTCGCGGGCCTATCTTGTCACCACCGTTCCGATGTATCGTCGTTGGGACCAGCCGGAGGTGTCGCAATGACCAGCATGACCGCGCTTATGTCGGGCCGTTACAGGCTGGGCGAAATGCACGAATTTTCGGCCAAAGGGCAGAACTTCGCCTATCTCGTTTCGGCAGGCGCGATCTTTGCGCTGGACGAGGCGGCGCATGGCGTGTTGCGCCGTCTGGAGCATGAGGAGCTTAGCCACGAGGATCTGGTCGCCGCATTGGCCGAAGGGGGCTATTCGCGGCAGGATGCGTTCGAACTGATCCGCGAACTGCTGTTCGTGCAGGGCATCACATCGGATGCGATCCGCCCCGCCAAGGCCCCGTCCCCCGAAAGTCATCCGGGCAATCCGCCCGCCGATTTTCCGCTGCAGGCGCTGGTGCTCAACATCACCAACCAGTGCAATCTGGCCTGCACCTATTGCTATGAATTCGGGGCCGACAAGATCGCCACCCCCAGCGGCAAGCCCAAATATATGGCGCTGGAAACGGCGAAGGACTCGATCGATTTCCTGCTGGAGAAATCGCCCGGCCGCCAGGCGGTGCATGTTACGTTCTTCGGCGGCGAAACGCTGATGAACTTCAAGCTGCTGCGCGAAGTGGTCGACTATGCCGAGGGGCGCGCCGCGGCGCAGGACCGCACCATCGGCTTTAGCCTGACGACCAATGCCACGCTGCTGACGGACGAGATTATCGCTTTCCTGTCCGACCACGGCATCGGCGTGACGGTCAGCATGGACGGCCCCCCCGACCTTCAGGACAAGCATCGCGTGTATAAGTCGGGCAAGGGCAGCTATGCGGTGATCGAACCGCGGCTGCGCAAGCTGATCGCAGGGCACAAAACCCGCGCCATCACCGCGCGCGTGACGCTGACCGACGGCGTGACCGACGTGATCCGCATCTATCGCCACCTGAAGGACGATCTGGGCTTTCACGAAGTCGGCTTTGCGCCTGTCACCAATTCGGGCGACCGCGATTACATGATCGCGGATTCGGGCATGGATGAAGTGCTGGCCCAGTTCCACGAGCTGGCCGACGAATGGCTGGAATTCGCCCTTCGCGGAGAGATGCACGGCTTTTCGAATGTCAGCGAGACGATCGGAGAGCTGATTCAGGGGGTGAACAAGTCGCACCCCTGCGGCGCGGGGCTTGGCCTTTTGGGAGTCAGCCCGTCGGGCGATCTGTCGCCCTGTCACCGCTTTACCGATGCCGACACGCACACGCTGGGCAATATCGCCACCGGCATCGACGCCGGAAAGCGCGAGGATTTCCTGTCGCGCGGCCATGTCGGCGCGAAATATGAATGCCAGTCGTGCTGGGCGCGGCCCCTGTGCGCGGGCGGCTGCCATCACGAGGCGTTCGTCCGTTACGGCGATACCGGCCACGCGAACCTGCATTATTGCGACTGGATCCGCGAATGGACCGACACCTGCCTGCGCATCTATGGCGCGGTCAGCGTGATGAATCCCGAATTCCTGCAACGTTTTGCAGCACGAAAGGGCCTGTCATGAAGCACCTTCGTCCCGTCAATCTGAAAGCCGCGCGGATCGACGAATCCGCATCCCTGATGGAAGAGGATGTCGTCGCCCTGCAGCAGAAAACGCCGCTGCCGCATGTGCCGATGGGGTGCACCCTGTCGTTCTCCCCCGGCTGGGAAGTCGATGCGGGCGGCGGCACGGCGGGCCTGTGCCAGCCGGTCGAGCGTGACATCTATGACTGTTACGTCACCTGTTTCTGGCCCGTACAGGTGCCCGACCATGTCAATTATTCGCCCGACTGGGCATCGAATTGCGCAGTCGCGACCAAGGACTGGCGCAATCTGGACATCGTTTTCCCCTGACCGGCCGCATTCCGGCCCAATGTTCCGCCCTTTTTCAGAAAGAGCCCGCAGCATGAAAACGCCCCGTCCGGTCCTTTCCAGTTTCAACCGGCCCGCTTTCGCCCGGCCCGCTTTCGCTCTCGCCGCCCTTGCGATGGCCGCAGGCGCGCTCCCCACGCAGGCATCGACCATCATTCTGGGCGGCTATCCCGACCAGTTGCAGTTCATCGATGACGAGACGGGCGAGGTGATCCACAAGATCACACTCGATTCCGGATTGCCGACCAATCTGCAGCTCTCTCCCGATGGCAAGCGCGCCTATGTCACCACGCTGACGCATGGCGGGATCGAAGTGCTGGACACCGCCACGCGCAAGGTGGTGACGTCGGTCAGCCTGAACGATGCCTATACCAAATACCGTTTTTCGGGCGGGGTGCCCGATCCGACGGGGCGCTATTTCTATATAGTCGGCGAGAAGATTTCGAAAGAGATCGACCTGTACCGCGTGGGCCAGCCGCAATTCATGGTGGTGGACCTGAAAAGCGGTGAAATCGTGCGCGCGGTCGATCTGCCAGAGGAAGATGGCGGCCCCACCTGGCGCACCCGCCTTGCAATGGCGCCCGATGGCAAGACGCTTTACGTGTTCCAGAAAAAAGTGCTGATCGTCGACACCAAATCGCTGGAAGTGGTCGACCGGATCGATCTGGAAAAGCCCGATTTTCCCGGCATGCAGGATGTCGGCTTTGGCGGCGGGCTGGAAACATTGCGCACGCCCGGCCAATATGTCTCGGTCTTCAATTCGCAAGACCCCTATATCCGCAATCCGGTGTTCGGCATCGCGCGTTTCGATCTGTCGTCGCGCGATTTCACCTTCGACCCGATCGGTCCCGCGCCCGACGAAATGGCAGGGCTGGAAGTTACGCCCGACGGCAAGACCGGCTATACGGTGACCGTCACGGGCCAGCTGGGCGCGATGCGTTGCGAGTTCTGGAAATTCGATCTGGAAACGAACGCGGCGCTCGACAAGGCGGAATTTCCCTGCCGGTCGCGGTTCTATTTCAGCATGTCGCGCGACGGGCAGAAGCTTTATATCTATGGCGCGGGATATCAGATCCACGTGTATGATGCGCAAACCTTGAAGTTCGAGCAGGATTGGGACCTTACCAACGATATTACCATGGCGGGTCTGCTGACCCTGCCGTGAGCCTGCCCGAAGGCGTGGCGATAGACGGCGGCGGAGTGGCCGCCGCCTGCTGCGCGCATCTGCTGGGACAGGCGGGGGTCGCGACCCGCTGGCGCATGCGCGAACGGCGCGGTGTGCCCGCCATCATGCTCAGCGATCCGGCCCGTGCGCTGCTGCGCGACGCGCTGGCGCGGCCCGATCTGTTCGCGGAAAACCGGCGCATCGCGCGGCGTATCGTCGCCTGGGGCGGACAGGAACCGGTCGCTCTGCCGCATGACGCGGTGATGCTGGGCGCGGGCGATCTGGATTTCGCGCCCGAACAGCTGCCCGGGCACGCAGAAGCGCCCGGCCCTGCGGCCAGGTTGATCATCCGAACCGACATTGCGGCGGAAGAACCCATGCACCGCTTCGGCGACCGGCAGGGAGAGGCCGCGCGGGTACAATGGCTCCGGCCCGGGGAAGCCGATGCCTGTTTCGTGGAATCGGTCGATGACGGCTGGCTGTTCCTGATCCCCTCGACCGCGGAGACCGGCTGGTTGCTTGCCATCGGCGCGCCATGCGACGTGTTGCTGGGCCAGAGCCGTCATGTTCGCGCGCGCATCGCGCCGCCGGACACTGCTCCTGCCCGCTTCGACACCACGCCGCGCCTGCTGGACCGCATGGCCACAACCGGCATGATCGCCTGCGGTTCGGCGGCGATGGCGTTCGATCCGATTTGCGGCGACGGCACCGCGCTGGCCGTGCGGCAGGCGATCCTGGCCAGCGCCATCGCCTGTGCCCTATCTGAGCGCGGGTTCGATGGAGGGGACGAGGAGGAAATGACAGCCCATTATCGCGCGATGATGGTGGCCGCGATGCGCCGCCATTTGCGGCTCTCGTCCGAATTCTATGCCACCGGCGGCACCGGCCCGTGGTGGCGCGCGCAGCAACGGGCGATAGAGGACGGCTTTGCCGCGCTGAGCGCCGTGCTGGAACGCACACCGCCGCCGCGTTTCGCGCTTGACGGTTTTCGCCTGATCCGGCGCGAGCTGGCGGCATGACGCCAATTCCCGATCCGCAATCCGAAATCGCGGGGTGGAGCGCCTATCGCCGCCTGCTGCCGTTCCTGCGCCCCTATTACCGGCCGCTGGCACTGGTGCTGGCGATCAGCCTGATCGCAACGGCCATGAACCTCGCCCAGCCCTATCTGTCGAAACTGCTGATCGACAAGGCACTGATGCGCAGCGACATGGGCGCATTGCTGGAAATTGCGGGCGCTATGGTGGCGGTCGCGCTGGCGGGCTTTGCGCTCAATATGTGGGCCAGCTATCGCTATGTCGCGGCCAGCGCGGCGATGCTGTTCGATATTCGCGCTTCCCTGCTTCAGCATTTGCAACGCCTGTCGCCGCGCTTTTACGCGCGCTTCCGACTGGGCGATCTGATGTCGCGGATCAATTCGGATGTCAGCGATATCCAGCGCGTGACGGCGGATTCGCTGCTTTCGGTGCTCAGCAATCTGCTGATGCTGGCAGGCTGCATCGGCATGATGCTGTGGCTCGATCCGGTGATGTTCCTGATCGGCGTGGTGGTGATGCCGGTCTGCGTCTTGTTGTTCGTCCATCTGCAACGCAGGCTGACCGCGATCACCCGCACGATGCGCGAACGCGGCGCCGATCTGGGCAGCCTGCTGGTCGATACGGTGATGGGGATGCGCACCATCACGTCCCTGCGGGCCGAGGATCACGAGATTGCCCGTTTCCGCCAGCGCAACGATGCCTTTGTCGCGGCGATGCAGAAGATGCAGATCACCTCCTTCATGGCGGGCGCGCTGCCCGGCACGCTGCTGACCGCGTCGAGCGCGGCCGTCGTGCTGTATGGCGGATCGCGGATAATCGCGGGCGAGATGACGATCGGCACTCTGGTCGCGTTCATGACCTATCAGGGGCGCTTGTTCTCGCCGGTGCAGGTGCTGATGGGCATGGTATCGGGCCTTGCCTCGGCGCGGGTGTCGCTGGGGCGGATCAATGCGCTGTTCGATACCGCGCCCGACGTGGTGGAGGTGGACGACCCTGTGCCCCTTCCCGCGATCGAGCGCGGCCTGCAGTTCAGCGATGTGCGGTTCGCGCATGACCGGCGCGTGATCCTTGACGGGATCGACCTGTTCATTCCGGCGGGCTGTTTTTGCGCGGTTCTGGGCCCCAGCGGCATCGGCAAATCGAGCATGGCCGATCTGATCGTGCGCCAGCTCGATCCCGATGGCGGGACGATCACGGCGGACGGGATCGACCTGCGCCGCTTGTCGCTGGCCGATCTGCGTCATGCGGTGGTGATGGTTGATCAGTCGCCGCATCTGTTCAACGACAGTCTGGCCAATAATATCGGATTCGCCTGTCCCGACGCGGGGGCCGACCGGATTGCCGATGCCGCGCGGCAGGCGGGTCTTGCGCCGCTGATCGCGCGGCTGCCGCAGGGGCTGGACACGCCGACCGGCGAACGCGGGCTGGCACTCTCTGCCGGAGAGCGGCACCGCGTGGCCGTCGCGCGTGCGCTGCTGCGCAAGCCTTCGGTGCTGATCCTCGACGAACCGACTGCCGCGCTCGATACCGAGACCGAGCGGCTGGTCGCGCTGGGCCTGCGCGAGGCTTTGCCCAAGGCGACGATCATCGTGATCACGCACAAGCCCGCGCTGGCCGATCTGGCCGATATGGTAGTGACGCTGAATGACGGAAAGATCGCGGTGACGCGCGGGGCTCAACTGGTCGATGGCTGACATCCGGATCGCGGTGATCGACAGCGGGGTGAACCCCGACCACCCGCATATCGACAAGACGCGCATCGCCCCGGGCATTGCCATCGCGGGCGACGGCACGCTGGATGCCGCGCCCGATGCGGTGATGGACCGGCTGGGCCACGGAACCGCCGTGACCGCCGCCATTCAGGAAAAGGCGCCCGATGCGCTGTGCATGCCGGTGCGCATCTTTCACGACAGCCTGCGCGCCACCGGCCTTGCGCTGATCGCGGCGATCGACTGGGCGGCGGAAAACGGGGCGCATATCGTCAATCTCTCGCTCGGTTCGACCAATATGGGCCATGCGGCGGCCTTTGGCGCGGCGGTCGATCGGGCGGCCATGGCCGGTTCCATCGTTGTCGCGCCGCGCGCGGTGGACGATGCGCCCTGCCTGCCCGGCGCGCTGGCAGGGGTGATCGGGGTCGATGTCGACTGGGACTGCCCGCGAGACAGCTTTCGCATGCGCGAGGACGCGGCGGACGGGGCGGAAGCGGCCCTGTCCGCATCGGGCTATCCGCGGCCGATCCCCGGCGTACCGTTACAGCGCAATCTGTATGGCACCAGCTTTGCCACCGCGCAGATCAGCGGCTTTGCCGCGCGCGCCATGGCTGTGCACGGGGCCCGCGACGCGGCGGAATTGCGCCGCGCGCTGGCGGCGATCCTGCCCGCATAAAAAGTCGCCCGCCATGGCGATGACCATGGCGGGCGCAGGGGATCCTTGGCAGGAAACCGTTAGAAGTGCTGTCCCCAGCGGACGCCCATGAACTGCGGCTTCACGGGGAAGGCGCGCGTCGAGCCCGAGCAGAAGGTGATCGAACAGAACGTGTTCATCGTCAGCGTGCCGCGATTGTCGAAGGCATTCTGGATGAAGAAATCCAGCGTCCAGTTGTCCTTCTTCAACCCTGCCGAGAAGTCGAAGGTGACGAAACCGTCGGTGGTGCAGGCCGTCGTCTGCGAATCCGCAATTTCCGGGCAGACATAGAGATTATTGTCCGACACGTTGAGGTCCTGCGTCGCGCTGGTCTGGTAAAGCGCAGCACCCATGACATAGGCATCCATGTCGCTGATCATCGTATCGTAACGGATCGATGTCGTGCCCTTGAACTTGGGCTGGCGCGGCAGGCGCGTGCCGTCGGCGGCGGCGACTTCGGGGGTCGGGGGATAGGAGCCCGGCACGAATTCCCCTTCGGTACAGCTCGACAATTGCGAGATCGACATGGTTGTCGTGTCGAGCGCGAAGTTACAGAAATTGCCCTTCAGCTTGGCATCGTTGAACGCGCCCGATGAGGAGATGGTGATCGCCCCCAGCTTCAGATCGGCATCATATTCGATGCCCCTGACCTCGGCCTTGCCGGCATTGCCGGTCATGCCCGCGCCCTGCGTGCCCGATACGACCACGCTATACTGGATATTGTCCCATTTCTCGAGATAGACGGCCGCGTTGAAGCGGAAGATATTGTTCCATGTGGTCTTCACGCCGACCTCGAAATTGGTCAGCTCTTCCGATTCATACGACGGCACATCGACCACGCCCACGTTGCGAACGCGCAGCGGACGGTTGAAGCCGCCGGGGCGGAAGCCGGTGGAATAGTTGAAATAGACCATCTTGGTCGGCTCGAACTGCCAGTTCAGGGCCACCTTATGCGTCTCGCCATCCTCTTTATAGCGGCCCACCTGATCGGCAGCGGCAAGGTTGGAGTTGAGGCACTGCATACGCTCGTCAGGCAGCGGGAACGGACAGCCATATTCGCCCGTCGGCACATAGAGCGAGGTCACCGTGTTCAGCGCCGATGCCCAGATGCCCGAAAAGCCCTTGGTGGTGAATTCCGTCCAGAAATAGCGGATACCGCCCGTCAGCTTCAGCGTGTCGGTGATGTCGTAATGGCCTTCGGCAAAGATCGCCTTGTCGGTCCAGTTGTTGTTGCGTTCCGACAGGTAATAGGCATCGCGCTTTACCGCGGGAGAGCCATAGACCATCGTCCCCAGCGGGTTACCGTCGGGATTGATCACATCGGTCGTGTCGAAAAATGGCGTGCCATCCTCGTCATAGGCGATGCCATACATCGCCGGCACGCCGATCAGCCCGCCCGCAACGTCGCCGCCGCCGACCAGCGTCGATCCGATGATCTCGTCCAGACCGTGGATCGCATAATCGCTGTTCGTCTGCTGTTTGCGCTTTTGGTAAAACCCGCCCAGCGTCACGTCGAACGGCCAGCTGTCGGGCGTGGTGACGCGGATTTCCTGGGTGAACTGGTTGTCCTTGGTCAGCCCGTTATAATATTGCTGCGGGTTGATCATCGAACATTGCATGTCCGCGCCGGTGCCGGTGCAGCTGTCCGCGTCGAAGAACTGCAGATAGCTTTCGTAACCCGCGCCAAAGCTGTCGTAGGTCACCGTGTAATAGGTGTAATCGTTCCGCAGATGGACCTTGCGCCGGTAATAGCCGGTGGCCGAAACGACATCCCAGTCGCCGATGTGGCCATGGATCGACAGCGCGGCCTGATACCATTTATCGTCCTGCAGCGTCAGGTCGTAATCGTGCACTTCCAGATCGCCGACGCGCGGGTCGTAACCGAAATAGCCATAGGCCTTCTGATGCTGCGCGGTGACCTGCGGATTGATTTCCCAGCCCGGTGCCGGTTCCCACATCAGGCTGAGGCGGCCGCCATATTCCTTGATATTGTTGTAATCGTCCTCGGCAATATCCGAATTGTCGAGCAGCCAGAAGGTGTTGGGATTATTGTCGCCCAGCGTCAGCACGGCGGGCTCGCCATTGTTCAGCTCGCCATTATTGGGCGTATTGTCGATATAGCCGCCATCGCGCCGGTAATAGCCCATGGCGCGCACCGCCAGCGTATCGCCCAGCGGCACATTGACATAGGCCTGCGCCTGCCCGCCAAATTCGCCGTCGCCATATTTGTTGCCTTCAAGGTCATAGCCCCATTCGAACGCGCCGGTATCGGGCTTGTTCGAAATGAAACGCACCGTGCCCGCCAGCGACCCCGCGCCATAAAGCGTGCCCTGCGGTCCCGACAGCGCCTCGACACGGGCGATATCGTAAACATGGATGTCGGGAACGCCGGTCCCGGCAATCGGAATGTCGTCAAGGTAATAGCCGACCGACGCGTATGAGCCGCCCGCAGGCACGATGCCGCGGAAATAGGCAGTCTGACGGCCCGGCCCAAGGCCCGCGATCGTGACCGAGGGGATCAGGTTCGCAAAATCGCTAAGGCCCTTTACCTGCCGGTTTTCAAGCTTGCTGGCATCCAGCGCCTGGATCGAGATCGGCACGCGCTGTACGCTTTCGGCAGTGCGCGTCGCGGTAACGACGATATCGCCAAGGCCCGGCTCGACCGGTTGTACGGCGGCGGCGGCGGTTTCTGCCGCTGCATCGGCGGCGACAGCCTCGTCCGCGACATCGTCGGCCGCAATATTGTCGGCAGCATGGGCGGGCGCGACGGCGATGCCGGCCAGCATGGTGGAAGAACTCAGCAGAACAAGCGAACGTTTTACCAGTGATTGCCGAAGCTTCATCATTACCCCCGTGGTACGATCCCGCAGCCGATGTCATCGGCCCCTGTCCGAGGGCCATGCCCCTTGCGGCACGGCCCCGGCCCTCTCGCTTCGCGGACGCAAAACATGCGCGCCCGCTCGCGGAAAAGGCACCCCTCCCACGTGGCCGGTCGTTGCCGGCTTTTGATTCAGAAAACGAAAGGCATCCGCAGACGAATGCTGCGACTACAATGCCTTAGGGCAAAATCACGAATCTAGAACATGTGTCCGAAATCTGATCATGCCAGCGATTCGTTCGTTGTCAATACGATTGTTGCGCTGCGTCATTTGACCACTGTTTGCCTGTTGCGCAGCGGCGTATAACGTGGTTGGATTGTTCCACGCGTAACCAACTGGAAGCCTTGCAACATGCTGCAATCCGCCCGTTCGGCACCGGATCAGAAACAGGCGATGGAAGCCGCCTTTACAAGGGCGACGGGCCTGCTCGACCGGGATCCGGCAGCGGCATTGGCAGAGGCGCGGGCGATGCTGCAAATGGCCCCCGCCGATCCCGTCGTGCGCCTGATCGAGGCGCAGGCCATGCGCCGCTCCGGCGATGCTGCGGGTGCACTCTCGCGGCTCGACCGGCTGGTGGCAGAGGAGCCGCGCATGTTCGGCGCACTATGGGAACTGGCGCAAACCGCGGCAGAGACGGGCGACAGCGCAAGGGCGGTCGCCGCGCTGGAAACGCTCACCCGTCAGCAGCCCGCCATCGCCACGGGCTGGTTCCTGCTGGCCGCGCAATTGCGCAGGCTGGACCGTGCCGAAGAGGCATGGCGCGCCGATCTGTCGGGCGTCCACGCCTCTGCCCGCGACCCCGAATTGCTGAAGGTCGCTGCCGCGATGAATGTGGGCAGGCTGGACGATGCGGCAGCCATGGCCAAGGCGCGCCGTCACCGCATTCCCGAAGACCCTGTTGCCGTGCGCCTTGCGGGAGAGATCGCATGGCGTCAGGGCGACCTGTCCGCCGCGCTCGACACGGTGGAGACCGCCCTTGTCATGGCGCCCGGTTTCGATCTTGCGCGCGACTTCATGGTGCGGCTGTTGCTGCAGATGAACCGGCTGGAAGAAGCGATGGCGCATGTCGAGGTGCTGGCCCGCTCTCCCGTCGCGCATCCCGGCCATGATCTGCTGCGCGCATCGGTTCTGGTCCGGCTGGGCGACCATGGCGAGGCGAAGGCGATCTATGAACGCCTGCTTGAACTAAAGCCCGATCACCCGCAGGTCTGGCAGAACCTTGGCCACGTGCTCAAGACCATGGGGCAGCAGGACGATGCCATCGCCGCCTATCGCCGGTCGGTCACCCATCGCCCCGCCATGGGGGAAGCGTGGTGGAGCCTTGCCAATCTGAAAACGGTGCATCTGGACAAGAGCGATATCGCCGCGATGGAGGCCGCTCTGGCGACGCTGGACCCGGCGGTCGAAGACCAGAAAGAGGATCTGTTCCACCTCCATTTCGCATTGGGCAAGGCGCTGGAAGACGCAGGGGAATATGCGGAATCCTTTCGCCATTACGACAAGGGCAATCGTCTGCGCCGTACGATGATCCTGCACGATGCCGACGATTTCACGACAGAGGTCGCAGCCACGGCGCGCGCATTCGATGCCGCGTTTCTGGGCGCGCTGGAACCGGGCGGTTGCCCTGCCCCCGATCCGATCTTCATCGTCGGCCTGCCGCGTTCTGGATCGACGCTGGTGGAACAGATTCTGGCCAGCCACAGCCAGATCGAGGGTACGATGGAACTGCCCGAGATGATGATGATCGCCGGCCGCCTGCAATCGCGCATCGACGATGGCGAATTCCCCGATTTCGCCACCATGATCGCCTCTCTCTCGCCCGACGACAGGGCGCGGCTGGGCGAGGAATATATCGATCGCACGCGCGTTCACCGCCAGACGGACAAGCCGCTGTTCATCGACAAGATGCCCAACAACTGGCAGCACACGGGTCTGATCCGCATGATCCTGCCCAATGCCCGCATCATCGACGCGCGGCGGCACCCGCTGTCCTGCTGCCTGTCGGGATGGAAACAGCATTTCGCGCGGGGTCAGACCTTCAGCTATGATCTGGACGACATCGGCCGGTATTACCGCGATTATGTGGCGCTGATGGCCGCCTATGACGCCGCCGATCCGGGCGCGGTGCACCGCGTGATATACGAGGATATGGTCCATGATACCGAGGCGGAAATCCGACGCCTGCTCGATTATCTGGGTCTGAAGTTCGAACAATCCTGCGTCGATTTCCATACCAACAGGCGCGCCGTGCGGACTGCCAGTTCGGAACAGGTGCGCCAGCCGATCTATACGCAGGGGCTGAGCCAGTGGAAGAATTACGAACCATGGCTGGCCCCGCTGAAAAGCGCGCTGGGCTCGGTGGCGGACCGTTACCCTGCCGTACCGTAACCGCGCCTACGCTGGCCATGGGGCCGGCCCCGCGGCCAAAATCACGCCTAAGCTGACATAACAGGGGTGAAACATATCCTGCTTTGGCTTTTACGCGCGAGATCGGCAGAAGCAGGATTGTAGCGCAATTAATGCGAATGACTTGCATTAGAGTTTTTGACGAGTAGAAGGAACGCACTGCCGACGGTACCGATTTTGCGCATGCCAAGGTTGCAATTGCAGCCGCATGCCATCAAAGGCGCCAAGGCGTTCCCGACCCTGACGACGAAACATGGACCAAGCCTTGACCCATCAGCCTATTGCCCGCGAAGAATTCACCCCCTCCGCCGCTCTCGAAGTGGAAACGGTGAAGCGCGTACATCATCTGAACGACGGTCTGTTCAGCTTCTCGATCTCGCGTCCGGCCAGCTTCCGTTTCCGTTCGGGCGAATTCGTGATGGTCGGCCTGCCCAATAACGGCAAGCCGCTGCTGCGCGCCTATTCGATCGCCAGCCCCAGCTATGCCGACGAGCTGGAGTTTCTGTCGGTCAAGATCCAGGACGGGCCGCTGACCTCGCGGCTTCAGCATATTCAGGTGGGCGATCCCGTCTATCTGGGCAAGAAGCCGACCGGCACGCTGGTCACCGACGCGCTGATCCCGGGCCGCCGCCTGTTCATGCTGTCGACCGGCACGGGCCTTGCCCCTTTCATGAGCCTTGCGCGCGATCCCGACGTCTATTCGATGTTCTCGGAGATCGTGCTGGTCCATTCGGTGCGCAAGGTCAGCGATCTGGCCTATCGCGACCTGCTGGAATCGCAGCTGGCGGGCGACCCTCTGGTGCAGGACGAAGCACTGCTGCAGTTCCACTATGTTCCCACCGTCACGCGTGAGGAGTTCCGCAACACCGGCCGCATCAGCACGCTGATCGAAAACGGCAAGCTGTTCGAAACCGTCAGCGGGCCCAAGACGTTCGATCCCGAAAACGACCGCGTGATGCTGTGCGGCAGCATGGCGATGATCAAGGATCACGCCGCCGATCTGGAAGCGCGCGGCTTTATCGAGGGCAGCAATTCCAAGCCCGGCCATTTCGTGATCGAGCGCGCCTTCGTCGGCTGATCCCGACCGGCATTCCGAACAGGTCCGGCGCGGGTCGAAATACCCGCGATCAAGCCGCCGCTGCGGGCGGCATGATGCGATTGGCGCGAAACGCGCGCAATGTGCGGACGGTAATATCGGTCTCGAACTGTTTTTCGTGCTTGGTGTCGAGGACATAGGCTTTCAGCCGTAACCGCACCGCCACGAAATTCTGCATCGGCACTTGCGACACCAGCACCACGATGGGCTTAGGCAGATAGATATAGCGGCTCGACAGCGCAGCTTCGGTCACGATCTCGCGCGCCTGATCGATATCCTCGCCCGCGCCGATCAGGAAATCGACCACCACCTGCATGTCGAGCGCGCCGTAATTGCCCGACGACGTAATGTCGCTCAGGAACTTGTTGTTCGGGATGGTAATCGTATTGTCGTCCAGCGTCTGCAGCCTGACCGAACGCAGGCCGATCGCCGTGATATCGCCGTAAAACCCGCCAAAGCTGACGCGGTCACCCACCTGGAACGGGCGGTCGACGATAATCATCACGCCCGCCACGAACGACGCGACAAGGTCTTTCAGCGCAAAGCCGACCGCGACCGCCGCGGTGCCGCCCATCAGTGCCAGCAATGTGCTGTCGATCTTGAACGACAGCGCCGTCACGATCACGGCGGTGGCGATAAAGATGAAGAATTTGGCGAAGGTCGCCACTTTCTGCATCGTCAGGCGGCGGGCGGCGAATTGCGTGCTGAACCGGTTGACGAAGCCGGTCAGCACTTTCAGCAGGAACCACGCCCCCGCCAGCACGAAGAGCGAGGTGACCACCCCGCTCCACCGCACGAAATCGCCCAGCTGTGCGACATCGATATCGGGCGCCTGCGCCGCGGCGGGCGTGGCGGTCGAAACCGCCGCCAGCAGCAAGGCGATCCTGCGCGAATGGGCCGCGATCATGGCTTTGCTCCCGCGATAAGGTTCTGGGCCCGCAACAGTCGTTTGACTTCCTCGAACCAGTACAGGCTCAGGCGATAGCCGCCATCCTGCGGAACGGTCACGCCCAGCAATTCGCACGATCGCAGCGTTTCGCGCACGCGGGCGAGCGGCAGATCGGTGGCGCTGGCGATATCGGCGGCGCTGGCGATGTCCATCTGCAATATGGTGCGCAGGACGAACAATGTCATGGGCGGCATGGCGGCCAGTCGCGCGATATCGGGCGCCTTGAACGTGCGGACGCAGACCTGCCCTGTTTCCCTGTCGCGGAACAGGCTGCGCCGCCAGCGCTCCAGAGCCACTGCCGGATTGCCGCCCGATTCCTCGGTCAGCGCGGCGTAAAACGCGCGCCGCGCGCGTTCCTCCGGCGCGACCTCGTCCTCGAACAACATGCTGCCCGTATCGTCGCCGGCATATTCGAATTCGGGATCGATCCCCGCATTGGCACTGCGCCTTTCGATCAGCTCGCGGATTTGCTTTACCGACCACGGGCGCAGCATGATTTCGTCATCGAACAGGGGCCTGTCCCCCCTCGCCCGTTCCAGAAACGGCCATGCCGCACCGCCCACGGCGAAGATCCAGCTGGTGCGCCCCGGCGTGTGGCGCGCGACTTCCAGCAAGGCATCGAACCGCGCCAGCCCGCCGATGGCCGGAACGATCATGCGCTGGACATCGTCGATGGCCACGCAGTGCGGCGCGGCCTGCAATGCATCGATCACAGCCCGCGGTTCGGCCGCGCAGCCCAGCGCGTCTGCCATGGCGGCCAGCAATCCGTCGTCCGGCCCCGCCTTCGCCTCCACCTGCAACGGCGGCAGGCCCGATGCTTCGACCAGACGATTGACGATGGTGGTCTTGCCATGGCCGCGATCGCCGACCACCGCCAGCACATGGCCCGGCAGCGGAAAGCCCGACTTCGCATCGGCGGCGGCAGGCACCGTCGCATCCGCCAACGGGCGCCCGTGCGGCGCCAGAAGGTGCATTTCCGCGTCGCTCAGCGGGTCATAGCGGCCGCTTTCCTCGTCCGCGATGACCCGCTCGCTCGCCTTTTCGCGCGCGCGCTGGCCCAATATCTCGCGGATCAGCGACAGCTGGCGGATACGGCGCGCGACGATCACGCGCGCGCCCTGCGCCATCAGCACGAAACCGCCCGCCACCCGCCCCAGCGCGCCGCTGATGCCGTCGGGATTGTTCGATACCCAGCGCAGAACGGTGCTTTTGGGTGCACCCAGACGGGCCAGAGTCTCGATCCTTTCGCGCCACCATGTGGTGATCACGAACAGCACCGGTATCGCCAGCAGCCAGCAGAAGGTGAGTATCCAGCTATAGATCGCGCCATGGCCGACGACGCCCGCCGTCATGGTCAGCAACAGCCCGACACCGATCACCACGGTCGCCACCAGCCGCAGCGAGCGTTTGCGAAGGGCCGCGCGCGGGTCCTCTCCGCCGCGGCCGCGCGCCATCGCGTCGATCACCTGCACCAATGCCGCCCCGCCGAAAATCCAGCATGCCAGCAACCAGACCAGCCGGATCGGCGCGGGGGAAAAGAACACCGGAAACAGCCAGTTCAGCACCAGCAGCAGCACCAGCCAGTCGAGCGGTTTCAGCGCATGGCGCAACAGGCGCAGCAGATAGGCGGAGAGCGAGGACCACAGGGTCGGCGGCTTGCGGCTGCTTTGCGTGCGTTCCAGATCGCCGACGACCGTATCGCCCACGCCGCGCCAGAAACGGAACACCATCACTGCCAGCAGCAATTCGAAAATGACGAGGAAATAGCTGGCCCGGAATTCCATCAGGCCGGTAGTGAAAGCCTTTAGCCCCGCGAAGCCCGTCGCCACATTATAGCGCACGGTCAGCACGATCTGCTTCACTTCGCGACCGACCTGATCCAGACCCTCGGCACCGAAACCCGTGACCCGCGACCGCAGCCCCGACGAGAGCGAGGGCAACAGCGCCAGCCGCGCCTCGTTCATGGTGATCATCGCATCATACAGCGCATCGCGCCGCTCGCGCAGCAGCACTTGCTGATAGGATGACAACAGCACCGCCTGCCTTGCCAGTGCCTGCTGATAGGCAATCAGCCGCTCTCCGGTACCTTCGGACGTGATCAGCGCAGGATCGACGGGCGGAATGCGCAGGCGCGAATTTTTGGCGCCGGTCGCGCCGCCCAGCGCATCGCCCAGTTCGCCCCTGATACCGCGCAGCGCAACGATCAGATCGCCGTTAAGCGCGTCGGCGGCTGCGGTGCTGCCCGGCGATCCCGCGACCGCCTCCGCCTTGCGGCGCCATGCCAGCGCGTCGGTTTCAATCAGCCCGATGGCAGCAGCCTCGTTCTCCAGCCGCGCCGCCTCTGCCGCCACCGCGGTTTGGGCGGTTTTCAGACGGGTGTATTCGGCGATCAGCAGGCTGCGACGTTCCGCCTCCGCCTCTGCCCTTGCCGCTTCCGCCTCGGCCAGTTGCAGGCGGGCCTCTTCTTCCAGCGATGCTTCGTCTGGCGGGGGCTCTGCCAGGGTGACGTCGCCGGGGGCGGCATCCGGCGTTTGCGCCCATGCGGGGGAAAGGGCGGCAAGCGCCAACAGGCACAGCACGGCCATCGCCCGCATGATCATGCCATGCGGCGATACCAGACCTGCCCGACTGCCCCGATGCATAGTGCAATTCCCCCCGCGTTCAGGGCGATCCCGTCCGGCAGTTCCCTACGCCGGATTCGGAAATTCACCAATGTGCAGAGCGTTTACACTAGACCGGCGCGTGTCAACGGACACTCGCGGTTAATGCTGATAATGATGCGGACTTATAGGGAGATAGGGCCGGACCTGCATGTCCGGCCTGAACGTGCCGGACCGGACCGACCTTTCAGACCAGGGCCACAACCTGCGCGGGGCCGACCGGTTCACGATCCTCACCGCGCATGCGCCGCCGGAACAGGCGCTTTACCAGCCGCGTTTCCAGAATGCGCCCGCCGATATAGAGCACGACGAAAATGCACGCGAAAACATAGGCGGGCGTAGGCGAAGGGCCGATCTTGTCGAGATCCTTTTCCTTGTCCTTATCCGGCATTTCAGGCGTGGGCGCGCCAAGAAACTTGTCGATCGGGCTTTGGGGAAGGATCTTGTCTTCCTTCTCCTCTTTCGCCTTATCGCCCTCTGCAGCCATTTCGGCCGCAGCAGACGCGCGTTCGTAATCACGGATCAGCGTGTTCATCTGGGCAAAGGCCAGAAACAGCAGCGGCGCGAAAAAGCAGTAGAGGAAAGCGCGGCTGACCAGATGATAGTTCAGACGCGATGCCGTGCCGTCGTTTTCGACGACCAGCTCGCCGCGGTCGAAGACCGACATTCGGTCCTGCGCGGGCTGGCCCTGTTTGCCAAAGCTGATCGTATTGCCATGCCGTTCGAAACTGGTGCCGCGTTCGTGGAACAGCGGCTCCAACCGGTCGAGCGCTTCTTTCGGGGACTGGCCGGCCGGAAGCTCCACGCTGTCGCGCACATGCCAGATCCAGTCGAAGTAGTTCTTGATCACTCTATGCACCCCGAATTCAGATTCATGTCCGGCCCGATCACTCGGCAGGAACCGCAGGCGGCAGGCGGCGCTGGAAACGCAGCTTCATCGACGCCCATGCATCCTTGAACGGGAAGACCATCGTTTCCTTGATCGACATGGCGCGGCCGCCTTCCATGCCCAGCAGCTCCGCCTCTCCGTCGACGCAGGTGCCGAACATGCGGTCGATGATGATCCACGTGCCCGAATAATTGCTGCGGCTCGCTTCGTAGTCCTGCGAATGATGGACGCTGTGATGTTCGGTCGTGTTGAACACGAAGCGCCACCAGTTGGGCGTGTTGAAGCGCACATTGATGTGCTGATAGATCGACACCGCGACACCCAGCGTACCGGCCAGCAGGAAGGCGCGCGGCAGGAAGTCGAAGAAACCGCCGATGCCAAGGCCGATCAGGAACAGCTCGATCGGATTGCCGACGGCGCCCTTGTTGATGTTCAGCTGGGTGATGTAGTGGTGCGGCGCATGGGTCAGCCACAGCGGGTGCCAGTTATGCATGCCGCGATGCATCCAATATTGCCCGAAATCGAAAATGAACGAGATCAGGAATGCCTGCACCAGCAGCGGCAGCATCATGAACCAGGCGAATTTTTCCCAGTCGAACGAGCTTTGGATAAAACCGATGATGGCATCGTCGCCGATATAGCTGCCCACCGTGCGGATGATCGTATAGCCAAGTCCGACATAGAACAGGTCGACCGCGAATTCCTTCCACGTCAGGCGCCAGCTGCGAAAACGGGGGTTCACCCATTCGAGGCCGAGCAGGAAAATCTTGAAGCCGATACCGATGGCGATGGCCGTCGACGCTGTCGCGATCGAATTGGGCGCATAATACCAGAACGCCAGCAGCGCGAGCAGCGTCGCGGGCTGGAACCAGGTGAAAAACAACACCTTGGCCCGGCTGCCTTCAACCTTGGGCAGGTTTTCCCAGCCGATCGTAACCGGAGAGTCTGCCCCGATGATCCGTTTGCCTACGCGAACTCCGCTCATACTACCCACCCGCATCACATGTCGTGAAAACCGATTGGGACGCCCAAGGGCGGCCCGTCCAAAATCAAGCCAAGCGTATGCCCCCTGACGGAGGCGAAGTAAGTGTCCAAATGACGTAGTTTTGCAGCGATTTTCCCCCGAAAATCGACGATTCCCGCGATGGAATGTATACTATTCTCATTCGGAAATCACCCTTACCGCCAGGGCCGCTGCAGCCGCGCGCGTTTCCACGCCCAGCTTGGTGAAAATCTGCTGCAAATGCTTGTTGACCGTGCGCGGGCTGATGCCCAGAATTTCGCTGATCGTGCGGTTCGACTTGCCATAGCTGACCCACAGCAGAACCTCTGCCTCGCGCTGGGTCAGGCCCGCGTAATTCTGCAGCGATTCAAGATCGGCGCCTTCGCGGATTTCGGTCAGGCGGATCAATGTCTCGCCATCGCGCTCGCTTTTGACGGCGGAAATCTCGACCGCGAAATCCGCCACCGACACGCGCATCGCATTGCCCGCCCGCGCCGGATCGGCCAGCACGCGATCGGCGGTCGGCTGCAAGGCCGCGGGCAATGCCCGGGCGTTCGCCGTCCATGCAGGATCGACGGATGTCAGCAATTCCTCCGCCTGGGGCGTGCACCATGCCAGCGCGCCGCGCGCATCGAATGCCGCCAGCCTGCCACCCGCCGCGTCAAGCGCGAGGCGCGACCGGTGCGACTGGCGCGCATTGGCCAGATGAACGCGGATGCGGGCCAGCAATTCCTCGATCACGATGGGCTTGCGGATATAATCGACGCCGCCGGTTTCCAGCGCGGCGACCGCATGTTCGGGTTCGGTCAGCCCCGTCATGAAAATCACCGGAATATGCGCCAGCGCGGGATCGTTCTTGATCCGGACCGTGGTTTCGATACCCGACATGCCGGGCATGACCCCGTCCATCAGGATCAGATCGGGCATGGCCCCGGCAAGCACGTCGAGCGCTGCCTCTCCGCTGGTGGCGACCAGCGCGCCCATGCCTGCCTGTTCCAGCGTCTCGACGATGAAGCGCAGCGAATCCGGCTGGTCGTCGACGACGAGAATGCGGTCCGTCGGGCGGGCTTCATCCGGCATCGGAGTTCCCCTTTTCCGCATCGGCCTTTTCCGCAAGTGACGCCAGTGCCTTCAGGTCGAAACCGTCGAGGCACCGGCGCAGCCGGGCGACCAGTGCATCATCACCCGAAGCCAGCGCCGCCAGCGCATCGATCCCGTCTTCGATCCCGCGAATATCGCCAATCCGCGCGGCCTGTGCGATGGCGGCCAGATGGGGGCCCATGCGCGGATCGGCCCGTAAATCTTCAGCTGGTGTCGCCTTGACCGATGCGTCGGAAAGCGCCTTCTGAACCGCGTTACCCGTCCATTCGATCTGCAATTGCGCCGAAACAACATCCAGCAACGCGCCGAATTCAAACGGTTTCAGAACGAATGCGTCGTGCGGCCCTGCCGCATCGCCAGCGCCCCGAAATTCGTCCGCATCGGCGGACAGCATCACGATCCGCAGGGCGCTGCCATAGCGGGCCCGCAGCATGCGCGCCGCTTCCCATCCCGACTTGCCGGGCATGGAAATGTCGAGAAATACCAGATCGGGCAACATGTCGGCAGCAAGGCGCACGGCCCCGTCCGCATCGCTTGCCGCACTCACCGCGAAACCCAAAGGTTCGAGCAGCCCCGACAGCAGCGCCGACTGAGCCGCATCGTCATCGACGACAAGAATCGTGCGGCGTGGTCCGCGATAGCCGGTGACGGCGGTCGTCGGCGTTTCGTCCGCCGGTCGCTCTGCCGGTTCGGACAGCATCAGCCGGACGGTGAAGCGCGTCCCCTCGCCCACGCGGCTTTCCACCGCGATCTCGCCGCCCATGATACGGACCAGCGCCTGCGTGATCGCAAGGCCCAGCCCCGTGCCTGGCCGGTCGTTGGCGGAATCATTGCTACGCTCGAACGCTTCGAATATGCGGTCCAGCCGTTCGGCGGGTATGCCGATGCCGCTGTCGGCCACTTCGAACGTCGCGATTTGCGAACGATAGGTGATCTTCAGCGTGACACGGCCGCTGTCGGTAAACTTGATCGCGTTCGACAGCAGGTTGATCAGCACCTGCCTCAGTCGCTTTTGATCGCCGCGCACGAATTCGGGCAAGGGCGCCGGACATTCGAAATGGAAATCGATGCCGCGCGCCCGTGCCTGCGGTTCGAACATGTCGACGATCTGGCGGATAAGCGCGGGAAAGCGGATCGTGTCGCGGCTGATCCGCATGACCCCGCCTTCGACTTGCGACAGGTCGAGCAGCCCTTCGACCAGATTGGCCAGATGTTCCGAACTGCGGCGGATCACCCGCGCGGCATGCGCCGGATCGCGCGCCGTGCCGCGTTCCAGCAATTGCGCATAGCCATAGATGGAATTGAGCGGCGATCGGATCTCATGGCTGACGCTCGCCAGAAAGCGTGTCTTTGCCTCGTTCGCAGCCTCTGCCGCTGCCTTGGCGCGCAGCAGTTCGGCCTGGCGCGATTCCAGCGTGGCGATACGCTCCAGCAGGCCCGTATCATGGCGCGGCGCGGCGCGGCCCGTGGTCAGGCGGGAAAGAACGCTTTCCATCAGGCCCGGCACCGCAGCCGGCCTTTAACAGAGTGCGCCCCGCGTGCCATTCACACGACCGCCAGAGATATTTCGACCGCGCCGTTCATCGCCGTTCAGCCCGCTGCGATGAAGTTGCGCCAGCCGCCCAGATGGGTGATGTCGGTCGCCCCCGTCAGCGCGCGCGGTTCGGCGACGAAACCCTTGACGCTGCTGCCGTCTTCCAGCGTGACCGTCCCGATGGCAAGCGGCGCGGGCACTTCGGCGGTAAAGCTGCCGAACGCGGCGACATCCAGCTCATAGACCTCGACCGGAATGGCCGCGCCATCTTCGGCCCATGCCAGCGCGGGCTTGGGCGGGGTGCTGTCGGCCATGGCATACAGGCGATAGCTGGGCGCGGTATCGAACGCGCCGACGAATTCGGCATCGCGCGAGGTCAGCTGCCAGTGGAGCGGCATGTCTTTCAGATGGGCGCCGACGACGGCCAGTTTCACGCGTTCCATATGTCCCTCCAGATCGAGCGGTGGCGGAGCGGGAATTTCCGCCGCGCCCAGAAAACCCTCGGCCCCGCGCATCAGGGCAAGGTCGCTGTCGGCAGGGCCGATCAGCGTGATGCCAAAGCCGGTGCCATTGTCGCGCACACCCGCGGGCACGGCGATGGCCGCCATGTCGAGCAGGTTCACGAAATTGGTGTAGAACCCCAGATTGCTGTTCAGCGCGACGGGCGCTGCCAGCATCTCGCGCACGCGATAGGTGGTCGGCGTCGTGGGGAACGCCAGCATGTCGACATCCTGCCACATCAGATCGGCATGGCGCTTCAACTCGGCCAGCCGATAGATGCCGTTCCACAATGTCACCGCGCTGATATCGGTTCCGCCGCTAACGACCTCGCGCACGGTGGGGTCGATGGCGTCGGGATTGCCGGTCAGCAATTCCTCGATCGCCGCGGTGCGTTCGGCCACCCACGGACCGCCGTAAAGCAGCAGCGCGGCTTCCAGCAAAGGCGCAATGTCGAGCTCGACGATCTCGGCATCGCGGCCCAGCGTGGCGATCGCCTGTTCATAGAAAAACGCCGCCTGCGCATCGCCAAAGAACACGCGCTGGTCGGGGCGCGGCACGCCGATGCGGCGCGGCTGCAGTTGGGTTTCGGCCAGCGGCTTCGACCACGGATCGGCGGGGTCGAAACCGGCAATCGCCGCGTCGACCAGCCGCGCATCGGCGACGTCGTTGGCGAATGTGGTGATGCAATCGATGCTGCGGCACGCAGGGACAAGGCCGCGCGTGCTCCACCGCCCCTTGCTGGGCTTGAAACCGATCAGATGTTGAAACGCCGCCGGAACGCGGCCCGAACCCGCCGTATCGGTGCCCAGCGCAAACGGGACCAGCCCCGCCGCCACGGCAACCGACGACCCCGAACTGGACCCGCCGCTGACGTAATCGAGATTATAGGCATTGCGCGGAATGCCATAGGGGCTGCGCGTGCCGTTCAGGCCGGTGGCAAACTGGTCCAGATTGGTCTTGCCGACACAGATCGCGCCTGCCGCCGCAAGCCTTTCGATCACGCCGGCCGATGCCGCCGGGTCATAGGCAAAGGCGGGGCATGCCGCCGTCGTCGGCAGGCCGGCCACATCGATATTGTCTTTCACCGCATAGGACACGCCTGCCAGCGGCAAGATTTCGCCCGCCGCGATGCGTTCGTCCACCTTGCGCGCGGCGGCCAGCACGTCTTCGCGCGCAGCACGGGTGATCCAGATCTGCGGCTGCACCGCATCATAGGCATCGATCCGCGCCAGTGCCTGTTCGGCCATATCGGCCGCGCTGGCCTGCCCGCCATTGACGGCGGCGGCGATGGCGGCGGCGCTTCTGGTATCGGGCGCGCTCATGCCGAACGCCTCAGCGCCAGCATGGGGGCGCCGGGCTGCAGGGCCTGACGCTCTTGCAGGTAAAGCGCCTCGACCGTGCCGCTGGCGGGACTTTCGAACGGACATTCCATCTTCATCGCCTCGATCACGGCGATCACATCGCCTGCGTTCACGCTGTCTCCCGGCTCCACCATCAGCTTCCACACGCTGCCGCCAAAGGGTGCCTCGATCAGCTCGGTCCCTTCGGGCAGTTCGATCGCCGCCGGTTCGGCGCTGCCGTCGGCTTCCTCGATCAGGTCGGACACGCGGTCGAATTCGCCCGAACGCTCCCAGTCGGCGCGCTCTTCGTCGAAAGCGGCCTGCCGGGTCCCCTGAAACTCGGCAATGGAGCCTGCATTATCGGCCAGAAAGGCGCGGTAATCGGCAAGGCGGAATTCCGACGGCTCCACCGTGATGGAACGGCGGCCATTGGGGAAATCGCGGCGCCATTCGGCCAGCTCGTCCGCGCTCACCTCGTAAAAGCGGATCTGGTCGAAAAAGCGCAGCAGCCATGGCTTGCCCTCGATAAAGGCGTCGGTCTGGCGGTGCGTGTTCCACACCTGAATGGTGCGGCCGAACAGCTGGTATCCGCCCGGCCCCTCCATGCCGTAAATGCACATATAGGCGCCGCCGATGCCGACCACATTGGGCGGCGTCCACGTGCGGGCGGGGTTGTATTTGGTCGTCACCAGCCGGTGGCGCGGATCGATCGGGGTCGCGACCGGCGCGCCCAGATAGACATCGCCCAGCCCCATCACCAGATAGCTGGCGTCGAAGATGATATCCTCGACCGCCTTTACATCGGGCAGGCCGTTGATGCGGCGGATGAATTCGATATTGTCGGGGCACCACGGCGCATCGTCGCGCACGGCGGCGATATATTTCTCGACCGTTTCGATCGTGGCCGGATCGCGCCAGCTGAGCGGCAGGTGCACGATGCGCGAGGGGACGGTGAAATCCTCAAGATCGCCCAGCGCGTCATCTGCCTGCATCAACGCGGCCAGCGCGCCTTTCTGGTCCAGCGTCTCGCCATCGAAATGCAATTGCAGCGACCGGATCCCGGGGACGATATCCACCACGCCGGGCAGCGCCAGCCGTTCCAGTTCGGTCATCAAGGCATGGACGCGGATGCGCAATTCGATGTCGAGCACGATGGGTCCGTATTCGACCAGAATATTGCGGTCGCCCTGCTGGCGATAAAAGGTGCGCGGCCGCTTTCCCTGCGCCGGCGTTTCGGCCAGCACGGGCGACAGCGTGGCGATGTCGCGCGGCGTATGGGCCGCGTCCAGCGGCTCCAGCATGGTGCGCTGCGCCGCCTGTGCATCATCGATGCTGACAGGCACGAAGCGCAGCCGGTCATCAGGCGAAAGCTGGCCGATCTTCCAGCGGTCGGCGGCGATCACGGTGAACGGGCACACGAACCCGCCCAGCGAAGGACCGTCGGGACCAAGGATGATCGGCATGTCGCCGGTGAAATCGACCGCGCCCACGGCATAGGGATTGTCGTGGATGTTCGACGGGTGCAGCCCCGCCTCGCCCCCGTCCTTGCGCGCCCATTCGGGCTTTGGCCCCACCAGGCGCACACCGGTGCGGTTGCTGTTGTAATGGACCTGCCATTCGGCATCGAGGATCTGGTCGATATCGGCGGGCGTGAAGAAATCGGGGGCGCCATGCGGACCGTACAGGACGCGAAGGGTCCAAGTCTTGCCCAGTTCCTCGGGCGCGCGATGGTTGTCCGCGACAGGAGCTTGGGGCGCGTTCAGATGCAGCGTATCGCCTGCCAGCAGGCGGCGGGCGGCATGGCCGCCGAACTGGCCCAGCTCGAACGTGCTGCAGCTGCCCAGATAGGGGGCGATGTCCAGACCGCCCGCGAACAATATGTAACCGCGCACGCCGCCGCCGGTCGCGCGGCCCATCGCCAGTGTCTGCCCCGCCCTCACCGTCAGCACGCGATTGCGCCCCACCGGCTCGCCATCGATCTTCGCGCCGAAATCGGCGCCGGTCAGGCAGATCTGCGTGTCCTGCGTGAAATTCAGCGTCGGGCCGCTGGCGGTCAGTTCCAGACCTTCCATTCCTTCGGGATTGCCCAGCAGCAGATTGCCGATGCGGAAAGAACGATCGTCCATCGGACCCGACGGCGGGACGCCGATGGCCCACAGCCCCTGCCGCCCCGGCCAGTCCTGCACGGTGGTCGCGGTGCCGCCGCTGACCACGCGCACGCAGCGCGGGACGTAATCGATGGTCTGCAGCATGCGGGTCGAAACCTCGCCGCTGGCAAAGCGGGGATCGCGCACGACATCGCGCAGCCAGCGCAGATTGGTCTCGATCCCGTCGACGCGGCTGTGCGCCAGCGCGTCCTGCATTGCCGCGATCGCGCCTTCACGCGTCGCGGCATGCACGATCAGCTTGGCCAGCATCGGATCGTAAAATGCGCTGACCTCGCTGCCCGCCATCACCCATGTTTCGGCACGGATGTCGTCCGGAAATTCGACGGCGGTCAGCGTGCCGACGGTGGGACGGTAATCCAGCGCGGGATCTTCGGCATAGAGGCGCACCTGCACCGAGTGTCCCTGCAATACCGGCGCATCACCATCCAGAAACGCATAATCGCCCGCCGCGCCGCGGATCATCCATTCGACCAGATCGACACCCGTCACCTCTTCGGTAACGCCATGTTCGACCTGCAGGCGGGTATTCATTTCAAGGAAGAAGAACTCTTCCCGCTCGGCATCGAACAGGAATTCGACCGTACCGGCAGAGCGATAGTTCGCCGCTTCGCCCAATCGGACGGCGGCGGCGATCAGCTCCGCGCGCTTGGCATCGCTCAGGCAGGGTGCTGGCGCTTCCTCGACCACTTTCTGGTTGCGGCGCTGAAGCGAACAATCACGTTCGCCCAAAGGCATGACGCGGCCCGTGCCATCGCCGAAAATCTGCACCTCGATATGGCGGGCGCGCCCGATATAGCGTTCGAGGAAAACCCCCGCATCGCCGAAATTGCCCGCGCCCAGCCGTGCAACGGCGGCAAAGCCGTCACGCACGGCGGCCACATCCTCGCAAATGCGCATGCCGATGCCGCCGCCGCCTGCCGTGGCTTTCAGGATGACGGGAAAGCCGATGCCTTGCGCTGCCTCTGCCGCCTCGTCCTCGTCCGTCAGCAGGCCGGTGCCGGGGGCCAGCGGCACGCCATGTGCCTCTGCCAGCGCGCGGGCGCTGTGCTTCAGGCCGAAGGTACGGATATTGTCGGGCGTGGGGCCGATGAATTCGATACCGGCAGCGGCACAAGCCTCGGCAAAATCGGTGTTTTCGGCCAGAAAGCCGTAACCGGGATGGATCGCCCCCGCGCCGGTTTCGCGCGCCGCGGCAAGGATCGCATCGACATTGAGATAGCTTTCGGCGGCCGGAGCGGGTCCGATGCACACCGCGACATCGGCTTGCGACACATGCAGCGATCCGGCATCCGCCTCGGAATAGACGGCGACGGAACGCAGCCCCATGCGGCGCAGCGTGCGGATGATCCGCGTGGCGATCGCACCGCGGTTCGCGACCAGTACCGTATCGAAACTCATGCGGCGACGATCATGCGCACGGGGGTGGGATTGAACGCGTTGCACGGATTATTGATCTGCGGGCAGTTCGACACCACCACGATCACATCCATCTCTGCCTTAAGATCGACGGTCAGGCCCGGCGCGGATATGCCATCGACAATGCCCAGCGATCCGTCTTCCAGCACCGGCACGTTCATAAAGAAATTGATGTTCGATACGATGTCGCGCTTGCCGCGTTCCTCGGTCAGGTTCGCTTCCAGGAAGTTTTCGACACAGGCGTGCTGCGCCTTGGTGTGATGGCCGTATCGCAGCGTGTTGGATTCGCACGAACAGGCGCCGCCGATGGTGTCGTGATATTCCACCGCCGTGTCGGCAATGGTCATCATCGGACGCCCTTCGTTCGACCGCAGTACCGTGCCCTTGCGCAGAAAGAGATTGCCCTGCGCCGAAACAGTGTCCTGCGCGCTATAGCGTTCGGTATCGTCCTGCGCGGAATAGAGCAGGAAATCGACTGCCTGATTACCCTCTACATCGACGATGCGCAGCGTCTGGCCCGCGGCGATATGGTGCAGCCACGGCGCGCGCGCAGGCACGATCTCGTCATGTACGATCGCGCCGGAAAGGCCCGAGAGTGCGGCATCGGTGCTCATGTTCGGTCGTTCCTGCTTATCGGCGGTAATAATCTTCGACATTCTCGAACGCGCGCAGCCCTTCGGGGCTGGCGTTGCGCACGGGATCGTCGCTGCCGGTGACGGGGCCGCGCCATGCCGTGGCACGCAGGCGCGTGACGGCGTATTCGTCGCGCGGGTCAAGGACATGCGGGCAATTGGCGATCACCACGATGACGTCCATTTCGGCGCGCAGGACCAGCTCGCGGCCCGCATCGAACGGTCCCACCTGCGGCACGATCGTGCCATCGGCCTCGATCCGCGCGCCCTTGAACAGGTTGATGCAGGGGTGCACGTCGCGCCGCTGCAAACCGTGCTTGGCCGATCCCAGCAGCAGCCTGTCGCGCCCGTTGGGGAATGCGCCGCTGTTGCGCCCCTCGCCATATTTGGCGGCATTGGTAGCGGCGTTCGACGTACCGCAGAACGCATCATGCGTTCCGGCATCGTCGGAAAGAATGCTCATCATCACGCGGCCCATGTCGGACAGCAGAAGCTTGCCCGCGCCCAGATAGCCGTTCCACTGCACCTTGACCGTATCGGCGACATTCAGCCGTTCGGTCGGCATTTCGGCGTTGTACACCAGCAAAGAGGCGCAGGCGTCGCCCTCCAGATCGACAAGCCGCAGCCGCGATCCGCGCGACAGCCGCCGCGTGGCATAGCCGCCTGCCGCGATCACTTCTTCCCAAACCAGATCGCCGGGTGCGACGCCATCGGGCAGATCGTCTGCCACGGGCGGCAGCACCGGCATCGCGTCGGCCTTCGTTCCGGCCATCGCGCGGGCGTGTTCGCGCGCCGCCATCGGATCGGCGAGATTGACCGTCATGCGGCGGCCTCCTTCCTTTTCTTGACGGGCTCCTTCGCGCCTTCCTCCACATCGTGGAGCGGCGGCAGCAGAGCCGTGGTGGTCACAAGCTGAAGCTGGCGCACCCCGCGAATGCCGCGCAAAGCGTCGCATAATTCTTCCAGCCGCTTGGCAGGGCCCTGCACCAGCATGACCTCCAGCGATTGGTCATCCTCCAGAAAGACATGCTGCGAGGAGATGACTTCCTTGAGATAATCCGCCTGCGTTTCGGCAAGCTGCTGGCGCACCCGCCCGCGGCTGCCGCGATAGACCAGCGTGACCGTGCCCGCGAGCATGTCCTCGGGCCGGAAGCGCGCCTCGTGGTCGGCCAGCGCGTGGCGGATCAGTTCGGCGATCAGCTGAGAGCGCGAGGGCAGGCCGCGTTCCTCCACCATCACGTCGAGCTGGCGGAAAAGTTCGGCCGGCAGGCTCATGCTCAGGCGGGCGAGATTGCTGGAGTCGGAACTCATTTCACTGTTCTCTCAAGTATTATTATTCGTGTCAATCGTAATACTGTCAGGATCGCCGGAAGGGCCTTCCGACGCTCCCGCCTGTTCTGCCTCGGCCAGCGCGGCTGCGGCCATTTTCTTCGTCAGTTCAAGGTCATAGACCGCCGTCGCACCATAGCGGTGTGGCGCGTGCGGATCGTATCGGCGCTTGTCGAGCGTGAGCACGCGCGTGCCCAAAGAGAACGCTTCCTTGATATCATGGGTGACCATCACCACGGTCAGCCCATAGTCCTTCCACAGCCGCGTGATCAGCGCGTGCATGTCTGCGCGGATACCGGGGTCGAGCGCGCCGAACGGTTCGTCGAGCAACAGGATGCGGGGCCGCTTGATCAGCGCCTGCGCGATGGCCAGACGCTGCTGCATGCCGCCCGACATTTCGGAGGGATAAAGATGCATCGCATCGCCAAGACCGACCGCGTGGAGCATCTCCTTCGCCTCGGCCTCGGCCGCGCGGCGCTTGGCACCGAACAACCGGGCGGTGAACGGAGCCTGCGCGCATTCCAGCCCGAAGGTCACATTGCGCAGCACCGTCAGATGGGCATAGACCGAATAGCGCTGGAACACGACGCCGCGATCCGGCCCGCATTCGGGCGGCAGCGGTTTATCGTCCAGCAGGATGCTGCCGCGCGTCGGCACGTCCTGCCCCAGTATCACGCGCAAAAGGCTGCTCTTGCCCGCGCCCGACGGACCGATGATCGACACGAAGGAACCGTCCGCAATGTCGAGCGAGACATTCTCGAGCACGACTTTCTCGCCATACTCGACCCAGACGTTGCGAAGCGAAAGGAGCGCGCTCAATGGCTTGCTCCATGGGCCCATGGGAACAGTTTCCGGCTGCCTGTCGCCAGCAGGAAATCGATGACGACCGCCAGAACGGCGATCCATGCGACATAGGGCAGGATGATATCCATCGAGAGATAGCGCCGGACCAGAAAGATGCGATAGCCAAGGCCGATGTCGGACGCGATCGCCTCCGCCGAAATCAGGAAGACCCATGCCGGCCCCAGCGACAGGCGAAGCGCCTGAATCAGCCGCGGCATCGCTTGCGGCAAGGCGACGCGCAGCATCACCTGCCAGCTGCTGGCGCCCAGGGTCTGCGCCTTGATGATCTGCTCTTTCGGCAGGGCAGTGATATGGGCGGCGATATCGCGCATCATAAAGGGCGCGATGCCGATAACGATCAGGGCCACCTTGGCGGTTTCGCCAAGGCCAAAGGCAATAAACAGGATCGGAAGCAGCGCAATCGGGGGGATGACCGCAACCGCCGTTACCAATGGCCCGAAGGTGGCCCTGACCGGAGGGAGAACACCCAGCACCAGCCCCACGATCAGGGCGGAGAGGGTCGAGATGCCAAGCCCGATGAAAAGCCGGGCAAGGCTGGCGAAACTGTCGGCCCAGAACAGATATTGTCCCGAAAGGCGGTCGGGCTCGAACACGAGCGCCGACATCGCCTCGGCCATATCCTGCGGCAGGGGCAGGATTTTATCGGCAGGATTGATCGCATGCCGGTTCGCGGCCAGCACGAGATAGAGGATCAGCAGCAGCACGATCGGAATCGCACCCAGCATGACCGCCTGTGCAGGCCGGATCTTCCGGTTCACCCATCGCATATGGCTAGCCCCGTCCTGCCTTGCGAACCGCCTTAAAGCTCGCCATC
This sequence comes from Croceicoccus sp. Ery5, assembly GCF_020985325.1. Taxonomy (NCBI): domain Bacteria; kingdom Pseudomonadati; phylum Pseudomonadota; class Alphaproteobacteria; order Sphingomonadales; family Erythrobacteraceae; genus Croceicoccus; species Croceicoccus sp. Ery5. The sequence continues at coordinate 2,565,388 of NZ_CP087587.1, forward strand.
CGCAGCCATTTTCATATAGGTGTCGTCAAAGCGCAGCGTGACATTATTCGCATCGCCCAGCGTCTTGCCGCCGGGGAACGCCATGCCGATGGCATCGGCCGAACGCGCGCCCTGTCCGAACAGGCCCTGCGCAAAGCTGAAATCGCGAACGCGGGTCATCGTCGTCACCAGATCGGGCGACTGCGTGGCGGCCACGGCATCGGCGGGATCGGTATAAAGGAAAGTGCTCGCCAGCTGCTGCTCGAACTCCTCGGGCGTGGCGCCCGCCAGCTTGGCCATGGCATCGCGCGCGGCCTTGCCCTCTGCGTTATCCTGACGGATCAGCGCCATGGTCTCATACCAGATGCCCGCCAGCGCCTTGCCCAGATCGGGATTGGCCTTCAACGTAGCGGTATCGACCACCAGCAGGTCGACGATTTCGCCCGGGATGTCGGCCGAACTGAACTCCAGATTGGCGCCCGGCGCGGATTTCATCGTGGTCAGCTGCGGGTTCCAAGCGACCGCGGCAGTGATGTCGGGCGAATTGAAGGCGCCCGCGATATCGGCATCGGCGGTGTTGACGGTGCTGACATCGGTCAGCGGCATGCCCACGCTTTCCAGCCCGCGCGCCAGCAAATAATGCGATACCGACAGCTCGACCAGATAGACCTGACGCCCCTTGATCGCGGACAGATCGCTCGCGCCTTTCAGAAGAATGCCGTCATTGCCGTTCGAGTAATCGCCGACGATGATCGCGCTGGTATCCTTGCCGCCAGCGGCGGGGATCGTCAGCGCATCCATATTGGCGACGGTCACGCCGTCCAGCTTGCCTGCTGTATACTGGTTGACCGATTCGACGTAATCGTTGACCTGCACGAATTCGATGTCGAGACCGTATTTATCGGCCCATTTGTCGACGATGCCGGCCTGCTGGGCATAGGGCCACGGCATCCAGCCGGCATAGATCGACCAGCCGATATCGAACTCGGTCCGCGGCTCGGCCGGATCGTCCCCGCCAGAGCTGCATGATGCAACCGCCATGGCACAAGCGATCAGTGCAATTCTTCCCGCGCTGCGGAACCTGTTGAGCATGATTCGACTCCTTTCGCACCCGCAGCATCGCCGGTATTCCGACGTTTGTCTATGGGTAATTATTACTGTTGATATGTTTTGTAATATCCATATGTTCGCTGTCCAAGCGTGACGGATCGCATGCGCTGCGATAGAGCGAACGCATCGGGACAGGCATGCCGGACTGGCGATTGAACCCCTGCCGCCGCCGCGGCGTTGCGAGAGATTCCGATGCCTGGAAACCAGACTTACAATCCCGAACGATCCGGCAATCAGCAATCGCGAACGGGGCGGGCCTATCCCAATGGCAATCCGGATTTGGGATACAATCCTGACGGTGTGCGCCATACCGACAGCGTCGTGCCGCTGCACCCGGTCGCCCCCGTCATGCATGATTACGACTGCGACGGCCCGGCGCCGGGCCGGCTCGGCTTCCGCTGGACATATGGCTCCAATGTCGCCGCCAAGAACCGCGATCCGCGGGTTCAGGTGATGCAATATAACGAGGATACTTTCGTCCTGCGCCAGAATGTCTGCGTGCATTGGGAAGCGCCGTTTACCTATCTGCTGTTCGGCAACAGCGGCGCCCTGCTGATCGACAATGGCGCGACTGCCGATCCCGCCCAATATCCGCTTCGCGAAACGGTCGATGCGATCGTCGCGCGCTGGGCCAAGGGACGCGGACGCACGCGCGTGCCGCTGACCCTGGCCATGACGTCGGGCGAGGATGTGGCCCAGAACCGCGGCCTTGGCCAGTTCGCGGGGCGGCCTGACACGACATTCGTCCCTGCCCCGCTGGCCGCGATGAAGGATCATTACGGCCTGTTATCCAGCTGGCCCAAGGGCACCGGCACCATCGATCTGGGCGACCGCGCCATCACCGTGATCCCCACCCCCGGCGCGCATAAGGACGGGGTCAGTTTTTACGATCCCTATTGCGATTTCCTCTTCACCGGCGACCTGCTGTATCCCGGCAAGATCAATATCGGGAACGACCGCGACTTCGTGGCCTCGCTGGAACGGCTGAAGGATTTTGCCGCCAGCCATTCCGTCAAATGGATCATGGGCGGCCATATCGAAATGATGTTCGTGCCCGGCCAGTATTACCCTCGCTTTGCCAATTACAAACCGTACGAGCGGGTGCTGGAGATGGAACCCGAACTGATCGACGAGGCGCTGCATTTCGCCCGCGAGGTTCAGGGCAAGGATACGATGCTGATCCGGCCCGACTTTATCCTGATGAACGGCGTCAGCCCCGATCAGCGCACGCGCGAATGGCCCGAAGGCGTGCCGCAGATCCGCCCGCCCCACCCGTTCTGACCCGCACCCGTTCCGACTTTAAGGAAACACGCCATGGACCGCCGAACCTTTCTGGCCACGAACGCCGCCGCCGTCATTCCGCTGTCGGGCGCCGGCATCGCCTATGCCGAAACGCTGGCCGACAACGGCCCGCCCATCGATTTCAAAAGCAATCTGCCCGCCACCGGTTCCTTTCCCGACAAATGGATCTGCGGTTCGCCGTCGTGCATGGATAACACCGATCCGCCGTGGCAGGTGCACTGGTACAACGAACACACCGCCATCCTGCGCCAGAACAAGGCGTACAGTTACGAAGCGCCCTTCGCCCCGCTCTATTTCGGGAACGACCGCATCCTGCTGCTGGACGAAGGTTTCGTGCAGTTGCGCAACGATTGCGACCTGCGCGGCATCGTGGACGATACGATCGACGCATGGTGCAAGCGCAACGGCAAGAACCCGGCAAAGATGGAGCTGCTGGTCGCGTTCAGCCATTTGCATGCCGACCATTACGCCGCCGTCAACCAGTTCGCGGACCGGCCCAACACGCGTTACATGGGGCTGACGCATGAAGAAATGGTCGGTTTCTGGGGCATGACCAATTTCCCCGAAGAGAGGGTGACGCTGGACCTTGGCGGGCGCGACATTCTGATCTGGGGCTCGCCGGGCCATGTCATCTCGGAATTCGCCTATTACGACAGCTATTCGCAAATCCTCTATACCGGCGACATGTTCTATCGCGGGCGCTGCTATATCAGTTTCTGGGAGCCCTGGTTCGACAGCATGAAGCGGCTGATCGACTTCGTCGACACCCATCCCGTGACCCATGTGATGGGCTGCCATGTCGAGATCAGCAAGGACGGGGTCGATTATCCCTACGGGCTGACATGGCAACCGGACGAGGCACCGGTGCAGATGACGGTCGAACAGCTGCGCCACACGTTCGAATTCGCCAAGACCATCACCGAACCCGGCATTTATTTCACCGGCACGGTGTTCCTGTGCAACCAGACGCGGAGCACCACCACTATCGACACCTATCCCTATCGCTATAGCTAAGGCCCGCGTCCGGGCCGTGACAGGAGCACGCGCATGAAGAAAACCGTTGCAATCGCATTGGCATCCGTCTCGCTTGGCGCATGCGGTTCGCCCCCTGCCGAAGAACCGGCGGGCGAGGCATTCGAGATGGTCGAAAAGGAACTGGCCGTGCCCGGCTTTGCCGATTTCCTGGCCGTCGATGGCGACACCGTATGGGTCACCAATGACGGCAGGGTCGAACAATGGGGCGTCGACGGCAAGCTGGCCGCCACGGAAATGCCGCGCCCCTGCGGCACCATGGCCATTGCCGAGGGATCGTTGTGGGTCGCCAATTGTCCCGACAGCAATCTCTATCGCATCGGGCTGGACGATGCGCAGGTCGAAACGATCATCGCCACCGGCATCGCCAATCCCAAGGGAGAGACCAATGTGGTGGCAGGCGCCGGTTCGGTCTGGGTGCCCAGCGACAGCGAAGGCGCGATCGCGCGCGTCGATCCTGCGACCAATGAAGTGATCGCCACGGTCAGCGTCGATCCCGGCACATTCTATCTGGCGTTCGGGCTCGACGCATTATGGGCCGTCAGCAGCGATGCGCAGTCGCTGCAAAAGATCGATCCGGCGACGAACAAGGTCACCGGCAAGGTCGCACTGGGCAAGCAGCCGGGCTTCCTTGCCGCGGGCGAAGGGGCCGTGTGGGTGCAGGAACAGGGCGATGGCACCGTGGCCCGTGTCGATCCCGCGACCATGACCGTGACCGATCGCATCGCTGTGGGCGAGAACCTGATCTATGGCGATATCGATGTCGGTGGCGGGCTTGTCTGGCTGCGCACCACCGACGATCAGGTGTTCGCCGTCATCGATCCGGCGACCAATACGGTCAAGGCGCGGCTGGGCAAGGCCGCGGGCAGCGGGGCGATCCGCTATACGCCCGACGGCGTGTGGACATCGGCGCATGACAACCAGACCCTGTCATGGTGGACCCTGCCGACCGCCGGGTAATTGCAATACCCCGGCGCAGCGGCGCGGCAGCCATGTCCTGACTGCGGGACATGGCGGCCGCGCCGTTTGAGAATCGACCCACGACGAATGTTGCACACCCGCCACTTTGTATACACGAGTCGGCATGTCAGACGTATCGCCGGATATTACCGCCAAAAATGTAAAATCGCGAAAATCAATACGTTAACTGGGGCATACCGACAAAACCGCACCCCCAATTAATACGCTTGACGCTTTTCGTAATATCTGTACCGTATCCCATAGCTGCCCGAGAAGCGGCATTGAGGGAATGGCGAGAGGATTTTCACGGCAGGGCCAAAACGGTCCTCTATGGAGGTTTTCGATGCACCAGACGCACGCCGAAAGCACCGCTTCCGCAGCCGCCGGACAGGCTGGCGCGACGGCCGGTGATGCGGCGCAGGGCGCTGGGCGCGCATCATCTGTCAAAACCCTTCTCGTCAATCTGATCCCGCCCGTCACGCTGGCCGTCGTCGCCGCGTTCTGGGCCCTTGCCCCCACAGACATTGCCGAAAGCCCCGTCACGCTGACGCTGGTGGCCGTTGCGATCATGGCGTGGATACAGGGGCTGGAACTGGTCTTAGAACGCCATGCGACCTGGCGCATCAACCTGCGCGAACTGGCGACCGACGTGTTCTATGTCGTGCTCAGCTATACGGTCATCGCATGGGCCACGGTCACGCTGGCCGACGAACCGCTTGCCCTGCTGAAAGAGGCGCTGGGCATCGAAACGCCGTGGATGCTGGCGCTGCCCTTTCTGGTTCAGGTCGCGGCGGTGATCTTCATCATCGAGTTCGGGCAATACTGGATGCACCGGCTGATGCATAATGCCTATCCGCTATGGCTCACCCATGCGCCGCATCATCACATCACCCAGCTCAACGCGCTAAAAGGCGCGGTCGGCAATCCCATCGAATTGTTCCTCATCACGCTCAGCGTCGTGGCGCTGTTCGATTTCGCACCGGCTGCGATCTTTTGCGCGATCAACCTGCTGGGCGTCATTTCGGGCTTTGCCCATGCCAATGTGCGGTCCGATCCGCCGCTGTTCTATTCGTTTTTCTTCACCACGATCCGGCATCACAGCCTGCATCACACGGCGCTCAGCTATGAAGATACGCGCTGCAATTATGCCAATTCGCTGATCGTCATCGACCGCGTGTTCGGCACCTATCGCGAGGGGGAATCCTCTGTCGTGGGGCAGGACGAACGCAAGCGGCTGTCGATCTATGAACAATTCATGTTTCCGTTTCAGCCCGTGATCGACCGGTGGAAGGCGGGGCGCAATTCGCCCCCGTCAGCGGGCTGAAGTCCGGTGAGTACGCAGGAGTAGCACGGATCGCATTGCCCGGCAGAAGGACGGACGGGCAGCAAGCGGACACCAGCCGACAAGCCGCAAAGCCGGCAGCCGGTGAACGCCAGGATCCATTCAGATCAGGAACCCATGGGCCGTTGCGCAACCGCGCTTCGGAACGCGGGAAGGTTTTGGCCCAGATTAGGGGGAACTAAATGACGAATTGCGCGAAATTTCGATTGGGTCTGATGACGGCGACGGTGCTGACGGGCAGTGCCTTTTCCGCGCAGGCATCGGCGCAGGAAGAAGCGACCGGCACGGCTGCCGTTGCCCAATCCGCGGCGACCGATCCCGACGCCATTATCGTGACCGGCACCCGCCGCAGCACCACGCTTCAGGATACGCCGATCACCATCACCGCCATCGGCGGCGAAGAGCTGGAAGCCCAGCGGATCGACGACGTGCGCGACATCGCCGATTTCACCCCCGGCATGACCGTGCTCGACACCGGCCCGGGGTCGACCGGCAAGATCGTGCTGCGCGGCCTCAGCGCGTCGGACACGGGCGATTTCGGTTCGAACTATGACAATGCGCTCGGCACCTATCTGGGCGAAACGCCGCTCTATTACGATTTCAAGCTGATCGATATCGACCGCGTCGAAACGCTGCTGGGCCCGCAGGGCACGCTTTACGGTCTGGGCACGCTGGCAGGTGCGATCCGCTATATCCCCAACCGCCCCAACACCGATGTGATCGAGGGCGAGGTGCATGTGCGCGGCATGGCCATGTCGCACAGCGACGATTTCGGCTATCAGGGCGATGTCACGCTGAACATTCCCATCGTGCGCGACCATATTGCGTTCCGCACCGCCACCGGCTGGTACGATACGCCGGGCTTTATCGATTACACCACTCTGGTGCAGGAACCGGGCATTTCGCTGCCGCAGCCCAGCGGTGTCGACGGCATCGACGCTGACGATTATGCCGCGAACCTCAAGTGGAAAAAGGACCTCAATTACGAGCGTACCTTTACCACCCGCAACCAGCTGCTGATGCAGACGAGCGAGGATCTGAAACTGATCCTGACCTATGCCTATCAAAAGACCGAAACGGGCGGCGCGCAGGCGAACAGCGACGGCGTGCTGGGCACGGGCCGCTATGAAAACGCCAGCCGCTTTACCGAACCCACCACGCGTCAGGCGCATCTGGCCAGCGCCGAGATCAACGCCAATATCGCGGATATCTTCGATATCGTCGCCACCGGCGCCTATACCGAGGTAAAGACCGAGGCCGAGGGCGACGTGACCGACCTGCTGCTCGACCTCGACTATGGTTACGAGCTTTATCCCGCCTTTGCCGCGTGGAACGAGAGCGAGACGACGCGCAAGCAGAAGACCGGCGAAATCCGCTTTGTGTCGCGCCATGGCGGCCCGTTCAGCTGGGTCGTCGGCGGCTTCTATAACGAGAACAAGTACCAGAGCGATTATGCCGAGCATACGCCCAACCACCCGTGGGTCGATACCGACAGCAATCCCGAAGCGCTTGAATATGTCAGCTATGTCACGTCGAAAGTGACCGAGAAGGCAGCCTTCGGCGAAGGTTCGTTCCAGATCATCCCGCAGTGGCAGGTAACGGCCGGTGCGCGCTATTTCGATTACGATTCCGAAATCGCGGGCGCGGCGGCACTGCCGCTTCTGGGCGATCCGCTCAGCCCCTATGAACTGGACGTCAATGGCGGCGATGCCGGTCAGGACGGTTGGGTGTGGAAGTTCAACACCTCGTTCGAAATCACGCCCGACATCATGCTCTATGGTACCTACAGCAAGGGCTATCGCATCGGCGGACCGAACAGGGTCGCGCCTTGCGGTCCTGAAATCCCGTTGAACCCCAACGATTACGAAGGTCCGCAGGTCATTTGCGCCCTGCCGAACGAAATCCAGTACGCACCGGATACAACCAAGAACATCGATGTCGGTATCCGCACGCAGCTGTTCGACCGCAAGGTGACCTTCAACTTCAACGCCTTCCTGATCAAATGGGACGGGCTGCAGGTCGCATCGGCCACCACCTATGGCGTGACCGGCATCACGGTAAACGCGGGCAAGGCGGAATCGAAGGGTTTCGAAACCTCGTTCCAGATCCGTCCGATCCCCGAACTGTCGATCCAGGGCACCTATAGCTACACCGATGCCAAGCTGACCGAGGATGTCGACGCCAATGACGACGGTGTGCTCGATCCGATCTTCGACGGTCTGATCCCGATCAACGATCCGGCGGGCACCTATCCCAGCTCGCCCATCAAGCTGATCGCGGAAGACGGCGATCGCCTGCCCGGTTCGCCCAAGAATTCGGGTACGCTGGGGGCCACCTATGTCATGCCGATGGGCGATGGCGACGTGATCGCGAACTGGACCGCCGTCTATCGCGGCAATGTCGTGTCGCGCCTTGGCTGGGAACGCGCCTATGGCGACAAGCTGCCCAGCTTTGTCACGCATCGCGCATCGCTCGGTTTTGAAAACGACAAATTCGCCGTCAGCCTGTTTGCCGATAATATCTTCGACAAATATGCCGTGGTCTCGGTCGCCAACGACCGTTCGCGCACCGGGCTGAACGACGGCGTGCTGCTGCGCTATTACCGCAATGTGGTGTTGACCCCGCGCACCGTCGGGATCGACGGGCGGATCAAGTTCTGATCGCCTGATTGAATGCCACACATGGGGCGCCTGCCGGTTGCGGCAGGCGCCCTCTTTTTATGCGGTGCGGATGCCCTGCGTTTCGAACCAGCGGCGCACCGGTTCCATCGCCTGTTCATGGGCGCGCCATTTGCCGATGCCGTCGGCATTGATCGGGCGGCGCACCTGCGCGGCGCTGGGCGTGGCGACGGCGGCGCTGTTCTCGTGAAACGACAGGCAGGCCGCATCCCAGCCCAGCCCGCAATGGTCGAGCAGGCGGCGGGTCTGCCCTTCCTGATCGGCGACCAGCCCTTCATAGGATAATTGCAGCACGCGGCCCGGAAACAGATGTTCCCACATCTGCATCAACCGGTCGAACCGCGCGTAATAGCGGGCAATGTCCATCAGATCGTAGGAATAGGCGTAATAGGCCGAATTGCTGGCGAACAGGTTCTTGTAATTGCTCCACACCGTATCCATCGGCCCGCGTCGCAGGCAAACGATGGCGGCGTCGGGCAGGGCCTGCGCGATATGGCCGGCATAGAGGAAATTGGCGGGCAGCTTGTCGATAAAGCGCTTGCCCGCATCGGGCACATGGTGGCTGGCTTGCGCCAGATAGGCCTCTCCCAATGCCGCCGGATCGATCCCCGCGCTGGCCGCGATCGTTGCAGGATCGATGATAGTGCGCGACGCCGTTCCCGCCATCCGCTTCAGCGCCAGAGGCATCGCCTGCAATTCGCCCGCGGAACGCACATCGGGATGCGACGACAGGATCCTGTCGACCAGCGTGGTGCCGGTGCGCGGCATGCCAATTACGAAAATCGGGTTCGATCCGGCCAGGCCTGCGCCATCTTGCGGCGGAGCTGCGCCAAACAGCGCCTCCAGCGCGTCAAAAATGGCTGCGTCCTGCGCGAAATCATAATTCAGCGCGCGCTTCTGCTGCTCGTTCGCGGCGGAAAGATGCGAAAACGCGGTGGCATCGCCGATATCCTCAAGCTCCTTGGCCAGCGCATAGCGGATGCGCAGCGCATCGTCGGGCCGCTCAGCCTTGGCCAGCGCGGCCTGCAAGCGGGGGATATGATTGCGGTCCCTCGCCTGCCGCGACAGGATCGCCAGCGCATAATGCGTGCGCGCATCGCCCGGATCATCGGCCACAATATGCTCATATTGCTCGCGCGCCTCTTCCACCCTGCCGGTAAAGCCGAGCGCTGCGGCCAGATTATAGCGGAATTCCAGATTATCGGGCCGCGCCGCGACGGCCGAACGGAACGGCTCCAGCGCCCCTTTATGATCGCCCAGCCGCACCAGTACGCAACCGATCGTATCGCATGTCATGGCATCGCCGGGCGCAAGTGCCAGCGCCTTTTGCGCGGCCTCGGCAGCCTCGCCATCGCGGCGCAGCAGGATCAGCATCTTGGCCAGATGGGCCCAATGCTCGGCCTTTTCGCCGCGCTCTATCGCCGCATGGATCATGGGCACCGACTTGGCGACCTGCCCCGCCTCTCCCGCGACGACGCCCATCAGGAAATAGCCTGCCGGATTGGCCGGTTCGCCGTGGACCAGTTCCCTTGCGGCATTGGCGGCAGCGGCCAGATCGCCCCGTTCCAGCGCGGCGCGTGCGTCCGCTTGCAGATCGCCCATTGTCATGCCGCCCGCCAGTTACACGCGGCACGGCTGCGCAAGGCACCGGAATGGGCAGGAAATGGCGGAAATTCAGGCTGCGCGACATTCATCGCCGCAGCATATGAAGTGTTATCCGGCGAAGCAAACGCAAGCTTGCTTCGGACCGGATAGCCACCTCATCGCAGTGTCGCCGTCCACACGAACGGCATAGTCATTACCGGCTCGACGCCAGCCGCACGCCATCTTCGCGGGCAGCCATGCGCTGTTCGATCTGTCTGCGGATATCGGCCTTCACCTGCACTTCGCAGTCGCGCGCCTGCCTTGCGACGGCAAGATGCACGCTGGCCAGACGGTCACCGCAAACGGCCCGCGCCGCATCGTCCATGCGGATGGCAAGGCGGTTCTGGCCTTCGACAGTGGTGAAATCGATCCCGTCCAGCCGCAGTTCGGCGGCTTGCTGCACGAACGGATCGCTTGCGACCGGATCGCCCGTGGCGGCCCATGCCGAACTTGCCATGCAGCAAGCGGCTACGACCAAAAGGCCCTTCTTCATCATCAACTCCTGCGTGTTCTCCTGCCGCTCTCTGACGGCTGGATACGGATATAGGCCGACGGCCCTGACCTTGCAAGAATTGGCGGATTTCAGCGGGTTCGCGGGTGCGGGAAGCGATTGGGCAAATGGAATTATCTTTTATTTTTCACGCCCGGTTTCAGCCCGCGGTGACGACGATACTGTCCAGACCCGTCGTATTGCCAAGCAGGCCGATGGGCAGTTTCACCCGATCCACCCCTTCACGCGCTGCCTGTTCGCCCACCGAAACCTCGATCGAACGGGCATGCGGATCGGCATAATCGCGCAATGTTTCCAATGGCATATGCACCTGCCAGCGACGCTCTCCCTCAACCGCGACCGAACGGCCGTTCACCAGCACTTCCGCATCGGGATCGTCGCGATAGCCCGTCAGTTGAAGGCAGCTTGCCGCACCGCAGCGGACAAGGCGGGATTCGGCGTCCTTGGCGCCGACAGGCATCGCCAGAAGCGCGCCGCACAATGCAGTGCCCAGCGCCAGAACACGCCGTTTTCCGGCTGGTCCGGCACGACGCGGGACCGGTTTAGAGAGACAGGAGTTGATGCCGTCACGACAAACACGAACCATCGGAAACACCCTTTTCCTCCGTGCCAGCCAGCGGCACGGTGATCGAGTCCTTCGAAACGGTGATGTTTGTTGCTTTGTTGACGGCAGCCTATCGATATTACACCCAAGGTCAACGTTAATATCCTCGGCTCACCGGACGCCGGGGCCGGACGATCGCACCCTTTGATGCTGCGATGCGGCGGCCGGGGCGATGCTATCGACGCGGATCTGCGACATAAAGAACCGCTGACATCCGCTTCGAACCGGCATATGCCGCGCGCATGGATCGCCTGCGCCACCTGATTCGACAGCATCGCCGCATGGCGCTGGTGCTGCTTGCGCTGGCCTTGTTAATCAGGGCGGCGGTGCCGTCCGGCTTCATGCTTTCGGCCCAGTCGGGCGGGTCGATCACGGTGGTCTTGTGCACATCGACAGGCCCTGTCGCGATGGTCCGGTCGATCCCGCAGCTCCATCACGACCAGCAGGGCCATCACGGCGATACGCAGACCGATCAGGGTGCCAAACCGCTGCACTGCGCATTTTCGGGCCTGTCGCATGCAGCGCTGACGGGCGGGGATATTGCGCTGCTGGCAGCGGCGATTGCCTTTATCATGCTGCTGGCGGTGCATGCCGCCCCCCTGCCCACGATCCGGCGTCCCGCGTTCCTGCGCCCTCCCCTGCGTGCGCCCCCGCTGTCTGCCTGACGGGCGGGCAGTTTTCGCAATGAAGGTCTGACGGACGCCGTTCGCGCGCCGTTCGGCCGCATTTGATGCTGCGATACCGGCACGGGACTGTCCGTGCCCGTTGTACATCCCTGTCCCCTGTCGGTCCGGATCCGCATTATTCCGCTGTCGCCCGCGATCGCGCCCGTTGTGGCTGTGCGCGGCGCGCAGCTTTCTGAACCGAGAAGTTGAACGACATGAATTACCGCATGCAAATTGCGCGCGCCGCCCTGCTGGCCGGATGCGCCCTTACCCCCATCGCCGCGCAGGCGCAGGCGCAGGATATGACTGCCCCCGAAACCGATATCGGCACCATCGACATCGACAGCACGTCGGCCAGCGCAAATATTTCGCGCGCGACGGTCACCGGTCAGCGGATCGAGCGCGAGGCATTGGCGCGCAAGCAAGCGGCCAGCAGCGATACTGCGCGGCTTATCACCGATCTGGTCGGTGTCAGCGCCGCAACCGGCGGCGGGTTTTCGTCGATGCCTTCGATCAGGGGCCTTTCCGAACAGCGGCTGACCGTTCTGGTCGACGGCTTCCTGATCGATGCCGCCTGTCCCAACGACATGAACTCGCCGCTTTCCTATACCGATCCGCAAAGCATCGATGCGATCACCGTGCTGACCGGCGTGGCCCCCGTCAGCAGCGGAGGCGACAATATCGGCGGCGTCATTTCGGTCACCAGCACGCCGCCCGTTTTCTCCACCACCGGCGACCTGCTGGTCACTGGCGAAATGTCGGCATTTTACCGTTCCAACGGCGACGGATTTGGCGGCGCGGCAAAGATCACCGTCGCGGGCGATCATATCAGCGCAACCTATACAGGCTCCTATAGCCAGTCGGACCAGTACGACGGCGGCGGCAATGACGGGCTGGTGCGCTCTACCGAATATGCCAAGACAGATCATGCTATCGCGCTGGCATGGCAGCACGACGCCGGCCTGCTGCAGGTAAAGGGCGGCATCCAGCGGTCCCCCTATGAAGGGTTTCCCAACCAGTGGATGGACATGGTCGACAACCGCAGCTGGTTCGTCAACGGCAGCTATGACGGCTATTACGACTGGGGCGATGTCGAGGTGAAAGCCGCCTATCGCGACACCGACCACGAGATGAATTTTCTGGAAGACAAGCTGCCCGGCTCTATGCCGATGAACACCGAGGTTCACAGCTTCGACGCCTCTGCCAAAGCGACGCTCACCCTCTCCATGCATGACAGCCTGCGCGTTGGCGGAGAGTTTCACGGTCAATGGCTGGACGATTACTGGCCTCCGGTCGAAGGCAGCATGATGATGGGCCCGGACGCCTTCGTGAACATCAACGAAGGCACGCGCGACCGGACCGGCGTTTTCGCCGAATGGGAACGACATTGGAGCGACGCGCTATCAACCAATATCGGCCTGCGTTACGACCGCGTCGTCATAGATACGGGCGATGTCAGCCCCTATGGCACATCGATGATGCAAATGGCGGACGTGGCCGCCGCTGCCGCTTTCAACGCCATCGACCGCAAGCGGACCGACGACAATCTCAGCGGATCGGCGATGCTGGTCTATGAGCTTTCGGACATGGCCGTGCTGGAGCTGGGCTATGCGCACAAGACCCGTTCGCCCAATCTGTACGAGCGTTACAGCTGGGGGCGCGGTTCGATGGCGAGCCGGATGATCGGCTGGTACGGCGACGGCAATGGCTATGTCGGCAATCCGGATCTGAAGCCCGAAAAGGCCGATACGGTCAGCGCGGCCCTGGCGCTGGGGTCCGAAACGGCGGGCTGGTCGCTGCGCGTGTCCCCCTATTACACGCGGGTCGACGATTATATCGACGCCGAATTCGTACAGGAACTGACCGATATGATGGGCATGCCCAGCGGTTTCGTGCAGCTGCAATTCGCCAATCAGGATGCCGAATTCTATGGCGTCGACCTGTCGGGCGCGCTGCAGATCGCAAGGGGCAAGGATGCCGACGGCACGGCGATGACGGCATCGGTTTCGTGGCTGCGGGCCAATAATCTTACCGATGGCGGCCCGGTTTATCGCCAGATGCCACTCGATCTGAAACTGGGGCTTTCGCATCGCAGCGGCGCTCTGGAACTGGGCGCGGATGTCGAATGGGTGGCGGAAAAGACCCGCGTCGACGATACAAGAAACGAGCCTGAGACCGACGACTATGCGCTGGTCAACCTGGGCGCTGCCTATACGCTTGCGGGCGTGCGCGTCAGTCTGGATGTCGAGAACCTGTTCGATGCGGGCTATGCCCTGCCCTTGGGCGGGGTATCGCTGGGTGATTACGGCGCGACGGGCGAACTGCGTCCCGTTCCGGGCCGTGGCCGGTCTTTCAATGTCGGGCTTTCGACGCGGTTCTGATGGCTGACCGGACCGACAGGGCGGGACGACGGAGAACGCGGTGAGTTTCGCCGCCACACCCCCTGCGCCCAACCTGCGCGGTATCGTCGCGACGGTGGCAGTGCATATCGCGCTGCTGCTCGTCGCGGCGACCGCATTCCGGATCGACGAACCTGTGCCTGCCGCAACAGCCGATGCGATACAGGTGACGATGCGCTTCGCCGCCGAACCCGCGACCGAACGCCAGCCTGACAAACGCCCGCCGGCCAATGGCACCGAATCGGAACCCGACCAAGCAAAGGCAGCACCGACACGCACCATCGTGCCGGATGGCGCTGTTTTGGCAGACGAGGCCGCTGTCCGGCAGACCCCGGCCCCGCCGACACGCATTGCCGCCATGGAACCGGCGCAGGACCGCGTGCAAACACTGACCCTGCCGCCGCCAGCGCAAACCACGCCTCCGCGTCCCGATCCGGTTGCAGCCTATGCCGCGCAATTGCGGCAGCAGATTATGGCATGGAAGCCAGCAGGCACAGGACAACGGGGCACGGTCGCGCTGTCATTCACCCTCGACCGGCAAGGCGCGCTGATACAGGACCAAATCGCCCAATCGAGCGGCTATGCCCGCCTGGACCGAATCGCGCAGCGCATGCTCCACCGCGCCGCGCCGTTCGATCCGCCACCGGCAGAAATCACGCCTGACCAGCTGCATTTCCGGATCACGGTGGATTTTCACTAGGGACCGCAGCCGGACACGGCGTCAGGTTGGCGACAAGTAAGGTGCGTGGCGGAGAGGGTGGGATTCGAAAACTTTAATTTACAGACTGATTAACAACGATTTTTTATATTTCAGCCCGCGCGTTTGGCCCCGAATATGCCCCCAAAGTTTTTGGACGTCGATGGACATTTAAGGACAGTCGGATCGCCCCAAAGGTCCTAGAAGTCTCTCGTCCGACCGTTGATCGATCGAAGGCCCGCGATGCCGACTAAGCGGATGTTCGGATTCAGAATCACGTAACTAAAAGCTTGCTTCGTTCACAAGCTCTACTGACCTCTTGGGACGCAGCGCAAAGGGCCAGCATCCTCGCTTAACTTCAGTTCGCTTCGATAGGGTGAGAGCATCGTCGATAGCGACGCACAGATAGCGAACGGTAGCGCGACAAACAGGATGAGGATTGCGCGTCAATCAAGATGAGAATGTGATTGTCGCGGCGCGTCATTGAGTGCCGATTTTAACTATCGCTGGCTAGGGCCTCGTTCTTATCCTGATTGTCGCGGATGGTCTCGAGGACTTCGGACGTGGTATAAGCGGCAGGACGTCCAGCCCCGGTGCGGCGGGCCTAAGCCGTTCGCCGGCGGTATCTTTCGACGTTCATCTCGAAAATCGTGGCGTGATGCACGAGCCTGTCGACTGCGGCGAGCGCCATTGCCGGGTCCGGGAAGACGCGGTTCCATTCGCCGAAGGGCTGGCTTGGAGAAACGACAGCTGAGCAAGCTGATGCTGAAAAAGAACGCATCGCATGAACGTAGTGCTCACAGAACTCGATGAGTACTTAGGCAGGCAGACGCTTGATCAATCTGTTCAATTCCACTGCAGTTCGAGGCGCGGGACAAAGGTTATATTGCCGACAAAGTAGGACGGCTCGAACCCGTCCTTGAACCGGAACTGCGGAATTTCAGCGAGAAAGATCTCAAGCGCCGTCTGAAGCTCGAACCGGGCAAGATGCATGCCGAGGCATTTGTGGATGCCTCCGCCAAGTGCAATGTGAGGAGCCTTACGGTCGAAGCGCACTTCGGAAGGGTTGTGATGTTGTTCGGGATCCTGATTGGCGACAGGGGTGCAGACCGATACATATTCACCCGGCATAATTTTCTGACCATGTATTTCCAGTTCGCGCGTGGCGATGCGGAATGCCGTAACTGGACCATAAACCCGCAGGAACTCCTCGACCGCCAGGACAATCTTGTCCGGATTTTCTCGTAGTTCCTTCTGCTGATCGGGGTGGCGTGCGAGATGACAGAAGATGTTGCCAAGCATCGTCGTAACCGTGTCGAGGCCGCCGAGGAACAGGTTGAAGCAGTGGCCAAGCACTTCCTCGTCGTTCCATTTACGGCCATCGTCGACCTCGAAATCGAAGATGCGGGTGATGTAATCGTCTCGTGGATTGGCACGGCGGTCGGCGATTTCGCCGCGAAGGTAATCGACCACCTGCCCTACCGCGGCGACACGCACTTCCCAGTCATTGGTGTGCAGCATGTCCTTTTCCCAGACGAGGAATTCGGCCATCCGATCCTGCGGCAAACCCAGAAGATCGAGCACGATGAAGATCGGGAAGCGTTCCGAAAACTCCTTGACGAAGTCGCAGGACCCGCGGCCCTTAAATACATCGATAAGGTCATGCGCGCGGCGACGCAGATCGTCCTTCATTGCCGCCATCTTCTGCGGCGAGAATTGGGGGTTGAGCGCCTTTCGATAGAAGTTGTGGCTCGGCGGATCAATTTCCGTAGGCACCACCAGCCAGTTTTCATCGATGCTTTGCGACCACTGCCCCATCCCGTTCTTGGTAAAATTTTCGGGATCGCGCAGCAGTGCCATCGTGTCTTGATAGCCGGTAAGTAGCCATCCCGGCTTGTCGCCGGGGAAAATGTTCGTGACATAGGTGATTGGCCCCAGAGACTTGTGCATTTCGGGGATCATCTTTTCCTGTGGGCAGTCCTTGACTTCCTCACGTGCGAAAAACGGAAGGCGCATCGCCTTTTTGGCGGGTACATGGGCCGGGATTTCCTGGGTTGCAGCGCTAGCCATCCGATTTCTCCACCATTCTTGTTTTGTTGCCGCCGCTTCGGGTCATCGATAACCCTGCCGACATCTTGCGGGCCTGCGCGACTGAAGATTGACGCGTCCTATAGCGGCCGACGATGTGCCCTCACGCCCCAGGTAAAAACCTCTCTTAAGATAGGTATGCGCAGCCGAACCACATCGTGCCGTTGCACCAACATCGTCGTTCAGCCCCAACAGCAACCGGCCATCGGGTAGGTTGCATACCATCTAGGCTCAGGACCCATTGATTGGCGAGAGGCGATGTGATTCAGGCTCCGGGAGGAGATTGATCATGAACGACCTGTATTGGCTGACGGACGAGCAAATGGCGCGCCTGTCGCCCTATTTCCCCAAGAGCCATGGCAAACCTCGGGTTGATGACCGGCGTGTGCTGAGCGGGATCATTTTCGTCAACCGCAACGGCCTGCGCTGGCGGGATGCGCCGAGGGAATATGGACCACACAAGACATTGTATAACCGCTGGAAGCGGTGGGGCGAGATGGGCGTGTTTAGCCGGATGATGGAAGGTCTGTCCGCCCAGAGGGCCGAACCCCAGACCGTCATGATCGATGCGACCTATCTCAAGGCCCACCGCACGGCTTCCAGCCTTGGGGTAAAAAAGGGGATCTCGGGCGCCTGATCGGACGGACCAAGGGCGGCATGAACACCAAGCTGCACGCCATCACCGATGCCAACGGACGTCCTCTGAGCTTCTTCATCACAGCTGGCCAGGTCAGCGACTACACCGGAGCGGCGGCTCTGCTCGACGACCTGCCAAAAGCAGAGTGGATGCTGGCCGACCGGGGCTATGACGCCGAGTGGTTCCGCGACGCGCTCGAGCAGAAGGGCATCAAGCCCTGCATTCCCGGCCGTAAATCCCGCTCGATGCCCGTCAAATACGACAAGCGCCGATACAAACGCCGCAACCGCATCGAGATCATGTTCGGCCGCCTCAAGGATTGGCGCCGTGTGGCAACGCGATACGACCGCTGCCCAACCGTCTTCTTTTCCGCACTCACTCTGGCCGCAACAGTGCTCTTCTGGCTGTGATCAACGAGTCCTGAGCCTAGGCGTGCGGTTGCTATTGCAACGCCCGCCCAGGTTCTCGCAGGAATCGAATGCAGTGATGTGCCTTTCTTAAGAAAGGTTCATCGCCGCTCGGTGCCATCCATCCTGAATAAAAATTAAGAATACGACCGCGCTTTGCACCGGCGAGCGCGATGCCGGCTTGAGCAGTTTGGAGTGGAGTGTCCAGTGAATAGAGAGATGGAACCGCATATACGCGCGATCTATAGCGAGTGGAATTCCAAGAACCTTGGCGGCGTGTTAGCTGCATTCGAGGCTTTGGGTCCTGGCGGCTTCACCGTCGAATATGTCGGCAGCGAACCCATTGAAGGCACAGCGGCTGTCCAGGAGATGTGGGAAACATACGGCCCAAGCTGCACAACCGAACTCGTGCATTTGCTGGTCAACGGCAACGAAGCCGCAGCCTTGGTGCATAACATCATTGCAGGCGAGACGGGCCAAACGGTTCTGCCCAGCATCGAAACCTATCATACTGACAGGGATAGTCTGCGCGTAAGATATTTCCACAGGGATGCCGCGAAGTGAGTGCCCAAGGAAAACGAACGACAGGCGAACTTCGATGAAATCCGGAGAGCCACCTCAGTCGGCGGCCCCTTCCCCTGCATATAGCTGGTGCGTTCTTGCCATTTTGACGGCGGTTCAGACGACCCATGGCATCGACCGGGCAATCATCGGCCTGATCCTTGAACCGATGGGTCGGGAGTTCGGATTGAGCGATGGCCGGCTCGGCGTTCTTGCGGGATTTGCATATGGCATTTTCTTTGCGATGGCCGCGATTCCGTTCGGCGTCGCGGTCGATCGCTTCAATCGGCGCAACATCATGGCCGCCGCGTTGACCATCTGGAGCGCCTCGACCGCGTTATGTGGTCTTGCGGTCGGATTTTGGTCGATGTTCGCCAGCAGGGCCGTGGTTGGGGTTTCTGAAGCGGCCGGATCACCCACGGGTATTTCCATCCTGAGCGATTATTTCGACAAGAACCGCCGCGCTACCGCAATCGGCATCTGGTATCTCAGTTCGGGTGTAGGTTTGGCGATAGCCTTCGTCGCGGGCGGCGCGATCGTACAGAATTTCGGGTGGCGCTGGGCATTCATCGCGGCTGGTATTCCCGGGATCCTGCTGGCACCGGTCCTGCTGTTCGGCGTGCGCGAACCGGTGCGTGGGGGCATGGACGCCAGCGAAGATCCGGCCAGCAACGAACTTGCGTCGGAGGCCGGTCTGCGTTCCCGCATCGGCGAATTGCTGGCGCGACCGGGACTTGCCCATTGCATCTTCGCCATCATCCTGATCGCCACCGGCATCTATGGGATGAGTACATGGCTGACGACATTTCTCATTCGCGTACATGGCATGCCGATTGCCGATGCGGGACTGCTCATCGCTCTATCATATGGAGTCCTCGGCTCGGCGGGCGGCCTTGCCGCTGGATGGGCGGTGGATCAGCTGAACCGGCATAAAGGTGGATTTAATCCCGTGCGGACCGCTCTGTTCGGGGCGATGATCCCCTTTGCCACCGCACTCACGGGGCTGGGAACGGTGTATTTCGGCAATCTGGCGCAGGTCATCGCGGCCATGCTGATGTGCGGCTTTTTCAGCGCATCGTATAATGGGCCGGTCTATTCCGTAATCGTACACCAGGCCGGACCGCGCCTGCGCGGTTTGGCCGTGTCGCTGGTGCAATTGGGGGCCAACCTTATCGGTGTGGGCGCCGGCACATATCTGATCGGCGCCGTAAGTGAAGCGGTAGGCGGGACGAGAGGCGTTGCGTGGGGCATCGGTTTTGCCATGATCTTCGTAGCTTGGGGGGGATTGCACCTTCTGCTGGCTACGCGGTCCATCCGGATCGGACAACAGGGCACGGAATTGCCTGTGGCAGATTAGTAGGTTCCGCAAGGGGGAAGGGAAACATGCTGGTCTGAGCCCGAAGTTTCTACCAGTTACGAGTAGAGCCTTGGGCCACTTGAGCCTGGCCCTTTCTTTGGTCCGATCTTTATGAGAAAGACCGGCTCTTTTTGCATCAGGGCAGGCTAGCCTGCCCTGATGCAAAAGCGCGCTCCGCCGGGGTTTGGTTGCCGAGGGAGCTGTGCGGGCGGACATTGTTGTAGTCATGCCGCCACGCCTCACATTTATGCCGGGCATCGGCCAGGCTCAAGAACCAGTTTGCGTTGAGACACTCGGCCCTGACCCGGCCGTTGAAGGATTCCGCGAAGGCATTGTCGGCCGGTTTGCCGAGTCTGCTGAAGTCGAGTACGACATCATGCTGGTAGGCCCACAGGTCGAGGTCCTTCGAGATGAACTCCGGCCCCTGGTCCACCCTGACCCGCTTCGGTCTCCCATACTGACCCGCGATCCGTTCGAGCGTGTCGACCACGTCGCCGCCCCGATAGCTGAACCGGACATCGAGCGCCGGTGACAACCGGGTGTAGTTGTCGACGATGGAGAGCACCCGGATCTTGCGCCCGTCGAACAACTGGTCCGACAGGAAGTCCATCGACCAACACTCGTTGGGCGCCGTGGCCGGAACCCGGTCCTCGCGCAGCTTCGCCTTCACCTTGCGCTTGGGCGTCTTGTTGCGCGGCTGCAGGCCGAGTTCGCGGTAGATCCGTCGGGTCTTCTTGTGGTTGATTTGCCATCCTTCCCTCCGCAGCAGGACATGGATACGCCGGTAGCCATAGCGCACACGCGTCGCGGCAAGCTCCCTGATCCGCATTTCGAGACTGGCCTGATCGGGACGGCGGGACTTGTATCTGACGGTTGCCCTGTTGGTCGGGAACACATCGCAGGCCCGCCGTTCGGAGACACCGTAGCTGGACTGCATATAGCCAACCAGCTCACGGGCCCGATCAGGCCTTACATTTTTCGTTTGATGACATCCTGCAGCATCTCCTTGTCGAGACTGAGGTTCGCCACCAGGCGCTTAAGCCGGCTGTTCTCCTCCTCGAGCTGCTTCAGGCGCTTCATCTCCGACGGCATCAACCCACCGTACTTGCTGCGCCAGCGGTAGTACGTCTGGATCGAGATCCCCGCCTTGCGGCAGACCTCATCGACCGTCGTCCCGTCCTCCGCCTGCTTCAGTATGAAGGCAATCTGTTGCTCACTGAACCTGGACTTCTTCATGCCACGAATCTCCTGGCTGGCACTGGCCAAACCTAACCGGGAAATTCCCACAAAAAACGGACCAGTTTGCCGGGCTCAGGTCAATGCGAGAATTTCTTCCCGAGATCGGTGACCCGCTAGACGATTTCTACAAGCGTCAATTGACGCTCCTGGGAAAGACCAAGACCGTGTATGTGGCCGGAAGCAGTTCCGCCGTGATCGTGATCTCCGAAACTCCCGGGATCAAACTCTATGTGGCGCGTTTTGCTCGCTGGGTCCGCGATGCGGGGCTGACCGTGTACATGCCCTCCTTGTTCGGACGCGACGGTGAGATGCCCGGCGTCGGCAAGGCCATGTTGACCGTGGCGCGCGCCTGCATCAGCCGCGAGTTCACGCAAATCCCCCCCAATGACCAATAAAAAAGGGTCCCCACCTTAAGATAGGTCATCGCCGAGCCATTCGCCCTATCTACCATCGCGACAGACACAAAAATCTTAATTCCATGGGAGATGGTCAATGAGTAAATTACTTCATCCTGCTCTGTTGGCGTCTAGCGCCGCGCTTGCAATCGCGCTTCCCGCGCACGCGCAGGACATTGAAAATCAGGACATTGCCGAGGTGCAACTCGCCGAATCTGCGCCCGCAGGGCAAGGCGAAATCATTGT
Organism: Croceicoccus sp. Ery5; assembly: GCF_020985325.1. NCBI lineage: Bacteria > Pseudomonadati > Pseudomonadota > Alphaproteobacteria > Sphingomonadales > Erythrobacteraceae > Croceicoccus > Croceicoccus sp. Ery5. The sequence goes on from NZ_CP087587.1 coordinate 2,587,241, forward strand.
AACCGCGCGCCGTACCGCTGAACGACTGCAAGACGTGCCCGTTGCTGTGACGGCGTTCGACGATCAGGCGCTGGAACGCAGCACCGTGCAGGAACTGGCCGAAGTCAGATCGATCGCATCGGGTCTGAACTTCAATTCCGAAGGCGGCAAGAGCACGACCAACGTCAGCCTTCGCGGCATCGGGCAGCTTCCCGTAGGACTCACGACACCCGGCGTGGTCACCTATTTCAACAATATCGCGATCCCCAGCCTCGGCTCGAGCATCCCGACATACGACATCGCGAACATCCAGGTTCTGAAAGGGCCCCAGGGAACGCTTTTCGGGAAATCGACGCTTGGCGGCGCGATCCTTGTCAACACTGCGCAGCCGGACCTGTACGACTTCAAAGGCTATGTCCGTGGCACCTATGGCCGCTATGATTATCGCGCTCTGGAAGGCGCGCTCAATATCCCGATCATCCCCGGCTCCGTCGCACTGCGCGTCGCAGGACAGATTCGCCGGCAGGATGAACGAATTCGTTCACTCGACGCCGATTTCTTCGCCCTTGCAGAGGTTCAGGCGCTGGGAGTCACCGACCCGAATGCAGACAGCTACCCAGGGTTCGATAACATCAAGAATGACAGCGTCCGCGCTTCGCTGACGATCCAGCCGACCGATGGAATTTCGAATACCACCGTGGTCGAATATTTCAAAGCAGATGAGCGTGCGGCAGGCCTGTTTCTTTACAAGGCCGACTTCGCGCCATTCCAGAACACGGCCTTCCTGCCCCTGATGGGTGACCCGGCCCGGGCAGCTACTGCTGTCGCTCTCGCTGATCTGGCAGCCGACTACGCACAAGAAAATCCGCGCGGAGCATTTGATGGCGGCATCAACGGCGGCCGCGCCTATCGCAAGTCGATCGCTGTCGTGAACACGACCGATGTAGATTTGAGCAATAGCCTTTCGATCCGCAACATCTTCGGCTATCGCAAAAATACAAACGATCAAGGGATCAACACGGGCGCCGTGCCCATCCTCGACCAAGGCGGATTTGCCAATCCGTTTCTGGGCGGGCTCGTCACCCAACCGTTTATCGTTTATTATGCCGAACAGCACTATGTGCGCGATTATATCGATAACGACCTTCAGCTCATCTACGATAGTGACAGCGGCTTCAACGGGATTCTCGGCGCATATTACAGCGTCGATGGTCCGGCCGGTCCTTCAGGCGATCAGTTCACCACCTTCTCTTCGCTAGGCCGCATTCCGCCCACGACGACGCACGTCAAGAACCAGAGCTTTGCGATCTACAGCCAGTTCACGATTCCGCTTAGCGAAAAACTGAATTTCAACGTCGGTGGTCGCTACAGCTGGGACAAGGCACAGTTCTGCTATAATCCGGGCAACGCGGCGACGTTTGAATCGGTTTCTTTCGACGAGTGTAAGCAGAATATTGCGGATCGTGTCGGCACGCCGACCGAATTCAGCGATGGTTTCGGTCGCTCGTCGGTAAAGGACGATTATCCCACCTGGACCGTCGGTTTCGACTATAAGGTGAATCCGGACTTCATGGTCTATATCACCAGCCGTCGCGGCGTCCGTCCGAAGAATCTGAATTTCCCGCTGTTTGAATCCGATCCGGTGACCTGTCCTTCGGGGAACTATTCGACATCCTGTGTCGATCTTACCGGGTACCAGACGATCAAGCAGGAACGCGTGACCGACGTGGAAATCGGCGAGAAGCTGAATTTCAATCTCGGCGGCGGGCGCGGCCGGATCAACGTGGCTGCGTTCTATTCGAAGTATGAGAATGCAACGCAGTTCCTGTCGAATTCGGGTAATTTTACCTTCCCACGTGGAACACTGGATGCGCCGCCGTCGTCGTTCATCATCAACGCCGCCGACCTCAGCATCTATGGTGTGGAGATCGACGCCAGCGTCTCGCCCGACAGCAACTTCACCCTCGGTTTCAACGGCGCGATAACCCAGACTGACATCGACAAGCAGTTGCCAGTAAACACCAATGGAGAACTTGGACCCAATGTGGGCTCTTTTGGCAGGGGGCAGATCAACAAGCTGACCCCGACATTCGCCGGTACGTTCAGCGCAAGCTGGATCGCACCGGTCAAGCCGGCAGATGCTGACCTGATCTTTAGCGGAGATCTCTATATGACCGCCGATTACGGCGGGCAGCAGGGTTTCCAGCTGGAAGGCTATTCGCTGGCCAATGGCCGCATTGACCTGAAGGGTATCGGCGGTTCCGGCTTCGACCTTGGGTTCTATCTCAAGAACATGTTCGATGTTGAATATCAGGCCGGCGTTTCCGTGATTCTGCCTGCTGCACCTTACAACAGCCTCTATCTGGGGCCGCCGCGCACATGGGGCGTGGAAGCCAAGTACAGCTTCTGATCACTGACATGTAAGCGGTCCGGCTTTAAGCGGACCGGCAGGGGGGCGGACTTCGGTTCGCTCCCTTTCTTTCTGGAAAATCGACTTCCCAAAGCGGCAATATCTTTGTGCTAATGCGCGGTCGGCGCAAGCGGTTCAGAACATGTCCCGCTGAAACTACCAACGGGCGACTCTTCTGGCGCAAGCACTCACCGCCCCGGCCTCGATCACGTTCTCGCGAGCCGTAAAACGCATAAAAGGCCGCCATTCGGCGACCTTTCAGCAAGAGCCAGCGTTAGGTCACTAAACCGGCCATGCCCATTTACACCGCCGGTCTAGTGAGCCGTGTTAAATTGTCGCAATCGAGGGATGCTGCCCAGCCCAGGGCTGAATCCGGGAAAAAGCATGGGCCGCCGCGAATACTTCCGCGTCGGCCAGCCTCGGCCCGATGATCTGCAGTCCGACGGGCATGCCGTCGACGAACCCACATGGCACCGATGCCGCAGGCAAGCCCAGCACATTGGCTATATATGTGTAGTTGGTGCTTATGTGGTCGATCGAGTATTTGTCAGTGTAGGGCTGGTCCCATTCACCATCCGGGATCAACGGAGCAATCATCCCGACCGTAGGCGTGCATATGAAATCATGGCGCTCGAACACCGTATCAATCCAACGCACCAGTTCTGCACGCGTCTCGAACAGCCGCATATAATCGTCAGCCGAAAACAGCTCTCCACCCATCGCTTTGATCTGGGCAAGCATGGCCTTCACCGGCGGCGTGAAAAGCGCCTGCTTTTCGGCACTGAAGCCAAGCAGCCGACCCGTGCGTCGATAGGAATATTCATTCATCCCGATGAACACGGGCCAGGCCGCGGAATCGGGCAGCGTAACGTCCGCGACTTCGACATTTGCGCCTGCGGTAGAGAACAGCCTGACAGCTTTCTCCGCCACATCGATGGCGCGCGGATCGCCGCCGGTAACGACGCCCCAGTCCCGGCTCCACCCAATCCGCTTTCCGGCCACACCGGCGCCAAGCGCAGACACAAGGTCTGGCGACGGCTCGTCGATGGCGCTTGGGTCGCGCGCATCGCGGCCTGCCAGCACCTGCATTATGATGGCGCCGTCGCGGACATCCTGCGTGATGGGACCCGCCGACGACATGTGGACGCTTACCGGACTGCGCGAAGGAATGCGCCCGGCACTGGGCTGGAACCCGAACACGCCATTCAGTGCTGCAGGTATTCTTGTCGACCCGCCTCCATCGCTGCCAATGGCAAAGGGCGTGATTCCGGCAGCAACGGATGCGGCGGCACCCCCGCTTGACGCGCCGGAAATACGCCTGCGATCCCATGGATTGAGCGTTTCGCCGGCAAGGAACGTTTTGCTCCGCGGGAAAGTTGCGAATTCTGGCGTATTCGTCTTGCCCACGATGATGGCCCCGGCATTGCGGAGGCGTTCGACAAGGATTTCGTCCACGGTAGGGACAAGGTCCTTCATCGCCATCGACCCCTGTGTGGTGACGAGGCCTTTGGTCGCGTAGAGATCCTTTATTGAGATCGGGATTCCGTGAAGCGGACCCAGCCTGTCGCCGCTCGATATCGCCTTTTCGGCCGATGCTGCCTGCGCAAGTGCACCTTCGCGATCGACGGTTATGTATGCGTGGATAAGCGGGTCGATACGATCAATCCGATCAAGAAAATAGCGCGTCAGTTCGACCGGCGACAGCGACTTGTGGGCCATCATTTCTCGAAGCTGCCAAGCCGGAGTCCGCGCCAGGCTTTCCTGTGTTCCAATCAAGCCCGTTGCCTTGCCCAGTGCGGCCGCAGAACTAGCAAACGCCAAGGCTCCGGTCCCGGCGGCCAGACCGTGAAGTGCCTTGCGGCGGGTGAGATGTGTGGGCTGCTTACGCATGATTTCTCCGAGAAATGAGCGACGAGCGGGAGACGCATCGCAATCCGAGTTATTTGGCGAGGCACCCGTTCGACTTCGAAGCAGATCGATCGACAGGTCATCGCAATGAACAGCTGTTGTTTGTCAGAGAGTCCGCATGGCCTTTCCTGCCGACAGGCAGGGTGATTGCTAAAGGGCGGTATCGCGGAATTTGTCGGAGACTCTGTTCCTATCGGTCGGAAGGTAAAGGATCGGGAGGTCTCTATAGATTAAACCCAACTACGGGGCGGCATGGACCTTCCACGAGTCGAGAGGCAAACAGTGATCGAAGCGAAATCATTGAGAGATGCACTGGGTAATTTCGCTACCGGTGTGACCATCGTGACAACCAGCCACGGCGGGCGAAATGTCGGGCTGACTGCGAACAGTTTCAATTCCGTGTCGCTCGATCCGCCTCTTGTGCTGTGGAGCCTGGCGAAGAAGTCGTCAAACATCGAGGCGTTCACGAGTGTCGATGGCTTCGCAGTACATATTCTCGGGGCCGATCAGGAAGCGCTATCGAACCGGTTTGCCACTCCCGGGATCGACAAGTTCGAGGGAGTGGAGTTCGAAACGAGCGCAGGTGGGGTTCCTCTCCTGCAAGATTGTGCTGCGCGCTTCGAATGCCGGACGGCCTATCGATACGATGGCGGCGATCACATCATTTTTGTCGGCGAAGTCCTGGATCTCGAGCAGTCGGAGAAGGAACCTCTGTTGTTCCACCGCGGGAAATATGCGCGCAAGACGTTCCCCGGCGGCGGCGACGGCCAAAATCGCCGCGATCTCAACTATCTTATCGCGCGCGCCTATTTCATGCTCACCGATGATGTCCGGCTCGAGGCTAGGGGTCTTGGCCTGTCTCAGGTCGATCACTATGCGCTCTCGGTACTGATGCAGGGTGGCCCGGCTACTGTCGAGGAGGTCAACTCCATGCTGGACGCATCAGGCTGGCAATGGAGGGAAGACGATATTCAAAGGCTGGTGGCCGAAGGGTATATCGAGCTGTCAGAGGATGCGAGCATCGCTCTGACAAAAGCCGGTCGCGAGACAATGATCGGACTTTTCGCGAAGGCCAAGGCGATGGAGGCTGGCGCCCAGAAAGCGTTCTCTGCTGGGGAACTGGATCAGTTGCGATCGCTGCTGTCTCTGCTTCTCGACACGCTCGACCACCACGGAGATAACCGCTCGACCCAGCATCTTGAAGTGATGAATGCGCTGCAGACCGATCAGGACGACTAGTCGGACGACCGGCGTGTCAGCGTCACGGCGCTGGCTTCGATCCGGGTTCGTTTCCTGACAGGTTGGACCTGACGCAGGGGCTCGGTCTGGCGGAGACTGGTAAGTGCTTCGCGCGTAAGAAGCTGGTAGTCCCCGTCACCATCGTTGCGCCATGAAACTTCCTCGCCCGCTAAGGTGCGGACAATGCGCGCTGGAATACCCATAAGGACGCTGCGTTGGGGTACTTCCATGCCATGCGGAACGAATGACATGGCCGCCACCAGGCATTCGGGGGCGAGGATCGCTGCATCCAGAACGACCGAATTGATCCCGACGAGACAGTTCTCGCCAATCTCGCAGCCGTGAACAACGGCGCCGTGGGCGATAGTGGCGCCGCGCTTGATCACCGTGTCCCTTTCGGTGGACACATGAATCGTGGCATTATCCTGTATGCTGGCGTCCCGCTCGACGATGATCCGCCCGAAATCGGCCCGCAGGCTTGCACCGGGTCCGATATAGCAGCCCGGCCCCACAATCACATCGCCGATCAGCGATGCCAGCGGATGGAGGTAGCTGGCGGCATCCACCACCGGCCGCAGGCCCTGGAATTCGTAACACGGCATCGTGCAGCATCCTCTTGCGGTGGCGATCTGCTCTCGGGGTGAACTCGCGAGGAATTCGCAAGTGGGGAGGCCGATGTACCATCAATCGCTATCGATCTCTTGTTCTCCCACGATCGACAGACCATAGCCTTCAAGTGCTACGAGCTGGTCATGAGGATCATGTCCCTGACGCCTAGCTCAGCAGGGATCTGCACGCCATTGCCGTAATTGCGCTGTTCAGTGTTATCACCTGCCAGTGCCAGTGGGCAGGCCCACGTTAGTTCATCTTGCGCTCGTCCAGTCCGATTCCGCGACCGATGATTTCCAACATGATTTCGCTTGTGCCCGCGAAAATGCGGCTGATGCGCGCATCGGTGTACATGCGGCTGATACGGTATTCTTCCATATACCCCGCGCCGCCATGCAATTGCACGCAGATGTCCATGACGCGCCCTTCCAGCTCGCTGGTCAGAAGCTTTGCCGCCGAGGCATCTTCGGCAGTAAGCTTCTTGTCATTGAGCAACATGACGCATTGATCGACATAGGTCTGCGCCATGTCGAGTTCGGCGCGCATCTGGGCCATCTTGAACCGCGTATTCTGGAACGCCCCGATCGGCTTGCCGAAGGCCCGGCGTTCCTTCACATAATCGAGCGTGAGGTCGAACGCCGTCTGCGCGGTCGCCATGAAACCTATGGCCGCGATCAGCCTTTCCTGCGCCAGCATCCGGGCGAGATATTTGAAACCCTGCCCGGCCTCGCCGATCAGGTTTGCCTGCGGCACCTTCACATCGTTGAAGAACAGCTCTGCCGTGTCCTGGGACTTCAGCCCCATCTTGTCGAGCTTGCGGCCCCGTTCGAACCCTTCCATGCCACGCTCGACAAGGAACAGGCTGATGCCATGCGGCTTGTCGGGATCGGTGCGCGCCGCCACGACTATCAGATCGCCGAGGATGCCGTTGGAGATATAGGTCTTGGCCCCGTTCAATACCCAATGATCGCCATTTTCGACCGCACGGGTCTTCATGCCGGCAAGATCGCTGCCGGTCGAAGGTTCGGTCATGGCTACCGCCAGGACCGTCTCGCCCGACACGATTCCGGGCATGAAGCGATCCCGCTGCTCATCATTGCAGAGCTTGTGGATGTACGGCGCAACAAGATCACTATGCAGGTTGATGTAGAACCCGATGTCGCCATAACGCATGTTCTCTTCGATGATGATCTGGTCGAAACGGAGATCCTCGATCCCCGCACCACCATATTTCTCATCCGCGAACACGCATAGCAGGCCCTGCTCGCCAGCCTTGAGATAGACTTCGCGGTCTACAATTCCGGCTTCGCGCCAGCGGTCAGCATGGGGCCCCACTTCCGTTTGCATGAACTTGCGAACGCTGTCGCGAAACTGCTCGTGCTCGGGTTCGAAGATAGTACGCTGCATCGGTGCTCAGCCTGTCTTGATCGGCGGGTAGAAGACGGTGTTCGCGGCCGCCCGGTCCTGCAACCATTTCGAAGGAGCAAAACGGGCGCCGTAATTGTCCGCCAGCCTGCTGGCATCCTTCACGAATTCGGCAACCCCGATCGTGTCGATGTAGCTGAGCGTGCCGCCCGTCCAGACGGGGAAGCCCCAACCCAATATCGCACCCAGATCCGCATCCTGCGCGGTTTCGAGCACGCCTTCCTCAAGGCATTGCGCGGTTTCATTGGCCTGCGAGTAGAGGAAGCGCTTCTTCAGTTCCTCCTGATCAGGCTGATCGTCGGACACCGGGAATTCCGTGCCGAGACCTTCCCACAGATGTTTGCTGCCATCCTCGGCATATTCGTAGAAGCCGGCACCGGCCTTGCGGCTGCCGCGACCGAGTTCGAGCATCCGGTCGAGCACCTTGCCGCCACGCTCGATCGTATAGAGGTTCCCGTCCTTGCCTTCCGCATCCTTGAGGATCTTGACCGGCAGGTCGATCGTCACCTCGTCCAGCAGGGCGAGCGGGCCGATCGGGAAACCGGCAGCCTTCGCGGCATTCTCGATCCTTGCGGGCTCCACGCCGTCTTCCAGCATCGCAGCGCCTTCGAAGATGAACATGCGAAAGACACGACTGGTGTAGAAACCCTGCGCGTCATTGACGACGATCGGGGTCTTGCGGATCTGGGCGATAAAATCCAGCGACTTGGCCAGCGTCTCGTCCGACGTCTGCTCGCCCATGATGACTTCGACCAGTCCCATGCGATCGACAGGCGAAAAGAAATGCAGGCCGATATATTGGTCCGGCCGCTTGGAAGCCTTGGCAAGCTCCGAAATCGGCAGGGTGGAGGTATTGGTCGCAAAGACCGCGCTCTCCGGCAGGACGGCTTCGGCCTTTTGCGTGGTTTCGGCCTTGATGCCCATATCCTCGAACACCGCCTCGACCACAAGATCGCATCCGTCGAGCAGCGCGAAATCATCGGTCGGGGTGATATGCGCAAGTGCGGAATCGGCCTTGTCCTGCGGCATCTTGCCGCGCTCGACAGCCTTGCCGAAGACTTTCTCGCTATAGCCTTTGCCCTTTGCGGCGGTGGCCGTATCACGGTCGATCAACACCACGTCGATCCCCGCCTTTGCTGCGACAAGCGCGATGCCTGCGCCCATCATGCCCGCGCCCAGTACGCCCAGTTTCTTCACTTCCGACTTCGGCACGCCTTCGGGGCGGCGCGCGCCCTTTTCGGCAGCCTGCTTGGAAATGAAGGTCGTGCGGATGATGTTGCGCGCGACCGGATCGGTCAGCAGCTTGGCGAAATATTTGCCTTCCACCGAAAGCGCCTTGTCCATCGGCAATTGCAAGCCTTCGAACACGCATGACAGGATCGCGGCGGGCGCCGGGTAATTATAGCCATGCTTGCCTGCGACCTGTGCGACGCCGATCGAATAATCCATCGCGACTTCGGGCACGATCATGCCGCGCATTTCGGGAATGGCGTAACCCTTGACGTCCCATATCCGCTCTGCGGGCGGATTGGTGGCCAGCCACTGGCGCGCCTTGTCGACCAGCTGGTCGATAGGTGCGATTTCGTCGACGAGGCCCAGTTCCAGCGCTTCCTTCGGCGCGACCGAACGGCCGGAAAGAAGCAGGTCGAGCCCCTTCTTGCGACCAATCAGGCGCGGCAGGCGCTGCGTGCCGCCCGATCCCGGCAAAAGACCCAGATTGACTTCTGGCAGCCCCACGACGGCACGCGGATCGTCCGACAGCACACGGTGGTGGCATGCCAGTGCCAGTTCGAACCCTCCGCCAAGCGCAAGGCCGTTCATGGCACAGGCGACCGGCTTGCCCATCGTTTCCAGCGCGCGGTGCATTGCCGTTGCCTTCTGGCTGAACGCAAAGGCATCCTTGGGCGTCATGGTTTCATAACCCGCGACCATCAGCTTTAGGTCGGCGCCCGCCATGAAGGCCTTCTTGCCCGATGCGATGATGACGCCGGTAACACTCTCGTCGTCGCGCAGCTCTGCAATTGCGGCATTCATGTCTTCGAGCCATTCGGCCGAAACGACGTTCATGCTCTCATCGGCATTGTCGAGTGTGAGAATGGCGACGCCGTCGGCGCCCTTGTCCAGCTTGATGTGTCGCATGGTTTTGCTCTTTGCGCTTTCACTCATCGGGTCACACCCGTTCGATAATGGTGGCGGTGCCGAGGCCGTTACCGGCGCACAGCAGGGTCATGGCGGTATTGAGGTCGCGGCGTTCCAGCTCGTCGAGCACGGTCCCCAGGATCATGGCTCCCGTCGCGCCAAGCGGATGGCCAAGGGCAATCGCGCCGCCTGCCACATTGGTGATCGCGTGATCGACGTCCAGATGATCCATGAAGCGCAAGACAACGCTCGCGAACGCCTCGTTCAATTCGTAGAGGTCGATATCGCCCTTTTCCATGCCCACGTTCTTCAACGCCTTGCGCGCGACATCGGCAGGCGCGGTCAGCATGATTGTCGGGTCCGAACCGATCGAGGCCCAGCCCTTGATGCGGGCGCGCGGCTTGAGGCCGGCGGCCTTACCGAACTCGGCATTGCCCAGCATGACGATGCCCGAACCATCGACGATACCGCTGGAATTGCCCCCGGTATGGACGTGGTTGATTTCCTCGATCTCGGGATAGCGTTCCTTGGCGACGCGGCCGAAGCCCATCTTGGCAAAGGGCGGGAAGGCAGCCTTCAGCCCCGCGAGCGATTCCATGGTCGTCGCCGGCCGCCGATATTCGTCATTATCCAGTACGACTTCGCCCATCACGTCCTTTACGGGCACGATCGAGTGGTCGAAGTTGCCTTCGTCCCATGACTTAGCGGCGCGGCGCTGGCTTTCCACCGCATAGCTGTCGACATCTTCGCGGCTGTAACCTTCGAGGGTAGCGATCATGTCTGCGCCAAGGCCTTGCGGGGCATAGTAGTTTTGCAGCGCGACGGCGGGATCCGCGACCCATGCACCGCTGTCATAACCCATGATTACACGGCTCATGCTTTCGACGCCGCCACCGATGCCTGCGCTGGCCATGCCGCTAGCGACCTGCGCAGCGACATTGTTCACGGCCTCAAGCCCGGACGCGCAAAAGCGGTGCAATTGCTGGCCGCCAACGCTGTGGGCATAGCCCGCGTTCACCACCGCGCCGCGGGCGAGCACGCCGCCCTGCTCGCCCACGGGCTGCGCGCAGCCGATCACCACATCGTCCAGCAGGGCGGTATTAAGGCCATTGCGATCGCGGATTTCCTGCAGCAACTGGGTAACCAGTTCGATGGCGGGAATTTCATGAAGTGAGCCATCCGCCCGACCGCGCCCGCGCGGTGTCCGAACGTGGTCATAGATAAATACATCACGCATTGGAGCGATTCTCCCGAAGTCGACCGTGAACGAACCTTTGTCCGTTCTTTTGGTGACCCCCATCCGGGCCGCAGGCTATCTCATCACCTACCCTGCGATAGGATATCTCCATTCAAAACACGGGCTTTCGTTGGTGCATGGGGACGCAAAATGTCGAAATGAACCGCAGGGTCATACTCGTATCGAGACCGGCCAGCATAGCGCAGGTCGCCAATTTTGCGATGGACCGGACTGCGGTTCCGCCTTTGGGCGAAGGTCAACTTCGTATCGCCAATCGCTTCTTGTCGGTTGACCCTGCGATGCGTGGCTGGATCGCAGATGCCGGTAATTATTCGGATCCCGTGCCCGTCGGCGGCGTAATGCGTTCGCTGGCGGTGGGCGAAATCACGGAAAGTCGCCATCCCGACTGGCGCGAGGGTCAGATCGTCCTCGGCTGGTTCGGCTGGCAGGAAATCGCAACAGTCGGGTCGGATGCAATCGTGCGCGCGGTTTCACAGCCGGATCTTTCCCCTTCCCTTGCGCTTGGCGTACTGGGCATCAACGGCATCACGGCCTTTCTTGCCCTGACGATGGTGGGCGAACCGAAAGCGGGCGATACGCTGGTCGTGTCGACAGCGGGCGGGTCCGTAGGGTCAGCCGTCGGGCAGATCGGCCGCATGCTGGGGTGCCGCACCGTGGGCATTGCAGGCGGACCAGCCAAGGTCAGCCAGTGCATCGAAGACTTCGGCTTCGATGCGGCAATCGATTACAAGGCCGCAGGACTGGACGAGGCGCTGGCGAAGGCGTGTCCGGATGGCGTCGACATATATTTCGACAATACGTCGGGTGCGGTCAGCGATGCGGTCTTGCCGCAACTGGCCATGCATGCGCGTGTGGTCAATTGCGGTACCGCCGCCATAGATCGCTGGAACCCGTGGCCGTCCGGACCGCGCGTGGAGCGGCACCTCCTTGTGAAGCGCGCCCGAATGCAGGGGTTTGTCGTGTTCGACCATTTCGACCGCTGGGAAGAATCCGTCGCGACGCTGGCGCAATGGGTGCGGGAAGGAAAGCTGCGCTACAGTGAGGAGATGCTGGACGGCCTTGAGATGTGCCCCGATGCCCTTGCCGGGCTCTACCGCGGCGAGAACGCGGGAAAGCGCGTCATCCGGCTGTAGTCCATGCATCGACGATGTCTTCGACAGTAGCCGACCGGCTGGGCGTCACCTGCCCGGGCGTCGCCGAGAAGCGCGGCGCTGGTGCGGCCTGCATCACCCCATTATGATCGATGAACACGCTGCGTTCGGCGTTGACCGGGTGCCGGGTGGCTTCGCTAAGGGAGAGGACCGGTGAAACGCAGGCGTCGGTGCCCGCAAATCGCTGCTCCCAATCGTCGCGGGATGCCGATGCGAAGATCCGCTTGAACTCTGCCTGCATGGCGGGCCACTGCGACCGGTCATTCTGGTCATACCGGTCCTGCGGCACATTCAGCCCGTCCAGCAGCGCAGCGAAGAATTGCGGCTCCAACGCGCCAACCGCGACCGATCCGCCACAATGGCACAGGTAGCATTGATAGAACGGCGCACCCCCGTCGAGGAGGTTGGATTCGGGTTCGTCCTGCCAAAGCCCGTTGGCCACGAATGCATGATAAAGGCCCAGCAGGTTTGCCACGCCATCGACCATGGCTGCATCGACGACCTGGCCCCTACCGGTCTGGCGCGCAGACAGGACTGCGGAAACGATCCCCAGCGCCATAAACATTGTGCCGCCGGCATAATCGCCCAAAAGGTTGAGCGGCACTGTCGGCGGTTCACCCTTTTTCCCGATGGCATGCAAGGCGCCTGTCATCGCGATATAGTTGATGTCATGGCCCGCGGCCTTGCTAAGGCTGCCTTCCTGCCCCCAACCCGTCATGCGTCCGAAGACAAGACGCGGATTGCGCGCGAGGCAATTGTCTGGCCCAAGCCCCAAACGCTCCATCACGCCGGGACGCGCGCCTTCAATAAGCGCATCAGCATGATCGGCCAGTTCCAGAAGCGCCTGTTTCCCCTTATCGGATTTCAGGTCGAGCTGCACTTCAGTGCGACCGCGCAGGACCACCGCATCACCGATATCGCCCCACGCCGAATGCCCTCCCGGCCGGGTGACGCGCACGACTTCGGCGCCGAGGCCCGAGAGGATCATCCCGCACAGCGGCACAGGTCCGATCGCGTCCATTTCGACTATTCGAATACCGGCTAGCGGTCCGTGCGGCATTGGGGGCCCTCGTATTCCTAGGTGAGGTGATCGGCGCATGGGCAGCGCGCAATCCCGTCAGGTGTTGGTTGCCTCCGGCCCTAACCTCGAGCCGATTCACGACCCCTGCCCTTCGATAGGGCGCGCCAACTTACGATCGAAACCTTTTACCCCGGGCGAAGCTCGCAACTGATCATAGACCTATCGTCCGAAAGGGGAAGCCGTTCGCATTGGGCAGATAGGGCATTTTCTCCACCCAAGATCGTCGTATCGCCGATACAGATTTCACCTGACACCTGGCGCTAGACCAAGCGTAAATCTGCTAGGCGGATTACGCCGCGACCGCATTGCCATATTGAAGAGGCCCTAGCCGCATGACCGCTCCGCTCGATACCGAAAAGCTGCTTTCCTATGCCATCCCGGAAACGCATGATGACTATGATCCTCGCGACGCGATCATCTACGCTCTGGGCGTGGGAGCTGGTCTGACAAGCGAAATTGACGAGACGAGCCTGGTATTTGAGCGCAATCTGCAGGTTTTACCGACAATGGCTCTGGTACTCGGTACGCCCGGCTTCTGGGCGATGGACCCGGCCACGGGGCTGGACTGGCTGTCGATCCTGCACGGGGAACAGCGCCTGAAGATTCATGTGCCGCTGGAATCGGCTGGCACGTTGATCGGGACCACCAAGGTGACGGATGTCGCCGACAAGGGACCCGGCAAGCCCGCACTGATCCGGGCAAAGAAGGAGGTTCGCACCCTAAGCGGGCTTCTTGTCGCAGAAACGTCCGAGATATGGTTCATTCAGGGTGCCGGAGGCTTTGGCGGAGAGCGCAGCCTGCCTGCGGAGCCCCAGTTCCCGATACCCGACCGAGATCCCGACCTTGAGGTCGTGCTGCCCACCTGCCTTGCCCAAGCGGCGATCTATCGCCTTTCGGGAGACAGAAATCCGCTGCATATCGATCCGGAAACAGCGGCGTCGGTCGGTTTCGACCGGCCCATCATGCACGGGCTGGGCACGATGGGAATCGTCGCGCGCGCGCTAATCCATGGCGCCTGCGGCGGCGTGGCGGCAAGCCTGCGCGAAATGAACGTGCGCTTCACCGCGCCGGTCTATCCCGGCGACGACATCCACACCCATATCTGGCAGGATGGCGACACACTGCATTTCCGCGCTTTCCGCAACGGAACGCAGGAGCGCGTGATCGACAACGGGTTCGCGCGGATCGTCCACGCCGCTGCGTGACGCGATCCGTCACTTACGGCATGGGATGACTACGCGCCGTGGCGATCTGTCGTCGCGCGCGGTCCGGCGGTAATGCGTACCAGCAGGATGGCGCAGATCGATACCGCCGAACCGATCGATATGATCAGCGATACCGCCTCGACATCGAGACCGCGGGCAAACAATATTCCGGCAAGGGCGGGCCCCATGGCCGCCCCTGCCCTGCCAAAGCCGATTCCGAAACCGGTGCCGGTTGCCCGCACATGCGGCGGAAAGGCCATCGCCAGCAAGGCATAGAAGCCGACCGCCGCTGCGTTCGAAAAAAACGCGGTGACGCCCGCGATCCAGCCCAGCATGGCGATATCCTCGGGCGCTTGTCCGAATATGTTGAGCATGACAAAGGCGCCGGCAAGGGCGATCACCGTTGCCTTCTTGATCCCGATCCTGAGCGCCACCACCCCCAGCAGGCCGCCGCCGATCGCGCCGCCCAGCATGGCCTTGGTCAGCACGCCGCCACCCGCGCTGGCATCGAAACCCATGTCCACCACCAGCTTGGGTATCCATTTCACGAAATAATAATAGGCCGTGACATGGGTCAGATAGGCGAGCGTCAGCAGCAAGGTGCGCGACAGCAACGGCGGCCTTAGAATATCGGCAATCGACGACCTTCTTGGGCCAGCGGACGGTTCGGGCAGTTCGGTCGCTTCGGGCAGGCGAAAGCGCCGAAGGATCGTGTTGATCCGTTGCAGGGCATTGGCGGGGCGGCGATCGACCAGCCAGTCGGGTGTTTCCGGGATCAGGAAGAAAGACAGCGGTATGGCCGCGATGGTCAGCCCTGCCCCCAGATAGAACACGCCGCGCCAGTCACCGGCATCAAGAACATTTGCCGCCATCATCCCGCCAAGGAATGCCCCCAGCGGATAGCCTGTCACCATCAGCGGCAGGACAAGGCTGCGATAGCGGGCGTTGGAAAATTCGGCGACCGTGGCATTCAGGGCAGCCAGCATGCCACCGATGCCCAGACCGGTCAGCAGGCGCCACAGCGACAATTGCGCAACGCCCGTTGCGGTGGGGACCAGAAGCATGCCCGCCCCCATCACCGTCAGGCAGCCCAATATCGTGGGACGCCGTCCGAATCTGTCGGCCATGCCGCCAAGCAGGATCGATCCCACCGCCATGCCGATAAGTTCCATCGACAGAACCCAGCCCAGCACATCCTGCGGAACCTGCCACTCCTCGGCGATACCCGGTGCCGCAAAGCTGATCGACATGACGTCGAAGCCGTCGAGCGCGTTCAGCAATATCGTCATGCCCAGCGCGGCGATCTGCCAGCCGCCCAGCCTGCCCTCGTCCACTATCTCGCGCGGCGTTTTCGCCATCATCTTCTCCCCAAAGACACCGGCAAATACTTCATCGATCCCGTTCGGGGTTTCAGCTTGCGCGGATCTTGACCTCTCCCGGATGGTACACGACCTTCGCCGCGCCGCTAAATTTACTCTTTCTGGTCGACGGGGGTCATATTGCTCATGAAGGCATAGAAATCCGGTCCAAGTTCCGGCAGGTCCATCCCAAGGCGTTCGGCGAGATACAGCGTCATGAAGTTGGCATTCAACGATTTGTTGGTTGACGGGATATTGCCCATCGCGACCTGCCTGTCGAACGCCCCTACCACGACCAGCGCCATGCGCAGGGCCACCACGACATCGTAATACTCCAGGTGGTCCGCCTTGCGTCCGTTGGCCGCCTCCCAGATCGCCACGGTTTCATCCCGCGTGGGAAGCCCTTCCAGCCGTTCGACGCCAAAGCGGCGGCTGAACAGATCGTCGAAATACAGCCACCACGCAAGGTCCAGCTCCGCAGGCCCAAGCGCTGCCAGCTCCCAGTCGATCAAGGCGTTGACGCGGCCGTCCTGCGCAAACATCACATTCGATGGCGTGCTGTCGCCCCACAGCACGTTCACGGGCGTATCCGTCGGCTGATGCTTGCGGATATAGTCCATTGCGGCATCGACATAGGGCATATCGCGGTTCTTGCGGCATGCGTTGTACCAGGCCTCGATATAGCCGAGATACTGGTCCAGCCCCGGCGCGCCCCAATCGGGACGGGCCATGAAGCCAAAGCCATTTTCCTGCCAGTCGATCTGCGCCATTCCCGCATAGGCTTCGACCGCATTGCGCCATGTCGCGGCGCGCTGGTCGGGCGACATATCGTACAGCCAGCCCGCCTTGTTATAGTTGGGATTCTGGGTCGCTGCGTGGCCGTCCACCCGTCCCATGACGATAAAGGGCATTTCCAGCACTGCGGGGTCCAGTTCCATCCCGATCCATTCCGGAACCGGGATCGACCCCAATGCGTCGAGGGCCGCGATCATCTGCCCCTGCAACTCCAGACTGGAACCGAACACGACCTCGTGATCCTGGGGCTGACGGCGAACCACCAGGGTCTTCGATTGCGGCCCGTTCGGGCTGGTGTATTCGACATCGACAAAGAAGATCTGGGCGGAAAAACCCGATCCGGTGGTCACTTCCAGCGGTTCGATCCGCACGTCGCGCCAGCCATCGACATTGGCCTCAAGCCAGTCTCGCAGCCGCTCCCGAACCTGCGACGGCGTCATCACAGGCCCTTCCCGGCAAGTGCGCGTTTCAATTCACTGGCAAGGGGGCCCATGTCTTTCGGCGCAGCGCCATGCAAAAGGATCTCGTCCGCCCCGGCATCCAGATATTGCATCAACTGGTCGGCGCAGCGCGACGCGGTGCCGACGGCGGCGCCCTCGTCGATCCATTGCTGCGGCAGCAATTGGCCCACATCGACCAGTTCCTGCCTTGTATAGGCCTGATCGGCCGGCTTGCCGTTCAGGGACGCGATCTTGGGATGGGCACGCACCTTGTCGAGCACCGCCTTGTCCCACTCGTTGATCTCGACGATCAGATCGCCAAATCCGGGCAATTCGAAATATGTAATGGCCCGCCCGCGGACCACTGCGTCCTCCTCGTCCTTCGGCAGGTCGGGAGCTACGATGATATTGTGGTAGATGCGCACGGACATGGGGTCGCGGCCGGCCTTTTCGGCGGCATCGCGCACGATCTTTGTGCTGTTCGCCACACCGGTTGGCGAAACGAACGGGTGCAGCAACACGCCGTCACAATGCTCGCCCGCAAAAGCAAGGCTTTTCGGTCCCATGGCGGTAAAGATGATCGGCGGCTTTGGTCCTTTATGCAGGTCCGTAAGCTTGAGAGTGGGGAACTTGCCGAGGATCCCTTCGTAGGAAACCGTCTCGCCATCCCACAAGCGTCGATAGATGGAGATATAATCGGCAAGCCGCTCCATCGTGATCGCGGGCGCGCCCATCATCTTCATATAGGCCGGCACGGCCCGGGCGAACATGATGCCAAAGCGGTTGTCGCTCATCGCCTGCATCATGTTGGCGATGCTGGCCGTGACCAGCGGATGCCGCATCGTGGCATAGAATGTGCCGTTGATCCGGATCTTGTCCGTCGCTTCCGCCACAGCGCCCGCAAGGACGGCCGGTTCCTTCAGAGCGAAGCGTTCGGAAATCCAGATGGCGCCAAGGCCAATCCGCTCTGCCTCTTGGGCCTCCTCGATACCGCGACGAGGATCGTCGACGCGTCCGGGGAGGATATAGGTTCCGAACTTATCGAACAGGGCCCGCGCACCTGGTTCCGTCATTTTCACTCTCCAATCAAAAATTTGCGCCAAGCTTTCACTGACAATGTCGAGGGACAACCTCTCCAAAGGCAGGCAGACCGTATTCAATCCGGTGACAGGGTGCAGCATTGGGAGATTTTCATGGACACCATATCAGAACCCTTGGCCCGGCTTGTCGCTTTTGAAGCGATCAAGAATGTGAAAGCGCGCTATTGCCGCTTTCTCGATACCAAGGACTGGCCGGCATTTGCGGCGCTGTTCACAGCCGACGCGATGATGGACGTTCACGAGGACACCGGGCGGGAGCCCGTGTTCGGCGTGGATGCCATCGTTGCGCAAGTCCGCTTTGCCGTCGATCACGCCGCCACCAGCCACCAGGTTCATTCGCCGGAGATCGACCTAGCCGGCGGGGACACCGCCCATGTGAAATGGGCGATGCAGGACCGGGTCGTCTGGCAACCGGGCCAGTCGCCTATCGAAGGCGTGCAATCGATTACCGGTTATGGCCAGTACCACGAAGTCTACCGGCGGGTGGACGGCGAATGGAAAATCACTTCGCTTCGCCTGTCGCGTTTTCATGTAGACATGCATGGGGCATGAAAATTCACCCCGGCGCCCAGAGCCGGACTAGACCTCCCAGGCCAGTTCCAGTTTCGGCACATGGGTGATGTTGCCGGCATGATATTTGATGTCGAACCCATCAGCGACGCGGAAGGGCGGCACCAGTTTCAACCAGTGTTCAAGCGCGGTCTGCAACTCCATGCGGGCAAGATGCATGCCGAGGCATTTGTGGATGCCGAAACCCAGCGAGATATGCGGCGCCTTGCGGTCGAACCGCACTTCCTGCGGATTCTCGTAATAGTCCGGATCATACCCGGCGACCGCGGTCGAGATACCCACGTAATCGCCGGGCATGATTTTCTGCCCCCGGATTTCGACCTCCTTGGCTGCGATACGAAACACGCTGACCGGGGCGAATGCGCGCAGGAATTCCTCGACCGCCAGAACGATCTGTTTGGGATTATCGCGTAATTCCTGCTGTTTATCGGGATATCTTGCCAGAAAGGTGAAGATGTTGCCCATCAGCGACGTCACGGTGTCGAGCCCGCCGATGAAAAGGTTGAAGCAGTGGCCGAAAACTTCCTTGTCGTTCCATTTGCGGCCATTGATCTCATAATCGAAAATGCCGCTGATGTAGTCATCACCCGGGTTGGCCCGACGCTCGGCAATCACCTCGTTCAAATAATCGACGACCTTCTGGACCGCGCGTGTCCGCAGTTCGAAGTCGTTGGTATGGAAGATGTTTTTCTCCCACTCCAGGAATTCGGGCATTCTGTCCTGCGGCAAACCGAGCAGGTCGAGGACGATGAAAATGGGGAATTTCGCCGAGAACTCCTCGACGAATTCGCAATGTCCCTGGTCTTTGAAATTGTCGATCAAGGCGACCGCACGCTCGTGAAGTTCGTCGCGCATCCGTGCGATCTTCTGGGGCGCGAAGAACGGGTTCAACGCCTTGCGATACTCACCATGCTCGGGCGGGTCGGTCTCGGTGGGGA
The DNA here is from genome assembly GCF_020985325.1 of Croceicoccus sp. Ery5. Classification (NCBI taxonomy): domain Bacteria; kingdom Pseudomonadati; phylum Pseudomonadota; class Alphaproteobacteria; order Sphingomonadales; family Erythrobacteraceae; genus Croceicoccus; species Croceicoccus sp. Ery5. The sequence continues at coordinate 2,606,846 of NZ_CP087587.1, forward strand.
TGACCAGCCAGTCTTCGCCGATCGACTGGGCGAACTTGCCCATGCCATTCTTGGTATAATTGTCCGCGTCGCGAAGGACTTCGTGCATATCCTCCACCTTTGTCAGCAGCCATCCGCCCTGATCGCCGGGAAAGATATTCGTACACCAGGTGACAGGCGGAAGCGTCCGCTGAATTTCTGGCAGCATGACCTCCTGCGGGCAAACATCGACATTCTCACGCTTGAAGAAGTCGAGCGTGACCACCTTGTCGGCAGGAACATGCGCCGGGATTTCACGAGTCGGGGCGGAAGCCATTGTCATTCTCCGTCAATTCTCTGGAATCACCAGATGATGCGCATCTGCGCTGCGAGTCGGCGGTCGCGCAATGCTTCGCTGCGTTCCTGCGGACTCACGCGCCTTGTTGCTTCGGGCAGATGCGACAGGACATCGTCTATCTTGACCTTTCTTATGGTAGGCATCGGCTTTTCGCTGGCCTCGAACCACCGTCCCTGAATGGCCCCTGCGGGATAACCCGACGTATCGAGCCAGTTGTGCACGCCGGGATCCCGCGAAGAAATCACCGTGCGGAACACACCATCGGGATCGACCACGCCCTGCACGTCGTTCAGGCTTGCCTGGTTGTTGTACCAGTCGGTCGTCTCGTACAGTTCATTGGTCAGGATGATCGACCAATAGCGGTAGCTTTGCGGGACGCGAACTTCGCTAATGAGTGCCTCGTCGTCGGCCAGCTCATAGGCGCCCTCGTAATAGAATTGCCCCTTGAGTCCGGACATTTGCGAGACATCGAAAATCTTGAGCTTGTTGAGATATCCCTCGTCCCGCAATTCCTCGACATGGGTTGGGAAAGCCAATGCACAGACGCGGGTGATGAAGGGCATTTCATCGAAAGCGGCGTGCAAGTCGTCAGCGCTTGGGCGGCCCTTGGCATCATCGACGTCAAGCCGCGCAATTCCGAACCGGGGCTCTCGCTCAGCGCCCCAGTCGCATGACACGATACGCACCATGAACTTTTCGCATTGCGGGTCCAGCGCGGCCCAGTTCCCGGTGTAACTGGCAGGACGCTCCGGCGAGATGACAAGTTCGAACGATCCGTCTTCGCCGACGGTCAGATCGTCGAAATCGGTCTGCCCCAACAGCGGGCTGTGCTGACCGGTCCGCAGCGTGTCGGGTCCCATTTGGGCAAGGATGATCATTCGCACCGTACCGCGATCGCCCCGCAACAGATAGCTGCCGCCCTTCTCGATGATCGCCGATTTGTAGATCGTGTCGGCATTGGGCTGGAAGATGTTCTGCGCAATGTTCAGTTCGGGCACGAATATCGGATGGCGGCGATCACCAACAAGCGCATCTGAACTCGCCCGCGCAAGGCCCGCCAGCAACAGGCGCATCGATTCCGCCAAGATCTGCGGATCGCTGCGCAGCCGTTCCGGCACGCGCGTCCGCATCGCATCGCCCAGCGGTCGCAATTCATCGACCAGCTTTTCCCACGACAGACCGTCTGCACTCATGCCCAACTCCTCTCTTCCGTTTTCTCGTCAAGTCTCTCGGTTCGATATGAGATTGAACCTCTCTCACGGCAGGTGCTTCTATGGCCGGTGCGGCGAACATCACCGACAAGGAGGGTCTGCGATGAAATCGAAGGACATGATGCTGGACGTTTCCAGCGCGGCGGCGATTGGCGAGAAGACAGAGATCGCGGCCAGCCTGCATCTGCCCGACAATTGGGCCAAGAGCGGCAAGCACCTGATTTTCGCCATTCATGGCGGAGGCTATTCGCGTATCTACTGGAATCCGCCTTTTGCCGACGAAAGCTATAGCTTCGCGCGCTGGTTCACCGATCGCAGCAAGGCTGTGCTCGCCATCGACATGTTGGGCATGGGTGACAGCACGAAACCGGAACCCGAAAGCAAGCTGAGCCGCGCGATTATCGCGAATGCCCATGCCGCTGCGCTGGCCTTGGTCGTGGATGAGCTGGGGCCAGACATCAGCGTAACTGGCATGGGCCATTCGATGGGCGGCATGATGATCATATCGCAGGCCGCCATGCATCCCGTTTTCGACCGGGTTGCCGTCCTGGGCTGGGCCAATGAACCGATGGTGCTAGGCGATACCGACATGGGAAAGCTTCGTGCTGGCCTTATTCCCAGCGGCTACCTCGCCACGCCGCGTGAACCCATGCGCAAGCTGTTTTACTGGCCGGATGTACCGCATGCGCAGGTGGAGGCGGATGAAGCGCACGCTTCTTCCACACCCGCAACACTGGGCCGCGCCGCGCTTACGCCTGGCGTCGTACACGAAGAGGCTGCGGCGATTACCGTACCTGTGCTCGTGGTACAAAGCGCGATCGACACCAGCCCCGATCCCTCGCGAGAGACCGCCTATTTCAAGGCAGCGGCTTCAACCGAACTGCAGATCGTGGACAATGCGGCGCACTGCCAGAATTTCGCCGGTTCACGGCGCAGCCACTGGGCCGATCTGAACGACTGGATCGACCGCAACTGATTGTGCGGGGACTGGCTTCCTACGCTGTTCTAACCCCGCCTTGCGCCTAGCCCTCGCCCATTTCCTTGAGCGCCACATCATTGTCGCCCAGTAGCGTGGGGTCGATCACCGCATGGCGCTCGACCAGCTTCTTGCCCTGCACGTAATCCTTGACCTTGTTCACGCAGTCGAGCGCCACGATTTTGCCGTCGCGCAGATAGACGATGGAAAAGCTGCGGCTCTCGGGCTCGCCGCGCACGACGATCTGGTCGAAACCCGTCGACAGCCCCACCGTCTGCAGCTTCAGATCATACTGGTTCGACCAGAACCACGGCGTCGCCTTGTAGCGCTGCTTGTCGCCGCAGATCGCCATGGCCGCCGTCTTGGCCATGTCGTTCGCGTTCTGCACCGATTCCAGCCGGATAACGGCCCCGTCGGCGTAATCATTGGCATGCGCAGCGCAGTCGCCGATGGCATAGACGTCGTCCAGCGAGGTGCGGCAATATTCATCGACGTCCACGCCATTCGCGCCGGTCGCGCCCGCCACGATCAGCGGGCCGATGCAGGGAACGATGCCGATGCCCACGATCACCATATCGGCCTCGATCTCGCTGCCGTCGGACAGGCGGACGCCGGTGACTTTCTCGCCATCGCCCAGAATGCAGTCGACGCCGGTTTCCAGCATGATGTTCACGCCGTGGTCGCGGTGTTCCTTCTCGTAAAAGCGCGACAAGGTCTCACCCGCAACGCGCGCCAGCACGCGGTCGAGCATTTCGACCAGCACAACCTCGATGTCCAGCTTGCGTAGCACGGCTGCCGCTTCCAGCCCAATATAGCCGCCGCCGATCACCACGCAGCGTTTCGCGCCCGCGTCGATCTCCGCCATCATCCGGTCCACATCTGCGCGGGTTCGCACCGAGTGGACGCCAGCGAGTTCGGCACCCGAACAGGACAGCCGCCGCGCATCGCCGCCTGCTGCCCAAATCAGGTGGCCATATGCCATTTCCTCGCCATTGCTGAGCTTTACCGTCTTGGCCCGCGCATCGATCTCGGTCACGCTGGTGCCGAGCTGGAGGTCGATGTCCTTTTCGCCCCAGAACTGCGGCGGGCGGATGTAAAGCCGCTCGAATTCCTTGTCGCGGGCCAGATACTCCTTGGACAGGGGCGGACGCTCATAGGGCGGCTCTTTCTCGCGCCCGATCATGGCGATCGAACCCTCAAAACCGGCCTGCCTAAGAGCGAGAGCGGCGGCGGCTCCGCCATGACCTGCGCCCACGATGATGACGTCTGCTTGCTTCACACTTAACTCCGACAAGTCTTTGAACGCGATTCAAACTTTCCCGATCAGCTCCGGCACCGCTTTATACAAATCAGCAACCAGCCCGATGTCTGCGACCTGGAATATGGGGGCGTCCTCGTCCTTGTTGATGGCGATGATGGTCTTGGAGTCCTTCATGCCCGCAAGGTGCTGGATCGCGCCCGATATGCCGATGGCGATATAGACTTCGGGCGCGACGATCTTGCCGGTCTGCCCGACCTGGTAGTCGTTGGGGACATAGCCCGCGTCGACTGCGGCCCGGCTCGCGCCCACGCCTGCGCCGAGCTTGTCGGCGAGCGGCATGATGACGCTCTCGAAGGTCTCCGCATCCTTCAATGCGCGGCCGCCCGAGACGATGATCTTCGCGCTGGTCAGTTCGGGACGCTCGGACTTGGCCAGTTCGGCAGAAACGAAGCTGGACTTGCCCGCATCGCCGGTGGAGGCGACGGCTTCGAACGCGGCGTTGCCGCCGGTGGGTTCCGCCTTGTCGAAGGCGGTGCCGCGCACGGTGATGACCAGCTTTGCGTCAGTGCTCTCGACGGTGGCAATGGCGTTGCCCGCATAGATCGGGCGGGTGAAGCTCTTCTCGCTCTCGACCGACACGATATCGCTGATCTGCATCACATCGAGCAGGGCCGCGACGCGCGGCGCGATGTTCTTGCCGGTGGTGGTGGCGGGGAACAGCACCGCGTCATGGGTTTCCATCAGCCCTTGGATCAGCGGCGCGACATTCTCGGCCAGCTGGTGTTCATAGGCAGCATCGTCAGCGACATGGACCTTGCCCACGCCTGCGATCTTGGCGGCGGCTTCGGCAACAGCGCCGCAGGCAGCGCCCGCGACCAGCAGGTGCACTTCGCCCAGCTTCGAGGCCGCGGTCACCGTGGCCAGCGTCGCATCGCCCAGATGGCTATTGTCGTGATCGACATAAACAAGCGTCTTCATCTTACGATTCCTTTGTGGCTTCGCCTTCGCATCCGCTCAGGCGACGCCCATTGCTTTGAGTTTGGCGACCAGCTCGTCGACATCGGCGACCTTCACGCCAGCCTGACGCACCGGCGGTTCGGACACGTTCAGCGTCTTGAGGCGCGGCGCGATATCGACGCCGTAATCAGCCGGAGTCTTGGTCTCGAGCGGCTTCTTCTTCGCCTTCATGATGTTGGGCAGGCTCGCATAGCGCGGCTCGTTCAAACGCAGATCCGTCGTGATGATCGCAGGCGTGGACAGCCGCACCGTCTCGAGCCCGCCGTCGACTTCGCGCGTTACCTTCACGTGGTCGCCGTCCATCTCGACCTTCGATGCGAACGTGCCCTGCGGCAGGTCCATCAGCGCGGCCAGCATCTGGCCGGTCTGGTTGCTGTCGTCGTCGATCGCCTGCTTGCCCAGGATGATCAGGCCGGGCTCGACCTCTGCCGCCACGGCCTTGAGGATCTTGGCCGCCGCCAGCGGCTCGACCTCCTCATCCGTCTCGACCAGCACCGCGCTATCCGCGCCCATCGCCAGCGCCGTGCGCAGCGTTTCCTGCGCCTTGGCAGGGCCGATGCTGACCGCGATAATCTCTTCGACCTTGCCCGCTTCCTTCAGACGGATCGCCTCTTCCACCGCGATCTCGTCGAACGGGTTCATGCTCATCTTCACATTCGCAAGATCAACACCCGACCCATCCGCCTTCACGCGCGGCTTCACATTGTAATCAATCACCCGCTTTACGGGCACTAGCGCTTTCATGGTTTGGTTTCCTTGTTCTAAAACTTCGCGAGCAGGGCTCCGCCTTCCAGCGGGCGATCAATGTTTTCCGTCACAGCCCGCATCAGCGCGGGCGTACGAGAAAATCGTGGTGCGGGCCCCAGCCTGCCGTGAGCTGTCGAACCTCACCCGCACCGACGTTACAGGGATGGTACTCACCTTCCATCACCCTCGATCATCGCGATTTCCCCGGCAATCGATCGCGCTGCCAGCCAATAGCAGAGGATCGCCAGCAAAAGGAAAAGGCCCAGCAAAAGAAGTGCCTGTTGCAAGCCCGTACCCGCCGCCTCTTCGCAGATTGTCGACGCGCTTGCGCCGCCGCCAAGACACTCCTGCGCATATCGCGTGCCATATCGGGCGGTTGCCAATAAATCGCTCATATAGCCCAGAAACGCCGAGCCGAGGCCTAACCCGAAGACGGTCTGCCCGAATGCATGGATGGCAGCGGCAGTGGCCCGCATCCGCGGCTCTACCAGTCTTTGCGTCACGGTCATGATCGTGGGCAGAAAGGCATAGAGGCAGAAGGTCGAGCCGAACAGTAGCACCGCCATGATGCGCCACTCGTCCTGATAGATCGCAGCAAGGAAAAGCGGCATGGCCAGCATCGTCGCCAGCATCGGCAGATATCCATACCGCCGATGGGCCCCTGCCGCGAACCGGTCGGCAATCAGCCCGCCCGTCACTCCGCCCAAAGCGGTGGCGGCGCTGAAGGTGAATGCGAACGTCAAGGCCGCCTCTGCAAGGTTGAAACCGAAGCGGCGCACGAGGAGCGGGATGAGGAAAAGATTTAGGCCGAACCCTACCAGGGCGACCATGCCGCTGCCCAGGGTGAATGCCACGAATGCGCGTGATCGGCCCACGCGGCGAATGACCGCCCCAAATGGCGGCGCGCCCTGCCCGGCGTTGAGCCTGACCGGCTCCCGGATCGTCAGCCAGAGAAGCAGTGCCAGCAACAGGCCCGGGGCGCCCGCTGCGACGAATGCCCACCGCCAGCCATAGGTTTGCGCGATCCAGCCCCCGCCAAGAACGCCGATCGCGCCGCCGACGGACACGCCCACCGCAATCGTCGAGAAAACCGTCGCGCGGCGTTCAGGGGGAAAGCGGTCTGCAATCAAGGAGACGACCGGCGGAGTGAACCCTGCCTCACCGATACCCACACCCATGCGCGCCAGCAACAATTGGACATAGCCTGTGGCCGCGCCGGATAGCATCGTCATCAACGACCAGAGTGCAGTCGCGGCCGCGACGATGCCGATGCGATTGACCCGCTCGGCAAGGCGCGCGATCGGAATGCCAATGCCGCCATAGAACAGCGCAAAGGCCGCGCCGCCCATGATGCCGAGTTGGAAATCGCTGAGCCCGAATTCCTGCCGGATCGGCTCTCCGACCACGGCAATGATCATACGGTCGATGAAGTTGAAGGCGTAGATCGTGGCCAGAAGGCCGATAAACCACCAGTCCCGACCTGAGAAACGTCTCACAGCACCGCTTCCTGTCGCAACCGGGCCATCTGGGCGATGACATGGATGGCCACCATGCACATTGCCATCGTGGCGGCACCAGCGATCCAAATCATGACCGGCGACCAGGCGGAATTGAGCGCCAGCGATACAGGAGCGGTAGTGGAGCCGAGCGTCGCGGCATAGGTAAAACTGGGCAGGATCAGCAGCCACAGCCGCTTGATGCCGCCAAGGTACGGCACCAGCTTTGCCAGTGCGGCACCCAGAACGAACCCGCCCGTGGCATCGCAGAACGAGAACCAGATGGGCGAGCCGAAGAGATGGAACGGCTGGTTTCCGTAGAATGCACTCAATTCCATCCACTCGCATATCGATACGGCGAGCCAGTCGACCGCCGCGGTCGCGAAGAAAAGCTTCCAGACACTGGCGACGGGCGCCCCGCGTTCGATTACGCGCCATACCAGATAGGCCGATCCTCCGAAGAACCATGCATAGCCTAGCGGTACATACCAGGGGATGGTCCGTTCATAGCCGCGGAAGAATGCCAGCGGGTTTTCCGCAGGATACCAATAGAGCAGCGTGTTATCGTAGATCGGCTCGATCATCACGGCCGAAAGCGCGGTTCCGGCGAAAACAAGGGGCAGGACCCAGCCCCGTTTGGGCCGTTCGGAGCCGAGCGCCCACCACGCCAGGATCGCGGCAAGGATGACACAGGTGCCGATCAGAAATATGGCACCCGCCGGTTCAGGGGCCGGCATCACCGGCATGGGTGTAATCGTCGATTCCATGAAAAGCCTCTCCCGCCTTGTGCAAACAGGATGTCGGCGCGAAAAACTCTCGCAACCTGTCCTGCGACAGGTTGTGAAACCCGCACTTCCATTGCTTATGCTGGCTGAAAAGGAGAACCCATGGCTGGACGGCTGGAAAACAGGATTGCAATCGTGACGGGTGCCGCAGGCGGTATCGGTGCGGCGTCCGCAAGGCGGCTCGCGCAAGAAGGCGCAAAAGTGGTGCTTGGCGATATCGATGTCGAAGCGGCGGCGGTCGCAGCGCAGGATATTCCAGGCGCAACATCTCTGCCGCTGGACCTGACCGACGAGAATTCAATTCGCGCATTCGCCGAACAGGTTACCGCGGATCTTGGCCGTATCGATATTTTGCACAACAATGCCGCCATTCAGAATGATGCACAGCGGCAGGCCGATCTCGATGTCCTGAACCTCGACGTGGTCGCTTGGGACCGCGCGATGGCGGTCAATGTGCGGGGCGCGATGCTGATGAGCAAATATGTCCTGCCCGGCATGATCGAGCATGGACGTGGATCGATCATTCACAGCGCATCGGGCTTTGGCGTGCAGGGCGAGGCGACGCTGACTGCCTATGGCTCGTCCAAGGCCGCGCTGATCCAGCTCAATCGCATGATCGCGACCCAGTATGGCAAGCTGGGCGTGCGTTCGAACTGCATGGTGATCGGCTTTGTCCTGACACCGCTTGCGCAGGAATCGACGCCGCCGATGGTGAAGGACATCCTGCTTTCACACCATCTTACCCCGCGGCTTGGCCAGCCCGAGGATGTGGCCAATCTCGTGGCATTTTTAGCCAGCGACGAGAGCGAATTCATTACCGGTGCCGCAATTCCGGTCGATGGCGGCGTCACCGCGCATCAGCCAAGCTATGCCGACTTTCAGAAGATGTTCGCGGAAATGGGTGGCGGCAAGCTTTAACCGGCCAGTTCGGCCAGCCGGTCCATGCCGCGCACGGGGTCCGTCTGCCCATCCCATCCGGCATGGGCCTTTTCCATCAGCGCCAGACTGCCCAGCATGGCTTCGGACATTTCCATCAGCTCGGTATAATAGCCGTGCGATGCAAAAGTATCGAACAGGCAGAAACGCTCTCCCGATAGCATCGTGCCGCTATAGGCGACCTTGAAGCCTGCTGCCGACAGGCGCGCATGGGCGGTGTCATAGTCGGCGCGCGGCATGATGTGATGCAATCCTTCGCCCCGTGCCTGCAGGAAATCGCGGAAGGGTGAGGCGCCATCGTTGGTCTGCTGGAGCAGTTCGATCAGGACGCCGCCGGAAAATCCGAACCCCACCCGCATCGAAACCTCGGTCGGTTCTCCGTAATATTGCTGGCCGGGCATGACCGGCACGTCGATTACGAAGAATGGCCCCGCACCCAGGTCGCGTGTCCAGTGCTCCAGCGCGGCATCGATGTCCCTGACGACATGGCACAATTCGACGATCGATCCTTCAGGCTGCATCGCTCCATCCCTCCATGCTGGTGCGCCGTGCAAAATCATGCGCGCGCGTAGCGATCTGCGCCCTGCGACCGGCAAGGTCGATCGTGGGCACCCTGGCCGGAATATTCCCGACCGTCGTCAGCCGCACCTCGCGGATCATCTGCCCCAGATCGACATCTGCCGGCACGCCCTGCCACCGTGTCAGCATCCAGCCTTCATGCAGCCCGCAGGTATCGATCCAGTTCGCGACGCCGGGATCGGCCAGCGCAATCGCATAGGTCACCGTCCCATCGGCATTGGGCACCACCTGCCCCTTGTTGAGGCTGGCAAGCCGCAGCATCGGATCGGGCGCGATGGTCCACGGATCGGTGATCTGGAAGCCGGTGTAATAGCTGCCCGCTGGGTCGAGCGTGACCAGCAGCGCTTCGTCATCCTTCAGCGCGAACCGTCCGCCTGCTAGATAACCCCAATTGCCGTCGCGCCCGTTAGGGCCGACCAGCCCGTTGGGCGCGGGAAAGCCGAGGAAGCTGTCCTTGAAACCGCGCCAGAAGCGCACCCATGCGGGCATGGCGGCGACGATTGCGGCGGCGATCTCGTCCTCGCTGCGCGGCGACCAGTCGGGCGGCAGGTCGAGACGGGTGACAGAGACTTCTGCAGGCAACTGGTTCCAGTCGCACTGGCTGTCGCGCGTGTAGATCTGGATGCGGCCGGGACGGGATTGCAGGTGAAGCGGCCCGCCCGCTTGCGGCCCCACGGTTACCGAGACGCGGCGGTCGCGATCGCAATGCGGCAGCAGGTCCTGCAACGTCAGTGCACCGATATTATCGCCCAGCCCGGCGTGATGTTCCGGCTCCATCTCGATCACTACGCTGAATTGCGGTGGGTCGGCGGAAAAGCGCAGGTCGATGCGATAGCTCCCTTCCCCGTCGATCGGGATTTCGCGATTGAAATTATCGGGATTGTCCACCGCGACCGCCGCACCGTGATAGACATGGCCGAACCATCGCCTCGGGGGATTGGACACGTTCCAGGTAACGACCGGCGACGCCGTATCGCCATTCGCTTCGCGCATGGCCAGCGCCAGAACCCATTGATCCAGCGCCCGGTCCAGACCCAGATTGCCGTCCGTCGAGCGGGCGGCAGGATCGTTCAGCATGTCGCGCCGCGCCGCTTCGCGCGCCGCCCTGACGTCAGGGCGTTCGATCAGGCGGAGCGCCAGAATTTCCGCGCGCTCCTGCTCTTGGGTGTAGAGCGGATTAGTCATGAGATGGTGCCCACGCGGCCGCCTTCGACGAACACGGTGCTGCCGGTGGTATAGCTCGATGCATCGCTGGCCAGCAGGATAGCGGCGCCAACCGCCTCGTCCGCCGCGCCGAACCGCTTGATGGCGTTACGCTCTGCAAGGCCCAGCCCCTTGTGGATATCGGCCTCCTGCCCGTCCGGGCTCATCGAACCGACGCACAGCGCGTTGACGCGCGTGTGCGGCGCCAGCGCCTTGGCCAGTGATCTGGTCAGGAAGGACAGCGCCGCCTTGCTGACGCCATAGGCGACTGCCGGTGGAATTGGCGTGAAGCCCCCGCAACTCTGGACTGAGATGATTGCGCCCTTGCCGTGGGCCTCCATCTCGGCGGTGGTCATCTCCGCAAGGCGCCAGGTGGCCATGACGTTCACGTCAATCGCGGTCTTCCACACCTCGTCGGTATTCGCCCAGAGGCCGCCGTCTTGGGCATAGACCACGCCTGCCGCCGCATTATTGAAGATGATGTAGATCGGTCCGAACGCATCGCGCGCCTTTGCGACCAGATTGACGAGGTCTTCGCGCTTGCCCGCATCGGTGGCCACGGCCAGTGCCCGTCCGCCGTCCGCCGCGTTGATCTCTGCCGCGATCCGGTCCAGCCTGTCCTGCGAACGTGCGGAGATGACGACATTGGCGCCAAGTTCGGCGTAGGCCTTCGCAACATGCTCGCCCACGCCGGGGCCGACGCCGGTCAGGATGGCGGTTTTTCCGTCGAGGCGAAAGCGATCGAGTACGCTCATGATGGTCTCTCCAGAAGATGGCCGAAGCGGTCGTAATATTCCGTCATGCGGGCGCGCACTTCCGCCACGTCTATTTCGTATTGTTCGGGCGTATGCTTGTGCTTGCCCATGCGCTTGGCGGCAGGATTGTCGGCCAGGAACCGGTCGATCCGGGCGGCATGTTCGTCGGAAAAGCGCAGGCCGAAACGGTCGTAGATGCGCCGGATCGTCCCTTTCGGGTCGGCCACCACATCCTTGTGCGCCAGATCGATGATCCGCTCGTCGATCTTGGGGTCCGCACGCGCGGACAGGGCGCGGTTCATGCCCGCGATCCACGTTTCCACCACGTCGCGCCCGATGGCGGCCTTGTCCTTGTCGCCGCCGAACGCCGCGAGGAACCCGGCAATGAAGCTTGAGAGCGATGAGAATGTCAGCGCAGGATCCCGGTGCGTCCATACCAGCATCGCGCCCGGATAGGCCTCCAGCAGCGCAGGCAGGTCGAACAGATGCTGCGGCGATTTCAGCGTCCAGCGCCCTTGCGGCCCCTTCCACTGGAAGTTCTGCAGCAGCCGCTTGTGCGATACATACTGGCCGGGCACCTCATTCGTGCGCAGCCAGTCGGCATAGTCGGGCACGCCCAGTTCCGCGGGGAAATTGGTGCTGGCAAAGTGATATTGCATCCCGTGATTGCATTCGCCCGGCTGGGTGCAATCGAACCGCTGAATGTCGAGCAGTTGCGGCGCATGCTTAAGCCATTTGTCGTACATGGCGGTGACCTGCGCAATGCGCGGATCGCTGTCGAACGTCGCTGCCTCGGTCGGCGGCCATGGTAAATACCATTCCCATTCGCGCGGTGCCCGGGCTTCTGGGTCAAGGCACAAGAGGTCATAGGTGATAGTGGTTCCGGTGCGCGGAAGGCCGATCACGATCAGCGGATCGCCGACATCCTGCTGCGCGATTTCCGGATGGTTGCGATCATCCTCAACAAACCGAAGCCGCGTGGAAAGCTGGCCTACGATATTATGGGTCGCCAGACGGCGCAGCTGGTCGTTCGGGCCCATCGCCTCCACCGCCGCGACCAGTCTTTCGAACCCTTCGCGCCACCCCGTATCCGGCCCGAAGTCGGTCAGCCCCGTGGCATCGCGAGCGGCGGTTTCCAGTCCGGCTACGCTCAGCGGTTCGGTCATGACAATTGCTGTTCCATCATGGCCAGCAGGTCGGCGTAATGCGGCTGATGGGACAGGCCCCCTCCCGAAATCGAGATGTTCTCGCCGGTGATATAGCGACTTTCGTCCGAAGCGAGAAAGGCGACCAGCGCGGCGATATCGTCCGACGTGCCGAATTCCGGCGTCAGTATGTGGCGCTGGATCACTTCCTTAAGGCCCGGGACCGTGGCCTCAAGCGCTGGCGTCAGGACAACGCCGGGCGAGATCGAATTGCAGCGGATGTTCTGCTTGCCGTATTGGGTGGCGACATATTTCGACAGCGTGATGATGCCGCCTTTCGACGCGCCATAGGCGACCCGGGCAAGGTCGCCCGCGATACCGCTGTTGGACGCGGTATTGACGATCGATCCGCCGCCGCGCGCGATCATGTGCGGGATCGTATATTTGCAGCCCAGCAGATAGCCGCGCAGGTTGATGTCGATGATCTCGTCCCAGATCTCGATCGGAATATCGACCGGCGTGGTGTCCAGCGGATGCTTCGCCGGATCGGTCATGGCGGCATTGTTGTGAAGGATATCGATCCCGCCGAAATGATCGGCCCCAGCGGTCACCATCGCTTCGATGGATGCCGGATCGGATGCGTCGAACTGCACTGCAAGCGCGGCATTGCCCAGCGGCTGCGCGGCCGCCCTTGCGCTATCCTCGAACAGGTCGGCGATGACGACCCGCCCGCCTTCATCCACGATCCGCCGGGCGACAGCCGAACCGATACCGCCGCCGCCGCCCGTGACGATGGCGACCTTGCCCTCAAGCCTGCGCATCCCGCTATCCTCTCGTAAAGCTTTTATTGAATTCGACGAATCCGATCAGCCGCTGCCTGCGGTCGGCCTCTACCTGCGGAAGCTTTTCGGCGCCGGGACCGTCGGGGATGATCTGCACCGGTTCCCCGGCCAGCAATCCGGCCAGCGCGTTATTGGTCACGTCGGCAGGATCGAATGCACGTGATGTGTCGAAATCTGCAGGAACAATTCGCAGCAATGTCGGAGTGCGCATGATCGGGGCGGCAATGCCGATCACGTCGATGCCCCGTTCGTGATATTCTGCCCAGAGCGACTCTGCGAAATTGATCTCAAACGCCTTGGTGGCAGCATACATCACCAGATTGGGCTGACCGCCCAGCCCCGCGCCCGACGCCATTACGATAATGCCGCCCTTGCCCCGCTTCAGGAAGCGCTTGCCGAAACCGTTGGCGGCATCGATCAGAGTCGTGATGTTCATCCGGACCAGACGATGTGCTGCTTCGGTACTGTCTTCGAAAAAGGCCGAAAAACCGTCCGCACCGGCGTTTGAAATATACAGCCCGATGTCCAGGTCCGACGCGGCCTCGACAATCTTCGATCCCGCCTGGTCTTCGGTCAGGTCCTGCGCGCAGGCCCGGTATCCGATCCCGAATTCCGCTGCCAGGTCCCTGCCTAGCCCTTCAAGCGCTTCCTGCCTGCGGGAGACCAGCACAAGATTCATGCCCATGGCGGCCAGTTGCCGCGCATAGCATTCCCCGGTTCCTTCGGATGCCCCTGCAATAACGGCCCAAGGGCCGTAGCGTTCGAGGAAGGCGGTTTTGTCGATCGGACGTTGCGGAAGGTCGCGCATGGCGTCTCAGCCCCCGTTCATTTCGGCGAAGCGGGCCTTGGCGGCCTCGATCCCGCGGATCAGCGCGGTGCAATTCCCGGCACCGGCATAGAAAAGCAGGAAATGGGGGATCAGCGCCAGCTCCTCCTCGGTAAATTCATCGTTCGCCAGTGCACCCATCATCTGGATCTCGATCAGGTCCTGTCTGCCCAGCATGGTCGTGGCGCCAAGCACCATGAGGCGTTTTTCCCTGATGGAGAGGGCATCATCGGCCCACAGATTGCCGAACTGGTTCTCGACGATCTCGCGGTTGAAGCGGTCGTTCTCCCGCCCCTTCATCATCGCTGAAAAGCCCTCGCCATAGACGGCGTCGAAGACTTTCAGTCCATTTTCCCAGGCATTGTCGCTCATTGTCATTCCTCGTTTGTCTGGTGGCGTCGCTCAGGCGATCGGCTGGCCTTTGGGGTATTCCAGGCCAGAGGTGGAATCGGCGTTATCGCGGATCAGCTCGATCATCGGCAGCCGCACGCCAAATCTCGCCGCCTCTTCGATGGCGACTTCAAGATCCTTGATCATCAGTCCCTTGAAGTAATTGCGCAGACCGTATTCCTGTTCGTTTCCTGCAGGATCAGGGCGCACCATCATGGCAAGCGCGCCTTCCAATCCGCCTCCCGAATTCGGATCGCCCGACAGGGCCATGCGCAGCTGGTCCAGATCGACGCCATAGTTCCGCGCGATCACAGCGCCTTCGTAACCGGCACGCATGCAGCCGAAATAGGTGGCGTTGCGGGCGATCTTTGCGGCCATGCCGGCGCCCGGGCCGCCCATGTGAATGACCTGTCCGGCAAATCCGTCGAAAATGGGCTTTGCCTTCGCCATGTCCTCGTCAGAACCACCCGCAAGACAGATAAGGCCATTTTCACCCGATTTCGGGCCGTTAGTCACCCCGCAGTCGATCAGGGTCACGCCCGCTTCGGCGCACAGCTTTTGCGCGGTTTCCAGTTCCATCATCGAAATGGTGGACAACAGGATCACCGTCTGCCCGGCCTTTTTGGCCGCGAGCACGCCGTCGGGCCCCGACAGCACGGCGATCGTCTGTGCGCCATTCAGAACGGCGATCAGCACGCAATCCGACGCTGCCGCCAGGTCCCTCGGTGTCGCCGACATCGGGGGCGCTCCGGGAATTTTTTCTGCTGCTTTGGCAACCACGTCATAGATAGCGGAAAGCTGGCCGGATCGCTGGAGGCATTGCGCAACCCCGCCGCCAATGCCGCCAAGGCCGATTACACCACCGCTCTTCATCATTGTTCTCCTTGAATTGTCTCGGCGTGGTCGCGGATCACGAAAAGGCGCCGCAGCTCAGATTGTGTTGCTTCTTCCAGCCCCGCATCCGCCAGATAGTGCGGTACAGTCTTGTGACTGTTCTCGATCCGCTCCCACGCAGCCTGCAGATATTCGTTTCGGACGCCTATCAGCGCATCCACCTGTTCGGCGCTTGGCATGAAACCGAAGCTGGCCCGGATATCGCTTTCCAGCGTCCCGCCGCGCCGAAGATTCTGGCCGAACACAACGGACCGATGATAGTCCCGCATGATTTCGTCCCGCGATGCCCCCAGCATTTCCAGCAGGATGGCGACCGCGACGCCCGTGCGATCCTTGCCCGCAGTGCAGTTCACTATTGCCGGCTTGCCCTCCAGCAGGCAATCGCCCACGGTTTTCCAATGCGGCGCAAGTGCATCGGGAATTTCCCGGTATGTCTCGCTCATGATGTCGATGGCCAGCCGCTCATCACCGCCAAGGCTCAGCCTTTCGCGTCCATCGTTTCCGAAAACGCGCAGGTCGGCATTCACGTCCAGTCCCAGCCAGCGGCAGTTCGCGTCCTGCCAATCATGCGGATGCGTCTCTCGCTCCTGCCTAGAGCGCAGGTCGAAGATATATCCGATCCCCAGCGATTTGAGCTGTGCATGATGTTGCGGCAACAGATTGGCCGGACCTTCGGCGCGAAAGAGTGCCCCGCCGCGAACGGCACCGCCATCCGTGCGTATACCGCCCAGGTCGCGGAAATTGAGATTAGCCAGATCCATCGTCACGGCGCCGGATAGACCGGAATGGCCGCAGCCATCTGTTCATACATGGCCGGGTCGAACCAGACATGTTCCAGATAATGGCCCAGTGTCGCCCGTTCGTCGGTATAGGCATAGCGCATCACATCGCCCAGCTCTCCGCGCCACACCACGGGATGCGTCGCCGGATCGAGCGAAGCCATATAGGCTTCGAAATCGCTCAGATCGCCGTCGATCCGCAAGGCCGCGTGATGAAAACGCATGGCAAAGCTGCCGTCCGTGGGTAGCACCTCTGCATGAAGCGGCGCCTGTCCGGGCAAAGGCTCGATAAGTTCGATCTCGACCCCGCCCACATTGGCCAGCGCGATTTTCATCCGGTACTCTGGCGAGGAGACCAGTCCGGGCGCATCGTTTTCGAACACGTGAAAGCGGGAAACGCCAAATTCGTCGCGCCAGATGGCCATCCCGCGATCGAGATCGCTGGTCACATAGGCGTTCTGGCTATGCCTTGCCCCGGGCCGTGAAAACATGATCTGCGCTCCTAGTTGTTGATCATTTTCCCGCCGTCGACCACCAGCGTATCGCCGGTGTGATAGCGGGACAGATCGCTGGCGAGATAAACCGCCGCGCCCCACAGATCGTCGGGCATTCCCGCGCGGCCGAGCGGGGCACGGGCCGCTACGCCATCGGCGATCATCTGGCCGATCTCGGGGTCCTTCATGGTCATTTCGGTGATGATGAAACCGGGCGCGATCACGTTGCAGCGAATGCCATGGGGGCCCAGTTCCGCGGCCAGCCCCTTCGCCAGCCCCGCAAGAGCGCCCTTGGCCGCACCGTAATGCACCAGCGTCGGCACGCCCTGGAAAATCGATCCGCTGCCGCACAGGATCATGGAGCCGCCGGGATCGCCCGTCTCGGCGCGGGCCACCATGTGCCTGGCCACTTCGCGCAAGGTGAACACCACGCCGTGCTGGTTGACGTTCATCAACGCGTTATAGCTATCGGCATCCATGTCGATAAACGGGACCGGATTGGCAATGCCCGCATTGGCGACCACCGTGTCGATCCGGCCCATCGCCTCAAGCGCATCGGCTACGCCGGCCACGATCTGCGCTTCGTCGGTGACGTCCACTTCGGCGGAATGCACCTTGACGCCAAAGGTTCGCAGCTTTTCTGCCGCCTTGTCGTTGGCATCCTTGCGCCTTCCCCAGATGACGAGATCGCTGCCCGCACGCGCCATCCCTTCGGCAAAGGCAAAGCCAAGGCCTGAATTGGCGCCCGTAACCAGCGCTACTTTCCCGGTCAGGTCGAACAAGTTTTCCGTCATGTCGCCAGCATCCTCTCCGCGACCGACCTAACTGCTGTTGCCGGATGCGCCGCATATCTTTCGGTAGGGCAAAGTTCCGGTCGTCCCGCTTTTACGGATGCGCAAACGCGGGCATTCACAAGGGAGAGCGATTATGGCGCAGAAGCAAAACGGCCCGGTTTTTAGAGTTGGCGACATGCGCGCTCCCGTGCTCGACGAGGCGCAAAAGGCTGCGCTGAAAGCCGCTGCACAAGTCAACTTCGACTTTTCGTCGAAAGCGATCCTCGAAGCCGCGAAGGCCCAAACCGGCCTGAGCGACTTTGGCGAGATGGACTTCGTCGAAAGGCTGGATTTGTGGTGCGAATGCGTGGAGGAAGACGAATTCCTCTCGCCGGTGGGCCGCGCCGGTCTGTGGCCGATGTTTGTGCGCTACGCCGCGACCCGCCTGCGGGTAGAGGACCTGTGCAAACGCCACCCCGAAATCCTCGACATCGAAATCGACCGCCCGATTATCGTCGGCGGCCCGCCGCGTTCGGGCACCACCCATCTACTAGGCCTGCTCTCTGCCGACACGCGGCTTCGCTCGCTCCCCTGGTGGGAAGCCATCGCGCCCGTCCCGACCGCCGAGGACGCACCGACGGAAAGCGATCCCAATCCCCGCTGGACCAAGGCGCAGGCCGGGTGGGAACAGCAGGACGCGGTCCTGCCGATGATGCGCTACATGCACGAATTCTCGCCCGATCATATCAGCGAGGATATCGAACTGCAGGCCCTCGATTTCTCATCCTACCTGATCGAATGGCTGGCCTATGTTCCAAGGTGGCGCGACTATTACCTCAGCCACGACCAGAGCGGCACCTATGCCTATCTGAAGAAGGGGCTGCAGGTTCTGACCTTCCTGAAGGGGCCGAATCGCTGGGTGATCAAATGCCCTCAGCACATGGAACAGCTCCCCGTTCTGTACAGAACCTTTCCGGACGCGACCTTCGTGATCACGCACCGCGATCCGGTGGGTTCGATCCGCTCGACACTGTCGATGGCGCTTTATGCTTCGCGCGTGCTCCGCACGAAAAGCGACCCGGAGGAGCCCAAGGGCTATTGGATCGACCGGTACAAGACGCTGTTGTCGCGCTGCGTGCGCGATCGCGATTGCCTGCCGGAAGACCAGGCGATCGACGTCTATTTCCACGAATGGATCAAGAACCCCGACCCGATCCTAAGGCAGATCTATGCCAAGGCGGACCTGCCGCTCGACGAGGATACCTTGCAAGCCCTGCACCAGTATCACCGGGATCACGATCCAACCGTCAACGGCAAGGTGAAATTCGACCTTGAAGGCGATTTTGGCCTGACGGCCGGGGATATCCGCCAGCATTTCCAGTTTTATTTCGACCGCTTCCCGGTCGAAGTCGAAGTCAGATAATCTACGTAACGGAGTAAGAAATGCCGAAAATCAATGTGATCGACCGCTCGGGTGGCCGCAAGGAAGTCGAAGCCGAAAACGGGCTTACCCTGATGGAGATCATCCGTGACGAGGGTTTCGATGAACTCCTGGCCTTGTGCGGGGGCTGT
Source organism: Croceicoccus sp. Ery5 (assembly GCF_020985325.1). Lineage (NCBI taxonomy): Bacteria > Pseudomonadati > Pseudomonadota > Alphaproteobacteria > Sphingomonadales > Erythrobacteraceae > Croceicoccus > Croceicoccus sp. Ery5. The sequence continues at coordinate 2,625,843 of NZ_CP087587.1, forward strand.
TGCTCCTGCGCGACCTGCCATGTTTTTGTGGAGCCATCCTATGCAGGCAAGCTGCCAGAGATGAGCGAAGACGAAAGCGATCTTCTCGACAGTTCGGATCACCGCAACGAGACGTCTCGCCTGTCATGCCAGATCGAGATGACTGACGCGCTCGACGGAGTGACCGTGACCATCGCGCCGGAGGACTGAGAATGGCCGATGCGCAATCCGAAGTGCTGGCCTTCTTCGAAGAGTGGAAGCCGACGCTGGGCCATATGGTCGCGTCGATGGAGCGTCGCTTCACCGATCGGACAGTCTGGGAAAATGTCGGCATATCGAAAACAACCGGCTTTGCCGAAGCAAAGGCCTTCATGGACGGCTTTGCGCAGATGTATCCGATCGAAACCGGCGAGGTGATCGTTCACCACATTGCGTCAAACGAGAACATCGTTCTGACCGAACGGACCGATAATTTTCGGGACAAGGACGGCAACCTGCTCATCTCAATAAAGCTGATGGGAATTATCGAAATGAACGGCGACAAGATCGTTTCGTGGCGGGATTACTTCGATACGGTCAAGGGATTCGGTTAGTGTTCGCCGGCAAAAAGATCTGGACGCAATTGCCGGTCCTTCCGGCAGACGAACTCGTGCCGCTGGTCCGCCAATGGGAAGCGGCTGGCATTGAGGGGGTCTGGGTCCCGCAGATCTTCGGTCTCCCTTTCGTCACCCTTGCGGCAGCCGCGGCCGTCACCAGCAGGATAAAGCTAGGCAGCGGCATCGCGCTGGCCTTCACGCGTAGTCCGCTGGAGACGGCATGCAGCGTCATCGATCTGGACCACATCAGTGGTGGCCGTGCGGTACTGGGATTGGGTTCAAGCGCGCAAAGCCAGATCGAAGGCAGCTTCGGCATGCCTTATGGCAAGCCGTTGGCGCATATGCGCGAAATTGTGGAACAGGTGCGGGCGGTCATCGCCAGGGGCCACACCGGCGAATTAAAGGTGCTTCCCGGCGAATATGCAACGCTTGACCTGTCGCATTTCCGGCTGACGGCGCCAGCACGGCGCCCTGACATCCCCGTCTATCTGCCCGCAATTTTCGAAAAGGCGTGCGAGCAGGCCGGAGAGATCGCCGAAGGACTGCTGGGCCATCCGTTGTGGACGACCCGCTGGATCGAGGAAAAGGTCGCCCCGCACTTGCAGGCAGGTCTCGACAGGGCCGGACGGGAGCGGTCGGCTTTCGATCTGAACCTGATGATATTTACCGTCATCAACGACGATCGCGATGCGGCCATTGCGGATGCCCGCGCGAATATCGCGTTTTATACGCAGTCGCCCCAGTACCTGCGCTATTTCAAGGCTATCGGATTCGAGAAGGAAGCAGCGGCGATTCAGGATGCGTTTGCCCGGCAGGACTTTGCCGCGATGGAGGCGGCCTGCCCCGACGAAATGGTCAGCGCCATCACGATTCTGGGTTCGGCGGAAGAGGTGAAGGCGCAGGTGATCGAACGGGCATGCTTTGCCGATTCGATCACGCCCGTCGTGCCGCAATTCGGGATGGATGAAGCCAAGGCCGCCATTTATCGGGACCGCATCGCCGATCTCTTCTTCCCGGCGCCAAGCTGATCCCGCGCGGATTATCGAGTCTTAGGCGCTGAACAAACCTGCCAGAAAAAACCGCGCCATCGCATCGGCCCGGTCCTCGGGCGACGGATTGGCGGCGCCATCACCAGGCGAATCGGGCAGAAGCCGGTCATGCATCGGGGCAAGCGCGAAATAGGATCCGACCCCGTGAACGAGCAGCGCCAATAATGCACCGGAATCGATCGGGCGCAGCGCCGTGCCCGATCCTACCTGTTCCAGAAGGTCCTGAAGGCGGCGCTGGAACGGCAGGGTGAAGCTTTCCGTCATATAGTCGAGCCGCCAGCTCGGCTCGCGCCCTTCAAGGTGGCTCATGGCCACAATGTCCGAATTGATGATCGCCCAGCGGCAAAACCGATGAATCAGGTCCCGCAACTGTTCTTCCGGAGGGTGCGACGGGTCGAAGGCCAGTTCAACCTCGCGGGCGGCTTCCTTGAGCCGCCAGTCGACCGAAGCCTTCCATAACTGCGACTTCTTGCCAAATCGCACATTGAGCAAATTGTGGCTGACGCCCAGTTCGCGGGCCATCGCGCGCATTGTCGCGGCTCCATAGCCATGCGTGGCGAACATGGCGAAGGCGGTCCGTAGCAGCGATGCCTCGTCAACCGATTCACCGGCATCTGCGCGTGGACGCCCCCGGCTCCTCTCACCCCTGCGGGTAAGATGGCCTTTCATTTGGCCCGTTCCCCGTTCCGCTGCCCTGCCATCTCGAGAGGTCGCGGTTGAATTTACATTGGCTGCATCCATCGGCATAGATTGACAATTAAATTGTCATGCGTCAATTTAATTGCATAACGCGTACTGGGAGATGCGAGTCGAGTATGACCGAGGCAGTCTGGTGGGCCGTTGCCCGCTCCGAAGAGATCAGCGCGGACAAACCGCACAACGTCGATATCGGCGACCAACCGGTCGTCCTTTGGCGCGACGACAAGAAGGTCGTGCGCGCGCTTGAAGATCGCTGCCCGCATCGCCGGGCGCCCCTGTCGCTGGGTTGCATCCTTGGCAATGGCGCGATCCAGTGCGGATACCACGGCTGGACTTATGACGGGGCAAGCGGGCGACTGATCGACATTCCCAATCTGAAAAGCGATCGCAAATTCCCTCCTGTATACAAGGCAAGGCCATTCGCCGTTCACGAGGATGCGGGCTTTGTACGGGTCTGTCTGGACGCCAAGGCCGCTGCCCCCGCACCTGACGATCGCGTCTTGCCGCTTTCGGGCACATCGATCGTGGCGCTGGATCACGAACACTGGATCGCCGCGTTGTTCGACGATCCTTCGCTGGTGCTGTCGATCAAGGGGGTGCGCTTTTCACCCTATCTGCTGACCGAGTTGTCCGAACAGCAAGGCAAGCTGGTGCTGGAACGATCATGCCAATGGGCATCGCCGCACTGGCCCGCGCCCTTCACGTCCGATTTCCCGATCAGCCTGCGCATCGCCACCGATCCGGTAACCGGCGAGACGGACCTGACCCTGCTTGACGACGAGTTCACGGCCCTGTTCCGCGCGGTTCTGGCGCCCGTTCAGGCCGCGCGCGGCGTTACGCAGGTGCGTTGGCGCGCCTCCCTGTCCTCCGGACGCCACCATCTGATGGCAAAGGCCATGGGCATCGGCACGCCGTTCAGGGTTTTCGACCATGTCGACGGAGCGGCGCTGCGCGTCCTCAAGCCGTCGGCGTCCATCCACGCCTCGGACCTGCGCGAAAGCATTGCCGGGCGCCAATCCGGATCGCCCTCCACGCAGGAAGCCGCTGCCTGACCGCAGCCCAACTGAGAACAAGGAACAGATCATGCTCGACGTTCAAGACAATCCGGCTCCCGAGGTTTATGACGATCCGATCGCGGCCGATCCGCGCCAGTTCGCGGCCAAGGTCAATTCCTGGCTGCCGCACGATATCATGCTGACCGATGCATGGTTTCCGCTGGCCCACAGCTTCGCTGTCGCCAAGAAACCCATTCGGCGCGCGGTCTATTCGCACGCCTATTTCATCTGGCGAAAGCCCGACGGCAGCGTCGTGGCCGCGGAAACGCACCCGAATGACCAGCTTGCCGCGAGGAAGAGCGAATATACCGACGAGGCCGGTCACTATCCGGTGATCGAGAAGTACGGCTATGTCTGGGGCTGGCTCGGCAAGCCGGAAAATGCCGCGCCCGAACATATTCCCAGCATTCCCTATCTGCCAGAGGACGGCGGCCTGCCGCTGCACATGCTGGGCACCGTGCGGTTCGATTGCTGCGCGCCACTCAGCCTCGAAAACCTGATCGACCTTACCCATGCCGACTTCATCCACGCCGACGTCGTGGGCGACGAGAAGATGGACAAGGAAACGGTCGAGGTGTTCCACGACAGCGAGACCATCACCATGGTGCGGACCTGCGTGAACAAGTCCGTCGCGCCGATCATGAAAATCTTTGGCGGCGTGCGCGACGATGTGCAGCAGGTACGGCAGGTTATCCGCATCTACCTTCGCAGCCATGCCGCGATCGCCTATGGCCGTTTCAGCCCGGGCGACAATGTCCAGTTGTTCCACCCCTGCGTTCCGGAAACGCGCGACCGGACCCGGCTGGATTATGCAATGAACACGTCGAACGTGAAAAAGACCAATCTTTTCCGCTATATGATGCCCAAGGCGAGCTACAAGGTTTCGCGGCAGGACAGTTCCATGACCTCGCCGCAGAGCCCACGTTACATGCGGCCAGAAAAGCGCAAGGATTTGCATTCGCCGCTGGACGAAGCGGGCCAGAAATATCGCGTGCTGATGCTGGCACTGGCCGAAAGACAGGCGCGCGGCGATTTTACCTATCGCGATAATGTCAGCTCTGATTGCAGCGACATTATAGGATATGAAAAAGCATGACCACACTGACCAATGCGACGGGGGGTGAGCGCAAGTGGTGGGGCGTGATGCCCGTTTTGCCCGCTCCGGTGATGGGCGGCATGGCAAAACAGATGGAGCAGGTGGGATTCGAAGGGGTCTTTTCGCTTCAGATCTATGGCGCGCCCTTTGTGCCCATGGCCGCCGTCGCGGCGATGACCGATACGCTGAAGGTTTCGACCGGCATTGCGGTTGCGGGAACCCGCAGTCCGGTTGAAACCGCCTATTGCGCGATCGAATGCGACACGATCAGCCAGGGTCGTTTCGTCCTTGGTCTGGGCACCTCGCTGCACAGCGCGCTTGAGGGGATCTATGGCGAGCCGCACCGCAAGCTGCTGACCCACCTGCGCGAAGTGGTGAAGATCGTGCGCTATGTGAACGCGAACAGCCACAAGGACATGGAACCGCTGCACGGCGAGTATTACGATCTGGAATGGACGGAAAAAATGATGACCGCGCCCCCGGTGCGCGAGAATATTCCGATCTGGATCGCCGCGCTCAAGGACAAGCTGACCAGCATGTCGCTGGAAATCGCCGACGGGTTGATGGTCCATGCGCTTTGGACCGTCGACTATACGGTTCAGAAGAACGATTTCATCCATTCGGAACTGGCCCGCTTCGGCCGCAAACGCGCGGATGTCGAAATCAATGCATGGCCATGGGTCGCCATCAATGACGACAAGCAGCAGGCGATCGACGACAGCCGTGCCACCGTGGCGGGTTATGCCGGTTACAAGGAATACGAAGACTTTTTCAATTCCATCGGTTTTGGCGATCTCGCACGCGATTGCCAGCTGGCCGCTGGCGAACATGGCGACGTTTCGGGCGTGATCGACAAGGTCAGCGACGAAATGGTGCAGGCCTTCGTGAAATGCGGGCCGGTCGACGAAGTGCTCGAAGAACTGGAACCCTTCTGGGGCGTGGTGGATTCGCTCTGCCCGATGACGCCCTATCGCAATCTCACCATGGAACAGCTGACCAAGTATAATGAGGGCCTGTTCGCGATGGTGGCCGAGGCGAAACGCCGCGAAAAGTAGAACCGGCAGGCGGGGCGGCAAAGCCCCACCCCGCCTTTCCCGGCTTTAGCCGACAGCCTGGCCGGCTTTGGCGGCCAGCTCCGTGCTGATGTCCCACAAGCGTGCGGCGCCTTGCTCGCTCTGCGCAGCGACCGACAATCCGGCGGGCTTGCGCTTGGAGAAATACTGGCCGGTCGCATCTGGCGCCCCGCCCCTTGCAAGCCAGAGTATTGTATCCGCGCCCTGTTCAGGCGTCAGCGAGAACGGTTTTGCGAAGAAATACATCAGCTTGACGCAAGATTGCCGTGACTGTCGAAGTTGGCTTGCACGACGCCGGGATGCACGCATGCTTGACCCGCTTCGCCATTTCCCGCGTGAACAAGATATTGGCGAGCTTGGACTGAGTATAGGCATCGCTGGCGCTGAATGACTGCACCTGCTGCAGATCGTCCCACTTCATGTCCTTGATGAATTTGAACGCGACCGATGCGGTCGTGACCACATGTGATCCGGGTGCCGCCGCCTTCAGTAAGAGCAGCAGGCGGTCGGTCAGCAGGAAAACGGCAAGGTGATTGGCGGCAAAGGTCTGTTCAAATCCGTCGGCGGTTTCCACCCGCCTCGACGGCGTGGCGCCTGCATTGTTCACCAACAGGTCGATGCGGTCGGTCGATGCTGCGACCTGCGATGCGAACGCGTCCACTTTGTCCATGATCGACAAGTCGGCTCTCAGCATGTTGACCTGCGCCCCGGGCGCGGCAGAGCGGATTTCCGCAAGCGCGGCTTCACAGCGCGCGGGATGACGGCCTTGCGCGATCACACGCCAGCCGTCGCGCGCCAGTTCACGCGCGACGACCAGGCCAATGCCCGAGCTTGCTCCGGTTACGACTGCTGTTTTGATGCCGTGATACTCCTGCCTGCGATAAAGCCGGTCACCAGTGCCGGACCGACATTGCATCCATGCGCCGGAGACTTGCCCTGCCAGATCGAATTGGCATCCAGCCCGGCGGCCCAGAGGCCCGGGATCGGCTGACCGCTCTCATCCTTGACGCGGCATTGCGCGTCGATCTTCACGCCAACGGTCGTCGATCCGTCACCGGGGAAGATCTGGACCGCGTAATATGGCCCCGCGCCGATCGGCCCAAAGCATGGATTGGGCTTGTGAGCGGGATCGCCGATTTCCTGGTCGATCAGCGTGTCGCCCTTGCCGAATTCGCTGTCGCGCCCGGTTTTCGCATCGGCATCGACCCGCGCGGCGGTTGCTTCCAGCGCCTTGGGATCGACCCCAATCCGGGCGGCCAGTTCGGCCAGTGTATTGCCCTTTTTCATATAGCCGGACGCAACGAGTTCCTTCATCTTGCTGCCCCCCGGAAGTGACAGGCCCATGCCGTATTTCTTGACGTTCTTCGCGTTCGAGATGATCCAGGCGGGCACATTGCCGGTCGCGTGCATGTCCTCGACAAAATGGACCCCGGCTTCGTTGCCAAAGCGTTTGCCGTCCTTGCCCACGGCGACGCAGCCGGGCTTCGACATGTCGATCAGATGCGCGTAGCGTTCGACATAGCCATCATCGCGCGTCCGCTTTGATACCACGGCCCAGACCGCATTGGCATGGTTGTCGGTGCCCAGAACGGCTCCCGAAGCAGTCGCCGCATTTATGCCGTCTCCGGTATTATGATACGGCAGGATGGAAACATGCTGCTCGGCATAGGGCAGATATGCCTTGCGCATCTGTTCGTTGGCGGAAAAACCGCCAGCCGCCAGAACGACGCCCTTGTCGGCCGAAATCTCGGCTTGCTTGCCGTCTATGGTCGCGACGACGCCCGTGACCCTGCCGCGATCGGTAAGCAGTCTTTCGACCGGTGCGCTGGCGTAGAGGTCCACCCCCGCGTCCAGCACCGAACGGTAAAGCCTGCCCATCAGCGCATTGCCCATCGTCAAGCGTGAGCCGCGTCCCAGCTTCTTCTTGTCGAAAGCAAAACGAACGGCGATCTTGGCCATGTACCACAACGCACCGGGTTGCGGCAGTTTGGCGATATAGGGCAGGTCGAACAAATCGATCATCATCCCGCCGGGCGCGTTGAATTCCTCGCGCGGCTTAGACAGATTGTCGAAATCTGAGCCGAGCTGCTTGGCATCATATTCGGCCGGAGCGAGCAACCGCCCCTCGTGCATCGCGCCCTCGACCTCGGGGTACCAGTCGCTTGACGGGGGCGAGAGGAGGAAATGGACCGAACTATTGGCCTCAAGCCATTTCACCATTTCCGGACCGGTTTCGATATAGGCCTCGATCAGCTCGCGCTCTGCCCGGTTGCCGACGACGGCAAGCGAGTAATCCAGCGCCTTCTGCCTGCTGTCGTCCACCCCCGCCGCAACGGCCTGCGGGCTTTCGGGTATCCAGACCCCGCCACCGGAAATGGCCGTTGTCCCGCCGAAATGCGGCGCCTTTTCCAGCACGGCCACCTTGCAACCCGCTTTTGCGGCGACCAGCGCTGCCGTCAGCCCCGCACCGCCGGAACCCATCACCACGACGTCGTACTGCATCGAATTTCCCTTCACGCACACATGATCGATCGCATGGCCTTGTCGTCGATCCCCAACTGGCCCGCGCAATCGAGCCCGTCCCAATATTCCCGCCACCAGACGATCCGGCCGGCATCATCCAGATCGAACACGCCGACGACATGGGTTGTGGTTTCCCGTCCGTCCTTCAGCTGCCGGCACGTGTCGACCCGTTCCGTAAAAACGGTCGATCCCGCAGCGGCGACATTGCGAATATCGCAGGCGCATTCGTCATACAGTTCGTATTGTCGCTCCAGCTCTTCGCAAATGGCGTCCGCGCCATGCCTTAGCGGAGCGATCGGCACGACCGGCTGATACCGGGCATCGTCAGCCAGCATCGAGCGTACTGCCCCCACATCCAGCTTGCGGGTGTGGAACAAGGACAGGAATTGCCGGACGACGGTTTCGGCGTTCATGCTGCACCTTCCTGCGCGCCGAAAAAGGCGGCGACCTTGCCGGTATCGAAATACTCGCGTCCGTGGACGATCAAACCATCCTTGATCACGAATAGATCGTGATATTCATTGGCATAGACTCGGTCGCCGAAATGCATTTCCGACCGCACCTCTGCCGCAACCGTGTCGCCTTCCGCGACCATGCCCACGATGCGAACCTTGCGGTACGAAGCGGTCAGCAGCATGCCCTTGACCGCGTCGGTATAGGCTTCCCGCGATATTTCGCCCGATCCGATCATCCACCACGTGCATTCTGGCGCCTGCAATTGCTCGATTACTTCAAGCTCGCCGGTTTCGACCGCGCCGAGGAAGCGGCGCACGATATCCTTGTTCTGTTCGTTCTGAGTCATTTCGGTCTCTCCCCGTCGCCGCTTCATCCCCCTGCCCGTCCCGTCCCGCCCCTTTCCTTGGACAGGTTGCTCCATCAGGCACTCTGCGAAGCATGGCGACAAGAGAGGACCATGCCGCACATCGCGACGCCGGTTCGAAAACAGACAGATCGCAAGGAGCTGACCGTTGGATCCGCACGCCCCCGCCCAATATAAAAGCGCCGTCGTCGACACGAATTGCGTGCCGCGTCCCTATCCCGCGCGCACCGACAAGCTGCCGACAAGGCTGGAGGATGTCGACGCCGAGTGGCTGGGCCGGATGATGAGCTATAAATATCCGGGCGTCGCGGCGCGCAGCATGGAAACCGTCCAACTGCTTAACAGCCACACGACCAAATGGCGCGTGAAAGTCGACTGGAACGATGCGGGCAAGGCCGCGGGACTGCCCGAGCATGTCTGCATGAAGGCGAACTGGTCGGGATCGTTCGACAATGTCGATATTCACGCCGTCGAAGCGCGCTTTTACCACTTCCTGATCGGCGAGATGAAAGTGCCGACGGCCAAATGCTATTACGCCGATTGGGACGATGACGGCAGTGCGCACGGCTTCGTGGTGCTGGAAGACCTGGTGCAGCGCGGCGGCAAGTTCGGCCACAGCACCGATGCCAATGGCGTCGATATGATCATCGACAACCTCGAAGGCCTCGCCAGGCTGCATGGCAGCCTTTGGGGGAGCGAGAAAATCAGCACCGCCAATGCCCCATGGCTCCAGACCCAGATGGACACGCCTGTCGACAGCGATCAGGTGCGGATCATGTGGCAATGGATCGAAGCCAATCTGGAGGATCCCGCTTTTCGCGCCATCGCGCCGCAGCATTACCTTGACGATCCGCGCAAGGTGGAGCGCGCATTCGACCGTCTGGGCGAACTTGAGCGGGCCTATGATGCGCCGCATTGCATCGTGCTGGGCGACTGCCATCAGGGCAATACCTATATCCTGCCCGACGGCGACCGGCTCTGGCTGGACTGGCAGCTGGTCCGTCGCGGCCGCCCATGGCGCGACCTGACCTATTTCGTGATCGGCGCGCTCAGTATCGAGGAGCGTCGCAAGCATCACAAGGACATAGTGAAGCAATATCGCGAATATCTGATCGCGACCGGTGCGCAGGGCGTTCCCGATTTTGATGAGGCATGGGAACAGACGCGGCTTTTCGTGATGTACGGATTGCAAGCCTGGGTCGCCAATCTCGATGAGTGGGGACAGAACGGCCTTCCCATGAACGAACGCTTTTTCACGGCCGCCGAGGATTACGGCACATGGCAGCTTCTGGGGGAATAGGAATGGGTCTGGTCGAGGGCAAGATCGCCATCGTTACCGGCGGCGCCGCCAATATCGGGGAAGCCTGCGCCCGCATGCTGGCCGCGAACGGCGCGTCGGTCGCAATTGCCGATATCGACGACGAAGGCGCCCGGCGGGTGGCATCCGCGATTGTTGCGACCGGCGGCAATGCCATCGCCCTGAAGGTCGACCTGGGCGACGAAGCCAGCGTCGCTGCAATGGTGGCCGCGGCGGTCGACGAATTCGGCAGAATCGACGTCCTCCACAACAATGCGGCCAATACCGGCGCCCAGCAGATGACACGTGACCGCTCGCTGGCCGAAATGGAGTCCGAAGTGTGGGACGCGGCCTTCGACATCAATGTGCGCGGCACGATGTTCGTGACCAAGCATGTCGTTCCGCACATGATCGCAGCGGGCGGCGGTTCTATCATCAATACCAGCTCGGGCGTTTCGCTGCTCGGCGACGTGCTCAATCCTGCCTATAGCGCGTCCAAGGCCGCGGTGAATGCGCTGACGCGCAATACGGCCACGCAGTTCGGGCGGGCCAATATCCGCTGCAATGCCGTGCTGCCCGGCCTCGTACTCAGCCCCGTGGCGCGCGCGCAAATGACCGACCATCAACTCGCCATGATCCAGCGCCACGTGCTTCTGCCCCGCGAAAGCGTCGCGGATGATATCGCGGGCGCCGTGCTGTGGCTGGCGTCGGATCTTTCGGGCTTTGTCACCGGCCAGATCATCTCGGCCGACGGCGGCATCGCTCACCACCAGCCCCATTACGCCGACATGCTGGACATGTTCGCAGCAATGCCGGGGTAACGGGAAGAAACCTTATCGGTCAGATAGCCGGCATGATTTCCTCGGCGACCCAGTGCTGGCGGTCAATCCATGCCTGCTTTCCCGACAGGCCCGGCGGCAAGGGCACGATGGTTTCGGTAATGCCCAATTCCTTCAGCCAGCCGATCTGGTCGATGATCTTCTGCTTGTCCTCTGTCCCCGGCGCGCGGGCATCATCCAGGATTTCGTGATGCGCACCGACGTTCAGCATTTCGAGGGCAAAGAACATCTCCAGCCGCCTACCGTCATATTCCGGTTGTGACTTGATGTAGTCGATGCAGTCGGGAAAGCTTTCGGGCGGTGTGCGGAACGGGGACCAGCCATTGCCGAACTTCGCCACCCGCCGCTGAACTGCAGGCGCATCGCCGCCAAACCAGATCGGCATGTGCGGTTTCTGAAGCGGCTTGGGCGCGAAACCGCAATTTTTGAAGCTGACGAATTCGCCCTCGAATTCCGGATCGTGCTTCGTCCAGAGTTCAATCATCGCCGCAATATATTCATCCGCCATCGCGCCGCGTTTTTCGAACGGCACGCCCAGCATGTCGAATTCTTCCTTCAGCCAGCCGACGCCGAATATCGGCTCTGCCCGACCACCCGTCAGCCAGTCGAGCGTCGACCATGCCTTGGCCTGCACGATGGGGCTTTGCAGCGGCAGGATGGAGATCGAGGACGCAAGGCGCAGGTTTTTCGTCTGCCCTCCATAAAACCCGAGCGCCACGGCAGTGTGGAAATACCAGTCGCCCGACAGCTCGATATGTTCCTTCGGAATGACGAAATGTTCACCCAGCATGCATTTGTAGAAGCCGAGCTGGTCCGCGACCGCCATCAGTTCCCCGACATCGGCTCCGGTCAGCGGATCCTCCCATGGCTGGACCATGGCGGCAACCTTCATACTCTTGGGGATACCGATACTCAGTTTCATGACTGCCTCTCCTGCGCTGGTGTGCCGGGCGGATAACAGTCCGGCGCGGTCAAACTACCTGCCGGAAGAAAGGCGGTTTAGACACGCAGTCCGCGTTCCTGCAGGAACTCCAAGTCGGCAGGTGTATCGAGATCGGCCGACAGGCCCGTCCGCTGAAATACGGGCATGGCAACATCCAAGGCGCAGTGAAGAATGCGACTGCCCTGCCCGAATTGGAACGAGAACGACCGACCGTCAGCCAGTGCCAATGCATTGGTGCCCTGCCCCAATCGATCCGTCGCAAGGGCCGCGCCATGGAGAGCTGCCGCGTCAAGTAGAGCGTCGACATCGTCCCGCGCCAACAAGGGCAGGTCTGCGTGGATCACAAGCAGCGGCGACGCACCGAACCCGTGCCGAAACGCCGAAATCTCGGCATTAAGCCCCAGCCCGCCGTCTTTGGCCCAATCGGTCGCCGGATGGTCGAAGGCCTCATTCGAAAGCACGACTCTCCGGTCGATCGCCGGACATTGCGCCAGAACGTCGATCACGTGCCATGCCATGTCTAATGCCAGACGCCCGCGTGCGTCGGCATCCAGCACTCCTTTCAGCCGGGACTTGCCCGCAGGGCCGGTGCGGATCGGGACTAGCGCCGTCCATGCCATCAGCGCGACGATCGTTCGGCCAGATCCATAGCGGCAACCGCGACAAGGTGCCTGTCCTGCGCCGAGTTCATGAGCGTGTCGGTTTCGGCACAAGGAGGGTCGGAAGGGTGAGGGTCGCCCTGGTGCACAAGCATCGCATCCAGCAAATCGCCGTAATGTTCGGCAATCGTCTGGTTCGTCACCGAAAGGCCCATTTCGTCCATCAGCTTGGCCGTCGGCCCCTTGACCGCTTTTCCGCCCACCAGCGGCGACACCGCGACCAGCGGCGCATTCCTGCGTTCCAGCGCCTGGCGCAGGCCGGGAACCGCCAATATGGGATCGATGCTGAGCCACGGGTTGGATGGCGCGATCAGGATCATATCGGCGGCTTCGATGGCCGCCACCACGCCCGGTGCCGGCAAGGCGGCATCGGCACCTTCGAAGCGGATCGCATTGACGCGCGGTTCGCACCGCCGCGCCACGAAATAGCGCTGGAAGGGCAACAATCCCTCGTCCGTTTGCAGCCAAGTCGCGACGGGATCGTCGCTCATCGGCAGGATGGTCAGGCCTAGACCCCATTGGAGGGCAAAACCCCGCACGATTTCAGACAGAGGCTGGCCCGCGTCCCTGGCCATGCGGCGCAAGACATGCAGCGCGAGGTCGCCATCGCCGAGGTTGAACCAGTCCTCGCCGCCAAGGCTCTTTACCGCATCCATGAATGACCATGTTTCACCTTCGCGGCCCCAGCCGAGACGGGCATTGGACAGCCCGGCCAGCGTGTAGAGCAAGGTGTCGATATCGGGCGAAATCGGCAGGCCGAAATGCTCGAAATCATCGCCAGTGTTCACGATCGCCGTCAGGTGAGTGCCGGGCACGATCTGCTGCAAGCCCTCGACCAGCTTGGCGCCGCCCACGCCTCCGGTCAGGACAGTGACTCGTGCGCTCATCGGAACAAATCCTCGCCCGCCGGACGCAGCAGGTTCCGGCTGGTCTGGTCGCCGTGCTGCCATGGCAGGCCGCGCAGCACGCAGGCCGGCAAGCCCTCGGGGCCCTCGCCCATCACAAGCCCGGCCGCTCCCGCTGCGGCATCGGCGAAGGCGATTTGCGTCACCTGCATGATCCGCCCGTCCCTGTCGGGCTTGCCACGCTCATCGATCACGGCGGGAGGACCAGCCACGCCGATCGCCACATTGGTCGTCCCGATCCGCCATGGACGGCCAAAGCTGTCGGAGATGATAACACCGGGCCTGATGCCGGTTCGGGCGTGGCATGCATGGGCGATGCGGGCCGCGCTAGCATCGGGATCTTCGGGCAGTAAAAGCACCTTTTCCTCGCCACTGGTACCCAGATTGGAGGCATCGATGCCGGCATTCGCCATCACATGGCCCAGCCTGTGCCGCGTTATCAGCACATTGGGCACCGCTCTCACCAGGTCGCTGGATTCGCGCAGCACCAGCTCGACCAGCGCGGGGTCTTTACAGGTCTGGCGGGCAAGATCGCGCGCGCTGTCGCTAAATTCGACCGACGAGAGCGCGACCATCCTGCCTTCCGACTTCGATACGATTTTCTGCGTGACGACAAGGATATCGCCGGGCGCAAGGCCGGGATCGCCTTGGGCGAGTCGATCCGCCAAAATGGAAGGCAGGTCATCGCCACCAAGGAATTCGGGCAAATCGCCGACGGGATGTACGCTGAACATCGTCAATCGGGGGCGTTCAATTCGCCCGTGATGCGAATTCCGGCGCCGTCCACCTTGTAGTTCTTGTTGATGAAGATGAGCAGCGAGGTCATCGCCTCGGCAGCCGCCGCGTTGACCAGCGGGCCGGCATGGATTCCGCGTTGCCCGATGGCTTCTGCCAGTGCGACGATTTCGGCACGTGCCGCCTTGTCGTCACCGAACACCAGAATGTCGCAATCGACGAAGCCATCCTCTGCCAGGCGATGCGCCGCGACATTGTGGAACGCCGCGACCAACCGGACATCGTCGCCCAGCAGATTGCTAGCGCAGACTGCCGCCGAACCTTCGTCGGGCAATTGGACGCGCATCACCTTGGGCGGAACGAGCGGGACCGTCGTATCGACGACGATTTTGCCGGCGACATGCGGCTTGATATCGGCCAGCGTCGCCGCTTGGGCGGAAAAGGGCACGGTGACTAGCACGATGTCACCCGCTCGCGCCGCATCGGCATTGGCCATGCCGGTCAGCCCGTGGCCGAGTTCCTCTGCCCGGGCAATGGCCGCTTCGGCAGAGCGCGATCCGATGATCACCTGATGCCCTGCCTTGGCAATCCGCCATGCTATCGCACTGCCCAGATTGCCCGTGCCGCCGACTACTGCGATCGTCTGGCTCATAAACTATTCCAATCCTGTCAAATTATGCGACGGTCTCGCCTGTAGCCAGACCGTAAACCGTGGTGCGTTCCTGCAGACGGCGACCGATGCCATGGGCCAGCGCGCGCATTTCGGGAACACCGAATTCCTGTCCGTTGACGCCGCCCGCAGCGCGCGTGATCGATTCGTCCATCAGCGTCCCGCCCAGATCATTTGCCCCTGCCTGAAGGATGCGGGCCGCGCCCTCCGGACCCAGCTTTACCCAACTGACCTGAATATTCGGAATGGCACCGTCGAGCGCAATACGGGAAACGGCATGCATCAGTACTGTTTCGCGCCATGTCGGGCCAGAGCGGGTCTGCCCGCGCCGCCAGTTCGGCGCCTCCATATGGACGAACGGCAAGGGCACGAATTCGGTGAATCCACCCGTTTCCATCTGCAATTCGCGCAGGCGCAGCAGATGCGTGGCCCAGTGAGCATAGGTTTCGACATGGCCGAACATGATGGTGGATGTGGTCTTCAGCCCCACCTTGTGCGCAGCCTGCATCACCGCTAGCCATTCGCCGGTCGAGAGCTTGTCGGGGCAAATGATGTCGCGGATATCGTCCGACAGGATTTCCGCCGCGGTTCCCGGCAATGTCGCCAGCCCGCATTCCTTCAGCGAAGCGAGGTAATCTTCGTAATCCAGCCCCAGCGTGGTGGCGCCGTGATGCACCTCCAGCGGCGAGAACGCGTGGACATGCATGTCCGGCACCGCATCTTTCACCGCTTGCACGATCCCGCGATAAGTGTTGCCGTCATAGCTGGGGTGGATGCCCCCTTGCAGGCACACCTCGCTCGCGCCGCGTTCGCGCGCTTCGACCGTGCGGCGGGCGATTTCGGCATGGTCGATATTGTACGCCGGGCCGCGCTCGCTCTTGGTGCTGCCCTTGGAAAAGGCACAGAATCCGCAGCGATAGAGGCAGATATTGGTATAGTTGATGTTGCGATTGATCACATGGGTGACGGTATCGCCCACCCTGTCATGCCGCAATTCGTCGGCAACGCGGCAGATCCGCTCGAAATCGCGGCCTTCGGCCCCGAACATTCTTTCGATGTGGAACGCGCCAAGCTCCTCGCCGTGCTCAACCCGGCCCAGGGCTATGCGGATTTCCTTGTCCCCTCCGATACCGATGGACATCGGCCCTTCAGGTATCGCCCCGCCGGTGCCGGGATGCCAGTCGCTGTCTCGCGGTAGTCCGCGCGCATCGATGGCCCTTCGAATGCGCGGCTGAAGCGCCTCGTCCGTCCACAATCCGGGTGCACGAGCGAATGCCGGGCCGATGGCAAGCCGCTGGCGCAGGTGCCGACCGGCCTCCTCGGTCTGGGTCTCCAGCTGCTCAAGATGTGGCCAGGGCGCTTCGGGGTTCACATGGTCGAGCGTGACCGGCGAAACCCCGCCCCAGTCGTTGACGCCCGCACGGATAAGCTTGCCCAGCTGTCCCGGCTGCAGGTTGGGCGGTGCCTGCACCACCATTTCCGCCTGAAGGATCAAGCGGGCAGCGGCGGTCGTCCAGAGATGTTCGTCGAGCCCGATATCGGGCGTTGCTGCCATCAGCGTCCCGGTCTTGGCGCGGAAGTTCTGGATGATGACTTCCTGGATATGGCCATGGCGCGCATGCAGATCGCGGATTGCAAGCAGTGCCTCCACCCGTTCCAGCCGCGTTTCGCCGATCCCGATCAGCAGGCCGGTGGTAAAGGGCACCTTTGCCTCGCCAGCATCGCGCAGGGATTTCAGGCGGACTTCCGGTATCTTGTCGGGCGACCCGTAATGCGGCATGCCCTTGGCGCACAACCGGTCCGACGTGCTTTCCAGCATCAATCCCATCGAAGCCGAAACTGGGCGCAGCTTTTCGTAATCGGCAGCCGTCATGATCCCGGGGTTGAGATGCGGCAGAAGGCTCGTTTCTTCGAGGACAAGCGCGGCGACATGCGCCAGATAGTCCAGCGTGCTGGCGAAGCCGCGCTCGTCCAGCCACCGGCGGGCGGCGGAATAGCGGGCCTCGGGCTGGTCGCCCAGAGTGAACAATGCTTCGCGGCAACCGCGCTGTTCGCCTGCGCGGGCGATCTCAAGCACTTCTTCCGGTTCGAGGAACGGCGCCGTCAGTTGCGACGGGCGGTGAGCGAACGTGCAGTAATGGCAAACATCGCGGCACAATTTCGTCAGCGGTATGAAAACCTTGCGCGAATAGGTGACCACCGCGCCATGCGCCGCAATCGTCTTGGCCTCGGCCTCTGCGGCCAGTTCGTCCAGCGAGAAACGCTCCAGCCTGTCCAGCCAATCGCGCGCTTCGGTCCTGTTCCACCATTGTGCCATATCGCGTTACATTCTCTTTCTTGCGGCTGCGAGGCCGCGGATCGTCGTGAGCGGATCGGCATGCCCGGGAAGTGCGGCGATAAGCGTGGAAACACCCATCGCTTCCATCCTGGCCATGACCCCTGCCACGTGGTCTTCAGGTCCCGCGATCGTATCGAAATCCTGCAGGAATTCGGTGAGCCCCATCTCGTCCATCAGCCGAACGTTGCGTCCGCCGACCACGACATGTTCCGATGGATCATAACGTGCCTGAAAAGCCTGGACGAGCGGGCGGACATTATCGGGCAGCATCGCCAACGTCTCGGGCGTACGAAAGGCCATCGCATTGACGGCAATAAAAGCCTTCAGGTCGTCGATGGCCTGCTGCCGCTGCTCGCGCACCGAAATATAGCTGGTCACCCAGATGTCGAGCGCATCGGCATCGCGGCCCGCCCTGGTGGCGGCATCGCGCAGCGCGTCAATCCTATGCTCCAGCGCATCGAGGCTCTGATCGCCTGCAAACAGGATCGCTCCATCGGCAAGCTCTCCTGCAAGCGCGAGCGCCTTAGGGCCGAAAGCGGAATAATAGATCGGAACCTTGCGCGCGAAGCGAAGCGATTTGACGGGCCGCCCTTCCCACTCGATCTCTTCGCCGGCGAAAAGCTGGCGCAGGGCGACCAGTTCGGCGCGCACTTCCTTTTGCGTGGCCGGTGCGCGCCCCACGGCCAGGACCGTGCTGCCCCCTGTCGCAAATCCCATGACCGCCCGCCCGCCCGTCAAATCGTTGATGGTGGCAAAGGCACTGGCCGCGACGAGCGGGTGGCGCATGAACGGAGATGTCACAAGCGAGCCGATCAGCGCCTTGGGCGCTTCCAGTGCCGCCAATGTCATGGAGGTGACCATTTCATGCCAGCCGGACGGCGAATCCCCGACCGTGACCAGATCATAGTCCAGCTCTGCCGCCAGCCTCACCTCGCTGCGGAACAAGTCCAGCGAGGTTCCCCACATCGAACAAATACCCAGCTTCATCGATCGCGTTCCCAGCAAACGCAACGGAACGGCGCCGCAAGGTGATTGCGCTGACTATCGCCGCGTCCCCAGTAGCGTCCTGGTCTTGCGTGGATCATTTCCTGCTCAGATACTGGTCCGGTCGCCGCCCTTGAGATCAAGGATCTGGCGCGCTTCGTCAGGCGTTGCCACGGACAGGCCCATGCCTTCCACGATGGCCTTGGCGGTTGCGACCTGTTCGGCATTCGTTTCGGCCAGACGGCCCGGTCCGGCCCAAAGCGAATCTTCAAGACCCACACGAACATTGCCGCCCATCGATGCCGCCATGGCGACAATGCTCATCTGGCGTGCGCCGGCCCCCAGCACCGACCATTCATACTGGTCGCCGAAGAGCCTGTCCGCCGTGCGCTTCATGTGCTGGATATCATCAGGGTGGCTGCCGATGCCCCCAAGGATGCCGAAGCAGGTCTGAACGAACAGCGGAGCCTTCACCAGCCCGCGATCGAGGAAATGCGCCAGATTGTACAGATGGCTGGTATCATAGCATTCGAACTCGAACCGCGTGCCCAGCGGGGAAAGCAGTTCCAGCAGCCCTTCGATATCCTTGTAGGTGTTCTTGAATACAAGGTCGCGCGATGCCTCAAGCGTGGCCGGCTCCCAGTCGTATTTCCAGTCCTTGTAGCGGTTCAGCATCGGGAACAGGCCGAACCCCATCGAACCCATGTTGAGGCTGGCGACTTCCGGTGCGAAACGCGTTGCCGGTCTCAACCTTTCCTCCAGCGTCATTGAGGGATGGCCGCCGGTGGTGATGTTCAGCACCGCATCGGTCCGCTGCTTGATGACCTTGAGGAAGGGTTCGTAGAGATCGGGATTCTGGTCCGGTCGCCCGTTCTTGGGATTGCGGGCGTGCAAATGAATGATGGCCGCGCCCGCTTCCGCCGCGCCGATGGCCGCTTCCGCAATCTCGTCAGCGGTCACCGGCAAATGCGGCGACATGCTCGGCGTATGGATCGCGCCGGTCACCGCGCAGCTGATGATTACCTTGCCCTTGGCCACAATATTCTCCCGCCACGAATGCTATAGTTTCTCCTTCGCTAGAACCTCCGGCACCAGGCGCAATCTAACCTTCGATAGGGTGTCACGACAAAACTCCCAGCTGCCTTGCCCGCAAGACGGCTTGCGGACGGCGGCGAACGCCCAGCTTGTCGTATATCTGCTGCATGTACCATTTGACGGTGCCTTCCGTCAGGCCGAGGCGGTCGCCGATTTCCCTGTTGCGCAAGCCGCCGCTCACCTGGGTGAGAATCTCGATCTCGCGCAGCGACAGGCCGCCGCTGGGGCCGAACTCGTCATCGTCCTCTTCGTCCTGATCAATCTGCGGATTTCCCTTGAGCAGCTTCACCAAACCATGGGCAAACCTGTCGACCGGATCGTCGAGGATCGGCCCCTTCCCATAGGCGTCGACGATCAGCGCTGCGATCGCTTCCCCTTCGTCGAGAAACGGACGAAGCCAGCCACCTGTCTCGGCCAGTTCCACGGCAGCGCGCACCGAGCGGCGCGCCTCGGACCGGTTGCCGGCCAGCACCGCAATTTCGGCCAGAAGCAGTTCGAACGACAGGGCGGAACGGATGGCGCCGCGGCGGCGTACCAGTTCCAGCCAGCGCTTCGCCACCTTGCGCGAGCGCACCAGCCGGAACCGGTGCATCTCGATCCGCAGCCAGGCAATCGCCAGCCATTCGTTGAGCCGCGACGGATTGAGCGTGGGGACAGGTTCTCCTTCGCCCACCAGGTCGCAGGAATAGAACAGCGTTTCGGCCTGTTCCAGCTGCCCGTTCTTGATCAAAATGCGCACCTGTTCCGACACGACCATGGCCCGCAAACGGTCAAGCCCGCATTCGATCGCGACAAGATGCGCTTCTTCCAGCACCGAAAGCGCCGAGGCGAGGTCGCCATCGGCGGCCGCCAGCCGGGCGCGCACGAGATATCCCGACGCGACCTGATCGACGAAGCCCCATTGGCGAATAGAAGGCATATACTGGTCGACCAACCTGGCTGCCTCGTCCAGTTCGCCGCATTCGTATAATATCTCGGCCAGCGGAAGTGCCGGCAGCGCGCCCAGCCCCGCAACCTCGCTTTCACGCTGGCGCGCGATTTCCTGGGCTTCATGCAGGAACTGCTTTGCGGTTTCCGTCTTGCCCTGTGCGACCAGCGTTGGCGCGACCGACGACTTGAGCGCAATCGATGCGAAGGCCGAACCCGGTCGCGCCAATGCCTTGCGCAATTCACCTTCCAGCCGAAGCATGTCGTGGAAGTGAAAAAGTTCGCGGCGGGCGGAAAGCAGCTGGGCCAGCAGGGTGCAGCTGAGATATGGGTGATCGTCACCCAGATCGGCCAGCAGCGGGCCGCATTCCTCCTCAACCGCGACCATGTCGTCGCGTGCGGCATGCAGCATAACCTTGCGGTGGCGCACATGGAAATCCAGCTGGCGCGCTGCGTAGTCATCCAGCTCGCCGGCATCCATCTTACTTTCGATGGCTTTTTCAGCCGATTCGATCAGGCGTTCGGCGGACGTGAATGCCAGTCGCCTGCTGCGTCGCCATGACATGGCCAGCAGGATCGCTGGCTTGTCCTCGACCACCTGCCACGGCAACCGGCTAGCCAGTTCGTCAAGCCGCTGCATCAGTCCCGCGTAGATCATCTGTTCGGCAAGGGTTTCGATCTGCGACGCAAGGAATTCCTGGTCGGTACTTTGCTCGGCATGCTCCAGCGCAAGGTGGTAATTGCCGGCCTCAGCGTAGAAGCGGCTGGCGCGCCGATGCAATTCGGCTGCGCGTTCAGGTGCCAGCTTCATGAGCCGCCCCAGAACCATATCGCGGAACAGCTTGTAGTGGCGATATTCGCCCTGCTCGCGGTCCAGTTCGATCAGGAAGAGGCCGCGCTCGAAAGCCTCGTCGAGATATTTGCGCGCTTCGCTCTGGCCGATCACCGCAGCGCAGGCAGACGGTGACAGTTCTTTCAGGATCGAGGTGTCGATGATGAAGTTCCGCAATTCCTGCGGAAGGCCCTCGATCACTTCCTCGTGAAAATAGCTGGCATATTCGTAACGCAGCCGACTGGCCGCCCGCTCAGGCATTTCCGCGTGCAAACTATCCTTGTGCCACGTCTGGGAAGCCAGAATCAGGCCGGCGGCCCAGCCCTGTGTATCCAATATCATGCGCTGGATCTGCGCCGCAGTGGGCTCTGCCCCGATTTCCTGCCGCAGCAGGCTGCTTGCTTCCTCTGCATCGAAACACAGGTCCGCCATCCTGACTTCCATCAGGTATCCCAGCGATCGCAGGCGAGCGAGATTGATGTCATTTTCACCGCGCGAGGCCATGACGCTCGTCAATCCGTCGCGTGAACTGAAAATCAGCTGCTCGACGAAATCATGCACCTCGCGGGGTAGCAACTGGGCATCGTCTATGAACAGGATCGGCGCTGCGCCCGATCGCTTGGCAAGCTCGACGAACCATGCACGCGGGTCGCTGGAAGCGATGCCAAGACCCGACACGACACAGGCCTGTGATAGCGCCTCGAGAAAGGTGTCGAGACTGTCGACACCGGCGCGCGCCGCGATCCAAAGAACGGAACGCCCTCGTTCGGCCAGCAGATCGGCCCATCGCAGCATGGCGGTTGTCTTCCCGAAACCGGCCGGAGCGATAACCGTGACTGCGCGATAGCCTGCGATCTTTTCCGCCAGGCCTTCGATCCTGGCCCGTTTCACATACGCGTGCGCCGAACGCGGCGGCACGATCGTGGTTTGCACTAAGCCCATGTGGCTAACCTCTTCACCTCTCCCTGCCGGTCGTATGCCGACGATGCGGCTGTTATCGTGCAGCGCATCCGTCATGGCAAGCCCGATTTCCTATCCGCAGATAGGTTGTGACGAGCTTGCGCGACGATAACCCCACAATCCGATAAAGCTATCGGCGCGCAGGACGATGATCTTGCAGCCAGGGGGAGTGGGGGCATGAATTTCAAATCGCCGCGAGTGCGCCATTCCTCGCGGGGATTCGTCCGGCAGCGGACGAATGCAAGAATCCGCGCATGACACACGCATCCGCCCGGTCGCATCCATTACCACCGTAACGGTCAGAAATGGCGCTGCCGCTCTTTGGCCATCCGCGCCAATAATTGATTATAGAAAGAGGATTTCCGACCTATGAAAGCTCTATTGCTCGAATCCACGGATGGTCCAGAAGCCGTTCGCGTAGCGGATGTCGACACGCCGGAACCTGCTGCCGGACAAGTGCGAGTCGCGATCAAGGCGGCGTCGATGAACCACCGGGAAATGTGGATCTCGCGCGGGCTGTACCCCGGGATGGTCACACCTTGCACGATGGGCTGCGATGGAGCCGGCGTCGTCGATATGATCGGCGAAGGCGTCACTGGCGTAGAAATTGGCGACGAAGTCGTGTTGTATCCCGGCCGCGATTGGGGACCAAACCGTCATGCCCCGCAGGCCGAATTCGGACTTCTGGGCATGCCGCTCCCCGGCACCATCGCTGAATATGTCTGCGTTCCGGCCGAAAATCTGGCCCCCAAGCCCGCGGGCATGAGCTGGGAAGAGGCCGCCGCATCGATTCTGACCGGCCTGACGGCATGGCGCGCGCTGATGTTCAAGGGGCAGCTCCAGCCGACCGACACCGTCCTGATCAGCGGCGTCGGCGGCGGCGTAGCGACCTTTGGTCTCGCCTATGCGGTGGCGCTTGGCTGCAAGGTCTATGTCACGGGCGAAAGCGAAGAAGTCATCGAACGCGCCAAGAGCATGGGCGCGACCGACGGCCTGCTCTACACCGATCCCGAATGGCGCAAGAAGGTCGGCCCGATGACCGGCGGCATCGACGTCGTGCTCGATGGCGCGCCCGGACCAAGCTATGCCAATTACATCCGCGCCATAAAACCGGGCGCCCGCATCGTCATCTATGGATCGACGGCAGGCGACAAGTTCGAGATTACTGCAACCGGCGTTTTCCTGAAGAGCGCCAGCATTGTCGGCAGCCAGGTCGGCGATCCCGAAGACTTCCGCAACATGCTGGAATTCATCGACAAGCATAACATCCGGCCCGTGATCGAGAAGACGTTTTCGTTGGCCGAAGCTGACAAGGCTTTGGCCTACCTCGAAAAAGATCACAAGTTCGGCAAGGTGGCGATTACCGTATGACCGGGCTTTTCGATCTGAGCGGAAAAGTCGCGTTGGTCACCGGCGGCGCGCAAGGCCTTGGACGCATGATTGCCGAGGGTCTGCTGAAGGCAGGCGCCACGGTCGCGATCACGTCGCGGAAGGAAGACGTCTGCAACGCGGCAGCAATGGAAATGTCGTCGCTCGGGAACTGCATCCCCCTGCCCTGCGATCTTTCCAGCCCCGAAGCTGCGGTAGACCTTGCCGCGCGGCTGCGCACCGCTTGCGGCGACAAGCTCCATATTCTTGTCAATAATGCCGGCAAGACGTGGGGCGGCCCGATCGACGATTATCCCGACCAGGCATGGCCGGGCGTGATGATGGTCAATGTGCAGGCGCCCTTTACGCTGGTCCGCGAATTGCTTGGTGCGCTGGAAGCCGCCGGGACTCCCGACGATCCGGCAAGGGTAATAAACATAGGCTCCATCGCGGGGCTGAAGACGGCACGCCTCAGCGCCTATTCCTATTCGGCCAGCAAGGCGGCCATTCATATGTTGAGCCGCGATCTGGCCGGCGATCTGGCGTCTCGCAACATCAACGTCAACGCGCTCGTTCCCGGCTTCTTCCCCACGAAAATGACGGCACATCTGCGCGACGATGACGAAGTGGACCCTGCGGTGTTGTCGCAAATTCCGATGGCCCGACTGGGACGGCCGGACGAGATTGCCGGATCGGTCGTGTTCCTGGCGTCGCGTGCGGGCGCCTATATCACCGGTGTCGCCCTGCCTGTCGACGGCGGCGTCGCCGGTTGCGGTTAGGTCGCGCAATGCGTGGAGGCCTATCCTTGGGAAGGGCACGAGAGTGCCATGAGGCGGAACAGAGATGCGCGAAGTAAGCCAGAAAATGGAGGAGGCCTGCGTGTCCGCTAACGGCGAAGATGCGTCCAGTATTCGGGTCAGTGTAAGTCCGCTTGCCGACATGTTGCTAAAGTCATGGGACGCACATCCCGACAAGGAAGCGCTCGTCTTCCCGTCGGGACGGCGCAGCTATGACGATGTCGTGCAATCGGTACTGCATCGGGCCCGCGGGCTGCTTGGCCTTGGCATCAAGCAGGGCGACCATGTCGGCATCCTGCTGCCATCCGGTATAGACTTCGTAGAAACCCTGTTCGCCGTCTCCATGGTGGGCGGCGTATCGGTCCTCATGAATGCTCGCTATCGCGCTCCCGAAATCGCCTATGTCGTCGAGAATGCCGAACTGTGCGCTGTCATAACGAATAGCGAGGCCGATGATTTCGTCGATTTCACGACCCGCCTGACAGAGGCTTTTCCGGAAATTGGCCAATGTGCCGACCCCATGGCGCTCGACATTGCGCAAGCCCCGCGATTGCGCCGCCTTATCCTGAACGGAGGGAAGCAGGCAGCAGGCTTTGTTGACCAGTCCGCCTTCGATGCCGCAGCAGCCACCGTTGAGGAGGAAGCCGTTCACGAAGCACGGCTTTCGGTCCGGCTGCGCGATACATGCATGGTCCTTTATACCTCAGGGACCTCCGCAAACCCGAAGGGCTGCCTGCTATCGAATGAAGCGATCTGCCGCGAAGCCAGCAATCTTGCGCGTAACCGGTGGGCTTTTCAGGATGACGAGCGTGTCTGGTCGCCCATGCCCCTGTTCCATATCGCGGCCATGCTGGCGATGCTGGGCGCGATAGAGGTGGGCGGCACATTCATCGGCCAGCCCCATTTCGATCCGGGCGAAAGCCTGCGCCAGATCGAGGCTGAAAAGGCGACGATGATCTTCCTGCCGTTCGTCACATTTCACCAGTCGATGATCGCACATCCCGATTGGGACAGGACCGACATGGGCAGCGTGCGCCTGATGAACAGCTGTTTCAGCCAGATGCCCAAGGCGATCGGCGATGCCTATCGCGAAAAAATGCCGAATGCGCTTCAGGTCGGCACGTTCGGCATGTCAGAGGCCAGCGGGATTGTCAGCACAGGCGGCTATGACATGGATCCCGAACTGGGCTTTGAGACTTTGGGCTATCCACTCAAGGGGATTTCCGTTCGCATCGTCGACACCGAAACCGGCAAGGATCTGCCCTCGGGAGAGCGGGGCGAAGTCCTTATCAAGGGCTACAACATGCTTGACGGCTATCACCGCGATCCGGTCAAGACGGCCGAGGCCATTGATGCCGATGGCTGGTATCACAGCGGGGATATCGGTTCGCTCGACTGCAACCGCCACATGCGTTTCCATGGCCGGTTCAAGGACATGCTGAAGGTGGGCGGGGAAAACGTCGCAGCCGCCGAAGTCGAGACCGTTCTGGAATCGCACGAGGCTGTGGAACTTTCGCAGGTCATCGGCATCCCCGACCAGAGACTGGCCGAGGTGCCTGCCGCCTTCGTCAAGCTGGCGAACGGTTTCCGGCCAAGCGAAGCCGAGCTGATCGCCTTTGCCAAGGAAAGGATCGCATCCTTCAAGGTTCCCCGCCACATCCGCTATGTAGACGAATGGCCCATGTCGGCATCCAAGATCCAAAAGTTCAAGCTGCGGCAGAGGCTGATGGAAGAACTCGGGATCAGCGAATGAGGAATTTGTGATGCAAGTCGTGATTACTGGGGCAGCCAGCGGCATTGGCAAGGCCGTTGCGGAACTGCTGGCGAGGCAGGATGAAGCGCACCAGATGCTGCTGACCGACAGGGACGGCGACGGCGTCAAGGCCGTGGCCGCCACCATTGGACCTGCGGCACGCGCTTTTGCCTCCGATCTCTCTTCTCCCGACTGTGGAAAGGACATCATCGCCGCTGCCGCCGCTTTCATGGGCGGAATCGACGGGGTCGTCAGCAATGCGGGCATTATCTCCGGCGCGCCGCTGGTCGATCAGACGATCGAGCAGTTCGATCGCGTGTTCGCGATCAACACGCGCGCCACATGGCTGCTGGGCCAGGCGGCTTATCCCTATCTCGCCCGTTCCCGCGGGGCCTTTGTCGCCACCGCCTCCATGTCGGCGACGCAGCCGACCCCGGGACTCGGCTTTTATTCGTCGAGCAAGGCGGCGCTGCTGATGCTGATGCGGCAATGCGCGCTTGAATGGGGGCCGGATGGCATTCGCTGCAACACCGTTTCGCCGGGTCCTACCTACACGCCGATGACGCAGGCCGGTTATGACGACCCGCAGCGCAGGGCCCAGCGCGAATCGATGATCCCGCTTGGCAAGCTGGGGATGGCCGACGACGTGGCGAATGCGATCATCTTCCTGCTGGGACCGCAAGCCAGTCACATCTCCGGCATCGATATTCTGGTCGATGGCGGAATGAGCAATAACCTTATGCCTGCCACGGGTGGCGGAACCGGCCAGAGAGCCAGCAACTAAATTCACGATAGGAGATTGAAATGCGCATTGCACGGGTAACCAAGGGAGGCCAGATCGGCCTCGCCGCGAGCATTAATGGTGAAATCAGAGTTGTCTGGGACAGTGGCCTAGCCGACCTTGACGCAAAGATCTTCGAGGGAGCACTGGCATCTGCCGGCAAGGTCGCGGCAGGTGGCGAGGTCGTCGATGAGGCTTCGCTGACCTTCCTTCCCCCGGTCACACGACCTTCGAAGATCGTCTGCATGGGCCTGAACTATCGCGACCACGCGGAAGAATCTGGCTTTGACATTCCTGATTTTCCCGTCCTGTTTAGCCGCTTCCCATCCAGCCTTATAGGTCATGGCGCGCCCATTATCCTACCGAAAATCTCCAGCCAGCTTGACTGGGAGGCCGAACTGGCGGTTGTCCTGGCCAAGGGAGGAAAAAACATTTCCGAGGCAAATGCCCTCGATCACGTGGCCGGATACTCGGTTTTCAACGATGCCTCCTTACGTGATTACCAGCTGCGAACGCCGCAATGGACCGCGGGCAAGAACTTTGACGACACCGGCGCTTTTGGCCCGTGGCTGGTCACGCCCGATGAAGTCCCGGCAGGCGCTTCGGGACTGAAGATCGAATGCCGGTTGAATGGCAATGTCATGCAATCGTCCAACACCGGCAATCTGATCTTCACCGTTGCCAGCACGATCGAATTGCTTTCCACATTCATGACCCTCGAAGCAGGCGATGTGCTTGTGATGGGCACCCCCGGCGGTGTTGGAGTGGCACGCAATCCAAAGGTCTGGATGAAGGACGGAGACATTTGCGAAGTGGAAATTGAGGGCATCGGATTGCTGAGTAATCCTGTCGTCGCAGAATGAGCTGAAGCTCGACTGTTATGGGAGAGAAACATGGCACATAAACGTGCAGGCGCGCTTGGCGTGCATTCGATCGACCATTTCGGCCTCCAGGTGCCCGATCTGGCTGAGGCAAAGGACTTCTACACCGCATTCGGGCTTGACGTGCGCGAGACCGATGCCGGGTTGGAACTCTATACCTTTGGCCACGACCAGTGCTGGGCGCGGATCGTGGAAGGTCCAGTGAAGCAGCTGCGCTACATCAGCTTCGGGGTGTACGAAGAAGACGAAGCGCCGCTGCTCGCCCGGTTGGATGAGAACGGCGTGAAGCGCATCGAAGCGCCCGCAAAGGCGCCTAACTGCGGTACTTGGATCCTTGGCTTCGACGACATGCCAATTCACCTCGCGGTCGCCGAAAAATGTTCGCCCGATGCCAAGACGCAGTTTCAGACGATTTCGTCTGCCGCTGGCGAGTCGGGTGCCATCTTCAATTCCAAAGCGCCCAAGACCAAGCCGCGCAATCTCTCCCATTTTGCGATCTTCACCACCGACGTGATGGCGGCGACCCAATGGTACGAGGAAAATCTCGGCCTGCGCCTGTCCGACGGCAGCGGCCCGGTTGTCGCGTTCCTGCACGGCCCGCATGGCAGCGATCATCACCTGCTTGCGCTGGTCGGATCAACGCATCGCGGCATGCACCACAGCAGCTGGGATGTCGGTTCGTTCCAGGAAGTGGGCCTTGGATCGGCGCAGATGATGCGCGCCGGTTACAAGGAAGGCTGGGGTGTGGGCCGCCACGTTCTTGGCGGCAATTACTTCTATTACGCCCGCGACCCGTGGGGCAGCTATGCCGAATTTTCGGCCGATATCGATTTCATCCCGGCAGACTGCGAATGGCCTGCGGCCCAGCACTCGCCGGATGACAGCTTTTACCTGTGGGGCCCTGACGTGCCCCCCGAACTCGTCCTCAACCTTGAACCCGGAGCGCCCGAATAATGGCTGTTTTTCTTCTGATGCACGGCGGCGGCATGGGCGGCTGGACGTGGAAATTCATGCGTGAGGCGCTTGAGTCCAAGGGGCACACGGTGTTCACCCCCACCTTCACCGGATTTGGCGAACGGGAACATCTGATCGGTCGCGACGTCGGCAATGCGGTCCATGTGACCGACATTGTGAACGTCTTGAAGTATGAAGATCTGTCGGACGTGATCCTGGTTGCACATTCCTATGCCGGCACCGTCGCGCCGGGCGTGTTGGCGCAGGCGGGCGACCGCGTTCGGCGCGTCATCTATCTCGACGCGATCGTCCCCCATGCGGGTGAACGCATCGCATCGATGATGGGTTTCGCGAGTGAAGAGGAAGCCGCCGGACTGGATGCCATGCTGGATGGCGGAGAGGGCCCGATCGGGTCGGGCGTGCATGAACAACAGCGCGCGATGGCCAAGGACCATCCGCACATGATGGATCGCGACCGCGAGAAATGGCTGCTGGACCACCTGTCCGACCAGCCAATGCGCGCCACCAGCTGCGTCATTCCCGTCGGCGCGGAATCGATCACCCATCCGGTGGATTATATCGCTGCCGAACACACCATCATGGGCATGATGCACGAACGGGCCGAAAAGCTGGGCTGGACGATGCACAAGCATCCGGGCGACCATGCTTTCAACGTAGGCGATCCCGAAGGGCTTGCCGACATGATGCTGGAGATCGTGGCATGATCGATGCCACCACGTTGTTTTCGATAAAGGGCCGTGTCGCACTGGTCACCGGCGGCAGCGCCGGTATCGGCCGGATGATCGCCGAAGGGCTCGCCGCGGCCGGTGCGCGGGTCTATATCTGTGCCCGCAATGCCGAAAAGGTCGCTGCCGTGGCAGGGAATATCCCCGGCGACGTCATCGGCATCGCTGCCGATATCTCGACCATCGACGGCATCAAGGCGCTGGTAGCGGAGCTTTCGGGCCGCGAGAAAGCTCTGCATGTGCTCGTCAACAACGCAGGCACTCTGTCCGACGCCGCGATCGACGAATTTACGGAATCCGATTGGGACGGCGTCCTCGACCTCAACCTGAAGAGCCCATTCTTCCTGTTGCAGAAGCTGTTGCCGCTGCTGCGCGCGGGGGGCAGCGCACAACGACCGGCCAGCGTGATCAATATCGGGTCGGTCGGCGCGCTCAAGGTCGGTCCGCGCGAGGTCTATGCCTATCAGGCATCGAAGGGTGCAATACACTGGCTCACCAAGTCTCTGGCCAAAAATCTCGCATCGGACAATATCACCGTCAATGCCATCGCGCCCGGCTTCTTTGAGAGCGACATGACCGTGATCACCGACGATGCAATGCGCAAGATGGTCGAATCCATGGTCCCGCGCGGGCGGACGGGAATGGCCGAGGACATGGCCGGCGCGGCTATTTTCCTGGCATCCCCTGCAGGCTCCTATGTCACCGGTTCGGTCCTGCCGGTCGAAGGCGGGCTGTCGATCTAGCCCATCGTTCGATAGGTTCCAAACACAGCATCCGAAAGCACGAGGCCAGTATGGATTTCAATCTCACTGAAGAACAGATCGCATTCCGCGATGTCGTAAGGCGTTGGGTCGATGCCGAGCTGCCCAAGGACCTCATGCGTAAGCTTGAAGCGGATGAGGCAAACTATCCCTTCGAGGTATGGGACAAGCTGAAAGAACAGGGTTTCTTCGGCGTCGGCATTCCGGAAGAATATGGCGGTCTTGGCGGCGACGTGGTCATGCAGATGATCTTCGCGCGCGAAATGGCCCGCACCGCTGGCGGCCTGTTGTGGGTCTGGGGCCTTACATCGTTCGGGGGCGCCCATTCCGTTGCGATCGCCGGTAGCGAAGAGCAGAAGCAGCGCTGGTTGCCCGAAATGGCAGCAGGCAATCTGCGCGTGTCGCTTTCGATGACCGAACCCGATGGCGGCACCGACGTGCTCGGTGCAATGAAGACCTTTGCCGACAAGGTCGACGGGGGCTGGAAGCTTAACGGCGCAAAGATGTGGACCACCGGCGCCAAGGTCGCCGACCGCCTGCTCGTACTGGCCCGAAGCGACCGCAATGCGGAAAAGAAACATCACGGTCTGATCGCGCTGTTCGTGGACGCCAAATCGCCGGGCATCACAACCAACCTGCTTCCCAAGCTTGGCATGCGTGCCATGGGAAGCTGCGAGGTGCATTACGAAGATGTGTTCGTCCCCGATGAGGATGTTCTGGGCGAACCCGGCAAGGCGTGGAGCGCGATGCTGCCCAGCCTGAATAATGAGCGCATCATGGTCGGCGCGCAATGTCTGGGCGCGATCGACGGCGTGCTGGAAGACGCGCTGGAATATATGATGCAGCGCAAGGCTTTTGGTGGCGTAATCGGTCGCTTCCAGATCCTGCAGCATTATGTCGCGGATATCGCCACGTCGCAGAAATTGACCGAACTGCTGCTATTCAATGTCGCATGGATGCAAGCCAATGGCATGCCCTGCGGGAACGAGGCGAACATGCTGAAGATGGTCGCCACCGAAAACGCGGTAAAAGCCGCCGATATGGGGATCCAGATCATGGGCGGCATGGGCTATTCGGCCGAAACCGACATGCAACGTTACTGGCGCGACCACCGCATTTTGCGCATGACGCCAATTTCCAATGAGATGGTGCGCAATTCGATCGCAGAAAACCTCGGCCTGCCCCGGTCATTCTGAAGGAGGGCTTAGATGGAAGAGTTCCCCCCCGCTCCCGATGTCGCCGGCACTTCGCTAGATGGCACAGCAATATTCTCGATCAGCATGGACGAGAATGCGGCGCTGTGCCGGTCAACCGGCGTGCAGCCCTTGCCTGACGGCAGCGCGCATCCAATCTATTATTACATCGCCACGCAGGTCGCCATGGGCAAGACCGTGGCCGGCGTGTGCGAAACTTGCGAATTCGACGTGGAGGACGGCCCGATGATGGGCTCCTCCGGCGTGCGCTTTGCAGGGCAGCTCATGGTCGGGCAGGATTACCGGGTCACCGGCGAAATCCTCAGCCTCGTGCGCAAGAAAAGCCGCAAGCTGGGGGTGATGGACGTCCTCACCTATCGCCTTCGCCTGCATCCGGCCGCAGGTGGCGATGCCGTACTGGAAACGGACAATGTCTGGGTCCTGCCGCGCAAAGAGCTTGCCGCATGAGCGTTTCAGAAGACATTAAGACGGGATACACGATTCCCCCCTTCGTGATCGAATCGGTAAGTCCGGACGCCATGCGCGATTGGTCCGTGTTCCTGGCCGACCCAAACCCGATCCACCTCGATGTAAAGGTGGTGAAGGCAAAAGGGCTTGGCGACAAGCGGATCAATCAGGGTCCGATCAACGTTGCCTATATGATGAACATGCTGATGACGGCCTTTCCCGGTTGCCGGATCGAGACGATGGATTCGCGATTTCTCGACAATGTCTACGAAGGCGACCGCGTCTTTGCTTCAGGCGAAGTTACCGCCGTCGAGGGGAACCGCGTAACTTGCGATCTGAAGCTCGATGTGGACGGGCGCGGCACAGTCAATGCCGGCACCGCCACGATTTTGATATAATCCAAGGAGAACAACTATGCCCAGCGGTCCCTTTGCCCATGTATGCATGCTGGTTCGCGATCTCGATCAGGCGATCGAGGACTGGACCAAGATCCTTCGCGTTCTCGACCCGCAATCGCTTGAAAAGCCAATTGTGAAATATGATGAATTTTCAAGTGGCGAAGATTCCGGCATGAAGTGGGCAACCTTCGTCAACGAATACTCAACCGAGATTCAGTTCATCCAGCCCACCCCCGGAACGCCGCTCGGCAAGCGGCTCGACAAAGTTGGTGAGCATGTCCATCACTTGTGCTTCAGCACCGATGACGTCCCCGCCGCCATGGAAAAAATGAAGGCTGAAGGGCTGCATCTTCCGGGCGATGGTGAGACGTTCAACGATCCTGACATGACTTGGCAGAAGTGGAGTTGGGTCGGTCCCAAAAGCACCCATGGCTGCCTGATTGAAGTGGCATCTCCGTACGAAAGCCGCGATGATGGCAAGTGGCACCATGCTCCTGGCAAGTTTGCCTACAAGGGAC
Source organism: Croceicoccus sp. Ery5 (assembly GCF_020985325.1). Lineage (NCBI taxonomy): Bacteria > Pseudomonadati > Pseudomonadota > Alphaproteobacteria > Sphingomonadales > Erythrobacteraceae > Croceicoccus > Croceicoccus sp. Ery5. The sequence goes on from NZ_CP087587.1 coordinate 2,658,535, forward strand.
CTGGTGAACACCCGAGCCACGCCGAAACCGTGCCCATATCGGTTTAACATGCACGGCAAGACAGTCCGATTTCGAGGAGACGGACTGAAGCTTGCGGGTGAAGCCTTTGGCGACCCGCAGGCTCCACCCGTCTTCTTCTTCCATGGCGGAGGCCAAAGTCGTAACGCATGGCGAGGCTCTGCCTTAAAAGTGAGCAAAGCCGGGTACTACGGCATAGCCTTCGACCTCCGTGGCCATGGCGAAAGCGATTGGGCACCAGACCGCAACTATCATATTGATGCATTTGCCCGCGATATCGAATGCCTGCTTTCACAGTTCGACCATCGTGTAACCCTTGTTGGAGCTTCGCGTGGTGGCCAAGCGTCCCTAATTGCCGGATCGCGCCATCCCGACAGGGTGCGACTGATCATGCTGGCCGACGTAGCGCCAGACATGCCGGACCATGCAATCAATGGAATCCGCCGCTTCTTTGCCGAAGGAGCGCATGGCTATCCCTGTCTCGAAGCGGCGGCAGATGCTTTGGCTCACCATCTGGACCAACCGCGCATCCGAGATGCATCGCGGTTAGTCCGTTCAATGCGGCAAGATCCGTCAGGTCGATGGCACTGGCATTGGGATCCTGCCTCTGGCAAGGAGGAATTCATTCACCCCCCAAGTGAGAACGAGGCGGTTGTTGCGGCTGCATCGCGGGTTACGTCGCCTATCGTAATGGTCCGTGCAGAAAGGAGCCATCTAGTCAATGATGCGAATACGGCGCGATTCCAGACGCTCGCTCCCCAACTTGAAGTCCTGACCGCCAAGGGCGCGGGCCATATGTTCACCGCAGATCGGAATGACGAGTTTGCCGCAAAACTACTTGAAAGGCTGGACCGCTATTCTGATGATGCCGCCGGATGAGTGGCAGGACGGCATTCGTCATCGGCTCGACCGGTGGCCTCGGCCGGGCTTGCGCGCGCGCGCTTGCTCAAGATTTCGGTGGAATTGCGCTTTCCTACCGGTCGAATAGAACCATCGCCGAAGAGATTGCCAATCAATTGCCGAAATCCTGCGAGGGCTGGCCGGTGCCGTGCGACCTGACGGAGCCTGCATCCGTGAGTTCCGCTATCGCGGCGGCGAATGATCGTTTCGGGCGGATCGATGCGGTGGTATTCGCATCGGGTGTCGCCATCGAACAGCCTTTCGTCAGCCGGATTGAGGAACCCCAGTGGCGCGAGGTGATCGAGACCGAATTGCTCGGCCTGATGCGCGTCGTTGCAGCAGCACTGCCCGTGTTCCGCCAGCAAGGAAGCGGTAATTTCGTGATCGTTGTGTCGGTCGCAAACTACACCTTCCCGCCCGGCGATGCGCTATCTTCGGTTCCCAAGGCAGGCATGGAAGCGCTGGGCCGCGCAATCGCCAAGGAAGAAGGCAAGTTTGGTATCCGCGCCAATATGGTGGCGCCCGGAATCATCGACGCCGGCCTTGGCGCAGAATTCGTCAAGAGGCTCTACACGCCTGAAATCTGGGAACAGCAGAAGAAGACGATCGCCCTGCGCCGCTTTGGCAACGGTGAGGACGTGGCTGAAGCGGTTCGCTTCCTCGCCTCGGACCGGGCGTCGTATATTACTGGCCAGACGATCATCGTGGATGGCGGTTTCAGCCTCTAACCCAGCGACGCGGCCGGTCGCGCTATGACGCGAAAAAAGGGGGGCAGAATTGCCCCCCTTTCGCGTCATGACTGGCGCTGCCTTACTTGTAGGGATCGACCGGCTGCGGAGCCTCGATCACTTCAAGGTCGATCAGCATCGAAAGCACGTCCGAGATGGAATAGATGTGCACGATCTTGTCGCCGTTGAACTTGATCCAGCTGAACCAGAGCACGTCGAGCTGATTGCCCGTCGGCTGAACACCCATGTAGGGGCCGCCCGTGTGCTTGCCGTGGTGGTGGCACAGGACGCAAATCTCGTCGTCGCCACGGCCCCATGCCTTGAGCGTGCGGTAGACCGACGGCGGGAACGTAGTGAAAAGCGCGCGGGGCGAGCTGTTCCACTCTTCGAACGTCCCCAGATCGGGCCGGTTCGGATTGTCGTAGGTCATCTTGTCCTTGTCCATGAACTCGTCGAATCCGGACCAGTCGCCTACGTTCAGCTTGTCGTGCAGGTTCATCCACTGGTTGACCATGAACGTTTGACGTTCGGTCAGGCCTTCGCAAATCTCGGCACGCTTTTCGGGCGAAAGCTTGAAATCATCCAGTGTGAAGGGCGGGATCCGTCCAGCCATAAAAACTCTCCATTATGTCGAGCTGCGATCTTGCAGCGTAGGGATACGTCTGACCAGGCCCGAAGAGGGATGCGGCCGTCGATCGCGGCCCTTTTCAATTCCATGCTGCGGTCTGCAACCTACCAATCGGCAGGAACAGACCGGCGATTACCCGCACATTCATGTGGCATAAGCGGACAGAAGGGAGACTGCCGTGCTTTCGATCGAAGAAATGTCGGACAGGTTCGAGATTCAGGACCTGATGGTGGGATATTGCTATGCCGTGGACAACAAGGACTTCGATGCCCTTGACGGCTATTTCACCGATGATGCCGTAATCGACTATAGCGAAATGGTCGGCGTCAAAGGTTCGCTGGCCGATATCAAGTCGTTCCTCGCAGCCAGTCTTGGGTCCGTGCCGATGTCGCAGCATGCGGTTTCGACCACGCAATACAGCTTTGACGGTGATCGCTGCGAAACGCGGTCGGTCTGCACAAACCCGATGGTCGTTCCCGGCGATGATGGGCAGCCCCAGACAATCTTCTTCGGCCTGTGGTACATCCACCAGTTCCGCCGCACCCAGAACGGCTGGCGCATTTCCGGCCTCTACGAAAAGAAATGCTATAACCACAATCTGCCCGAGCACATCAAGGCGATGGCGCGATGAGCCCCGAAGCGCTCGCCGCGCAGACGATGGGCGACCCAGTCAATCCATGGGTGATGGAAACCGGCAGCATCTATCTGTGGAGTGCGCTGCTTCTGGCGGCCACGGCCCTTACGGTGAAGAACCGCCGCATCCCGCTTTTCGGCTTGATGCTGATCGCAGCCTCAAGCGGCTTCTGGCAGGAATTTTTCGGTGACTGGGGCGCCTATGTCGCTTGGAACCCCGACTTTGCGCGCCTGCCCTTCTGGGGCGAGATGGCCTATACGACGCCAGTGAAGCCGCTGTTCATGCCGTTCAGCTGGGGATGGTGGTTTGCCGTCTCGATACCATTGCTGACCTCGCTCGTGCTGTTCCTCAAGCGGAAATTCCCTGCGCGGTCGGTCTATGCGCTATCGTTCATGACCGCGTTTCCGCTTTTCCTTGCCTATCAGATCTATGTCGAGGGCAGTTCGGTCGCCAACGGCTGGTGGACGTATGATTCGGTGGTCGGTCCGGCGCTGGAAAGCGAACAGGGACGGTTGCCGCTTGTTTTCCCTCTGCTCATTGGCCTGTGGGCTGGCTGGTTCGTCGGGATGCTTGCCGATCGCGATACACAAGGGTTCATGGCGCACGAGGTTCGCCTCGGCGCAGCGGCCAGGCCCGCCGGCTTTGACCGGGAATGGACGCGGCTGTGGGGTATGATCTTACTGTTTCAGGCAACCTTTCTTGCGATCAATATCGCCCCCGCCGTGATCGCACGCATGGCGTTCGGTGGCCCCAGTGCACTTGTGCCCTGATCCGCATAAAAGTGAGATTGCAACGAAGTGACCTGGTTGAATCGTTTACTGGCAATACTGGTGCTCCTTCTGGGCATCAGTCTGATCTGGATCGGCGCACAACTTCTGCTGGCGGGCGGTTCGCCATATTATGTGGCTGGCGGTCTGGCATTCATTGCCGTCGCCGGATTGCTTTGGCGTCAATCGGCAAGAGCGCTTTATGTCTATGCCGCCATATGGACCCTTTCGCTGGCATGGTCGGTTTGGGAAGCGGGCTTCGCCTTCTGGCCACTGCTGGGCCGGATGGGCTTGCTTACGGTCATCGGCATCTGGCTGCTTACCCCATGGGTGCGGCGATCGCTGGGCGTCGTCCCCGTCACGCGGATCAGCGGCGGACTGTTGGGCGTGGCGCTTCTGGGTCTGGTTGCGGGGCTTTCGTGGACTTTCTGGAACGACCGTATCACCGGCGGCACCGATCTTGCCGGTCTGGCCGGAGCGCCCGCATCTGCGCGCGACGGCGAATGGCATCATTACGGGAATTTGCAGGCAGGACGCCGCTTTTCGCCCCTTGACCAGATCACCCCTGCCAATGTCGGTGCGCTGCAAGAGGTGTGGCGCTATTCGACCGGGCGAGAACCGAACGGTCAGCCCGCGCCTTTTCAGGCAACCCCGCTGATGGTCGACGATCGGCTGTATGTCTGCACCGGCTATAATGACGTCATCGCCCTCGATCCCGAAAGCGGTAAGCAGATCTGGCGCTTTGAAGCCCATGCCGACGCGACCGGGGTTTTCGGCCAGACATGCAGGGGCGTCACTTACTTCGCGGCGCCCGATGCGGCAGCCGGCGTAAGCTGTGCCGCGCGGATCTACACCGCGACTATTGACAGCCGCCTGATCGCCCTCGACGCGCAGACAGGGCAGCCCTGCACCGATTTTGGCAAAGAAGGTGAAGTCGATCTTTTACGCGGCATGAGCAAGGCCCCGCCGGGCTATTACCACGTTTCCTCACCGCCCACGCTCGTTTCGGGGAAGCTGGTGATCGGCGGTTGGGTCACCGACGGCCAGATGGTTGGCGAGCCTTCAGGCGTGATCCGCGCCTATGATGCCATCACCGGAAAGCTGGCATGGGCATGGGATATGGGCGCCCCCGACCGGATGGGCGAGCCTGCGCCGGGCGAGACCTATACCCCAGGTACGCCCAACAGCTGGAGCGTGATGAGCGCCGATGAAGAGCTGGGCATGGTCTATGTACCGATGGGCAATGCCACCCCGGATTATACGGGGCTGCACCGCACGCCGGAAATGGAGAGATACTCGACCAGCGTCGTTGCGCTGGATGCTGAAACTGGTCGGCCGCGATGGCATTTCCAGACGGCCCATCACGATATCTGGGATTACGACGTCGGATCGCAGCCTGTCCTGTTCGACCTGCCCGACGGCCGCCCTGCCCTGCTGCAACCGACGAAGCGGGGCGAGCTTTTCATGCTCGATCGCCGCACGGGAGAGCCCATCACCGAGGTTGCCGAATTGCCGGTGACGCCTTCGAAGGCAGAAGGCGATCGCGGAGCGCACACACAGCCATTCTCGGTCGGCCTGCCCAGTTTCGAAGGACCGCGGCCAAGCGAGCGCAGCATGTGGGGCATGGCGATGGTGGACCAGGTCTGGTGCCGCCTGAAGTTCCGGCAGGCGCGTTTCGACGGGCACATGACTCCGATTGAGACCGACCGCGCGTCGATTATCTGGCCGGGCTCTCTGGGCGGCAACAACTGGGGCAGCATCGCGGTCGATCCGGTACAGGGCATCGCATTCGTGAATTCGTCGCATGTCCTGAACTACAACCGTCTGATAGCGCGCGACGAAGCCGACAGGATCGGACTGAAGCCCGTGGCGGTCCCAAGTTACGAGAACGTTGCAGGGCCGGTGGCACAGACCGGGACTCCCTATGCGGCCGCCGTTGCACCGTTCCTGTCCCCGCTCGTCGCGCCCTGTACAGAGCCGCCCTACGGGCTCGTCAGTGCTGTCGATCTCGTTTCGGGCAAGCTGCTTTGGCAAAAGCCGTTCGGCACGGCGCGCGATAGCGGCCCGCTGATGATGCCGCTTGGCATACCGATTCCGATGGGCGTGCCCAATATCGGCGGCGGCGTGGTCACGGGCAGCGGACTGGCCTTCATCGGTGCCACGCAGGAACACATGATCCGCGCCTATGAACTTCGGTCGGGCAAGGAGCTTTGGCATGGACGACTACCGGCCGGCGGCAATGCCACGCCCATGACCTACTGGTCCGACCGGTCCGGTCGGCAATTCGTTGTGATCGCCGCCGGCGGACATGGCGGCATATTGTCGGGATATAGCAACGAGCTGATCGCCTATGCGTTGCCGCAGGGCACTCGGGTACAGGGGGAGAAAAAATGAGCATTGTCGCGGTCGTTACCGGAGCAACAAGGGGCCTTGGCCGGGGTATCGCCCGCGAGTTCGGAGCCGATGGCGCTACCGTGGTGGTGACGGGCCGGAACGAGGCGGATCTGGCGGCGGTGTCCGATGAAATTGCGGAACGCGGCGGCAAACCGATCGCGATCGCCTGCGACCATGCGGACGACGAATCGGTCGCTAGAGCCTTCGCGCGGATCGAGGACGAAGCGGGCCGGATCGACATATTGGTGAACAATGCCGCGGCGGTGCATGCGATGGACCTGATCGCGCCCGGACCGTTCTGGGAAAAGCCGCTGCACCTTGTCGACATGATCGATGTCGGCCTGCGCTCCAACTATGTCTCTTCGTGGCATGCTGCACCGATGATGGCCAAGGCGGGCAAGGGCCTGATCGCCAGCATCTCGTTTTATGGCGCGGTGTCCTATTTCCACGGGGCCGCCTATGGCGCGGCCAAGGCCGGGACGGACAAGATGATGGCCGACATGGCGGTCGACCTTGCCCCCCATGGCGTGGCCGCGATCTCCTATTGGCCGGGCTTCATCCTGACCGATGCCGTGAAAGCCATCCCTGCCGACATGCTGCCACCCGACATGCGCGAAAGCCTTCCTCAATGGGAGACGCCCGAATTCGCCGCGCGCGTGCTCGAAGCCCTTTATGCTGACCCCGGGATGATGTCGCTTAGCGGGCAAGCGCTGATCGGTGCCGAACTGGGCAAAACCTACGGGGTCCGCGATCTCGATGGAAAGCAACCGATATCCTATCGCGAAACGATGGGAGCGCCGCAGATGCCCTTTACCCGCGTCGGCGGAGAGTAGCTATGATCGAAGCAGTCCTCGTAGTGCTGACCAAGGCGCATCCGGGGCGCGAGGCGGAACTCGACGACTGGTACAGCAACATCCATATCCGCGACGCACTGCGTTTTCGAGGCTCTGTAACGGCACAGCGTTTTTCCCGCAGTCCGCATCAGCCGATGGACATCCCGCCGGAATATGACTGGCAGTATTTCGCCTTGTACGATGTATTCGATCCCGAACGTTTCTCGCGCGAGCATTGGGAGAACGCGCTGACCAGCCGCATGATGGTTACCACCGCCATCGATGACAGCGTGCTTGAGGATTATCACTATTATCCGCTGGCATTCCGGAACAACGATCCCGAAATCGAACATTCGGGCGGCGTCGTGTTCGAACAGTTCAATGCCGCACCAGGCAAGGACGCCGAATTGCGCGAATGGTATGCCGACAGCTATCTGCCTGCCGCCGTGCGCCGTCCGGGCGTGCACAGCGCAGCCCTGCTGGCGTTTCGCAGCCATGGACAGATGATCCCCACCACGCCGCGCTATCGTTATGTCGGCATCTACAAAGTCAATTCCTCCGACAGCTGGAAGGGTTGGAAAGACGCGCCGGAAATTGCGCAGTCAGACCTTGTCGAACGCGATGACCTGCAGGTTACGCATTGGGACAAGCTGACCCGGAAACTGACGAAGGACGACGTCCAGCACCCCACCGCCCAAGGCCTTGCCGCCGAAGAACAGGCCCGTGCGCGCATGGGCGACGATGTGCTGACGGGCGGCGCGGAGAAGCTTGGCTCGGCCTGACGGCGCTTTCTACCAGCGGCGGCGCATTTGTACGGCCCGGCGGCGCGCGCGCAGGGCCTCCTCCCTGTCCGCGGGCAAAATCCGCTTCGTCTCCGTCGGCAGGCGCGCATCAAGCTCGTCGAGGGGTATGACGGTCAGGCTTGGCTCCGGCCCATTGCTCGCCCCGCTCCAGCGCAGCATGATCGAGCCTGCCGAATGACCGCCCGGGTCCAGCCAGTTGGCAATGCCCGGATCGTCCAATGCGATTACCGCGCGAAACCTGCCATCCGCATCGATACTCGCCTGCCCGCCATTGAGGCTCGACTGGCGGTTCATCCAGTCGATCGTCTTCCAGCACAAATCGTTTAACTGGACGTTCCAGTAACGTACCGTCTCGGGCAACCCGGTCTCCAGCAGCAGGGCGCTGCCACGTTCCAGCCGGAACAGGCCCTGGTAATAATGCTGCCCCTCAACGCCGCCGCGTCCCGCCCAGTCGTCATGTTCGAACGCGTTCCACAAACCCTTCTGTTTTTGCGCAGCAATAAATCCCAGGGACATGGTCCCGATCCGCTTGGGATACCCGCATAGCGCCGTCAGCCGCTCGCCGATTTCCCTTTCCGTCCACCGCCGGGGAGAATGGACGATGTCGGTCCGTTCTATGGCAATGCGCGCCTCCCTTTCCGCACCCCAGTCATAGCTGGCCTGACGGAGAGAGAGCGAACGGGCAGAAGGATCGAGATGACGCCAGTCGCCGCTCCATCCCGCAGGCCGTTCATGGCTCAACATCAGGGAAAAGCGCCCTTCCCCATCCACCGCAAGATGGTCGAAATCGACCGTGCCCAGCGATGGCCCCATCGCCTCCATCACGCCCAGCCCGCCTGCCGTGATATCCATCTGCACGAAAAGACTTTCACCGCGCTCGCCCGTTATCAGGTAGCTGCCATCGCCATCGATGGAAGCCGCCGCGTAGATGAAATCGGGATTGGTACCGACAAGGTTGAAATGGGTGCCGACCGCCGGCACGAAATCGGGATTGTCGCGATCCGCAAAGGTGGTCAGCCACCCCGAAGCGAGCGCCATGAACAGCATGCGCTCCGCGTCGGCGAGATCAGCCGGATCGGCGTCGCCCGCAAGCATGGCGAGCACGTCCTCTGCCGAGGAAAGCTGCGCCAGATAATCGGCCCAGCGGCTCACAGATATTGCCTGTAAGCAGAAATGTAATCGGCATAGACGCCCTCGACCTGCTCGCGCGTCAGGCCATAGTCCGCCAGCTCGTAGCGGTGCTGCCCGTGCTTGTCCGCAGGATGCTCACGCCACCAGCGCGATACCGCTTCCTCGCTCTCGCCCGTGAAATCGATAGCGGCATGGCCATAAACCTTGCGCACCGCATCGACCGGGTCCGCGATGAGGTCGCGAAAGGCAAGGTCGAGAACCTCCACCTGCGGATTGGCCTTACGCCATGCAAGCGCTGCAGCCTGCCCGTCGTGCCACAGGTGCAGCAATTCCTGTCCCAGTTCGTCACGGTCGATCCGGTCGAAAGATACGCAGCGGATCACTTCGATCAGGCGAGAGATCGACGCCATGACCGTAACCGGATCACGATGCGGCTGAACCAGCACCGCATCCGGATAGACAGCAAGCAGTTCGGCAAGGTGGTGCGCATGTTCCTGCACCTTCAGCACCCAGCGCTTGCGCGGATTCTTCCATGCCAGATGCTGCAGCCACATCTTGTGCACACCATAGCCGAACCGCGTATCCGTCTTGCGATACCAGTCGTAATAGGATGGCAAGCGGAACAGCATCGTCGGGTTGATCCCCTGAAACGCAGTCTCAAGGATCATGCCGCATTCCTGCGGTATGCGCGATCCGATCGGATGCGCCTTCAGCACATCAGCCCAGGCGCCGGTGAAATTCTCTCGCACATAAGCGTCGAACCCGTCCGCGCGCGGATCGGTATCGAAGGTCGCGGCATCGGGCGGCGGCGATGGCGCGGCAACCTCCCATTGCAGCGGAGTGCGGATCTGCGGGTCCGCCCCGATCAGCGCGTGAAGGATCGACGTTCCGCAGCGCGGCAGGCCCAGAATGAAAACCGGGCGCACAATCTCGCCATCGGCAATCTCCGGATGCGCCCTGCGGTCAGCCGCAATGGCGGCAAGGCGCGCCAGATTATCGCGAAACTGCGCAAGGGCGCGCTGATGGCCGGCGTCGGAAAGACCGGTTTCCTCGCCAAGGGCCGTCAGCGCTGCGGAAAGCCCGGGCATGACACCAGCGGCCATGTCCGCATCCAGTCCCGCCGCTTCGATCAATTGCTGCGATGTCAGGTCACCCATTCACACGCTCCTCTCTTTGTCTTTTCTCGTTTCACGAAAGCTTAGGAGCGCAAAATATCCGCCAACCTGTCACCGGGTAGGACAGAGACCGCCACTGAAGCGCGACACATCGCTGATCGACGGGAGAGATAATGAGTCGCGCACGCGCCATGATTGAGGGGGCATCATTCGACTACATCGTGGTCGGCGCCGGTTCGTCGGGCTGCGTCCTTGCCAACAGGCTGAGCGCGAACTCTGCCAACAGGGTGTTGCTCATCGAATGCGGCCCAGATGACAAGAGCCCGCTGATCCGCATGCCGCGCGGTGTGGGCAAATTGCTCGATCCGGCCAATCCACACGTCCTCGCCTATGGCGTCACTCCGGCTGGCAACCAGCCCGAGGAAACATGGCTGAAGGGCCGCGGTATTGGTGGTTCCAGTTCGGTAAACGGCATGGTCTACATGCGCGGCGCACCGCAGGATTATGATGACTGGAAAAGGGCCGGTTGCGACGGGTGGGGCTGGGACCGCATGGGCCCGCATTTCGTCGCGCTGGAGGATCACGCGCTGGGCGCGGCGGCGTGGCGCGGCACGGGCGGACCATTGCGCATTTCGGTGGCAAGGCACGGCAATCCGGTTACCGATGCGATGTTGCGCGCGGGCGCCGAAATGGGCGTTCCGACCGTCAGCGATGTGAACGCGGTCGATGTCGTCGCGAATCAGGGGATGGGATACCAGACCACCACCACGTGGAAGGGAGAGCGCTTTTCTGCCGCGCGGGCTTTCCTCGACCCGGCCCGCAAACGGCCCAACCTTTATGTCCTGACCGGCAAATCCGCCGAAAGGATCGCCTTTGAAGGCACCCGCGCCGTGGGCATCGTGGTCGAAGGCAGGACCATCGGCTGCGAGGGCGAAGTCATCCTCTCCGCCGGAGCGGTCGAATCGCCCCGCTTGCTGGAGCTTTCCGGCATCGGCGATGCGCAGCGGCTGAAGTCTCTGGGCATCACGGTCACGGCGCATAGCCCCCTTGTGGGGGAAAACCTGCGCGAGCATCGCTATGTCGCGATCGACTGGCGCATCCGCGGCCACAGTTCCAACCAGAAGCTGAGCGGAATCGGTCTGATATCCTCGGTCATGCAATATCTGTTGCTGCGCCGGGGAGCGATGACCGACGCCGCGCATGAGGTCGGCGGGTTCATCAAGACTGCGCCGGACCTCGACCGTCCCGATGCGCAGATTGGTTCGATGATGGTCACCATGAAGCAGGATGCGCGCGGCAGGGTCGTGCTGGACGATTTTCCCGGCATGCGCCTGCTGGGCTATTTCACCCGGCCCGAGAGCCGCGGATCGACGCATATCCGGTCGGCCGACCCCGCTGCCCCGCCGCAAATCGATGCCAATCATTTCAGCGAGCAGCTGGACCGCGACAAGGCGCTGGCCCTGTTCAAATGGATACGCCGTTTCGGGGGCCAGCACGCGCTTTCGCCATGGATCGTCGAGGAGGTCGGACCTGCGGCGCAGGTCCATTCGGACGAGGACATCCTGGCAAACCTGCTCCAGCTTGGCGGGACGTCCTTCCATATCGCCGGCACGGCGGCGATGGGCGCCGAAGCAGGGAGCGTGCTCGATCCGCAATTGCGCGTGCGCGGCGTGACCGGTCTGCGCGTTTGCGACACCTCCATCATGCCCACGCTGGTCTCGGGCAATACCAATGCACCGGCGATGGCCATCGCCATGAACGCCGCGGACATGATTCTCGGCAGGGACACAAACCGATGAGCACCGCCTTTACCGATATTTCGAAGCTCTACATCGATGGCGGCTGGCACGCGCCAGAGGCCGGAACCGAGCTTGTGATCAATCCCGCCACCGAAGAAATCCTCGCCCATGCGCCCGTCGCTTCGCCACAACAGGTCGAACTGGCCATTGCTGCCGCCCGCGAAGCTTTCGACCACGGCCCGTGGCCCAAGATGTCGATGGCCGAGCGCGCCGACATGATCGAGAAGATGGCGCGGGCGCTGCGGGCAAGACAGGGCCGCATCGCCGAGCTGATCGTGGCCGAAGTCGGCTGCGCGGCAGGTGTGACCCAGCTGATGCAGGTCGACAATCCGTTGCGCCTGCTAGAAGCTGCGATCGGCCATGCACGGCGCGACCGTCCCGAACGGCTGCCCATAGATATCACACCCAATCCTTTCGTCCCGGATGGTCCACGCTCGATCGGCGGAACAACGGTGGTTTGCGAGCCGATCGGCGTCGTTTCCGCTATAACCGGCTATAATTTTCCGTTCCTGCTCAACCTTGCGAAAATCGGCCCAGCCCTGCTCGCCGGTTGCGCGCTGGTGCTGAAACCGTCGCCGTTCACGCCTTTTTCGGCGTTGCTCTTCGGCGAGGTGGCGGACGAGATCGGCCTGCCGCCCGGCGTGGTCAACATCGTGACCGGCGGGATCGAAGAAGGCCGGTTGCTTTGCACTGACGAGCGGATCGATATGGTGACCTTCACTGGATCGGAAGGAGTGGGCGCCCAGATCATGGGGCAGGCCGCGCCCACGCTGAAGAAGGTCCATCTGGAACTGGGCGGCAAATCGGCGCTGATCGTGCGCGAGGACGCCGATGTCGAGCGCGCCGCCGCCATGGCCGCAACCCTTATTTCCATCAACGCCGGCCAGGGCTGCGCCATTCCCACGCGTTTCCTCGTCCACGAAAGCCTGCGACCTGCTTTTGCCGCCACCGCGGCTGCCGTCGCCGCGCAGATCAGCATCGGTAATCCGGCCGACCCTTCGATCCGCATGGGCCCGCTGATCCGCGAAAGCCAACGCAGCAAGGTGGAGCATTTCATCGGGCTGGGACAGTCCGCCGGCGCGACGCTTGTGTGTGGCGGAGGCCGTCCTGCCGGTCTCGACAAGGGATATTTTACCGAGGTTACCCTATTCGACGACGTGACCAACGACATGGCCATCGCGCAGGAAGAGATTTTCGGACCGGTCGGCTGCATCATCGGCTTCTCCACGGACGAGGAGGCCATCCGCATCGCCAACGAGTCCCGCTATGGCCTGAATGGCGCGGTCGAAACGGCCGATGCCGCAAAGGGATACGAGATGGCCTTGCAGATCAGGGCCGGCAGCGTGTCGCTGAATGGCGGGACGGGCACGATGAGCGACGCCCCCATCGGCGGATACAAGCGGTCCGGCATCGGGCGCGAATATGGTCCCGGATGGCTGCGCGAATATCAGCACGAAAAATCGATTTTCTATCCGATTGGCCGATAACGCGATCGAACGGAAAAAGCGCCATGCAAGATACAGTCATCGTGACACTGGAATTGGCCTTGAAGCCCGAACTTGTCGACGATTTCTGCGAGCAAATCCCCGAAGCTCTGAAGGATACGAGGGAGTTTCCGGGCTTTGTCGATATCAGCATTCGCCACAATGCCGACGATCCCAATCGCGTCATCTTTATCGAGGAATGGGCGTCGCGGGCCGACCATGAAGCCTATGTCGCATTTCGGACCAAAAGCGGCGTGATGGACCAAATGGCAGCCATGCTGACCAGCCCGCCACGGACGGAATATTGGGACCGGAACATCGTGTGATCCGGTCGTGGCTGTGAAATTGGGGGAGAGGCAGAAAACATGAACATCAATTGCGGGATCGATACCGGGCTCAGCGCCCAGGACGAACGCTCGATCAGTGCCGTACTGATCGCCTATGCAAGCGCCATAGACTTGCGGGACTGGGACTTGTTCCGCAGTTGCTTCATCGCCGATTGCCAAGCCGATTACGGTGATTTTGGCAGCTGGCAGAATATCGCCGACCTTACCGATTTCATGCGGGAAGCCCATGCGCGGCTGGGCCCGACGCTGCACCGGATCAGCAATATCAAGCTGACCAATGCCCAAGGCGGTGCCAATGCAACCAGCTATGTCGATGCGCTGCTGAGTCCGGAAAACAAGCAGGGTCCGATGCATCGCGGCATAGGCTCATACGATGACTTCATTGTCCGGACGAGCGATGGCTGGAAGATTGCGCGGCGCACTTTCACGGCGTTAATCATCGGATCGGAGAGGGATCAGGCATAATGCTGGATGGAAAAGTCGCTGTAGTGACCGGTGCCTCTGCGGGGATCGGCGCCGCAACGGCACATATTCTCGCATCGGCTGGAGCGCGGGTTCTGCTGGTGGCGCGGCGGCAGGACCGGCTTGAAACGTTGCAGCAGGAAATCGGGGATGCTGCGCAATTCATGGCGCTCAACCTGTCCGATCCGTCGTCCGCGAGCGCGTTGCTGGACCATGCGCTGGCAGCGTTTGGCAAGGTCGACATCCTTGTGAACAATGCGGGGATCCTGCGCACCAGTCACCACGATGATTTCGATCTGGACGAACTCGACCGGATGATCGCGGTGAACTATTCGGCCGTCGTCCGCGCCAGCATATTGTTCGCCCGGCATATGAAGGCGCAGGGAACTGGCCAGATCGTGAACGTGTCAAGCATTGGCGCCGGCATCGCCGCAGCCGGTACCGGCATATACGGGGGGCTGAAACTGGCGCTGGAGCGCTTTACCGAGGTGCTGCGGGTCGAGCTTGCCGGTTCCGGTGTCCGGGTCGGGCTGGTCTCGCCCGGCACGACATCGACCGAGATCTTCGAAGACATGAAGTCCAGGGGCCAGCCCGGCTGGGACGAATTTCTACCGGCAATGCAGGCCGGGGATATTGCCCGCGCAATCCGCTTCATGTGCGAGCAGACGGGCAATGCCAATGCCGCACGCATGCACATCTATGCCACGTCGGAAACGTTCTGACGCGCAGCTTCACTCCAGTCGTGCATAGGCCGAGATGTCGAAGGGCTTGAAAGCCTCGCCTTCCTTGGCCTTTACCACCCATTGCGGGTCCATCAGCAAGGCCCGACCGATCGCCACCAGATCAAATTCGCCTGCTTCGAACCGGCGGACAACCTCGTCCAGATTGTCGAGAACGGTGGTCTGCTGCGTGAAACTGGCTGCCAGTTCCTTATCGAAGCCGACGCCGCCGACCGTCATGGTCTGGCGACCGGACAGGCGGCGTATCCAGCCGGCAAGCCCCATGTCGGAATCGGCGAACGCCGGGCGGGAGAATACCCGCGTGCTGACATCGAAAATATCGACCCCGGCTTCGGCCAGGGCCTTAACGATAACACCAAGGCCTTCGGGCGTATCAGCAAGCTGCGCATCGTAATCCTGCAGCTTCCATTGCGATATGCGGAATATGATCGGCATATCGGGGCCGACGGCTTCGCGGACCGCCTCGACAACCTTGACAGGAAAACGCGTTCGGCGAGCGACGTCCCCGCCCCAATCGTCATCGCGGTTGTTCATCTGCTCCCACATGAAGCTGTCGAGCAGATAGCCATGCGCACCATGTAGCGCGATCCCGTCAAAACCCACGTCCTTGGCATTGGCTGCACTGCGTGCGAAGGCAGCGACGACATCGGCGATATCGTCTTCATCCATGTTTCCCGGATGGAGCGAGCGCGCTTCGGGTTGGGGCGGGCTGGCGTCCTTGCGCACGGCGCCCATGTGCCACAATTGTGGCACGATCCGGCCACCACCCTTGTGCACCCGGTCAACGACATTGCGCCAGCCCTGCAGGGCGGCATCGCCATGCAGGACAGGAATGTCCTTTTCGCCCATGCTGCCCTCACCGATGGCCGAAGGATGATCGACGCCGATCCCTTCGGTTACGATCAACCCGACATCGCTGGCCGCGCGGCGCGCGTAATAATCGGCAACATTCTCACCCGGAATGCCCCCGGGACTGAACTGCCGCGTCATCGGCGACATTACGAAGCGATTAGGCACCTGCAACGTCTTGCACGAGAATGGTGAAAACAGCGGATTCAATTCGGTACGCATCGCTCGCCCCCTTTTCTGAAGGCGACCGTCGCCGAGGCCAAGGCATATCTGCCCTGTCAACCGATAGGGAAATTCATCAAGGGGGCAGAGGAGAAAGCGCGCACCCCCTCCTCAGCCTGTTCTCCTCAGGCGTCGACCACTGCCAATGCGGATTGCGGGCAGGCATCGGCCCCTTCGCGCGCCTTGTCCTCCAGACCCTCTGGCACGATCTCGTCATCGACATAGACGATGCCATGTTCGTCGAGCTTGTACACTTCCGGGCAGATTTCCGCGCAGACGCCATAGCCGCAGCAAGCGGGCTTGTTGATCACGACCTTGAGTTTACCGTTTCCAGACATCGACCTCTCCAATCTCCTCGATTTGCCTTTAACGCCCTTTTACATATTGAACAAATATTATTCAATGTGTATAACGCGAATCAATCAGAAAATGTTTGCTACGGAGAGAAGGCTGCGATGCTCCAGAAATCCAAACTCGTGTTGCGCGACGGAACCTCGCTTGACGATCTGATCATGCGTGAGAGCAACGAAGTTTCGCTCCGCGTTATGACCGACGAAGAGCTCTACAAGCTTGAGATGGAGAAGATTTTCGCCAAGACCTGGCTGCTGCTCGGTCACGAAAGCGAGATTCCGGAGGCGGGCGATTTCATCGTACGCGACATGGCCGAAGACAACGTCATCGTGGCCCGCGGACAGGACGGGGACGTTCATGTTTCCCTGAATGTCTGCCCGCACCGCGGCATGCGCGTGTGTCTTGGCGAAGCAGGCAACAAGCGCGTCCACCAGTGCATCTATCACGGCTGGGCCTTCCGCCCGAACGGCGATTTCATCGGTGCGCCGGTCGAACGCGAAAAGATGCATGGCAATGACGTCGACAAGAAGACGCTGGGTCTGAAGAAGGCCAGGGTGCATCTCTACGGCGGGCTGATCTTCGCCACCTGGAACGTCGACGGACCTTCGTTCGACGAGTATCTCGGCGACATCAAATATTACATGGACCAGCTTTTCTGCCGCACCAATCGCGGCCTCGAACTGCTCGGCCCGCCGCAGCGTTTCACCCTCCCCTGCAACTGGAAGGTTCCCGGCGAGCAATCGGGTTCGGACGGCTTCCACACCTTGACCCTGCACCGCTCGCTGATGGAAGGCGGAGTCATGGGCGGCACGGCCGAGACGATCTATGATCAGGCACCCGGCATGTATGGCGTCGATGTTTCATGCGAGCAGGGCCATTCGCTGCGCTGCCTTGAGGCGGAAAAGACCTTCAAGATGTTCGCGGACGTGCCGTTCGAAGGCAAGTCCACGCGCGAGCGTCTGGAATTGCTCACCCCGCCGGGCATCACCAAGGACATGATCCCCGAACTTTTCGAGAACCTGACCGAAGATCAGGTTGCCCAGCTGGCAACCATTCCGCCGCAGGTCGGCGGCATGTTCCCCAACATCCTGATCGCCTTCATTTTCGCCCCGCGCACGGATGGCGGATCGTCGGGTGCGCTTTCGCTGCATGCCTATGTGCCCAAGGGCCCGGACAAGGTGGAATTCGTGAATTATCTGTTCGCGGAAAAGGACGCCCCCGAGCAGATGAAGCGCGACATGCTGCAGAACTCGATCTGGAATACAGGCACCTCCGGCGTGATCGAACAGGATGATGCCGACGTCTGGCCTGTAATCATGAAGAATGCGCGGGGCGCGGTCAGCAAGGACATGACGCTCAAGTATCAGGCCCTTCACGGCCACGAACGGCCCGAAGGCTGGGTTGGCGAAGGCTTGCTTTATCCCGGCTTCACCAAGGACGACACGCAGTGGAACTGGTGGCTGGCCTATTACGACCTGATGGACGCGGTTTGAGCGGGGGAGATCAAGACATGACCTGGATTACCAAATCGACCGCCGCCCCCGATTCCACCACGATCCTTCGCGGCCTGGTTTCCAAGAAGCGCGTGCCGCTGGGCTCGGAAATCTATAACCGGCTCCTAGAGACGCTGTATGACGAAGCCGCCGCTCTCGACGAGCGCCGGATCGATGACTGGATCGCGATGCTTGCGCCGGACATCATCTATCAGGCGCCGATCCGCCTGACGCGTACCGGTCCGAACCGCGACCGTGACGTCATGCGCACGATGTTCCATTTCGACGAGAATTACGATTCGCTCGTGATGCGTTCAGGGCGTTTGCAGAAAAGCGCATGGGCCGAAGATCCGCCGTCGCGTTGTCGCCGTTTCGTGACCAATGTCCGCGTGGGCGAGCTCGACACGCCGGGCGAATATGAAGTCGTCAGCTATCTCTTTCTCGAACGTAGCCGCGGCGACAGTCCGGAAAACGAGAATACCACCGCCGAACGCCGCGATGTCTGGCGCGAAGTGGACGGCGAATACAGGCTGGCCCGCCGCGAGATCATCGTCGATCAGTCGGTGCTCGGCATGTCCAATTTCGCGGTGTTCCTGTAAATTGCATGGGCACGTCTGCAACATCTACTGTGGTGGTCGTCGGTAGCGGCCTTGCGGGCTTCGGGGTCCTGCGCGAATTGCGCAGGCTCTCGCCCGAGGCCCGGCTCGTCATGGTGACGCTGGAGGACGGGCATTTCTATTCCAAGCCCGCCCTATCCACGGCGCTCGCCAAGGGTAAGACAAGCGAAACGCTGGTCACGACCCCGGCCGAAAAGATGATCGCCAATCTCAAGCTCGATGCTCGCATCGGGCGCGAGGCAGAGGCCATCGACCGTGCCGGCAAGGCGCTTTTGACCACTGGCGGACCGATCCAGTACCATTCCCTGATCCTGGCAACCGGCGCCGAGCCGGTTCGACCGCAGATCGGTGGCGATGCCGCGCATCGCGCCATTTCGGTGAACCAGCTCGAACATTACGATCGCTTTCGGAAGGAATTGCCGGAGGGCGCGCGCGTTCTGATCATGGGCGCAGGTCTGGTCGGCACCGAATTCGCCAACGATCTGATCACCAATGGCTACCGGCCGATTGTCGTCGACATGCTGGATAATCCCCTCGCCCAGCTTGTCCCGCCCGCGGTGGGCGAAAAGGTGCGCGATACGCTGCAGGAAAAGGGCGTGGAGTGGCATCTTGGCCGCAAGGTCGACGCCATCGACTATTGCCAGCCCTCACCCGGATATGTCGCCACACTCGATGACGGTACGCGGGTAGAGGCGGATATCGTTCTGTCCGCCGTCGGACTGCGCCCCAACGTCGAGCTGGCCCGCGAAGCCGGGCTGGAAATCGGCCGCGGCATAAAGGTCAATGAATACGGGCAAACGAGCGACCCCGACATATACGCGATCGGCGATTGCGCCGAATATCCCAACGGCCTTGCCGCCTATGTCACGCCGATCATGGCAGCGGCCCGCGGGATTGCGCCCAGCGCCTTGGGCACGCCGACAGAGATCAGGTTCCCGCCGCTTTCGGTGCAGGTGAAGACGACCGTGTTCCCGATCAACCTGCTGCCGCCTGCGGTGGCTTTGCGGGGCGAGTGGCGGCAGGTGGAAAGCGACGCAGAGGGCGACAAGCATCTGTTCGTCGATAGCGACAACAGGGTTCAGGGTTACGTCCTGACACAGGGAAAATGCGAACAACGCATGGAAATGGATAAATTGGTGGGGGAAATGGCATGAGCGGAATGCTCGAAGGTAAAGTGGCAATCGTAACGGGCGGGGCGAAGGGCCTTGGCCATGGCATTTCGCGTCGTCTGGCGCGCGAAGGCGCTTCGCTACTCATTACCGGGCGCGACGGTGTAGCGACCGAACGGGTGGCCGAAGAGATCCGCAAGGAATTCGGAACCGGTGCAGTCGGCATGTCCGCCGATATGGGCATCAAGGATGACGTGCTGGCCATGGTGCAGCGCGCGGTGGATGAATTCGGCGGCCTCGATATTCTGGTCAATAATGCCTCGTTATTGTCTGACGGTGTCCTGCTGGAGCACAAGACGGACGAGATGCTCAAGCGCACGCTGGAAATTGGCATCTGGGGTAACTGGTGGGCCATGCAGGCCGCCTTTCCGCACATGAAGGCACGCGGCGGCGGTTCGGTTATCAATTTCAGCTCCATCGACGCACAGACTGGCGCGTGGCTCCATAGCGACTACAATATCAACAAGCTTGGCATTGTCGGGCTGACGCGCAGTGCAGCGGTCGAATGGGGCCGGTTCAATATCCGCGTGAATGCCATCGCTCCGACTGGCCTGGGGCAGGTTTTCGCAAAGCTGGTGGACGAAGTACCCGGCTTCCTCGAAAATGTCGTTGCGACCAATCCGCTGAAACGCGCAGGCGACCCTGAAAACGACATCGGCCCGGTCGTCGTGTTCCTAGCTTCGGACATGTCGCGCTTCGTCACTGGCGAAATGATCAATGTCGATGGCGGACAGAACCTGCCCGGCTATGTCAGCATCCCCCACAATCTCGACGAACTCGAAAAGGGGGAAACGTGAAGTTCCAGCCTGAACTGGCCACCTCGCCCGAAGTAAGCGACGATTTCGTCATGTCGCCCAGCGTCATCAAGATCCTGTCAGGGGCGCTGGATGCGATCGCGGAACGGGGCGTCAAACGCCTGTCGATGAGCGATATCATCGAGGCGAGCGGCGTTTCGCGAGGCACGCTCTATCGCTATTTCTCGAACAAGGACGATGTGCTGGCCGCCGTCGCCGAATTCGTCTGCGTCGGGTTCGAAACCGGCGTTCGCGAAGTGGCGGATGGCATCGACGATCCGATCGATCGGTTCCGCCAGGTGATGCAGTTCTATGCACGCTATACCAATGAAAATTCCCCCGACCGCGTCTTCGAAGTCGAACCCCGGTTCCACCTCTCTTTCTTTCGCAGCCGGTTCGGACGGTACAAGCTTGCCGTCCATGCCGCGCTGGAACCTACCTTCGCATTTTTAGAGGCGAAGCTTGGCAAGAAGATCAATGCCATGGCTATCGTCGAGATACTCGTTCGGCTGCAATTAAGTACTCTTCTGGTGCCTGCCGATGAAAACTGGATGACGCTCTGGAATGAAAGCGCGGACAGTCTGGAAAAGTGGCTTGTCGACACAGCCAACCAGACTGTCTGAATAATCGAAAGGATGCATGAAATGGCTACTTTGGCAAAAGCACCTGTGGGGCAAGTTGGCGCATGGGCCGACAAATCGGTCGCCGACAAGATCGTCGCCCGCGCAAAGGAACTGCGCCCGTTTCTGGCTGAGCAGGCACCCGAAGGCGAAAAGCGCCGCAATCCCACCGAAGCGGTTGACCGGATGCTCAAGGAAGAAGGTTTCTTGCAACTGATCGTGCCGCAACGCCTCGGCGGCTTTGGCCTTTCGCCCACCGATTTCTGCCGCGTCCAGATGGAAATCGCCAAGGGCGATCCGGCGGTAAGCTGGGTGATGCAGATCATCAACGGCACCAGCTGGATCACCAGCCTCGCGCCCGACGGCGTGCAGGACGCAGTCTTTGCCGACGGACCGCAGCCGGTGTGCGGCGCTTACAACCCGCCCGGCAAGGCGCGCAAGGTTGACGGTGGCTGGATCATTAATGGCGCGTGGCCCTATATGTCGGGTTCGCGGCAGGCGACCTGGACGCAGCAGGGCGTCGTGCTTGAGGATTACGACGGCCCGGTCGTTCCCGGCATCAACATGTGCTATATCCCGATGAGCGAATTCGAGATCAAGGATACGTGGTTCGTCAGCGGCATGCAGGGCACCGGTTCCGATACCGCAATTGCAAAGGACGTTTTCATCCCTGACAGCCAGATGGCGCTGATGAATGAACGGACGGGCCAGATCGATCCCACCAAGAAACATTTCGGCGCGCCGTCGGACCTTGTTCCCGCAGTTCCGATGGTGCGGACCACCGGTCTTGCCCAGCTTGTAGGCGCGGTCGAAGCCATGCTTGAGATCGTGACGGCGGAATCGGGCAAGCCTGTCCTGACGACTACGATCGGTCCGCGCACTGGATCGGGTGCCTATATGCGCGATCTGGGTGAATCTGCCGCATTGGTCGAAACTGCCAAGACCATCCTGTTCAGCCTTGCCGCAAAGCTCGATCGGGTCGGAATGGGTGAAGAGTTCACGGCTGAGGAAAAGGTTCGCCATCGTGCGATGGGCGGCCAGATCGTCGAATCGATCCACGCGGCCAGTGAATCGCTCATGTTCCAGGCCGGTTCGTCGGGCTTTTCGCTCGATAAGCCGATCAACCGTTACTGGCGCGACATTTCGATGGCGCTTCGGCACATCCAGAACATTCCCACGATCGGCTATGAAATTCAGGGCCGAGCCCTTGCCGGTGGCGATCCGATAGCACCTCCGGGTTCCTACTAAGGCGGGACACGAAATCCATCGCCCGGTCATAGGCCGGGCGATGGTCGTCTGTCTGTGTAATCCGCGTCAGACGATCCGGCAGGCATCCTCGAACGGCAATCGCGGGTTACGGGGAAACAGGCTCGTCCTGTCGCCATATCCCAATGCGCAGATGAAATTTGCCTTCCAGCGGCCTTCGGGAAAGAAGGCCCGGTTCAGCGCCTCTGCATCAAAGCCCGACATGGGCCCGCAATCCAATCCCAACCCGCGCGCCGCGACAATCATATACGCTCCCTGCAGCGGCACGTTGCGCGCCAGCAGATCGTCGATAACCGCGGTCTTTCCCGCAAAGGCCGACGCGAAATCGCGCGACGGAAACAGCTTGGGCATCTCCTCGTAAAATCGCGTATCCGCTGCGACAATGGCGGTGACCGGCGCGGAGCGAACCTTGGCGAGGTTCCCCTCGTTCACGCAGGCCAGCAACCGCTCCTTCGCCTCGCCCGAAGTAACGAAGACAAACCGCGCCGGGCAGGAATTAGCCGAGGTGGGACCCCATTTCAGATGATCGTATAATTCCCGCAGCAATGCAGAGGGCACGGACCTTTCGTTATAGCCGTTGAAAGTGCGTGCCTCTGCAAAAATCGTCTCGAGATCTGCCGCCATCATGTACCCCTCGTATTGCTGCCATGGTTTTCCCACCAGAGCATCAGCGACTGGATCGTCGGCTCAAGCTCACGCGTGGCATCGGTCATCGAATATTCCACGCGGGGCGGCACCTCGGCATAGATTTTGCGCGTGATCAGCCCGTCGGCCTCAAGCTCGCGCAGCTGCTTGGTCAGCACATGCTGCGAAACACCGTGAATAGTTTTCTGCAATTCCCCGAAACGATGGGTGCGATGATACAGCAGCCACAATATCTCAAGCTTCCACTTGCCCGAAATCATCGTCAATGCGCGGCGCAGCGCATCGTGCGAATTGGGACTGACGCCGCGGTCGACAGGATCTTCATCGGTAACGGTCATATAAAGGTTACTAACCCCATAAAGGTGATCCTACTTGTTGAAATTAGGTGTAAGTTATAGTCCCCGGTTTGAAAATAGAGGTTTGGCCGGTCGCACCGCGCAGGTGGATCGTGTCGCCAAAGATTGGGAGCCAGAAATGCAGCCAGAAATGCCCGAAGCAGTGATTCCGACGCATGTGCCTGCCAACCTCGTGAAGCCTTTTCCCTATATTTTCGGCATGACGACGCGTGAGGAACCACATCGGGGGTGGGCTCCCAAAGTCCACGCCGAAGGGCCCGACATTTTCTATGCGCCCCACGCCTATCCCGGTGGATCACCGGCGTGGGTGGTGCGCCGCATGGACCATCTTCGCGAAATCTACTTCGACACCGACACCTTCTCCAGCAAGGACTTCTCTCCCTTTGCCAAGTTGATCGGTGAAAACTGGACCAACACTCCGGCAGAGGTCGATCCGCCAAACCACGCCAAATATCGCAAGATGGCCAATCCGCTGTTCACGCCGAAAGCGGTATCCTCGCTCGATGGCAAGATCCGGCAATATGCTGTGGACTATGTGGAAGCCTTTCGCCAACGAGGCGAATGTGAATTCATGGCGGAATTTGCCTTTGAATTCCCGATAAAGGTCTTCCTCGAACTGATGGATTTCCCGCTCGATCACACGCGGCAGTTCCTTGAATGGGAGTACGACCTGCTCCACGCCTCCGATCTGGGGAAAATCGCTGCAGCGACCCGAAAAGTTGTCGACTACCTGCGCGAGCAGATTGAGGACCGGCGCAAATCGCCCCGCGACGACATCATCAGCTATGCCCTTGCGGTCGACGTAGAGGGTGCGAAACTTAATGATGACGAGCTGGTCGGATTTTCCTTCAACCTTTTCATCGGCGGGCTGGACACCGTTTCAACCAATATGGGCCTGCAATTCGCCCATCTGGCGCGCGAAGACGGTGATCAGGAATTCCTGCGCCAAAACCCAGAGGAAATCCCGCATGCCATCGACGAACTGATGCGCGCCTATGCGGCGGTGACAACTTTCCGCACCTGCACCCGCGAAACGGAATTTCACGGCGTGAAGATGATGCCCGGCGACAAGGTGGCGATGAGCACAACGCTGGCCGGGCGCGATCCGGCAGAGTTCGACAATCCCGATAAAGTCGATTTCGGGCGCAGGCCGCGTCACGTTTCTTTCGGCTATGGGCTGCATACCTGCATCGGCATGCATCTGGCGAAGCGCGAAATGCGGATCGCGCTCGAGGAATTTCTCGGCCGCATCCCGCAGTTCAGTGTCAAACCCGGCCACCAGCTTGAATATCATTTGGGCATGATCCAGCCGGTTACCCTGCCGCTCGTCTGGGACGTGTAGTGAGCGCTGGCGAGTTCGCAGGCAAGGTCGTCCTCGTCACCGGCGCGGCATCGGGCCTTGGCCGCGCCGCCAGCATTCGGTTCGCCAGCGAAGGCGGCAGATTATGCCTTGTCGACATCAATGCCGACGGGCTGGCGGAAACCGCGCGGCGGATAGAGGAGGCCGGAGGCGAATGCGCCAGCATGGCGGGCGATCTGGGCGATCCGGCGGTTTGCGCACAGGCTGTCGCAACAGCGGTCGGCGCCTTCGGCCGCCTCGAGGTTTTGTGCAATATCGCGGGCATCCTGCGCTTTCACGCGCTGGAGGATGTCACGACGCAAGACTGGAACACGCTGTTTGCGGCCAATGTATCGGGCCCGTTCTTCATGATGCAGGCAGCCATGCCGCATCTGGTGGAAAGCCATGGCAATGTCGTTAACGTGGTGTCGAGCGCGGCGTTTCTGGGCCAGGCCTATACCGCGCCCTATGGCGCGACCAAGTCGGCGCTGCTCAGCCTGACAAAGTCGCTCGCGATGGAGTTCATGCACAAGCCCGTCCGCATCAACGCGCTGGCGCCCGGCGGCATGCTGACCGGCATGGCCGATGGCCTTGAAATTCCCAAGCATGCAGACCAGTCGCTCTACAGCCGCTATTTTGGCCTGCGCCAACCGTCGCAGCCCGAGGATATCGTGGAGCCCCTGCTGTTTCTGGCATCGGATCGCGCGAGATCCGTGCACGGCGCGTGCCATGTTGCCGATGGCGGCATCACCGCCGGTTAAGCCCGCCTTCCCTTTCCTGCGATAGGTGGAGCCGCGATGCCAGACGGCTCTACTGTCGTCAAAGCCTGCTGCTGGGCGCCCATCTCCGTAAACGGTTCGGACCCTCCGCGAAAGCTGGCTGCACCGCATGGATTGGAAAGTGAAATGACCGGCAAATATAATGCAATGCTCGACCAGATGGTCAGGGATTACTCGCTCGTCACGCACGGATATTCGGGTGTCGCACCCGCCAACCCCTATCCGATGTTCGAGGAAAAGCGCGCCAAGTGCCCCGTAATGCACGGCGACCTGCTGCAGGAAAACAGCATTCCCAGCATGGCCGACTACATGATGACAGGCCGCCCTGTGGTGACCCTGTATCGTTATAACGACATCCATTCGGTGTTGATGAACCCCGACGACTGGCTCAGCTATATCGTCGGTGACGGGTTCGGGGCCGCTGTCGACAATCTGTTGCTCACCGCGATGGATGGCGAGGAACACACAAAATATCGCAAGACGCTGC
The DNA here is from genome assembly GCF_020985325.1 of Croceicoccus sp. Ery5. Taxonomy (NCBI): domain Bacteria; kingdom Pseudomonadati; phylum Pseudomonadota; class Alphaproteobacteria; order Sphingomonadales; family Erythrobacteraceae; genus Croceicoccus; species Croceicoccus sp. Ery5. Next base: position 2,684,305 of record NZ_CP087587.1, read on the forward strand.
AAAAGCCGTTCATGCGCGGCCAGATCCGCAAGCTGATGGAAACGCTGATCCGTCCGGTGGTTGTGAACGAATTCGTCGAGAAACTGCGCCCCAACGGCAAGGCGGACCTGCTGCGCGAGTTTGCCCTGCCCTTCCCCATTCGCGCGATGTATGCCTATTTCGGCTTTCCGCATGACGAAGACCTGCTGGGCAATCTGGCAAGCTGGGCCATTCAGGTCGTCGCCGCCCCGCAGACCGATCCCGAAGTCGCCAAGGTCACCATCCCCCAATCGATGGTCGCCGGGCAATCCATGTTCGAAACGCTGATGCCGATCGTGCAGCAATATCGCGCGCGCGGTGAAATGCGTAACGACATCCTCGGCTATATGATGACGACCGAGCATGAGGGCGAGAAGTTCAGCGACGAGGATATCGCGAACTTCATCCGCATGCTGCTGCTGGCCGCAGGCGAAACGACGACCCGCAGCTTTGCCAATATGATGGTACAGTTGCTGGAAGAGCCGGACGTGCTGGAGGAACTGCGCCAGGATCGCAGCCTTGTGCCGAAGGCGGTCATGGAGACCATGCGCCGCGATCCCACGGCCGGCGCGGTTGCCCGTATTGCCGCCCGCGACATGGAAATCGGCGGAATGACCATACCCAAGGGAACGGCGGTGCTATGCTCGATCGCTTCCGCCAACCGCGATCCCGAAGTGTACGATGATCCCGACCGGCTGTGGCTCAAGCGCCCGATGCGGCCGCTGCTGAGTTTTGGCTTTGGGCCGCACATGTGTCTTGGCATGCACATGGCGCTGACCGAGATGGAGGTCGCGCTGGAAGAGATACTCGACCTTCCGGGCCTGCGCTTCGACCCGGACTATCCGAAGCCAGAAATCCGCGGCCTGAACATGCGCGGGCCTGATGCCCTGCATGTGCTGTGGGATGTCGACGGAGCGTAGGGGATTTGACGGTGGGAATCGACTTGTATGAAGAATTCCGCGATCTTTAGGGCAATCCAGTTATCATCCGCACGCACTCGCACCTAGATCTGCGAAAGGCTGTGCTGATAGAACCTCGCTTCGCATGGCCTAGACCTATCGATGCCCTGTCCCAAACGATCGCACTATCGCGCTGCATTATATCGGCTATCGCCAGCCCAACATCGCGGCCTGAACCGCCACGCACGATTGGGCGCAAGCGGCAGGACTTGCGATTCCAATGGAGGGCGCGACGGACCGCGCCCGCTTCGCCTATCTCTATACACGCGCGGCGGTCGGAAATTATACCGGAGTCGTCACCGGCAAGACCGCGAACATTGAGCGGGCCGGCAGGCTCCGAGCCTTCCCGCCCGCCCTCCCCTCGATAGGCGGGCGCCACTTCACGTATCTATAGGCTGCGCCGCAAACAGCATCGCCGGGGCCAGCACGCGCCTGCGGCAATTGAAAGGAACAGAAAAGCTTATGCGCAAGATCGACCTGCCCGATTTCGACCGGGCCGCCTTTTCGGGGAAATATGGTCCCTGGGCCGTCATCGCTGGTGCCTCCGACGGCACGGGTGCGTGCTATGCCAGGCAGCTAGCCGCCATGGGCATCAACCTCGTCCTCATCTCGCGCCGGCAAGAGGCGCTCGACGCGCTGGGAAAGCAGCTCGCTTCCGAATACGGTATCGAATTCCGCGCGCTTGTTGCCGATCTGACCGAGCAGGGCGCTGGTGGCCGCATTGTCGAGGAAACCGCCGATCTCGACGTGGGTCTGTACATCTCCAATGCCGGTGCGGACGGGGCGGGCAACGGCTTCCTCGCCTCGCCGGTCGAACGGTCGCTGCGATTGCTGACGATGAATGCCGCCAATGTGCTGGAAGCCACCCACGGCTTTGGCAACCGCTTCTTAAAGCGCGGCAAGGGCGGCATCATCGTCATGTCCTCGGGTGCCGGACTTGGCGGCCAGCCCTGGCTCGTCATGTATTCCGCCACCAAGGCGTTCGAACTGAACTTCGTGGAATCGCTTTGGGCCGAGCTTGACGGGCAGAATGTCGACATCCTCGGCATGGGCGCACCGATCATGGATACGCCTACGCTGCGCAAGTCCACCGAGGGGCTGGGGATGGATTACACCATGGCCTATGACCCTGACGACGTGTGCGCGCTGGCGCTGGCCAGTCTGGGCAAGGAACCGCTCGTGCTGGTGCCCGACGGCCCGGACGAGGCGAAAATTCCGCAGATTCAGAGCGATCGCAAGACCCGCCTGCTGGCCTTGGCCGAATGGGGCAAGGCCTATACCGCAACTGCAGACGCCTGAACTATGGCAACGCACCCTAACATCGAAGCCGATCTGTTCGACGTTGTCGTGATCGGCGCCGGCCACAATGGCATGGCCGCTGCGGGATATCTGGCACGCGAGGGCAAGAAAGTGCTCGTCGTAGAGCGGCTCGACAAGGTCGGCGGCATGACCAGTTCGGGCTATATGATCCCCGAGGCGCCCGGACACCTCGTCACGCCATGCGCCGTGGAACTGCTGTTCGCCCGCAAATCCGGGATCATCGAGGATTTCGACCTGCCGAGATACGGGTTGCGCACGGTCGATCCCGATCCGACCTATGCCTATCTCCATCCCGATGGCAGCTCGATCGCGCTGTTTTACGATTATCGCCGCACCGCCGAAGACATTGCGCGCATCAATCGCAATGACGGCAAGGCCTATCTGGAGTTCATGAAGACGCTGAACGTCATGATGGATATCGGCTTTCCGATCATGATGTCGGAACCCGGTCGGCCGGACGTGAAGAACATGTCCAAGATGATCGGCAGCGCGGTACGCAACGTGCGGCTGAAGGACGAGCTGGTGGCGCTGTCCAAGGCCACCGCCGACCAGGTCGCGTGCGAGCGTTTCGAACATCCGGCGACCATCGCCCTGCTGCTGGGCATTGCCGCGGGCGCCGGCCCCGTCGATGACGATGGCAACGCGGCGGCCTACATGATTTTCGCCGTTACCCACAAATATGGCACGGGCAAGCCCATCGGCAGCCTCCAGTCATTTGCCGACGCGCTGGCGCGGAGTATCGAGGCGTCGGGCGCGCAGATCGAACTCAATGCCCCTGTTGCCGAGATCATCGTCGATGATGGCGCGGCGAAAGGTGTGCGGCTGCACGATGGCCGGGTCATTCGTGCCAAGATGGTGATCGCCACTTGCGATCCGCGCACGGCCATGCGCCTGACCACGCCCGGTGGCGTGCCTCGCACGCTGATGAAGCGCATCGAACATGCGCCCGCGAACCGTTCCAATGCCGCCCCCTTCCTCGCCAATCTGGCGATGTCGGGTCCGCTGACGCTGAAGAAGCATCAGGACCTGCGTCACGACAATGCCGATCTCAACAAGGCGGTGGGCCTGATCGGTACGCCCGACGAAGTGCGCGAATCCTTCGCCGCCGCCCGCCGCGGCGATATTCCCCGCCGCCATGCCGTGTCGGTGACGCCGTTGTCGAACTCGGACCCGACGCAGGCTCCTCCGGGCGGCTCGCTGGCCTATGTCTACCTGCCCAGCATCGCAGTCGATGCGCGCGAGGGCTGGTCGCAGCAGCTCAAGAACCGCACGATGACGTCGATCAAGACACAGCTGGGTGAGTTCTACGACGGTCTCGATAGCGAGGTGGGCCGCTTCGTCGAAACCGCGCGCGAGCGCGAAAGGCGGCTCAACGTCACCAACGGTTGCGTAACCCATGTCGATTTCGGAGCCCTGCGCGCCGGGGTGCATCGCCCCGCTACCGGCTTCGGCGGACCCAAACCGCCGTTCCCGGGCTTCCTTATCGGCGGCGCGGGCGCCCATCCGGGCGGCGGCGTATCGGGTATCGCCGGGCGCATCGCAGCCAATCGCGCGATGCGCGAACTCAAGAAGATGAAATAAGCGGGGCCATGATGACGGCGATCGTCACTTCGATGGGCGAATAGGTGACGAACTCCCTCTACGGCGCTCGAAGCATTGATGGCCGTTTACGCGGATAGGCGCGAAAAAGGATAAGTATCATGGCTCTAGCCCCTACATCAACCGACGGGATTACGCCGGACTACATCAATCCTTTGCTGGCGACCGCAACTCCATCCGCATCCGTCACTGGTGTACGTATCCTCGATGCCAAGACTTACGGCGAATAGATGATATTGATTGCTGGACACATTACAATCGAAGTCACCTTCTACCTCAGTATCAGCCCCGAACTAACGATCGAATTCCCCCGCAAGCATAAGGCGAATTTGGTCTGCCTCAAGCGTGGCGACGCCGACGGCGTGTTGATCCAGCTTGATGGTTTGGCGGCCAGATTGCTGGCCATGGCCAGCGCCGGAGACATTGGTCTGAGCCCGAAGTTTCTACCAGTTACGAGTAGAGCCTTGGGCCAACATGTAACCAAAGACAATTTGTTGATAGATTGATTGAGGAGAGCACAATGGATTTCGAACTTCCCGAAGAGTATCAGGCCTTCAGGGACACGGTTCGCCGCTGGGTGGACAACGAGGCGCCCAAGGACTGGGCCCGTAACCTTGAAATGGACGAGCATAACTACCCATTCGCCCTTTGGGACAAATTCACTGAAGCCGGTTTTCACGGGGTAGGAATTTCGGAAGATTACGATGGCCAGGGCGGCGATGTCGTGATGCAGATGCTACTGGCTCGCGAGTTGGCGCGGACGCTGGGCGGCCTTGCCTGGATCTGGGGCATCACCTCGTTCGCCGGTTCGAAATCCATCGGCCTCTACGGTAGCGAGGATCAAAAAGCGAAATTCCTGCCGGAAATCGCCAACGGCCGTCTTAAGGCCGCGATCGCATTTACCGAACCGGCTGGCGGCACTGATCTGCTCGGCGCAATGGCCACCACGGCGGAAAAAGTCGATGGGGGCTGGGTTCTGAATGGTGAAAAAATCTGGAGCTCTTCCGCGCATGTCGCGGATTATCTGCTCGTCATCGCGCGCAGCGACAAATCGGTGGAAAAGAAGCATCAGGGCCTGACCTTGTTCTGGGTCCCAACCACCACCGACGGCATGAAGATCACGCCTCTGGCCAAACTTGGCATGCGCTCGATGGGCAGTTGCTCCATCCACTTCGACAATGCGTTCGTCGCCGATGACGCCGTACTGGGTGAGCCGGACAAGGCCTGGTACATGCTGCTTCCAACCCTTAACAACGAGCGCATCATGGTCGGCGCGTTCTGCCTCGGCGTGATCGACGGCGTGCTAGAAGACGCACTCGACTACATGCAGCAGCGCAAGGCGTTCGGCGGGATCATCGGGCGCTTCCAGAGCCTGCAGCATTATCTGGCCGATATTGCGACGATGCAAAAGACGACAGAGCTGATGCTTCACTATTGTGCGGACAAGCAGAGGCGGGGCCAGAAGGTCGGCGTTGAGGCCAACATGCTCAAGCTGATGGCATCGGAAAACGCCAACAAGGCCGCCGATCTCGGCATCCAGATTCTTGGCGGCATGGGCTATTCGGCGGAAACTGACATGCAACGCTATTGGCGCGACAGTCGCTTGTGGCGGATCGGTCCGATCACTAATGAAATGGTACGCAACGGAATTGCGGAAAGCCTTGGGTTGCCCCGCTCGTTCTAGCACTACTTCGGCAGATATTTGTTGACGGGTTTGCGCAGGGGATTCTTTGGCGAGGATTCCGGTGATTGTGCATTCGCACGCCTACGGCTCCATAGAGAGCCAGCTTTTAGGGAGGCTGGTGATGGATACGGATTGGCGTGACGAACTGGAAGAGTGGCTGGCGCCGTTTGTAGTGGCGTTGCGAAACAAGACGCGCTTCTGGATGTGTCCAGCAGATATTGCGGGGCTGATCGGTCCGGGGGATCGCAAGAGCATACAGCCGATGGCCGCGCGCGGGAGCGATGTCAGCTACGACCGGTTGCATCATTTTTTCGCGAGCGGTGTGTGGGACCAGGAACCGCTTGAGCCGGAGCTGCAGGTCGAAGCCGACAGGCAGGTGGGCGGCAACGATGCTTGGCTGATTATCGACGATAAGGCCGCGGCCGTGGCCAAGAAGGGATGCCATGCGGTTGGCGTGTCGCCGCAATATGCCTCGCCGCTTGGCAAGAATGCCAAATGTAAGACACTGGTGTCGAAAGCGCTGGCATCAGGTGAAATGCCGGTCATGGTCGGTTTGCGTCTGTTTCTTCCCGAATGCTGGACCAGCGATGCGGCCCGAATGGCACGAACTGACGTTCCCGCTGATTGCCACCCTTACAGAACCAAGCCCGAGATCGCGCTGGCCGAGATTGACCGGGGTCCGTGCGGCACGGTGTCCCCTTTGCCTGTGTCCTGACCGATGCAGGGTATGGCATGTCCGCGCCGTTTCGACAGGGGCTCTCCGAACGTGGCCTTGCCTGGGCGGTCGGTATTCCGTCCAGACAGACGGCCTACATGCACGATGTCGCGATGATCTTTCCGGTCACCGGGAAAGGCCGCCCCCGCAAGAACGCCATCCCCGATGCCAAATCGATATCTGCCAAGGCGATGCTGGAGACGGCGAAGTGGTAGGTCAGTTGGCGGCGCGGGACGAAGGGCCCACTTGTCGCCCGCTTCGCCGCCGTTCGCGTCCGTGTCGCAGATGGCCCGCCCCAGCGTATCAAGACATGGGTGCGCAGCATCTGCCCGGCGAGGGAGACTGTCAGGAATTCCGTGTGTGGGCGGGCATAATGGGTAAGAAGGAGTCCCACTATGTCCCGACGCAAAGAACCTGCGATACCGAATGAGCTGCTGGACCAGCTTTGGGCTGGCGATGCTGCCAGTGCCGCTTTCGAACAAGGCGGCTTGCTGGATTCTCTGAAGAAGACGATGACCGAGCGGGCCTTGAATGCGGAGATGGATCACCATCTGACCAGCGATCAAGGGGCCGGGAACACGCGCAACGGCTATGGCCGCTAGAGCGTGACCACAGATGCCGGCAAGCTGGAGATCGATGTCCCGCGCGACCGTCAGTCGAGCTTCGAGCCGCAGCTGATCGCGAAGTACCCGCGCCGTTTCCCCGGCTTTGATGACAAGATCATATCGATGTACGCGCGCGGCATAAGCACGCGGGAGATCACCGGGCATTTAGATGATCTGTATGGCATCGGCGTGTCGCCAGACCTGATCAGCACCGTGACCGACGCCGTTCTCGACGAAGTCGCCAGCTGGCAGCAGCGGCCGCTGGATCCGGTTTACCCGCTCGTCCTCTTCGATGCGATCCGGGTCAAGATCCGCGATGAAGGCATGGTTCGTAACAAGGCCATCTACATCGCGCTGGGTGTCCGCGCCGATGGCTCGAAGGAGGTGCTCGGTCTGTGACTCGAGCAGAACGAAGGTGCCAAGTTCTGGCTGCGGGTGATGAACGAACTCAAGAACCGCGGTACAGAAGACATCCTGCTTGCCGTGGTCGATGGGCTCAAGGGCTTCCCCAAGGCCATCACCGCCATCTTCCCTGAGGCGATCGTCCAGACCTGCATCGTGGGGTCGTTGAAAAAGCCCCATTATCGTCGATCTGCGACAGATGGTCTGCCAATGCCACGAGTTTTGCGACTGGGGCGCACGATCAAGCGACACCGAAGCTGTGCAACTGTTTCCGGCGCGTATGGGTGTTCAAAACCCCGTAAATCAGCGCAATCAGGGCGACGGCGAGCCGCTTGAGGTTAATCGCGGCGGCGGTGAGGAATGCCTGGATGCGCATGTTATCGAGACCGCGCCGGACGGCACGCGCAAGACCATGCCAGGTTTTGGCTTCGCCATGGACGCCTTCGACCCGCCAGCGGTGACGCTGATAGAGCCGTTCTTCTCGCTCACCCCACCGCAGCCGTTTACGCCGCGCCCGTAGCAATGATGGGTGATTGACATTGAACACGACCACACGGCCATAACGCGACGGGCTGACGCAGCGCGCCTTGAGCGGGCATGCCGCGCAATCTTTGGCATTGGCATGAAAATGCTGAAACGCTCCGCGCTGAAGCTTGCCCCTGGGGTGCAGGATCTTGCCTCTAGGGCAGCGAGCGATGTTGTGGCGCGCATCAAACTTGAAGCGACGGGTGGGAATGACCTTGCCGGGCGGCGGTTCGGCCTTGGCCGGAACCACGCCTTCGATCTCGCGATCTTCAAGCGCGCGGAAGACTTTGGCATAGGCATAACCGGCATCCATTGTGGCAACCGCCATCGCCGCGCCGGTCGTCGCGGTGATGGCATCGAGCCGTGCGACCACAGCTATACCCTCGTTCTCCTCACCGGTCGCAACCTCTACATCGACGATGACGCCGGCGACATCGTCCACGGCGGTGTGCTGTTTGTAGGCCGGTTCAAGTCGGCGGTTGCGGCCGTTGGTCGCCATGGTCGCGTCGGGATCGGTGACACAAACCTTCTTTGACCTGCCCTTCTTGCGATTGTCGAAAAGCGTTTCGTCGTTCGCCTCGGTGACCGCCTCGACGTGGCGAACAACCAGCGAGTCCCAGCTGACATGGGCACGGATCAGCGAGGCATCGATATGGACGACTTCGCCGGTTGCAATCTTCGCGGCAATACAAGCCTGCACCGTCCGCTCGAAAATACGGCGGAAACGTTCTGCTCCCCAGCGTTGACGAATGCGCGTCAGCGAAGAATGATCCGGCAACGGCTCATGTAGCGCGAAACCGCAAAACCAGCGGATCGCCAGGTTCACCTGCGCCTCGCGCATCAGTCGGCGGTCATGCACGATACCAAGCAGGAACCCGGCGAGCATCAGCCGGACCGCAACCTCGGGATCGATACCGGGACGGCCATTGTCAGCGCAGTAAAGGTCGCTGACCTCGTCGCGCAGCCATCTCAGGTCGAGAACCCGGTCCACCCGCGCCAGGACGTGATCGTCCGGAATCAGCTGACGAAGCGATCCCGTGATGAATAGTTCAAGCTGACCCCGCTCCTTGCAGCCAAGCATAATGCCATCTCCCACTGCCTCGACACAGTGAATCAGACCGGCGCGACTTTTTCAACGACCCCATCGTCCATTTGCTGCGCAATTCGACGGACTTCGTGTCCTGGAAGGACCGCAAAGGGCTGGCGACGGCGCTCAAGGACATTTACCGCGCTCCCAGCGCCGAGGCCGCCGAACAGGAGGCGCTCACCGCGTTCGAGGCTGGCCCCTGGGGCCAGCGCTATCCCGCCATCGGCCAGAGCTGGCGGCGGGCCTGGACCGAGGTCATTCCGTTTTTTGCATTCCCGGACGAGGTCCGCCGGATCGTTTACACCACGAATTCCATAGAAGCCCTCAACTCGAAGCTTCGCAGAGCCGTCAGGGCCAGGGGGCACTTCCCGAGCGACGAGGCCGCCACGAAATTGCTCTATCTGATCTTGAATCGGTCGGAGAAAGAGTGGAAAATGCCGCCGCGTGAGTGGACCATGGCAAAGGCCCAGTTCGCCGTCATATTCGGTGAGCGCTTTATCAAAGCCATGGCGGCGTAAGGGTCAACCGCCCGCCCACGAAATTCCTGACAGTCCCCGGCGGCGAAGGCGGACGACACTTCACTTGCCTCGATATGATCAGGTAGGGCTAAATGCACTTACCGACCTCACTCGGTAATCCTAGAGGCGACCATCGCACGATATTTGACAACATACATCCTTGTTAGATGGGCTTTGTTCTACAGACTGGACCCACGCGTCAATTTCGGTCTCAACCCATACCGTACATTTCGGTCCGAGCGACCGAGACCTTGGAAACCGACCTTCCTTCATCCTCTGGTAGATGGCTGAACGGCGCAAGCCCACCCGATCCATGACTTCGGGCAATCGCAATAGCCTAGACGGTTGCGCTATCTGATGCACTGCATCACCGTTTGTGCAGGCTTCATCGGCGGGCTGTTCGTGGATCTTCATGATCAATCCTATCAGATTAATTTAACTGCCCCTCCTGGATTTCTTCCTCTATCGCGGCAGCGCCAAACCGATGTCCCGACTGGCAAAATCGTCGATATGCTTGGCAAGAATCCGCGCGATCAGCTGCGAAGTGCCATTCGCCCAACGCGGCCTAAGGTCGGCAACTCGACTGCCCAATGTGCGTTCAAGCTGTCCGGGCAGCGCGGTCAAAAACTCCTCGAGAAAAGCGCCCATTTCGCAACGCATCCATTCGCAGGCCAGATTCTCCTGCCCCGCGAGCGTCAGGATCAGGCTGGCGCGCGGGCACGCGCCGCACAGTTCGAAGACGCGCGCGGCCTCATCCAGACTGACGGTCCGATCGCCGCGCATGACCCGCAACAAGGTTTCGCGATGCATGCCCATCTCACGGGCGATCTGATGCCGAGGCTTGTCGGAGGTTTCGATAGCGTGGGTCAGGACATGCGCGAGGCTGGCATCCGCATTGCCGCAGGTAACAATGGTCTGGTGCACGAGAGACTCCTTGAAGAATGAGGTGGAGCGCTAGGCATATCGCGCATGCCCAATGTAGGAAAACGAAAAGAACATTAACAGCACATCTCGTTTATAGGCGACTCAATCCAAGATTGTGAGTCGTCGGTCATATTCGCGGCAAGTGTCGCAATTGATCGACGGTGTTCGCCGTAATATCCATAGTATTGGTACAGATTAGCCGCGATCGACCGCCTGATCCATCCATATTGCGTCATCCAAAGACGCAAAATCCCCTTCCCGCTTTCCTAGATCAATTTCCTAGCATCATATGGAACACACAGCGAACGAAAGAACGCTGGGTTCACCCCTCCAGATGGAGTTCCATATGCAGACCCTTATCCTCCCCCGGCGCATCGCCGCCGCTGAGCGTTCCTCCAAGTTCGGGAGTGCTGTCAGCTTTGCGGCACCGTTAGCCGTCGCCACGCTTGCGGCCACCACCGCCTATGCGGGCGCGGATACGACGTTCGATCCGGCGCTCAACCAGTTTACCGATTTCCTCGAAGGTTCGGGCGGCAAGATCATCACCGTCTTGAGCCTGGCAGGCGGGCTCATCGGCCTCGCCTCGGGCCGGTTCTCGCTCGGACAGGTCGCTGTTCCGGTCGGCGTCGGCATTGGCGTGGGCACGGGCGTTCCGATCGTCACCTCGGTCGTGACCGCGGTCATCTGACGCATCGGACGGGAAGGCGGCTCGCCATGGCAGACCCCTACATCATCCCGCGCCGGCTCGACGACCCGGAGCTTATCGGCTTCTGGACCATCGACGAGTTTGCCGGAATGATCATCCCCTTCTCTTGGGGCATTCTCAACCAGCATATCTTTATCGGCATTATCGTTGCTTTCGGGGCCTGGTTCGCGCTGCGAAAGGCAAAAGCAGGACGCGCCAGCTCCTGGGTAACCCATGCCGCCTATTGGTATCTGCCGGCCGGAATACTGGGCCTGACATCGACGCCGCCTTCCCACTGCCGCCTGCTGGCGGGTTGAGGGGAGATACACATGCTTGTCGATATTTCGCATGAGCGCCAGCAGCAATTGCTGCGCCAGCGCAACCTGTTCGCGATGACCAGCGCGGGGCTTGGCATCACGCTCATCATCGCGACCAGCCTTGCTGTCACCCGCGAGCGCGAGATCGTGCTGCTGCCCACCATCCCGCGCCAGCTCACGGTCAGCAGTGCAGGGGTCGAAGCCGACTATCTCGAGCTCGTGACGCGCGATGCGGCGCTCGTTCTTCTCAACCGCAGCCCCGAAGGGCTCGATTACTGGATGGCAGAGATCCTCAAACTCGCCGACCCGGCAAGCTACGGACGGCTGAAGGCCGATCTCGTCGCCATCGTCGAGGAACAGCGCGGGTCGGATGTGACCCAGGCTTTCGTCATCCGCTCGATGACCGTCGATCCCACGGCCCTGACCTCGGACGTCACCGGCACGCTCAAGACCTTTGTCGGCGCGCAGGTGATCGCAAGCGACGAGCGGCGCTTCCGCTTCCGCTGGACCTATCGCGGCCTGCGCCTTGCGCTCGCAGGGTTCAGCCAATTGCCGACGCAAGATTCATCGAAGGAGGCCTGATAATGGCTTACCCCAACACGATACGCGCAGCGCGGATGGCTCTCGCCACTGCCGCCTGCCTGGCGGTGAGCGTCAACAGCGCGCAGGCGGCCGACCAGTTCAAGCAGGCGGCTGACGGCGCGAGCATCGATTGCGCGGTCTCGGCACGCGAACTGACACGCTTCGCGCTCGTCGACGACCAGTTTGCGAGCGTATCCAAGATCTCGACGGGCACACCCTATAATGATTTCGCGGTGACCAATGAGCCGCTGCGCGGCGACATCTATGTCTCGGTCCCCCAAACCTATGCGGCGCGCTCGATCAGCTTTTTCGCGACGACGAGGAAAGGCTTCGTCTACAAGATCGCTTGCCGGATCGAACCGGTTCCCGCGGTGCAGATCTTCATTACCAATCCCGCGATCGCTAGGAACAAGGCATCGGGCTGGGAAAGCGAAACCCCACTCGCGACGAGCGCGGTGCGCCTCATTCAGGCGATGGCGAATGACCAGACGGTCGATGGCTACGAAATCCGGCAGGCCTCGGCCCTTCCCGCCCGCGTCGGCGATCTCGAGGTCCAGCTGATCGCCGATTATCGCGGCAGCGCGCTTGCCGGGAAAGTCATCCGCGTCACCAATCGCGGCAAGAAGCAGCTGACGCTCGCCGAGCGCGACTTTGCCCCGCGCGATACGCTCGCGATCTCCATCGTCGAACCCGTGCTCGAACCCGGCACCGCGACCACGGCCTTCGTCGTCGGCATAAACGGGGAGATGGGTCGATGAGCATCACGCCTCCCCCCGGCACGCCTGTCCAGGCCGAAGCCGCCTCGCCGTCACCCGTCACCAGCCTCAATGCCAAAACCGCGCGGCGGCAGAAGCTGCTGATGGGATCGCTTGGCGCGCTCGCGCTCATGGGCGGGAGCTGGTTTATCCTCGGCGGCGATGAGCGGGCGAGCGATGATCCCGATGCGGCGCAGACCATCGATACCGCAGGCCTCGTCAATCGCGATCTCGCAAACCGCGAGTTCGTTGCGACCTATAGCAACCGGCTCGATGCGGTCACGCGCGAACAGAAGGCGCTGAAGGACGCGGCCGTTCCGCGCGACGAGATCGAAGCCGAACTTGCCGCGCTCAAGGCCGAGAACCGCGCGATGCGCGAAGATGGCGAGGCCGCCATCGATGCAATCTCGGCCGAGAATGCGGAATTGAAATCCCGTCTTGCCGCGCAGAATGCACCGGCCGTGCCCAGCACGCCGCCGCCGGCCTATGGGCCCCAAGCAGGCGGCTATGATGCGCGCGCCTTGCCGGGATCACCCACCCCTTCGGGCCCATCAATGGGTGCAGACAGCGGCATCGCGGGCCCGGGCGAAGTAAAGCTGATGAGCTTTACCTCGGACAAGGCGGGCGCGAGCGGACTGCGCGCCGTGCGCCCAGAAACGCCGCCGGTCGTGGTCGAGGATTCGCCAGATTATCTGCCGCCCAATTCCTATGCCTCGGCGCGCGTCATTGTCGGCGTCGATGCCTCGGCAGGCGTTGCGAGCCAGACCGATCCGCTTCCCGTGGTGCTGCGCATTACCGGCCCGGCACGATCGGTCATGCAGAACGGCAAGGTGCTGACCACGCGCATCGAGGGCTGCATCGTCAATGGCGCGGCGCGCGGCGATCTCTCTTCAGAAAAGGTCTATGTAAAACTCGCCCGCATGACCTGCGACCAGCCCGGCGGGCGGGTCGCGGTGAGCGAGGTCAAGGGCTTCATCAGCTTTGCCGGTAAATCGGGCGTGCGCGGCCGTGTCGTCAGCCGCGAGGGCAGCCTTGTCAGCCAGGCGCTGATGGCCGGGATCGTCGGCGGGTTCGGACGCGGCTTTTCAGCCAATGCCAATAGCGTCTTTTCGGGCGTCACCACCAATGCCGATGGCACACGCTCCTCGCTCTCGGCGGGCGACATCCTCACCGGAGGGCTCGGCCAGGGCGCCGCCGATGCTGCCGATACGGTCAGCCAATATCTGATCGAGCGCGCCGAACAATATCAACCCGTCGTCGAGATGCCGACCGGCATCGATGTCGAGATCGTCTTTCTCGACGGTGTCTATGTGAGGAACTCGCAATGACCCTCAAGCCCCCCAACCCCTTCAGACCGCACGCCTTGAGATTGCCCCCGGCCAGACTGCGCCGCTTGCTCCGTCCTGCCGCCGCGCTCACCGCTGTCATCGCGCTGTCGGCCGCCACGGGCTGGGGCGTTGCCAGCCTCGCCTCCGAGCGGGCAGCACCCGATGCGGACGCCGTGCGCGCCGCGCTCAAGCTGCGCCTCCCCAAGACGCCCGTCGACGCGATCACTTGCGAAGGTCTTGGCGGGCTTTGCGAAGTCGCGTCCAGGTCGACGCTTTTCTACGTCGACCGGGCCGCGCAATATCTGGTGATCGGCCGCGTCTATGACATGGAAGCGCGCCAGGACCTGACCGCGGCCCGCCTGCTCGCGCTCAATCCCGATTTGCTCGCCGCCGGGGCAGCACGGCGTTCCGATGCGGGCGATCAGTCTGCGGAAAGCCCGCGCGCCGCGCCGCAGACGGTTTCGCTGGCCGGACTTCCCGAAAATGGCGCGATCCGCTGGGGCCCGGAGGGCGGCCCCGAAGTCGTGGTCTTCAGCGATTTTCATTGCGGCTATTGCAAGAAGCTCGAAGCCGAATTGAAGGCAATCGGCGCGCGGGTCGAGGAACGGCCGATCTCGATCTTCGGGACAGACAGCCGCCGCGATGCCGAGCGCGTGCTGTGCTCGCCGCAACCCGCCGTCTCGTTGCGCATGGCCTATGGCGGCATCGCGCTCGCCAACCCCAAACCCTGCGACACGAGCGGGCTCGATGCCAACGAGGCCTTCGCCAAGGCCAATGGCTTCAACGGCACACCCGTCATCGTGCGCCCGTCGGATGGCGCGGTCCTCGAAGGCTACCGCCCTGCCAAGGTGCTGCGGGACTTCCTCGAAGGCGCCCCCGCTCAGGCCGCGCCCGCCAATCCCGCTCAGCGCACAAAAGGATAATCGCGATGCGTATCCCTTCCCGTCTCCTCGCGACCGCCTGCCTTGCCATGCTCGCCAGCGGCTGCGCGACATTCGGCACCAATATTGACGGCAATTTCACCTGCCGTGCGCCCAAGGGCGATTGTGCGCCGTCGCATGTGATCGATGCGCGCGCCACCAGCGGCCTGATGTCTGCTGACGCCGGTCACGCCCCTGTTCGCCAGCCCGTGCCTGTCGCTGCGGGTGACCGGGACCGGACCTCCGAACGCGTGCTGCGGATCGTGTTTCCTGCACATGTCGATGCAAGCGGCACGCTACACGACGATGCCATTGCCTGGGCCGTCATCGAAAATCCGCGCTGGGTGGCAGAGCTACGCCGTCAGCCCGGCGACGAGACTGCACCGCCGCTGATGCGCCAGCTGCGCCGCCAGCTCAAAGCCGCGCAAGAAGCAAGCGAGGCGCAATCCGATACCGCTGCCCCCGCATCAACCGGGCGGGTCGCCCCCGAGATGATCGGTCCCGTGGATCCTTTCCGTCCCTTATCCTCACCTCGAGAAATGTCCTCGCCAGAAGAAATCCCCTCCGCCTCGTCGCTGGTCCTCCCCTCCACGGCGCTCGAGGCGGTTGCCGGTGCCCATGCACCGGCGGTCTGGACTTGTAACGGTTTTGCGCCGGTCACCTGAGCGATTTAAGCTCGCAAGAGGAGACCGTCGAGATGATGAAGCATTCAGAAGAGTTCAAGCAGGAGGCGGTGCGGATTGCGCTGACCAGCGGGTTGTCGCGCGAACGGGTCGCAGCGGATTTAGGGATCGGCAAATCGACGCTCGGCAAATGGATTGCACGATATCGGCCGGGAGAATTGGTGGCCGCGCCGCAGGCTGATCTGGCGCGGGAGAATGAACGGCTTCGCCTGGAGAACCGCGTGCTGCGGGAGGAGAGGGAAGTGCTAAAAAAGGCCACGCAGTTCTTCGCGAGCCAAAAGCCGTGAGGTTCGCTTTCGTGCACAGCTGGCGGCACCGTTGGCCAGTGGAATTGATGTGCCGTGTCCTGCAGATCAGCGAGCGCGGCTATCGGTCTTGGCGCTCGCGTCCGATCAGCCGGCGGGAACGAACGGATATGAAGGTGCTGGCGCATATCCGCGAGCAGTACAGCCTGAGCTTGGGCAGCTATGGCCGCCCCCGGATGACAATGGAATTGAAGGAGGCCGGCCTCGATGTCGGCGAGCGCCGGGTAGGACGGTTGATGCGGATCAACGCCATCAAGCCGGTTCGTACCCGCAAGCACAAGGTCACGACCGACAGCCATCATCGCCTGGGTGTCGCCGCGAACTGGCTTGATGGCGACTTCGTCGCCGATAAACCCAACCGTAAATGGGCTGGCGACATTACCTATGTGTGGACGCAGGAAGGCTGGCTCTACCTTGCCGTCATCCTCGATCTGCACAGCCGCCGCGTTGTGGGCTGGGCGGTCAGTGATCGGATGAAGAAGGATCTGGCGATCCGGGCGCTGGACATGGCGGTGCGGCTGCGCAATCCGCCGCTAGGCTGCTTTTTCCATTCCGATCGCGGCAGCCAATATTGCTCGTATGATTATCAGAAGAAACTGCAGGCCTATGGCTTGCGACCATCGATGAGCGACAAAGGAAACTGCTACGACAATTCCGCTGTCGAGACATTCTTCAAATCGCTGAAGGCAGAGCTGATCTGGCGGCAGAACTGGCCAACGCGGCGCCAGGCTGAAGCCGCGATCTTCCAATACATCAACGGGTTCTACAACACCCGTAGACGCCATTCATATCTGGGCGGCATCAGCCCGCTCGCGTTCGAAGCCAAGGTGGCATAGTGAAATAGGTGACCGGCACAAAACCGTTACAAGTCCATTATTATTATGCCCGTGCCAGCCAATAAGGCGCTGAGGCGGCGCGTTATCGCCTGCCTCGCCCTCACCCTCTCCTCGACTGCTCTCGCCGGTCCGGCGCGCGCCGAAGAACCGGAACCGGTGGCGGCAAGTGACCATCAGGATCGCTTCTACTGCGAGGAGCGCAAGCTCGGGTACTGGTTCTATTGCAGCAAGCCCAAACCGCCCGAAATCGAGGCCGAAGCGCCCGAGGCAGTTCCAAGCGCAACAACCGAACTCGACGCGCTGACGGCCGATCTGCGGGAATTGAAGGCCAGGGCCATTCTCGAGCCGACGCCAGCGAATGTGACCGCCTATATCCGCTTCCAGCGCGCCCAGCTCGATCGCGCCTCGCTCTTCAGCGATGTCTGGCAGCGCGCGATCTGGCAAGATCCCGATCTCGACTATACGCTGCAGCGCCCGGTCTCGACCCTCGGCAAGCGCCAGTGGCAGGATGTGCGCAGCGCCGCGCGCGATGCGGTGATGGCGCAACTCTCCGAGCGCTACGGGCTGTTCTATTTCTTCGCGCAAAGCTGCGGCGCCTGCGAGATCATGTCGCCGATCGTGCAATCGGTCGCAGCGACCTGGCAGATCACGGTGCGCGCGATCTCGACCGATGGCGGACCCTCGCGCCATTTCCCCGGCTATATCGTCGAGACGAACCAGCGCAGCCGGATGGGTCTCGAGCCCAAGATCACGCCCGCCATCGTGCTCTGGGATGCGCTCAAGGGCCAGCCCGTTCCGATCGGTTACGGCGTGATGAGCGCCGATGAACTCCAGGACCGCATCTATCTCCTCACATCGAAGGAAGCCGGCCATGACTATTGAACACCGCAGCACCCCGACATCCCGCACGAAGCGGGTCGTGGCCGCGCTCCTTGCCGCCACCCTCCCCCTCAGCAGCGCTTCGGCCGATGTCGGGAGTTCGATGGATGGCTTTCTCAATGATGTCGGCGGCGCAGCCAATGTCACCGGCCCGACCGCTTTCGAGGGCCAATCGGCAGGCTATTACAGCCTCGGCAATGTCTGGACGCGCTTTCCGCAGAAGACGACCAATATCGCCAATCTGCAACTGCCGCGCGCCCGCGCGGGCTGCGGCGGCATCGATATTTTCGCAGGCTCTTTCAGCTTCATCAATGCCAGCGAAATGGTCGCGATGCTGAAGGCGGTCGCCAATAATTCGGTGGGTTTCGCCTTCAGCCTCGCGATCGATACCGTCTGCCCCGAATGTTCGAAGATCATGCAGGAGTTCAGCCAAAAGGCACAGCTCATGAATAATCTCAACATCAACTCCTGTGAAATGGCGCAGGGGCTGGTGGGCGGGGTCTGGCCCAAGGGCGATCTGGC
This sequence comes from Croceicoccus sp. Ery5, assembly GCF_020985325.1. Taxonomy (NCBI): domain Bacteria; kingdom Pseudomonadati; phylum Pseudomonadota; class Alphaproteobacteria; order Sphingomonadales; family Erythrobacteraceae; genus Croceicoccus; species Croceicoccus sp. Ery5. The sequence continues at coordinate 2,702,473 of NZ_CP087587.1, forward strand.
CGACAAGGCGGTCTGCGAAGCGATCGGCAATTCCGAAGGCATCTTCACCGATTATGCCGCCGCCAAGCACGGCTGCGGCACCAAGGGCGAGCGCGCCAGCACGCTCGCGCAAGGCAGCGAAGAATATGGCGACGTCAATCCGGGGGTCGCGCGCAACTACACCTGGACGATCCTCAAGAAGTCCGCGTTCTTTTCGCCCGGCGGCACATTCGACGAGGAACTCGCCGAATATGCAATGACGCTTCTGGGCACGATCATCTATGTCCCGCCAACCGACGATGAACCGGGCAAATTCGTGCCCATCGCGGGCGAAGCCTCCTCGACGCTCGTCACGTCGCTCCTCGACGGCACTGCCGCAGGCGGCGGCGAGGTGCTGATCTTCGATTGCGACGAACCCGAAAACTGCCTCGATCCCGGCTTCAAACCGCTCAGCCTGGCCGCCTCCAAGGCGCTCCGCCCACGCGTCGCCGCATTGATCGACGGCATGGTGCAGGCGGTCCATGACGATACCGCCATTACCGATGCGCAAAAGGAACTCCTGCAGGTCGCCTCGATCCCGCTCTACAAGATCCTGACCGTCCAGGCCGCCTATGGCCGCGGCATGCCGACCGACGATCGCGAGACGCTCGCCGAGATCGCGAGCGTCGATCTGCTCTTCGCCGTTCTCGACCGAATTACCGGTGAAGCGGGCCGCTCGATGTCGAGCTTCATCGGCGCGGACGAAGCCAAGATCGCCATGTGGCACGGTCAGGTGAATGTCGTGCGCCAGGCGCTCGCCGACCGGCAGGCGAACACGCATCTGAAGGTCGGCGCGATCATGCAGATCACCGAGAAGACCGCGTTCATCGAAAACATCCTCGCCGCCTCGATGTCGCCCGGCATGGCCGCCTCGCTCGACTGGTCGCGCGGCGTAAATTCGCGCGCCCTCACCCATTGATGACCCCTTAGCGAGACCCGAACGGCGGGAGCCCAGCAGCATGGTCGAGATTTTCACAATTGGCGGCGGCGACTATCTCGTCAATGTGTTCCAGGCCGTCGCCGCCTGGACGGGAAATGGCGGCTATAAAAGCCTGCTCCAGGTCGTGCTGGTCATGGGTCTTGGCCTTTCCGCGCTGACGCTCGCCTTCAACCAGGACTGGCGCGCCTGGATCAACTGGTTTCTGGGCGCAACGCTTATCTACTCCTGCCTGATGGTGCCGCGGCTCGACGTCCATGTAACCGATCGGCTTAATCCTGGCCTCGCGCCGGCCAATGTCAGCAATGTACCATTAGGCCTTGCGCTCATGGCGAGTTTCACGAGCCAGATCGGCGATTATCTGACCGGCTCGGCCGAAGTCGTGTTCGGCTTGCCCGGGGACCTCAACTATTCGGCAAACGGCATGATCTATGGCGCGCGGCTCTATGACGCGACGCGCTCATTGCGCATTTCCGATCCTGAATTTGCCGCCAATCTCGACGAGCATTTCAAGCAATGCGTGTTCTACGATGTGCTGCTCGGCCGCTATTCGATGAAGGCGCTCGCCGAAACCAGCGATATCTGGGCAACGATTGCGCCCGGCAGCCAGGCCCGCGCGCAGCGCTTCCTCACCCGGGATGCCGGAGGTCAAGTGACATCGAACATTATCACCTGCCGCGAAGCCTATGATGCGCTAAATGGCGAGTGGGCGGGTCTGATCGACGCCATGGGGACCGTCTTCGGACGCCAGCTTTATCCCAACCAGACCGCAGCGCTCGCCAAGGCCAAGCTCTTTGCCGATCTGCCCGTCGCCTACCAATATCTCTCGGGCGTCTCGGCCAATGCCACCCAAATCTTCCAGCAGGTGCTGACGATCAATGCGATGGGCCAGGCGATGCATTCGATGGCGGCAACGAGCGGCGCGGGTAATGTCGATGTCTATGCCCAGACCCGCGCCGACATCCAGACCGAGCGGACCTATGGCTCGATCGCCAGCAATGCCATGAAATGGGTGCCGCTGCTCAATATCGTGCTGACCGTACTGTTCTATGCCCTGTTTCCGGTCCTGTTCCCGCTGTTCCTGATGCCGAAAACCGGGCCGCTGGCGCTCAAAGGCTATCTCACCGGCTTCTTCTATCTGGCGGCATGGGGACCGCTTTTCGTCATCCTGCACATGATGCTGATGTACAAGGGCGCAGCCGATATGACCGCGGTCGCCGGCGGCAATGGGCTTACCCTCGCCAGTTTTACCGGCATGGCCGATGTGAACAGCGATATCGGACTACTGGCCGGCTATCTAATCGCCTCGGTCCCGTTTCTGGCAGGCGGCGTCGCCAAGGGCGCGATGGCGATTTCGCACCACGCGACAAGCTATCTCAATCCGAGCCAGAACGCGGCCGAGGAAGCAGCACGCGAGGCGAGCACCGGCAATGTCTCGCTCGGCAATACCAGTTTTGAGAATTCGAACGTGTTGACCCGCCAGTTCGCGCAAGGGACCATCGCGCCGAGCTTCACCTATGGCGCAGGCCAAACCCGCACATTCAGTGACACAGGCTCGATGACGAGCAGCTTTGCCGAGGCCAGCTACGATCAGCTCCCCAACTCGAGCTATCCTTTCACGCCCAGCCTCGGGCAGGAGTTTACCGCGCGGCTCTCGACCATGGCTTCGCAGGCCCGTTCGAACAGCGAAACCTATGCCAATATAGCATCGGAATCGACAAGCAGTGCCGTCACCAAATTCCGCGAACTGCGTAATCAGTTCAGTCGCGGAAACGCCTTCGAGACCGCCACCGGTACATCCAATTCCGATAGTATCCAGACAGCTTTCAGCGAGGTCGATCAGGCATCGGCTAATCTGCAGCGCCAGTTTGGGCTATCGCGACGGGCCGCCGACGATATCACCGTTGCATGGTTTCTTAACGGCGAGGCCGGCGGCAGCGCGGGCGTAACGAATGGCGTAGAGTCTGCGAATGTCGGTGCTAAAGGCGGACGAAACCAAAGCTGGACAGACAGCGATATTGGTATCGCATCGGAAGATCGCTCACGGATCTTTGGTAGCCTCGCGCAGATGTCAGAAAGCCGGAACTGGTCCAGCACGCGTGATGGCTTCATCCGCAGCGTCAATACGTCGTCGAGTTCGTCTATCTCCTCGTCTGCAACGGGCATGAATGCATCGCTGACCGAGGCCCAAAGCTACAGCCGCGAGGCGCGGCGGTCAGAAGAACTGGCCAACCGTCTTGAGCGTCAGGGGTCGTACCTGCAAGGAAACAGCGCGGCGGGAAGTCTCAATCTGTCGCAAGCATACCGCGAATGGGGTTTGGTCGAGATCGAGCGCAATCGCGACTTCTACGGCGATGTGCGCTTTGACGACCTGGCCTTCCAACTCAGTCCGCAGGGTCAGGCGCTACAAGACAAGTTCATCGGCAGCTATGCCGAACAGCTAAGGAACGGGATTGAAGACCAGCTGGTTGTCTCGACTAACCAGACCATCTCACGTCCTTCGGTCTCTGGACCGGATTCAATACGACGAGGCGCCCAAGTCGGCCGAGGAGGTTCGGGTATTCTGCCTCAGGTGGATGCTGCCGACATCAACGGCGAGGTGCAGCGAAAACAAGCGATCGGTCGTTTGAAAATCCGTAGTGCTCGAGAAGGCCTCGACGCCGCAACCAAGGATGCCAAAGGGGCAAGCGAAAAGGCGGCCGACGATGTGAAGAACTGGTAGGGCGTTAGCCCTTAATGAGATCCCAGTAGACCACGAACCCAACGAAAATTAGAAAGAGAAGAAGAACTGCAATCGAAAGCTTCCGCCCCCAAGGGTCAGCCCACGATTTCTTGACCCGATATTCCATCAGGCGATTGTCGCGGATCGCCTGATCGATTTCAGATAGGCCTTCCCAATTCTTGGTTCGCGAAGTCTTCCGGCTTTCAAGGTTGAAATTCGTCATGATGACATTCATCTCGTTTCTCCCTAGAACATAGCGGAAACATGAATTGAGTGACAGCAAAAAATTCGCCTTGCCATATCGCCGCCTCTGCTCTCCTCAATAGAAACTGGAGTAAAACATGTTCCGGCATCATGCCTGCCGTTGGGACGATCCGGCAAGTCCGGTTACGGGACGGGATCACGGCAAGCCGCCATTCCCGCTAGTCCATGATGAAGGAAGCAAAGCGCACTAGATGCCGTAATGAACCGGCGTCTTAACTGTCAGGTCTGTCAGGGAAGTTTACGCATTCGCAGTTCGCAGGCTTGAAAGCACTCTCTTTTCGGCTTTACCCACAAGCAATTGCGCCGATAAGCATAGGCTCATATCATCCCGATTGGAGGCCTACACATGCATCGCGTAGCACTTCTTCTTACCGTCGGTCTGCTCGCAGCCTGTGGCAACTCATCCTCCACAGCAAGTGGCGATATCGAGGACGTCACAAGCAACGAGGGCGATACGATTGCCCTTGCCGAAACCGGCAACGCTACCGAACCAAGTACCATTACCATGGCGTCTCCTCTCGGCAGCGGAACCGTCCAGGCTCCAGGAGGACCAATAGCTTCGGACAACGGCAGCCAAGACGCCGAGAGCGTGACTACACTTCCCTTGAAGCCCGGCTTTTATGTGGTGAACGATACGGCTTGCGGGCAAGCATCCAACGCGACACTCGTGCTGGTGCGCAAGAGTGGGATCAACACGTCGCGCGTGCCCTGCGATTTTAAGTCAATCGAGAAGACCGGCGCGAACAGCTACCGCGTGACCGAAAGCTGTACGGAAGGCGGTGCGGCATGGGGCGCCGAGGAGCATATTTCCACTAATGTCTCAACCTACGATATCCTCAATGAAACCAGCTTTACCTCGAAATCCGACAGTGGATGGGCAAGCAGCGCGCGCTATTGCCCTCAATCGAGCCTGCCCGAACCGTGGCGCAACAACGATATTGGCGACCTCATCGAATAGGCGAGCTTACGCCTTCGCCGCGATCGCATATACCGAAGGCTACAATGAGTGGATTGCAGGAAACAGGCGTCGACGACTATCCTCTCGATACGATGGAACCTCCCGCTCTCAAGATAAGAATCCAGCTCTATTGCGGCGCCGAGATCGCGATGGGACCCGGCAAGGCAGACCTGCTCGATGCGATAGCGGACCATGGTTCGATTTCGGCCGCCGCCCGGACGATGGGCATGAGCTATCGCCGGGCATGGCTTCTGGTCGATGTAATGAACCGTTGTTGGCAAAATCCGCTCGTAGAGACGACCCCCGGCAGCGCCCATGGCGGTGGCGCACGTGTAACGGCTTTTGGTGACACCGTACTCCGGCAATACCGGAATCTGCAGAACGAGCTGGGAACAGCCGCCCATGGCAAGAGTTACAGTTCCTTGTCGGCCGCCATGCTAGATGAACCGAAAGCGAGCCAGAAAAAATAATCGAAGCGATTGTCGTCGAGAGAGATTCAGCGGCAAACTTTCGGGGATAGAGTTCACTGCCGCACTGGCACCACCAGCACATTGGTCTCGGGCTCGCCATTTGCGGCGATCTGCAGGATATAGCTTCCGGCTTGCAGATCGAAATCGACTATCTTGCGAATACCGGTGCATTCGGGGCCATGGCCGTGCGCGACTGATGCTATGGCAGTCCCATTCGAGACGATATCGACCCAACCGGGCGAGCCCAGCGCGACGCGATACCTGCCGGCTTCCGGAATATCCAACCCGGCCATTCCGCCGTAGCTGACCGAGCCACCGGGCTTTCCGGGAGCAACGACATAGCGGACATCAGATGCGGGATGCAGTGATAGCCGGACCGCGCTGCCTGCCTCGATCCGGGCAGCATCGCTCTGTCCAGCTTCCGCAGCAGCGATGGCCGGAACCGGATGGGTCCATGGCGCAAGGATACCTGAAGGGATGACACGCTCGGCGCAGGGCTGATTGGCATCCTGCGCGAAGAGCGGTGCTGACGCCAGTCCGGTCACCATGATCGTTGCGGCAAATATCGCGGCTTGTCGCACTGAACTTCCTTCGCATTGCTTAGCTATATTTCACCGTATATAGCACACCGAGATCCATAACAACATTTCAGGGGGGTATTCGTGCGTCTCGTTTCCATTCTTGCAGTTGCCGCCACGCTTGTCTTTCCGGTGGCCGTCCGGGCTCAGGACGATGCGACCTCACAAGAGGCCGATCAGACCTTCACGCTCGGCCAGATCGTGGTGACGGCACAGCGCGCGGACGGCATCGGCATCAGCAGCGAGACCCTCACGGCAGAGGCTATGGAGGCGTTCAATCGCAATAGTCTTGATGACGCAGCCAACCTCATTCCGGGTGTTGTTGCTGCCAATAGCGGCGGATCGCGCAACGAACGCCTGATCTTCGTGCGCGGCTTCGACCGCTTTCAGGTGCCGCTCTCCATCGATGGCATCCGCGTCTATCTGCCTGCTGACAACCGGCTCGACTTCGGCCGGTTCCTCACTCCCGACATTGCCGAGATTCAGGTGGCGAAAGGCTATGCCTCGGTACTCGACGGTCCCGGAGCGATGGGCGGAGCGATAAACCTCGTCACGCGCAAGCCGACGCAGGAACTTGAGATGGAGGTGCGCGGCGTGCTCGATCTCGACCGTGACGCCGACTATGCCGGTTACACCGCATTCGGGCTTCTCGGCACCCGTCAGGAGAGATGGTACGCCCAGGCAAGCTTCGCTCGCAGTTTCCGCAATCACTGGGATCTCCCCGGCAATTTCGAGCCGACGATCAATGAAGATGGTGGCGCGCGCGACTTCTCGCGTACCGAGGATTGGCGCCTCAATCTGAAGGCTGGATTTACACCCAACGCCACGGACGAATATTCGATTAGCTATACACGGCAGGAAGGATCGAAGCTTGCCCCGCTTCATATCACGTCCACCAACAACCGCGTGCTGCGCAACTGGACATGGCCCGAATGGAACATCGAGAGCATCTATTTCCTGTCGACCACTGCGCTTGACGATGTGGCGACGCTGAAGACCCGGCTGTTTCGCAGCGAATATTACAATGTGCTCCGCTCTTATGACGATCGTACGTTGAGCAGCCAGACGCAGGGACGGGCCTTCGACAGCCCCTATGACGACGAAGCGATCGGCGGATCGGCCGAGCTTGCCCTGGCGCTTTCCGGGCGCGATAGGCTGAGCCTGGCCGTTCATTTCCGGCGCGATGAGCATAACGAAACGCAGCTTTCGCAACCCGATTTGCCCGGCGCCGCGCCAGAGCCCAATCAGCAGAGTCTGGAAAAGACGTGGAGTATGGCGGCGGAAAACCGGTTCGCACTGTCCGATAATTTGTCGCTCACGCTGGGGGCGAGTTACGACTGGCGAGACCTTTCGAGGGCCGAAGAATATGACGATGATCTCACACCCGCCCTGTTCAATTTTCAGCTCAAGGATGCCGAAGGATGGAATGCACAGGGACGGCTCGATTGGGAGGGCGACGACGGCAGCACGGCCTATGCAAGCGCCTCTTCCCGAATACGCTTTCCAACCTTGTTCGAGCGTTTCAGCAGTCAGTTTGGCATGGCCGAGCCCAACCCGGGTCTCGATCCCGAACGCGCGACCAGTTTCGAAATCGGCGGCAGCACCGGGCTCGGGCCAGCGCGGCTGTTCGGCTCTGTCTTCTACAGCAGGCTCGACGATGCCCTCGTCACGATCCGCACCGATGAAGATCTCAATCGCCGGGAAAATATCGGCTCGGCCGACTATTATGGCGCGGAACTGGGGATCGATGCACAGTTCTCGCCGACGCTTAAGGCGGGGCTGAACTATAGTTACATCCATCGCAGTTTCGACATCGGGTCGGCGCCCCCGGGAGGTTTTGTCCGAGAGTTCAAACTAACGGACGTTCCCAGCCACAAGGGTTTCGTCTGGCTGTCCTGGAAGCCGGTGAACGGCTTGACAGTCCTGCCGAGCGTCGAATTCGCATCCGGTCGCACCACGGTGGAAGCAGCGACCGCCAGCGGCGATACGCCGGTTTACTACGATCTCGATGGCTATGTAACGGCTTCGCTGCGCCTCGATTATGCGGTGAACGAGCATGTCACCCTTGGCATCGGCGCGCGGAACCTGTTCGACGAATATTATACGCTGACGGATGGATTCCCGGAAGCCGGACGCAGCGTGTTCATGACTGCCAGGGGCAAATTCTGAGCCGCTTCTGTCTTCTGTTTCGTTGTGACGTTCGGTTATGCATCAGCCATGGCACCACGCTTCGCGGGTCACTGGGATTGACGCGCGAAATCAGATTGGACGGCTGCGAGAGAAGAGAAAGCTGCTGATGGGCTTGTGGCTCCACGCTGTGCCACAGGTTGAAGAGCCGTAATTCGAACAGCACTGATGCGGAAAGCGCCGCAGGCGTCAGACAGGTACGCTCGCAACCAGCCTCTTCTCAGAGGCGATCTCTACCCGACCAACTCATGTTCAGGCAGAGCGCCTTTCCGTTTGGACAGACCGACTTCTGGTGACTTGCGGCCGTCATCGACACTCGCTATTAGTTGCGAACTAATCGCAATAAGAAAGATCAGGGGGGAGGAATTCAGAAAGGACAGACTCATGACCCGCCGTTTTCCGCCGCTGAATCTTGATGCGGTTGCCTGCCGTACAGTTATTGTCGAGGGAACCCGGTGCTGGCGGAAAGCACGCGATACCGGACAAGCGGTCCAGCCATCCCTCTACCAGATGTTCGTATCTCACGACTGTGAAATGCTTGCACCGGTATTCGATAGCCTGATGAGCCTGTGCGAAAATGCACTTGGACGGCCAGTCGTGATTGGCAGTGCTATGGCCTTGTCCGAGGACGAATCCATGCTTCTCGGCCTGCTCGACGGATCGAGGCAGCGATGTACGTGCATTGACTGCCTGACGGAAGCGGCCGCGAGTCTCGATTGTGCGATCAGTTCGGCACAGATCCTGATCGGGACACCGACCCGTTCATCCAACCTGCTGCAGTAAGTCATCGAGAGCAATCCCCCTGTTCCACGAATAGACCTGATCCAGATCCTGAACCATGCATATGATTGCGATCGATTTCGAAGCTTCCTGTCTGCCCAAACATGGTCGATCTTATCCGATAGAAGTGGGCATCTCCGAAGACGGCTTTACGTCCCGATCCTGGCTGATCCGTCCGCATGTCAGTTGGACCGGCTGGACCTGGACTGAAGAGGCCGAAAGCCTGCACCGTCTTTCCCAAGCGGAACTGTGGCGCGATGGCCTCCCGGCCGAACGGGTTGCGGCCGAGCTTGCCCAAGCGCTGGGAGGAGCACAGGTTATCGCCGACAGCCCGATCGATGCCTATTGGCTCGAAACGCTTTACGAAGCCGCGGCGCAACCTTGCTCGGTAGAGATTCAATGTGTCAGCAAAATACTGCGGGAATCCGGTCTCAAGAGCGATGTCATCTTTGCCGCACAGACCCGTATCGATGCCCTGGGATTTGGAAGACATCGTGCCGGAGAGGACGCGCGCTGGCTGGCTGCGTTGCTAATGGAACTCGAGAAGCAGATGCAGGCAAGGGACCGGTCCTTGCTTCGGGCACCCCGCTCCACGGAAATGCTGACCTATGCCGCCATCTAACAAAGTAAAATGTATGAGTATGATCTGTGTGGAAGCGAGGTCGACTGTCGAGGCAGACTTGCCTCATGCAATTCGAACGTCTTCCTGCTTGAGAAATTCAGCCAGGACGATTGCGTGGTTAGCCCGCCTGTCTCGGGCGGCATAGAGCAACGTCACATCAGCCTGATCGACAAGATTGCATAGCTCGCTCACCTCGACGTCATTTGCCTTCAGCTCCTGGCGGTAGCGATCGCTAAATTCCTCGAATCGAGCCGGATCGTGGTCGAACCATTTGCGCAACCCTGTGCTTGGCGCGATCTCCTTGAGCCAGAGATCGAGTTTCGCGGATTCCTTCGACACCCCCCTCGGCCAGATGCGGTCCACCAGCACCCGCTTCCCGTCAGTGCTTGCGGGAGCATCATAAATTCGCTTGATGCGAAAAGTGCCCATTATCGCCCGCCCTTGCTTCCCCGGTTGATCCACGCTGGCGGATCGCTTGCCGGAAAGGACTCGATCGAGGCTTCGTCGACCTCGTCGAAGAGTCCATCATTGAGCAATTGCCGGACCTGCCGAGCGATCTCCGCGACCAGTCCGTCGCGCACAGGTCTGTCAGTGGAATCCTGCCGGGACGCCACGCAGCCACAGAACCGCTCATCGACCACCTCATCGATCAGGTCGCTCAATTCGCAGTCTTCGGCCCGATAGCGCTCGGCGATGTGGCGAACGGCCTGCGTGAGCTGCTCAGGGTCGATCGGATCATCATATTCATGCGTCATGCCATTTGCTCCTGCTCTGGTAGGGCAAGGTGAAGTCGAGGCAGCGCCGGGAACGGACATGTCATTCTAGGCGAGGGCGAACATCGTGACCATGCCACCGATGGCAATGCCGAATGCCATCATCATGATACCGGCAATCCGCAGAATGTAGGTCAACGGATCGCTATTTTCGTTCACCGATGAGGCCGGACGCGGCGGCCGTCCGACGAGGCGCCTGACAAAGTCCTGCCGAAAAGCCATGGAGAAGCCGATCACGGCCAGGATCAAACCGAAGACATCGACGATCAGGACGTAGGCGGGCACGTCATCCTCCTTGCATCCCGCCCAGGTCACACGCGGCCAGTCCGCATTCGAGTCCGGCGATCAGATCCTGTTCGGCTTCGAGGCCGATCGACAGGCGCAGCAGGCTGTCGCCGATGCCCGCGACCGTCCGCTCCTCGTCTCCCATGTCGGCATGGGTCATGGTCGTTGGATGCGCGACGAGGCTTTCAACGCCGCCGAGCGATTCCGCGAGCGTGAAGAATTTTACATGGTCGATGAAACGGCGAACCGCGTCGACGCCGCCTGCCAGTTCGAAACTCAACATGGCGCCGAACCCGTCCTGCTGGCGTGATGCGATTGCATGTCCCGAATGCGTGGGCAGGCCCGGATAATGGACTTTGCTGACGGCCGGGTGCTGTTCGAGCCATGTCGCGACAGCCATGGCATTGCTCTGCTGGACCTGCATGCGCGCGAACAATGTGCGCAGACCGCGCAAGGTCAGCCAGGAATCAAACGGTGCGCCGGCACTGCCGACGATATTGGCCCATTGGCGCAGGTTCTGCACTTCCGCCAGATCGGCGGCGATCACCGCACCGCCAATTACGTCGGAATGACCATTCAGATATTTGGTGGTGGAGTGTACGACATAGTCACCGCCAAGTGCAATCGGACGCTGGATCGCCGGCGACAGGAACGTGTTGTCGACGGCCACCGCCGCCCCTGCTTCCTTTGCCTGCAGAGAGAGAGCCGCGATATCGACGACGCGCATTAGCGGATTACTGGGTGTCTCGATCAGAACGAGAGCAGGCACTTCTTCCAAAGCGGCGGCGAAGGCAACATCATCAGACTGATCGACGAAGCGGACCGAGCAGTGCCCGCGGCTTGCGCGCGCCTTCAAGAGCCGCATCGTGCCGCCATAACAATCATGCGGCGCAAGGATGAGGTCGTCCGGCACCAACCGACTGACCAAAAGGTCGAGCGCGGCCATACCACTCGATGTGATGACGGCGCCGGCGCCGCCTTCCAGTTTTGCGAGCGCCTCTGCCAGAAGATCGCGCGTTGGATTGCCACCGCGGCCGTAGTCATAGAGCCGTGGCTGATCATAGCCCGCGAATTCGTAGGTGCTCGACATATAGAGTGGTGGCGCGACAGCCCCATAGGCCATGTCTTCCGCGACGCCGAAGGCTGCCGCGACGGTCGCCGGATCGGGCGATGGCTTCCCGCGATCACTCATTGAACAGGCGCCCTTCCGTCACCGCGCGGACAATGCCGGCGCGGATAGTGAAATCCCCGAAATGCTCGCCTGCTTGACGCTCGCGGGCATAGCGGCCGAGTGCATCATCCAGATCTTCGAGAATCGCCGCCTCGCCAGCATTCTCGCGCACCATCCGATTGAGACGCTCGCCATGGAATCCGCCGCCAAGATAGAGATTATACTTGCCCGGCGCACGGCCCGTCAGCCCGATCTCTGCGATATAGGGCCGCGAGCAGCCATTGGGGCAACCGCTCATCCGAAGCGTGATCGGTTCGTCAGCGAGCCCATGGCGGTCGAGGATTGCCTCGATCTTTTCAAGCAGCGTCGGCAGGTAGCGTTCGCTCTCGGCCATGGCGAGGCCGCAAGTCGGCAAGGCAACGCAGGCGATCGCATTGCGCCGAAACGGAGGGACAGTGTCCGTTTCCAGCCCGTATTCAGCCAGTAGGGCGTCGATGGCGGCGCGGTCCTCGGTCCGAACGCCAGCGATGATGAGATTCTGGTTGGGCGTCAGGCGGAAGGTGCCGCGATGAATACGCGCGATATCGCGGAAGGCATCGAGGAGCTTCAGGTCGAGCCGGCCACTGCGGATGAAGACCGTGCGGTGATGGCGCCCGTCCGGCGTCGAATTCCAGCCATAGCTGTCGCCGTTCGAGGTGAAGGTGATAGCGCGTACGTCTTGGAACGGCGCGCCCATCCTCTGCTCGATCTCGGCCTTGATCCAGTCGAGTCCCTTGTCGTCGATGGTATATTTGAAACGCGCGCGCTGGCGATCCTTGCGGTCGCCATAGTCGCGCTGGACCGCCATCACCGCATCGGCGCAGGCGATGACCTGATCGGCAGGAACGAACCCGATGAGACTGGCGAGGCGCGGATAGGTTTCGGGCGCCTGATCTGTGCGGCCCATCCCCCCGCCGATGACGACATTGAACCCGTCCAGTCCATCTGGCCCACCGATGGCGATGAAGCCCAGATCCTGCGCATAGACGTCGATATCGTTGGACGGCGGCAGGGCGAAGCCGATCTTGAATTTGCGCGGCATGTAGGTCCTGCCATAGAACGGTTCTTCCGGCCCGGACGAAGCCACGCGCTCGTCGCCATACCAGATTTCGTGGTAGGCGCGCGTCTTGGGGATAACATGGTCGCTGACCTGCTTGGACATTGCCGCCACCTCGGCGTGGAACTCAGAACTTTGCGGATCGACCGTGCACATCACCCCGCGGCTGTCGTCGCCGCAGGCAGCGACCGTATCGAGCAGCGTGTCGTGCAACCCTTTGATGATCGGCCTGAGACTGTCTTTCAGCACCCAATGGAACTGGAAGGTCTGGCGCGTCGTGATGCGCAAGGTTTCGCCGCCATGGGCGCGGGCAAGCTCATCGAGCTTCAGCCATTGCGCCGGGCTGCAGACACCGCCCGGCAGGCGCACCCGGATCATGAACTGGAAGGCGGGCTCCAGCTTCTGGCGGCGGCGCTCATCGCGCAGGTCACGATCATCCTGCTGATAGATACCATGGAATTTCATCAGCTTGACATCGTCGGCCGAGGGCACGGCTCCGGTGATCCGGTCGAGCAGACCTTCGGCGATGCCGCCGCGCAGATAATCGCTCCTGTCCTTCATCGTCTCGTCCGGGCCAAGCCTGTCGAGAGGTTGGGAGAGGTCGCGGCTGCGGTCGATGGTATCGGTCGTCATGGGGCGGGCTTTCAGTATACGTCGCGCTGATAGCGGTGGTCGGACTGGAGCGAGCGGACATAATCCTCCGCTGCTTCACGCCCAGTACGGGCCTCGCTCGCGACAATGTCGATCAGGACTTCGTGGACGTCGGGCGCGAGATTGGCCGCATCGCCGCAGACATAGAGATGAGCGCCCTCCTCGAGCCAGGCGAAGATGTCGCGGCTCTGCTCCTTCATGCGATGCTGGACGTAGACCTTGTCATTGCCGTCGCGCGAGAAGGCGACCTCCATACGCCCGAGCGTGCCGTCCTTCAGCCAGTCCTGCCATTCGGTCTGGTAGAGAAAATCGGTGCGGAAATTGCGTTCACCGAAGAACAGCCAGCTCTTGCCTCTTGCCCCGCGCACTTCCCGCTCCTGCAGGAAAGCCCGGTATGGCGCGACGCCGGTGCCGGCACCGATCATGATGATCGGCGCATCATCACGCGGCAGGCGGAAATGCGGATTGCTCTGGATATAGACCGGCAGCACTGTGTCGGGCTCGGCGCGATCCGCAAGCAAGCCCGTCGCCACGCCGCAGCGCGGCTCGCCATGCAGGTCATAGCGTACGGGCGCCACGGTCAGATGCGCTTCGTCCGGGGTGGCAGCAAGGCTGGAGGCCAGCGAATAGAGACGCGGTTGCAGAGGGCGCAGGGCGGAGACGAAGCCCTGCGGCATCACGTCCGTCACCGGGAAGCGGCGGATGATGTCGATGATATGGTGGGTGTGCAGGAAAACCGAGCGGTCGCCGGAACGATCGTCCTGCAGCAACTGCTTCAGCGCGTCGGCCTCGCTGAGCATCGCCCAGTAGTCGAGAAAGCGCGGCGTGGCGGTGGTGATCTCGAAACGGTGCGTCAGGGCATCGTCGAGCCTCACTGTCTGGCCCTTGTGCTCGAATTCGGCATCGGGTTGCAGCGCCAGCGTATCGATCAGTGCCGCGACGACTGCCGGATCGTTACTCGCTGCGAGGCCAAGCGCATCTCCCGGCTCATAGGCCAGCCCCGAGCCTTCGAGCGAGAACTCGATATGGCGGGTCTCCTTGGTCGATCCGCGTCCGACGATGGCGATATTGTCGATGACAGGCGCGGGGAATGGATTGCGCTTGTCATGGACAGTTGCCCGTGCAGCGAGTGAGGACACGGCGACCGCTGGAACCGTGGCTGACTGTGCTTGCGCGCCAATCTGTTCGACAATCGCCTGGGTCCAGGCTTCGGCCGCTTCCTCATAATCGATATCGCAGTCGACACGGGGCTTGAGGCGTTCCGCGCCAAGTTCCTCGAACCTGCGGTCGAGCCGTTTTCCGGCCTCGCAGTAAAACTCGTAAGTGGAATCGCCCAAGGCCAGTACGGCAAAGCGCTTGCCCTCAAGCTTTGGCGCCTTGCGCCCTTCGACAAATTCGAAGAAGCCCGTCGCCGGCTGCGGAGGATCGCCCTCGCCATAGGTGCTGACGATAATCAGCACGTCCTCTTCCTGGGCGAGTTGCCGCACTTTGTAATCGGCCATATCGGAGAGATTGCAGGAGAGCCCTTTCGCCTTCGCCGCCGCTTCCAGAGCGCGCGCCAGCTCGGCGGCGTTGCCGGTTTCGGTGCCATAAAGGATCGTGAGCTTGCGACCCGCGCTCTCGATGGGGGACACGGCCTGCGAAGGGGGTGATCGCAGGCCGGCCTCCAGCCCGGTGAAATAGCCACCGAGCCAGCGCGCTTGCGCCGGGCTGAGCGATTGGGTGAGCGCCTCCACCAATCGCCATTGTTCAGGGGTCAGGGCGACCCCCGACACGTCTCTCGCCGTCATTCCTGTCTGTCCTCGACGATTGCGCACTCGTCGCAACGCGGCGGCTCGAGCGACAAATATCCTCGAAGGGCGCGGTCAGAGGCGATTCATTTCATTGGCGCAATTGTCCTGCAACGCATGCCATAAGACAAACGAATGTTATTGGACATTTAATGCAATATAATTGCTGTTATCCATCTATCGGCATTCACTCGTCGAGATGATGAAGTATGTCGCTGAGCAGAGGGCGTATTCGCCGGATTTCCTCGCGATGCGCCATCGAAAGCGCCGCCAGCAGATCATGGGCCCTTGGTGTAAGCTGCAGCAAGGCCCGCCGCCGATCGTCCTCGGCTACGTGACGCGTTACCAGCTCCATTGACTCAAGACGGTCGATCAACCCGGTAACGCTATGCGGCTTGAGCACCAGGCGCTCGGCCACATAGCCGATCGTCGGCTGATCCGCCTCGCTTCCCCGGATTGCCAGCAAGGCCTGATGCTGCTGCGGCGTCAGCCCGACATCGGCCGCGCGCGCCTCGCTGAAGCCGAGAAATTCCCGGATAGCATGCCGGAACGAGGCCAGTGCAGCGTAGTCTGCATCAGTGAGCGGCGCGCCCTTCTCGGTCATGGCATCGTCCCGATTGAAAAATATCGTAATACGATATAACTGCCTCCTTCGAACTTCGAAAGGCAAGAATTTTCAATGTCGCTTACGCCGCCCCGCGCTGTCGAAACGCACCAGTTGGGAGATCATAGTGTCGATCTTCGCATGCCACTCCTGGCACTCATGGCGCTTGCCGTCGGCACCGGCGGCGCGCTGGGCGCCTGGGTACTGCTCAAGCTGATCGCGGTTGCGACGAACCTCTTCTGGTTCGGCCGGCTGTCCGCCGATCATGCCGTCATCACCGATGCCTCGGTTGGATTGATGGTCATCGCCATACCCGTGATCGGCAGTCTTATCGTCGGCCTGATGGCCCGGTTCGGGTCGGACAAGATCCGCGGACATGGGATTCCTGAGGCGATCGAGACCATCCTGTTCGGCGAAAGCCGGCTGTCGCTGAAGGTCGCCGTGCTGAAGCCGCTATCGTCCGCGATCTCGATCGGCAGCGGTGGACCCTTCGGCGCGGAAGGTCCGATCATCATGACCGGCGGCGCCCTGGGATCGCTGTTCGCGCAATGCTTTCATCTCAGTGCCGCAGAGCGCAAGACGCTGCTGGTCGCCGGCGCAGCCGCCGGCATGACGGCCATCTTCGGCACGCCGCTCGCAGCCATTCTGCTTGCGGTCGAGGTACTGCTGTTCGAATGGAAGCCGCGCAGCTTTGTGCCGGTTGTCGTCGCGACAATAGTGTCCTTCGCCTGGCGGCCGTATCTGATTGGGTCGGGACCGATGTTTCCCATGACCGCCGCTCTGCCCGGAATGGGCTGGCCCTTGCTGGCGTCAGCGGGAATCGGGCTTCTGACGGGTCTGGAGGCGCTCCTCCTGTCCACTTCACTCTACCGGATCGAGGATCTCTTCCACAAGCTGCCGGTCCACTGGATGTGGTGGCCGGCGATCGGCGCGGTCGTCGTAGGCCTTGGCGGATTGATCGACGCTCATGTGCTCGGTGCCGGTTATGCCAGTATCGATGCGTTGCTGGGTGGTTCGCTGACGCTCAGGGTCGTCGGCGCGCTGTTGCTTGTGAAAGCGGTGGTGTGGCTGGTCGCGCTCGGTTCGGGGACGTCAGGCGGCGTGTTGGCGCCGCTTCTCATTCTTGGTGGCGCCGCCGGGTTCCTGGTCGGGCAATTCCTGCCAGGCGATGCCGGATTCTGGGCGATGATCGGCATGGCTGGTATCATGAGCGGCGCGATGCGTGCGCCGATGACGGGCGCGGTCTTCGCTGCCGAGCTGACTGGTCATTTCGATGCTCTGCCCAGCACCATAATGGCCGCTGGAACAGCATATGCCGTCAGCGTGCTCCTGATGCGACGCTCGATCCTCACCGAGAAGATCGCCCGTCGTGGCCGGCACATCTTGCAGGAATATACCGTCGATCCTCTCGATTTGTTGCAGGCGGGACAGCTGATGACACCAGCACCGCAGACTCTTCCTTCCACTATGACGGTCTCGGATGCGCTCGATTTTTACACCGCGGACGCCCGTCATCGCAGCTATCCCGTCGTTGATCATGAAGGGCGACTGATTGGTCTCGTGTCGCGTACGGATGCCCTTCGTTGGCAGGCGGATCACAGTCCAAGTCGACTCACACTTGGCGAAGCCATCTCGGACGTGGAGCAACCTGTTGCGTATCCCGACACGCCGGGCGGCGTTGTTGCCGATCTGATTATCGAAACAGGTATCGGGCGTATTCCGATCATTGAGCGGGAAAACCACAAGGTGATCGGCATTCTCTCGCGCCAGGATCTGCTCAAAGCCCGAAGCGCGAACCGCATCGCGGAAACGGGGCGGAGCCGTCATGTCGGACGTCGCGCCGTCAGGATCGGTGACCGCAATGAAGCAGAAACATCGGCAGGGCCGGGGTGACTGGTGACTGCCTCCCCCTTGTCTGACGTTTTCGTCGCCCTTCGGAAAAGATCAATCACAAGCGACTGCGAAACCAAAATCTCAGTGCCCCCGGTGTGAAGGCAATGTCAGTTGCCAGCGGATCGCCGCGCCTCGCAATACAAAACCTGCGAGGAACCCGGCAGCCGATGGCCACGGTGCGGGCACGTTGATTGTTGTCAGAAGAACGAACAGGAATGCTGCGAACAATGCTGCGGTTACGTATATTTCCCTGCGCATCAATACCGAAGGAACGCCTGCGGTTATATCACGGATGATGCCGCCTAGACACGCGGTAGTGACCCCTGCGGCGATTGCTGGAACCGGCGGGAAACCCGCCTCGAGCGCCTTTCCGGCTCCATAGACCGAGAATGCGGCCAACCCCGCAGCATCGAGCCATTCAAGCGCCCGCTCCGGCCACCAGCGTAGCGGGATGGCCCACACCAACACCGCGACGATACAGCACAGGATGACGGGCTTTGCATCTATCATCCAGAAAACGGGTGCATCGATCAGCAGGTCCCGCAATGTCCCGCCGCCAGCAGCCGTGATGAGGGCAAAAAAGCAGGCACCAATAAAATCCAGACGCTGGCGCGCGGCCGCGAGCGCTCCCGACGCGGCAAAAACGGAAATGCCGGCCAGGTTCAGCCACACAAACAGACTTTCGATCGGCAAATTCATGATATGTACTCAAGTTGGAACCGAACTTGCGCCTAGCGGGCCATTATTGCTCCATCTTGCGGCGTTCCAGAAATGTTTCCGCCTTGATGATATTTTCCCGGTGCCTGTCTGCCATCTCCTTGAGCTCCGCGTGAAGAGCATCGTCGCGAATGCGCAGTATGAGCTTTTCAAGTTTGCGAACCACCCAGAGCTGACCGCGATTAAGAAATGCAAGTCGCTCGAGCGGTTCGGTAATGGCCATGGCTTTGCTGCGGAAGGCGCCGGTCTTGCGTGAAGGTGCGCCACCAAGACGCCTGATCTGCCGCGTGAGCATGGCGCACCAATGCGCCTCGTCCTTGCGCACGTGCCGCATCAATTCCGTGTAGCCTGCCGGATCCTTCGCCTTGCTGCTGTCCAGCGCGACACGGGCACCCGCGCGCTCGGCTTCGAGCAGTTCGTTGAGTGCCGCCAGGATCTCGTCGCGGTCGGCATAACCCATATAGGCATCGGAGGCTTCCGAAGCGTAGCAGACCGGAGAAGAAGGCTTGTTCGTCATACCGCAATTTTCGCTGCGTCATGAAGGCCAGCCCGAACGCGGTCCATGACGCCTGGATCCGCTTTCGTGGAATGCACGACATAGGCGGAGTAGGAGAATTCGGGGCTTCCGGAAACCAGAGTCAGCCGTCCTTCTTCAAGATAGCTGCGAATGAAACCTTTGCGGAAATAGCCGCTGCCACCGGTCGCCAGGATGTATTCCAGAGCCAACGGGCCATAGCTGATCGAAAGCACGGAATTGGGCTGATCAGGAAAAGCCGCGTGATAGTTGGCGGCGAACTCGTCCCCCCAATCGATCTCGACATGATCTTGCGGCTTCAGTTCGGTTGTCGTTGGCGTTGTCCTGGCTAACACCAGTTTTTCTTCGAACAACAGTTCGGCTATGACGCCGGGCCGGCTCGGGGCCGCATAGATGATCGCAAGATCGAGAGAGCCATCCTGCACCTGGCCCATCAGACGCTCTGACGTGTCGATCTGCGTGCGGATCGCGATCTCGGGGCATTCGCGCCGCATCCACAAGAGCCAATGCCGCAAAAGCGGATTCCATAGGCTGAGCTCGGCGCCCACCGATACCACTGTCTCGCGGCCGGGCGGCAAGGCAACTGCGCGCTGCGCCCGCGCCCAGACCTGAACCAGCGTGGTGGCAAAGCGCTGGAACTGCTCACCGGCTGGGGTCAGCTTGGCGCCCGCTTTGTTGCGAATAAAAACAGGCCCGTCGAGTTGCTCTTCGAGAACACGGATACGCGCGCTGACGGCCGTCTGGGTGAGATTGAGATTGGTGGCTGCCCCGACAAAGCTGCCGGTCTTCACTACCTCCAGGAATGTGCGGGCAATCGCGATATCCACGCAACATAATCCTTCATATCAACGTTCAATAATATTCGTTTGCCGAATGGATAGTATCCGGACGAAGATGCGCAGACAAGGAGGCAGCGATCATACTGATAAGCTCGTCATGACGCGGATATATTCATGAAGCCCCTTGGCCCATTGCGCCCGGAGCCGGGCCCATCGGCGCGGGAATCCTGGTCCCTCGGCCTATCGCTGGCGATGGTTGCAATCGGCTGTGCCCTCGGGCTCAATGTCTTTCACGAGAGGGGAGCGATAGGCGATGAACTCCATTTGGCTGCGCTGATTTTCGTGATTGCCGTGCCGCTTGGAGCAATCGTTGCCGTTGTGCAGGAACGCCGGACCTATATTCAGGTGCACAAGAGCATTGGTCAGACGGCTTACAAATATCGTGTCTATAAGGAATGGCCGCATGACCCGCGTCTCGGAAAGGAGGCCAAACGGGTATCCCGGAAGCCTGCCCAACGCCTCCGAAGGCGGAAATAATGCCTGCATTTAACCGGGAGTGGCGAGCTTCATCAGGATGAGCCCACTCATGATCAGCACGGCGGCAACGATCCGCATCAATCCCAGCGGCTCGCCGAGCACCACTGCTCCGACGATGAACGCTCCGACAGCACCGATGCCTGTCCAGATCGTATAGGCCGTACCAAGCGGCAGGGTCCGCATCGACCAGGCGAGCAGGCCGAAGCTGAAGAGCATCGCGACGAGCATGATCGCTGTCGGCAACGGGCGCGTGAACCCGGCTGACTGCTTCATCGCATAGGCCCAGACGATTTCGCATAGACCCGCAAGAACAAGAACGAACCACGCCACGGCGGCCTCCCATAGTGCCGCCGGGCCGTCCCGGACTTGATCATTTCGACAGAAGGCGGGAACGTCGTCGCCGCGCCGCGCAGATAGCAACGGATGTGACGCGCTTCAATGGGGGCTTCGCTGACCACAGATTGCGAGCAAAATACAGCAATATCTTTGCGTTCAACTATAGATAACATTCGCTTGTTTGATGGACCTGACCAATTCACATTGCGTGCCAAGCTTACGAAGGAGTCTTCCAATGGTCATCCAGCTCGGGCAGATCGCCCCTGATTTCGAACAGGACAGCACCCAGGGCCATATCCGCTTTCACGACTGGCTCGGCTCGAGCTGGGGGGTACTGTTCAGTCATCCCAAGAATTTCACGCCGGTCTGTACCACCGAGCTTGGCGAGGTGGCGAAGCTGCGTCCCGAATGGGACAAGCGCAACGTCAAGCCCATCGGCCTGTCGGTCGATCCTGTCGAGGCGCATCAAAAGTGGGAACTCGATATCGAGGAAACCCAGGGTGCGGCGCTCGACTTTCCGATGATCGCGGACCCCGATGCGAAAGTTTCGTCACTCTACGATATGATCCATCCCGAAAGCGATCCGACCGTCACTGTGCGGTCGGTATTCGTGATCGATCCGTCGAAGAAGGTCCGGCTCATCTTGACTTATCCGCCCAGCACGGGACGCAATTTCGCCGAGATCCTGCGTGCTATCGACAGCCTGCAACTGACCGACGCGCGCAGTGTCGCAACGCCTGTCAACTGGTCGCCGGGCGAAGAGGTGGTGATTTCGCCCAAGCTTTCGGGTGAGGAGGCCCAGCGCCAGTTTCCGCAAGGATTCAGGACATTGAAGCCATATTTGCGGATGGTCGACCTGCAAGCATCCGGGAATTAGCTGCGTTGGACGAAGGCTCACCGGGCACGGTTATCACACAGACGGACAGCAGCTCCGGCGAACTGTTTGCTCGCAATCGCGCTTGGGCGGAGTCCAAAGTCCGCGTCGACCCAACGTTCTTCAGCCGTCTGGTTGGTCAGCAACGGCCGCGATATTTCTGGATAGGCTGCTCCGATAGCCGGGTGCCTGCGACTGAGATTGTCGATCTGGATCCCGGAGAGATGTTCGTTCATCGAAACGTCGCCAATCTGGCGGTCGCGGACGATCCCAGTTTTGCGGCTGCGCTGCAATTTGCCGTGGAGGTTCTTGAGGTCAGCCACATAATGATTGTTGGTCATTATGGGTGTGGCGGCGTACAGGCGGCGATGGATGGCGAGACCGACGATCACATCGGGCGCTGGCTCTCACCGATCCACGGGCTGTACCGGGACCACGTGCACGGCCCGACAAGTGATCGCGGCGACGCGGAAGCGCTTTGCGAAGCCAATGTCGCTGCGCAGGTTGCGACCCTCGCCGTCAATCCGATTATACAGAAGGCGTGGACAGGTGGTCACGATATCACGCTTCACGGTTGGGTCTATGCGATAGGCGATGGCCTGCTGCACGAGGTCTGCGCCCCGGTTTAGAAAGGGCCAGGCGGCTCTCCGGATGTATAACCTTAGTCGAGATAGAAGGACCTTTGGCAATCGCCGTGATTAATCCCAACCGGTCCGCCTTGAATGCGGCCGTCAGGGCGTGCGCTGGCGCCAGCGCCGCCGATCGCCAGCTTGACGCCATCATCGCGAGCGCCGTCTTTCCAGCTCTCACCAGTCTGCCGGTGTTGGGTACAGCAGTCTGGCGTCATGAAGACGGCACACGTGTCCGGGCGCTGCGCTATTCGGGCTCGCGCTCTGCCGCAACGACGCTTGTGCCAGCAGGCTGCTGGCTGGAAGACGGGGGCAACAGTATCGCAAAGGTGTGCGGTCCCGAGGGCGAGTGGGAAGGCATTCATTCGGTCGGGGAAATAGCAATCTGCATCGCGGCCTTGAAAGCCAGGATCGATGTGGAGCATTCCCCGCCTGAAATGCAGAAAATCCTGAGCGTTCGAGATAGATAAAGTATGTTGCCAGAGGCTTCCGGCTGTTAGCCCGGCATCGTTATGAAACGATCGTTAGATGTCTGAAAGACCGCAACCATCGAACGCGCCCTGAAATTTTTGAAAGGACTTTGGTCGAAAGCCTATTTCCTGCTGACCATCACCGCGTTGTGCTGGGCTGGCAATGCGATTGTGGCGCGCGGCGCGCGCGAGTTCGTGCCGCCCGTCGCGCTTGCATTCTGGCGCTGGAGCATTGCCCTCGTTCTCATCCTGCCATTTGCATGGCCGCATCTTCGCCGTGACAAGGACGTTATCCTCGCAAACCCCCGCATTCTGATATTACTCGGCCTATTGGGCATCGGCACGTTCAACACCCTTCTCTATACCGGCTTGCAGGACACAACCGCATTGAACGCGATGCTGGTCCAATCGGCCCAGCCTGCCCTCATCCTGCTCATCGGAGCGGCTATCATGAGGGACCGGCCAGGCTGGCGACAATTTTGCGGAGCCGCCATCGCACTGGCAGGCGTGGTGACGATCATCGGACGCGGCGATCCATCAATCCTCTGGCATCTGCGCCTCAACACAGGCGATTTGATCATCGGTGTCGCGGTGATTTTCTGGTCGCTGTATTCGGTTATGCTGCGGCGACGGCCACCTCTTCATCCTCTGAGCCTGTTTGCCGTTACGCTCCTGATCGGGATTCTCGTCATCGCTCCGTTTTATGTCTGGGAGATGCTCTCCGACCAGCGGATCATCGCTCAATTCGATAGCTGGCTGGCGATTGGCTACGTGAGTATTTTTCCCTCACTGGTCGCCTATCTCTTCTTCAATCGCGGCGTGGAACTGATCGGCTCGGCTGCCACCGGCATGTACATGAACGTCTTGCCACTTCTCGGAGCCGGACTGGCGATCCTGTTGCTTGGAGAGGAACTCTCTCTGTTCCACGTCGCGGGCATGGCGTTAATCCTAGGTGGCATCCTGTGGGCAGGTCGCGGCCAGGCACCTCTGGCGGCCACTCCCGCGAAGCCCGTTGACCTCTCGAAGCCCATTTAATGAGCGGCTTATGCAGGCCCGTACCGGTTCGCGACAATTGATTCCCGGGTGAGGCCAAGCGTCGTTCTGTTCGTCGCCTGGCTGACCAAGTGGATCGCCGATGATCATGATCCCAAAGGGTATTCGCGAATGCAAATGTTTGCTGGCGACAACGAACATGGGTCCTTGTATAGTGAGGAACATGTTCCGGTTTTTCTCAACCTCGCGGCAAGGCGGACCCGATATCGCAATCGATCTCGGGACCGCAAACACCCGCGTCATTCTCCGCAGTGGCGGAATCGTGTTTGAAGAACCCACTGCCTCGTGCTTTTCAAACAAAGGCGGCAGAGAGCTATTTGTGTCAGCCGGCAGCGACGCATTCGCCATGGTCGATCGCGTTTCAGGCGGGCTACATATCAGGCGTCCTCTGGCGCGGGGTGTCGTGCAGGATCTGGGCGCAGCCAGCGCATATATGCAGTATGTCCTGAAAGCCGTTATGGGGCGTCTGCGGCTCGGCCGCCCAAACGTGATGGTCGGCATTCCGGCAGATGCGACCAAAGCAGAAGCTTCTGCTTTGCGTACCGTGCTCAGCGATGCGGGCTTTGGCAGGGTCAGTCTCGTGAAAGAGACTTACGCCGCCGCAGTCGGTGCCGGTTTGGACATCAGTGCTGCACGAGCATCGATGATCATTGAATGCGGCGCTGGGACGACTGAGATTGCGGTGTTCTCTATCGATGGCGAATGCCTCATTCGCTCCGTGCGCGGAGGAGGTCAATCGCTCGACGAAGCACTGATCGAGTATATGCGCGCCAAGCATCATTTTCTGATCGGCCTGCGAACCGCCGAACGGCTCAAACATGCCGTCAGCCGAAAAATTTCCCTTCTAGAAGTCGATACGTCCGGGATTTGTGCAGACTCTGCTGACCGTATGGTCGAAATAAAAGGTAGGGATCTGCGGACGGGTTTACCCGCTATCCGGTTGCTGCCAGCTTCGGAGTTTCAGCCGGTATTCAAAAAGCATCTGGTCCCGATTGTCGAAACAACCCGAGGCGTCCTTGCCACAATCAAGCCTGATCTCGCTGCGGACCTTCTATCTGGCAGCATCATTGCTACGGGCGGCTGCGCCTCAATCTCACTGCTGTCCGAAATGATTACAAACGATACCGGGCTTCCGATCGAGGCGGTCAACGATGAAGCTCTGTGCGTATCAAGAGGGCTCGAAACCCTGATGGCAGGTTAATCACGTCAGGCTTTGGACCAAACACTCAATCACACCGCCTCGGTCATTCATTCTGAATTGACTTCTGACAAGGCCTATCCCATCTTTCAGGCAATGCGGTTCAAGGCTTCCTCTATGCGTTTTCGTCATCTTGGCGGACAGCTTCTCACGGGCATGTAGCCCCGGGTTTCGGCGCAGTACGCCCTGAACCCGGGGCAGGACTCGCCAAAACCTTGCATTGGACACGCGCGGTCGAATGCGCCCATCCCGGGAAAGCCATCACCATGACACGCAAAACGGCGCCAAAGCGGCCGCCCATCCACATGATCGCCACACAAGCCGATATTCTGGCTGACTTGGCCATCGGCGTGCAGGACCGTCTGCCTCAGGTCAGCGAACTTCTACTTGAGGAAATTGCGCGCGCGAAAGTTCACAGCGCCGGGCGGATATCCAAGGACGTCGTCACCATGAATGCCCAGGTGGAATTCGTCGACGAAACGAGCAATGCAACACGGATCGTGCAGCTGGTCTATCCCAGACATGCCGATATCGCGGCAAACCGGATATCCATTCTGACGCCGATCGGCGCCGGACTGATCGGTCTACGTGAGGGCCAGTCTATTCTCTGGCCGGACCGTGTAGGACATGAGCGCAAGCTCACCATCGTAAAAGTACGCCAGAACGCTTGCGAGGAAGAGGTGGCGCACTGATGCGCTTGCCAGCAGGTCGAGCCGCTGCCCCGATGCTGGTCAGAACAGTCCGTGGCTGCCCGCGGTGGCGCCGAGAACCGTAACCACCGCGATCAGCAGCAGAATACGGTGCAGTCGAGCCATCCGCCTGAAATCCCTTCCCGGGTCGGGCGAGTTCTGCATCCGCCGGTGGAGAAACAGCGGCTCGACCAGGAACAGCATCGCGCAGAAGATCGCCCACAACCCGACCATCGCGTGCATCCACCAGAATTGCGGGTAGGCGATACGGTCCCACATCTGCGCGCGATGGATCATCCAGAAGCCGCTGGCGCCGGCGAGTACAACCCAGACCCGGGCTTGCGACGCAAAGGGCCCCTCGATCCGGTGGAATGCAGCAAGCCTGTCATCCGGCGCCGTCGAGCCGCGAATGGACGGCATCACCACAAGCGTGACGAATGCCACCCCTCCGATCCAGAAGAGGACTGAAAGGACGTGGATCGCGCGCGCTATGATGATGTCGTCCATCTGCCTCTCCGTCAGGCGGCAAGCAGTTCGTCGGCCGGGCCGAAGAACTCATAGTGAATGCGTTCGGACGGGACACCCGCGAGCGACAGGGTGGAAACCGCATGGCGCAGGAACGGCCGTGGTCCGCAGATATAATAATCGGCCTCAGCAACAGGAGTATTGGCGACGAGCCATTCGTCGGTGATGATCCCGGCCTCATCGTAGTCCAAGCCCTTCACCTCGTCGGACAGCGGCGTCTGATGGAAGTCAACGATCTCTACAGCCTTGCCGCTTTCCGCCAGCACGCGAATATGACCGCGCATTGCATGCGTTTTCCTGTCGTGTGTCCCATGAATATACTGCACGGGGACATCGGCACCGCGCTCCACAAGAGCTTCAAACATCGCTACCATCGGCGTCAGACCGACCCCGCCCGACAGCAGCACGACCGGCCGCTCGGTATGTTCGCCGAGGAAGAATTCGCCAGCCGGCGCCGCGACTTTCAGGATGGTCCCGACCCCGGCTTCGTCATGCAGCCATCCCGAAGCCAGGCCGTGCGGCTCGCGTTTGACAGAAATGCGGTAGCTCTCGCCATTCGGCGCGGAGGAAATCGAGTAATTGCGCTTGACGGGAGGATGCCCCGGAATCTCGAACCAGAAGGTCAGATACTGTCCGGGCTTGTGGTCCATCACCGGTCCGCCATCAGCGGGGCGTAGGATGAAGGAACTGATCACGCTGCTTTCCTGGACGACCTCTTCCACCCGGAAGTCGCGCCAGCCATTCCAGCCTCCGGCTGTCTCCTTCTGTTCAGTATAGATGCGGTCTTCGCGCGCGATCAGAATGTTGGCGAGGAACCAATAGGCTTCGCCCCAGGCTTCCAGTATCTCTTCCGTCGCAGCATCGCCGAGCACGGCCGTGATCGCACCCAGCAAAGCTTCGCCGACATGAGGGTAATGTTCGGGCAAAATCTGCAGGCCGACATGCTTTTGCGCGATCCGTTCCACAGCGGGAGCGAGAGCTGCAAGATTCTCGATGTTACTGGCATAGGCCAGAATAGCGCCCGTCAGTGCGCGCGGTTGCGATCCCGCATCGCCGTGGTGCGACTGGTTGAACAGGTCGCGGATATCCGGATTCTGGAACATGCGCGAATACATCTCATGCACAATGTCGAGGCCGTGGGCTTCGAGGGCCGGAACGGTCGCCTTGACGAGCGCAATGGTGTGATCGCTGAGAGGCTGCGACATCAAAATCTCCTGTGATTGAACTGAAAACTGGAAAAGGAATGCGCGGATCAGTCGCCGGGTGGCGGCTGATCGTAGAAATCGACCTGCATCTTCATGACTCCGAGCGGCGTCACGAAATGCGGCTGTTGCGGCAGGATGAGACCCGGTTTGTCGGGTGTCAGCACAATTTCCGAAGGCGGATCGAGATAGGTGAGTTGCAACTCTCCTTCGATGACGCGGATCAGCCCCCAGACGCCAGCCTTGGTATCGTGGCGGGCGCGCAAGGCGGCTGGAAGTGTATCCTGATCGAACACCGGCGTGGACCGATATGGACGGATGTCGGCCATCGTCATGCGACCTTGCGGCTGTCGCTCGCGTCAGGCCGACGGTTTAAGCGAAAAAACAGGGCCAGTTTCAGGCTCTCGGCAATCCGCGCAGCCTTCTCCTGGAGGGCGAGTGCCGCGTCCGGCTCCATCAACTCCTCGGTGGTCTGCTCCCACAGGCCGAGCCAGCGGTCGAACAGTTCGGGCGTGATCCTGTCCTTGTGCTTCATATGCGCGGGAACGGGCTGCCCCTTGTAGCGCCCGCTGGTGAGCATCACCGACGACCAAAAGGCGGCTAGCTTATCGAGATGGTGGGGCCAGTCATCGATCGCATCATTGAAGATCGGACCGAGTTCGGTATCCGCGCGCACCCGGGCGTAGAACGCATCCACCAAGCGGGCGAGACCTGCTTCGTCGATCTTTGCGGCGTTTGTCACGACTCACACTCCATTCATGCATTGCAGATACATCTATAGCGGACATTTGAAAGATGCAATAAGTTTGCATATTAATGCGAGGGGCCGAATGGGAGGTTTGATGGAACGAATATGAAGCTGACGCTGTTCACGGACTATTCGATCCGCGTACTGCTCTATCTCGCGGCGCGCCCCGACCGAAGATGTTCGATCTCAGAGATTGCGCAAGCCTATCGCATTTCCCAGAATCACCTCATGAAGGTGGTCAATGATCTTGCCCGCTCAGGTTATATCAATAGCGTCCGCGGACGCGGCGGCGGCATCCGTCTTGGCAAGCAACCCAAAGAGATCAACATAGGTGCGCTTATCCGACACACCGAGGAAGGCTTCGACCTCGTCGATTGCCCAAGCTGCGTGATTGCACCCGCTTGCGGCATGACAAGCGTGCTCAGGGAAGCGGTGTCCGCCTTTCTAGATGTGCTCGACAGCTATTCGCTCGCAGACCTCGTGCAGAAACGGGAAAACCTGAAGCTACTATTGGCGCACTGATTCCGACGAATGCCGGCAATCGCTTTCATAACCCATGGCCTTACCTGCAAAGGAAGAAGGTTGAATTACGACAGAACTCGAAGATGTCTGACCGACTTCTAGCATCGCACCGTCAATGACGGCAGCTCTGCACAACTTGTATGATGATCAATGCAACTCCACACCGATCTTTAGGCATGTATGCTCGGACGGCATTGATCCTTGATGGCCGTCATGGAAAGGCACATCGCTTCGGCAAAATCTGGGCGAACTGATAAGGGGACGTATTTCGTGGTCCGAGCACGCAAGCCAGGGCTTGTCGCCTATGTCACTATCCTCGTCCTCGCGCTTGGCGCAGTCCAATTGGCTGCCAGTCTCACCTTCTATCAGGCGATAAACCGCCAGACGGTGCGCGAGGATCATGCCCGCAGGATCGCCGAACTTCTGGTGGTCAGCGATCGCATTTATGCGATGAAGCCGGAGGAAGCTGCCCAGTCGATGACTACGCGTTTTCTATCGGCTTCTGTGACGTCCGTACCATCGGTCCCAATTGCGAGAAGATCATCCGAATTTGACGAAATTACCCGCAGCATCCTTCTTTGGGAACCATCTCTGGCCGATCGATCCTTGCGGGTGACAAGAGCTGCGGGGCAAAACGGTAAGGAAGATCTGGTCGGTTCCATTCGTCTGCCAGACGGAAACTGGATGAATTTTCGGTCACTCGACATCAGTTCGATGTGGCCCGTGGCGATCAAGGCGATCGCTACGACTCTGGTGGCGGCTGCATGTCTAATGGCTCTGGCCTTAATGTCCTTGCATTTGCTGACGAGACCATTGCGTCGGCTGACCAAAGCGGCCGAGCAGATCGGGCATAGGCATGACATCACCGTGTCGGAAGAAGGCCCACGCGACATACAGAATCTTGCCCATGCCATGAATCATATGCAGGCGCGTATATCCAGACTGATCCGGGACCAAGCCAAATCGTTCGAAGCGATTAGCCACGATTTGCGCACCCCACTCAGTCGCCAGAAGCTTGCGGCTGAGCTAATCGACGACGCGGAAATTGGCGCGATGATGCTGACCAATGTCGACGAGATGGAGGGACTTCTCGCCTCGCTCCAGCAGTTTCTTCGAGCGCAACATATGCAGGTGTCGCCTCAGACGGTCGATATCGTCGAGTTGATCCGGGGTGTCATCGCCCGGTTCGAAGATCGTATCAGTCTGCGTACGGTCGGACCCATAGAATACACCACCTACGCAGAACCTTTAACCGTGGCACTGGCAGCGCTGCTCGAAAATGCGGTTCATTATGGCAGCAAGGTGACAGTCGATGTAGAAGATGATGTGGATGGTCCCCCCGTAATCGTCATACAGGACGACGGCCCCGGCATTCCCGCCGCGAATTTTGAGAATATCCTTGACCCTTTCTTCCGCCTTGATGACGCGCGGAGCCGCGACACCGCGGGGTTTGGTCTCGGCATTCCAACAGCCCATCGTTTGATGGAGCGCTTTAGCGGCGGATTGTCATTCGGAGCATCGGATACGACCGGATTGTTGGTGAGGCTAACCATTCCGGTAGTGGTTGATTGAGTCGAACGAGCCCTGACATTATCAAACCATCATATTGAGGTGAAACCGCAAAGCGTAGTTCGCAACTAGCGGTCTGCTTGAGCGGGATGTCGGAATTGGTCAAACGATGAAAGAAGCCGAGTTCGTCGACGTTCGGATCGAAAAGTTCTAATTTCAGGCATCGCAAAATTCATCTGTCGAAATTCGCTTTGTTTTCCGTGAAGGCGTCTTCATGAGCCAAACGGGAATCTCGAAGTTTATCGATTCAATGCCTTTTCGGTTGAGGATGGCTGGCGCCACACTCAGCGGACGGATCTTGTCGAGTCTCGGGGCATTCGCAGGCATACTGTTTGCGGCCATAGTCACTTATTTCGTCAATCATGAGATCGGATTTTCGCACATGCTCATCGCCCCGATAGGGGCGTCAGCTGTTCTCGCTTTTGCAGTTCCCTCGAGCCCTCTGGCTCAGCCGTGGTCAGTCGTGGGAGGGAATTGCGTTTCCGCGCTCATTGCCGTGCTGATTGCACATTTCGTAGAATCGACGGGAGTTGCAGGAGCGGTCGCCGTCGCCTGTGCGATCTTAACGATGACCGTCACTCGATCTCTGCATCCTCCTGGCGGAGCATGCGCGCTGGTAATGGTGCTGGCATATCACCATGATGAAGGCTCGCTTATGCCACTCTTTATAAGCCTTGCCCTCAATTCCCTGGCACTTGTGATTGCCGCCAAGGCGTTTCATTCTCTGACCGGGCACACATACCCACATCGAACACTGGAAGTCCCACCGCAAGGTCAAGACAACGAACTCCTACATCCGGATGATATCCGGGCCGCATTGGCAGATCTTGGAGAAGTGTTTGACGTAACAAGCCGTGATCTGGATGCGATTTTTGCGCGGGCACAGAAACATCGTGCGAAGAGGCTGTCTCGCTTACGAGCGTGGAGAAATGCTGCATGATTAGGTCGCGTTGACAAAATGCTTCAGCCATAGCCTTGCGGCGGCGAGGTTGAGGAAGCTGAGGTAGGAAAGAGCGGTTTTCTCAAAGCGGGTTGCGATGCGGCGCTGGTGTTTGAGGAAGCCGAACATGCGCTCGACGCGATTGCGATCTCGATAGCGCCGATAATCAGGATGCTCCGGTGCCTTGCGGTTCGAACGCGGCGGGATGACCGGCAGGATGTTGTGCAGGAGCAGGTCTTCGCGGAAACGGTCGCCGTCGTAGCCCTTGTCGGCGAACCAGACCGCAGACTTTGGCGTCGGCATGGTGCTCTGCCACCTGAAACTTGGACCATTCGAGGGCATAACGTGGAAGGTACGCTAAACAGCTAAGGGAGAACGCATGGCTAACGCTCGATGCGGACGGGCAGCCGCCTAGTCAGAAAAGCCGTTCGATTCCCATCCTACGCATTTCGCGATAGATGGTGGATCGGCCGATGCCGAGTTGCCGTGCCGCTTCTGTCGGAGAAATGCGAGCCTCGACCAGTTTGATGGCGGCGTCCACCTTTGCCATGTCGAGGGGCTGACGGCCAGGCTGCTTGTCCTTGGCGCGCGCGGCCGCAATGCCATCTCTGGTCCGCTCGGAAATCAGCCGCCGCTCAAAATGGGCTATGGCACCGAACACATGGAAGATGAGTTCGCCTGCGGCTGACGATGTGTCGCTCCTTTCCTCAAGGCTCAGGAGCGCGATACCCTGACCGCGTAGCGTCTCGACAGTGGCGAGAAGTTCGGCAAGCGAGCGCCCAAGCCGATCGAGGCGGACCACCGCCAGCGTGTCGCCCTTGCAGGCATAGGCGATTAGGCTGTGGACTCATAAGCTCTGATCCAGAGGCGTGTTGAGAAGATTTTGACAGCGGCGAGGAAATTGTCGGCGCGTTTGTCATAACGGGTTGCCAAGCCTCTGGCGTGTTTGAGCTTTCCAAAGAAGCGTTCGACCAGGTTTCGATAGCGGTATAGGAAGGAACTGAAGGCGAAGCGTCGCTTGCGGTTGCGCTTGGCCGGGATGTTGGCGAACCCGCCCTGTGCTGCGATCTGCTGGCGGATGGCGTCGCTTTCATAGGCTTTGTCGGCCAAAAAGGTGCTGTCTTCCGGCACAGCATCGAGCAGCGGACCGGCTTGCCTGCAGTCGCTCGCCTGCCCCTCGGAAAGGTGCAACTGGATTGGCAGCCCCTGGCCATCCACCAGCGCGTGGATCTTGGTGGTCAAACCACCGCGGGAACGTCCCATGCAGCGATTTGGGTCCCCCTTTTTAGGGTCGCACCATGCTGGTGGACCCGGATGGAGGAACTGTCGATCATTACCAATTCGCCATCAAAAGCGTGGAAGACCGCCGCTAGCAAACGGTCCCACACTCCGGCTTTGCGCCAGCGAACGAAACGATTGTAGCAGGTTGTGTGCGGACCGTAGCGCTCCGGGACATCAGCCCATGGACTGCCTGTACGGAACCGCCACAAAATCCCGTTGATCACCCGTCAATCATCGACACGAGGGACGCCCCGCGGCTTGTTCGGCAGCAGCGGCTCGATCACCGACCATTCAAAATTTGTCAGTTCAAAACGGCGACGCATCTGCCAGGCTCCTCTCCAGAGCCTTGAATCAATCGCACTCGATACGCGCAACCAAATTTATGAGTTTGCTACCTAAGTCCCGCAAGGCGACGATAGCCACGTTTACAAGCAGAAGGAAGCCTGCAGCGGACAGTGGGACACTCGTCAGGATTCGATCATTTTACGGTTTGCCAGTCATCGTCAGCATTGCTGGCGGTACGCTAGGAGCCAAATTGCTGACACGCGCGAGGGCTGAACTAATGACAGCTTTAAACGATCTGATCCGCAGCAAAGATTGACCGCTTTGTCGGCGACAGTGACCTAATGCGAGTCTAACCGACAAGGATCAGTTAATGGTCCGACGTCGGTGATCGCTGAACTTTTCGCCACCCAAGGCATTGGTGCGCACGCCATTCACTTTCCAGGGCTTGCACAACTTGCAGCCTGCCCGGCGGCTTCGCGCACGGCCTCGCTTATGGTGCATTGTAAACTCCAACTTCAGGGACTGCTAAGCAGGCGAC
Source organism: Croceicoccus sp. Ery5 (assembly GCF_020985325.1). Classification (NCBI taxonomy): domain Bacteria; kingdom Pseudomonadati; phylum Pseudomonadota; class Alphaproteobacteria; order Sphingomonadales; family Erythrobacteraceae; genus Croceicoccus; species Croceicoccus sp. Ery5. The sequence continues at coordinate 2,735,699 of NZ_CP087587.1, forward strand.
GTCAAGCAGCAGGATCTCGTGAAAGCCACGCATTATATCATATTAACGCTGAAAAGCAGTGCCCATGCCAAACTAACGCGTCCGTCGCCTGACATACCATGCGATGGCCACCGGCAGGGCCAGCGCCATCGCGACCGGCGTTGCCAGCGACAGGATGGCAAAGGTCCAGTTCTGCCAGTTCGATACACGGTCGTGGGCGAATTGTTCGACCTGGAATACGACCTGGATCACGCCCGAAACGCCGAGGATACCGAACAGCAGGTTAAGCAGCCTTTCCTGCGTCTGCGCGTGCTCGTCATCTTTGTCGCGTTGGCGGCGATGCAGGTCCCGTACGTCTTCCTCAAGCGCGGCCAGCGCACCCTGATAGGCTTCTTTCAGGCGCGACGTGCCGCGCAGCAGCTCAAGCTCTTCAAAGACATCGCGCTCGGTATCGTAACGAAAAGGATTGCGATAGCGATGCCTTTCATATTTCTCGAACGCATCGCGGCGCACGGCATTGATCTGCGCTTCCGCCTCGGCAAATCTGCCGCTGCCGATCTTTGCCTGAATCTCGTCTATGGCTCTGAAGGTCTCGTCCTCCTGCTCTCGGGTCAGCGCCTCGTTATGCATGGCGAGTGCGTGGATCAGGAAGGCATACGGGCAGGTTCCGATATGATCGTTCCCCACTTCCAGCGTGCGCGAACGGGGGACGAAGGTGATCATCGCGCGGGGATTGGCAAAGCGGACGAAAAAGCCCTCTTCCTCCTGTTCGTCCGATTTCGGATAGATAGGGTCAAGACTGTCGAGCACTTCGCTCGCTTCCTGATTGGTAAAGTCGATGATGTTCTGGCTGAAGCCCGCAAGGAAAAGATAGGCCAGCCGCGTTTCCGCAGGACGGCTGCGCAGACGGCGAACGCTTCGCCAGTAATCGGCGCCCAAAAGGACATGGGGGGATGACGATTGCGCGGCCTTTTGCTGCGCGATCAATTCCGGATATGCGCGGAATTCGGCATCGGGCACACGGGTGCGGCGCTTGACCAGCACGCCTTTCTCCACCGGCTCGATCAGTTCGAAAAACCGGCGGTCATGGAAATAGAAACTGGACCGGTTGGCAGGAACCGTCAGTCCCGGCATTTCGATCGAGGGCACTTTCTCGACCGCGTCGTCAAACGCGGGCAGCCCGATGGCGCAATCGGTTTCCAGCCGGTCACGATCCGCATGATAGCATCCGGCCACGAAATCCCAGAACGGCACGGCTTGTGCGTCGCCTGCCCCGCGCATGACGGTCAAACCCGCCAGCGCGTCGAGACCTTCCGCCCCCCGTGCCGGATCGAATTCCTTGGGCCATGCCAGTTTCTGCAAGAGCGACAGGAAGTAATAGGTTGCAGGCACCGTACCCGCGCGTTCAGCCGCAAGATCGGGTCCATAGCGATATTCGAAGCCAAGGTTCCAGCTGAAGGCGCCATCGGGATAACGGTACCAGAACCGGCGCAGGGAAATATCGCGGTTGCGGCGTTCCGGTTCGATCCGCACTGCAAAGGCACTGCCTTCCGTCATCCACTCGACAAGATCGGGCATGGCAAAAACAAGCGTTTCGGCAGGGCCCGCGCAATACAGGCGGTCAGGCACTTTCTGCTGGCGCGACCGGTCGGCGATATCGTTGAACAGGGGATCGATCGCCTGGCTGAGAGCCCGTGAGCGATCGCATTGAAACCCGTCCGGCACCGCCCCGATGCGCGATCGCGGCAAATAGAACGACAAGGTCCAGTAGAGCGTCCGGTCTTCGGCAACCGATCTTGCCGCTGCCATGGTCTTGATCAAGTGAAGCCCCCCAACATTCACGAAACTTGCGGTTCAGCCCGCCATCAGCCGCAATCGCCGCGCGCCAGTTCCAGGATTGAACCGCATCGCGGCCAGTTCCCCCTGTCACCCGATAACGTCTCCAGCGCCGGTCCGATGTCCAGCAGATCGATCAGCCCGCCTGCATCGGCGCGCGCACTCAATTCTTCCAGCTGGGCGGCGGCGGTCGGATCGCCGGTGGGATCCTGCCCCTTCAGCACCGAAATCCGGAAAAAGCTTTGCAAATGATCGTGGAGAAAACGCGCGGACATATGCGGTCCGTCGAAGCCCAGAACCGAATAGACCAGCGCATCCTCGGCCGCCTGATCCGCCGACAGGGCCGGCTGTACATAGGCAAAGTCAACCGCCCGCGCGCCCAGATGCTGCCAAAGCCGCAGCCGCTCGACCTGATCGGTCCCGCCTCTTTCGTTGTCCTCCTCATACTCGGCCGCAGTCATGCGGAGAGGATCGTTCTGCTCGATAAATATGGCGGGATTGCCCGTCCGATCGCCCAGAGCGCGAACCGACAATTGCGCCACCATGGCCAGCAACAGGCGCGACAGTCCCCTCCCCCGTGCGGCCTGGTCGACGAAAAGATAGTTCAGCGCAACCGAGGTGGAGGGATGACCGTCTATCGCCTGTATCGCCGATGCCAGAAAATTGGCGCCTCCCAGCAGGGTTCCCCCGTCATCCTCGATAACAGCGATGAGTTCGCGGTGCGATGGCGGAGCGGAACACCCCCTGTCTTCATTCATCGCGAGGCAGGCACGAAACCCCGCGATATCCTCCTTCTCGTCGGGAAGCACGAAAGCGCGTTCATAGGCTTCGAAAAATTCATCGACTATGGGCGACGCGGGGCTGGCGGTTGCCCTGATGCGCAGGCCACCTTCCAACGACAGAGCCCATACATCATCGGAATCGGGAATAGGCTGATTGACCTGCATCAGTAACTATTAGTCTTCATTCAGAAACGTGTCAGCCGCCCTGTCGCTGCATTATTTCATATGGGAAGCTAAATGCGTTCAGGAACGTCGCAGTCGGTCGAACATTCGTAGCAAAACCGGTGCAAAAGTCACAGATTTTCAAATTCCCCTTCCCCTTCAAAAAGCACAGCGCAGTGCGTTATGATGGGAAGTGAGACAAGCTATGAAGCAATACCGCCACGCCAATTGGATTGCGTTTCGAAAGGACGTTATCAAATTACACAACGGCTGTTGTTTCCGTTGTCTCCGTTCGGGCAGAGACGACGACGTAGTACTGCAAGTGCATCACAAACGATACATTCGCGGGCGATTGCCGTGGGATTATGAAACGACAGACTGCGAAGCCCTTTGCAAAGGGTGCCATGCCGAAGAGCATGGTCATGTCATGCCGCGTGACGGATGGAAGTGGGTTGGCGTTGATGATTTGGGCGAGTTGGATGGTAACTGCGAGTTGTGCGGAACCGAAATTCGCTACGTTTATGCGATCGAACATGAAGCATGGGGCGCGATGGCCGTCGGAACCGATTGCTGCGACCATCTAACTTAAACAAATGACGCGAGTAAATATCACGAGATCTACCTGAAATCGATCGATGCGAAAAAGCGCTTTGTGGGTTCAAAGCGTTGGAAGATCAGGCCTGACGGAACACATGTAATCAGCCAAAAAGGAATTCTGGTCGAAGTTCGTGAAACCACCGATGGTTTCGGCATCGCGATGAACAATGTTCTGGGCAAGCAAAGGTTCGACAGCATCATCGATGCAAAAATCAAAATCTTCGAACTCATCCGTTCCGGCAAAGCCCAGTCCTATCTGGCAAGCCGCCGCCATCGATATGATAACTTCGATCTCGATAGCATTCGCACTTCACTGGGTTTCAACAAATAGGAGCGCGTAGCGGCGCGTGCGGAACAGACATCACGCTGACTGCAACGCATTCGCCAATGGTTGGCGCGAGGTTGATACCACTGAAGGCCGTTACATCGCGTGTAGATGACCGAATGTACGGCAGGCAGGTTGTCCGACAGGAAAACTACTGGAAACTGCGTTGCCGCTCTTTCGGCTCACTCGACCTGCCTGGTCGTCAGCCACTCGGCAATAGCCCCCTCATCGAGTTCGCCTGAGGCAAGCTGAAGTACCATCCGGACTGCATCTTCTGGTTTATAGGTAATCTTATAGCCATTCAGCGCCAGAAAAAGCCGCGCGAGCACCCAGGCAGTCCGCTTATTGCCATCCGTGAATGGATGGTTACGGGCCAGACCATAGGCGTATGCAGCAGCGAGTTTGCAGAGATCGGTATCGCCATAAGCCCACTGATTGCGAGGACGGGCTAAAGCAGATTCCAATGCATCCGCATCGCGCAGTCCGATGGGGCCGCCATGCTCCGCCAATTGACGATCATGAATGGCAAGCGCCAGTTCGGTCTCGATCCAGACCGGTTCGGATGTTTGCACCATTTTACTTCGCTAGTGCGCGCAGGATATCCCTGTCTTCACGCATAATACGTTCTGCCACAGCCATTTTGGCTTCGAACGACGGGTCCGACACGGTAATGCGGATTCCTTCGGGCGTCTCAGAAACGTATAGAGTATCACCCACGCCCGCCCGAAGCGTGGCAAGCAGTTCCTTGGGCAGAACCACACCGGCAGAATTACCGATTTTAGTGATCTTAAGGCTCGCGTTCATACGATGGTTATAACGCGCCAACGCGCTCGGCTCAAGTGCAACCGAACGTCTGGCCCAATGGGCGCAAAGGGGCATTACCCTTTCATAGCTTTGGCCTTCCAATCATTCCCGCTCAACAGTCACCCGTCAAATATTGCGACACACGTTGCCGCGTCTTGAGCCTCGGTCGCCGCCCGGCGCGAAGGTCCTGCACGAAACGAGGGTCTGCGACGACCGTTCTCCCGAAGGTACTCGCCCGCATTCCGGTGTGCGCCATGTAGGTTTCAATCTGCTCCAAAAGCTCCATCGACCTCGACTCACTTTCTGCTTGCGTTCTTAATTTGTTCTTAATAGGAAGGGTTCCTATAGTCTAGGACAGAAATTCCTAGACTGACGCAACAGGACCAACAGCGATGGACGATGCGCGTAGAGCTCTGGACGAACTGATCCAGCAAAGAGGCTGCAACTATTCTTCGGTTTCCCGGCTCCTGGGACGCAATGCGGCCTATATCCAGCAGTACATCCGGCGCGGCAGCCCCCGGCAATTGGACGAGCAGGATCGCGCGGTTCTGGCGCGCTTCTTCGGGGTGGACGAGAAAGTCCTCGGCGCGCCCGAGCGTCGCGCAGGCCCAGTGGTCGAACTGGTCCATGTGCCCATTCTCGATGTCGAGGCCTCGGCGGGACACGGCGCGCTCGCCGAGATGGAAGCCAAATGTGCCCAGTTCGGGTTCGACGAGAACTGGCTGCGCCGGCTGACGGCGAGCAAGGCAAGCAGCCTTTCGATCATCGCCGTGCATGGCGATTCCATGGCGCCGACGCTGGCCAATGGCGACGAGGTCATGGTCGATTTGAGCGACGGCCAGGCCCGGCTGCGCGACGGAATCTATGTCCTGCGCATGGACGATATGCTGAGCGTCAAGCGGGTCGCGATCGAGCCGCAGGGTAAGCGCGTCTCGGTGCTGAGCGACAATCCCGCCTATCCCAGCTGGCGCGGGCTGGAGAAGCGCACAATCAATATCGTGGGCCGCGTGCTCTGGTTCGGCCGCGCATTGCGCTAGATCCCGATTTCGAAGGGCTTGGTGATCGAGCGGTCGAGTTCGGGCGGCTCGCGGGCGGGTGCTTGCGACGGATCGGGCGTCCTTCCCTTGGCCTGACCGGTGGCTGCGGCATGGCGCAGCAGGTCGACCGTCTCGAGCGCCGAGCGCTTCATGCCCGGATTGCGCTCGACTGCGGCTTCGAGCCTGTCGGCATTGTCGACAAACAGGGTGAGGCCGTCGCGTAGACGGGTTATCGTCACGAGAAATGTCTGCTGATTCGCGAGATTGCGTTCGCGGCTGTCCATGACGGCGATCCCGCGGTCGGAGGTCAGGCCCTGCGCCATATGCGCGTTGAGCGCATAGGCGAGATCAAGCCGCTCAAGCATGGGATCCTTTAGCCCCAGCTGGTGTTCGACACCGAGCGAGGTTTTCACTGTCACCGATTTCCCATCGACCGCCACGATGCGCGCCTGATCGGCATTCAAGAGCCCGCGCTTTTGATCGGTCGCGGTCCAGCGAATGCGATCGCCGTCATGGATTTCGAGAGGGCGAAGCTCGAAAACCCGCAGGGGATCCTGCTCGCCTTGCGGGCGCATCTGACCCGGCCGGAATTCAATGCGTTTGCCCTTCCCGTTCTGCAGGGTCACGCGTTCGCGGGAAGGATCGGTCGTGATCACCTCATAGCGGCCTTTCTGAAGCCCCTGCGCCCGTTGCCGGCGATCGACTTCGAGCACCATGCCGGCCGCATAGCTGCGCGCATAGCGCATTTCCTCACGCGTCAGATTGACGCGCGAAAGGACATTCAGCCGCATCGAACCCGGCCCCAATTCTCCATTGGCTTTGAGTCCGGTCTGGACCGCTTCGTTGACCTGTCCGCGCAAGTTGCGACCCGATGCATAGATCGCGGTTACCTCGCGCTCGGCCGGCGATAGCGAGAGCCATGCCGCCGCAGCATCGACGGCAGCTGCATTACCCGACGCAACGACATGTGGCCCGAGATGCCGCAAGGCTTTATCAATATGTCCGCCTTGCGCTGCATATTGCGCATCGCGCAGCGCTCTTTCTCGGGCGCGCAGATTGGTGCTCATGATCGCGGTTTCAACACCAGCCTTCTGCATGACGTCGAAGGGTTTGCCCGCATCGACAGCGCCCAATTGCTTCCTGTCGCCGATGCTGGCGAAGCGGTCTAGCTGAAGCAGGTTCGCAAGCCGCACGAGCTTTTCCTTGTCGGCATTGCCGACCATCGAGGCTTCGTCGAGCAGCACCGTGGTGCCGCGCAGAGACGCGCGAGCCTCGGCAAGCCTCGCCTGGTCTGCTCCTTCCAGAAGGCCCTGATGTTGGCGTAGAAAGCGCGCGACCGTCATCGAGGGAATGCCGGTGTCCCGTTCGAGCATCTGCACGAGCGTGTTCTGGACCGCGAGCCCGAGCACGGACTTGCCTCCCTCGCGCAAGATGTCTGCCACAGGTTTGAGGACGGTACTCTTACCTGCGCCCGCCACGCCCTGAATGGCGACAATCCGGTTGTGCGAGGCGAGAAGCAGGCGGCCTGCTCCTTCCTGCCCAGAAGTTCAAGGTCAGGCCATATTTAAGCTGGGAGAGCGCCTGCAGGCGCTCTCCGGCTACATCAGCTGCGACCACGGCAGTTCCATGCCCGCGTCCGCTTTCGACGGCGGCGATGATGCGCTGTTCGAGCCCGATTGCATCGCGGGTCGTGACAAGATCGCGATCTGCGCCCTTGCCTTTCTGCAACTGGCCCTGGCGCAGCAATTGGTCGACGCGGTGTTCGATGTCGGAGAGCGTGGTGGGCAAGGCAAAACCCAGTGCTGCGCGATATATCTCCGTCCACGAGAAGGCCGCCTCGCGCTCGCCCAGGTGCCGGATCGCCGAGGCCACCGCGTGAACCGCCGCGATCTGTTCGGGCGTCCGGCGCCCCATGTCGCGCGGCACAAGCGGGTCACCCTGGCGTAGCCCCAGACGCTCGACAAACGAGGCCGCCAGATGGCGCGCCCGCTGGCCCATTGCGCGCACCGAATTTCCAATTCCGGTGACCGAGCCTATGTCGGTGACGGCCCGTGCATTGGCCTGCGCAATGACAAGGCCGGGGTCAAAGCCTAGCTGCGCGGCTTCCTCACGCCATTGGCTGACAAGAGCGCTGCGGTCTTCGACCGGCCCCTTGTTCGCCCGCGTCATCAGATTGGCTGCGTTGCGCGCCGCGAGGCCCTTGCTCTCCATCGTCGAAAGCCTGTCGACGATCTCGGAGCGGCGCGAACTGAAGGCATCACGAACGGGTTTGGGAACGCCCACCGCTTCGAAGTTGCCATGCTTGCCGTATTCCCCAACCTGGTAACCGAGCTCTTCTACAGCCAAGCGGAAACGCGCCATGGTCATGGCATTGAGCAGCGTGTTGTGCTCCCATATCTTGTCGTTTCGGAGCGCTCGCCATTTGCCATCGGGTCCCTGGGTGACATTGGCAACCACGGCGTGAAAATGCGCGTTGGGCTCCTGATTGCGGTTCGTATCGTGCTGGAAAAGCCCGATCACGAGATTGCCGGTTGCGACCGCCCGTTCCTTGCCTCTCACCTCCATGCGGGTTTCGGCGAGATTCTTCTCAGCCCAGGCCAGAGTCTCGCGAACGGCAGCGCCATAGGCATCGAGGATACGCCTGTCGCCGCCGACGAGGGCAAGGATGGACCAGCTCTTGGGCATCGAGAATGTGAGGTCGGTGCCGGCGCGATGGGCCCTGTTGTCGCTCCCGACACGGCTTCCATCGGGCAGCATGCCCTTGAGCACGGCCTCGAATTGCGAGGCTTCGATTACGCCTCGCAGGCCCAGCGCCTCCGCGCCTTTGCCAAGCCACTGACCAGATCTCTCGGCATCGGCGCGGGTATAGTAATTGTCGGCGGCAAAGTAGTTGGCAGCGCCGCTGGCGGTACGGACATTGGCTACAGAGAGCATCAGGTCTCACTCCGCCAGACGGCGTCTGCCTCGTGCATCACAGTTCAAAATCGCCGAGATCGGGCCCTTCGTGCGATGGCTGATCCTGCTCGGGAACGCCGTCTTCGAGCATGAGCTTGCGGGCATCCGCGTCTCGCTGGCGCTGGGCTGTCCGATCGACGGCTTGCGGCTTATCTGAGGGCGGATTAGCCTGCGGCAAGTCGCTTCGGCGTCCCTCCTTCACGCTATTCGATGGATCCTTCTCATCGGGATGATCGCCTTTGCGGAGCGCCGCATTCGTCAGCAGCAGCGGACGGGAATTGCGCGGCGTTGCTTTGCGTTCGTCGGGCGACGATCGTCGCGGATGACCGGATTTGCCTGAAGGCTTCCTGGTGTCGTCAGGAACGTCCTTTCCGGCCTGTTTCGCCCCCAGCTGGCGTGACTGCTTGGCATCCGTCTCAACTGCCGACTCTAGCGGAAGAGTACCTTGCTTTGGAACGACGGGCTTGCCTGCCCCGTCATCGTTCGACGAGGGATGTTCGCTCTGATTTGCTGGCGGATTGGCAGCTGTCTCGCCGCCATCACTCTTGCCTTCGACTTGTCGGATCGGCTGTCGGTCCTTGGCCCGACCGACGAAGACATGTGCGATTCTTTCGCGGTCTATCGGCTTCAGACGGACCGGCGCTGCAGGAAAGCCGTCGGGAAATTTGATGAAGCCCGACAGGCGGGGAAGGTTCATCAGCTGGTCGGGCAGCAGCAAAGGCTCGATATGCTTGCGCGGTGTCAGACTGACGGCATCGCGGGCATTGTTGTAGCCATAGGTGTAGCCCTCTTCCATGTCGCGAACCTGGCGATGACCGATGAAGTCGGAACACCAGGTTGGACTTGTAACGGTTTTGCGCCGGTCACCTGAGCGATTTAAGCTCGCAAGAGGAGACCGTCGAGATGATGAAGCATTCAGAAGAGTTCAAGCAGGAGGCGGTGCGGATTGCGCTGACCAGCGGGTTGTCGCGCGAACGGGTCGCAGCGGATTTAGGGATCGGCAAATCGACGCTCGGCAAATGGATTGCACGATATCGGCCGGGAGAATTGGTGGCCGCGCCGCAGGCTGATCTGGCGCGGGAGAATGAACGGCTTCGCCTGGAGAACCGCGTGCTGCGGGAGGAGAGGGAAGTGCTAAAAAAGGCCACGCAGTTCTTCGCGAGCCAAAAGCCGTGAGGTTCGCTTTCGTGCACAGCTGGCGGCACCGTTGGCCAGTGGAATTGATGTGCCGTGTCCTGCAGATCAGCGAGCGCGGCTATCGGTCTTGGCGCTCGCGTCCGATCAGCCGGCGGGAACGAACGGATATGAAGGTGCTGGCGCATATCCGCGAGCAGTACAGCCTGAGCTTGGGCAGCTATGGCCGCCCCCGGATGACAATGGAATTGAAGGAGGCCGGCCTCGATGTCGGCGAGCGCCGGGTAGGACGGTTGATGCGGATCAACGCCATCAAGCCGGTTCGTACCCGCAAGCACAAGGTCACGACCGACAGCCATCATCGCCTGGGTGTCGCCGCGAACTGGCTTGATGGCGACTTCGTCGCCGATAAACCCAACCGTAAATGGGCTGGCGACATTACCTATGTGTGGACGCAGGAAGGCTGGCTCTACCTTGCCGTCATCCTCGATCTGCACAGCCGCCGCGTTGTGGGCTGGGCGGTCAGTGATCGGATGAAGAAGGATCTGGCGATCCGGGCGCTGGACATGGCGGTGCGGCTGCGCAATCCGCCGCTAGGCTGCTTTTTCCATTCCGATCGCGGCAGCCAATATTGCTCGTATGATTATCAGAAGAAACTGCAGGCCTATGGCTTGCGACCATCGATGAGCGACAAAGGAAACTGCTACGACAATTCCGCTGTCGAGACATTCTTCAAATCGCTGAAGGCAGAGCTGATCTGGCGGCAGAACTGGCCAACGCGGCGCCAGGCTGAAGCCGCGATCTTCCAATACATCAACGGGTTCTACAACACCCGTAGACGCCATTCATATCTGGGCGGCATCAGCCCGCTCGCGTTCGAAGCCAAGGTGGCATAGTGAAATAGGTGACCGGCACAAAACCGTTACAAGTCCAGGGAGCCGGTGAAGCGCGCCCAGCTCGTCGATGAAGAACCAGCATTTGAGGTCCTTGGTGCGAGGCAGCGTCATCAGCGTGTTCATCGCCGTATCGAGCCACAGCGTGAGCAGCTGCGCGCACACGCTCATGTCGACGTAGCGCGCGGAGATGAAGACCATCGAGCCACTTCTTTTGGCGTTAGTGCCTTCGTCGTCATGGGCGCCCTCCTCGATCCAGTCGCGGACCGAAAAGCGGCGCCCGGAAGTGGGCAGGAGCTTCAGCGCCTTGGCGTTCACGTTGAACACTGCCCGGATCGATTCCGCCATGCGCGCGGCTTCAGGAGCAGTCAGGGGATCAGCGATCGTGCCTCGCATCATTGCGTGGACCCGCGAGAGATCAGCGGTCATCAGTTCGCGGGCAAGCGCAGCATTGGTGCCCCGTCCTTCAGCCACCAGTTTGAGGCAGAACTCGACGAATAGGGCACGCGCCGCGATAACCCAGAACTGCGCCTCCCCGCCCCCATCATGGGGTACGAGGGCTTGCGCTGCCGCCCAGAATTCACCTTCGGTGCGGCATTCGTCGAAGAGGCTCCATTGCGGACAGCGCGCGTCGAGCGGGTTCAGAATGATGTCCCGGTCGGCCTGGAAGAAGTGTTCGATGAAAGCGCCGGTTAGGTCGAATACGACGCAGCGCTGTCCCTTGGCGCGGGCTTCGGCAATCATGTCCGACATGGCGACTGTCTTGCCCATGCCGGTGGTCCCGATGAGCATGGCGTGGCTCTGTTCAAGCCGCCAGGGATAGACAACCGTCGCAAGATGCGAGGGCCGGTATGGAAATGCCGCAGACAGTTCCTTGGGCGAACACAGATGCCATTTCCAACCCATGGCGCTCGAAAGCTCTCGGGCGCGCTCGCGCTGGTTGTGCCCGCGCAGCTCATCGACCAGTTCCGGTAGTGTCACGAGCATGGCCCCGCGCTCATGCTTGCGCTCTTTCGAGCGACTGCCGAAGCGCGCTGCGAACCAGTAGAACAACACAAAGGCCGGCACGAGAAGCAAGGCCGAACGCACCAGAGCATCGCCCAGCAAGTCGAGCAGATGATCCCACGCACGGATCACCGGCGGATAGGCATCGAGCATTATGATGGGGATCTGGACGGTTCCTCCGAACCCCGTTTCGAGTGCGACCTGTTTGGCCGGATCGAACTCCATGAAGCCGTAGATGGCAGCATAAATTCGCATCCAGACGAGGTAGGCTTCGTGATCGCTCAGCCCTGCCGAAATGGTCCACCAGCTAGTCCAGGAAATGCCGATGGCGGCGATGATCAGCGGCCCCTTGAGACCTGCTGCAAACATGAAGCTGAAGTGCCCGAGCAGCTGGCTTCCGCGCGTGAAGTTGACGAGGTTACGCTTCATCGGAACCTCCCTCGCCGGCGTTTGCGGAGAGCCCCAGTTCCTTGCATTTGCGCGCGTAGGCCTGATGGGCTCGCTCACGCAGCCCGTGGTCGGCATGCCCTGCGAGAAGGGCATCGACGCCGACCATTGTGAACACCGATTGACGGCTGACGCGGTCCACAGATGTTTCGAGCTTTGATGCAAGATCGTCATTTTCGCATGCCTGCGAAAGCAGCGAGCGGATCCATTCGCTGACGCTGATATCGCGCCGCTTAGCTGCAGCACGAACCTGCTCAGCGAGCTCGACGGTGACATGTACCTGGAGAGATTTTGGCCGTGTCATGCACGGACTCCTTGTGGTCAGGAGCCCGGAACGCACTGCGAAAGGCAGTTATTGTCTAAATCAGAAACGAGAACATGTCAAGAACATGCGAGATGCGCAGGAATGCGCCATTTCTGGCTGCCTTCAATCAGATCCGATTGGCGAATTGGCGACTATTCATTTCTGATTGAGAAGCCGCCATTTTTGCAAAAATCCATCAACACGCTGTCTCTAATATCTTTTTTACCGCCTCCCGCTTGCGATTTGTCGCGTAGGGTGTGCCCGGTCAACCGGGTATCTGACTGCGTGTATGTGACCAGTTAAACTGCCTGGTGTGTCCCGAGGACTTTTGCGTTCGTTCCCAGTGGATTGCAGCGCCACATGCGGCATTCGAGCAGACAATTTCAAGCGATGAAGACTGGCTTTGATGTGCTCCCAAATGCGCGTTTATTCTGAAATGGGGACCAAATAGCCATCCTCATGGATCATGCCTTGCCAACGCCACCGAGTGACGCGTGCGTTCGGACTTTACCTTGATATCTTCAAGCACACGTCCGACGTTCTGACGAATGGCAATCCGGGCAATCGGCTCCCAATAGGGGACCGGATCAATCCGCAGCTTGTGCTCAGATGATACCCGCAGCAGCGTGCGGTTCGACCCGACAGGCAAGAGTTCGAAACGCGTTTCGCCGGTCAGGAAATAGCCTTGCACGTGGGGCGCGTGAACTCGCCGGTAGGGGCTCATTTCTTCCATCGCTGGGGGCTGGTTCTCGACACGAAAAGCCAGAACGCGATCCTGCTTCCATTTGGTCACAACCTCGGTAGCCGTACCGGTCGAGAATGCGCCGATGCGCTTCGCGCCTACACCTTCGCCCTCAAGTTTTCCTCTCATCGGATAGGCCAACCCTGCAAGCGCTGGGAGGCCGGGTGCAACTTCGATCGGATCCGGACTGGTTAGCGCTTGCCACACCATGTCGGGAGCTGCGCCGATCTCTATTTCATACTGTGTGGCAATCGGCGCTTCCGGAGGAATGGCAGCTTCCAGCATGAAAATCATCGGGAGAACCGCAACGCTTGCGAGTGGGTTTCGGCGGTTGTGCCGGGCGATCGCTAGGCCTCTACCGAGCGCCGCGCCTAGCATAACGATGGGAACCGCGAGCGGTGCGGCCAAGAGTATGCAGACGATCCCTTCAAGCGCGAGGACGACGAGCGCGAGGCTCCCGAGCCCCGCCGAAGCAATGGCGAGTTTCATCGTCCGAGATGAGCCAAGATCACTCTCGGAATTGACCAGATATCCGGTCGTGATCCCAACCAGGAACGGTGTCATCACGAATAGCCCCCAGCCATACGCTCCAAACGTAATCGCCGAAATCAGCACGGCCAAAACGATAAGTGCGACCCCTGCAAGCAAACCCAGTGCGACGCTTTTGGAGGCATGGCGCGTGGCCCGTCCCTTCTCGTCGAGAGCATCCTTCGAGGCGAGGATCGCATTGAGCGCGATGGCTACCAATTGCACCACCGGGACAACGCTCAGGACAGCCAGAACAAAGCCCCGGTTTGTCCGCTGCGCCAGCTTGAAGGAAAGAAGGGCAAGCAGCCACGCGACCAGCAGGCAGTAGGCGAAAATGACCGCCCCCCAGATCGCGGGGAGACCCCAGAGTTCCAGCGTACTGCTCAGCGGGGTAAGCCAGAAATCGAGATCGAGCGGACGCTCGTCCGCGTAGGTTTGCCTTGCGATCCATGCCACAAGGTTTTGGCTGGCGATGAGCGCGACCGACGCCGCCAGATATACTAACCGGCGCAGGATTTCAGACCGACTAGCGTTCATGATCGCGCCTCCTTCAAGGTCTGCACGGAGGAACGCGATTGCGGGCCAATTGATATAATCGCCTTCGCCCGGTCGAGGTGTTCGGGGAGCACGATATCCCAAGCCAAACCAGCGTGTTCCAGTAGGCGGATGAACGCAAAGCCCCAATCGGATTGACCGGGATGGATGCCGATCTGCGCCGAGCCAGGATACGCGTGGTGGTTGTTATGCCATGCCTCGCCCATGGTCGGGATCGCGGCCCAAGGCACGTCGTGCGCTTGCACTCCTGCATCAATCACGGTCCAGTTCTGTGGGCCGCGCGTATGGGCAAGGTGGCCGACAAACCAGTGACCGGTAACCGACGCAGTCACCCGGACACAGACTCCCCAGATGACCCAACTCCATCCACCACCGATGAAAAGAAGGGCCGCGATCGGCAGTTGCTGTAGCATCCACGTCCGTTCCAAGAACCGGTAGAACGGATCGCGGCCAGCGTCCCCCAAATCGAAAGCCGGTGGATGGTCCAACACCAGACGGCAATGCACCTGCCAATAATAGTCGCGGAGCATACCGCCTCGGTGTGAGAGATAGTCGTGGCAGTGCGGATTTCGCTGGGCCCAGTCGCGAAGATCATGGGTGCGGATCATCCAGAATGGGCCGCTCATCCCCACGCATGTTCCGACCCAGACGAGGAACCGTTCTAGCCAAAGGGGACAGGCAAAACTGCGATGGATCAGCCTACGGTGAAAGCCGACGCTATGCCCCAGCAGGAGCGATGCGCCGGTCAGCAGAGTGAAGACCAACAGCGCATCCCAGGCAAAGAATACGGGGGCCAATACCAGCGAACTAATGAGCATCGCTCCATTCCAGACGGAGTGGACCGGGTCCCAGCGCACCGCGCCCGAAACTGGGCTACAGCCAGGCGTCTCGACTAGGCTGTTTACGCGGCAACGGTCACCACTCGTTTGGCCGGTTCGCATCTCGCCCTCCATCGCCACTAGGTATTTAACTTATGGCTTAAACGTCGATTGAGGGTTGTCAAGCGATTAGCTTATTCCTTAATTAAGGGCATGCAGAAGACCTTCGAAGCTCTGGCCTCGACGCCCCGGCGCAAAATCCTCGCCTACCTCTCTGAGGCGGAACTGAACGCGGGCGAGATTGCGGCGCGGTTTGACATGTCGAAGCCCGCTGTTTCGCAGCATCTTTCGATCCTCGAAAACGCTGGCCTAATCGCCAGCGAGAAGCGCGGTCAGTACGTTTACTATCGGCTCATGCCGGATAATCTGGTCAACACGCTCAATTCGTATGTGCAGGAAGTCTGCCCCGTTTCACGACCTTTGAAACGCGAGAGCGCTGAGCTTTCGGGACGGCAAAGCGGTCAGGGCAAGCAGAAAGGCTGATTATTGCTGGCCGTGACGCCATTTCCGGATAGCCTGCACGACGGACAGCGCGACAAGTCCAACTCCGGATACCAACCAGATCATTCCCCACCCGTGGAATACATCTTCGTCGACAGACTTCATCCAAACCAGACCGACGCCAAAAGCGGCGGCTAGGCCTAGCTGGCCATAGGTGATCTTGGAAAATGCGAGGCTCCGGGCCTCCTCGCGGGTCAATGCTGCACTTTCGGGAGTGCGGCGTTGCAACTCGCGAGCCGGAGCATTCCATGCCCAATAGTAGATCGCCATAAACGGGATCAAAATGGCAGCGACGCCGCCCCAGATCGCTCCCTCTGCGAGCTCACTATCGGAATCTGGGATAAGCCAGGCAAGCAGCAGAATAAGTATGATGGTCGCAGGCGCGATTGCCCATGATGCATATCGTAGACGCTTGTTAAACTTCGCGACAAATTGATCCCGTTCGGCCTCACTTACACGATATGCCGCCCCCTTCATTGCCCTCCGATAGCGGAATCCATTGGCGTCTTGTTCAAACTGGTCAGCGAAAATCTCACGGACCCGATTAAAGTGAGAATTGCCGAACATTACACGTCCCCAATCGCGCGATTTCAACCGCGCCAGCCTGTCGAGAACCTAAGCGCGCGGAGCATGGCGAATGTGTCGCAGCACTGGACGCCTACGTCGGCGCACACGTCCGGCACTCTTCGGTTCTGCCTTTGGAGGCGGCGCTTCGACACCTCGGTAGTCACTACGCAGCGGTTGCCCGGGTCGGCCAAAGCGTGAGCGATCAGGAACGGGTCGCGACCGATTGCTTCGAGCTCGTCGTCGGTCAGGTCTGGTGCGTATTGTCCGGTCACCCGCTGAACGAGCTGCGGCTCCACGTCACCATCGAACAGGATTGCCGCCTTATGTGCGTCGTCCTGCACCCACGCGTAAAGCAGGTCTTTATCGGCGTCGTTGCTGCCGTCCTTCACCTCTTCAAAGGTCTCGATCGGCATCTTGATGTTGCCAGCTTCGCCTTGGTGCGCGAGCCAATCCCAGAATTCCGGCACGGCATCGACCGGGTAATAAAGATGGTGCGCGGTGATCAGGACGTTGGCATCGAGCAGGTAGAGCATCCGTTAGGCGCCTTGCTCGACTGACAGGGATGCTCCGCTCAGCAGAGGGTGAACGCTTCGCGGCTTCACGCCGAGAAGCTTACCCGCGCGTGTCGGGGTGAGAACCCCCTCGCTCATGTTTCGGGCCACGAAGCTCAGCAATGCTGAGCCAAGCCGATGGCGGCGAATGATGTAGTAATTCGGCCCGCCATCTTGCCCGCGCGCGCGTTCTCGCTGGGCAGCGCGGTTGCGCAGCCACTCGCCCTTGAATGTCTCGGTCAGATTGCGCCACGCGCCCTGATCGAGCGAGCCAGCGCGGAACAGGCGGTACGCCACCAGCGATCGGCTAACCAGGCGTTCGTTGGCGAATTCGGTGATCTGGCGGGCAATCTGCGCTTCATCGCCACCGAGTTGGACGCGAAGCTGGTTGAGTTCTCCCTCGGGCAGCAGGAAGCTGCTGGCGACATCATTGCAGAACTGCTCGGTAGCGCCTTCGATGTGCCCTCCGCTGACACCAGTCGCCCCGATCCAGAGGTGCGCGACCTCGTGAAGCAGAGTGAATGACCATGCGGTCTTTGCGTCCTGATCGTTGATGACGACAAAGGGCGCAATCGGATCGGCTAGAGCGAAACCTCGAAATGCATCGACGTCGATCGCGGAATGGTGACTGCCGAGATTACCAATCAGCAGGACATATACGCCTGCCATTTCGACCTGCCGCCGGAGCATGCTGAATGCGGCCTCGGCAGAACCTTGCGCGCGGAAGGCAGCAAGATCCAATCCGAGGGTCTTGCGGATCGAGGCCAGGACCGGGCCGACACCATCGTTACGCGACATGGAGCCGACAAAGGCGAGCGGCTGCGCTTCCTCTTCCTCGACCAGGACAGCGCGCACCATCGCCTGCCTAGACCGGATATCGCGCACCAGGGCATCGACAAGAGGTTCGCCGGCGGTGTGCTGGTCTGGCAGCGTGCGAAAATCTTCGCCGCGATCACCGCGCACGGGCGGCTCTTCGAGATAGAACGAAACGAGCGGGCGCCGGTAAACCTTTGCCATCTTGAGCAGGACCGGGCGCGATACCTCGCCTTCCTCGGTTTCCAACGCCAGCAGCCGATCTTCGCCGGGCACGCCGCGCGCATCCCGAATGCCGACCTTGGCCGCCGCTTCCTCAAGCGAAAGCCCCGCGCTTTCGCGCGCCCATCTCAGGATCGAAGGCTTAACCACCGGCATGCGATTGTCTTTCGCACAAACATATGGCGGAGTGTGAGCGGAAATTTTCTCCGCCGATGAAGACCGACAGAGCTAACTGATACGAGTTGTCGCGGCTGGGACTTCGCCTGATGCCCTAAACCAAGCGGGAAACGGCCGTGCTACAACTCCCACGATTTTAGCATCGATACTGCGCGTTCGTAAGTAGCTTGAAGAGTTGGAAGTTCATCATCGTTGATCCCAATCGTAAGCGCCAAATCGCCAAGTGCGAGAGTGGCCGAGCAGAGGCCTGTGTGGCCTTTGATCTCCATTTTGTGGCAGCTTACATATGGGGCGTCCGTTCCAGGTGGGGTGGCTGGACTGTAGGTCCAGAAGGTATCATCACCGTTCCTAAGCCAATCACGGCCCTGCCATTGAACAGGATGTTCACCGCAGATTGTCCTGGACACATAGCCGCTTCCGTTCGCCCTTGCGCAAACCTGCTTCCGATCCTGCACCAAGACATTTCTCCGTTCACGCAATTCGGCTTGCGGATTGAGAACAAAGATGAACTCGTTACCCTCCGATCGCGGCAGGAAAAATGGATAAGAACTTTTCGGAATTAAATTGGCGGCAGGAACATCATACTGATGCCCAGCCACTTGTTCGCGCCCTTGAGCGCAACCGCTTACCGGAAGCATGCTAGCGACAAGGCCTATGGCCGACAGAGTCTTTTGGGAGCGCCTCATTCGTAATCCATGACCATTGCTTGGAATTTTTTGCGATGGAGGCGGTCTGTATGCTCCTTACATTATGGTGGTGCAACAGCACTCGAAACCACGACTTGTTGCAAATTTTGCCTCGGCTTATGTCATGGGCTGGAGGCAATTGAATGACTTCATCGCTTGGCCTTGCTGGTGACCTCGACGACGTCGAACTGATCCAAGACGTTGAGGCTGCTTTCGGCATCCTTCTGGCCGATGACGAGATTAGTCGGTGTTCGACCGTGGGGCAGCTCTTCGAACTAATCGAAGCCCGCCTCCCGGACATGCCTAGCGGGCAATCATGCGCGACCGCGATGTGCTTCTATCGGTTGAGGCGGGCTTTGCAGCCGCACTCTGCGACTGCCCTGAAGCCAAAAACATCTATCGCGGCGCTAGGAGCCTTGCCTGTCCGGGAACTGCACCAAATCATCGAAACCGAATGCGGACTGCGGCCTCCACCGCAGATCATCTCTTTGTGGGGATGTCTGGCACTGCTGATTGTCGTCGCCCTTCCAATCGGGCTCTTCGCCATCGGTTTGCCGTGGTGGGTCGCTCTTCCGTCCGCCGCTCTCGGAATCGGGCTTTATCGGCTCGCGCCAATCCAATTGCCCGATGAGGTCGAGACGTTCGGCGACCTGATCAGGATCGTTGCATCGCGGAGCATCGGGGCGTTAGCCGGGCAAGGCGCACGGCTTGGACCGAAAGAAGCGTGGCAGGCATTCACGGACGTGCTGTCAGATCACACCCAGCTTTCGAAGGGTGAAATTGTCCCGGAGACGCTGTTGTTAGCTTCAAAGCCGAAAGCTGTCGGTCAATCGCGATGAGTGGCGCTGGCAAAATATGCTTAGTTTCGATCGCTGCTTTGGCGCCGGGAAGCTGTTCCAGCGTTTATGATATCACCGCAAAGGTCGCTGATGGACAGGTCGCCTTTTTTGCCGACACGGACTTTTCGGCAATCCGGACTGTATACGCTCAATAGCAGTTGAAGCGGTCGATGGGCCACCTGCGACAGCTACTCCCGGTGATGACGAGGCGTCGGTTCGACGCGGCGTATATTGGCAGAAGACGTTCGCGTCCCCTTCCTGCGAAAACCCCTTTCCAGTGCGATATGGCGCAGATTTAACGGGGCCGCCCTTCATCTATGCAGATGGCAAAGGGAAATCAGTTGAACCGAAGCCCTTATTAAGGGGCGTCACATATAATGTGTCCGCCGAGAGCAGCGGGTCCGCCTATGGCGGTGGAAGGTTTCGGATCAGCAAGGATGGGCAAGTTCAAAACTTGCCACTCTAATCGCCTTGTCGTCACGCCTTCGTGCGGCTCAATTCGGAGATATGCGCTCCACTGCTTCGTACGAAACACTAATGCCGGACTGGCCGTCGGACTGTTCGAAAATCCTGGATCCCGCTGCGTATCGGACAAGCAATTGGCGCGGCCCAATCCATCTGATTTCCGCCCAGGGGCCATCCCATTTGCCGACTGGCGCGACCCCATGATCGTCGTCCGCACGGTAGACATTCCCAGTTCCGAAAAGCTCCGCGCCCTCAGCTAGAATGCTGACCTGGGTGGAATAGCTTGTGGTCGCACCACAATCCCGCCGAAACATCACAGCTTTGAAGTCACGCGCCGGGCTGGCGATTTCAGTGACGATTTCGTTTGCGCATGTGTCTGAGCATCCAGTCGAGAAGATAGCGAAAGTTCCAAGCACTATCAGCGTCTTCATTATTCACCGGCTCCGAGGGATTGCGACAACGCGACATGCATCAGGCTGAGTTCCATGGCGACGAACGCGCCAGCAACCCAAAGCCACACGACATCGATACCAATCCAGTTCTGGAGCAAGGCTATAGGCAGAATGCCGATGACAAGAATAGCACGCAACCAAAGCAGCGCTGGCGAACCGGTCTTAACGCCGAATAAACCCCAATCGGGGTCTCCAAATTTTTTTGGACGCCCTGGCCATTGATCATTGCCCTGCATTTCGACATTGGCGGCGTTTATGCCGTCACGATAAGTGCGGCTGGCTAGCATCCGGATAAAGAGAAAGACTGCTGTTCCAGAAACGAAAATCGTGGCTGGGGACAAAATCAGTCTCACCGGGGGGATGAAGATACTAAGGAGTGCTACCGCGCCACCGATTGCAGCGATGCATAAGCACATTTTTCTGAGTTGGGCGTCCATCGTCATCGGAACTTGATATCGCGCTTTCATCTCGCGCCAAATAGTGATTCAGCGGTGCTGAGCTTTACCTGCTTTTGATACGTAGATTGCGCTGCATCATTGAACCGATAAGGTTGGACCAAAAGGGAGCGCACCCGGTCAAGGAACTTAATCTGCTCACATCAGCCGCTCTACGGCATCGCCGATCTGCTGCGCCGCGTCTAGCAAGTGATCATCATCCAAGTGCGCGTAACGGGCCGTTGATTGATGGTTCGCATGGCCAAGCAACCGACCGATCATGGGAAGCGTTTCCTTGTTCATGGCGGCATGGCTGGCGAAGGTGTGTCGCAGGTCATGGATGCGGACCTGACCAAGCCCTGCGCGTTCGCGGATGCCTTTCCAGGCCCAGGCCACATCGCGCATTTGCCGCCGGTAGCGGTAGTTCCAGAACAAACAGGGCAATTTCTTGTGGCGCGGTATTCCAGCAATCACCTCGCGTGCGGCGGAACCGAGCCAGACGGTGCGAGGTCCGGTCTTGCTATCGCGCAGGTTCAGCCGATTTCCCTTCACGTCGCCCCAGTGAAGATTGAGTATCTCGCCCCTGCGACAACCGGTCAGCAGCAGCAGGGTGATTGCCGCGCCCTCACAGCGGGCGGTCAGGTCGTCGCTCTCCCGTAGCTTCGTAAGCTCGATCCCGACGCGCCCCAACTCTTCAACTGTCAAGAACCGCTCGCACTGACGTTTGCGGTTCGGTCGGATCGACCGGCAGGGGTTGGTATTCTCCAGCCGATACCCCCACGCCTCCGCCTTGTTGAGCATATGCTTAAGGATTTCGAGCGTCCGATTGGCAGCGCCCGGACCGGTGCGATTGTTGAGCTCGGCAAACCATTTGGTCACATGCTCTTCGTTGACCTCGTCAATGAAGACGCCCTTGAAGGCGTCGTCGAGGTAGAGCCGCCGGTAGCGTGTGTGTGAATCGAGCGTCGAGGCTTTCCAGCGCGGCGACCAGCGGGTCCAGTATTCCTCAAGGAAATCGTCAAACCTCGGCGCGGATCGAATGCGCTTGCGATCAGTGGCCGGATCGCGCCCCACCTGCGCGTAGGCAATGACGCGGCGTGCAACCATTTGCGCCTGATGGCGCGTGAGGACCGATGCCGGGCCGATTGTCACAGTGCGGAGCCTGCCGCCCATCCGGGTCTGCACGATGTAGACGTTGCGCCCGCTGGGATAGTGACGGATGCCGAAGCCGTGCTCGATCCCGAGCCAGGTCGTCGTCCGTGCCTTGCCTTTGGGAACGAGCCTGAAGTTTACCGATGCTCCAACCTCGGCCAGCGCCTCTTCGACAATGCGCTTGAGGCTGGCGGCTGTCATGGCCGCAGTCCGATCGCCTGTGCCAGCGAGCCGGAAATACGCTCGGCGGCATCGCCGATCACGTCATCGGACAGATGCGCGTACTTCGCCGTCGTCTCCGGCAAGACGTGGCCAAGCAGCTTGCCGATAGTGGCGAGCGGCACATTGTCCATGATCGCGGTCGAAGCGAAGCTGTGCCGCAGATCGTGGACGCGCAAATCGGGCATCGCGCAGCGTCGGCGCAGATTGTACCACCACGGCTCGATGTTGACCGGGTGCTTGCCCCGTGAGTTGACGAACACCAGCGCGTCGTCTTCGCCGCGCTCAAATCCTGCCAGTACCTCCAGCGCTTGCGAGTTGAGCCAGATGACTTTTGGTCCGGTTTTGCTGTCGGGCAGCACGAGCCGGGGCGGTTTCACCATTCCCCATCGAAGAAACCTGATCTCGCCCATCCGTGCGCCGGTGAACATCAGCAGCCGCACTATCGCGACCGGAATGGGATGCTCGGCCTCGGCCTCGCGCAAAGCCGCGCCCAAGCGGCGATATTCTGCAGGTGTGAGGTATCGCTCCATCTTCGGACGCTTGAAACGCGGCATTCCTCGGCAAGGATTCGATCCCTTGCGCCGCATCCGCAGCGCCTCGGCGTATTTCATGAGGGAAGCGAGAACCGGCACGGCGCGGTTGAAGCTCGTTTCGCCTGCCCCGGAGCAACCATCACGCCAGCGGTGGATGTCGGCGGGCATGATGTCCGCCACCCGCATCGCGCCAAATTCCGGCTCGATGGAAAGCCGCCACGCATTCCGATTGCGCTTGATCGTCGAAAACTTCCATACCCGCGAAAGGTCATCCCAATACGTTTCGACGAAGTCGGCAAGCGTTGGCGTGGCTCTCACCACGGCACGCTTGGGCAGACCGTCCAGCGCCACCTCGGCCAGAATGCGCCGCGCTTGTGCCCTCGCTACGCCAGCGTCGAGCTCATCGGTTCGGCCAAGCGAAATCCGGCGATGCTTGCCGCGATGTCGGACGCGGACAAACCAGAAGTAATTGCCGCTCGGCCTGACACGCAGGCCGAACCCGGCAAGCTCGGTATCCCAGATGCAGTATTCGGTCTCGCGAAGCGGCAGCTTGCGCCGCGCGAAATTGCCATCGAGCAGTGCCCGGCGCCCGGGCTTTCGCCGCCTGGGGACCATATGGCAATCGCCAGTAGCAAAACTGCCCTCAAAAGTCGCGGAATTACCGTCATTTGCGGGGACCGGATGGCCTTCAGCAGCATGCCTGCTGCCGAGCACTTCCAGCATCTCACGCACTGATTTTACGGCATTTTTTCCCATACCATGGCAGTCTTACTGCGTACGGTGTGCACCTCTGTCCCCAGCTTAGAGGGTAGGTCCCAGTGTCATAACCAGCACGGGATCGGCGGTTTTGAAGTCCCAAGTCCAAGGGATGAAGTTGATGCCGTTCGATTGCCGATCGTGTTAAAGATCGATCGAGTCCACCGCAGGAAGAATGGTGCGCGGGCATCCCACTGGGAGCATGGATATGGCGGACGTAACACCGAGCGCGACACCCAAAGGCAATGGTTTCCAGGCAACCGTGACCTATTCGAGCGGC
Organism: Croceicoccus sp. Ery5; assembly: GCF_020985325.1. Taxonomy (NCBI): domain Bacteria; kingdom Pseudomonadati; phylum Pseudomonadota; class Alphaproteobacteria; order Sphingomonadales; family Erythrobacteraceae; genus Croceicoccus; species Croceicoccus sp. Ery5. Next base: position 2,759,312 of record NZ_CP087587.1, read on the forward strand.
GTGTCGATCAGTTCGGCAGAAGCCTTTCCGACGAAGGCAGAAGCCATTTCAGCAGCGGCAATGAAGGTACTCGACATGCCCCATCAGCTCGAGATATTCGATGCGTCGGACGCCGAGGACTGATGCTGCAGGGAATGCTCGCGCGATACCTACGGAAGCGACAATACGGGACCCGAGCAAAAGGAAAGGAGGAAGCCCTGACGGACTTCCTCCTTGTTTGTGGCATCAGAATTCATCGCTCAGCTTTCCGGGCACTGTGTCGATGACCCGGTCCAGCATGGCCTTGGGCAGTGCGCCGTAATCGCCCTCATCGACCGCGATGTAACCTGCCTCACCATCGGTCAGGACATATTGGGTGAAGTAGCTGTGAAGGGACCGGGCATGAGCCTTGTCGAGTGCGGCAACGAAAGCTGCCTGATCTGCCTGGAATGAACCCTGCGCGATATTCAGTGAAGCGTACATGATCTTTCCTCCTGATGTTCGATGCGTCGCATCAGGAGCTGCGAGGATGTGGGTGACGGGCCGGGTCAGGGACCGCGCATAGCGCGGCCGCGAAGCGGCGATGGGGGAAACGATTTTTGCCGGGCTTGCCCGGCAAAAATGGTGGGGCCCCGTCGTCCTTGACGCGGCCCCAAAGCCCGCATCACACTTGGACTTTCTGCGAGAGAGACCTCTCCAACGTCAGCGTGAAAAGCACTGGCATCGCGGCAAAAACCGTTTTCCTACATCGCCCCATGCTGGCACTGTCGCGCGTGGAGGGGACCAACGGCCAGCGAAAGGACTAACTCATGGCCAGGTCCAAACCGAGCGCGCGGAATGCGCTCAAGAAGCTGCGCGAGCAGCGCGAAGAACTCGATGCACAGGAGGCCAGGCTCCGCGAGGAAGCGGCAGGCGAACTGGGCAAGGTTCTTCTCGAATGCGGAGCCGAGACTATCGAACCTGCGCAACTGAAGCAGCTCATCCGCGCATCGCTCACCATCGGGATCGACGATGCTCTCAAGCGGCTCTCCCCCGCCTGACACTTCAACCGCGGCGGGGCGCGGGCTCGATGCCCCGCCCCGCCGTTCGCGCCAGCGAGCACAAAAAAGGCCCCGATGGCGCGAACCATCGGAGCCTTGTTGTTTGCGGGAGGCACTCAGTCCTCATCGATGTCGGGCGCACCTTCATTGTTCGACGTCCGGCCCTTGGTGAGGAAGTCCACCTTGTCAGCGATGATCTCGCAGCCGTAGCGCTTGGTGCCGTCCTGGTCTTCCCATTGTGTATAGTGGATGCGCCCCTCAACCGTCACGAGCTGGCCCTTGGTGCAGTACTTGGCGACGTTCTGGCCGAGACCGTTGAAGCAGGTCACGCGGTGGAATTCGCTGTCCTTGGCGGTGTAGCCGTTTTCGTCCTTGTAGGTCTTGCCGTCCTTGCGAGCGGGACGGTCGGTGACGACCGAGATCGAGGTGATGCTGGTCCCGCCCTGGGTCGTGCGGGTTTCGGGGTCGCGAGCGATGCGGCCAACGAGGATTACGAGATTGGTCATGGTCTTTCTCCTGATCGAGCATTCCGGGTCCATCCCGGCTGCAAACCCGACTAGGAAGCGGCCACGGCGAAGCGCACCGAAGGGAAACCTCGATCTGGTTCGGGTGGTGCGGGCAGCCGGGCGCAGCCCGGCAACTCGGCCGGACCTGATCGGGGTTGCGCGTCTCGACGGGGATGCTTCAGGAAAGGTTTGCTTACAGGCCGGGTTGGTCCCGAGTGCCTTGCACAGGCCAAGCCATGACTTTTCGTATTATCGGGATGCCACGTACCCCTGACCTCGCCTGCCTCGAAGGCGACATCATATCTCGACTACGGACGCTCCTCCCGAAGCGGACGAAAGACCCCCTGAAAACGCACCGCCAGCAGCAGTCTCCACAGTGCCAAGCGGCATAGGCTCTTCCAGACGATGACCCCGCAACATCCAGTCTTGGGGCGTGATTAGGCGCCCCCAATCCGCAAAGGAAGGAATCGTACCCAAGTCCTCGCGGACGTGCTGTTCGCCTACAAGGCGAACGGGCACAACACGGCTATCGGCGTTGACGATAGTAGGCCCGAACAGCGTTTCGAGCATGAAGATGCCTTCGGCATGGTGCCGAAGGGCCCGGTGCCGCGGATCAGCAAAGATCGCCTTTGACTGGTCAAACCATTGGTGGAGCGGGAGGTAATCGTCCACCCCCCCTCCCCATTTCCGAACCGACGATAGGGCGTGATAATAGCAATGAGCCATCGCACTTCTCCTAGAGATCAGTCGAATGGTCGTCGGTCGCCGTGTAACGCAGCTGGCAGTCCAGAACGAAACTCGGCGTAGCCACGTCGACGACCAGTTCGCCGCAGGCACCATCATTGATTTCCCATCCGGGATGATGGCGTTCGAGAGCAAGGTAAGTCAGTTGCTCGAGGGCGGAATTGAGGCTCTTGTCGTCGCCTTCTCCAGCACAGTCGATCGTCACTTCGGGACACGGAACACTCGCCCCGACGGCGTCAGAGAATACGCATTCTTCGACCGCACCGCTGTCGCCGCACCCATCGAAACGGATTTCTACGCGGGCAATTTCGGCATTGCGCAGCGGGGCAATGATAGCTGCCTTGAGCCGTTGGATTTCACTTTGTGCCTGCGCCGCGCGCTCGGCCTGGCGGACAGCAAAATCCGCCATGATCGCCTGAAAATCAGTCATCAGATTTCTCCTGCAATGTGGGGGGAAGGACCGATCGTCTTGCCCACGATAACAGGCGATCTCTTTCCTCTGACGGCCTGCGCCAGCGCCGATGGCGCTGGCGCGATGCCGGACGCATCAGTCGGTATCCAGAGCCGCGCGCTTGGGAGAAGTTCCAAGCGGACCGCGGCGATCTACGACGGTAATCCGACGAGATTTCGCTTCGATGACGAGGCGCTCCAGGACCCCGTTTCCGGGAAAGGCGACGACATAACGGGGGTCAAGCGAGAGCATACGCTCATTGCGCTTGAAGCCTGCGCGTGCCCCCAGGCGCATGTCGAGGGAGAAGCTGATTTGCGGGATGTTGCGTCGTTCCGCCCAAGAAGATGCCAGACGGTCAACGCCCTTGGTATCACCGCCGTGGACAAGAACCATGTCAGGAACCCGGTCGTGAACCTTGTCCAGAGTAGCCCAGACGTTGTTGGCGAAAGTGAGAGCGTCCTGCTCGTTTGGATGGCGTGTGCGGCCACCGGCAAAGATCACCGGCGTACCTTCTGGCATGGCGGCGCGGCGCTTGGCTTCGGACCGGGCTCGGACGAACTCGCGGCCCTCCACAAGCGCGGAAGTCAGCATGGCGCTGTGATTGAAGCGCGAACTCGACACGGGCTTCCACGAGGAGCCGAATTCGTTGAGATAGAGGGCAGCGGCCACTTCGCGCATCTCTTCGAGAGCGATCATGGCCCCTTCGGCACACTGCGCACGCTCAACCTGGGTCTCGAGTTCATGGGTGTGAATTTCGGATCCATCGGCAGTGGCCAGGAGCGCTCGGACTTCGTCGGTTGCGCGGTCGACGACGGTCGATTTGCGGGTCGCGGAACGGTGGAAGATGTTGACGAACGCCCAGCCGAGGTCCTCGGCATCGGCCTCCAGCGCAGTCCCAGAGACCATCGCAAAAAGATCGGACCAGACCGCTTCGAGAGTATGGACGACCGCATCGTGGACCGGAAAATCATTGGTGGAAACCGGGGCAGGACCAATCGAAAAACCGGAAAGATCGAGGCCGGCAAGTTGGTCAGAAAATGATGAGTGCATGGGTATTGTCCTCCTGACTGGCGTGAGGCTGACGCACCCGCTCATGGCTGCGCCAGCGAGAGCCCGTCAGGGCCAGCTTGAGGCAGTCTCCGCACCCGACAGGGGAAACCCGCTTGGGCAGGCTGGCGCGGGCAGGCCAACGGCCCACAGGGCCGGGCCAACTCGGGCCTGCGCAAGCCGGGTTGCGGAAGACTGGCGGCTGGCCCAGGGCCTCTCTCGCATGGCTTCAGACCATGAGTGCACCTGAAGGCTTCGTCAGGGAGAACAGGCACCTCGGCACGATCAAAGTGACTGGCGCATTCAGGCCACCCGTTTTGCGTAGACGCCCTCACCGTTCGACATGTGACCGAGGCAGACGTAGTCGCCGAACAACGCTTCAAAGCGCGAGGCGATCTGGGACAGCCAGCGTTGTGCTCTGGGCGATCTGGCCGTGCGCCAATCGGCATCCCAATAGGCGCCATCGTCGCGCTCGACGATCCATACCGCAACCAGGCCGGCGTAAACCGACACGCCGAAATCCGCATAGGCATTGCGCATGAGGATACGGTCTTCGCGGCTTCGCCAACCGTCGTGCGCGATCAGGGAAGGGAATGCCTGCCCTGCGCGCTCGCGCAAATCCTCGCGGAGCCATTCATATTCGAAGTCCCAGTCGTCGTCGTTTTCGACTTCGAGCACGGTGAAGGCGACAATGGCCCCGCTGGGATAGCTGACCGATCGGCCCATGATGCCCTCCTTCAAGCGGCCAGCGCAGCGTCGTCAGACGCTTCGTCAATATCATCGGCAGAGATCCGTCCTCCGAGTCTGAGCAAAAGCCTTGATGCTTCCTCAGCCTTCGCGGCAGCGGTGAGAATGGCACGGTCATCCTGCTTCAGGAGCTTGAGCCAATGCTCGATATAGCTCGCATGGCTATCCAGGTGTGTGACTGGCAGACCGAGTTCAGCGCCGAGCATGGCGCTCGAAAGTTCGGCAATGAGTTCCTCGGCAGCGTAAGCTGCAGAGCCAAATCGATTCTTGAGATTACGGTCGAGGCGGCTGGCATGACCGGTCCAATGCGATAGCTCGTGCGCGAGCGTCGCGTAATAGTGGTCGAAGCCCGAGAAGAGATGCGCGGGCGGCATTGTCACCCGGTCAGCTACCGGCTCATAATAGGCTTCGTCGCCCTGATGACGCAGGACGGCCGGAATACTGGCAAAGAATGAGTCGAGTTCAGCCTGACGGCCCTCGGGCTCCACCACCTCAAGCGTCGCGGCGGGATGGAAACGTTCCGGAAGACCTTCGACCTGATCAGCATTGAAAACCGGATAGGCCTTCAACACGCGACGGCTTTCGTCGGTTTTTTCGCCGGTGTCGGGTGCTTCTACTTCCTTGGTGTAGCTCTTGTAGAAGATGGCGATGGTGGATTTTTCACCCTTGCGCACCTGTGCGCCCAGTTCTTTGGCCTGATTGTAGGTCATCCAGAACGGCGAGGCGTAACCGCACATGTCGGCAACCATCCAGAGCCAGAATACATTCATGCCGCGATAAGGGATGCCGCACGCCCGCAATGGGCGCGAGACTGGCACACCGCGCCATGGCTTGATCCAGGGCTTCGTGCCGGACTCGAGGCGGGCGATGATTTCCTGGGTGATACGGGTAGCAGGCGACACTGCGCCGCTTTGTCCCTTGCGATAGGCCATGTTGGATCTCCTGAAATGGCCTGACGACAGTTCCGTCGGTCAGTGCCGGAGATCCCGGAGCCCCCTCCGCTCTCTTTCCATGAAGGAAGCGGCCCCCCGGCATGTGCCGGAGGACCGCTTCACCGTGGCGAGCAGCCGTTCCTGTCAGGAGGAGGTCAGGCGGCCAGCTCGCTCGGGGGCTGATTGTCGTCGTTGGCGACGAAATCCGCGTCGGGACTTTGCGCATCGTTGTCGGCAGGAATTTCCGGCTGGTCGGCAAAGCGCATGACTTCAGGCACCCAGGCGAGGGCCCTTTCCCGAACTTCGACCTCGGTGATGTAGGTCCCCGCGAAGACGCGCTCGGCGCTCATCGCAAGATCGCCCTTTTTCACCGATGCGAAGCGTGAGGACAGTTCCAAACCGCCAACATCGGTGAGCGCATCAAGGATGACCTGCTTTGAGACGCGGTCGAAGTAGTTTGCCGCGGTCGGACGCCACCATTGCGACATGTCAATGCCGATCGTGCTGCCCAGATGATCCTGAAACGTGATCTGACGTTCGCCTGCCATGTTGAGACTCGCCTCGAGCGTGCGAGCGACGACGAAGCCGAGCCATGCTGCGCGGCTTTCATCGGCGAGTGCCCGAAACATCTTGAAGCGCGACGAAGCGTCTTCGCCAGATCGCCAGCTCTCATCGAGACCAGAGCGCAGGTCCGCAAGGGATGCGCTTGCCGGCGCATCCTTCGCTTCGAACCCGACAATCGGACCCGCAGGGACGCCGCCACGCAGGGTCGTGGCCGCGCGCGACCGCCAGTCGTGGGTGTCGGCATCCGCGAGGGTGAAGACCATGATGTCAAGCGAAAGGCCGGGATCCGAGGCCACGTGGAGCGCGAGCACGTCACGACGTTGCATCGCAAGTTCGTCGACCAGGCGCTTGGAAAGCGCTGCACGGCGTTTGCCATCACTGCCGACACTCGCAACGACTTCGACGACATCTTCGTCACCAACGACTTCGATGTCGCGCTCGCCGTAGAACACCGGCTGGAGAACCGGTGTGCCGTCGCGCGAGAGAACGAGGATCATTCCGGCATCGGCCTTCAGTTCGGGTGCCAGCTCCGGGGGCTTTGCCCGAATGTCCTGGCATTCGCGCTCGATCGCTTCGATCGTCGCCTCGGCCGCAGCAATTGCTTCTTCGGCGCTGTCTTCGTCCTCAAGAATGGCCGCATGCTCGTCGTACGAGGCATCGAGCTCGTCAAGGCGGGCCAGTTCGGCGTCAGTCAACGGAGCCGGCTCGGCTGGAAGTCGAATGAGGCCTTCGACGAGATCGTGACTGGCATAGGCGTCAAGCGTCGGCTTGACCCAGGCAAGACCCTGTTCTGCTGCGAGCGCCTTGGCGCGCTTTTCCATCTCCTCCGCGGCGAGCGTTTCCAGAAGCGCGACATCGACCCAGGACTCGCTGTCATCGTCGTCGAAGAGTTCGCGTTCGATCCGGCCACCTGCAGCGATATAGGCTTCGCGACCGACAAGGCGGGCCCGAGCATCGTTGCCGCGAACCGTGCCGGAGAGCACCATGCGCCGGATACTGTCGGCGCTGGGCGCATAATAGCCCGAAGACGCCTGTTCATAGACGCGAGCCTGAATTTCCTGGTCGGAGGTCGCGCCGAAAGCTTTGGCGAGATCGAGAGTGATTTCGCCGGCCGCCAGTGCATCGAAGACGACGGGTGCAAGGGTGGCGAGACGCAGACGGCCTTCAACGAAGCGGACCGTCAGTCCGAACCGGCGCGCGACGTCCTCCGTCGATGCACCTGCCTCGATCAGGGCAGCGAACGCCTGCGCTTCGTCGGCCGGGTTCATCGCGAGGCGATGGAAGTTTTCGGCCAGGCTCGTTTCGACTGCGATTTCCGCATCGTCATCAAGCACGAGGCAGATAACCTCGTAGCCCTTCGGAAGGACTTTCTCTTCGGCAAGCGCCAGCAAGGCGCACCGGCGGCGCTCTCCGGCTTCGACCTCGAATTTGCCACGAGCAGCAGGCCGAACGATGAGGTTCTGCAACAACCCATGGGCTGCGATGCTCGCTTTCAGTTCGGAATCTGCGGCTGGGTCACCGTGACGGCGCACATTGCGAGGGGACTGGACCAACTTGGCCAGCGGGATCGACTTGATCATGGAACATACTCCTGAATATGAGCACGGGCATCGACCTTCGACGCCCATTCGGCTCAAACAGAAGCAAGCCCCCTTCCCTCTCTATGACCGCGGGTGGGCCGATTGCGGTCGGCCCGTAATTGAGAGCGAAATGCCAGAAAGCTCACGTCGACGGGCGTGTGCGTTTCCTCCCTTCACCACGGGAGGTTCGAACTGAGGACGGCTCACAACGACGTGCCGCACGCGGCGACCAGGAAGAACGCGCGCTTATCCTGCCCACCCGGGCAGACCGGACACGCATGGAATTGCGGGCCGAACGCAGCCGTCTAGCGGATGACCTGCTCGCACTCCTCCGGCGAAAATACGTAAACTGAGACATGGCGAGGGAGAATGAAGGGTAGATGTCAGACAGCTAGTAACGAATTGGCCGCAGCCCCAACTCGTGCCAGCCTTCACATGTAATAGCGAAAGTCGGGCTGATCTCGCTCGGCATAGCTAACGTGCTTCAAAACCCGTCCGACTTCCCGCGCTGCTCGGATGGGGATGGGAAGTGCGTGATCGAATTGGGTCGAGTTCCAATTCATCTTGGTTAAGGCAAGGATTTCGGTAGCTATTTCGTCCAGCGAGGTTTCACATTCATAGGGCCGAAGCTGTAGTGCGTTGGGCATTCGTGCGCCCGGGTAGGTGCCGTAGTATGGGACGCTACCCCGCGTGTAGAGGATGCCGTCGTTTCCAATGCGGACGAAGCTCCCCCTGAGCGCGGGGTAATCACCTTCCCGGAAGAGGGCTACATGGCCACCTTCCGATACCCAAACCATATCAGTCATGGCGACGCGCATCTCTTCGATAGCTTCTGCGAAGCCACGAGATTCGCTATTCTCGAAGCGGGACGTCTTCAGAATGACGATCCGGGCCGGCATCGTGCGGTGATGCTCAAAATAAGTCTCAAGCGAGCGCTTGACGAGATCGCAAGCATCTGCGCGGGCCAGATAGGGGTGCTTTCCTGGCCGATCAGTACGAGCCCTCGCTCCGCGAAGGATCAGCCCTTTACCCCGCTCGTCAAACATCTGAGCGGTGCTTGTCCAAAGCCGATGGCCGTCCAGGTCCCGATAAAATCCGATACCAAGATAGCATGTTTCATATCCGTCGGATTTGGGTAGACGCCACGGCACGCGACCGGCCTTGTAGAAAATCGCGTTGAGCAGGTTCCAAGCCCGCGTAGCTGGGCCTTGCACCTTGCGCTCAGTGGTTTTCATCTTCCTGGAAAGCTTGAAGGCGTCATCCCAGACCGAAGGCCAAGCAATCTGCGTCGGCACGCTAAGGCTCAACGCCTTTGCCTTGAACAGATCACGGAAATTGAGCTCGGTAGGGCCGGCTTCCTCCTCATCATCGTCATCATCATCTTCGGACACGATGCTACGTGCGTTGACCACCTTTTCGATCAGAACTTTCGGTAGGGCGATGACGATCACCTCGGGACGCGAAGTGCCCTCAAGCAAAATGCGCGCCTGCACGATCAGCAGATCGACAGCGGCGCGAACCGCTTCCTCGTGGTTCCTTATCGCAACAATCCTCTTTATCTCGGATTGAAGAACCGTCTGGCAGGCTTCCCGAGGCACTTCGAAGCGGCAGCGAAAGGGGTTCTGGTTTCCAAGCCCGGGGAAATCTGGATGCAAATTCCCCAGTTTTTCATTGTCGCTCGGGATACCTTGCATCGCGCGGTCGATGTATTTGGCAAACCCATCGACCGTATCAGATGTGCCTACCACTCCGATCCGAATCAGGTCGCCAGGCTTTGGCTGCAGAGGGCCGTGGCGCATCAATCCGACACGCGGGTCGAGGAACAGGCCGCCATCCCCAAATTCGAGATCTGGCTCGGGAATACAGCGAGTTTCGAATGTGAATGTCACACGCCTACTCCCAACTCCCCCTGTGTGGACTCATCGTCCTGAACCTTCATCCGTTTGGCGTTCGGATCTGTTTCGGACCAAGCGTTCTCAGGAACGGCCGCTTCCATGGCTACGGGTTCAACGACGTTGAATGTCAGAACCGGGCTGACTTCCTCGGCTTCTTGAAAAAGATCGAACTTCGCGTGCGGCTGAAGATCAATTCCTGAAAGCAGAAAACGGAACATCATCATCTGTCCGCGTATCGATCCGTTACGATCGAGCCTCTTCTTCCCAGCAAGGAGATCGGAGGCGAACCTATGAGGACGGAAACCGTCTTCGGTGAACACAAAGGTTGGGGAAATCGATAGAAACCAATTGCTTCCGATTTGCTGGAAGCGAGGTGAGAAAGCGTGGTGGCGAAGGTAGTTGACCTGTCCTTTACGTTTTCCCTTCTTGTAGTCGTAAACTTGGACGACCGTCGCGGATGTCGTTTCGCGCAGGGATCGATAGAAATATCGCCTCGGCTGATACCTCTCTTCGGCCTTGAAATAGAAGAGCCGGGCTTTTCGGTCGAAAGCGAGGATATCCGAGAACTGTTCAGCCATTGTCCGACGCAGCAGTTCGATCATCATCACCGCATCATCATGATCATCGCTAATCGACACGTCTTCCGTATCGACTTCCTCGACCGTGTCGATATCGACAATCGCTTCGAGCGGTGTACCTTCGGGATTGCGAAAGGACAGAAAACGGCGACCGCGAATAACCCAATCGAAGTGATGGCCGTCAGCGCGCAACAACTCCGGAACCGCGTCACGGCCCGAGGCAAAAGGACTTTCGCCAACGAAGATCGATGAAGGCAGTCCGACGTGCATCAGATTTAGATGCGCTTGCTCGCCCACTCGAAGCGATGGGAGGAATGTGCCATCCTTACCGCGGCGGACTGCCATTGCAGCCAGGCGCTCGATCGAACTGGAATCGAGGCGATCTCGATCCTTGCGAAATTTGAGGCGCCGTTCATCCCCTTCCTCTCCAGCCTCAACGTCGCGCCAATAGAGTGATCCGTCTTCCTGTCGGTAGAGGATCAGTGCGACAGGGAGACTGCAACGCTTCCAATAATCGATATCCTGCTGGCGAACGCTGTATTCAAACTCGTCGTCACTTTCGCCGACATATTTGGTGGACTTCGTCGTCTTCACTTGAACTGCGACGGTGAGACCGGTCATGGAGCGCGTAACGGGATCTCGAAATTCGATCGTCCCATCGATGCCCGTTTCTAGGCGCCCACGGCCTTCGAAAACGTGGCCGAGCTCAAGAATCTTGCTTTTGACTACGGTTTCACCCAACTCGCCAGTCAGCTGGTTGTCCGTGAGAGTCTTCATCGAAGGCGCGGCCATGAGAACATATCAAGAATATACGGTGCCGAGGCCTTCGTAGCAAGTTCTTGAAAACGCGTTTCCACCGCTAGGTAGGAGTGACGCCAAGGCCGCTTTCAATGCTGTGACGCGAAACAGAGATCTTAGGTAGGAAAAGGGAACGAGGGCAGAATCAAACAGTTCATTGACTGGTAACCTTCCGCAGAATATATCAACTAACGGAGAAAACCATGCAGCAGGCTTGCTACTACAGCCCGGCGGAACGCCAGCAGGAGAAGGAGCGTCAACGCGCTTCCGACGCCGACGACCTGCGTTCTGGCCGTATTTCGCGCGACGAGATGCGTGCCCGCAATGGTTTTTTCTCCTCGCTGGACATCGTCGAATCGTCGATCATCTGCGAAGAGGCTTTCGCCTGAATCAAGCAGTTCTACCTGCCAAGATCGTCTATGATCTAGCAAGCATCCTGAAATTGAGTGACGATGCCTTCATCGTCGGAGGCCAAGCGCTCAACCTGTGGGCAGAGCGCTACAGCCATGTAGCCGAGCTCGATGCCTACGGGCCCTACACATCCAAAGATATTGACTACTTTGGTCAGCGCGAAGCCGCAGAAAAGCTTGCAAACGCTCTTGGTGGTTCCGTTGCCATCCCCGACACCGACAACCACACACCGCAGACGGCCATAGTGCATGCTGAGATCGATGGGCACCCGATTGAAATCGATTTTCTCTGGCATGTCATGGGCGTCGATGGCGCCAAGCTAAAGAAGCAAGCCATCCAGATAAGAATGAATGTCAGGATGACTGAAGGGACGGCTGAGCTCCATGTCCCAATAATGCATCCCTTTCATTGCCTGCAAAGCCGCCTAGCCAACGTTGTCCAGCTCAAAAGGGAAACCGACCTGGCCCTTAATCAGCTCAACGCTTCACCAATTGTTCTGCGCGAATTTCTTCTCGAGCAATTAGATAATGGCCAAAGCAAGCACGTTACAGGCGTTCTTCAAGCCCTCTATGATTACCTTTCGAGCGACATCGTAGGCCGCAAGGCGCACAAGCACATGCGCAACGATCCTTCAGCGGTCCTCGATACATTCCAAAATGACGAGCGCCTTGACGAACGCTGGCGTGAAAAATCTCTGCATTCCATGCGAGCTTCGTTAGCCAGAAAGCGCACGGCATGGGGCATAATGACCGAGCGAATTAAAGAAGCATTCAACCGAAAGCGCGAGAACGCCCGATCTTGAGCCAATTTGATGTCAGCTTTCAAGGCCAAGTGCAGGTTATTTGATACACCTTTGAGGGGCGCAAAGCTGCCGGAGTCGCCGCAGCGCAAGCCGGATGTTGGATCTTCAGTCAGTGTCCACCACTCGAAACACGGCACCTGTTCCCGCGTCTCGAACCAGATCGACACCCGTTCCATCCCAGTGGTAGTCGAGGTGACGTCCCTGAGTGGGGTCGGATGCACAATCCGGGTAGAACAATCCGACACACTCACCACCCGAATGCCGGATGCTCGGATAGACAACACCTTCGGCCCCGTCCCCTTTGAGCGCAACAGCGAGAGCTTGCGATGCAGCATAGTTGTCGGGATCAAGCGCGGGATCGCCTGCGGCAAGGCTCCTGAGATCGTGAAAATCGGCGCTTACCGAAAGGATGATCTCACGGAACTGTGAGGTCCAGCCTGGCGCTTCTACAGTGCGAGCCATGAAGCGGGCATGGTGATGGATTGTCTCGAACAGCGCAGTTTCGAATGTATCCCCCGCGTATAGGACGCCGTAGGTCCCATCGGTGAAGCGACTAGGTCGGTCGGTGCTGACATGCGTGAACGGGGCCATCAGATAGGATGCGCCGTTGCCCCCTACCCGGCGGTCAGCAGGTACCAGATCGAGATTGCCGATCGTCGCCATAATGCGAGGATTGGTTTTTTGCTCGGCAGAGATCAGCAGTGGCCAATCTGCGGGGTCTGCGATATCTTCGAACAGGTCGATCGGTGGAAAGGCACTGCGGATAATTCGTACCGCACCTTTCCACTCGACCTGGGCAACCGGAATCGCCTTGGGATCAATCACCAGGCACCACGTTCGGCATCAAGATAGCGACGCACCCGCATGATATCGGTCAGCTCGCCGCCAAGCATGACGTCGAGCGCACTCGCTCCGGCAAAGGCGGCGTTGCCTGCCTTGATCCAGGCGTAGCCACGCGGAGCTTCTGAAAAGATGATCCTCAGCGCCTTGTGGATACCCATCAGGTTGGAGAGCCGCGCCGCGCCATCGCGCGAGACACGGCCTGCACCCTCAGCCTTCCACCGCCGGTAGGAGCGAACAGGCATGTCGAGCAAAGTCGCGGCTTGTTCGTCGGTTAGTTCCCATTTCCCAAACAGGTTCAGCACGGCGCGAAACATCGCCGATGCTTCCTCCTGGGTTACAGGATCGGGCCGAAAGGCATGGGGGACGGTATCAACGGGTTGCAGTGCCAACATAAGCATTCTCCATATGGCATCATATATAACTTTGGATGCCAATTGGCAAGATAACGATTCTCATCCCACAAGTCGCGCCAAGACCGCTACTGCGCTCGTCGTCGGGACGAAAAGTCGCGTTTGATAGCGTATGATCTCGGTGAAGCACCCATGTGTCTTGTACCAGTCGAGGCGCGACACCGACCAACCAGCCAGTTCGAGCCGCTGCGCGCCATTGACGAGGCTGCGCTTGAGCGTAAGCGCTTCGCGGCTTTTGATTTGCATCGGTCGCCCTGTCCCGAGCACCGCATCGACGATTTGCTCTGCCGAAAAGGCATGTTCGTCTTCGAGCCCAAGCGCCTGGCAAAGTTCGGGCACGCAATGGAGGGGAACCTCCCGGCCTAACAGCGAGCGTCCATCTCGCGCCGAAATCCGGCTGACCCGAACATAGTCGGAAGGGAGTTTGTCCCACACCGGAAGCAGCAGGCCGGTTGCAAGATGCAGGCGCTCGCGCTTGTGATTTGAGGCGGCGTCATCGACCTCCACCTGCCACAGGCGGCGAAATTCGGTTGGATCCACCGTTTCCCAGCTGCTCTCCGCGAGTTGATCGGCGGTGATGTGCCCATGCTTCAAGGGACGGACAAGCTCGAAGCGGGCCACACGCATACCGTCGTCGGTGAGCAGACTGCGCGCCGGGACGAGCAGGCCGATCCGGCCTGAGCGCGCATTACGCAGAAACTGCTGACGCGAGCCCGAAAAGCCGTAGAGCTCCTCGAGCCGCTCGAGACGCAAAGGCTTGAGCGCGCGGGCGATCTCGAGTTCCAGGAGATGCGTAGTTGCGCCCGACAGCGCATCGGTGCGCAGTAGCGTATCGGTCAGCACCTCGAAATGCTCGACCGCAATGGTTTCGACCCCGATGTCGAGCGTGCCCGCCTGGCGTGCAGCGTCGATCCGCGCTTCGACGAGGCCAAGAAACTCGTCAAATATCCCGTTTTGCAGAGCAATCGGTAGAGCGAGGATGCGATTGAGCCAGCGCTGGATTGTTGGCAGGTCATCGACCATCGCGCCATCGGGCCCTTCGATCCTGAGCCCGGTCAGTTCCTCAAACCGAGAAAGCGTAACGGCTTCCAGCTTGCCCGCGAACAACAGGCCGAACCAGCGGTGAAGCGCCTCCTTGGCGTAGGTGCTCTCGAGATTGTCGGCAGGATCGAAGAGGTTCTGCCCACCTGTCTGGCGCTGCCCTCGGGTCAGTGCCCCGAGGCTGTCGAGCCGCCGTGCAATGGTCGATATAAACCGGCGTTCGCCGCGCACATCGGTCGTCACCGGGCGGAACAGCGGGGCAGATGCCTGATTGGTACGGTTGGTACGGCCAAGGCCCTGAATTGCGGCATCGGCCCGCCAGCCCGGCTCAAGCAGAAAGTGAATCCGGCGCATCTGGTTCTTTGCCGCAAGGTCGGCATGATAACTGCGGCCGGTGCCACCGGCATCGGAGAAAACCAGAATTCGCTTGGTCCCGTCCATGAAGTCTCGCGTTTCGGCGACATTGGCGCGTGGAGAGCGCGACTGGAGTACTTGGCGCCCATCGTGTCCAACAATCAGGCGGCGGGTACGGCCCGTGACTTCGGCGACCTGATCGACACCGAACCGTTCGATAATTGCATCGAGCGCCGTCGCGATCGGCGGCAAGGCACAGAGCTGCTCGATCATGCGATCGCGCGCGGCAAGCGCCGAACGGCACAGAACAGGAGCACCATTCTCATCACTCCTCGGTTCAGACCGGGCATTGCCATTTTCGTCCGTAAACACAGCCATCAACCGAACCGGAAAGCTCTTGGTGAGGTAATCGACCACGTATTCTCGGGGGGAGAGATCGATTTCGAGCGCTTCACGCTCTGCATCGGAGAGATCGGCGAGGCGGCGGTTGAGCATGGCTTCGGCGGTCGAGACAAGTTGCACCACAACCGCGTTGCCGTCGGCAAGCGCCGTATCAATCGCAGGCAGCAGGCTCGGCAGCTTCGTCGATAGAAGGAGCTGCGCGAAGAAGCGCTGCTTGGTGCCTTCAAATACCGAAAGCGCAGCCGATTTGGCACCTGAATTGAGGGTATCGCCACTGTCAGTGTCGACGATCCGGGTTGCCTCGAGCGCCTCCCGCAAATTGGCATGAATGATTGCCCAGGCGTCTGCATAGGCGTCATAAACCGCTACCTGGTCGGGGGTCAGGCAATGCTCCAGAATCTCGTACTCAACCCCGGCAAATGAAAGTGCCCTCGCCGCGTAAAGCCCCAGAGACTTCAGATCACGGGCGACCAGTTCCATTGCAGCGATACCGCCATCACGGATATCTGCGACAAAGGCTTCGCGATTGGCAAAAGCCGTTTCGGGACCCCACAGGCCAAGACGGGTGGCATAGGCGAGATTATTGACGTCGGATGCCCCAGTCGCCGAAGCGTAGAGCACGCGGGCGCGCGGCAGCAGATTCTGGATGCGAACACCGGCAATGCCCTGTTCCGATCCTTTGACCTTACCACGTGAGCCTTCCCCGCCAGCGGCGTTGGCCATCGCATGGGCTTCGTCAAAGACGATGAGCCCGACGAAATCCTCCCCTGCCCATTCGAGAATCTGCTCGAGCCGGGTCGCGTCGCCGCGTCCCGAGCGTAGTGTGGGATAAGTCACGAAGAGTATGCCTTCGCGCATCCCGATCGGGACACCGAGCTTCCATTGACCAAGGGGCTGAACGTCGATGGGAAGGCCGCCGAGCGCGCTCCAATCGCGGCGGGCGTCTTCGAGCAAAGCTTCGTTTTTGGAAATCCAGATGTGGCGCCGCTCGCCCCTCACCCACCGGTCGAGGATGACAGATGCGACTTGCCGGCCTTTGCCTGCGCCAGTTCCGTCACCAAGAAAGTAGCCCATGCGGTAGGCGTGCCCCTCGGCGCTCGGCTTCAAGGCGCAACCTTTGTCGTCGGGCTCAAACCGGCCCGGCAGATCGCGGGCATGCGCGCTTGCGGCATAGATCAGGGTCTCGGCCTGTGCAGCGGATAAGACGCCTCCAGCAATGATGCTCGAAGGAAGCTGAGGCACCACTTCGGGCACGGGTGCGGTGATCGAACCCATCGCGACGGATTCGACCAGCGGGGTCGGATGCGGGA
Source organism: Croceicoccus sp. Ery5 (assembly GCF_020985325.1). Lineage (NCBI taxonomy): Bacteria > Pseudomonadati > Pseudomonadota > Alphaproteobacteria > Sphingomonadales > Erythrobacteraceae > Croceicoccus > Croceicoccus sp. Ery5. Next base: position 2,775,746 of record NZ_CP087587.1, read on the forward strand.
CAGCATCTGCAATTGAGATCCGGCTCGGTCGGTAAGGCAAATAATGCCCAACCTGATTCTCGATCGGCGCAGGTGCTTCGCGCGGCGTAAATGCAAGCGGCAGGATCGACGGCGCCGTAGCGGCTGGACGGGCGCTAAGCGGAACCGGGTTCTTCTTTCCCGCCGCCAGTCGCAGCGGCAAGGCTGGCTTGGTGCCGATGCTGGGTTCGGCGGGCAGGCTTACCCGGTCAGGCAGCATATCGATCAGCAAATGAAGCTCGGCAAAATCTGCCGGCTGGGCAATGATCGGGCTGGTACCATCCTCAGCCTTGTCGAGTACCAGCAGCCGGGTTGAGATTGATGTGCCCTGCTTGATGAAACCGCGCTCGATTGTCGCGTTGAGGCGGAGCGCGACGGGACCGGCGATCCCGGCGAGGAACTTCGGAAGCTCGAACCACTCGGGCATCACTGCGACCAGGCGGCCACCTGGCAGAAGACGCTTCCAGGCAGAACGCAAGTGCCGATCGCAAGTACGGCTATCGTGGCCCCTCTCGATACTGTGTGAAAAAGGCGGGTTCATCAGCACCACGCTCGGACCCACGTCGGGGGTGAGAAGTTCGTCGACCAGTTCCCCGTCAATTCCCGTAACTGTCGCTTCCGGAAACACGGCGCCCAGGCATTCGCGGCGCAGCGGCGATATCTCGTTGAGAGCAAGACGCGCAGTTGCCTTTGCAGCCCATACGCCCAGCATGCCGGTCCCGGCCGACGGTTCGAGAACCAGTTCATTGGCAGAAATCGCGCATGCCTTTGCAGCCATCCAGGCCAGACGGGGCGGCGTCGCGAATTGTTGCCACTCGATCTGCTCATCGCTCCGGTTGGACTGGGTCGGGACCAGACGTTCAAGGCGCGTGAAAGCCTCATCGGCAGCGCTGGATGGCATCGCGAGAGAGAATTCAGTTGCCTGCGCAAGAAACAGCACCTGCGCCAATTCAAGCGCGGCATGGGCATCGCGTACGGACCAGCGTCCTTCGGCGTCGCTACCGCCGAAGTGATCGGCCATTGTTGCGTTCACTGTACGCCGTGAGATGGCTTGATCGGCAGCGAGTAGTACAGCTAGCGCCCTCGCCGCCGCCAATACTTGCAGCTCGGCGGTATCGGAGAATGCGAAAGCAGTATTTGCGTGTGACATGCGAGACCTCCTAAAGAGGCCCTTGCCTGCTCCCGGAGTTAGTCCGGGTGTCCGTTCGGATGAATCCGTCTGGGGGCCTCATAAGGCCCCAAGCCTGCTTTCCTCTTACTGGCACTCAGACCGCAGCTCGGACTCTGGACATGCCGAATAATCGTCAATCAGGAAGAAGGCTCTGACTGACGCCGCGAGGATGGTAATCCCAGCACCGCCCGCTATGAGACTGAAAACGCAAATTCAGGCAGACCGATGGCCCGCAAGCATTCGAAAAATGATCCCTATGGCGACGTGCACCAGGAGGAAGAGGTGCCTGAGAGCGTGGTCCACTGTTGGCTCTGCAGTCGGCCGACCGGCAAGACCATTGTCTGGCACCACCCCGTACCCAAAAGCCGAGGTGGTCGAGACGTGGTCCCCATGCATCCGATTTGTCAGCAGACGCTGATCGCCAATTTCACCAATTCCGAACTGCAGCGGCACGGAATGGACATAGAGAGCCTGTTGGCCGATCCCGCAGTCCGCAAGTTCGTCGATTGGGTGGCGAATAAGGACCCCGATTTCACGGCCACCATTGCCAAGAAAAAACGCTGACTGGGGGTCAACTTCGTCATCCGCCGACATAGCATCCATTCCCATGGCACTCAGGGACGTCCATAAGCAGACCGTCATTTCAGTTTCGATCAGCGCGCGTCCATGTCTTTCATCGATCAGCTCAAACTCACAATACCGTTAGTCCAGGCCCCCATGGCCGGCGTCTCCACTCCTTCGCTGGCTGCTGCCGTGTGTGAAGAGGGTGGGCTTGGATCCATTGGGGTGGGATCAAGTGACGCCGCGGCTGCGCGAGCGATGATTGAGGAATTACGCGGCCGCACCCGCCGGGCCTTCAATGTCAACCTGTTCGTCCATGGTCCTGCCAGCGCGGATCCGGATCGGGAGGCGGCTTGGCTCGAATGGCTCGCTCCGCTGTTCGCGGAATTCGATGCCGAGCCACCAACACAGTTGCATACAATCTACAAAAGCTTTGCCCACGATCCCGACATGTTGTCGGTGGTGCTGGACCTGGCGCCCCCTGCTGTCAGCTTCCACTTCGGCCTGCCCTCCGCTGACATTTTGTCGGCATTGCGCGAGCGAGGTATTTATCTGATCGCCACGGCAACCAACCTTGATGAGGCTCGGGCCATCAAGGCCGCGGGAATCGACGCCATCGTCGCACAAGGCATCGAGGCGGGCGGCCACCGAGGTGTCTTCGACCCTGCCGCACCAGATCCAGCGTTGGGCACCATTGCCTTGACCCGATTGCTGGTTAGCGAATTGAATATCCCTGTCATTGCGTCCGGTGGGATTATGGACGGCGCCGGTATCGCGGCAGTGCTCGATCTTGGCGCTGTCGCGGCGCAACTCGGCACTGCGTTTATCGCATGCCCGGAATCGGCTGCGGACGATGCCTATCGTGCGGCGCTGAACGGCTTGGGAGCGTATCACACTGTACTGACATCGCTTATATCAGGCCGTCCTGCGCGAGCGGTCGCCAATCGGTTCACGGCCATGGCGGATCGGCTGGGGGAGCGGCTTCCACCGGATTATCCGATAGCCTACGATGCCGGAAAAGCACTTCACGCTGCAGCCAAGGCAAAAGGCGAGCATGCCTTTGGTGCGCAATGGGCCGGCCAGGGTGCGCCGCTCAATCGTGCTATGTCGGCCGCCAGACTGGTTCAGACGCTGCGAGCCGAACTCCAGCAGAGCCGATCGATACATACGGATCTAGAGCATTAATGTTCACGCCCAGCGTTGTACACGAGCGCCGACAGAGCCAACCTTCCCAGAGCCATTCCCTTTCGCCGAAAGCAGGCGTTCGTTCAGCACAAAATTTGGCTCTCGGATTGAAAGGTATCAGGCAGGTTGCCAAAAGTCCGTTGTTATACTGCGATAGAGCAGATCGTTACCTTCATCCCGGGGTCGGGGGTCGGCAACAGCAGCTAATTGTGCAAGTGCCGGCGAACCACTAGGCCGCGAGCTTCTCGCTTGCCATTCGGAGAGAACAGTGGTCGTCGCCTTTCGGATATGGATGTTATTGGCGTTAGTTTCTCTGACGCTGGCATACCCTGCCCATGCAAGCAATGCTGAAGCGGCTTCAAAGGAGTTCGCCGAATGCAAGGATGCCGGTTCGCACGTCTCGCTACTCGGGACCGAATGCGTTCGTATCGACGTGCCGCTCGACTACTCCATGCCGGACGCCGGAACGGTTCGGCTATTCCTTCGCAAGTTTCCTGCCGAGGGAGCCAGCAAGGGCCAGTTGTGGCTGGTTGCTGGCGGTCCGGGAGAGTCCGGTGCCTCGTTCTATCCATACATCGAGACCATACGTGCGGCGGCCCCGGGCTTCGACCTGATGGTCCCCGATCATCGCGGAACGGGCTTTTCGACAAGGCTCTGTCCGGCAGAGGAGAATCCGGCGAGTGCCGCAGGGACTGTTTTGGTCGGCGACGAATGGGGTACATGCTTTGGTGCGCTCAATGCGAATGCGGACCGGACCAGGTCTTTCACCATCTCGAATGCCGCGCATGACCTTGATCTCTTGATGTCCCGGTTCGACCTTGGCACGAGCTCGTATCTCTACGGCGTCTCATACGGCACTCAACTGGTCCTACGTATGCTCACACTGGCGCCGCAGGATGATCTCGACGGGGTCATTCTCGACTCGCTCGTCCCGCTTGAGAGCAACAATCAGCTAGATTTGAGCCACCGGTCAGCCATCACTGACCGCATTGGCCGGCAAGTGCTGCGCCAATGCGACGAAGTACCCGATTGCAGCCGGTATTTCCCCGATGGAGCCGAGCGGGCTCTCACTGAAGTTCTCAAGCGTCACGATATCGAGAAACTGACTGGCCCGAATCCAAGATACAGGCTGTCTGCTCTGCTCGATTTTCCCGAAGCACGAGCGATGCTTCCCGATGTTATCGCGGGATTGCAGGCAGGCGATCCTGCGTGGCTGGACCATGCCATAGACCAGCTGGTAAGCATCGGTTCCGTTCTCCAAGCCTATCCGCAAAGCGGCTCATCCATTCCACTGGTGAATCTGATCAGTCGCTCGGAGAACAATGCGCGTCCGGAACTGACAGCTGAGATAATCGAGAACGAAGCGGAGGGATATCTCTTCGCCAGTCCCCTGCCGTCACTTCTGCTGTCAGGCGGTATCCCGACCTACGAGCCGGATGCAAACTTCGGGAAAAGCCCTGAAAATATTCCTCCCACAATCGTCCTCCACGGCACGCTCGATCCCAAGACCCCATTTGACGGAGCCCGAGAGCATGTCGCCCCGCTGGAGGCGGCAGGTGACATCTCGCTAATCCCGGTCGAACAGGCGCCTCACTTTATCCTGATGAGCGCGCCGGAAGAATTTCAAAGATTGCTGCAAGACTTTCTCGGCAAGGATGAAGGTTTGTTGCCTGACAGGAAGCAGTGATCTCTAGGCAGTTAGACCTTGCTTACCTCTATCGGCGTATCATCGAAGAATCTGGTAATCCGGCGCATTTAGGACTATCTGAGAAGCCATGAAGACGCTTGAACTCAACGGCTATCTTGCAGGCGTGAAGGCGCGCAAGGCCAAGCAGGCACCCAAGGGTGGGGTGTTAGAGGTTGAGTCATGCCGAAATGGGGGAGCGCGGCGCACAACTGCAAAGCGGTCCGCGCTTAAGCGAGCCGATGCTCGCGCAAAGGCTGCAAGCGTGCAGCCCGTCCTCTCAAACTATTGATTGAGCGACTTCCGACGACTCTAACGCTCTTCTTTCGAAGGGCAATGGCGGGCACTGTTCCAGTGTGTCTGGAGGGGGTGACGAATTTTGGCGTCTCTATTCCAATAGGCCGCAGTCGCCGACATAGCCGTCATTCCCGGCCTCTGTCCCCCCGCCGAAATCTGCCGTACATTCACGCGGCTGATTACGAGTAAAAGTGGCCGATTTTGGACCGTCTTCTCTCAGCCGGGCGACGGGGGAATGCCGACATTCGGCATGCGACAGTGGTCGCTAAGATCGGGTAGGCAGCATGCGCTGTTCCTGGTCAGCGATATGTCGAGTTTCGTAAGGGGGTCGGCGCTTTGGGCCGACGGCAGCAATGCTGCGGTGAAACTGTGCCTACTGAACAAGGGCAATTGGCGCGAGGGCAAACCTCAGGCTTGTCTGGTTTCCCTCTTCCATCCCCCCACGAATGCCATCAGTGCTCAACCTCGCAGCGCTGGAAACGGTCGTATTTACGCGGGCCGATGACAGGCGAAAATTGGCCACTGTGCGACATCAAGCCAGTTACTGGATTTTGTTCATGACGGCGAGTCGCCCGGAGCGCCGCCCAGCGCCTGGTATAGCGCGACATGGGCATTGAGGCGGTCGCTCTGGATCTGAACTAGCGCGAGATCGACCGACAGCAGCGCGCGCTGCGCGTCGATCTGTTCGAGGTAGGGCGAATAGCCTGCACGATACCGGTTGGTGGCATGGCGAAGGGCATCGGCCACGGCTGCGCGCTGGGCCTGCAGGGCGCGCTCCTGCTGTGCCAGACGGTCAATCACGGCCAGTTGATCCTCTACCTCGCGAAATGCCGTCAGGACCGTGCGCTGATAGGCGAAGGCGGCCTGATCACGCTGGGCTGTCGCGGCGTCGAACTGCCCTTCCAGCCTGCCACCGCTGAACAGGGGTGCAAGGACGCTACCGCCAAGCGACCAGATCCCCACCGGATCGTCCAGGTTCGACGAAAGCACCGCACCGGCAGAGGCGGCAAGGCGCAGTTGCGGAAGAAACTGCGCCCGCGCCGCGCGCAGGCGGGCGTCGCTAGCGGCCAGAGTGAATTCCGCCTGAGCAATGTCGGGCCGACGCCGCGTCAATTCGCTTGGGAGAACGGCGGGAATGGCGGGTGCTTGCAGATCGGCGACGGTTCCGCCGCGGGCGACAGCGCGCGGGGTTTGCCCGACCAGCTGCGACAGCGCGTTTTCCTGCCTGGCAATCGCGGCTTCTATCGCGGGAATTTGTTGCTGCGCGGCGCGATATTCGGCCTCTGCCTGCCGCAGTTCGAGCTGCGAGGTATAGCCAGCCTCCGCACGGTCGCGCGCGATCCTCAGCGCCTCGGCGCGCGCGGCAAGCGCCTCCCGCAGAATTTCGAGCCTGCTATCGAGCGCCAGCAGGGTGATATAGCCAGATACCGTAGCTGCTGTAACAGCTAGCGTGGCGGCTTCCCGCGCTGCCTGTGTTGCCGCGCTGTTGGCGCGCGCGGCATCTATCTGTGCCCGGTTGAGGCCGAACAGATCGATCTCGTAAGCCGCCTGAAACAGCGGTTGCGCGGCCAGCCCCTCGTTGGCGCTGCCAAAGGCGTTCAGGCTGCGCGATTCGCTGATCCCCGCCGTGGCGTTGAGCGTGGGGAGCAGCAGGCTGCGCGCGGCGCGTTCCTGCCCGCGCGCTTCACGAACGCGCGCGGCTGCGATGGCGATATCGGGATTGTTGGCCTGTGCATCGGCCACGATTTGCGAAAGTGCCGGATCGCCAAAGGCATCCCACCACTGCCGCTCTACATCGCCGCGCGCATCTAGGTGCGTCCGCCATGCGACAGGCGGCGTCACCACGCTGGTATCGGGGATTGGCGCAAGCGTGGGTGCGCATCCGGCCAAAGCGGCAAGGAAGGCGATCGGGGTCAAACGGCGGGCGGTGTGGCGGCGCATCAGCGATCCCCCGTGTGAACCGTTGCGATCACCGACATGCCCGGCCCCAGTCTGGCCGCCGCTTCCTGGTTCGGATCGATGCGGATACGCACTGCGATGCGCTGCGGAACCTTTACGAAGTTGCCTGCGCCGGTATCGGGCTTGATGACGCTGAATTCGCTACCCGCAGCGGGCGAGACGCTCTGCACCGTGCCTGCAAGTTCAAGCCCGCCCAGCGCGTCGATCCTGAGTGTGGCTGGTTGGCCCACTCTGATCCCGGCAGTTTGGGCTTCCTTGAAATTGGCGACCACCCACAGCTGTTCCGGCACCAGATACATCATCTGCGTGCCGGGCGAGACGAGCTGCCCTTCACGCACCGAAACCTCGCTCAGACGGCCATCGCGCGGGGCGCGAATAACAGTGTTGTCGAGATCGATCTGCGCAAGGTCGCGCGATGCGGTGGCTCCTTCGACCTGCGCTTCCAACCCGCCTTGCCCGACATCGACCGAGCGCAGCTGCTCGCGCGCGATGTCGCGTTGAGCCATGGCCTGCGCCACACCCGCCTCTGCCTGACGCAAGGCAGCCCGTGTCTGGTCGCGTTCGCGCAGCGATACCGATCCTTCGCCGACCAGTTCGTCGACCCGGCGTATATCGGCCCGCGCTTTGGCCAGCTGGGCGCGGGCATTGGCGACGGAGGCCTCTTGCAGGCGCAGCTGCGCCTCAGCCGAGCGCCGGCTCTGTGCCGCATTGGCGAGGCTGGCGTTCTGCGCTGCCATGCCGGCCTCGCCCTGTGCCACCCGTTGCCGGTAGATCCTGTCATCGATGCGCACCAGCGGTTCGCCCTCTTTTACATCGGCGAAATCCCGCACCAGCACTTCGGTGACATATCCGCCGACCTGCGGACTGATGACAGTGGTCTGGCCGCGCACATAGGCATTGTCCGTCGTCTGGCTGTCCGCCTGAAACGGCAGCAACTGCCAAGCATAGAGCACGGCCAGTGCGCCAGCGATGATGGCAAGGGCAAAGAAGATCGTCTTGAGGCGCGATCTCTCCGGGGCCCATCCTTCGGCACTGGTCTCGTGCGCCGTGGGTTCTGCCTCGGAACCCCCTTCACCGGGAATTGTACCGGTGCCGTTATCAGGTGTTTTGTCTGGTTGCATGTCCGGCCCTTTGCCGGCCCCTTCGGTTTGCTGGTCTGGCTTTTTCTGGCTCATTCTTTTGCTCCGCCCATGATCGCTGCAAGCGCCTCAAGTTCCTTGGCCAGGGGCTTGATCCCGCGCGCACGGTTGTAGAGCCAGTTCGCAAGGAGCACTGCAAAGGCGATGGACGCAATCACACCAATGAGGAAAAACATGTCGTTGAAGGCAAGGATCGCCGCGTCGCGCCCCGCCTGCTGGATCAGTTGCCCGGCGCCGCTGGCCTGCCGCAGCACCGGATCGGCCATGGTGGCGTTATAGGCGGCAGCACGCTGCTGGATGGCCTGCGCAACGGCGGGATCGGTCAGCGATAATTCCCGCCCGATTTCCATCAGATGCACTTTTGTCCGAATGGTCTGGAACGCGGCCAGCCCGGCAACACCGGCCAGCCCGCCCAGTGTTTGCGAAAGCGAGAACACGGCAATGAAGCTGATGATATAGTCCATCCCCCGTGCCAGTGCGCGCAGCAACCCTTCCATCATGGCCGATCCGATGAAGTAGATCGCGGCAAAGGCCATCATCGCCTGCGTCCAGTAGAAATTCTCCGGGCGCGACAGCAGGCCGGCGCGCGTATCGATGAAAGCCGCCACGGCTATCAGCGCCAGCGCCACCAGCAATGGGCGTTGCAGATCACTGACATCCAGTCGCACGATCAGCACCACAAGGCCAAGCAACGTCGCGCCGGTGATGATCCAGTAATAGGTCACCAGTTGATCGTTTATCATGCCGACTGTGGCCAGCAGGCCGCCAGCTCCAAAACCCTGTTCGGACAGCAAAACCCGCATCAGGGCGCCGGTAACGGCAAAGATGAGGATGTTCTTGCTCGTCATCCAGCGGGTATGCAGCATGGGATTGGCGCGGTTATGTTCGATCAGGAATGCGGCGCCGATCATCACCATGGCGCCCGCCAGCGCCCATCCCAGCCACGGGGTGCTCCACCACTGGATGCGGCCCTGCACGAGGAACGCGCACAGCAGCCCCATCCCGGTGGCCAGGAGCGGGAAGGTGACAAGATCCAGCTTCTCGAAAGCCTTCTCGATATCGCCGGGCGGCAGCGGCAGGATGAATACCGAGCCGAAGGCCACCAGCGAAAGTGCGAATTGCAGGTCGAACAGGTGGGTGATGTCGCCCCCGGCAACCAGTGCGGGTGAGATGGCGCGCGCCAGCGGCAGGGCAATTTGCGACAGACCAAGGCCAATCAGGACGCCCGCGATCCGCGCCTTCGACGGCAGCCCCTGCATCAGGTAATAGATGCCCAGCGTCGTCAGGCCACTGGCGGCGATGCCGGAAATCCCGCGCGAGACCAGCTCGATCTCGTAGCCTGCGTCGAACAGTTGCACGAAGTTGGCCAGCAGCAGCGTGCCCATGGCGATACGGACAAAACGCTGGATGCCGAACTGCTGGCGAAGTTTGAACAGCAATATGCTCATCAGTGCATTGGTCATGTTGTAAGCGACCGTGACCCAGCCCGATTCCACCGTGGTGAGCGCGAGATGCCCCTGCAGCCCGGTGAGATTGGCCAGCAGCAGGCCGTTCTGGAAACCGCCCAGCACGGCAAGATATATTCCGATCAGCAGATAGCCCACCTTGCGCGCCGTCGGATGATCCGGCGTGGCGGGAGAGCCTGCCAGGAAAGGCCGCTCATGCGGCTTGAACACATAGCCGCCGGAAGAAAGCGCGGAGTCAGTCATCAAGGAACAGGGGTTCGACAAGCGCTTCGTGCAGGGCTGCGCGAAAACGGCCATCATCGGAAAATTCAGGGGAATCCTGCGTCAGCCGGTCACGCCGCATGATGCAGGCGGCCGTGCCAAAGGCGAATTGCAGGAAGGTCATTTCGGGATGTGCGGCGCGGATTGCGCCATCTGCATTTGCGCGTGCGATCAGGGGAAGGAACTGGTCAAGCAGGCGGCGAGTCACATGCTCGTAGACCCATTGCGCGCGTTCGGGATCGTGATCGATGTCGCGAACCATGAAGCGTGCTGCCTCAGGCCGGGCCGCCATGAAGCCGATGTACGCGCTCATCGCGGCACGCAGCGCTGCACCCGAATCGCTGAAGCCGGTGCTGCGTGCCAGCGACGTCTGGGTCGCCTCGATCTTCTGGCCGATGATCTCGACGATCCGCTTCCACAGATCAAGTTTGGACCCGAAATTGTAAGACACCAGCGCCATGTTGACCCCGGCTTCATCGGCGATTTCACGAAGGTTGGCGGCGTCGAAACCCTTGGCGGCGAAGATGGGCACCGCGCTTTCCATGATGGCCTGCACGGAATCGATTTCGTTTCTCTTGGGCCTGCCACGACCACGTTCGGTTTGCGTCATGATCGATCCTTCCACGCGCCGCGAATGGACCGACAGATAGACGCAATTATTATTTAATCAAGCGATGAAATAAAGGGTCGGCAACGTGGTGTGCGCTTGCCCGCTCCCGCGGGGGATTCAGGCGCTCGCCCACCCTGGCGGCACGAGCGGGCCGCCCATCTCGATCGCCTTGATGAAGCCCGCTTGCCGATGCAGCCGGTCACGATAGGATTGCAGCAGAGGGAAGGCATCGAGGGCGCCTGCCATTCTGGCCATTTCAAGCGTATAGACCATCTGGATGTCGGCTAGCGTCAGTTCACCGCCCATCAGGAAAGGCCCTTCGCCCACCCCTTCGGAAATGTAGGCGAGCAGATCCTTGCCTCGCGCATCCGCGAACTGCGCGATCGGATCGGGAAGCCCGCCCATCATCCGGCCAAGCAACGGCAGCAGAAGCGGAAAACTGGCAGACCCCTCCGCCAGATCGAGCCATTGGTCGTGCATCGCGCCCTGTGCGGTGCCCGCCTTGGGAGAATGACGGCCATCGCCGTAACGAGCGTCGATATAGCGCAGGATCGCGCTCGATTCCGCAAGGACCAGATCGCCATCGACGATGAAGGGCGCCTTGCCCAGCGGATGGATATGCTTGAGATTTTCGGGCGCGCGTCCGCCAACCCTGGCGTGGCTTTGCAGCTCGTATTTGAGATCAAGCTCTTCCAATAGCCACAGAATACGTGTCGAACGCGAAGTTTCAAGGTGGTGAACGACGATCATGCGTTTATCCTCTGGAGTGGGCGCATAGTTTGTTTTTGGCGCAAGGGTCAGGATCATGCGGAGTGATGGCCGTCCTGCTCCGCTGCCTCTCCCAAACGCTCGACCAAGGCACTGGTCATGGCGCGCAGATCGGCGAGCTGGTTTTCCTCGATTCCCACCTGCTTCGACAAGGCACGCGGTATTTCCCGAGCTGCGCTATGCAGATCGCGCCCATGCGCAGTGGGTGCAATCAGAACGCGGCGTTCGTCTTGCGGATCGCGCATCCGTTCCACCAGCCCGGCACGCTCCATGCGCTTGAGCATGGGGCTGAGCGTGCCGACATCGAGGTGCAGGCAGGACTGCAGCGCACCTACCGTGACGGGCTCACGCTCCCACAGAACCAGCATCACGAGGTATTGCGAATAGGTCAGGCCAAGCGGTTCCAGCAGCGGCCGATACAGGCGCTGGAGAAGATTGGTTGCGGCATAGAGGGGGAAGCACAGCTGCCGGTCGAGCCGCAGCAGTTCATCCTCCTCTTCAGCTGATGGACGGTGCTCTGTCGTCACGGGCGATTCCGTTAGGCCTCTGCCCGAACCTTAAGGTCAACATCGACATTTCCGCGCACCGCGTTGGAATAGGGGCAGACTTCGTGTGCCTGTGCCACGATCTTTTCAGCCGTGTCCTGGTCGACCCCGGCAATAGCGACATCGAGTGCGACCGACAGGACAAAGCCACCTTCGGCATTCGGCGACATCGAGACCGTACCGACGACTGTGACGTCGTTATCGGCGATCTTGTGCGTGTTGCGGGTGACGTGGATTACCGCATTGCCGAAACAGGCAGCGTAACCAGCCGCGAAAAGCTGTTCGGGATTGGTCGCTCCACCCTTTCCGCCCAGTGCTGCGGGCAGGGCAAGATCGACTTCGAGCAACCCATCGTCGCTGGCAACGCAACCGCTACGACCGCCTGTGGCAGTGACCTGGGCAGTATAGAGTATCTTCATGGCATCGGTCCTTTTAACTGGCTGGCCATAATATGGGCTGCAATGTAATTTCGTCAAGCGGTCTCTTTTTCTATTTGGTCAGTTCCGGGGGCTGGCTGACATGGGCTATGCCTGATGATTGCTGAAGCTTTGCCGACAGATCGCCACCGATGCATTCTAATGTCCGCTTCGAGGTGATCGTCGCATGGAATTCGATGGCCTTAATTGGGGCGCGTAGCTGACGCATCATCTCGTACGATAAAGCGTCCGCTATCCCGGTATCGCTCCGTAAAACCTGCCATTCCGGATCGTTGTCTAATTGATTTGATCATCGGACTTCCTTCTTCCCGTTGGCCAAGGGTTGTCTTCGAGGTCATTGGACGGCTTTGCCAGCCTGCTGTCCAAGCCTTCATGATCGCGGCCGGGCGGTCAGGGTTGGATGTCTCTGTGTCCGACACGAGGTTAGAACCTCGACGATCCGGTCGAGATCATCCGGGCATGGCTGTTCGGGAAGAGATACGCCAAGCTCAGACCCAGCGGAACTCTGTCTCGTGCAGCCAAAGCGAATGGAGCAGGATAGCGAGCTTGCGGGCTACCGCCGTCCGTGCACGTTTGGTGCCTTTAGTCTCTTCGATACGCTTGCCCCATTCCCGCAACGCGAAGGGGCGCTGGACACGAGATAGCACTACATTGGCAGCTTCATAGAGGGCACGGCGCAGCAGCCCGTCACCGGCTTTAGATATACTGCCCAGCGTGTCGCGTTCCCCAGATTGGCTTCGACGCGGCACGAGACCAGCATAAGCACCGACATCCTCACTTCGCGCAAAGCGATGAGGGTCTTCGATACTGGCGGCATAGGTGAGCGCTGTAATCGGACCTACGCCTGGAACTGTCATAAGGCGAACGCAGACGGGATCGGCCGCCGCACGCCTTTCAAGCAGTCGGCCGGATGCACGCAATTGCTCCTCCAAGGCCTCGATTGAAGTTATCAAAGGGGCAAACAACGGTTCGAGATCCGGTCGCTGCTGGAACAGCGCATGCAGACGTTCTGCGCGCTTCCCGGTCGTATTCACCGATCCCATCCGCAGGCCGAAGAGTTTCATGAGCCCCCGCAGCTGGTTCGCCATGGCATTTCGCGCAGTGATCAGTTGCATGCGAATACGGAGGGCAGCTCGGTCAATGTGTGTGGCCGATGCCTTCATATGGACGCGCTTGAACCATCCTGTCCGCGCAAGATGCGCCAGCCCCTCAGCATCATGGACGTCGCTCTTATTGACCCGCGCGGCCAACACACCCTTGGCATGTCGAGCACAGATGCACTCGACGGGGACACCTCGCTCGGTCAGGCCATGATAAAGGAATGTGGCCAGTGCACCGGTTTCGAGCACGGCGCGAACAAGATCAGGGCCATATTTCTCGAACCATCTGGCCAGAACCTCCGGATCACTCGCTACGACATCACGTCGCAGAATTTCCCCCTCGGAATCTACAAGACATACATGTGTGGTCTTGTCGCTTACGTCCAACCCTGCATAGATCGACATTGGTCACCCTCCTGCATTGAAGCGTTCATGCGACTTCGTACCATCTAGGAGGGCGGCTACATCAATTACGCGGTGTCCGACGCAGCAGCCGTTCCGACCTGACAAATTGATGTCCGCTTTCGGGCAACCGAAGAGCCGCGTCTCATGACCGAATTCGGGCGCTAAGCTGACACGCCGGCGCGCCGATCGGAACGTCCGCTATCCCATCGAGCTTTCCAAAAGCCGCCGTTCCGGACTGTCCAAACTAGCGGCTCTAAATCAAGTGGTGTCATCCAGCTCAAACATTTACCACGAGATAGCCAATGTTCTGGAGAAAGCCTCGGGACGCTTCCCCTATCCATATCAGGTCGTCAAACTGTATCCGGTCCTGCCCGGGTGGTCGGCGCTGTGTCCAGGTGCTTGCACTAAGGGTGCCGGCGGTTGTTTCCAAGCGACTTCTCAACGCCCGGGCAGGGCTATCCATTGAGCAGCGGAGTCTTCGGCGATACAGTCAGGGCATCTGCCGACAGGACAACTATGCGCGTCGACCTCGATCATCTTCCCGAAGTACAACAAGCAGAACTTGCACGCGTCCGCGAGACGTTGATGACCGAATTCTCGCGGGCGATTTCCGGCGCGACCCAGCCGTGGAAGCGCAATGGGCGTATCCTCAAGATCATCTTGTTCGGCAGCTATGCACGCGACGACTGGGTCGATGAGCCGGACAATGGGTATCAGTCGGATTTCGATTTGCTGATCATCGTCAATCACGAAAGCCTGACCGACATCGCCGACTATTGGTACATCGCCGAGGACAAAATACTGCATGACCCGACGGTCGGTCGCCCGGTCAATATAATCGTACACACGCTGCAGGAAGTTAATCAGGCGCTCGAACGCGGTGAGTATTTTTGGGTCGATATCGTCCGCGACGGAATAGTGGTTTATGAACTGCCGAACCACGCCCTGACTGCGCCCCAGCCACTAGCACCAACGGATGCGTATGAGATGGCGAAACGGTATTTTGACGAAAAAATTGTTTCGTTGGGCGAATGGATCGAACTGGCTGAAATGGCTTTTAGTAAAGGGGCATCGGGCTCATGGCAAAACAAAGCTGCCTTCAATTTTCATCAGGCTACGGAAACGGCCTACGCATGCTTTCTATTGGTCCGCACACTCTACTTCCCCCGCTCGCACAATATTAAATTCCTGCGTTCTCTGGCGGAGGACAAGGAGCCCCGGCTGATCGAGGCGTGGTCGCGTGGATCGAGGGCTGACCGCAGACGGTTCGAGCTTTTGAAACGCGCCTATGTCGAAGCACGTTATTCGGCGAGTTACGAAATAGGTGCCGAGGATCTTGAGGCTATCTCCGCATCAGTGAAACAGCTTCGCGAAATCGTCGAAGCGGTCTGCCGCGATCACCTCGACCTGCTGCGGCGCGACGCCCAACATTGAGTCGGCGGTGGACAATCCGCCAAAGCCCAACGGAGCGCAGCATCGCTCACGCCGTCGTTCCCGTTAACCGCTCCTGCGCTCGCTCTGACTGAAAGGCGAAACAGCAGTTATCACTCAACTGGCGCGAGAGACCTTTTATTCGCTGTACTTCAATTTGTAGCAACCTCTCCGCAGCTTACTTCACTTTTCAGATGATTTGACTGTCATAGCTTGAACTATGGCGACGCCAGTATAGTCTATTGGCGCGCCGCAATCAGGGCGGCGCCGAGGCGTGAGAACCTCGCTTGGGACAAGTCACCGGTTGCTTTCTGCGGCCGGGTGGTCGGCGTGCATGTCCAGGTCGTGCGCGGCTAAAGGCGTCGGCGCGTGTTTTCCCAAGCACGTTCTCATCACCCGGCTTTTTAAAGGCCGAGCCTCGCTTGCGGAGGCCGGTCAATGGATAAGACTGCAATTTACGATGGTCGGGAGGGACGGCGTTGCCGTCCAAACCTGACGTGCGGGTGAACCCGGCCGAGGCCGAGCCTATTGACGCGCCGGAAGCGGACGCCGGTGGCATGGAAGCTCGGCAGAAGCCGGATGCAGCAGCGCTCTATGCAGCCGAAGCACCCCGCCTACATCGTTTTTTCCGGCGACGCACCGCCTGTCCCGACGAGGCGCAGGACCTCGTACAGGAGACCTTCACCCGAGTAATTGGACATGACGTACCAACAACGCTCCGTAATCCCAGCGGTTATCTGACCCGCATCGCCCAGAATCTTTTGCGTGACCGGGCAAAAGTCGCGCGGCGGCGTTCAGCCGATCTACACTTCTCCTACGAAGGCGACCTTCCCTCCAGCACCGACCCGGTTCATTTGCTCGAGGTGCGGAACATGCTTGACTGGCTCGAGGCCGCCATGCTGGAGCTTCCCGTCACCACACGGGAGGTTTTCATGGCGCACCGCATCGAGGGGCTTACCTATGCCGAGATCGCTGGCCGCAGCGGCCTAACCATCAAGCAGGTCGAAAAGGCGATCGCCCGTGCCCTGGTCGAACTCGACCGCGCACTGGGCCCGCGCTGATGCCACCGCAACGGCCGAAATCTGGGCCGAGCGATGACGTGCGCCTGGCTGCCGCGGAATGGTTTGCGCGCATGCGAGGGCCCGATGCGGAACGTCATCGCGCCGAATTCGAGACCTGGTACCGCGCCCATTCCGCTCATGCAGCCGCCTATGACCGAATGGGACTGCGCTGGGATCAAAGCGGACTTGTCGGCCACACCCCATCAGGCCGGGCGCGACAAGGCTTGCCCGAAGCGCCACAGCGGCGCTTTCCGGTCCGTGCACTCGCTCTCGTGGCCTCGGCCGCCGCGATCATAGTCGTCGTTACATTGCTTCTTTCAGCGCGCGGCAACGTCCCCATGCAAGACCCTGGCCCCCAAGTTACAAACAACAACACGTCGGTCGAAACTCCCAGAGGGGATATCCGACGCGTGACGCTTCCCGATGGTTCGGTCGTCACGCTTGATAGCGACAGCCGCATTGCCGTCGCCTTCACATCTGGCGACCGGCGCCTTCGCCTAGTTGCCGGCCGCGCCCGGTTTGAAGTCGCGCATGAAGCCGACCGGCCTTTTATCGTCGCAGCGGGTGGCGGTGAGGTTGTCGCGACCGGCACGCAGTTCGACATCTCGCTGATCGGTGGCGAGCCAAGCGTACGGCTGATCGAAGGATCGATCGAGGTTCAAAGACCAGTAGCCTCAACGGAAGCCGATCCAACCTTGTCGAAGGTCCGATTAAAACCGGGGCAAATGGCGCTGGTCGATACGCCTGCACCGCCCCAGCTTGCTTCGACGGCGGGTGAGCGCTGGGTGTCGGGAACGCTGAGCTTCGAGAATGCCCCCCTTGCGGACGTGCTCGCCGAAGCCAATCGTTACACTACCCGCCAGGTCCGGCTCAGCGACCCTTCACTCGGTTCGCTGCGCTTCACCGGCGGCTTTCGTGCTGGCAATCCCGACCAGTTGGCCACGGCGCTGGCGTCCGGCTTTGAGCTGCGTATTGACCGGGGCCCGGACGGCGATCTGGTGCTCACCAAGCCCTAAGGCACAACGGCTCTCCAAAAAAAAATTCGCGCACGCCGGGGGAAACCCGCGCCGCTGTCGTCAGACACCCCAAGCGATCCGCATGGTGCGGGCGCTGGGGAGACAGCAGCATGGGACGTGGCGGATATCAACTGGTTCAGATGGGCGTGTCGGCGGTCGCGTTGTGCATGGCGATGCCCGCCTGCGCACAAAGCAGCGAGCAGCAACACTATAACCTGCCCCCGCAGGATCTCGCGCGCTCGGTGCGCGCCGTCGTCGATCAGTCGGGCGCGACGATCGTTGCGCCAGCCGATCTGCTTGCGGGCCTGCGCGCACCTGCACTGCGCGGTGAGTTCACGCCTGAGCAGGCACTGGTTCGGCTGATCTCGGGGACGTCGCTGCGGATCGCTCGGGTCGGCAACGCCCTTGTCCTCCAGCGCGTTCCTGCTGACCTCGGTCAGGACGCGGCAGCGTCCGATGCCGCTGACAATGAAATTCTCGTCACCGGAACGCGCATTCGCGGGCGGGCACCGGCGGGCGCCGCCGTCACCACGATCGATCGCAGCGATATCGAGCAGAGCGGCTATGCAACAACCCAAGAAATCTTGCAGGCGCTGCCGCAAAATTTCGGCGGCGGTCCGAATGAGACCACCATCGAGACCAATCGCGGCAATGCCTCGCTCAATCAGAATTATGGGTCCGGGGTCAATCTCCGCGGTCTCGGCACCGGCTCAACGCTTGTCCTGCTCAACGGAGAACGCCCTCCCATGGCGGGTTTCGCAGGCGTCTTCACCGATCTTTCGATGATTCCCACGATCGCTATCCAGCGCATCGAAGTCCTGCCTGACGGCGCCTCGGCGCTATACGGATCGGACGCGGTAGCAGGCGTAGTCAACATCATTCCGCGAAGTCAGTTCGAAGGGTTTGAGACCACCGCGCGCTACGGGCTTGCCGATGGCTTTGATGAAATTCAGGCAGGTGCCATCGGCGGCAAGCGTTGGGCCACCGGCAATATTGTGCTCGCCCATGACTACTACCGGCGCAGCCGCCTCGCGGTCGCGGATCGACCCTATATCAGCGAAGATCTGCGCCGCTTCGGCGGCGGCGATTATCGGGCCAACTATGCCAATCCGGGCACAATTGTTGCCGACGGCCAGACCTTTGCAATCCCTGCGGGGCAGGATGGTAGCAATCTCTCGGCTTCCGATCTCGTGGCGGGAACGCAGAACGCGCAGGATCAATGGCTCGGCGCCGACGCGCTACCGTTTCAGGAGCGTCATGCGCTGTTCGCCGCCGCGCGCCAGGAAGTTATGCCAGGCCTGGAATTTTATGCGCAGGCATTGTTCGGCAGCCGGCGATTTGACCGGCATCTGCGTGCCTCAAGCAATAACGCACTGCGCAGCGTACCGATCACCAACCCATCTTATGTCGATCCGATCGGCACGAACCAGCCGATCCAGGTGCGCTACAGTTTCGTGGAGGATCTGGGGCCAGAATCGCTTCGCGGAAGGTCGGAAGCGCTCGGCGCCAGTTCGGGGCTTCGGTTCGATGTAGGACAATGGTTGTTTGATGCGCATGCGACCTATGGCACGCAGCGCGAAAACTCGGTGTTTTATAATCGGGTCAATACCGCGCGGCTCGCCGCGGCCCTCGCCGACACGGATCCTGCGACAGCCTATAACCTGCTTGGAGACGGAGCGAACACCAATCCGGCAACGATTAAATTGGTCCGAGGCAGCACAACCGACAGCGGGCGCTATACGATGCTGTCGGGACTTGCGCGCGCCGATGGCCCGCTATTCCAGCTACCAGGCGGCGATGCCCGGATCGCGCTGGGAGGCGAATATCGGTACGAACGATTTCGCGACAAACCCGCGATAAGCGATACAACGACGCTGACCCCCGTCGAACTTGCACCGACGCCGATGCCCGATCCGCGGAGGGTTACTGCCGGCTATGCAGAGCTTCTCCTGCCGCTGGCGTCTCCGGAACTCGGCCTTGCGGGATTACATCGGCTCGATCTGTCGGCGGCGGTTCGTTACGAGCACTACAGCGACTTCGGCGATACGACCAATCCCAAACTGGGGCTTTCCTGGCAGCCCTTTGAAAGCCTGACATTGCGCGGAACCTGGGGCACTTCGTTTCGGGCACCGACCTTCAATGACCTGCGCCCCGATCTTGCAACACCGCTCCAGTTCGCAATCGGTCTCACTGACCCGGCATCCGACACCGGGCTGACCTATGCTCTGATCCTGCGCGGGACGGTGCCGGATCTGGGTCCGGAACGCGCAACCAGCTGGACCGCAGGATTTGATCTGGAACCAGATTTCATGCCCGGCCTGACCGCGCGGTTGACCTATTTCGACATCGATTATCGCGACAGGATCGCGAGCCCCGCTTCCGAAACGCTCAACTTCCTCATCAACCGGGCGACCTATGCCTCGATCATTGATGCGCCCGCAGACCCGGCGATAGTCGCGGCCTATTTCTCGGGACCGGGCTACGTTGCCTTGTACCCGATAACCGCCTCCCAGGTCACAACGATCATCGATTCGCGTACGCAGAACCTCGCAAGCCAGCATCTCAACGGCTTCGATTTCGATCTCGCCTATCAGGGCAAGTTTTACGACGGTGCGTTTGAAGTGGGCGTAGGCGGTAGTTGGCTGATCGGCTTCCGCCAGGCGCTGACCGACGATGCACCGGAAGTCGACATTCTGGATACGCTTGGCAACCCTGTCGATCTGCGTCTCCGCGGCCGCGCGAGCTATTCCGGCCCGCAATTCGGCGCGTCACTGTTCGTGAACTATGTCGATGGCTATGAGAACCGTACAGGCGCGGTGCCACAACAGGTCGATGCCTGGGTCACCGTGGACGCTCGGATCAGCTACCGGCTTGCTGCAGAAAAGGGCCCGCTTGCCGGGACGGCCATTGCCCTGAGCGCGAGCAATCTGTTTGACAATGATCCACCGTTCACGGTCAATAATCTCGGGCTGACGACGATCGGCTACGATCCGGAGAATGCCAGCCCTCAAGGACGGGTCGTCGCGCTCCAGGTGACCAAATCATGGTGATGCTGGGAGCCCTTCTTTGGGCAACGGCAAGCCAGTTCGTACCGCCGGCCATTTCCTGCCGCGAGCGATTACAGCCACGGGCCAATGTAGAGACGCCCACGCCACGCGCAGTGACGGCGGACGACATCATCGAATTGCGCGACTTCGGGGATCCCTGGCAGAATCCGTCGATGGACAGCCCTTTCGCGCTTTCGCCGGACGGACGCCACATTGCCATTGCGCTGCGCCGCGCCAGCGTCGCGGGCAATGACTATTGCTATGGCATCATGCTGGTTTCGCTCGATGATGACACATGGCGGCTCCTCGACGCAGGCGGCGAACCGATAATCATGAGCAGCGATTATTTCGGACGAGCCGACAAGGTGAATGGGACCGTGACCAGTCCGCCGCTTGCCTGGTCGCCGGATGGCAAGTGGATCGCCTATCTGCGGCGCGATCACGGACGCACCCAGGTCTGGCGCGTGGGGTTACAGGAAAAGTCAGCGCAACAGGTCACGCATGCTCCAGTCGATGTCCGTCGCTTCGCCTGGTCATCCGACGGGACTGCCATCCGCTTCACGACCCGTCCCGGCATATCGGACGCGGAAGCCGCCATCATAGCGGAAGGCCGAAGCGGCTATGTCTTTGATGATCGCTTCTGGCCGCTAAGCGCAGAGCGACCTCTTCCGCAAGGAACTGTGCCATATGTCGAGCAAACAATCGACCTCGCGACGGAAGTGGTGAGCAAGGCTCAGCCTTCATCCCCGCGCCCTTCGGGCAAGGACAATGCCATCGCACGGCCCGGCGATCCGGACACGCTGGCCTGGCTCGAGCCCGAAGAGACAACGGCATTTCTGACTTCCAAACGCCTCCACGCCAGTTTGCAGGGGCGCGAGGAGGTCTGCTCTGCAGCGGTCTGCACCGATGTTGCCGGTTTTTGGTGGGACCGCGACGGCAGTGTTCTTCTCCTTCATGATGAAAGTTACGCCGGTGGTGGGCGTCTGACTCTCTACCGATGGAAGCCCGGCCAGACGGTACCGAAGCGGCAATGGCAGACGGACGCGCTCCTCATCGGCTGTACACTTCTCCAGTCTTCACTGGTTTGCGCCGAGGAAGCTGCCGACCAGCCACGGAGGCTCGTGCGGGTTGCAGTCAGCGACGGCATGATAACCCCGGTATTTGATCCAAATCCCGAATGGACCGCCATCCGCACCGGGCGGCTCGAATTGCTCAAGGTCAAATCGGCTGACGGCGCGCCCAGCTTCGCCCGTCTCGTCCTGCCGCCCGGGCATCGGGCCGGTGAACGCCATCCGCTGGTCATCGTTCAATACACCAGCCGTGGATTTCTGCGCGGCGGGACGGGCGATGAATATCCGATACATCTGCTTGCAGAACGCGGCTATGCGGTGCTGAGCTTCCATAAGCCGCCGCAACCGGGGACTGAGCCGCCCTCACCCGATCTCGATAGCTTCGTGCGCCGCAATCTGGCCGGGCTTGCCGAGCGGCGCCGCGATTTCACCGCGCTGGAAGCCGCGATCGATGCCGCCATCGCGCGCGGCGCGGTCGACCCCGAGCGTATAGCGATCACTGGCCTTAGCGACGGCGCGAGTACAGTCGCCTACGCGCTCCTCCACAGCCAGCGCTATGCAGCGGCGATCCTCAGCACCTGCTGTGATGAACCGAGTTTCACCCAGTATCTGTCAGGGCCCGCTTATGCGGCAGTCACCGAGAAATGGGGCTATCCGGGCTATGGCGAGGAAGGCTTCTGGCCCGACTATTCGCTGGCGCAAGACGCGGCGAAAGCTGAACCCCCGCCCATCCTCATTCAGGCTTCCGATGAAGAATATCGCATGGCGTTACAGACTGTAGCAGCGCTTCGCGCCGCGCGGCGACCGGTCGACATGTATGTCTTTCCCGACGAAATGCATGTGAAATGGCAGCCCGAACATCGCGCGGCGATCTATGCAAGGGGTATCGACTGGCTCGACTACTGGTTGCGCGGCAAAATGGATGACGACCCTGCCAAGAAAGAACAGTATCGCCGCTGGCATGCGCTTGCGGCCAGCGGTAGCGGCCGCAGCCCGGTTTCAGCTCGACCATGAGCGCGCCCAGGCTTCAGCATCGACAAGACCGAGAATACGGCCCGCGCTACGCCCGGAGACCGGCGATGCCGGAGCAAGTTGCTGCTCAATCGCCTTGCAATCGAGCAGCCCGTACTGGGCCAGCAAACCGTCGAGCAGCATCGTGCGGACCTGATCTCTGCGTATTTCGAGAATGCGTGAAATCATTCCCGCAAAGCTCCCTTTGCTTTGCCGATCAAGAATGTCGCCGGGGAGATATTCCGCAAAGGCGGCCCGGGCAACGGCGCGATTTTGGCCGCCCGCGCACCACTGCCAGCTTGGAATCGACAGGCAGGTTTCGATGACCGGTTGCGAGAGCAGAGGTGCGATAAGTGGCGCATGTGCGAGCCGTGTATGTCCTTCAAGGTAATTTTGAATGCGCAGGATTGCAGCCACATGCGCGCGGCTTCCCGGCGCGGCTTGTTCGCAAGCCGTAAGCCAGGGATGCGCGGGCGGCCGACACGTTCCTGCAACCACCTCATTGGCTAGAAAGTCGGGAGTCCAGTGCCACTCCTGCGCTGCCGACCGCCGAAACCCTCGCCGTACGGTTTTGGCGAGAACCTCCCACCGTCCAACCTCGCAAACCTGTGCGATATCCGCCGCGGTTCGCCAGCTTCCCGCGATGTCGCACGTTCGCAGGCGGTCGCGTACCGGTGCAATCGAGGACAAGAAGCAAAAGACATTGTCGCCGCCATTGCCGGTAAAAAAGACATCGGCCCCGATGCGCCTTGCAGCCTCATGGCTCAGACGATCGGTTTCCTGAATGAAGCTCCTCGCATGGGGTCGTGGCAGATGTGCTGCAGCCGACACGTCGAGCCGCACCGCGCTTGCGTCCGGACGCATCTTGTCGAGCGATGCGCCCAGATGATCGGATACACAGCGCGCATAGTCGGTTTCGTCGAGGTCCGCGCCCGACGCCTGGTAACTGAGGCAATGAAACCGGCTACCGGCTGACGCAAGTCCTGCAGCAACGATGCTCGAATCCAGCCCTCCGGACAGTTCGAGTAGCGGTCGTTCGAATTGCTGCGCCCATGCCTGGATCGTCGCGAGAATAGTGTCGCGAAGCTTTTGCGATGCGTCGTCAAACGCGTTGATTTTTGCCGCAATATACCGCGCAGGTGTCCATATCGTCCTGACGCTCAAGCCCTTGACGCCTATCGTGGCCATCGTCCCTGGCATCAATTCGCGAACGGCGCTCAGACACGTGTGCTCGGGGCGGGATTCTCGATAGAGCAACAGACTGCCGAGAGCGTACCAATCGATTGCGAAGCTCCGCCCGGTAATCTGTGAAAGCAATCTAGCATCGGGCGCAAAGCCCCAGCCATCTTCAAGCGGCGTGAAATAGCAGGGATTTGGACCGGATACGCCGCGAAGGACGGAGCAACCCTCCGGAGCCTGCGCGAAACCGATATAACCTCCCCAGACATTGGCAGGAAGCTCATCCAGGGCTGCGATCCGGGCGGCAGCGGACCTCCCATCTTCAAAGGAGCGGGTAAAAATTTCACCGAGGATGACGCCAGACATTTCCGTAACGAAGGTCACCCGGACATCTGCGTCTGCAATTACCGTAAGCCAGGGCAACTGATACACGCATGTCATTCCCACTCCCGCACCGGCGGCGATCGCCCTGTCGATCGCGGAAGGCGGGGCGCCGATCAATGCGACGTAGCGGCGGGACATTGTGCAAGGATCGGGGTGTATCGGACGACATGATCGAGCATGTCATTGAGAAGCGTCGCACCCGTCTGGACCCAGCAATGTGCGCCGAACGGCTGCGCAGTGACCCCGAAAACGAGTGTCGTCGCGTGACCATGCCGGGCAAGAAAGGTCGTCAATGCCAGAGAGTCGGGCAGGCACGATATCTGATGCTTGGGAAACCAGTTACGAACGCGCGCAAATTCAAGCGCCAAATCATTGACGGACAATCGCCGCAGCGCCCGATCTCCAATGTCATCGCCAAATGATAATGTCGCTTCGGCAACGAGTTGCTGTAACGGCCGGGTTCGGACGCGGCGACGCATACGCATCAACAGCGAGGCCGCTTCACAGTTCCGCGACCATCGCGATCCGCCCGTCTGGTTCAGCTGGGTGGCAACCTTGGTGGGAGCTGCGAATGTGCAAGGCAGCACAGAAGAAATTTGATCCAGTTGTGCAGACACCACCAGATTATGGCGAACAAGGACATCGGGCATCGCATGCGCGGGGTCACGCTGCTCTGACCATCGGCAGAACGCCTTGTTCACGCCGCGGGGGAGCGCAAAATAGCGATCACGCGACAGGTCCAGAAAGATGGCCTGGCCCTCGACCCAACAGAAGCTGACATGATCAGCGAGACGCCACATGAAATAGCCTTACGCAAAGGCTGGCGCGCCATAGGGCGCGCCAGCGATATCGGGTTCTTCAATCTTCGCCGATGCCGGCGACGCGCTGCAGGCCGCCAATATCGAACGGATCAAGACCATCCCCTTGCGTCTCGACGCTTGCGACGCCGAGATCGACCAGTTCGTCGTGAAGTTCATGCGTGTCCATGATCATCTCCTTTGTTCCACCGCGATCAGTCGCGGCAGTCCAAGAGTCAGGACCTCGCCCCCAAATCCCAAGTTTATATGGCGCGTATTTGAAGGAAGTTCAGGGGCAATATCTCAGCCATTCGCGCGATAGCGCAGGCGCAAAAGGTCGGGCACCGCAGCAATTCGCCGCCGATGATAGCGCCCGAGCAGCACCCGGCGGTTTTCGGCCTGCGCCAAGGCGGCGAGTTCTTCACCGCAATCACCGAACCAGATTTCTTCGCCGATCCGCACCGCATGCAGGCGGTCGTTTAGCGCATTAACCGCAGCGAGTTGTTCGCAATTCCCCGACAGCCGCGCCATTCCAGCAAAGAGCACTTCGGCGCGTTCGGCGACCGTACTTGTCGGGGGCTCCTCAGTTTGCGGCACCGGCAGATCGACAAGACGCGGGGCGGCGAGCAGCAGTTGCAGGTTCCAGGCATAAAGATCTCGCAGGTCGGGTTCCGTAAGCAAGGGCACCTGGAAGCCCTCGCCCGCTGCATCGACCATGCGCTCGCCGGTGAGGCGGTAGAGCGCATCGCGCACCGGGGTGATGCTGGCAGCGAGCTCGTCGGCAAGCGCGGCCGGATCGAGACGGGCGCCGGGTGATCTGCGGCCTTCCCGCAGCATCTGCTTCAGGCCTCCATAGACCCGATCGAACACCGGCGCCGCATTCATCACAAAGCGCTCAGCGGCCGCCGTTTGCACGACCGAGGCCACGGCGGAACGCGCCGACCATTTCCGCCTGGTCGGGCCGTAACGCGTCGACAGCACCGATCCTGTCGGGAAGGCCCTCGCCCAGCAGAACCGAAGGGCACAGGCCTTCCCAATTGCCGAGATTGGGGCGATGCTGGCGATAACCTACCAGCGCAGCGAGTTCGGGAGGGAAGCGCCGTGCGACGTCAGGTGGATAGGCGAGCCACTGATTTTCATAGGGCTTGAGCCAGCCGAGGGCATAAGAGACGATCATCCCCCGGCGGATCGCTTCGCTGCTATTGCCGCCGGCACCGTGCAAGGTCGATCCCAGAAAGATCAGAGCCGAGCCCGGCACCATCTCGACAGCGACGCTCATATCCGGTTCGCTGGGATCAAGTGCGCGTGCACCATGACTGCCCGGATAGACCAGCGTCGCGCCATTCTCCTGCGTATAGGGCGTGAATGGCCACATTACATTGAGCAGATATTCCGTCTCGCCCTTCACCCCTTCCCACATATCCTGGTCACGATGCGGCATTTGCTGCGGGGCGCCGGGGTGAATTTCTATGGCCTGGGTAAGGTTGAGTTGAACCGTATCGCACCACGCACCAAGCGCACGTTCGACAAGTTCGATGATGAGCGGATGCTGGACGAACGCAGCGGCATGCTCCGAGCGTGTCAGCAACCGGCCAAAGCGTTTGGTATACTCGCCGTAAAAGTCCCCGCGACAGAAATCGGTCTCCTCGAATTGGGGGGCGAGATCGGCGTCGAGCGCCGCCACCTGCGCGGGCGGGACGAGATCGGGCACGGTGCAATAGCCGTGCAATAGGAGCTGCACCTCCCAATGATCGGCAGGAGAGAGCGGGAGTTGCATCTGCGTTGCCATAGTCCTCACCCTCAGGCTGCGTGGCGAATGGTGTGGGGCGCGACAAGCGGCTCCGGAACTAGTCCGGCACTGGCGAGCAGCATCGGCGTTTCATGAGTTATCGCGATCCGCAGCGCCCCGAGAAGGCTCGCGCCTTTCTCGCGCGGCAATCCGAGCGGTTCGCAGTCCCAGCCAAAGGCAAGGATCTGCTGCAGCCAGGCGATCTCGGCGACGCCGGTATAGGCCTCGACGCCGCTTGCCAGCGCATGGTTGGCGAGTGCGCAGACCAGCGTGTCGCGGACCCGGCGGCGCTGGCGGGCATTCTGGCGTGGGTCCAGAGCAAAACGAGTGATCTCCCGGGTCGTCGGCCCTTTCGGCACCGCGTCCTCGCAAAGATCGGGAAAGAGCGTATCGAGGATGTGCGGCCGCTCGGTTTCAAGCAGCCGTGCCGACCCGAGATGCTTGCCGCACTCATCGGAGAGGATGAGATATATAGCGCGCGGATCATCGAACTGATCGATTTCGTATCGCCCGGCGAGCACCGGAACGTCCCAGCCGAGCAAGTCGACGAAGATACGCTTGCGCGCCTCGAACATTGCAGCGAGAAGGCCGTCGGGCACACCATGGGTGCCATTAAGGGTCGTCAAATACATGATGGTCGCTCCCGTCTGATGGACGGGTGACCCTCACCCCGGCGGCGATTTTCGCCTATCCCCAGTTCTGGGGATAGTGCATTCTAGCGTCAGAAGATGTCGCTGAAAGAAATCAGCCCGTCGAACAAGGCGCGCACTGCCAGCACAGAACGCTTGGGCACGTCGTAGCGTTCACGCGCCTGTTTGAGATGCTGAGTGACCGTTTCCTGGCTCAGGCCCAGAATCCGTGCAATCTCCCAGTCGGTCTTGCCGCGCGCCATCCACAGGACGCAGTCGCGTTGGCGTTCAGTAAGTGTCGGCGCGTGGAGATCGAAATTTCTCGAGCCGTTGATCCGGCGCGCCGCTTCAAACGCGAAGGCGCCGGCCAATTGCGCCAGCGGCAAATTGTCGACCGGCATGGATCGCCCGGGTGCCACTGCGAACGAGCAGGATCCGGTTGCTTCGCCCGGGACATGGGCAGGGACCGTGAAACCGTCGCCAATCCCGCTTGTGCGCGCATGTTCGAGTACAGTCAGGTCGGTTTTGGTGAGCCGGATGAGATCGGGCACCCGCTGCCAGGTGAATCCGATGCTCGTTGCCTGGCTGGCGCGGTGGACCGGATCGCTCACTCCCAGACGCCGAGCGTCGAACCAGGCGACCCAGTCGTCCGGATAGTTATGGAGCCGCATTCCCGCTTGGCCGGCTGCCGCGAAGTCGACGTGATGGGTCAGTGCGAAGTAATCGAAATCCATGCTGGTTGAAACACAGGCCAGCGCTTGCACGAGATCGGCGTTCGTCGACGCCTGTTTCGCCAGGCCGAAAAACTCCCTGGCTATTCCCAATCCGCTCATCGTCCGCATCGATCGAGGGGGCGTTTCCCAACTCGCCGGATCCCGCAAATCGCCTTTTATGGGCCGGGCGGCCTCGGTCTCATGTCGCGCCCCCGAACCTGCTGTACCGCCTCCTTCCGGGCATCCCTTTTCACCCGCTCTCCAATTGACGGAAAGCGCCGCGCTCCCACGCAGCTTGTGCTTGTGGCATCCTATTGGAGATGCCGAACAATTATTTGGCTTCAGCCCTTTCCAAAATGCAAATTTTTGAGAACTGTTCGCGGCAATTTTTCAACTACCTTGATTGCTGCTCCGTGTTCGGATCCGTGGAACTTAACCTGCAGGGGCCGCTTTTCATGCCGAAGTTCGGACCGCGCGCATGAGTACATCGTTCCAGTCGTCCCCGGCTCGCTCTGACCGTCGGGTAATAATCCGCCGACCTTCGCAGGCATACGCCTCGCGAGCTCGCTCTTCGGCAAGTCTTCCGCCCGCATCGTTGTCGACAAAGAGATAGAGTTCCCGCACCGAGTCCGGGATTGTGACCAGTCCAAAGCGTTCATTACCGAGTGTCGCCCAGCAGGGAATATTAAACAGCTGCATCGCTGAGAGAGCCGTTTCGTTTCCTTCTGCGAGGCCGAGGCGTCCTCCATCCGGATTTGCGAAACGAACTGCGCCAGAACCGGGGCTGCCCAGCGCGCGTTTGGGCTGGGCAAATGATGCCAGGCGGTGCTTGCCAATATCGATGAAGGACCGGTGCAGCGCCAATATGCCGGCATCATTGCGGACGGCCGCCACCATCGCCGGCAGAAACCGGACAGCACCCTTTGGCCCCAATGGCATGCGTGGATGGAAGCGCAGCTCTGGCGACGATATGCTGATACCTCTGGACGCGAGATAGTGCTCGGCGGGGCTCCCGGCCAGGGGAGATGCCTCGAGCCAAAGCCTGAGAGCATTGCGATTGGCGACCTCCTGCCGTGGCTCGGCCACGATCGGACCAGCTGTGCCATCGAACAGATCCGAAATCCGTATCCCAACCGCGGCCATGGCTTCGATAACCGCCTCGTTCGTGCAGCCGGCAAAGCAATGGACAAGGATGGCCCGTTTGCCGAGCGTGATGCTGAGCGAAGGAGTACGATCGACATGCGCCGGGCAGCAGCACATTCCGCGCGACCGCGACCAGCTGCCACCCAACTGCTCGACGATGTTGCGGGCACGGGTTTCCAATCTTGCGCCTTGGACTTTAGGCGACCGGTCATGTTGCACGGGGGCATCTCCATCGTAACCTGCCGTCACCCGCGCAGCCTCCGCTCTGCGTCGCTTGGGATTCAATTTTCCTACAATAATCGTTCTATATATGTTCCGCCTCGATTCGACTATCAAGGAAATCGGGCGATGACACGGAAATGGGCAGTGACCGCTGCAGCCGTGACGGGGTTTGCACTCACCGTGCCTGCTCACGCGCAGGAACAGCAATCCTCTGACGGGCTTGCCGCGATGGAACGCACAACCGCCGGCTTCCGCGTTACGGAAGGGTCAGCCGGCTTTCTGCTTGTCGAGCATGACATTTGGCCCACGCAGCCGGCGACCGCATCAAAAATGCCGGTTGCCGACACGGTACCAACCGATTTGCTCCATAGACAACGACACCGCCAGGGCAGCACGCCGTCCGGCTTCCGCCGCGCAAGCTACCTCCCCCATGTTCACGCTGCGGAGGCCCGATACGCACTGCCACGCGGTCTTCTCGATGCGCTTGTTTGGACAGAGTCCCGTTACAATCCACGGGCCATCAGCAAAGCGGGCGCGGCGGGCCTGGGGCAATTGATGCCCGGGACGGCGCGCGACCTTGGTGTATCCAACCGCTTTGATCCAGCTGCCAACGTCTTCGGCGCGGCAAAATACCTTCGCCAGATGCTCGACAAGTTTGGCGTAGTTCCGCTAGCGCTCGCCGCTTACAATGCAGGTCCGGGCGCCGTTGATCGCGCGGGCGGCATTCCGCGCAATGGCGAGACGCCAGCCTATGTGCGCGAAGTGCTGCGCCAATGGCGCTTTTGAACAAGGGGGTAGTAGTGAGCGCCGGTCGAATACGCATCTCGGGAACGCTGAGCCGCGGGAAGCGCGGAATGATCCTGACAACAACAGACGATGCCTGGATCATCGAATGCGACGAGATCAAGGACGAGCTTATCGGCGCTAACGTCACCGTTGAGGGCGTTGTCGCAGGCATGAACCGTATCCATGCAGACTGGATTGGCGAAGAAACGCGGTCATCCTGATTCAAACAGTTGTGACTTAGCGAATGGGAAGGAGCACTCCATTCCCAATGCCAGTACAAATCTGGCATGGCCCCCCGCATGAATGAGGCTTCAAGCGAAACTTCCGCGGGTCAGTGCCGATCGTCACCGGAAGCCCGATCCGAACGATCGATCCACTTCCGATAAGGGTAGGACCGGCTATCTTGAAGGATATTCCAATAGCTTCTGCGGCGATGGAAAAATGCCGAATATCATTCGTGCCCATTCGTCGGCTATCTCTCGCCGACGGTCGAGAAATGCCGCTCGATTGTAAACGCCTTCGGAGCCCGAAACGCCTTCGGGTATATGCGCCAGCATGAGATCGATCACCAGTCGATCACTCGGAGTGCCGTTTCGTTCGGCCCATTCGTTCATAATTGTTGAGAAAGATGCTCGCCAGCCATGCGGGACATGCCTGCCCTGGTATCCACAGCGATTGTAGAAATAGCTCAAGGTATTCTCGCTCATTGGAATGCGGGCATTCCTGTTGCTGGGAAAGACCAGTGGTCCACGACCGGTAAGCTGTTTTACGGCTTGCAGGACCGCGACCGCCTCGGGCGCAAGCGGCACAAGATGC
Organism: Croceicoccus sp. Ery5; assembly: GCF_020985325.1. NCBI lineage: Bacteria > Pseudomonadati > Pseudomonadota > Alphaproteobacteria > Sphingomonadales > Erythrobacteraceae > Croceicoccus > Croceicoccus sp. Ery5. The sequence continues at coordinate 2,806,446 of NZ_CP087587.1, forward strand.
TCGAAAGTATCTTCTCGTTTCAGCTCACTCGTAAGCTTCATATGACCGGGAGGAATTCGCCAGATCGCAGAGCTGGAGGGTTCTGAGCCTTCCCAATCGATGCCCTCCAGTTCGGTCCACGACATCGACCGCACAGCCCCAAGACGCTGGGCCGTCATTGCAACAAATCTCGAAGCAAGCTTGGTGAGCGGTGAGGCAAATTCGATCTCGGTTTTACGGATCATATCCTGCAAGCCTTCCACGCTGAGAATGGCGGGGCGCTTGCGGCTACGCGGTACCGGCTTGAGGGCTTTTCCAACGACGGCTGCTGGATCTCTGCCTGATCGACCCTCGGCAATTGCGTGCACAAAGACGGCAGACATTCTCTGCCGGACGCGATGGGCGGTCTCAATGGCGCCACGACGCTCAATCTTTCGAAGCACCGAAAGAACCACCGGCTCATCGATTTCTGTCACTGGCAGCGCACCGATCCACGGGAATATTTCCTTCTCGAGGCTGGTGATCACATCCCTCGCGTGGACGGCAGACCAACGCTCCTCCTGCAGAGCAAACCAGTCCCTGGCCACAATCTCGAAAGTATTTGTTTTAGCCAAAGTCCGAGCAATGGCAGCCTTCTTGGCTTCGATGCCGGGATCTTTCCCATCCGCCAACAGCCTGCGCGCCTCCAGCTTACGCTCGCGAGCCTCCTGCAAGGAAAGTTCGGGATAGGTCCCCAAAATGAGCCTGCGCTCCTTTCCCGCAAACCGATATTTCAACCGCCAACTGCGACGACCGGATTTAGCGACAAATAGGTACAGCCCCTCGAAATCAGCGAGTTTGTAATCCTTCTCTTTCGCCTTCGCCTTCCGCACTGCAAGTTCGCTGAGCATCTGTGCCCCCAATTTTGCAATTCGATGCCCCCAAATGTGCCCCCAAATGTGGCGGATCCATATGGAAAAATCGAAACAAATAGAGAACACAAACTAGCCGAAAATGGCCAAAAATCAAGGAAAACCGTGGGTTTCCGGACGCTTGAGGAAGGGTGACTGGCGGAGAGGGTGGGATTCGAACCCACGGTACGGTTGCCCGTACACCGCATTTCGAGTGCGGCGCATTCGACCTCTCTGCCACCTCTCCGCGAGGACTGCACGCGGGCGAAAATGCCCGCCGGTCGTTAGGAAGCCGGGCGGTTAGCCGATGATGTGCCGCTTGCCAAGGGCCAATTTCAACCTTTCGGGGTTAACCCGTCGCTTCCGCTTGTGGGTTAACGCGTTGGAACCTATATTACAGCCATGCCCGGAAGTTTTCGCAACATCCCGCACCAGGGCGCGCCAGAGCGCGATACCCGCTCCTCGTTCTTCTCGCCGCAGGCCGGAGGCACGGTTTCAGCACCGAAAATTGCCGAAGCCCGCTTCGCCATCGGCGATATCGTGCGCCACAAGCTGCACGATTTTCGCGGGGTGGTGTTCGATATCGATCCCGTCTTCGCCAATAGCGAGGAATGGTACGAATCGATCCCCAGCGCCATGCGCCCGATGCGCGACCAGCCGTTCTATCATCTCTTCGCCGAGAATGAGGAATCGAGCTATATCGCCTATGTCAGCCAGCAAAACCTGATCGAGGACGGCATTGGCGGTCCGGTCGAACATCCTTCGATCGAAATGGTGTTCGGCGACTATGATCTGGATGGCGAACGCTATACGCTGCACCGCAGCCTGAGGCACTAGGCCGCCCGCCTGCGGCCCGTCTGCGGGGCGGGGTTTGTTCGCCCCGCCCTCAGCGCATCGCGCTATCGCGGCGATCAGCTTTTCAGCTTCCAGCCGGACTTCAGCACCAGATAGGTCGCGATCAGGAAAACCGCGTTCAGAACGCCAAGGCCGATCCCTGCCCACAGAACCGCATGGCCGTTATTGCCGATGTCGCTTTCGACCAGAAAGCCATAGCGGAAGCCCGATATCACGTAGAAAAACGGATTGAACCGGCTGATCGTCTGGAAGACGGGCGACAGATTGTCGATCACGTAAAACGTGCCCGACAGCAGCGCCAGCGGCGCGACAATGAAATTGGTGACCGCCGCGTTATGGTCGAACTTCTCGGCCCAGATCGACGTCAGCACGCCCATCAGCGACAGCAGGATCACGCCCATCAGGCCGAACCAGACGATCGCCACCGGATGCGCCAGACGCAGTTCTGCGCCGGGATAAACCCATACGGCCGCGCCCACGGCCAGCCCGACCAGAATGCCGCGCGTAACTGCCGCGCCGACGATGCCGATCAACAGTTCCAGCGTGGATAGTGGCGGCATCAGATAATCGATGATCGTGCCCTGTATCTTGCCGCCCAGCAGCGAAAAGCTGGCATTGGCAAAGGCGTTTTGCATCATCCCCATCACGATCAGCCCCGGCGCGACGAAAGTGGTGAAGTTCACGCCCAGCACTTCGCGCCCGCCGCGACCCAGCGCGACCGAAAATATCACCAGATAGAGCAAAGTCGTAATCGCAGGGGCCCAGATCGTCTGCGTCTGCACCTTGAAGAAACGGCGGACTTCCTTAATATAGAGGGTCCACAGCCCCAGCCGGTTGATCCGGCCGATGACTGGCTCTCCGAACTGGTGAAAAGCTGGATTATTGGCGGTTTCTGGTGCGGGGTCGTTCATTAAATGCTCGCGTAATGGCGGGCAATCGATATGGCAAGCGCGCGCCGCGGAACAAGGGCATGGCCGGATTCGGCCAGCATTAATCCCGCCGCGCCAGACGGATTTTTTTGGAGAACGCATGAGCTGGACCGACGAACGGATCGAGAAGCTTACCAAGATGTGGGAAAGCGGCTCGACCGCCAGCCAGATTGCCGAGGAACTGGGCGGGGTCAGCCGCAATGCGGTGATCGGCAAGGCACACCGCCTTGGCCTGAAGGCACGCCCCTCTCCGGTCAAGGAAAAGGCCGCGGCCAAGGCCAAGCCCAAGCCCGCGCCGAAGAAGGTCGACGCCGCACCAAAGGCAGAGGCGCCCGCGCGCCCCGCGCCTGCGCCCGCACCGGCTCCGCGGGCCGCAGCGCCGGTCGCAGCCGCGCCGGAAGTGCGCCCCGCCGCGCCGCAAAGCAACCAGCCGCGCATCGTTTCGGTCGGCCCCGGCGGATTTTTGCGTCAGGGCCCCGGCGATCAGCAGTCGCCGATCCCGCCCGCGCCACCGCGCCGTCTGGTTCCTGCCAAGCCCAGCCCCGAGATCGAGGGCAAGACGAGCCTGCTGGATCTGAACGACCGTATCTGCCGCTGGCCGATGGGACACCCCGGCGAGCCCGATTTCCATTTCTGCGGCGAAAAGGTGAACCCCGGTTTCCCCTATTGCGTCGAACATTGCGGCCGCGCCTATCAGGCACAGCTGCCCCGCGGCGCGCGCCGTCCACCTCCGCCGCTGCCTTTTGGCGGTCCGCGGGTACGGTAAAAGACGTAGACCGGCCTCTAAAGGCAAAATCGAACGATCGGCCCGCCCTGCCCCATGCAAGGCGGGCTTTTTCGTGGGTCGTTAACGCGCCTTGCCGTATGGTCGCGCCATGGAACCGCAGGATCCGCACGAGAACTGGTATCGCCGCAAGATCGGTCGCCGTCTGGAAACGGGACTGAACCGTATTGTGGCGTCTGTTCTGGGCATCGTCGGATTCGTGGCGGGCTATCTCTCGCTTCCAACCGACGAACATGGCCTGCGATGGATCGGCATGATCTGCGCGGTCATCATGTTTTGGCTGGCGGGAAAATGCTGGCGTGCACGAAAATCGGTGATCGACATCGGCGAATAGGCATTCCGTTGCCGGCGTTCACCCCTCTCGGCGCGAGCAGAACCAGATCGTGTGCTTGGGCCCCTTGCCCTTGCCCTTCGCGTCGTAACGGGCACTGACTTCGACCGGTTCGACGTTGAAACGCGCTCGTTCCAGCTGCTTGGTAAAGCGCGGATCGGGCGCGGCGGACCAGATCGCCAGCACCCCTTCGGGCGTAAGCGCACGGTGCGCGGCAGCGAGCCCGGCGTCGGAATAGATGCGGTCGTTCTCTTCGCGCACCAGCCCGTCGGGGCCATTGTCGACATCCAGCAGGATCGCATCATAGCGGCCGGGCCGCTCTGCGATGGCATCGGCCACGTCGCCCATCCGCACGGTCACGCGGGGATCGTCAAGACAACCGTCTGCCACTTCGGCCATGGGTCCACGCGCCCATTCGATGATTTCGGGCACCAGCTCGGCCACGGTGATCTTCGCTTTGGGGGGCGCCTGTTTCAATGCCGCGCGCAAGGTAAAACCCATGCCATAGCCGCCGATCAGCAGATGAGGCGCGGGCACATGGGCAAGCCGGTCGAGGCTCATCACCGCAAGCGCTTCTTCCGATCCGCGCATGCGGGTGCTCATCAGCTCGTTTCGGTCGAGCACGATCATGAAATCGCGGCCATGGGAATAGAGGCGCAATTCCTCGCCCCCCGGAACCTGCGCCGTGCCCAGCAATTCGCGCGCCAGCATCTTGTCTTCTCCTGCTGACAAAAAAGGCCGCCGGATCGCCCCGGCGGCCCCTTTCGTTCGTCATGTCAAAGGACTTAGTCGTCCTTCAGAAAGGCGGGCATGTGGTCGGGGTTGCCCCCTTCCTTGCCTTCACCGCCATCGCGGTCACGGCCCCGATCGCTCCTGGGTCCGCGATCACGACCGCCACGGTCGCCGCCACGGCCACCACGGTCGCCACGCGGGCGACGGTCACCGCGATCGCCGCGCGGTTCGCGGGGTTCGCGCGGAGGACGGGTGTCCTCCAGCTCTTCGCCGGTTTCCTGGTCGACCACTCGCATCGACAGGCGGACCTTCCCGCGGTTGTCGATCTCGAGGACCTTGACCTTCACTTCCTGGCCTTCCGACACGACGTCGGTCGGCTTTTCCACGCGCTCGTTCTTCATTTCCGACACGTGGACCAGTCCGTCCTTGCCGCCCATAAAGTTCACGAATGCGCCGAAGTCGACGATGTTGACGACCTTGCCGTTGTAGATCTTGCCGACTTCCGCCTCTTCGACGATGCCTTCGATCCACTTCTTGGCAGCTTCGATCTGCGCGATGTCGCTGGACGAGATCTTGATCACGCCCTCGTCATCGATATCGACCTTGGCGCCGGTTTCGGCGACGATCTCGCGGATCACCTTGCCGCCGGTGCCGATGACGTCGCGGATCTTCGACTTGTCGATCTGCATCGTCTCGATACGCGGAGCGTGGGCCGACAGTTCGGTGCGGGCCGAACCCAGAGCCTTGGTCATCTCGCCAAGGATGTGCGCGCGGCCGGCTTTCGCCTGCTCAAGCGCCTTGGCCATGATTTCCTTGGTGATGCCGGCGATCTTGATGTCCATCTGCAGGCTGGTGATGCCCGCTTCGGTGCCTGCAACCTTGAAGTCCATGTCGCCAAGGTGATCCTCGTCGCCGAGGATGTCCGACAGAACCGCGAACTCGTCCCCTTCGAGGATGAGGCCCATGGCAATGCCCGACACCGGACGCGCAATCGGAACGCCCGCGTCCATCATGGCAAGGCAGCCGCCGCAAACGGTCGCCATCGAGGACGAGCCGTTGGACTCGGTGATGTCCGACAGGATACGGATGGTATAGGGGAATTCGTCCTTCGTCGGCAGCACGGGGTGCAGTGCACGCCATGCCAGCTTGCCGTGGCCGATCTCGCGGCGGCCCGGAGCGCCGAAGCGGCCCACTTCACCGACCGAATAGGGCGGGAAGTTATAGTGCAGCATGAAGTTCGAATAGGTCAGGCCGTCAAGGCCGTCGATCATCTGCTCGGCGTCCTTGGTGCCCAGCGTGGTGGTGCAGATCGCCTGCGTTTCACCGCGCGTGAACAGGGCCGAACCATGCGTGCGGGGCAGGAAGCCCGCAGTCGCTTCGATCGGACGGATCTGGTCCAGCTTGCGACCGTCGATGCGGGCACCGTCCTTCAGAATGGCGGTCCGGACGATCTCGGCTTCCAGCTTCTTGACCAGCTTGCCCGCGGTCATCTGCGTCTGGCCATCGGCCTCGGCAAACTTCGCCTTTGCTTTCGCGCGCGCTTCGTTCAGCGCGTTCGAACGTGCCGACTTGTCGGTCAGCTTGTAGGCAGCGGCGATATCCGCGCCGACCAGGCCGCGCAGCTCTTCCTTCATGCCCGCGCTGTCGTCCGACAGGTTCAGTTCCCAAGGTTCCTTGGCAGCCTGTTCGGCAAGATCGATGATCGCGTTGATCACCTTGCGCGATTCGTCGTGGGCGAACATCACGGCGCCCAGCATTTCTTCCTCGGTCAGCTCCTTGGCTTCCGATTCCACCATCATCACCGCTTCGCTGGTGGCGGCGACGACAAGGTCGAGGCGGCCGTCTTCCAGCGCGGTTTCCTGACGCGGGTTCAGCACATATTCGCCGTCGACAAAGCCGACGCGCGCCGCACCGATCGGACCCATGAAGGGAACGCCGCTGATGGTGAGGGCAGCCGATGCCGCGATCATCGCGACGATATCGGCCTCGGTCTCGCCATCATAGCTCATCACCTGGCAGATGACGTTGATTTCGTTATAGAAACCTTCGGGGAACAGCGGGCGGATCGGACGGTCGATCAGACGGCTGGTCAGGGTTTCCTTCTCGGTCGCGCCGCGTTCGCGCTTGAAGAAGCCACCGGGAATGCGGCCTGCCGAGGAGAATTTTTCCTGGTAGTGAACGGTGAGCGGGAAGAAATCCTGCCCGTCCTTCACGGACTTGGCGGCGGTCACGGCGCACAGCACCACGGTTTCGCCATAGGTGGCCAGAACCGCGCCGTCAGCCTGGCGGGCGATACGGCCGGTTTCGAGGGTGAGGGTCTTTCCGCCCCACTCCAGCGATACGGTTTTCGTGTCGAACATGTATTTTCCTTATGAACCCGCAGTGCCGTATTGCAGCGCGGGGCCTACTGCCGGGGATACCGTCCCGGTCCGGTGCGGGGCCTTTTTGCTGCCCCAAGGCGCTCTCGCCGGATTGCGAGAATTGCCCGTATTAAGGGGCCGTTTCGTCGGCCCCGAATGCGTCAAGGGCGGCCACTGGGGGCCGCCCTTTGGAAACTCTTACTTACGCAGGCCGAGCTTCTGGATCAGCGCGTTATAGCGTGCCACGTCCTTCCTCTTCAGATAGGCGAGCAGCGAACGGCGCTTGTTGACCATCACCAGCAGACCGCGCCGCGAGTGATTGTCCTTGTGGTGATCCTTGAAGTGTTCGGTCAGGTTGCGAATACGTTCCGTAAGGATCGCGACCTGCACTTCGGGACTGCCGGTGTCAGTCGTCTGACGGGCGTTGTCCTTGATGATTTCCTGCTTCTTTTCGGCGGTAACCGACATAGTTTCACTCCGCGACATCGATTACAGATTAAAGCCCCGAAGGACCCTGGCCACCCCGCCTGAAACTTCCATCAGGGCAACCGGCTTGCCGCCGCATTTCGCCCAGATCGTTCCGTCAAGGTGTTCCAGCCCGGTCAATTGCCGGCCCTGTCGGACCGCCTCTGCCTGATCCGGGAGGAGATCGAGGGCCGGGATGTCGTCCAGCCCTGCCTCCAGCGGCAGAAGTATTTCAGCAAGTGGCGCGCCCTTACCGAATTCGTTGAGTTTGTCCAGCGAAATCGCGGATGAGAGGCCAAACGGGCCTGCGCGCGTGCGCCTTAGATAGGTGACATGGCCGCAAGTTCCAAGGGCGCGGGCAATATCGCGCGCAAGGCTGCGGATATAGGTGCCCTTGGATACGGTGGCCTCCAGCGTGACGCTTTCCATCATTTCCAGCGGGATCGCCGCGTCATAGGGATCGGGCCGCCCCGCGCCGATGGCAAAGGTCGAACTGATATCCGCCCCTCGCCCGCGGTGCCCCACCGGCCCCAGCGCATGGATCGTCACACGGCGCGATTTCATCTCCACCTGCTCGCCTGCGCGGGCAAGGTCATAGGCCCGCTCGCCATCGATCTTCAGCGCCGAATATTTTGGCGGCACCTGGTCGATTGCGCCGGTAAACGCCTCGCATATTGCCGTCAGCGCAGCGGCCGGCGGGCGGCGGTCGCTCGTCTCCACGACCGCCCCTTCCGCATCCAGCGTATCGGTTTCGGACCCGAACCGGATCGTGAACTCATAGGTCTTCGTCGCATCCAGCATGCGACCCGCCAGCTTCGTCGCCTCGCCGATCGCGATGGGCAGCACGCCCGTCGCCAGCGGATCGAGCGTGCCGCCATGCCCGACCTTTACCTTGCCATAACCGGCCTGGCGAAAATTACGCTTCACCGCCGCCACGGCCTGCGTCGACCCAAGCTCCAGCGGCTTGTCGAGGATGATCCAGCCGCTGGGCATCACGGGCTGCACTTTGTCGGAACTCGGAAAGATAGGGGAACGCAGATCATGCCGCTTCCAAGGCGGAACACGCTTCGCCTGTCAATGGGCAGAAGGCGTCCCGGTCGTTTAGCCCTCGTCGGTTCCGGAGACGGCGCCTCCATTCTCATCCTCGATCCATTCGATCTGGTCGAACGACTTCAATCCATAGCTGTGACCGCGAATGACGATGACAGAGCGACGATTGAAAGCATTCATACCGCCGGATTCAAAGCCGATATCACGTACAAGGCTTAATTCGCAGCAAGTGCCGATCAATTCCGCGCGATACCATCGGTCGCGCCGGTCGCGCAGGAACAGGGTGCTGTTGCCATGCCCCACCCAACCCGCAATGACCGGATCGTTACCACGGGTACTGCGGGCCCGTGACGAAGTGCCTCCGCTCATAAAGCTGATCTGCGCATCTTCCTTGATCACGCGATAGGGGGCCGGCCCCTCGATCTCTGTCGTCTCGACGCTCTGATCTTGAGCGGCCGCCGGCTGCATACCCGCAAACGTCAGCGAAATTGCAAGAAGTCCAAGCCTCACCCAAATACCTCCATATTCGTCCGTAGCCATGCGATCCCTTCGGATATGGCCTTATCCCTCCCGTCTAGGCAGCCGGTGGTAAAGAACCCGTTTGTCCGAAACGGACCTGCCTTCATGCTCCGGCGATCATTTCCGCAAGGCTGAGAAAAATACCGCGCAGCCAGTCCACCGGCGGCCAGACGACATTCTCGATCACGCCCAGTTCGGGGAAGAACCAGCTGACCGCGATTACGCCGACCAGCAGCAACATGCCCGCGGGACGCAGTTTCGCATAGGCGCGCGCCGCGCTGGGCGGCAGCAGGCCTTCGACGATATGCGAACCGTCGAACGGCGGGATCGGCAGCAGGTTGAAGAAAGCGAGGAAGATATTGATCAGGATGAAGTAGTCGATCCCCGTCACCGTCCATTGCATCGGCACGGACACGCTTGCCGGATCGAGATTGCGCGCCAGCAGGCCGAGCACGACTGCCGCGATGCCCGCCATCACGAAATTGCTGGCCGGGCCCGCCGCCGCCACAGCCATCATCCCGAAACGCGGGTTGTTCAGCCGCCATTTGTTCACCGGCACCGGCTTTGCCCAGCCGAAAACCGGCCCGCCGATCAGCGCCATCGAACCGGGCAGCAGCACCGTGCCCACCGGATCGACATGGCGCAGCGGATTAAGCGACAGGCGTCGCGCCTCTTGCGCGGTGGGATCGCCCAGCAACAGGGCGGACCAGCCGTGCGACACTTCGTGAAAGACGATGGCGACGATCAGGCAGGGAATCAGGATCGCGGCAAGAATGATCTGGTCGGTCATGGCACGGCAGATAGGGCGCTACCCGCCATTCGGCCAGCCCTTCAGACCGGATAACCCAATTCCCCCAACGGCAGATCGCGCCGCGCCATCAGGCGCCGGTTCCCCTCGGCATAGGCGTCCTGCGCCTTGCCGCGCACATCGCTGCGCAATTCAGGCTTGCGATTGTTCAGCCACGGCAGACCCGCCAGCCCGCGCTTGACCGCATGGCGATAGGCCTGCCCACCCGGCAGGTCGAGCCAGCAATCCTTGTTCACTACCGACTGGCGCGTGAACAGGTTGGCGCGACGGAGAATCTGGATCGACAACCGCCCCAGCGCCGCATTGCGCCCCTTCGACCTGCCCGGCCGGTGGCAAAATTCGATCCCCAGTTCCGATTCCATCCGTTTCAGCAAGGCGCCTTCGTCGCGCAGCCATTCATAGGGATAGACATGCACCCGCTCTGCCCCGAACAGATCCTCGTAAAAGGCGATCAGCCGGTCGAAATCGAAATGTTCATATTCGAAGGCAGGCGCCTTCCACGGATGGGTCAGCGCGCCGTGACAATGGCGCATGCCGCCGAAATAGCGCTTTTGCGAGAACGTGCCCCCGCCCGCGACATATTGCGTATAGGATGCGCGCAATATGTCGAACTGGTTGCGGATGAACACCACGATCCGCGCATCGGGCAGAGTGGCATGTATCCGCCGCGCCATTTCGGGACCGACCAGACCGTGCAATCCCCCGTTGTGGAGATAGCCGGTCAGATTCTCCTCGCTCAGAACGACGGGGCGGTTGCGCCCTTCCAGACCGAGCATCTGGCGCGCCTTGTTCGGGCAGAAATGCATGCCCGGCGGGGCCAGCATGGCGGATTGAACGGCTTTGCGTGCGATCAGCTCGTGGCTGCTGGCGGCAGGAAAGACAGTCTTCTGAAACCAGGTCGTGGCGGTCTTGTGATAACCGATATGAACGATATGTCCCGACACAGGCGCACTCCACAAAGTCCCAAGCCCTCTGCGCAGCCCTCTCTCTTACTGCCCAACTCTTAACGGGCCCATGCTTGCCCGAACGGGACTTCTTTACAAGTGTCGGTGTGCACCAAATTGTGTCAGCCGGTGCGGTTTGGTGCCCGTTCTACCCCGAATGGCGGCCCGCTTCGGTAAAATGCCGCCGACACAGCGCCACATAACGGTCGTTCCCGCCAATCTCGGTCTGCGCGCCTTCGACTATGGCATTGCCCTGTGCGTCGACGCGCAGGTTCATCGTCGCCTTGCGCCCGCAATGGCACACCGCCTTCAGTTCGACCAAAGCGTCGGCAATGCCCAGCAGCGCCGCCGCCCCTTCGAACAGCCGCCCGCGAAAATCGGTACGCAGGCCATAGCAAAGCACCGGAATGCCCGCCTCGTCCGCCAGCCGCGCACATTGCCAGACCTGCTCTTCGGATAGGAACTGCGCTTCGTCGATCAGCACGCAGGCGATGGGGTTCACCGCATGCAGCGGCGCGACTGCGTCCCACAAATCGGTTTCGGGGCGATAGAGATGCGCGTCGGCCTGCAACCCGATGCGCGAATGGATCGGCTTGCCTCCGCCCGATTTCGCGCTGCGGTCGTCCAGCGCGGCCGTCCACAGCATGGTCGTCATGCCCCGTTCGCGATAGTTGAAATCGGCCTGCAGCAGCGTGGTCGATTTCCCCGCATTCATGCTGGCGTAGTAGAAGTAGAGCTTCGCCATCGCGCGCGCAGGGCCCTACTCGTCTTCGCCCAGATCGCGCCTGACGCGCGGATCGTCGAGCAGGCGGTCGATGCGGCTGGCCTCGTCAAAGGTTTCGTCCGCGCGGAATTGCAGCCTGGGCGCGAATTTCAGGCCAAGACGCTGGGCGACCTCCTTCTGGAAAAAGGCGGTATTGACCTGCAGCGCCTTGACGATCTTTGCCTCGTCCGCGCCCAGCAGCGGTTTCACATAGACCTTCGCCTGTCGCAGATCGGGCGACATGCGCACTTCGGTCACGCTGACCGCATGGGACGATATCGTATCGTCATGCACCTCGCCGCGCGACAGCAGCTCGGACAGGATGTGGCGCACCCGCTCGCCCACTTTCAGGACGCGGACGGATTGCTGTTCGGGGGTGGAATTACGAGCCATGATTCTTCCCTGCCGATCTTGCGACAATTTGCAACATTTTGCGACGGAGCCAATCGCATGGCCGCCGCGTTTTCCTGACAAATCCCCAACGGACATAGCGATCCGTAAGACACTTTCGAACTGGAGACGAACCGATGAAAAAGATCATGTCCGCCATCATGGCCACCGCCCTGCTTTCATCAGGTGCCGCCATGGCCGCGCCGCAAAGCAACCGTGATAACGGCCGCGACAATCATGGCCAGCAGGTCAGCCAGGCCGCGCACCACAAGTTCACCAAGGGCGAAAAATTCGACCGGTCGAAGGCGCCCAATTACCGCCAGCTCGACTATCACGACCACAAGCGCCTTTCGGTGCCGCCCAAGGGGTACAAATGGGTGCAGTCGGGCGACGATGCGCTGCTGATCGGCGCGACAAGCGGCATCGTTTCGGCCGTGGTTAGCAATTTCCTGCGCTGATTGCCGATAGCGCGCTGTGCCCGCCGCCAATGCGTGGCGGGCACTCTGCCCTATGCTTCCATCTTGTCCAATATACGCTTGAGCGAGGCCATGTTCCGCGCGGTAAAACGCCGGTCCAGCTTGCGCTGGATAAAGGGGCCGGTCAGCCGGCTGTTTCCCGCGCCATCGACATAATCGACATAGATGCAGCGCTCGCCCATGGCGATCCGTTCCGGCCCGCGCCCTTCATAGGCGGCGGTCAGCACGTTGAACTGATCCGGATCGACCTCTCCGTCGAGGAAAAGCGTATGGACAAGCTTGTCCTGCCCCTCTCGGTGGAAAGGGTTGCGCTCGATCGCGGCGCGCACCTCTTCCTTGCTACGCACGGCGGCGAATGTGTCGAAACCGAAGCGGTCCTTCACGATAAAGGCCAACATTTCGGACAGCCCCTCGCTGGGCCGCTCGTCGAACGAGAACAGCACGTTTCCGCTGGCAACGACGGTCTCGACGTCCTCCAGATCCTCCCGCTCCAGCGCATCGCGCAGGTCGGTCATTTTGAGCCGGTTGCCGCCGACATTCATGCTGGCGAAGAAGGCGGCATAGCGGGGCATGGTCGGCTCCTTCGCCGGACGTGTGCTGCGTGGCGGCAGGCAGGATCAGCACCGACCTGCCGCCACGCTGTTACACTTGGGGTTACAGAACGCGCTCGCGCTCCTCGACCTCGAAGACTTCCAGCTGGTCGCCCGGCTTGATGTCGTTCGTGTCTTCCAGCACCACGCCGCATTCCAGACCCGCGCGGACTTCGTCCACATCGTCCTTGAAACGCCGCAGCGAGGCGATGGAGGTCGCCGAAACGATGACATCGTTGCGGGTGAGACGGGCGAACAGACCCTTGCGGATGACGCCTTCCTCGACCAGCAGACCGGCCGCCTTGTCCTTCTTGCCCGCAGGGAACACCTGCTTGATGCTGGCGCGGCCGACCACGTTCTCGATCCGCTCGGGACCAAGCTCGCCAGCCATGCGCTTCGCGATTTCCTCGGTCAGGTGATAGATGACGTCGTAGTACATCATCTCCACCTTGTCCTTTTCCATCTGCTGGCGCGCCTTGGCATTGGGACGCACGTTAAAGCCGATGATCGGAGCACCCGATGCCGCCGCCAGCGTCACGTCGCTTTCGGTAATGGCACCCACGCCCGAATGCAGGACGCGGACCTTGATGAGATCGTTCGAGATCTTGGCAAGTGCGGTCGAGATCGCCTCGACCGAGCCCTGCACGTCCGCCTTGATGACAACGGGGAACTCGACCATCTCGCTCTTCAACGCCGAGAACATGTTCTCGAAATTGCTGACCGGCATGGCGGTGCGCTTCTCGTTCGCCTTTTCGGTACGATAGGCGGCAACCTCGCGGGCGCGCTGCTCGTTTTCGACCACCGACAATGTGTCGCCGGCACGCGGCACACCGCCCAGGCCCAGCACTTCGACCGGGGTCGAGGGACCGGCTTCCTTCACCTGACGACCCTTGTCGTCATGCAGCGCGCGGACGCGGCCGCTTTCGGTGCCGACAACGAACACATCGCCGCGCTTCAGCGTGCCGCGCGTGACCAGAACGGTCGCCAGCGGGCCCTTGCCCTTGTCGAGCTGCGCCTCGATCACGGTCGCCTCGGCGTCGCGGTCGGGATTGGCTTTCAGCTCCAGCAGTTCGGCCTGCAGCGCAATCGCGTCGAGCAGCTTGTCGAGGCCGATCTTCTTCTTGGCCGACACCTCTACATCCATCACGTCGCCGCTCATGGCTTCGACGATGATTTCGTGCTCCAGCAGACGTTCGCGGATCTTTTGCGGGTTCGCCTCGTCCTTGTCGATCTTGTTGATCGCCACGATCATCGGCACGCCCGCCGCCTTGGTGTGATTGATCGCCTCGATCGTCTGCGGCATCAGCCCGTCGTCGGCAGCGACCACCAGAATGACGATATCCGTCACATTGGCACCACGCGCGCGCATTTCGGTAAAGGCTTCGTGGCCCGGCGTATCGAGGAAGGTGATCAGGTCACCGCCCTTGGTCTTGATCTGATAGGCGCCGATATGCTGCGTGATGCCGCCCGCTTCGCCCGCGGTCACATCGGTACCGCGCAGCGCGTCGAGCAGGCTGGTCTTGCCGTGGTCGACATGGCCCATGATGGTCACGACCGGAGGACGCGGCTTCAGCGTCTCTTCGGGATCGACATCGACGGTATTGTCGATATCGACATCGCTTTCCGAAACGCGTTCGATATTGTGGCCGAATTCCTCGACCAGCAATTCGGCGGTGTCCTGATCGATCGTCTGGTTGACGGTGACCATCATGCCCATGTTGAACAGGGCCTTCACCAGATCCGCGCCCTTTTCGGCCATGCGGTTGGCCAGTTCCTGCACCGTGATGGCTTCGGGCACGATCACGTCGCGCACCTGCTTTTCACGCTGCTGCTGCTGGCCGCGATATTGCGAACGGCGTTCCTTTTCCCGCGCACGCTTCAGCGCGGCAAGGCTGCGCGCACGCGCACCCTCGTCATCGTTCAGCGCGCGGTTCACGGTCAGCTTGCCGCCACGGCGACGGTCCGCGCCCTTGGCTTCGGCATTGCGCGTATCGCCGCGTGCGTCGCGGGCGCCGCCCTTCTTGTCGGCGGCAGGCTTTTTCTCGGGCTTCTTGGGCTCGGGACGCTTGACCGGCGTGAACTTGCGCGGCGCGGGCACGGCTTCGCCATCGCCATCGTCGCCGGGCGCGGTTTCGGCTTCGGCCTCAACGGCGGCCTTGCCGGTTTCGTCTGCCGCAGGGGCTTCCTGTTCGGCTGCCTTGGCGGCCTCTGCCTCGGCGGCCTTCTTCGCTTCCGCTTCGGCCTCCGCCTCGCGATTGGCTTCGGCGCGCTGCTTCTCTTCCTCGATAGCCTTCGCCTTGGCCTCTTCCTCGCGGCGGCGGGCTTCCTCGGCCAGCTTCAGGCGCTCTTCCTCGGCCTCGCGCTGCAGGCGGGCGACGCGCTCCTGCGGCGTCTCGTCGCTGGGCGCGGGGCGCTTGGGCGCGGGCTTTTTAGCGACCGGAGCGGGCGCGGGTTGAGGGGCTGCGGCGGGCGCAGGAGCCTTGGCTGCCGGTTCGGGCGCAGGCGCGGGAGCCGGCGCGGCCTCGCCCGGCTTCAGGATCTTGCGCTTGCGCTTCACCTCGACCGCGACCTTGTTGGTACGGCCATGGCTAAAGGTCTGCTTGACCTCGCCCGCGTCCACCGCACGCTTCAATCCAAGCGGCTTGCGGGTCCGGGTGTTGTTGTCGTTATCGCTCATACTGGTCAAAAAGCCCTATCAAAATCGTCTTCGTCGTCACGCCGCATCCGGCGTCGTCATCTGCTGCGGCCCGCCTGTGCAGGTGCGCCGAACGCGCCCGCCTTTACGGTTCGCTGGCCTGCGGCGCGGCAGGCCCCCGGTGGTCCGACCCGGCATTTCCGGCGGCAGACGGCGGTGCACCATCATGCCCAAGGTATCGGTTGAGCCTTGCAAGCAAGGTCGAAACACGTCCGGCGGCGGCACGATCGGTCAACGCCAGATGGACGGTATTGTCGCGGCCCAATGCCACAGACAGCGCCATCCGGTCCAGAGGCAAGCGTATGCCTGCAAGGCCTGAGCCCTCTTTTTCCTCTCCCACGCGCCATGCCTGGTCCAGACGGCGCGATCCGTCGCCGCCTGCATCGCTGGCATGGGCCAGCCACCAGACCTTGCCCATGCGCGCCGCTTCGGCAATGCGGTCGGACCCTGCCAGCACGTTGCCGGCGCGGTATTCTATACCCAGCCGGTCGGTCAGCGAACGGGTGAGCGCCTGCTGCGCCAGATCGGGCAGATCGTCCGGAATGGCCGGCGGCGCGCCCTTGAAGCCGCGCGCCAGCGCACCCTTCAGATGGCCCCTGGCAATCGCTTCTTCAAGTTCGGCGCGTGTCACGCCAATCCATGCGCCGCGCCCCGGCGCCTTGGCATGGGCGTCGGGCAGCACGCTGGCCCTGTCATTGGCATCGGGCCCCATTGCCAGCCGCAGTAATTCCTCACGCGGAGCAATGCGGCCCGTGATAACGCATTTGCGCATAGGTCCATCGCCCCGCGCGCTGCTGCGGCGGGTGACGGCGACCTCGTCGAATTCGGCCGCCTTACCGTCGATGTCGGACGCTAGGGTCTCATTGTTCGGAGTCCGCATCGGCGGCCTCCTGCGTGTTCTCGTCGGTGGCAGGCGCGCTTACCGTTTCGACTTCATCTTCAAACCAGTGCGCGCGGGCCGCCATGATGATCTCGTTACCCTGCTCTTCGGTCAAACCATACGCGCCCAGCACGCCGCCCTTGTCTTCGGGGCGACGGTCGCGCTTCATCGGCGGGCCCTTATCGGGACCACCACGACGACGCGGACCTTCGCGGCGCTTGGCGATCAGCTCGTCGGTGGCAAGGTCGGCCAGATCATCCAGCGTCAGGATACCGGCATTGCCCAGCACGACCAGCATTTCCTCGCTCAGATGCGGGATTTCGGCCAGCGCGTCCTCTACGCCCATCTCGCGGCGGGCGGTGCGGAAGGTTTCCTCGCGGCGCTCCAGCGCCTCGACAGCGCGCGACTGCAGCTCTTCGGCAAGGTCTTCGTCGAAACCTTCGATGGCGGCCAGCTCGTCACGCTCGACATAGGCGACTTCTTCCAGCTCGGTGAAGCCTTCGGCCACCAGCAGCTGCGAAAGCGTCTCGTCGACGTCCAGCTCTTCCTCGAACATCTTGGAACGCTCGGCGAATTCCTTCGAACGCTTCTCGCTCGATTCCGCCTCGGTCATGATGTCGATCTGGCTTTCGGTCAGCTGGCTGGCCAGACGCACGTTCTGGCCGCGGCGACCGATGGCCAGCGACAGCTGATCATCGGGAACGACGACTTCGATACGGCCCTCTTCCTCGTCGATGACGACGCGGCTGACGGTCGCGGGCTGAAGCGCGTTGACGACGAAAGTCGCGGTGTCCTCGCTCCACGGGATGATGTCGATCTTCTCGCCCTGCAGTTCCTGCACGACGGCCTGAACGCGGCTGCCCTTCATGCCGACGCAGGCGCCGACGGGGTCGATGCTGCTGTCATGGCTGATCACGCCGATCTTCGCGCGCGAACCAGGATCACGGGCGGCGGCCTTGATCTGGATGATGCCGTCGTAAATTTCGGGCACTTCCTGCGCGAAAAGCTTCTTCATGAATTCGGGGTGCGCGCGGCTCAGGAAAATCTGCGGGCCACGGTTCGACCGCTCGACCTTCATGATCAGCGCACGGATGCGTTCGCCCACGCGGGCGACTTCGCGGGGGATTTGCTGGTCGCGGCGGATGATGCCTTCGGCGCGGCCGAGGTTAACGATCACATGGCCGAATTCGACCGACTTGATCACGCCGGTGATGACTTCGCCCGCGCGGTCCTTGAATTCCTCGTACTGGCGCTCGCGCTCGGCATCGCGGACCTTCTGGAAGATCACCTGCTTTGCCGACTGCGCGTCGATGCGGCCCAGGTCTACCGGGGGCAGCGGGTCGACGATGAAGTCACCGACCTGCGCGCCATCCTGCAGCTTCTGCGCCTGCTCGACGCTGACCTGCTTGAAATAGTCCTCGACCTCTTCGACGACTTCCACGACGCGCCACAGGCGAAGATCGCCGGTCTGCGGGTCCAGCTTGGCGCGAATGTCATTCTCGGCGCCGTAACGGTTGCGCGCGCTCTTCTGGATCGCTTCTTCCATCGCTTCGATCACGATGGATTTGTCGATCATCTTTTCACTGGCCACCGCATTGGCAATCGCCAGAAGCTCTGCGCGGTTCGCCGAAATCGCATTCGCCATTTTAATCGTCTTCCCTGCTCAATTCCGGCAAAGGCCCCATTGGTGGCCCGCCGCATAATGGTTTGCCGTCGAAAGCGCCAGAACTAGTCCGCGTCCTCTTCCGACATATCCTCGACTTCTTCCACCTCGTCCGCGCCGGTGGTGTCCAGCGGGACGGTCGACTTGATCAGCCGGTCGGTCAGCATCAGCTTGGCCGAATGAATATCGGCCAGCGGCATCGTCACCGTGCCCAGCTTCTTATCCTCGACCGTGACCATCCCGTCGTCGAACGCGGCCAGATCGCCCTGAAAAGTGCGCTTGTTCCCTGCCGGAGCCTCGGCATCCTTGGACAGGGTAATCCGCGCCTCGTGCCCGATCCAGTTCGCGAAATCCTTTGCGCGGGTCAGCGGGCGGTCGATACCGGGAGAGGAAACCTCCAGCCGGTATGCGCCCTCGATCAGCTCGTCGCCCGCTTCCTCGCGCGCGTCGATGGCATCGGACACCCTGCGCGAGATCGCCATGCACTGGTCGATGACCAGCTGACCCGTTTCGGGGTTCTCGGCCATGATCTGCAAGGTCCGCTCGTCATCCGAACCGAACAGTTTCACGCGCACGAGTTCGAAGCCGGAAGCACTGACTTCCTGTTCGATCAGATCGGTGAGACGCGCGATATCGGTCATGCCATTCCTTGTTGAACCTCTATGCCGCGAATACGGAAAAGCGCGCCGGAACCTTGCGGTGCCGGCCCGGCTTTGCGCGCGACAATGTCGGGATGAGTCGTCAGATAGGCGCGCGATGCGCAAAAAGCAAGCCGGATCGACCGGCAGATTGTGCGTTCAGGCCGCCTTCCCGCCGTCGGCATCCGCCTCGTTCAGCCCGTGCTTGCGGATGCAGTGACGCAACTGGTCATAGCTGAGCCCCAGGGCTTCGGCCGCGCGGCGCTGGTTCCAGCGATGCCGGTCGAGCGCGGATTCGACGATGGCCCGCTCGTGCCCGTCGACCGCCGCGCGCAAATCGGTCACGGCGGCAAAGTCGAACGCCGGTTTCAATTCGACCGGCGGCAAAGGATCGCTTCTGCCGGTCGCTGCGCGCTGCGACGCCCTTGGCGCCCATGGCGAGGCGAAGGGATCGAACACCACCGATCCGACGGGCGTATTCCAGTCGTCCCAGCGATAGACCGCACGTTCGATCACATTGCGCAATTCGCGCACATTGCCGGGCCATGGATAGGCTTCCAGCTGCTCCACCACGCTGTCGGAAAAGCCCGGCCAGTCGTCCCACAGCAATTCGGCCGCCATGCGCCGCCCGAAGAAATCGGCGATCACCACGACATCGCCTTCTCGCGCACGCAGGGGCGGCAGGGTGATCACCTCGAAACTCAGCCGGTCGAGCAAGTCGGCGCGGAATTCGCCGCGCTCGGCCAATGTCGGCAGATCCTCGTTCGTGGCGGCCACGATGCGCACATCGACCGTCGTGGGGCGCGATGCGCCGATGCGCGTAACCTCTCCATATTCGACCGCGCGCAACAGGCGTTCCTGCGCCGCCATCGATAACGTCCCCAGCTCGTCCAGAAACAATGTGCCGCCATCGGCTTCCTCGAACCGCCCTGCCCGCGCCTTGGACGCGCCGGTAAAGGCCCCCGCCTCGTGCCCGAACAATTCAGCCTCGATCAACGTCTCGGGCAATGCGGCGCAGTTCATGACGACCAGCGGTTCGCCCCAGCGGTCGGACAGATGGTGAAGTCGTTCGGCGATCAGCTCTTTGCCGGTGCCGCGTTCACCGATTACAAGGACGGGGCGCGACAAAGCGGCTGCGCGACTGGCCCGTTCGACCGCGTCGAGAATGGCCTGTGACTGGCCGACAAACTGCTTTCCCCGATCCATTGACCAGAAGTTAGCGCATTTTCCCAACTCTTGGCAATATTTTCGACAGCTGTCGCCACAGCAATCTTATAAGTGATTGCAATGTCTTAATTTTATCGAGTTGGCACGCTCCCTGCATAGTATCTGGCATAGTTCGAAGATGTGGGGACATCATGTTTAGTTTTCGCCAATCCGGCCCGATCGGTCCACTTGCCACCAGCATTCTCGCTGCGATCGCGATGCTTTCGCTCAGCGCCTATGCGGTGCGTGACATGACCTGCTCGCTTCCGCCGGTCTGCGACATCAAGCTGGTAACGCCGGCCAAGGCCCCTGCGGCCTTCGGTTACGTGCTGGCCTGAAGCAGATATCCCTGAAGAGGACGCTATGGACGACAAGAACAAGCTTTCACCCGAAACGGGCAAGATGCAGGCCGATGACGATGCCCGCAAGCTGGCCGATACGCCGTGGACCGACGACGGGGAAACCGGAGACCGGTCATCGATCGACCGGAAGGCCGCGTCGCGCTTCGAGCGCGAGGTCGCCCGCCTGAAATCGGATCGCGACCGGGGTGAACCGCGCCGCCAGCGCGACTATGACGATGAAGAGCCGATCCGCTTTCGCGGCGGCAACAGCCTGAGGCAGAACGGAGCCCAATTGATGGGAATATTTTCACGCACCCGTGACATCATTGCCGCCAACTTCTCGGACATGATCGAGAAGGCCGACGATCCCGAAAAGATGATCCGCATGATCATCGTCGAGATGGAGGAAACGCTGGTCGAGGTTCGTGCAGGCGCCGCCCGCACCATCGCCGACCAGAAGGAAATGCAGCGTCACGCGGTGAAGCTGGAGCGGTTGCAGGCCGACTGGGCCGACAAGGCGCAGCTGGCCTTGTCCAAGGACCGCGAGGATCTGGCCCGCGCCGCTCTGCTGGAAAAGCGCAAGGCGACCGATCTGGCCAAGCAGCTGGCCGACGAAATGGACGTGCTGGAACAGAGCCTGCGCGCCAACGAGGAAGACATCGCCAAGCTGCAGCAGCGCCTGCGCGAGGCGCGCAGCCGCCAGTCGATGATCGCGGCCCGCCTGGAAAGCGCGGAAAACCGCGTCCGCCTGCGCAAGCTGATGACTACCGAGCGCGTGGACGAGGCGCTGGCCCGCTTTGAAATGCTGGAGCGCCGCGTCGATTATGCCGAGGGGCAGGCCGATGCGCTGGGAATTGCCATGAAGGGCGAGCCGACGCTTGCCGAACAGATCGAGGGGCTGTCCGCCGTCGACAAGGTCGACGAGGAACTGGAAGCGCTGAAGCGCGCCATGGGCAACCCGACCGCGAAGAAGGAGGATTGATCCCGTGGAAGGCTTTCTTGCAATTATCTGCATCTTCGTCGTCCTGCCGGGCATGATCTTTCACTATGTGACCAAGTGGAAGACTGCCCCCACCCTGACCCAGGGTGACGAGGAGATGCTCGACGAACTCTATCGTCTTGCCCGCCGCCTCGACGAGAGGATGGACACGGTCGAGCGGCTGGTCGCCGCAGACAATGACGAATTTGCCAAGCCCCGGCTGATCGCGGACCAGGAATCCGACAATGTAAAGCTGGCCGAGCTGGAACGCATGATGAAGGAAAGGAACGCACAATGAGCAGCACCGAACGCACCCGTTTTTACCGTGACAAGGTGAACGGCAAGTTCCTGGGCGTGTCTGCGGGCCTTGCCGATTACACCGGCATCGACGCGATCTGGATCCGCCTCGGCTTTCTGATCGCCACCATCACCATGGGCTGGCCGTTCTTCATCTATATCGCGCTGGGCATCATGGCGCCAAAGAAGCCGTCCCATCTTTATACCGACCGGCAGGAGCAGCAGTTCTGGCAGGGTGTCCGCCAGTCGCCCGCCCGCACCGCCCGCGAGGTAAAGGCCAAGTTCCGCGATATCGACCGCCGCCTTGCGCATGTCGAGGAGTATTACGTCAGCGGCAATCGCCAGCTTTCGAACGAGATCGAGAAGCTGCGCTGAGACGCGACAAACAGGGGACTTTGAACAATGGAAAAAGAACTTGCCCTGCTGATCCCTCTGGCCCCGTTCCTTCTGGGCGGGCTGTGGATGTGGACCAAGCACCAGACCAAGATGGCCGAGATGCAAGTGAAGGCCACCGCCGAAAAGGCCGCCCAATATGCGCAGCACACCGCGCAGCTGGAAGAGCGGGTCCGCGTGCTGGAACGCATCGTCACCGACAAGGGCACCGACCTTGCCCGCCAGATCGAGGCGCTGCGCGAGGAAGAAAGCGACCAGCGTCTGAGCGCACCCGTCAAACCGCGTCACGAGGTTTAATTCATGGAAGATCTGCTTAACCCTGCCGTCATGTGCGTCGGCATCGTCACGTTCGGCATTGCATGGGTGATCAACACCGCGATCCGCGTTCGCGGCGGCTATCCGCTGGAAAACAGCTGGGGCAAATCGGTCTATCCGAGCAAGGATAACGAAACGATCGAGCGGCTGAAGCTGGCTTCACAGGAAAACGCGCAGCTTCGCGCCGAGCTGGGGTCGGTGAAGGACCGCCTTGCCAATGTAGAGCGCATCGTGACCGACAGCGGTTACCATCTGACGCACGAGATCGAGGCACTGCGCTCCGCCGATATGAAAACGGGCGAGAAGGAAGGGCAATATCAATGAGCTGGGTGACCGCCATCGTTCTGATCGTGCTGATCGTTTCGATCACGCAGGTGATCCGGTCGCGGCACAATGCGCAGGCCGGGTTCGGCACCGACGAGGATGGCAATCCGGTCGCGCGCCAGCGTGACGAGGCCGAGGAAGCCCGCCTGCGCGCCGAGATCGCCGAGCTGAAAGAGCGGGTAAAGGTGCTGGAACGCATCGCCACCGACGAACGCCAGAAGCTGGGTCTTGCCGAAGAGATCGAACTGCTGCGCGACCGCTGAGAGGAAGCTGACCCATGAGCATCGAGATCACATCGACCACATTGTTCGCGCTGATCGGCCTGTCCATCGTGACGGCGGCGCTGCTTTATGGCTGGCAGGGCTGGCTGACGCTGAAAATGCGCCAGCTGGACGCGGCGCAGGGCGGTTTTGCCGCCCTGCGCGTCGCGGACGAGGGCGATGCGCCTGCCGCCGCGCGGATCGAACTGGCCGATTTGCGCGAGCGCGTCCGCAGGCTGGAGGCGATTGCCAACGGGGTTGACCTGTAGCCCCCCTTGCGGCGGCGGCCGGTCAAGGCTAGCCCGCCGCATATGCGATCCATCGACGATATTGCCGAAGAATATGAATTCCTCGAAGGCGACGAGCGTTACCGCCTGCTGATCGAGCTGGGGCGAGAGCTGGAACCGATGCCCGCCGCGCTGAAGACCGAAGCGACGCAGGTAAAGGGATGCTCCGCCGCTGTCTGGGTCTATCCCACAAGGGACGGTGACAGGCTGCATTTTCTGGCCGACAGCAATGCCGCCATCACCAAGGGCATTGTCGCGCTGGTGATCGCGGCGGTGCAGGACCGGCCCGCCGCCGAAGTGGCCGATACCGATATCGCCGCCGTGCTGGCCCCCTTTGACCTGAAAAACCAGCTGTCTTCGAACCGGACGCAAGGCGTGCCGAACATGATCGCGCTGATCCGCGAAACCGCCGCAAGGATCGCGGCGGAAGGCTGACCCTTACCCTGGCGCCCCGCTGCCCCGAAACGGGTCGCGCTCGCGGCTGTTCAGAGTGACAAAGGTGACACCTGGTACAAACACTGTCACCCTGCGCAAAGCCGCAAGATTGCGCGGGTTTTCACCGCTTTTCGCCGTCCGGACGACATTTGGCGGTGCGCGGAAGATTCACAGGTTGAAAGAGCGGCCCGACGCGTGGCGTACACCTTCCCCTTGCACGATCGATCCTGTGTAGGACAGTTAATCATGATCGCAGGGCGATAAAGCGGACGACGCCATTTGACCTATCTATCCCCTTAATTTATCGAGATTTTTTATAGGTATTGGCAATGCCGGGCCCGTAACCCGGTATTTACCAACCATTCCCCCGTAAATTCGCAAGAAGGTCGCCCTATGATTGGTGGAAAGCCCCCGAAGCCCGATTCGCTGCAGGCACGCGTGTTCGAACACAGCGATCTGCAACATCTGGGCAGTATCAAGGACGATGTTCCGCCGGCATTGCGCGCCAGCCAGCTTCGCCGGATGGCGGGCGAGATGTTGGCAAGGGCCGACAGGCTGGAAGCCGGAGAGACGGCGGACGAGGAGACCGGCCAGCATATCGGGCTGGACGATGCGCGAAAATCGTGGACCGTCGGCAAGTCCGACCTGACCGCCCGCGCGGGCTTTATGCTGGACGTGTGCACCTGGCGGGACCGCTGCCTTGGCAAGCGCTTTGTGGCCGATATGCCGCTTCGCATCCTGCTGATGCTCTATCTCGCACGGCTGAGCGAGGCGGCGGTCACGGTTCGCGACCTTGCATCCGCGCTGGATTGCGAAGCCTTTGAACTGGGCATCCCGCTCGAGGAATTGCGGCAGGCGGGCTATTTGCAGGTCGAAGGCGATGGCGAGCGGATCAATCCCGATATCGTGCTGGCCGGTCCCGCGCTGATCCGGATCACGCGCTTTCTGACCGACAAGCAGGACGGGCGGCTGTCGCTGCGCTGGCCGCTCTCGTTCTGATCCGTCCGGCATGGCGCATCGCGGCTTTCCCCGCGTGCCGGTGATGCGCTAACGCCGACAGATGAATCCCGCCTTCCGACTTATCGCCGCAGCGCTTTGCGCCGCTGCCCCTGCCGCCGTTGCCACGACAGCCCTCCCTGCCGCCGCCATGGGCCAGACCCCTGCCGCACAGGCCAGTGCCGATGCGCAATTGCGCGCGCTGTACGAGGGCGATTACGCATGGCGGCTGGAGGATGACCGGCGGATTGCACGGCCCGACGGGCGCAGCGAGGCAGGGCCTGCGCTGCGCTCGGTAACGCCGGAGGCAGAGGCGCGGCGCGCGGAACATGCGCGGGCGATGCTGGCGGCGCTGGACGCCATCGATGCACAGCGCCTGTCGCCCGCCGGGACGATCAATGCCGCCGTGTTCCGCGCCCTGCTTGACGAGCGGATCGGCGATGCAAAATTCCGCAGCCATGAGATGCCGTTCAATTCGGACAGCAATTTCTGGAGCTATCTGAACGCCGGCGCGCCCTTTGCCAGCGCCGGGGAATATGAGGATTACATCGCCCGCATGCGCGATGTGCCGCGTTATTTTGCCGAACATATCGCCAATGCGCGCCGCGGCCTTGCGCGCGGGTTCAGCGTGCCGCGCGTGTCGCTGGAAGGGCGCGACGTTTCAATCGAACCTTACACGCAGCTTCGCGGCAATCCGTTCCTGACCGCGTTCGACACGATGCCCGCCAGCATCCCCGCTGCCGAGCAGGCAAGGCTGCGGACAGAGGCCGAGGCCGCCGTCGCGGACAGCATCGTCCCTGCCTATACCGGCCTGCTCGCGTTCCTGCGCGACGATTACCTGCCGCATACGCGCACCGGCCTTGCCGCCTATGACCTGCCTGACGGCAAGGCATACTATGCGCAGCAGATCAGGGCCTATACCACGCTTGACCTGACGGCGGAGCAGATCCACCGGACCGGCCTGTCAGAAGTGGCGCGGATCGAGGGCGAGATGCGCGCGATCATGGCGGAAGTCGGCTTTTCGGGCAGCATCGCCGAATTCAACGAAGCGCTGCGCAGCGATCCGCGATTTATCGCGCGCACGGGCGACGAGCTGATGGGCGTGTCTGCCTATGTGGCAAAGCGGGTGGACGGGCGGATCGGCGATTATTTCGGCTTCCTACCGCGCCACCGCTTCGCGATCCGGCCGGTCGCCCCTGCCATCGCGCCGTTCTATACCGCGGGGCGCGGCGGGCTGGATGCGTGCCAGATGAACACGCATGACCTGCCATCGCGCCCGCTGTATAATATTCCCGCGCTCACGCTGCACGAATGCAGTCCCGGCCACAGTTTTCAGGCAGGCGTGGCGCTGGAACAGCCCGCCCTGCCCGCGTTCCGCCGCGATGTGTATTTCAGCGGGTTCGGTGAAGGCTGGGGTCTTTATACCGAATATCTGGGCGAGGAGATGGGCATCTATCGCACGCCATACGAGCGGTTCGGGCGGCTGAGTTACGAGATGTGGCGGGCTGCGCGGCTGGTGATCGATACGGGCATCCATGCCTATGGCTGGGACCGCGAAAAGGCGATCGACTACCTTGCCGCGCGCACTGCGCTGTCACGGCACGAGGTGGGGACCGAAGTCGACCGCTATATCAGCTGGCCCGCGCAGGCGCTGTCCTACAAGCTGGGCGAGCTGACCCTGCGCCGCGTGCGGGCCCGGGCAGAGGACGCGCTGGGCCCGCGTTTCGATATTCGCAAGTTTCACGATGTGGTGCTGTCGCTGGGTTCGGTGCCGCTGCCCGTGCTGGAAGCGCGGATTGACGCGTTCATCGCCGATGGCGGTCAGGGTCTGGCGGGCGTGGCATACGACTGAGTGGACGCGGCGACTTTGCCCGCGGCGACTATGGCTGCGGCGCAGCCCGAGCGGTTATTGCGGCGCGGCTGCGCGGGGGAGGCTGAGTTTCACCAGCAATCCGCCCAGATCCTCGCTTTCGTCCAGCGCGACCGATCCGCCATAGATTTCGACCACGTCGCGCACGATGGCAAGGCCAAGGCCGGTGCCGGGCTTGTTGGTGTCCAGCCGCGCGCCGCGGGCGAACAGCTTGTCGCGGTCGGCGGCATCGATGCCCGCGCCGTCATCCTCGATCCAGATTTCGCATAAAGGCGCATCGGGCACGGCATCCAGCGTGACGAACACGCTGCCCCCGCCATATTTCGCGGCATTCTCGATCAGATTGCCCAGTATCTCGTCAAGATCCTGCCGCTCGATCGCGACCATCGGCTGCGGCGCGCCCGGTTTCGGCCCGTCGAGATCGAAGCGGACATGCGGATACAGGCGCGACACCGCCCGCTCCACCGCCTCGGCCGAGGCGTGGACATCGGCGCGCGACAGGCCGACCGCGCGGCGGCCCAATGCGCGGGCGCGCGCCAGATGGTGATCGACCTGCCGCCGCATTGCCGCCACCTCGCGTTCGACCAGTTCGGGCAGGTTCTCGGCATGGGCGGCGGCGGCATTGTTCAGCACGGTCAGCGGGGTTTTCAGCGCATGGGCCAGATTGCCGGCATGCGCGCGCGCTTCTTCTGCCTGCTTTTCCGAATGGGCGAGCAGCGCGTTCAGCTCCTCCACCATCGGCTGCACTTCCAGCGGCAACGGCTGGGTCACGCGCGACGCGCCGGTCATGCGGATATGCTGGATCGCCAGCCGAACGCCGCGCAAAGGCGACAGGCCCAGCCATATCTGCAGCGCCGCCATGGCAATCAGCCCCACCGCCAATGCGGCAAAGGAATAGACGAGGATGTGCCGGATGCGCCCGATCTGCACATCCAGCTCTTCGCGGCTGGCGGCGACGACGAACCACCACTGCGTCTCGCTGCCCGGCAGGAAGATCGGGCGCTGCATCATGCGCAGCGGCTCTCCCGCGAACTGGGCGCTGTCATAGACCAGCGGTTCGACATGGCGGGCTTCCTGCACCGTCAGCGTGCGGTCCCACAGGCTGCGCGAGGGAAAATCCTCGTGCCCCTCGCCCGTGATCTGCCAGTACAGTCCGCTATTGGGTTCAAGGAAGCGCTGGTCGCCCAGCGGGCGCGAGAAGAACACCTCTCCGTCCGGGCCGATTTCGGCAGAGGCGACCATGGCGGTCAGCATGTAGTCGAGCTGTTCGTCGAAATTGCGGGTGATCAGGCCGGTCAGCGCGCGATCCAGCGCGATGCCGCCCGCCAGCAGCAGGAAGGCCGTCCACGCAAAGGCGATCAGCATCATGCGGCGCGAGAGCGAGCCGGTATGGCCCGCGCCCAGCTTCACGCCTTTCAGCTTCAGCCGCGCCAGGGCGGGCGGACGCAGCGATTTGCTGTCATGTCCGCCAGCGATCGCATCTCCCTTGGCGGGCGCAGCGGTGCTGCCGGCCTTGTCCTCGTCAGGGCCGGTGCGGGGTGCGGCTTCGAAAAGCTCCGCCACCGCCTGCGTCAGCTGCGGGGCGCTTCGGCGGGATCGTCGAGGCTATAGCCAAGGCCGCGGATGGTGGTGATGACATCGGCGCCCAGCTTTTTGCGGATGCGCGTGACGAACACTTCGATCGTGTTGGAATCGCGGTCGAAATCCTGATCGTAGATATGTTCGATCAGCTCGGTCCGGCTGACCACCTTGCCCTTGTGGTGCATCAGATAGGACAGCAGCTTGTATTCCTGCGCGGTCAGCTTCACCGGTTCCCCCGCAAGGGTAACGCGGCCCGAACGCGTGTCCAGCCGCACGGGGCCCGCCGTCAGCTCGCTGCTGGCATTGCCGGTCGAACGGCGGATCAGCGCGCGCAGGCGGGCGATCAGCTCCTCGGTCTGGAAGGGCTTGGCAAGGTAATCGTCGGCGCCCGCGTCCAGACCCGCCACCTTGTCGGACCAGCTGTCGCGCGCGGTCAGCACCAGAACGGGGAAATTGCGCCCCTCCTTGCGCCACATGCCCAGCACGGTCAGCCCGTCGATTTCCGGCAGCCCCAGATCGAGCACGACCGCGTCGTAATCCTCGGTCGAGCCGAGGAAATGCCCGTCCTCGCCATCGGTGGACAGGTCCACGGCATAGCCATTGGCTTCCAGCGTGTTTTTAAGCTGGCTGCCCAGCGTGGGTTCGTCCTCGACGATCAGGATCCGCATGCAGTCTCCGGTTATCTTATGCCGTGATTATATAGGGCCCCGTATCCGGCGCCCGGTTTTCAGCTGAAAAGATGGGGGCCGCGCGGGAATCGGTCAAGATGCGGGCGGTTTCGCGAATGGACCGCTGTATTACCGGCTGCGCCCGACCACGCGGCCGGTGCGGGCATCGACGTCGACGAACACCACGCGCCCGCCGTCTTCCATGAATTTCAGCCGATAGATCATCGCCGCACTGTCGAATTCCGGCCCCAGATAGCGCGCGCCGCCCATGCGGGGCACCACGCTGCGTTCGATCTGGCGCAGGGACAGCACATTGCCCGCCCGCAATTCGCGCCGCGCCTCGCTCTGCCCGTCCTTGGCCTGCGCCATGGCGGGCACCGCCGCCACGGGGGCGACCATGCCGCACAGCGCCAGCGCCGCCAGACCATGGCGGAACAGCGCAATGCCGGACAAGGGACGAAGGGGGGACAGCAGCCTCATGACAAGAGACTGCCTAAGCCCCGACCATTGAACAAGGCGTGAATGTTGCGTTCCGGCATTTGAAAGCGGCCCCCGTTACCGGAACGCAACATATTCGATTAGTTCACGAGTTCAAATCTTGTCGAAAGCGTGACCTGCGTCGATACCTGACCGGGCCGCGTCGGCGTCTTTGCCGCGGGGGCCGATGCCTGCACCATCAGCGCGCGTTCCTGCACCGGCGCGGAAAAGCCCATGCTTTCCGACACGGTCAGCAGCTTTACATCGCGGTATCCGGTCATGCGCGCATAATCGCGCGCCTGTGCCAGCGATTGTTCCCACGCCGCCTTGCGCGCCTGTGCCCGGGCGCCGCTGTCGTCGACGATGCCCCATTCGGGCCCGCTAAGGTTGGTCGCCCCCGCTGCCACCAGCGCGTCGAGCACATCGCCAACCTTATCGATATCGCGCAATTCGACCGAGACAGTGTTCGATGCCTCATACCCCGTAAAGCGCGGCTGTTCGCCGTTGCGGTAATCATATTGCGGGTTCAGCCGGATGCCGGTGGTCTGCACGTAATCGCGGTCGATCCCCAGCGAATCCAGCCGTTTCAGCACCTTGTCCATTTCGGCGGCATTCTGCTGCATCGCGGCCTGTGCGGTGGCGGCGCGCGTGGTGACGCCTGCGCCGACCGTCGCCTTGTCGGGGTCTCCGGCGACCTGCTGCATCACCTGCAATTCGACGACGGGACCCTGCGACGCGACGGCAACGTCGGCAGCCATCGCGGTGCCGGGAAAGGCCGACACGCCGACACCCGCGCCCATGGCCATGACGGCGATGGCGGGAACGGCAAGCAGCGATTTGAAAGCGGTTCGGGACATGAACAATGATCTCCTCTTCACATGTCCCTATCAATACGTAGCCATGCTGGCTGTTCCTTGAACGTTGCCCCGAACATTGGCCACGAACATTGGCCCCGAACATTGGCCCCAAACATTGGCCACGAACATTGTCGGGGAACGCTTGCAGGGGGCCGGTTACGGGACTAGGCGGCGGCGATGGCACAACCTCCCGTTCTCTCGCTTGAAAATCTTGGCCTGCAGCAGGGGGGCCTGACCGTGAACGACGGCTGGCTGTTCCGCGACCTCGACCTGCATATCGCCCCGCGCGACCGGCTGGCGCTGATCGGCCGGAACGGCGCGGGCAAGACCACGCTGATGAAGCTCATCGCGGGCGAGATCGAGATGGACCGCGGCAAGCGCGTGATCGTGCCGGGCACGCGGGTCGTCACGCTGGAGCAGGAGCCCGACTTCACCGGCTGCAAGACGCTGATGGATTATGCGCTGCACGGCGACGATGCGCCGCAGCAGTTCGCGGTGGAAGCGATCGCCAGCCAGATCGGCATCGACATGACGCGCGATCCCAAGGCGGCGAGCGGCGGCGAAAAACGCCGCGCTGCCATCGCCCGCGCGCTTGCCAGCGAACCCGATGTGCTGTTGCTGGACGAGCCGACCAACCACCTCGACCTGTCGGCCATCGACTGGCTGGAAGACTGGCTGAACCGCTATACCGGCGCCTTTGTCACCATCAGCCACGACCGGACCTTCCTGACCCGCCTGACCCGCGCGACGATCTGGCTGGATCGCGGGGCGCTGCGGCGCAAGGATGTGGGTTTCGGCGGTTACGAGGCATGGGAAGAGCAGGTCTATGCCGAAGTAGCGCGCGCGGCCGAAAAGCTGGATGCCAGGCTGAAGCTGGAAGCGCACTGGCTGGAGCGCGGGGTGACCGCGCGGCGCAAGCGCAATCAGGGCCGGCTTGAGAAATTGTGGGAAATGCGCGCGGCGCGGGCCGCCATGATCAACCCGCAGGGCACGGCCAAAATGGCGCTAGCCAGCGATGACAGCAAGACCAAGAGCGTCATCACGGCCGAGCACATCTCCAAAACCTATGGGGACCGCACGGTCATCAAGGATTTCTCGCTGCGGATCCAGCGCCGCGACCGGATCGGCATCGTCGGCGGCAATAGCGCGGGCAAGACCACCTTGCTGAAAATGCTGACGGGCGAATTGCAGCCCGACAGCGGAGAGGTCACGCTGGCCAAGACGCTGTCGGGCGTGATGATCGACCAGCAACGCAGCCTGCTGTCGGACGAGAAAACGGTGCGCGAAGTGCTGGCCGAGGGCGGCGACTGGATCGACGTGCGCGGGGTGCGCAAGCATATTCAGGGCTATCTGAAGGAATTCCTGTTCGATCCGGGTCTGGTCGAGGCGAAGATCGGCACATTATCGGGCGGCGAACGGTCGCGGCTGTTGCTGGCCCGCGAGTTTGCGCGCACGTCGAACCTGCTGGTGCTGGATGAGCCGACCAACGATCTCGACCTCGAAACGCTTGACCTGTTGCAGGAAGTGATCGCGGATTACGACGGCACGGTGCTGATCGTCAGCCACGACCGCGATTTCCTCGACCGCACGGTGACGGTGACTTTGGGCCTCGACGGCAGCGGCACGGTGGACATTATCGCGGGCGGCTATGCCGATTGGGAGCGCAAGCGCAAGGATCGCAGCCAGCAACGCGCCGCGCCGAAGAAGGCCGCCGCCACGCCCCCTCCCCCGCCGCAGAAAAAGACCAAGCTGAGTTACAAGGACCAGCGCGATTACGATCTGCTGCCGGGGCGGATCGAGGAGCTGGAAGGCGAAATCGCAGCCAATGAGGAAGCGCTGGCCGATCCCGACCTCTATACCGCCGATCCCGACAGATTCGCGTCGCTGACGGCCAGGCTGGAACGGCTGCGCGGCGAAAAGGATGCCGCCGAAGAACGCTGGCTGGCGCTGGCCGAAGAGGTCGAGGCGCTGGAGGGATAAGGCGCGCGCGGCCTGCCTCTAAAGCGAATGGCGGGCCAGCGCCTCGGAGAATATCCGGCGTCCCTCGCCGGACGAGAACGGAAAGCTCCTCAGGAAATCGCTGGCGCGTATATCGGGGTCCATGCTGCGCGCCCGCGCCACCCAGCCCGCGGCCTTTTCCCGGTCGCCCGCCACATCGCGCGCGACCGCGGCGACAAGCGGGATATGCTTGTGCGCCCCGGGCGAGTGGACGGCCATTTCGGACCATCTGATCGCCTCTTCCAGATTGCCCGACAGTATATTCGCCATGCCGCGGCTGGACAGCATGCCATAGCGCAGCGGGTCGAGCGGGCTGAGCCCCAGCGCAAGGTCCAGATTGTCGATGGCCGGATCGGCGGCACCGGTCAGCGTCTGCGTCAGCCCGCTGACATAGACGGCCTGCGCGTAATTGGGGCTGAGCTTGGTCGACCGCGCAAGCCATGCGAGGCTTCCGTCGAGATCGCCCTCTATCCACTGAACCCGTCCCATGACCAGATTGACGAACGGATCCAGCGGATCGAGTGCCACCGCCCGTTCCGCTGCCGCGCGCGCGGCATGACGCGACGCATCGACATCGGCGCGATACCGCATGAAGCCTTCCTGAAATCGCGTAAAGGCAAGGCCGGCGTGCGCCCGCGCGAATTCCGGATCGAGCGCGATCGCGCGTTCGAAGAATGCCCGCGCAGCAAGGTTGTCGCTGCGGTTGTAGCGATAGATCTGTTCCAGCCCGAGGTGATAGGCCGCCCATGCGTCGAGCCGGTCGGTCGCCATCAATCGTGCGCGTTGGGCCTCATGCGCGGAAATCCGCACTTCCAGCGCAGCGATCACGCTTTTCACGATGCGCGAACGGATATCGTGGACCGCGTCCAGCGATTCCTCATAGCGCTCGCCCCAGATCACCGCGCCGCCCTCGGTATCGGCAAGCTCGACGGTCACGCCAAGCCGCCCGCGCGCGATCTCCACCTCGCCCGACAGCGCATAGCGCACGCCCAGCACCTGCCCCACGCGCACCGCATCGGCAGGCTGGCCGCGAAAGCGGAATGTCGACCCGCGGGCAATGACGAACAGCCAGCGCAACCGCGAGAGTTCGGCGATCATTTCATGCGGCAGGGCGTCTGCCATTGACGCATAGCCTTGCCCGTCGCCCCGCAGGGTAAAGGGCAAAACCGCTATCGACGGGCGGGCATGCCGCGGCGGCGGTTCCGCGTGACCGGCATCTGCGTTGTCCGGCTGAACCGGCAGTCGTGGCGTGGCGGGAAGTTCGACCCGGACATGTCCGGCAAAGCGGAAACCGATGCCGTGCACCGTGGCGATATAGCGTTGTTGCCGACCGTCATCACCCAGCAGGCGCCGTGCAGACTTGATGCGGCTTGAGATCGCGGCATCG
The DNA here is from genome assembly GCF_020985325.1 of Croceicoccus sp. Ery5. Lineage (NCBI taxonomy): Bacteria > Pseudomonadati > Pseudomonadota > Alphaproteobacteria > Sphingomonadales > Erythrobacteraceae > Croceicoccus > Croceicoccus sp. Ery5. The sequence continues at coordinate 2,839,858 of NZ_CP087587.1, forward strand.
GAAACGATCCTGCCGTTCCAGACTTTTTCGATAATCTCGTCGCGTGTCAGCAGCCGGTCGGCATTGCCGGCAAGCAAGATCAAGAGCGAGAGGACCTGCGGTTCGGCATCGAGTGCAATGCCGCCTTTCAGCAGCACGAATTTCGCTTCGTCGAGCGTGAAATCGTCGAACCGGTAGATCATTGCCTCCACAATGAGCCGAATTCACCAAATCTCCAAGAAATCTCCAGACCGTCTTCAAGCTTCGCGGCGAAGAGAAGCCTATACGCTTCTTATCGGCAGGCAATAGGGACCTGCCACAATTCAAAGGGAATTGGACATGCCTCTCGTAACTATCGATGTCATCAAGGATGTTTTCACTGCCGAGCAGAAGCAGGACATGATCAAAAAGGTGACCGACACCATGGTCGCCATCGAAGGCGAAGCGCTGCGCGGCGTGACATGGGTTCGCGTTATGGAAGTCGAACAGGGCGACTGGGCCATCGGCGGCCACTGCCTGACGGCTGCCGACGTGCAGGCCATGGCGCGGCAGACGGAACCGGCCTGACCGCTACGCGCCTTTCACATGCAATGGCCCCCGCGCACCGGAATGCGCGGGGGCCATCTATTGGTGCGACAATAAATGCCCGGTCACGCCTTTTGCGCGGCGATCCAGCGGTCGACGCGCGCTTCCAGCACGCTTAGCGGCATCACGCCTTCCTTCACCAGCTCGTGGAACTGGCGCAGGTCAAAGGCCTCGCCCAGCTCGCTTTCGGCCCTGGCGCGCAGTTCGACCCATTTGTTCTGGCCGATCTTGTAGCTGCATGCCTGCCCCGGCCACATGCAGTATCGGCGCACTTCCGCCTCTGACCGTGTGCGGGTAAAGCCGACGGTGTCGACGAAATATTGCGTTGCCTGCTCCACCGTCCATTTCTTGTGGTGCAGGCCGGTATCGACCACCAGACGCGCGGCGCGGAACAGCCAGCTTTGCAGCGCGCCGGCCTTTTCCATGCCTTCATAACCGCCCAACTCATCCGCAAGCTGTTCGGCGTAAAGCGCCCATCCCTCGCCATAGGCGGAAATGTAATAGTTCTTGAGCAGCATCGGCGTGTCGCCGGCCTGCTGGACAAGGCTGCCGTGCAGATGATGGCCGGGCACCGCCTCGTGATAGGTGAGCGAGGGCAGCGTGTATTTCGGCCAGTCCTCGGTATGTTTGAGGTTGATGTAATAAATACCGGGGCGCGACCCATCCAGCGAGGGCCGTTCGTAATAGCCCAGCGGGGCGCCGTCCTGAATTTCGGCAGGCACCGCGCGGATCTCGACCGGCTGGGTCGGCAGGGTGGCGAAGGCCTGCGGCAGCTTTGCCTGCATCGCGTCGAGGCTGGCGTTCAGGTCGGCGAGCATGGCCGCGTGCCCCTCGGCCGAATTGGCGTAAAGCTGGTCGGGCCGCGCGTTGAACTGCGCCAGCCGCTCGCCCACCGTGCCGTCGGTCAACCCGACTTCGGCCAGCATTCCGGCCAGCTGCGCGCTCAATTCGGCCACCTGCGTCAGGCCGATCTGGTGGATGTCCTCTGCCGACAAATCGGTCGTGGTCGAATTGGCAAGCTCAAGGCGGTAAAGTTCCGCCCCTTCAGGCACGCGCCAGATGCCGTCGCCCGCGGCAGAGGTCGGTTTCAGCTCTTCCAGCATTGCTGCCTGACGCAGCAAGGCAGGCTTGATCTGCCCCTCCATGATGGCGATGGCCTGTGCTTCCCATTCGCCCGCAATACCCTTGGCAGCGGTCCGTTCGGCCAGCGATTTCACCAGCCGCGTATCGGCGGCGGGGGTTTCGGCCATGGCCGTGATCTGCGCGATGGCGGTTTCCAGCGACCATGCGGGCGCCAGATAGCCCTTGGCCGCCTGTTCGCGCTGCAAATCGCTTTCGGCGTCCAGCCCTTCGGCAAATTGCACCATGCGCTGCAGATAGGCATTGGCATCGTCCGCCGTTTCCACCGGATGCTTGGTATCCATGAAGCTGGGCACCGCGCTGTACGAACCGCCCATGTGGCTCAGCACATAGGGGCTATAGACGCTGCCCATGCCATAGGGCTTACCCCAAAGCCGCTTTTCCATCATGTCGGCGACCACGGCGTGCTGCACCTTGTGCTGTTCGGACAGGCCATCGGTGGGGATCGCCTTGATACGGGCCAGCATCGCCTCGGCATGGGCTTCCTCTTCCTCGATTCCGGCGCGGCCGAATTTGCCCAGATGATGGCGCGCCCATGCGTTATCGCCGGTGTCGATCCCCATCGACGTCATCGATGTCGGGCTGATCCGCATATCGCCCCAAAAGATGCGATCCATCGTGGCGGTCAGCTGGTCGCCCGCACCGCCCTGCGCCCGCGCCGCAGCGGGAAGCGTAAAGGCAAGGGCAATGGTGCCCGTTCCGGCAAGGAACTGGCGGCGGTGCAAGGCAACAGGTTTCATGGAGAGGACTCGCTTTTGGGCGGTTTCAACTGAAACCGAAGCTTGCATGCGAGGCCCGTAAGATCAAGCCGGTTGGATCGGGCGTCAACCGATCCGGTAAAATCCCGCCACGCGGTCCAGCGCAAGGCCCAGCACCAGCTTGCCGCTGCGGACCGGCCAGCCCATTGCCTTTTCTGCGATGCCCACTGCCTCGCCCGCGCAGACCACGCGCCACAGAATGTCATTCAGGCCCGGCCCCGCCGCAGCGACAGCCTTGTCGAACCGCGCCTTGGCCGCGATCTGCCGTTCCGACGGGTCCAGCCCGCGATCGGGATTGGTGCCGCTGACCCGCACCACGTCCCAGCGCATGGTGATCGACGGGGCAAGCTGCGCGCGTTCCCAGTCGGCGCGCAGCCGCTCGCCCGCTTCATATTGCCCCTCGGTCAGATGGCCATGGGCATACAGCCAGCCGAGCGGCGATTCCTTGAGGTTCACGGTAACCGCACGGGCACGTCTGGATGCGCCGCCGCGATAGGATTGCGATATCCGGCGCGGTCCTTCGCTGGTCAATTCGCGCGTGACATATTCGCCCGGGCCCTGATTCAGATCGTCGGTCATGGTCGTTTCCCCTTGATAAGACTGGCAGGGGACTTGCGGCAGGCTTGTGTTGTAGGAAAATAAAACCCATCCGGTTCATGAATTTTCCCGAAAGGAACCGCGCTGTGATTAACCGCATTCGCACGATCCGCAAGGACAAGGGGCTGACGCTCGCCGATCTGGCCGCCGCCTGCACCCCGCCCACCACGCCGCAAACCGTGGGGCGGCTGGAAACGGGGATGCGCACCTTATCGATAGACTGGCTGAACCGGATCGCGGCGGCGCTGGATGTCGCGCCCGAACTATTGCTGGTCAGCGAGCGGCGCGATGCCGCCATGGTGGTCGCGCGGCTGACGGCGGACGGGGCCGAACCGCTCCCCTCCCCGCGCGAGGCGGTGGAGCCGCTGGCCATGCTGGGCGAAGGCAATGTCCATGTACTGGAAGTGGACAGCGCGGTCGGCGAATACCGGGCGGGCGACCGGCTGTGGCTGCGCGATCTTGCCCCCGAAGACCGGCCGCGCGCGATCAACCGCGACGTGCTGGTCCCGCGCCCGGGCGGGCGCTTTGCCTTTGGCCGTCTTATCGACTTCTCCGACGATCATCTGGCACTGCTTCCGCCCGGAGCGGGTCAGCGCCAGATCGTCGTGCAGGGTCCGCCGTGGATCGCACTGGCGGCCCTGCTGGTACGCGCGCTTTAGGCGAGTTGCCCGCTGCCCGATGCCTCGGCGGCGGTGGCGGGCTTTTTCAGGGCCAACAGCGCCATATAGGGGGCTGCCAGAAAGCGCAGGCCAAGGAAGCCATAGATCATGCCGATCAGCAGGGCGAAACCGGTGCCCAGCACGGCCATATTGGCCAGCATGAATGCGGCGATTCCCAGCGTGACCGCCGCCAGCAATATCTCCGGCACGGTGCAGGCCAGCGCCGATGCGACGCCGCCATTCGCGCCGAACTTGGGCGTGCGGCGCCATGCGTGCGGCTTTTTCGACAGGCCCGCGACGCCCGATACCAGCACGATATAGGTCAGCGATGCGCGCGCGATCTCTCCCCTGATCATGTCGGCAATGCGGTGGCATCCGGTCAGGCGATAGCGGTGCCAGTTGCGTACCAGACCCGTGCCCAGACCCAGCGCGATCATCGGCCATGTAATCGGGGCCAGCACCACCGCGTCCATCGCGCCTGCCAGCACGGCAATGGCGATGGCGGTAATGCCGATCAGCCCCAGCACGATACCCGCCAACGTCTGCAAGGGTGCCGAGCAGCGCAGGATTTCCAGCAGCTTGGTCCAGCCCGGCATCGGCGGCGCATAGGGATCGGGCAGGAACAGTTTCCAGTGGCGGCGCAATTGCTGCACCGGCCCCGCCGTCCAGCGGAAGCGCTGCTTCTTGTAATCCTCGAAACTGTCGGGGATCAGGCCGCGGCCGAAGGTCTCACCCAGATACATGCCGCGATAGCCTGCCGCGCGCAGCCGCACGGAAACTTCCGAATCCTCGGTCAGACACCATTCGGCCCAGCCGCCCACGCGGCGCAGCGCATCGGCGCGCAGCAGGCACATGGTGCCGATGGTGAACGCGCCGCCATATTCCGATACGCCGCACATATCGACCTTGTTGTTGGGCATATATTCCCAGTGGCAGCCGGTCAGATAGGGGCTGTTCTCGTAATCGCGGTAGTCGTGCGGCGTCTGAAGATAGCCGACCGACCGGTCGCGGAAAAACGGCACGAGGCGCGACAGGAAATCGGGTTCGGCCAAATAATCGGCATCGATGACCGACACGATTTCGGCCGACGGGTCCATCCGCCCGTCCAGCACCCAGTTCAGCGCACCTGCCTTGGCGCCCGGCAGCGGATCGACGTGGAAGAACCGGAACACTTCGCGCCCAAGGCGCTGGTTCAGCAGCGCGGCATGGGTTTCCAGCGGACGCCACAGCGCCTCGTCCTTGGTGTTGTTGTCGATGACGATGACTTCGAAATTGGTGTATTCCTGCGCTGCGAGCCGGTCCATCGTCTCCTTCACGACCTGCGGCGGTTCGGCATAGCAGGGCAGATGCACCGAAACGCGCGGTTCGAACGGATCGCTGGCGGACAGGGCGCGGCCAGCCGCCCGGTGCGCGACCGGACGTTCCCCGTCACGCGGTGCGCGATTGGGCAAACGCCAGTGGCTGTGGGTCAGCGAAGCCTCGCGCGCGATGCGTTCGATCCAGCCCAGATAGCCCAGCGCCAGCGCCACGGTGATCGCGATATACAGCGCTGCCTCGTTCCCCAAGGGCAGCGGCGCTTCGTTCACCAGCAGGCACAGCCACCACCAGCTGACGGCTAGCGCCAGCGCCTCGACACTCAGCCATGCCATGCCCGGCAGGCTGAGCCGCCAGCCCATCGTCTGGCGCAGCGACAGCGCCAGAAGAAACGCGCCCAGCGGGACCAGCAGCGTATAGAACTGCCCGGTCACTGCCCCCGCGACCACATAGGCGAACGCCGTCAGCGCCGACAATTCGGCGATATTGCGCGGAAGATAGCCGCCGATGCGCAGATTGCCCTTCAGATTGATCCAGCCGCCCAGTGTTTCCGGCGCGCCATCGGCGTCGCGCCGCCAGGCGGACCAGATCGCAATCAGAAAGGTCAGCAGACCCAGGAACAGCATCCACGGGTCAAAATCGGCACGGACAGGGATCAGCAAAACGAAAGACTTTCGTTGTGGCTACAAACGGCGGCGTGACGGAATTTCGTCGATTGTATCGCTGATACACCCATAGTGCCGGTTCGTTCCCGATAGCGATCGGGTCACCGAAACCGCGCGATACCGCGTGTTACAAGGGTTAACCGGGTCGCCACGGCAAGTTGCAACGCGACGAATTGCCCTGATTCCGCCATAATCCGTTTGGATAGGTGCCGCAGCCCTGCCGCACCGGCGCAATGCAAAACGCACGGCAAACCGTAAAAGGATGCCGTGCGCTTTGTTGCTCACCGAAGATTCGGCCGGTTTTTGCCCCCTCAGACCTCACCGCGGGCCAGCCTTTCCTGCCTGTCCGCCTCGCTCTCGCGCGGGACGAAGCTGTCGGATTTGACCCGCAGCCAGATCAGGATCGGCGCCGCCATATAGATCGAGCTGTAGGTACCGACGAAAATGCCGAATGCGATCGCGGCCGCGAAACCGAAGGTCATGGCCGGACCCACGAACATCAGCACCAGCAGCACGGCCAGCGTGGTGAGCGAGGTAACGACCGTGCGCGACAAAGTCTCGTTCACCGACAGGTCGAGCAATTCGGTCATCGGCATCTTGCGATATTTCTTCAGGTTTTCGCGGATGCGGTCATAAACGACGATCGTATCATTCAGCGAATAGCCGATGATCGCCAGAATGGCGGCCACGATATTCAGGTCGAACTCCATTCCCGTCACCGCGAACATGCCCAGCGTCAGCGACACGTCATGCAACAGGGCAAACATCGCGCCCACGCCGAACTGCCATTCGAATCGGATCCAGATATAGATCGAGATCATCACCATCGCCGCCAGCAAGGCGTACATGCCGGTTTCGAACAATTCGCCCGAAACCTTGCCCGACACCGAATCGACGCCGTCGATGCGCACGCCCGGGTGATTGGCCTGCATATCGCCGGTGATGGCGACCGTCATCCGGTCGGCCAGATCTTTCGCTTCCGATGCCTGACCGCCTTCTGGCCCCTTGGCTTCAGGCCCATTCGCTTCAGGAAGGCGCATGCGGATCGACACTTCGTTCGGCTGGCCGAAGCGCTGGATCACCGGCTCGCCATAGCCGAGAGCGCCGATTTCGCGCCGCAACTCAGCCACCGGCGCCTCGGCATCCTGCGTGAATGTGGCGCGGATCATCTGGCCACCGACGAAATCGACGCCAAGGTTCAGGCCCTGCGTCGCCACAAGGCCCCAGCTGGCCACGATCAGCAGCATGGAGACGATATAGAACGGCACGCGCCACTTCAGGAAGTGGATGTTCGTCGTGTCGGGAACGAGCTTTAGGAGTTTCATATCTGCCCCTCCCTCAAATATTCAGATCGGCGGGGCGCTTGCGGCGCAGATAGCCCGCGACCCACATGCGCGTCAGCACAACTGCGGTAAAGACCGAGGTGACGATGCCGATGATCAGAACGATGGCAAAGCCGCGGATCGGGCCCGATCCGAACAGGAACAGCAGCACGCCCGCGATGACATTGGTGATATTGGCGTCGAAAATGGCGCGCTGCGCCTCGCGATAGCCGACCTCGACCGCTTGCACCACGCGGCGGCCGCGTCGGCGTTCCTCGCGGATGCGTTCGTTGATCAGCACATTGGCGTCGACCGCGGTACCGATAGTCAGTACAAAACCGGCGATACCCGGCAGCGTGAGCGTGGACCCCAGCAGCGCCATGATGCCAAGGATCAGCAATACGTTCAGCACCAGCGCGCCATTGGCATAGAGCCCAAAGCGGCCATAGGTGACGACCATGAACACCAGCACGGCGACGCCGCCGATGATCAGCGCGAGCACGCCGCGTTCGATCGAATCGGCGCCAAGGTCGGGGCCGACGGTGCGCTCTTCCACCACCGCCAGATCGACAGGTAGCGCGCCCGAACGCAGCGAAATGGCGAGGTTGTTCGCGCTGTCGACACTGAAACCGCCCGAAATCTGCGCCTGACCGCCCAGAATCGGTTCGTTGATATTGGGCGCCGACAGCACTTCGCCGTCGAGGATGATCGCAAAGGGGCGGTTGACGTTCTGCGTCGTCAATTGCGCGAAACGGCGGCCGCCTTCCTGATTGAAAGTGATGCTGACCACCGGCGCGCCGTTCTGGTCATAGCCCTGCTGCGCATTGGTCAGCTGGTCGCCCTGAATCCCGCCAAGGCGGCGCACGGCGATCACGCCCTGCTGGTTCGCATCGGGCGCGAAGGGCAGGATCTGGCTGCCCGGAGGGGCAATGCCCTGCGCAATCTGGTCGGGCAGGGCCGATGTATCGACCAGCTTGAATTCCAGCTTCGCCGTCTGGCCCAGCAATTCCTTGAGCGCTTCGGGGTCCTGCAGGCCGGGGACCTGCACCACGATGCGGTTGTCGCCCTGCCGGATGATCGTCGGTTCGCGCGTGCCCAGCTCGTCGATGCGGCGGCGGACCACGTCGGTCGCGGTATCCATCGCGTTTTCGACGGCCTGCGTCAGCCCAGCGCCGGTCGGGGTCAGCACCATGCGCTGACCGTCGAGCACCGACAGGTCCCAATCGCGCTGCCCCGTCAGCCCGACGCCTTCGATCATGGGAAGAAGCTGTTCGCGCGCCGCGTCGACGTCGCTCGCCTCTTCCAGCATAAAGGTCAGGCGGCCGTTCTCGCGGCTGATATCGCCGATGCCGATGCCCGCCTTGCCCATGGCATTGCGCACTTCCTCTTCCATGGAAGTCAGGCGCAGGCCCAGAACCTCGTCGGTCTCTGCCTCAAGCAGGATATGGCTGCCACCGGCAAGGTCGAGGCCGAGATTGATTTCGGGATCGGGCAGACCGGACGGCCATGCACCGCCCGCCAGCATCACGATCGAGGGAACGGCCAAAAGCGCGCCCAGCAGGGTGATGCCCCACAGCCAGACGCGCTTCCACACGGGAAAGTCGAGCATCGAAGCGGCCTCAGTCGTTCGCGGGCGTGGCGCTGCCTGCGGGAATCACGTCGCCGATGGTGTTGCGCACGGCCTTGACCCGCACGCCCTGTGCCAGTTCCAGATCGACGTAATCGTCGTCCAGCTTCACCACCTTGCCGATAATGCCGCCCGCGGTGACGACGCGGTCACCTTTTTTAAGGCCCGCGACCTTGGCCTGATGTTCCTTCATCCGCTTGCGCTGCGGACCGAGGATCAGGAACCAGAAGATCAGTGCCATGCCGCCCAGCAGGACGAAATTGGTCCATACGGGCGGGCCTGCGTTGGCGGGTGCGGCGGCAAGAAACAGAAGAGTGCTGGTCATGAAAAAAGAACCGATGCTTTCGCAAAAGGGAATCGCGCACAGGGCCGTGTGCCCCCGTACGCCAATGATGGCAGGGGCGGTTAGCAGCATTGCGCACAGGTGGCAAACATGCGGTGCAGCGCGGCGTGTAGGCACTTTGGGAAAAACAGCAGCGGCCTGGTCGTAACTGGCCTTGCGCTTGCCGAAATGCCCGACTATAGGGCCGCTCTCCGGTCGGGACGTAGCGCAGCCTGGTAGCGCATCACACTGGGGGTGTGGGGGTCGGAGGTTCGAATCCTCTCGTCCCGACCAAACTTCTTCCGCCGCGCCAACAGGGCGCACAGGCGGAAACACCATCACCCCAAATTACTGACATATTTGTTCGCTAAGCTGTGGACGGGCCTGCCCTACCGCGCAGCGATTCGTGGCCGCGCGGCTTTGTCGCCCTTTACTTGTTCGGTCGAACGAATTAACGAGTCGCGCCGATGAAGGACGTTCTGCTCGATATCGCCATCGCCCATTTCGGGCGGCTGGGTTTTGCCGGTGCCGCCACCCGCGCCATCGCGAAAGAGGCGGATACGGCCATGTCCTCGATCACCTATCACTTCGGCGGCAAGGAAGGGCTGTATCTGGCCTGCGCCGACCATATCGCCTCCTGCGTCAGCAACCGTTTCGAGCCTGTGGTCGCCGCGCTGCTTGCCGATCCGCCCGACAGGCCTGAACAGGCAGTCGATGCCCTGTGCGGATTTCTGGCCACATTCGCGCGCATGATGCTCGATCCCAAATCCGAGGACTGGTCCTATTTCATCGTGCGCGAACAGCACGCCCCGACCGAAGCTTTCGAACGGTTGTGGGACGGGGTGATGAGCCGCATCCTCGATCTGGCGGTCGGGCTGATCCGCCGCGCCCGCGCCGATTTCACCCTGCCAGAGGCGCGCGCCTGCGCCATCGGCCTGTGGGGACAGGCGCTGACCTTGCGGACGGCGCGCGCGTCGGTGTGCCGGATCATGGCAGTGACCGAGCTTGATCCTGCCACTGCCGACATTCTGATCGACCGCTTCGTCGCCAATACGCGTTGCATCCTTTCCGCCCAACCGGAGCATAACTGACATGAACCGCCGCCTGATTGCCGGTATTGCCATCGCCGCGCTGGTGCTGATCGCCCTTGCCACGTCGGGCTTCGGCCTGTTCAGGGGCGGTGGTGGCCCCCTCACCCTTTACGGCAATGTCGATATCCGAGAGGTCGATATGGCGTTTCAGGCATCGGGCCGCGTGGCCGAAGTGCCGGTGGAAGAAGGCGAGCGGGTCGAAAAGGGCACGCTTCTGGCCGTGCTCGACCCCAGTCAGGCGCAGGACCGGCTGGCGCAGGCCGATGCGCAACTGGCGCAGGCGCGCGCGCAGCTGGCGAAATTGCAGGCAGGCAGCCGTCCGCAGGAAATCCGGCAGGCCAATGCGCAGCAAACCGCCGCGCGCGCCGCGCTTAACGATGCGCAGGCCGATTACGAACGCCGCAAGCCGCTGGTCGAATCGGGAGCGATCAGCCGCGCCGCATGGGAAAAGACCGTCACCGCCCTGCGCACGGCAGAGGCGCAATATGCCGAGGCGAGCCAGGGCGCATCGCTGGCACAGGAAGGCCCGCGTGCCGAGGATATCGCCGCCGCCCGCGCCCAGCTTGAAGCGGCGAAGGCATCGCGCGCGGCCATCGACACCGATCTCGATTACACGCGGCTGACCGCGCCGCTGGCAGGCACGGTGGTCATGCGGTCGATCGAACCCGGCAGCCTTGTCTCCCCCGGCCTCAATGCCTTTACCATCGCCATCGACCGGCCGTTGCGGGTGCGCGCCTATGTCGCGCAGACCGATATGGCGCGGATCAATCCGGGCATGAAGGTCGAGGTGACGGCGGACGGCAATCCCAAGACCTATCAGGGCACCATTGGCTATATCTCGCCGCGCGCCGAATTTACGCCCAAGTCGGTAGAGACCGAGGATCTACGCACCGATCTGGTCTATCGCCTGCGCATCGTGGTCGAAAATCCCGATCAGGGATTGCGGCAGGGCCAGCCCGTCACCGTATCGATCCCCGCGGCCCGTCCGGCGGCGGAGGACTGATCATGTCGGGCGCGAAGCCCCCAGCTTTCCCCGAACCTGTCGCGCCTGACACGGTGGCGCGCGCCGACGGGCTGGTGAAGAATTTCAAGGGCGCGGAGAAACCGGCGCTGAACGGCGTGTCGCTGGACATATTGACGGGACGGGTCACCGGCCTTGTCGGTCCCGACGGCGCGGGCAAGACGACGCTGATCCGCATTCTGGCAGGGCTGATGGCCGCCGACGCGGGTTCGGTCAGCGTGCTGGGCGATGCGCCGGGCAAGGATATGGAACAGATCGGTTACATGCCGCAGCGCTTCGGCCTGTATGAAGACCTGACCGTCCAGCAGAACCTCGACCTCTATGCCGAAATGCGCGCCCTGCCCGATGAACAGCGCGCCGAGACGTTCGACCGGCTGCTTGCCTTTACCGATCTGGCGCGGTTCCGCGACCGGCTGGCAGGGGCGCTGTCGGGCGGGATGAAGCAAAAGCTGGGCCTTGCCTGCGCCCTCGTCAAAACGCCGCGCCTGTTGCTGCTGGACGAACCGGGCGTAGGCGTCGACCCGATCTCGCGCCGCGAGCTTTGGGCCATGGTGCAGGAACTGATTTCGGATGGGCCCGATGAACAGGGTCTGGGTGTGCTGTGGTCCACCGCCTATCTGGACGAGGCGGAGAAATGCGATCACGTCTATCTGCTGAGCGAGGGCGAATTGCTGTTCAGCGGCGATCCGGCCGGACTGACCCGATCGGTCGACGGGCGCGTCGTGCGGCTGACGGGATTTCAAGGTCGCCGCCGCCATGTGCTGACCCAGATGCTCGACCGCGACGGCGTGCTGGACGGCACGATACAGGGCCGCTCGGTCCGCCTGCTGCTGAAAACACCGGACGAGTTGGCGCGCGAAACCGGCTTTGACCTTGTCCCCGCGCAGCCACGGTTCGAGGACGGATTTATCGAGCGGCTGGGCGGCGGGCCAAAGGGCACCAGCGCGCTGGCCGAAGCCTATCGCACGATCGAGGGCGACGAGGCGCCCGCGATCGAGGCCAAGGGGCTGACCCGGAGATTCGGCGAATTCACCGCCGCCAGCGATGTCAGCTTTACCGTGCCCTATGGCTCGATCTTCGGCCTGTTGGGGCCGAATGGCGCGGGGAAGTCGACCACCTTCAAGATGCTGTGCGGCCTGCTGACCCCCAGCGAGGGTTCGGGCGCGGTGGCGGGGCACGATCTTCGCACATCGGGCGGCAAGGCGCGGTCGGCGCTGGGCTATATGGCGCAGAAATTCTCGCTCTACGGCGAATTGTCGGTGGCGCAGAACCTGAACTTTTTTGCGGGTGCCTATGGGCTTGAAGGGCGCGAGGCGCGGCGTGCGGTCGAACGGGTGACCGATATTTTCGAACTGGGCGACCGGATGAAAGCGACCGCGGGCACGCTGCCCTTGGGGTTCAAGCAGCGTCTGGCGCTGGCCGCCGCCGTGCTGCACGAACCGCCCGTGCTGTTTCTGGACGAGCCGACGAGCGGGGTCGATCCCGTTACGCGGCGCGAATTCTGGATGCATATCAACGGCCTCGTCGAAAAGGGCGTGGCGGTGCTGGTCACCACCCATTTCATGGAAGAAGCCGAATATTGCGACGCGATCACGCTGATCTATCGTTCTGAACAGATCGCCAGCGGCACGCCTGACGAATTGAAGGCGCAGGCTGCCGATATGGCAACGCTCGACGATCCGACGATGGAAGACACGTTTATCGCCATGATCGAGGCCAGCGACGCGCGCCGCGAACGCGCCGAAAGCGAATCCGTATGAGCAAGCCCGTCGACAAGCGCAGGCTGGCCGCGATGATCGCCAAGGAAATCGCGCAGATCATGCGCGATCCCTCGACCTTCCTGATCGCCTTTATCCTGCCGCTGCTGCTGCTGTTCCTGTTCGGCTATGCACTCAACCTCGATTCCACCCACACCCGCATCGGCATTGCGATAGAGGATTCGAGCGCCCCTGCCCTGTCGCTGGCGGGCGCCTATCAGAACAATCCGAATTTCGAAGTGATCACCGCGCGCAGCGTCCAGCCGTTGAAGGACAGGATGGTCAGCGGCGAGATTCGCGGCATCGTCGTCATCCCGCAGGATTTCGGGCGCGGCTATGCACGGGGCCATCCGCCGCCGGTGCAGATCATCGCCGACGGGTCCATGCCCAATACCGCCAATTTCACCCGCGCCTATGCCGAAGGGCTGCTGTCGACATGGATGGCGAACGAGGCCGCGGCGAAAGGCGTCGATGCCAGCCCGCCGGTCCAGCTGTCGCTGCGCTATTGGTACAACCCCTCGCTCACCAGCCGCAATTTTCTGGTGCCGGGCGCGATTGCCATCGTGATGACCATGATCGGCACGCTGCTGACCAGCCTTGTCATCGCGCGCGAATGGGAACGCGGCACGATGGAGGCGATGATGGCCACCCCCATGCATATGGCCGAATTCCTGATCAGCAAGATCGTGCCCTATTTCGTGCTGGCCATGGCATCGATGGTGCTGTGCACATTGCTGGCCGTGACCGTGTTCGGCGTGCCGCTGCGCGGGTCCATCCTTGCGCTGATGGTGATCGCCATGGCCTATCTGATGCCCGCGCTGGGACAGGGGCTGTTTATTTCGGCAGCGACCAAAAACCAGTTCGTCGCCAGCCAGGTCGCATTGTTGACCGGATTCCTGCCGACCTTCCTCCTCTCGGGCTTTATGTTCGAGATTTCGTCGATGCCCACGATCATTCAGGCGATCACCTATATCGTGCCCGCACGCTATTTCGTGCCGCTGCTGCAAAGCGTGTTTCTGGCGGGCGATATCTGGCCGATGATCTGGCCCAATGTCGGCATCATGCTGCTGTTCGGGGCGGGCTTCTTCGCGCTGTGCATCATGGTCACGAAAAGGAGCCTCGATTGATGAGCGGCGCCTTGAAAGCCATGATCATCAAGGAATTCTGGGCCCTGCTGCGCGATCCCAAGGGGCGCATCACGCTGGTCCTGCCGCCGTTGATCCAGTTGCTGATCTTCAGCTTCGCGGTGACCTTGCAGGTCGAGAATGTCGATATCGGCGTGCTCGACCGGTCGAGCGGCAGCGCCAGCACCGAACTGGTCCAGCGGATCGCGGGGGCGGAAACATTCGACGAGATCAAGCGCCTGCATTCGGCAGAGGATCTGCGCCGCGCCATCGACCGGCAGGACGTGCTGGCAGCCCTCGTCATCGACGAGGATTTCGACCGCCGCGTCGCCAGCGGCGAGCCCGCGACCGTCGGCGTGGTGCTGGACGGCAGGCGGTCGAACGCGGCGCAGATCGTGGGCGGTTACCTGACGCAGATCGCCACGGACGCCGGTCTGGAACTGCGCCCCGTCTCTACCGCTCCGCCGCAGCAGGCGGTCGCGATCAACTGGTTCAATCCCAATCTGGAATATATCTGGTTCAACATGCCCAGCCTGCTGGTCGTGATCGTATCGGTCGCGGGCCTGTCGGTGACTGCCCAGACCGTCGCGCGCGAGCGGGAGATGGGGACGTTCGACCAGCTGATGGTCAGCCCGCTGACGGTGCCGCAAATCCTGATCGGCAAGATGGTGCCGCCGTTCTGCGTGGGGCTGTTCAACGGCACCGTCTATCTGATCGTCGCGCCACTGGTGTTCGGCGTGCCGTTCACCGGATCGATCCCATGGTTCTATGTCGGCCTGTCGGTCTATCTCGTCTCGCTGGTCGGGCTGGGCATGTTCGTATCGGCCCTGTCGACCACCCAGCAACAGGCGTTTCTGGGATCGTTCGTGGCGACCATACCGGTCATCCTTCTGTCCGGTTTCGCCAGCCCGCTGGAAAACATGCCCGGCTGGCTGCAGACCATCACCTATATCAACCCCGCGCGCTATTTCCTTGAAATCTCGCTCGGCCAGTTCCTGAAAGCCATGCCCGCCGCCGACATGCTGCCATTATTGTGGCCGCTGGTGCTGATCGGCGTGGTGACCATATCGGTATCGGGCTGGCTGTTCCGCGCGCGCATGGAGTGAATGCGAATGTTCCGCCCCCTTTTCCCGTTTCTGGCCGGCGCCGCGCTGCTGTCCGGATGCACCGTCGGACCCGATTACGAAGCGCCCGAAATGCGCGTGTCGGACGCGTGGATCGAACAGGCCGATAGCGAACGGGCGAACGACGCCGCGGTCCAGCCTGCGTGGTGGGACCGGTTCGGCGATCCGCAACTTAGCGCGCTGATCACCCGCGCCATGGCCGATGCCCCCACACTGGCAGAGGCACGCGCGCGGCTGGCCGAGGCGCGGGCCAATCGCGATGCCGTGCTGGGCCAGCGCCTGCCCCAAGTGTCGGCCAGCGGGTCGGCCACCGAAAACCGCATCAGCGAAAACGGGTTTCTGCCCATCGGCCAGTTCCCCGGCTTCGACCCCGAATACGGGCTGTTCGACCTTGGTTTCGATGCCAGCTGGGAAATCGACCTGTGGGGCCGGCGCACGCGGGAGGGCGAGGCCGCCAATGCCCGCGCCGGTGCCGCCGAGGCCGCCTATCAGGACGCACTGGTCCAGCTGACGGGAGAGATCGCGCGCAGCTATATGGATTTGCGCGCAGCCCAGCGCGCATCGGCGCTGGCCGCACAGCGCGAGGAAGCGAGCGCCAGCCTCGCCGCGCTGACCGGCCAGCTTTACCGCGCGGGCGAGGCAAGCCGCATCAACGCCGAAGCCGCCAGCGCCGAAGCCGCCAGCGCCGCTGACGCCGCCGCACAGGCCCGCACGGCAGAGGCTGGCGCGGCCTATCGCCTTGCGGCGCTGATGGGCCTGCCGCCCGAAAACATCGTGCCCGAATTGCGCGCGCCTGCCCCCATTCCCGACGCGCCGCAGGACATTCTGGTCGGGCTGCGATCCGATCTGCTGCGCCGCCGCCCCGATGTGCGGCAGGCCGAACGCGAACTGGCCGCCGCCACCGCGCAAATCGGCGTGGCGACCGCCGATCTGTTCCCGCGCTTCTCGCTGACGGGCGGATTGGGAACGCAGGCGCAGAACGCAGGCGATCTGTTCGATCCGGCCTCCACCCGCTTTGCCATCGGGCCCAGTTTCAGCTGGCCGGTCTTTGCCGGCGGCCAGATCCGCGCCCGCATCCGCGCTGCCGACGCGGGGGCCGATGCCGCCGCCGCGGCCTATAGCCAGTCCGTCGCCAATGCGCTGTCGGACAGCGAGGGCGCGATCAACCGCTTTCTGGAAGCACGCAAGCGCGAGGATGCCGCCGCCCGTGCCGCCGCCGCGCAGCGACAGGCGTTCGACCTCGCCGCGCAGCGCTTCGCGGGCGGAGAGGATGACCGGCTGACACTGGAAGCGGCGCGGCTGGACAATCTGGCGCGGCAACAGGCCCATGCCTCGGCCCGGCTGGAGGCCGCCAATGCCGCCGTCGCGGTCTATAAGGCACTGGGCGGCGCATGGATGGCCGAAGGCGACGATCCCGCCCCCTGATCGCCTGCTTTGTCGGTGAATGGGGAACCGTGCAGCCTCCGGCGCGCTTGATCTGGCGCGTGCCGTCTATATCTAGTCGGCCGTTATCCAATGCCGGTTCCGCGCGCGGGCGTCATGGCCCGCGCTGATCCTTTCCCCCCATAAGGCCGCTTCCCCTTGCTCAAGCATTTCACCGGATCGATCATCTTCACTGTCGTGGCGCTGGCGCTGGGCGCCTTTGTCGGCTGGGAATATACCGGCACGGTCGAAGGGATGCTGTCGATCCTGTGGATCTGCTGCGTACTGGCGGTTCTGGAAACCTCGCTCTCGTTCGACAATGCGGCAGTGAACGCCACCGTGCTGAAAGACATGGACCCGAAATGGCAGCACCGTTTCCTGACATGGGGCATCGCCATTGCCGTGTTCGGCATGCGCATCGTGTTCCCCATCGTGATCGTCGCCATTGCGGCCTCGCTCGGCCCGTGGGGCGCGCTGATGCTGGCGATCAACGAACCGGCGCGATACGCCGCGATCATGGGCGATGCGCATACCGGTCTGATGGGTTTCGGCGGCGCGTTTCTGGGCATGGTCGGCCTCAAATATTTCTTCGACGCGGATAAGGAAATCCACTGGATCCGCTTGATCGAGGAGCCGCTGGCGAAATTCGGGCGGCTTCAGGCGTTCGAGATCGGGGTGATGATCCTCGCCATCTGGGGCACCTCCACCATGCTGGAGGGGGACGAGCGGCTGACATTCATCACCGCGGGCCTGTTCGGGCTGGTCACCTTTATCGGGGTGGAAATGATCGGCGACATCCTTGGCGCGCCTGAAGGCACGACCGGGGCGGCGGCGCGGTCGGGGCTGGCATCGTTCCTCTATCTCGAAGTGCTCGACGCCAGCTTCTCGTTCGACGGGGTGATCGGGGCCTTTGCGCTGTCGACCAACCTGTTCGTCATCGCCATCGGCCTTGGCATTGGCGCGATGTTCGTGCGGTCGATGACGATCTACCTCGTCCATCAGGGCACGATGAGCGAATATCGTTTTCTGGAACATGGCGCGTTCTATGCGATCCTTGCGCTGGCCACGATCATGTTCCTGAACGTCGAATATCACATTCCCGAGGTGGTGACCGGCCTGATCGGCGCGGTGCTGATCGGTCTGGCCTTTATCAGCTCGCTTCGCTGGAACCGGACGCGGCTGCGGCGGGATCGGGCGGGGACGCAGGCATAGCATCCCCTGCCGGAACCCGCAGGATCCGCGAATAGAACCAGCCGATGCCGATCAGGCTGAAGCCCAGCGCAAGGAAGCTGGCGATACGGACCAGCCCTTCCAGCCCGGCCGTGTCATAGATGAACACCTTGCACACGGCGACCAGCATCAGCACCAGCGAACCGATGCGCCAGCTGCGCGTGCCGCTGCGCGCGCCCCACAACAGGAAGCCGCCCGCCAGCACGATCCCCAGCAGAGAGCGCAGCAGATCCTCGGCCTGACCCACCGGCGGATCGGTCAGGATCGTGCCCGCAAAGCCCTGTCGCAATTCGGACAGGGCGAACATGCCGATCAACAGCATCAGCACCGCATCCACGCCCACGCGCAGCGGGCGCTGTAGCGTTTCGGGCACGGTCAGGCTGCGGCCCAGCAAAACCAGCGCCGCCGCGCCGATGGCATAGGCGGGTATCAGCAGGTTCGCGACCGGCGTCGGCCCGACGGCCTGCTCGCTCCACAGCGGATTATGCGCAAGGCCGGTGTAATAGGCGAAATGCGCCAGCGCCGCGCCCGCCAGGGCAACCGCCGCAAGTCGTGCCTGTGTCCAGCGATGGCGCATCCGCCACGCACCCAGCGCGGCCAACAGCAATGCCGCTTCCCACGCGGTTCGCTCGGCCAGCCCATAGGTGACGAAGTCGCGCCATTCAGGGAACCGGTCGTGCCATTCGCGGATCGCGAAGAGCTGCTTGAACCCGATATGCGCCGCCGCCACTGCGGGCAGCGCCGCGAGTGCCGCCGCCGCGGAAGACAGCCGGCCGGATTCGCTCGCAGCGACCGCCAGTGCCGCAAGCGCTGCCGGCACGAGGTAGAGAAGGACATCGCGCGGCGCGGGCAGATCGCTGACCAGCAGGGGCGAGCCGGCAAGCGAGTCCACCGACGCGCCCGCCCACCAGCCCAGCGGCCACAGCGCCCAGACCAGCGCCACGCCCAACGCGGTGCGCGCGGCCCAGCGCCGTCCGGCCAGCCCGAAAGCCAAGGCCGCCGCCGCCACGGCCGCGATCCAGGGCAGATAATCCGCTGGCACGATCTGCGTCAGCCCCGCATAGGCGGTCAGCACGGCAGACGCCTCCAGCAAGGCCGTGCGCCAGCCGTTTTGCGCGCCCGCTCTCCACCCGCCCACCGCAGGGACCACGGCCAGCGCCAGCGCGGCAAGGCCCAGCAGCATCTCGCGCGATGCGCCGAAACCGCCGAAATGCCATTGTCCCGCCAGAACGATTGCCAGCGGCATCACCGCCAGTGCCGCCACATCCGCTCCGCGTGCGTCGCCGCGCCACAGATGCGCCAGCGGAACGCCCGCGAACACCGCCGCCATGGCCGCGCCGACCAGTGCGAACATGGCAGGATCGGGTTGATACCAAAAACCCAGCATCCACGCGCCCACGCCGCCCGCAATCGCCGCCGCGTCGCGCAGCGCGCCGGTCTTCCACCCCAGCCCCGCAAAGGCCGCGCCCAGCAGCAGGTAAAGCCCCCACGACAAGGGTTCATAACCGCTGCTTTCCAGCAAAGCCGCCATTTGCAGCGAGGCAAAGCCCCCCGCCGCCAGCCGCAGCCAGCGGCTTTCGCGCAGATCGGGCAGGACCAGCGCGGGCAGCAATGCGCCCAGCACCAGCAGGTAAAAGCCGACTGCGACGACATCGCCGGGCCCGCTGGGCTGCGCGATCAGCATGATCAGGCCCCAGCCCAGACCGCCGACGATACCGGCCAGCCCCAGCCAGCCGCCACCGGCCCAGCCGCCACCTTCGGCAAGAGCGCCTTGTTTGCGGCCCGCATGGCCCAGCCCGCCCGCGACCAGCGCCAGATAGAACGCCAGCAGCGGCAGGTTCGATTCCTCTGCCCCCACCAGCGCGGGCGCTGCGAATCCGCCGACAAGGCCCAGCACCGCGCTGGGCAGGCCAAAGCGGAAAGACAGGCCGATGGCCGCCGCCGTCACCAGCGCCAGCCCGACAAAGGCGGTGCCCGTGCCGATCAGCCCATAGAACGTGCCCGCAAGGAACACGCTGGCATAGAGGACGGCAAGCCCCGCGCCCGAAAGGGCCTGCGGCACGCGCACATCGGCAACGCGGTCCCTGAAACGATGCGCTGCCTCTGCCCCCGCGATCAGCGCAAAGCCGAAGACCAGCCCCATCGCAACGCGCACCGCGGGGCTGAGCAGGCCGACATCGATGGCATAGCGGACAAGGAAGAACCCCGCGACCGCCAGCGTGATGCCGCCCGCCCAGATGGGCAGCTGGCGGCCGAACAATTCCTCGAAATCGAAAGAGAAACCCCTGCGTTCCGGACGGGGTGCCACATGCGGCGCGGGTGCGCTGTCCGGTCCGGCAGGTTTTGGCGCCAGCACGGGCGCGATGCGGGCCACCTTGGGCATGATCGTCGCGGCAGGGCGCGGTTCGATAACGGGTTCCGGTGCCGGTTCGGGAGCAACTGACGGTGCCTGCGCCCCGCCCCCCTCGTACCGCCCTGTCGCGACAGAGCCGCGCAATTCGCGCAAGTCTTCTTCCAGCCGGTCGACCCGCTTCCACAACAGGACCAGCGCGACCGCCGCACCGACGAGAAGGAAGAATTCCATGACCGTAAATCCCCTGAACCCGCCGTGCCATCCTTCACAGGCGAACATGGCGCGACTGTCTGGCGAAGCGCAATAGGTGATAATTGAACGGCGTTCAATATAAAAATTGGACAATGTTCAATTACAGGCCTATCCCGCCCGAATGGGACGACGATCCGATCATACGCGCGCCGAGCTGCGCGAATTGCTGATCTCGCTGGGTCACGATCTGCTGGCCGAAACGGGCCTTGCCCGCTTTTCCGGGCGGGAAGTGGCGAAGCAGGCGGGCTATTCGGTGGGCACGATCTATCACGTATTCGGATCGCTCGACCATCTGATCGTCGCGATCAATTCGCGCAGTTTCGAAATCTGGGCGGCGGAACTGCGCGAAAGGCTGGCAGCAGGGGGGCCGGACCGGATCGGCACACTGGTCGCGGGTTATTTCGCATTCGCGCAGGAAAACCCGCATCTGTGGTCGGCGATTTACGAGCATCATTTGCCCGACGGTTTCGCCCTGCCCGACGCGGATCATTCCAAGCGCGAAACGCTGACCGCGATTGTTGAACAGGAAATCCGCGCTGCCCTGCCGCCCGCTAGCGATGCCGATATTTTCCGCCTGTCACGGTCGCTGGTGGCGGTGGTCCACGGCCATTGCAGCTTTGCTGTGACCGGAAGCTTTGCGCTGATGGGGGTCGACGACCCGCTGGGCTGCGCCCTCGCCCGCGTGCGCGAGGTGCTGGCGGCGCATGGATATCGCCCCCCTTCAACACCCCGTCAGGCTCAATAACCCATCAGCGACAGCACTTCCTTGCGCGACCTTTCATCGTCGCGGAACGTGCCCATCATGCGGCTGGTGACCATGCCGACGCCGGGCGTGCGCACGCCGCGCGCGGTCATGCAGGCATGGCTTGCCTCGATCACCACGGCCACGCCATGCGGCTTCAGATGGTCCCAGATGCATTGCGCGACTTCTGCCGTCAGCCTTTCCTGAATCTGCAGCCGCCGCGCAAACCCGTGCAGCACGCGGGCCAGCTTGGAAATGCCGACCACGTGATCGCGCGGCAGATAGGCGATGGCCGCCTTGCCGATGATCGGCGCCATGTGATGTTCGCAATGCGACTGGAACGGAATGTCCTTCAGCAGCACGACCTCGTCATAGCCGCCCACTTCCTCGAAAATGCGCGACAGATGGATGGCGGGGTCCTCGCCATAGCCCTGGCAATATTCCTTCCACGCACGCGCCACGCGCTTGGGCGTGTCGAGCAGGCCTTCGCGCGTCGGATCGTCGCCCGACCAGCGGATCAGCGTGCGGATCGCTTCCTGCACGTCCTCGGGCACCGGCGGCTTACCGAGTGGGTTGTCTTCGTCGGGGCCGACAAGGCTGCTCATATTCGTCACTTTCCTGCTTTATCCGGGCTGAGATAGGTTCGCCGCGGCAATCCGTCACCCCCTGCGGCCGACTAACCGCCAGGATGATAGAAATCATAGATCTGCCGCGCGACATGTTCCGAGACGCCCGGAACGCGTCGCAAATCGTCCAGCGCGGCAGCGCGCACCTTTCCGGCAGTGCCGAAATGCAGCAACAGCGCCCGCTTGCGCGCGGGGCCGATGCCGGGAATTTCGTCCAGCGGGCTGGCCTGTATCGAACGGCTGCGCTTGGCCCGATGCGCGCCGATGGCAAAGCGGTGCACCTCGTCGCGCAGGCGTTGCAGGTGGAACAGCACGGGCGAATTGGTCGGCAGGGTCTTTTCGCGCCCGTCGGGGAAATGGAAAACCTCGCGCCCTTCGCGTCCATGATGCGGGCCCTTGGCCACACCGACGACGGGCACATCCTCGATCCCCAGCTCTTCCAGCGTGTCCATCACGCTCGACATCTGGCCCTTGCCGCCGTCCAGCAGCACCAGATCGGGCCATACCGCATCGCCCTTTCCAGCGGTTTCACGGTCGGGATCGTCTTTCAGCGCGCGGGCGAAGCGGCGGTTCAGCACTTCGCGCATCATGGCGAAATCGTCGTTGGTCTGCGCCTGCTTGATATTGAACTTGCGATACTGGTTCTTCAGGAACCCTTCCGGCCCCGCGACGACCATCGCACCCACCGCATTCGCGCCCTGAATATGCGAGTTGTCGTATATCTCCACGCGCTGCGGAATATCGGGCAGCTCGAGGAATTCGGCCATCTCGCGCCATATCTTCGCTTGCGTCCCGCTCTCGGCAAGGCGGCGGTCCAGTGCTTCGGCCGCGTTGCGGCTGGCCTGTTCGATCAGGCGGCGGCGGTCGCCGCGCTGCGGCACGCTGATCTCTACCTTGCGCTCTGCAATGGCGCCGAACGCTTCTTCCAGCAGCGCGCAATCGGGCAGCGCGCGGTCGAGCAGGATCGTCCGCGCGGGCGGCACTTCCTCGTAAAACTGGGCGAGGAAGGCACTGAACACCTCCTCGTGGCTCAACCCCTCGGTATGGCGCGGGAAAAAGGCGCGATGACCCCAGTTCTGGCCGCCGCGGATAAAGAACGCCTGCACGCCGATCTGCCCGCCCTTATCTGCCATGGCGAACACATCGGCATCGCCCACGCCCTGCGCATTGATCGCCTGCGACCCCTGAATAAAGGTCGCGGCGCGCAAACGGTCACGCAGCATGGCAGCGGTTTCGAAATCGAGCCGTTCGGCCGCATCGGCCATCTGGCTTTCGATTTCCTGCTGCACCGCGCTCGACTTGCCGGCAAGGAAGTCCTTGGCCTGCCGCACCAGCTCGCCATAGCCGTCCTTGTCGATCCGCCCGACGCATGGCGCGCTGCATCGCTTGATCTGATAGAGCAGGCAGGGCCGGTCGCGGCGGCTGAAGAAACTGTCGGTGCAACTGCGCAGCAGGAACAGTTTTTGCAGCGCATTGATCGTGGTGTTGACCGAACCGGCGCTGGCGAAGGGGCCGTAATAATTGCCCTTCGCCCGCCGCGCCCCGCGATGTTTCATGATGCGCGGAAAATCATTGTCGGCGCGCAGCAGGATAAAGGGAAAGCTTTTATCGTCACGCAGCAGCACATTATATGGCGGGCGGAAGCGCTTGATCAGCTGTGCTTCCAGCAGCAGGGCCTCGGCCTCGCTATTGGTCGTCACAATGGTCATTTCGCGCGTTTGCGCGACCATGCGCTTCAACCTCAGCGGCAGGCGGTCGACTTGCAGATAATTGGCCACGCGGTTCTTCAGCGCGCGGGCCTTGCCCACATAGAGCACGTCGCCGCGCGCATCGACCATGCGATAGACGCCGGGACGCGGGGGCAGCGTGCGCTGCACCTCGCGGATGGCGGCCAGCCCCGCCTCTATATCCGGCTGGCTGCCGCGCACCGTATAGGCGGCCTTATCCTCGTGAAAGCGGTCGGCCCCCTTGGGATGGGGCGGGGTTCCGGCGGGGGTACGGCTCATTGCGGTTCAGATAGGGGTTGGCAGTCGGGATGAAAAGCGTGCCGGCGCAGCTTATGGCCGCTCGCCCACCCTCTCGAACCGCAGGGTTTCGCCAAAGCGGTCCAGCATCAGCACATTGTTATCGACCCGCGCGGTGGTGCCTGCGAATTCCACCCTGCCCATATCGTTGCGATCGAACCGCACGGTCACATCGGCCCCGCCCGTCGCGGGAACGGGGATCGCGTCGCCGGCGATCTGATAGAGTTCCAGCATCATCTGGACCGTTACGGGCCGGGGCGATGCGGAAAGATCGACGGTCAGCACCCGATCCTGAAAATCCAGCCATTCGCGCGATCCGTCGGGATAGTGCGCCAGCACGCTGAAATATGGGTGCCCCGACCCTCCCCCCAGATCGAGTTCGATGGTCAGCCGGTCGACGGTAACGGGCTTGTCGGACAGCGTCACAAAGCGCGGCGGATTGACCGGATCGCCCGTCAGCGTGACCGTATCGCCTTCGCAACTCCACTGCCCCTGCGCGAATTCATCAAGCGCGCCATAGGACAGCTCGTACCCGAAACTGCCGTCGGGGCGCAGCAGGATACCGCCGCCCATTTCCATGCGACGCACCGCATAGGGACCCGACAGCTCTTCCATGCAGGAAGGCTGCACCGGCGCGTCCTGCGCGTTCTGCGCGCTGGCAGGCGTGCACAAAAACGCCGCCAAGGCCAGCGCAGCGATACGAAACGGAGTGGGAAGTGTCACACCATCTCCACAAAAGCAGGAAATGGTGCCCGGGGGCGGAGTCGAACCACCGACACGACGATTTTCAGTCGTCTGCTCTACCACTGAGCTACCCAGGCATCGCCGGAAAGGCGGGTCCGGCGCCTGCGATCTGAATCGCGCTTGGCGTCGGGAGCGCCGCCTATGGCCAAAGCCGCGCGTGGTGTCAAACCGGAAAATGGGGGCCAAACCGGAAAATGCGGGATTTTTCGATCGCTTTGCAAAGCGGTCAGAAATCGCCGTCCTCGGGGTCGGTCGAAATCTGCGCAGGCTCGCCGGGAATTGCATAGCCGTCCTGCAGCCATTGAACGAGATCGCGGTCCTTGCAGCGCGCCGAACAGAACGGCGCATGATCGGCCGAGCGGGGCTTTCCGCAGATCGGACAGCTTTTGACGGCGCGTTTCGGTGTCTGGGTCATAGCGGCACCGATTGGGCCAGTCCCGCCTCTGGCGCAAGGGCGGGATCGGTTTCGATGCGGATTTCGCGCCCCGTGCGGCGGGCCAGCTCGTCCCGCCATGCAGGCGATATCCTCGCCATGAGCGCGGGATGCATGGTCAGAAGAATCGCTCCCGGATCGGCAAGATGTTCCGCGCGGCGCAGCAACAGGCGGGCGGCAGCCGCAAGACGGTGGCGGGCAACGCGATGCAGGATCGACGGCCCTTCCAGCCGCGCGACGATCTGGACGAAACCGAAACCGTTCATCGCGGTGCGTTCATGCGCAAAACCGTCCAGCGCTTTCGACAAGGCCTCGTCCACCGCGCGGCGGTCGGCCTTGTCCTGCAAGGTGGGAAAATCGATGCCGATCGATCCGCCGATATCCAGCCGACGCAGGCTGGCGGCAATCGCGGGCACCGCCGACAATGCCAGCGCGCGGGGCGGCAGCGTACCGTCGATATCGATCAGCACCATGGCAGGCGTGGGCGAGATATGCAGCGCGCCGCCATGGAAAGACACTTGCCGTTCGAACGCCTCGCCGATCAGCTCGCTCCAGCCCGATACGGGAAAACGCCGCACGACGCGGACATCGTGCCCTTCCGCCTTCAGCCGCTGTTCCAGACCGGGCGCGGGGCGCAATGCGCGGTCGGTGGGCCGCCCCTGCGCGCGCTTGGTGCGCGTTCCTTCCTCGATACGGGCGCGGTGGATTTCGATGCGCAGCGGCGCGCCTTCGCTGGCGCTTTTGGGCAGGCGGTCGACCAGCACGTCCTCGCCGCTGTCCAGCCGCACTGTTCCGCGCGCCGATCCGCTTGCCCGCGATGCCAGCACGCCTTCGACCACGGCGCCCGCAGCGAGTTCGCCTTCCCATTCGATTTTTGCAGCGACGATGGCGCCATCCTCGACCAGCACGGCGCGGGTTTCGCCGATGCCCTGCTCGATCAGCCAGTCAGCCAATGGCGAAGCCCGCCGCCTTTAGCAGGGCGCGCGTTTCGAACAGCGGCAGTCCGACGACGCCCGAATGGCTGCCCTGAATCCACGCGACCAGCGCCTCGGCATGGCCCTGGATGGCATAGCCGCCTGCCTTGCCGTGCCATTCGCCGCCCGCGATATAGGCGTCGATCTCCCCGGCACTCAGCACCTTGAAACGCACGATGGTCTCGCTCATCCGTTCACGGACCGAACCGTCGGGCGCGGCCATGGCGATGGCGGAAAACACGCGGTGGCGACGGCCCGACAGCAGGGTCAGGCAGTTGCGCGCGGTCGCCTCGTCCTCGGCCTTGGGCAATATGCGCCGTCCGGCAGCGACCACCGTGTCGCCCGCCAGCACGAAACCGTCATCCGCGGCAACGGCAAGCGCCTTTTCGCGCGCCATGCGCTGCACATAGGGGCGCGGCAATTCCCCCTTGTGCGGCGTTTCGTCGATATCGGCGGGCGCGATCCGCGCAGGGGTGACGCCCAGACGCGCCAAAAGCTCGCGCCGGCGGGGGCTGGCCGATGCGAGTATCAGCGTTCGGGCCGTCATCACGGCACCAGAAACTAGCTGGGCCCGGGGCCGCCGCGGCCGGGCATAAAGCGATAGGTGATCCGCCCCTTGGTCAGATCATAGGGCGTCAGCTCGACCAGAACTTCGTCGCCCACCAGCACGCGAATACGGTTCTTGCGCATCTTGCCAGCGGTATGGCCCAGGATCTCGTGATCGTTTTCCAGGCGCACGCGGAACATCGCGTTGGGAAGCAGTTCCACAACCGTGCCACGCATTTCGAGAAGTTCTTCTTTCGCCATGCCCGGGCGCCAGGCGCCCATCCTTTCACTAAAATGTCAGAAAAATCCTGCGCGGCCCCATAGCGGCGCAAAGCGCATATGGAAAGCCCGCAGTTGCAATTCAATTGCCCACCCCCCCGCAGCGCCCCCCGCAGCAACCCCGCCGCGTTTCCGGAAATAAAATGTTGCGCCAAGCTTTTTCCCGTTCGTGCGCGGGATCGAAAAGGGCCATGCTGCATTGCGACATTTTGATACATCGGGCGACTTGGCCCGAGACCGCAAATCCATGACATCCCCGATTATGAGAGAGACTTCCCCCATGCTGCGCCCCCGTCTGCGCGCCCGAACCGCCTTTACCGCGACCAGCCTGCTGGCGCTGGCCCTTTCGCTGGGCACACCCGCCCTTGCTGCCGAAACCGACGAAGCGGGCATGACCGCCAGCCAACAGACCGTCGAGCCGGTCGGCGGCGACGACGATATCGACCTCAGCGACGAGATCATCGTGACCGCTCCGCAAGTCAATCGCGGCAGCGTGGACATTCCGCAAACGCCCGTGGCCGTTCTGGACGAGGAAGAGATCCTGAGCATCGGGGCCAGTTCTCTGGTCGAATTGCTGGAGGAGCTGGCACCGCAAACCGGTTCGGGACGCGGGCGCGGATCGGACGGCCCGCCCGCCATTCTGGTGAACGGGCAGCGCATTTCGGGTTTCCGCGAAATGCGCAACTATCCGCCCGAGGCGCTGGCCCGCGTGGAGATCCTGCCCGAGGAAGCGGCGATCCGCTTTGGCTTCCGCCCCGACCAGCGCGTGATCAATTTCATCCTGAAGGAGCATTACGCATCCAAGGGGATCGAGCTGGAATATGGCCTGCCGCAGGACGGCGGATATCACACCAGCGAGGTCGAGGTTTCGATGCTGTCGATCAACGGCCCCAACCGGCTGAATATCGCGGTCGAGGCCGAGGACAGCTCGATGCTGACCGAGGGGGAACGCGGCGTATCCTCCTATGATTTCGCCCCGCAATATGGCGATGCCAACCCTGCCGATTACCAGTCGCTGGTCGCCGATACCCGCGATCTGACGCTGAATACCGCATGGACGCGCGGTTTCGGCGAGAACGGGGCCGACGGATCGCTGACGCTGAACGGCACGATCACGCGCAGCGATTCGCTGTCGCTGACCGGCCCCGATACGGTGACATTGACCGACGGCAGCGGCGCAATGGCACAGCGCACGCTGATCTCAGAAGCTTTGGGGCGCGGCGCGCGGGTGCGCGACAGCCGTTCTGCCGGGTTCGAGGTGGGGACGACGCTGAACAAGCCGGTGGGCGACTGGGACCTGACCGTTACGGGCCGCTGGACGCATGACGATACGGTATCGCGCAGCACATCGACCACCGACATGTCGGCTTTGCAGGCCGCCGTCCTGGCAGGACAGATCGGCATCGATGCGCCGGTCGACGATCTGCTGGCCTATGTGCCCGGTCAAAGTTCGAACGCCAGCTTCTCGAACACCGAGGATGCGACATCGCTTGCCACCATGACGGGCCAGCCGCTGTGGCTGCCCGCAGGGCCGCTGGCGGTGACGGTACAGGCGGGGTTCGACTGGTCGAATATCGACAGCCGCAGCACCGACAATCCGGGTATCGCCACCGATCTGACGCGCGGCGATGCCAATGGCGGCTTTACGCTGGGCATTCCGCTGACCAGCCGCAAGGACAATGTGCTGGGGGCAATCGGCGATATCACGCTCGACCTGTCGGGCGGGGTCAACCACCTGTCGGACTTCGGCACGCTGTATAACTGGAGCGCGGGGCTGAACTGGTCCCCGTTCGAGCGGCTGAACCTGCAAGTCAGCCATATCTATGCCGAGGAAGCGCCCAGCCTGAGCCAGCTGGGTGCGCCCGAGCTGATCACCACCGGCGCGACGATTTACGATATCGCCACGGGCCAGACCGTGCTGGTCGACCTGATCACCGGCGGCAATCCGAATCTGGTCGCCGAGAAGCAGCGCGACTGGAAGATCGGGGCGAATTACGAATTGCCTTTCTTTCAGCGGTCGAACCTGATCGTCGAATATTACGACGAAAGCTCGACCGATGTGTCGAGCAGCTTTCCCGCGCTGACCCCGACGATCGAGGCGGCATTCCCCGACCGCGTGGTGCGCGACAGTGACGGCAATCTGGTCAGCATCGACCAGCGTCCCGTAACCTATGCGCATCAGGACGGGCGGCGCCTGCGTTACGGGTTCGACATTTCGGACCGTATTTCGGGCAGTGAGGACAGCGAAGGCGGCCAAAGCGGTGGACGCAGCGGGCGCGGCGGCGGTGGCGGGCCGGGCTTCGGACCGCCGGGCGGCCGCAGCGGCGGGCAATGGGGCCTTGCGCTCTATCACACCATCCGGTTCGAGGAATCGGTCCAGATCGCATCGGGCACCCCCGTGCTCGACCTGCTGGACGGCGAGTCGCTGACCTCCACCCCCGTCGCGCGGCACGAGGTGGAGATGACGGGGCGCATTTTCTATAACGGGTTCGGCGCGCGGCTGTCGGGGAATTACCTGGGCGGTGCGAGCATCGAGGATACGGCAGGCACCGGTTCGGGCCTGACATTCGATCCGATCGCTACACTCGACCTGCGCCTGTTCGCCGATCTAGAACGCCAGACCGGTCTGGTCGAGGCAGTGCCCTTCTTCAAGGGCAGCCGTATCTCGTTCTCTATCGACAATATTTTCGATGCGCAGCAACGCGTGACGGACGAGGACGGGACCATACCGACAAGCTATCTGCCCGACTTTACAGACCCGGCAGGCCGCTTCTTTGAAATCGATTTCCGCAAGCGGTTCTGATCCCGCCGCCAGCCCGCCGCGAACGCGCGCTTTGCTTTTACGGCGGGCTTCCATTATAGGCCGCATTGTAACGCCCCGGCCGTGTCCGCGCCCCGTCCTGACGGGACCGGTCAGACCGGGGCTTGGTGTTTTCCGCCCCCGCCCTGCACCGGCGGAATTCGGGCGCATTAGCTTGGAAAGCGAAGGCAAGATGTCGCGTCGCCGCCAGATTTACGAAGGCAAGGCCAAGATCCTTTACGAAGGCCCCGAACCGGGCACGCTCATCCAATATTTCAAGGATGATGCCACCGCGTTCAACGCCCAGAAAAAGGGCACGATCAACGGCAAGGGCGTGATCAACAACCGCATCAGCGAGTTCGTGTTCACCCGCCTGTCGCATATCGGCATTCCAACCCATTTCATCCGCCGCCTGAACATGCGCGAACAGCTGGTCCGGCAGGTCGACATCATCCCGATCGAAGTGGTGGTGCGCAATGTCGCGGCCGGTTCGATTTCCAAGCGTCTGGGACTGGAAGAGGGCGAGCCCCTGCCCCACACGCTGCTCGAATATTACTATAAGGACGATGCGCTGGGCGATCCGCTGATCGCGGAAGAGCATATCGCCTGTTTCGGCTGGGCCTCGAACGAGGAGATGCAGGACATCTCGGCCATGGCGATCCGCATCAACGATTTCATGTGCGGCATGTTTGCCGCGGTCGGCATCCGGCTGGTCGATTTCAAGCTGGAATTCGGCCGCCTGTGGGACGGCGATTACAGCCGCGTGATCCTGGCCGACGAAATCAGCCCCGACGGCTGCCGCCTGTGGGACATGGCCACCGGCGAAAAGCTGGACAAGGACCGTTTCCGCCGTGACCTCGGCGGCGAGGAAGACGCCTATCAGGAAGTCGCCCGCAGGCTGGGCGTGCTGCAGGATGACGGGCCAAGCGAAGTCTTCGACCTCAACCATCATCGCAAGTTGCGGGGAAAGAAATAAGGGCCGCACCGCGATAATTGAATGGGAAGAGGACAACAGCAAAACAACGCCGGAACCGGCGGTAAGCAGGTGATGTGCCGGGCGGGCGCGCTTGATTGATCGCGCCTGCTATCGGCCATGGCTGAACCGCGTGCTGGCCAATGGGCCGGCCAGTGGATTGGCCAAGGGACTGGCCAATGGGCTGGCCAAAGGACTGGCAGGCACGCTGGCCATTGCCCTGCTGTCGGGCTGCGCCGCGCCGCTGGTGTCGGACGCGCCGGTTGCCGCGCCATCCGAACCCGCTGCCGCCGTCAATCGCAGCGGATACGCCCAGCCCGAAGCGGCACTGGCCGGCAGCGATCTGGAACCCGATACCGCGATCCGCTGGGGCCGCCTGCCCAACGGGTTGTTCTGGGCGATCCGGCCCAATGGCACCCCGCAAGGCACCGCCGAAATCCGCCTCGCCTTCGATGCGGGCTCTCTGGACGAGGCTGACGGCGAGCGCGGCTTTGCCCATTATGTCGAGCATATGGCCTTCAACGGGTCCACCAACGTGGCCGAGGGAGAGATGATCCGCCTGCTGGAGCGCGAGGGGCTGGCGTTCGGTGCGGATACCAATGCCTCGACCGGGTTCGAACATACCATCTACAAGCTGGGACTGCCGCGCACCGATCCGGCGCTGATCGATACATCGCTGATGCTGATGCGCGAGATTGCGGGCGAGCTGAACTTCGACCCCGACGCAGTCGAGCGCGAGCGCGGCGTGCTGCTGGCGGAAAGGCGCGACCGCGACAATTACCAGCTGGAAGACGCGCTGGAGCGATATCGTTTCGAAACGCCCGACGCGCTTTATGTCGACCGCTGGGCGGGCGGCACGGTCGAGACTTTGAACAAGGCCGACGCGGCAGGGCTGCGCGCGTTCTGGGCATCGCATTACCGGCCCGACAATGCGGCGCTGATCGTGGTGGGCGATGTCGATCCCGACGCAGTGGAGGCCGCCATCAAGGCGCGTTTCGCCGACTGGCAGGCCGATGCCCCCGCCCCCGCCCCGCGCGATTATGGCACGGTCGATTTCGACCGCCCTGCCAGCGTCGAGATCCACTTGCACCCCGCCCTGTCGCAAAGGTTCACCGCCTTCGCCGTCGGCCCCGCGCTGAACGCGCCCGACACGGCAGAGGAGCGCCGCGCCACCGTCCTGCGCCAGATTGGTTATGACGCGGTGAACCGGCGGTTGACGCGGCTGGCGCGGCGCAGCGATGCGCCGTTCAAATCGGCGGGTTTCGGCACCGGCGACGTGTTTCGCAAGGCGCGTGTCACGCGGCTGATTGTCGATAGCGTGGACGGCCACTGGCAGGCGGGACTGAACGCAGCCGCCGCCGAATATCGCAATGCGCTGGAACGCGGCTTTTCCGATGCCGAAATTGCCGAACAGCTGGCCGATCTGGACGAGCGGTATGAGGCGGCGGCCGTGTCCGAACCCACGCGGACCAATGATTTCATGGTCGACCGCGTTCTGCGCTGGGTCGGCGAAGGCCGCATTCCGACGACCGGGCCCGAGGCGACCGAACGATATCTGGCGATGCGCGCCGAAATCACCCCCGATGCCGTGCTCGCCGCCTTGCGCGAAGAGGCGGTGCCGCTGGACGAAAACGCCCATATCCGCTTTCGCGGCCGCACCGCGCCCGAAGGGGGCGAGGCCGCGCTGCGCCGCGCATGGACCGCCGCGATGAAGGCACCGCTGGCACAGGAAGCCGCGATCGAGGCGGTGCCCTTTGCCTATACGGAATTCGGTCCGGCAGGCAGGGTCGTGGCCGACACGCGCGAGCCGGTGTTCGACGTGCGCACCGTTCGTTTTGCCAATAATGTGCGGCTGAACGTCAAGCATACCGATCTGGCGCGCAATCAGGTGCTGGTCCGCATGACCATTCCGGGCGGCAAGCAGCTGGAAAGCCGCGAGCAGCCCAATGCGGTCGAGCTGACATCGCGCCTGCCCGCCAGCGGATTGGGCAAGCACGATGCCGATACGCTGGAAACGATCCTTGCGGGCAAGCGCGTGGGGTTCGATTTTGGCGCGGGCAGCGATGCGTTCATCTCCACCGGCAGCACGCGGGCAGAAGATCTGGAACTGCAATTGCAGCTGATGGCCGCGCTGCTGACCGATGCGGGCTGGCGGACCGAGCCTGTCACCCGGTTCCGCAATGCGCTGCCCGATTATTTCGCACGGCTGCGCGCCACACCCGCCTCGGCATTGAACAGCGGGCGCGGCGGGGTAATCAGCGACAATGATCCGCGCTTTACCCAGCAGCAGATCGATGCCTATCGCGCGCTGGACTTCGATCAGCTGCGCGCTGCGATCGGCCCCAGCCTTGCGCATGGGCCCATTGAAATTGCCATCGTGGGCGATATGGACGAGGGTGCCGCCATCGAGCTGGTCGGCAAGACGCTGGGCGCCCTGCCCGCGCGCGACACCGGCTTTACCCCCGACCCCGCCGCGCTGGACCGCCGTTTTACCGACAGGCGCGGCGCGGTGGTGCTGCGGCACGAGGGCGAACCGACGCAATCCCTGGTCGAGATGGTGTGGCCCACGACCGACGATGCCGACGCGGTGCAGGAAATCCGTATGGAACTGCTGGAACGCGTCGCCCGCATCGCCATCACCGATGAATTGCGCGAGCGTCTGGGACAGGCCTATTCGCCCGCCGTGTCGAATTCGCAAAGCAAGGTCTGGCCGGGCTGGGGCACATTCTCGATCCGGGCGCAGGTCGAGCTGGCGCAACTGCCTGCCGCGCGCGCCGCGCTTGCCGCGACGGTCGAGGCGCTGCGGTCCGAACCGATCCCCGACGATCTGGTCGAACGCGCCCGCGCGCCGCTGGTGTCGGCCTATGACAATCTGCTCAAATCCAATTCGGGCTGGCTGGCCATTGCCGACCGCGCGCAAAGCGAAGGCGACCGGCTGGAGCGAATCGCCCATGCGCAGCAACGTGCAAAGGCAGTGACATCGGCCGAATTGCAGGAAGAGGCGCGCCAGTGGCTCGATCCCGCGCGCGCGCTGGAGTTTCTGGTGGTGCCGCAGGATGCGCCATCCCCCGTTCCCTGACCGGATTTGCCACAGCACGCTTGCACCACGGCGCATCTGGCCATAGGGGCAGCGACAGGTTGAACCCACCAGATCAAGAAGGTCAGTCATAATGAAGGTGCAGGTCCATGTTTCGCTGAAACCCGGCGTGCTCGATCCGCAGGGGCGTGCGATCCATCACGCGCTCGAAGGGCTGGGCTTTGACGGCGTGGCCGATGTGCGCGTCGGCCGCGAAATCGCACTGGAAGTCGCCGACGACACCAGCGACGAGGCTTTGGACGAAATGTGCCGCAAGCTGCTGGCGAACACGGTGATCGAGAATTACCGCGTCGAGAAACTCGGCTGAATTCCAGGCTGATCTGAAGGAACCCGACAGATGGCTTTCACCGCTGGCGTCATCACCTTTCCCGGTTCGAACTGCGACCGCGACATGGCCGTGGCCATAGAGCAGGTTTCGGGCAAGGCTCCCTTGCGCATCTGGCACGGCGATGCCGATCTGCCCGACAATATCGATTTCGTCGCGGTGCCGGGCGGGTTTTCCTATGGCGATTATCTGCGCTCGGGCGCGATGGCGGCGAACAGCCCGATCATGCGCTCTGTCATTGCGGCGGCGGATCGCGGCGTGCCCGTGCTGGGCGTGTGCAACGGTTTTCAGGTTCTGACCGAGGCGCGGCTGCTGCCCGGCGCACTGATGCGCAATGCTGGCATCCGCTTTGTCTGCCGCACCGTGCCGCTGGTGGTCGAAAACGACAGCAGCCTGTTCACGCGCGGATATCAAAAGGGCGATACGATCCAGATCCCCGTCGCCCATCACGACGGCAATTATTTCGCCGAGGAAGAGGTGCTGAGGCGCCTTGACGGTGAAGGCCGCATCGCGTTCCGCTATGGCGAGGCGGTGAACGGTTCGGCCTGCCAGATCGCGGGCGTTTTGAACGAAAAGGGCAATGTGCTGGGCATGATGCCGCACCCCGAACGCGCGATAGAGCCCGAGCAGGGCGGCGCCGACGGTCGCGCCCTGTTCGCCTCCATCTTCGAGTCGCTGGCGGTCGCCTGATCCGCGGACACCGCGCCGGCGCATTTTTTCGCTTTGCTTTCCGATGTTTAGGCAGAAAGCAGCCGCTTTCGCTTGCTGCCTGCCGTGCGCGTTATAGGCTGCGCTCCGTTCGAAACGGGGAGAATGCCATGAAGACGATCCGCATCATCGCCGCAAGCGCCGCCGTACTGGTGCTCGCGGCCTGTCAGGCAGGCGACGCACCCGCCAGTGACGACACCTCCGCGCCAGAGGTCGCCACTACCGAGCCGATGGCGCCCGATGGCCTGCCGCCCTATGGCGTGTTCAAGCTGACTTCTGCCAGCGGCGAAACAATGATGGAAAACGTCAAACAGGACGGGACCATGATCAATGTCGTCAAGGATGTCGGCAATGTGCCCGGCACATGGGAATATGACGCCGACGGCAATTTCTGTGTCACCATGGAAGGCGAAGACGGCACCGATTGCTATGCCGAAAGCATGGTGGACGGCAGCTGGACCGCGACCAATATCGAGGATCCGGAGGATGTCTGGACCATCGAACGCGTGATGGGCAGCGAAGCCTTGCCGACGCAGGCGGCGGAATAATCCGGTCGCCGCGATGCCGGGCACCCGCTTCCTAGCGCTGCTCCTTGCGATGGCGCCGCTTACCCTGACCGCGTGTGCCGACGAACCGCGCGAGGAAGCCCCTGCCCCCGTCGAAACCGCGCCTGTCTATCCCGCTGCCGACGGCGGCACCGCGACGGGGCGCTTCGAAATCAGCTCTGCCGATAGCGGCGCGGTAATCGTGCAAGAGGTGCTGGCGGACGGCACCTATCGCAACATGCAGGACGGCGAGATTGTCGAGACCGGCACATGGGAAACGCCCGAACGCGGCCTGTTCTGCACCAGCAGCAACGGCCAGACTTCTTGCGACGAGGAAAGCATCGCGCCCGACGGCACATGGATTTCGGTGAATGTAGAGGACCCCGCCGTGCGCTGGATCATCCGGCGGCTGGCGGAAACGTCGGAGCCGCCCGCCGCCTAGACGCGTTCATCGGGCGCGCGGCTTACCGGACCGGACCTTTACCAGACTGGACCGGCGCTGGCCTTTTCCGCCGCCTCGACCAGCATGTCTAGCGCAGTCTCGACATCGGGCGCGACCAGCAACTGGGCGCGGCGGCCCTCGCTCATGAAACCTTCTGCCATCACCGTGTCGCAGAATTGCGCGAAACCCTGCCAGTACCCCCCGATATCCAACAGGCAGAACGGCTTTGCGTGATAGCCCAGCGCGTTCCACGTCCACGCCTCCATCAGCTCGTCCAGCGTGCCGATCCCGCCCGGCAGGCAGACGAAGGCGTCGGCCAGCTGCGTCATCTTAGCCTTGCGCTGGTGCATGTCGGCCACGTGATGCAATTCGGTCAGCCCCATATGGGCGACCTCATGGCTACGCAAAGCCTCGGGGATGACGCCATAGGCCTTGCCGCCCGCGTCCAGCACCGTATCCGCGATCAGGCCCATCAACCCCAGCTTTCCGCCGCCATAGACCAGATCGATCCCGCGCCGGACCATCGCCTGCCCCAGCTCGCGCGTGGCATCGGCATGGATCGGGTTCCTGCCCATGGCAGAGCCGCAATAGACGGCCAGCGAGTTGAGGCTCATCGTTTAAAGCTCCATTCGTTTCAGCGGGCGCGCGCCGACATGGCCCAGCACTTCGGCCGCATTGCGCGCACCGGTGTCCAGGCTTTGCGCCACGTCGCGCCCCGCGATCAGCGCGGCAAGGAAACCGGCGGCGAACTGGTCGCCCGCCCCGGTGGTATCGACGATCGCGGCAGGCTTGGCCGCGGGGCGTTCGATCCTGTCGCCCTGCCACATGGCCACCGCGCCGGCGGCCCCGCGCGTGACGACGGGCAGCGGGCAGATATCGGCCAGAAAGCGCATCGCGGCATCGAAATCGTCGACACCCGCCATCAGCTTCGCCTCATACTCGTTGGCGAACAGCACATCGACCCCGCCATCGCGGACAAGGCCGATAATCGAATCGCGCCGACCCGGCAGGGCAATGCTGTCCGACAGGGTAAAGGCGATGCGCCGCGTTTCCCTGCGTGCAATCTCGATCGCGCGGCGCATGGCGCTGCGCGGCGTATCGGGGCCCCACAGATAGCCTTCCAGAAACAGCGTGTCGCAGGCGCGGATCGCCTGTTCGTCCAGCGCTTCGGCCGTCAGGCAATGGCTGGCCGCGGGCGATGTCTGCATCGTGCGTTCGCCATCGGGGGTGACAAGGATAAAGCACCGGCCCGTCGGCGCGCTGGCATGCGGGGGCGTATCGAACGCGATGTCGAGGTCGGCCATATGCCGTTTGAACAGCGCACCCAGCCGGTCATCGCCCGTCAGCCCGATAAAGCGGCACCGCGCGCCCAGCGCCGCCGCGCCCGCAAGGCTGTTCGCTGCCGATCCGCCGGGCACTTCCTCTACCACACCGCTGCCTGCCATGGCGGCGGCCAGATGCTCCGCCTCGTCATCCGCCAGCAGGCGCATCGTGCCTTTCAGCACGCCGCAATCGACCAGAAAATCCTCGTCCCGCTGCGCCAGCACGTCGACGATCGCATCGCCAAGGGCGACGATCTGGGCCGGTTCCTCGGCAGAAGAAACGCCGTTCATAGGGGAAACTTGCGCTGAATCATGGATCTGACAGCGCCGTTAGCGGCACATGGCAAGCGCGGTCAATCGCCAAGCGGCGCGGGCCATACCTAAGTATCGATAAATTCGATCACAGAAACTGGCATAAAGCGGGAAACCCGATTTGTGCATTCGCGTTAAGACACCATATCGAGTTTTGGAATTACCGCCAGGAGGAAAGAATTATGGGTGACAATGCCAAGAAAGCACTGATCGACGGGCTCAACGGGCTGCTGGCCGATCATCTTGCGCTTTATATGAAGACCAAGAACTTCCACTGGCACGTCAAAGGTCCGCAATTCCGCGAGCTTCACCTGATGTTCGACGAACAGGCAGGCGAAATCTTTGGCAATGTCGACATCATTGCCGAACGTGTCCGCAAGCTGGATGGCGCTACGCTGACGTCGATCGGTTCGATCATGGAAAAAACCAAGGTCGAGGATCAGCACGCATCCGATCTGGAAGCGATGGACATGGTCGGTCAGCTGCGCGACGATAATGCCCAGCTGGTCAAGACGCTGAAAGAGCTGAAGGAACTGGCCGAAGAGGCTGGCGACAATGCGACCGACGGGTTGATCGACGACTGGACCGATCAGGCAGAGGAACGCACCTGGTTCCTGTCGGCCACGCTTGGCTGAAACACATAAGCGGACTGGCGTCAGAGCGTTCCGCTCGCCGTCATCCCCACGCCGTTGCGCCGCTGTTCGAAGCCCATTTCGATCAGCGGCGTAGCCATTTCAGGCGGCACCCCGATCAGCGACATGGTCGCCGTCCAGCGTCCATCGGGCGCGATGCGGAAATCGACGCGTTCCGCCCCCGAAGGTCCAGTCATCGGCACCACCAGCGACCCGTCCTCGCATCGCGCCTCTCCCGCCAGAACGGTTTCGGCATCGACCATCGCCCCCATCGCGGGCACCACCAGCCCCAATGTGCCCGATGCCGCCACGCAAGCCCCGCCATCGATCTGCGCGGAAAATCCGTTCATCGTCAGAGTACGCACCGGCAGCGGAGCCATCATGCCGCCCAGCGGCACTTCTCCGCTCGCATGGCTGATCGCCAGATTGCCTCCACTGCCGCGCACGCGCGCGCTGAATGGGCGGGCGCCGGGATAATCGGGCCGCTCCAGCGCGAACTGGGCGCGCCCGATCAACAGGGGCAGCGGCATCAGATCGACTTCCATCAGCCCCAGCGGCAAAGGCCCCAGTTGCAATTCGCCGACCAGACCGTCCCATGCCACGCCTTCCACCGCTTGCGCGCGCAGGGTGCGGCCCGACGGATCGGCCCAGCCCAGCACCAGCCGCAGCGGCAGCATGGCCAGCAGGGCGGCAATGGCAATGACTGCCAGCACGATTTTCGCTGTCCGCGTCAGCCTTTTGTCGCGGATGAAGATCCAGCGCCCCATCATGGCGCGACCCTTTTCAGCGATGCGCTGAGCGAAACCGAACCGTCGGCGGCGGGCGTGATCGTCACCTGCTCGGCCGCGATCCCCTCTGCCGCCAGCGTGTCGAGCAGCGCCAGCGCCGCCCCCGGTGCGGCGGTCGCCACGCTGATCTGTGCGCCGTCATTGCCGCGTGCGCTATTGGCTTGCAGCACCAGACCCTGCGCGTCGGCGGCGGCGGCAATGGCCTGCGCCACCGGCCCGCTGCCCGCCTGCGCCGCATCGGGCGCCTGTTCCAGCGCCTCCAGCCGCGCCAGCACGCGGGACGAGGCGAACACAGCCTCGCGGTGGCGGTCGTGCGCGGCATCATGCGCCGCGCCCAGCGGCAGCACCACGCCGTAAATACCGATCACCAGCACCGCGAGCACGCCCGCGATCCCGACCAGCCAGCGTTCGCGGCCCGACAGTGC
The DNA here is from genome assembly GCF_020985325.1 of Croceicoccus sp. Ery5. Taxonomy (NCBI): domain Bacteria; kingdom Pseudomonadati; phylum Pseudomonadota; class Alphaproteobacteria; order Sphingomonadales; family Erythrobacteraceae; genus Croceicoccus; species Croceicoccus sp. Ery5. Next base: position 2,878,937 of record NZ_CP087587.1, read on the forward strand.
GGCGAACCAGTCGCGCAATCCCTGCATCAGCCCGCTCATGGATTGCGGACCGTGATGTCGACCACGGTCGCGCCGGTCGCGTCGGGCGCGGTCTCGGGCGGCACGGTCACTTCCCAGCCATCGGCCTGCAGGGCGATCAGCATCGTATTGATATCCTCTACGCGCGGCGCAGCGGCGCGGATCGCCAGCGTGCCATTGCCCTGCCAGCTGAGCGAGCGAAGCTGCACATCGGGCAGCGGCTGCATCGCGGCGAAAACGGCAGGCGTAACCGCGCCGAAACTGGCTCCCCCTGCCCCGCGCCGCAACAGTTCGGCATTCACCTGCGCCTCGGCGCTCGCCAGATCGGTTACTGCGGGGAACCGCTGCTGCGCGGCGGCCAGCGCCTTATCCTCCAGCGCCTTGCTGTCGAGTTCCAGCCGGACGATTTCGACCGCAAGGATCAGGAAACCGAGCAGTGCCAGCACCGCCGCCATGCGGGCCAGCCCCGCCCAGTCGGGCAGGCGGAAAAACGAGACGCGAGGACGGGCATAGGCACCCTGCCGCAAATTCAGCGGCGGTTCGCGCCACACTTCGGCCAGACGCGCCGCCAGCGCATCGGGCGCCAGTTCGCGGCGCACGCCACCGGCGGCCAGCGCATCGATCAGCTCGGGCTCTCCGGCAAAGGCGGCATCGCGGCTGCGCGCAAGCATTTGCCCGCCGATCTCGCCCTGCACCACCCCTTCGTCCACCGCGGGCAGGACCAGAGCGGCAGGGACCATCGCATCCGCATCCAGCCCCGCCGCCGCCAGTTCGGCCAGCCACACATCCATGTCGTGCTGCGCCGCGCGGCAGGACAGCACATGATCGCCCTCTGCCGCGGCGGCCATATGTGCCGGCCCTGTGCCCGACAGACCCGCCGGTGCAAGACGCGCCGCCGCCACCGCCTGCGCGGCGGGCATATCGCCGCACGGCGCGATCCGCACCGGCGCGCCAACCGCAGGGACCAGCGCGACCACGCGGGTCCCGTCGACATCGCCCCATGGCGCATCGGCACCGGGGGTATAGCTATGCTCGCTCTCCAACCCCGCGCCGCCCGCATCGGTGGAGGACACCCGCCACCAGCGCCATGCATCGCGCGGCTGTTCGCCCAGCAGGACGATCAGCCCTGCCGCACGGTCGCCATCATCGGGAAGCGGTTGGGAAAAGCGCGCCATGGTCCGGTTCAGCCGATGATATCCGCATTCTCGCCATCGCCGCCGGGCTGGCCATCGGCCCCCAGCGAATAGACGTCGAACGGCTTACCATTGCTGCCCGGCACGCGATATTGATAGGGGCGGCCCCACGGGTCGCTGGGCAATTCCTTGATATAGCCGCCCGAACGGTAATTCTGCGGCATCATCAGATCGGCGGGCGGCGTGACCAGCGCGGTCAGCCCGTCGGCCGCCCCCGGATAGGTCGCGGTGTCGAGCCGGTACATTTCCAGCGCCTGGTTCAGCGTGGAGATATCCGCCTCTGCCTTCACGCGCATCGCCTTGTCCTGGCTGGGCAGCACATTGATAATGACGACGCTGGCCAGCAGGCCGATGATGAACAGCACCACCATCAGTTCCACCAGCGAAAAGCCGTTCTTGCGGCGCTTCTTGCAGGCAGTCTGGGATATCGGGTTGGGGGTTTCGGTCTCGCTCATGGTCTTAAAGTCCGGTCAGTTCCTGCAATTGCAGGATGGGAAGAAGGATGGCGAGGATGATCGTCGCGACCACCGCGCCCATCAATATGATGATAGCAGGTTCCAGAAGCGCCATCGCCGCCGCGGTAAAGCTGGCGAACTCACGCTCAAGATATTCGCCCGCACGTTCCAGCATCGGGCCAAGCTGTCCCGCCGCCTCTCCGCTGGCGGCGAGATAGACGAGCAGGGGCGGAAAAGTCCCCGCCTCGCGCATGGCGGTGGAAAGCGACGTGCCCGCGCGCACCTTTTCGGTAATCCCTTCCAATGCGCGGCGCTGCACCGCATTATGCACCGTCCGGCTGGCAAGGCGCAGCCCGTCGACCAGCGGCAGGCGCGCGGCGATCATCGCCGACAAAGTGCGGGCCAGTGCGGCGGCATGCATGTCGCGGATCAGCTTTCCCACGAACGGCGTTTTCAGCAGCATCGCATCGAAGCGCAATTTGAACGCCGGGTTCTTCAGCGCCCGCAGAAAGCCGAGTATGGCGAGCGCGATCAGCAGCGCCAGCACCCACCACCATGCCGACAGGAATTCCGACACCACGATCACGATCCGCGTCAGCAGCGGCAACTGGCGCGAGGCATTGTCGAACTGTTCGACCACGCGCGGCACGACCGAGACCATCAGCCCCGTCACCACGGCCACCGCGACCAGCGACAGGATGACAGGATAGGCGAGCGCGGCGATGATCTTGCCCCTGATCTCGGCCTGCGATTCAAGACTGTCGGCCAGACGCTCGGCAATCGATGGCAGGCTGCCCGAATTTTCGCCAGCCGCGATCATCGCGCGATAGACGGGGGGAAAGCTCGCTTCCTCGCGCCGCAGGGCTTCGGCCAGGGGCTGCCCCTCGACAATGCCTGCATGGACATTGGACAGGATCGCGCGCGCCTTTTCCTTTTCGGTCTGGCGGCTGATCGTGCGCAATGCCTCTTCCAGCGGGCTGACCATCATCAGCGAGGCAAGCTGCCGCGTGAACAGCGACAATTGCTTGGTGGTCAGCTTGCGGCCCAACAGCGGCAGGCTGAACCCGCCCGCCTTGACCGGCGCGGCCGCAGCCGATTTCTCCTCCACGCTCAGCACATGCCAGCGCTTTTTCGCCAATGCCTCGCGCGCGGCCCCGGTCGAGGCGGCCTCCACCGCCCCGCGCCTTTCGCGCCCCTGCGGATCGACCGCGAGATAGGCCCACCGTGGCATCAGCCCTGCTCGTCCTCGCGCCTTGCGACGCGGGCGGCTTCGGCGGCAGAGGTCACGCCCGCCAACACCAGCCGCCTTGCCGCGCGGGCAAGGCGCTGGCCGCGCCGCTTGCCGTCGGCGGTCTTGCCGAATGCGTAATCGGCAATCCGCTCCTCATCCGCGATTTCGTGGATCATGCGGCGGATCGCCTCGTCCACGCGCACGGCCTCATACACGCCGATACGGCCCGCATAGCCGGTTTCGCCGCATTGCTTGCAGCCCACCGGTTCATAGACGGTCCTGTCCGGCTTGATGCCAAGGATCGCGCCCAGTGCCGGATCGATCGCCGCCTCGCGCTTGCAATGCGGGCACAGGCGGCGGACCAGACGCTGCGCGATGACGCCGCGCAAGGTGCTGGCCAGCAGGAACGGTTCGACACCCATGTCGCGCATGCGCGTGATCGCGCCGACGCTGTCATTGGTGTGCACGGTGGACAGCACCAGATGGCCCGTCAGCGAGGCCTGCACCGCGATATCGGCAGTTTCCTTGTCGCGGATTTCGCCAACCATCACCACGTCGGGGTCCTGCCGCAGGATCGCGCGCAGCCCCGCCGCGAAATCGAGCCCGACCTTGGCGTTGACCTGCGTTTGCCCCACCCCGTCCACAGCATATTCCACAGGGTCTTCCACAGTCAGGATATTACGCTGACCGTCGTTCAACCGCCGCAGACCGGCATAAAGCGTCGTCGTCTTGCCCGATCCGGTCGGGCCGGTGACCAGCACGATGCCATTGGGCTCTTTCAATGCGCGTTCCAGTACCTCGCCCGCTTTTTCGTCGAGGCCGAGATCTTTGAGCGACAGCCCCGCATTATCCTTGTCGAGCAGGCGCAGCACCACGCGCTCGCCCGCGCGGTTCGGCAGGGTGGAGACGCGCACGTCGACCAGCTTGCCCGCCAGCGACAGGCCGATGCGCCCGTCCTGCGGCACGCGGCGTTCGGCAATATCCAGCCGCGCCATCACCTTGATGCGGCTTACCAGCACGGGGGCGACATGCGGGGGCATGCGCAATTTCTCGACCAGAACGCCGTCTTCGCGGAAACGGACGACCAGCGCCTGTTCGTATGGCTCGATATGGATGTCCGACGCGCCCTCGCGCAGCCCTTGCGCGATCAGCCCGTTGATCAGCCGGATCGCAGGCGCATCGTCCGCGCTGTCGAGCAGATCCTCCGCGCTCGGCAGGCCCATCATGTCGGTGTCGCCGCTCGCCTCGAACCCCATACTGTCGGCGGCCAGCGAACCGGCATCGCCATAGGTTTCGGCCAGCAGCGCCTCGAAACGCTGCGGCTCCACCTTCTCGACCCGCAGGGGCCGCCCGAACCGGCGGCGCAAATCCAGCAGCACCAGCGGATCGGCCGAATTGCGCATGGCAAGATGCGCGCCATCCTCTCCCTCGACCAGCAATACGCCATGATCGCGCGCCTCGGCATAGGAGAGCGCGGGTGCGCTGCGTTCCGCCGCCACGCTTTCGGCACCGGCGAACGCCATGTCGTCGGTCAGCGCGATATCGTCTGGCTGGTCGGGATGGGCCATGGCGCCGGTCTTACTGGCCTGCGGTGGAGGCAGGAACGGGCGTCGGCTGCACCACCGGCTGCTGAACGACGGGTCCAGGCTGCTGCACCGTTCCGGCGGGCGTGATCACCGTATCGGCAGGCGTTACCGGCATCGTCGGCGGCACTGCCCCCAGATAATCGATAACCAGCTGGTCGATCGCGGGCTGACGGTCGGGATCGAAATTCTGCTGCGCGGTTCGGATCGCGCCGTAACGCTGCGCGGTCACGCGCTGGCGGTCGGCAGCGGTGCGCAGGATGGTCGGACGGATAAAGACCATCAGATTGGTCTTCACATGGCTTTTCCCGCGCGATTTGAACAATTCGCCGATCAGCGGAATATCGCCCAGCAACGGCACCTTGTGGATCGTCTTGCGCTCGTTATCGTCAAGCAATCCGCCCAGCACCAGAATCTCGCCATTGCCGACGGTGACGGTGGTGGCAATCTCGCGCTTGTTGATGATCAGCTCGTTGAAATCGTCGGATACGGGGCCCGCGATCGACGATACTTCCTGCCGCAGGTTCAGCTTGATCTCGTCCCCGGCGTTGATCTGCGGGGTGACATCCAGCGAAATGCCCACGTTCTGGCGCTGGATCGTGCGGAAGGCATTGTCGAAATTATCGGACAGCGCCTCGCCCGTAGAGATCGGGATTTCCTGACCGAACAGGATCGACGCGGGCACATTGTCGTTCGTGGTCAGATGCGGGGTGGACAGGATGTTCGAATCCGAATCCTCCTCCACCGCGTTGATCAGCACGCCAAGGTAATTGTCGCCGCCGAACTTGGTGGCATAGCCGCCCAGACCGCCACTGGTGCCCAGCACCGCCTGCGCCGCGTTTTCACGCAGCATGTCGGACACGCTGCTATTGGTGCTGGTGGTGACGGTATCGCCGTTGATCACCGTCGTCGTCTCGTCGAAACGGTCGGCCAGCAGGCCGCCCGCGATATCGATGATATTGGGCGCCACATTGGTGAAATTGGTGATGGCGAAGGGCACGTCCTCTCCGCCGATCAGGAATTGCAGCCCCAGTTCCTTGGCGACCGAATCCGAAATCTCGACGATGATCGCCTCGACCAAAACCTGGTCCTGCCGCACGTCCAGCTGGCGCACCAGCTCGGCCATCTGGCGCTGGATATTGACGGGGGCCGAAATGACGATGGCATTGGCGCCGGGGTATCGGGTGATGACCGCCGTGCCGCGTCCGCCCGACAATTCGATCACGCCCCCGCCCAGATTGCCGTCGGCGCTGGTATTTCCGCCTGCAACGGGTGTGGTCTGCCCGCCTTCGGTGCCCATGGTCGAAAGCCCGCTGGTGCGGCGCACCGTTTCGGTCGACGGCGCGGTATAGCTGCCCGATCCGCCGATCAGCTTTTCCAGCATGGCGACCATCGCGCCCGCATCGGCGTAATCCAGCCAGATCACCTTGATCTCGCTGCCCGCGGCCGCGCGATTGTCCAGCTCGCGCGCCATGCCCGACAGGCGGTTCAGCGTCTCGCGCTCTCCGCGCAGCAACAGCGAATTGGAACTGTCGACCGCGACCACGCTGGCCAGCGAACCGCCGCCGCCCTGCCCTTGCGGCACCAGCTCTGTCAGCGCCGCCGCGATTTCGCGCGCACCCGCATGGTTCAGAGCGATCATTTCGGTCGCGCTATTGTCGGTATCGATCTGTTTCAACAGCGCGCGGATGCGGCGCAAATTATCGGCATAATCGACGATGACCAGCGAATTGCCCGCGCGATTGGCCGTGATCGAACCTTCGGGGCTGACCAGAGGTTTCAGCGTGTTGACCGCCTGCTCGGCCTCCACCGCGCCAAGACGGACCACATCGGTCACCATCTGGTTGCCCGGCGCGCCCTGGCTGCCGACGCGGCTGGGCTGCGATGCGGCATTGGCGGCGGGCTGGATGCGGAACGCGCCATCCGAAGTGGGCACTGCGACCAGGCCGTTGGCGCGCAGGGTCGACAGGAAAACCTCGAAATATTCGCTGCGGGTCAGCGGACGGTCGGACACGACCGAAATCTTCTGGTTCACCCGCCCGTCGACGATAAAGGTCCGCCCCGTCACCTGCGCCGCATCGGCGACAAAGGTGCGCACATCGGCATCGCGCATGTTCAGCACATATTGCGCATGGGCAGGCGTCACGCTGGCGCAGATCGCGATGGTAGAGGTAAGAGCGGCGGCAAGCGCCTGATTGAAAACACGCATTAGGGTGCCACCGTTATATTGACCGGAACCTCGCGCCCGTCGCGCCGGACGGTGAGGGAAACTTGCGAACCGGGCGTGAACGCGCCCGAAAGCTGCGCAGCCTGTGCGGGAGAGCTGATGCGCTGTCCGCCCATGGCCACCACGATATCGCCGTCGCGCAGGCCGGCTGCGCGAAACACACTGCCGTCGCCCGCGGGCGATACCGCCATGCCGGCGAAATTGCCGCCCTGTCCCGAGGGGGCGAAGGAGACACCGGCGCGCAATTCGCTGGCCGTCATCCGGCTCTGCGCCTCGCCACCGGCAGGTTCAGGCCGCAGTGACGGCCGAACCGAAGGCTGGATCGAAGGCGCCGGCTGCGACTGATCGAGGTAAAGCAATTCGCGCGCGCCGCCGCGGCTGAGCACGACATGGTCGAATTCCAGCGCGCTGAGCGTGACGCCCGGCGACACTTCCTCGCCGATGCGGAAGATATTCTGCTCGCCGTCATTGTCCGCGATGATCGCGGTGCCCGCGCCCGTCGCCGCGTTGTACCGTATGCCATACACGGTCAGCGGCAGATCGGTGATCGTCTCTACCGGCCCCGCCTCTGCCATGATCTGCGGGGGCGTGCGGTTGAACGGATCGAACCCGCGCATCAGCGCACTGCGCACGCCATCGGGCATTACCCGCACGCTCGCCGGTCGCCAGTCGCCCAGCGGCGATACCGGCGTTACGATCATCCACAGCAGGCGCACGGCGGCGATCACGATGCCGATGGCCAGCAGCCACCAAAGCACATCGTGCAAGCTCACCCCCCGCAGGCGAGGACCGCTTTGGCCTAAACGACCGAATCGCAAGCTCTTCATCCCACCCGTCAATATCAAGGTGCCTAGACCTATGGGCCGCGCGCCTGTTGCACAAGCGGCGCAATGCCCGTTCCTGTGGCCATCGGGCCGTGATTGCGTCCGCGCCATATGCCGGATGGCAGACCCGTGACCGACATGCCCGGCACCGCCATTGTCGCAGTTTTTTGACAAATTCATGTCAAACACGGCGATCATGTTGGAAACTCGCGACGAATTGCGAGGCGTGCGGGCGCTTCCTGCCTCGCCAAAACCGCGCCATGCGTCTATGGCCCGCTGCCATGTCCCATGCAGATGCCGAAACAATGCAGAACGAAGGCACGCCCCTTTCCAGCGCAAGCCCGGCTGCGGGTCCGATGAAAGGGCTGCGCATCGCGCTGTTCAGCGGCAATTACAATTACGTGCGCGACGGCGCGAACCAGGCGCTGAACCGGCTGGTCGGCTATTTGCTGCGGCAGGGTTGCGACGTGCGCGTCTATGCGCCCAAGGTGGACGATCCCGCCTTTGAACCGACGGGCGAGCTGGTGGGCATTCCCGCCATGCCCATCCCGGGCCGCAGCGAATATCGCTTTCCGCTGGCGCTGTCTTCGGCGGTGAAGAAGGATCTGGGCCGGTTCGCGCCGCATGTGCTGCATGTCTCCAGCCCCGATATCGCCGCCCATGGCGCGGTGCGCTGGGCCCGTGCGCGCGGTATTCCGGTGCTGGCATCGGTGCATACGCGGTTCGAAACCTATCCGCGCTATTACAATATGGGCTTTATCGAACCGGCTTTGGTGGCGGGTCTGCGGCGGTTCTATAACCGCTGCGACGCGCTGGTCGCGCCATCGGAATCGATGGTCGAACTGCTGAAGCAGCAGGGCATGAACGACGATGTCTCGCTGTGGACGCGGGGCGTGGATCGCACGATTTTCTCGCCCGCCGCGCGCGATCTGGCTTGGCGGCAATCGCTGGGCATTGGCGATAATGACCGTGTGATCGGCTTCCTTGGCCGGCTGGTCATGGAAAAGGGGCTGGACGTGTTTACCGATGCCTGCGCCGAGCTGAACCGGCGCGGCGTGACGCACAGAGTGCTGGTCATCGGCGAAGGGCCTGCGCGCGAATGGTTCGAACAAAGGCTGCGGGGCGGCGTTTTTGTCGGCCATCAGACCGGCGAGGGTCTGGGCCGCGCGGTTGCGTCGATGGACATGCTGTTCAACCCCTCGGTGACCGAGACTTTCGGCAATGTCACGCTGGAGGCGATGGCCTGCGCCTTGCCCGTGGTCGCGGCGGCGGCAACGGGCAGCGAAAGCCTGGTGCGCGACGGCGTGTCGGGACGGCTGGTAAAACCGGGCGACATCGGCGGCTTTGCCGATGCGCTGGAAGCCTATTGCAGCGATACGGCACTGGCCGCAAAGCATGGCAAGGCGGGAGAGGCGCGGGCCGAGGAATTCGGCTGGGACCGGATCAATTCCGCCGTGCTCGACACCTATCGCCGCTTGCTCGCGGCGAAGGGCTGATCCCGTTTCGCCGCAGGGCAGCAGGTGCTCAGGCAATATATCCGCGCGCCAAAGCCCTGCGCGAATAGGCCAGCAGCGCCAGCAGGATCGCCCAGATCACCATGGTCACGCCCCAGTATCCCGGCCCTTCAAGGCTGGCGGGCATGGGTTTCATCGCGGAATAGATCGTCGTTACGGTCAGGCCCGCCAGCGACACCAGAAACGCCGCCACCGCCCAGCGCGAACGCGCCAGCAGCAAGACCGAACCCGCCACCGATCCCCATACGCCCAGCGCCCAGAACACGGTATGCCATGCAGGAAAGCTGGTGAAATAAGCACGTTCCTCGGCGGTGAAATTGCCCATCAGCGCCTCTGCATCCAGCTGAGTCATCGTGTAATCGAACGCGCCATAGGCGTTCCACAACAGGCTTAACCCTGCGACCACCCAAAAGCTGACCGGCACTTTTATCGCCCTGCTGGCCATGATCGTCTCCCTCCCGATACGCCCCGCAATTCGGGCGCAACCTATACCGCAGATGAACGGATTGCCAAATATGCGGGTGTTGCGGGGCGCCGAGGGGTGGGCCGGAGCGGTGTTAAAGCCGCTCGATCCGGCCCGCCGCCTCGTCAAGAATGGCGGCGATGTCGTGCGCGGTCTGGTCGGAGAAACCCTCGGCCTGCGCACGGTTGCGGGTGGCCATCAGCAAATTGCCGATGGCGCGGCGGATCGGCGGGCTTTCGCGCGCTTCGCCTTCATTCATGGCAGCAAGGCGAGAAAGGATTTTCTCGACCTTGTCCGCCTCTGCGGCCAGCGCGGTCCGGCCTTCTTCGGTCAGGGTGAACGGCTTTTTCGCGCTGTCCTCATGCCCGGCAGCCTCGGCAATCAACCCTTCGTCGGCCAGCATGGACAGGGTGGGATAGACCGCACCGGGACTGGGCGCATAACGTCCGCCGGTCAGTTCCTCGATCGCCTTGATCAGCTCGTAGCCGTGGCGCTCCTGCTTGCCGATCAGCTCCAGCAGCACCAGCCTCAACTGGCCATGGCCAAAGATCCGCTTGCCGCGTCCGCGACCACGCCCTTCGCCGAAGCCCTCGCCGATTCCGGGGCCACGACCCATCCGGCTACCACGCCCGCGGGGAGCGCGATCGCCGAAATCATCGCCAAAGCCTTTGCCCCACGGGCCGGACCCGAACGGGCCGTCGCCCCAGGGACCGGCGCGCTCGCCACGTCCGCCACGACGGCCCCCGCCGCGTTCTTCACCGCGTCCGGCGCGTTCGCCCCGTCCGCCGCAGCGTCCACCGCGACGACCCGTACGCTCGCCATCCATACTGCGGGCATCCCGAGCGCGGCCGCCCATTCGTTTTTCAAATTTCATGGTCTTCAATAACTCCATTTCGATGCTTTTAAGATATATCGTCGTTGCATCTTTGCAAGCGACAGGTGAAAATTTTTTCCGGCAACCTATCTTCGCTGGCGATGACCGACCTTTTTGCCGACGACGAAGCAGCGCAAACCCCGCCCGACGCCATCGCCCCCGATGCGCCGCTGGCCGACCGGTTGCGCCCCGCGAATCTGGGCGAAGTGATCGGGCAGGAGCATGTGACCGGCCCCGAAGGCGCGATCGGGCGCATGGTAGAGGCCGGACGGCTGACCAGCATGATCCTGTGGGGGCCGCCCGGCACGGGCAAGACCAGCATCGCGCGCCTGCTGGCCGATAGCGTGGGCATGCGATTTGCCGCCGTCAGCGCGGTGTTTTCCGGCGTGGCCGATCTGAAAAAGGCCTTTGCCGAAGCCGAGGCGATGCAAAAGGCGGGAAAGCGCACCCTGCTTTTCGTGGACGAGATTCACCGCTTCAACCGCGCGCAGCAGGACGGGTTTCTGCCCTTCGTCGAACGCGGCACGGTTACGCTGGTCGGCGCGACGACCGAAAACCCCAGCTTCGCGCTGAATGCCGCATTGCTCAGCCGCGCACAGGTGCTGATCCTCCACCGGCTGGACGCGGAAGCGCTGGCGAAACTGCTCGACCGTGCAGAGGCACTGACGGAGCGTCCCCTGCCCCTTGATGCCGATGCCCGCGCCGCATTGGTCGCCAGCGCCGACGGCGACGGGCGCTTCCTGCTCAATCAGGCGGAAACGCTCTATGCCGCAAGGATCGACGCCCCGCTGACCCCCGCCGCGCTTGGCCAGTTCCTGCAACGCCGCGTCGCCGTTTACGACAAGGACCGGGACGGACATTACAATCTGATCAGCGCCCTGCACAAAAGCCTGCGCGGATCGGACCCGCAGGCCGCGCTCTATTACCTCGCCCGCATGCTGACGGCGGGAGAGGAACCGCTTTACGTGCTGCGCCGCCTCGTCCGTTTTGCGAGCGAGGATATCGGCCTCGCCGATCCGCAGGCGCTGGTCCAGTGTCTTGCCGCCAAGGATGCGTATGATTTCCTCGGCAGTCCCGAAGGCGAACTCGCCATCGTGCAGGCCTGCCTTTATTGCGCGACCGCACCCAAATCGAACGCCGCGTACAAGGCGCAGAAGGCCGCCTTCAAAAGCGCGCGCGAAACGGGCAGCCTGATGCCACCCGCCAATATCCTCAATGCTCCGACAAAGCTGATGAAGGATGTCGGCTATGGCAAGGATTACGCCTATGACCACGATGCGGCCGACGGATTTTCGGGCGCGCATTACTGGCCCGAGGGGATGGAGGCGCAGGATTATTACCAGCCCGTCCCGCGCGGTTTCGAACGGCAAGTGATCGAGCGGATGGAGTGGTGGGCGAAGAAGCGCGCCGAACGGGGCGGCTGATGCCGCGCTTTCGCCATTTCCTTGCCATCGACTGGTCGGGCGCCGCCGTGGAACGCCCCGGCGGGATCGCGATGGCACTGGCGCATGGCGATGGCGGCGCGCCGGTGCTGGTCGATGCCGGTCCCGGCTGGTCGCGTCGGGACGTGCTGGCGTTGCTGTTGGACGGGCTGCCCGACGATACGCTCGTCGGGCTCGACCTTGGCATATCGCTGCCCTTTGCCGATTGCGGCGCATTTTTTCCCGGCTGGCGCGAAACCCCGCCCGATGCGCGCGCTTTATGGTCCCTGATCGACCATATTTGCGCCGATGACGCGCATCTTGGCGCCACAAGTTTCGTCGATCACGACGAACTCAGCGCGTTTTTCCGCCGCCATAACGGGCGCGAGGGCGCCTGCTTCCACGCGCCGGACGCCCCCCACCGCCGCGGCCGTTTCCGCGTAACCGAAGAGCGTCAGGCAGCGCTCGGCTGCTTGCCCTATTCCAATTTCAACCTAGTCGGCGCGGCGCAGGTCGGGAAATCCAGCCTGACCGGAATGCGCGTCCTGCACCGGCTGAACGGGCGTATCCCCGTCTGGCCGGTCGACCCGCTGCCCCCATCGGGCAGCGTTATCGTAGAGATCTATACCGCAATCCCCGCCATCGCCGCAGGACGGCGCGCGGGCGCGTCGAAAATCCGCAGCCATGAAGAACTTGCCGCCGCGCTGGCTTCACTGGGCAGCCCCGCACCGCATGGTAGCGGACCGATCGACGATCACAGCGCCGACGCATTGCTGTCCGCCGCATGGCTGCGCGTCGCGGCGCATGACGACGCACTGTGGAATCCACCCGGCCTGAACGATGTCGCGCAAACCGAGGGCTGGACCTTCGGCGCGCCTTGACGCAAAGAGCGCTTCCGCGAATCTGTCGCGCGATCGCAATGGGCCGGCTTAGCTCAGTTGGTAGAGCACCTGATTTGTAATCAGGGGGCCACGGGTTCGAATCCTGTAGCCGGCACCATCCCCCCCTGCATCAGGCGCCCATGCCGCCGTCGATCGTTTGCAGCGAACCGGTGATCATCGCGCCATGCGGGCCCGCGATAAAGGCGGCAAGCTCGGCCACTTCCCCGGCGCGGGCATGTCGTTTGATCGCCATGAAACTGTGCATCACACCGGCCATCGGGCCATCGGCGGGATTCATTTCGCTGTCGGTGGGGCCGGGCTGAATGCTGTTCACCGTGATGCCCCGGTCGCCGAAATCGCGCGCCAGACCGCGCACCATGCCCTGCATGGCCGACTTGGTCAGCGCATAGGCGGCGCCGCCGGCAAAGGGCATGCGGTCCCCATTGACCGATCCGATCACGATGATCCGCCCGTTATCGTTCATCCGCCGCCCCGCCTCGACCGCGGCGTGATAGGGTGCGCGGACATTGATATCGATCATCCGGTCGACATCGTCGGGATCGAGCGTCAGCGGATCGCCCATGACGAGAACGCCCGCGTTGATCACCAGAATGTCGAGCGCCCCGCGCGAGGCCACGACCTCTATCAGAGCGTCGCGCGCGGCGCTGTCGGCCCGGATCGCCTCGGCCCCGGTTTGACCGGAAAGCGCCTGCGCGGCTTCATGCGATCCGGCGTAGGTAAAGGCAGGGCGTGCACCGCCCTGCGCAAAGCGGCGTACGATGGCGGCACCGATCCCGCGGCTGCCGCCCAGAACCAGAATGTTCTTGCCTGCGAATTCGTCCATGACGGGTCCTTCCGTTGCTGTGTGAGGGGCGTTCATCGTGCCTCGTCCAGAAATGCGCGCACCAGCGCGACGGTTGCCTGCGGGTTTTCCTCCATCACCCAATGACCGGCATCGGGCACGATCCCTTCGCGCACATCCTCTGCGGCATGGCGCATGACCGTGGCCATCACCGGGCCAAAGGATTTCTCGCCCCCCAGCGCGAGGACCGGCATAGTCAGCCTGCCCCGTTCCGCCAGAATGGCGCGATTGTCTTCGGCATCGCGGTCGAACGCCGCGAACTGGGCAAAGCCGGCGTGCATCGCACCGGGCAAAGCATAAAGCGACGCGTAATGGGACCGCGCCTCTTCACCAAAGCGCGACGGATCGGCAGAGAACTCGTTCCAGAACCGGTCGAGGTAAATCCGCTCGCGCCCTGCGACGAGCCGTTCCATATCCGGCCCGCCAAAGCGGAAATGCCACAAAAGCGGGTTCTTGAGGATGTCTTCCCACGGACCGATGCCCGGTACCGGCGCGTCGATCAGTGCAAAGCGGCCTACCCGCTCGGGGTGCTGCGCGGCAAAGGCAAAGCCGACCATATTGCCGATATCATGGGTGACCAGATCGGCCCTGGCGATCTTCAGCCGGTCGAGCACGGCGGCGATATCGCCTGCCTGTGTCATCTTGTCATAGCCGCCCTCGGGCCGTGAAGAGAGCCCGAGGCCGCGCAGGTCGGGCACGATCACCGTATGATCGCGGGCCAGATCGGCTGCCATCGGCGACCACATATCGCCCGTTTCGGCATAGCCATGAAGCAATACGACCGCAGGGCCATGACCGCCGGTGCGGACATGGATGGTCACCTCTCCCGTATCGATATCGCCGGTTTCGAAACCGGCGGGGAAAGGCACGATTTGTGCAGGGCTGGGATTCGCCGCGAACATCAGCGCGGCAGCGCCCAGAAGGGACAGGTTACGAAGCATCGCTCTTCTCCGTTACAGCGGCGTTCCGAGGGGGAACGTCTGGACGGGAACTTAATTCGGGCCCATGGTCGCAACTAGCGGGCTAGCGCCGGAATCAGACGCCGGATTTTCCGAACGATGATGAAGTTCGACGGTATCGTTGCATTTGTCGCCACGGCGGAAACAGGCTCGATCAGTGCCGCATCGCGGCGGCTCGGGCTGGCCAAGTCGGTCGTCAGCAATCGTCTGGCAGAGCTGGAGCGCGTGCTGGACACGCGGCTGATCCAGCGCTCCACCCGCAGCCTCTCCCTGACCGAAAACGGGCAAAGCTTTCTGCCCCGCGCCCAGCGCATCCTGCGCGAAGCCGACGAGGCGGCGGCAGAGCTGGCCGCGCGCAGCGGCACGCTGGCAGGTCCGTTACGGCTGTCGGCACCGGTCGGTTTCGGCATACTCCACCTCGCCCCCGCGCTGTGCCGGTTTATGGAACAGCACGCCGATATCGAGGTGACGCTGGAGCTGGACGACCGGTTCGTCGATGCCGCTGCGGGCGGGTTCGACGCGGTTTTGCGGCACGGATCGGTCGGCGACAGCCGCCTGATCGCACGCAGATTGGCCACCAGCAGGCGATTGCTCGTCGCTTCGCCGGACTATTTGGCGCGCATGGGACAGCCGGAAACCCTGTCCGCGCTACAGGCCCATCGCGGCGTGCTTTACGCCATGCGTGACGGCGACTGGCGCTTTGCCGAAGGCGATGGCTGGACCGTGGTGCGACCCGCCGCCGCGCTGCGGGTGAACAACGGGCTGGTCATGCGCGAGGCGGCCCTGGCGGGACTGGGAATCACGCTGCTACCCAGCTTTTTCGTGCACGGCCAATTGCAGGACGGCACTCTCGTCGCGCTTGACGTCGGCGCTCCGGCAGAAGGGGCGGAACTGTTCATCGCCTATCCGCGCGACCATGGCGCATCGGCCAAGATCAGGGCGCTGGCCGATAGCCTGAAGGAAAGCTTCGGCGATCCGCCCTTTTGGGAACGCGACATCGCATGATGGCTGCACGAAGGCGGACCGCGCTACCATTCGGGGGCAAACGCGATCGCCCCCTTGACCTTGCCGCGCTGTGCCCGCAGCCATGTGTGCAACTGCGAAATCGCACCGGGACGATCATTTCCGCATGAGCATTATCGAAGCCATTCTCGTCGGCCTGCTTCAGGGCCTGACCGAGTTTCTGCCTATCTCGTCCAGCGCGCATTTGCGGCTGGCCGGCCCGTTTCTCTCGTCGGGCGATCCGGGCGCGGCCTTTACCGCCGTCATCCAGATCGGGACCGAGGCTGCCGTACTGCTATATTTCCGCAAGGATATCTGGCGCATTGCAGAGGCGTGGATCCGGCAATATCTGCCGCGTGCGGAAAAGCGCGATGTGGCCGATGTGCGCATGGGCTGGCTGATCATCATCGGCACGCTGCCGATCGCCATCCTAGGCGTCTTGTTCAAGGACGCGATCGAAACCTATCTGCGCAACATGTATATCACCGCGACCATGCTGATCGTGTTCGGCCTGTTGCTGGGGCTGGCCGACCGGCTGGGACAACGCAGCCGCCCGCTGGAAAATCTGACGTGGAAACACGGGCTGATCTTCGGCTTTGCGCAGGCCATGGCCCTGATCCCGGGCGTGTCGCGTTCGGGCGGTACGATCACGGCAGGGCTGGCGATGGGCTACACGCGCGAGGCGGCGGCACGCTATTCGTTCCTGCTGGCAATTCCCGCCGTGCTGGCATCGGGCTTCTACCAGCTTTACAATTATTGGGGCGACTTTACGAGCAGCATGGCCATGCCGACGATCGTGGCGACCATCGTCGCCTTCGTCTCGGGCTATGCGGTGATCATGGGCTTTTTAAAGCTGGTCAGCACGCGCAGCTATATCTCTTTCGTGATCTATCGCGTGCTTTTGGGCAGCACGATACTGGTGTTGCTGTTCACCGGCGTCATCGACCCGCTGTAACCCGGCCCCTGCATCAGAATTCGCCCGCAATCCCTGCCCGCACGGCCGTATTGCTGCCCCCGCCATAGCTGGCCCCTGCGGTCAGCGCAAAAGGCGTATCGCTGGCGATCCGGTGCATCAGCCCTGCCGATACGCCCATCTCTCCGCGAAACATGGCCACATTGCTGGCATAGCTGGTCCGCCCTGCCTCGCTGGGGAAATGCGGATTGGCCAGCGCCGCGGTGGCCGCGATGCCGCGGCGCATTTCCCTGCGGTCGAGCGCGGCGATATCGAACAGACGGTCGACCTGCCCCTGCAATTGCGCGAATTGTTCGTCGGTAACGGCCGCCACCGCCTGCATCGATGCCACCAATGACGCGGTCTGCTGCCCGGTTGCCAGCGCCGTGCCGCGGCCCAGTGTGCCGTTCGCGTCGATCGTCACCGTATAAAGCTGGCCGCTTTGCGCGCCGGTCGAACTGGCGATATCGCCGATTTTGACCGACGACCCCGTGCCGCCCAGCGCCAGCTGGTTGCTGGCCGTGGTCTTCGCGCCATAGCCGATGGCCGTGGCATAGGCATGGGCCGCCGCCGCCTCGCCGCCGATGGCAATTGCGCCCAATGCGGTGGCGCTTGAAAGTGCGCCGATGGCCGATGCACGTTCTCCCGATGCCGTTGCACGGTAACCGATGGCGCTGGTGTAGATGTTGCTGGCCGTCGCTCGCGCGCCGAGCGCCACCGAGCGCTCTCCCGAGGCGACCGATTGTGCGCCGACCGATCCCGAAAGGCTACCGCTCGCCTCGGCTTCGAAACCGAACGCGCTGGAATTGCTGGCTGTCGCCGCGCTGCGATAACCCGCCGCGGTCGAACCGGCCTGCTGAGCCAGCGCAGCGCGGCCGATGGCGGAGGAGTAATTTCCACTCGCGACGCTACCCGACCCCAACGCAAGCGCATGGCTGCCCGATGCCGTCGTTTCGAAGCCCACTGCCGACGCGGCCCGGCCTGTCGCCTGCGCCGTTTTGCCAAGCGCCATCGCTCCTTCCTGCGAGGCATTGGCCGCAGATCCCAGTGCAATGGCATCCGCACCCGTCGCGACAGGTTCGGCCCCCATGCTATTGACCGCCAGATAGGGATTGGCCCCGCCGCCGCCATCGCCGCCTTCTACCGGTTCGATGGCAGCGATGGCAGTGGCAATCGCGCTGTTCATCTGGCCAAGGTTCACCGCGTCATATTGCTGCGTGCCCGATGCGACATTGACGATCTGGCGCTGCGCGGTGCCATTGCCGACCGACACCGTATTCGCGCGGTCGGCCAGCGAACCGCTGCCCAGCGCCACCGAATTATCCGCGCCAGCCTGCGCGTTGCCGCCAATGGCCACCGCTTCGCTGCCAGCCGCGCCCGCATCGCCCAGCGCGCTATTGCTGGCAAGATGCGGATTGGCGGGGGCCGATGGCTCGATCCCCGCGATGGCCGCGGTGATGGCGCTTGTCATCTGCCCGACCGTCGCGGCATCGCCGGTATCGACGCCATCGGCCAGATTGACGATGCGGCGTTTCAGGCTCTCGTTCCCGACAGAGACAGTGTTTGCCGTATCGGCCAGCGAATTCGCGCCCAGGGCGACGGCGTTTTCCTTTTCCGCCACTGCGCCTGCGCCCAGCGCGGTGGCATTTGTGCCCGTCGCCGACGCCTGCTGCGCGCTGCCATAGGCGCCATAGCCGCCGATGGCGGTCGTGCCGGGCTCGGTCGCCTCTGCCCCCGCGCCCACGGCGGTACCGCGGAAATCGGCCAGCGCATTATCGCCCACCGCCACCGATTCGGTGCCTGCCACACTGCGCGTGCCCAATGCCGAACCGGTTGAATTCGCGGCAAAGGCAAAGCGCCCCACCGCAGTGCCGCCACGCGCATCGGCATCGCGGCCCAGCGCCACCCCGCCTTCTTCGGCATAGGCGCCATAGCCCATGGCCACGCCCGCATCGGTTTCAAAGGATGTGCCCGAACCGTTCACCACTGCATAGGCGCCGACCGCCACAGCCTGTTTCGCATTGGCCTGCGCCTGATTGCCCATCGCAATCCCGTCCTGCCGGTAGGCCGCCGCCAGATAGCCTGCGGCCAGCGAATAGGCACCGCCCGCATTGGCCGATACGCCCAGCGCCACGGCCCCGCTGGCGCCCGCGCTGCTATAGGGACCGCAAGCCAGCCGGTCAGGCTGATTGGCCGATTCCGCACCGCCGTC
Organism: Croceicoccus sp. Ery5; assembly: GCF_020985325.1. NCBI lineage: Bacteria > Pseudomonadati > Pseudomonadota > Alphaproteobacteria > Sphingomonadales > Erythrobacteraceae > Croceicoccus > Croceicoccus sp. Ery5. Next base: position 2,897,608 of record NZ_CP087587.1, read on the forward strand.
GGTATCGGTGGATGCCGTCGCCACGCCGTCATTATTGGTATCGAGCAGGCAATCGCGCGCCAATGCTCCATCGGCCTGCGCGCCCGCCGCCAGAACGAAACCGATACCGGCGAGCAAACGCGCACGGCCAGTCAACCGAAGATCCATGATACCCCCTGCGTCCCGTGGGAGCAGACGGTCGTAACCGGTCGACCGCAGCCCGCCACCAGACTGCCAGGGCGCGCCCCCGCCATGCCCCTCTTGGCCCATAGCGGGTGAAAAAACGGTTAATGTCAAACGCCTAAGGCGCTATCCCAACGGCGCTGCGCAGTTTTTTGCGTATGGATAAGCCTATGACGCCTGTGTCGGCTGAACTCAGCCGCGTCCGCGATAGGACGACACGCCCTGATCGGGCACCCACAGTCCTTGCGGGGCCGCGCCGCTTTGCCAGAACACATCGATGGGAATGCCGCCGCGCGGATACCAGTACCCACCGATGCGCAGCCATTCGGGCTTCATCTCGTCGAACAGGCGCTGGCCGATCCCGACGGTCACATCCTCGTGGAAACCGGCATGATTGCGGAACGAGCCAAGGAACAGTTTCAGCGATTTCGATTCGACGATCGTCTCGCGCGGGGCATAATCGATCACCAGATGGGCGAAGTCCGGCTGGCCGGTCACAGGACACAGCGATGTGAACTCGGGCGCGGCAAAGCGCACCATATAAAGCGATCCCGCGCGCGGATTGGGCACGTAATCCAGCACGGCCTGTTCGGGCGATGCGGGAAGCGCGCTGGTCTGCCCCAGATGGAGGGGCTGCTGATGTTCGTCGGCCATGTGCGCGCTTTGGCACTTTGATCCCGACTACTCAAGAGAGCGCACTTGGCGCGGCGGTATCGCATCGGCTAGCGTGGCAGGCATGACCGGATTTCTCGTTTCCACCGCATGGCTTGCGGATCATCTCGGCGATGCGGATATCGTGCTGCTCGACGCCAGCTATCACCTTGCGCCCACGGGCCGTGACGCCGCGGCGGAATTCGCGGCGGGGCATATCCCGCAGGCGCAATTCCTGAACCTTGGCGCGCTGAACGATCCGGCAGGCAGGTTCGACAATACGGTGCCCACCGCACAGCAGTTTCAGGACCGCGTCCGCGCGCTTGGCGTATCGGCAGACAGCCATGTGATTCTGTATGACGACAGCCCGCTGAAAAGCGCGGCACGGGGCTGGTTCCTGTTCACCCTGTTCGGGGCGGGCCATGTCTCCATCCTCGACGGCGGTCTGGCCAAGTGGAAGGCCGAGGGTCGGCCCGAAACGCAAGAGGTGACACAGCGGCCTGCGGGCGATTTCACCGCGGCCCCCAACCCCGACCTGCTGCGCGACAAGCAGGCGGTGCTCGCCTCGATCGGCACGGCTGCGCAAGTGGTGGACGCACGCGGCGCAGCGCGTTTCACGGCGGCGGAGCCCGAACCGCGCCCCGGCATGGCATCGGGCCATATCCCGGGCGCGCGCAATCTTCCCATCGGCTTGTTGTACGAGGCGGACGGCACGATGAAGGACGCGGGCGGGATCGAGGCGGAGTTTATCGGCGCGGGCGTCGATCTGGCACGGCCGGTGATCACTTCGTGCGGTTCGGGCGTGACGGCGGCCGTGCTCAGCCTTGCGCTGGCTCGGCTCGGCAAGACCGATGTGGCGCTTTACGATGGCAGCTGGTCCGAATGGGGCAGCGATCCCGCCACCCCCAAGGCCGAGAGGCCGGCCGTTGGCTGACGATCAGGATAATCAGCACCGCACCGCGACCCGCGTGGTCGAGGCCGGACGGCGCAAGCAATGGACCAGCGTGCCCGATCTGGCCGGCGGCGTGGTCAATCCCCCCGTCTGGCGGGCCAGCACACATCTGTACGAAAACTGCGCCGCACTGAAAGAGGCAGCGGCCAGCGCCAACGAGGACGGAAGGTTCTATTACGGCCGCCGCGGTGCGCCGACGCAATGGGCATTGGCAGAGGCGCTGACGGGACTGGAGGAAGGCGCCTATGGCACCATGCTCTACCCATCGGGCGTGGCGGCGATCACGGGTGCCTATCTGGCGGTGCTGCGCCCCGGCGAGCGGTTGCTGATCACCGACAATGCCTATGACCCGTCGCGCAATATCGGCACGGGATTGATGAAGAATTTCGGCGTAAAGCCCGAATTCTTCGACCCGCTGGATATAGAGGCGTTCCGCGCCCTGTGCGCGCAGGACGGCAAGATCGGCGCGGTCCTGCTGGAAGCGCCCGGCAGCCTCACGTTCGAAATGTGCGACGTTCCCGCCCTTGCCGCCATTGCAAAGGCAGCGGGCGCATGGGTGCTGATCGACAATACCTGGGCGGGGCCGACCGGTTTTTCCGGCATTCCCCATGGCTGCGACGGGGTGATCACCGCGCTGACGAAGCATGTGGGCGGACATTCCGATCTGATGATGGGCGCGGTGTCGGGGACGGAACGGCTGTATCGCCGCCTGCGCCGCACCGCGCAGCAACTGGGCACGGTCGTGTCGCCCGACGATGCCGCATTGGCGCTGCGGGGCCTGCGCACTTTGGACCTGCGGCTGAGGCAGGAAGCGGCCAGCGCGCTGGAAATCGCACAATGGCTGGCAAAGCGTCCGGAAGTCGCCGCCGTGCTGTGCCCCATGCTGGCGGGCGCACCGGGCCATGATCTGTGGCGCCGCGATTTTACCGGTGGCTGCGGGCTGTTTGCCTTTGTTCTGAAGGGGCGCGACGCGGCGGCCCGCGCGCGGCTGATCGATGCGCTGGACCTGTTCGGTATTGGCTATAGCTGGGGCGGGTTCGAAAGCCTTGCCCTGCCCGTCGATCCTGAAACCTGCCGTTCGGTCCGTGCATGGCCGCCCGTCGGCAATGACGCTGACGGATGGGCCGGATTGGACGAAGGCGACCGTTTTGCGGTACGCCTGTCGATAGGGCTTGAGGACCCGGCCGATCTGATCGCCGATCTTGAGCAGGGGTTTGCGGCGATGGAGGCAGGCGGATGACATGGGCATGGAGCGCGATCACGGCAGCGGCAAGCCCACAGGCCGCCGATAGCGCTTCGGCCGACATAGCCGCCGCAACCCAGGTCGCGACCGACACGGCAAACGATGCGGCCAGTGCCGCGCCCGCCGAACCGCTGGACGCCCCGATCGAGGGGGCCGAACAGATCAAGGAAGTGTTGCAGGAACATTCGATCACGCTGGGCGGTGTGATCGATACGCTGGACAGTTGGGGCGTGACCATCGGCGATACGCGCTTTTCGGTCTGGACCGCGCTGCTTGTGATTCTGGTGCTGGTCGGCATTTTCGTGCTGGGCCGGCTGGGTGTGCGCATGGCGCACAGGGCGCTGGACAAGTTCACCAATCTGTCGGCCACCGAACATCTGCTGGCCGACAAGCTTCTGACCCTGATGGTCTGGGCCATCGTGATCCTGATCGGGATCGATATTCTGGGCATCGACCTGACGGCGCTGGCCGTGTTTTCGGGCGCCTTCGGCCTTGCCATCGGTTTCGGCCTGCAGAAAACCTTCGGCAATCTGATCGCGGGGATCCTGTTGCTGATGGACCGGTCGATCAAGCCGGGCGACGTGATCGCGGTGTCGGATACCGCCGGGAACGAGACCTTCGGACAAATCCGCAAGATCGGCATTCGCGCGGTGTCCATCGTGACGCGCGACGAAAAGGAATATCTGATCCCGAACGAGAACCTGATGATCAATCAGGTCGAGAACTGGTCCTATTCCAGCCGCGACGTGCGCATGCAGGTCAATGTCGGCATTTCGTATAATTGCGACATCAAGCTGGCCGAAAGGCTGATGCTGGAGGCCGCGGCCAGCTGTGCGCGCGTGCTGAAAACGCCCGCGCCCAGCGTCTGGCTGTCGGGCTATGGCGATAATTCGGTCGATTTCACGATCCATTGCTGGATCCGCGATCCCGAAAACGGGCTGGGCAATATACGGTCCGAAGTGTTGAAGAAATTGTGGGACCTGTTTCAGGAAAGCGATATCGAGATTCCCTTCCCCCAGCGGGACATTAATTTGCGCGGCAATGAACAATTCGATCAGCTGGTCGCAGCCATCGGCCAAAGGCTGGACGCTTCGGGCAAACCGCCAGCCTAAGTGCCTGCAACGCCCGCATAGTTCGCCGCTAAAGCTGACCTACCCCCCCTTTTAGGCATTCTGGCTGGCACTAGGCTGTCGCAGCGACCATCTGGACGCCATGGCTCATTTCCCGCCCCATCAATCCGGTTCCGTCGGAACGGTCAGCCTTGTCGGCGCAGGACCGGGCGATCCCGAATTGCTGACCTTGCGGGCCGCGCGGCTGATCGAACGGGCCGAAGTGCTTGTCCACGACGGGCTGGTCGGGCCCGAAATCATGGCGATGGCCCCTGCTGGCGCACGGCGGATCAGCGTCGCCAAATCGCGCGCGCGCCACACGATGAAGCAGGACGAGATCAATGCCCTGCTGGTGCGCGAGGCGCTGGCCGGTCGCCATGTCGTGCGGCTGAAGGGCGGCGATCCGCTGATCTTCGGGCGCGGCGGCGAAGAGGCAGAGGCATGCCGCGCCGCGGGCGTTCCGGTCGAGATCGTTCCTGGCATTTCCGCCGCGCAGGCCGCCGGTTCGCTGGCGCAGATTCCCCTGACCCACCGCGATCATGCCAGCATCGTCAGCTTTGTCGCAGGCCAGTGCAAGGGGCTGACCGAACAGGACTGGTCGGGCCTTGCAGGCGTGGGCCGGACGCTGGTGATTTACATGGGTGTCGCAACCGCGGCACAGATTTCCGAAAAGCTGATGGAAGACGGGCTTGCCCCCGATGCCGCCGTCGCCGTGGTGGAGCGCGCCTCGCTTCCCGGCATGCGCGTCCTGCGCGGGGTATTGGCGGGCCTTCCCGAAATCGTGGCCGAGAACGATGTGCGCAGCCCTGCGCTGATCGTGATCGGCGAAGTCACGCGCGAAGGCGGCGATACCGCCCTCGCCCGAATTGCCATGGAAGCAAGAGCATGAAAATCCTGACAGGCAACGACCTCAAGACCGGAGAGGTCATCTGGTGGACCGGCACCGACTGGTCGCTCCATGTGAACGATGCGGTCGATGTGGGCGACAAGGCCGACGAAATCGCTGCGCGCGAGGAAGCCCTGCGCCGCGTCAACGTGCCCTATGCCGTCGATGCCACGACCGACGGTCAGGGTGTTCGCCCTTCGCACATCAAGGAACGCATCCGCGCCCTTGGCCCCACGGTGCGCCCCGATCTTACGCTGAAACCCGCCGACCCCGCCGCCGGCAACTGGGTGATCTAGGACATTCGCGATGTATAAATACGACAATTACGACCAGCAGATGGTCGACACCCGCGTCGAGGAATTCCGCGACCAGACCCGCCGCCGCCTGTCGGGCGAGCTGCCGGAGGAAAAGTTCCGCCCGCTGCGGTTGATGAACGGGCTCTATCTGCAATTGCATGCCTATATGCTGCGCGTCGCCGTGCCCTATGGCACGCTGTCGGGCGCGCAGATGCATGCGCTGGCCGATATCGCGCAGAAATATGACCGTGGTTACGGCCATTTCACCACCCGCCAGAACATCCAGTACAACTGGATCAAGCTGGAAGACGCGCCCGAGATTCTGGCCGATCTGGCCAAGGTCGAAATGCATGCGATCCAGACCAGCGGCAATTGCATCCGCAATATCAGTTCCGACCATTTCGCGGGCGCCGCTGCGGACGAGCTGATCGACCCGCGCCCCTATGCCGAGCTGATGCGCCAGTGGTCGAGCTTCCATCCGGAGTTCACCTATCTGCCGCGCAAGTTCAAGATCGCGGTGATCGCCAGCGATACCGACCGTGCCGCCATGCGCCTGCACGATATCGGTATCCAGATCGTCAAGAATGATGCGGGCGAAACCGGCGCTGCGTTCTATGTTGGCGGCGGCATGGGCCGCACACCGATGATCGCGCCCTGCATCAACGCGTTCGTCCCGCTCGACCGCCTCATCACCTATGCGGAGGCGTGCCTGCGCGTTTACAACCGCTATGGCCGCCGCGACAACAAGTACAAGGCGCGGATCAAGATTCTTGTCCACGAACTGGGCAAGGAGGAATACACCCGTCAGGTCGAGGAAGAATACGCCCATATGCTGGAACAGGGCGTCGAACCGCCCTTTGCCGAGCTGGAGCGTATCAAGACCTATTTCGCGGATCCCGCGTTCGAGAGCGGCCTGCCTGCCGATATCGATCGCAGCGATCCGGATTTCGCGCTGTGGGTCGACCGCAACACCCATCCGCACAAGGCCGACGGCTATGTGTCGGCGGTCATCTCGCTGAAGCCCGTGGGCGGCATCCCCGGCGATGCCAGCGTCGAACAGATGCATCTGATGGCCGACCTCGCCACGGAGTTCAGCTTTGACGAATGCCGCGTGATGCACACGCAGAATATCGTGCTGCCCCATGTGAAGATCGCGGATCTGCCCGCGCTGTTCGCACGGCTGGACGCGGCAGGCCTGTCGACGCCCAATCTGGACATGATCGACGATATCATCGCCTGTCCCGGCCTCGATTATTGCAGCCTTGCCAATGCGCGTTCGATCCCCGTCGCGCAGAAGATTTCCGAACGCTTTGCCGCCAATGGCAAGGGCGCGGAACTGGGCCAGCTGAAGCTGAAGATTTCGGGCTGCATCAATGCCTGCGGGCACCATCATGCGGGCCATATCGGCATCCTTGGCGTGGACCGCAAAGGCACCGAAAACTACCAGCTGCTGCTCGGCGGGTCAGAGGCGGAGGATACCTCGCTTGCCAAGATCACCGGACCCGGTTTCGACGAGGACGGTGTGGTAAAGGCGGTCGAGACCGTGACCGACGTCTATCTCGCGCAGCGCACCGACGGGGAGCGTTTCCTCGACACCTATCGCCGTATCGGCATGGCCCCGTTCAAGGAGGCTCTTTATGACTGACGCCAGCTTTACCGAACTCGTCCGCCTGCGCGAGGACAGCGCCAGCGATGCGCCGGCGGTGACGGTCGATTCCTTTGCCGAACAGTCGAACGCAGGCGCCGTGCGGATCGAACCGGGCGACGATGCGCGGCTGCTGTTGCCGCATCTGGACCATATCACCCGCGTCGAAATCAATTTCCCCGCATTCGGTGACGGGCGCGGCTATTCCGCGGCGCAGATCCTGCGCGAGGCGGGCTATACCGGCGAAATCCGCGCCGTGGGCGACGTGGCGGTGGACCAGCTGTTCCCCATGCGCCGGTGCGGTTTCGACGCATTCCAGCCCGACGTACCGATGAACGAGGCCGATGTGGAGGCCGCGTTCACGCGTTGGAAAAACGTCTATCAAAAGACCAGCGACACCCGCGTGCCGATCTGGGCCCAAAGGCATCAAGATGGCTGAAGCTGCACGTTCCATCGACCGTATCGACACCGGGCCGCGCTTTACGCGCGCCGATGCCGCCGCGCTCAACGCACGCTTTGCCCGTGCGAACGCGGAGGAAATCCTGCGCGCCGTGCTGATAGACGGCGTCGCGGGCAAGATCGCGCTTGTCTCCAGCTTTGGCGCGGAAAGCGCGGTGTTGCTGCATCTCGCCTCGCGCGTCGATCCGGCGGCGACCGTGCTGTTCCTCGAAACGGGCAAGCATTTTCCCGAGACGCTGGCCTATCGCGACACGCTGGTGACACGGCTGGGGCTGAAGGGCGTGGTCAATCTGCGACCCGATCCGGCGGCTCTGGCTGCCAAGGACGAAAGCGGGCTGCGCTGGTCCTATGACCCCGACGGTTGCTGCGACATTCGCAAGGTCCAGCCGTTGGCCAAGGCGCTGGCGGGTTACGATGCATCGGTCACGGGCCGCAAGGCTTTCCAGTCCGCCACCCGCGCCGATCTGCCGGTATTCGAAATCGACGAGAGCGACACGGCAGGCCGGTTAAAGGTCAATCCGCTGATCGGCTGGTCCGCCGCCGATTTGCAGGCCTATCTGGAAGAGCACGATCTGCCCCGCCACCCGCTGGTGGAGCAGGGCTATCCCTCGATCGGCTGCATGCCCTGCACCAGCAAGGTGGCCGATGGCGAAGATCCGCGTTCGGGCCGCTGGCGCGGCTGGGACAAGACGGAGTGCGGCATTCACTCCGTCCCCGGCGCAAGTGACGAGGGCGATCTGCCTCCGGGCTACGAACCCGTTTTTTAGGCCTGTTTTTTAGGCCTGTTCTTTAGTCCCGTCTGCTGAAGGGTTAGAGCCAGCCCTCCGCGCGATACCAGTCCGCGGTCTGTTTCAGGCCGTCAGGCGTGGGGATGCGGGCCTGCCACAGGCTGGCGGGCGGGTGCCTGTCCGCATGGGCCGTCCAGTCGGGATGGCACATATAGCTGGCCCGATCGGGCGTCAGCTTCGCCTTGTTCCCGCGCAGCGCACGATCCGCCCTCGCGGCAAAGGTCAACAGCGCGCGGGGCACATGCAGCGGCACGATCCTGCGCCCCATGGCCGCGCCGATCATGCGGGCGATCTCCTCATGGCTCCAGCCGTTGTCGTGCCCGTCATCGGCCTCGTAAATCGCGCCGGCTTGTGCGCCCTCCACTGCCAGCGTCAACAGCAGCCGCGCCAGATCGCCGACATGGATCATCGATGCGCGCCCGCGTGGCGGCAGGGGCACAATGCCGCTTTTCGCCGCGCGGAACAGTTCGAACATCTCGGTATCGCGGGGGCCATAGATCGCGGGCGGACGCACGATCAGGCAGTTTGTCGCCTGCGCCGCCTCGCCTTCCGCGCCTGCCTTGGACCAGCCGTAATCGGACAGTGCAGGCTCACGCGCGGCAAGAGAGGAAACATGGACGAAACGGGGCACTTCCGCCGCATTGGCCGCGTCCACCATCGCGCGCGTACCGGCGATATTGCCTGCCTGAAACCCCGCGCGGTCGGGGGCGTTGACCACACCCGCGACATGGATCGCCGCATCGCAGCCATCGCATAGTGCCGCCAGAGCCGCGTGATTGGCCAGATCGCCGCGCACCCATGTCACGCCCTTGCGCGGCGCCTGATCGCGGCGAGTCAGCGCGTTTACCGCGTGCCCCTGTTCCAGCGCGTGATCGATCAGTGTCGAGCCGACAAATCCTGTCGCGCCGGTTATGGCCAGCTTCACGGGCGGGCCTTTACCGCAGCATCACAAGCTGGTCGCGGTGCACCACGGCAGAGCGCGGGGTATAGCCCAGCACCTCTTCCTGCTCGTCGGTATGCAACCCGACCAGAGCGACGCATTCGGGCGCGTCATATTCGGACAGGCCCTTGGCGATCCATTCACCCTCGGGCCCTTCGATCCGCACGGGATCGCCGCGCACGAAACGCCCTTCGACGCGGGTGATGCCCTTGGCAAGCAGGCTGTTGCCGTCGCGCAGCGCATTGACCGCGCCTTCGTCGATCACGATCGTGCCCTTCATTCGCAAGCGCCCGCCGATCCATGCCTTGCGGCCCGTATCGTGACGGCGCGGCAGGAACAATGTGCCAATGCCATCGTCGCCATGCAGGCCGATGGCGCGCGCGATGGGCGCGTCATATTTGCCGTTGGCGATCACCAGCGCGATGCCCGCGCGCTCGGCGATTTCCACCGCGTTCACCTTGGTCCGCATGCCGCCCGATCCGATGCCCGAATCGCTGTCGCCGGTCGCCATGGCGCGCACCTCGTCGTCCACGCCCCAGACCATGGGAATGCGCGATGCGCCGGGTTCGGAGGGGTGCTTGTCATACAGACCGTCGATATCGGACAGCAGGATCACTGCTTGGGCCTTTGCCGCCTGCGCCACGCGCGCGGCCAGACGATCGTTGTCACCGAAACGGATTTCATGGGTGGCAACAGTATCGTTCTCGTTCACCACGGGAACGGCGCCGGTTTCCAGCAAGCGGTTCAAGGTGGCAGAGGCATTGAGATAGCGGCGGCGACCTTCCAGATCCTCCAGCGTGATCAGAACCTGCGCGGCGACAATCTCGTGGTTGCCCAGCAATTCGGCCCACAGGCTGGACAAGGCGATCTGCCCCACCGCGGCGCTGGCCTGCGCATCGGCAAGGCTGCCACGCCCGCCCTTTTCAAGGCCGAGGATCGCCGCGCCCAGCGCGATCGCGCCGGACGATACGATGATCACTTCCTGCCCGCGGTCGCGCGCCTGCGCAATCTCGTTGGCCAGCCCCGTGAGCCATTTACGGCGCGGCTTGCCGTCCTTTCCGACCAGCAGCGCCGATCCGACCTTCACGACCAGACGCCCGCAAGCCTCCGGCGATTGAAGGTCCGTCAGATGGGCGATCATTTCGTCGGGTTTCTGCATGACCATGCAGTTAGGCACTCATTCGCCGGATGCAAAGGGGGCTTTTCCCGACAGGCGGCCCGATCAGGAAAACGAACCGGCGATCAGATGGGCGACCAGTTGCTCTCGCCCTCGGTCCCGTCGCCCGCATCGTCCTCGCGCTCTACGCCCTTGGTCTCGGTGCTGGTGGCGGCAGGCAGGAACGACAGCACGGCATCGAGCAATTCGCTGACGCCCTGCCCGGTCGCCCCCGATACGGCGAATACTTTCTCCGCCCCCGCCTCGCGCAATTCCTGCGCAAAGCCTTCGGCCAGTTCGCGGTCGGCCAGATCCAGCTTGTTCAGCGCGACAAGGCGCGGCTTGTCCTCAAGCCCGCCGCCATAGGCTTCCAGCTCTTCCTCGACGATGCGCAGCGCCTCGGCCGGGTCCTGCCCCGGACCGCTGCCCGAAATGTCGATCAGGTGGATCAGCACGCGGCAGCGTTCGATATGGCCCAGAAAACGGTCCCCGATCCCCGCGCCATCGGCCGCACCCTCGATCAGGCCGGGAATGTCGGCCAGCACGAATTCGCGGTTCTTGTGCCGTACCACGCCCAGCTTGGGCACCAAGGTCGTGAACGCATAATCGCCCACCTTGGCACGGGTGTTCGACACCTGATTGATAAAGGTCGACTTGCCCGCATTGGGCAGCCCCACAAGGCCCACATCGGCCAGCAGCTTCAGCCGCAGCCACACCCACAATTCCTGCGCGGGCTCGCCCGGCTGGTGCTGGCGCGGGGCGCGATTGGTGCTGGTCTTGTAACTCGCATTGCCGCGACCGCCCATGCCGCCTTCCAGCAGGGTGATGCGCTGGCCGACCTCGGTAAAATCGGCGAGCACTTCTTCTTTATCGTCGGACAGGATCTGCGTGCCCACCGGCACTTCGATCACCAGCGGCGGAGCCGATGCGCCGGTGCGGTCCTTGCCCATGCCATGGCCGCCGCGCGGCGCCTTGAAATGCTGCGAATAGCGGAAATCGATCAGCGTATTCAGGCCCTGAACAGCCTCGAACACAATGTCGCCGCCGCGACCGCCATTGCCGCCGTCGGGTCCGCCATATTCGACATATTTCTCGCGCCGGAAGCTGACCGCGCCCGGCCCGCCCGCGCCGGAGCGCACGTAAATCTTGGCCTGGTCGAGAAAATGCATGGGCGATCAATCCGATGGCGGGCAAAGCGCGGAAAACTTGCCGCGCATGGCCGGAAACAGCGTCATGCCTCGCTATCCGAATAGCGGCCGGAATGGCAAGCATGCCAGATCGGGCCGGGCGACCGGCAACAGATCGCCTGTCCGGTTCGGGTCGAGGCAAATGGATGAATGGTGGAGCCGAGCGGGATCGAACCGCTGACCTCGTCATTGCGAACGACGCGCTCTCCCAACTGAGCTACGGCCCCGTTCCATTCGCTGCACCATCCGCCAAGGCCGATGTGCAAGAGCGCGCCCCTTACCCGAAGGCGCGCTCCAGTTAAAGCAAAAATGCGTAGATCGGTTGGCCCGCTAGCCTTCCGAATTGCCGCTGGTGTTGTCGGCAGAGGCAGACGGTATGGCGGACGGATCGGCCACGGGCGCGGCAACCGGCGCATTGGGATCGACCGGCGGCGGCACCATGCGGCGATGGCGATAGGGTTCGCCATAGGTCGCCAGATATTCCGCGTCCCATGCCTGCGCCTCTGCGCTATATGCTTCGTATTCGTCGAAATAGCCGAGGAAGACGAGCTCCAGCTTGGGCAGTTCGGCCTGTGCCGCCTCGTCCAGCTTGCCCTTGGGCGTATCGGCCAGCGCAAGGCTGGTTTCGCGCGCGGCGGAGCAGAAACGCGGCAAGGCGGGCGGCAGCGAGAAATAATTATAAACCTGCGTCATGTACTGGTCGCGGGCGCGCTTGTATTCGCTGCGGCCGAATTTGTCGCGGAACTGGGTATCGACCTTCTGGTTCGTGGTGCTGAGCTCGCGCGAGTGGGTTTTCAGGAAATCGCCGTAGCGCTCGGCAATCACCGCGTCTTCGGGCGAGTTACAGTTCAGTGCCGCCACATTATAGGCTGAGCGCAGGTTCCACGTCGCCTGTTCGGTCGACAGGCCGGTGTTGACGGTCTGGCGGATGCCCAGCTCGTTCCGTTGCGGGATTGCCAGATTGTCCTGCGCATAGCCCGGTGCGATCGGGCGCGCGCGGAAAGCCTCCTGCACAGGCGGCGGCGGCGCGACCGGCGGCGGCGGCGGCGGTCCGCACGAAGCAAGGGTTGCGGCGGCGGCCACGGTCGTAATGCGAATGATGGGCTTGCTTCCCGACACGGGTCTTTCCTGTTTCTTGCGGCCACGGCGTCCAGTCACGCCATGGGCCGGTTATAGCAGGGCGCAGCTTGCGCCCGGGTGAAGCATTAGCATGCGCCTTTGGCAGAAATGCTGCATCGGGATTATCCCACTCGTCCACAAGGAAAACGCCCGACCGGACGCTGTGTCCGATCGGGCGTTGTTTTTCGTCGTCCGGGCGAGGGAACTGTCAGCCGCCCCGCCCTTAAGGCATTGAATTGCCGGTCAGTCCCTCTGGCCCATGAAGGCCAGCAGGAACTGGAACATGTTGATGAAGTCCAGATAGAGCGACAGCGCGCCCAGGATCACGGCCTTGCCCATGAACTCGGTACCGGCCAGCTGGTAATACTGCATCTTGAGACGCTGCGTATCGTAAGCCGTAAGGCCCGCGAAGATCAGCACGCCAAGGAAGCTGACGGCCCACATCAGCGCGGTCGACTGAACGAAAATATTGATCACCGACGCGATGATCAGGCCGATCAGGCCCATGATCAGAAAGCTGCCGAAGCCCGACAGATCCTTCTTGGTCGTATAACCGAACAGCGACAGACCGGCAAAAGCGCCCGCCGTCGCAAAGAAGGTCGCCGCGATCGAACCGCCCGTATAGACGAGGAAGATCGTCGAAAGGCTCATCCCCATCAGGATCGCGAAACCCCAGAAAAGCATCTGGAGCGTGCCTTGCGAGAAACGGTTCGCACCAAAGCTCATCGCGAAAACGATCGCGAGCGGCGACAGCATCACTAGCCACATCAGCGGCGAGCCGATCATCGACAGCGTCATGCCGCTGCTGGCCATCAACAGCGCGACAACGCCCGAAAGCAGCACGGCCGATGCCATGTAATTATAGATCGAAAGCATGTATTTGCGCAGGCCGGCATCATATCCGGTGCGCGGCACGCTTGCGCCGAGGCCCGTGGACGCGCCGAAGCCGGCGCGCGTCTGCGGACGCGTGGGCTGGGGGTCGTTCCAGTTTGCCATAGCTTTGTTCTTCTCCTCAGTCGCCCCTCCCAAACGGGGGGCGCTCTGGGGACAATATCGGCTGTGACGCGGTTCTTTTCAAGGAAAACCGCCAGTCAGCAATATTCTGTAACAATCAGCCCGTCGCGGGATCAGGGCTGCAAAGCGATCAGGCCTCGCCCGCTGCATCCACCAGCGCGTTGGCCAAGGCATCGGCGGCGTCACGGTCGCCCCACAACACGAACTGGAACGCGGGATAGAACCGGTCGCACTCGTCGACCGCCTGCTCCACCGCCATTTGCGCCTGGCTCAGCGACAACAGCCCGTCATCGCCCAGCATCAGCCCATGGCGATAGAGCAGCACCGAACCTGCCGACCACAGATCGAAATGACCCAGCCACAATTGCTCGTTCACAAGGCTCATCAGTTCGAACATCTGCACGCGCTTGTCTTCGGGAACGCGCACTTCGGGCAGGCATAGCAATTGCAGGACATTATCCTCGCGCCGCCAGATCGCGCGCAGCTGGTACTTGGCCCATGCGCCCTGAATCTCGCCGCCGATCTCGTCCTCGCCGGTCAGCTCGTACGGCCAGCCGCGCGCCTCGAACAAAGAGACAAGCATATCGACCGGCGCCGCATCTTCGTGACGGTTCTCGGTCTGGCTTTCACTCATCATGCAGCGGTTCTTTCTCCGTCACGCGGACCCCGATGACCCGCCATTGTGCGATCTGGACCGGCGCTCGCCGTCTTTACAATGGCTTAACCTATCGCTGCCGTGCATAACGCGATACTGTTGTTCACCGCATGTGGATAAGGATTTTGCGTTAGGGTCCGGGCGATGCCGATCTGCAACAATCCGGCCGCTATTCGTCGTCGGGCTCATCGTCCGAACCGCCCTCTGCACCGAACGGACGGCCGCTGGGGACCAGCCGGTCATTACCCGCCATCACATTGTTATCGGCGGGAAAAATACCCAGATGGGCGGCAGCCACCTGCTGTCCGGCAGACAGGCGCGGGATCGATCGCATATAGGGGGCCAGATTATCCGCCAGCTGGCGCGGCAACACGGCATACAGCATCGCAACCGCCTCTCCGCTGCGGCCGGACACGGCCAGCATGAACGCCTTGATGCGCCATGCCGCAGGGTCGTTCGCCTGCAGCAAGGGTTGCAGCATCCGTTCCGCCGCCTGCCGCTCTCCGCCCACGGCAAGGCTGAAGGCATGGCGGCGGGTCACTTCGGGTTCGGGCCCGATGCGATTGGCGATGGCATAGTAATATTGCGCGCTGGGCTGATCGCCCAGTAAGTCATGCGCCAGCCCGCGATCTGCGGCCAGATCGGCGGGCCGCGCACCCATGCGCTCTGCCTCGGCGAACATGGGCAGAGCCATGCGGGGCTGGCCCAGTTGCACCATCACCGAACCGCGCATTGCCCGCGTGAACGCATCGTCGGGGCGAACCACCTCTGCGCGGTTCAGAAAACCCAGCGCGACATCATATTCGCCCAGCCGCATCGCAGCATCGGCCCCTTCGCGCATCGCCTGCAAATCGTTCGGATCGCGGACCAGCCGCGCGGTCGCATCATCAAGCTGGCGCTGGTCGGCGGCGGGATCTTCGATGCGGATGGTGCGTGATTGCGCACCGGCATCGTGGCTTGCCATCCCGACAACCAATACAGCAAGGGCGGCGAGCAAGCCCGCCGCCCTTGCGTTAGTCAGCCCTTGCGGGCGGATATCAGCGCCGGTTGTTGTTACGGCCGAGGAAGCGCGGGATATTAAGGTCCGCGGCATCGTCGTCTTCCTCGCGGTCGTCGGCCGGAGCCTCGTCCCGATTGCGCGACAGGCTGGCCATACGCTCGAACAGGGTGCTGCCGCCGACCGAAACCGCCGCCTGACCCGAAGCCGGACGCCAGCCGCGCGCCGGTTCGGTGCGCGCCGAGGCATCCATCGGGCCGGAATCGCGCGATTTCGCAACCGGCTCAGCCGCTGCGGGTTCCTCGTAACCGTCACCCAGCAGCAATTCATCCTCATCCTCGACCTCGGCCATTTCAAGGCCCAGATCGAGCGGCTCCTCGGCCGAGGCATAGCCGCCTTCGTCACCCACGTTCAGATGCTCGCCATCGTCCGCAGGATCGGTCAGCTTCATCGCCGGCTCCGGCGCGGGAGCCGAAGAGACCGGCGCTGCGACAGGTGCCGCGACCGGAGCGGCGGGAGCAGCACCGGTGCGTGCGGGCGCGCGGCCCGAACCCAGCGAGAACGGACGCGACTGCTGGGCGGGCTGTTCGGCATCCTGATCGATACCGGTCGCGACGACCGACACGCGGATCTTGCCTTCCAGTTCGGGATTGAAGGCCGAACCCCAGATGATATTCGCATCGGGATCGACCAGATCGCGGATATGGTTCGCAGCCTCGTCCACTTCCATCAGGCGCATATCCTCGCCGCCGATGATGGAAATGATCACGCCCTTCGCACCCGTCATCGACACACCGTCGAGCAGCGGATTGGCGATCGCCTTTTCGGCCGCTTCCAGCGCGCGGTTTTCGCCGTCCGCCTCGCCGGTACCCATCATCGCCTTACCCATTTCGCCCATCACCGAACGCACGTCGGCAAAGTCGAGGTTGATGAGGCCGGGCATGACCATCAGGTCGGTGATCGAACGAACGCCCTGTTGCAGCACTTCGTCGGCAAGCTGGAACGCTTCCTTGAAAGTGGTGTCGGGCCGCGCGACCAGAAACAGGTTCTGGTTCGGAATGACGATCAGCGTGTCGACATGCTTTTGCAGCTCTTCGATACCGGCGTCCGCGGAACGCATCCGGCGCGACCCTTCGAACATGAAAGGCTTGGTCACCACGCCAACGGTCAGCACGCCCTTGTCGCGCGCCGCCTTGGCAATCACGGGCGCCGCGCCCGTGCCGGTACCGCCGCCCATGCCGGCCGCGATGAAGCACATGTGCACGCCGTCAAGCATGCGGTCGATCTCATGCAGCGTCTCTTCCGCTGCCGCGCGACCGACCTCGGGACGCGAACCCGCGCCAAGCCCCTGGGTGATTTCAGGGCCAAGCTGGATGCGATCCTCGCACACAGCGCTGTTCAACGCCTGCGCGTCAGTGTTGGCGACGATAAAATCCACGCCCTCGATCTGCGCCTGGATCATGTTCGCGATGGCGTTGCCGCCCGCGCCGCCAACGCCGATCACGGTAATGCGCGGACGCAGTTCCTCAACCGCAGGCGGACCGATATTAATGCTCATTAAGGTCTCCGCAAACTCGCTGTCAGCCCCTTCGCGACACTGTGCCGGACCCTTGGATTCCAGCCCGACGCATTCGGCCGCTTCAGCCCCGTTACTTGTATTGGATAGTGGCATAAATCGAATCGCCACCGCAAAGCCTTTCGGCAGATTTCCACATCGGCGTTAGACGGTCTTTCGCCATGCATGAATCCTAGCCGGAAGGGGTATTTCCTTGCGCGCCGCTATCCGACGCTACCAATCGTCAGAAATGCGAGCGCCATGAGCAGGCCTGCAAGACGATTGGAACGGAAACGGGCCAGCGCGTTCATGCCGTCCGCCGTGTCGAGCGTGGCGACCTGCCAACCCAGATGAGTCGCGACCGGCAACAGCGTCAGCAGCGCCAGCCAGTCGGGCCGGATCAGCCAGACCGCCACGGCCCAACCGGCCAGCGCGAGGATGTAAAGCGCCGTCACCCCCGGCACGATCCGCCCTTTCATGGCGAGCGCGCTGGACCTTACACCGACCAGCGCGTCATCCTCCATGTCCTGCACCGCATAGATCGTGTCATATCCGATCACCCAGAAGATGCATCCCGCATAAAGCGCGCAAAGCGTGGCAAGAGAGCCGCCGTCCATTTCAACCCAGCCCACCAGCGCCCCCCAGCTGAACACCAGCCCCAGCCACGCCTGCGGCCACCATGTGATGCGCTTCATCAGCGGATAGAGCGCGACCGGAAGCAGGCTGGCGATGGCGACCAGTTGCGCCTGCCAGCGCAATTGCAGCAGCACGACCAGCCCGATCAGGCAGAGCGAGACCAGCCAAATCCACGCGCTTTTCAGCGAGACCTGCCCGCTTGCCAGCGGACGGCTGGCCGTTCGCGCGACCTGCCGGTCGAGGTCGCGGTCGAGGATATCGTTATAGACGCAGCCCGCCCCGCGCATCGCGACCGATCCCAGCAACAGCCATAACGCCATGTCCCAGCGTGCCGCGCCGCCCGCCGCCCACAGCCCCGCCGCGCAGGGCCAGAACAGCAGCCACCAGCCGATTGGCCGGTCGAACCGCGCCAGCAGCGCATAGGGCCGCGCACGGGCAGGTAACAGGGCGACCAGACCGCGATGCTGGGTATCGGGCGTCGTGATTTCGGGGGCTGTGTCATTCATCGCGGCTTGCTTTAAAGGGGGGATCGATCCGGCGGCAAGGGAGCACAGATACAATGCCCGAAATTGGCGATATCGGCGAATTCAACCGTCAGGGCTGGAATGCCAAGGCCGATGGCGGCGATCGCTGGTCGATCCCCGTCGATGCCGCCACCATCGCCGCTGCGCGGCAGGGCGAATGGAATGTGGTGCTGACCCCGTCGCGCCCCGTTCCCCGCGACTGGTTCGGCGATATCGCAGGCAGGGATGTGCTGGGCCTTGCATCCGCTGGCGGGCAGCAATGTCCGATCTTTGCGGCCGCCGGCGCGCGCGTCACCAGCTTCGACGCCAGCGACGGACAGCTTGCCCGCGACCGCGAAGTGGCCGGACGGGAGGGGCTGCATATTCGCACGATCCGCGGATTGATGCACGATCTGTCGGCGCTGGGGGATCGCAGCTTCGACCTGATTTTCCATCCCTGCTCCAACAGTTTCGCGCCCGACATCCTGCCCGTTTGGCGCGAATGCGCGCGGGTGCTGCGCCCGGGCGGCATATTGCTGGCAGGGTTCACCAATCCGGCGCGCTTCCTGTTCGACGAAGGCAGCGTCGAACGCGGCGAACCGCTGGCGCGCAATCGCATACCCTATAGCGACCTCGACCTGCCGCAGGCCGAGCGGGACGCCCTGTTGGCACAGGACCCCGTCATCTGTTTCGGCCATACGCTGACCGACCAGATCGGCGGACAGCTTGCGGCGGGGTTCATGCTGACCCATCTGTTCGAGGACGATTTCGAAACGCGCGATGCGGTGGGGCAATTGATGGATTGCTATATCGCCACCCGCGCCATCTTGCCGAGTTGAATGGAATGACCGCGACCCCCGCATGGCCACCCAAAAGCGCGCCGCGCCTGTTCGTCGAGGTGACCTTGTCGCCGGGCATGATGTTCGAGATCGACGGGCAGCAGGCGCATTATCTGTCGCGGGTGATGCGGATAAAGCCGGGCGATGCGGTGATCCTGTGCGATGACCGCACCGGCGAATGGGCCGCGCGCGTCACCGATGCGGGCAAGCGCAGCGTGAATGTGGAACTGGCCGATCATCTGCGCCCGCGCGAAAGCGTACCGCAACTGACCCTATGCGCCGCCCTGCTGAAAAAACCGCGCTTTGACCTGGTGCTGGAAAAGGCGACCGAATTGGGCGTGGCACGGATTCATCCCGTTATCACGCGGCGCTGCGTGGCGGATGCGCTCAACATGGAACGCGCGCGCCAGATCGTGACCGAGGCGGCGGAACAATGTGCCCGAACCGCCCTTCCCGTCATCGAATCGCCGGTATCTCTGGATGCCATGCTGAAAGACTGGAACGGCAGCACGCTGTTCTTTGCCGACGAAACGCGCGATGCCCCGCCCGCGGCGCAGTGTTTTGCGCAAAACCCGCCGCCCGCCGCGCTGCTGATCGGTCCCGAAGGGGGCTTCGACGATGCCGAGCGGGCCGCGGTTCGCGCCCATCCCGCAGCCCGCCCCCTATCGCTGGGCCCGCGAATCCTGCGCGGCGAAACGGCGGCGATTGCAGCCATGGCCTTGTGGATGGGTGTTGCCGGAGACTGGGCGTGACATCGGGTAGAGGCAAAATCCCGCTTTCCCAATCGCGCGAACCCGCCTAGGCCCCCGCGCCATGAGCACGCGCAAGGACACCGGGGCCGCAGAGCCCGTCATCGAAAGCCGCGACCAGCTGCTGATCCCCATGCAAAAGGGCGAGAAGCCGCGCGAACAATGGCGCATCGGCACCGAGCACGAAAAGTTCGTGTTCCGCACCGCCGACCGCCGCGCCCCGTCCTATGACGAAAAGGGCGGCATCCGCGACATTCTGATGGCGCTGCAGAAATATGGCTGGGAGCCTGTAGTCGAAGGCGGCAATGTCATCGCCATGTCGGGCGGCGACGGCACGGTCAGCCTTGAACCGGCGGGCCAGCTGGAACTTTCGGGCGCGCCGCTGGTCAGCCTGCACGAGACCTGCGCCGAAACGGGCCGCCACCTGACGCAGGTCAAGGAGGTCGGCGGCGAACTGGGCGTCGGCTTCCTCGGCCTTGGCATGTGGCCCGACAAGGCGCGTGCCGACCTGCCGGTGATGCCCAAGGGCCGGTACAAGATCATGATGGAGCATATGCCCAAGGTCGGCACCATGGGGCTCGACATGATGCTGCGGACCTGCACCATTCAGGTCAATCTGGATTATTCGTCCGAGGCCGACATGGCCAAGAAGTTCCGCGTCGGGCTGGCGCTGCAACCGCTGGCCACGGCCCTGTTCGCCAATTCGCCCTTTACCGAGGGGAAGCCCAACGGTTTCCTGTCCTATCGCAGCCACATCTGGTCTGACACCGATCCGGCGCGCACCGGCATGCTGCCCTTCGTTTTCGAGGACGGCTTCGGCTATGAACGCTGGGTCGATTACATGCTCGACGTGCCGATGTATTTCGTCTTCCGCGACGGGAAATACATCAATGCCGCAGGGCAAAGCTTCCGCGATTTCCTGAAAGGCGAATTGCCCGCCCTGCCCGGCGAAAAGCCGACGATGGCGGACTGGACCGATCACATGTCCACCGCCTTTCCCGAAGTGCGCCTGAAAAGCTTTCTGGAAATGCGCGGCGCGGATGGCGGGCCGTGGAGCCGCATTTGCGCTCTGCCCGCGTTCTGGGTCGGCCTGTTGTATGACCAGACGGCACTGGATGCCGCGTGGGACATGGTCAAGGACTGGTCGATGGAAGAGCGCGAGGCATTGCGCAATGCCGTACCGAAACTGGCGCTCGACGCGCCGGTTCCGGGCGGCGGCGTGCTGGCCGACCTTGCCCCCGAAGTGCTGAAGATCGCGCGCGCCGGTCTTGCCGCGCGCGGCCAGCTCAATTCGGTGGGCGATAACGAAACCGGCTTCCTTGCCCCGCTGGACGAGATTGCCAAGCGCCGCAAGGTGCCCGCGCAGGACCTTCTCGACCGCTATCACGGCGAGTGGAACGGTTCGGTCGCACCGATCTATAAATACAGCCTGTAGTCCGCGGCACTGGACGGGCCGCGACGGCGATCAGCGAAACGCGCTGATCGCCCCGCCATTGTCCAACACGTAAAGCGTGTTGCCCGCGACGATCGGGTTCAGCGACACGCCATCGTCAAGCTGCGCGACATTGGCCTGCGTTCCTTCGGCCGCGTCCACCGCCACCAGCGCGCCGCGCGTGCTGGCGACATAAAGCTTGCCGCCCGCCAGCACCGGACCGGACCAGAAGATTTCGCCCTTCTTGTCCTTTTCGTCCTTCCAGCGCTGCAACTGGCTGATCCAGCGGACCTTGCCCGTCGCGCGGGCAATAGCCAGCAGGCGCGCATCGTCGGTCAGCACGAAAATCCAGTCGCCCGCCACGGCCGGGGTCGAAATGCCTGCCAGCGACAGATCCCAGATACGGCGGCCCGACAGCAGTTCATAGGCAGCCATGCGGCCACCCTGCCCCAGTGCATAGACGCGCCCGCCATCGATGATCGGATCGGCATCGACATCGGTCAGCGAACCGACCGAGGTGGAGATATTGGTCCGCGCCAGCGCATCGCCCCAAAGCTCTGTGCCGTTTTCATAGCGATAGGCGATCAGTTCACCGCTGGAATAGCCCGCGATCACCGTGCCCGCCCCTGCCGCCGGAGCCGCCACGCCGAACACGCCCGAAAGCCCGCTGGAACCCGCACGGTTCCACTCGACCTCTCCGGTCGTGGCGTCGAGCGCGAAGATCTGGTTGTCCTGCGTCATCACGAACACATTGCCAAAGGCCAGCGTCGGCGCGCCGCGCAGCGGGCCCGAAGGCTGGACCTTCCAGTATTCGGCGCCATCCTCGGCATTCAGCGCGGCTACCTCGCCCACGCCGGTGGTGACGTAAAGACGCCCGTTTTCATAGCTGGCGCCGCCGCCGAACACCGCGCTGGCCCCGTCGCCGCTGACTTTCAGCGATTTCTGCCACACGGGCGCGCCGGTGGTCGCATCGAATGCCGATACGGTGCCGTCGGTGCCGAACGCGAACAGCTTCCCGCCGCCGACCACGGGCGATGCGGCAAGGCGCGATTGCTGGCTTGCGCCCGAAATGCTGCGGCTCCACGCGCGGGTCGGATTGGCCGCCAGCGCCAGATGGCCATAGGCCTTGGAGGCAGAACCGCCCGCCTGTGCCCATTCGGCATTGGCCGTCGGCGCGGGTAGCACCACGGGAACGCTGGCGAGAGAGGGATCGACTTCGGCTGCGTTTTCGATCCGCGACAGGATCGGTTCGCGCTTGCCGATGGTCGGGGTCGTTTCGGGCCCATCGCCCTTGAACGCGCCGCAAGCCGCCAGTCCGCCTGCAAGAGCCGCGACCAATGCGATCCTTGCCGCGCCCATGACGGCGCCTTTGCCAAGCGGGTTATTCATTCGGTTTCTCTCCATAAATCCTGTGATGCCCCGTGCACCGACCGCCAGCGCGATCAGTTCGGTGCTGCGCCGCCGGCGGCGATCTGTTCGACGATTTCCTGCGCGTCATCCACCGCATCCGTGCCAAACAGGCCCGCCAGCTGGCGGGCACGGGCACGCAGGGTTTCGGGCTGATCCTCGTCCCGCGCGATTTCGGCGAACAGCGGGCCTGCCAGCTCGGTCTTGCCCTGCTCGACATAGGCAAGGCCCACCATTTCGCCCGCGCTGCCGAACCACGGATTGCCCGGCACGGCCAGCGGTTTCAGGCGATCGATCACCTTTTGCGGCTCCATAGCGTCGAAATCGACGGCGACGGCACGGATCGCGGCCAGATCGCGGAACGGCTGCGGATTCGATGCGTCATTCGCCACCGCGTCGAACAGTTTCACCGCCTGCGCATTATCGCCCTTTTCCTGCGCGGCAGCGGCGGCAAGGAACTGGGCGGGAACGCGATAGGCAGCGGGCGTGCCCTCTGCCGTGAGGCCAGCAGCCTTTTCGGCGGCGGCGGCCAGATTGCCCGCTTCCAGCTGGTCGATCGCCAGCGTCAGTTCGACCGCATCGGCCTCTGCCTCGCTTGTCGTCTTGTGGTGCCACCATGACCAGCCGCCCAGCGCCGCCAGCGCCAGCACGGTGATGGCGATCAGCGGCTTGCCCCATTTGCGGAAAAAACCCGAAATCGTGTCCTGCCGGACGGCCTCGTCCACTTCGCGGCGGAACACATCCTCTTGCGCCCGCTGGCGCTGCGCGGCCTTGTCGACGGCATTTTCGGGACTGGTTGGGCTAAGCGCCACGATGATCGGCCTTTCGAACAGGATAGGGTTTCCGGCCCATACGCCGGGATTGCGGGGTCTTAAGGACCGGACGGGGGCTTTTCAACGCCAAAGCGGTTCGCGCCTGAACGGGCGCTGAAACCGTCCATAGGCGCGACAGTCCGGCAGTGCACGGATCGTCAGGGGTAAAGCCTGCCGTCGCCGGTCAGTTCCGCCATCAAGGCGCGGTGATCGGCAGCATCGCGGTGGCTGGCGGCAAAGCCCGCCATGGCCTTGCCCAGCCCCTTACGCTTCACCTCGTCCCTTGCCAGCGTCACCATCGCCTCGGCCATGGCGGCAAGTTGCCCGCTGCCTGCGCCGATGACGTAATCGCCCTGCTCAGGCGGCAGGATCGCGCCGAGTTCGCTACCCGCCGCGATCAGCGGCACGCCCGCGGGAGCCGCCAGAAACGGCTCGCGCGGCATGTCGCCGCCCTTGGCGGGCGGTTTGGGTGCCAGCAACAGGTCGAACAGCCCTGCCCTGTCTTCCGGCCCCGACAGGCGCTGGCTGGTCAGCAGCCGGTCTGCCACCTCCATCTCGGCGCACAGGGAGGTAAGCCGGACCGTGTCCTCCTTGCTGCCGAACGCGACCAGCCGCCATTCGTCGCCCAGATCGCGCAGGCGGCGCAGCAGCGGATCGGCATCGGGCAGCAGACCGCTGGCACGCACGCCGATCCACGCCTCGTCCTTGCGCTTGACGAGGCCCGGAATCGCATCGGAGCGCGGCGCCTTGGGCTCGCGCCCGAACACCGGCAGCGCGATCCGCAGCCTTTTTCCGCCCACGTCCCAGTTCGCGGCAATCTCGTTCGCGGCGGCAGGCGTGGGGGCGACCATGGCCTGCGTTCGCGAAAAGCCAAGCTTGCGCTTGAACCGCTTGACCGCACCGCCAGCAAAGCCCTTCAACCCGTGGTGGTAATGGATCAGCGGCGACAGTTTCAGCGCTTCCCCGAACAGGCTGTGCGCCATCGCCGCGGCAAAGCCCGCCTCGCCATGGGTGACGATCAGGTCATAGCCGCGCATCTGCCGCGCCATGCGGTTCAGCTTTGCCGGTCCCGCCCCGCCGTCCAGCACGGGAAATTCGGGGCGGTACAGTTGCAGGCGCGATGCGATATCGTCGTCGGCATTGGGGCCGTGATGTTCGATAAACTGGAATTTCCCGCCCGAAAGCGCGCGGATCAGATCGCCGCTCCACGGCGCGGCAACGGGGTCCAGCCCAAGATGCAGGATACGCAGCTTGCGATAGACGGTAATCTTCTTGGCCATAAAACGGGTGTTATCCGGCGGGTCAGTGGCTGCGCGCGATCAGGCGGTCGATCGCCTGCCGCACATGCGGTTCGTTCAGCGTGGGCGTATGGCCGGTTTCGGGCACGCTCACCAGTTCCACATTCGGGATACGCCCGACCATTTCGCGCGCCACGGTTCCCGACAATATATCCGATGTCTCGCCATGCACGACCAGCACGGGTCGCCCCTGCAAGGCATCATAGGCGGGCCACAGATCGGCCGATCCGATGATCGACGAATCACGCGCCGGATTGCCGCCGGTCGCAAAAGCCTCTGCGATGCGCATGTCGTAATCGAAACGGATATTGCCGCTGCCGCTCAGCTCCATCAGCTGTTTGGCAAAGCCGATCCATTGTTCGATGCCCCATGACGGATGGACCGCGCCATGCACTTCCTGCAACGCGCGGCCGGCATGCATCCATGTGGGAAAGCTGCGCCCGTGGCCGACATATTCAAGAATATGGTCCAGGCCCTCGCGCTCTATCACCGGGCCGATATCGTTCAGCATCGCCCCCGCAATCCGCTGCGGCGATGACAGGGCCGACAGCATGGTGACGATCCCGCCCAGCGAAGTGCCGAAAAAGATCGCCCGCTCGATCCCCGTCTGCGCGAAAAACGCGTCGAGATCGGCGACATATTGCATCGGCACATAGCTGGCCGGATCGCGCGCATATTCGCTTTCGCCGCGTCCGCGCAGTTCGATGCAGATCACGCGGCGTTCCGCCGACAGATCCTGTGCCAATTGTTCGAAATCGCGGGCATTGCGGGTCAGGCCGGGGATGCAGATAACGGGCAAAGCAGCCGCGTCACCGCCGCGCGCGGGATAATCGCGGTAATGCAGTTTCAGCCCGTCGGCGCTTTCCCACCAGCCGTCCTGCCATAATTCGGTCTGCGGTTCGGCCTGCTCTTTCGGCAACCCGCCGGCTTTATGGTCCACGTGTCTGATACCCTGTTCTGAACGCAATCGGATGCCGCACCTTGCGCCGGACGCGGCCGCACCCCACTATCGCGGTATGAGCGGCATTCCGCAACCTTCCCCCTATCGTCCCGACCCTGCCATTACGGGGATTGCCGACTGGATCGCCGATTCGGTGCGCGCGGCCGTTTTTCCGCAGGCGATCACGCGTTTCCGCAACCGGCGCTGGGCCGAAGCGGTCGGGCTGGACGGGCTGGACGACGCGGGCTGGACCCGCCATTTCGCCTGTTTCGAGCCGCTGGACGGCAATCTGCCGCAACCTCTGGCGCTGCGCTATCACGGACACCAGTTCCGCAGCTATAACCCCGATATCGGCGACGGACGCGGTTTTCTGTTCGCGCAGATGCGCGATGGCGCGGGCCGGCTGCTCGATCTGGGCACGAAAGGGTCGGGGCAGACACCCTACTCTCGCTTTGGCGACGGCCGGTTGACGCTGAAAGGCGCGGTTCGCGAAGTGCTGGCGACCGAGCAGCTGGAAGCCCTGGGCGTCAATACCAGCAAGACATTCTCGGTCATCGAAACGGGCGAACAGCTCGACCGCAATGACGAGCCTTCGCCCACGCGCTCGGCGGTTCTGGTGCGGCTTAGCCACGGGCATATCCGCATCGGCAGCTTCCAGCGCCTGGCCGCATTGGAAGAGCATGATCATCTGGCAATGCTGACCGATTATGCGCTGGCGCAATATCCCGGCCCGCCTCCGCCCGAAGATGCGCCGGATCGCGACCTGCCGCCGGTTCGCCTGCTGCATCTGGTGGTCGAACGGCTGGCCGACATGGCCGCCGCCTATGCCAGCGCGGGCTTTGTCCATGGCGTGCTCAACACCGATAATATGAATATATCGGGCGAAAGTTTCGATTACGGCCCGTGGCGTTTCCTGCCGCGCTGGGACCCAGCGTTCACCGCCGCCTATTTCGACCACTCGGGCCTCTATTCGTTCGGACGTCAGGCCGAGGCGATCCACTGGAATTGCGCGCAGCTTGCCATCGCGCTGCGCCCGATTTGCGAAGCACCGCCGCTGGTCGCCGCGCTGGAGCGGTTTCCCGAGCTTTATACTGCCGCCGTGCGCCGCCGCTTCGGCTGGCGACTGGGGGTGGACGCGATCTGGACCGCGGCCCATCCCGACGATGCGGGAGCCATGGTCGAGGCAGCGGAGCGCGCCATGCGCGAAAGGGGAATGCAGCCCGACCGTTTCCTGTTCGCCGCGCGGCAGGGTTCTCTGTCGGGCACCGGCGTGGTGGAGGATTTTACACGCCTGCTGGCCGATGTGCCGCGTGTGACCGACACGCATGAATACTGGCAGGGCGACACCCCGCAATCGATGGTGATCGAAGAGATGGAAGCGGTCTGGTCGGGCATCGACCGCGGTGACGACTGGACGGGCTTCGATGCCGTCGTCGCCGCGCAGCGCCGCATGGGCAACGCACACGGTCCCGCCCCTATGCCGGCCGGACAGCCTATTTAGCGGGCTTTTCCTGTTCCGCCGGTTGCGGAACGGCAAAGGTGCGCGGCTCTACGCTGACGCCGAACAGCCGCCAGCGCCCGTTCTGCCACTGGAATGCCATATCGAATACCACCGCGCGCGGACGCAGCGGGAAATAGCCCTGCACCTGAAACACATCGGGGCGCAGCAATTGCGGCGGCGCGGTATAGCTGGGCGCGGTCAGCAGCGTGGTCGTCAGATCGATCCGGCTGGCGCGCAGCCCCGCGAATATCTGCGCCAGCCTTGCCGGATCATTGGCGATCTGGAACCCCGTGGCCGAACTGTCGCGCAGCACGGTGTAATTTCCGCTGTTATTGGCATTGTCGATCGTGACCATGGTGGACCAGATCAGCCGCGCCAGTTCCATCTCGCTGGGCACGGGTGCAGCGGCGGGCGGCGGCACAGTGGTCGCTTGCGGAGCCGGTGACGCCTGTTCCTGTGCCAGAACGGGCTGGGCAAGAGCGATGGATAGCCCCGCCGCGACCATGGCGGTCAGGCAAAGAGGCGCCGGGCGGATGGGCGAACGGGCGATAAGCGGCAAGTGGGCGAAATGCATCATGGCGACGGGTTCTAGCCTGCATCGCGCGCTTGGCAATGGGGACAAAGCACCCATATGAACGCTGCTGCGAAAACTTGTTTCGACCGAAACTACGCCGGTCTGGCCAGCGCGGCATCAATGGGTTAGAGCCTGCGCCGGACCTTCCCCGGCACGCATCCGACGGAGCCAACTTGACCACCGAACTGACCTCGATCGAACCCGCCAGTGGCGAGATTTTCTGGCACGGCGAACCGGGCGATCGCAATCTCATCCTCGATCGTTCGCGCACCGCGTTCCTTTCATGGTCGGCAGAGCCGATGTCGCGCCGGATCGAATTGCTGCAACGTTTCGCCAACCAGGTTCGCGCCGATGCCGACAGCCTTGCAAAGCTGATCGCGCGCGAAACCGGCAAGCCGCTGTGGGAAGCCGAAACCGAAGTGCAGGCGGTGATCGGCAAAGTCGATATCTCTATCGCCGCGCAGGCCGAACGTGCGGGCAATCGCGCCAGCGAAGGGGCGATGGGCGCGAAAAGCGCGCTGCGTCACAAGCCGCATGGCGTGATGGCCGTACTGGGCCCGTATAATTTCCCCGCCCATCTGCCCAATGGCCATATCGTTCCGGCCCTGCTGGCGGGCAATACGGTCGTGTTCAAGCCGTCGGAAAAGACACCGGCGGTGGGGGAACGGCTCGTCAGCTATTTCCAGGCAGCGGGCTTTCCCGAAAACGTGGTCCAACTGCTGCTGGGCGGACCGGAGGAAGGCCGCGCGCTGACAGCCGATCCACGCATCGACGGCGTCTTGTTCACCGGATCGTCGCATACCGGCGTCGCCATCCGCAAGGCGCTGGCCGAACGGCCGGGCGTCATCACCGCACTGGAAATGGGCGGCAACAACCCGTTAATCGTGTGGGATACGCCGCTGCTGCAGGATGCGGCGGCGACCATCGTGCAATCGGCCTTTACCACTGCGGGCCAGCGCTGCACCGCCGCACGACGCCTGATCGTGCGCGATACGATGTACGAACCGGTGATGGAGGCGCTGACCAAGCTGGTCGACCGCATCATCGTGGGCGCTCCGTTCGACCAGCCTGCCCCCTTCATGGGTCCGGTGATCGACAATGTCGCCGCCGATGTGGTCGAACGCGGCTTTAACGGCATCGTGTCGCGCGGGGGCCGGGTGATCCGTCCGGTCGAGCGTTTGAAGGAAGGCCTGCCCTTCCTCACCCCCGGCATCGTCGACGTGACCGATATGAACGGCAGGCGCGACGAGGAGCTGTTCGGCCCGCTGTTGCAGGTGATCCGCGTGTCGAATTTCAAGGCAGCGCTCGCCGAAGCGAACAACACCAATTACGGCTTGTCCGCATCGCTGCTGGGCGGCACGCCCGAACTGTACAACCGGTTCTGGCGCGAGATCAGGGCAGGCATCGTGAACTGGAACCGGCCGACCAATGGCGCATCGTCGAACGCGCCCTTCGGCGGGGTGGGCCTGTCGGGCAACCACCGGCCGGGCGCCTATTACGCGGTGGATTACTGCAACTATCCCGTCGCCTCGGCCGAGATTGACCAGCCGCGGGCGATGATCGGGGTCGGGCTTCACCAGTAAGTCGCCGGAACGGCCAAGGCCGCGCCCCGACAGTGCGGGACGCGGCCTCCTCTCAATCGGATTAACGATTAACGGCAGCGGGCATCGCTCTTGTCGATGGCGCGGCCCAGCAGGGCACCGCCCGCCGCACCAAGGATCGCACCCAGCGTCTTGTCCTTGGCGATCTCATGGCCGGCCAGGCCGCCCACCGCGCCGCCGATCAACAGGCCGGTCGTGCCGTTTTCCTTCTTGCAGTAATAGCGCCCGTCATTCCCGCGCCAGACGCGACTGTCGTGGCGCAGACGCTCGTCGCGGCGGTCATACCGGTCGTAACGGTCATAGCGGCCATACCGGTCGCGGTTCTTGTAACGACGGTCATGATTGGCGTTCAGATCGCTGACCGTCATAACCTGAGAGGTCTGCGCCTGCGGCGCCTCTACGGGAAAAGCCGCTGCCTGTGCCGCGGGGGCCGAAAGGGCCATGGCGGGAACGGCAGCCGCAAGGGCGATCGTGCGAAGCTTCAGAAACTGGGCCATTATCATTCTCCTTCAATTCCGGTCCGCGTCGGTTGGATGCCTCGGCGTTGTGAGTTCAGAATTAGGCTTGTGAAAATGAACACTCACAGAATGGCCCGTTTATTTTCAGAAAGAATGCCCCTTTTCTGAACGGCTTGTCGCAGATTGCAAACGTTTGGGCTTTGCATCGCGTCGGGCCCGCTCTAGGCGCGCGGAATCATGAGCAGCCCTTCGCCCGTTCCGACCACCGAGAGCCCTGCCCCGCGCGGCCTTCCCTTTGCCCTGGGCGCTTATACGCTGTGGGGTTTCCTGCCGCTCTATCTGGTGCTTTTGAATGCGGTGAACCCGTTTGCGCTCGTCGGCTGGCGGACGCTTTGGACCATTCCCGTCTGCGCCGTCGCCATCGCGCTGCGCGGCCAGATCGCCGAGGTGAAGGCCGCGCTGACCAATCCGCGCATTCTGGGCGTGCTGCTGCTGTCCAGCCTGCTGATCAGCAGCAACTGGATCGTCTATATCATCGCCGTGCAGCGCGGTGCATTCTATGCAGCCAGCCTCGGCTATTACATCAACCCACTGGTCAATGTGCTTCTGGGGACGATTTTCCTGAAAGAGCGGCTGACGCGCATGCAATGGCTGGCAGTCGGCGTGGCCGGTATCGGCGTTGCCATTCTGGCGGCAAAAGCGCTGGATACGCTGTATATCAGCCTGATGCTGGCGCTGACATTTGCCGCCTATGGCCTGCTGCGCAAGCGTGTGCCGGTGGGCGCATTGCCCGGGCTGACGGTGGAAGTGCTGATCCTTGCCGTGCCTGCCGTGATCGCCATCGCGCTGGCCCCCGCCGCGACCAATGGCATTGGCGGCGACCTGTGGGGGCATGGCCTGCTGTTCGGTGCGGGGCTGTGGACGGCGATCCCGCTGCTGCTGTTCGCAACGGCGGCGCGGCGGATGGATTACTCCACGCTTGGCTTCGTGCAGTTTCTGGCACCGACGATCGTGTTTCTGCTGGGACTGACGGTTCTGGGCGAAATGCTCGATCCCGTAAGGCTGGTGTGTTTCGTCATCATCTGGACGGCCATCGCCATTTTCTGCGCCGACCTGCTGCTGCGCACACGCGCCCGACGCCGCGCCCAGCCGCCTGTCTGACGGGAAATCACGCGCAAGCGCTTATCTTTGTGCGGGTCGTTCCTACATCGGCCAGATACGCATTGCGCCGGACCGGCAAAAGGACAGCAGCCCATGACCGATACGCCCTCTCGCCACGATGTCACCCGACTGAAGGATCGCGCGATCATCCGTCTGACGGGTGAAGGTGAGAGCGGGGGCACGGATGTCGTCGACTTCCTGCAAGGGCTGGTCACCAATGATGTCACCGCCCCCCTGCCCGTATGGGCTGCATTGCTATCGCCGCAGGGCAAGGTGCTGTTCGACTTTTTCGTCTGGCCCAGTGGCGAGGATTTGCTGATCGAATGCGAACGCGATCATGCGGACGAGCTGGTCCGAAAGCTTTCGCTGTATCGCTTGCGCCGCAAGATCGCGATTGCCGTGGACCCTGCGGTCGACGTGCACTGGAACAGCCATCGCGGCGATGGCGGGGCCGACGATCCGCGTCTTGCCGCACTGGGCCAGCGCTGGCTGTTACCGGCAGAGCAATCGGACGGCCCCGGCGCCGACGATGCCTATCGCGCGCATCGCCTGTCACTGGGCGTGACCGAAGGGCGCGGCGAACTGGGTTTCGACCAGACACTCTGGCTGGAATGCAATGCCGCCGAACTGCACGGCGTGAATTTCCGCAAGGGCTGTTACATCGGGCAGGAAAACACCGCCCGCATGAACTGGCGCCAGAAAGTGAACCGGCGCCTGCTGGTGCTGCCCATCGCGCAAAGCGACGAGGCGCGCCGCCGCGTCGCCTATGACGATCTGGGGGTGGCGGTCGACCATGTCCGCCTGGCCGATACCGATCCGGCACTCTGGCCCGGCTGGCTTGTTCTGGACAATGCGGAAGGCACTGAGACGCCCGCGAAGAGTTAAACGCTCTCTCCGCGAGGCAGCATGGCGATCAATTGCCGCGTGGCCAGATCGCGCGCCGATTCGCGCGGCAGGTCGAGCGACCCGGCCAGCGAATCGCCGATAATCGCATCGCCCAGCGCCTGCAGCACGATCACCATCGTCACCTCGCGCACGCGTTGCCAGTCTTCGCCCTCGGGTCCCAGTTCCTCGACCATAGCGTGGATCGTGTCGAAGATCGGGTCCAGCGTATCGCGATTGCCCGATACCATGGTCCAGCTGGCGAGCGCTCCGGCCCCTTCGCGTCCGAACGCATCGAAGATCAGGTCGACCAGCTCGCGCGCGCTGCCTTGCCCCGCCCGCCGCTTGGCGACCGCCTTGGCGATAGTCTCGCAAATCGACGTGGCAAGGAAACCCGCCAGCGCCTTTTGCAGGCCTGCCGCGCTGCCGAAATGGTGGAGAAGATTGGAATGGGTACGCCCGATCCGCGCTGCCACGGCCTTGAGCGTCAGCGATTGCGGACCCGATTCAATCAGCAGTTCGCGCGCCGCTTCCAGCGCAGCGCGCTGGCTGTCTTCCTGGCTAAGTCGTTTTCTTGTTGCCACCGGATTTCAATTGTTAAGACGCGACCCTTTCACGCTGATACACAAAATTATCAACGGTAACAATTAACTATGCTATAGTTGCGCTTGCGTTTTTCGCTTGCGCCCGTGCAGTTCACGCCGCCTGCAATTCCATTGCCGGAATATGGCGCGGGCCCGACGGGTCGGGCATTTGCGCCATCAGCGTGAACATCGCCTCCTCCACCTCATCAAACAGGCCAAGGTGACGGAACGCAGGGGCCAGCCAGATACGCGGCTGCCACCGACCGCCGCGCGCGACGAAACCGGCAGTTCCGGCAATGCGGTCCTGCCCAATCGACGGCATGGTCACGATCAGCCCGTGCGCCAGATCGTTGGGGCGCAGGGGATCGTTGGTGGCGGGAACGCCCGCACGGTCCAGATTGTCACGGTCTTCGGGCCATGCAGGCCGAAGGAAAAGATTGTCGCTACGGATAAACAAGGTTCCGCTCCCTAATGGCGCGGTCGAGCCACTAGGCCTGCCGCGTTTCAATATGGTGATACCGGCCATGAAAAATTGGCCGTGCTGTCCAGATGCCGTGTCCGGTTATGGGCGTTAACCATCTGTTTTTGATCGGGTTCCCTGAATGCGATGACCTGTGGCGGGCACCGAAGATGCCCCCGCCCACCCGCAAAACCGACGCGAAAAAGGGAGACTGGCCGCGTGGCCCTCTCCCTTCAAGCCGGTCTGTGCCGGCGGGGCCGTCCGTTTAAAGGGACGGCCTATCGCTAGGATCTATCCCTTACTCGGCGGCTTCCGCCAGCACGTCGACCGACACGAATTTACGGCCAAGCTTGCCATCGTGGAAGCGGACCTTGCCTTCGGTCAGGGCGAACAGCGTGTGGTCCTTGCCCATGCCGACGTTCACGCCGGGGTAAACCTTGGTCCCGCGCTGACGCACGATGATGTTGCCGCCGACCACGTCCTGGCCACCGAATTTCTTGACGCCAAGGCGACGGCCAACCGAATCGCGGCCGTTGCGCGAGGAGCCGCCTGCTTTTTTATGTGCCATGGTTGTGTGCTCCTACTTTGGGTTCAGCCGACCGACACGATGCGCAGCAGGGTCATCTGCTGGCGGTGTCCGTTGCGACGGCGATAGTTGTGGCGACGACGCTTTTTGAAAACGATCACCTTTTCCGACTTTGCCTGCGCGATGATCTCGGCCGAAACCTTGACCTTCGAGGCGTCCTTGAGGTCCGAGCCTTCACCTGCGAGCAGGATGTCGCCCAGTTCGATCTTGTCGCCGGCTTCACCCGCCAGCTTCTCGACCGCGATCTTGTCTCCTGCGGCAACGCGATACTGCTTGCCGCCCGTGCGCACGATTGCGAACATGTTCAAACCTGTCTGTTCTGCCGCGAAGCCACGACCCGACGTCAAAGCGCCGATGTTGTATCCGTGCCGATCTGCGGACGATTATTCCGGCCCAATGCAATTACAGCGCGCAAAAGCACGGGATGCCGGATTGAGCGGTGCCCGTTACTGGCAATGACTGCCGCTGTCAATTGGAAAGGGGCGTCCGGCGGGCCGTACCACCCGCCCTGCTTCCCCGCAGCCATTTGGCTGGCGGATCGCTTCCAAGCTGCTATCAGGCGCGGTGATGATTGCACAGCGCCTTTTCCTTGTCGCCATTCCCGCATCGCTGATCGTGTCGGCCTGCGCCAGCGATTCGCGCTATCCCTCGCTGGAAAGGCGCGATTTCGAACGGGTGGAGGGCAATGCCCCGCCTGCCGAACCCGATATCGCGACCCCCGCCGCGCCCGCGCCCCTTCCGACGGGTCTGAACGGCCGGATCGCCGAATTGCGCGAACAGGCCAGCGCCTCGCATGCTGTTTTCCTGCGCCGCGCCAGCGCCGCGCGGGCGCGCGCCAATGCCGCCAGAGGAGCGGCGCAGGGCAGCACGCGCTGGTCCGATGCCATCGTCGCGATCAGCGATGTCGAATCGGCACGCAGCGATACGATGTTTGCGCTGGCCGAGCTTGATTCGATGCTGGCCGTGGGCGCAGTGACCGCCGCCGATACGGGCGCGGCACAGGGCCTGCCCGAAATTGCCGCCGCGCGCGAGGAAGTGGCCGCGCTGGTCGCAGAGGAAGACGCCGCGTTGCAGGCGCTGACGGCGCCAATGGGCCAATGAAGCCAATGAGCGTCTGATCAGGCGATATGCGCCCAGCGCGACAGGTCTTCACGGTCCTGTTCGCGCGGCTCGACCCAGTGCCAGCCTTGCGACGTTTTCTCGCGCTTCCAGAACCAGCTTTCGGACTTCAGATGGTCCATCAGAAAGTCGCACGCCTCGAACGCATCGCGGCGGTGACGCGCGCCGCATGCGACCAGCACGATGGGATCGCCCGGCACCATCCGCCCCTCGCGGTGGATGACCAGCAGGCCGGTAAGGCGCCAGTGGCGTTCTGCCCGCATGGCCAGTTCCTCCATCCCCGACAGGGTCAGCGGCGCGTAATGGCGCAGTTCCAGCGCCTCTACCGCAGCGGCGCCCCCTTCGGCGCGGACCTTGCCAAGGAAGCTGACCACGCCGCCCGCATCCTGACGCGCGGTGAATTGCCGTAATTCAAACGCCGGATCGAAACCGGCATGGGCAAGGCGGACATCGCGGATCATGGCGCGCTCAACCGCCGCTGACGGGCGGCAGAAAGGCCAGCTCGTCGCCGCTTTTCGCACTCCATGCGCCCGCGCCCACCAGCGAGCCGTTGAGCGCGATACGCACATTCGCGGCGGATATCGCCACCGCAAGGCGCGGTTCGAGCCGTTCGGCAATCTCCGACAGGGTCAGCGGACGTTCGATGTCGAGCGACAATTCGGGCGCACCCGCCGCATCCTCGAGCTTGCCGAGAAACAGAAGCGTCAGCGACATAAGAACCGGACCTAGCCGCCGGTGACCGACATATGGCGGGCCAGTGCCGGTGCCTCACCCGCTTTGCGGATCGCGAAATGATGGCGTTCGGGCTTGATCGCCATCGCCGTATCCAGCGCCTGTGCCACTGCGCCGTCGGGATCGGCAGACCGCACGGCGGCGCGCAGGTCGACCTGCTCGCGCCCGCCAAGGCAGGCGTAAAGCTGGCCCGTCGCGGTCAACCGCACGCGATTGCAGCCGTCGCAGAAATTGCCTGTCAGCGGCGTGATAAAGCCCAGCCTGCCACCCGTTTCCGCCACATTGACATAGCGCGAAGGCCCGCCCGTGCGATGTCCGCTAGGGGTCAACGTCCAGCGCGCCTCCAGATCGCGGCGCACGGCATCCAGCGGCAGGTAATGGTCGATCCGTTCGCCATCGACCTCGCCCAGCGGCATTACCTCGATCAGGGTCATGTCATGGCCCTGCCCGTGCGCCCATTCGACCATGGCGGGGATATCCTGCTCGTTCACACCCTTCAACGCGACGGTGTTGAGCTTGATTTTCAGCCCCGCGTCGCGTGCGGCGGCGATCCCTTGCAGCACCGCGTCCAGCCGGTCGCGCCGGGCCAGACGTTCAAAAGTCGTGCGGTCCAGCGTGTCGAGCGAGACATTCACGCGCCGGACGCCCGCTGCCGCAAGATCGTCTGCGAAATCGGCCAGCTGCGTGCCATTGGTGGTCAGCGTCAGCTCTTCCAGACCATCCCCGATGCGACGTCCCAGGGCGCGCACCAGATCGATCATGTCGCGCCGCACCAGCGGCTCCCCCCCGGTCAGCCGGATCTTGGTGACGCCGCGGTCGATAAAGGCGAGCGCGATGCGATGCGCCTCTTCCAGCGTCAGCACCTCGGCGCGGGGCAGGAACGTCATGCGTTCGGGCATGCAATAGGTGCAGCGCAGATCGCAGCGATCCGTCAGCGACAGCCGCAGATAGGTGATATGGCGACCGAAGCCATCGACCAGAGGTTTGTGCTGACCAGTGCTCATCGCATGCATTGTGACAGAGCGATCGGGGCCCGCCAAGTGTTCAGAGCGGATCACCTGTTCCCGCAAGGAGCAATTGCCCCGTCACGCCTTCGTTCGCGTGCAGAAAGGCAATCGTCGACGCAATCGCGTCATCATCCGGCGTTGCGGATGCGGGGGCCACGCCGTTTACCCGCGCCGGAATCGCCGCGCGGGCCAGCGCGGCGACTGCCTCTTTCCGCCAGCGGTGCGGCTTTTCGGGCGCATATTCGAATTGCAGCACGATGGACCGGCAACCGCGACCCAGCAGTTCGACGGCGCGAGGCAGATGATGCTGGTGGAACACCGCCGCGGCGGCCAGCGGATCGGCACCGCCCAACTCGACCTGCAAAACCGCCTCGCCGTCCATCGCCGCCGTCACCTGCGATGACGCGTCAGCGTCATGCCGATCTTTTCGTCTTGCTCGGCAATGGCCAGCTTCACGATCTTGACCCGCACCCATTTCACCCGCGCATCCTGAACAAACAGGCTATCGCAGATGTGGTCGCCCACCGCCTCGATCAGCTTGAAATGGACGCCGGGGGGCAAAGCCTCTGTCGCGGCGAATTTCAGGTCCATGTAATTCTTGCTGGCGTCCAGCGGCGTGTCGGGCTCGAACCGCTCGGGCATTTCCAGCTCCACCGCGATCGAGATGCGCAAGGGTTGGGGCTTGCCGGTCTCTTCCGAGTAGATGCCGGTCAGCACGTCCACCACAAGATCATCGACTTCAAGGATCAGGGAATCGTTCACAGCATGATCCTCAATCATTGGCCCAGCGCGCGAAAATGGCGGTGGGCAGGATTCGGCGCGTTTCGCTGTCGGGGACAGCAGCCTCTCGCACGGCCAGTTCGCCATGTTCGATCCGGCCCGGCAGCGCGGCGAATTGTTCGTCCAGCAGCCCCGCCAGCGAAAGCGAGCTCATCCGCACGGCATAGGCAGTCAGGAACAGAAAGCGCGAATCGGCGTCGAGCAACTGGCGGCAATCGGCGATCAGCGGGGCAAGGCTTTCCTCGATCCGCCACGTCTCGTTCTTCGGTCCGCGCCCGAATTTCGGCGGGTCGAGGATAATGCCGTCATAGCGTTTTTCGCGCCGCACCTCTCGCGCGGCGAATTTGGCGGCATCGTCCACCAGCCAGCGGACCGGAGCATCGCCCATGCCGCTGGCATCGGCATTGTCGCGCGCCTGCGCCACCGATTTCTTGCTGGCATCGACATGCGCCACCGACCCGCGCCGCGCCAGCGACAGCGAACCCACGCCGGTATAGCCGAACAGGTTCAGCGTCTGCGGGTCGCTCTTCCCCTCCAGCATGCCGTCCATCCAGTCCCACACCGGCGCCATATCGGGAAAGAAGCCCAGATGGCGGAACGGTGTGCACTGGGCGGTGAAATTCACCTCGCGCCATGCCAGCGGCCAGCCATTTTCGGGGACGGGCTTTGTGAATTGCCAGCGCCCGCCGCCATCCTCGTCCGAACCGGGCACGAATTCGCCATGGGCGTCCCAATCGCCCAGCCGCGGCTTCCACATCGCCTGCGGCTCGGGCCGGATAAAGCGATAGGGGCCATATTGCTCGAATTTCCGCCCCTCGCCGCTATCGAGCAGGGCGTAATCCGCCCAGCCCTCGCCGACCAGCAATTGGGGAAGTTCGATCAGTTGCGCCATAGCGGTTTCAGGCAGGGCTTTCGGTGGCATTGGCCGCCACGAACTCGGCGACCGCTTCGTAAGTGCCCAGCAGATCGGTGCAGGCCTCTTCGCGATCCATCAGATCGGCAATGCGCGGCGGCAGCACAGGCGACACGCCAATGGCAGCCTCAACCGCGGGGGCGAATTTGGCGGCATCGGCAGTGGCCAGCGTTACAACCGGCACGCCGCGCGGCAGATCGGCCTCCAGCGCGGCGGACAAGCCGATTGCAGTATGCGGGTCGATCACCTTGCCGCAATTGTCATAGGCCCAGCGCATCGCGGCGCGCATCTGGTCCGCATCGGCGCGCGCGCTGGCAAACAGGCTCGCGGCCCCTTCGCGCTGCGCATTGGTCAGTTGCATGGCCTTCGACGCCTCGAACCCGCGCATCTGTTCGGCCAGCGCCGCCCCGTCGCGCCCGCCCGCATCGAACAGAAGCCGTTCGAAATTCGACGACACCTGAATGTCCATCGACGGCGCTTCCGTGGGCGTAACGCCATGCGCCGAATAGTCGCCGGTCGACAAAGCGCGGTGCAGAATGTCGTTCACATTGGTCGCGACGATCAGTTGCCCGACCGGCAGGCCCATGCGCGCGGCCACATGCCCGGCGAAGACGTCGCCGAAATTGCCCGTCGGCACACTGAAGGCGACCTTGCGATGCGGCGCGCCCAGCTGGATCGCGGCGGCAAAGTAATACACGACCTGCGCCATCAGCCGCGCCCAGTTGATCGAATTCACTGCCGTGATGCGGAAACGACCCGTCATCGCCGTGTCGGCGAACATGCGCTTCACCATGGCCTGCGCATCGTCGAAACTGGCGTTTTCCAGCGCGATATTATGCACATTGGGCGCGATCACGCTGGTCATCTGGCGGCGCTGAACTTCCGACACGCGGCCCTTGGGGTGCAACATGAAGATATCGATCTTCGCGCGCCCCGCCACCGCGTCGATCGCGGCGCTGCCGGTATCGCCGCTGGTCGCGCCGACGATGGTAAGATGCTGGTCGCTGTCCTTGAGGAATTCCTCGAACAACAGGCCAAGGAGTTGCAGCGCCACATCCTTGAACGCCAGGGTCGGCCCGTGAAACAGTTCGAGCAGCCAGTTCCGCTCGTCAAACTGGGTCAGCGGGGTCACGGCCTTGTGCGCGAAACGGCCATAGGCCTGCGTCGTCAGTTCCAGCAGGCGTTCGGGCGCGATGCAGGTGCCGACGAAGGGCTGCATGATTTTTGCGGCGAGCTCCGCATAGGGAAGCCCCGCCATCGCGGCAATGTCATCGGCCGAAAAGCGCGGCCATTCGCGCGGCACGTAAAGCCCGCCGTCGCTGGCAAGGCCCGCGAGCGTAACCGAACGGAAATCGAGCGGCGCTGCGCTGCCACGGGTGCTGATGTAATCCATGAGGCGCGCGGTTAGCCCCGCTGGCGCGTCAAGGCAAGACAGAGCGGGCCGGGGGCCCTATTGCCCCGATTTCCCGCGCATCCGCCGCAGCGCCAGAAAATAGATGACGAGCGCGGTGATCGCGAAAAAGAACCACTGAAACGCATAGGCCATATGGTTATCGGGCAGTTCGCGCGGATCGGGCGGGGCATTGGGGGCAAGCCCGGCCAGCGGCGGATCGGCGACCAGCCGTACGCCCTCGCCATAGCGAGTGATGCGGCCCGTGACATCTCCGCCAGCCCAGTCGACGGGCTGCGGGTTCTGCGTCCAGCCAAGTTGCACCGCAGCCTCGTTCCCTTCGTCCGTGCGGCAGCGGGCAATCTGGACCCAGCCCGAAGCATTATCGGCATTGCGGCCCGCAATGGCGTCGCGGCCCGTGACTTCTGCACAGGTGAAGGCGGAGCGGCGGTAATAGGCCGGTTCGAATTGGTCGGGCGACAACGGCCATGCGACGGGCGTATCATCCTGCGCTGCAGCGGCATAGCGGGACAGAAGTGCGTGCTTCCACTGGGCGCGCTGGATCTGCCACACGCCAAGGCCGATCATCACGGCAACGGCACCAAGCACCAGAATGGTCGGAATAAGCGGCAGGCGTTTCATCGATCGTCCGGATCGCGCCCGCCCGCTTCACGCGCATCGCGGTGGTATTCCACGATCAGCAGCAACCCCTTGGCCACGCGCAATCCACCCATCACCATGATCGCCGTCAGCGGCACCCACAGGATCACATGCACCCAGAACGGCGGATTGACCGCCAGATCGAGCCAGATCGCCAGACCCGTGATGATGGTGCCGATAATCAGCGTCAGAAAAGCGGCCGGACCATCGCCCACATTGAACCGTGCATAGTCCAGCCCGCAGGAACCGCATTTCGCGGCAAAGCGGACCCATCCGGCCGGCAGTCCGCCTTCGAACATGGTGGTTGCGCCGCAACGCGGGCATTCCCCGCGCACCGCACTGCGCAATGCGGCACCGACATCGGGGCCTTCGCCGCGATCGGAACTGGTACCGTCTGCGGGCACGCCGCTGTCGGGGGACGCATCTTCGCCCCCCTTCTGGTCAAGGCCGGTCAATGTCCGGACCCCGCCATCAGCCTATCAATGGATCGGCGCACCCCAACCGCCCCAGATATAGACGGCGATGAAGAGGAACAGCCACACCACGTCGACGAAGTGCCAGTACCACGCTGCCGCTTCGAAACCGAAGTGCTGGCGGGGCGTGAAGTCACCCTTATAGGCGCGGATCAGGCAGACGATCAGCATGATGGTGCCGACGATCACGTGGAAGCCGTGGAAGCCCGTTGCCATGTAGAACACCGAGCCATAGGTATTCTCACCGAACGGGAACGGCGCGTGCATATATTCATAGGCCTGAATGGCGCTGAACAGCACGCCCAGAATGACGGTGAGCCACAGCCCCTGCTTCAGCCCTTCGCGGTCGCCGTGGATCAGCGAGTGGTGCGCCCAGGTCACCGTGGTGCCCGAACACAGCAGGATCAGCGTGTTCAGCAGCGGCAGATCGAACGGATCCATCACGGCGTGGATATCTTCGGGCGGCCAGACGCCCCCGACCGATTCGGCCAGAGTGCTGGGGAACAGCGAGAAGTCGAAAAAGGCCCAGAACCAGCCGACGAAGAACATCACTTCCGAAGCGATGAACAGGATCATGCCATAGCGCTGGTGCAACTGCACCACCGGCGTGTGGTCGCCTGCATGTGCTTCCTTGATGATATTGCCGAACCAGCTGAACATCGAGATCAGCAGGCCAATGACGCCCGCGATCAACAGATAGGTGCCGAACGGATAGTCGTGCATGAACAGCGCGAGACCCGTGGTCATCACCAGCGCCGAAAGCGAGGTGAGAAACGGCCAGGGATCGGTCGGCAGAATGTGATAATCGTGGTTCTTGGTGCCGGCCATTGTCGCGTGTCTTCCCTTACTGATCGCGTAAGAGGGCGGTTGCGCCCCCTAGCAAAACCCAAACCTTTGCGCCGCGCTTTAGCCAGCAGACCCCGTATGGTCCAGAGGCTTTACGCCGCTAATCCCGATAAGCCTTCTTCCCCGCGTGCGACAGCCCTTACAGCCGGTCGCTCTCATAGAAGCTGTAGCTCAGCGTAATCTGCTGGATATCCTTTGTATCGGGATCTTCCAGAATTGCCGGATCGACGTAATAGATGACGGGCATCTCGACGTCCTCTCCGGGCTTCAACGTCTGCTCGGTAAAGCAGAAGCATTCGATCTTGTTAAAATATTTGCCCGCCTGAACGGGGCTGACATTGAATACGGCGGTGCCGGTAATCTCGCGCGCGGAATTATTCCGCGCCTCGTATTTCGCCAGTGCCTTTTCGCCGATCATCACATTGCTGGTCGTCTGCATCGGATGGAACGACCATGGCAGACCGGTCGCGACATTGCCGTCAAAGCGCACCGAAATGCGGTTGCCCGTCGCCTTGACTTCCGATGCCTGTGCCGCGCTGGCGCGCTGGGTAGTGCCGTCGATGCCGGTAACCTGACAGAAAATGCGATACAGCGGCACCGCCGCATAGCCCAGCCCGAGCATGCCCAGCGCGACGCCCAGAAAGATCAGCCCTGTACGCGTATTACGCGTGCTTTGCGTCTTTTCGGGTACGGATGCGATTGTCTGGGCCATGATCAGCTCGCCTGGATTCAGCTGGTGGGGAAACGAACGATGGTGAGCATGAAGAACAGCACCACCAACCCGCCAAGGAACAGGCCAAGCGCGATGTTCCGGCTCTTTTGACGGGCGCGGATCTGGCGGGTCACCCTTTCGGCGTCGCTCTCGTTATCGGTCATGCGATCACTCCTGCATTGGCCAGAAGCCGGTCCGCCACCAATGCGCCGAACAGCGCGAAGAGATAGAGCACCGAAAAGGCGAACAGCCGCTTTTCGGGCTTCATCGCATCATCGGGCTGTGCGCGGCGAAGGCCGACCGGAATCGACAGCGCGAAAAACAGGGCCGACAGCCCAGCCGCGCTGATGGCATAGACGATCCCTGCCCCGTCCACGAACCATGGCGCCAAAGCGACGGGTGCCAAAGCGATCGCATAGGCAAGAATCTGCCGGCGGGTCGAAACCTCGCCCGCGACGACCGGCATCATCGGAATGCCGACCCGCGCGTAATCGGTCTTTACGAACAGGGCCAGCGCCCAGAAATGCGGCGGAGTCCACATGAAGATGATCGCAAACAGCAGCACCGGCATCAGCGTGATATCGCCCGTCACCGCGACCCAGCCGATCAGCGGCGGAAACGCGCCCGCGCCGCCGCCAACGACGATGTTCTGCGGCGTACGCGGCTTGAGCCACATCGTATAGACGACCGCGTAATAGACGATCGACACCGCCAGCAGCGCCGCCGCCAGCCAGCCGACGCCCAGCCCCATGACAACGACCGATCCGGCCGACAGCGCAACAGCAAAATCGCGGGCGTTTTCGCGGTCCATCCTCCCTGCGGGAATCGGGCGGGACGCGGTGCGTTTCATGCCCGCGTCGATATCCGCTTCGTACCATTGGTTGATCGCAGCCGCCCCGCCCGCGCCCAGCGCGATGCAAAGGATGGCAGTGAAACCGATGACCGGATGGATGCTGCCCGGAGCCGCCAGAAGGCCGCACAGTCCGGTGAACACCACCAGCGACATCACGCGCGGCTTGGTCAGCGCGACGAAATCGCGCCAGTCCGCAGGCAGAGCCACGCCCTGCTGCATATTGTCATCGGCTTGGATCATGCTTGCCATGATAGTCCAGAATTCCGTTCAAGCGAATGGAGGGCGGAAAAACCGGCAAGGGGACGTCGCGGAGCCGCAGCACCTTCGACGCCCCCCTGATATTCTTGCCCTTCGCACAAGGCTTCGGGCATTTGCCGTCAGGCGGGCGCTTAGTGCGCGGCGCCTGCCTTGTCGTCGATCACCGGCAGGGTTTCGAACTGGTGGAACGGCGGCGGCGAGGACAAAGTCCACTCCAGCGTGGTCGCACCTTCGCCCCAATAGTTACCTTCGGCCTTCTTGCGCACGATGATGGCGTACAGGATGTTGGCGAAGAAGATCACGATGCTGATCGCCATGATCTCGTAACCCTTGGTCGCGACCCAGTTCCACAGCTCGAACGCCGGGGTATAGTCGGGATAGCGGCGCGGCATGCCGTTCATGCCCAGGAAGTGCATCGGGAAGAACAGCGTGTTCACGCCCACGAAGAAGACGATGAACTGCAGCTTCGACAGAAGCTCGGAGTGCCATACGCCGAACATCTTCGGGAACCAGTAATACCAGCCCGCGAACATCGCCGTCACCGCGCCCAGCGAAAGCACGTAGTGGAAGTGTGCCACCACGTAATAGCTGTCGTGCAGATTGTCGTCGATGCCGCCATTGGCCAGCACCACACCCGTCACACCGCCGACGGTGAACAGGAAGATGAAGCCCAGCGCCCACCACATCGGCGAGGTGAAGCGCAGCGAACCGCCCCACATCGTCGCGATCCACGAGAAGATCTTCACGCCGGTCGGCACCGCGATCACCATGGTGGCGGCCGTGAAATACATCTTTTCGTTCACCGACAGGCCGACCGTGTACATGTGGTGCGCCCACACGATGAAGCCGACGACGCCAATGGCGACCATGGCATAGGCCATGCCGAGATAGCCGAACACCGGTTTGCGGCTGAAGGTCGAGATGATCTGCGAGATGATGCCGAAGCCCGGCAGGATCATGATGTACACTTCGGGGTGGCCGAAGAACCAGAACAGGTGCTGGTACAGAATCGGGTCACCGCCACCCTGCGGGGTGAAGAAGGTGGTGTTGAAGTTACGGTCGGTCAGCAGCATCGTGATGGCGGCAGCGAGCACCGGAAGGGCGAGCAGCAGCAGGAATGCCGTGACCAGCACCGACCAAACGAACAGCGGCATCTTGTGCAGGGTCATACCCGGCGCGCGCATGTTGAAGATGGTGGTGATGAAGTTGATGGCGCCCATGATCGAGCCCGCACCCGCAAGGTGGAGCGCGAAAATGCCGAAGTCCACCGCAGGCCCCGGCGAACCGGTGGTCGACAGCGGGGCATAGACGGTCCAGCCGGTGCCCGCACCCATGCCGGTGCCACCGGGCATGAACGCGCTCATCATCAGGGAGCAGAAGCCCATGAAGGTCAGCCAGAAGCTGATATTGTTCATGCGCGGGAACGCCATGTCGGGCGCGCCGATCATGATCGGCACGAACCAGTTGGCGAAACCGCCGATCATGGCGGGCATGACCACGAAGAACACCATGATCAGGCCGTGCGCCGTGATCAGCACGTTCCACAGATGCAGCGAT
Source organism: Croceicoccus sp. Ery5 (assembly GCF_020985325.1). NCBI lineage: Bacteria > Pseudomonadati > Pseudomonadota > Alphaproteobacteria > Sphingomonadales > Erythrobacteraceae > Croceicoccus > Croceicoccus sp. Ery5. The sequence goes on from NZ_CP087587.1 coordinate 2,942,145, forward strand.
CCGTCGAAATCGCCGGCGGTACCGCCCAGGAATTCGTGAACCGCACCCAGATACTGGATGCCGGGTTCTGCCAGTTCCATACGCATGATGCCCGAAATGCCGCCGCCGATGATGGCCGCGCAGATCGAGAAGATCAGGTAGAGAGTGCCGATATCCTTGTGGTTCGTCGACATGAACCAGCGCTGGAAGAACGGCGGCTTGTGATCCGCATCATGCGCGTGATGCGCATCCTCGTGGACCGGAAAGCTTTCAGGGGCGGTGGTGGCCATGGTGTCGGTACCCTATCCGTAAAATCTGTCAGGCGGCGGCGGGGGCGGCTTCGCCCTCGCCCTCGGGCGCTTCTTCAGCACCCTCGACTGCCGCATCCTCGGCAGCAGGAGCCGCCTCTGCCTCTTCGCCCAGCGTGCCGCCCGGCTGTTCAAGAACCCATTGTTCGAACTTGTCCTTGGGCAGCGCCTCGACCGCGATGGGCATATAGCCGTGACGCGCGCCGCACAGTTCCATGCACTGGCCGTAGTAAACGCCCGGTTCCTTGATGAACATCACCTTCTCGTTCAGGCGGCCCGGCACGGCGTCCAGCTTGAACCAGAGCGAGGGAACCGCGAACGAGTGGATCACGTCGGCGCCGATGGTCTGGATGCGGATCGGAACGCCCGCAGGAACGACCATGCGCTTGTCCACCGCAAGATGCGAAGGCTCGCCATTGGCGATCGCCTCTTCCTCGGGCAGCATGTTCGAGATCACCTCGAAACCGCCGTAATCGGGATAGGTATAACCCCAATACCACTGGTAACCGGTGACCTTTACGGTCAGCGCACCCTCTGGCGCGGTTTCGTACTGGTTGGCCAGCAAACGCATCGACGGGACCGCGATCGCCAGCAGGACCAGCACGGGCAACAGCGTCCAGATCACTTCGATCAGCGTGTTGTGGCTGGTGCGCGAGGGATTGGGATTCGCCTTGGCGCGATAGCGGGCGACGACCCAGATAAGCAGGAACAGCACCAGCAGCGAAATGATGGTGATGATCGGCATCAGCACCGCATTGTGCATCCATTCGCCGTAATCGCCGATGGGCGAATACTGGTCCTGGAACCCGATGGCGCCCGGGGTGGGCATGCCCTTGCCCTCGGTCGGCTTCATCGGAACATAGCCTGTCGCGGCTTCCACCACGGGGGCTGCGGTTTCGGCGGCGGCGGCCATCGCGGTGCCCGCAGATGCCATCAACGCGGCGCCCGCCAAGGTGACGAATTCGGCTGCGCGGCGGATTCCCATCACTGTCAAGATCGCTTTCCCTGATCCCGTTTTCCACCCGCTGACAAGGCATTCGATGCCCCTGCCAGACGGCGGATAGACTGAACTGAAGCGCGGAACATGCCCCACGCAAATGGCGCAGAAACGCACCATCGACCACGCCCGAGGGGGCGCGGCTTGGGGGGCCTATACGCGCGCTTGCGGGCTGCCTCAAGCACCTCTAGGGGATATTTTTGATAAAGCTTGCAATCCGCAGCCTGTTCGCCATCTGGCGACCACCCGTTTCGCACCCGTCGCAGGCGCCTTTTTTCCGTCCCTGTATGATAGGGCGGGTTCACCGGACGCCCGCGCCCACCGGCTGCGGCAATTGGACGAGGAAAGATGAACGAAGACGAAGTCCTGTCGGAATTCCGCGCTGCCGGCGCCCTGCTCGAGGGGCATTTCCTGCTCTCTTCGGGCCGCCACAGTGCCCATTATCTGCAATGCGCGCGCGTTTTGATGAACCCCGACCGCGCCGGACGGCTGGCGGTGGCGTTGGCCGCCGCCCTGCCCCGCGACCTGCGCGGCAAGATCGACAAGGTCGTTTCGCCGGCGATGGGCGGCATCATCATCGGCCATGAAATGGGCCGCGCGCTGCAGGTGGACGCTATTTTCGTCGAACGGCCCACCGGCACCTTTGAACTGCGCCGGGGATTCGACATCCAGCCGGGCGAGAAAATCCTGATGGTCGAGGATGTCGTCACCACCGGCCTTTCCAGCCGCGAGGCGATCAGGGCTGTCGAGGAAGCGGGCGGCAAGGTCGTGGGCATTTGCTCGCTGGTCGACCGTTCGGGGGGCGAGGTGGAATTCGACATTCCCTATCACGCGCTCGTCTCGCTCTCTTTCCCGACCTATGCCGAGGACGAGGTTCCTGCCGAGCTGGCCGCGATTCCCGCCGAAAAGCCCGGCAGCCGCAAAAAGCCCTGATCAGGAGACGGCCCGTGCCCCCTTCCCGCCTTAGACTGGGCGTGAACATCGACCATGTCGCCACCATCCGCAATGCGCGCGGCGGGGATCATCCCGATCCGGTGCGCGCGGCGGAAATCGTGGCGGCAGTGGGCGGCGACGGCATCACTGCCCATCTGCGCGAGGACCGCCGCCATATCCGCGACGGCGATCTGGCGCGTATCCAGTCCGCCACTGGCCTGCCGCTGAACCTGGAAATGGCCGCGACGGACGAGATGCTGGAAATCGCCCTGTCACACAGCCCGCATGCCGCCTGCATCGTCCCCGAAAAGCGCGAGGAGCGCACGACCGAGGGCGGTCTGGATGCGGCGGGACAGCACAACCGGCTGGCGCCCATCGTCGGAAGGCTGGCCGATGCGGGGATTCGCGTATCATTGTTTATCGAGGCCGAGGAGCGCCAGCTTGAGGCCGCGATGCGATTGGGCGTGCCCGTCGTCGAATTCCACACCGGCGAATATGCCCATGCCAGCGGAACGGAACGCGCGCGCGAGTTGAAGCGTATTGCCGATATGGCAGCGCTTGCCGCGAAGAACGGGATCGAACCGCATGCCGGCCACGGCCTGACCTATGACAATGTGCAACCCATCGCGGCGATTCCCCAATTGGCGGAGCTGAACATCGGTCATTACCTGATCGGCGAGGCGGTTTTCGTGGGGCTGGAAAACGCGGTGCGGAAAATGCGCGACCTGATGGATGAAGCGCGTTGATGAGTCTTTTGTTCTGGCCCCTCAAACGCCGGGCGGGGCGCATCCGCGCCCCTTGGTTTGGCCTGACGGCCATCTCTGCTGCGCTGCGATTCCGCCGCATAAGCGGCGGCGGCCGTTCGGCCTTGCGGGAGTCGCTTCGCGCCCCGAAGCATGTGCCCGCGAGGTTCGCCCCATGATTATCGGGATGGGGTCCGACCTCTGCAATATAGAGCGTATCCAGAACTCGCTGGACCGCTTCGGTGCGCGATTCGAAATGCGCGTCTTTACCGATATCGAACGCGCCAAGGCGGAACGCCGTCCGTTCACTCGTGCAGGCACCTATGCCAAGAGATTCGCCGCGAAAGAGGCATTTTCCAAGGCCGTCGGCACCGGCTTCAAGCGCGGCGTGTTCATGAAGGACATCGGCGTCGTCAATGCCCCATCGGGCGCGCCCACTCTGGCGCTGGCGGGCGGGGCGGCGGCGCGTCTGGCCGAACTGACGCCCGCAGGGCACGAGGCCGTTGTCCACCTGACGCTGACCGACGACCACCCGTGGGCACAGGCCTTCGTGGTGATCGAAGCGCGGCTTCTGATTACGGCATCATGACCCATTCGCGATGAACAGCCCACAATGAACAGCCCCCGCCCCAACTGGCGCAGCGGCACGCGCCCCGTGCCCGCCAGCCCGATCGAGCCTATCGATGGCCCCGCGCGCGAACGCGTGAACTGGCTGAGCGAGGCAGGCGGACTGGTCGTGATGCTGCTGGCCGTGCTGGCGTTCCATTCGCTGGTCGCCAAGCCGTTCTATATTCCCAGCGGTTCGATGATGCCCAACCTGCTGGTGGGCGACCGGCTGATCGTGTCGAAATATCCCTATGGGTGGAGCTGGGTTTCCGCCTCCTTTCACATTTTGCCCCGCTCGACCGCGCGCGTAATGGGTTCGACCCCCGAATATGGCGATATCGTCATCGTCACTCCGCCCTATGCGAACGAGGACTGGATCAAGCGCGTCGTCGCCTTGCCCGGCGACCGGATCGAAGTGCGGCGCGGCCAGATCGTGCTGAACGGCATTCCCGTCCCGCAGGAAGTCGAACCGCCGGTCCAGTTGCGCGCCGACGATTCGCAGATTTGCGACGGCCGCCCCTGCCTCGAAGCCTATGAACGGTTCCGCGTGCGCCTGCCCAGCGGGCGCGAGGTTTTCGAACCGCCGACGTGGCGCGAAACCTTGCCCAATGGTGCCAGCTATCTGGTCATCGATCATCTGAACCAGCCATTGGACACTATGCACGAGATTATCGTGCCCGAAGGCCATGTGTTCCTGATGGGCGACAATCGCGACCATTCCGCCGACAGCCGCGAAATGCGTCCCGGGCAGGGTCTGGGCGGGCCGGTGCCGCTGGCCGATGTGGGCGGCAGGGCCGAATTCATCACCTTCTCTCTGGATGGCAGCGAATCGTGGAACCCGCTTTCGTGGTGGAGCGGCTTGCGCACCGAGCGCGCATGGAGCAGTTTGCGCCCCGTCATCCGCGCGACCGCCCCGCAAGCGCAGGGAATCGCTGAATAAGGCCGGAACAGATCGCCCATGCAGGACCGCCTATGAACGACGCCGACCCCCATCCCCAATCCGCCAGCCCGACCCGCATTTCGGACCCGCAGTTGCGGTTCGAAGCGCGCAGAGCCCTGATCTGGGTGTCGATCGTCTTGCTGGTGGGCGTGGCGATCTATATGGCGCAGGCCTTGCTGGTGGTGTTCGGCGGGCTGGTGCTGGCCGCGATCATCGATGGCGGCGCGCGGCTGCTGGGCAGGGTTCTGCCCATCGGGCGCGGCAAGCGTGTCGGTATCGTGCTGCTGTTGGGCGCGGCCTTTATCGTCTGGGTCTTTATCTTCGCGGGCACATCGCTGGCAGAGGAAGCCGCGCAATTCCCCCAGCTGGTCGAGGAACAGGCGATTCGCCTGTTCGCATGGCTGCGCAGCCAGGGGCTGGAAATCCATCCCGACCAGTTCACAGGGCTGGCCCAGCAGGCAATGGGCGGTCTGGGCCAGCTGACCAGCGCAGTCGGCGGGATCATCGGCGGGTTCACCACCGGCTTCCTGATCCTGATCCTTGGCATTTACATCGCGCTCGAACCCAATCTCTATGAACGCGGTGTCGCGTGGATGCTGCCCGACAACCGGCGCGAGGCGTTTCTGGAGATGACGGGGCAGATGGGCTTTGCCATGCGCCGCCTGATGTTCGGGCGACTGGTCGGCATGGTGTTCGAAGGGTTCATCACATGGGCCGCGCTGGCGATCTATGGCGTGCCGATGGCGGCCCTGCTGGGATTGCTGACGGGGCTGCTGGCGTTCATTCCCAATATCGGCGCAGTCATTTCGGGCCTGCTGATGGTGCTGGTCGGCTTTTCGGGCGGCACCGACATGGCGCTCTATTGCGTGGGCGTCTATTTCGTGGTGCAGACCTTCGACGGCTATCTCGTCATTCCGCTGATCGCCAAGAAGACGGTCGATCTGGCGCCCGCACTGGTGCTGGCGGGACAGCTGATACTGGGCATATTGTTCGGCATTCTGGGGCTGGCGCTGGCCGATCCGCTGATCGCCATGATCAAGGTGATGCTGGAATATCGTTCGAAACACGGTGCCGCCGATCCGTTCAGCGACGATGCGGCGCAGCAGAGTTTTCAGCCGGAATAAACGCAATTCGGGGGTTGTAAGGATCGATGGCTCGCAAGTTTCTTTATGTGATCGCCTTTCTGGTGGTGCTGGTCATCGCGGCGGGCATCGCGCTCAGCTTCTGGTCGAAAGAGCTGACCGAGATGGCCTTCGTCCCCGGCGGCGCGTTCGAGGAACAGGCCGCGCTCGACAATAACGCCTATGAAGATCCCGAAATGTGGATCTCGCGCCCCGGTATGGGCGCGACTAATCCGGCCCGTTTCCTGCCCGCGGGCTTCACGCCCGAAGAAGGCGCGTCGGACAGTGCGGTGTTCTTTATCCACCCGACCAGCTTTACCGGCACCGATCACTGGAACGCTCCCCTGGCGGACGCGGCTTCGCGGCAGGGCGCGGAGCTGTTCGTGCGCGGCATGGCCAGCCCCTTTAACCGCTCGGTCGAACTGTGGGCACCGCGCTACCGGCAGGCGGCGGTCGGCGCATTCCTGACGCAAAAGCCCGAGGCGAAGCGCGCGGTGGACGCGGCCTATGCCGATGTGGCGCAGGCTTTCGACTTTTTCGTGGCGACCATCCCGCAGGACGCGCCCATCGTGCTGGCCGGTCATAGCCAGGGTTCGCTGCATCTGATCCGCCTGATAAAGGAGAAGGTGGCGGGAACACCGCTGGCTGCGCGTATCGTGGCGGCCTATGTCGTGGGCTGGCCCGTTTCGACCGATGTCGACCTGCCCGCCATGGGCCTGCCCGCCTGTGCCACCACATCGCAATCGGGATGCGTGATGAGCTGGCAGAGTTTTGCCGAACCCGCCGAGCCCGAGGCGCTGCTGGAGGCTTTCGCCCGCGGGCCCGACCTCGACGGTGTGCCCAAGCTGCCCGAAAACGTGCTGTGTTCAAACCCGCTGACGGGCGGCATCGGGGGCGAGGCACCGATGGAAGATAATCTGGGGACGCTGGTTCCCAATGGCGACATGACCGGCGGCAGCCTTGTCGCGGGCGCGGTCCCGGCGAAATGCGATCCGCGCGGTATCCTGCTGATCGGCAACCCGCCCGAAATGGGCAATGCGGTGCTGCCGGGGAATAATTACCACGTGTATGACATTCCCCTGTTCTGGGCCAATCTGCGCGCCGATGTCGCCGCGCGCGAGGCGGCGTTTGCCAAGGCAGCCGCACCCGCATCATGATCGCCGAAGATGCCCGCAGCTTTTCCGATGCGCTGCCCGACGGCGGCGTGCTGATCGGGCTGGACCCCGGCACCAAGACCGTGGGCGTGGCGATATGCGACGCGGGCTGGCGCTTTGCCACGGCGGGAAAGACATTGCCGCGCGGCAAGTTCGGACCGCTGAAAGCCGCGCTCGAATCGCAGATTGCCGAGCGCAAGGTCACCGGCATCGTTATCGGACTGGCTAGGAACATGGATGGCAGCGAAGGGCCGCGCGCACAGGCGGCGCGCGCGCTGGCGCGCAATCTGGAGGCGGCCTTCGCGCTTCCCATATTGTTGTGGGACGAACGCCTGTCCACCGCGGGGGCGGAACGCGCGATGATCGAACAGGACATGAGCCGCGCCAAAAGGGCAGAGCGGATCGACAGCCATGCCGCCGCCGTCATTTTGCAAGCGGCGATCGACGCCTTGTCAGCGCCATTCCTCGATTGAAGTCAGGTAGTTAGTTCGTATTTCCCCGATGGTCGGGGTCCAGCGCGGCAATCGCCTCTGGCATGGCCTGACGCAGGAAGATCAGGATCTGGCGGCAGCGGTCATGCTCGCCATTGCGCAAATGTTCCTCTGCGTCGGCCAGCTTGCGTTCCAGCACTTGCAGCATGTGACGACAATTATTCGCGGCGTGGCGCAGCGCTTCGGGGTCGTCTGCCCGGTTCATCTTGTTCCCGTCCATGCGCAGCGCTTTGCGAAGGATCGAACGCGGTGCAATATCATGTGACATAGCGATGGAAATTTTAGCGCGATCTGCGCAGCGATACTATTAACCCTTCGGATGGTATCCCCGACAAATCGCCACCCGATGCCACCCGAATGGCGTCGGCGCGGGCACGGACCAGCACCGTTTGCGGCACATTCGGGTCGTGAATGACCACATCGGCGCCGCCCAAAAGCCGCGCTTCGCGCAAGGTCAGGTCATCCGGGTCGTCCGAGCGTAACAGGATCTCGCGCTGCCCCTGCTCCAACGCGCCATCGCCGCCCGCCAGCCAGCGGTCGACCGCATCGCCATCGTGCTGCGCCATCGGATCGAGCGGCCCGCCTTCGCGCAGGGCCGCATCCAGCGCGCGACGCCGCTGGTCGGGAGTGGGAAAGCGGGCGCGGATCGCGTCGCGGGCCGCCGCCAATCGCGTCGCCAGCATGCCCAGCCCCTGCGGCAGGAACCGTTCCAGCCGCAGCCGCAGCATCTTCGCCATGCCCGCCGACGCCCCGCCCGTGCCGACCGCCACGATGACGGGATCGCGATCGACGATGGAAGGCACCGTAAAATCGCACAAGGCAGGCCGGTCGGTCACATTGACGATCAGCCCCTTGCCGCGCAGCCGCATGGCCGCCGCCTTCGCGTCGCTCTCGTCCTCCAGCGCGATGAACGCCAGTTGCGCGTGATGGGCTTCTGCCTCGCCCACGCAAATGCCGCCCGCCCGTTCGACTAGCCGACGCTTGGCCGCCGCTGCCTCGCCCGTGCCCAGCACCACCACCTTGCGGTCGGCGATACGGTGGAACAGCGGCAGCGAGTTCACAGCCAGTCCGGCACGCGTTCGGCGGCAAGGATGGCGGCGGGTTCGATCCGGTCGGCCACCACAGCATATTTGTCACCGCTGACCAGCACCTCGGGCACCAGCGGGCGCGAGTTATAAGTATTGGCCATGGTCGCGCCATAGGCGCCCGCCGTGCGGAACACCGCCAGATCGCCCGTCTGCACCGTGTCGATGGCGCGATCCTTGGCGAAAACATCGCTCGATTCGCAAATCGGGCCGACGACACTGGCGGTAAAAGTCTCTCCGGTCGGCTTCACGGCCGCGAAATCGTGCCACGCATCATACATCGCCGGTCGCGCCAGATCGTTCATGGCCGCATCGACCACCACGAAGGGCGCGGTCACGCCCTGTTTCACGCGGACCACCTCGGTCACCAGCACGCCCGAATTGCCGGTGATCACGCGGCCCGGTTCGAACATCAGCGTCACGCCCCAGCCCTTGCAGATCCGTGCCACCATCGCGCCGTAATCGGCAGGCGAGGGAAACTGCTCCCCCTCGCGATAGGGCACGCCGACACCGCCGCCCAGATCCATATGGGTGATGTGATGCCCCTCGGCGCGGATCGCTTCCATCAGCGCGCCCATGCGCGTGAAGGCGGCCTCCAGCGGAGCAAGGCTTTGCAGCTGGCTGCCGATATGCACCGCCAGCCCGCGCAAATTCATGCCGGGAAGCCGCGCCAGCCGGTCGAACATCTCTGCCGCGCGGTCATAGGGGACGCCGAACTTGTTCTCGGCCTTGCCGGTCGAGATCTTGGCATGGGTTCCGGCCTCTACATCGGGATTCACGCGCAGCGCGCAGGGCGCCTTCAGCCCGCGTTCGGCGGCGAGCGCCGCAAGCTCCTCGCCCTCTTCCTCGGACTCCAGATTGAACTGGCCTATTCCGGCTTCCAATGCGGCAGACAGCTCGCGCTTCGTCTTGCCGACGCCTGAAAACACGATATCCGCTGCCGGAATACCCGCGGCCAGCGCACGGCGCATCTCCCCCTCGGACACGACATCGGCGCCGAACCCCTGTTCTTTCAGCACTTTCAGCACGGCAAGGTTCGGATTGGACTTGACCGCAAAGGCCAGATGCACGCTGGGCAGCGCGTTCAGCCCCTCGCGAAAAACCTGCGCGTGGCGTTCCAGCGTGGCGCGCGAATAGACATAGACGGGCGTGCCGGTCTCTGCCGCGATGCGGGCGACGGGCACATCCTCGGCGTAAAGCTCGCCGTTCTGGTAATGGAAATGGTCCAAGGGAATTCAGCCTTCGGGCGGGAGGTCGAACGGATCGTCCTCGCGCGGTTCGGAACGGGTGCGAAGCTCGACATTGCGTTCGGGCGCAGCCTGCACGGGCCGTTCGAGCAGGTCGCCGGCATCGGGCTGGATCGCTTCGCCATAGGGCGTGGGCGGCAGTTCGGCCCCTGCGGCGGGTTTCAGCTCGGTCTGGCGGGCACATCCGGCCAGCGCCAGCGATGTCAGGGCCAGGGTCAGGGCCAGTAATCCGCTGCGCATCAAGCGTCCTCCATACCCAGCGCAACACGCGCATCGGCCACCCGCAGCCTTACCTGCGCGGGCGCGGTTCCGCCATGGCTGGCACGCGCCGCGACCGAGGAATCGACCGACAATGCCTTGTACACACGTTCGTCGATGCGGCTGTCTATGGCTTTCAGATCGTCGATGGTCAGCGCGTCCAATGCAATACCGCGGCTCTCGGCCAGCTTGACCGCTGCGCCGGTGATGTGGTGCGCCTCGCGGAACGGGATGTCGCCTTCGCGCACCAGCCAGTCGGCAAGGTCCGTGGCGGTGGCATAGCCCTGCTCTGCCGCGCCGCGCATCCGGTCAGTGCGAAAGGTCGCACCCGCGATCATGCCCTCGGTCGCCGCGATCGACAGCGCGAGCAGGCCATGTGCCTCGAACACCGGCGGCTTGTCGTCCTGCATGTCCTTGGAATAGGCGAGCGGCAGCCCCTTCATGGTCATCATCAGCGACATCAGGCAGCCGGTCACCCGCCCCGCATGGCCGCGCACCAGTTCGGCGGCATCGGGATTCTTCTTTTGCGGCATGATCGAGCTGCCGGTCGACAGCGTATCGGGCAGGCGCACAAAGCCGAACGGCTGGCTGGCCCACAGCACCAGCTCTTCCGCCAGACGCGACAGGTGCAGCGCGATCTGGCTGGCCGCCATCAGGTAATCAAGCGCGAAATCGCGGTCGGACACGGCGTCGAGGCTGTTGTCGGTAGGCTTGGCGAAATCGAGCGACGCGCAGGTCGCATCGCGGTCGATGGGAAAGCCCGTGCCCGCCAGCGCCGCGCTGCCCAGCGGACATTCGTTCATCCGCGCGCGCGCATCCATCAGGCGCGAACGGTCGCGCCGGAACATCTCGTAATAGGCCATGAGGTGATGGCCCAGCGTTACCGGCTGCGCGGTCTGCAAATGGGTGAAACCGGGCATGATGGAATCTGCGTGTTCGCCCGCGCGCGTGACCAATGCGCGCTGCAGGGCAGCCAGCCCCGCATCGGTCTGGTCCAGCGCGTCGCGCACCCATAATTTGAAATCGGTCGCCACCTGATCGTTGCGGCTGCGCGCGGTGTGCAGGCGTCCGGCGGCGGCGCCGATCAGCTGGGTCAGCCGGTCCTCGGTCACCATATGGATGTCTTCAAGGTCCCAGTTCTCGGGCACGCCATCGGCTTCGTATTCGGCGGCGACCTTGTCGAGACCTTCGGTGATCAGCGCCATATCCTCTGCCGAGACGATATTCTGCGCGCCCAGCATGGCGACATGCGCTTTCGATGCGCGGATATCCTGCCGCCACAATGCCTTGTCGAAGGGGATCGAGGCGTTTATCTCGCGCATGATCGCGGACGGCCCCTCGGCGAAGCGTCCGCCCCACATCTGGTTTGCAGCCTTACCCGTACCGGAGCCGGAATTGCCCATGATCAAACGCACACCTTCTTTTGCGGCCCCCGCGCTTGCCATGGCGGCGGCCCTTTCGCTTGGCGCGTGCGATAGTCAAAGCGAGGCCCCGCAGCAAGGCGAGGCTGAACAAAGCGCCGATCCGGCGGCGCAAGCGGGCATCATGGACGAAAGCCATGCGGGCGAGGCCTTGCCCGATTTCGCCATTACCCTGCCCGACGGCACGGAAAAGAAGCTGGCGGAATTTACCGGCCAGCCGCTGCTGATCAATTTGTGGGCGACATGGTGCGGACCCTGCAAGCTGGAAATGCCGATGCTGGACCAACTGGCGGGCGAACGCGAAGGATCGCTGAAAGTGCTGACCGTGTCGCAGGACATGCAGGGGGCCGAGGTCGTGACGCCCTTTTTCGCCGAGCAGGGCTTTTCCCATCTGGAACCGTGGATCGACAGCGAGAACGATCTGGGCTTCGCCTATGGCGGCGGCGTGCTGCCGCTGACCATCTATTACGACGCCGAGGGCAAGGAAGTGTGGCGCATGATCGGCGAGCATGACTGGACCAGCGCGGAAACCGCCGAAATGCTGGCCAAGGCCGGAACCTGAAGCGAAGGCTGTAACTGAAACGGAAACAGCCGCCGCGATGCTCTCGCGGCGGCTGTATTCAGCGTCTGTCAGCCGGGTTGCCCCAGGCCTTTGTCAGCAGTTTACTTGATCCACATCAGGCCGACGGTGCTGGCGACCAGCATCACGGGCACGACGCGTAATACCATGAAGGCATAGGCACACTGGCGCGCAAGGCGTGAGGTCTCGTCCATCTCATGTCCTTCCATCATGGTCCGTCCGGCGCAATTCAACGGGCGCGGGCCGGATAATCTGTTACCCTCCTACTTTCACCCAAAAGTGTTAACGGCAAGTAAACGTTCCCGGCGCATTTCCACGTGATGCTTGCTGCAATTGCGAAAAAGCTGAACGATTGACGCGAGCGAAAAAGCGTCTAAATGGCCCCCTTCGACGAAGCCAATTGCTTCGACGGGCGGTTAGCTCAGCTGGTAGAGCATCTCGTTTACACCGAGAGGGTCGGGGGTTCGAGCCCCTCACCGCCCACCATTCCCCCCATGCGAATCAAAGCACCGGCACGGCATCGAACCGCACGCATTAACCTTGTGCACCCGCGAAAATCGCAGGTTCGACGGCGTGCAAAAAAATTTTCGTTAACGCCGGTGCGAACCGCTGGGCGGCAAATTCGGGCAGGTTGACTAATCCCTTTGGGCGAATCACCGCGCAGCCAAGCCCCTTTTACATGCAGCGCGCGGATGCCATCATCGGCGGCATGAAACTGCCCCTCGCACTTGCCGCCACCGCCCTTTGCGCCGCCCCCGCCTATGCTCAGGATGACAAGCAAACTGCTGTTACACCGAACGATATCGTAAATAGCGCGCCACAATCCGAATGGTCGATCATTCCGGATGATGAGCTGATGGTCGTAACGCTTGCCCCCGATGCCAAGGGCAATCCGCGTGAATTCGTGGTCCAGCTTCTTGCCGAGCCCGTGTCCGCAAGCTGGACGCGCAATATCCGCACCATGGCGCGCGCCCATTGGTGGGACGGCCTTTCGATCTATCGCTCGGTCGACAACTGGGTGGTGCAATGGGGCGACGGCGAGGAAGAGGAAAGCGACCGGAAAAGCCCTGCCAAGCCCCTTCCCGCAGATATCGTACCAACCAGCGAAGATGACTATGATCTGGCATGGCAGGACGGCATGGCAAGCGTGCTGTGGGGCAAAAACGGACGGCGTCCGGTCGGGATGGTATCGGATGGGGCAGCGGCTCAACCCGGCTCGCGCTACGCCGACCCCTATGCCGCGGCGTTCACCTATGTGCGCGGCATACCGGTCGCAGTCGAATTGCAGGACCATGTGGTCACGGATGGCACCGATCCGATGACGAACACGCCGGTTCGCATGTGGCCGGTGCATTGCTATGGATCGGTCGGCGTCGCGCGCGACCTGTCGCCGGACGCGGGAACCGGAGCGGAACTATATGCCGTCATCGGACACGCGCCGCGCCAGCTTGACCGGAATATCGCCGTCGTCGGCAAGGTGATCGACGGGATCGAGCATCTCTCGATCCTTCCGCGCGGAACGGCGGGTTTTGGCGTCTATGCGACCATGGCCGAACATTCGCCCATCATCTCTGCGCGGCTGGCCAGCGACCTGCCAGAGGGCGAGCGGCCACGATATGAATTTCTCGACACGCAAGGCGACAGCTTTGCCCGCTATGTCGATATCCTCGCCAATCGCAGCGACAGTTTCTATGCGGTTCCGGCGGGTGGTACCGATGTCTGCAACATCAAGGTTCCGGTTCGCATGGTCGAGGATGCTGAAGCCGGCTCCTGAACGCCACCCTGAACGCGATTTGCCCCCTTAAACGCGATTTGCCTGCGCGACCGCGTCGCTGGCCCGAAGCGCGCTGATATTGCGCGTCAGATGGGCCAGATCGCGCACTTCGATGTCCACTTCGTAATGGCCGAAACGCTCGTCGCGGGACAAAAGCGCCAGATGCGAGATATTGACGTGATTGGCCGCGAAAATACCGGTCATCTCGGCAAGGGTGCCGGGGCGGTTATACAGGATGACTTGCAATCGTCCGGTCGCGCCATCGGTATTGGCGTCCCATGACAGGTCCATCCATTCCTCGTCCCCTGCTTCCCGGGCAAGGGTCAGGCAATCGATGGTGTGGACCTTGACCGTCTTGCCGTCGGAAACGCCGACAATGCGGTCGCCCGGCACCGGATGGCAGCATTCGCCCAGCACGAAATCGGACCCGCGTTTCAGCCCGCGAATCCGGACCGCGCGCAGGGGCGCCTGCCAGAAACTGTTGTCGGGCAATTCGGCCGCGCTGCCGGGGACCAGCGCCTCCATCACTTCACGCTCGCCCAGACGCGCTTCGCCGATAGCCAGCATCAGCGCGTCCTCGTCAGGCAGCTCCAGCCGCTTGAGCGCGCCCGTGAGTGCCTTTTTGCCGACCTTGCCGGGCATCCGCGCGACAATCGATTCGTACAGGTCGCGGCCCGTTTCGACCGTTTCCTCGCGCTCTTTCATGCGGACAGACCGGCGGATCGCGGCGCGCGCCTTGGCGGTCGTCACGAAACTGAGCCATGACAATTGCGGCTCGCTGTCGCTGCCCTTGATAATCTCGACCACGTCGCCATTCGCCAGCGGCGTGCGCAGCGGCATGTGACGCCCGTTGATCTTGGCGCCGACCGCTTGCGCACCCAGATCGGTATGCACGGCAAAGGCGAAATCGACCGGCGTCGCCCCCTTGGGCAGCTGATACAACGCGCCCTTGGGCGTAAAGGCGAAGATGCGGTCCTGATAAATCGCCAGCTTCGCGTTCTCGAGCAATTCCTCGGCGTCCTGCGCCTGCTCCATCACCTCGATCAGATCGCGCAGCCAGCCGACCTGTCCGTCGGGCGTCGCCCCGCCCTGTTTGTAAGCCCAATGCGCAGCAAGTCCGAATTCATTGGTGCGGTGCATTTCCTGCGTGCGGATCTGCACCTCCATCCTCATCGAATTGCGATAGATCATCGCGGTGTGAAGCGAGCGATAGCCGTTCGCCTTGGGGGTGGAGATATAATCCTTGAACCGCCCGGGCAGGCTGGACCAGTTGCGGTGAAGCAGGCCCAGCGCGCGATAGCAATCCTCCTCGCTATCGGTCAGCACGCGGAATGCCATGATATCGGTGATCTGTTCGAAACTGACATGGCGTTCGGCCATCTTCTTCCAGATCGAATAGGGATGCTTTTCGCGCCCCGACACCTCGACGTTCAGCCCGCCTTCGGCCAGCACCTGTTTGATGCGCAGCGCAATTTCATCGACCTGCCCGCCTTCTTCCGACCGGATCTGCGCCAGCCTGCCGGTGATGGTGGCATAGGCCTGCGGTTCCAGCTGTTCGAAGGCCAGCAACTGCATCTCGCGCATATATTCGTACATGCCCACACGCTCAGCCAGCGGGGCATAGATATCCATCGTCTCGCGCGCGATGCGCTGGCGCTTTTCCGGCTTCGATATGAAGTGCAGCGTGCGCATATTGTGCAGCCGGTCGGCCAGCTTGACGAGCAGGACGCGCAAATCCTCGCTCATCGCCAGAAGGAACTTGCGCAGGTTTTCGGCCGCGCGCTCGTTCTCGGGCATTTGCTCGATCTTCGACAGCTTGGTCACGCCGTCGACCAGCCGCGCCACTTCGGCTCCGAAATTGCGCTCCACATCCTCAATCGTGGCGAGCGTATCCTCGACCGTATCGTGCAGCAGCGCGGTGATGATCGTTTCCTGATCGAGCTTCAGGTCGGTCATCAAGCCGGCCACCTCGACCGGATGGCTGAAATAGGGGTCGCCGCTGGCGCGCTTTTGCGTGCCGTGCTTTTGCACGGTGTACACATAGGCACGGTTCAGCATCGCCTCGTCCGCGTCGGGATCATAGGCTTTTACACGTTCGACAAGTTCGTACTGGCGCAGCATCTTAACGGCGAATTTGGGCGCTTCTTGCGCGGCTTGCAACTCTGCTGAGTTGCGAAAAGCGCCGAATTCATGCGGTCAGAACATTATCGGGTTGAGAACAGGCATTGGGGTCAGAACAGGCCGGGCATCTCGATCTGTGCGATATTGGGCCGCGCGGGCATGGGCGTACGGCCGCCCACCGACAAGGTCCCCTGACCGCCTGCGGTAATGGCGGTGCAACTGTTACCCCCGATCCAACCCGTTGCCGTGGCGATCGATGCTTCGTCCACCGATCCCAGCTGGTTGCCAAGATCGTCGCTGGCCCGGCAGGTCTTGTCCATCACACTGGCCATGCCGGTGAAATAATCGGCATCTCCGTCGGCATTGGCAGTGCGAAAGGTGACCGCGCGCAGACGGTCGTCGCACTGGTCGCGGTCAAAGGCGAACTGCCCGACCGGCTTGCCATAGGTATTCGACCCGACAAGCGCCGCATTGCTACCCGAATAGGGTATCTGTGCATTCATGATCAGCTCCGACGCCGAAGCGCTCGACGATGTGCCGATAAAGGCGACTTTCGCCGCGCTGATCGCACCGCTTTCATCCTGGAAGTAATAGGTGTCGTTCTGCGACGCCTTGCTGGCGCGCAATTCCAGTGTCGAGAAAACCTTGCCGACATTGCCTGCGTTCAGCAGCCCGCCCAGCACCTGCGCCGTGCTGACCAGCCCGCCGCCATTATAGCGTACATCGACGATGACATTGGTCACGCCCTGCGCCTTGAAGCCGGCAAAGGCGGTCCGCAGCGCGCCCTGCGCCGGCTCGATAAAGGTTCGCAGATGGACATAGCCGACCTTGCCCGACGGCGTATCGAGCACTTTCGCGCCATAGCGCGGCGAGAGCGGTTCGATGTCGTAATCGGCCTTGGTCACGGTGCGCGTCAGCGTGTGACCATCGGTGGTCACAAAGCGCATCACCCGCAAAACGCCCACATCCGACGGACCCAGCGCATCCACCAGCTCGTCGTAATCCATCGACGTGACCGTCACCAGATTCGATGTGCTTGTCCCGATGGCGGTAATTTCGGTCCCGCGATCCATGCCTGCGGCAAAAGCGGGCGCATTTTCATAGGCCTCGCGCACCCACAGCCGGCCCGCGCCATCCAGTGCCAGAAGCGCGCCGATCCCTGCGGTCGAACCGCTGGCGTAATAGGCCTCCTCCTCCTCGATCGAGGTGACATAGGTGAAATAGCGGTCCTTGGATTCCGCCCGCGCGGGCGCGACCAGCGCATCGATATAGGATTGCAGGTCGGTATAGGACGAGGCGTTCACATTCGTCGCCAGCAGATCGGGAAAGAGATACCATTCGTCCAGCGCGGCCTTTACCCACGCCTGCCGGTTCGACAGCGAACAGGTGCTGTTCGTGGGTGTAGGCGTCGGGGTGGGCGTCGGAGAAGGCGAAACGACCGTCGGGCCCGAACCCGATCCTCCGCCACCGCCGCCGCAGCCTGTCAACGCCAGCACCATGGCCAGCGCGCCCAGCGCATTGCCGGCACCGGTCAAAGCCTTGCTGCGCGATGCCGCGCGGCGTGATTGCGAATTCGGTCCCATCATTCTGCGATCCCTGTTGCGGGCCCGCAATTGTATGGCGGCCCGTTCCGTCAATCGCACTATTCGCCCGAACCGACTTAATTTCAACTTAAACCGGTTTCGGATTATCGCATGCAATCAACTCCATGCAGCCTCTGGCGGCAGGCTCATCAGAATGGCGTCGATATTCCCGCCGGTCTTCAAACCGAACAAGGTGCCCCGGTCATGGACCAGATTGAATTCGGCATAACGGCCGCGCCATTCCAGCATTTGCTGCCGCTCTGCCGCGTTCCATTCCTGCCCCATGCGGCGGCGGACGATGCGCGGGAAAATGTCCAGAAACGCCTCTCCCACCGCGCGCGTAAAGGCGAAATTGGCGTCGAATCCGGCCACATCGGCGCATTCCAGATGGTCATAGAAGATACCGCCAACCCCGCGATGCACGCCGCGATGGGGGATATAGAAATACTCGTCCGCCCATTTGCTGAACCGGTCGTAATATTCATCGCCATGCGCATCGCAGGCCGCCTTCATCGCGGCATGGAATTCGGCGGTATCCTGTTCATAGGGGATCGGCGGGTTCAGATCGGCCCCGCCCCCGAACCATGATTTCTGCGTTGTCAGGAAACGTGTATTCATATGAACCGCTGGCACATGCGGATTGGCCATATGCGCCACAAGGCTGATGCCGGTGGCGGTGAAATTCGGATGTTCGGGGCTGGCACCGTTGATCGTGCCCGCAAATTGCGGCGCAAAGCTGCCATGCACGGTAGAGACGTTCACCCCCACCTTTTCAAAAATCCTGCCCTTCATCAATCCGCGCGTCCCGCCGCCGGGATTGTCGTTCCCCGCTTCCTCGCGCTGCCATGGCGTATATTCGAACGCGGCATCGCTGCCCGCCTCGCGCTCGATCGCTTCGAAGGCGGCGCAAATGCGATCGCGCAGGGTTTCGAACCAGTCACGGGCCTGCTCTGTCTGTTTGGTCCAGTCGGTCATGCAGCGGCGCTTGCCAAATGCGGCGCACGGCGGCAATAGCAAGTGCATGGTTCCCGTTTCGTTCGCCCCTTTCGAATTTGCCGGTCAGGCATGGCGCATGGTCGCCGATGCGGGCATCGGCCGCGCACTGTATTGGGAGCGGGAGAATGCGCTGATCGTGGCCGACCTGCATCTGGAGAAGGCCAGCTTCTATGCGCAAACCGGCCAGATGCTGCCCCCCTATGACAGCCGCGAGACATTGGAACGCGTGGCGCAGGCAGTGCGGGCGACCGGCGCGCGGCGGGTGTTCACGCTGGGCGATAATTTCCACGATACCGCCGGTCCGGACCGGATGGAGCCGCACGCGCGCGGTATGCTCGACGCGCTGACCCGCGCGCTGGACTGGGTGTGGATCACCGGCAATCACGACGAGAAACACGGCGAGGCCGCAGCGCCCGGCGGAACGCAAGTGACCGAGATGGAGATCGCGGGCATCGTGCTGCGCCATATCGCCCGTGCCGACGAGATGCGGCCCGAATTATCGGGCCATTTCCACCCGCGCCTGCAATTGTCGCTGCGCGGACGGCGAATCGTGCGGCCCTGCGCCGTTGTGGCCCATGGGTCGGGCAATCGCGGCGGACGCATGGTGCTGCCCGCGTGCGGCGCATTGACGGGCGGCATGAACGCGGGCGATCCCGCCATCGTCGCGGCACTGCAACCCGCCCGCACGATCGAAGCGGCGGTTCCGGCGGCAGGCAAACTGCTGCGATTCCCGCTTTGGCCTGCAAGCACGAAAACCGGCGGAAAGGCCGCCTGAAACCGGCGCGGGGTTGGATTCGCGGCGGCAAACCCCTATTTATCGTCCACACCTTGCGCAAAAGGCGTCGTTCCGGCGTCCTGTTCTCTCTTTAACTTGGACCCGTTTAGGGATAAGAGCGCCCGCTAAAGGTTTCGGCCTGCCCTGACCATCGGTATCCAGCCAATGGCGGGCGGCGATTTTTGCGACTGACCGATCACTGCCTTTATGGCCCGCGTCAGCCGTGTGTTTGAGTGAATGGTTCGAGGCAACCGAAGGAGAAGGCCCCATAGCACGTCCACCCCGTCGCAGTTTGCAACCGCCGGTCAAGAGCGGGCCGCGATATAATAATTTCATTCAGGTCGACAAGGTTCGCGTCATCGATGACGAAGGCGAGAATCTCGGGGTGATGTACACGCGTGAGGCGATCGAACGCGCGGCCGAAGTCGGGCTCGATCTGGTCGAGGTTTCGCCCAATGCCGACCCGCCGGTCTGCAAGTTCCTTGACGTCGGCAAATACCGGTACGAAGCCCAGAAAAAGGCCAATGCCGCCCGCAAGACGCAAAAGACGCAGGAACTCAAAGAGATCAAGATGCGTCCCAATATCGATGACCACGATTACGACGTGAAAATGCGTAATGTGAACAAATTCATCGAAAACGGCGACAAGGTGAAGCTGACCCTGCGGTTCCGCGGGCGCGAGCTTTCGCACCAGGAGCTGGGCATGAACCTGCTCAAGCGCGTGCAGGAAGACGTGGAAGAGATCGCCAAGGTCGAAGCCTATCCCCGCATGGAAGGCCGCCAGATGCTGATGGTGCTGGCCCCGAAATAAGCGATCCTCACGCTTTGGTAACCATCGTGCCCCTAGAAAGGGGCCGCGATGGCGAGCGAGTGGTATCAAAGACCCGAATGGGACGAAAAGGCGCAGGCGGATTTCCGCTTGCGCCTTTCGCGTGCCCGCGACCAGCGGCTGTTCTATCTGGGCCAGAAGGCAGGCGCGATTGCCAGCGATCACCCCGAGGACGCGCTCGCGCTATATGACGAAAAGATCGCTGCCGCCGAATATGAGGACGAGATCGTCCCTGCCCTGCACGCGCAGGCGATGATCCATTTCCGCACCGGCGATTACGAAGCGATGTTCGAGCGTTTCGAACGCGCCATCGAAACCGGCGGCGAGTTCACGGCAATCGCCGCGATCACCGATTATTGCTCTGCCGTGGGCCTGCTGCGCGACGAAAGCCGTTATGCCAGGGCGCTCGACTGGCTGGACCGGCTCGACCGGCGGGCATTGGCGCAGCTGGGCCATCCCTTCATCGGCTTCGCCGCCAGCGCGGCGCGGGCCTTTATCTGCTGGCAGACCGGAGAGCGCGCCAAAGCCGCCGACGCCGCGCGCGAGGCGCTGGAAATGTCGGTCAGCGACGATGTCGTGCCCGGTCTTCCGTGCATCGGCAGCGCGCCCAGACCGCCCAGCCCGATCCACGATCGCCTGTTGGTCATCGCAGGAATGTGGGACGAAGCCGAACTGGGGCCCGCGCCCGAAGCCTAACCTTCGGGGTGGCCGTGCCAGCTGCGGCGCTCTTCGGCAGCGCGCAGCACTTCATAGGCCAGTTGCAGCTTGTGAAATTCCCTGGCAGCCGCGTCATCGCCCGGTTTCACATCGGGGTGCACTTCCTTCGCCTTGGCCCGCCATGCTTTCTTGATGGTGGCGAAGTCGACGTCATATTCCAGATCGAGCGCGTCGAGCGCGTTGATCTCGTCCCGACTGCGCGAACCGTCGCCCGATCCGCCCCAGCCGTAGTGCGAGGCCTGCTGGTATCCGGCATTCTCCGAACGCTCTCCCGCAGCGCGGGCGGCGGCTTCCTCGGCATCCAGGCCAGCGAAATAGTCCCATCCGCGATTATATTCGGCGGCGTGCTTTTCGCAGAAATACCAGCGGTCGGGGCTGTTGGGGGATTTGGGCGCGGGGCAATTGCCCGGCTCCTCGCATCCATGGCGGTCGCACAGGCGCACCGTCTGTGCCTCGCGTCCGGCTTCATAGCCGCGCCAGCGGGGAAAACCCCAGTCCATCGATCGACCCGAACGTGCCATGGAAAAACCGTTACAGGCTGGATCGCCGGGGGTCGAGGGGCGATCCGCCGAAAAGCATCGACGGACCGCCCACTCGAGGATTTACTGAACCGTGACGGTCACCGCACGGCGGTTCTGTGCCCAGCTCTGCTCGTCAGAGCCGAGGGCGACCGGACGTTCCTTGCCATAGCTCACCACATTGATGCGGCCAGCCTGGATGCCAAGGCCGACGAGATAGTTCTTCGCGGCATTGGCGCGGCGTTCACCCAGCGCGAGGTTGTATTCGCGGGTGCCGCGTTCGTCGGCATGACCCTCGATCGTGACGCGCACGTTGGGATAGCGGGCCAGCCACTGGGCTTGGCTTTGCAGGGTGGCCATGTCGGCGCTGTCGACATTGTAGCGGTCGGTGTCGAAGAAGATGCGATCCGACGAGACAGAGGCGACGAAATCTTCCTGGCTGCCGGGCACCGGACCGCTGGGTGCGGGCGCGGGTGCAGGCGTCGGCATCGGGGTCGGTTCGGGCGGCAGTTCGTCGGGCGTCGACTTACACGCGCCGAGTGCCAGCGTGCTGGCAGCGATGAGGAGAACGGCAGACTGGCGGTTCAAGAGCGACATTTCAAAGCTCCTTATTCTTATATTGCGGGCCCATAACGGAATGCCTCGCATCAGGCGGTCGGGTCAATCGATTCCGTGCGTCCGGACCCATCGGACGCTCGGCAGTACAGGGATAACGCAGTTAGGGCAGAACCGGTCCCCACGCGGGGTCGGAAGCGTCTTCGGGCGTATCCAGCTTGCGCAGATGGCGACCGGTCAGATCGACCTGCCACAGCGAAGTTTGGCCAGTGTTCTTCGTCGTGCGGAAGAACTGGATGATGCGGCCATTGGGGCTCCACGTCGGGGCCTCGTCCTGCCACGCATTGGTCAGATGGCGCATGCCGCCGCCCGACGGGCTCATCACCGCGACCCGCAGATCGCCCGCGATATGGGTAAAGGCGATCTGGTCGCCGCGCGGGCTCCATTCCGGCGTCGCCGCACGGCCGCCGAAAAAGCTGATCCGGCGCTGGTTCGAACCGTCGGCATCCATCACATAGATTTGCTGGCTGCCCGAACGGTCGGATTCGAACACGATCCGCTTGCCATCGGGCGAATAGGACCCGCCGATGTCGATGCCGGGGCTGTCGGTCAGCTTGACGGGCGTGCCGCCGCCGCTGGCCGAAACGCGATAAATGTCGGTATTGCCCGCAATCGCCATGGAATAGAGAATATAGCGGCCATCGGGCGACCAGCGCGGCGCAAAGGTCGGACCGCTGGCCTGCGTAACCAGTGTCTGACGCCCGCTCTGGATATCATAGACATAGATGCGCGGATTGCCGTCGGAATAGGACAGATAGGCGATCTTGGAATAATCGGGCGAATAGCGCGGGGTCAGCGCGCTCGACGATCCGCTAGTGATAAAGCGATGGTTCGCGCCATCCGAATCCATGATGGCCAGACGCTTGCGCCGGTTCCCCTTGGGGCCGGTCTCCGCGATATAGGCGATGCGGCTGTCGAAAAACGGCTCTTCGCCCGACAGGCGCGAATAGATCATATCGGCGCATTTATGCGCGGCGCGGCGCCAGTCGGCAGGCGCGACGACATAGCCTTCGCGCACCAGTTCACTGCCCAGCTGCACGTCATAGAGATAGCAGCCCACGGTCAGCTGGTTATTGGCAGCGGCGGTCACATAGCCGTGCACCAGCATGTCGGTGCCCAGCGGACGCCAGCGGTCGAATTGCGGATTGGTCGCCTCGGTAAAGGCGATCTTGGGCAGGCGGTCGGGGCCGACCGGCTTGAACAGGCCGTTGTTCTGCAAATCGGCGGTAATCACCCGCGCCAGTTCCACGCCCAGCTTGGACGTGGTTTGCGGGGCGGCAGGGGTCGGCTGGTCGCGGTCGGTCGGAAAGGCGGGGATCGCGATGCCCAGATCCTGCCATTCGCTTTCGTCGGAGACGGAGCCGGTCAGCCCCCCCGATTCCTGTGCGGCAGCAGGCATGGACGTTGCGGCGATGGCAGCCGCGAACAGGGCGAAAATATGGGGCCGGTGAGCTTTGAGCATCCTTAGAGTCTCCGGTCGAAACGGAACGCATCCACGCGTTTCCAGCTATCGTAATATTCAGACGGAAGGTCGAACGGCGCAGCCAGCTGCACCGCCCTGATGGCGAGTTCGGCGTGGCGGTCGGCCTGCGCCCGGTTGGCTTCGGTAATGCCCGACTGCGACACGACTTCGGGGCGGCCCGCAAGGCTGCCGTCGCGGTTCATGCGCCATGCGAGCACGGTGACGAGCTTTTCCGCATCGGCACCTTGCGGCGCGGTCCAGTGCGGTTTCAACTCGCGCGCAATGGCCGAGGAGAGCGAGGCGGCGGTCGCCGGTCCTGCCCGTTCCGCCGGTTGCTCGCGGTCGGAACCGCTGCCGCCGGTGCCCGACAGGAAGTCCGAACCGATCCGGCTGCCCTGCGCCTGCTGTTTCTCGCGCGGTTGCTGTTTGGGCTGCGGCGGCGCGGGTTTCGGTTCGGGCTGGCGCGCCTTGGGCTGGGGCGCTGGCGTCGGGTTCGGGCGCGGCGTCGGTGCGGGACGCGGCGTTTCGACCGGCGCGGCAGTGACCGGCACGGGTTCGGGAAGCGATTCGGCAGCGGGCCGGATCTCTCCGATCTCGGGCGCGACCGAGGGGGCCGGATCGGCCATCGGATTGGGCGAGACCGATTCCAGCGCGATTTCGTCGGAAACGGTCACCGAAATCCGTTCAGGCAGGTCCACCGGCTCGGGCGAGGAATCCCACCATGCCAGCCCTGCGAACAGAATGGCATGAGCCACGATGGCAATGCCCAGCCCAACGCGCTCCTCACGCCCGAAAGCGGGCGATTCGGGCGCATCGTAAAGGGCAGAGGCGGAACGCATATTCGCCATCGGCTATGGGCTTTCAGATGAACCGTGTGTGACCAGCGATATCTGGCGGAATCCGGCGGCATTCAAGGCCCCCATCACGGCCACCACACGGCCATAATCCAGCGAACGGTCGGCACGCAGCACGACCGGCGGCGCGTTCACCGCATCGGGCGGCGAAATGGCGGCCAGCCTGTCGACAAACTCGCCCGCGGGCACGCGATCCTCGTCGATATAGATGAGGCCCTGTTCGTCCAGAGAGACGCTGATCTGCCGGTCCTCGTTATTCAGGGCGTCGGCCTGGCTGTCGGGCAGATCGACCGGCACGCCCGCGACCAGCAGCGGGGCCGCGACCATAAAGATGATCAACAGCACCAGCATCACGTCGACCATCGGCGTGACATTGATCTCGGCCATGGGCGCACGGCCATGGCGTCCGCGCCTGCCGCGCCCGCCGCCGCCTGAAGATGCGAGCCTTGCGCCCATTTACATCGCCTCCAGTTCGCGGCTGAGCGAGGCATGGAGCTTGTCGGCAAAGCGGTAGAGGCGCGTTTCATATGTGCCGACGCGGTGCGAGAACCGGTTATAGGCGATCACCGCAGGGATGGCCGCGAACAGGCCGATGGCGGTTGCGAACAAGGCCTCGGAAATGCCGGGCGCGACCACGGCGAGCGAGGTATTGGACTGCGCACCGATCTGGAAAAAGCTTTCCATGATGCCCCAGACCGTGCCGAACAGCCCCACGAAGGGTGCGACCGACCCCACGGTGGCAAGGAAATTGAGCTGCGCGGCAAGCTTGTCGCTTTCGGTCGTGACCGCTGCATCCATCGCCTGCGTCAGACGGGCGCGCGTACCCTCGCGGTCGCGGACGCCCTTTTCGGTCGAGGCGCGCCATTCGGCCAGCCCCGCCTCTGCCACCGAGCGCGAGGGGAGATTGCCTTCGCGGTTGGCGATCAGCGCATCGGGATTGTCGCTGCGCCAGAAGCTCTTTTCGAAATGGCGGTTCTTCGCCTCCAGCCGTCCGACCTTCATCGAGAAGGACACGATGATCGCCCATACCCAAACCGATGCAAGCAGCAGGCCCGCCATGACCAGTTTCACCACGATACCGGCATCGAGGAACAGTTGCAGCGGATCGAGATGGGTGGGCGCGGCCACGGTGGCAGGGGGAATCGCGGCAGCCAGAACAAGGGCGGTTGCGGTCATCGACATCAGTCTTTCAGGTCTGGAGAATGATCGGGGAGAGCCCCCTGAGGTGCGGAATTGCCCGCGTCAGGTGAACGGTTCATGAAATTATCGAAGGCGGCCAGCCATTTTTCGGGTTGGCGTCGCGGACGGCCATTGGGGGCGACGAAACCGACGCGCACATCCATTTCGGCCAGCAATTGATCGTCGCGAAATGCACGCTGTTTCAACCGGCACGACGCCCGCCCGATTTGCACGGCGCGGGTTTCGATCAGCACATCGTCATCCAGCCGCGCGGGCGCCGCATAGCGGATGGCGAGATCGCTGACGGCATAGGCGCCCTCGCCCCCTTCATGCGCGTGGCGCTGGTCGATATCCAGCATGCGCAACAGGTCCGAGCGCGCGCGTTCGAACCAGCGCAGATAGTTGGCGTGATAGACCACGCCCGACAGATCGGTATCTTCGAAGAACACGCGCACCGCATAATAATGCGCGCCGCGCAGGATCGATCCTCCCGCCGGAACGGGAAGCGCCTCGCCATGATGCGAAATATCGGGATCATCGTCGGAGCGCATAGACATTGCGCTCATAGCCGCGCTGCGATTCGTCACACAAGCGCGGGGGCGGAACTTGTTAACTACTGATCGCGGCGAAGCCACGAATGGTGGCATCGCGGGGGTCGAACCGCGCTATTGCGGTGTCAGCATGGGCCCCATTACGCGCCCGCCCAGCAAATGGACATGCAGATGCGGCACGATCTGCCCGCCGTCCGGCCCGATATTGTTGATCAGGCGATAGCCCTGTTCGACCAGCCCCAATTGCCGCGCGACATTGCCCACCGCCCTGACGAAACCGGCCACTTCCTCGGCCGGTGCACGGTCGGAAAAATCGTCCCAGCTGACATAGGCGCCGCGCGGGATCACCAGCACATGAACGGGCGCGACCGGCGCGATATCGTGAAAGGCGATCGCCCATTCATCCTCGTACACACGGGTCGAAGGGATTTCGTCGCGCAGGATTCTGGCAAAGATATTGTCGGGATCATAGGGCTGCGTGGGGTCGACAGGCTGCATTACTTCGCTCCCTTTGCGCTGCGTGCGTTTTTTTCGTCGATCCCCGACAGCCCTTCGCGGCGGGCCAGTTCACCCAGCGCGTCAAGGATCGACAGGTCGCGCGCGGCAAGCAGGACCGACAGGTGGAAGATCACATCCGCCGCCTCGCCCACCAGTTCACCGTCGCTGCCCGCCAGCGCGGCGACGACGGTCTCGACCGCTTCCTCGCCCAGCTTGCGCGCGGCATAATCGGGTCCGCGGTCGAACAGCTTGGCGACATAGCTTTCGTCGGGATTGCCGCCCTTGCGGGTCTCGATCGTCGCGGCAAGGCGGGTGAGTATGTCTGTGGTGTCGGTCATGATGCCCTTATTCGCTGTTGTGGCGCGCATCAGTGGCGCGGATCGGGAACGAACATGCGGTCGCGCCCCGCGCGCAGGTCGCCTGCCTCGCGTTGCAGCTTCAGCCGCTCTTCGTCCACCTTGCGATAATCCTCGATCGCGCCGTCGATATGCTGCTCGCTGGTGCCCAGCCCGCGCAATGCCTCGCGCGCCATGGTGATGGCGGATTCGTAAACCTCGCGCACCACCACATCCTTTTCGCCCGGATCCATTTTCAGGATCGAGCGGCGGTCATAGGCGCGGATATAGACCAGCGCCTTGGGAAAAGCCTCGTGCACCTCGCGCAGCAAATGGCTGTCGATCTGGTCGCCGTCGATGCAGAACAGGATCGCCTCCGCCTCGGACGCGCCGGCCTGTCGCAACAGGTCCATGCGCGTGCCGTCGCCGAAATAGACGGTCGCCCCGAATTCCTGTGCCACGTCTATCTGTTCGACATCGTGGTCGATCACGGTCAGCCCGATCTCGCCCGCCGACAATGCCTGCGCGACCGTCTGGCCAAAGCGGCCATAGCCGACGACCAACGCGCTCGCACCTTCGTTGACGGGGCCCTCGCGCTCCTCGCTATCGCCATTGGCTGGCTTGCGGATGCTGGAGGTGAACTTCATCAGGAACGGGGTGGACGCCATCGAAATCGTGATGATCGCGGTGAACAGGCTCGATGCCTCTCCGCTGATCAGCAGCCCCTGTTCGGCGGCAGCGAACAGCACAAAGCCGAACTCGCCCCCCTGGCTGAGCAGCAGACCCAGTGCCAGCGCGCTGCGCCATTGCATTTTGGCAACCAGCCCCAGCAGAAAGATCACACCGGTTTTCGCGCCGATCAGCAGGATCGCACCAAGGATCACGAACACAGGACGTTCGGCAATGGCCTGCAGATCGAGGATCATGCCCACCGCAAGGAAGAACAGCCCCAGCAGGATCGACCGGAACGGCTCGACATCCGCCTCAAGCTCGTGCCGGAAGGGGGAGCTGGCCAGCATCACGCCCGCGACGAATGCGCCCAGCGCGGTCGACAGGCCCAGCCATGCCATCAGCGCCGCCGAACCGACCACCGCGAACAGGCCGGCGACCACGAACATCTCCCGCTCGCCCAGATTGCCGATCAGCCGCAACAGCGGGCGCAGCAGATAGGCGCCCACCAGCATCAGCCCGACGACCGCGGCAATCGTCATCAGCGCCAGTTGCCATCCGGGCGGCCCCGCCTGATCCGCCGGATTACGGCTGAGCGCGGCGACGATGGTGAGGAGCGGGATGATCGACAGGTCCTGAAAGAGCAGGACCGCAAAGGCGCGTTCGCCGAACGGCGTCCGCAGGCGCCCCGCCGATTGCAGCATCGGCAAGACCTGCGCGGTCGAGGACAGGGCCAGCGGCAGGCCCAGCGCCAGCACGGCGGCAAAGGTGAAGCCGGTGGTCAGCCAGATCAGCGCGACAATCGCCACGGCGCACAGCACGACCTGCGCAAATCCCAGTCCGAAAATCTCGCGCCGCATGCGCCACAGGCGCTGCGGGGCCAGTTCGAGGCCGACGATGAACAGCAGAAATGTGATGCCAAGCTCGGCGAAATGCAGCTTGTCCTCGGCATCTCCGGCAAGGCCCAGCACTTGCGGGCCGACGACCACGCCCGCGACCAGATAGCCCAGCGTCGCACCCAGCCCCAGCCGCCGGAACAGCAGAACGAACACCAGCGCCGCGCCGAGCAGGACGAAGCCTTCGATCAGCAGTCCCGCGCTTGCGCTCTCACCCATGGTGCCTATGCCCCCGTATCAGCACGATGCCCGTCATGCCCGGGCGGGCAGCCCCGCGGCGCGCAAGGCGGCATGGGCCTCGGCAATCGAATAGGTGCCGAAATGAAAGATCGACGCGGCGAGCACGGCACTGGCATGGCCTTTCGTGACCCCTTCGACAAGGTGGTCGAGCGTGCCGACACCCCCGCTGGCGACGACAGGCACCGAAACCGCATCGGCAATGGCGCGGGTAAGCGCAAGATCATAGCCTGCCTTGGTCCCGTCGCCATCCATCGATGTGACAAGCAATTCGCCCGCGCCAAGACCAGCCAGCCTGACCGCATGCTCGACCGCATCGATGCCGGTCGGCTTGCGCCCGCCGTGAGTGAAAATTTCCCAGCGGCCCTCTCCCGCAACGCGCCGCGCATCGACCGAGGCGACCACGCATTGCGCGCCGAAACGGTCGGCGATGTCGGCCACCACTTCGGGCCGCGCCACGGCGGCGGAATTGACCGCGACCTTGTCCGCGCCTGCCAGCAGCAATGTGCGGGCATCGTCCACCGAACGCACCCCGCCACCCACGGTTAACGGCATGAAGCACACCTCTGCCGTATGCCGCACGATATCGACCAGAGTGCCGCGCCCTTCGTGGGTAGCGGAAATGTCAAGGAAACACAGTTCGTCCGCGCCCGCCGCATCATAGGCGCGCGCCTGTTCGACCGGATCGCCCGCGTCGACCAGATCGACGAAATTCACGCCCTTGACCACGCGGCCCTCGGCCACGTCGAGGCAGGGGATAACCCGGATGCGGACGGTCATGCGATCAGCCCTCCGCCCGCGCGGCGATGGCGAGCGCGGCGGCAAGGTCGAGCCGCCCGTCATAAATCGCGCGGCCTGTGATTACCCCCTCTATCCCGTCATTCGCATGCAGCGACAGGATATGGATGTCGTCCAGCCCCTTCACCCCGCCGCTGGCGATGACGGGCATGTCGGTCGCGCGCGCAAGATCGACGGTGGCGTCGATGTTGCAGCCTTTCAGCATACCGTCGCGGCCGATATCGGTGAACAGCAGGCTGGCAACGCCGGCATCCTCGAACCGGCGGGCCAGATCGACGACGGGCACGTCGGACAATTCCGCCCAGCCCTCGGTCGCGACCATGCCGTCGCGCGCATCCACGGCGACGACGATGCCGCCGGGAAACTCTTTGGCCATGTCCTTTACGAATTGCGGGTCTTTCAGCGCCGCGGTGCCCATCACGATGCGCGAGACGCCAAGGTCGAACCAGCCCTCCACCGCCTCACGCGTGCGGATGCCCCCGCCCAGCTGGATATGGCCAGGAAAGGTTTTCAATATGCCTTCGACTGCGTCGCGATTCTCGGCCCTGCCCGCGAACGATCCGTCCAGATCGACGACATGTAGATGCATGGCCCCTGCCTCGGCAAATATCGCGGCCTGCGCGGCGGGATCGTCGCCATAGACGGTGGCACGGTCCATATCGCCCTCGGCAAGGCGCACGACCTGTCCGGCCTTAAGGTCGATGGCGGGAAATACTATCATGGCTTCCAGTCCAGAAAACGTTCGAGAAGCGCAATGCCATAGCGCTGGCTCTTTTCGGGGTGAAACTGCACGCCCAGCAGATTGTCGCGCGCGACGGCGGCGGTGATCGCGCCGCCATGGTCGGTGATCGCGGCAATATCGCGCCCGCTGTCGGCGACATAATGAAACGAGTGCAGGAAATAGGCCTCGCCCTGATCGATCAGCCCCGCGCCATCGTGATGCGGCATCGGGCGCACATCGTTCCAGCCCATGTGCGGCACCTTGATCGCCGGATCGGTAATCTCGATCGCGCGCACTTCGCCCGGTATCCAGTCCAGCCCCTTATGCGTGCCGAATTCGATCCCGCGCGTCGCCAGAAGCTGCATGCCCACGCAGATGCCCAGAAACGGCGCGCCGCCGTCCAGCACGGCTTCCTCCATCGCCTCGACCATGCCAGGAATGGCGCGCAGGGCGCTGGCGCAGGAACCGAACGCGCCCACGCCCGGCAGCACCACGCGTTCGGCGCGCCGCACATCGTCGGGATCGCTGGTCACGATGATCCGCCCCGCGCCTGCCGCCTTCAGCGCGTTTTCAACCGAATGCAGATTGCCCGCACCGAAATCGATGAGGGCGAGCCCGTCTTTCATCGGGAAAGCCCTTCGAGCCCCGCGTCCGCATAGCTCGGTACGAATTCGATCACGCGCACGCTGGCCGCGCCATTCGCCACGAACGGATCGCGCTGCGCCGCCGCCTCGACCGTTTCGCGCGTGCCGGTGGCATAGACCAGCCCGCCGTCGCGCGGCACCTTGCGGCCCCATGCCATGAACATGCCGTCGGCGCGCCCCTGTTCCAGCCAGGTGATATGGTCGGCCAGAAGGCCGTCGATTACCTCGATCGGGGCGGTATAGGTGATGTCGAGAATGAACATGTTACCCTAAACCTCCAGCGTCCCGGCGCCCAGCATGCCCTTTGTCGACGGCACGGCATCGCCCTTGCGCGGGTCGATTTCCACCGCCGCGCGCATGGCACGGGCAAAGCCCTTGTAGATCGCCTCGACAATGTGATGGTTGTTCTGGCCATAGAGCAGTTCGATATGCAGCGTGACACCCGCCGCCTGCGATATCGAATGGAACCAGTGTTCGAACAATTCGGTATCCATCTCGCCCAGCCGCGGCTGCGAGAATCCGGCCTTCCACACCAGATAGGGCCGGCCCGAGATATCGAGCACGACGCGAGCCAAAGTCTCGTCCATCGGGGAATAGGCCTGGCCATAGCGGGTGATGCCGCGCTTTTCGCCAAGGGCCTGCAGAATCGCCTCGCCCAGCGCGATGGCGCTGTCTTCCACCGTATGGTGCTGGTCGACATGCAGGTCGCCGTCGACATGCAGCTTCACATCGATCAGCGAATGGCGCGAAAACTGTTCGACCATATGGTCGAGAAAACCGATGCCGGTGGCGATGTCATATTGGCCCGTCCCGTCGAGATCGATGGCGACATCGATGTCGGTTTCATGGGTCTTGCGCCGGATGGAACCGGTCCGAGAGGCTTGGCTGGTCTGCATGATCCTGCGCTATAGGCCCCGCGCCGCCGTGTGCAAGGGGTTGCGCGATGCGACAAGCATCGGAAATTCGCATCAAGCGCAACCGTGCATACCCGCAACAATTGTTCGACGGCCGCGATATTGTCCGCAAGCTTGGTCCATTCATGCTTGACCGGCGCGTAACCGCCTGACAATTCGTGCCCATGAACGATACCACGCCCGACAGCCTGATCCCTTATGACGAGATCGTGCAGGAAGCCCTGCGCGCCGTGGTCGGCCGCGTTTTGGGCGAGGTCGAGGCCGCGGGCGGCATGCCGCCGGGCAGCCATCATTTCTATATCACGTTCAAAACGGGCGCGGCAGGCGTGGACATTCCCGCCGATCTGCGCGCCCGTTTTCCGGACGAGATGACGATCGTTCTGCAGAACAAGTTCTGGGACCTGACCGTGGCGGAGGATCATTTCTCGGTCGGGCTCAGCTTTAACCAGATTCCGGCCAAGCTGACGGTTCCGTTTTCCGCCATTACCGCTTTCGTCGATCCGGCCGTCGAATTCGGCCTGCAATTCCAGGCCGTGGCAGAGGTGGACGAGGGCGAGCCCCACGGCGATGCCGAAAACGATTCGGAACAGGCTGCCCATGTCGGCGTTGACGACAGGGATGCACCCGACGACGGTTCGAATGTCGTCACGGTGGATTTCGGCAAAAAGAAATAGGCAGCGCCCGCATCTGTCATGCGGCAGTGCAGGCGCGCTGTTAGCGAACGGGGGCAAGCAATGGGCATTTTCCGCAAAAGCCGCAAGAAACCGAAAAAGGGCACGACGCCCGTGACCGACGAAAACGGCCTGCCGGATTTCAGCCCCAATCCGATCACCAATCTGATCCTGACCGACATCGCCTTGCGCGGCGTATCGCGCTTTGCGCGGCAGATGGCGGAAAAGAAAATGCTCAGCAAGCGCTATAGCCGCGAGGACGCGCGCAAGGCGATCGACAACCGGTCGATCTCCGAAACGCTGATGGCAGCGGGACTTGCCCGCGTCGC
Source organism: Croceicoccus sp. Ery5 (assembly GCF_020985325.1). NCBI lineage: Bacteria > Pseudomonadati > Pseudomonadota > Alphaproteobacteria > Sphingomonadales > Erythrobacteraceae > Croceicoccus > Croceicoccus sp. Ery5. Next base: position 2,974,694 of record NZ_CP087587.1, read on the forward strand.
CACCCGTTCGGTGCCGGGTGCGGTGGTGATCGGCGGCGGGTTGCTGGCCAAGGCGCTGTACGACCGCAGCCGCAGCCGCAAGGCCCGGGCCGAGGGACAAAAGGCATTGCACAAACGCATGAGCGACAGCGGCAACGGGTGACAGCGGTGCAAGAGGGCGCTTTACGCGCTTGACGCACCTCCCCCCTCGCGGCCATCAGCGCGCATGGCCGATCACGACAGCACCGATACCGCCCCCCATGGCGCGCCGGAAACCCCTTTGGCGCGCCGCGGGCTGATGTTCATTCTCTCCTCGCCGTCGGGTGCGGGAAAGACGACGATTGCGAAAAAGCTGCTGCAGTCGGATGCGGGGCTTGCCATGTCGGTTTCGGCCACCACGCGGCCGATCCGCCCGGGCGAGCAGGACGGGCGCGATTATCATTTCGTCGACAAGCCGACATTCGACCGCATGGCCGAAGATCACGAATTCCTTGAATGGGCGCATGTGTTCGGCAACAGCTATGGCACGCCCAAGGCGCAAATCTGGGCAGGGCTGAAGGCCGGCACCGATTTCCTGTTCGACATCGACTGGCAAGGCACGCAGCAATTATCGCAGCGCGCGCGCGAAGATGTCGTTCCCGTCTTCATCCTGCCCCCCAGTATCGACGAATTGCGCCGCCGCCTGACCGCGCGGGGCACCGACGATGCCGCGGTGATCGAGGCGCGCATGGACCGCGCCCGTGCCGAAATCAGCCACTGGTCGGATTACGATTACGTCGTCGTCAACGACGATATCGACCGCTGCTATGAACAGGTACGCCGCATTCTGGATGCCGAACGGCTGCGCCGGGAACGCCAGACGGGCCTCGTCTCCTTTGTCAGGCAATTGACGGGCGACGGTTCGCCGACCTGATCGTCAGAACGCGCGGATCCAGCGCAGGCCCGCGCCTATATCGTCGCCGGCCGCAGCGATGTGGCCCGGTTCGCGCCGGTGGAACAGGCTGGCCGACATGTTTCCGCCCCATAGCGGGCCCTGCCACGAAATCTCGCTCGCGATCTCGCGCCCGCTGGGAGAGAGCGAGAGGCGCGATATGCCCCAGCTCGCTTCTTCGCTCTCGTAGTCATAGGCGAGCGGCAGATCGAGCGCGAGCGCACCCGTTTCGACGCGCAAGGGTTGGGATATGCGCAGCGCCAGCCGGTCGTCCCTGCCGAACAGGCCCGAATGCACGGCATCCACGCTCCACCCCATGCTTCGCAGCAGGCTGTTGCCCGCCATCAGCCCGCCGGTGACGGGGCGGGTAAATCCCTGCCGCATCGCCGCGCCAAAGCGCCAGTCGCGCGCCGCGTCCCAGCCCAGCATCGCATCGACGAACAGGCTGTCGGCCCCGCCCGCGCCCACCAGCGATTGCTGGAAACTGCCGCCCAGAACGGTCGCATCCTCGGCCAGCCACGAAGCGCCGACCATGGCGGTCACATCGCCCGTCCTGCTGCCCGCCGCCAAGCTATAGCGCGCAATCCGGTCACGCCGTGCGGGCAGGATCGCCAACGGGTCGTCCAGCCGCTCGCTCCATACCAGGCCGGTTTCGCCCGACAGTGTCAGGCCCCAGCCGCCCATATCGCGGCGCACCGCCATTGATCCTTCGCGCATGGCGGCGAAACCGAAATCCGCGCCCGCGTCCTGCGCGACCATAAAGGCAGGCCGTTCGGCGCCGCGCAGACCCGCTTCCAGCCCGCTTGCCCCCTGACGGAAGCCGAAGGCGACCTCGGTGCCCGGCGCGATCCGTGCGGTGACCTGCGCGGCCAGAAGCCGCGCGCCCGCAATCTCGTCATTGCGCAGGTTCAGCGCGCCGCCGCTGCCGCGTCCGTTCAGCGGATCGGTAACCGAAAAGCTGGCCCCCAGCGCACCGGCCTGCAGGCTGGCGCCCTGCGCATTGCCGATCAGCGCGCGGGCAAGGTCGCGGCGCGGTGCGGCGCGTTGCAACCGCGCGCCCAGATCGACGGCATAGGCACGCCCGTATCCGTCGAGCACAACCGCTCCGGCAGTGCCCTGTACCCCCGCATCGCCCATTGCCGGGCTGGTCGTACCCGCCGCGCTGGCCAGCGAAAGCGCCGTGCTGCTGCCCGCCAGTGTCGTCGTGCCCGCAGGTTCGAACGCCGCACCGATATCCAGCACGCCGCGGCCATAGATCGCATCGGTCCCCGCCGCCCCCGCATCGCGCGCGCTGTTCAGCAGCAGGCTGACGATTTCCGATCCGCTCAGATTGGGAAAGGCCTGCGCCAGCAAGGCCGCCGCCCCCGCGATCTGCGGCGCGGCAAAGCTGGTGCCATTGACGACATAGACATATTCGGACCCGTTCTGGACCTCGGTATAGATCTCGCCATCTTCATAGACGCAGCAGATATCTTCGCCCTGAGCAGTCAGGAACGATGCCGCGGACGAGCCTGCCTTGTTGCTGAAGGCGGAAATCTGCGATGCGCTGTCGACCGATCCGGCGATGATCACATTCGACCGCGCGGCGGCCAGCGCGCCGATGGCAAAGGGATCGGGGTTCGACGGATCGACCAGCGGATCGGTACTCTCCCCGTCATTGCCCGCCGAAATCACGATCACCACACCCGCCGCCGCCGCCGAAGCCAGCGCATTGCCGAGCGTGCGGGTCGGTGTCGATCCGCCCAGCGAGATATTGATGACCTTTGCCCCGGCCGACACCGCAAGATTGACGCCCTGTGCGATATCGGAATCGCTGAAGCTGCAACCGGTCGTGGGGTTCAGCGGGTCGAACCCCTCGCACGTGCCGGGCAGATCGGCGCGGAATGCGATGATCGTCGCGTCAAACGCGATACCCATCACCCCTGTTCCGTCGCGTGCCGCCGCCGCGACCAGCGCGACCTGCGTGCCGTGCCCATCGGGCGATTCGATCCCGCGATTGCCCGCCACATCGGCCGAAGCGCTGGAAATCCGCCCCGCGAATTCCGGATTGTCGCTGTCGATCCCCGTGTCGATGATCGCGATGCCCACGCCCTCGCCCGTGGCGCCCTGCTGCCATGCGGTAACAGCATCGTGCAGTTCGGGTCCGTCGGACTGGCGATATTCCGCCGTGTTGAAATTGATCGCGGGCGTCGGGGTCGGCGTCGGGCTGGGCACGGGCGAAGGCGTGGAAATCGGCCCTCCTCCCGATCCGCCGCCGCCGCAGGCCGCCAGCAGCGCAAGGACAGGCAGGCCCAGCATCAGCCGCGCCTTGCGGGCCCGCGTCCCCGCCCGACGCTGTTGTTCCGATCGACCCGAAATCATCCGTTCCCCCGCAATTGGCGCGTATCGATCCGCAGACGGATGTGCGCCAAGCCCCTTGATCATTCGATAAGTGCCCCGATCGCCATGAAAAATCGAGTGGCAATTATGCGATCGCGCAGTGCATGGCCCGCCACGGCACAAGTGATTTCGCCTGTAACAGTTGCCCCGACGGGGTGGAGGCGATAGGCGGTGCGCCTTTCCCGACCGCCCCTTCACGGCGGCAGTTACCATCCGTGCCAAGAAAGAACCGCGCGCCATGACCACCCAATCAGAGCTGATCGCCCGCATCGACGCCGCCTTCGAGGATCGCGCCAATGTCACGCCCGAAAGCACCGAAGTGCGCAAGGATGTCGAGCAAGCTCTGGCCCTGCTCGATTCGGGCGAGGCACGCGTGGCCGAAAAGCAGGACGGCGAATGGGTGGTCAACCAATGGCTGAAAAAGGCTGTGCTGCTGTCGTTCCGCCTGAACGACAATGAAATCGTGCCCTATGGCTCGGCGGGTGAAAGCGCCTATGACAAGGTGCCGTCGAAATTCGCGGGCTGGACCGACGACCGCTTTGCCCGGAACGGCTTTCGCGTGGTGCCGGGCGCGGTGGCGCGGCGCGGCAGCTTTATCGGCAAGGGCGTGGTGCTGATGCCCAGCTTCGTCAATATCGGTGCCTTCGTCGACGAGGGCACGATGGTCGATACCTGGGCCACGGTCGGATCCTGCGCGCAGATCGGCAAGAACGTCCATATCTCGGGCGGTGCGGGCATCGGCGGCGTGCTGGAACCGCTGCAGGCCGGCCCTGTCATCATCGAGGACGGCGCCTTTATCGGCGCGCGCAGCGAAGTGGCCGAAGGGGTCATCATCGGCGAAGGTGCGGTGCTGTCGATGGGCGTATTCATCGGCGCGTCGACCAAGATCATCGATCGCAACACCGGCGAAGTCCATGTGGGGCGCGTTCCGCCCTTCGCCGTGGTCGTGCCCGGTTCTATGCCCGGCAAGCCCCTGCCCGACGGCACGCCCGGCCCGTCGCTTTATTGTGCGGTAATCGTCAAGACCGTGGACGCGCAGACCCGTTCGAAGACCGGCATCAACGAGCTGCTGCGCCCCTGATTCAGGGCCGTCTTCGCGCGTCCTTCCTCCCGCCTCCCCCGGAACCTTATGCTCCGGGGGTGCGTTTCCGACATGAACCGCCTGCTTCCGGCACCGGACGCGGGTCAAGGGATCGCATGACAGGAGCTTGGAAGGATTTGACGATGCAACGCCATGGAGACGAGGTCGACCTGACCACCGACGAGGCGCGTAGCGGATCGACCCCGAATATCGTCCGCTATGTGCTGTTGATCAGCCTGTTTCTGGCTGCCGCCGCGATGACCATCGTATGGGTTACCGGTGCGCTGACATCGGATCAGGCGGGCGAGGTCAAGGAAGTCGCCACCCGCACCGCACCGGCGGCGACCGATGAGGAACCCGCCACCGAAATGGCCGAAGACTTCACGTTCGAAGCCGAAAATGCGGACAGCGCGCCCGCAGCCGAGTAAATACGATGGCGGATCGGGACAAAAGCTTTCGCGTAAACCAACACGTCCAGTGGAGCTGGGGCAACGGCACCGGAAAAGGACAGATCCGCGAGCGTTTCGAAAATGATGTCGAACGCACGATCAAGGGGTCAACGATCACCCGCCACGGCAGCAGCGACAATCCAGCCTATCTGATCGAACAGGAAGACGGGGACGAGGTGCTGAAACTCGGCTCCGAACTGGAAAAGGCCGACTGATGCCTGCAAAATCGAAAGCCCAGCAAAAGGCCGCGGGGGCGGCATTGGCGGCCAAGCGGGGCGATGCCAAACGATCGGATCTGCAAGGCGCGTCAAAGGACATGTACGACAGCATGAGCGAGGCCGAGCTGGAAGAATTCGCCTCAACCAGTCGCAAGGGCCTGCCCGAACATAAGGGCTGAAAGCCGCAGGTCTTTCAAATCGTGCCGCTTGCGCCCTATGATATGGCCGGTCGAAACCGGGTGCGGGGCGAAAATTGCAGACAGCACTGACGAATGCGCCGTTCCACCAGCTGGCCATCGAACTGGGTGCTGCCAGCCTGCTGGGCGCGTCCTGCGTGATTATTCACGGGCTCGGCCTCGCCATGATCACCCGTTTCATCCGTCCTGCCGAAGACCCGCGCCGCGTTACCCATCTGCCGCCGGTCACCGTCCACGGCATCAGCATGACAATCGTGATCGTGCTGAGCCTGTTCATCATCCACGGGATGGAAATCTGGCTATACGCTTTTTTCTATCTCTATGTCGGGGCGCTGCCCGATTTGTCGTCGGCGCTGTATTTTTCGACTATCAGCTATTCGACCGTCGGCTTTAACGATGCGCTGATCCTGACCGCATGGCGCAATGTCGCCGCGCTGGAGAGTATTGCCGGCGTGATCATGCTGGGCTGGTCGACGGCCTATTTCGTGCGCATGCTGGGACATATCGATATCCGGCACAAATAGCGGCAAGCTCGGCTCTTCAAACAAACAGGGCGGCCCTCAACGGACCGCCCAGCCTGTTCATACCGGAAAAACCGATCAGCCGAGGTGCTTGGAAATCGCCGCGGTCATCTTGAACATCGAGATCTTCTCGGTGCCGATCACCTTGCCCAGCTTGGCGTCGGGCTCGATCATGCGCTTGTCGTCAGCGGCCTGAAGATCGTGCTTCTTGATGTATTCCCAAACCTTGGCGGTCACTTCACCGCGAGCCATCGGGCCCTTGCCGACGATCTCTTCCAGATCGGCCGAAACGGGAACGGGCTTGTTGATCGCGTTATTCTTGGCAGCCATTACTTACTTCCTTTCCATAGGAGAGTTTCGGCCCCCTTGTGCGGGCAGCCGGATTGGTTTGAAACCGGTCAATCGTCATCGTCGTCCAGGTCGATGTCGTCCCAATCGTCGATGTCGGTGCCGCCGCGTTCATAGGTCGCGGTCAGGATGGCGAGCGAAAGGACATGGCCCTCCATCGCCTTCATCAACGCGCCGCGGCCCGCGCCGGGCTTCAGATCGATCATCGTGTCCAGCGCGAACAGCTGGAACACATAATCATGCGGGCCGTGACCGGTGGGCGGATCGGGCAGCAGCCATTCCGAATTCTGATAGGAATTCTTCCCTACCTTGGGCGGAACCTCCCCCTCCATCAGCTTGCCGCGCTGGGGGGCAAGGCCCCACACCAGCCAGTGGCAGAACGGTTCGGGCGAAGGCGCGTCGGGATCCTCGACAATCAGCACCAGTTCCTGTGCCCCTGCCGGAATATGGTTCCATTCCAGCGGCGGCGCGACGGCGTCTTCCTCGTCAGCGGTAAAGCTGGGGTCCAGTTCCTCGCCATTCTCGAACGCGGCCGAGGTCAGCACCATGCCGCCCGCGCCTACCACGCTCTCGCTTCCCAGTTTCAGCGCGGCCAGCTTGCTATGTCCGGCGCGGACATTGTGCAGGGCGGCACCCAGCCATTCGGGGACATGTTCAAGCATCGAATTCCTTTCGCGGCGGTTCCTGTCCGGATAACGACCCCCGGTCCGCCTGCGTTCCGAGCCCCTAGGCCAAGCACGAAGCGGCGGCCCCGGAAAGGGGGCCGCCGGTCGTAATCCCCAACAGAGGGGAAAATTAACTGCAAATCGGCGTTGCGGCGCTGGCAAATCAGGCAAAGGCGGCGGTTTGTTCACCGTAGCGGCTGCCAAAATTACGATAAAACCGCCCGAAATCGAGATTCGGATTGTCCTTCATGCGCTGCACCAGCGTCTGCACGATGAGTCGCGCACGGCGGCGGCGGGCCTTCAACGAATGGAACGGGATCGCCCGGTCCGGCTCTGCCGCGACCATGCGATCGATCAACTCGTGGCGGCCTTCTGCCGTTTCAGCCTGCGCCGCACTGGCCGAAACGGGCACCGAACGGTCCACCACCGGATCGCGCGGCAAATGCGGCGTGACTATGTGCTCCGGACCGGCGCCAAAGCTGACCGAACGGGTGGTTGCCGCCGAAGGGGCCACAGAGACCGGCTGGCGCGTTGCAGCGCTGCGCGTGGTGACATTGCCGTTTCCATCGAGGTTGTGATGAAGCGGCTTCGGCTCGGCGGTCGAAGGTTCGACCGGATCGATCCGCACAGCGGCTTCCCGTCGCCCTGCGGCGGCCTGCTGGCGCATCGCCCGATTACCGCGCCTGCGACGCGCAGCCACGCCAAGCAGCAGAACGACCAGCAGCAGACCGGCGGCACCGGCACCGGCCATGAACATCCAGTCTGCATTCGTCGTCGTCGTTTCCTGCGTTACACGTGTCTGCTCGACGGGGGTGGGAGCGGCGGGATCGCTCAGACCAGGGGCGATTGCGGGTTCCATAGCGGCGGGCAATGCGACGGGTTCGGCAGGTTCGGCTGCCGATACTATCGTCGCGCTCGCCGAGTTCCGAACCGGCGCGGCGCTTGAGGCGGCGGGCGCATCGCTGGCTTCAGCTTCGGCTTCGGCTTCTACCGCGGGCAGGTCGATGTCGGGGACGACAATCTTATCCGGAACCTGCTGAACCATCGGCCGCGACACATTTGTCGTCTGCGGCGCAGGAGCCACTGTCGCCTCGGGCGCAGTTTGCGTTTGCATCGGCATCGGGTCCTGCGGCGCGGTTGTTTGCGCGGGCATGGCCAGCGGCGGACCGGCCAACACTTCCTGTGCGGCAAGCGGCATGGTGGAGGACAATACCAGCACGGCGGCAATCGCCGTGGCGGCAGGGCGGGCCTGTACACAGTCGTTTATCGGTCGTTTCGTCATCATGATCATAAAACGGCCACATTCTCGGCACCGTTCCGTCTCAATCGGGTGAAATCGGCCAGCCGAACGGACCAAGCGGCGAGTTGCGCGCCCCGTTCCGCCCCCCTGCCGCCCCGTCCATCAGCGGTTTTTCTGCCGATTTCCGCCGCTTTCATCGCCCGAAGCGATCACACTCTGCAGCTTTCCGCGTTGGTAATTGCGATTTGCTCGCAATAAGTAGGGCACTACCCCATCAAGGACACCGCAATGCCCCGCGATCTTGTCAAAACCGTCAGCTTCCTAGGCCTTCACCTTATGGTCGGGTTCGCCGTTGCCTTTGCCTTCACCGGCAGCTTTGCGCTGGCGGGCGGGATCGCGCTGGTCGAGCCTTGCGTGAATGCGGTCGTGTTCTTTTTCCACGAACGCGCCTGGAAGGGCGAATTGCGGGTGCTGGATATTCTGACCCACCGCCACGGCCATCACCATCCTTCCTGACGCCCCCCCGCCTGCCGCCAGAGCCCCTACCGCATCAGGCGCCGCCGGTTGTGCGATACGCGGGTGCGGTAATTGCGCACCGCGTGGCGCATGAACGCTTCGGGCGTGCGGCCCGCGTGGCCGGTAGAGGCCCGCATCGTCAGCAGCGCCGCCGTTTCCCATTTTTCCGATACCATGCGCACCGCCTCGCGCTGGGCCAGTGCGCCGCCCTGCATCATCCGCAGCGAGCGCATGGCGATCACCTGCGACGATTCGTACCACAGGCGCCAGCATTCGAAGGCAAAGGAGGCAGCGGCGAACGGGTTCATTACCAAGGGATTTTTCGACATCTGGCGCAATTCCTCTGCACAGAGCGATGCGATGGCGCGGCGGTGACGGGGACCGGAGCGACCACCGGATTATCCCGCGCCGCCCCGCGCCGCGCAAGCAGGAACGCATCGCGGCCTGAATCGCTTTGGCCGCAGGGACGCATATGCCGAAAGGACCCGAGCAATGACCGTGAACAGCGCAACCGCCCGCTATGAAGGCTTTGGCAAGGATGGCGTGGGCCATGTCGCCACCAGATCGGGAGCGGTCGACGCGCCCTATGGCTTTAAAAGCCGTTTCGAATCCGGCCCCGGCACCAACCCCGAGGAAATGATCGCCGCCGCCCATGCCAGCTGCTTTACCATGGCCACCAGCTTTGCCCTTGCGCGGGCGGGCCATACCGAAGGCACGCTGGACACCAGCTGCGAAGTGACGCTGGACAAGGACGGCGACGGATTTGCCGTGACGAAAAGCGCGCTGACCATGAAGGCGCATATCCCCGGCATGGCGCAACCGGATTTTGAGGCATTGGCCGCCGAAGCCAAGGCGGGATGCCCGATTTCCAAGGTTCTGAACTGCGAAATCACGCTGGAAACGCAGTTCGAGGGATAGGCCCGGAACGGCGGGAAGCCGCGCGCCATTTGCGGGGCCACGGGTGACAAAGGTGACAGGCTGTCACCCGCCCCGCCCCCGCGCAAAGCGCCGGTTTCCCGTCGTTTCCGGCAGGGCGGCACAGGTGACATCAGGGGCGCCGCCGGTTGCCGCGCGGCGCAGGCTCCTCCACCGTGAAGCGGGCGATCAGGTTCTGAACCTCTTGCGCGGGGTCGGGCGGGAATTCGGGCTGGTCCCAATCGAGCGGGCCATATTCCACCCGTTCCAGCAACGTATCCCAGCGTTCGGACATATATTCGGCCATCGGCCCATAGCGCCCCAGCGCGGGCGCGCCATAACGGTTGCGCATATTGAGCAGCGCCACGGTCAACCGCTCGTCATAGCGGCGCGAGGTGCCGATCAGCTCGCCCTTATGGTAATGCGGCACCTCTACCCCGTTCATCGCGCGTTCGAGCGCGGCATGGGCCAGATTGTCAAAGCCCTGCCGAAAGGCGGTTTCCCACGCGATATCGAACGGCGTGCCCTTTAATCGGGAGCGCAGGCGATAGGCGCTCTGCCTGCTCATCCCCACCGACCGCGCCGCTTCCGACACGGAATGGGTGGCGGCAAGCATGCGCAAGAAATCGGCCATCTTCTGCGGGTCCCAATGCGGCCCACGGCGCGCGACGGGGATGTAATCGGGTTCGGGCGGGGTTTTTGCGGGTTTGGTCATCCGTGAGGATGAGCATGGGGGGCGGGGTGTAGGAAAATAAAATGAGTGGTTTATCTTGGTACTAACACTCTGGCTAGCTTATCTCGCGACGCTTCAAAACGGGCGTTCAAATGTTCTTTTTTGATCGCTTCACGTTTTTAAGTATACGCTGATTAATTTGATGCCGCTTCGCAGCTTGTTTTGGAGACAAAGTCCTCTTGCGAGAAGTGTCGTTCAAAAACCCATACTCCCAGTCATTAATCCATCCTTTTTTTCGGATATAATCGACCGCTGGTATGTTGAGAGCCTTGTCTTGGTCATTCGCGACGCGCTTAAGTCCGTCGAAAATAATTTTAGATGGAATACCTAGAAATTTGTTAACGCAGACGTTTCCGACTTCTGCAGTGTTTCCATTCTTGGCGTTTACGAGCACACAAACCTCAATTATGGGAAAGTGTGAACAGAGACAAGTCGAAGGCTCTTCTTCAAAATATATAGATTGCAAATGCCATTCTTGCCGCGCAACGGACCAATTATCTGCCTCACTCAGTGCAATAATTTCAGCGGTAAGAATTGCATGATTGTGACTCGGCATGAACATTAGTCCTCTGCGCTAGGTAAACTCCTTCCTGCGAAGAAGCCAACCAGTGCCATACTGACTATCTTGAAAAACTCAAATGCCGAAGGGCGGATTTGAGGATCGATAATCGAGAGAACTGCTACAACCACGACACTAAGGGTCACGAGAATAGCGACGATATATATTATCGCGTTATCTCTTGATCCAAACCATTTCCCAATCGCACCAAGCCGCATGGTATCCTGCTGCAAACGATGCCGGTTATTTTCACGATCGCGTTCTAAAGCAAAAGCGCTTTCTTCAAGAAACGCTTTCGCGGTAGGTTTATTTGCAACGGGTAGATCCGACCCAATCGCATCGAGCTTATCGCTACCCTCGCTCACGAGGCAGAACCACTTGTTCTAGTTTTCGCAAGCTGGTCGTAATGGGATTTAATAACCTCGTTAGAGATATCGGCATTTTTCCGCCCACCACTCTCGTTCCAAACCTTGGACCAAGGCGTATCTGGACGATGAGTAACATCAGATAGTGTCAACCCACTGTATTTTCCATATATTTCCCATACCCGCTGCAAAAGGCTCCACGTTTCCTCGTCAGAAGATGGCACTTCTGGCTGAAAAACATCGAATTCAAGATCATCACCCATTTCAAAGTCCAACGCCTTGGTCGTGACGTTGGACTTACCAAACTCTTTGAATTCGTGATAAATCGACGGGAACACGGGTCCATATTGCCATGCCTCGGCAAACTCATCATCAACTAACGGTTGCCCATTAATTGCAAGGTTCCAGCCATGCGCAATATAGACCAGTTTTTGTAGCTTAAGTGGCGTTAGCCCTTTCTCATTCGCTTTAGCGATGTCGAGAAATGCATTAGCCACCGCTTTAGCGGAATATCCCACGCAAATCCCCTTTCGATAAGAACATAGTGGGAACAAATGCGATTTCAATCCTGATACCGTGGAATCGCATAGTCCGCAAATTCTCAATCCCGCTCCCGATCACCCTGCCCCATATAAAGCTCCGAGCCGGTTTCCTTGAACACGCGGCTCATCTCTTCCATCCCCTTCTCCGCGTCTTCGACAGACGCATCGGCGGCGAGGAACTGGTCGCTGGGCTGGTTCTGCTTGGCGGCAAACTCGCGCACTTCCTGGCTGATCTTCATCGAGCAGAACTTCGGCCCGCACATCGAGCAGAAATGCGCGGTCTTCGCGCCTTCGGCGGGGAGCGTCTGGTCGTGGTATTGCTCTGCCGTGTCGGGATCGAGCGAGAGGTTGAACTGGTCGCGCCAGCGGAATTCGAAGCGTGCTTTTGACAGCGCATCGTCGCGCACCTGTGCCGCCGGATGGCCCTTGGCAAGGTCCGCCGCGTGGGCGGCCAGCTTGTAGGTGACCACGCCGACCTTCACATCGTCGCGGTCGGGCAGGCCAAGGTGTTCCTTGGGCGTGACATAGCAAAGCATCGCCGTGCCGTACCAGCCGATCTGCGCCGCGCCGATGCCGCTGGTGATGTGGTCGTAACCCGGCGCGATATCGGTGACGAGGGGCCCGAGCGTGTAGAAAGGCGCTTCGCCGCAGGCTTCGAGCTGCTTGTCCATGTTCTCCTTGATCTTGTGCATCGGCACGTGGCCGGGGCCCTCGATCATGACCTGAACGTCCTGCTCCCACGCGCGCTTGGTCAGCTCGCCCAGCGTGTAGAGTTCGGCGAACTGCGCCTCGTCATTGGCGTCGGCGATGGAACCGGGGCGCAGGCCGTCGCCCAGCGAATAGGCGATGTCATAGGCTTTGCAGATCTCGGTGATCTCGTCGAAATTCTCGTAAAGGAAGCTCTCCTTGTGGTGCGCAAGGCACCATTTCGCCATGATCGAACCGCCGCGCGACACGATGCCGGTGACGCGTTTGGCGGCGAGCGGCACATAGGGCAGGCGCACGCCCGCGTGGATGGTGAAATAGTCGACGCCCTGCTCGGCCTGTTCGATCAGCGTGTCGCGGAAGACTTCCCACGTCAGCTCCTCGGCAATGCCGCCGACCTTTTCCAGCGCCTGATAGATGGGCACGGTGCCGATCGGCACGGGCGAGTTGCGGATGATCCATTCGCGCGTGTCGTGGATATTGCGGCCCGTGGACAGGTCCATCACCGTGTCCGCGCCCCAGCGGATCGACCAGACCATCTTGTCGACTTCGCTCGCCACGTCCGACGCCACGGCGGAGTTGCCGATATTGGCGTTGATCTTGACGAGGAAGTTGCGCCCGATGGCCATCGGTTCGGTTTCGGGGTGGTTGATGTTCGACGGGATGATGGCGCGGCCGCGGGCGACCTCGTCGCGCACGAATTCGGGGGTGACATATTCGGGGATCGACGCGCCCCACGAATTGCCTTCGATCTCGCGGCGGATGAAGTCGCGGCCAAGGTTTTCGCGCTCGGCCACATATTCCATTTCGGGGGTGATGATGCCGCGCCTGGCATAGTGCATCTGGCTGACGTTCATGCCGGGTTTCGCGCGCAGGGGGCGTTTCACGACATTGGGGAATGCGGGGACGCCGCCGCTGCGGTCGGGGCCAAGCTGGCCGTTGTCTTCCGGCTTGACCATGCGGGCGTCATATTCCTCGACATCGCCGCGCGCCATGATCCAGTCGCGGCGCAGCTGGGGCAGGCCCGCCTGAATGTCGATCACCGCATTGCTGTCGGTATAGGGGCCGCTGGTGTCGTAAACGCGGACCGAAGGCTCGTCCCCCTCCAGCGCGATCTCCCGCATCGCGACGCGCACGCCGCTGCCCGATTTCGCGGCGACATGCACCTTGCGCGATCCGCGGATGGGGCCGGTGGTGACGCCAATCTCAAGCTTGCTGTTGATGTCCGCCATTGGGGAGCCTTTCTTCCACTTCCATCGGGCACATGGCCCTTGTTCTTCAAAGGATGGAAGGAGAGTGCGGTTCTTGAACGGCCCGCCTGACTGCCCTTCCCTCCGCCCGTGCTAACGGGTTCAGGTTCAACGGGTCGCAGGCCGCTACGCCCACCTCTCAGCCAAAGCAGGCTCCCCGGGGTGAGCCGCGATACTAGGCGCGGATCGCATGGTCGTAAAGGGGGGCGCGCGCGGCGCTGTACGGACGGGCGATGGCATTTCGCCCGTATCGGCCACGTCGCTATGGCTGGCGGCCCGTTCTGCCTCTAAGCACGGGGCGATGGGTGCACGGATATTCGATATTGCCATTGCGGGCGGCGGGCTTTCGGGCGCGCTGATCGCGCTGGCCCTGCGGGCAAGGCGGCCCAATGTGTCGGTCGCACTGATAGAGGGCGGGCCGGCCATCGGCGGGCATCATCTGTGGTCGTTCTTCGCCAGCGATATCGCCCCTGCCAGCCGCGATCTGGTCGAACCGCTGGTCGCGGCGCGCTGGGACGGCGGCTATGATGTGGCGTTCCCCGAATATCGCCGCAGCCTGCCGACCGCCTATCGGTCGGTGACGTCGGACAATCTGGCGCGGGCGGTGGCCGATGCGCTGCCTGCCGATGCGGTGATGACGGGCACAAAGGTGACCGCGCTGGACGGGCATGGCGTGGTGCTGGACAGCGGTGAGCGGATCGCGGCCCGCGCGGTGATCGACGCGCGCGGGATCGGGCCTGCGCAATTGCGCGCGCTGAAGGGCGGGTGGCAGAAATTCGCGGGACAGATGCTGGAACTGGAAGCGCCGCACGGGCTGACCCGTCCGGTCGTGATGGATGCCAGCGTGCCGCAGCATGACGGGTACCGCTTCGTCTATGTGCTGCCGTTCGCGGAAAAGTCGCTGTTCGTCGAGGATACCTATTACGCCGATGCGCCCGCGCTGGACCGCGACACGCTTGCGCAGCGCATTGCCGACCATGCCGGTGCGCAGGGCTGGCGCATCGCGCGCATTTCGCGCGAAGAGACGGGCGTGCTGCCGGTGGTGACGGGCGGCGATTTCGCGGCGCTGTGGCGCGGCGTGCCGCGCGGCGTGGCGCTGGCAGGCGTGCGCGCGGGCCTGTTCCAGCCGCTGACCAGCTATTCCCTGCCCGATGCGGTGCGGTTTGCGCATCATATTGCCGCCCTGCCGCATCTGGACGGCCCCGCCATCGCGGGCGCGTCGCACCAATATGCCAAGGCGCACTGGCAGCGCGGGCGGTTTTACCGCATGCTGGCGGCCATGTTGTTCGGCGCGGCGGAACCCGACCGGCGTTACCGCGTATTGCAGCGGTTCTATCGCCTGAACGAAGGGTTGATCGAACGTTTCTATGCAGGGGGCAGCACGACCGCCGATATGGCGCGGGTGCTTGCGGGCAAGCCGCCTGTTCCTTTAACGAAAGCCGCGCTGGTGCTGGCCGGTATTGGCGCCCCCTCTTCGCTTAAGGTGGATCGATGAATTCCGAAACAAAGCCGAAACCCAAGCGCGCCGCCGTGATCGGCGCCGGTTTCGGCGGGCTTGCCCTTGCCATACGTTTGCAGGCATCGGGCATTGCCACCACGCTGATCGAAGGGCGCGACAAGCCCGGCGGGCGCGCCTATTTCTGGGAGCGTGAAGGTTTCACCTTCGACGCGGGCCCCACCGTCATCACCGATCCCGATTGCCTTCGCGCGCTGTGGCGGCTGACCGATCACGAGATGGACGAGGATGTCGAGCTGGTCCCCGTGATGCCGTTCTACCGCCTGAACTGGGACGACGGGACCAATTTCGATTATTCGAACGACAATGCGAAACTGGCGCGCGAAATCGCGAAGCTCAATCCCGACGATCTGGCGGGGTACGAGGAATTCCTCCAATATTCCGAAGGCGTCTGGCGCGAAGGCTATGTGAAGCTGGGCCATGTGCCCTTCCTCGATTTCAAATCCATGCTGAAGGCCGCGCCCGCGCTGATGAAATATCAGGCGTGGCGGTCGGTCTATTCCATCGTTTCCAGCTTTGTGTCGGACGAAAAACTGCGCGAGGCGTTAAGCTTTCATACGTTGCTGGTGGGCGGCAATCCGATGGCGACCAGTTCGATCTATGCGCTGATCCACAAGCTGGAAAAGGATGGCGGCGTGTGGTGGGCCAAGGGGGGCACCAACCGGCTGATCGCGGGCATGGTCAGGCATTTCGAGCGGCTGGGCGGCACGGTGCGGCTGGGCGATCCGGTGACCGCGATCGAAACGGCGGGCAATCGCGCGACGGGCATCACCTGCGCCAGCGGGTGGCGCGAAAATTTCGACGCGGTGGCCAGCAATGCCGATGTGATGCATTCCTACCGCGATTTGCTGACCGGCAACCGGCGCGGCCCGCAGGTCGCGGCGAAGCTGGCGAAAAAGCGGTTTTCGCCCAGCCTGTTCGTGGTGCATTTCGGCGTGAAGGGGACCTTTCCCGATATTCCGCACCACATGATCCTGTTCGGCCCGCGGTATAAGGGGCTGCTGGAAGATATTTACGACCATGGCGTGCTGCCGCGCGATTTCTCGGTCTATCTCCACCATCCCAGCGCCACCGACAGCGGCATGGCGCCCGAGGGGCATTCGACCTTCTATGCGCTGGTCCCCGTCGCCCATCGCGGCAAGCTGCCGGTGGACTGGAACACGGCAGGCCCCGCCCTTGAAAAGCGCGTATTGGACGAGGTCGCGAAAAGGCTGATGCCCGATCTGCACGACCGGATCGTGACGAAGTTCCATTATACGCCGTTCGATTTCACCCATGACCTCAACGCCCATCTGGGCAGCGCGTTCAGCCTTGAACCGATCCTGACGCAAAGCGCTTTTTTCCGCACCCACAACCGCGATGACGAGATTACCAATCTCTATTTCACCGGCGCGGGCACGCATCCGGGCGCGGGGATTCCGGGCGTGGTCGGCAGCGCGCGGGCAACGGCGCGGCTGATGCTGTCCGATCTGGCAAGGCGCTGAGCCGCATGGCCGAGATGCTGTCCCGCCCCGAACTGGTCGCCCATGCGCAGCGCGCGATCGGCAAAGGTTCGAAAAGCTTTTCCGCCGCCAGCCGCCTGTTCGACCGCGAAACGCGCGAGAAGGTGTGGCTGCTTTATGCATGGTGTCGCGCCTGCGACGATCTGGCCGACGCGCAGGATATGGGCGGCGCTCTGGGCGAACAGGAAGGTGCGAAGGAGCGGGTCGCGCTGCTCCGCACCCGCACCGCGCAGGCGCTGGCCGGAGAGGCGACGGGCGATCCCGCGTTCGACGGGCTGGGTCTGGTGGCGCGCGAATGCGGCATCACGCAGGCGCATTGCGACGATGTGATCGCGGGCTTCGTGCTCGACGCGGCGGACTGGCGCCCGCGCAGCGAGGGCGACATGATGGAATATTGCTATCACGTCGCGGGCGCGGTCGGCGTGATGATGGCGCTGGTCATGGGCGTTTCCCCGCAAGACGAGGATACGCTGGAGCGGGCCTGCGATCTGGGGCTTGCGTTCCAGCTGGCCAATATCGTGCGCGACGTGTGGGAGGATGACGCGGCGGGGCGCTGTTACCTGCCGGTCGAATGGCTGGTCGATGTCGATATCCCGCCCGGCCAGCATATGAAGCCGATGTATCGCGCCCAGCTGGTCGAGCTGGTCCACCGCGCGTGCGAGATTGCCCGCGCGCACGAGGCTTCGGCCCGCATCGGCGCGGCGCGTTTGCGGTTTCGCCATCGCTGGGCCGTGCTGGCCGCAACCGGCATCTATGGCGGCATCGCCCGCAAGGTCGAGGCGGCGGGCACCCATGCATGGGACCACCGCGCCCATACGACCAAAGCGGAAAAGCTGGGCTGGCTGGCGCATTCCTGGCTGGGATCGCTGCGCCCCGTCGGCCCGCATTGCGCGGAAGAGGCCGCGAAACGGCGCTGGTCGCTGGCCGAATTGCGCGAAAGGGCGGCGGGTAACCGCGTGTTGATACTCGCGGCGTAACGTGCCTGTTCATGAGTTTTCGCAAACCCTTTCGCGCCGTGCCGCTGCGTGACAGGCGGGGGAATGTGATTCCCTTTCAGGAGCCCGCAGCCCCTTCCAAATCAAAGCCAGTGACCAAAGCGGCTTCAAGGGCCATGCCGGGAAAGCCGGTCCATAAAAAGACATATGGGGGCAAACCGCTGCGAAGGCGGTATCGTCGTCGCAGGCCCCTGAACCCAACAGGCAGTTCCCATTCCGATATGCGCACCACCAGTTTCATCATCCTCGTCCTCGCCGTCTTCCTGATCGGGTTCGGCGTCACGCTGCGCTATGGCCTGCCCTTTGGCGATGGCGGCGAACGGACGCCGGCCGCGCCGGTGGCCGCGCCCGACGATGTGCTGCGCGCCCATTTCACCAGCTGCGACGGGCCGCAGCGCATCAATTGCGTGGTCGATGGCGATACGATCTGGTTTGGAGGCGACAAGATCCGCATCCTCGACATCAATACGCCCGAAACATCATCGCCCCAGTGCGACCGCGAATACCGGCTTGGCCTGCAGGCGACCGCGCGGCTGACCGAATTGATGAACGACGGGCCGTTCTCTCTGGAAAAGGGCGATGAGGAAGCCGACCGCTATGGCCGCCTGCTGCGGCGGGTAACGCGCGGCGGGCAAAGCCTTGGCGATATTCTGGTTGACGAGGGGCTGGCCGAACGCTGGCAAGGTTACAAGGGCAATTGGTGCTGAAACGCGGCGGCGCGATAGGTGTCCGAATACCGAACAAAGCGATTATGAACATTTCCCGAATTCGCCGTTAAGCCGATATTCGCTCCATCATATTAGGGTCATGAAGCTGACAGATGCGTCCCGTGCGCTTTGTCGGAAACTTTTTTCATGGCCTGCGTTGGAGCCATTATGACCGTATCGGTAATCCTGCACGACACCGCCGGCGCGACCGACGCCGAGCTTGCCTTCATCCGCCAGTCCGTCGCGCTGCTGCGCGAAGCGGTTCAGGCCCCCGGTTTCGGCGGGTCGGTCCGTCAGGCCGATTATTCCAGCGCCAGCTGGCAGGGCCGCCACGGCAATATCCGCGAACTGGACGGCGAAGGCGTATGGGACCGCATCGTGCATGGCCGCGAATCCGGCCATTGCGGCGATCACGCGCTGAACCTGTCGGTAGAGATCGCCGATCTGCCCGACGATGCCGACGGCAAGGGGGTGATCGGCGCGACGCGCATCGGCACGCTGCCGATTTTCAGCGCACGCTGGTTTCTGGCGCGCTGCATGGCGGCGGATGACCGCGTGAATTACGCCGCCCATCTGATGCACCAGTGGATGCATGTGTCGGGCTTCGTCCACAAGCGCGACGGTGATGGCAAGGACGCTCCCTCGGTCGTGTCGCGGCTGGTCCGCCGCACGCTGGAGCCCAAACATGGCGAGCATATCGACGCGCAGCTGACCGCGCTGGTCACGCTGAGCGCCGATGGCTGCGATTGCTGCCGCGTGGAGGATGCACCGCTGGACGCGCGCGCTGCTTAAGGCCATTCGCCGCACCCCGATCTGAACGGGGAATAGCGCCCTTCGCGCCGTTCCCTTTCCGTGCCGCAATTCCTATCTTCGGGTCGATGCCCGAAAGCATGTCTCCTGTTCCTGCCCTGAACCTGCCCGCGCTGCATGCCAGCCATTCGGGCTGCTGGCTGATGACCGGCGGGGACACGCGCAGCTTTTCGCGCGGAGAGGCGATCATGGCCGCGGCGGAAACCCCGCTGCTGATGCTGAACGCGCCGCTGGTGGCCAGCCGCCTTGGCTATCCAGAACTGTCGGGGCTGGACCTGCTGGAACTGTTCGCCTTCGTCCATCCCGCGCGCTTCATGGTGCCCACGCCGCGCGGTCTTGCCCATGCGCTGAACCTGCCGGAAGCGGAGCGGGAGGCCGATGTCCCGCTGTTGCTGGCCCGCGCCGCCGCTGCGCTGTTCGCGCATTGCGAGAGCGACGGATGGGCCGAACGCGAAGGCGCGTGGAGCGTGCTGCAATCGCTGGTCCGGCATCGCTGGCCATGGGCGCAATTGCTGTTGCCGCATGTCAGACGCCCCGAACGGGCCGAACGCTGGGTCTTTTCCAAGCTTCCGGAATGGGAAGAACGCCCGCCCCGCCCCCAGCCCGCGCATACGCTGCTCGATCCCGAAGCGGTGTCGGAACGGCTCGACGATCTGACGGGTCACGGGTCCGAACGGCGCGAGGGGCAGCGCGATTACGCCCGTGCCGCCGCCCATGTGTTCGAACCGCGCCGCGAAAGGGGCCAGCCCAATATGCTGCTGGCAGAGGCAGGCACCGGTGTCGGCAAGACGCTGGGCTATCTCGCGCCCGCCTCGCTATGGTCGCAGCAATCGGGCGGGACGGTCTGGGTATCGACCTTTACCAAGGCGCTGCAACGGCAGTTGCGGCGCGAGAGCCGCCGCGCGTGGCCGGCTGACGAGGCTGCGCGCGAAACCCCTGCCGTCGTGGTGCGCAAGGGTCGCGACAATTATCTGTGCCTCCTCAATCTGGAAGACGCGCTGCAAGGCGGCGGCTTTACCGGCAGGCCCGCGATTTTCGCGCAGCTGGTGGCGCGCTGGGCCGCCTTTACCGAGGATGGCGACATGGTCGGCGGGGATCTGCCCGGCTGGCTGCCCACGCTGTTCCGCAAACGGGGCCTTGCCGCGCTGACCGACCGGCGCGGCGAATGCGTCTATGCCGGATGCCCGCATTTCAAGCGCTGCTTCATCGAACGTGCCGCGCGCGATTCCGCCCATGCCGATCTGGTCATCGCCAATCACGCGCTGGTCATGGTTCACGCCGCCCGCGCCCAACATCGCGAGGAAGGGCCGAACGCCCGCCCTGCCCGCATCGTATTCGACGAGGGGCATCATCTGTTCGATGCCGCCGATTCGACCTTTGCCGCGCAATTGTCGGGAAGCGAGGCGATCGAGATGCGCCGCTGGGTGCTGGGGCCCGAAACGAAAGCGGGTCAGGCGCGCAGCGGGCGGCGGCGCGGCCTTTCGGCGCGGCTGGCCGATGTCGCCAGCTATGACGATATGGCGGGCAAGGCGATTTCCGATGCGCGCGATGCCGCCATGATGCTGCCCGCCGACGGCTGGCTGGCCCGCATTGCCGAAGGGGAGCCGCTGGGCGCGGTCGAAACCCTGCTGGCCCATGTCCGCCGCCTGACCCATTCGCGCGACGAAAGCGGCAGCGGAGAGGCAGGTTACGGGATCGAGACCGAGGCCGCCGATCTGGACGGCCCGTTTCTGGAAGCCGCCGCCGACGCGCGCGAGGCGCTGGCCCGCCTGCGCCAGCCGCTGCTGAGGCTGACGGCACGGCTGGATGCGCTGATCGCCAGCGGAGAGGATGCGCCCGACTGGATGGACGGGCAGACCCGCCAGCGGATCGAGGGCGCGCGCCATGCGCTGTCGTGGCGGACCGATACGCTGGCCGCGTGGGAAGCGTTGCTGGCGCGCATGGGCGGCCCCGCCGATCTCGATTTCGTCGACTGGCTGGCGGTGGACCGGGCCGAGGCGCGCGAGTTCGATATCGGCCTGCACCGCCACTGGCTGGACCCGATGAAGCCCTTTGCCGCGACCGTTCTGGAACCCGCGCACGGGGTGATGCAGACCAGCGCGACATTATGCGACCGCTCTGCCCCGTCGGACGGTGAAGGGGGCCGCGATCCCGACTGGGCGCGGGCCGTGGCGCGGTCGGGCGCGGGGCATCTGGGCCTTTCCCCAAAGCTGGCCGAGGCAGCGAGCCCGTTCGATTACGCATCGCAGGCCGAAGTGCTGATCGTGACCGATGTGCCGCGCGGCGATATCGGCGCGCTGGCGGCTGCCTATGGAAGGCTGATCGAGGCATCGGGCGGCGGCGTGCTGGGCCTGTTCACCGCGATCCGGCGGCTGCGCGCGGTGCATGCGCGCATTGCCGACCGGCTGGCGCGCGGCGGGCTGCCGCTGTACGCGCAGCATGTCGACCCGATCGACACGGGCACTTTGGTCGATATCTTCCGCGACGATCCGCGCGCGTCCCTGCTGGGCACCGATGCATTGCGCGACGGGGTGGACGTGCCGGGCGATTCGCTGCGGCTGGTGGTGATGGAGCAGGTTCCGTGGGCCAAGCCGTCGATCCTGCACCGCGCCCGCCGCGCCGCGCATATGCAGCAATTCGATGCCAACCGGCAGGCCTATGACGACGCCATCGTACGCGCGCGGATCGCGCAGGCGTTCGGCCGGCTGATCCGCAGCAAGGAGGACAGGGGCCGCTTTGTCGTGCTGTCGCCCGCCTTCCCGTCGCGCCTGCTGTCGGCCTTTCCCCAAGGGACACCGGTTCACCGCCTGACGCTCGATGACGCTTTACAAAGGTTGCAGAAATCTGTTTCCTCTGCGCAACCGGCGGAAAACGAAGAGGAGCGGAAAGGTTGAGCGATGCTGCGCTCTCAGATGGCGGTGACGCGCCTGTGACACGGGGCACAAAACGTCTGGGCCTGCTGCGCCACGCCAAGTCGGAGGCGCATCAGCCATCGGGCCGCGATTACGACCGCGGGCTCAATCCCAAGGGGCGCCGCGCAGCCGAAACCATGGGCCGCGCATTGGCCAAGGTGCAGCCGCCGTTCGACCGCGTGATCGCCTCTGCCGCGGCGCGGGCGCAGGAAACCATCGACATCGCGCTGGATGCCATGGGCCGCCATGCGCCGGTGGACCGCGTGAATGACAAGCAGCTCTATCTGGCCGATCCCGAACAGCTGATCGACGGCGCGGTCGAACATGGCGCGGGGGCCGACAACCTGCTGCTGGTCGCGCATAATCCGGGGCTGGAAGAGCTGGTGCTGCAACTGGTGCCCGCCGACCCGTCGGACGAATTGCGCGCCATCGTCGAAGAGAAATTCCCGACCGGCGCCTTCGCGCTCATCGAACTCGACATCGCGGACTGGAGCGAATTGCGCAGTGCGAAAGGGCGTCTGATCAGCATGATCCGCCCCCGCGATCTGGACCCCGCGCTGGGGCCGGAATTTGCAAGGTAAAGGCAGCCGCCCGCGATTTCTGGCCGAGCATTGCGAAGCAAGCGGAGGCCTGTGTCGCCAGAGGCGGCAACCCGGCCGGCGACCGCGAGGGACTATAGTCCCGCAGCGTGTCGTTCGACGTGACAGCCGCGGCTTTGCCGTGGCCGGGGTTGTTTTCCGGTGCTCGGTTTCTACGCGCTAATAACTGGAACGGGGTGGGAAGCGCACTAAAGCCTTCGCTCGCGAAGCGTGATCTAATTGGCGCGGTCAGCGAACTCCGTGTCAGACGATGCGCTTGTCTTTGTTCGCCACAAACTTCCCAGAACGACGCCAACAGATACCGCCAAGGCGACATAAATCGCCTCTTGCACATCTAAGCTTTGAGGAGCCCGCACCCAATTCCATAGAACATAGCCCGTGAAAGCTGCAAAGAAGCCATCCAGCGCTTGGGAAGTCAGCTTCCTGATCACCATCACACTCCCACGAGCCATTTCTATTGCGCCAAGACTAGGACCAATGAAGATTATCCGCAAACGGTCGGTTCCAAAAAGGCCGCTCTCGTATCGAATTCAAAGTTAGCTGCCATCCACGCCAACCCGCAGCAACTCCGCCCCGCCCTAAACCAGCGCCTCCGCCAGTCTGCCGCGAATGGCGCGCAGTTTCGCTGCCAGTTCGGCATTCGGCGCATTGCCGGTTTTGGCCTCAACCGCGGCAGCACCAACCGGTGTGGCATCCTCTCCCGCCTGACCGCTTCTTAGTGCACGCACCGCGCCCTTGATCGTGAACCCTTCGCGGTTCAGCAGGCGGTCGATGGTTTGCAGCAGGGCCACATCCTCGGGCCGGTAGTAGCGGCGCTGGCCGCTGCGTTTCACCGGCTTCAGCATCGGGAACTGTTCTTCCCAATAGCGCAGCACATGGGGCTTGATGCCCAGCGCATTCGCCACCTCTCCGATCGTGCGGAAGGCGGCATTGTCCTTGTTGTCGTCGAAGAGGTCGCCCGCTCCGCTCACGTCATTCTCCGTTCAAAGCCCGCTGGCCCTAAAGCCCGCTCACCTTGTCCTTCAGCATCTTGCTGGCACGGAAAGTCATCACGCGGCGCGGCGTGATCGGCACCTCGATCCCCGTCTTGGGGTTGCGGCCGATCCGTTCGCCCTTGTCGCGCAGCAGAAACGTGCCGAATCCGGAAATCTTCACATTCTCGCCATCCGACATGGCGTCACACATATGACCCAGAATGCTTTCCACCATGTCCAGTGATTCGGCGCGGCTGAGGCCCACCTTACGATGAATGACATCGGCAAGATCGGCACGGGTCAGCGTTCCGACTGATCGCATATCCAACATTCCCCTGTTCCCCTCGGTTGCAGGCGACCCGAGCGATGCTGGTAACTATTTCACACCAGCCGCAGCGTTCCAAATGAAAACGGGACCAAAATGCCGGTTTAGGCGGGTTTTTCGGGTAGTTGGGGCATCAATCTGGCTAATCCTAGTACAATTCGGCCTGCCAGAGGGTGCGAATCGAACCGCGCGCTGATTTTTGTCAGCTTCGGATCAGGCAGGCGCCCCATGTGAATCCGCCGCCCATCGCTTCCAGCATGACCAGCTGGCCGGGCTGGATTCGTCCGTCCCTGACCGCGACATCATAGGCCAGCGGCACGCTGGCGGCAGAGGTATTGGCATGGTCCTGCACCGTCTTGACGACTTTCTCGGGCGGCAGGTTCAGCTTCTTCGCCGTGGCATCCAGAATGCGGGCATTGGCCTGATGCGGCACCACCCAGTCCAGCCGGTCGCCGGTGACGCCGGCCTCGTCCATCACTTCGCGCAGGACATCGGCCAGATTGGTGACGGCGTGGCGGAACACCTCGCGCCCCTTCATCCGCAGCTTGCCCACGGTGCCGGTGGTCGACGGGCCGCCATCGACATAGAGCAGTTCGTTATGCTCGCCATCGGTGTGCAGGCGGCTGGCGATGATGCCCGGCGCGCTGTCGGCCTGGTCGGCGGGGAAGTCGCGCGCCTCCAGCACCATCGCGCCCGCGCCGTCGCCGAACAGGACGCAGGTGCCGCGATCTTCCCAGTCGAGGATGCGGCTGAAGGTTTCCGACCCGATCACCAGCGCGCGATGCACGCCGTTCGGGGCGGCACCGGCAGGTACTTTCAACAGGGCGTCGGCCGTGGCGATGGCATAGAGAAAGCCCGAACACACCGCCGCGACATCGAACGCATAGGCATTGCCCGCACCGATCAGCTTCTGCACCTTGCTGGCGGTGGAGGGAAAGGTCTGGTCGGGCGTGGCGGTCGCCAGCACGATCAGCGAGATATCGGCAGCCGTCAGCCCCGCGGCCTTCAGCGCCCTTTGCGCGGCTTCGGCGGCAAGGGTCGCGGTGGTTTCACCCTCGCCCACGATATGGCGGGCGGCGATGCCGGTGCGTTCCCTGATCCATTCGTCGCTGGTATCGACGGTCTTGGCCAGTTCCTCGTTCGTGACGCGCCGTTTCGGCAGGGCCGAGCCCGAACCCACGACGCAGCTACGCCGGATCATACCAGTGGAATTGTTCATGCCTCTCCTGCGGCGGGAGTTTTCGCGGCGCTGGGGGTGCGCCGCGTCCGCCCGTTGGCAGCCAGCCCGCTTTCCGCAAGGTCGGCCGTAATACGCTCGATCAAATCTTCTTCCAGCAATCGCGCCGTCAACGCAACCGCATTGGCGACGCCCTTGGCATTGGCGCTGCCGTGGCTTTTGACCACCACGCCGTTAAGGCCAAGGAACACCGCGCCATTATGGTTATTGGGATCGAGATGATGCTTCAGCAATTCGGTCGCGGGGCGCGAGACGAGGAAGCCGATCTTGGAACGGAGCGAGGACTGGAACGCCTCTTTCAGCAGGTCGGTCACGAAACGCGCCGCGCCTTCCACGGCTTTCAGCGCGATATTGCCCGAAAACCCGTCGGTGACGACCACATCGGTTTCGCCGCGATTGATCTTGTCCGCTTCGGTAAAGCCGCCGAAGCTGAAGGCGAGCTGTTCCTGCGCCTCGCGCAGCATTTCGGACGCATCGCGCAGCGCGCCGGTGCCCTTGGTCTCTTCGGTGCCGATATTCAGCAGGCGGACGCGCGGTTCGGCAAGGCCGGTGGCAATGCGCGAATAGGCAGCGCCCATCACCGCGAACTGCACCAGGTTGCGGGCATCGCATTCGGTGTTCGCACCAAGGTCGAGCATGACCATATCGGTCTCGCCCAAGGTCGGCATCAGCGCGGCGAGCGCGGGCCGGTCGATCCCCGGCATGGTGCGCAGCGACAGCTTGGCCATGGCCATCAGCGCGCCGGTATTGCCGGAAGAGACGGCGGCGCCGGCCTCCCCCTTTTTCACCGCATCGATCGCCATGCCCATCGATGTCTTGCGCGCACGGCGCAGGGCCTGCGTCGGCTTTTCCTCGCCGGACACGATTTCGGGCGCGTGGAGAATCTCCGACGCGCCGCGCATATTCGGATGATTGTCGAGCGCGGCCTTGATCCGCGCCTCGTCGCCGACAAGCAGGAATTTGAAGCGATCGTGACGGCGACGGGCCAGCGCCGCGCCTTCGATCATCACGCGCACGCCCTCGTCGCCGCCCATCGCGTCGATAGCGATACGCGGCAGACTCATCCTACTCTCCGGCCGGTCGGTCTTTTACAAGCCGACCGAGACGACTTCGCGACCGTTATAGTGGCCGCAAGCGTCGCACAGATTGTGCGGGCGCTTCAGCTCGCCACAGTTCGAGCATTCGTGGAACGCTGCGGGCTTGAGCGCATCATGCGCACGGCGATTGCCACGGCGATGCGGGGATACTTTTCTCTTCGGAACAGCCATTTCGGCACCTGCTTAAAAAAACGATCAATATTTGCGGGCCGCACTAGGCCAAGCGGCGGCGGACAGCAAGGCCCGCCGGCAGCAAGACGCAAGTTTGCGGCGAAGGCGCGCCCATTACCGATTCTGGCGCGAAAAGCAAGGGTGGTGACGCAATCGCCGCTGATCACCTGCCCGCGCAGGGCCAAGCAGCGCCTGCCGCGCGATCATCATATCGGGCGTTCGCACATCGGTCGCAAGGCCCGTGCGTTCGAGCAGGCGGATAAAGGCATAGCCCCAATCGCTTTGCCCGGGGTAGAGCCCGATGCGGGCCGAACCGGGAAACGCGTGATGGTTGTTATGCCACGCCTCGCCCATGGTAGGAATCGCGGCCCATGGCACGTCATGCGCCTGCACCCCCGCCCCTTTGACCAGCCAGCTTTGCGGACCGCGGCGGTGCGCCAGATGGCCGACGAACCAGTGTCCGTGTACGGTCAGCGCGATCCGTACGCTTATCCCCCACACGACAAAGCCCCACCCGCCGATCGCGTACAACAGCGCGGCCAGCGGCAATTGCTGCGCCATCCAGGTCTTTTCCAGAAAGTGCAGAAACCGGTCCCTGCCCAAATTGCGCGGATCGAAACGCGGCGGATGGTCGAGCCTGAGCGTGCAATGGATTTGCCACCACGCATCGACGGGCATCGATCTGCGATGGGCAAGATAGTCATGGCATCCGGCCTGTCGCTGGGCCCAGTCACGCAGATCGTGGGTCCGCATGATCCAGAAGGGCCCGCTCATCCCCGCGACCGTGCCCGACCAGATCAGAAAGCGAAACAATGGGCGCGATACGCGAAAGCTTTGATGGATCAGCAAACGATGAAACCCGACCGAGTGCCCCAGAAGGAGGAACAGGCCGGTGAGGGCAATGCCGGTCAGCACCGCACCGGGGCTGGCCACAAAGGGAGCGATAGCGAGGGCGACGGCAAGATGGCCGCCGTTCCAAAGGCTGTGAACCGGATCCCAGCGGACCGTTCCCTGCCGTGCATTCGCCTGTTCGGTATCGACCAGCCAGTTAACCTCGCAATGTTCATCCATCGGCCCTGCCCCCTGCTTCCACGAAACGAAGAGTGATTAGGTAATTAAGCGAATACTTATTTAATAGGGACTGGAAAGCATTTAGGCAATTGCTTATATAAGCATCCATGCAACGCGTTTTCGAAGCCCTGTCATCCGTCGTAAGGCGCAAGATTCTGGCCCTGCTTAGCCATTCGGAACTGACGGCAGGAGAAATCGCGGCTCGTTTCGATATTTCGAAGCCCGCCGTTTCACAACATCTGGGCGTGTTGGAAACGGCCGGTCTGGTGGAGCGCGAAAAGCGCGGACAATTCGTTCACTATCGGCTGGCACAGGACAATCTGGCCAATACGCTCAACGGCTTTCTGCAAGAGGTATGCCCCGTTTCCCGCCCGCTGAAGCGCGAAAGCAAGGAACGGGGCGCAACAAAGGGCGAAGACGAATAGGCTGCCCCGCGCCCGCTTAATCCATCGCCACGATCTGTGCGTCGCGGGCGGCGTCGGGGCCGTGTTCGGCGTGGATTTTGAGGCGCGCAAGGCTGCTGTGGCAGCCCAGCGACATCAAGGCGGTTTCGCGGGCGAATTCTTTTTCCGTCATGCCATCGATGAATTGGGCGGTGACATGCAGATAGACCTTGCTGGTGCCGTCCGGCAAAGGTTCGATCCGGAACACTTCGTGCGAGGAGACCAGCCGCCCGATCATCGGGTCGGCCTGACACGTGTAGCCATAGAGGCGATCACGCTCTTCCTGCGTGACATTGAGGTGGAAGGTCACATCCTCCATCCCCTGCATGATCAGACGCCATTGGCCGATGCCGGCGCCGGCCAGAACCTGCTGCCCCTCGGCCCGCTTGGCGTTCATGTCGTCGGACCAGTCGAGCAGGCGGTAGATATCCGCTGCCGGACGCGCGATTTCCATATCGAGAGCGAAATCGACGGGGCCTTCGGGCGCCATCTTCTTTTTGAACCAACCGAACATCATACCCCTCCTCTCGCAGCCGCCCGCGGGGTTTCCAGGCGACGGATCGACGGGCATGGTCCGCGATCAGGGTTAAGATTCCCCTGCCGGGCGGAAATGGAGGATGTGTTTCCCCGCGTCAGACCCCGCCGTCCAGGCCGTCACCGGCCGAAGGGCGCGCCGCGCCCGCGACGCGGCGGCGCGACAATTCGCGGGCGTATTCCTGCAGGTCGGGAACCTCGTCCAGCTCGTCCACGATTTCGAAGCCGAAGATGGTTTCCAGCACATCCTCCAGCGTCACAAGGCCAAGGAAGGTGCCATATTCGTCAACCACCGCCATGATATGGTGGTGTTCGGAAATCATGCGGCGGAACAGGCGGTCGACCGTCGTTTCGTCCAGCACATGGGGCAGCGGACGGATCAGCGGGTTCACCCCGTCGCCCTCGCTGTCCCCGTTCAGCAGGCTGGACAGCACCTCGTGCTTGATCACGAAGCCGGTGATATTATCGGCATTGTCGCGATAAACGGGCACGCGGGTATAGGGCGCCTCGCGGATGCGGGCAGCGAAATCGGCCAGCGGCACATCCTGCGCCAGCGTGAACACCACCGTGCGCGGTGTCATCACATCCGAAGCCTTGAGCGCGTGAAGCTGGAGCATGTTCTTCATGAACCGCGCCTCGCTGCTGTCGATCTGGCCCGATGCCTGACCAAGGCTGGCGACCGCGAGCAATTCGTCGCGGTGCTGCGGACTGTCGGCGGCGCGCCCCATGGTGATGAAACCGGTCAGCTTGCGCGATGCCCAGACCAGCGGGCCCAGCGCGGTGATCATGATCGGCAGGATCCACGCCGAAAACGGCGCCAGCGCGCGGGCATAGCGGGCACCCAGCGTCTTGGGGATGATTTCGGTGACCACCAGAATGGCCAGCGTCAGGAAAGCGGCGAAAAACGCCTCTCCGCCATTGCCGTACAGCTTGGCATATTGCGCGCCCGCGCCTGCCGCGCCCATGGTGTGCGCGATTGTGTTCAGTGTCAGGATCGCGGCCAGCGGGCGTTCGATGTCATCCTTCAGCCGCTTGAGCCTGGCCGCCCATTTCGCGCCCTGTTCCTCTGCCGTGCGCACCTGCGTCGGCGTGATCGTCAGCAGCGAGGATTCGAGCAGCGAGCACAGGAACGACACGCAAAGCGCCAGTGCAACGTAAAAGACCAGCAAGGCCATATGTCTGAATTCTTCCCGTTATAGCTGCGCGCGGACTGTCTGATTTTCCGGCCGAAATTAGGACTGCGAGGGCGAAACCCTATTGCTTGAGCGCCATATCGGCAACGAAAGGATTGGTCTGTCGTTCCGCGCCGAATGTGCTGACCGGGCCATGGCCGGGAACGAAGGTGATGTCGTCGCCCAGCGGCCACAGCTTTTGCGTGATCGCGTCGATCAGGCTCTGGTGGTCGCTCATCGGGAAATCGGTGCGGCCGATGCTGCCCTTGAACAATACGTCGCCCACGAATGCGAAACGGCTGGGCTGATGGACGAATACCACATGGCCGGGCGTGTGCCCCGGGCAATGGACGACATCCAGCACCAGATCGCCCACGGTGACGGTATCGCCGTCCTTCAGCCAGCGGTCAGGCTCGAACGTATGCGCCTCTACGCCCCAGCGGCCCGCATCGTCGTCCAGCCGCGCGATCCAGAAACGGTCGGCTTCTTCCGGCCCTTCGATTGGCAGGTCCAGTTCCTTCGCCAACACGCCCGCCATGCCGCAATGGTCCAGATGGCCGTGGGTGACCAGGATCTTTTCCAGCGTGACACCGGCCTTGGCGACGCCCGCCTTCAACCTGTCGAGATCGCCGCCGGGATCGACCAGCGCGCCCTTCATCGTTTTCGTGCACCAGATCAGCGAGCAGTTCTGCTGAAGCGGGGTCACGGGCAGGATCGCGGCGCGCATGGCGGGCTGGCTGGCTGTATCGGTCATGCGGCCGGAATGGCCGGAGGCGCGGATGATTGCAAGCGGGTCTATGGCACGGGGCAGGCGGCGGCAGAAACGGGGAACCGCGCCCGCGAATTCGGATTGACCCCGTATCGTTTCGCGGCATTGAGGGCGGATGGAGAGGATGGACACCAACAGCACCGCCAGCGCGAAACCGCAGCGCGAGCATTTCTGGGACAGCCTGCGCGCCGTGCTGATGCTGCTGGGCATCCCCTATCACGTGGCGCTGTCTTATATGGTCGGGCGGCAGTGGATCGTGAAATCGGGCGAAGGCGTCACCGGCTTTATCGAACTGGCCCGCTTCATCAGCCTGTTCCGAATGCCCGCATTCTATCTGATCGCAGGCTATTTCGCGGCGATGCTGCTGGCGCGGCGCGAACCGGCGGTCTGGCTGGAGGGGCGTTTCCGGCGGCTGGGCATTCCCTTCGTCACCTCGATCATAGTGCTGGTGCCGGTGATGAACTGGTTTTGCGAGATTTCGAACCTGCCGTTGCAGGCCGCCATCGACAGCTGGATCGGCAATTCGCTGAAATCGGGCGGATATTGGGTGCGGCATCTATGGTTCATCATCGTGCTGCTGTATTTCTGCTGCGCGATCGCCTGGCTGGCCCGCGCAAAGACCGGCTTTGCCAAGGCGCGGCTGCCCGAACGGATCGACCGGCTGGCGGGGCGGCACATGGTCGCGGCGCTGCTGGTGCTGGCCGCCATCGTCGGCCTGTGGGAAGCGCTGGCGGTAGAGGCATTCTATATCGCGGGCCTCAACACCAATATCATTCAGGAAATCCTGCGGGTCGACCAGACGATCATCTATGCGCCATGGTTCGCGCTGGGCTGTTTCCTGCAGCGCAGCCGCGAAACCGTGGCGCAGGTCACGCGCTATTCGCATCTGGTCGCGGTATTGGCCGTGATCGCGGTGGTGCTGGCCATCGTGACCAAGGAACAGGTGCACCCCGCCCTGTTCCGCTTTATTGAGACATTCGCCGCCATGCTGATGACCCAGCTGTCGATCAGCATCGCTGCGCATCTGTTCGACCGGCCCATTCCGGTTGTGCAGCGTTTTACCGCGGCCAGCTTCGTCATCTATCTGTTCCACCTGCCGGTCATCTGCGGGCTGGTCTTCGCGGGCCAGTATGTGCCGCTGCCCCCGCTGGTAAAGGCGGTTGCGGTCATGGTGCTGACCTTGCTGATATCCTATGCCGCATGGCTGGTGATCGAACGCAGCAAGGCACTGGCGCTGATGTTCGACGGCGGGATGCGGCCCGCGCCGGTGGCGGCTTAAACCTTTCCGCCTTTCCATACCACGCGGCCCAGCACGTCCAGATCGCGCAAGGGCACCGCCATGTCCGACGGATAGGCGTGATTGTCCGAGATGACCGCGGCCTGCCCCGTCCCGAATTGCAGGCGCTTTACCTGCAACACGCCGTCGCGGCGGATGACATGGATACCATCGCGCAGACGGCCTGACGGATCGGCATCGGCGCGCGCGACCAGTATCTCGTCCCCGTCGCGCAGGGTCGGTTCCATCGAATCGCCCGCCACGGTCAGCGCCGACAGAGCGCCGGGCGTCAGCCCCAGTTCGCGCAGCCAGCCCTGTGCGAACCGCAGATGGCCGACGGGCGCATCCTCCTCTGCCACCGCGCCCGGCCCTGCCGATGCGCCCAGCGCAAGCCGCGGCACATCGACCCATTGCGCGCGCGGCGCGGGAAGTTTCCCCGATGATTTCGCTATTGCGGGAGAAATATCCTCTGCCTCCGGCGCGCCCAGCTCATCCTCTCCCACACCGAAGAAGCGGGCGAGCGTGCCGCGGTCCACTTCCTCCAGCTTGCGCGGGCTGCCCTTACGGATAAACTGCTGCAAATAGCTGGGATTTCTGCCGATCAGCTTCGACAGGGATAACAGGCTGACACCCCGCCGGTCGGCGAGTTCCATCAGCCTTCGGCGGGCCGGATCGAGTGCGAGATTATTGACCATTCCTCATTCCTACATGAAAGATTTTTCCTAGACAAGTAGGATTTCTCCTGCGACCTGATCCTTACACCCCGCGATGGTCCCAACGGGTGATTCGAGAATTAGGGAGTTCCAAGTGCTTATCCGTGAAATCGAGAAATTCCTGCGCAGCACCGGCATGCCTGCCAGCAAGTTCGGACGGATGGCGGCGCGTGACCCGCGGCTTGTGCATGATCTGCGCAATGGCCGCGAACCGCGTCGTCGCATGGTGATAAGGGCGGAACATTTCATGAACAAATACAAGCTGGAGATGCCCCATGCGCGCTGATTTCCCCACCCGGACACCCGCCCCCACTCATGACAATCCCATGCCCCGCAAGGCGCAGCGCCCGATCCGCCGCAGCATTTCCGAACGTCTCGAGGACGCCGTGCTGGCGCTGGCAGGCGGTCTGGGCGCGGTAACGATCCACCGCGAGATGCCATGGGCCAGCATTACCTTTGCCGGCACGCGCCACACATTGTCGCTGTGTTTTACGGGCAGCGGCGCGGTGGATGCGGGCGAGGAATTGCTGGCAAAGCTTCCCGACCATGAATTCCGCATCCCCGGCCAGCTTGTCGCCGATGCGCAGATCGTGAAGGTCGAGCATGAAATGCTGCCCGAACCCAAGCTGCGGGTTCAGGTCGAACTGCTGCTGCTGGAGGATTAAGACCCGCGACAGCCTGCGCGATCAGGCCAGCTTCCATTCCCAGCCCAGCGGATCGCCGTCCATCACTTCCACGCCCTTTGCCGCCAGCTCGTCGCGCAACGCGTCCGACAGGGCGAAATCCCTGTTGGCGCGGGCGGTTTTGCGGCGGGCGAGAATATCCCCGATCTCTTCCTCGTCGATCTGCGCGCCCTTGGGGCGCAGGCGCAGCGCCTCACGATCGGGAAGCGGCAGGCCCAGTGCCGACATCATCGCGCCGACCAGCGCGCCCTTTTGCGCCTGATCGACCTTTTTAACCGCCACTGCCTCTTCCAATACGGTCAGCGCGACCGGCGTGTTCAGGTCGTCCGCCAACGCGGCGTCGAATTTCTCTAACAGCGGCACCAGCTTGGGATGGGTCACTGCCGCCTGCGCCTGCGCCAGCGTCGCGCCATCGTCCACGCTGCCCAGTAACGGCCGCGCCGCCGACAACAGGCGTTTCAACCGCACCAGTGCCGCGCCCAGCCCGTCCCAGCTGAATTCCAGCTCGCTGCGGTAATGCGCCTGCAGGCACAGCATGCGATAGGCCAACGGGTGATAGCCCTTGTCGATCAGCAATTGCAGGCGAAGAAATTCACCGGACGACTTCGACATCTTGCCTGACCGCTCGACCAGAAAATTATTGTGCATCCAGATGCGCGCGCCGGAATTGGCGGCATCGGCCAAACTCATCGAACCGGACCCGCCGCATTCGCAAAACGCCTGATTCTGCGCGATTTCGTTCGGGTGGTGGATTTCGCGGTGGTCGATCCCGCCGGTGTGGATGTCGAAGGGAAAGCCCAGCACCTCGCCGCTCATCACGCTGCATTCCAGATGCCAGCCCGGCGCGCCCCTGCCCCACGGGCTGTCCCATTCCATCTGCCGCGTCTCGCCCGCAGACGTCTTGCGCCAGATCGCAAAATCCTGCGGATTGCGCTTGCCGTCGACCGCCTCGATCCGGCCTTCCCCGTCCTCGGTCACCGCGCGCGCCAGCCGCCCGTAATCGGCGACGGTCGACACATCGAAATAGAGACCGCTGTCGAGTTCGTAGCAATGTTTGGGCGCGATCCGTTCGGCAAAGGCGATCATCTTTTCGATGTAATCGGTTGCGATCGTCCATTGCGCGGGCTGGCGGATGTTCAGCGCCGCCACATCGGCCCAATAGGCCTGCGTGTAATGCTCGGCGATGTCCCAGATGCTTTGCGATCTGGCCGCCGCCATCTTCTCCATCTTGTCCTCGCCCGCGTCGGCATCGTCGGTCAGATGGCCCACATCGGTGATATTGATGACATGGGTCAGCTCATATCCCTTCCACGTCAGCACGCGGCCCAGAATATCGGCAAAGACATAGGCGCGCATATTGCCGATATGCGGATAGTTATAGACCGTCGGCCCGCAGCTATAGACGCGCGCTTCTCCCGGATGGACGGGGGTGAACGCCTCTGCCTTGCGGGTCAGCGAATTGAACAGGGTGAGCGCGTTGTCGGTCATGGCGCGCTGCCTTACGCGGGCGCGGCGCAAGGTCAAGCACCGGCAGCGTAGCGTTGGCGCCGTCAGGGCGCCCCCGTCGTCGGGCAGCGAGTCGGATCGGGGCGGGATCGCCACAATTTCATTCTGCGCCATCGCAGCCAGAAAATCGCCGCGCCCGATGCGATCCTTCGCGGCCGCACAATATTGATGTCGAATTTGCGTAATATAAGCACGGATTCGGGGATTGGCTTTGACAGTTTAGGAAAGCCGCGCGAAAAGCGGCGCGGGACTGAACAGAACAGAATATGTTCACGACCGACCACTCGTCTTGATCGCATTTCCATCAGGGTCGCGTTACCAGCGATTTTGCCTGTCGGCCGGTTATTCCTTTCAACTGGAGGATGTACCGATGAAAAGATTACTAGCAACCGCCACCGCGGCCATTGTGCTGTTGGGATCGGCGCCGACCATTGCCAAGCAGGACAAGAACCCGCCCATCCTTGTCGATGCGGGCAATCTGACCGCGCAATGGGCGCAGGATGTTTCGCAGGACCTGGATCGGGAACTGATGAAAATCCGGCCCGCGCCGCGTGAAATCCTGCCCAATGGCCTTGTCCAGATCCGGTTCGAGGTTGCGGACGGCCATCCCGTCAATGTCCGCGTGCACCGCCAGTCGGGCGACCGCTGGCTGGACCGTCAGGCCGTGCGTTCGGTCGAGCGGCTGAACAACATGTCCGACATTCCCTATACCGCCGATAATACGCGGACGGTGCAGGCCAATATCATCACGGCCCGCGACGAGGATGCTTTTCGCGACCTGCATGACGAGCTGATCGCCGTGGAGGAAGCGCGCATGGCATCGAGCGGACCCGACCGGACGGTGATCGCGCTGAACCCGGGAAGCAGGAGAGCAGGGTAAGCCGTCACCACGCAGGAACTGCCCCGGCAGCAACACCCCCCCGTTGTCACACCCGTGCCACCATCCGGGCGCGGTTGCCGGGGCAGTTCTTTGCGGATTTGCATGACCGAAAGGACAGAACGATGAGGAGATTTGCCGTCATTCTGGCGGGCAGTATCTGTGCCGCCCTGACCCAGCCAGCCGCCGCCCAGCCAGCCAATGCACAACCGGCCAACGCAGGCCAGGAAAACGGCGCGCCCATTCTGGTCGATGCCGCGCCCGATGCCGCGCAATGGTCGGCCACCGCGTCGCGGCGGCTGGACCGCAATCTGCATCGCGCGCGCGCCGACATGCCGCCCGATATTCCCGATGCCATCGTCCAGATCCGTTTCGAACTGGTCGACGGGCAGCCCGCCAATCTTCGCCTGATGCGTTCGTCGGGCAAGCCATGGCTGGACAGGGATGCGATGGAGGCGATTGCCGCCATGGACGATCTGCCTGCCCTGCCCGCCGCTTTTCAGGGGCGCGAGGTGCAGGCCAATATCATCACCGCGCGCCATTCCTATCAGGCCCGCCGGCTGCAACGCGAATTGCACAAGAGCGAAGCCGCGCGGCTTGCCTCCGCCCCTGACGAGGCTGGCGTGCTGACGCTTTATTCGGGTTAGGCTTATTCGGGTCAGGGCCGACCGGCCCGACCGGCCCGACCTGTACCTAATCGCCTTCGAACAGGCCCGCCAATTGCTCGATCATGGTTCCGCCCAATTGTTCGGCATCCATGATCGTGACGGCGCGGCGGTAATAGCGGGTGACATCGTGGCCGATGCCGATCGCCATCAGCTCGACCGGCGATTTCTTCTCGATCCACTCGATCACCTTGCGCAGATGCGCTTCCAGATAGCCGGCGCTGTTGACCGACAGGGTGGAATCGTCGACCGGCGCGCCATCGGAAATCACCATCAGGATGCGGCGATCCTCGGGCCGCGCCAGCAGGCGCGCATGCGCCCACATCAAGGCCTCGCCGTCGATGTTTTCCTTCAGCAGCCCTTCGCGCATCATCAGGCCCAGATTGCGACGCGCGCGCCGCCATGGCTCGTCCGCCTGCTTGTAAACGATATGGCGAAGATCGTTGAGGCGGCCCGGATTTTCGGGCTTGCCCCTCGACAGCCATTGCTCGCGGCTTTGCCCGCCCTTCCACGCGCGGGTCGTGAAGCCGAGGATTTCGGTCTTCACGCCGCAGCGTTCCAGCGTGCGGGCCAGCACGTCGGCGCTGATCGCGGCGATAGAGATCGGCCGCCCGCGCATCGACCCTGAATTGTCGATCAGCAGGGTGACGACCGTGTCCTTGAATTCCTGATCGCGCTCGATCTTGTAGCTCAATGACGAACCGGGCGAGATCACCACCCGCGCCAGACGGGCGGCATCGAGCAGCCCTTCTTCCTGATCGAAGTCCCACGACCGGTTCTGCTGCGCCATCAGGCGGCGTTGCAACCGGTTGGCGAGCTTCGTCACCACGCCCTGCAAGCCCTTTAGCTGCGCGTCGAGATAGGTGCGCAGCCGTGTCAGCTCTTCCTCGTCGCAAAGATCGGCCGCGCCGATGATCTCGTCGAAATCGTCGGTGAACGCCTTGTAATCGAAATCGTCGGGCAGATCGGTCCATGGGCGGTTGGGCCGCACGGGCATCATGCCTTCCTCGGCATCCTCGCCCGGATCGAATTCGCCGTCTGCGTCGAACTCGCCCTCGTCCTCGCCGTCGTTCTCGCCCTCGCTGTCCTGCGGCTCGGCAGCGGCATCGACGGGGTTCGATTTCTCGTCCGAGGGCTGCTCTTCCTCGGGGCTGTCGTCCTGATCGCCGTCCTCGCCCTCGGGCTCGTCGCCTTCGTCGATCTCCTGTTCGGACTGCATGTCCAGCTCGACCATTTCCAGATGGCGGAGCAGGTCGAGCGCGCCCTTCTGGAATGCCTTCTGGTCGTTCAGCACATCGGCCAGACGGTCGAAATCGTCGCCGATGGCGGCCGCAATCGCCTCGCGCCGCAGGGCAAGTCCGTCCTGTGCCGCTTCGGGCGCGGCCTGACCCGTCAGATGTTCGCGCAGCATCAGGGCGAGCGCGGTGGCGATGGGCACATCCTCTGCCCGGTCGGCGCGGGTGATCGAATCCGCCGCCAGCCTTTTATCCAGCGCAGCGGCCAGATTGGCGCGCGTGCCGGTCATGGCATTGGCGCCGATGGCTTCCCAGCGCACCTGTTCGA
The DNA here is from genome assembly GCF_020985325.1 of Croceicoccus sp. Ery5. Lineage (NCBI taxonomy): Bacteria > Pseudomonadati > Pseudomonadota > Alphaproteobacteria > Sphingomonadales > Erythrobacteraceae > Croceicoccus > Croceicoccus sp. Ery5. The sequence continues at coordinate 3,012,404 of NZ_CP087587.1, forward strand.
CCGCATCGAACGCCTGCCGCGCCAGCGCGTCCGACGGGCGCATCCGGTTGTGCAGCGCGCTGTTGTGGTGCCGCTGTTTCAGGGCAAAGCTGTCGGCCACCCCGCGCGCGATGGCAACGGGGCCAGCCTCCAGCTTGCGGCCCGGCATGGGCACGCGGACGCTGTTCCCCACTTGCGCGGGGGTGTCCGACGTCCAGCTGACTTCGATCTCCGCATCCTCGGCCACGGCGCGGGCCGTTCCGGTCAATGCGGCGCGAAAACGGTCGAGATTCGATTCTTCTGCCAAAAGGGCCTTCCGCCTTACAGGATCGATTGGCCGGTCGCGGCCCAGTCCTTCATGAAACCTTCGATGCCCTTGTCGGTCAGAACGTGATTGGCCAGCGCCTTGATCACCTTGGGCGGCATGGTGCCGACATCGGCGCCGATCTTGGCGCATTCCAGCACATGGACGGGATGGCGGATCGACGCGGCCAGAATCTGCGTTTCGAACAGGTAATTGTCATAGATCAGGCGAATATCCTCGATCAGCGAGAGGCCGTCGAAGCCGTTATCGTCATGCCGTCCAAGGAAGGGCGACACGAAAGTCGCCCCCGCCTTGGCCGCCAAAAGCGCCTGATTGGCCGAGAAGCAGAGCGTGACATTGACCTGCGTGCCGTCATTCGTCAGCGCGCGGCAGGTTTTCAGACCGTCGATGGTCAGCGGCACCTTGATGCAGACATTGTCCGCGATCTTGCGCAGCACCTCGGCCTCTTTCATCATCGTTTCATGGTCGAGAGCGACGACTTCGGCGCTGACCGGCCCGTCGGTCAGTCCGCAGATTTCCTTCGTCACTTCCATGAAATCGCGGCCCGACTTGGCGATCAGGCTGGGGTTGGTGGTCACGCCATCCAGCAGGCCGGTCGCGGCCAGCTCGGCGATTTCGGCGGTATCGGCAGTGTCGGCGAAGAATTTCATCGGGAAAGGTCCATTTCTTCCGCGCTTTTGAATGCGCCACGGGGTTATGGGGGCAAACATGAGTCGCGCCCTGTTCGTCTGTGCGGTCCGCATTGCCGCCCTGTCCGCCCTTTTGCAACCGGCGAGCGCCGTTGCGGAAGAGCAGGAGTTCCAGCTGTGGACCATGGCCAGCGCCGAAACCGCCGTTGCGCCCGATACGCCGCTGGTGGCGGATATCGGATACCGGCTGCGCGACGATGCATCGGGCGACGACCAGTTCCTGATCCGCGCCAGCGCCGATACCACGCTGACCCCGCTGGTGCGGCTGGGCGGCGGGGTGGCGCATTTCGAAACCGGCGGGGTGGTCGAATGGCGCCTTTTCGAACGCGTAACGCTTGCCCGGCGCGGCTTTGCGCTGCGCAGCCAGTTCGAACAGCGGTTTTACGACGATGGCGACCGCACCGAATTGCGGCTGCGCGAACGGATCCAGCATAGCTGGCGGCTGGACCCGAAAACGCGGCTGGCCGCATCGGGCGAATGGCTGCTGCGCCTGCGCAACAAACGGCAGGGCGGCGATACGGGGACCGACCAGTTGCGCGCCAATATCGCCGTCACCCGCGAACTGGGCCGCGGGATCGAGGCGACGGCGGGCTATCTGCTGATCTATCACCCCGTCGCCGACGAACCCAATGTGCTGGCCCACGTGCCGCAAATCTCGGTCTTGCGGCGGTTCTGACCGGTCACCGCATCCCGAACGCGCCGATCAGCAACGGATCGTTGGTGGCATAGGGATCGGCGCGGATGGCGCTTTCCCGCTGGCCGATGGCAGTCCAGATCGCATCCTCGGTCCGCCGGGTCAGCGAACCCGCCACGCCCGACAGATCGACGCCCGCCAGTTGCGACAAGGCGGGGCCCAGCACCGGATCGTTCACCACGCGCAGCGCATCGGACACTTCGGGCAGCATCACCTCGATCAGTTGCTGGCCCATGTTCTGGCGCAGGAATCCGGTCGCGGCGGTCGGCCCGCCGGCGATCAGCGCGGCGGCGTTCTGGATGCCGATCACCCGCACCGTATCGGCCACCACGGGCGCCGCGCGATAGGCGCCTTCGGCCGCGATGCTGTTAAATTCGCGCATCATGCGTTCGCGCACGATGGTGGAGCCGAGGATGGAGGCGATCGCCCCGCCCCGCCCCGCCAGCGCGTCGTCCACCGCAAGCCGCGCCAGCTGCGTGTCGTAAAACCCGTCGGGTGCCAGCAATTGTTCGAACGCATCCTGCGACGCGACGGTCAGCAGGCGGCGGATCGCCTCGGTATAGCTGAACCCGCCATAGGTCGCGCAGCCCGATAGCGCCAAAGCCCCCGTTCCCGCCGCGGCAAAGGCCAGAAACCGGCGGCGGCTCGCAGTGGCGGAAAGGGGCGTGACGGCGTTTTCCATATTCAAATCCTCTCTCTCCCCGAAATCCGGACGCTTCCATCGGGGCGCGGCAGCCGCCATATGGGTGGCAAGATGAACCGCGTCCGTCTCCTCGTCATGAATGCCGCATTGGGTCCGCTGGATTACCGCGTGCCCGATGGCATGGCACTGGAAGCCGGCAGCGTGGTCGTCGCACCCCTGGGGCCACGGCAAGTGACTGGCATCGTGTGGGAAAGCGAACGACTGCCCGGGACAGAGGTTCCGGATTCGCGCCTTCGCCCGCTGCTGGGCGCATTGCCGGTGGAACCGCTGCGCGCCCCGCTGCGGCGGCTGATCGAATGGACGGCGGATTATTACTGCGCCTCGATGGCCAGCGTGGCGCGCATGGCATTATCGTCCAGCGCGGCGCTGCGCGGGGGCGGGACGGTCACAGAATACCGGCTGACCGGCGCAGAGCCGCCGCGCATGACCCCGCAGCGCGATGCGGCGCTGTCGGCGCTGGACGGAGAGCAAGGCACGATCCGCGAACTGGCGGACCTTGCGGGCGTATCCGAAGCGGTCCTGCGCGGGCTGGTCAATGCCGGCTGTCTGGAAGCGGTCGAGGTCGCCATCGACCGGCCCTTCGATGCGCCCCGCCCCGATCATGCCCCGCCCGATCTGTCAGACGGGCAACAGGCGGCTGCCGACCGTTTCATCGATGCGGTGCGCGCCCGCAAATTCGCCCCCATACTGCTGGACGGGGTGACCGGATCGGGCAAGACCGAAACCTATTTCGAAGGCGTGGCCGAAGCGCTGCGGCTGGGGCGGCAGGTGCTGGTGCTGCTGCCCGAAATCGCGCTGACGCAGAATTTCCTGAAACGGTTCGAGGCGCGTTTCGGCGTGGCCCCCACCGTCTGGCACAGCGCGCAGAAACAGTCGGACCGCCGCCGCGCATGGCGGCAAGTGTCCGAAGGCGGCGCCAGCGTGGTGGTCGGCGCGCGGTCGGCGCTGTTCCTGCCGTTTGCCGACCTTGGCCTGATCGTCGTCGACGAAGCGCACGAGATCAGCTTCAAGCAGGACGACGGCGTGCGCTATAACGCGCGCGATGTGGCCGTGATGCGCGCGCGGTTCGAAAATATTCCCGCCATTCTCGCCAGCGCGACGCCCGCATTGGAAAGCCTGCAAATGGCCGAGGCGGGGGTGTATGAGAAAATCGACCTGCCCGCCCGTTTCGGCGGCGCGGTTTTGCCCGATATCCGCATCGTCGACCTGCGCGAGGAAAGCCCCCCGCGCGGCCGCTGGATCGCGCCCTCGCTCGTCTCCGCGATAAAGGAGCGGCTGGAGCGCGGGGAACAGGCGCTATTGTTCCTCAACCGTCGCGGCTATGCCCCGCTGACCCTTTGCCGCCAGTGCGGTTACCGGTTCCAGTGCCCCAATTGTTCGGCATGGCTGGTCGAACACCGGCTGACCCGCCGCCTTGCCTGCCACCATTGCGGGCATCAGGTGAAAAGCCCCGACGCCTGCCCCGAATGTGGTGAGAGCGATTGCCTTGCCGCCTGCGGCCCCGGCGTCGAACGCATCGCGGACGAGGTGGCCGAGATCTTCCCCGACGCCCGCACCGCCGTCGTCACGTCGGACACGCTTTCCAGCCCGGACAAGATCGGGGAATTCGTCGATGCGGCGCAAGCGGGCGAAATCGATGTGATCGTCGGCACGCAGCTGGTGACCAAGGGCTATCACTTCCCCGAACTCACGCTGGTCGGCGTGATCGATGCCGATCTGGGGCTTGAGGGCGGCGATCTGCGCGCCGCCGAACGCAGCTATCAGCAGATCGCGCAGGTCGCGGGCCGCGCGGGCCGCGCCGCCAAGCCGGGCGAAGTGCTGATCCAGACGCGCCATCCCGAAGCGCCCGTCATCGCCGCGCTCGCCGCCTATGACCGCGATGCGTTTTACGAGGCCGAGAGCGATGCCCGCCGCCATGCGGGCGCGCCGCCATTCGGCCGCTGGGCCGCGATCATCGTGTCAAGCGAGGACGAGGCCGAAGCCGCCGAAGCCGCCCGCAAGATCGGCGGCAGCGCGCCGCGGCTGGACGATATCGCCGTATTCGGCCCCGCCCCCGCACCGCTGTCGATGCTGCGCGGCCGCTATCGCTATCGCCTGCTGGTCAATGCCCGCCGCAGCGCCGCGCTGCAGCAGACAATCCGCGAATGGCTGGGCCCGATCGATCACCCGCAAGGCGTGCGCATCGGCGTCGACATCGACCCCTATAGTTTCGTCTGAACGGCTGAAATCGCGCGAAAATGGCGCGAAATCTCGTTTCAGGGGTAACTTAAAGGCTTCAAATCCCCTGTCGGACTGTGCACAGTGCCTTTCTAATCAAGGGGCTGAAGTAACCAAAGGGACTGTACATGCTAAGGACACTGATCGCCGCGGCGGCCATGCTGGCCGCCGTTCCGGCGCAGGCAGAGGATTGGTGGGTCGCAAGCACCGATCATTTCAACATCTATTCCACCGGCGGCGAGGATTCGGCCAAGGAACTGGCCATCGACATGGAACGTCTGGACGCGGCCCTGCGCTTTATGCGCGGAGTGGCGATGGACAATGCGCCGATGACCGACGCCCAGAAATTGAGCGTGTTCCAGTTCGGCGACACGCGCGACATCGGGCGGCTGGTCGATTCGACCAGCGTTGCGGGCTTTTTCATCAGCCGTGCGGGCGGATCGGTCGCCTTTGTACCGCTGCGCGAACCGCGCCGGCGCGGCTCCTATGGCGCGCGCAAGGGCGGCGAAAGCATTCCGCCGAACGAAGTGCTGTTCCACGAATACACCCATTATTTCATGTATCAGCACAGCCCCGCCGCCTATCCGCGCTGGTATAGCGAGGGCTTTGCCGAATTGTTCGGCACGGTCGATCTGATCGACGACGGTTTCCGCATCGGCCGCGCGCCCGAATCGCGCTCGTCCATGCTGTACTGGTACAGCCAGCCGATCGAAAAAATGCTCGATCCCATCGATTACGAGGATATGACCGGCCTCGATGCCTATCAGGATTATTCCTATGGCTGGCTGCTGACGAGCTATCTGTCGATCGAACCGTCGCGCGCGGGCCAGCTGGCCCAGTATCTGACCGCGATGAACCGCGGCGAGGAACCGATCGAGGCGGCAAAGGCTGCGTTCGGCGATCTTGACCAGCTGGAAAAGGAACTCGATTCCTATCGCCGTGGCCGCGCCCGCATTACCGAGGTGAAGCTGGCCAATTTCGAAATGCCCGAAGCCACGGTCCGCCAGCTTGACGCAGGCGCCGCCGCCGCAATGGATATTCACATGCTGTCGAGCGTGGGAGTGGACGAGGACGAGGCCGCGTCTCTGGTGCCCAAGGCGCGGTCGCTGGTCGCAAGCTATCCGCAGAACATGGCGGTTCTGCGCATGGCGATGGAAGCCGAATTCGACGCCGAGAATTATGACGAGGCGACGGGTCTGGCCCGCCGGATGCTCGCCATCGATGCGGATTCGGCCGATGCCCATATCTATCTGGCCCGCGTGGCCGAGGAACGGGCAGAGGACGATCCGGCGCAATATGCCACGATGCGCAGCGCATATATCGCGGCGAACCGGATCAATCCCGACGATCCGCGTGCCTTGTCGGGATATTACCATTCCTTCGTGCTGGCAGGCGAAACCCCGCCCGAAGACGCGATCATCGCGCTGGAGCGGGCCTATTCGCTGGCCAAGTTCGACGACCGCATCCGCCAGTCGCTGGCTTGGCAATTGCTGACCGAGAACCGCGACAAGGAAGCGATCGCCGTGCTGGGGCCCATCGTCTATAACCCGCATGGCGGCGACACGGTCGAACGTCTGTCCGAACGCGTCGAGGAGATCGAGGCGGGCGACAAGACCAAGGCTTTGGAAGAGCTTCATCCGGGTTGGGAAGATCCCGAAGAAGACGAGGACTGATCAGCCTTTGCGCGCGCTCCCCTTGGCGGGGCGCGCGCTTTCGCGCTTCAGCAATTCGCTTTTGATTTCGGCCCCATAGGCATAACCGCCCACGCTGCCGTCGGCGCGCACCACGCGGTGGCAGGGGATCAGCACCGCCACATTGTTCGCCCCGTTGGCACTGCCTGCCGCGCGCACGGCCCGTGGATGACCGGCTGCCGCCGCAAGCTCGGCATAGCTGCGCGTTTCGCCGGCGGGAATGCGGCGCAATTCGGCCCAGATGCGTTCCTGAAAGGCAGTGCCCTTCACATCCAGCGGGATATCGGGATCGCTGCCCGGCGCCTCGACCTCTGCCGTTACCCGCGCCAGCAGCGCGGCGAATGCGGCATCGCCCTGCGCCAGTTGCGCCCTGGGGAAACGTTCGGCCAGCGCGTCGGCGGTTTCGTTAAAGGACAGTCGGCAGACGCCCTTGTCGGTCGCGGCGACCAGCATGTCGCCAAGGCCGGTCGGCACCACCGCCCAGCGGATCGTCACGCCCTCTCCCCCGCGCTGCCATGCCGACGGGGTCATGCCCAGCTTTCCTTTTGCGTCGTCGTAAAAGCGCGAGGGGGCTTCATAGCCCGCGTCCATGATCGCATCGGTCACATTCGCTTCCTTTCCCAGCGCGTCGCGCGCGCGTTCCAGCCGCAGGGCGCGGCCATAGGCGGCAGGGCTGATGCCGGTCGCGCGGCGGAAAATGCGTTGCAGATGATCGGGGGAATAGCCTGTCCGCCCTGCCAGCACAGCCATCGCCACCGGCCCGCCAGCCGCGCGGATCGCCGCCAGCGCGGCATGCACCGCGTCCTTATCCTCCATCGCATCGTCGGGCAGGCAGCGTTTGCACGCGCGTAATCCCGCTGCCTTTGCCGCCGGTATATCGGGATAAAGCGCCATGTTTTCCGGCTTTGGCCGCCGCGCGGGGCAACTGGGGCGGCAATAGATGCCGGTCGTGCGCACCCCCACGACAAAGCGCCCGTCATATTCCTTGTCGCGCCGCGCAAAGGCAGCCAGCGCTTCGGCCCTGGGCACAGAAAGGGGGCTTGTTTCGGTCATGCCTGCGGTTCTAGCCCCTTGCGCCGCGCGGCGCATCCCGAAAGCCGATTTCAAACCGGACCAATCCGGATGGAATGGCAGCATGCCAGAATCCCTGTGGGATCACGGCGAAAACCCCTGCCATGCCCCGTCGAAACCCGCTAAGGCCCGCAGCCATGGACGTTGGCGGAATGCTGAAACACAATCGAACCGCGCAGGGCGCGCTTTCTGCACCGGCGCGGCTGGTCGCTGCCATGCGCGTGATGGCGCTTGCGCTGATGCTGGCGCTGGCGGGCACGGTGCTGCCGGGCGGCGTGCAAAGCGCGCGCGCCGATACCGCCGACATCAATGCCGCCGCCCGCTCGGTCGTGCGCGTGGTGATCGTGATGCGCGATTCGTCGGGCTATGACGTCATCGGCCATGGCACCGGCTTTGCCGTCACGCCCAAGCTGATCGTCACCAATGCGCATGTGCTGGCCCCTCTGCTAGAGGATGACCGGCTGCGCCTTGGCATCGTGCCCGCGCAGGGGCGCACCGGCTACTTCGCGCGGATCGTGCGCGTGGCGGGCGATGTCGATCTGGCTCTGGTCGAACTGACCGAGGATGCCTCGCTTCCCGTATCGACGCTCTATTCGGGACGGGTGGAGGACGGGCAGGACGTCTATGCTGTGGGCTATCCCGCCAATGTCGACCAGGCGCTGGGCCTCGGCCTCAACGGGCTTGTCTCTCCGCAGCCGCCGGTGAAGACGCGCGGGCAGGTTTCGGCGGGGCGTTCGTCGGCCGATTACGATACGATCCTGCATACGGCCGCGATCGGCGTCGGCAATTCGGGCGGCCCCCTGCTCGACCCCTGCGGCCGCGTGGTCGGCGTCAACGCGTTCGGCACGATCAGCGACAATGGCAGCGATTCGGAATTCTATTTCGCGGTGTCGATGCGCGAACTGGCCCCGTTCCTGCGCGCGGCAGGCGTAACCGCGCGCACCAGCGCCAGCGAATGCCGCTCGCTCGCCGATCTGGATGCCGAGGAAACGGCACGATCCCTGCGCGAAGAAGCCGAACAGCGCGCCCGCCTTGCCGCCGCCTCTGCCGAACGCAATCTGGCTGCCGAAAAATCCGCCCGCCGCGCCGAACTGGACGCCATTGACGAGCGCGACACGCTGATGGGCCTTGCCGGGCTGATGGTGGTGTTCGCCATGATGGGCGGGCTTGGCGGCGTCTATCTGCTCGACAACCAGCGCCGCGAACAGGCGATGGCCGCCGGGGCCTTTACGGTGTTTTCCCTGCTGGCCGCGCTGGCCGCATGGATCGCGCGCCCGTCGGTCAGCGACGTGATCGAACGCGGGGACGATGCGCAGCGCGCCATTCTGACGGCCCCTGCCAAGACGCAAACCCCGTCGGCCAGCGTGGACAAGGGCCGTTTCATCTGCCGCTTCCTGCCCGACCGCAGCCGCGTCACCGTGTCGAACAGCAATGATGTCGAACTGCAATGGGACGAGGAAGGCTGCGTCAACGGGCGCACGCAATATGGCATCTCGTCCGATGGCTGGACGCGAATCATGGTGCCCGACAGCGAACAGACGGTTTCGGTATCGCGCTATGACCCGGCCACGCGCAGCCTGCGTACCGACCGCTATTTCCTCGACCTCAACACCATGGGCGCGGCGCGGGAAGCGCGCGGGTCCTATCAGGCGCCGGCCTGCGGGGCGGGCCCCGATGCCGCCCGCGATCTGGGCGACCAGCAGGAGGCGATTCGCCAATTGCTGCCCGATACGCCCAACGAACGGCTGGTCTATCGCTGCGAACCGGGCGAAATCGCTCCTGCGAAGGATGAAACCGCGAGCGCGGAGATTCCCGGGGGCGGCGAAAACGGCTGAAACGCGCCATTTCCCCGCCCGTTGGGGCTTTGCCCTCGCCAATTGGTATGGTTACGCCCCAAAACACGCCGCGCGCCGGTTGTCATATCGCGGTTTCATTGCTAGGCGCGCCGCCGTAACGGACGCATCCCGCGTGCCGTGCATTTGCGCTACACAGTATTCGTGACAGCGCGGGGCATGGCCAAGGCGTTCGGGGGTAGGGCCGTTTCACGGCATGCATTGAGGACAGGACAAGCGTGGAGAATACGGGCGGCATCACGGCCAGTCTTGCGGGGCGCTACGCCTCGGCACTGTTCGAACTGGCAGTGGACGAGAACCAGGTTACTTCGGTCGAGGGCGACCTTGAGACGCTGCGTTCGGCGATTGCCGAATCGGCCGATCTTGCCGCCTTGCTGAAGGACCCGGAAATCAGCCGCAAGCAGGCGGGCGCTGCCGTTGCGGGCGTCGCCGATCACCTGCATCTTGCCCCGCTGACCAAGAATTTCCTGGGCGTGCTGGCCAAGAACCGCCGCCTGTCGAGCCTGCCGGACATGATCCGCGCATTCGCCACCATCGCCGCCGCCCAGCGCGGCGAAGTGACCGCCGACGTCACCAGCGCGCACCCGCTGGACGATTCGCAGGTGATGGCGCTGACGCAAAAGCTGACCGCGCGCGAAGGCCGCGACGTCAAAGTTCGCACCGAGGTCGATCCTTCGATCCTTGGCGGGCTGATCGTAAAGATCGGCAGCCGCCAGATCGACAGCTCGATCCGCACCCGTCTCAACTCTCTCGCCCAGGCCATGAAGGGCTGACCTGACCTGTTCGCTTGAACTGGGGGTCCTTAGGAAAAGGCACTTAGATCCATGGAAATCCGCGCCGCAGAAATCTCGAAGGTCATCAAGGACCAGATTGCCAGCTTCGGCACCGAAGCACAGGTAAGCGAGGTCGGTTCCGTCCTCTCGGTGGGTGACGGCATCGCCCGCATCCACGGCCTCGACAAGGTTCAGGCCGGCGAGATGGTCGAATTCTCCGACGGCACGCAGGGCATGGCCCTCAACCTCGAGGCTGACAATGTCGGCGTCGTGATCTTCGGCTCGGACGCCGCCATCAAGGAAGGCGACCAGGTCAAGCGCACCGGCACCATCGTGGACGTCCCCGTCGGCAAGGGCCTGTTGGGCCGCGTCGTCGACGCACTGGGCAACCCGATCGACGGCAAGGGCCCGATCGTCGCGGACAAGCGTTCGCGCGTCGAAGTGAAGGCGCCGGGCATCATCCCGCGCAAATCGGTGCACGAACCCGTGCAGACCGGCCTGAAAGCCGTTGACGCGCTCGTCCCCGTCGGCCGCGGCCAGCGCGAGCTGATCATCGGCGACCGCCAGACCGGCAAGACCGCCGTCGCCATCGACACCTTCATCAACCAGAAGGAAGTCAATCAGGGCGACGACGAAGGCAAGAAGCTGTACTGCATCTATGTCGCCGTCGGCCAGAAGCGTTCGACCGTCGCGCAGATCGTGCGCCAGCTCGAAGAAAACGGCGCGATGGAATATTCGATCGTCGTCGCCGCCACCGCTTCGGAGCCTGCTCCGCTGCAGTTCCTCGCGCCCTATACCGGCTGCGCGATGGGCGAATTCTTCCGCGACAACGGCATGCACGCCGTGATCGTGTATGACGATCTTTCCAAGCAGGCCGTCGCCTATCGTCAGATGTCGCTGCTGCTGCGTCGTCCTCCGGGCCGCGAAGCCTACCCCGGCGACGTGTTCTACCTGCACAGCCGCCTGCTGGAGCGTGCGGCCAAGATGAACGAGGAAAACGGCGCCGGTTCGCTGACCGCCCTTCCCATCATCGAAACGCAGGCAGGCGACGTGTCGGCCTATATTCCGACCAATGTGATCTCGATCACCGACGGCCAGATCTTCCTTGAAACCGGCCTGTTCTTCCAGGGCATCCGTCCCGCGATCAACGTGGGCCTGTCGGTCAGCCGCGTGGGCGGTTCGGCCCAGACCAAGGCGATGAAGAAGGTCGCCGGTTCGATCAAGCTGGAGCTGGCGCAATACCGCGAAATGGCGGCATTCGCCCAGTTCGGTTCGGACCTCGACGCCTCGACGCAAAAGCTGCTGAACCGCGGCGCGCGCCTGACCGAGCTGCTGAAGCAGCCGCAGTTCTCGCCCCTGCCGTTCGAAGAGCAGGTCGTGTCGATCTTTGCCGGCACCAACGGGTATGTCGACGGGATCGCGGTCGACCGCGTGACCGAATACGAAGCCGAAATGCTGTCGTTCATGCGTACGCAGCACAGCGACGTGCTGGCCGAAATCCGCACCACGCAGAAGTTCGAAGGCGAGACGAAGGACAAGACCGTCGCCGCGCTTCAGGCTTTTGCCAAGCAATTCGCCTAAGGTCCAAGAGGTAGCTAGGGAGCCGTCATGGCCTCGCTGAAGGAACTCAAGGGCCGGATCAACTCGGTCAAATCGACCCAGAAGATCACCAAGGCCAAGCAGATGGTGGCCGCCGCGAAGCTGCGCAAGGCGCAGGCCGCGGCGGAAGCCGCACGCCCCTATGCCGAACGGCTGACGGGCGTCATGGCAAGCCTGTCCACGAAAGTGGGCAAGAGCGACAATGCACCCAAGCTGCTGGCCGGAACCGGCTCGACCCAGAAGCATCTTCTGGTCGTCGCCAATTCGGACAAGGGTCTGGCGGGCGCGTTCAACTCGAACATCGTCAAGGCGGCACTCGCCAAGGCAAAGGCGCTGCTGGCCGAGGGCAAGGACGTCGAGTTCTACCTGATCGGCCGCAAGGGCCGTCCGGTGATCCGTCGCACCCACCCCGACCGGATCGGCGTGCAGTTCGACACGACCCATGTGCGCGAAGCCGGCTTTAACGAGGCCGAGCAGATTGCGGACGAGCTGGTCGGCATGTACGAGGATGGCCGTTTCGACGTGGCGCATCTGTTTTACTCGCGGTTCCAGAGCGCATTGGCGCAGGTCCCGACCGAGCAGCAGATCATCCCGGTCGCCGCTCCCGAGGGGGCTGCTGCCGAGAGCGACGCGGTAGTGGAGTACGAGCCCGGCGAGGAAGAAATCCTCGAAGCGCTGCTCCCCCGCTATCTGAAGACGCAGATCTTCAAGGCTCTGCTTGAGAACAATGCGTCGGAACAGGGCGCGTCGATGACCGCGATGGACAATGCCACGCGCAATGCCGGCGACCTGATCAACAAGCTGACGATCCAGTACAACCGCAGCCGTCAGGCGGCGATCACCACCGAACTTATCGAAATTATCGCGGGCGCCGAAGCGCTCTAAGTAATAGGCAAGGAAACACCCATGGCCACCGCACCCACGCTCGACTTCTCGGGCACATCGAATGTCCCCGCACAGGGCAAGATCAGCCAGGTCATCGGCGCTGTCGTCGACGTGATCTTTGAAGGCGAGCTGCCCGCGATCCTCACCGCGCTGGAAACCGAGAACAACGGCCAACGCCTTGTGCTCGAAGTGGCGCAGCACCTTGGCGAGAACACGGTTCGCACCATCGCCATGGACGCGACCGACGGCCTGACCCGCGGCCAGCCGGTGGCGAACACCGGCGCGCAGATTTCGGTTCCTGTCGGCCCCAAGACGCTGGGCCGCATCATGAACGTGGTGGGCGAGCCCATCGACGAACGCGGCCCCGTCGGTTCGGACATGCATGCGCCGATCCACGCCAAGGCTCCCGAATTCGTCGACCAGTCGACCGAAGCGGCCATTCTGGTCACCGGCATCAAGGTCATCGACCTGCTCGCCCCCTATGCGAAGGGCGGCAAGATCGGCCTGTTCGGCGGCGCGGGCGTGGGTAAGACCGTGCTCATCCAGGAACTCATCAACAATATCGCGAAGGGCCACGGCGGCGTGTCCGTGTTCGCGGGCGTGGGTGAGCGTACCCGTGAGGGCAACGACCTCTATCACGAATTCCTCGACGCGGGCGTTATCGCCAAGGATGCCGACGGCAACGCAACCTCGGACGGTTCCAAGGTGGCGCTCGTCTTCGGCCAGATGAACGAACCCCCGGGCGCGCGTGCCCGCGTGGCGCTGTCGGGCCTGACCATGGCGGAATATTTCCGCGATCAGGAAGGGCAGGACGTTCTGTTCTTCGTCGACAACATCTTCCGCTTTACCCAGGCGGGTTCGGAAGTGTCGGCCCTGCTTGGCCGTATTCCTTCGGCCGTGGGTTACCAGCCCACCCTGTCGACCGACATGGGCGCGCTGCAGGAACGCATCACCTCGACCACCAAGGGTTCGATCACCTCGGTTCAGGCTATCTACGTGCCTGCCGACGACCTTACCGACCCTGCACCGGCCACCTCGTTCGCTCACCTTGACGCGACGACCACGCTGAACCGCGCGATTTCGGAACTGGGCATCTATCCCGCGGTTGACCCGCTGGATTCGACCAGCCGCGTTCTGGAACCCCGCGTCGTCGGTGCAGAGCACTATGAAACGGCCCGCGCGGTTCAGGAAACGCTGCAGAAGTACAAGTCGCTGCAGGACATCATCGCCATTCTGGGCATGGACGAGCTGTCGGAAGAAGATAAGCTCACCGTCCAGCGCGCGCGCAAGATCCAGAAGTTCCTGTCGCAGCCGTTCCACGTGGCCGAAGTCTTCACCGGCATCCCCGGCAAGTTCGTCCAGCTGGAAGACACGGTGAAGTCGTTCAAGGCCGTTGTCGAAGGCGAATACGACCACCTGCCCGAAGCAGCCTTCTATATGGTCGGCGGCATCGACGAGGCGGTCGAGAAGGCCAAGAAGCTGGCCGAAGACGCCTGATTGGATTGAGACGGGCGGAGGCAGCGCGCTTCCGCCCTCTCCTTCACGATAAAGATTGAAAGCTGAAACGATGGCGCTGCATTTCGAACTCGTAACTCCGGCCAAGCTGGTCCGCTCGGAAGACGTTCACATGGTGGAAGTCCCCGGCAGCGAGGGTGCGTTCGGCGTGCTGGAAGGGCACGCGCCCTTCATGTCGACCATCGCCGACGGCCAGATGCGCATCTACAAGACTGCCGGCGCCGCGCCCGAAGTCATCACCGTCTCGGGCGGCTTTGCCGAGGTTGGCGACGCGGGTCTGACCGTTCTGGCCGAGCACGTCGAGGACTGATCCGTCCTGTCGCACCGGCGCGATTCGACTGCGCCGCCTGTGCATAACTGACGAGCGACCTTTCAAAGGGCCCGCCGCGCGCGGGCCTTTTTATTTCGCGCCGCCCGTGTGGCTTTCGCGCCATCGCCTGCCGGCAAGTGCGTGGGGACAATAGGTTGCGGGTCTGCGCTGACAAAAATGTCAATCGTTTCCGACCCTTGGCATTAACCTTTGTATGGCGCGCGACTGTGGATAAAGCTGCGGATCGAAAGCTGACAACTCGCGCTCGTCTTAAAGGGCCCGCTAAGCGATACTCATCCATATCGACTGCCAAGGGGGCAAGAGCGTGTCGAGATATACATTCCATCAATCGGGCAAGGATGCCTGGAGTAGTCCGCGGCCATTTACCGACGCCAATATGCGGCGTCAGCGTTATGGCCGCATCCAGCCGCTGGAAGAACCCGGCCTGTTACAGCGCCTGCTGCGTCTGGCCTGAGATTCCGGCCCTGTTCCGCTTGCGCGTCCAGGTCTCATTCCGCTTGCGCGTCTCGGCCTAATTCCGCTTGCGCGCCCGGGCCTAGTTCCGCTTGCGTGTGGGCGCGTGGAAGTCGGGGGGCTTTCGCGCGATCCAGCGCAGAAAGGCGGCCATGTCGGCATCGCGCCGCACTGCCGCCACATCATCGCCTAGCCGCGCCAGCTCTGCATTGGTAAAGCGCGCGTGCAGGCTGCGGTGACAGATCGGGTGCACATCGACCGTCACCCGCCCTCCCCTGCTTTTCGGCACCGTATGATGCCGCTCCACCCGCTGTCCCAAAGGCCGCGCGCACAGCCAGCAGAGCGGTGGATCCGGATCGCGGGTCATCGCGCCACCCTACTTGCTGACGACAAGCGATGGCCACACCTTGTCATGCCCGCACCCATGACGCACGGTCCCGCCCGATAGCCAGTACGAGGAAAACATGAGCGGCAAGACGGCATTGATCACCGGCGTTACCGGACAGGACGGCGCCTATCTGGCGCGGCTGCTGCTGGAAAAAGGATATGTCGTTCATGGCGTAAAGCGCCGTTCATCCTCGTTCAATACGGGCCGGATCGAGGATATTTACGAAGATCCCCATGTGCAGAACCAGACCTTTCAGCTGCATTATGGCGATCTGACCGATGCGACCAATCTGATCCGCATCGTACAGGAAGTGCAGCCCGACGAAATTTACAATCTGGCCGCGCAAAGCCATGTGCAGGTCAGCTTTGAAACGCCCGAATATACCGCGAATTCCGACGCAATGGGCACGCTGCGCCTGCTGGAGGCGATCCGTATTCTGGGCATGGAACAACGGACGCGATTCTATCAGGCGTCGACGAGCGAATTATACGGCCTTGCCCAGCAGGTGCCGCAAAGCGAAACCACGCCGTTCTACCCGCGCTCGCCCTATGCCGTGGCCAAGCTGTATGCCTATTGGATTACGGTCAATTACCGCGAAGCCTATGGCATCCATGCCTCGAACGGCATCCTGTTCAATCATGAAAGCCCGCTGCGCGGCGAAACCTTTGTCACACGCAAGATTACCCGTGCCGCCGCGGCCATCGCGCTGGGCCGGCAGGACAGGCTGTATATCGGCAATCTCGACGCGCGGCGCGACTGGGGCCATGCACGCGAATATGCACGCGGCATGTGGCAGATGGTCCAGCAGGACGAGCCGGGCGATTATGTGCTGGCGACCGGCGAAACGACGTCGGTACGCGATTTCGTACTATGGGCATTCGAAGATGCCGGCATGCCGGTCGAACTGAGGGGCAGCGGAGTCGAAGAGAAAGCCTATTGCCTGAAAACCGGTCGATGCGTGCTTGAAATCGATCCCCGTTATTTCCGCCCGACCGAGGTGGACCTGCTGCTGGGCGACCCGTCCAAGGCGCATCGCGAACTGGGGTGGAGGCACGAAACCCCGGTCCGCGAGCTGGTACGCGAGATGGTCGATGCCGATCTGCAAGTCATGCGCGATGCGCCGATCGCCAAGGGCAGCGCATGAGCTTTGTGCTGGCCGGAAAGCGGGTTTATGTCGCCGGGCATCGCGGTATGGTCGGGCAGGCACTCGTCCGGCGTCTGGCCAGCGAAGACTGCGAAATCCAGACCGCTCCGCGCGAGATCGACCTTCGCGATCAGGCCGCTGTCCGCACCTGGTTTTCGGCCAATGCCCCCGAGGTGGTGATCGTTGCCGCAGCAAGGGTCGGCGGCATCAAGGCGAATGACAGTCGCCCGGCCGAATTCCTTTACGACAATCTGATGATCGAGGCGAATATCATCGAAGCCGCGCGACAGCATGGCTGCCGCAAGCTCTTGTTTCTGGGATCGTCATGCATCTATCCGCGCATGGCCCCGCAGCCGATCCGTGAAGACAGCCTGCTGACCGGCCCGCTGGAGCCCACCAACCAATGGTACGCAGTTGCAAAGATCGCGGGGATCATGCTGTGCCAGTCCTATCGCCGCCAGTATGGCTGTGACTTTATATCGGCAATGCCGACCAATCTGTACGGGCCCGGCGACAATTACGATCCTGATGGCAGCCACGTCGTTCCCGCTCTGATACGCAAGGCCAGCACCGCCAAGGCGAATGGCGATGCTGCGCTGACCGTCTGGGGCACCGGCACCCCCTTGCGCGAATTCATGCATGTCAGCGATCTGGCGGACGGATGCGTCTTTTTGCTCGAACATTATTCGGCCGAAGGACATGTGAACGTGGGTAGCGGGCGAGAGATCGCGATTGCCGATCTGGCGCGGCTGATCGCCGGCATTGTGGGGTTCGCAGGCCGCGTCGAATTCGATGCATCGAAACCGGACGGAACGCCGCGCAAGATCATGGATGGCACGATGATGGCGGACATGGGCTGGGCACCGCGGATCGACTTGCGCGACGGGCTGGCCGATGCGTTGGAGGATTATCGCGCGCGCTTTGAATAGGCGCCGCCGGTCGCGCCCGGATATTACCGCTCATGGTTAACGTTTTCTCAAGCGAAATTGCCCATAGCCGCTCTATCGACTAGTCTTGCGTGCCAGGGGGAATGAGATTGACGCGGCTTATCATCCAGATTCCGTGTTTGAACGAGGCAGACGACCTGCCCGCGACACTGGCTGCCCTGCCGCACGAGATTGCCGGCATCGATACGATCGAAGTGCTGATCATCGATGACGGGTCCAGGGACAATACCTCCGAAGTCGCGCGCAAATGGGGTGTGCAGCATATCGTTCGCCATCGCCGCAATCGCGGGCTGGCCAATGCGTTCCAGTCCGGGCTGGACGCCTGTCTGGCGGCGGGCGCCGATATCATCGTCAACACCGATGCCGACGGCCAGTACGAGGGCGCGGATATCGCGGCACTGGTCCAGCCGATCCTGCGCGGAGAGGCCGATATCGTCATCGGCGACCGCGGTGTCGGCAAGAATGCGCATTTCGGTCCGTTCAAACGCCGCCTGCAACGTCTGGGCAGCGCCGTGGTTCGCGGTCTGTCGGGCACGGAAATCACCGACGCGGTCAGCGGTTTCCGCGCCATCAGCCGCGAGGCGGCGCAGCGCATCACGATCACCACCGAATTCAGCTATACCACCGACATGCTGATCCAGGCCGGGCGCAAGCGCATGGCGATCGCCAGCGTGCCGGTGCGCACCCATGCCACGCCGCGCCCGTCGCGCCTGTTCACATCGATTCCGCGTTTTATCGGCCAGACCGGTGTCACCATCGCGCGGGCCTATACCACCTATAACGCGCTGCGCGTGTTCGTGGGCACCGGTCTGCTGCTGGCCTTTGCAGGGCTGGTCCCGATCCTGCGGTTCCTGTGGTTTTATTTAAACGGCGATGGCGGCGGCCATATCCAGTCGCTGGTCATCGGCGGCGCGCTGCTGGTGCTGGGCGCGCTGGTGGCCGTGATGGGCATGCTGGCCGACCTGATCACTGCCAATCGCAAGCTGCTGGAAGCCACGCTGCACAAGGTCCGCAAGCTGGAGGAACGGCTGGCGGAACAGGACGCCACCTCCGCCAAGGCGCCTGCCATAGACCCGACCGGCGAACGGGCCGCGGATGTGGTTCCCCTTCCCGCCAAGGCCAAGCGCACGCCCACCCGCCGGAGCCGTTGAGCCATGCGGTCCGCGCCCTTGCATGCCCGCACCGGGCCAAGGGCTGCCCTGCCCGATGCGGAAAGTGCCATCTGGCCGTCGGTTGCCATCGCACTACTGCTGATCGCACAGGCCGTGATGGTGCATACGCGCGCCATCAACTGGGACGAATTCTTCTATTACGGCGAGGTCGTCCGCTTTGCGGGCGGCGATCTGAACCGTGCGCTTCAGAATATCCATGTCCGCCTGTTCGTCTGGCTACCGGCCATGTTCGACCACGAGATCGACGCAATCATAGCCGCCCGCACTGTCATGCTGGCATGCGAATGTGCCGCTTTGGTCGCGATCTATGCCGTGTCGCGCCGCTTTACGGATCGTTCGGGCGCGCTTCTGGCGGCGCTCGCCTATCTGTCGGCGGGCTATGTCCTCCAACACGGATTTTCCTTCCGCACCGATCCGGCGGCAACCGCAGCCTTGACGGGTTCCCTGGCCATGCTGGCGTGGATGCCGCCGGGCGGGCCGCGATACTGGATCATGGCCATTGGCGGCGCGGCATCGGCGGCGCTGGCTGCGATGTTCACGATCAAGGCGATTTTCTATGCGCCGCCCTTTGCCGCAATCGCCTATATGCGCTGGCGCGAGGCGGATCGCCCGTGGCCCGCCCTGATGCGCGTGGCAATGTTCGGCGCCATGACGGTCGCTCTTTTCGCCATGTTCTATGCCTTGCATGCCAGCGGCGTAACCGATGCCGCCACGGATCGATCGGGCGGGATCGGCAAGGCAAATGCCGCATCGGGCCATCTGCTGGGCGACGCGGCGGAGCGCATGTTCTTTCTGGGCATGCCCAATAATCTGGGCATGATCCTCAAGGGCGCGCTGATGGCTTTGACACTGACCGCCATGACGATTGCCACGCCGTTTGCGCTGCTGCGCGGACGGCATTTCAGCGGGCCGCAACGCATCGCGCTGGCGGGCCTGTGGCTGCCGGTCGTCACGCTGGCATTCTATGAAAACACGGCGAGCTATTATTTCGTGTTCATCCTCGCGCCAGTCAGCATTGCCTGTATCGCCGTAATGGCGCCGCTGCGGGCCAAATGCCCGACGCTATTGATTGCCGCCGCGCTTGCCGCACCCTCACTCGCGACGCTGGCTACAGAGCGCAGCGATGTGCTGGCCAACCAGCGCGCGCTGATCGATGCGGTGCATCGCATCTTTCCCGAACCGGTCGCCTATTTCGATCACCCCGGCATGATCGCCGCGTTCCCCAAGCGCAACGGGTTCATGACACCATGGGGCATGAAGGGATACGCCGCGCAAGGCGTGCCCAGCTATGTCCGCGCGATGGAGGCAGAGCCTGTACCCTTGCTGCTGACCAACTGGTGGCTGTTCGCAGAGCTGGACGATCCGGAAAACGACATCTTCGTGCCCGAGGATACGTTTGCGCTGCGTGAGAACTATGTGCAGGTAACCGGCGCGATCTTTGTGGCGGGGCGCGACATCGCCGCATCCGATGAACCGCGCAGCAGCCGCTTTCTCGTGCCCGGCCCCTATACGGTGATCGGCGGACCGGTCACCGTCGACGGACGCATCCTGCCCCCGGGCAGCATCATCGATATTTCGCGCGGCAATCACACTATCGCGCCAGCGGGCAAATCCGACGCGCGGCTGATCTGGGGTCGCAACCCCGATCTTCCGGCAAAAAACAGTTTGAACGGGGCGATATGGACGCGCTTGTAAGCGATAGGCACATGCAACCCGCAGCCGCGGACGGCGGCCCTTCGACCCATGGTGCGATACGGCTGACCATTGCCGCCATTGCCCTGTTGCTGGCCTTGCAGTTTGCCCTGATTTTCACGCGTGCTGTCAATTGGGACGAATTCTTCTTTTACGGTCAGGTCGCCCAGTTCGCGCGGGGCCAATTGCCGACCCCGCTCCAGACGATCCACGTCCATGCGTTCCAATGGCTGCTGGCTTTGCCGGGCAGCACGGTCGATCACATTCTGGCCGCGCGCATTCCGATGTTCGGGTTCGAACTCGTCACGCTGGGCGTTATCTATGCGCTGGCGCGCCGTTTTACCGATCCGCTTGTGTCGGCGCTGGCGGTGCTGGCCTATCTTTCGGCCGGTT
Organism: Croceicoccus sp. Ery5; assembly: GCF_020985325.1. Taxonomy (NCBI): domain Bacteria; kingdom Pseudomonadati; phylum Pseudomonadota; class Alphaproteobacteria; order Sphingomonadales; family Erythrobacteraceae; genus Croceicoccus; species Croceicoccus sp. Ery5. The sequence goes on from NZ_CP087587.1 coordinate 3,032,918, forward strand.
ACGTGCTGCAACACGGCATGTCGTTCCGTGTCGATCCTCCGGTCACCGCCTCGCTGGTGGTCGCACTAGCCGTTCTGGCGCGTGCACCACTGCGCTGGTGGAGCGTGCTGCTGACCGGTGCGCTGATCGGGCTGGCGGGAATGATTACGATCAAGGCCGTGCTTTACGCGCCCGCCTTCCTTGGCATGGCATGGCTGCGCTGGGCAGAGGCGGGTCGCGACCGCGCCACCGGGCTGCGGATAGCGGCGATCGGCCTTGCCGCGCTGGCGATATTCGCCGCGCTTTATCTGTGGCACGCCGCCGCGATTGCCGCTTCGGCCGCACCGTTGGCGCAGGCTGCATCAGCGCCTTCACCGACCGTTCCCGATACCGGCGCGCAAGCGGGCGCGGTGCTGAACCGTTCGGCCAGCGACATGTTCTTTATCGGCGTGCCGCCCTATTGGCGGATGATCGTCAAGGCAGCCAGTCTTGCGCCTTTGTTCGCATTGCTGATCCTGACCGCGCCCCTCGCCATCGCCCGAAGCGGGCTTTCCCGCGCGGCGAAATGGGCGCTGGCAGGGCTTTGGATGCCGGTGCTGACGCTTGCCCTTTATCGCAACAGCGCCGGGTATTTCTATGTGTTCCTGCTGCCGCCGCTGGCCATTGCGGCATCATGCGGGCTGGACTGGCTGCGATCGCGTTTCGGCGCGCTGCCGGTTATCGCGGTGATGCTGGCCATCGCGCTGGCGACATGGGCCAGCGATGACCGCAAGGTGCTGGCCAGCCAGCAATCCGTGACCGATGCGGCCCAGCGCATGTTTCCGCAAGGCACTGCCTATTTCGATCACAGCGGCATGATCGGCAGCTTCAGGAAGGCCAACGGCTTCATGACGCCGTGGGGCATCGAGCAATATCGGCGCGCGGGCACCAACAGCTATCGCGCGGCGATGGAAACGCAGACGGTCCCCTTGCTGATCGAAAACGACATCATGGTCACCGCCGCCCTGACCGGCGGGGACAGAACGGCCATATTGCTGCCCGAAGACGCACGGGCCTGGCGCGAGAATTACGTGCGATACTGGGGCACGATCTGGCTGGCGGGCAAGTCGTTGCCAGCCGGTTCGGCGATAGACAGCGAGTTTCTGATCCCCGGCCGCTATCGTGTCGAAGGCCATGATGTCTCTGTCGATGGCGTCCCGCACGAGGCGGGCGATATCGTCACCATCGCAAGAGGCATGTATTTACTTGCCAATGGTAGCAAGCGCCCCGCGCGGCTGGTGTGGGCCGACATTGCCGATCCGCCCCAGGGCAAAGCGCCACAGGGCGATCTGTGGCTCGGATATTGATGCTTCATGGCCGGTGAAATGCCCCTGTCGATGGTCTTTATCACGCGCAAATGGGCTCCCGCCGTGGGCGGGATGGAAACATGGTCGATCCGCATGGCCGAGGCGCTCGCCCGGCTGTGCGCGCTGGAACCGATCGCCCTGCCCGGCAAGGATGACGGAATGCCGCCATCGGCGGTCAGCCTGCTGGCGTTTCCCTTTACGGTCATCCGCCGCCTGTTCGCCCTGCCCGTCACGCCCGATGCCGCGCTGCTGGGCGATATGGCGATATGGCCATTGGCGTTGGTGGCCATGCTGCGTGGTGCGCCGCGGATCGCCATCGCCGCCCATGGCACCGATGTCGCCTATCACCGGCGCGGCGGGATCAGGGGGCATCTGTATGGCGCCTATCTGCGGCTGGGCGCACGGCTTTTGCGCAACACAATGATCATCGCGAATTCGCGGGCCACGGCAGAGGTGCTGCGCGAGACTGGCTGGCACAATTCCGCTATCGTGCCGCTGGCCACCGATATTGTCGCACCGCCGCCCGACGGGACGCATAACGGCCGCCTGCTGTTCGCGGGCCGCCTGATCGAACGCAAGGGGTGCGGCTGGTTCATCCGCGAGGTGCTGCCCTTGCTGCCCGCCCATATCACGCTGGATATCGCGGGCACGGGCTGGAACGAAACCGAACGTGCAATGCTGGACAATCCGCGCGTACACTTCCTTGGCGCGCTGCACGGAGAGGCCTTGATACGCGCCTATCGCGATGCGCTGGCCGTGGTGATCCCCAATATCCCGATGGCGAACGGCGAATACGAGGGGTTCGGTCTTGTCGCACCCGAAGCGGCGGCGGCAGGCGGCATGGTGCTGGCTGCCGATTGCGACGGGCTGCGCGATGCGGTGATCGACGGGGTTACGGGCCGGCTGCTGCCGCCTGCCGATGCGCCTGCGTGGGCTGCGGCTGTCGTGACGGTGGAGAAATGGCCTGATACCGCGCGGTCGTCCCGGCTGATCGCATCGCAGAAAGCGGCAGGGCAGCATTTCGACTGGCAGCGCGCAGCGGCCCAGACACTGGCGGCCTTCACCTAATCCGCGCGGTTCCACTGATCCTGATTGCGCAGCGCGACATTAGCTGCCCCGCGCCGCAGGAAACGTCCGGCCAGAAAGCTGTAAAAGAAACGGTCCATGACCGCGACCGGCAGCACCTTGTAGGCAATGCGTTCCGCCAGCGTCCAGCCGACTGCGGAGCGGTCGCTGCGGCGATCGGACGGAAAGCAATAAAGGTCGCGATGATAGAGTATAGGCCCCGATTTCGCGATCGCGTTCACGATCTCGTGATCCTCCAGCACATAGGGCCAGCGCTTCGCATCGAAACCGCCACTCGCCATCAGCCGCGCAGTATCAAAGGCCTGCGCATAACCGCCCGAATGGCATTTGCGCGGCAAGGCCCACGCAAAAAATCGCAGCTTGCGATGCGTCCAGCCGTCCACGCCGTTGGGCGGCAAGCCAAACCCGATGGCGCAGGATGCATCGGGCCGCCGGGCGAACATCGCCAGTAGCGTCGCCGTATAATGGGGTGGATAGATCGTATCGGCATCGATCGTCGCGACATAGCGCGTTCCGGCAGCCATCGTGCCTGCCCGCAATGCATGGATCTTGCCTGCGACCGGTTCGCTGATAAATCGGGCGTCGATATCGGCCATCCCCTTCAATGCCGAACGCGCTGCCGCCACGCTGCCGTCGGTCGAGCCATTGTCGACAAGGATCAATGAGAAACGCCGGTCGGTCTGCGTCGCAAGGCTGGCAAGCGTGCGCGCGATCCACTGCTCCTCGTTATAGAAGCACAGAACGATGGTCAGCACCGGGGTCACCCCGGCCCCGAACCGATGCGCGCCTTCACCTGCTTGAACGGCTTGTAAACGGACCAGAACACGCCGCTGGCCATTTTTTGCAGCCCGCTGGTGGCGTGCTGATCCTGCAGCCTGCGATCCTCGTCCAGCCGGCGCGCCACCGATGACCAGCCCGTCTGCGTGCTGACGCCGGTTGCGGGCATAATCGCGACGGGGCGGCTGAAGGCGAGCAGGCGCGCACCCGCGTTGCGCGCCCGCAGCAGCCATTCGTAATCCATCGCCACACGGTAGGATGCGTCGAAACTGCCGATCCGCGCATATAGCGAGCGCGCAACGAACATGCCCTGATGCGGACAGGTCATCTTGAAGCTGCTCAGCCAGCCCAGCGGCCTTGCCTTGCGCAGAACGGTCCGGTCACCGAAATCGAGGATCACCTCGTAAGCGGCAATATCGATCGTGCCGAACCGGCCTGTATCGCCCAGATCGCGCGCTACCGAAGAAAGGCTGGTGGCGTCGACGAACACATCCTCGGCCTGCAGAACAAGGATATAATCGCCCCTCGCCATGGCGATCCCCTTGTTCAATGCATCAGCGATCCCTTCGTCCGGCTCGCTGATCCAGCGCAATTTTTGCCCCTGCGATTCCAGATACTCCCGCGACCCGTCGCTCGATCCTCCGTCAACGATGACATGTTCGACATCCGGAAAATCCTGTGCTGCCACGTTTTCGACTGTGCGCCGCAGCCCGGCCAGTGCGTTGAAGCTGGCAGTGACGATGGTAAATCTGGGCCTGTCCGTCGCGGGCCCGCCATGCGTCGTCAATGTGTGTCCCCCATGTTCGCTGCCGGTCATTTACTCTTCGCCACCTTTGGTCCGGATCAGCTCTTCGTAAAGCGAACGGTGCTGTGCTGTCACCGTCTCGCCGCCGAAACGCGCCAGTGCGTGGCCCCGCAATCGTGCACGATCGACATCGCCAATGCCTGAATATTGCGCCACAATGGCGCGCGCCATCGCGTCGATCTGAAAGGCGGGGACAAGCGCGGATTCCGGGGCCGGCAACGCATCCATTACGCCGCCGACATCAAAGGCCAGACACGGCGTCCCGCAGGCCTGCGCCTCCAGCAATGTATTGGGCAGATTATCTAGTCGCGACGGCAGGATGAAGACATCGGCAGCGTTATAGATCGCTGCCAGCGCGCGTTCGTCGTCGACCGGTCCGAACGCATGATGCGTGACACCATTGACCAGCGAGGTGGCCTTGGCCCCGCCAAAACCCAGCAAGGTGGTCCGCGCCTTTAATTCCGGCGGCAAGAGATCCAGCGCCGCAGCCAGAAGATCGAAACCCTTGCGCGGATCGCCGGTGCCGCCAATTGCACCGGAAAGAAGATAATACCCGTCGGGGTTCAGCCCCAGCGTTTCACGTGCCCGTTCCCTTGGCTGTGTGGCAAAGCGGTCGAATGGCAGCGTATTGGGAATGACCTGTACCGGCCAGTCGCGAGCGACCGGCGATTGCGCCGCGCGTTCGGCCATCCACCGGCTCGGCGCGATCAGAGTCGGTCGCCATCCCTGCCATTTTCGCATCTTGCGGCGCATCGTCCAGCGGTCGGGATCATGAAACGGGCGCGCGCGAAACGCATGACGATATTCGTCGGAACCGTCGTAATGTGCCGCGCCGCCGAATGCCCATTCGTCGTGGCACGTCCAGACGACCGGCGCCGCTGCCTGCCCGCCATGCCCGTTCCGCGCCTTCGTTCCGACCATCGCCATATCGCCCAGTCCGGCACTTTCCGCACCCAGCCAGTGGAGATGGACCACATCGGGCCGCAACGCCGCCACATGCGGGCCCAGCCCCGCATCGAACAACGCCAGCGTGCGCATCGCCTGCCGGTCATGATGCGACAATATCCGGCAAAGCCGCTTGGCCGCAAAGCGTTGCGCCCTGATCCGAATGCGCCGGACAGGGCCCGCGTATTCGTGGCCCCAGTCTTCACGCCCCGATCTGTCGAGCACCAGCATGTGCGCATCGATGCCGGCATCGCGCTGCGCCTGCACCAATCGCCGCGCCGCAATCGCCGCCCCGCCCCGACAATCGGATTGAGAGATGTGAAGGACGCGGGTCAGAGACATCACAGCCTTTGGCCGACTAACCGAATTGCGCCCGCCATTGCGCGATAGCTTCGGCATTGACGCTGATCTGCGGAACACTGCCGATAATAGAAGCCCGCAAGCGAGAGTCGTTCAGGGCTTCAACGACAGGAAGCCCTGTCTGCTTCGCAAGCTCTGTGCTTCGATTGTCAATTGCCACGATGATAGTGCGAACACCATTTTGTATCGCCCTAATGCCGCCATGGAGGCGAGTGCCGACATAATCGATCGCGCCGGGCTTCAGTAAGCTATCGAATGCCGAAAGGCTCGGTTCGATCACTCGAATGCCATCGTCACATTCGAGGCTGGACAAATACCGACGATCCCCTTTTCCCTGCGGCCAAAATAGCAAATCCTCATAAATTGATTTCAAAACCCCGATAAGAAGTCGGTCACGATCGGGGTTTGGATGATAGTCAGTGAGAGTGAATAAGACAGCATTAGAGCGCTTCGTCCTGCTGGCCTCTTGACCAAAACCTTCGGCCCACATTGTTGGGCAACCGGTATTGACAACATTGGTGATGCCGATGGAAGCCAGTTTCTGCTTGGTATACTCGTCTCTTACCGAGTGCAGGCCGTCGCGGGAAAGCGCCGCACGTAGAACCGCTTTGGTGTATGCGTCCGGCTTGCCTTGATACTGCCACCAGCCAACGCCGCACAGCAGTACTGGGCCGATCCTGCGCGCCGTCCTCCACCCGATCTGCCACTGACGATAACGCAACATATGGGCTGACAGTAGATTCGTTCCGCCAACGATGCGCCAGTCCGCCTCACAAGCGATGCGGATCGAATGTTTTGCAATTATTTCCTGCGTAGGAAGATGCACGATCTGCTGCTCCGGCATTCGCCTCGTCAATTCAGTCAGAACAGCGTCGCGAATAATTTGGTCGCCAAGATTTTCGGAAGAAATAGATGGATCAAACAGCGCGATCGTCATTTGATTTGCACTTTAAATGAAGCAGGTATCGTTAGAAAACAACGCATGTAAAGAATCAACAAAGGTCTCAACTTGCTTGAAAAAGCGTAAAACAGAAAATTGGCGCATAAATAGGCAGTAACAGTCGACAATGCCGAACCAACCGCTCCCAAAATAGGGATAAGAATCGCATTACCGACGAAGTTGACAGCTATACCTGCAAGGTTTCGGTAGACGATCAGATTGGCATTTCCTTCGATTATGATCAGCCTGCTACTGGCAAATCCCCACACAGACAAGGCGGATATCCATGCACTCACCACTAGGATGTCGGACGCATCGTCGAACCGATCACCATAGAGGAACTGGCAGATCGACTGGGCCGACAACGAAACAATAGACGAAATTACTAATGAAATTACGACTATCCTACGGAAATCGATAAGAATATTCCTCTCGTATGCTTGGCGATCTTTACCGAACAGTCGCACCCATTTCGGAAATCCTACAGTAATGAATGCGAGTGGTATGAAGCCTATCGCTTCACCGATACGTAAGGCAGCACTGTAGTTTCCAACATCGTTCTCTCCAGCTATTCGGCCCAACATGATCAGGTCCATTCTCGTATAGATAAAGAACGCAAAGCCGGAAATTACCAGCGGAAGTGCGTCCGTGAGCATAGTTCGCGCAAGACTGCCATCGAAGCGGAAACTTATATCCAGCCTACGCGAACGAAATAAGGCAAACATGGCGAGACTGGCCAATGCCGCCTCTGCAACGTTCGAGAGTGCGAACCATACGAGATCGGCTTCCCAAATGATCAACCACATCTTGACTAAGCCAGAACATATTGAAGCACTTGTTTGCGCGACGGACGGAATCCAATTCCTATGCTGCGCCTGCGCCAGCCAATCGAGTACGTAGCCTGCCTGCGCGATGAAAACACCGGAGGAAATTGCGGTCAATATAACCAGAGCGGCATCACCTTGGATAAGTGCTGCCGAGAGGCTTGCGAGCAAGACGGCGACAACCGAGCCAGCCAGTCGGATCATCAACCCCGTCCCCACGACGGCCGCCTGATCGTGATGGCCGTCTGCTAATCGACTGACAGCGACGGCCTCTAAGCCAACAGTAGAAAGGGCAGCAAAAATTCCAGCATAGGCTATCGACAGGTTTAGACGACCGTAATCGTACGGACCAAGATAGCGCGCCACCAGAACCCCTACCAAAAGTCCCAGGGCCAGTCTTGCAATTCGGTCCAGCGCCAACCAGCTGACGTTGCTTTTGGCGATCTTAATCAGCAACTTCCACTCCCGATAGTCGCTTCCACGTAGCGGCTGCCAACCGCGCACGACCCGCTGTTGCCGTGTGGGCCTGCTGTACTAAGAAAACGTGACTGACTGGATTTTAGAAGAGCAAATCCCGCGCTTCGAGGCACGAGAGTTTTACAACTTATTCACCAAATTCCGGCATAGCCCGTCACAGCCGAACCGGGAGGTGTCTCTGTCGGCGAACCTGATCGCATGTTGCGGAGTTTGGAATGAACGCTTTCGGCCGGAAGAACGGAATGGGCGGCATGGGGCAGCGCCCCGCATTCGGGGTTGCCCGGCCGATGAAGGGCGGGTCCGAACCGCTGCGCACCACTCCGCCGCCGCCGCCCGGCATGGACGAACAATTCCCGCCCCTGCCCGAACATAAGCCCGATGCGCAGGACGAGGCGCTGGCCCGCCTCGCCGAACGGTCGAACGCGGTGCACGAGGCGGACAAGGGCCCCGAGGGGTTCGAGGCCAGCGTTCACAAGATCAAGGAACAGGTGCTTCCCCGCCTGCTGGAACGCGTCGACCCCGAAGCGGCCGCCACGCTGACCAAGGAAGAGCTGTCGGAAGAATTCCGTCCGATCATCATGGAGGTTCTTCAGGAGCTGAAGATCACGCTGAACCGGCGCGAGCAATTCGCGCTGGAAAAAGTGCTGGTCGACGAGCTGCTGGGCTTTGGCCCGCTCGAAGAGCTGCTGAACGACCCTGACGTGTCCGATATCATGGTCAACGGCCCGCAGCAGACCTATATCGAGAAAAAGGGCAAGCTGCAGCTCGCCAAGATCCAGTTCCGCGACGAACAGCATCTGTTCCAGATCGCGCAACGCATCGTGAACCAGGTCGGCCGCCGCGTCGACCAGACGACCCCGCTGGCCGACGCCCGCCTGAAGGACGGCAGCCGCGTCAACGTCATCGTCCCGCCGCTCAGCCTGAAGGGCACGGCGATCTCGATCCGTAAGTTTTCCGAAAAGCCGATCACGATCGACATGCTGCGCGATTTCGGTTCGATGTCCGACAATATGGCCACCGCGCTGAAAATCGCGGGCGCCAGCCGGATGAATATCGTGATTTCGGGCGGTACGGGTTCGGGTAAGACGACGATGCTGAACGCATTGTCCAAGATGATCGACCCGGGCGAACGCGTGCTGACGATCGAGGACGCCGCCGAACTTCGCTTGCAGCAGCCGCACTGGCTGCCGCTGGAAACGCGCCCGCCGAACCTTGAAGGCGAAGGCGCGATCACCATCGGCGACCTTGTGAAGAACGCCCTGCGTATGCGTCCTGACCGCATCATCCTGGGCGAAATCCGTGGCGCCGAATGTTTCGACCTGCTGGCCGCCATGAACACGGGCCACGACGGTTCGATGTGTACGCTCCACTCCAACAGCCCGCGCGAATGCCTTGGCCGTATGGAAAACATGATCCTGATGGGCGACATCAAGATCCCCAAGGCCGCGATTTCGAAGCAGATCGCGGATTCGGTGGACCTGATCGTACAGGTAAAGCGTCTGCGCGATGGTTCGCGCCGCACCACGCAGATTACCGAGGTGATCGGCATGGAAGGCGACGTCATCGTCACGCAGGACCTGTTCAAGTTCGAATATCTGGACGAGGGTGAGGACGGCAAGATCATCGGCGAGCACCGTTCGACCGGCCTGCGCCCCTATACGCTGGAAAAGGCACGCCAGTACGGCTTCGATCAGGCATTCCTGCAGGCCTGTCTGTAAGGCGTTCGGGGGCGGCAGCTTCGGTTGCGCCCCCCCCTTTTGATCCGCTTGATCCGCGCGCCTAGGGCGACATCCACGTCAGGAACGCCAGCGTTCCGGCGATCACCGTCACCAGCAGCGCGGCCATGAATACCGCGGTCCATGGCATGCAGCCCACCGCATCGGGCACGGCCCTGCGCGCCCTGCGCCAGTCGCCCAGCCATGCGAGTGCCGCCACCAGCAGCGCCGCCGCCGCCAGCATCGTCCAGTGCCCCGCATCGCTTGCGATCAGCCAGTCGATCACTTTTGCGCCCTTTCCGTCATCATGCCATGCTGCAGCGCAAAAACGCGCTTGATCCGCAGGGCGTGACGGTTCCATAGGGCCCCATGGCCCGCACCCCAAGCCCTGCCGACGAAACGCCCGACACGCTTGTGGCCGAAGCTGCGGAAAACACGGCCGCGACCGGCAGCGAACAGGCCGAAACGGGCGCACGGCCGCAGGCGCATCAACGGCCCACGCTGGCACTGGTGCTGCGGCTGGGCGCGGCGCTGACGCTGGCCACCATGTTCGCCATGGTAAAGCTGGGCCACGAACACGGGCTGCCACTGTCGCATATGCTGCTGGTGCGGCAGGCGACATCGATCCCGATCCTGCTGGTGTGGCTGGGGCTGACCAGCGGCTTTGCGGTGCTGCGCACGAAACGTCTGGGCGGGCATTTCATGCGCTCGCTCTACGGCGGAACGGGCATGGTTCTGAATTTCCTGTCCCCCATCCTGCTGCCGCTGGCGGTGTCCACGACCTTCAGCTTTACCGCGCCGATCTTTGCCGTGATCCTGTCGGCCGTGGTGCTGCACGAACATGTCGGCAAATGGCGCTGGATGGCGGTATTGCTGGGCTTTGCCGGCGTGCTGCTGGTGGCGGGCCCGGGCGGAGCGGACATTCCGCTGATCGGGGCCTGCGTCGCGATTGCGGCGGCCTTTATGGTGGCGGTCGTCTCGATCCAGATCCGCGATCTGGCGCAAACGGAAAACAGCGTGGTGATCGTGCTCTATTTCTCGCTGTTCACGTCGCCGTTGCTGCTGGTCTGGTCGCTCTTCGACGGATGGACGAGCGATCCGGTCGATTTCGCGCTTCTGCTGGCCATTGGCGTATCGGGCACGCTGGCACAGGTTCTGCTGACCCTTGCTCTGCGCTTTGGGCAGGTCGCCAGCGTCATCGTGATGGATTACGTCTCGCTGATCGCGGCGGCGTTCTATGGCTGGTACCTGTTCGCAAGCCTGCCGCCTGCCAGCCTGTGGCTGGGCGCGCCGCTGATTATCGCGGCGGGCGTGATCATCGTGGTGCGCGAACAGATCTTGCGGCGCAGGCGGATGCGCACGATGGAACCGTAAGGGCAAATCGCATGCTGCGGAACCGGTTAACTGTCACAGCGTTATTCGCCCAACAGAAACCGAAGGAGCCGTCTTATGATCCGTCGTATCGCTATTGCCTGCGCGCTTGGCTCGCTGGCGCTGACCGCAACCGCCTGCAACACCGTCAAGGGTGCGGGTGAGGATATCGAATCGGTCGGCAAGGCCGGCGAAGACGCCATCGATTAATTTCTTGCCGAAGTCGCACATGCAAAGCGCCCGCCCCATCGGCGGGCGTTTTCATATGCGGCGAAATTCCAGCAGCATATTATGGGCGGGCATCCCATGCCGCGCCGCCGGCATCAGCCCGCTTGCCTGTGCCAGCGCATCGACATCGGCCAGATCGCGCAGCCCCCAACGCGGATCGCGCATTTTCAGCGACCGGTCGAATTCCAGATTGGACGGGGCGGTGGGAATATCGGCAGAGCGGAACGGGCCATAGATCACCAGCGGCGCACCGGCAGGCAGCACACGCGCGGCCCCCGCGAACAGGCCGATTGTCGCGTCCCACGGGCTGATATGGACCATGTTCACGCATAGCATCGCATCGGCCCGGTCCACCGGCCAGTCGGGCGCGCTGGCATCCAGCATCACCGGCGCACGCAGGTTCGCGGTGCCCTCCGCCCCGCGCCATGCGGCGATGGACCGGATCGCATCCGCATCGGGATCGCTGGGCTGCCATTCCAGCGCAGGAAATCGCCGCGCGAAAAACAGCGCATGTTCGCCCGACCCGCTTGCCACTTCCAGCACGAGGCCGGTGGCAGGCAGGATCGTGGCCAGACAATCGCCAATGGGTTCGCGGTTGCGCTGCGTCGCGGGGGCGTGGCGGCGGTCGTCCACCCAGCGGTCGGCAGGGTCGTGCCCCCTGTCGGGCCTATCAGATCCAGCGGCGGACACGGGTTCGGTATTCCTCGTAAGCCGGGCCGAAACGCCGTAGCAAATGGCGTTCCTCACGCGCGATGACCAGACGGTCGATCAGCGCGACGGCGACCGGCCACAGCAGCAGCGCGCCAAGGCTGTCCATCGCCAGCGCCAGCCCCAGATAGGCTAGCGCCATGCCCAGATACATCGGGTTGCGGGTAATGCGATACAGGCCCGCCGCAACGAAGGCAGTGTCCGGCTTCCACGGTTCGGGGTTATTTCCCGCCTGCCGGAATTGCGCCAGCGCCCATGCGATCGACAGCAGGCCGGTGGCCGCGATCACATAGCCCGCTGCGCGCAGCCATTGCGGTATCGCGGGGTTGAGCGCCAGAAGATCGTCCGCCGCCAGCCCCGCCAGCAACAGCCCCAGAAAGATCAGCGGCGGCGGAAAGCGCACGCCCGCATGCGTGCCGCCATCGCCGCCGCCGTCCTGCATCAGCTTCCGCCCAGCTCGCTCAGCGCCGGTTCGCCTGCCTGACCGGGCGCGGATTTCCACGTCAGCACGGGTTTGCGGGCGGCCTTGGTCTCATCCATCCGGCGGCGCGGGGCGAAATGGGGCGCGGATTTCAGCGTCTCGTCACCCGCCTTCGCCCGCTCTGCCAGCGAACGGAGCGATCCGATCAGCCGGTCGAGGCCGATCTTGCTCTCCGTCTCGGTCGGTTCGACCAGCATCGCGCCATGCACGACCAGCGGGAAATAGACCGTCATCGGGTGGAACCCTTCGTCGATCAGCCCCTTGGCGATGTCGAGCGTCGTCATGCCTTCGGGCAGGTCGTCATCGCTGAACAAAGCCTCGTGCATGCACGGGCCGGCATCGCCATAGGGCGCGTCGAGCACGTCTTCGAGGCTGCGCAGAATGTAGTTCGCATTCAGCACCGCATCCTCGGCAACCTGACGCAGCCCGTCGGCGCCATGCGACAGCATATAGGTCAGCGCGCGGGTGAACATGCCCATTTGCCCGTGGAACGCGGCCATGCGGCCAAAGCTTTGCGCGGCATGATCGGCGCGTGCGCGTTCCTCCACCATGCGCAGCCGTCCCTTGTCGTCGCGGCGGACGAAGGGGATCGGCGCGAAGGGCGCCAGTGCTTCCGACAGAACAACCGGCCCGCTGCCCGGACCGCCGCCGCCATGCGGGGTGGAGAAGGTCTTGTGCAGGTTGATATGCATCGCATCGACGCCAAGGTCGCCGGGGCGTACCTTGCCGACGATGGCGTTGAAGTTCGCGCCGTCGCAGTAAACCAGCCCGCCTGCCGCATGCACCGCGTCGGAAATCGCCTTCATATCGCGTTCGAACAGGCCGCAGGTGTTGGGATTGGTGATCATCACCCCCGCCACGTCCGGACCCAGCCGTTCCTTCAGCTTCGCCAGATCGACGCGGCCGTCCTTGGTCGCAGGGATGTTCTCCACGCGATAACCCGCGAACGCCGCCGTGGCGGGATTGGTGCCATGCGCGCTTTCGGGCACAAGGATCACCTCGCGCGCGTCGCCGCGCGCTTCCAGCGCGGCGCGCATGCACAAAATGCCGCACAATTCGCCATGTGCGCCTGCCTTGGGGCTCATGGCGACGGCGCTCATATTGGTCAGCTTCATCAGCCAGTCGGCCAGCTGCTCGATCACTGCATAGGCGCCCTGCACCGTGTCCATCGGCTGCAGAGGGTGAATGTCGGCAAAGCCCGGCATGCGCGCCACCGCCTCGTTCAGGCGCGGATTGTGCTTCATCGTGCACGATCCCAGCGGGAACGGGCCAAGATCGATGGCATAGTTCTGCCGCGACAGGCGCGTGTAATGGCGCACCGTTTCGGGTTCTGCCAGCGCGGGCAGGTCGACCGGCTGCTTGCGGGTGAATTTCGCCAGCGCGGGCGAGACCGTTGCGGGCACCGTGTCGAAATCGACGCCGCATTTGCCCTTCGAATGCAATTCGAAGATCAGCGGCTCTTCCAGGTTGAGCGCGCGGTCCCCGCTGGCCGTGGGCGATGTTTCGGGGGCGTGGACGTCCACCGCGCCCATTTCGGGCTTCCAGCCGCTGCGATTGATGGTGCTCATGCCAGAATCTCCTGCAGTGCGCCGGCCAGATAATCGATATCCTCGTCGCTGACCGTTTCGGTGACCGCCAGCAGCAACCCTTCGGCCATGTCGGCGCGGTCGGGGAACAGGCGGCCCATCGACACGCCGCCCAGAATTTCGCGCTTGGTCAGCGCATAGGCGACTTCGCGGGCATCCTTGCCGACAAGGCGCAGGGTAAACTCGTTGAAGAAATTGCCTTCGTTGACGATCTCGACACCCGGAATCGCGCCCAGCCGTTCGGCCACTTCCAGCGCGCGGGCATGGTTGATGCGGGCCAGACTGCCCAGCCCCTCTCCGCCCAGCAGCGTCATGTGGATCGAAAACGCCAGCGCGCACAGGCCCGAATTGGTGCAGATATTGCTGGTCGCCTTTTCGCGGCGGATATGCTGTTCGCGCGTCGACAGGGTCAGCACGAAACCGCGCTTGCCATCGGCATCCACTGTTTCGCCGCACAGGCGGCCCGGCATTTGCCGCGTGAATTTCTCGCGCGCGCCGAACAGGCCCAGATAGGGTCCGCCGAAATTCAGGCCGACGCCCAGCGACTGCCCCTCGCCCACCACGATATCGGCGCCCAGCGATCCCGGGCTTTCAAGCAGGCCCAGCGCCACAGGCTCGGTCACCACGGCGATCAGCAGCGCGCCCCGCGCATGGGCGGCATCGGCGATCCGCGCCAGATCGGGCACGCGGCCAAGGATGTCGGGATATTGCACGACGACAGCGGCAGTCTTGTCGTCGATTTCGGCAATGACCGCATCCTCGCCCGCATCGGCGGACAGCTGCGGCCCCACGCTGACCAGCGTATCGCCGGTGAAACGCACCATGGTTTCGGCCGACGACAGGTAATGCGGATGGATCGGCCCCAGCACGCTGCGCGATTTGCGCGTGATGCGGCCCGCCATGGCGATCGCTTCCCAGCATGCGGTCGACCCGTCATACATCGATGCATTGGCGATATCGGTGCCGAACAGCCGCGCGACCTGCGTCTGGAATTCGAACAGGACCTGCAGCGTGCCCTGCGCGATTTCCGGCTGATAGGGGGTATAGGCGGTCAGAAACTCGCCCCGCTGGATCAGATGGTCGACCGTGGCGGGGATATGATGGCGATAGGCCCCCGCCCCCAGAAAGAACGGCGCATCCGCTGCCGACAGGTTCTGCGCGGCCAGCTTTTTCATATGCCGTTCGACCGCCATTTCGCTGGCATGCATCGGCAGGCCCGAAACGGGGTCTTTCAGCAGCGCCTCTGCCGGAACATCGGCGAACAGGGCATCGACATGATCGGCACCGATCGTCGCCAGCATGGCGGACCGGTCACCCTCGGTCAGCGGAAGATAACGCATCAAAGGCTCTCTACGAATTTCTTGTACGCGTCCTCGTCCATCAGCCCCTCCAGCTCGGACGGGTCGGACAGGGTCAGCTTGAAAAGCCAGCCGTCGCCTTCGGCGTCGTTGTTGACCAGTTCCGGCTCGTCCTCCAGCGCGCCGTTCACTTCGGTGATCGCGCCCGACACGGGGGTATAGACGTCGCTGGCGGCCTTGACCGAATCGACCACGGCAACACTGTCGCCCTTGCCGAAATCGCTGCCGGTTTCGGGCAGTTCGATAAAGGTGATGTCGCCCAGCTGTTCCTGCGCATGGTCGGTAATGCCGACGGTGCCGGTCTTGCCTTCAACGGCAATCCATTCGTGGTCTTCGGTGAAATAAAGGCTCATGGCGTGGTGGTCCTTTGAAAGGGAAATCGTCAGGGAAATCAGGATTTCTTGCGGAAATAGCGGTGCGGCACGAAGGGCATGTCGGTGACGGTCGCCTCGATCTGCTTGCCGCGCATCTCGATGGTCAGCGTCGTGCCCGACAGCGCATGCCCCGCCTCGACATAGCCCATCGCGACGGGCTGGCCGACGCTGGGCGCGAAACCGCCGCTGGTGACGGTGCCGACCTGCGCATTGCCCGCATAGATCGGCGCGCCCTCGCGCACGGCCATGCGGCCGGTGATCAACAGGCCGACACGTTTGGCGCTGGGCCCATGGGCCAGCAGCGACAGGATTTTCTCCGCACCCGGAAACCCGCCCGTCTCGCGCCGTTTTTTCGACAGGGCAAAGGCCAGATCGGCGGTTACGGGATCGGTCTTTTCGTCAAGGTCGTGGCCATACAGCGGCAGCCCCGCTTCCAGCCGCAGACTGTCGCGCGCGCCAAGGCCGATGGGCTTTACGATGTCGAGCGCGCAAAGCGCCTTGGCCAAAGCCTCGACATCATCGGCGGGCACCGACAGTTCGAACCCGTCCTCGCCGGTATAGCCCGATCGGCTGATGCCGATGTCAACACCGTTCCAGCTTGCGCTGGTGCCCTGCATGAAGCTCAGCGCATCGGCGACGCCCGGCATCACCTGCTCCAGTGCTTCTGCCGCGCGCGGCCCCTGCAGCGCCAGCAGCGCGCGGTCATCCAGATGGTTGAGCGCGATTTCGTCAGGCAGGAATTCGCGCAAATGGCCGATATCGTCCCATTTGGTCGCGCCATTGACGACAAGGTAATAGGCCGGTTCGCCGCCATCCACGGTGACATTCGTCACCATCAGATCGTCGAGAATGCCGCCATCCTCGTTCAGCAGCAGCGAATAGCGGATGCGCCCCGGCTTCAGCGCCGAAATATCGCCCGGCAGCAAGGCTTCCAGCGCTTCGGCGGCGCCGGCTCCCGATACGATCAGCTGGCCCATGTGGCTGACATCGAACAGGCCCGCATTGGTTCGCGTCCATTCGTGCTCGGCGATGATGCCCTCATACTGGATCGGCATCAGATAGCCCGCGAAGGGCACCATGCGCGCGCCATTGGCGCGGTGCCATGCGTCGAGAGGCAGGGTTTCGGGGCCCGCAACTTCGTCCAGCTGGTCTTCGGAAATGCTCTCGGTCAAAATTCGGCTCCGTGAATAGGTCAGGCCTGCGCGTCCGGCATCGGATACGCGCAAGGCCCCCTCTGTCGCGGAAACCTGAGAGCTTCGCCGGATGCCTTGAATACGATCCAAGACGGTCCGGAATACCCCTTCGGTGGCCTTGGCCGTTTCCGCCGCAGCACTTTCCAGAGCATCGCTATCGACCCACATGGTCCCTGTTGCCTGAGAGTTTCCGGGGCGGTTGCTCCTTCGGCGGCTTGTCCCCGCCCAAACAGGCGAATCGCAAGCTCTCTCCCACACGGGTCAGCGATGTGGCCGCAAAGTCCTATGCTGCGCGTGCAAAGTCAATCGGCGCGGAGCGAAATAAGGCCCTGCCGCGCCATGTTGCGCACAGGGTTCATGTTGCAGCGGGGTTTACTCACCCGCCAGCGCGGGTCTGCGCAATGTGCGGCGCGTCAGCGCGGCGTGGATGGCATCGTTGTCGTGCACGAAACGCCCGTCGGCGCGCATCTGCGTCATCGCATAGATCGCATCGGCCACCACACCTGCGGGCATCGAACGATATTGCCGCAAAGATCCGTTCATGAACAGATCGGTCAGCGGCGACAGCACGGCGGCCAGCCGCTCCTTGCCGCGCGGATCGTCCTCGCGCTTGCCCTTCAGCAGGCCGGGTCGCAGCATGTCGACACGGGCAAAGGCCAGCTTTTTCACTGCCTGCTCCATCTCGCCCTTGGTGCGCAGATAGAGGTTCTTGGAAAAGCGGTCCGCGCCCACCGACGATATGCCGATGAACTGCCGCACCCGCGCATCGGATGCCCCCTCGGCGCACTGGACCACCAGATCGAGGTCGACCGCCTGGAACGCAGCCTCGTCGCGGTTCGCCTTTTTCCATGTCGTGCCCAGCGCCGATACCAGCACGTCGGGCGCAAGCTGCGCGATCACCTGACGCCAGTTCTTGGGATCGGCAATGATCATTTCCATCCGCGCCCCTTGCGGCAGGGGCACTTCGCGGCGGGCGATGGCCGTCAGGCGGATGTCGGGATGGTCGCCGCTGCGGGCCATGATCTCGCGCCCGATCAGGCCCGTCGCGCCGACCAGCACCATATGCAGCCCGCCCGCTTCAGACCCCGATTCAGACATTGCTCAGCTCTTCGGGGGCGTGGCCGAAAATCTCTGCATGGCAGCGGATGGCATAGCGGTCGGTCATCCCCGCGATGAAATCCGCGATATGGCGGCTGCGCTGCGGTTCCGCATCCGGCAGGGCCCTGCGCCAGTCTTCGGGCAATAGCGCGGGATCGCCGGCATAGGCCGCGAACAGCCCCGCGATCAGATTGTCGGCCAGTTCGGCCGTGCGCTTTTGCGCGGGATGGTAATAGAGCTTTTCATACATAAAGCTCTTCAGCTTTCGCTCCGCCTCGGCCACGCCGATCGAGAAGCCCGCCAGCTGCATGCCCGCATTGCGCACGTCCTGCGCGGTTTCGACACCGGCCTGCGCGATGCGGCCCTTCGTCTCCTCGATCACATCGGTGACCATCCAGCCGATTTGCGAGCGGATCAGTTCGCGCTGCAGCCGGTCCTGCGCCACGCCGGGAAACTTGCGCCCGATGGCGTCCCACTGGTCCGCGATAAAGGGCATCGAAAGCAATTGGTCGAGCGAGAGGAAACCGGCGCGAAGGCCGTCCTCTATGTCGTGATTGTCATAGGCGATATCGTCGGCCAGCGCCGCGACCTGCGCCTCAAGGCTGGACCAGCGGCCAAGGTCGAGCGGGAAAGCATCGTCCAGTTCGCGCAGCGCCCATGGCAGCGGGTTCGCGGCTGACACCGGCCCGTTATGCTTGGCAAGCCCCTCCAGCGTTTCCCACGACAGGTTCAAGCCCTCATGCGTGCAATAGGGGCTTTCCAGCCGCATCAGCACGCGCAGGGTATGGGCATTGTGGTCGAACCCGCCCTGCTGGCTCAGCGCACGTTGCAACGCCCGCTCTCCCGCATGGCCGAACGGACCGTGGCCGATATCGTGGGCAAGGCACAAAGCCTCGGTCAGATCCTCGTCCAGACCCAGCGCGCGGGCGATCACGCGGCCGACCTGCGCGACCTCCAGACTATGGGTCAGGCGGGTGCGGTAATGGTCGCCATAGGGGGCGACGAACACCTGCGCCTTGTGCTTCAACCGGCGGAACGCGATCGAATGGATGATGCGGTCGCGGTCGCGCTGGTATGCGCTGCGCGGCCCTCGCACCCCGCCCTCGACCTCTCCGAACTCGCGCCCGCGGGTCTGCGCCGGATCGGCGGCATAGCGGGCGCGCATGCCCGCCACGGTCATATTCGCGGGTTCAGCCGGTGCAAGAACATCGTCCATCGTCAAACCCGATGGCAGATCGCGGCGCGCAGGCAAACCGGATCAAAAACGGAACGCGCGCGGAAATGGCGGAAAAATCGCCGATTACGCGTCGATCACGCTTTCGGTCGGGGTGTCGTCGCCGATGATCCAGTCGGCCGCGGCGGCGGCATGGATATGGCCGGAATCGAAAATCGGCAGCACATTGGCGCCCGTGTCGATCAGCAGGTCCAGTTCGGTACAGGCCATCACCACGGCCTCGGCACCGGCCTTTTCCAGATTGGTGATCATGGTGCGCAATTCACGCTCGCTGTCGCGGCGGACCTTGCCGTGCATCAGCTCGTCGTAAATGATCGTGTCCAGCGTTTCGACCACGTCCATATTGGGTGGCAGCAGTTCGATATCCTCGACCACCAGACGCTCGCGATAGAAATCCTCCATCATCACATTGCGCGTGCCCAGCAGCCCCGCGCGCCTGATCTCGCGCTCGGTCATCTTGCGGGCGACGCAATCGGCGATGTGGATGACGGGGATCGACACTTCGGCCTGAACGCGGTCGTACACCGCATGCATCGAATTGGCGGCGATCACCAATGCGCCCGCGCCCGCGCTTTCCAGCCGCCTTGCCGATTTGATCAGCACTTCGGCGGCATGGTCCCACTGGTCCGCGCCGATGGTGCGATACAGGCGCGAGAAATCGATGCTTTCGATCAGCAACGGGGCGCTGGCCGTGGGGCCGACGCGGCGCTGCACGATCTGGTTGATGTCTTCGTAATAGGCTCGGGTCGAAACCCAGCTCATGCCCCCGATCAGGCCCAGTTTTCGCAAAAGGCTGTGGTCCCTCAAATCTGCTCGTCCGTCCTATTGCCTACGCAAAAAGGCCCCGCATGCCAACCGGCTTGCGTGGGCCCATTGATCGCTATGAACGGTTAATTTCCGCTGAAGCCCCGCCTTTGCCCGCGGAGAGCGGAAACCGGCATCAGGCGATGATCATCACCACGATGGCAGTCAGGATGGCGACAACGATCGTGCCCCATTTGAACCAGTTCACAAAGCTGGCATAGGTCGACTGCGCCTTTTCGATCGTATCCGGCTTTTCCATGGCCCTGTTCATTCCCTTAACTAGATTCGCCCGTGGATCGCGCCCGCCACCCTTTGTCGCGGCGGGACGCCTGCTTGCCCTGCCTCTAGTGCGAGCGGCCTTTCCAGACAAGTCACTTGCTTTCTACCCGGTACTCCGGCCCGATGTCGGGTCAGGTGTCGGGTCCGGCGTCCGGTCCCGTGTCATCGGCGCGCCGTTCAAACATGACGATGGCATTTACCTTTTAAACCATTGCTGGCGGCGCGCCGGTAAACAGGATAAATCACTTGTTCACGATATCCCGTTAGAAGCCGTCAGGGGGCGGTTACGGGATTTTCCGCCACCGCAACGGGGCAAGTATGGTGGATGATGAACCGCGCCTGATGCTTTTGGTCGCCGATGACGCCGGCCAGATCAGGCAGATCAATAGCTTGGCCGGCCGCGCAGGCTGGCGCATGCGGACCGTTCCCGACGGGGAAACGGCGCTGCGCATGCTGGACGACAGCTCGGCCGAAAAGCCGCAGGCGCTGATGCTGGACAGCTGGATCGCGGGCGACGAATCGTGCCGGCTGATCGGGCGGTTCCGTGCCGCCGCGCCCGAATTGCCGCTGCTGTTCCTGACGGGAAGCGCCTCTCCGCTGCTGGCGGTAGAGGCGATGCGCGCGGGCGCGACCGACTATCTGATCAAGCCGATCGCGTCGGAACGGCTTATCTATGCACTGGAAAGCAGCGTCCAGCACGCGCTCGCCACCGACGAGCTGGCCCCGCTGACCGAAAAGATCGAGGCACCGCTCGATTTCGACCTGATGATCGGGTCCTCGCCCAATTTCCGCACCACGCTGGCCCGCGCGGCCAAGGCGGCGCGCGGCCATGCGCCGCTGCTGGTCGCGGGCGAACCGGGCACGGGCAAGGAATTGCTGACCCGCGCGATCCATTCGGCCAGCCCGCGTGCACGCGGCCCGCTGATCATCCTGCACACCACGGGCATGGCGCCCGCCGCCATCGAATCGGCGCTGTACGGCCATGAACGCGGCGCGTTTCCCGGCGCCTTCGAACAGCGCACCGGCGCGTTGCAGAATGCCGATGGCGGATCGCTGATGATCGACGATCTGGAACGGCTGCCCCCCGCATTGCAGCACCGTCTGGCCGACACGATCATCACCGGCATCGCCAAGCCCCTGGGCGCGGCGCACAGTTTCCGCGTCGATGTGCGCATTCTGGCGACGGCGGGCAATGACGCACAGACGCTGATGCAGCAGGGCGTGCTGGAACCCGTTCTGGCAGAGGCGTTCAACGGCAATTCCATCGTGCTGCCCCCGCTGAGCGAGCGGCAATGCGATATCGCGCCGCTGACACGCCATTTCCTGAAACTGATCGGCGAACAGCCGGGGCTTCGCCATCTGGGCATTACCGATGACGCGCTTGCCTTGCTCGAAGGTTATGCATGGCCGGGGAACCTGCGCCAGCTTCAGGCGGTGCTGTTCCGCGCGGTCGTCTTTTGCGACCGCGACGCGCTGACCGAAGGGGATTTTCCGCAGCTGGCCAATATCGTGGGCGATATCGGCCCGCGCGCCACGGCCAATGCGGGCGGGGTAACCCTGTTCGGACCGGACGGGCATCTGCGCTCGCTGGAAGAGATCGAGGCGGATGTGATCCGCCTTGCCATCGGCCATTATCGCGGGCGGATGAGCGAGGTGGCCCGCCGCCTCGGCATCGGACGATCGACCCTGTATCGCAAGCTTTCCGATCTGGGCATCGACAACGCGGCCTGATCGGGCCACACCGGCCCGCATGCCCGATACTCTCCCGTCAGCCGATTTCGATTTTTCCGGCCGCAGCGCGCTGATCACCGGCGCGGCTTCGGGCATTGGCGCGGCCATGGCGCATTGGCTGGACGCGCGCGGCATCGCGCATCTGGTGGCGGTCGATCTGGATGCCGACGGCCTGGCCGCCCTGTCGCTGGACTGCAAGGTCGAGCGCGTGGCCGGCGATGTTTCCGATCCCGCCTTCTGGGCCGGTTTCGCGGACAGGCCCGCATTCGATCATGTGCTGGTGAACGCGGGGATTTCGGATGCCTTTCCGATTGCCGGTGCCGATTTCGCGCGCTGGCGGCGGTTGATGGCGGTCAATCTCGACGGGGCGTTCCTGACCCTGTCCGCCGTGCTGGGCGCGATGCAGCGCGCCGGCAAGGGCAGCGTTGTCGTCACCGCCTCTGCCGCGGCGACCAAGCCCGAGGCGACCACTGCCGCCTATGCCGCGTCGAAAGCCGCGCTGGTGCAACTGGCCAGGGTCGCCGCCAAAGAGGTCGCGCCCGCTGGCGTGCGGGTCAATGCCATCGCGCCGGGCGGTGTCGATACGCCGATCTGGGACGGGATGGAATTTTTTGCCGGCATGGCAAAGGACGCGGGCAGCCGCGAAGCCGCGATCGCGGCGATGGGCAAAATGGCAACGCCGCTGGGCCGCTATGCCAGCGCGCAGGAAATCGCGGGGCAGATCGGATTTCTGCTGTCCGACATGGCCGCCACGATCACCGGCGCGGTGCTGGCCAGCGACGGCGGCTATACGCTGTAGGGAACAGCGACCACATCCTTCCTGAGGTAAAGCGGATGACGCGGCAGCCCCGCCTTGGTCGTGCCATAGCAATCAAGCGCGCCGCACAGGGCCAGCACCGCGCGGTCCCGCGCGCGATGCGCGCCATGGACGCCCCATGCGGCGATGGTCTGCGCCGCCAGTTCCAGCGCCAGCCGGATCGCATCGTCATTATGCTTGCCCACCGGCCCGCGCCGTTTTTTCAGCCGCAAGGGATCGGTCTCACGCAGGGCGAACAGGTTCCATACCAGCAGCGAATGGCCCGCTTGCAGCGCGCGGGAATGACAGCGCGCGATGGTCGGATCGTTCGCCAGATGATCGGCTTTCGACGGATTCAGCATCGCAATCGCCATCATCGCGCGCTGCGGCCCGGCATCGCGCCACAGTAAATAGCGATAGCGCCCGCAATGGCTGAACACCGCGCCGTGGCCGGTGCCTTCGTCGTGGCGGAAATCCAGCCCCGCCGCGTCGGCCCAGGCGGCAATGCGCCGCACGGCATCCCGCGCCGTCATGCTTTCGCCGGTCATTGCGGCAGTTGCGAGAAATCCGTCAGCGCCGCATCGCGCATGCCGCGCCACACATGCATCGCCTGCACCGTTTCCGCCGCATCGTGCACGCGGATCATATGCGCGCCCGCATCCATCGCCCGCATCGCCGCCGCCAGCGATCCGCCCAGCCGTTTATCCGCAGGCGCCTCGTTCGACAGGGCGCCGATGAACCTTTTGCGGCTGGCCGCGAACAGCAACGGCTGTCCCAAAGCGTGAAACAGGGGCAGAGCCTCTATCAGCGCGAGGTTTTCGGCCACGCTCTTGCCGAAGCCGATACCGGGGTCGAGCACGATTTTTTCCCGCGCGATGCCCGCCGCCATGGCCGCATCGCGCCGCGCGCGCAGATGATCGAACACGTCGAACACCACATGGTCATAGGTCGCATCTGCATGCAGGTCAGACCCTTTTCCCGGTGCATGCATCAACACCACCGCCGCGCCCGCACGGGCCACGATTTCGGCACTGCGCGGATCGTGGCGCAGGGCGGATACGTCATTGATCATTGTCGCGCCAGCCGCCAGCACCTCGGCCATGGTGGTGCCGTTGCGCGTATCGACCGAAACCGCCGCCCCGCCGCGCGCCAGCCGTTCGACCACGGGCAGCACGCGGGCAATCTCGTCCCCTTCCCATACGGCGGGGGCGCCGGGGCGCGTGCTTTCGCCGCCCACATCGATGATCGCCGCGCCCGCCTCCAGCATGTCGACGCCGTGGCCGACCGCCGCTTGGGTCGTGTCATGCGCGCCGCCGTCGGAAAAGCTGTCGGGCGTGACGTTCAGGATGCCCATCACCTGCGGATGGTCCAGCCTTATCGTCCGCTCGCCCAGCCGGAGCGGCGGGTGCGCCATGCGCAGATTGGCATATTGCTCCTCGCCATCGGCGGCCAGCTCGTCGGGCAGGCTGGCCAGCACCGGCGCGATGTCCGACGGGCGCAGGATTTGCCGCCGCGTAACCCGCGCGCCTTCCCGCACGATCAGCGCGATCTGGCCGACATAGCACATCGTGCCCGCCAGCCGGATCACATCGGGCGGATCGCCCCCTTCATCATAAGCCTGCGGAGAAGGCGCAAAGCCCAGCGGCAAAAGATAGAGCTTGCTCATGCGCCGCTGGCTAACGGATCAATCCTCGGTGGCCAACAGGTAAAGCTGCCGCGCATTGTCCAGCGGTTGCAGGCCCTTTTCGCTCTCCATGTGCCAGAAGGTCCAGCCATTGCAGGACGGCGCGCCTTGCAGCGATGCGCCAAGCCCGTGGATCGACCCGCTTTCCCTGCCCGCCATCAGCGAACCGTCGGCGCGCACGATGGCGCTGAACCGGCGCTTCTTGTCGGTCACGGTGGTGCCCGCGGGGACATAGCCCGCCTCGACCAATGCGCCGAATGCCACGCGCGGGGCCTGACGCTTGGACTGCATCACTTTCAGCGCGCTTTCGTCCAGCGGCAGCGCGCTCTCGATGCGTTCCAGCGCGGCTTCGCGATAG
This sequence comes from Croceicoccus sp. Ery5, assembly GCF_020985325.1. Taxonomy (NCBI): domain Bacteria; kingdom Pseudomonadati; phylum Pseudomonadota; class Alphaproteobacteria; order Sphingomonadales; family Erythrobacteraceae; genus Croceicoccus; species Croceicoccus sp. Ery5. The sequence continues at coordinate 3,057,455 of NZ_CP087587.1, forward strand.
GTGCCCTCGCGCTCGCAGCCGATCCACTGGCGGCCCAGTCGCTTGGCGACCGCGCCGGTGGTGCCGGTGCCGAAGAACGGGTCCAGAACGACATCGCCCGGATTGGTCGTCGCCAGCATCACGCGATACAGCAGCGATTCCGGCTTTTGCGTCGGGTGAACCTTGGTCCCGCCCTTCTTCAACCGTTCCTGCCCCGAACAGATCGGCAGAACCCAGTCGCTGCGCATCTGCAGCTCGTCGTTCAGCGTCTTCATCGCGCGATAGTTGAACGTATATTTCGACTTTTCGCCCATCGACGCCCAGATCAGCGTTTCATGCGCATTGGTGAACCGCGTGCCCTTGAAATTGGGCATCGGGTTCGATTTGCGCCACACGATATCGTTCAGGATCCAGAATCCCGCATCCTGCATCGCCGTGCCGACGCGGAAGATATTGTGATAGCTGCCGATCACCCAGATCGAGCCGTTGGGCTTCAGAATGCGCTTCGCCTCGGCCAGCCATTGATGGGTAAATTCGTCATAGCTGGCAAAGCTGGCGAACTTGTCCCAGTCGTCGTCCACCGCATCGACGCGGCTGCCGTCCGGACGGTCGAGATCGCCGCCCAGTTGCAGATTATAGGGCGGGTCCGCGAACACCATGTCGATGGTGCCCGAAGGTATGCTGCGCATCGCTTCGACGCAGTCGCCGTCCAATATCCGGCCCAGCGGCAATTCAACGCTCATCTGGCGCGATCGCGCGACTGTCTCGCCGGTTCGCGCCTTGGCGCGGGTCTTTAAAATCGTGGCCATGCCGTCCTTTACGCGACCTTTTTCAAGGTCCGTCCCCTGGGGATAACTCCCCTTGTGAATCCGCGGGGACTCGCCGTCAAGCGCCGATCGTCGCGGCGAATCCGTTCCGCGCCCGGTGGCGGGGCCGCGATGTCGCCGCCGGTTTCGCGCCCGCCCCAAGATATAGAGTCCGTGCGGCACGGGCGGACTCATCATCTTGCGACTGTGTCTTTCCGGACTCGCTGGTTCGGGTTTATCGTTGCAGCCACCCGCGATGCCCGTCATGCTCCGGCCCCGACAGGGTCGCGCTCTGTTCGGGGGAGAGAACGCCATGACGCTGGATGTGATCGGCGCGGGGCTGGGCCGCAATGCGACCTTCACGATGAAATTCGCGCTGGAACGGCTGGGTTTCGGTCCGTGTTTCCACATGGCCGAACTGTTCGCCGACGTGCGCCGCCGCCTGCCCCTGTGGCTGGATGTCGTCGACGGCAGGCCGGACTGGGACGCGGTGTTCGACGGTTTCCGGTCGGTCACCGACTATCCCGCCTGCACCTATTGGCGCGAACTGGCAGCGCATTACCCGCGGGCGAAATTCGTGCTGACCACGCGCGACCCCGACAGCTGGTTCGATTCGGTCAGCGAAACGATCTTCGCTCCGCGCATGCAGGCAACGCTGGTGGGAACGCCAGCCGAAAAGATGATGCAGGGCGCGATCTATGATGCGTTCAAGGGCGGTTCGATGCAGGACCGCGCGTTCATGACCGGCTGGTACGTCCGGCGCAACGAAGCGGTGATCGCCGCGCTGCCGCCCGAACGCCTGCTGGTGTTTCATCCCAAAGAGGGCTGGGAACCGCTATGCGCCTTTCTGGGCGTGCCCGTGCCCGATTGCCCCTTCCCCCGCGTGAACAGCCGGGACGAGCTGGGCAGCGCCAGCGACGAGACTGGCGGATTGCCTGCCGATCCGGTCGAGCTGGAGGCATGGGGCCGCAGTTATATCGACACGATGCGCGAAAAGGCCTTTGCCTAAAGGGGATTTTGCCTAGGCGGGTGGCTGGCCGGGGGCAGGCGACAGGCCGGGATCGATCCCCGTCATGTCGACCGACACATCCCACAGGCGCTTCGCCAGTTCCGGATCGCGTGCGGCGATGCTGCGGAACGCCGGACCCGACGGGCCGCGCGCCTCGAAAATGCCGCGCGATCCGACATATTCGCCGCCCGACAGCGCCGGATCGCATGCCGCCTGCAAGGCGGGCCACGCGCCCTCTTCGGCGGTATTGAGCACCATGCCCAGCAAGGGCGTGAACATGCGGCGCAGCGGGATATGGCGCGTCAGCTCGCTTTGCGCGACGCCGGGATGGCAGGCGATCGCCTTGACCCTGCTGGCAGCGGCGCGCAGCCGCCGGTCCAGCTCGGTCGCGAACAGCAGATTGGCCAGTTTCGATTGCTGGTAAAACGGCATGCGGGCATATCCCTGCGATCCGTCCAGATTGTCGAAAGCGATCCGGCCCTTCTTGTGCGCGATGCTGGCGGTCACCACCACCCGTGCCTCTCCATAAGTGGTCGCCGTCTGTTCCAGCAGCGGCAGCATCAGCGCGGTCAGGGCGAATGTGCCCAGATGATTGACCCCGAACTGCATTTCGAACCCGTCCCTGGTAAAGGACAGCGGCGGGACCATCACGCCCGCATTATTGATCAGCGCGTCGATCCGCGGCTCTTTCGCGGCCAGCGCGGCGGCGGCGCGCACCGATGCAAGATCGCCCTGATCCAGCGGCAGAAAGTCCAGATCGGCAGCGGGATGATCCGCCACGATCCGCGCCATGGCCGCCCGAGCGCGATCTTCGTTGCGGCAAGCCAGCACGACACGCGCGTCCTGTGCGGCCAGCGCATGGGCAATGGCGAAACCGATGCCCGCATTCGCGCCCGTCACCACGAAACATCTGCCCGACTGGCCGGTCAGATCTGCACCGGTAAAATCACTCACACATTCAACTCCAGCTGGGCGACGGGGGCAAAGCTACGGCGGTGCAGCGGGGTCGGTCCGTAACGGCGCAGCGCTTCCATATGTTCCGCCGTGCCATAGCCCGCGTTACGCTCCCACCCGTATTGCGGATGGATCGCCGCCGCATCGCGCATCATGCGGTCGCGGTGTTCCTTGGCGATGATCGACGCGGCCGAAATGCACGGCTCCTTCGCGTCGCCCTTGACGATGGCACGCGCAGGCCAGCGCCATTCGGGGCGGCGTCCGGCAGGGGTCAGATTGCCGTCCACCAGCACTTCGGCCGGATCGCAGCCGATTTTCGCGCACACCGCCTCGACCGCGATGGTCATGGCCAGCATGGTCGCGCCAAAGATGTTCAGCCGGTCGATCTCCTCGACCTCCACAACGCCCACGCCCCATGCGCAGCGGCGCTTGATCGCCTCTTCCAGCCCGGCGCGCTTTGCCCTTGTCAGAACCTTTGAATCGCCCAGCCCCGCCGGTCGCGGCTTGCACAGCAGCACCGCAGCGGCCACAACCGGCCCGGCAAGGGGCCCGCGCCCCGCTTCGTCCACGCCGATAATCACTTGTGCGCCATCCGCCGGAACAGGATGCGCCGCACGGGAGTAGAGTTAGTCATGAAATCCCAATCACTGCGTTTCGCCAGCATCGCCCTTGCATCGCTTGCCGCGTCCTCGCTGGCAAGCTGTCAGGAAACCCCGACCCCCGCCACCGGTGGAGAAGCCGGCAATGCCGCCATGCAGGTCAGCTTTGCCAAACAGGACATGGGCACTTTCGACGAGCCATGGGCTATCGCCTTCGAACCGGGCACCGGCACCTTGTTCGTGACCGAGAAATCGGGCGCGATCAGGTTCCGCAAGGCCGACGGCACCACCGGCGATGTCAGTGGCGTGCCCGATGTGGATTACGGCGGCCAGGGCGGTCTGGGCGATATCGTGTTCGCCCCCGATTACGCCAGCAGCCACGCGGTTTACATCAGCTATGCCGAAGCTGGCAGCGGCGACACCCGCGGCGCGGCAGTGATGCGCGCGACGTTGCAATGCGATCAGGCAGAGGCATGCGCGCTGCGCGATCCGCGCGTGATCTGGCGGCAGGACGAAAAGGTCACCGGACGCGGCCATTATTCGCACCGCATCGCCTTTTCGCCCGACGGCGACTTTCTGTTCATCGCATCGGGCGACCGGCAAAAAATGCAGCCCGCGCAGGATTTGTCGAACAATCTGGGCACCATCGTCCGCCTGCTGCCCGACGGCAGCCCCGCCCCCGGCAATCCGTTTACCGGCGAGGCCAATGCCAATGACGAGATCTGGTCGTACGGCCACCGCAACATCCTTGGCCTTGCCTTCGATGCGCGGGGGCAATTGTGGGATCTGGAACACGGGCCGCAAGGCGGGGACGAGTTGAACCTTGTCGCGCGCGGCATGAATTACGGCTGGCCGAACGTGTCGAACGGCATCCATTACGACGGCAAGCCGATCCCCGACCATGCCCCCGGCGACGGCTATGTCGCGCCGGTCGAATGGTGGGATCCGGTGATCGCGCCGGGCGGCATGATCTTTTATTCGGGTGCGCTGTTCCCCGACTGGCAGGGCAATGCGCTGATCGCGGGGCTGGGCAGCCAGGGGCTGGTCGTGGTGAAGATGGACGGCAAGACCGCCAGCGAAAGCGCGCGTTACGATCTGGGCGCCCGTATCCGCGCGGTGGCAGAGGCGGCGGACGGATCGGTCTGGGTGGCCGAAGACGGGCCGGACGCGCATGTCTGGCGCCTTACGCCGCAGGGCTGAACCAAACCCCGCTACCCGACGGCAAAGCAGAATTACGGTCGACAGCGCCGCGCGCAGCCCCTATCCGCGCGGCGCTTTTACCGCCGTCAGAGTTCGCATCGCGCCCATGCCCACCATCATCCCCATCGATCAGGTCGAACCCGCTATGGTCGAGCAATTGCTCGACCGCGCCTTCGGACCCGACCGCCATGGCCGCACGGCCTATACCGTGCGCGAGGGGACCGAGGCACTGGGCGCATTGTCCTTTGCCGCGCTGGATGACGACGATCTGCTGGCGGGCACGATCCAGTGCTGGCCCGTCGCGCTGACCGATCCGCAGGGGCGTCCGCATCCGATGATCATGGTCGGCCCCGTCGCCGTCGTCCCCGAATTGCAGAACGCGGGCTATGGCAAGGCGCTGATGCTGGCCAGCATTGCCGCGCTGCAGGCAGGCGGCGCGGTGCCGCTGCCGCAAGTGCTGATCGGGGATGCGGAGTATTACGGCCGTTTCTTCGGTTTCGTCGCACAGCCGACGCAGGGCTGGACCCTGCCCGGCCCCTATGACCCCGCCCGACTGCTGGTGCGGACCGAAAACCCGTCCATATTGCCGCAAATGGGCGCGCTGGGGCCATGGCTGGGGTAAACGGCCCTTGGCGCGGCTAGTGCGATCTGGCATCGCCTTCAACTGCGATGCCCTATGATAGTCCACCCGATCTTGCCGGCCTGTCGCTGGCGGAAATAGCCGAAGCGGTCGCCGCGCGCCGCCTGCCCCCTGTCGACACATGGCAGCCCGAGGCGACGGCCGACAGCGGCATGGAAATCCGCGCCGACGGACGCTGGTTCCACGACGGCAGCGAAATCACCCGCCCCGCCATGGTGCGCGCCTTTTCATCGCTGCTGCGTAGGGATGACGATGCGGAAAACGGCGGTTTCTGGCTGGTCCTGCCCTATCAGAAACAAAGCATCGCGGTCGAGGACGCGCCCTTCGTCGCGGTGGACGTAAAGCTGGACAGCGCCGATGGCGTGCCGGTCCTTGTCTTCCGGCTCAACACCGACGAATTCGTCACTGCGGGCCCCGACCATCCCGTCATCGCGCGCGGCGATGCCGATACGCCCGCGCTTTATGTTCTGGTGCGCGGAGGGCTGGAGGCGCGGCTGGACCGGTCGACCTATGCGCAACTGGCCGAGATCGCGATCGCCCGCGATGCCGATGCGCTGGCAGTCGAATCGGGCGGGGCGGTGTTTCCGCTGATACCCGCCGCAAAGACCGATCCGGCATGACCAGCCTGCACGACCGGCTGACCTCGCTCTATCGCGCGGGCCACCGGCGCACGGTCACGGGCCTGCGCGACGATGGCGAATGGCTGCCCGCGGGCGAACGCCCCCGCCGCGCCGCGGTGCTGGTCGCGATTACCGACCGCCCCCTTCCTTCTGACGATCCGGCCAGCGCAGGCCCCGGCATATTGTTCATCCAGCGCCCCACCCGCATGCGCCGCCACGCGGGGCAGGTCGCCTTTCCGGGCGGCGGGATGGACCCCGGCGAAACCCCGATACAGGCCGCTGTGAGAGAGGCGGAGGAAGAGATCGCCCTGCCCCCGTCACGCGTGTGCGTCATCGGGGAAAGCGACCGTTTCCGCACCGGCAGCGGTTTCGACATTTCCCCCGTGCTGGCCATCGTGCCGCCCGACCTGCCGCTGAAACCCAATCCCGCCGAAGTGGACAGCTGGTTCGAGGCGCCGCTGTCCTTCCTGCTCGATACCGAAAATATCCGCGAAGGGACGGGCGAGTTGAACGGGATGAAGCGTAAATATCTGGAGATGCAATATTCCGACGGTTCGGGAAGGGATTACCGGATCTGGGGCGTGACGGCGGCGATCCTGTATAATCTGCGCCGCCGCCTGCTGCGGGGGCCGAAATTGTGACCGATATCACCATGCCCATGGCGCAATGGGCCGCGCGCGACGACCTGCCCGCGGTGGTCGCCGCATTGGGGGCGGACGATTGCCGTTTCGTCGGCGGCTGCGTACGCGATGCGCTGCTGGGGATAGAGGCTGCCGATGTCGATATCGCCACGCGCCATGTGCCCGAACGCACGCAGCAATTGCTGAAACAGGCAGGCATCCGCAGCGTGCCGACCGGCATCGAACACGGCACGATCACCGCGATCCTGCCGCACGGTCCGGTGGAAATCACCACATTGCGCAAGGATGTCGACACCGACGGACGCCGCGCCACGGTCGCTTTTGCCAGCGAATGGTTCGACGATGCGGCGCGGCGCGATTTCACCATCAACGCGCTATACGCCCATCCCGAACATTTCCGCATTTCGGACTATTTCGGCGGGCTGGCCGATCTGGATGCGCGCATCGTACGGTTCATCGGCGATGCCGAAACGCGCATCCGCGAGGATCATCTGCGCATCCTGCGCTATTTCCGCTTTCAGGCGCGCTTCGGATCGAAGGTGGATGACAAGGCCGAGGCCGCCATCCGCGACCTTGCCTCGACGCTGAAGGGCCTCTCGCGCGAGCGTGTGGCGATGGAATTGCTGTCGATCCTTGCCCTGCCCGATCCCGCCTCCAGCTTCGAACGCATGGCAGAACTGGGCGTGCTGCAGGTGATCCTGCCCGAAGTCGATGACGAAGGCATCGCCGCCCTTGCTGCGTTACAGCACGCCGAAAAGCGCGGGAATATTGCCGCCGATCCGGTCCGCCGCCTTGCCGCCCTGCTGCCGCCCGATGCCGAGACTGCCCGGCAGGTCGCCTCGCGCCTGCGGCTTTCCAATGCGCAGAAAAAGCGCATCGCCCTTGCCGCCGCGCGCGATGCGCATGATGCGCAAAATCCCCGCTCGCTCGCCTATCGCCTTGGGGTGGAGGCAGCGGTGGACCGCTTGCTGCTGCTGGGCGAAAGCACTGCGCCCGTCACGGGATGGGATGTGCCGCAATTGCCGGTTTCGGGCGGCGATATCGTCGCGGCGGGCATCGGCAAGGGGCCGCTGGTCGCCCGCACGCTGCACGCGGTCGAAGGGCGCTGGATCGCGGAAGGGTTCCCCGACGCGGAACGCACCCGCGCCATATTGGTAGAGGAAGTAGGCAAGGCGCGCATGTAGCGCGTCCCCTCCCCTCATCAGGCCGGTCATGCGGGCGCAAGCCTTGCCGTGCTAAGAAGGCGAAATATGGATTTCGAACGCCTGTCCCAGCTTCCTTACGGAGAGCTTTTCGCCAGCAACCCGCTGCTGATGGCGGCTGTCATCGCGCTGGGCATCTCGATCGTGGGCGGCACGATCATCCGCACCATGCCGCGTACCGGTTCGCTGATGCGCGGACTGGGCAGTTTCGGGCTGGCCGTGGTGCTGGTGCTGACCATCATCGATGTCGCGCGCCTGTCGGGCGGCAGCGATTTCGCGCGCAGCCTTTCGGTGGCCGAACTGGGCATGCCCGAACAAGTGGTCGAAGGGGGCGAGACGCAGGTGCCTTTGTCGCGCGACGGGCATTACTGGCTGGAAGGGACGGTCAACGGCCATCCCGAACGCTTCCTGATCGACACCGGCGCTTCGCTGACCGCGATTTCGCCCGATACGGCCCAGCGCGGGCAGATAGAGGCGAACCCGATGCGCGGCACCATCGCGCTGCAAACTGCCAACGGTTCCTCGCCCGGGCGGGTCGCCACCATGGGCGAATTGCGCGCGGGCAATATCCTAGCCCGCGACCTCGACGTGGTGATCGCGCCGGGGCTGAACGGCATCAATGTGCTGGGCATGAATTTCCTGTCGCGCCTGCAAAGCTGGCGGGTAGAGGACGGGACGTTGATCCTCGTCCCGCACAACCCGCAGCCGGTGTAGGGTGAGCGCGCTTTCAGCCCACGGCGGGCTACGAAAGGCGGCGTTCTGCGCTTCCGGTGCTCACGTAATGGAAGTACGCTGCGCGCCAGTTCTCGAACACCACCATTCTCGCTCCACCCTGAACTGAAATCGCACACACCCAAGATTTCCGCATCCGCGAATTTCATTGCGCATTTCGCAAATCATCCCTATGTAGCCGCCCGTGACAGCGCCGGATGAACTGGCGCATTCGCATGCCCGCGTGAGCCGCGCCGACAGAAATGGCGAGTTTGGCCCCGCATGCGAACATGGGTTTGCCCATGCGTTCACACCACTGCTTCCCGATCACGCTAGGGTCGCCGTAAAGGCCCCGCACGCATCCGCCATTCATGCGGAGCCGTGCCTATGTGAGTATATAATTTGTCCTATTTCTCGGATCTCGGCCTCGCCGAACCCATTACCCGCGCTCTCGCCTCGAAAGGCTATGAAGAGCCGACCCCGATCCAGCGTCAGGCGATCCCCGCCCTGATGGAAGGGCGCGACATTCTGGGTATCGCCCAGACCGGCACCGGCAAGACCGCTGCCTTCTCGCTCCCCTCGATCGACCGCCTTATTCGTGAGGATGTGCGCCCGCAGCCCGCATCGTGTCGGATGCTGGTGCTGTCGCCCACGCGCGAACTGGCGGCGCAGATCGCCGACAACATGCGCTTTTACGCCAAGAACACGCGGCTGCAGGTGCAATGCATCTTCGGCGGCGTGCCCGCCGGCAAGCAGGCGAAGAAGCTGGTCGCGGGCACCGATATTCTGGTCGCCACCCCCGGCCGCCTGCTCGACCTGATCGACCAGCGCGCGCTGACCCTGCGCGACGTTGAAATCTTCGTCCTCGACGAAGCCGACCAGATGATGGACCTGGGCTTTATCAAGCCGCTGACCCGCGTGGCCGCGCTGCTGCCGCAGGACCGGCAGAGCCTGTTCTTCTCGGCCACCATGCCCGAAAGCATCGCGCAGCTGGGCAAGCGTTTCATCAAAAACCCCGTGAAGGTCGAGGTCGCGCCGCAGTCGACAACCGCCGAGCGGGTCGAGCAATATGCGATCCATATCGACCAGAAGGAAAAGCAGTCGCTCCTCACCCTCTCGCTGCTGAAGGGCATCGAAAGCGGAGAGATCGACCGCTGCCTCGTCTTTACCCGCACCAAGCATGGCGCGGACCGCGTGGTGCGCCATCTGGCCGCCGCGGGCATCAATGCCGCCGCGATCCACGGCAACAAGACGCAGGCGCAGCGTATCCGCGCCCTCGACGGCTTTCGCGACGGCAAGGTGCCGGTGCTGGTCGCCACCGATATCGCGGCGCGAGGCATCGACGTTTCGGGCGTTTCGCACGTGTTCAACTTTGAAATCCCGAACGTGCCCGAACAATATGTCCACCGCATCGGCCGCACCGCCCGCGCGGGCGCGGATGGCGTGGCGATCAGCTTCGTCGCGCCGGACGAAAAGCCCTATATGCGCGACATCGAACGGCTGACGAAGGTGCGCCCCGTGCAGCTTCCCATCCCCGAGAATTTCGTGGCGAACGCGGAAAAACTGCCCAAGCCCACCCGCGCACCGGCAGGCGCCGAGCGCGATCCCAATGCCAAGGGCGGGCGCGGCGGCGGTCGCGGCCGCGGGCGTGGTGGTCAGGGCGGCCAGAAGCGCGATGGCGGTGGCGGCGGTTCGAAGAATTACGAACAGCGCCAGCAGCGCAAGAACGCCGAAAACCGCGGCGACGGCCAGCCCCGCGACGACATGGGCCGCAAACGCCGCTTCCGCCCCAAGGGCGCGAACGGCGTCGGCGCGCACAAGGGCGCAGTGCGGGCGCGCTGATCAACACACACGCAAGAGGGCGGGAGAGCGATGCGCTTTCCCGCCCTTTTTCGTTGTATGTGAGACAAGGCCTTTCAAGGGTTGGAAAGAGGACTGATGTCCAAATTACCATTGATGATCTGCCACGAATTTTTTGGGAGATACATCGACAGTCTCAAATTCATCGATTTCTAAACATGACAGAGTCAAAAGTCCGCCTGGCCGCTTCACACTATATATTGATCTGGCGGTAATCTTGTAGACCCCAAAGGCAGCAGACATCGACGGAGTGGGCATCACCCGATTACTGCCAAGCTGAAATCCATCCAGCAAATCATCTTCACCTTCTTGGCAGGGAAGAAAATCTACCAAAAACCTTCTTTGCGACATTTCGGAAGACGAAGACAATTTGCACCGAGTCGATACAAAATCCGGAACGATCCCCACGGAACCGAGGTCGTATAGGACCACATACGCAGCTATTGAGCGTTTCCCGCCCCCTGCATCGCTCTTGAACTCCCAACAATCTTCATATGAGAAATATTCTTCGAGCGAGGGCGTCTCGGAAATACCGGTGCAGGCTGATGATGTAAAAAGGATCGCGGCCATCAGAGTCAATTTGCCACAACTGCGTCCCAGCTTTCGTTTAGTTCTCAACCTAACCTGCCCTCGCATCATCAAGCTCACCCCCTACTGACTTTAATGCATTTCCGTTAATCTGTGCCTTGATCTGGTCCCAATGAAATGATCCATCAATGTTTCGGGGTCCTTCATAGCCGGTCGCTTACGGACTTGGTGTGCGCTTCTTATGCTTGAGGATAATAGGGTTTGTCGCCAAGAACTACCAACGTCCCCTTCCCATCCCGCCCCCGCCTGTTACCCTGTCGTCGGGTCCGAACGGGGGAAACGCAGACCATGATTGCCCGATTGCTTGCCATGGCCGCCATGGTGCTGGCCTGCCTAACCGCCACCGCGCGGGCCGATGATCTGTTGATCCGCAATGTCCGGCTGATCGACCTTACCGCCGAAACCCCGCGATGGAGCGCGCCGCAATCGGTTCTGGTGACCAGCGACCGCATCGCCGCCATCGGCCCCGACATAACTGCCCCTGACGACACCAAGGTGATCGACGGCAAGGGCGGCTATCTGCTTCCGGGCCTGACCGATATGCATGTGCATGTGTGGGACCGCGCGGCGCTGGGCGCCTATCTGGCGCATGGGGTGACGACGGTGCGCAATGCGTCGGGCATGCCCTTCCACCTCGATCTGGCGGCCAAGATCGATGCGGGCACGCTGGCAGGGCCGCGCCTGCTGACCACCGGCCCCATCCTCAACAGCCATGGCGCGAACGAGCAGTTGAACCACCAGTTCGTCGCCACCGAAGAAGAAGCCCGCGCCGCCGTGCGCTGGCAGCATGCGGCGGGCTTTCGCCATATCAAGGTCTATTCCAACCTCACGCGTGAGGCTTGGGCAGGCATCAGGGCAGAGGCGGCGACGCTGGGCATGACGGTCATGGGCCACACTCCCGAAGGGGTGCGCGCCAGCGGCGTGCCGGTGGACCATCCGTTCGACATGGGCTTCGACCAGTTCCTCGACGCGGATTTCGTGACGATCGAACATGTCGAAAGCATCGTCTGGCACGGGCTGCGCAACCGCCACGATTCCGCCGCCGCCCGCGCATTGGCACAGCGGATCGCGGCGTCGGGCACGCCGGTCGATCCCACGCTGGTCGCGTTCCGCAACCTGCTCCACGTGGCCGAAACGAAGGGCGCCTATCTGCGCCGCCCCGGCAGCGAATGGATGAACCCGATGCTGGTGGCGACCGAACAGCCGGTTTACGACCGCTGGACGAACGAGGCGGTCGAACCCAACCGTGCCGCGTTCGAATTCTATAAGCAGATGACGAAGATGATGGCCGATGCGGGCGTGCTGATGGTGGCGGGCAGCGATGCGGGCATTTTCACCAATATCCCCGGCGGATCGCTGATCGACGAGCTGGAACTGCTGGCCGAAGCGGGCCTCTCCCCCGCCGAGGCGCTGCGCATGGCCACGCTGAACCCCGCGCAGGTTCTGGGCGAGGAAGACGCGCGCGGCACCGTGGCGCAAGGCATGGCCGCCGATCTGGTGCTGACCGGGGCGGACCCGCTGCAAGGCTTTGCCACGCTGCGCCGCCCCGCGCTGGTCGTCGCGGCGGGCCGCCTGTATGATCGCGCGGCGCTGGACGCCCTGCTGACCGAAGCCGCGCAACAGGACCTTTCGCGCACGCAGGCCAATGTGGTCGCGGGGCTGAAGGCACAGGGCAACGATGTAAGCGCGCTGACCGGCGGGTGAAATCGCGAAGCGCGCCGGTTGTTGCCCGTTTCGCGCCGCCAGCGACGAGAGCAAGCAACCTGGCACTCATTTCCGCCGTGTCGCCGAGCGTGAAACTCTCGGCACCGGGGTAGCGCGACTTCAAGAGGTCGAGTGCCTCTCCCATCAGCAAAGCTCCATGCTTGATTGTGACGCAGGATGGCCAGCTTCCAGTGTCGATTTTTCGTCACCATTGCCGCCATTTGCACTGGAGTCGATTGGCTGCTTAGCTAAGTTTTCGACAAAACGCGGACTAACAGGAAACGACCGATTGCGGACGTTGAGATTTGCGGGCTAGAATTTTGGCGATGCGCACTGCCCTAAATGCTCCACCAAATACCCTCGACGAAGATGAACAATCCTTTGTCGCAAAGATCAGGGAGCATGGTTGGTTCAGAACTGGCGTTCTAGGCGACGATGACGGTCCAGGCTTTTCGTTTACAACTGGCTTGTTCGTTAACACCGGTCAGCCCGAGTTGCTTATTTTCAGTATGAAAGACCGGATCGCGCATGACGTTTTCTGGGATCTTTATAGAGATGCGAAAGATGGCCGGTCGTTGCCGGTTGGCAGGCGGACAGAAGCCGTATTTGGTAATGCTCCCGCCTATGCATTTCGGATCGCAAAGGAGCACTACCGCGACCTGCTGGGATGGAGCAGATGGTTTTACGGAGGCGACGTGTTTCCGTGCTTGCAAATCGTCTGGCCTGACCGTGAAGGCAGGTTCCCATGGGAAGAAGATTTTGCCGACGAGTTTGCGGGCCTTCAGAAGGATATGACTGAGAGTGGCTGGAAAAATGAACTAGCCGATTAATGTCCGCTTCCCACCCCGTTCCAGTCGTTAGCGCGTAAAACCTGAGCGCCGGACAGCTGCCTCAGCCACGGCAAAGCCGCGGCTGTGTCGTTGAACGGATCGCTGCGGGCCTGGCCGCCCTTGCGTCCGTCAGCCGGGGCGCCGCCTCAGGCGAATTAGCGCTCCGCTTGCTGGGCAATACTCGCCCTAATTCACGGGCGGCTGCCTTCGCGCTGTCCTACACGCCGCATCCGCGCTAGCGCCAGTCTTCGCGGCTCTTTCCCAATGTCGAATTCTCCCGATTCCCGCCGGTGTCACCCAAAGGGGCTGAACGCCAGTGTTTCTGCGGGTTTCAGCAGGGTGACAGCCTGTGACAAGGTGTCACCTTTGTCACCCTGAACGCACGTCAACCGGACATGCGCGCAGCGATGCTCAGCCGAAGCGATTGTCTCTTGGGAAGCCTGTCGGCGGCAGGCGGCCTGCCGCGCCGCGGGCGACCTTCCATTGCCACATGTCGCTTTCGGTCCGCACCCGCCCGCTGTCGCCGCCCATCTTCCACGAAAGGCCATCATCGAGTTTCAGCGTGATCGCGTCGGACAGCCCGCCGTCACGGTAACGTTGCAGCTGAACGCCTTGCCCGCGTGCCATCACCGGCAGTTCCTCAAGGCTGAAGATCACCAGCTTGCGATTGTCGCCGACCACGGCGACATGATCGTCGGCCTCCGCGATTTCGCGCACCACTTTCAGCGTGATTGTGTCCTTCAGATTCACCACCTGACGGCCCTTGCGCGTTTCGGCCAGCAGCTCGTCCATTTCCGCCGCGAAACCGCGACCCGCGCTATTGGCCAGCAATATCTGCCCGCCCTTGCGATAGACCAGCACGGCGATGACCGGCGATCCTGAATCGATGTCGAGCGTGGTGCGCAGCGGCTCTCCGAAGCCGCGCCCGCCCGGCAGCTTGTCGCAGCCGAGCGTATAGAAACGCCCGTCGCCGCTGGCGATCAGCAGCTTGTCGGTCGTCTGCGCATGCAGCGCAAAGGCCGGACCGTCGCCTTCCTTGAACTTGAATTCCCCCCCAATGCCGTCGGCGCCAAGGTCGACATGACCCTTCATACCGCGCACCCAGCCGCGTGCCGAGATGATGACGGTGACCGGCTCCTTCTCGATCATGGCGTCCATGCTGAATTCGACCGCGGGTGCCGCCTCGGCCACCGTGGTGCGGCGACGGCCCAGCTTCGTATCCTCGCCATATTCCTTGCGCAGCGCGGTCAGATCGCGCTTCAGCCGCGTACGCTGGCGCGCAGGGCTGTCGATCAGCTTCTGCAATTCGTCCCGCTCGGCCAATAGGGCGTCGTGCTCCTTGCGAAGCTCCATCTCCTCCAGCTTGCGAAGGGACCGCAGGCGCATGTTGAGGATCGCTTCGGCCTGCCGGTCGGTCAGCTCGAACTCGGCCATCATGACCTGTTTGGGCTCGTCCTCGGTCCGGATAATCTCGATCACGCGGTCAAGGTTGAGGAAGGCGATGATATAGCCTTCGAGCAGTTCCAGCCGCCGCGCGATCTGTTCCAGCCGGTGATGCGAACGGCGCAGCAGAATATCGATCTGCGATGCGATCCAGTGCTGCAAAACCTCGCCCAGCCCCATGACCTGCGGCGTGCGTGTCGCATCCAGCACGTTGAGGTTCAGGCCGAAACGGCTTTCCAGATCGGTCAGCTTGTACAGGCTTTCCTTCAGCAAGTCCGGATCGACATTGCGGCTGCGCGGGACCAGCACGATGCGGATCTGCTCGTCGCTTTCGTCGCGCACGTCTTCAAGGATGGGCAGTTTTCTGTCGGCGATCAGTTGGGCGATCTGTTCGATCAGCCGGCCCTTTTGCACCTGATAGGGTATCTCGCTGATGACCAGCTGCCATTGCCCGCCGCCCAGCCGTTCGATCCCGGCGTCGCGGTCATCCTCGCTGGCGGCTTCTGCGGCGTAGAACCGCCCGCGCATGCGAAACGATCCGCGCCCCGTTTCATAGGCCGCCGAAATTACATCGGCGCTGTCCACCACCAGCCCGCCGGTGGCGAAATCGGGACCGTGGAAGACCTCCATTAGCTCGGCATGTTCGGCGCGCGGATTGTCGATCAGTTTCAGTGTGGCATCGACGATTTCGGCCACGTTATGGCTGGGGATATTGGTCGCCATGCCCACCGCGATCCCGCTGGCGCCATTGGCCAGCAGGTTCGGAAAGATGCCGGGGAAGATGTCGGGCTCCGACTCTTCACCGTTATAGGTCGGGATGAAGTCGACAGTGCCTTCGTCCAGACCCTGCATCAACAGCATGGCGGTGCGGGTCAGCCGCGCCTCGGTATAACGATATGCGGCGGCATTATCGCCGTCGATATTGCCGAAGTTGCCCTGCCCCTCCACCAGCGGATAGCGCAGCGCGAAATCCTGCGCGAGCCGGACCATGGCGTCGTAAACGCTGGCATCGCCGTGCGGGTGGTATTTGCCGATCACGTCACCCACCACGCGGGCCGATTTCTTGAACGCGTCGGTCGGGTTCAATTTCAGCTGGCGCATCGCCCACAGCAGGCGGCGGTGCACGGGTTTCAATCCGTCGCGCAGATCGGGCAACGAACGGGCGGTGATCGTGGACAGCGCATAGACGAGATAGCGTTCGGACAGCGCCGCATCGAAGGGCGCGTCGACCAGCCGGTCGAAGGGATCGGGTTCAAGCGTATCGGGAATCTCGTCGGCCATGGATACGGATTAGCAAGCGGGGGGTGCGCCGCAAAGCAGCGGGCACGGGCAATCCCCCGTCGCGTAGAATGCACGAACACGGTTGCAGATACGACGAGCCGTGCAGGCGCTTTGGAACATGCGGCACGCCGATCCATTACGATTGCAAAGGCAAACACGGAAAATGGAGCCAAACATGACAAGCCAGACCAAGACTCAACGTATCCTGATCATCGCCACCGACGGTTTCGAACAGAGCGAACTGACCGGCCCGCGCGACCGGCTTCGTAACGGCGGTTTCGAAGTTATCGTTGCCAGCCCCGAAAGCGGTACGATCAAGGGCTGGGACCAGAAGGACTGGGGACAGGCGGTCGATGTCGATCTGACGCTGGACGAGATATCGGTCAGCGATTTCGACGCCCTTGTCCTGCCGGGCGGCCAGATCAACCCCGATGTGCTGCGCCTGAACGATAAGGCCGTATCGCTGGTCCGCGAGTTTGGCCAGTCGGGCAAGCCGGTCGCGGCAATTTGCCATGCACCGTGGCTGTTGATCGATGCCGGGCTGGTATCGGGCAAGACAGTGACCAGCTGGCCCTCGGTTCGCACCGATCTGGCCAATGCAGGCGCAAATGTCGTCGATCAGGACGTCGCCGTCGACGGCAATATCATCACCAGCCGCAATCCCGATGATATCCCCGCCTTTGCCAAGGCCGTCCAAACGGCTTTGCAGAATGTAGCCGAACCGGTCGCCTGAGTATTCTTCTGCCTTCTGGCCCTGCCTTCTCCAAACGGTGATGGCAGGGCCATTCCATTTGTCGACCGCTTTCCCGAGTCGCAAAAGCAAGGGTTTAGAAAGGCTTGTCGTTAACCTTCACCGTTAACGACAATTGTCACCTACAGAGCGCTTGCCCACACTCTCGTATCTTCGTAAATTCGTTGAGAATCAGGGATATCCAGCTTTGATTAGCCCTGACTACGTCCAGCCTATCCCATTTTGGCTCAGGTCGGACACGCCCGTTGTGCCGAACCCGTTAAGGCTCGACATTAAGGTATTGAGCATAGGCTGAAAATTCGGACCTGCCGCGATGGCAAGGCGCAGGACCGGACCGGGGATGGATGCCGACGCCGCGTTTTCGTTGCGGAACATATGCTCGAACAGGGGATGACGGGCCCGACGGGTCCGTCGCAAAAACAGGACGGGCGGACGCAGCCGGCGCGCTGATCTGCCCCAGGGCCGGAACCGGTGCAAATCCGACCGGTAAAGGCCCGACAGATTGAGGCGTTGACGATGGATTTTGGCGCAAACGACAAGTTTGGCGGGGCATTCAGGGGCGGGTCGGACGAAAATTCCCCGACCACCCACGGAGCCGAGAGGGCACAGCTGGCACAGGATGGCTCCGCAGCCGCATTCGCCGGCACCGGTCGCCGCGCCATCGCCAATCCCGACGAACGCACGACGGTCGTGCTTCCCGAAGGGGCCACCCTGTCCGATCTGGTAATCGACGGCCAGAACCTGATCGTTACCCTGCCCGACGGCACGCAGATGGTGATCGTCGACGCGGCGATCTATGATGTCGATCTTGTCGTTCAGGGAACGCGCATACCCGACGAAAACTGGAAGGATTTTCTGGGAATCGACGACCGGTTCGAACCCGAAGCAGGCACGGCGCGCAGTTCGGGCGGCAATTTTGCCGATCCGGTGCTTCCCATCGACGATGCATTCGATATCGGCAATCTGCTTCCTTATACCGAGCTGCAGTTCCCGACGCAGGACGATGTCGAAGTCGGCATCTATCAGAACCAGCCTAATGAAGAGCCGGTGATTACCGGCATTCCGAATGTTGCGGAAAGCGATGCAGGCACCGTTGTCGACGAAGACGGCCTTCCTGCGCGCGACGGCGATCAGGGCCCCGAACCTGCCGGTACGCTGGACGAGGGTGACGGGGAAACGACCACCGGCACGATCCATTTCACCTCGCCCGACGGCGTGGACCAGATCCTGATCGACGGTATTCCGGTTTTTGAAATCGTGGACGGCCAGCCGGTCATCATCTTCCCGCCGACGCCCATCGGCCCCGGCACGCTGGTGATCGTGGGCGTGGACCTGAACAACGGGACCATCACGTACGAATATACGCTGACCGACAATACCAGCGGCGACGGCAATACGGTCGATTTCGACGTCACGGTCGTCGACCCGCAGGGCGACAGCGATACCGGCAATGTCGTCATCACCATCATCGACGATGTTCCGATCGCGGTTGACGATGGCAATCTCGCCACTCTGCCTGACGAGGCGTCGGGCGTGGTCGTGGGCACGGTCGACGGTCTGGTTTCGAACGACGACTATGGCGCGGATGGCGTGGGCAATCCGGCCATCACCATCGGCACGGGCGATCACGGCGGAACCATCACCATCGTCGACGGCAATCTGGTCTATACACCCGCAGTCGATGTCGCGCCGGGCGAGACGGTGGTGGAACGCTTCACCTATACGATTACCGATGGCGACGGCAGCGTTTCCAACACGGCGGAATTCACCGTTACCCTGACCGAGGGTGGCCCTTCTCTGGCGGTCGGCGCGGCCAGCATCGCGGTGGACGAAGACGGGCTGCCCGGCGGCATCGCGGGCGGCGAAGGCGACAGCGACGGCAATGCCACCACGGCCACAGGCACTCTGGCAGGTCTGGATTTCGGTCCCGACGGCATGGGCGATATCGCGCTTGCCCCCTCGGCCGATACGGGTCTTGTTACGCTGGCAGGCAATCCGGTGGAAACCGTGTGGGACGCAGCCACCCATACGTTGACGGGTCAGGACGCGGTCACGGGCGAGGCGATCTTTACCCTGACCATTACCGATGTCGCGACCGGCGCGTATGAATTCATCCTGCTTGCCCCCGTCGCCCAAACCGGCGCGGGTGAGGACGATGCCGTGCTGTCGGTTCAGGTCACCGTGACCGATGGCGACGGCGACAGCGTTACCGGCAATATCGCGCTGACCATCAATGACGACAGCCCCGCGATCGCGCTGACCGGCGTGGAAGCGGGCGTTGCCCTGCTGGACGAATCTCCGCTTTCGGCGGATGGCATCCATAGCGCGACCATCGCCTTTGCGGGCAGCTTTGACATCGGCTTTGGCGCCGACGGCATGGGTAGCGTTTCCTATGCGCTGAACCTGTCGGGCAGCGACGTGGGTTCGGGCCTGTTCACGCTGGACGGCACCGAAATCGTTCTGAACATCGCCGATGGCGTGATCACCGGATCGGCCGACGGAACCGATTATTTCACGATCAGCGTCAATGCCGCGGGAGAGGTGACCTTCGCCTTCACCGCCGACTACGCCAATGTCACCCATGGCGACACCGGCAATAGTGACGATCTGGTCGCGCTGATTGCCGATGCAGGCGCGATCACGCTGACCGTTACGGCCAGCGATGCCGATGGCGATACCGCCAGCGCGTCGATCGATCTTGGCACCGGCATTTTCGTGATCGGCGACGATGGCCCGACCATCACGGCATCCGCCAATGGCGAGGCTGACGCCATCGCATTGACCAGCGATGCGGCGATCACCGACAGCGATACGATCGACCTGTCGGCCATCTTCTCGAACAGCGCGGATCATGGCACCGACGGTGCTGGCACCGTGATCGAGAGCTATGGGCTGGCCCTGACCGGAACCGACAGCGGGCTGACCAGCGGCGGTC
The DNA here is from genome assembly GCF_020985325.1 of Croceicoccus sp. Ery5. Taxonomy (NCBI): domain Bacteria; kingdom Pseudomonadati; phylum Pseudomonadota; class Alphaproteobacteria; order Sphingomonadales; family Erythrobacteraceae; genus Croceicoccus; species Croceicoccus sp. Ery5. Next base: position 3,077,208 of record NZ_CP087587.1, read on the forward strand.
TGCCGATTACCCTGTCGATCGACGGCAATGTGGTGACCGGCGCGACTGCCGATGGCGCGGTGTTCACCATCGCGGTCGATCCCGAAACGGGCCTCCTCACCCTTACCCAGTCGGCGGCCATCGATCATGCCATGGGCAGCGATCTGGCCGTGCTGGCGAACGGGCTGGTGCAGGCGACCTATGGCGCCACCATCACCGATGCCGATGGCGACAGCGCCAGCAGCACCGCCACCATCGACCTTGGCGGCAATATCGCCTTTGCCGACGACGCACCGGTGATCGTGGTCGGGCAGGATGCGGTTCGCGCCGTGCTCGACGAATCGCCGCTTGCCGCGGATGGTATCGCCAGCGTGACGGTCGATTTCGGCAGCAAGTTCGCGGTCAGCGCGGGGAACGACGGGCTGGATTCGGCCAGCTTTACCCTGTCGCTCAATGGCAGCGATGTGGGCTCGGGGCTCTACGCGCTCGACGGCACGGAGATCGTGCTCAACCTTGTGGGCAATGTCGTCACCGGTTCGGCAGGCGGCACCGACTATTTCACCATCACGCTCGATCCCGTGAGCGGCCGCGTCACCTTTGCCTTCACGGCCGATTACGCAAATATCCGTCACCCCGACGGCAGCGATGCCGACGATGGCGCGGTGCTGCAACTGGCCGACGGCATTTTCGCTCTGGTCGCCAGCGCGACCGATGGCGATGGCGATACGGTTACGGCTCTCGTCGATCTGGGCAACGGCATCTTCGTCATTCAGGACGATGGTCCGGTCGCGGCGGACGACACCGGCTTTACCGTCACCACCCCCTCGCTTGATATCGATGTGTTCGCAAACGACAGCGCGGGCACCGACGGCGTGGACCTTGCCACCGGCGTCGAACTGACGACCGGCCCCGCTAAGGGCAGCGTAACCTATAATGGCGACGGCACCTTCACCTATACCGCCAATCCGGGCGCATCGGGTGCGGACAGCTTTACCTATACGATCACCGATGCCGATGGCGACACATCGACCGCGACGGTCACGCTGACCATCGACATCGACACCGCGCCGGTCATCACCAGCGCCGATGATGCGACAGTGGACGAAGACGGCCTTCCCGCCGCCAATGCCGACAGCGGCCAGACCGACCCGTCGGAAACGTCCTCGACCGGTCAGGCCGTGACGACGGGCACCATCGTGGTCGATTACGACAGCGACGTCCCCGCCGATCCGCACGCCGCCTTTGCCTTTACCAATGTCGACGCGCTTGACGGATCGATCAGCTCGGGCGGACAGCCGGTGGATTTCGCGCTCGATGCGTCGGGCAATATCGTCGGCACCATCGACGGCGGGGCAACGACCGTCATCACCATCGCGCTGACCGACGTATCCGCACCGGTCGATGGCTCGGTCACCTATGGCTATAGCGTCACGCTGTTGCAGCCGGTCGACCATCCTGTCGGCGGCAGCGAGGATGCCGTCACGATCCCCGGCATCGGATTTACCGTCACCGACAGCGACGGCACGCAGGCTTCGGGCAGCTTTAGCGCGACGATCACCGACGATGTACCCTCGGCCGCAGCATCGGGGAGCGCCGCGCCGGTTCTGGTGGTGGACGACAGTACGCTTGGAACGGACGCCAGCGCCGATTTCTCGGGCGCGTTCGATCTGGTCGCGGGTGCCGATGGCGCGGCCGATGTCACTTACACGCTGGGTATTGCGGCGACCGGCGCCGATAGCGGGCTGACCGATACGGCGACCGGCGATGCGATCCTGCTCTATCTCGAGGGCGGTGTGGTCGTGGGCCGCGTCGGCGGAGAGGCGGGCGATATCGCCTTTACCGTCAGTGTCGATGCCAATGGCACCGTCACGCTGGACCAACAGCGCGCGATTGCCCACGGCGATCCGTCCGATCCGGTGGAGGCTGCACCCGACGCGGCCGAGAGTTTGGCGTCCGCAGGTCTGGTCACGCTGACCGCGTCGATCACCGACGGCGATGGAGACAGCGCCAGCGCCACGCTGAATATCGGCCAGACGCTGCTGTTCGAAGACGACGGCCCCGCGATTACCGCAACCGCGAATGACGATGGCACGGCCGTACAAACCAGCGATGCGGCACTTCCCGGCAGCGATGCGGGCAGCCTGAACCTTGGGGCACTGTTCGGCTATACCGGCGCGGATTACGGCGCGGATGGCGCGGGCAGCATTTCCGAAAGCTTCGCCCTCACCCTGCTGGTGGCCGAAGGCAGCGCCAGCGGGCTGACCAGTGGCGGCACAGCCATCAACCTGTTCATCAGCGACGATGGCCTGACGGTTACCGGCTCCACCGCCGGCAGCGAAGGCGCGGTCGATGACGGCAATATCGTCTTCACCGTGACGCTTGGCGCGGATGGAACGGTTACGCTCAGCCAGATGCAGACGATCGACCATGCGCCCGGCAGCGATGTGGCAACACTGGCCGACGGGCTGATCGGCGCGGGTTACACCGTGACCATCACTGACGGCGACGGTGACAGCATCACCGATCAGGCCAGCGTCGATCTGGGCGGAAATCTGGCATTCGGCGACGATGCCCCCACGGTCATTGCCGATGGCGATGTGCCCACGGTCCTCCTCGACGAATCGCTGGTCGCCCCTGCCGGAGATGGCATCTGGTCGGTCACGACGGATTTTTCGTCGCAATTCACCTTCACGAACAGCGCGGATGCACCCAACGCTGCCAGCTATGCGCTCGAACTGGCCGCAGACGGCACCGCAAGCGGCCTTTTCGCGCTGGATGGCAGCGACGTTACGGCGGGCGATGGCGACGGCATCGGTCAGGGCGATCCCATCCTGCTGTCGATGGACGGCGGCGATGTGGTCGGCATGGCCAATGGCGTCGAATATTTCCGTATCTCGCTGGACGAAGCGACGGGCGAGGTGACCTTCACCCGATCGGAAAATATCTGGCACCCGCAGGCCGGATTGTTCGAGTTGAAGGACGACGGCGCCTCGATCGAACTGCCTGCCGATGTGCTGAAGCTGACGGCGACGATCACCGATTCCGATGGCGACAGCGACAGCGCCTCGATCGATCTGGGCAACAAGGTTTTCACGATCGAGGACGATGGCCCCAGCGTCGATCCGTCGACCAAATATACCGCCTTCGAATTGTCGGGCACCGATGATTATGCGCTGATCGCGCATGGCAATCTGAACTTCAAATTCGGCACCGACGGCATGCTGGGCGGCTCGCTCGGCACATCGGTCGTGTTCGAAATTCTGAACAGCAGCAGCGTCGATGGCGTTACGCTGACCCACATCGACCAGCCGGTTTACGATGCGGTCGACGGTGTGTGGAAATTCTCGTTCGACTATATCGACAGCAACGGCCAGACCGGCAGCAACAGCGGCGAGATCAGCTATGACGGATCGAACTTCCAGCTGACCCTTGCCGACAGCTTCGAATTCACCTCGGTCGTATCGGTCGCGGGGGCGGTCAACAGCACCACCTACGAAGTCGACGGCGTGTCGAACGGGCAGAGCGAGATCCTTGTCAACGAGCTGGACAACGGCACCGACGATCCGATCTTCGTGCAATTCACCGGCTTTGCGGGCGGGCTGAACGCGGGCGGCGACAATGTGCTGTCGTCGGGCGAATCCGTGACCGGCACGCAAACCTGGATCTCGACCAGCAATGCCGCTTTCGGCGTGGCGGGCGACACGATCCAGAAGGGCGAAGTGCTGGATATGAAGTTCCACTCGCTCGACCCGTATCAATATGATTTCCCCGCCACCTCCTTCGTCTCGGGCCTGACCTTCACGCTTGACGGAGTGAACGGGGGCGAGGATTTCATCGTCATTCTGAAACTGGCCGATCCGAACGATCCGGGCACGATTCTGGAAACCCGCGCCGTAATCGTCGGGGCGGACGATATTTACCGCAACAGCGACACGATCCCCGACGGGTTCGACGCGCCGGTGCTCGATAACAACGACGGCTTCGTCATTATCGAGGCGAACGACTATCTGCAGGGCGGCGAGGCCTATGTGATCGTCGGCGCGCAGCTGATGTCATCGTCCAGCGGGCTTTCGGGCAGCGGCATCGACCTGAACCGCGCTACCGGCGATGCGGGTGCCAGCACCGGCACCACCGCATTCGGCAGCGACACGGACGACAATGACGTGGTGAAGATCAGCGATATCGGCCTGATCCGCTCTGTCATCGACGAACAGGCCGTGTCGCTCGATCTGAAGGTCACTGTCACCGATGCTGACGGCGATCAGGATTTCACCAATATCTTCATCAACCCGTTCGGCGACCCGATCGTGCTCGACATGAACGGCGACGGGTTCCACTTCCAGTCGCTCGACAATGGCGTGATGTATGACATCAACGGCGACGGCGTGCTGGACCAGACCGCGTGGATCGCAGCGGGCGATGCGATCCTGGTGCGCGATGCGAACGGGAACGGCATCGTCGACGACGCCAGCGAATTCATCTTCCACGAGGACGGGCTGACCGATCTTCAGACGCTGCACGCACTGTATGGCGATGTGCTGGATGCCAGTGATGCCGATTTCGGCCAGTTCGGCATCTGGATGGACAATGGCGACGGCATCTTCCAGTCGGGCGAATTCATGACTTTGGCCGAGGCGGGGATTACCGATATCTCGCTGGTCAGCGACGGCAATGCCGGCACGGCGATCGATGGCGAAGTGCGCATCGTGGGCACGGGCAGCTTTAACGGCGGCACAGGCTCGCTGGTCGATGCGGCCTTCCGCTATCAGCTTGGCAGCAAGACGCCCGCCGCAAGTTCCGGGGATCAGCGTTCGCAGGAAATGGCGACCATCGCTGCCAGCGCCGCCGCGCTGATGGCGTCGAGCGCCGCACAGGCAGAGCCGTATTTTCTTGCCAACCGGATGGTTAATTTCGAGGAAACGGGCCGCGACCATCTGTTCGCGCAGGATAATGGCCGCTTCCAGCCCGAAACCGACGTTCAGGGCTTCGCACAGGTCTCTCTGGGTACGCCCGTCGCAGCAAGTGTCGCAGGCGCGCCGCAAGCGCATGCAATGGCGGCGAACGACCTTGGCAGTGACGCAGGTCTTGCGGTTCAGCCTGCCCCCGCCGCGCATGAGATTGCCGGTCTGGGCGCATCGACGCAGGCGGCTGTCGATTTCGCGGCCGACCATGGCGCGCCCGCCAATGATGCCGGTTCTGCGCAGATGATGGCGCTGCTCCAGTTGTCGGCGCAGCCGGTGGCCGAGGGAACGCAAGGCCACGGTCAGCAGGATGGTTCTTCGCTGGGCGCAGTGCGCGAGGCCTTGTCGGAAGTGACCGGAAATGATGCGGTTTCCCATCTGGTGAACCAAATCATTGACTCTGCGGCCGCCGACGCACAGGGCGCTTTGACCCATGATCAGGCGCCGTCGAATCCGGGGGGACAGGCTGTGCATGATTGGGGTGCCGGCGATCTGGCGGCCTTGCTGAACGGGCAGGTCGCGGGCGCAGGCCACGGTGCAACCGCGCCGATGGACCACGGCGACGATGCGGCCATGCTGGCCGCGGCCGCGCATTAAACGCGGCATCGGATGGATAATGATAAGAGGGGCCCTCGCGAAAGGGCCCCAACCGGAACACGGGGGCAATTGAAGATGGTTTTTCGCACTCTCCGCACGTTCGCGGCAGGATCGCTCACCGCCTCGCTGCTGGCAGCGCCGGCATTCGCGCAGTCGGGTGAGGATCTGATGGGCCTGTCCGACCGCGATCTCAGGGACGCGCTGGAAATGCGGTACGATGCATCGCTGGCCGCGACCCAGGACCCCGCGATCGTAAACGCGACCGACGCGCGCTATCACTGGGCGTCAGAGGCGAAGGTGCAATGCGCCATCGCGGTCGGCTTTACCAAGAACGACCTGCGTGACGAGGATTCGATCCGCAAATGCGATGCCGCCTATGGCCGCTTTATGGCGCCGCCGCCGGCACTGCCGCTGCCGCCGCCGCCGCCCGCGCCGGTGCGCCCGCCGATCTGCGACCAATCGGTCAGCACGGTCTTCTTCGATTTCGATTCCCGCATGGCGCCCGAAACCGCGGCGACCACGGCGCAATTCCTGCGTTCGAACACGCAGACCTGCGGCTGGACGGGTTTCGACGTGGTCGGCCATACCGACCGTTCGGGCAGCGATGCCTATAACGATGCGCTCTCGATCTCGCGCGCGCAGGCCGTTGCCGATGTGATGGTCGCACAGGGTATCCCGCAGGAGATGATTACCGTCACCGGACGGGGCGAACACGATCTGGCGGTGCAGACGGTGGACGGGGAACGCAATCCCCAGAACCGCCGCGTGGTCATCACGGTTCGCTAAAGGGCAGGAACAATGAAGAACCTTCGCAAGATCACCGTCATCGCCAGCGTTCTGGTCGCCAGCGTTTCGACCGTGGCGATCAGCCGGATGGCCACCGCCCAGGAACAGTCGGGCGCGATTTCCATGGCAGAGGCCGTGGCCATCGGCGTGGATTCGCACCCGCAGATCAGCCAGGCGCAGATGAACAAGGAAGCCATCCAGTTCGAGCGCAAGCAGGCGCAGGGCCTGTATGGTCCGCGCGTGGAGGTCGAGGCCGGTGTCGGCGCGCGGCGGCTGGATAATCCGACGCGCAGCTCGCTGGGCATTTCGGACGACTGGCTGAACCCGTTGGACGCGCAGGTTCGCGCCGACTGGACCGTGTTCGATTTCGGCCGCCGTCGCGGCGAATTGCTGCGTCAGGCCGCCCGCGTCGATGGCGCGTCGCTGCGCGTTCTGGAACGCAGCGAATTCATCGGCCTGCAGATCGCGCGCCAGTATCTTGATGTACTGCTGCAGGAACGCGTCGTCGCCGCCAGCATGGATAATACCGCGTTCCACCGCACGCTGGTCGGCAATCTGACCGAAGGCGTGGAACAGGGCTCGATCTCTATCGCTGACCGCCAGCAGGCCGAAGAACGGCTTCAGGCCGCGCTGGTGCGCGAGGCCGAAGCAAGCGAAACGCTGCAAAACGCGCGTATCCGCCTGCAAAGCCTGACGGGCCTGCCGATCCAGACCGTGATGCTGCCGCCCGATCTGGCCGCTTCGCTGCCGGTCAGCGAGGCCGAAGCCATCGGCCTTGCCCGCACACATAACCCGCTGGTGCGCGAAGCGCAGGCCGATGTGGATGCCGCCAATGCACTGGCAAAAAGCGCCAAGGGCGACCTTTATCCGACCGTCGGGGTCGAGGCCTATGCCCGCGCCGGCGACGATATCGACGGTTTCCAGGGCGAAACCACCGATGTGCTGGCCCGCGCCTATATCCGCTGGGAATTGTTCGACAGCGGCATCAACAAGGCGAAATATCAGGAAATGGTCCGCCGTTCGAGCGAGGCGCGTTTCGCCATGCACGCGCAGCAGCGCGATGCCGAGGAAGACGTGCGCACCGCATGGAACGGGCTGCAAACGCAAAAGCGCGTGGTGCAGGAACTGGCGACGCAAAGCACGGTGACCGACGGGCTGATCAACAGCTATCAGGAACAGTTCAACATCGGCCGCCGCTCGCTGCTCGACGTGCTGGATGCGCAGAACACGCGCTATAATGTGCAGGTCCGCCTCGAAAGCGCCCGTTTTTCCGAGATTTTTGCGCAATATCAGGTGCTGGCGGCGACCAACCGCTTTTTGACGGCACTGTCGGTAGAACCGCATTACGGTGCGGGCGAGGCCGAGCGCGAGCGTTTCGATTATGGCCCGCCGGTTGCGGCGGAACGCCAGGGTCGCGTTTACCCCAAGTAAGCACGGTACCGGCTAGGCCGGACGGATGAACGACAGGCATATGCCCATGGATATGGCCCGCAGCGCCGCCGCCGATGCCAGTGCAAGCGATCCGCTGATCGCCTGCCTTGCGCGGGTTGCGCGCCATTTCGACACGCCCTTCGCGCCCGCCATGCTGCACAGCGCGCTGGCGATGGGTGCCGACGGACAATTGCCATGGCACCAGACCGGCCCTGCGCTGGAACTGCTGGGCCTGAACCATGAAGAGCGGGCGGCGAAGAAACTGCCGCTCGATGCTTCGCTGTTCCCGATGATCGTGCGCAGGCCCGATGGCGTGCTGGCATTGCTGCTCGACCGGAACGACAGCGACGTGCTGGCATGGCACCCTGCCTCTGGCGAAGAGCGTTGGGAGCCTGCCGATGGCTATGCCGCCAAAGACGGACTGACCCTGCTGTCGGTGGAGGGTGATCCCACCACCATGCGCCACGCGGGCCAGCCGTGGCATAAAAAGGCACGCCAGCACTGGTTCTGGTCCGAAATTACCAAGCGCCGCCGCCAGTTCTGGCCGGTGTTGCTGGGTTCGGTAGTGATCAACCTGCTGGCGGTGTCGCTGCCGATCTTCACCATGAATGTCTATGACCGCGTGATCCCCAACCGCGCCGATGCCAGCCTGTGGGTACTGGCGGTCGGCGTGCTGATCGCCTTTGCGCTGGAATTTGCATTGCGCCGTGCGCGCACCGATGTGCTCGATGGGATCAGCCGCGATCTGGACATATCGCTGTCGCAAAAGATCTATGCGCGCGTGATGGCAACGCCTTTGGCCGAGAAATCGGGCCATACCGGCAATCTGGTCGCACGGGTCAGCGAATATGCCGTGCTGCGCGACTTCTTTGCTTCCACCACGGTGGTTCTGGTCGTCGATGTCGCTTTTCTGGTCATTTTCGTGGCCTTTATCGCGATTATCGCGGGTCCGCTGGCCCTGGTGCCGATCCTTGCGATTACCGGCATGGCGCTGCTCGGCCTCTATCTACAGCGCAAGGTGACCGATGCCGCACGCGATGCGCAGGCCGATTACGGTCTGCAACAGACGCAGCTGGTGGAAAGCATCGCGGGCCTCGAAACGCTGAAGAGCATCGCGGGAGAGGGCGAGATGCTGGGCCGCTGGCGCCGCCTGTCCGACATGGCCAGCCGCTCGCAAAAGCGCCTGCGCGAGGTGAATTCGACCGCCATCGGCGCGGCGGCGACGTTCCAGCAGTTCAGCACGATCGCACTAGTGATCGGCGGATATTACCTGTTCGACGCGGGCTTCATCACCATGGGCGCGATCATTGCCATCGTGATGCTGTCCAGCCGCGCGCTCTCTCCCGCAGGGCAGCTTGCCTATCTGCTGACACGCTGGCGGCAGACGAAAGAGACGATGGATTCGATCGAGCGCCTGTGGGACCAGCCGGACGAGCGGCGCATGGGCTCCACCTCGCTGCCTCCGCAAGTGCGCAGCGCCAGCGTGGAATTGCGCAATGTCAGCTTTGCCTATCCGGGTGCGAACACCGCGTCATTGTCGGGCATCAATCTGAAAATCCGGCCGGGCGAGCGTATCGCGATCGTCGGCCGGGTCGCCGCGGGCAAATCCACGCTGGGCCGCATTATCGCCGGGCTGTTCGCACCCAGCGAAGGTGCGATGCTGGTCGACGGGATCGACAGCCTGCAATACCGGCCGCATGATTTGCGCCGCGAATTCCGCTTTGTCGCGCAGGATTCGAACCTGTTTTCGGGCACGATCAAGGATAATCTCTCGCTCGCATCCTCCCGCGCGAGCGAGGAAGAGCTGATCGACGCACTGCGCAAAGTGGGCGCGGACCGCTATCTGTCGCGCGATGCGGGCGGGTTCGACCGCTCCGTCGGCGAAGGCGGGCGGCAATTGTCGGGCGGGCAGCGCAATTTCCTCGCCCTTGCGCGCGCCTTTGTCGCACCGTCGAAACTTCTGTTCCTTGACGAGCCGACCGGCGCGATGGACGCGCAGACCGAAAAACTGTTCATCCAGTGCCTGTCACAGAATCTGACAGCGGACCAGACGCTGATTGTCTCTACCCACCGTCCTGCATTATTCCAGCTTTGCGAGAGGGTTATCGTGATCGACGGCGGGCGTATCGCTGCCGACGGTCCGAAGGAAGAGGTGATCAGAAGCGTGGGAATGCGGTCCGATGGCTAGTTTCGTCACCCGCGCCATTGGGGCAGTCGCCGCGCTGGGTGCGGGTTTCGCGCTGTCGGCGCCTGTGCCCCTGCCCGCTCCGCGCCAGCCTATCCCCGCTCCCGTTCAAATGTCGGCGCAGCAGCAACGCGCCATTATCGCCCTGACCGGGGGCGATCGCGCCGAATTACTGGCAGAGGGCGACAGTGCAAAGGCCCGCAATGCCGGTATCGCCGCCAGCCATGCCCCGGCCGAAACGATGCGCGCCTTTACCGCGCGCGATGCGACCGCGCAGCGCTGTCTTGCACAGGCGATCTATTACGAAGCCGGCTACGAACCCGAAAGCGGCAGGCGCGCGGTGGCGCAGGTCGTGCTCAACCGCGTGCGCCATCCCGCCTATCCCAATTCGGTCTGCGGCGTCGTCTATCAGGGCGTGAACGATCCCGTGTGCCAGTTCAGCTTTACCTGCGACGGTTCGCTGTCGCGCCGCCCCTCGGCCCGCGCATGGGCCGAAGCGCAGGATGTGGCGCGTGACGCACTGGCAGGCCATGTCGAAAAAAGCGTCGGTTCGGCAACCCATTACCATGCCGACTATGTCGTGCCCCGCTGGGCCTATACTCTAGGCAAGGTGCGGCAGATCGGTACGCATATTTTCTATCGCTTCAACGGCAGTGCGGGGCGCGCGCGCGCCTTTACCCAGCTTTACGCAGGCGCCGAACGCATCCCCGAAATCCGTCGCCAGCCCGAAATACAACTGGCGGGCGGTGCCGATCCGGTAACCGGCCGTTTCGAAAACGGGCTGACCGTCGCCCCCAGCAGCGCGGACCGGCATGCGCCTGCCGATATTGGCGGACGGCTGGACACGACGAAGGCGTGGAAGCTGGAACTGCCCGCCCCCTCGCAAGGCCACTACCGCCAGCTGGTCGCGGGACAATTGAACGACCAGCCCGCCGAGGTGCAACTGGCCGGGGCATCCGCGCAATGATCGCTTCGATGATGGCCAGAATGCAAAAGGGCTGGGAACGGCTCGATTCCGCGCGCCGCCTGATCGTGGTGTCGGCCGTTGGCGTGTTGCTGCTGCTAGTCTGGGCCAGCTTTGCGCCGCTGGACGATATCACGCGGGGTCAGGGCCGCGTCATCCCGTCAAGCAAGGTGCAAGTGGTGCAGGCCGCCGACCCCGCGACGGTCGAGGAAATCCTGATCCAGAACGGGCAGCAAGTGAAGCGCGGCGAATTGCTGGTGCGCCTGAACGACAGCGAAAGCGCCAGCCAGCTGGGCCAGCTGGAGACCGAGACCGAGCGCCTGTCCGCCCGTGCCGACCGCCTGAACCGCGAAGCCAGCGGGACGAGCGCCGGTTGCGAACCGGGCAGCGTCTGTGCCGAGGAAGCGCGCCTGCAAAACGTGCGCGCCGCTGCCAACCGCAGCCGCGAAGCCGCTTTGGCAGCCGCCGTCGAACAACGCCGCCGCGACCTGCGCGAGGGGGAGGCGACGGTCACGTCGTTGGAGGAAAGCACGCGGCTGGCGCAGGAACAGGTGAACATGCTGGCACCGCTGGCTGCCAAGAATATCATGCCGCAAACCGAACTGCTGACCGCGCAGCGCGATCTGGCCGATTTGCGCGGGCGGCTGAGCGGCGCGCGGCAGGGCGTGCAACGCGCCAGCGCCGCGGTGCGCGAGGCGCAGGCGGAATTGTCGAGCGCTCGGCTGGACTTCCAGCAGCAGGCCCTGAACGAACGCAGCGAACTCGCCACCCGTATCGCCGTGAACCAACAATCAATCCGCGGCGCCGAAGCCCGCGTCGAACGCAACGAATTGCGCGCGCCGGTCGACGGCATCGTCAACGATCTGCAAATCACCACGGTCGGCGGCTTTGTCTCGCCGGGCGAAACGATCATGCAGATCGTCCCCACCGGCGAACGCCTGTTGGTAGAGGCGCGCATCCGCCCGTCCGACATTGCCTTCATCAAGGTGGGCGACCGCGCCAATGTGAAGGTCACTGCCTATGATTTCTCGATCTATGGCGGGCTGGCAGGCACGGTCCGCCAGATCAGCGCCGACAGCGTCTATGACGAGAACGAGCGCGAGAGCTATTACCTTGTCCAGGTAGAGACGAGCCGCGCGTTCATGGAGCGTGGCGGGCAAAGACTGGCGATCATGCCGGGGATGATCTGCGATGTCGAAATCATCACGGGGCGCAAAAGCGTGCTGGGCTATCTGCTGACGCCGTTCACCCGCGGGCTATCGACCGCGCTGACCGAGCAATAGGTTCCGGTCAGAAACCGTGCAGGTAGCGGCGGTCGCCGCTGAAGCTGTAGACCGGGCGGAAATCATTCGCGACCGATCCATCGAGCAGCGCATCGCTGCCATTGTCGAGCACCAGCGGCTGCCCGTCCAGCTTTACCACCAGCACCGCATGATCGGCGCGGCGGATATTGTCACGCGCCAGAGTCAGGAACATATCCTCGCGCGCGATGCCGATGGCGGCTAGGATCTGCATTTTGGCAATGGCGTAATCCTCGCAATCGCCCGCGCCGCGGCGCAAAGTCTCGGCGGCATCGGCCCAGTAATCGCGCTGGCCGTAATTGACCGTATCCTCGGTAAAGCGAACGCGGCCATTGACCCAGCGATTGACAGCGGCGACCTGCTCGCGGCGGCTTGCACCCTCGCCCGCGCTCATCATCGCGGCGCGCACATTGGCCTGCCCCGCCCCCCGCGCGCTGACGCGGGCCCATTGCGCATCAAAGGCAGTGCGGCGGATCGGAACGATGGTGCTGGCCAGAAAGTCCTGACCCCCAAAGTCCTGCAACTGCCTTCCTGCTGTGCGCTTGGGCGCAACCGGCGCCATCCAGCGCGCAGCGGGTGCCAGTGGCGCGCAGCCGATACCCGCGGCCGCCGGCTCCATCGTCACAGGCGGCGCACGCATGGCGACGGCAGGCATATAGGCCGGACGGCGATGCGACACCGCCACATTGCCATCGGCAAGGCCCGCCTGCTGCATGCGAATACGGTCCAGCGCCGACACGGGCTGCTGCTCGCGCTCTGCCCGTGCGACGGCAGGCCCGCAATTCTTGCCTGCATATTCTTTGGCGGCATCGGCAAACTGCCATGCGGTAAAGGCCGCGGTGTTCCACGGCGCGGCCTGCGCGGCGGACACCGGCATCACGGCCGCAGCAATGGCGGCCCCCAAGGCAGGCGCGATCCGGCGGCACAAGCGCAAAGGCGTGGGTCTGACCATGGGCCAGACCATGACCCGCAAGGCTTCAAGAAAGCCTTTGGAACTTTACTTAACGGAATGCGACGAACCGTTGGGAGATTGGCCCTGCATCGACACCATCCAACGCCATGATGGCATCGGAAATGGCAGAAAACCGGCGAGAAACGCGCAGGTTTCATCTTGGGCGGAAAGCTTAACGCCGCGCCCGGACAGCATTGCGCAAAAGGGTTAAATCCTGCCCTTCGTTAACGGCGCATCATGTCATGCGCGGTGTCGGGCACGCGCACGACGACTCCGTCCAGATCCTGATTCACGATGATCTGGCACGACAGGCGGCTGGTCGGCCCGGCATTGGCGGCAAGGTCCAGCATATCCTCTTCATCGTCGCTGGCGACGGGCAGCTTGCCGAACCATTCGCTGGCCACGATCACATGGCAGGTGGAACAGGCCATCTGGCCTTCGCAAGTGCCCTCAAGCGGCATGCCCGCCGCCTGCCCGATTTCCAGCAGGGTCGATCCCGCCGCACCCTCGGCTTCGATCTTTTCACCCTTGGGGCTGACGAATGTGACGCGGACCATCTGAATCAAGCACCTTGCGCTTGCGCAGCCGCATTGATTGCAGCCGCGGCTTCCTCCAGCTCCTCTCCGGTAGAATATCGGCCAAATCCCAGCCGTATCGTGTTTTTTGCCAGATTGGCAGGCAAACCGATCGCCTGCAAGACCCGGCTGGGCTTACCCGACCCCGATGCGCAGGCCGACCCCGCCGAAAAAGCCACATTGCGTGCCTCGCTCATCAATCGGGCGACATCCAGACCGTCCTTCCGCAGGCTCAGATTGCCGCGCCAGCGCGCATCGGCGCGGCCGTTCAGCGTCCAGCCGTCAAACAAATCGCGCGCGCGGTGCCACAGGGCTTCGACATGGGCGGCGTCTTCCTCCATCCGCTCCATCGCCAGTTTCGCAGCCGCGCCAAACCCCGCGATCAGCGCGGGGCTGAGCGTGCCCGAACGCAGACCATATTCCTGCCCGCCGCCGGTGACCAGCGGATCGATCTCCACCCCTTCACCCAGCCACAGCGCGCCGATGCCCTTGGGACCGTGCAGCTTGTGCGCGCTGATCGCGATGGCATCGGCCATGGCAATGGGGAGCCTGCCCGCCGCCTGCACCGCATCGCAGACCAGAAAGGCATTTGCCCGTCTGGCCAGCTCTGCCACCTCGGTCATAGGCTGGATCGTGCCGATTTCATTATTCACCTGCATCACGGCAACGACGCCCGTCCCCTCGGGCAGCGCGTTGATGCGGGTCAGCAATCCGTCCTGCCCGACCTGCAGCACATGCATGCCCCCCGCCAGCCTTTCGGCTGTTTCGTACACCGCGCTATGCTCGATCGCGCTGACGGCAGCAGCCTTGCCCGCGCGCGCCTGTGCATTGCCCAGCAGCGCCATGTTCAGCGCCTCGGTCGCGGTGCCGGTAAAGATCACGCGCCCGCCCGCCGGAAACAGCGCGGCCACGCGCTCGCGCGCCAGCTCGACCGCCGCTTCGGCCTGCCTGCCATAACGGTGCGGGCTGTGCGGATTGCCGAAACCCGTGCCGCCCGGCCCGTCCAGCCAGCGCAGCATCGCCTCGCGCGCTTCGGGCGCAAGCGGAGTCGTCGCCTGATAATCGAGGTAGATCATGTGCCCGAACCGGCCTGTGCCGCCAGATCGCGCCAGACGGCCAGAAAAGCATCGATGTCCGCTTCACCCGTCTCGCGCCCGATCGACACGCGGATCACTTCGCCCGCCGCCTTTTCGTCAAGGCCCAGTGCCATCAGCACGCGGCTGGGCTTCAGCGATCCCGACGAACAGGCGCTGCCTGCCGAAACCGCAATGCCCGCACCGTCCAGCCGGATCAGTTGCACCATGCTTGCCAGCCCCGGCAGGCGATAGGAGCCGATTGTCGCGATCCGGGGCGAGGCAGCGGCGATCACTTCACCGCCCGCATCGATCATCGCATCTTCAAGCCGTGCGCGCAGCCGCGCGGCCCCTGCCATCCAGTCATCGCCCGCTTCCAGCGCGGCCGCCATCGCCATCGCGCCCGCGACATTTTCCGTGCCGCCGCGATAGCCGCGTTCCTGCCCGCCGGTCGGCGCAATCAGGCCGAGATCGCGCAGCAACAGCGCGCCGATGCCCATCGGTCCGCCGAACTTGTGCGCGCTGATCACCGCCATGTCGCATGCCAGTCCCGCGGGCGGCAGCGCGATCTTGCCTGCCCCTTGCGCACAATCGGCCAGCAACAACCCGCCCGACGCGTGCACCGCATCGTAGATCGCGGCGATGGGCTGGATGACGCCGGTTTCGTTGTTCACCTGCTGCACCGCGACCAGAGTATCGGTGCAATCACCGATAGCCGCAGGATCAACCAGACCGTCCGGCCCCACCGGCAATATTGCCGCCCCCGGCACATGGCGCGAAACAGCTTCGTGCTCCACCGCCGAAATCATCCGCCGCGCCGCGTGGCTGCGGGTCAGCGCGATTTCCAGCGCCTCGCTCGCGCCGCTGGTAAAGATCACCTCGCCGCTCCACCCCAGGGCCGTTTTCACCCGCGCCCGCGCATCTTCCAGCGCCGCCCTGGCCGCGCGGCCGGCGCGATGCGGGCTCGACGGATTGGCGTCCAGCGCCAGACCTTCCAGCATCGCCTCGCGCGCTTGCGGCAAAAGCGGGGCGCTGGCGGCATGATCGAGATAGGTGGAATTCAGCGGGAACCTCGTCATCAGAAAGGGCGTAGCGGATCGGCACGCCATGCAAGCGCAAGATTGCGCTCTTGCAATCCCTATCTATATAGGCTGAAATTTCAGATCACACCCCTGTGGGCCGTTCGGCCCGATACAGGGCAGCAACAGGTGCCAATTCCACCGATGCCTTCCGTTATTTTTCCCGGACCCGAAGGCCGCCTCGAAGGCCGCTACCACCCCGCGCCGCGTCCGCGCGCTCCGCTGGCGCTGATTCTGCACCCGCACCCGCAAGGCGGCGGCACGATGAACGAGCGGATCACGCAGGCGCTGTACAAGGATTTCGCCGCGCGCGGCTTTGCCGTTCTACGCTTCAATTTTCGCGGCGTAGGGCGCAGCCAGGGCAGTTTCGACAATGGCATCGGCGAGTTGTCCGACGCCGCCGCCGCGCTGGACTGGGTGCAGACGATCCACCCCGAAGCGCAGGTCACCTGGGTGGCGGGCGTATCGTTCGGTGCGCTGATCGGCATGCAATTGCTGATGCGCAGGCCGGAAATCCGCGGCTTCATCTCTATCGCGCCGCCCGCGAATATGTATGATTTCTCGTTCCTGGCGCCTTGTCCTGCCAGCGGCATCATCATTCAGGGCGCGGCCGATACGGTGGTGACGCCGAACGCGGTGCAAAAGCTGGTCGACAAGCTGCGCACGCAAAAACACATCACGATCCACCATGACGAGATTCCGCGCGCCAACCATTTCTTCGAACATGAATTCGACGATCTGATGCGTTCGGTCGATAATTACCTGAATTTCCGGCTCAGCCCGGATTGCCCGATCCGCTGATCGGCGAAAGGCCCGCGTGCCATGCGCGGGCCAAAGGGCCGGCGCTGGAGCGGGTGAAGGGAATCGAACCCTCGTCGTCAGCTTGGGAAGCTGCTGCTCTACCATTGAGCTACACCCGCGAAGCCAAGCTTCAAAGCGGAGCAGGCGGTTGGCAGATTTTCGCCGGACCGTCAATCGGCATCGCAAGGGGCACGGTCCGGTGGTGCATGATCTTCCCCTTTGCCCGTAACGGGCGGCTCGGTTAAACGCGGCCATGCCCTC
The DNA here is from genome assembly GCF_020985325.1 of Croceicoccus sp. Ery5. Classification (NCBI taxonomy): domain Bacteria; kingdom Pseudomonadati; phylum Pseudomonadota; class Alphaproteobacteria; order Sphingomonadales; family Erythrobacteraceae; genus Croceicoccus; species Croceicoccus sp. Ery5. The sequence goes on from NZ_CP087587.1 coordinate 3,094,153, forward strand.
TCCCTTTGCACTGATAGAGGATCTGGAAACCGGCACCGCCCGCCTGTTCGAAGGCGCGCGCGACATGCTGGCCCCTTGCGACCACGGCGATATTCCGGCCGCGTTGCAAAGGCTGGAATCCATGCGTCAGGCGGGAGAGCGGATCGCGGGCTGGATCGGCTATGACGCGGGCTTTGCGCTAGACCCGCGGCTCGCACCGCTGCGCCGTCCGTCCGCCGGGCCGCTGATGTGGATGGGCGCGTTCGACCGCGTGACCGCCATGCCGGTCAGCGATGTCGATGGCTGGCTGGCACGGCACGGCGATGGCGGGGGCGCATTGGGCGCGATGCAGCCGGTGATAGGCCGCGACGCCTATCTCGCGCGGTTCGACAACATCATCGAGGCGATCCGCGCGGGCGACATCTATCAGGCGAACCTGACCATTGCGCTCGCGGGCACATGGCAGGGCGATCCTCTGGCGATCTATCGCGCGATCCGTCCGCGCGCCGCGGCGCGGTTCGGCGCGCTGGTTTTCGACGGGCTGCAATGGCTGCTCAGCTTCTCGCCCGAATTGTTCTTTCGCGCGCACGGCACAGAGATCGAAACCCGCCCGATGAAGGGCACTCGCCCGCGAAGCGCCGATGCGGAACAAGACCGCGCATTTGCCAGTGATCTTGCCGCCAGCCGCAAGGACCGCGCCGAAAACCTGATGATCACCGATCTGATGCGCAACGATCTGTCGCGTCTTGCCGTACCGGGATCGGTGCGCGTCGAGCAGCCGTTCCGTATCGAGGCCTATCCCACCGTGTTCCAGATGACGAGCACGGTGCGTGCCACGCTGGCGGCCAGTTTCGATGCGGCGGCTCTGTTCGGGGCGATGTTCCCTTGCGGATCGATCACCGGCGCGCCCAAACTGCGCGCGATGGAGCTTATCGATGCGGTCGAAGGCGGGACTGACGGAGGCTGGCAGCGCGGCCCCTATTGCGGGGCGATCGGGCAGATGGACGCCGAAGGCGCCTGTTTCAACGTGGCGATCCGCACCCTGCGGCTGACCGTGGACGGGCGCGCGACATTCGGAGTCGGGTCGGGCATAGTGGCCGACAGCGACGGAGCGGACGAATGGCGCGAATGCCTGTCCAAGGCGCGATTCCTGACGGAGTGATGCGCTCTATTTGGTCAGGCTCTATTTCGTCAGATTGATCTCGCGCAGCCGCTGCATCAGGAAATCGTGGCTCGACAGGGGTTCATACTGGTCCGGATGTTCCGCATCGACGCATTGCGGCAGCGTCTCGATGACGAAATCGGGCCGGAAATGCAGGAAGAACGGCATCGAAAACCGGCTGCGCCGCGATGCCTCACCCTTGGGATTGACGACGCGGTGGATGGTCGAGCGGAGCCTGTCGTTCGTCAGGCGCGACAGCATATCGCCGATATTCACTGCCAGCGCGCCCGGCGGGGGCGATACGGGAATCCATTCGCCCTGCTGCGACAGCAGTTCCAGACCCGCCTCTTCCGCGCCCAACAGCAGGGTGATCGTATTGATATCGCCATGCGGAGCCGCGCGCACCGCGCCTTCGGCGTTTTCTACCGGCGGATAATGCAACAGGCGCAGCACCGAATTGCCCTGATCCACCGTGGCATCGAACCAGTCGGGCGCCAGACCCAGGTGAATCGCGATGGCCGACAGGATTTTCAGCCCCGCCTTGTCGAACTCGGCATAGAGCGCCTCGTACACCTCGCGGAATTCGGGAAGCTCGGCGGGCCAGACGTTGGCGGGCATGAATTCGGCCAGCGGATCGCCATCGGGCAGAGTGCGCCCGACATGCCAGAACTCTTTCAGATCGGTGGTATCGTAACCCACCGCCTTTTCGGTGCGATAGGGCGTATAACCCCGCGCGCCGCCGCCGCCTTCGATGAAATAGGCGCGCTTGGTATCTTCGGACAGGGCAAAGAATTCGCGGCTCAACCGTTCGGCCCGGGCGATCAGGTCCTGATCGATGCCGTGGTCCGATATGACGGCGAAGCCGAATTCGGAAAAGCTGCGGCCCAGTTCTTCGGCCAGCGTGTCCACCGGCTGGGTCAGCGAAACATGTGCGATAGTGTCGGTCATGGGTGCGCCCTTACATCGGCAACATGAGTCCCGCCAGTGCCGCGCTCATCAGGTTCGACAGCGAACCGGCTGCCAGCGCCTTGGGCCCCAGCCGCGCGACCACGGGCCGCTGGTTGGGCGCAAGACCGCCGATCACCGCGATCTGGATGGCGATCGATGCCACATTGGCGAAACCGCAAAGCGAAAAGGTGACGATGGCGCGGCTGCGCGGGCTGAGCACGTCGGGTCCGTATCCGCCCAGTTCGATAAAGGCGACGAATTCGTTCAGCACGATCTTGGTGCCGAACAATCCGCCCGCCACCTGCGCCTCGTTCCAGGGGATGCCCAGCAGGAACATGACGGGCGAGAATATCCAGCCCAGCACCGACTGGAAGGTCAGCCCTTCGACGCCCACCAGCTCGCCCGCGCCTGACAACAGCCCGTTGGCCAATGCCACCAGCGCCACGAAGGATAGCACCATCGCGCCCACCGCCACGGCCAGCTTCACGCCTGTCTGCGCGCCTTGCGCGGCAGCCATGATCACATTGGCAGGCTTTTCCTCGTCATCATGGGCGTCGGGAATATCGTCGGCGGTTTCCGCCGAATCGCGCCCGCCTTCGGGCAACAGCGCTGCCGGCCCCTCGCCGCTGCGGCGGCTTTCGGGCAAATCCACCTCGCCCTCTGCGGAGGCCGAAGGCTCCTTGGGATCGGGCATGATGATCTTGGCCATCAGAATACCGCCCGGCGCGCTCATAAAGGCGGCAGCCAGCAGATAGGGCAGATATTGTTCGCCCAGCAGGCTGGCATAGGCGGCAAGGATCGTCCCTGCCACGCCCGCCATGCCCACTGCCATCAGCGTGAACAGTCGCGACGGCGCCAGCCCCGCCAGATAGGGGCGCACCACCAGCGGGCTTTCCGACTGGCCGACGAAGATATTGGCCGCCGCCGCCAGCGATTCGACCCGGCTGATCCCCGTGACCCAGCCGATCGCGCCGCCGACCCAGCGGATGATCAGCTGCATCACGCCCAGATAATACAGGACCGAAACAAGGCTGGCGAAAAAGATGATCACCGTCAGCGCCGCAATGGCAAAGCTGTTGCCGCCGATCTCGGGGCTGGCCAGCGGACCGAAGATGAAATTCGTCCCCTCTGCCGCATAGCCCAGCAGGTTCGATACGCCGCGCGCCATCGCCGCGATCACGGCAGCGCCCCATGGCGTGCGCAGCACCAGCAACGCCATCACCGTCTGCAATGCAAATGCCGCGCCGACGATGCGCAACCTGATTCCGCGCCGGTTGTTCGACAGGCCAAAGGCGATCAGCAGGATAAGGGCGATGCCCAAAAGGCTCACGAAAGGTGTTTGCATGAAGGAGAGATACCGGCAGCAGCGGGAAAAAGGCGTTTATCCGACCCTATTGCTACAAGCTGCGCCGATGCTCAAGCAGATCGCGCCGCCAGAACCATGATTGCCAGAACCATGATAGGGCGAACCGGTTGATTGTGGGCTATCGACTGCCGCCCGCTTCCCCCGGGCGCATTTTCCGCTAGTGTCCCGCCATGATAGAGACCGCGACCCGCGAAATCGACCTTTCGCCCCAATATCCCAAACCCCTGTTCCTCTACGCCCTGTTCTATGGCGGGATGACCTGCATCGCGGGCGTGTTGGGCGCAAAACAGGTGGCACTGGGGCCGCTGGCGGTAGAGGCGGGGATTTTCCCCTTCCTGCTGCTCGTTTCGATCTCCAGCAGCGTGGCACAGCTTTACGGGCAAAAGACCGCGACGCAGATGGTGCGCTTCGGCTTCGTGCCGCTGATTGGTGCAATGGCACTGACGGCCGTAGTGCTGACGCTTCCTACCGACGAAGATATGTGGGAACCGGCAAAAGAAGCCTTTCCGATCGTACTTGGTCAGACATGGCAACTTTGGCTGGCCGGTATACTTGCCTATGGCATCTCCATGACATTGAATGTGCTCATCTTCTCTCGTCTTGCACGTTTCACGTTGATCCCGCTGACAGTGCGCGGGGCCATCGCCTCGATCATTTCGCAAGTGATCGACACGGTGATTTTTATTACTGTCGGATTTTTTGGCCAGCGTCCGCTGTTCGATCTTATCGTGGGCCAGGCGCTCTCGAAGGTAGTGCTATCTATTGTACTGGTGCCTTTTCTTATCTCTGCGCTGGTGCGCTTCGCGAAATGGATGGAGCAGCGCGGTTAGGCGCTGCTCCGGGGCAAGTTTCATTCCGGCGCGAAAACCTTGTTCAGATAGGCCGCCAGTCGCAAGCCGCCCTTTTGCAGGCGCTCTTCCATCAAGCCTTTGAACTTGTAGTTATATTCATACCCCAGCTTGGGATCGGCGGGATACAGGCCGGGCCGCACCGCCGCGCTGTCGGCGATCCACACCTGCGGATCGGGGCTGGCCCAGTCGCGCATTTCCTGCGGCGTCAGATTGCCGTTCAGCCATTCGGCATATTCGCTGTATGACAATTCCTGACTGTCGAGCAGGGCATAATCCCACAAGGCATGCAGGTTCATCGCTTTGCCGAACCATGTCACCTGCACGTCATTGCCGCCGCGATCGTTGCCATTGCCCGCGTGAAGCGGCTGCTGCAGATCGCCCACGATATGCACGATAAAGCGCAGCGCGGCCTGCTTGTCGGCAAGGCTGGCATCGGGATCGCGCAGGGTTTCGGCAAAGCCCGCCAGCGCGGTGACCGAATCGCCCTGCGGCGGCGCTTCGTGGTAATGTTCGCCGTCGGGAACGGTGACATAATGCCACGGGCTGGCCGTCTTCTGCCAGTATTCGCTGGGGTCCGACCGCATGAAATCGGGCCAGGGCCCTGCCTCTGCCAAGGTTTCCGTTCCCAGAATTTCCAGCATGGCGGCATGGGCCTGCGGTGAGAGATAGCGCTGCGCGATATCGCCCACGATGCGATGCCCGTTCGCGCCCCATGCCAGCGCGGGCTGGCTGGCGCATAGCGCGCCCGCCATGGCGGCGATGGCGCACAGGCTGCGGCGGAATGTGCGGCGGTCGATCATGCTGTGAATGCTCCTGTGCGGAAGGCGTGAACCGGTTCGATGCAATGATCTGCCCCTGACCCGACCCGCGCCCGAAGGCAAGGGTCTGCCCTGAGATCGGACCACGGACACCCACCATTGCATCCCCCGCCATGCGCTTGTTATGCGACAGGACGATGGATTCCGGCCCGTTTCGGGAACCGATCCGCCCCTCCGCCGCTCCCATTCGGCAAGCAATCTCTCCCGCCAGGCAAATTTCAGGATTCCCATGGATTATGTAGCGACGATCGAAAAAGAACTGATGTCGATGGCCCAGGGGCTGGTGGCATCGCTGCCCAGCCTTGCCATCGGGCTGGTGCTGATACTGGTGACATGGCTTGTCGCCAAGGTCGCCGTTCGCATCACCAACAAGCTGTCGCAGCGCGCGAACCTGCGCGAAAGCCTGCGCAATCTGATCGCCACCGTGACCCGCGTCGGCGTGTGGATCGTGGGGCTGATGATCGCCGCCACCGTCGTATTGCCCGGCCTTGAACCCGGCGGCGTGATCGCGGGCCTTGGCCTTGGCACCGTCGCCATCGGCTTTGCGTTTCAGGATATTTTCGAAAACTTCCTTGCCGGCGTTCTGATCATGCTGCGCGAGAATATGAATATCGGCGACGTGATCGAGGTTGAGGGCGTGCTGGGCAAGGTCGAGCATATCAGCCTGCGCGAAACCCACATCCGCCAGCTTTCGAACGAGCTGACGATCATGCCCAATGCGGCGCTGTTCAAGAACCCCGTGCAGATCCTGACCGACGCGCATATCCGCCGGGACGAGCTGACCGTCGGCGTTTCCTATGACACCGATCTCGACCATGCGATGGACGTGATCCGCGGCGCGATGGACGGGATCGAGGCGATCGACACCGACAAGCCGGTCAGCGTCTTTGCATGGTCCTATGGCGCAAGCTCGGTCGATTTTCTGGTCCAGTGGTGGTCCGACGCGCGCCCGCGCGACAGGCGCGAGACGAAGAGCGATGTCGTCCGCTCGATCAAGAAGGCGCTGGATGCGGCGGGCATCGAAATCCCCTTCCCCTATGTCACCCACACGTTCAAGGAAGCGGTCCCGATTGCCAAACCTGCAGAGTAGGACCCGATGGACGACAAAACCCGCGACCGGCTGATCGCACTGGCGCGCGAGGCAGCGGCAAAGGCGCACGCCCCCTATTCGCGCTTTCACGTTGGCTGCGCGGTCATGGCCGAGGACGGCTCGGTCGTGACCGGCGCGAACATGGAAAACGCCTGTTACCGGCTGGGCCTGTGCGCCGAACAATCGGCGCTGACTGCCGCGCAGCACGCGTTCGGGCTTGGCCGGATTACCCATGTCGCTGTGGCCGGCGGACCAAATTCGAATGGCACCATAGCGGGGGAGGACATTATCACCCCCTGCGGCGGCTGCCGTCAGGCCATTGCCGAGGCGGCGTCGCTGTCGGGTCGCGATATCGTCGTCATCTCGGCCAGTGCCACAGGCGAAGAGGTGCTGGAGATGACGATCTCGCAACTCCTCCCCGCCGGTTTCGGCGCGGATGTGTTGCCTGAAACCTAGAAACTGCAAGGCGCGTACGGGTTCAGTTCAGGGTGGAGCGAAAATGGTGGCATTCGAGAACCGGCGCGCAGCGTACTATCAGTACGTGAGCACCGGAAGCGGAGACCGCCGCTATTTGCAGCCCGCCATGGGCTGAACCCGTGCGTGCCTTAGGCGATGCGGCGTTCGGCGCGTTGATCCAGCAGCGCATTGGCTTCCAATGCGCCCATGGGGCGGCCGAACAGAAAGCCCTGAATTTTCGAACAGCCAAGCTGGCGGATACGCTCCAGCTCGCGCTCGCTCTCGACGCCTTCTGCCGTCGTTTCCATGCCCAGTGCATCGCACATGGCGACCACGGCGCGGATGATGGCCAGCGATTCGGGGCTGTCCTTGGCCGCGCCCTGCACGAAGCTGCGGTCGATCTTGATCGTGCTGAACCGGTTGTTGCGCAGATAGCCCAGCGACGAATAGCCGGTGCCGAAATCGTCGAGCGCCACCTTGCAGCCCAGCGACTGGATCTGGTTCAGCGTCGATTGCGCCGCGCCGCCGTCACGCAGGAAGATCGATTCGGTCACTTCCAGTTCCAGCCGTTCGGGCGCCAGCCCGCTTGCGGCAAGAGCCGAAACGACCGTGCTGGCGAAATTGGCGTCCAGCATCTGTTCGGCCGAAACGTTTACCGCCACCTTCACATGGCCGGGCCAATGCGCCGCCTCGTCACAGGCGCGGCGCAGGGCCCATTCGCCGATCGGCACGATCAGGCGCGTATCCTCGGCAATGGGGATGAACTTGGCAGGCGACACGCGGCCGAATTCCACGCTGTTCCAGCGCATCAGCGCCTCGAAGCTCAGGATCTCCTCGGTCACCGCATCGACCACGGGCTGGAAATTCAGCTCAAGCTCGTCCCGCTCCAGCGCGTGGCGCAGCGCGAATTCCAGCTTGCGGCGTTCTTCCGCATGGGCGTGCATCTGCGGTTCATAGGCGAAATGGCTGCCGCCGCCCTCGTCCTTCGACCGGTAAAGCGCCAGATCGGCGTTGCGCATCAGCGTTTCCACCGTGCGCGCATCGCGCGGACCCACGGCGGACCCCACCGACGCCCCGACGTAAAGCGTGTGGTGATCGACGTCATAGGGTTTGGACAGCACATCGATGATCGCGTGCGACATGCGGTCCACCGCCTCGCGGTCGTTCACATCGGCCATCACCACGGCAAATTCGTCGCCGCCCAGACGGCCGCAAGTGTCATGCTGGCCCATCAGCACCCGCAGGCGGCGCGACACCTGTGCCAGCAGCTTGTCGCCGATCTGGTGGCCCAAAGTATCGTTGACCGCCTTGAACCGGTCGAGGTCGATCATCAGAAACGCACAGCGCGTGCGCCATTGTTCCGCCCGTTGCAGCGCGGTCCCCAGTGCCTCGGTCAGCATCATGCGGTTGGGCAGGCCGGTCAGCTGGTCGTAACGGGCCAGCTGCGCGATTTTCTCGGCGCTTTCGCGCTGTTCGGTTACATCGGAACCCACGCCGCGGAAACCGGCGAACTGGCCATGTTCGTCATGCTTGGGCGTGCCCGACAATTCCCACCAGCGGGTGCGGCCGTTCATCGACACGCGCACCATCATATTGGAAAAACTCTCGCGCCGCTTCAGCCGTTCGGCCAGATCGCGCAGCGATGACGGCAGCGCGCCCGAATCCCAGCCCTCGCCCGCGATCAGGCGCAGCAGCGGTTCGCCATCGGCCTCGCGCGGTTCCAGTCCCAGCGCATGGGCAAAACGCGGCGATACCCCGCGCACGCGGCGCGATGCATCGACCTGCCACAGCCAGTCGGCCGAGTTTTCCTCGAACTCGTGCAGCAGCAGCGACACGGTTTCCTGCTTTTCGGCCAGATTCGCCTCTGTCAGGCGCAGCCGCAGGTAGAGGCGCGACAGGGCCATGGCCCCAGCCGCGACGACGACGCCAAAGGCGATCTGCGCGACCGTGCCGGCAAAATCGCCCGCCAGCACCATCGAAATCGCACCGGCCACGCCGAAAATCGCGATAAAGACCATCGCCGCGGTCGGCACGGCGGACAGCGCCAGCACGAAGACGCCGATCAACAGCGCCATCACCGCATATTGCGGGGCATTGCCGCTGGCCATCGCATCGGGAAATGCCAGCATGGGGCCCGCCCACAACAGGCCCGCAATGCTGACCACCGCCAGATGGGTACGCTGTTCCTCTGCGGCCAGCTGGCGGCGTTCGGCGTCGATAAAGCCACGCTCCATCCGCAGCATGGCCGCCGCGATCAGCACGACCAGCAGGAACCAGCCGCCCGCCAGCAACAGGCCCGAACTGTCGATCCAGAATGTGATCGCGGGGACCGCCGCGGCCACGAAAACCGCAAAGCGCAGGAACGCCGTGCGCGCCAGCGCCGCATATTGCAGGCCCAGAAGCTTGGGTGTGGTCGCGCCGGTGATTCCCAGACGCTGCATCAGCCCGCCCCCCGGCGCGCCACCGCCCATCGTCCCGCCGGCACCCTGACCATGCGCCGGTTGGGCGGGAACAGGCCGGTCATCGGCCACGGGCGGCCCGTTGCGGGCATTTTTCCGAGCAAGCGCGAACATGGCCATCAGCCTATGCGCGGCTTGGTAATCTTTTCGTTAATGCGCCGCTTTTTGCTGTGCGCGCGCCGCGCCCCTATTCCGTGCCCAGAAAGCCGCGCAGCGCATCGCCCGCGCGATGCCATGCTGGCTCGCTCTCCAACAGCAGATGGTTATCCGAATCGAGCGGCACGAATTGCGCATCGGGAATGCGCGCGGCCAGTTCCTTGCCCGCCGAAAACGGCACCACCGCATCGCGCGTGGTGTGCAGCACCAGTGTCGGCACTGAAACCTGCGTCAGCAGATCGCGCACATCGATGGTCGAGAACGCCTCCTGCAGCCGGATCGCATTGTCGGGCGAGGCGCAGATGCGCTGCAATTCGTTGAACCATTCGACCTCTGACCCGTCCCCCTTGGGAAAGAACAGGGTGGAAAACATCTGGCGGAACGCGGGGTTGTCGCGCCCCCACCCCTCGCGCGTCAGCGTCACCATTGCCTCGCGCATGGCGATTTCGGCGGCGCTGGCCCGCGTGCGCCAACCCGCCGCATAGCCGCCATAGAGCACCAGCGAACGCACGCGTTCGGGATGGCGCACGGCATAGGCGATCGATACCGCGCAGCCCTGCGACAGGCCGAACAGGTCGAACCGGTCCAATCCGGCCGCATCGACCACGCTGGCCAGATCGTCGACAAAGCTGTCGAAGCTGATTTCGGGCGTGTCCCAGTCCGAAAGGCCATTCCCGCGCTCGTCATAACGCACGACGCGGCGGTATCCCGCGAAATGCGATATCCAGTGCCGCCAGACGGGGCTGTCCCAGTCGTATTCCAGATGGTTCAGCCAGTTCGCCGTTTTGACCAGCGGTGCCCCGTTCCCCACCGATGACCATGCCAGGCCGGTCCCGTCGGCGGCAAAGCAAAAGCGCACCTGTTGCGGCGGGCCGGCGGTTGGCGCGGGCGCCACATGCGCGGGCGGGGCTGGCGCTGCGGCACCCGCCTTGTCCGGCGCGCGCGGCGCGGAAAACAGCGCGGACGGGACCGGCAGCTCCGCCTCGGTCAGCTTGCGGATGCCGCTGTCGCGCTGCATCGCCGCCTCGTCTCGGCGGCCCGTGCGGTCCAGCAGTTCGATCAGGCTGGTGCGCGCGATGGCATCGAACGGGTCCAGCGTGCACCAGCGCCGCGCATGGTCCAGCGCCTGTTCAGGATCGTCCTGCCGCTGCGTGGCGGCGCGCAGCAGGATGATTTGCCAGCGGCGCACTTCCTCGCGCATGGCCGTCAGCCATGCCTGGAACCCGTCGCATGCGGGCAATTCCAGCCCTTCCATAAAGACGCCATGCAGCGTGGCCATCTGCTCCAGCCTGTCTGCCGGAAGCTGGCGGATGTCGCCGGTCGCCGCCTCGCGCATCATGCGCCAGTCCACCCGCAGCGTGCTGCAATCGATGCGCACCGTATCGCGATCGGCGATCAGGCGGCAATCGCCGGCCGTATCGGTAAAGGGGCGCAGTTTCGACAGGCTCCAGCGCAGTGCGCCGCGCGGATCGTCGGGCACTTCCCACAATAGCGAAATCAGATGGTCGCGCCGCACCGGACGGTCCGCCACGGCAAGATAGCCCAACAGCGCGCGCGTCTTTTTCGACGCGGGAAGCGGCATATCCTCCCCATGCGCGGCAAAACGCATGGGGCCGATCAGTGTGAGTTCGAGACCCTGTTCCATGGCGCGCCCCACTGCCCTTTCACGCCGCGACAAGCGCGTGGAAAGTACAATTTCCACGCTCAAACGGCAAATACCACGCTTCGCCCCACGTCCCGTTCCACAATGGCGTGCCAGAACAATGGCATCGACGGCAACCGGCCCGTGCTGACGCAAAGCGCCGCGCCGCCGTCATCCCCTCAATCCCGACGGCAGAACCGTCAGGGAACCATATAGCGAATATTGCGGAGCAGTAAGAATGACATATGCAGAACAGATGAAGACCCGCCTGCTGGCGGCCAGTATTTCCGCCGCACTGGCGATGCTGACGCTGGTCGCGGCCACCGATAGCGCGCATGCACGGCCGCAGCATCATCCGGTGAAGATCGAGCACGCAAAGGTGCAAAATCACGACAAGGCGGCGCGCATCGCTGTCTGCACCACAGGCAGCAACCAGCGCGGTCCCGTGCATCACAGCGCGCCAAAGGGACCGCCTTGTGCCGAAGGCCGGGCGAATGTGGCGCCCCTGTTGGCACGCGCCGCCGATCCGCGCGGCTGATCGCGCACTTCAGGGAAGCGTAATTCAGGGAGCTTGGGGCACAGGCCAGCCGCCGCAAGAGCGGCAGCCTTTCCCGCCCGAACTAGAAACGATCCCCGCCCTTCCGGCCCCCTTATCCATGTCAGGACCAGCATGACGCCACCGCATCCGGACCGACCCGCCCGCGAAACTTCCGCATCGGGCATCCCGACTTTCCGGCGGGGCGACGATGACGGCGGGCGTCGCAACGGATTCGACCTTGCCGGCCTCGGCCGCATTGTCGAGGGTGTGCAAAGCGATCCCGCCATGGCGGAGTTGCGCTTTCGCGTCGCCACCCGCTGGACGGGGCAGACGCGCAGCGAGAGCATGGTGGAAAGCTGCGAACTGGGCGGACAAAGGATCAGTCGCCGTTTCAAAATCGCCTCTGACGAACCGACCGATCTGCTGGGCGGCGACAGTGCGCCCAATCCTCAGGAATTGCTGATCAGCGCGCTGAACGCCTGCATGGCGGTCAGCTATGTCGCGCTGGCCTCGCGGCAGGGTATCGCGCTGTCGCTGCTGGAAATCGATACCAGCGGCTCGCTCGACCTGCGCGGCTATCTGCGGCTGGACCGGGCCATCCCGCCCGGCTACCGCCAGCTGGACTTTACCGTCCGCATCGGGGGCGACGGCACGCCCGACCAGTTTCGCGCCATTCACGAGGATGTGATGCGCAGCTCTCCCAATTTCTCGATCCTGAGCCAGCCGATCTGCATGAACGGACGGCTGGAAATCGTGTAACCGCCGCGATCTGCTGTCACCGCTGTCATCGGATGGCGACATGTTTTTATTGCGACGCAACATTACCCCCTCGACGAGGGGCGTGACGCGGTTATGATCCGCCCCGTCTTGGCCGATACCGTGCTCTCTCTCCTCCCCTATATCGCGCTGCTTGCGGCGGGGCTTGGTGCCGGTTTTGCAGGGGGGCTGTTCGGCATCGGCGGCGGCTTCGTCGTTGTACCCGCGCTGACGCTGATCTTGCCGATGCTTGGCACATCTTCCGATCAGGTGATGCATGTCGCCATCGGCACGTCGCTGGCGACGATCATCTTTACATCGCTGCGATCGGTGCAATCGCATGGCAAGCGCGGGGCAGTCGACGTGCCCTTTATCAGGGGCTGGGCGCCGTGGATCGTGGCGGGAACGGTGCTGGGCACGTTGATCGCCGATTTCGCATCCAGCGCAACGCTGGCGCTGATCTTCGGCGGGGGCGTTCTGGCCTTTGCCGCCTATTTCCTGTTGCCCGTCCGGCCCGAACGCCAGCAACTGGCGCGCGCCATGCCCACCGGCGCGACCCGCGCGGGGCTGGCGGGATTCCTTGGCCTGATCTCTGCGCTGCTGGGTATCGGCGGGGGAACGATCACGACACTGACGATGACAAGCTGCGGCGCGCCCATCCACCGCGCCATCGGCACGGCATCGGGCATTGGCGCGATCATCGCTATCCCCGCAGCCATCGGCTATGCCATCACCGGTTTCGGAGAGGCCGGGCTGCCCCCGCTGTCGATCGGCCATGTCAGCCTGCCCGCCGCCATCGCCATCATCGCCACTGCCATGACCAGCGCGCCGCTGGGCGTTGCCGCCGCGCACAGGCTCAGCCCCGCCTTGTTGCGGCGGGTATTCGGGATCTATCTGGCGGTCGTGGGCGTCACCATGATCATGAAAGCATGATTTGTAACGGGAGAATACCGATGCGCCGATCGCTGTTGCCTTTGCTTGCCGCCGCCACGGGCCTTGCCGGAACGCTGGTCGCCCCGCCGCCTGCCATGGCCGACACGCTGGTCGATGTGGTCAGCGAACGGGTGGACGACAGCGTGCCCATGCCACTGTTCAAGGCCGATGCTTCGTGGCCGCGCCTGCCCGATGACATGATCCTGGGCCAGTCGCCCGGCCTGTCGGTCGATGCGCAGGATCATATCTGGGTGCTGACGCGCCCCAATTCGCTCGACCCGACCGAATCGGGCCTTGCGCAGGACCCGCCCATCGCGGTCGCCTGCTGCGATCTGCCGCCGCATGTGCTGCGCTTCGATCAGGACGGGAACCTGCTGTCGGGCTGGGGCGGCCCCGATCTCGCCCCCGGTGACGGAGAGGGGGAGCAATGGCCCGCCAATGTCCACGGCCTGTATGTCGACGACAAGGGCACGGTATGGATCGGCGGCAATGGCGACGGCGATCACGTGGTGATGAACTTTACCGCCGATGGGAAATATATCCGCCATTTCGGCACGCGCGGGCAAACCGGCGGCAACGGATCGCGCACAACCCTTGGCAATCCCGCTGATATCGCCGCCAATGCGGAATCGGTGCTGGTCGCCGACGGCTATATCAACAAACGTATCGTGGAATTGGCCGCCATCGATAAGGCCATGGGCGCCGATCTGGCGATGACCCATCTGTTCGGCGCCTATGGCGACGTGCCCGGCGGCGGCACACGCGACGAACCCTTCGACCAGAGCCAGGCCAGCAGCACCGCCGACGGCGGCGCCAATCCGGAAGCGAAAATCTTCGGCGATATCGTGCACTGCGTCGTGCGCGGGCCCGACAGCACGATCTATGTCTGCGACCGGCGCAACAACCGGCTGCAACTGTTCCGCGAAACCGCGGACGGGGCCGAATTCTTAAGGGATATCGTGATCGCACCCGGCACCGGCGGCACACGCTCGGCCAGCGATGTCGCATTCAGCCCCGATGGAACCTATGTCTATGTCGCCGACATGATGAACGGCCGCGTCTGGGTGTTGCTGCGCGACACGCATGAAGTGGTCGGCAGCTTTGGCCGCAACGGTCGCTATCCGGGGCAGTTCATCTGGCTGCACAGCGTCGATGTCGACAGCCACGGCAATGTATATACCACCGAAGTCGGCAGCGGCCGCCGCGTACAGCGTTTCGTGTTTCAAGGCCTGTCGGACTAAGCTCGAACAGGATGCATGCCGGTCAGTCGTCGACCGGCATGCCCCCCGCGCCTTCGATCTCGCTTCCGTCCACCTCGAACCCGCCGCCCAGCGCGACGTAAAGCGTGGCCCCGTTCTGCAACAGGGCGCGGCGGGTGGTGATCAGATCCTGCTGCGCGCTGAACAGGGACCGCTCGGCGTCCAGCACTTCCAGATAATCGGTCACGCCTTCGCGGTAACGCAGCGTCGAAATGCGGTCGATCTCTTCCTGCGCGGCGACGGTACGTTCCAGCACCGCGACCTGTTCGGTCAGCCAGCGGCGACCGGCCAGTGCGTCGGATACTTCGCGGAATGCCGTCTGCACCGCCATGTCGTAATTGGCGACTTCCTCGACTTCCAGCGCCTTGGCGTAATCCAGATCGCCTTCGCGTGCGCCCCAGTCAAAGATCGGCAGGCTGATCGACGGACCCGCGCTCCAGGCGAAGATCCCCTCGTCGAACAGGCCGCCCAGCGATTCCGATGCGAAACCGGCATTGCCCGTCAAAGAGATCGTCGGGAAGAACGCCGCGCGCGCCGCGCCGATATTGGCCCGCGCCGCGCGCAGGTTTTCCTCTGCCGCGACGACATCGGGGCGCGCCAGCAACATGTCGGACGGCAGGCCGGGATCGAGCCGCATGCCATTGCCCTGCTCTTCCAGCGGCAGCCCTTCGGGCAGATCGTCGGGGATGCGCCCGCCGACCAGTACCGCCAGCTGGTTGCGCAATTGCGCCTCGGCCAGACGTTCGCTGGCCAGTTGTTGCTGCGCCGCAGTCAACAGCGTTTCGGCCTGCCGCATCGGCAGCGCCGAAGTCACCCCGATGTCGAGGCGGCGCTTGGCAATGATCAGCGAATCGCTGCGGCTGCTGACAGTGGCGATGGCCAGTTCCACCTGATCCTGCGTTTCCAGCAGTTCGTAATAGGTGGTGGCGACATCGGCGATCAGCGAGAGATAAAAAGCCCGCTGCGCCGCGACGCTCGACAAATATTGTGCGCGCGACGCATCGCTGAGGTTCCTGACCCGCCCCCAGAAGTCCAGTTCGAACGCGCTGACGCCCACGCCGACCTGAAAATTATCGACCGTGATCGCACTCGCATCGCCGCTGGCACCGGCGATGGCGCCGGTCAAAGGCGTGCGGGTACGCGTGGCATCGGCGCTGGCGACCACGCTGGGCAGGCGGCGGCTGTCCTGGATGCGATATTGCGCGCGCGCCTGTTCGATCCGCGCGGTGGCGGCGACAAGATCGCGGTTGTTGCGCAGCGCCGCACCGATCAGCGCATCAAGGCGCGGGTCGGCGAACCAGTCGCGATAGGACAGGCTGGTCGCGACCACCGTGCCGTCGGGCCCGTATTCGGGATCGAACGCGGGCGCGGTCGACAATTCGGGCGTGACATGATCGGGCGCCATATTGATGCAGCCCGGCAAGGCCAGCACCAGGGCGATCGCCGCCAGCGGAGCGGTGTGACGGATGCTCATCGTGCTGCCTCCCCGTCGGGCGCTTCGGCCGGTTCGTCCATGTGGCCCGCCGCCGATGGCTGCCTGCGGCTGAGATAGGTGCGCGTCATCAGATAGAGCAGCGGGATCACGAAAATGCCCAGCACGGTCGCGGCGATCATGCCGCCCATCACGCCCGTGCCCACAGCGATCCGGCTGGCCGCGCCCGCACCGCTCGCCAGCACCAGCGGCACCATGCCAAGGATAAAGGCAAGCGAGGTCATGATGATCGGACGCAGGCGCAGTCGCGCCGCCGTCTTCACCGCTTCCAGGGGAGACAATCCGCGCTCCTCTTCCTCGATCGCGAATTCGACGATCAGGATCGCGTTCTTCGCAGCAAGGCCGATGATGGTGATCAGCCCGACGTTGAAATAGACGTCCGCCGACAGCCCGCGCAGCATCGAAAACAGCACCGCGCCCAGCACGCCCATCGGCACGACCAGCAATACCGACAGCGGCACTGCCCAGCTTTCGTACAATGCCGCCAGCACAAGGAAGACGACGATCACCGACAGGCCCAGCAACAGGCCGATCTGCCCGCCCGCCTGCTTTTCCTCATAGCTGATGCCGGTCCATTCATAACCGATACCCGCAGGCAGCTGCGATGCCAGCTGTTCCATTTCGGCCAGCGCGTCGCCCGACGAAGCGCCCGGTGCCGCCGTGCCCGACAGGGTCATCGCCGGATAGCCGTTGTATCGGCCAAGGCTGGGCGGCGCGGCAGACCATTCGGCCGTGGCGAAAGAGCTGAAAGGCACCAGCTCGCCGCTGTCGTTGGGAATGCGCAGCGACATCACATCCTCGGGTGTCATGCGATAGGGCGCATCGGCCTGCACCATCACCCGCAGAACGCGGCCCTGATAGGTGAAATCATTGACATAGGCCGAGCCGTTATTGATCGACAGCGCATTGTTCACATCGGTAATCGACAGGCCCAGCGCACGCGCCTGCACGCGGTCGACCGTCAGTTCCAGCGCGGGCGACGGCGGCTGGTCCTCGGGCCGCAGATTGGCGATGAGGTCGCTCTGGCTGGCCATGCCCATCAGCTGGTTGCGCGCATTGGTCAGCGCCTCGCGCCCCAACCCGCCGCGATCCTGCAGCTTCATGGTGAAACCGCTGGCTTGTCCCAGCGACTGGATCGCGGGCGGCTGGATTGGAAAGGCCATCGCATTGTCGATGCCCGCGAAAGCCTGCGCCGCGCGGCCCAGAATGGCCCCCGCCCCGCTTTCGGCTGCGGTGCGTTCATCCCAGGTCTTGAATGTCGAAAACATCATGGCCGCGTTCTGCCCGCGCCCGAAGAAGCTGAACCCGCGCAACACGACCAGATTGTCGAGTTCGGGCTGCGATTTCCAGAATTCCTCGATCGGGGCCAGCGCCTCGTCGGTGCGGGCCATGGTCGCGCCTGCGGGCGTTTGCACCACGGTGATCAGAAAGCCCTGATCCTCGTCGGGCAGAAAGGCCGTGGGCAGACGCGTGAACAGGAACGCCGTCAGCACGCCCAGCATCAGGAATACGGCCAGCCCGCGCATCGGGCGCGACAGGATACGCTCGTTCCCGCGCGCATATTTTTCGGTCATCCGCGCGAACCAGCGGTTGAAGCCCGCGAAAAGGCGTGCCGCCCGATATTGCAGCTTTGCCAGCATGCCGCGCCAGCCCGGCTCTTCCATGGCGGCGGGCGGAACCGGCTCGCCATGTCCATGTTCGTCCCCGTCGCCCTGTTCGATGGGCTTCAGGAAATTGGCGCAGAGCGCAGGCGTCAACGTCAGGGCCAGCAAGGCCGAGAAGAAGATCGACACCGACAGGGTGACAGAGAACTGGCGGTAAATGCCGCCGGTCGAACCGGGGAAGAAGGCCATCGGCACGAACACCGCGATCAGCACCAGCGTGATGCCGATGATGGCACCCGTGATCTGGTCCATCGCCTTGCGCGTCGCTTCCAGCGGGGGCAGCCCCTCCTCGCGCATGATGCGTTCGACATTTTCGATCACCACGATGGCGTCGTCGACCAGAATGCCGATCGCCAGCACCATGGCGAACAACGACAGCACATTGATCGAAAAGCCGAACATCCAGAGGCCAAGGCAGGCACCCATCAGCGCGATGGGCACGACCAGCGTGGGGATGATCGTCGCG
Source organism: Croceicoccus sp. Ery5 (assembly GCF_020985325.1). Lineage (NCBI taxonomy): Bacteria > Pseudomonadati > Pseudomonadota > Alphaproteobacteria > Sphingomonadales > Erythrobacteraceae > Croceicoccus > Croceicoccus sp. Ery5. Next base: position 3,112,188 of record NZ_CP087587.1, read on the forward strand.
CGCCAGCTTTGCAGGAACAGGAACATGACAAGGAAGACCAGCGCCATCGCCTCGACCAGGGTCTTGATCACTTCCTCGACCGAAATCTCGACAAAGGGCGTGGTGTCATAGGGAACGGCCCATTCGACATCCGCGGGCAGCGTTCCTGCCAGCTCTTCCATTCGCTCGCGCACGCCCTCGGCAGTGGCCAGCGCATTGGCGCCGGTGGCCAGCTGCACGGCCATGCCCGCCATCGGGCTGCCGTTGCGGCTGGCGGCGAAGCTATAGCTTTCCGCCCCCAGTTCGACGCGTGCCACATCGGCCAGCCGCACGGTGGCACCGCCGGTATCGGCGCGCAGGATGATCTGGCGGAATTCCTCGGCCGAACTGAAACGGCCCTGCGTGGTGATCGTCGCGGTCAGCTGCTGGTCGTCCACGAAGGGCTGCGCGCCCAGCGCGCCGCCCGCGGTCTGGCTGTTCTGTTCCTGAATGGCGGCCAGCACGGCGGTGGGCGACAGATTATACGACGCCAGCTTGTCGGGATCGAGCCAGATGCGCATTGCATAGGCCGAACCGAACAGGGTGACATCGCCCACGCCCTGCACGCGGCGCAATTCGTCGAGCACCTGATTGGTCGCGATATTGCCCAGCGCAACCGCATCGGTTTCGCCCGATTTCGACGTCAGGCTCAGGATCATCAGAAAGCCGGCATTCGCCTGACGGACCTGAATCCCTTGCTGGCGGACCTGTTCGGGCAGGCGCGCTTCCACCGTCGACAGGCGGTTCTGCACCTCGGTCTGGGCGATATCGATATCGGTCCCCGCCTCGAAAGTCAGCGTGATCGACGCCGTACCCGACGAGGTGCTGGACGAGTTCATATAGAGGAAGCCCTCCACCCCGTTCAGCGATTGCTCGATCACCTGGGTGACGTTTTCTTCCAGCGTCTCGGCATCGGCGCCCGGATAGGCGACTTCGATGCTGAGCGAGGGCGGGGCAACTTCCGGATATTGCTCGATAGGAAGACCGCGCAACGCGATGAAGCCCGCCAGCAGGATGCCGAGCGAGATCACCCAGGCAAAGATCGGCCTGTCGATAAAATAGCGTGCCATGGAATTACTCGGCCCCGCGTGCGGTTGCGCCACCGGGCTGCCTGGTCGCGGGCTGCTTTTGGCCCCCGGCCTTTTGAACCTCAGCCTTTTGGCCCGCAGCCTTTTGTCCTGTCGGCGCGTTCTGTTCGGTCACCGGCATGCCGGGTTGCAGCACCTGCAAGCGGCTTGTGATCACCTTGTCGCCGGGTTTCAGGCCGCTTTCGATGATCCAGTTCCCCTCGACCATCTGGCCCAGCGTCACCTTGCGCGGTTCGACCGTGTTGTCGGCGCCGATAACATAGACGCTGCCACCGTCGTTCGACAGCAGCACGGCGGACTGCGGCACGGTGACGGCATTCTTGCGCGTCCCCACCGCGATGCGCCCGCGCACGAATTCGCCGGGCAGCAACAGGCTTTGCGGATTGGGTACTTCGGCACGAACCTCGACCGTGCCGGTCGTTTCCTGCACCGAAACGGCAAGGAAATCGATCTTGCCCGCAATGGGATAGGTGGTGCCATCGGGGAACATGATCTGTACGTCGATCGCATCCCGGCTGGGCAGGTCGATCTCCCCTTCGGCCATCGCGCGTTGCAGGCGCAGCAGCTCGGTGGCCGACTGGTTGAAGGTAACGTAAACGCGGTCGATCTGCTCCACCGTGGTCAGCAGCGTGCCTTCGGTCTGACTGACGAGCGCGCCCTCGGTCACTTGCGCGCGGCCCGCGCGGCCCGAAATCGGCGAACGCACCGTGGTATAGCCCAGTTGCAGCCCCGCAGCGCGCAATTCGGCGCGAAGCTGCGCCACATTGGCGTCCGCTTCGCGCATGGCGGCGACCGCGGCGTCATATTCCTGGCGGCTGATGGCGTTTTCATCGACCAGCGGGCGATAGCGTTCGACCACGGCGCGCGCATTGTCTGCCGTGGCCTTGGCACGGGCAAGGCTCGCCTCGCTCTGCGCATAGCTGGCCTGCATTTCCGACGGGTCGATCCGGAACAGCGGCTGCCCCTCGCCTACATCGGTCCCTTCGGTGAACAGTCGCCGCTGGACGATGCCGGTTACCCGCGCGCGCACCTCCGCCGTGCGGATCGCAGCCACTCGCCCCGGCAATTCGATGATGTTGGACACATCCATCGCGGTCACCGTATAGGTGCGCACAGGCACGGCCTGCGGGGCAGCCTGTTCGTCACCCATGCCGCATCCGGCCGGACCAAGAGTCGCCAGGGCAAGGGCCGTAGCCGCCAGAGAAATGATTTTGATTCGCATGCGCGCTTCCGATTTTGCAGTTGCGAAGGCGTAATAGTTATTACACAAGAGAGTTCAAGACGGAAAAACCCGACGGGAGTGAAATTTTTGGAAAGCCCCCAGCAAGAAAGGCTCGACCGGCGCCGACAGGCCTTTCAACAGGCCGCAAGGGACCTTTTTATCGAACAGGGTTACGAGCAGACGACTCTGGCCGAAGTGGTCGAGCGCGCCGGCGGTTCACTGGCGACACTCTACAAGCTGTTCGGCAATAAGGAAGGGCTGCTGGACGCGGTATTGTCGCAATCGCGCGATCTGGGCCACCAGATCGTCGAGACAATTGTCGCGATGGATCTTCCGCCCGATCAGGCGCTGCACCGGATTGCCGCCGAGTTATCAGGCATATTTCTCGACCCTTCAAACCTTGCCGTCACCCGCATCGTCATCGCGCGGAGCATTTGCGACCCGGGGTTCGCCCGCAGCTTTTTCGACCATTCGCAGATGAAAGCCAAACAAAGCCTACGCCGCCTGTTCACCGAATGGTCCGGAACCTATCCGGAAATGATCGGCGATCCGGTCAAGCTGGCCGACCTGTTTACCGGATTGATCGTGTTCGATTTTCAGGTGCAGGCGATCAGCCATGGATCGATGGAGCCGCCCACCGCCCAGGAACTGCGCGAACGCACGGAATTCTTTCTGCGCGGAGCGGGCCTGAGTGGGTGAGACCAGTTAACAAAAGTATACTTAAGTTCGGCATTCTCGCGAAAAATGCGAATAAAAACAGGGTTTATTGCCTCTGATGTATACAATCAGGCTTGATTTCCGCTGAAACCGTCGCCAAGCGGGCGAACCGTCATCGCGCGTCGTTCGCGGCCCTCTAGACGCGAATGACCGACAGCGAAAGGCCGCATCGGCCAATTGAAGGACATCATGAAGAAAGCCTCGGACCAGGCCTATCGCATTCTGCGCGAAAAGATCCTCTCGGGCGAATTGCCCCCCGGCCACCAGTTGAAAGAGGAAGAGCTGGCCGATCTGTGCCGCGTATCGCGCACACCTGTGCGCGAGGCGATCCGCCAGCTTGAGACAGAGCTGTTCGTGCGCCGGTCGGACAGCCAGCGCAGCTATGTCGCCGAATGGACCGAAGCCGATGTGGCCGAGGTTTTCACCCTGCGAGGCATGCTCGAATCGCATGCAGCGCGGCTGGCGGCCAGCCGGATCGATTCCGACACGATCGCCGCGCTGAAACAGGTGAATGAAGAGATGCGCGCCGTCGTGACGGCCGAAATCCTCGATGACGAGGCATTTCTGGCACTGAACGAGAGGTTCCATTCGCTGATCCTGCATGCCTCCGCATCGGAACGGCTGGCGGGCCTGTTGGGGCGACTGGTCCTGCAACCCGTCGTACACCTGACCGCGCTCGCCTATGAGCGGGAGCAGGTGAACCGGTCTCTGTCCGAACATGTCGAGATTACCGAGGCGCTGGAACGCGGCGACACCGAATGGGCCGAAGCGCTGATGACGGCGCATATCCGCCGTGCCTATAACGCACGGCGCAAACACGCGGCCTGACCGGCGTTCATCGCAAGGCCGGCTTCCATAGGGCTGGCGGCCAGCCGGAACGCTGCCTAGGATCGCGGTATGACCGATCGCCGATCCACGCCCGCCGTCCTGTTCGTCTGCCTGGGCAATATTTGCCGTTCCCCGCTGGCTGAGGCTGCGCTTCGAGCGCGCCTTGCAGAGGCGGCGGTGGAGGTGGCTGTCGATTCGGCGGGGACCGGATCGTGGCATGTGGGCGAACCGCCCGATCCCCGCGCGCAGGCGGTGGCGCTGCATAACGGACACGATATCGCGCATTATCGCGGGCGGCAGGTGGCGGCAGAGGACTTTTATCGCTTCACCCATATCTATGCGCTCGACCACGAGAATCTGGCCGAGCTGCAACGCCGCGCCCCTGCGGATGCAACCGCGCGACTGGCTCTGCTGCTCGATCTGGTCGAGGGGCTGGAGGGGCAGCCTGTGGCCGACCCCTATTTCGGCGGTGAGGCGGGTTTCCACACGACATGGTCGCAGGTCGACCGCGCCGCGACAGCACTTGTCGACTATTTGCAGGGGATGGAGCGGTTGAAGGGGTGACCATCGCCGAACTCGCCAGCGGGGTGCTTGGCTGCGAGGTCTCCGGCGTCCGGCGTCTGCATGGCGGCGATCTGGCAGGCGTGTGGCGGCTGGAGCTGGCGGACGGTCGCATGGCTGTGGCCAAGCAAGGCCCGCTGGTCGCGCGCGAAGCCGCCATGCTGCGTGCTATCGCTGCCACAGGCACCCCTGCCCCTGCGGTCATCGCCTGCGACGGTGATCTGCTGATCATGGAGTGGATCGAGAGCGACGGTGGGCTATCGCACGCGTGGGACGATCTTGCCGCTATGCTGGCGAGGCTGCATGGCAATCGCGCAAGCCAATATGGCTGGCACGAGGATTATGCATTCGGCCCCGTCCGCATCGACAATGCCACATGCAGCGACTGGCCGGTATTCTGGGCCAAGCGTCGCCTTCTTCCCTTTGTCCCGCATCTGCCGCCATCGCTTGCGCGGCGGGTAGAGGCCTTGGCCATCGCCATGCCCGAATATCTGCCGCATTCGCCTGCGCCCGCCTTGCTGCATGGCGATCTGTGGGGCGGAAATGTGTTGGCGCGCGGCGGACGGATCGCGGGCTTGATCGATCCGGCGTGCTATTATGGCGACCGCGAAGTCGATGTCGCCATGCTGACCCTGTTCGATCACCCGCCCGCGCGGTTTTTCGATACGCTGGCACTGGACAGCGGATGGCGCGAGCGTCTGCCCGCCTATCGCCTGTGGCCGTTATTGGTCCATTACCGCCTGTTCGGCGACAGCTATCGCAGCGGGGTAGAGGGTGCGCTGGACGCTTTGGGGCAATAGGCCATTGTGCGCAGCATGGACGGGGCGCAACCGGCCCCGCCCGATGCGTTAGATCATGCGGTGATCAGCGCCGAAACCGAACCGATACCGGCGAAACGCGCGTCGACCGACTGCCCCACCTTTACGTCATGCACACCGGTGATTGCACCCGAAGAAACCCAGCCCGGCGCCTGCGCCATCAGGCCGCGTTCCGCCAGATTGTTGAGCAGGAACCGCACCGCGCCAAACGGCCCGTCGAGCATGCTCGCGGTCGTCGCCATACCCACCGTCTCGCCATCAATGATCGTTTCAACGGCGATGTCGTTGATCCCGTCCCACATCTCGCGCGGGACGACGGCGCCCAGCACCAGACCGGCATTATTGCCGTGGTCCGATACGGTAACGCAGGGCCCATCCTCGTTAATACCGGCATAGGGAGAAGAGGCGATCTCGATCCCGATGCGGATTTCCTCGACCCAGTCATAGGTTTCGGCATCATTTGTCGGCAGCGCGGCATTTTCGGGTACGCGGATGCGGACGGCGAACTCCGCCTCGGCCGCGGCAAAGCCGTCGGCGAACACGGGCATGGCCAGCGGGCTGCCCGCCTGATGATAGATCACATCCTCGAAAATCGGGCCGATCAGCCGGTTTGCGCCCAGCTCTGCATCGCGCGGCGGAGGGATCTTGCCGACTTTCCAGCCGCCGACATAACGGTCCCACAATTGCAGCGCATGATCCTGAACCTGATACGCATCGGCAAGGGTCAGCGGGCGGTCGCCGGGGTATTCCGGCAGGGCCTTCCCCTGGGTGCGCGCGGTAACGAATGCCTGCGCAATGCGCTCTACGGCCTGCCTGTCCATGATCCCCTCAACGATTGTCTTTCACAATTAGGAAACCGGTGTCATAATGAACCGCAGCGGGAAAGCAAGTGCTTCCCGGTGAGAGGATGTAGCTGGCTGACCGCGCGTCATGACCGTAACCGGAGGGGGAAGTGTCCCGGTTTACCGGTGCGACGACTTCGCGCTAAAGCCATCGAAACTGGGGTCCGCGGAGAACGGGATGGGTAGCGTGCGCAAGAACGACCGGCAGCCGACAATCAACGATGTCGCGCGCCTTGCCGGCGTTTCCAAGAAAACCGTCAGCCGCGTGATCAACCGCTCTACGCTGTTAAAGGACGATACGCGCAAAAAGGTCGAGAGTGTCATTGCCGAACTGGGTTATGTACCGAATCCTCAGGCCCGTGCTCTGGCGCTCAGGCGCAATTTCCTGCTGGGCCTGCTGCACGACAACCCGAACGCGCAAACGGTGCTGAATTTCCAGATCGGCGTGCTGGACGCCATCCGCGACACCAATTTCGCGCTGGTCGTGCGGCCTGTCGATCGTCATTCGCCAGAAATGCTCGACGATATCCGCGATTTTCTGGAAAAGCAGCGCCCCTATGGCGTGTTCATCCTGCCCCCGATTTCCGAGAACGAGGAGCTGGCCGCGCTGTGCCGCGAACTGGACTGCGCCTATGTCCGCATGGGTTCGACGCAGCTGGACCAGCCGCAATATCTGGTCGAATCGAACGACCGCGAGATCGTGGGCAATGCCATCGACCATCTGGTCGAAATGGGCCATCGCCGCATCGGTTTGATCGAAGGGCCACAGGGCTTCCGCTCTGCCTATGAACGGCGCGAGGGGTTTCTGGCGGCAATCAGGCGACACGGGCTGGAATACCGGCCCGAATGGCATGCGCCGGGTCTCTATACATTCGATTCGGGGATCGATGCTGCCGAACATATTCTCGACGCGGATGGTGCGCCCACCGCGATCTTTGCATCGAACGACGAAATGGCCGCCGCTACGCTCCATGTGGCGCGCCAGCGCGGCATGTTCGTACCCGAGGATCTGTCGATCATCGGTTTCGACGACAGCCCCATCGCCGCACATATATGGCCGCCATTGACCACGGTACGCTGGCCGGTCCGCGAGATGGCCAGCACCGCCGCGCACAAGCTGATCGATTCCGCCGATGCGGACAAGCTGCCGTCACGGCTGTCGTCGGAACTGATCAGGCGGTCGTCGGTCGCCCCGCCGAAACCCGCCTGATCGGGGCGATGATGGTTGAAATCACCCTGTCATCTCGTCTATCTAGGGGATTGACACCGGTTACCTAATAGCAGGCTCTTTGCATGTGGGACCGTGTTCCGTATTATGGGCTGGTTTTACACACAATGCCCCCCAAGCCAGCGAGCGAGGATGTTATGAAAGTTGCACTGATTATCGAGAACAGCCAGGCGGCCAAAAGCAGCATCGTGCACGATGCGCTCAAGTCCGTTGCCGAACCGCTTGGCCACGAAGTCTTCCACTATGGCATGTATACGCCCGAGGATGACGCACAGCTGACCTATGTGATGAACGGCCTGCTCGCCGGCATCCTGCTCAATTCGGGCGCGGCGGATTTCGTCGTCACCGGTTGCGGCACCGGCATGGGTTCGATGCTGGCCTGCAATTCGATGCCCGGCGTGTTCTGCGGTCTGGTGATCGATCCGACCGATGCCTTCCTGTTCAGCCAGATCAACGCGGGCAACTGCATGTCGATGCCCTATGCCAAGGGTTTCGGCTGGGCTGCCGAGCTGAACCTGCAGGATTGCTATCGCAAGATCTTTGAAAACGAACCCGGCGCCGGCTATCCCAAGGAACGCGCGGAGATCATGGCAAAGAACCGCGTTATCCTGAAGGATTTCAAGGCCGCTGCCACCCATGACATGCTGACCGTGCTGAAGAACGTCGATCAGGACCTGCTGAAAAGCGCGATCGCGGGCGAGAAATTCGCGGAATATTTCTATGCGAATTCCAAGAACGACGAAATCAGCGCCTATCTGAAGAGCCTGTAAGGGCCCGACGGACATTTGCGGGGGCGGCACGCGCTGCCCCCGCCCCCTATCTGACTGCCGCCATTTCGATGGCCGGCGCCGACCACGCGTAGAACCGATTCGCGGCGGCGCAACCGAGAGGACGACCCGATGAACAGCCCCTTCGATCTTACCGGCCGCGTTGCGGTTGTCACCGGCGCCAACACCGGCATCGGTCAGGGCATTGCCCTCGCGCTGGCCGAAGCGGGGGCCGATATCGCCGCCGTAGGCCGCAGCGAAGCGACCGAAACCGCAGACAAGGTGCGCGCCCTTGGCCGTAAGTGCGAACTGGTGTCCGCCGACCTCTCTTCGATCGAGCCGGTAGGCAAAGTGGTCGACAAAGTGGTATCAACACTTGGTTCGCTCGATATTCTGGTCAATAACGCAGGCATCATCCGGCGCGAGGACGCGCTGGATTTCTCGGAAGAGGACTGGGATGCTGTGATGGACACCAATCTGAAGTCGTTGTTTTTCCTGTGTCAGGCTGCGGCGCGCCACATGACCGGCTGGTCCAGCCAGTCGGGCAAGCGTGGCAAGATCGTCAATATCGCCTCGCTGCTGTCGTTTCAGGGCGGCATCCGCGTGCCCAGCTATACCGCCAGCAAGTCGGGCGTCGCGGGCCTGACCAAGCTGATGGCGAATGAATGGGCGACCAAGGGCATCAACGTCAATGCCATCGCTCCCGGCTATATCGCGACCAATAACACGGCAGCATTGCAGGCCGATGAAACCCGCGCGCGCCAGATCGTGGAACGCATTCCCGAAGGGCGCTGGGGCGATCCCAAGGACATCGGCGGCGCGGCGGTCTTCCTTGCCAGCAGCGCGGCGGATTATGTGCAGGGTCATGTGCTGGCCGTCGATGGCGGATGGCTCGCCCGATGAGCGCTGCATGATGACGCAGGGACGCACCGGCGGCGACACCAAACCAGTCGTATGTTTCGGGGAAATGCTGCTGCGGCTCAGCCCTCAGGGGCAGATCCCGCTGGCACAGGCCGGCAGCGTGGCCATCGATGTTGGAGGGGCAGAGGCGAATGTCGCCACCGCCCTTGCCAGCCTCGGCCTGCCGACGCGCATGCTGTCGGTCGTGCCCGACAATCCGCTGGGCCGCAAAGCCATCGCGGCCATCGGCGCATCGGGCAGCGATGCGCGTTTCATCGCAACCGCGCCGGGCCGCATCGGTCTGTATTTCTTCGAACCGCCCGCAGGTCCGATTGCAGGCCGCGTCACCTATGATCGCGCGGGCAGCAGCTTTGCGCTGGCCGATCCAGCCACCCTGCCCTTTGCGCAGGCGCTGGACGGGGCCAGCCTGTTGCATATGTCGGGCATTACGCCCGCGCTCGGCCCCGATGGCGTGGCGCTGGCGCGTGCCGCCGTCGCCGCGGCCAAAGACGCGGGCGTGCCGATCTGTTTCGACGGCAATTACCGCGCCAATCTGTGGGACGCATGGGACAGCGATCCGCGCGCGATCTTGACCGAACTGGTCAGCGAAGCCACGCTGATGATCGGCAACCACCGCGATATCTCCTTGCTGCTGGGCCAGACATTTTCGGGCGATGGCCCCGACCGACGTCGCGAGGCGGCGGAGGCTGCCTTTGCGCATTTCCCCAATCTGCAGCTGATCGCCAGCACGGCGCGCCATGTTGAAACGGCCGGCACCCATCGCCTCGCCGCGCGGATCGACTTGCGCGAAAGCCATTGGCAGACCGACGAAGTGCGGATCGAGAATATCGTCGACCGCATCGGCACCGGCGATGCCTATGCCGCGGGCATGCTGCGCAGCTGGCTGAAGGGCGGCAATGCGCAGGACATGGCCAAATCGGGCCTTGCCCTCGCCGCGCTGAAACATGGCATTCCCGGCGATATGGTGTTGGTGACAGAAGCCGATCTGGAGGCGTTCGATCCGGCAGGCGGCGATGTCCGCCGCTGATCGCCCTACCCGTCGCTCCGTTTTAAAGGGCGGGCTGATCGGCACGGGATTGCTGGCAGCCGCCCCCGCCTTCGGCCAGTCCTCATCCCCGCACGTGGGCGGGTATGAAGGCATAAAACAGGCGGGCGTCCATGCCTTTCTTGGCATCCGCTATGCCACGGCGCAGCGCTTTGCCCGCCCCGTGCGCCAGCCGTTCGCGTCCGATCCTACGCCCGCAAAGTCATTTGGACCGATCTGCCCGCAACGCGGCCTGTCCGACGAACCGGCGAGCGAGGATTGCCTCTTCCTCAACATCTGGTCGCCAGAACTGAACCCTGCGGCAAAGCGGCCCGTCATGGTCTATTTCCACGGCGGCGCGTATAATGGCGGCACGGTCACCGATCCGGTTACCCGCGGCCAGCATCTGGCGGGCGATGGCGATGTGGTCGTCGTCACAGTCAACCAGCGCCTCAACGTCTTCGGCTATCCGTGGCTCGCCCCGTTCGGCAGCGCCTATGCCGATAGCGGCAATCTGGGACAACTCGACCTGATCTGCGCGTTGGAATGGGTGCGCGATCATGTGGCGAAATTCGGCGGCGATCCGTCGCGCGTGATGGTGTTCGGCCAGTCGGGCGGCGGAGCCAAGATCGCGACGCTGATGGCCATGCCTGCCGCCAAGGGGCTGTTCCATTCCGCCGCCACGATGAGCGGGCAGCAGGTTACCGCCAGCGGGCCGACCAATGCACTGAAACGCATTACGGCCTTCTTCGATCACCTTGGTATTGCCGTGGGCGATGTCGCCGCGCTCAAGGCCCTGCCCACGCGGCGTCTGGTCGACGGGCTGGATGCGACCGATCCGGTGCTTGGCGGCAGCCTCTATTTTGGGCCGGTGCTCGATATGGCGAACCTGCCGCGCCATCCGTTCTGGCCCGATGCTGCGCCGCAGTCGCTGTCGATCCCGATGATCCTTGGCAACACGACGGACGAGACGCGCGCATTCATCAGCGCCGATGGTCCCTATGTGCAAGGGCTGGACTGGTCGAACATCGCCGAACGCATCCGCCCCAATATCCGCATCGATCTGCGCCCTGATTACGTGGTGCAGCAATATCGCGAACATTTCCCCGACTGGTCGGCAGAGCGCGTATTTTATGCCGCGACGACAGACGGGCGCAGCTGGCCCGGCCAATGGATCGAGTCGGACGAGCGCGCCAAGGCAGGCGCGAGCCGGACGTGGGTCTATCAACTCGACCGCGAATCCCCGATCGATCCGCGGCGCGGCGCGGCGCATACCGACGATCTGCCCTATGTTTTCGGCACTCTGGATGCGGCAGGCAGCTTTTCCGGCACGGACAGGCGTGCGCGCCAGATCAGCGCCGAGATGATGCGCGCCTTCACCGGCCTTGCGCGCAATGGCACGCCGGGGCTGGCCGATTGGGCTCCCTATACGCTGCCCGACCGCGCGACATTGATGGTGGCACAGGACCGCATCGCCATGGAAAACGACCCGCGCGGCTGGCAGCGCGAGATGTGGTCGACCGCGCCCTATATCCAGCCCGGAATCTGACGGGAGAATAGCCGATCATGAAGCTCGCCCTGTTTGCCGCCATCGCCTGCATGGCACCTGCCGTCGCCATGGCGCAAAGCGCACCGCCCGCCGCCGAAATGGCGACCGAGACAAGCATTGTCGAGGGAGTGAACAAGATCATCCTGATCGGCGATTCGACCACGGCCACGGGCAATGGATGGGGCCCGATGTTCTGCGCGCATCACACCACGCACCCCACGGCCTGCCTTCAACCTTGCACGCAACGGACGCAGCAGCGGTTCCTATCGCGCCGAGGGACTGTGGGACATCGCCCTGCGCGAGATGAAAGTAGGCGGCTATGGCACGGTGTTCGCGCTGATCGGATTCGGTCACAACGACCAGCCGGGGAAGCCCGGACGCTCCACCGATCTCGAAAGTGAATTCCCCGCCAATATGAAACGCTATGTGCAAGAGGCGCGCGCGGCGGGTGCGGTGCCGGTCCTGTTCACTCCGCTCACCCGCCGCCTGTTCAATGACGGCAAGGTCGAACGGGACCTTGACCCGTGGGCCGAGGCGATCCGCAAGGTCGCAGCCGAAACCGATACGCCGCTGATCGACCTGAATGCCCGCAGCACCGAAATCGTGCAGGCGCTGGGCCCGTCGGTCCAGAATTTGACCGCCGAGATTCCCGCACCTGCCGAGGTGGCCGCCGCAGCCGCCATCGATGGCGAAACACTGCCCTCCGCCACCGGCAGGCCGACGCCCGCGCCGGTGCCCGATGATCTGCGGGTGGCCAGAATGACATGGGTTTACGACTACACCCATCTGGGCGAATTCGGCGGCAAGCTGTTCGCCGCCGTCCTGGCCGACGAACTGGCAAGCGAAGTTCCCGAGATGCGCAAATTGCTGCGCCCGTAAGGGGGCGCAGCATTTCTGCCTATTTCGCGGCCACCGGATAGGCAATGATCAGCGACAGCGGCTCTTCCCCCGTCTGCCGCATACCGACCACCGCACCGTCATAGAGATAGGCTGCCATGCCGGGCTTGAGCGCGGCCTCGACCCCGTCGGAAATGACTACGCCTTCACCCGCGGTCACGTAATAGACCTCGTCATGCGCGATCGGGTGTTCGCCGATGGCCGCGCCCACATCCAGCACGCGGCGGCGGAATTCCATCGTGCGCGGCTGCGGCGCGGCGTCGCTGATGCGATAGGCGGTGGACATGCCGATCGCGCCATGGGGCGGCGCCTCGCGCACCATCACGTCGCTTTCGCTGACAACAACCATCGGCGCGGCCTTTCCTGCGGGTTCCTGCGCCGTGACACAGGCCGAACAGCCCAGCAGTGCCACGGCCAATACGGCACGGGCGATCATTTCGCCTGCTCGCGCATTTCGCGGTCGCGCGTGCTCAACGCTTCCTGCGGCGCGACTGTCTGGCCGGGATAGATGCCGTTTCGGGGCGTCATCGTGGCCAGATCCCAATACGCAGGGTCGAATGCTGCGCGGGTCTCGGGAAAGCTGGGATAGCCGCCGACCTCTTCCTGCGAATCGATGACTTCGCCGCGTCCTTCGGCGATATAGAACAGCACACGGATTTCCTCGTCGCTGCGGTCCCACGGGCGCGCGCCCGCGCTGCGCAGCAAGGCGGTCTCGACCTCGCCAGCAGGCATCACATCATATTTGGACAGGTCGGCCAGCGGTGCCTTTGCCTCGATCAGCTTTGCCGCGGTCTGGCCATAGGTGCCGAACATCGGCAGCGCCTCGCCATGGCGGTCCACAGCGATATTGTCCTTGCCGTAATATTTCAGGTCGCCCACGCCGCCCAGCATCAGGAACGGCAGATCTTCCGAGGTGGAATTCCCGCCGCGCATCACATTGCCAACCGCCGTAATCTCGCCCGCGACATGCGGGTGGTCGGTCCATTCCAGATCCATCAGATTGTAATGCACCGCGCGCAGGCCGGGGTCATAGATGAAATTATTGACCATCAACACTTGCGCCCCGCCCTTCACCAACGGCGAGCGTTCCACGCTGTGCGCCCAGATATTGCGGTCGAACACGATATTGGTGGCGTTGTCGTGGATCAGCGATCCTTTGGAATGTTCGCCCTTGGGATGACTGGAATCGGCCAGACCCTCGGCAGCGAAATTCAGACGGAAAGTGATGTCGTGGCTGGTGCCTTTGCGCCATTCCTCGACCGTATTGCCGGTAAAGCGCGGGCCGCTGGCAGACATGTTTTCGTCGACCGCCCACATGAAAGTGTTGTTTTCCACGACCACATTATGCGCCGCCACGGTGGAAAAGGCATCCGCTTCCCAACCGCTGCGCTTGGGCATGCCGGCATCGCCGGTCATCACGCGCAAATGGCTGATCTTGACGTCATGGGCCTTCACGTCGATGCCGCCGCGCAGGATGGTGATGCCCGGCGAAGGCGCGGTCTGGCCCGCGATGGTGACGAAGGGCTCCTCGATCAGCAGGCTCGATTTTTCCAGATCGATCGCGCCCCCGACTTCGAAGACGATGATGCGCGGCCCCTTTGCGGCCAGCGCTTCGGCCAGGCTGCCGGGGCCGTCCTTTGCCAGCGTGGTGACCCGTATGATTTTGCCGCCTTTGCCCCCCTCGGTCGGGTCGCCGGGCTGCGCGAATGCAGGACCCGCAGCGCCCGCCAGCAGCAATGCAGCAGCAGTAAGTCCGCGGAAATACGTGGTTTTCAACATCTGTCATTCTCCCAGTTGGTTGTTTCTTGACAGACTGGGGCGGCAGCGGCAATAGATAATGACACCGGTTACCAAAAACCGGGTGGGAGATTCGGATTGCTTGGGACATTTTGTTCGTCCCTGTAAGGTAACCGGTGTCATCCCGTCCGGAGCATGATGGGGAGGATACCATGAGGACCAACCGTAGCATTCTGAATTTCAAGAGTTCGCTGCTGATCGGCAGCGCGCTGCTGATGCCGCAAATGGCGCACGCACAGGACGCCAGCGCAGGCGCCGATGTCGAGGCAGGCGAAGCGGTCGAGCAGATCGAAGAGCAGGTCGCGCCGACCGATGAAATCATCGTAACCGGCTTCCGCGCCTCGCTGAACGCGGCCATCGCGGCCAAGCGCGAATCCGTCGGCCAGGTCGACGTGATCGTCGCCGAAGATATCGCCAAATTCCCCGATACCAACCTTGCCGAATCGCTGCAGCGCATTCCCGGCGTCGCCATCGAACGCGACGCGGGCGAAGGGCGCGCGATCACCGTGCGCGGTCTGGGTGCGCAGTTCACCCGCGTTCGCGTGAACGGCATGGAAACCATCGCCACCTCTACCGACGGCGCATCGTCGAACCGCGACCGCGCGTTCGACTTCAACGTCTTCGCCTCGGAGCTGTTCAACTCGATCGTCGTGCACAAGACCGCGTCGGCTTCGCTGGACGAGGGTTCGCTGGGCGCCGTAATCGACCTGTCGACCGGCAGCCCGCTTTCCTATGGTGCTGGCAGCAAGATCGTTGCCTCGGCACAGGGCCGTTACAACGACCTCAACGACGATCTTTCGCCTCGCCTTGCAGGCCTTGCCGCCTGGGTGAACGACGACGAAACCTTTGGCGTGTCGGCATCGGTCGCTTGGTCGAAATATGAAACCGCCGAGCTTGGCAACAATTCGGTCCGCTGGGCGAATAATGCGCAGTTCAATTCGGTCGATGGCGTCAACTGCACCGCGAACCCCGCCGATGCGGGCTGCGCCGAAGTGACCGCCGCCTTCCACCCGCGTATCCCGCGCTATGGCCTTGTGAATCACGAGCGTGAGCGTCTGGGCGCGACCGGAGCGATCCAGTTCCAGCCGAGCGAAAACACCAATATCGAGATCGACGGCCTCTATTCCAACTTCAAGGAAGACCGCGACGAATATTGGGGCGAAGTGCTGCTGCGTTCGAACGAGCGCACCATCGATGTCTCGAACTATGCCATCGACGGCGACAACAACATGATCAGCGCGGATCTGACCAATGCGTGGATCCGTAACGAACGCTATCACCGCGAAAGCGAGACCGAGTTCTACCAGATCTCGGGCAAGTTGGAGCAGTTCTTCACAAACACTTTCATGGCGCGCCTGTCGGGCGGATTCTCGCAGTCGGATGCGACGATCCCGGTCGAAACCACGATCATCTTCGACGATCGCGACGGCGTCTATTCCTATGACTACACCGATATGAAGAGCCCGCTGCTGGTCTTTGGCACGGATGTCACCAACCCGACCAATTTCCAGCTGGCGGAATTCCGCGACCGTCCGTCGGAAGTGACCAACAAGTTCAAGACCGTGGCGCTGGACTTCGAATTCCAGCCGGTCGACGGGCTGTCGTTCAAGGCCGGTCCGTTCTGGCGCGAATTCGACTTCTTCACCACCGGCGCACGTCGTGACAGCACCTATTGCTCGGCCTTCACTTGCGACCCGGGTGCCTATGGCGCGGCGGTCACTGCCGATATGGCGGAGCTGTTCGAGCTGGGCAACGCCGGCCAGCCGTCGGGCAACACCAACAGCTGGGTCGTGCCCGATCTGGATGCGACCACCGATTTCCTCGACCTCTATGGCCGTCCGGCCGTCACCCAGCAGGGCGACGAACGCGGCGTGACCGAGGAAGTGTACGGCGGCTATTTCGAAACCGGCTTCGAATTTGATCCGGGCGTCCGCATCTCGGGCAATTTCGGCATGCGCTATGCCAAGACCAACCAGTCGTCGAGCGGCTTCAATAGCGGCCAGTATGTGACCGTGAAGCGCAGCTATGACGATCTGCTGCCTGCCATCAACCTGAACATCTTCCCCGCCGATAACTTCATCGTTCGCGGCGCGGTCGCCAAGGTCATCACCCGCCCCAGCCTCGGCTCGCTGACGCCGGGCGGTTCGGTCGACCAGTTCAACTTCGGCATTTCGTCGGGCAATCCGTTCATCGACCCGTATCGGGCGTGGAACTACGATATCTCCTTCGAATATTACTTCGCTCCGGGCGCCATCGCCTCGGTCGCGCTGTTCCGCAAGGATGTCGAAAGCTTCCCGATCAGCGACGTTCAGGACGTGACCTATGCACAAAGCGGCCTGCCGCTTTCGCTGCTGAACAATGGCACGCCCGCCTATGACGCCGTCGTCAACGGCACCGATCCCGATCGCCTGTTCGTTGCGCGCACCACGGTGAACGGCGAAGGCGCCGTGATCCAGGGCGTGGAAGTCGGTCTGAACCTGCCGTTCTCGGCCTTTGCCGACGGGTTCGTTTCGGACTTCGGCATCCTCGGCAACGTGACCTATGTCGACAGTTCGCAGGATGTGACGCTGGATAATGGCGACATTCGTACCGTCACCTTTGCCGGCGTTTCGGAATATTCGGCCAACGGTACAGTCTATTACGACAATGGAACCTTCTCGGTCCGTGTGTCGGGCGCCTATCGCGACGGTTACAACACCGGGTCGAGCGGCAACGGCAACTTCCTCGAAGGGTACAGCTCGTCGTTCAATCTCGATGCGGCGATCCGCTATCAGCTGACCGACAGCATCGAGCTGATGCTCGACGGCACCAACCTGACCGACGACTATCGTTATCGCTGGACCGACCTCGATACGAAGCGCAACTACGAAAACAATCACTTCGGCCGCATCATCATGTTCGGTGCACGGTTTGAAATGTGATATGTATGATGTATAGGTGAAGCGAAAGGACAGGGTTGCAACGCGATGATTTCTGATCGAAGATCGGTTTTAACCGCAGGCCTTGTCCTTTGCTCCCTGATTTCTACTCGCGGTGAGGCGCAAACAGCACCGCCGAGCGCGGGAGGCCCAAGCTCTCCGGGTCTCCCGCAACCTCGTGAAACGATCGATTTGTGGCCCGGCCAGATGTGGCCCGACGGCGCGCCCGGTTCACCCGGCACCCTCCCCGTCGAGGTGACGACAGAGCGGTCGACCGATCCGCTTGTCACCGACCGCGCCGTGCTCGGAATTTCCGTGCCCCGCATGGCCGTATTTCGCCCCGATGTCCCCAACGGGGCTGCCCTCCTCCTTACGCCCGGCGGCGGTTACAAACATGTCGTCGTGGACAAGGAAGGGTACGAGTTCGCGCGCTGGGCCACGGCGCGCGGATTCACCTGTTTCGTCCTGTTCTATCGCCTGCCCTATGACGGCTGGGCGAACCGTGCCGACGTGCCGCTGGCCGATGCCCAGCGCGCCATGCGCATCATCCGCTACCGCCATCGCGATTTCGGCATCGACCCCGAACGCGTCGCCGCCATGGGCTTTTCCGCAGGCGGGCATCTCTGCGCCGATCTGGCCGCGCGTTTCGCTGCGCAGACCTATGCACCCAAGGACGATGCCGATGCGCTTTCGGCCAAGCCCTTCTGCGCCGCGCCGGTATATCCGGTCATCTCGATGGACCCGCAATTCGCCCATGCCGGATCGCGCGAGTTGCTGCTGGGCCCCAACCCGTCAAAGGCGTTGGAGGCTGCCCATTCGCCCGACCGCAACGTCCCCGCCGACGCCCCGCCCCATTTCATCCTGCATGCCGAGGATGACGATGTCGTGCCGGTCGAAAATGCGCTTTTGCTGCGCGCAGCATTAAAGGCGCGCGGCATCGCGGTGGAAACCCATCTGTTCCAGCACGGCGGCCATGGCTTTGGCCTGCGCAAGGCGGCGGGCAAACCCGTCGGACACTGGCCCGAACTTTGGCGCGACTGGGCCCGCACGCAGGGCCTCGGCTGATCGCAGCAGGCCTGAACCTGCCGGCCCGAAAACGGGCGATACATACACGAACGGGCCGGACCGGACCCGCATTAACGGGAGAGGCCCGCGGAAAACGGGCCGGATTGGATATCGCAGCATGACAAAGGCCTATTTGAAATCGCATCGCAGGGATCTGTTTCGCGGAGCCGCAATGCTCTCGCTGGCCGGACTGGCGGGCGGCACCAGCGCGGCCTCTGCACTGGCGCAGACCAGCACCGCGCCTTTACCGCGTGCCATGAACTGGCGGCGCGATGGTGAAGGCAAGCGCATTGCCGATCTGGGTGACGGGCGGTTTCTGAACCCCGTGCTGTCGGGCGACCGGCCCGATCCGGCGATCCTGAAGGATGGCGACGATTATTATGTCACCTTCTCCACCTTCGACGCCTATCCCGGCCTGCTGATCTGGCATTCGCGCGATCTGGTGAACTGGCAGCCGCTGAAGCCCGCGCTGCACAAATATATCGGTTCGGTCTGGGCCCCCAGCCTGCACAAGGATCGCGGAAAATACCTCCTCTATATTCCTGTAAAGGCGCAGCCGCAGAACGACATCTATGTCACCTGGGCCGACGATATCGAAGGTCCGTGGAGCGATCCCGTCCCGCTGGGGCTGCACGATCATATCGATCCGTGCCACGCCGTGGCAGAGGATGGTTCGCGCTGGCTGTTCCTCTCCGGCGGAGACCGCGTGCGCCTGTCGGACGACAATCTCTCGCTCGCCGGAAAGGTGGAGCATGTCTATGACCCGTGGCGCTATCCGTCAGACTGGATTGTCGAGGGTTTCGCGCCCGAGGGACCCAAAATCCACAAGGTCGGGGACTGGTTCTATATGATCACCGCGGTCGGCGGCACGGCGGGGCCGCCCACCGGCCATATGGTGATCGCTGCCCGCTCGAAATCGCTGCACGGCCCGTGGGAAGACCATCCGGCGAATCCGCTGGTGCGCACGACCAGCGCGTCAGAAGCATGGTGGTCGCGCGGACACGCATCCCTGGTCCAGGCGCCCGACGACAGCTGGTGGTCGCTCTATCACGGCTATGAAAACGGCTTCTGGACGCTGGGCCGCCAGTGCCTGATGGATCCGGTGCGCTTTACCGATGACGGCTGGTTCGAAATGACCGGCGGCGATTTGTCGCAGCCCATCGCCGCACCCAAGGGCGGTGAAGCCGTGCCGCACGGCATGGCGCTGTCCGACGATTTCTCGCAGCCTTTGGCGCTGGGCAGCAAATGGTCGTTCTTCCGCCCTTCCCCGACAGAGGCGGAGCGGATCAGGGTTGCCGATGGCACGCTGCATCTGAAGGGCAAGGGCGACGCGCCCTCCTCCGGCTCTCCGCTGCTGATCACGGCGGGCGATCCGGCCTATATGTTCGAATGCGATATAGAGATCGAGGCTGGCGGCCGTGCCGGTCTGGTGCTGTTCTATGACGACAAGCTCTATGCCGGCGTCGGATTCGACGAGGACCGCTTTGTCACCCATCAATACGGGATAGAGCGCGCGCGCCCCTTGAACCCGCATGGCCGACGGTTGAGGATGCGGGTCACCAACGATCGCCACATCGTTACTTTCGACACCAGCGGCGACGGCGGGCAGACATGGCTGCGTTTCGACCGGGGGATGGAAGTGTCGGGCTATCACCACAATGTGCGCAACGGTTTCCTGATGCTGCGTCCGGGGCTGTATGCCGCGCGGGCAGGCACGGCCAGGTTCCGCAATTTCACCTTTCGCGCTTTCGATCCGGACGCCGTATGAAACAGAACTTTTCCATTTCCCGCCGCAGGCTGATCGCGGGCGGGGCCGCGAGTGTGGGGCTTGCGCTGGCGGGCTGCCAGCCGCGCCTGTCGGGCCTGTTCACCGGCGCCGATACGCACCCCGGCGATTACCCGACCGTGCAGGCGGTGGAGCATATGGGCCGCCTGCTGTCCGACCGCAGCGGCGGGCGCATGGGGATCAAGGTTTTCGCCGGTTCGCAGCTGGGTAACGAGCGGGATACGCTGGAAATCACCGCGTTCGGCGGCATCGATTTCAACCGCGTCAATCTCGCCCCGCTGAACTCGGTAGAGCCGATGACGATCCCGCCGTCGCTGCCGTTCATCTTCCAGTCGGTCACCCATATGCGCAGCGCGCTGGACGGGCCGATCGGTGACGAGATCCTGACCGCGATGGAGAACCAGGGCTATATCGGCCTGTGCTTTTACGATTCCGGCGCGCGCAGCATTTACAACACCCGCCGCGCCATCCGCACGCCCGACGATATGCGCGGGCTGAAACTGCGCGTGCCTTCCTCCGACCTCTATCTCGCCATGCTGAACGCGCTGGGTGCCAATGCCGTGCCGATGCCGTTCGACGAGGTGTACCAGTCGCTGGCCCAAGGGGTGATCGACGGGGCGGAAAACAACTGGCCCAGTTTCGAAAGCGCCCGCCATTACGAGGTGGCCCGCTATATGAGCCTGACCCAGCACCTCTTCACGCCGGAAATCCTGCTGATGTCGAAAGTCAGCTGGGACAAGCTGTCGGGCGACGACCAGCAGATGATCCGGCAGGCCGCGCGCGATTCCGTGCCCTATATGCGCAAGCTTTGGGACCAGCGCGTCACCGACAGCCGCAGCCGCATCATCGCATCGGGCGTGGAAGTGAACGACGTCGACACCGCGCCCTTTGCAGAAAAGATGGAAACGGTCTGGGACCAGTTCCTGATCACGCCGCAGCAACAGGATATCGCGCAGCGGATCGTGACGCTGGGCAAGGAAATGGCCGCCGCGGGCACCACGAATAAGGAGATGGCCGAATGAAAACGATCTCCGACTGGCTGGCCCGCCTCGGCTCGCTCGGCCTTGTCATCATGACCGCCGTGGTCGGCTGGCAGGTGTTCGGGCGCTTCATCCTCGATTCCAGCCCTTCGTGGACCGAACAATCGGCCCTGTTGCTGATGATCTGGTACGTGCTGTTCGCCGCGGCGGCAGGCGTGCGCGAAGGGTTCCATATCCGCATCGCCCTGCTCGACGATCTGATCGGGGAAAAGGGCGTCGCAACGCTGCACCGGGTGATAAATATTCTGGTCGCGCTGATGGGACTGTGCATCGCGATTTACGGCACGCAATTGCTGTGGGCGGTGCGCGAGCACGTGATCCCGTCGCTGGGGCTCAGCCGCGCGCTGGCCTATGCGCCATTGCCGGTTTCCGGCTTGCTGATGGCAGTGTTCGCCATCGAAAACATGTTCAGGCCCCGCCATGACGACGGGCTGGAAGACGACGTTTTGCCGGGGAGCGCCGACTGATGGAATTGCTGGTACTTTTCGGCGTCTTGTTCGTGCTGCTCGCCATTGGCGTGCCGGTCGCATTCGCGCTGTTCGGCGCGGCGCTCGCCTGTTTCGCGGTGATCGATATCCCGCTGGTCGTCGCCGTGCAGCGCATGGCTTCGGGCATCAGCGTCTTTACGCTGATGGCGATCCCCTTCTTCATCTTTGCCGGCGATCTGATGTATCGCGCGGGCATTGCCGACCGTCTGGTCAGGGTGGCCGATGCCGCGCTGGGCCGTGTGCGCGGCGGGCTGGGGCTGGTCGATGTGGGCGCGTCGATGATGTTCGGCGCCGTTTCGGGCAGCGCCATCGCCAGCGCGTCGGCCATCGGGTCCAGCCTTGTGCCGCTGATGCGGGACAAGGGCTATCCCGGCGATTACGCGGTGAACGTGACCGTGACCGCCGCCATCGTTGGCCTGCTGATTCCGCCGTCGCATAATATGATCATCTATTCGGCCGCATCGGGCATCGGCGTTTCCATCGGCGATCTGTTCGTCGCGGGCATCGTGCCGGGCATATTGACCGGTCTGATGCTGATGACCACGGCCTATATCGTCGCCAAGAAACGCGGCTTGCCCAAGGGAAGCTTCCCCGGATGGCGCAAATTCGTGACCGCCGCGATCTATGCGATCCCGGGGCTGATGACCGCGATCATCATCATGGGCGGCATTCTGTCGGGATATTTCACCCCCACCGAAAGCTCGGCCATTGCGGTGATCTATACGATCGTGATCGGCATTTTCGTCTATCGCAGCCTCGGCTGGACAGAGTTCTGGGAGGCCGCGGGCAAGTCGGTGCGCACGGCCGCCATGGTGCTGTTCATCATCGCGGCGGCAACGGCATTCGGCTTTGCGCTGGCCCTGCTGGAAGTGCCCGCCGCCCTCGCCGGATTGATCGCGGTGATCACGGACAACCCGATCCTGACCCTGCTGATCATCAATATCATGCTGCTGGTGCTGGGCACATTCATGGACATGGCCCCGCTGATCGTGATCACCACGCCGATCTTTCTGCCGGTTGCCATGAACATGGGCGTCGATCCGGTGCATTTCGGCATCATCATGATGCTGAACCTTGGCATCGGCCTGGTGACGCCGCCGGTGGGATCGGTGCTGTTCGTCGGCTCTGCCGTGGGCAAGATACCGGTGACGACATTGGTGAAAACGATCTGGCCGTTCTATGGCACGCTGATATTGGCGCTTGTGCTGATCACCTATATCCCGTGGCTGTCGCTGGGGCTGCTGGGGCTTTGGAACTAGCCGCCTATTCCGCCGCCGCGACCATCGCGTCCCATTGGTCCCACGCGATGGCGCGGCCCGGATAGGCCACGTTTTCGAACGGCCATTCCGACGCGACCCAGCCCTTCACCCATTCGTAAAGCGCACCGTCGAAGCCTGCGTCGTACTCCGCCTGCGTCACCCACAACATGACCACCGCGTCATAACCCGCGACCTTGCTGGGCCGGACATAGACGCTGCCCCGTTCGCGGCTGCCATCGGGGGTCAGCACGCCATAGGCAAAGGATTCGCGCGCGTCGAACCGCGCCTGCTCGGTTTCCATGTCGCGCATCGCGTCTTCGTCAGAGATATTCTCGTGCGGCCATGCCGTGCTGCGCGTGAATGTCTGCTGCAGATGCTCGATCGACGACATATAGGCGTCGTAATCCACCTGCACGAGATCGGGCCCCAGCGGAACAAGCGTAAACCCGTCCGCCTCGACAAGTACCGGCACGTCGAAATCGGCAGGAACCAGCGCGGGCGTAGCAGGGGCTTCGACGCCTTGCCCGCTTTGCGCATGGGCAGGCGTTCCCGCCAGCGAAGCCATCCCCAGAAAACATGCCGCGATTCCGAATTTCATAAAGACCACCCCGTCACTTGTACCGCTTTGAATATGGGCGTGATCGGGCGCGGCATGCAAACCGGAAATTGCTGCATCTGCGAATTTAGCCTGCCCTAAAGCGTAACCCCGCGCTTCCAGATCGAGATGACGCGCTGGCCGTTCCTTTCACTGGCGGTCTTCTCTCCGCTGGCGATGGAAAGCAGGGTGCGGGCGAAATCCTCGTCCACATCGTCCGCCGGCTCGCTCAACATGCGGCCCGCGTCGAAATCGATCCAGCCGGACTTGTTCGCGGCCAGCCTTGAATTGGACGCGACCTTCACCGTCGGCACGGGAAAGCCCAGCGGCGTGCCGCGTCCGGTGGTGAACAGGATCATCGTCGCCCCCGCCGCCGCCAGCGCGGTCGACGATACGGCATCGTTGCCCGGCGCTTCCAGCAAGGTCATGCCCGTCTTGTCCGCCGTGCCGCCGTAATCGATCACATCGACCAGCGGCGCCTTGCCGCCCTTTTGCACCGCGCCCAGCGATTTTTCTTCCAGCGTGGTAATCCCGCCCTCGATATTACCGGGAGAGGGGTTTTCCGAAACGGGCTGTCCCTGTTCAAGGAAATAGCGCTTGAAACGGTTGAGCAGGCCGGTTGCCTTGTCATGCACCTCGCCCGAAACGCTGCGCGCGAACAAAGAGCTTTCGGCCCCGAAAATCTCGGGAATTTCGGTCAGCACCAGCCGCCCGCCGCTGGCCGCCACGCGGTCGCTGAAACGGCCCAGCAGCGGATTGGCGGTTACGCCCGAAAGCGCGTCCGAACCGCCGCATTTCAGCCCGACCGCCAGCGCCGAGGCGGGGGCTTCCTCGCGCTCCAGCCCCGACAATTCCTCGACCAGCCCATCGATCAGCGCATTGGCGCGGTCATATTCGTCGCCCGGGTCCTGCGCGCGCATTACGCGCAATTTCGACCGGCTGCGTTCGGGCACATGTTCGATCATCGCATCCAGCTGGTTGCTTTCGCAGCCCAGCCCGATCAGCACCACGCCGCCCGCATTGGGATTGTCGCACAGCGCCGCCAGCGCATCGCGCGTGCCCGACAGATCATCGCCCAGCTGCGAACAGCCATGCGGATGGCCAAAGCCGACGATGCCGTCGATCTGCCCCGTCGCAATCGCGTGCGCGTGGCGCTGCTCCGCCTCGCGCGCAAGCATTTCGCACATCGGGGCGACGCAGCCGACCGTGGGGATCAGCCAGATTTCGTTGCGCGTGGCGAACCGCCCGTCCGCCCGCCTGTACCCGCGCCAGCTGCCCAGCTTTGCCGCGCCGGTATCGGCTTGCGGCCCCGCGAAATCGCCATAGGCAACTTCGCCCGACAATGCGGTTTTCAGATTATGCGAATGAACATGATCGCCGCGCGCGATGGGCGCGCTGGCCAGACCGATCTGCTCCCCATAGCGGATCACCGGATCGCCCGCCGCATGATCCTGCAGGGCGATCTTGTGCCCCGAACGGATCACGGCGCCGACGGTAACCGTTTCGCCCGCCGCTTCCACCGTCTCCCCCGCGGCAATATCGCGCAGCGCGACCAGCACCGTATCGCCGGCATGGCAACGCATGACCGCGGGCATGCGGACTTGATCGATTGATTCGTAATTCATATTATCTTTCTCCACCGGCCCTTTTTGCCTGTCTGGCCGGTTGATTCCATCAAAAAGTGGTTGCATGACCGCTTTTGACACCGGTTACCACAAGACCGCGATTCCGGCAACGCGCCCAATGGCTTGCGCGTCCGGCCTTCAGCGACGCAACGGAGAGATTTATGCCCCGCCCGCTCAACCTGCACCCCGATCGCCTGCTGCCCAGCGATCCGGCCGTCCGCGCGGTCGCCCGCGAACTTTACGCCAGCGTAAAGGACCTGCCGATCGTCAGCCCGCACGGCCACACCGACCCCAGCTGGTTCGCCAAGAACGAAAGCTTTGGCAATGCGACCGAACTTCTGCTTGTTCCGGACCATTATTTGTTCCGCATGCTCTATTCGCAAGGTGTCCGGCTCGAAGATCTTGGCATTTCGGGCCATCCCGCCGACCCGCGCAAGGCCTGGCGCATTCTGGCGGACAACTATTACCTGTTCCGCGGCACCCCTTCGCGCATGTGGCTCGACTGGGTCTTCGCCGAGGCTTTCGGCATGAAGGAGCAGCTGTCTCCCGAAACGGCGGACATGTATTTCGACACGATTACCGAGGCGCTGTCGACCGACGCATTCCGCCCGCGCGCCTTGTTCGAACGCTATGGCATCGAAGTGATCGCCACCACCGAAAGCCCGCTGGACACGCTGGAACATCATGCCGCGATCCGTGACAGCGGGTGGACCGGCCGCGTCGTCACCGCCTATCGCCCCGATCCGGTGGTCGACCCCGAATTCGAAGGGTTCAGCGCCAATCTCGACCGTTTTTCGGAACTGACGGGCGAAGATTGCCGTACATGGCAGGGCTATCTGAATGCCCACCGCCAGCGGCGCGAATTCTTCAAGACGATGGGCGCGACCAGCACCGACCATGGCCACCCGACAGCCGCCACCGCGAACCTGTCGGCGGCCGAAGCCGCGCTGCTGTTCGACCGGGTCAAGGGTGGCAGGGCCAGCGCCGAGGATGCCGAGCTGTTCCGCGCCCAGATGCTGACCGAAATGGCAGCGATGAGCATTGACGACGGCCTTGTCATGCAAATCCACCCCGGATCGTTCCGCAACCATAACGGCTGGCTGTTCGAGAATTTCGGCCGCGACAAGGGGGCCGACATCCCGACGCGAACCGATTACGTCCACGCGCTGAAACCGCTGCTCGACCGGTTCGGCAACAGCCGCGACCTCTCCATCATTCTCTTCACGCTGGACGAAAGCGTTTATGCGCGCGAACTCGCGCCGCTGGCAGGGCATTATCCGGTGCTGAAACTGGGCCCGTCGTGGTGGTTCCACGACAGCCCCGAAGGCATGCGCCGGTTCCGCCACAACACCACCGAGACCGCCGGTTTTTACAACACGGTCGGCTTTAACGACGACACCCGCGCCTTCCTGTCGATCCCCGCGCGCCACGACGTAGCCCGCCGGATCGATTGCGGCTTTCTGGCACAGCTGGTCGCAGAGCACCGGATCGAGGATTGGGAAGCGGCCGAACTGGCGCAGGACCTGTCGTATAATCTCGTCAAAAAGGCCTATCACCTGTGAGACTGTCGTCGGAAACACTCGGCGCGCTGCCTGCCGACGTCGCGGTCCCGTCCTATGACCGCCAGCGCCAAGGCATCGGCATCGTCCATTTCGGCATTGGCGCGTTCCACCGCGCGCATCAGGCATGGTACACCGACCTTGCGATGAATGCCGGCGATCAGGGCTGGGCGATCTGCGGCGTATCGCTGCGCTCGGCAGGCGTGGCCGATCAGCTGAACCCGCAGGACGGGCTCTATTCGGTAACGGCGCGCGGGGGCGGTACATCCTCCACCCGCGTGGTCGGCGCGGTCCGTGAAGTGATCGTCGCGCCGCAAGACCCCGAAGCAGTGGTCGCGCGCATCGCATCGCCCGATTGCCGGATCGTCAGCTTTACCGTCACCGAAAAGGGCTATGCCCGCGCCGCCGATGGCTCGCTGGATATCGCGCTTGCCGAAAAGAGCTTTTACCCGCTGTTGGCCGACGCGCTCGCGCGGCGCAAGGACGCGGGCCTGCCAGGCCTGACGCTGCTGTCCTGCGACAATCTGGCGGATAACGGCACGCAGCTGAACCGCCTGATGCGCGACTGGCTGGCGGCGAAAAACCCCGCGCTGACGGGCTGGTTTGCAGAGCATTGCACCTGCCCGCAAACGATGATCGACCGCATCGTCCCTGCCACCACCGAAGAGGACCGCGCCGCGCTGGAGGCGACGCTTGGCATGCGCGACGAAGGCGCGGTGCTGACCGAAGCGTTCAGCCAATGGGTGATCGAGGACCGCTTTGCCGGCCCCCGCCCCCGCTGGCAGGATCACGGCGCGCAGCTTGTGGCCGATGTCGCCCCCTATGAAACGGCCAAGCTGCGCATGCTGAACGGCGCGCACTCCATGCTGGCCTATTGCGGGCTGGAACGCGGCCTTACCTTTGTGCACGAGGCTGTGGCCGATCCCGAATTGCGGGCTCTGGCGCACCGCCTGATGATCGAGGAAGCCGCTCCCACCATCGACGCCGCGCCCGATCAGGATCTGGCGGCCTATGCCGGCAGCCTGATCGAACGCTTTGCCGAACCGGCGGTTCGTCACCGGCTTGCGCAGATCGCCATGGACGGGTCGCAAAAGATCCCGCAGCGCTGGCTGGATACGGTGGCATGGCATGCCGCGCGCGGCGGCGATTGCCCCGCGATCCGTGCGGCATTCCGCGCATGGCTGGCGCATCTTGCCGATGGCTCTCTGGTCAACGACCCGCTGGGCGACGAATTGCGTGAAATGCTGGCAGGGAACGGCGCGCAGGCGGTCGCGGAACGCATGGCGGCGGGGCGTTTCGACGCCAGCGCAATCATATAGGAAAACGGCGGAATTCCGCCCGATTGCGGCGGAACAAGGGCCGAAACCGCGCGCCATTAAGGCGGCAAGATTAAGCGTGTCGCAAGGCATGCCGGTGTATGGTGTCAGCCATGATGGACGGGTAGACCGCGAAGCCGGATGGGCGCGGGAACCCGTGCCCCTTGGCACAGGCCCGCGATCGTCCGTTTCGCCCCTTGATGAAGGAGGCGCGACACCTTGGAAAACACCGTGCCCGATACCGGCGCACAGAACGCCGCACCGCAGCGCCGGCGTCCCCGCCGCATGCTCGCATTCGCGATCGCGGGCGCGGGCATCACCGGCCTGCTGGCTGGCGCGCTGGGCGGTGCGGCGGGCGCGTTCTGGGTGCTGGAAACCGTCGGCACGCCCAAGATCACCCCCGCCGCGCGCAATGCGGTGCTGGCCTATGACGATATGCCCGAAGCCGGCATGCGGCCCGTCGACATCGCCGGTCTTCGCCGCAATGGAACGCCGCTGAACCCCTGCGTCATCTCGTTCCTGAACGAGCAGGAGGCGTTGATCGGCAAGGCGGACTGGCAAAGCGTGCGCTTTCATCCCGAATTCCGCAACGACGACATCATCAACGAAGTCGCATTCGGCCGCGGCGTGCTGGGCATCACGCGGCAGAACGACATCTATATCGCCGTGCCCAAGGATCCGGCGCAGCTCAACCAGCTCAACGAGCGGCTGTTCTTTCACGAGCTGGCGCATGTGGCGCAATATGCCTCGGGCCTCGACATCGGCGATTACGCGGCCAGCGCGGCGGCCAGCTATGCCAATGGGTCCGAACCGCAGAAGAATTTCTTCGAAGAGGAGGTTCGCGCCAAGGAACAGGCCCTGCTCGATGCGTGGTATGCCAGCGACCAGCGACGCGCCTGCCATCCCGATCTGGGCGAGGACATGTCGCGCCGCGCCGAGAGCGAGCGGCCCGAGGTGCAATATGCGTTCTTCGATACCGACAAGGGCGAATATGTCATCGTCAAGCACCGCCTGCACGTGGGCAAGGGTTTCGCACTGCCGACCAACCCTTCGCCGCGCAGCCAACCACCACTCGATCCGCAGGACGAAGCGACGGGCTCGGAGTAAAACGACTTCCGCACGGAATTTGCAGCCATGCGCAAAATTTCGATGGCTGATGCCGCGAATCTGTCGTAAATCGCCACCCGGCACGTGCCCGATCTGAATCAGGCGGCGGCTTCAATGCCTTTCCCGATTGAGGCGAAGTAGACGTGCCCATCCCCCTGTTCCGCGATGAATATGCGTGATCGATCCGTCGGGCGGCCATGTTCCTGCCCTGCGCATGGTTGCGTAAAGTCACGCCTGCCGAAAGATTGCATCTGATGCCCAGCAGGATCAAACCGCTCGACGCCATTCTGGCCACGGCGGAAAAACACGCCCTTCCCCGCTCGCTTGGCCCGATACAGCTGATGCTGCTGGGCATTGGCGCGATTATCGGAACCGGTATTTTCGTACTGACCGCCGCCGCCGCGCAAAAGGCAGGGCCGGGCATGATCTGGAGCTTTGTGATCGCGGGCGGCGTGTGCGCGGTCGCGGCGCTTTGCTATTCCGAACTGGCGTCGATGGTGCCGGTTTCGGGGTCTGCCTATACCTATTCCTATGCCGTCATGGGCGAATTGCTGGCATGGATGGTCGGCTGGGCGCTGATCCTTGAATATGCGGTCGCGGCAGCGGCAGTCTGTGTCGGCTGGTCTGGCTATTTCATGGGGCTGATCGAAAGTTCGACGGGCTTTGCCTTGCCATCCTATTTATCGGCGGGGCCCGCATGGTCGCTGCAGGGCGTCGATTTCACCCATGGCATCATCAACCTGCCCGCCATCGGCGTCGCACTGGCGGTCACGGCATTGCTGGTTGTCGGCACCAAGGAAAGCGCCAATTTCAATGCCTTCCTTGTCGCGATCAAGGTTGCCGCGCTGACCCTGTTCATCGCGCTGACCGTGCCGGGCATGGAAAGCAGCAATTTCACCCCCTTTGCCCCCAATGGCTGGTTCGGCCCCGCAGGCACCAGCGGTCTGGGCATCGTGGGCGCGGCGGCGTCGATCTTTTTCGCCTATGTCGGGTTCGACGCGGTATCGACCGCGGCAGAGGAAACGCGCGATCCGCAGCGCAATGTTCCCATCGGCCTGATCGGCAGTCTCGTCGTGTGCACCCTGTTCTACCTGCTGGTCACCGTGGGCGCGATCGGGACCATCGGGGCGCAGCCGACATCGCTGGGCGTTGCGCCCGGATCGGCCGAATTCGCGCGCGAATGTGCCGCGCTGGCCGCACAAGGGGCGCAGCCGCTGGTCTGTTCGGACGAAGCGCTGGCCCATGTGCTGCGCGCGGTGAACCAGGGATGGGCCGGCAATCTGGTCGGCATCGCCGCCAATCTGGCACTGCCCTCGGTCATATTGATGATGCTCTATGGCCAGACGCGCATCTTCTTTGTGATGGCGCGCGACGGATTGCTGCCCGAAAGGCTGGCGACCATCCACCCGCGCTGGAAAACGCCGCATATCGTGACGATGATTACCGGCGTGTGTGTCGCCATTGCCGCCGCGCTGCTGCCGGTGGGGCAACTGGCCGATATTTCCAATTCGGGCACCTTGTTCGCCTTTTTCATGGTGGCGATGGCCGTGATGATCCTGCGCCGCCGCGATCCTGCGCGCAAACGCCCGTTCAAGACGCCTGCGGTGTGGATCGTCGCCCCGCTGGCGGTGGCGGGTTGTATCGCGCTTTACGTGAACCTGCCGGTAGAGGCGATGTTGGTCCTGCCCGTCTGGGGCGCCATCGGGCTGGCGGTCTATTTCCTGTATGGCCATCGCCACAGCCATGTCGGGCGCGGCCTGATCGAAGTGCACGAGCAGGACGAGGAAGCCCCGCAGCCGCCCATCGTTCATCCGTAAATGGCGCAAAATAAATTTTGGCGAGAATGTGGCAAGAATATGGACAGCCTGCCATGATATCGCATATTAAGAAGCTGCCTGCTCATTGTGAGTCGGGCATTCGAGGAATTTGCACATGAAGAAGATTGCTCTCGTTCTCGCTGCCAGCACCGCTGCTTTCGCGATGACCGCTTGCTCGGAACCCGCTGAAGAAGCGACCACCGAAGAAGCAGCTCCCGTTGAAGAAGTTGTCGAGCCCGTCGTCGAAGAGCCCGTCGTCGAAGAAACCGACGTTGTGGCTGAAGAAGCTCCGGTTGCTGAAGAAGCTCCCGCTGCTGACGCCGCTGTCGAAGCTGCTCCGGCCGAGTAATCGGACCGCCGGTTTTCCGGCAAAGAAGCGGCCCGCCTCCCCATGGGAAGCGGGCCGTTTTCTTTTGGTTGTTTGCGTGCTCCGTGCGACTTCCGGCGCGCCGGTCAGGCGGGTTTCGCGCTACCGTCCAGGGCCGGAGGCGCGGTGCGGATATGCAGGTCGCGCTGCGGGAACGGGATCTCGATCCCCTCTTCCGCAAAGCGCCGCGCGATTTCGAAATTGATCGCCGAAGCCGTGGGCGCGCCATCGGTCGCCTGATGCACAAAGGCGAGGATCTTCACATCGATCGAACTCTCGCCAAATCCGACCATGGCGACCGCCGGTTCGGGATCGGACAGCACATCGTCATTCGCATTGGCGATTTCCAGCAGGATTTTGCGCACGCGTTCCAGATCGGTGCCATAGGCAACACCGACCGGCACCACGATGCGCGCCGGGCCCGTGCTAAAGCTGCGATTGACCACCACGCCTGAAATCAGCTGCGAATTGGGCACGATGATCTGGTGGCGGTCGAATGTCTCGATATGGGTGGAGCGCACCGCGATCTTGCGCACGATGCCCGAATATTCGCCCACCTCGATCCAGTCGCCCTGTTTGATCGGCCTTTCAATCAGCAGCAGGATGCCGCTGGTGAAATTCTCAACCACCGATTGCAAGCCGAACCCCAGCCCGACCGACAGGGCACCGGCGACAAAGGCAAGGCTGGACAGGTCGAGGCCGGTCGTCGCCACCGCGATCAGTGCGGCAAGGAATATGCCGATATAGCCGATAAAGGTCAGGATCGCAGCCTCGGCCCCTGCCTCCATCGCGAATTCGGGCATGATCGAGACCTTGAGGAAACGCTGCAGCCAGCGGGTCACGAAATAGCCGATGAAAAACACGGCGGCAAAGGTTGCCACATCACCCAGCGACAGCCGCACATCGCCGAATGACACGCCCTCGCGCAGCATGATCAGCCCGTCGCCGATCTCGTTCGCGTCATAGCCCCAGACGACGGCCAGCAGCATGATGACGATAATCGTCTCGATCAGGCCGGTCAGCAGCGGCAACAGGTGCAGCCCGCGGCGATAGCGGGACAGCGAACCGGTGGCAAAGGCGCTGATCACCAGCACGAAGGACCGGTGCAGATAGACCGCGATACCGATGATGGAGAGCGAGAGCAGGCTGGCCGAAAAGAAAAAGCGCGACAGCAGTTCGTATCCCACCAGAACGGCGGCGATCGACACCATGGCGAACAGCTTTAGCAAGCGGGCCATCGGCGTCGAGAAATCGATCCCGTGATCGGGCGACGGGCCGTGCGGTTCTGCGCGCTGCTGTTCTTCGTAAAAGCGCCGCCCCTCGCGCAGATAATTGGCCAGTCGCCACAACAGCCATGCGCCGAATCCGACCATGATGGCCGAAGCGAGCCGTGCGAAATTGGGGCCGATCTGCCCGGCCTCTTCCAACGATCCGATGACCTGTTCGACCCCCAGCACCCCCGCCATCAGCTTGATCGCGCGCAATGCCTTTTTCGCGCGGGCGGGTGGCAGGGTGACAAGGCGCAATTCGGGGAACGGCGAATTCAATATGCCGCGCCCGATCCAGTGCGCCACGGCCACGAACAGGCTGGCCGACACCACGGCCGCGACCACGCCCACCAGCGTTTCGACTGGCACCACGGGAAGCAGGAAGATCATCAGCGCGAAAACGCCTGCCAGCAGGGCGATGGCAAAGATCAGCCCGATGGTGGCATCCGCCGCGACCGCAACCAGCAGGCGGCGCGCGATCGAATTTTCCTTCAAGTGCCAGGCCGTCAGCCGCCTGCCCAGCCTGCGCCAGATGATATAGCCCGCGACCGGCCCGAACAGCAGCAATCCCACGGCCAGCGCGAAGGCGCCCATTACTTCGCCCGCGTCATATTTGGCGAAACTGGACGCCATATGCGCGCGGGCGATGCCGACCGCATTGCCCAGTTCGCGAACGCTGCGCACCCAGAGACGCGGGTCGAGGGGCGAAAACCCCCGCTGGGTCAGCCGCTGTTTCCTGAGCGAGCTTGCCCGCTCGTCCAGTTCGGTCACCAGAACGCTGGCGCGGGCGCCCGCTTCGCTCAGGCGGAAGGTGGGGGCTAGCACCTTGCCCAGTTCGGTTTCCAGTTGCTTGCGCCGTTCCGTCACCGCCTCGGGCTCGCTCTCGCCATCGGCGGGTTCGGGGCCCAGCGCCGCAATCTGTGCCTTCAGCACGCGCGAGGCGGTCGTCCCCTTTTCGGCAAAGCCGTTCGCCTTGTCGCGGTCCGCGGCAAGCTGGCGGCGCAATTCGTTCAGCTTCGCCGTCTCGTCGCTCGAAAAATCATCGGCGGGCGTCAGCAACAGGGCGCGCGCCCTGGCGGCATTGTCGTCAAAGCCTGCGAACATCGCCTCTGCCGCGGCGAGGGCCTTTTGCGTTTCGTCCTTTGTGACAAGGGCGGTGCCGGCTGCGGGCGGCGCGGCGCGGGCCGGTGCGGCACGGGCCGCTGCGGCAACAACCATCGCAGCGACCAGCAAAACGGCGAGCGCCATGACCAAAACGGCCCGAAAATCAGCCGCCAGATCGCGGTTTCGGCAATTTTGCGGCGCGTTCGACATGGATGCGGTTCTGGCCGTGAAACGATCGGGCTGCAAGCCGTATCGATCATGGCAAAGCGCGGGCTAGCCCCTTATCGCGCTCGCCGAATCGCTGACGGTTTGGTAGAAATACGGGCAAGGTCGGGTCGTCAAAAGGGGGGTAATCATGTCCACTGGTGCCGTACAAACGTCCGTTCAGACATCGGGGCAGGTAGAGCCCTTTCCCAAGGCCGCTGCCGATCGCGGGTTAAGCGAGCAACTGGGCCAGCTTCGCCATATGCTGCAAAGCGAATTTCCGGATGCCGAGGGGGTGACGCTAAGCTTCGACGGCCATTTGCGCGCCCATATCGACATCCGCAAGGGCGAGGAAATCCTGTGCGTCGAATCGAAGCTGGCGGGCATGGCAGGCGGCATTTTCAGCCAGATACAGCGCGGTCCCGCGCCACATCACCCGTTCCTGCACCGCATCAGCGCGCTGGTGGACCGGTAAGCACCCGCGCCACCAACGCGTTTTAGTCGTTCGCCGCCATCAGGGTCATTTGCTTCCCGCTATTATGCGCGCCCACGCTGGCCGATGTGACCAGCACGGTCGTCCCCTCGCCGATCCGGTCGTTCAGCATGGTGCGGAACCCTTCGGGCAGGCGCAACCGGTTGAGCGCGGCGGCATCCAGTTCGCGCCCCGCCTCGTCCTCGTGCCCCGGCACGCCGATCAGCATCCAGTGGCGCGCGCCGTCGGCTGATACGTGCAGCGTGGCGACATGCGCGCCCATGAAACCGTCGATCTCGGCACGGGCGCGACCCACTTCCTGCCCGCTGCGCATCACCACCACGCGCTGGTCGGTGGTCGAAATGATGATCGACAGGGGGCCCGCGTCCGGGACCTGATGGTTCCATTCCCATTGCTCTTCGGCGGACAGCGCATGGTGCTGCGCCGCATTGCCCAGATCGTCTATCGGCGCCAGCACACCCCCCACCGGATGGGTGACCGGATCGCCCGCCCGCCCCGTCACCACCACGGTGCCCCCCATGCTGGTGATCTGGAACAGCTCTTTCGCGAAAGCATAGGGCAGATGGACGCAGCCGTGGCTTTCGGGATAGCCCGGCAGTCCGCCCGCGTGCAGCGCCACCCCGTCCCACGTCAGCCGCTCCTGATAGGGCATGGGCGCATTATTATAGGTGCTCGACCGGTGATCGGCGTCCTTTTGCAGGATCTGGAACACGCCGGTCGGGGTTTCATGACCCGGCTTGCCTGTCGACACGGACGAGATGCCGATGGCCACGCCATTGCGATAGACGGTCGCCAGTTGCGAGGTCAGGTCGACCAGCACGGTCACCGGGCCGTCTGCCGCGATCTGCGGAGCCCAGACCCATTCGCCCGGCTGCAAACCGGCGGCTCCTTCGGCCAGTTCGATGTGCGAGGACATCTTGGCGCCCTGCACCGCACCGGCCTGCCCCGCCGTCAACATGCAAAATACGGACGCAGTAATGGCAACAAGCTTTACGCCCCGCGATCGCCTCAAGCTCTGCACTAGCGAAATAATCGTCACACCTTTTCCTCCCAAGCCCTCACCGCGCACCGCTGATACAAAATTTTACATCCAAAATGGTGCGAAATGTCCGAATTTAAGCTGGAAATTACCATGTCGGTTGAAGTTTCGCATCCGGTTTGACCCCGATAATACCGTGACGAAACCGCGCCGGACTGCACGAACGACCCTGATGCAAGGGCGAAATTCAAGTGGAACGACAATGCACGCTATCGGCAAGAGGAAGTTACGCACAATTGCCCCTGATCAGGGGCTTGCGGGCTTGACCTCGACAAGAAAACAGGGCCCACATCGCAGCTAATAACAAGCATGCGCCAATAATATGCTCAGGGAAGTCAGATAATTGTTCACGCCGCGCCATATCATGGCTGCGCCTGCCTTGGCCCTTTTGCTGGCGGGCTGCATGTCCGGACCGGATTACGAACCGGCAGAGGCCGGGGCGCTGGGGGTGCCCGCCGACTGGTCGGTGCCCACTTCCGCCCCTGATGACGCGCAAACCGCCGCGCTGGTCGACTGGTGGCGCATGTTCGACGATCCGGTGCTGACCGGCCTGATCGAACAGGCGGTACAGGGCAATACCGACCTCGACCTCGCCCTGTCACGCTTGCGCCAGGCGCGCGAGGCTTTGGTCGTCAGCCAGTCCTCGCTCTATCCCTCGCTCTCCGTTTCGGGCGGCTATAACCGGACAGAGCCATTGCGCGGCGGCGGCACCACGCTGACCCAGCCCGACGGCACGGTGGTCGTCGCGGGCGGCGGCGGGGCGGACAGTTTTTCGCTCGGCCTCGACGCCAGCTATCAGATCGACCTGTTCGGCGGCATCCGGCGCGGGGTTCAGGCCAGCCGTGCCGATCTGGAAGCGGCGGGTTTCGACTATGCCTCGACCATGCGCGCGGTAGAGAGCGAGGTCGCGCGCAATTACATCGCGGCCCGCGCCTATCAGGCGCAGCTTGCCAATGCAGAGGCGAGCCTTGCCATTCAGGACGAGAATCTGGAGATCGCGGGCTGGCGCGTGATGGCGGGGCTGGTGTCCGCGGTCGATCAGGAACAGGCGCGGTCCAGCCGTGCGCAGGCCGCTGCCACGATCCCGCAGATCCGCCAGCAATATAATGCCGCCGTCTCGCGCATCGGCGTGTTGACGGGGCAGGCGCCGGGCGCGGTAAAGCCGCTGCTGGACGAACCGGCCCCGATCCCGCTGGGCCCCGAACAGGCAGGCGCGGGCATTCCCGCCGATATCCTGCGCCGCCGCCCCGATGTCCGCTCTGCCGAACGCCAGCTGGCTGCCGCCACCGCGCGGATCGGCGTGGCAGAGGCGCAATTGCTGCCCAGCCTGTCGATCAACGGCAGTCTCGACACCAATGCCACCAGCTTTTCGGACCTGTTCGACACGATCACCGGCGGCCTGTTCGCCGGTATCGCGCAATCGATCTTCGCGGGCGGTCAGCTGGCCGCGCAGGCCCGTTCGGCCGAGGCTGCCGCTGATGGCGCATTTGCCAGCTATCGCGGCACGGTGCTGACCGCGCTGGAGGATGTGGAGAATGCCGTCGTGTCCAAACAAAGCGCGGACGAGCGGGCGGGATATTTCACCACCGCGCTGGATGCGGCCCATAATTCGGCCATCTATGCCCGCGCGCAATATCGCACCGGCCTTACCGACTTCACCACTTTGAACACGCAGGAAATCGCCTTGCTCAATTCCCGCAACGGGTTGGTGCAGGCCCATGCCGACCGTGCCAATGCGCTGATCGCCCTGTTCGATGCGCTGGGCGGCGGATGGGACCCCGCCGGCGATTACAGCGACCCCGACAATATGCCGCCGCTCTATGGCGCAGCCGACGAAGGGCAGGATTGACCATGGCCGATGAATCCGTCGAAGACTTCCTTGGCGAAAAGGCAAAGCCCGTCTGGTATCGCCGCCCCAAATTCTGGCTGATCGCGGCAGGCGTCGTTCTGCTGCTGCTTTTGCTTTCGCGCTGTTTCGGCGGAGAGGAAGCAACCGGCTATGTGACGAGCGAGGCAAAGCGCGGTCAGCTGGTCACCAGCGTGTCGGCCACGGGCAAGCTCGCGCCGACCAATCAGGTCACGGTGGGTTCGCAATTATCGGGCCTTGTCACCCGCGTGCTCGTCGATGTGAACGACCGCGTGACGGTGGGACAGGCGCTGGCCGAGATCGATCCCGAGCAGATCGAGGACCAGATCCGTCAGGGCGAGGCGCAGCTGTCGGCCAATCGCGCGCAGGTCGAACAGGCCCGGGCAACGCTGGCACAGGCCAAGGCGCAATATGCAAGGCTGGAAGAGGTGCGCAAGCTGTCGGGCGGCAAGGTGCCGTCGCTGACCGAATTGCAGACCGGCAAGGCCGATCTGGAACGGGCAGAGGCCGCGCTGGGCGTGGCGCAGGCCAATGTCGTCGCATCCGAAGCGACGCTGGCGCAAAGCCGCACGCAGCGTGAACGCGCGATCATCCGGTCCCCCGTCGCGGGCGTGGTGCTGGCGCGGCAGGTGGACCCCGGCCAGACGGTCGCCGCATCGTTCAGCACGCCGACCCTATTCGTGATTGCCGAGGACCTGTCCGAAATGAAGCTGGAAGTCGCCATCGACGAAGCCGATGTCGGCACGGTGCAGCGCGGCCAGAAGGCCAGCTTCACCGTCGATGCCTTTCCGGGAGAGGCGTTTCCCGCCACGATCACGCGGGTGGAAATCGGATCGAACCTGACTGCATCGGCCGCCAGCTCGTCGGGCACCAGCAGCGCATCGACCAGCACGACGGGGCAGGTGGTATCCTATGCCGCCGATCTGTCGGTCGCCAATCCCGATCTGAAACTGCGCCCCGGCATGACCGCGACGGCGGATATCGTCACCTCGGATCTGACCGATGTGTTGATGATCCCCAATGCGGCCCTGTCGTTCCGGCCCGATGCGGGCGGCGAGGACGCGGGCGGCATCCAGATCGGCCCGCCCCGCCGCGACAATGCCGACAAGACGGCCACCATCGGGCGCGGCGCACGCCAGCTGATCTATGTACTGGGCGATGACGGGCAGCCGCAGCCGGTGCAGGTGGTGCTGGGCGACAGCAACGGATTGATGACTTCGGTCGTGTCGGGAGAGCTGAAGGAAGGGATGAAAATCATCACCGGCAAGCAATCCGACAGCGCGGGCGAAGGCGCCGAATAGGCCGCTGGCATGAACGCGTCCGCCCCTTCCATGCTGATATCCCTGCGCGGGATAACCAAGGTGTTCGGCACGGGGGAAACCGCGTTCCGCGCGTTGAAGGGCGTGGATTTCGACGTGGCCGAGGGGGACTTCGTGGCCATCATGGGCCCGTCGGGTTCGGGCAAGTCGACCATGATGAATATTCTGGGCTGCCTCGACGTGCCGACAGCGGGGCAATATCTGTTCCGCGGGCATCATGTGGAAGAGCTTGACCGCGACCAGCGCGCCTTGCTCCGGCGGCGCTATCTGGGGTTCGTGTTTCAGGGCTTTAACCTGCTGCCCCGCACTACCGCGCTGGAAAATGTCGAACTGCCCCTGCTCTATCGCGGCGACAACCGGCGCGAGCGGCGCGAGAGTGCGATGGCTGCGCTGGACAAGGTGGGGCTGGGCCCGTGGGCGGGCCATACGCCGGGCGAATTGTCAGGCGGTCAGCAGCAGCGCGTTGCCATCGCCCGCGCCATCGTGACCAATCCGCAAGTGCTGTTGGCGGACGAGCCGACCGGCAATCTCGACAGCCAGAGATCGGTCGAGATCATGGAGCTTCTGGCCGAGCTGAACCGCGACGGCATCACCGTGATGATGGTCACGCACGAGCCGGAGATGGCCGATTTCGCCAAGCGCATCGTGCATTTCCGCGACGGGCTGATCGACCGCGATCTGGCCGGAAACGGGGCCGCCAGCGGGGCGGGCGGCCCGGGGCAGGCGCATGCCGGAGGGGCTGCCTGATGCTGGGGACCACCGTCTATCTGTCGCTGCGGTCGATACGGCGCCACGCGATGCGGTCGCTGCTGACCATGCTGGGCATCGTGATCGGCGTCGCTGCCGTTGTCACCATGGTCACTTTGGGCCGCGCGACATCGGTAGGCGTGGCCGAACAGATTTCGGCGCTGGGCTCCAACGTATTGCAGGTAACGCCGGGCAGCGGTTTCGGGCGCGGCGGCGGCGGGGCCACGCCGCGCCAGTTCGACAATGGCGACATTATCGCGATCCGCCAGCAACTGGGCGGGGTCAAGGCGGTCGCCCCGCAGGCATCGTCCAGCGCCACGGCCATTTACGAAGGGGCGAACTGGTCCACCACGATCAGCGGCACGACCAATGATTATTTCCAGATCCAGCCATGGCCGCTGGATGCAGGCCGCCTGTTCAGCGAAGAGGAACAGGCCGCGGGCAAGGCCGTGTGCCTTGTCGGTTCGACCCTGAGCGAGAAGCTGTTCCGCGGCGTCGACCCGCTGGGCAAGCGGTTCCGCGTGGGCGATGTCAGCTGCGATGTGATCGGCCTGTTGTCGGCGCGCGGACAGGGC
This sequence comes from Croceicoccus sp. Ery5, assembly GCF_020985325.1. Lineage (NCBI taxonomy): Bacteria > Pseudomonadati > Pseudomonadota > Alphaproteobacteria > Sphingomonadales > Erythrobacteraceae > Croceicoccus > Croceicoccus sp. Ery5. The sequence continues at coordinate 3,152,023 of NZ_CP087587.1, forward strand.
GGCGGCTTCGGTTCGGATCAGGACGATGTGGTGATCATGCCGGTCAAGACGGTGCAGCGCCGCTTCCTTGGCACGACCGACATCCGCACCATCGTCATCGGCATCGACGACAATTACGACAACGAACAGGTCAAGGCCTCGCTTACCCGCATATTGCGCGACAGGCGCTATCTGGAGGACGGTGAGGACGACGATTTCAATATCTTCGATACCAAGCAGATTTCCGACACCCTGCAGGAAACCACCGGCATGCTGACGGCCATCGTCGCCGCCATCGCCGCGATCAGCCTTGTGGTGGGGGGCATCGGCATCATGAACATCATGCTGGTATCGGTTACCGAACGCACGCGCGAAATCGGCATCCGCCTCGCCATCGGCGCGGTGGCGAGCGAGGTTCTGATGCAGTTTCTGGTAGAGGCGGTGGTGCTGTCGTGCATCGGCGGCATATTGGGGCTGGCGCTGGCGCAGCTGCTGGTATTCTTCCTGATCCCGCTGATGGAACTGCCATGGGTCTTCGACCTTGGCATCAATATCGCCGCTTTCCTGATTTCGGGCGCGATCGGTATCGTGTTCGGCTATTTTCCGGCTCGCCGGGCGGCAAATCTGAACCCGATCGACGCGCTGCGGCACGAATAGGGGTTCATCGGGGGCATCCCGTGCCGAAATCGGGGCAATCCCGCCTTTCGCGAATCGGGAAAAGGCTGTAATTTACACTCATGTCAGCAAACCCATTCTCCATGCCGATCACCGTCGATCCATCGGACATCGACTTTATGGGGCATGTGAACAATTCGCGCTATCTGGGCTGGGTGCAGGATGTGGTGCTGTCGCACTGGCGCGCCCATGCGCCAGAGGAAGCGGTCAGCAGCCGCCTGTGGGTCGCGCTGAAGCACGAGATTACCTATCGCAGACCCGCCTTTCTGGGGGACGATGTCGTTGCCCATACGGTGCTGGAAAAGGTTCGCGGCGCGCGCGCCTATTACCGCACGATCATCGAGCGCACGATCGACAAGGGTGCCGAAATCCTGGCCGAGATCGAGAGCAGCTGGTGCTGCGTCGACGCGCAAAGCCTGCGCCCTGCCCGCATTTCAGAGCAGCTGGAGCAGATGTTCAACGCCAATGTTCTGAAAAATCAGGCGGGCTGATCGGCCAGCTGGTCGCGGGTCAGCTGAACGAAAACATCTTCCAGATCGGGTTCGCGCGTCGTCACGTCCACGATGGCGCAGCCCTGTTGCTGAACCAGCGACAGCACCTCGCCCGCAGTCAGGCGATCCTTGTCGAATGTGATCGCCATGGTGTTTTCGTCCGTCAATTCGGATTTCAGAAACGCCGGATGCGTCAGCGGCGCGCCAATGGCGCGGTCCAGCGTCACTTCCACGACCTTTTCGCGCGCCATGCCGACCAGTTCGCGCGTCGGCTTGTCCGCGATCAGCCTGCCATGATTGATGATGGCGATGCGGTCGCACAGCTCTTCGGCTTCTTCCAGATAGTGCGTGGTCAGCACCACTGTCACGCCTTGCTTGTTCAGATCGACGACCAGTTCCCACAGCTGGCGGCGCAGATCGACATCGACGCCCGCCGTCGGCTCGTCCAGCACCAGGATCGGCGGCGAATGGACCATCGCCTTGGCCACCAGCAGGCGGCGCTTCATGCCCCCCGACAGCGAACGCGCATAGGCATGGGCCTTGTCCTCAAGCCGCACGGCCTTCAGCAATTCCTCGCTGCGGCGCCTGGTCTTGGGCACGCCGTAATAGCCTGCCATCACGTCCAGCACCTCGATCGGCGAAAAGAACGGATCGAACACGATTTCCTGTGGCACGATGCCGATGCTGGCCTTGGCGTTGCGCCGGTCCTTGTCGATGTCGAAGCCCCAGATCGAAACCTCGCCCTCGGTCTTGGAGACGAGACCGGCAAGAATATTGATCAGCGTCGATTTGCCCGCGCCATTGGGACCCAGAAGGCCATAGATCATCCCGCGCGGAACATCGAAGCTGACATCGCTCAACGCCTGCTTGGGCGCCGTTCCCTTGCCCGTGGGGGCATAGGTCTTGGACAGGTTGCGGATCGAGATGGCGGATTGGGCAAGCGGGTTCATGCCCGGTCATGTGGGGCACGCATGTGCGCGCGTAAAGGGCGAAGCGGCACAAAGAGCGCACGTTTTGATCTGGAAATCCGCGAAGCCCGCTGATAATCGGCAATGCCATGACCGACACGCCCGAAATCGTCCTTACCGAAACCACTCGTGTCCAATGCGACGGCGCCAGCGATATTCGCGCCGGCAGCGGCTATCGCCCCTCGGCGCTGGGCCATCCGCGCGTGTTTCTGGAAATCGACGAAAAGGGCTATGTCGACTGCGGCTATTGCGACCGCCGCTTCGTGCTGGCGGGCGGCCCCGCGCACGACGTGACGGGCGTCGATCCCTCGGTCGGTGCGGCACAGGAACAGCGGATCTGATCGTGCGATAACGCGGCGCTGTCCAAACGGGCAAGCGCTGCCTATATTGGCCGGATGACCATTCCCGCCGATCCCCGCTCGCTTCTCTATCGCCCCGAACAGCTTGATCCCGATACCGCGCAGGCCTTGGCGCGAGAGACGCTGTCGCGCTGCGACGATGGCGAATTGTTCCTGCAATTCACGGCGAGCGAGAGCTTTTCCTTCGACGACGGTCGCCTGCGCACGGCCGATTACTCGCGCGAAGCGGGGTTTGGCCTGCGCGGCGTTTCGGGTGAGACGACCGGCTTTGCCCATGCGAACGAGATTTCGGCCGCCGCGATCCGGCGCGCGGGCCAAACTCTGTCGCTGCTCGACACCACGAAGAGCCCGCTGGCTGCGCCGCCGTTGGCGACCAATCGCCATCTCTACACCGATGCCAGCCCGCTCGACGGCGTAGATTTCGCCAGGAAGGTCGCATTGCTTGAAAAGATCGACGCGGCGGCCCGCGCCCGCGATCCGCGCGTCAAGCAGGTTACCGCCTCGCTCGCTGGATCGTGGTCGGTGGTCGAAATCGTGCGCCCCGACGGCTTTGTCGCCACCGATGTGCGCCCGCTGGTCCGCCTGAACGTCGCCATCGTGGCAGAAGCGAACGGACGGCGCGAAAGCGGCTCGTTCGGCATGGGCGGACGCCAGCTGTATGATGACGTCATGGACGAGGCGAGCTGGAACCGCGCGATTGACGAGGCTTTGCGGCAGGCGCTGACCAATCTGGAAAGCGTGCCCGCCCCTGCCGGCGTGTGCCCCGTGCTGCTGGGCCCTGGCTGGTGCGGCGTGCTGCTGCACGAAGCGGTCGGCCACGGGCTGGAAGGCGATTTCAACCGCAAGGGTACCAGTGCCTTTTCGGGCCGCATCGGTCAGCGTGTCGCCGCCCCCGGCGTCACCGTGGTGGACGACGGCACGCTGCTGAACCGGCGCGGATCGCTCAGCATCGACGACGAGGGTACGCCCACACGCGAAAACGTGCTGATCGAGGATGGCATCCTGAAGGGCTATATCCACGACCGGCTGAACGCACGGCTGATGGGGGTGGAACCGACCGGCAATGGCCGCCGCCAGTCCTATGCCCATGCGCCGATGCCGCGCATGACCAACACTTTCATGCGCAGCGGCAATGACGATCCGGCCGAACTGATGAGCCGGATGAAGGACGGCATCTATGCCACCAGCTTTGGCGGCGGACAGGTCGACATCGTGTCGGGCAAATTCGTGTTCAGTTGCACAGAGGCCTATAAGGTCGAGAACGGCAAGGTCACCGCCCCGATCAAGGGCGCAACCCTGATCGGCGACGGGCCGACCGCGCTGACCAAGGTGGTCGGCATCGGCAATGACATGGCCTTGGACGAGGGCATCGGCACCTGCGGCAAGGCAGGGCAAAGCGTGCCCGCGGGCGTGGGGCAGCCCAGCCTGTTGATCGAGGGACTGACGGTAGGCGGCACGGGTTGATGCTTGCCGCGCGCCCGTGGGCGGCGGAAATCCTGCATGTCTGGTTCCATGTACTGGGGCCGGAGGACTGGTTTCGCGGCGGGCCGCACATCGACCGCCTGCTGAAACACCGCTTCGCGCGCGAATGGCGGGCATTGCACCGCCGCCCCGCGCAGGAATTCCTGACCGATCCGCAAACCGCGCGCGCCGCCGTGCTGCTGTTCGACCAGTTGCCCCGCAATCTGTTCCGCGACGATCCGCGCAGCTTTGCCAGCGATCGGCTGGCGCTGGCCATTGCGAGGGGCGCGCTGGATCGCGGGTGGGACAAAGGCTTGCCGCTGGCCGCTCGTCAGTTTCTCGCCATGCCGCTGATGCATAGCGAACGGATTGCCGATCAACGCCGCTCGTTGCGGGAATTCGCCGCGATGGGCAGCAGCTTTCTGCTGTCCTTTGCCCGATCGCACCATCGCATGGTCGCGCGCTTTGGCCGGTTCCCCCATCGCAACGCGGTCCTGGGCCGCCGCTCCACCCCTCAGGAAAAAGCGGCAGTCGATGCGGGTAATGCCTGGTAGCATCGACTCCGTCTAGTCAGTAGAAGTTCAGACGAAACGACTTAACCCGTCGGTGAGGAGAATGGATATGAAGACGAAGACTGCTTTATCCGCACTTGCACTGGGCGCGCTGGCGCCCTTGGTCGCCCTCGCCCCGATTGTCGCGCAGGCCGCGCAGGATGACGAAAAACCCGCCGAACTCAGCAAGGGCGAACAGCGCCTTGCCAAGGCACTGGAAGGGCGCGTTGCCGGAACGCCCGAGAAATGCATCCAGATGAGCCGGATCACCAGCACGACGATCTATGACAAGACGGCCATCGTCTATAAGATCGGCAGCACGCTTTACGTGAACCGGCCCGAAAACGGCGCCAATAATCTGCGCAGCAACGATATTCTGGTCACCCGCACCAGCATCGGCCAGCTTTGCGACATCGATACGGTGCAGATGCGCGACCAGACCGGTTTCATGAGCGGGATCATCTTCCTGGGCGAATTCGTCCCATATACGAAGCCCGACGACAAGGAAGATTAATCGCCGGATGACAGCGCGGCGCGTTTCCTGCGCCGTGCCTGCCAGTATCCCGCCACCAGCACGGGCGACATCAGGATCGGATGCCGTTCCCGAAACGGTGTCAGCGGCACGACGACGCCGCTGTGCCGTTCGATCTTCCACGCCAGATAGCGGGCGCCGCCCTCGAACGTGGTGCCCGCGCGCAGCAGGCGCACCACGTTCAACGGCTTGCCCATCCGCCGCCGCCGTTCCCAGCGGTCGAGCAGGGCCTTGCGCTCTTGCGGCAAGAGATGCGGGCGAAGCACATCGCCGTCGGCGTCGAACGCGATACCGGCGGCCTGCCACGCGGCGGTCAGCAACCCGCCGAAATGGTCTGCGCCGAAATCCAGAATCTGCTGTTCGCGACCCGCTTTTTCCACCCGCAGCTCGGCGCGATAGGTAGCGCGGAACAAGGCCTGCCAGAACTCCCGCTCGGTCCCCTGCGGACCGCCCAGCGCGGCGGCGAAGCGCGCGGCGGTCATGCTGGCGGCTTCGATGGCGGCAGTCACTTCGGGCGCGGCCTGCGGGTCGCCGGTCCATGCAAGCGCGCAGGGCTGCACGAAACGGGCCCAGATGGTGGTGTCGGCATGGCGCCCTTCCGCCGCATGACGGAACGTCGACAGGCGCATCACCGCCACCTTGGCGCGCAGGATGGTGCCGTTATCGGACCGCTCGTGATAGGCGACGCGCGGCCACAGGCCTTTTTCGCGCGGCCCGTCGGTCAGTACATAGAAATCGAGCACACCGTCCAGCGATCCGCTGCGCAGGTTGGAGCCGTAGAAGATCACCGCGCGCGCATCATGCGCCTCGCCCAATGCTCTTGCGAAATCGCGGATTTCGTCGCGGACCGGCGCGGCCAGCGCATGTGTGACGCGGTCGTGCAGCGCCGCGCCGTCAGGGGCGGTCGTCACGGCGTGACGAAGGCGATCGGCGCACCCTCGCGCAGGATATATCGGCCACCGGGGAACACTTCGCCATCCAGAACGAAGCCGTCCTCGACATCAATATCCAGTTCCCTGGCGTCGAGCCGGTGAATACCCGCCCTGGCCAGTTTCGCATCGTCGCCGCCGCGGATCGTGCGCCAGAAATTGACAAGGAAATGCGGGATCGGCGTTTCGGTCGCCAGCAGCTTCATGCCGCCGCGTTCACGCCCGAAGGGGCGCACACCCAAGGGCAGGCGGTGCATCGTCGATACCAGCATGATCAGCCGGTTGCGCGTGCCGACGACATCCATGCCGGGCTTGGAATCGGGCGTGCCGGGCGCGGAAATGCCGATCCGCTTCCCCTCGCGCCAGCCGGAGCCGCCGAAACCGAAAGCGACATTGGCAATCGAACCCAGCATCGACAGCGCCACGGCGACATTGTTGAACGCGCCAAAACGATGCGTGGTCTGCGCCAGATCGGTGGCGCTGACGAAAATGCCCGCGCCGAACAGGAAACCGCGCACGGGGGCGCCCGTTTCGTCGGGACGGCTGATCTCTATCGCAGGGCGCATGGTGAAACGGCCCGCATGCCAGGCGTCGATCACATCGGCGACACTCGCTTCGGGGTCCACGCCAAGATCGATGGCCAGCGCATTGGTCTTGCCCTTGGGCAACACCGCAATGGCGGGAGCCTGTTCCTGCCACAAGGGTCCGCCACAGGTCAGCACATCGCGCACGGTGCCATCGCCGCCCGCGACGATGATCAGTTCGACGCCGCGCGTTTTGAATTCGTTCAGCGTCTTGCGCAGATCGGCGCGGGTGCGGGGCGACAGCACATCGACGCCCGGCGGAACGTCCAGACCCTTGGTCTTGACCCCGTGGCTGCGCGGATTGCAGATCACCGCGATGCGCGATGCATCGACCGGCGCACGACCTACACGATCGACATAGGCAGGCGCGTTCACGGGACCGCGCAGATCCTCTGCACTCCCGTCGAAGGCGAGCCGTGCAAGGCTCCTGCTATCGTAAATCGTGCCATCCATCGTTTTGCCTTTACCGCGATAAGCTAGTGTGGCGACAGCTAAAATGAAGTTTCAGTGACGAAATTTCCCGAATTGCCACTGTAATGCACATTTCAGCAACACTCGCCAAGCTCTGAAATTTCAAGATTTCCTGTGGTGCCCCGTGCCGGACATCATGACAGATAGCAGATGGCGATGAACGTTGGAGAAACATTCGTGAAACAATCCGCAAGCACGCTTGCAATATCGACACCCGGCCGCGCATTGATCGAATTCACGCGCGACGTGGAAAACTGGGTTGGCGATCAGGGCATCGGCACGGGTTTGCTGACGCTGTTCTGTCGCCATACTTCGGCCTCTCTGCTGATTCAGGAAAATGCCGCGCGCGAGGTGCGGGGCGATATTCTGGACTGGCTCGACCAGATCGCGCCCGAAGATGGCGGCTGGCTGCATGATGACGAAGGGCCCGACGACATGCCTGCCCATCTGAAATCATTGCTGACCGGCGTCAGCCTGTCGGTCCCCGTGGTGAACGGCGCGCTGGCACTGGGGACATGGCAGGGGATCTATCTGGCCGAACACCGCGCCCGCCCGCACCGGCGCGAGGTGGTGCTGCATCTGCTGGGAGAATAGGCCACGGTCGCTCCGCCCCGATCTTTTTGCCCGATTCTTCGAAAAACCGGAAACGGCGGGGCGGTGGCGCGTTGGGGCGGCAGGATCAACGCAAGCGAAAGACCCGCGCCCCCATGAACATCGCCATCGAAGCCCATATCGCCTTTCGCTTCGACCAGCCGACCGATTTCCTGCTGCAGATGGAGGCTGCCGCCATCCCCGAACAGATCCTGTCGGGCCCCGGCCTGACCATCGGAGCGAGCGAGCATATGGCGCGCGTTCCGGGTGAGGATATGGTGGGGGAACGCATCTGGCTGCGCTGTCAGGGCGATTTCACTGCCGACTATGCGATCACCGCGCAGATCGACCGGCATCTGGCGCAGATCGAAACGCTGAACGCGCTGCCGCCGCATCGCCTGCCGGGCGAAACGGTGCCCTATCTGTTCGATTCCCGCTTTTGCCCCGCCGACCGGTTCCAGCCCTTTGTCGAGGCGGAATTTGCCGGAACCGCGGGCGGCGCACGAATAGAGGCGATCCGCCAATGGGTCGCGGGGCATTTCGCCTATGCGCCGGGCACCAGCGATGCGACCACCACTGCCATCGTCAGCTTTGTCGAACGGCGCGGCGTATGCCGCGATTTCGCGCATGTCGTGGTATCGCTTGCCCGCGCATCGGCCATCCCGGCGCGCTTTGTCTCGTGCTATGCGCCCGACGTTCAGCCACAGGATTTCCACGCCGTGGCCGAGGTGTTTCTGGCCGATCCCGATGGCGAGGACGAAGGTATCGGCAGCTGGCATCTGGTCGATGCGACCGGCATGGCAGGGCCTGCCGACATCGTGAAGATCGGCCTTGGCCGCGATGCCGCCGATGTCAGCTTCCTCACTTCCTATGGCATGGCCGCGCTATTGGCCAAAGAGATCAGCGTGACGTGCATTTGACGCAAGATCATTTCCCGAATCCGCATTCGCAAGCGATGATCGAGAGTTGACACTATCCGCCCCGCGACTATTCCCGCGAAAAGTGCCTCCGCACCGCCATCCGATCCCGCCGCCGCCCCGCAGGAGCCTGTCCGCCATGCAATTCACCGCGAACAAGCTTCTTCTGTTCGGCGCGACCGGCGATCTGTCGCAGCGCATGTTGCTGCCGTCTTTATGCGCGCTGCATTCGGAAAAGCTGCTGCCCGAAAACATGCAGATCATCTGCACCGCGCGCAGCGAGCATTCGGACGAGGAATTCCGCGCCTTTGCCCGCGCCGCGCTGGAAAAATTCCTGCCCGAGGGGCGCGAGCTGGATATCGAGCCGTTTCTGGCCTGCCTGAGCTATCAGGACCTCGACGCCTCTACGCCGGAGGGGTTCGATGCGCTGGCGAAAAAGGTGGGGCCGATCGGCAGCGGCGAGAACGAGGGTTTGTCGATCTTTCTGTCGACCGCGCCCTTCCTGTTCGAACCGACGATCAAGGGGCTGGCCGCCAATGGCATGGCGACGGGCAATGTACGCATCGGCCTTGAAAAGCCGCTCGGCACCGATCTGGGCAGCAGCTGCGAGATCAATGACGCGGTTGCATCGGCCTTTCCCGAAGACCGGATTTTCCGCATCGACCATTATCTGGGCAAGGAAACGGTCCAGAACCTGATGGCGCTGCGTTTTGCCAATATCATGTTCGAACCGCTGTGGAACGCGGCGCATATCGACCATGTGCAGATCAGTGTCGCCGAAACGGTCGGGCTGGAATCGCGGGTCGGCTATTACGACACCAGCGGCGCGCTGCGCGATATGGTGCAGAACCATATGCTGCAATTGCTGGCTCTGGTGGCGATGGAACCGCCGACCAGTTTCGACGCCACGGCGATCCGCGATGAAAAGGTCAAGGTGCTGCGCGCGCTGCGCCCCGCCGTCGCGGGCGAGACGGTCACCGGCCAGTACCGCGCCGGCGCGATCAAGGGCGAGGCCGTGCCGGGTTACGATGACGAGCTGGGCAGGGATTCGGATACCGAGACATTCGTCGCCATCAAGGCGCATGTCGACAACTGGCGCTGGAAAGGCGTGCCGTTCTATCTGCGCACCGGCAAGCGCCTGCCGGTCCGCATGACCGAGATCGTGGTCCAGTTCCGCTGCATCCCTTATTCGATATTCGAAAGCCGCGGGGCGAAAACGGTCCCCAACCAGCTGGTCATCGGCATCCAGCCGCGCGAAAATATCCGCCTGTCGCTGATGAGCAAGGTCCCCGGTCTGGACCGCGAGGGTATCCGCCTGCGCGCGACCCCGCTCGACATTGCGATGCCCGAGGCTTTTTCGGGTCCGCAACGCCGGATCGCCTATGAACGGTTGCTCCTCGATCTGGTGGAAGGCGACCAGACCCTGTTCGTCCGCCGCGACGAGGTGGAGGCGCAATGGGAATGGATCGACGGCATCCGCGCCAGCTGGACCGCGAACGATACCAGGCCCAAGGCCTATACCGCCGGAAGCTGGGGCCCGACCGCGGCCATCGGCCTGACAGAACGCGACGGAGTAACCTGGCATGAAGGGTGACCGGCAGACGGATCAGAGGCAGATGGGCTAACGCCCGAAATCAAGACGGCTGGAAGTTGCGCCCTTCCCGCCCGGACGCGAAAATCTGCATGAAGGTCACAGACCTGATATGCTGCAATGCAATATAGGCGGACAGCCGAGTCCTTTGCGATTTCGGCGTTCGCGAAACGATTGAAATCCCGGGGAAGGCGCCATGCCCAAACTTAACGACCAGTTCGCCCGCGTAACGCAGCGCATCATCGACAACAGCCGCGACACGCGCGGCCGTTATCTTGAACTGATGGAGCGCGAGGCGCAGCGACAGCCCAACCGCACGCAGCTGGCCTGTTCGAACCTTGCCCACGCATTCGCGGCCAGCGGGAACGACAAGGGCGCGATCGGCAGCGGGGTCTCGCCCAATCTGGCGATCGTCACCGCCTATAACGACATGCTTTCGGCGCATCAGCCCTATGGCCGATACCCCGAGGCGATGAAGCTGTACGCCCGCGAAGTCGGCGCGACCGCGCAGGTCGCGGGCGGCACGCCGGCGATGTGCGACGGGGTCACGCAAGGGCAGGATGGCATGGAATTGTCGCTGTTCAGCCGCGATTCCATCGCCCTCGCGACGGCCGTTGCGCTGTCGCACGAAACCTATGACGGCATGGCGCTGCTGGGCATTTGCGACAAGATCGTGCCGGGCCTGCTGATGGGCGCGCTGCGGTTCGGCCATCTGCCGTGCATTCTGATCCCGTCGGGCCCGATGCCCACCGGCATTTCGAACAAGCAGAAGCAGCAGACCCGCCAGCTTTACGCCGAAGGCAAGGTCGGGCGCGAGGAATTGCTGGCCAGCGAAAGCGCCAGCTATCACGCGCCGGGAACCTGCACCTTTTACGGCACGGCCAATTCCAACCAGATGATGATGGAGATGATGGGCCTGCACATGCCCGGCGCCGCCTTCATCCCGCCCAACACACCGCTGCGCACGCAGCTGACCCGCGCGGCCACGCACCAGCTGGCCAAGATTTCGCTGAAAGGCGAAGACCCGCGCCCGCTGGCCAGATGCGTCGACGAAAAAGCCATCGTGAACGCGGTGGCGGGACTGCTGGCGACCGGCGGGTCGACCAATCATGTCATCCACCTGCCTGCCATCGCGCGCTGCGCGGGCATTATCATCGACTGGCAGGACATCGACGAATTATCGCAAGTCGTCCCGCTGATCGCGCGGGTCTATCCCAATGGCGCGGGCGATGTGAACGCGTTCCACGCGGCAGGCGGCATGGGCTATGTCATCCGCGAATTGCTGGATGCGGGCCTTGCGCACGAAGATATCACTACCGTCGGTGGTCAATCGCTGCGCGCCTATGCCGAAGAGCCCGTGCTGGTGGACGACAGGCTGGCGTGGCGCGAACTGCCGCCCGAGAGCGGTGACGACACCATGCTGCGGCCGCCTGCCACCCCGTTCAAGGCCGATGGCGGCCTGCGCCTGCTGACCGGCAATCTGGGCCGCGCCACGATCAAGACAAGTGCTGTGGACGAAGAGCGCTGGGTCGTCGAAGCCCCATGCCGCGTTTTTACAACCCAAAGCGAAGTGGCCGAGGCGTTCAAGGCGGGCGAGCTGGACAAGGATGTCGTCGTTGTCGTCCGGTTTCAGGGACCGCGCGCCAATGGCATGCCCGAATTGCACAAGCTGACGCCGCCGCTGGGCGTGTTGCAGGATCGCGGGTTCAAGGTGGCGCTGGTCACCGACGGCCGCATGTCGGGCGCATCGGGCAAGGTTCCCGCCGCGATCCATTGCACACCCGAGGCGCTGACCCATGGCAGCGAGCAGCCCGGACCGATCGCTTTTCTGCGCGATGGCGACATCGTGCGCGTCGACGCGGTGAACGGCACGCTTTCGACCAGTGCCGATCTGTCCGCGCGCGAACCGGCCACCCCGCCGCCGCCTACCCTTGGCGTCGGACGCGAATTGTTCGCGATGATGCGGCTTGGCGCGGACGAGGCGGAAAAAGGCGGATCGGCCATGCTGGCGCTGGCCGGCCTGTAACTGGACTGCAATTTTGGCCTGTAACTTTGGTATTATACTGTTATTGGCCGGCCCGTAATTTCAGTCGGCGCGATATCCCGGCACACACGCATTCCCGTTTTCTAGAGTAGGACCATACATGGCGAATATCCGCGAGTTCATGGAAGCTGCCCCCGTTATACCCGTGCTGGTGGTGCAGGAAATCGAACAGGCCGTCCCTTTGGCCGAGGCGTTGGTCGCGGGCGGCCTGCCCTGCCTCGAAGTCACGCTGCGCACCCCGTGCGCGCTGGACGCGATCCGTGAAATGGCCAAGGTTCCGGGCGCTATCGTCGGTGCGGGAACGGTTCTGAACCCCGAACAGCTGGATGCGGTGGCCAAGGCCGGCGCGAAATTCGTCGTCTCGCCGGGTCTGACCGAAAATCTGGGCAAGGCGGCGATTGCCAGTGACATCGCCTTTCTGCCGGGCATCGCGACCAGCGCCGATATCATGCGCGGCATGGATCTTGGCCTGTCGCATTTCAAATTCTTCCCTGCCGAAGCCAATGGCGGCCTGCCAGCGCTGAAAGCCTTGGCTGCCCCGTTCCACGAAGCACGCTTTTGCCCCACCGGCGGCGTGTCGGTGAAGAATGCGCCCGATTACCTTGCCCATCCGTCGATCCTGTGCGTCGGCGGCAGCTGGGTCGCGCCGGGCGATGCGATGCCCGCAGGCGGTCCGGTCGACAAGGCACGGATCGAAGCGCTTGCCCGCGAAGCCGCAGCGCTTCCGCGCTGAAATCCAGAAACCCTCCCCAACCCTCGCTCCGGAGAACGCCATGACGCCCCAGATCGAAGAGCTCAACGAAAGGCTGCAAGTCCTTCACCGCCACACGCGGGATACGCCGATTTACAATCCGGTGTTCCAGCTCGGGCTGGAACTCTCGCGCGATCTGGAGGCGGGGCGAAAATCGCTGCAGGACATCGACGGTCTGGTCAGCGCGCTGGAATGCGAAGGGTTGAAGGCCCGCGCGCAAAAGCTGGACCGGATGCTGATGCCGATCGCGGCGGACCGGAATCTTGCCCCCTTCGCCGTGCGCGAGGGAGAGGATTTCGACGCCTATGCCCGGCGCTGGGCCGATCCGATGATCCATGTCGTGTTCACCGCGCACCCGACCTTTTTGCTGACGCCCGTCCAGTCCAAGGCCGTGGCCGCCGCCGCCAGCAGCGGCGATGTGACCAGCGATTCGGCATGCGTCGCGCCGCATGAACGCACGCAGATCACGCTGGATTCGGAACATGACGCCGCGATGGAGGCGATCAGCCGCGCACAGGCCGCGCGCGACCGTGCGGTGCGCGCGATCTATCAATCGGCGAAGGACAACTTCCCTGCCGACTGGAAAAGCCTGCGCCCCACGCCCGTGCGTTTCGCCACATGGGTCGGTTACGACATGGACGGCCGCACCGATATCGGCTGGAACACGTCGATCCGCTATCGCCTTGCCGAAAAGTCGGAGCGTCTGGCCAGCTATGCCGCCAGCCTTGCGGGAATCGCGCCCGACCTGTCGGCAAAGCTGGTCAATGCGGGCGAGCTGGCCAGCCGCATGGCCGCATTGTTCGGCAAGGACATGTCGGACCCCGCCGCCCTGTCGCATGCCGCCAATTCGCTGACGGCGAATAATCCCGACAGGATGACCAGCCTTGCCCCCATCGTGGCCGAGCTGGAAAAACGCGCCGGAGCAGAGGGCGACGCCGATACGGCCATCGAATTGCTGACCGCCGCCGCTGCCATGCGCGCCGATGGCCTCGGCATGGGCTGGGTGCATTTCCGCGTCAATTCCAGCCAGTTGCAGAACGCGATCCGCCGCCGTGTCGACCCCGAATCCAAGCTCGACATCACCAGCCAGGCCGCGCTGAACGCGATCCGTTCGGGGCTGGAGGCGATCCAGCCGCTCGACGCGAATTTCGCCGCGCTCGCCATCGAAAGCAGCACGGCGATCCGCCAGTTCCTCGCCATGCAGCAGATTTTGCGCCACATCGACGCCGATGCGCCGATCCGCATGCTGATCGCCGAATGCGAACAGCCGCAAACCGTTCTGGCCGCGCTCTATTTCGCAAAGCTGTTCGGGGTAGAGGACAAGATCGACGTTTCGCCCCTGTTCGAGACCGAAACCGCGCTGGAACATGGCGGCCGCTTCCTCGACGCGCTGCTGGCCGAGGAAGCCTATCGCGACTATGCGAAAAAGCGCGGGCGCGTGGCGATCCAGACCGGATTTTCCGATGCGGGCCGCTTTGTCGGACAGATCCCCGCCGCGCTGGCCATCGAACGGCTGCAGGGCCGTCTGGCCGAGGCGATGGAAGCGAACGGGCTGACCGATGTCGCCGCGCTGATCTTCAACACCCATGGCGAGAGCATGGGCCGCGGCGCGCATCCCGTGTCGATGAAGGACCGGCTGGAATGGCCGCTGTCGCCATGGGCGCGCCGCCGTTTCGCGCGGCGCGACATCCGCCTCGAACCCGAAGTCAGCTTTCAGGGCGGGGACGGCTATCTCTGGTTCGGTACCCCCGAACTGGCGCTGGCGACGCTGGCGTCGATCGCCAGCAACCCCCCGCGTGAGGCGGACCCCGATGCGCCCACCGACATGTTCTATCGCCGCACCGACCTCAGCCTCGATTTCTATCGCGCGATCCGGCGGGTGCAGAACATGCATCTGGTGTCCGATACCTATAGCCGCGCGATCACGGCATTCGGCCTTGGCCTGCTGAACGATACCGGCAGCCGCCGTTCGCGCCGCCAGTCGGACCTGACCGCCGACCGCAAGATGAGCCTGCGGCAAATCCGCGCGATCCCGCATAATGCGATCTTGCAGCAGCTGGGCTATCCGGTGAACGTGATTGCCGGTTTCGGCACGGCGGCCGACACCAACCGCGAGGAAATCGCCAACCTGCTGACCGAAAGCGAGCGCGGTAAACAGATGCTGCGCCTGCTGCGCAGTGCCGATGCGCTGGCCTCGATCAAGACGGTGGCGGCCTATGGCGAATTGTTCAATTCGGCCTATTGGGCCAGCCGCCCCTATCGCGGGACGGAGGAGCATCTGACCGATGCCTGCCTGACCCTTGCCGAATATCTGACCAAGGACGACCGCGCGGGCGTATTCCGCCGCCTTGCCAGCCGCCTGCGCGTCGATGCCATGCATCTGCACCGCCTGCTGGACGCCACCCCCGGCAGCCGCGACGGATGGGGCACGCCGATCCCCGACCGCGAGGACAAGCGCCGCTCCATCGGTCTGCTGCAATCGCTGCGGCTGGCGCTGTTGCAGCACATGTTCCTGAAAATCGTGCAGGTGCCGGTCTTTTCCCGCTCCAACGACATCAGCCGAGAGGATGTGATGGAGATGGTCTTCACCCTGCGGATCGACGATGCGCTGGCGCAATTGCGTCGGGCCTTCCCGACCAATTTCCCCAGCATCGGCGATTACGCGATCGACGAACCGAGCGATTATCCAGACGGCGGCGACCAGGGGTACGAGGCGATCCGCCGCGATTACATCGAACCCATCGAACAGGCCTATGCACTGGTTCTGCGCATATCGACGGCCATCGCGAACGAGTTCGGCGCGCACGGATAAGTCGCCGCAACCCTGATGCAGGGTTCGATTGGTTCGCGAATCAATTGAAACTGGCGCCCGCCCATGCAAAGGGCGGGCGCACTATGGTCAACCCGCTGAACCCCGACGACAAGGCGCTTCTCGCCAAGGCAAAAACGCTTGTGACGGCCCTGCCGTTCATGAAGCGATATGCCGGTCGCACTTTCGTGATCAAATATGGCGGCCATGCCATGGGCGATCCCGAAGCCGCGCGCGAATTTGCCGAGGATGTCGTGCTGCTGGGCGCGGTGGGCATCAATGTGGTCGTCGTCCACGGCGGCGGGCCGCAGATCGGGGCGATGCTGAAAAAGCTGGGCGTTGAATCGAGCTTTATCGATGGCCTGCGCGTCACCGACAAGCAGACTGCCGAAGTGGCCGAGATGGTCCTGTCGGGCGCGATCAACAAGGAACTGGTCGGCTGGATTTCCAAGGCGGGCGGGCGCGCCATCGGCATTTCGGGCAAGGACGGCGGCATGGTCACCGCCCGCAAGGTCACCCGCAGCCGCAAGGTAGAGGGCAGCGCGATCGAGGAAGCCGTCGATCTGGGCTTTGTGGGCGAACCCGAACATGTCGACACGCGTATCATCGAAACATCCGTCGCATCGGGGCTGATCCCCGTGATCGCGCCCATCGGCGCGGATGCCGAGGGGCATACCTATAACATCAACGCCGATACCATGGCGGGCGCGGTCGCGGCGGCACTGGGGGCGGCGCGACTGCTCTTGCTGACCGATGTGCCGGGCGTTCTGGACAAGCAGGGCGGGCTGCTGACCGACCTGTTCCCCGACGATGTGCAGAAACTGGTCGATGACGGCACGATCACCGGCGGCATGATTCCCAAGCTGGAAACCTGCGTGCAGGCGGTGGACGCGGGCTGCGAAGCCGCGGTCGTGCTGGATGGCCGTGTGCCGCACGCCATGCTGATCGAGATTTTCACCGAACGCGGTGCCGGCACCATCGTGCGGAGCCGTTGATGCGCATTCTGCCCGCCCTTCCCGCACTGGCCCTGCTGCTGGCAGGCTGCGGCGAGGCGGGCGAGCCGGACCCAGCGCCGGTGGAGCAGACGCCGACGGCCGCACAGGCCGGGCCGGTCCCGTTCACGCTGGTCCTGCCCGGTCCCGAAAGCACCGATCCCGCCGCTCTGCTGGAATATTGGAAAGGCGCGGTAGAGGCCGGCGATACCGACGCGGCCCGACGCGCGTGGCGCAAGGAAGTGCGCACCGGCGGCACCGCGCCGCGCTGGGCCAATCTGACCGGCATCACCGTCGCCATTCAGGACGGCGAGCAGGAAGGCGCTGCCGGTTCGCTTTATTACACCGTGCCGGTCGCGCTATATGGCACATCGATCGATAATCTGGCCGTCGAACTGACCGGCACCATGACCCTGCGCCGCGCGAACGACGTGCCCGGCGCCGATGCGGACCAGTTGAGCTGGCGGATCGCCAGCATCGACTGGGACGGGTGACGACGCCACACCGCTTGCCCTTGCCCGCTCCCCTCGGCTAGACGAGGCGTTCCCTCAACCTTCCGGCCCAAGGACCATAAGCCATTCCCGTTTTCCTGGCCCTGCTCATCCAGATCCTCAGCTATCTGGTCGATATCATCGTCGTTCTGGTGATCGTGCAATTCGTGCTGTCGCTGCTGATCGCGTTCAACGTGGTGAACATGCACAACCAGTTCGTCTCTGCGATCTACACCGCGCTGAACGCACTGCTGGAGCCGATGCTCAGACCGATCCGCAAGATCATGCCCAATACCGGCGCGATCGATTTTTCTCCGCTGGTGCTGATCGTCGGGCTGAACGTGCTGATCATGATTTTAAGCGCGGTAGCCCGTTCGGTGGCGGTTTACTAATTATGGCCGAGATCATCGACGGCAAGGCATTCGCCGCCAGTCTGCGGGCCGATGTGGCGACGGGCGTGGACGCGTTCCGCGCCACTGCCGGTCGCGCACCCGGCCTTGCCGTGGTGCTGGTGGGCGAGGATCCCGCCAGCGCGGTCTATGTGCGGTCAAAACACAAGGCATGTGTCGCGGCGGGCATGGAAAGCTTTGAACACCGCCTGCCCGCCGACACGGCAGAGGCGGAATTGCTGGCGTTGATCGACCGGCTCAATGCCGATCCCGCCGTCGACGGCATTCTGGTGCAATTGCCCCTGCCCAAACATATCGACGAGCTGAAAGTGATCGAGGCGATTGACCCCGACAAGGATGTCGATGGCTTTACCATCGGCAGCGCGGGCCGTCTGGCCACGGGACAGGATGGCTTCGTCGCCTGCACGCCGCTGGGCTGCCTGATGCTGCTGAAAGACAGGCTGGGCGATCTGTCGGGCAAGAGCGCGGTGATCATCGGCCGTTCGAACATCGTGGGCAAGCCGATGGCGATGCTGCTGCTGCGCGAAAGCTGCACCGTGACCATCGCGCATAGCCGCACGCAGGACTTGCCCGCGGTGGTGCGCGGCGCGGATATCGTCGTGGCCGCCGTGGGCCGACCCGAAATGGTCAAGGGCGACTGGCTGAAACCCGGCGCGACCGTGATCGACGTCGGCATCAACCGCGTAGCTGCCGGGGAAGGCAAGACGAAGCTGGTCGGCGATGTCGATTTTGCCAGCGCGATGGAGGTTGCCTCTGCCGTCACGCCCGTCCCCGGCGGTGTCGGGCCGATGACCATTGCCTGCCTGCTGCACAACACGCTGCAGGCTGCGAAAAGGCGCGAAAAGATTGCGTAAGGTGTTTGTCGTGCTGCGCGGCGGGCTGGCCCTGTCGGTGCTTGTCGCATTGGCCGCCTGCGGCAGTCAGGGCGGGCGTCCCGGTGGCGACCGCTATGGCCGCATGCTGCAACCGATTGCGCAGCCGGGGCAGATCGTCGCGGCGGAAATCGCCTTTGGCCAGCGCGCCCGCGAAAAGGGGCAATGGAGCGCTTTTCGCGAATATGCGACGAAGGACGCGATCATATTCGTGCCGCAGGTCGTTAATGCGCAGCAATGGCTGAAAGGGCGGACCGACCCTGCCGAATCGCTCCGCTGGCAGCCGCACGAAATCTGGTCGAGCTGCGACGGATCGCTTTCTGTCAGCTTTGGCGCATGGCAGGGGGCCGACGGTTCGACCGGCTGGTTCACGACCGCATGGCAGCGGCAGGATGACGGTTCGTACCGCTGGACGATGGATCAGGGCGCACCCGCGGCACAGCCGATCGCCGCGCCCGATATCATCGCCACCCATACCGCGACCTGTGCCGCACGCGGCGGACCGCCCGCAGGCCAGCCGCCCGCACCACAGCCGCCTGCACCGCAGCCGCCCGCCCATTCGGACGCGCCCTATGGCATCAGCCGCGACGGAACATTGCGCTGGGATATCGCGGTCGCGGACGATTGCGCCCGCACGATCGCCATCCGCATGAAGGACGGCGACGAATGGGGCGACCCCGTCTTTTCCCGCGACGTGGCGGCGCCCGGCGGCGCAAGCTGCGCGGCCTGATATGCTCGAACTCTTTGCCTCTGCCTTTGCGACATTGTTCGTGGTGATCGATCCGCCGGGCTGCGCGCCGATCTATTACGGCCTTACCAGCGACATGCCCGCGCGCGACCGCCGCGCGCAGGCGATCCGCGCGACCGTCATCGCCAGCGCAATCCTGCTGGTCTTTGCCCTGTTCGGCGAGCAATTGCTGAACGCGCTGCATATCGAGCTGGATTCGTTCCGCATCGCGGGCGGCATCATGCTGTTTCTGATCGCGCTGGAAATGGTGTTCGAAAAGCGCACCGAACGCCGTCAGGAACGCGCCGATATGGTAAAGGCCACGCCCGAGATCGAGGATGTGTCGGTTTTTCCCATGGCCATGCCCATGCTGGCAGGGCCGGGTGCAATTGCATCGATCATGCTGCTGATGGCCCGCGCAGAGGGCATCGAACAGACCTTCGTGATCCTTGCCGCGCTGGGATCGGTGATGGTGCTGACGCTGGTGGCGCTGCTTGCCTCTGCCCCGTTGATGAAGCTGCTGGGCCAGCAGTTCGAAGCGGTGATTACGCGGCTGCTGGGCGTGCTGCTGGCGGCACTGGCGGCGCAATTCGTGATCAACGGTATCGAAGGCAGCCTCGGCGTCTGAGGTTGCCGCCCGATGCCGATAGGCAAACCCCTATTGAAGCGTGACCGAATCGTCGTCGCCGTGGCGGCCGAAGAACTGCATCAGCTGCACCAGCAGATTGCACCGCTCTCCCAAGGTGCCAGTCTCTAGCAAGGCCTGTTTCGCGGCGGCATCGAACGGGGCGACCTGCGCCACCCCGTTGATCAGCGACATATCGTCCAGCCGCGACACCTGTTCCCAGTCGACCGAATAGCCCTGCGCATCGGCAAAGCTTTTCGCCTCTTCCTCGAATGCCGCACGCTCGACGGGAAGCAGCGCGATCTCGTCATCGTCGGTCAGCAATTCGGCGCGCACCTGCCGGAACGGCGTGTCCACTTCCAGTTCGCGGATTACGCGGAACCGGCTCACCCCGTCGAGCACGATGTTGAAACGCCCGTCCTCCAGCGCCTCGACCTCTCCGATCCGGCCAAGGCAGCCGACATCGAACAAGGGCGCGCCTTCGGATGCGCGATGCGGCTGGATCATGCCGATCATCCGGTCGCGCGCCAGCGAATCCTCGATCAATGCGCGATAACGCGGCTCGAAAATATGCAGCGGCAATTGCAGCCCGGGAAACAGGATCGCGCCCGACAGCGGGAAAATCGAAATACGCGTCGTTTCAAGGCCCGAACCCATGTCCTCTCTGCCGATCATCCGAACAGCAGCAGCGACAGGCGGCGACGGGTGGCGGCGACCCACGGATCTTCCAGACCGACCGCCTCGAAAATCTGCAACAGCTTGGCCTTGGCCGCGCCATCGTTCCATGCCGGATCGCTGCCGACCATCGCCAGCAGCACCTCTGCCGCCTCGTCCCGCGAACCGGCGGCAAAGGCCGCCTGCGCGAATTCGAATTGCGTGTCCATGTCGTCGGGGCGTTCGGCGGCGGCCTTGCGCAGATCGTCAAGCGCGCCGTCGTCGGGCCGGTTCTTTGCCAGGTCGATCGCGGCCTTCGCCCGTTCGATGGCGGGATCGCCTGCCAGTTCGGGCGGCAATTCGCCCAGCGCAGCCTCTGCCTCGGCCACATGGCCCGCATTGACCATCGCGGTCAAAAGACCCGCATTGGCCGCCGCATTGTCGGGCGCCATCTGCACGATCTGCGCGAACACACCCATGGCCCGCTCGGCATCGCCGCTGGCCAGCACGTCCTCACCCATCGCGATCAGCGGGGCGATGTCCTGCTGCGGCTCTTCTCCGTCTGCCGGCTGCGGCTGCACAGGCAGCTGCGACAGGATCTGGTCCAGCGCCTGCTTCAACTGCCCCTCGGTGCGGGCGCTGGTCAGATCGGCGACGGGCTGGCCCTGAAACATGGCATAGACGGTGGGGATCGACCGCACCTGGAACTGCGCGGCAATGAATTTCTCTTCGTCGACATTCACCTTGGCCAGCACCACGCCCTTGTCGGCATAGTCGGCGGCAACCTTTTCCAGCGTCGGGGTCAGCGCCTTGCACGGCCCGCACCATTCGGCCCAGAAGTCGAGGATGACGAGGCTTTTCATCGAAGGCTCGACGATTTGCTCACGGAAACGCTCGACCGCTTTCTGTTCGTCGAGGTTGAGGCCCATGCTCGCCAAAATGGATTCTCCTGAAGTGTCCTGCCGCCGCTGTGCGCCTGTTCGGCATCGGGCGGGTTTATTGTCCGGTGATCGGGTCAATGTGGAGAGGTTTGCGCCGTTTTCCAAGGGTTCACCGACCCCCAATCCGCCATCCGCCCAAGCCGCGCCCATGTTTTTGCAAAGAAATGCGCTTTGTGTGAATTTTCCTGTTGCCGCCCCCCATACCCCATGCTAACGGCGCGCCTCACCCCGATCGGAAGGGCTTTCAACCCACCGATTGCAGGCGTTCAGAGCGGGCGTAGCTCAGGGGTAGAGCACAACCTTGCCAAGGTTGGGGTCGAGGGTTCGAATCCCTTCGCCCGCTCCAGTTTTCCATGACAAATCAGCGAATTAGCGCCACGGCGCATTCCCTTTCGCTGGAGACAAAGCCGGTTGCGAGGGCTGTTGTCTCCACATTGTCTCCAGAAAATCGGCAAAATCAGGTTGGTTCTGGCGTCGAATAGCGAAGATTGCGGCGGCGTCGCCCTTTGGGCCGGGCTTTCGGTTTGCACCGGAGCCAAGCGTTGCCTGTCTCCGCCATGCGGCTTCAATCCCTGACGCGAGCGACGTTTCACGTCATGTCGTAAATCCGCATCTGCGAATTCGCGTCGTCCTCTGGATGCGGAGATCGGTCCAGGGCTGCGCCGACCCGATCGCGTTGTTTGTATCTCTCCCCGTCGGTGGGGTGGGCGACGCTTCCCTTTAGGTTCGCCGCGCCGGGGCGCAACGCGCTTTGCGCTTACTTCCTCTTCGTTTCAGCCCTCCGGGTGCGCCCCGGCTCTGACAGCGAACCAGCCGGTCGCTCCTTCGCCGCCCACCCCATTCCGGGGTGAGTGTGTGTTGAAGGAGAAGTGTGATGAACGCTGTTACCGAAACCACCGCTGCCGAGCCTGTGTCTGGCGTCGAGATTTTCGTGCCCCTGAACAAGCTCAAGAAGTCCCCGCGCAATGCGCGCAAGGTGCCGCACGGGGAAAGCGCCATCGAGGCGCTGGCCGCATCCATCGCGCACAAGGGGCTGATCCAGAACCTTGTCGTGGAACCCGCAGTAAAGGACGATGGAACGCCGACCGGCTTCTATTTCGTCACCGCTGGCGAAGGTCGCAGGCAGGCGATGCTGCTGTGCGCCAAGCGCAGGAAGATGAAGAAGTCCGACCCGGTGCGCTGCTGGCTCGACACCGAGAACGATCCGTCCGAGATCAGTCTGGACGAGAATGTCACCCGCACCCCCATGCACCCCGCCGACCAGTTCGAGCGGTTCCGCGAGCTTTCCGAAACCAAGGGTTGGGGCGCGCAGGAAATCGGCGCGCGGTTCGGCGTGTCCGCCCATGTCGTGAAGCAGCGGCTGCGCCTTGGTGCTGTGTCTCCGAAGCTGTTGCAGGTCTACCGCGAGGATGGGCTGACGCTGGATCAGTTGATGGCCTTTGCCATTACCGGGGACCACGACCGACAGGAGCAGGTGTTCGAGAGCCTGCATCATAACCGCGAGCCATGGATCATTCGGCGCGATCTGACCGCCGCCAATGTTCCCGGCCATGATCGCCGCGCGATCTTCGTGGGCGAGGCAGCTTATGAAGAAGCGGGCGGCACCATCATCCGCGACCTGTTTGCCGACGAAGGCGGCGGCTATTTCGAGGATGCGGGTTTGCTCGATATGCTGGCTATCGAGAAGCTGCGCGAGGTTGCTGCCGAAGTGCAGGCCGAGGGCTGGAAATGGGTCGAGGCGCATATCGACTATCCCCATGCCCACGGCATGCGGCGTTTCTATCCCGAAGCCGTTGCCCTGTCCGACGAGGACGAAAAGCGGTTGGAAGCGGCGTCAGCCCAGTATGACCAGCTTGTCGAGAATTTCGACTCCTATGACGAAATGCCGGAGGACGTGGCGGCCAAGGTCGAGGCGCTGGATGCGGAGATCGATGCGATTTCCGACAAGCGTCATGCCTATGATGCTAAACTGATCGCGCATGGCGGTGTGCTCGTGGTGCTCAACCATGATGGCACGGTCAGGATCGAGCGCGGTTTCGTTCGTGCCGAGGATGAGGTGCTGGCCGATCCGCAGCCCGAAGGTGAAAGCGAAGATGCTGCACCTGATACTGTCGAGGATGAACAGACCGACGATAGCGATGAAGGTGAGCAGGACATCGAAGACGACGAAGTCGGCAAGCCGATTTCCGATGCTCTGACCCGCGACCTGTCCGCGCACCGGACCCTTGCCCTTCGCGTGGCGCTTGGCGAGTGGCCCGACATGGCGTTGATCGCTATAACCCATACGCTGACTTCGCAACTGTTCTACAGCTTTGCCGAGGCCGGTTGCCTTGAGGTCCGTCCGACCGTGACGCCGCTGGGCAGTCATGCGGACGGGATCGAGGATACGCCGCTGGCAGCCAAGGCAAACGCGGCGCATGAGGCATGGGCCGAACGGATGCCCCGTGATGTGGCGGAACTGTGGACCTTCATATTCGCTCTGGACGATGAGGACCGGATGGCGCTGCTGGCGCATTGTGTGGCCTGCACCGTCAATGCGCTGCATCTGCCGTGGGATCGCAAGCCCCGGTCGCTGCAAACCGCCGACAGGCTGGCGAGTGCGCTGGCGCTCGACATGGCGAAGGACTGGACGCCCACCGTGGGCAGCTATCTTGGCCGTGTCACCAAGGCGCATATCGTCGAGGCCGTGACCGAAGGCGTATCGGAGGATGCCGCGCGCCGGATCGTGGACATGAAGAAAGCCGACATGGCGCAGTCCGCCGAGCAGCTTCTGGCCGGGACCGGATGGTTGCCTGCGATCCTGCGGACGCCGGACACGGAAGCGGAGCAGCCATCAGAGGCCGAGGCTCCCGAAGCGCAAGCCGAGGACGGCGAAGACTTCTACGCCGTCGCCGCCGAATAGCGGCATGAAGCCGGGGCCGCCTGAGCGGTCCCGGCCTTCATTTGACACCTGCTGAAAATTGCGGCCGCGCCCCATCGGGCGCGGCCGTATTGTTATGCGTCGGATCGACGCCGCTGAGAATTTACCCGGCTCGGCAGTTCAAATCGAACGGGGACCAAGCAGGATAATGGCCGCTCCAACAAGACAGACGGAGGCACCGGTAATATCCCATCGATCGGGGCGCAGCCCTTCAATCGCCCACAGCCAGCCCAGTGAGGCAGCAATATAGACGCCGCCATAGGCAGCATAGGTACGTCCCGCCGCATCGCTGTCGACCAGGGTTAGCAACCACGCGAACAAGGCGAGCGAGATCATGCCCGGGACAAGCCAGAATGGTGACTTGCCGAGCCGCAGCCATGCCCAGAAGGAGAAGCATCCTGCGATCTCGGCCAAGGCTGCGCCGAGATAGGCGAACGGTGTGAGGTTCACAGGGTCTCTCCTGAAGTGGCAGGCGGTGCGAGCGCCTCGATGATCCGGCAATCCCCGACCGTGCCGCCCTTGCAGGAGTCGAGTAATGCCGACAGCTCGCTACGAAGCGCAGTCAGATCGGCGATCTTGCGCTCGACCTCGGCAAGGTGATCGCGGGCCAAGGCATCGACCGTGGCGCAATCGCGTGACCGATCATCCGACAGTGACAGCAACGCCCGCACCTGGTCGAGCGGGAAGCCGAGATCGCGTGCCCGGCGAATGAATGAGAGCCGGCCCAGTTCCGCCTTCCCATAGGAGCGGTAATTGCCCGAAGTTCGTTCAGGCTTCGCCAGCAATCCGATCCGCTCGTAATAGCGGATCGTTTCGACCTTGGTGCCCGTCGCCTTGCCCAGTTCGCCGATCGTGAATGCCATGCCCTTGACCCTGTAGTTGCTACAGGGTGCATATAGGCGGTCGCATCGGAAGAATCGAGGTAACGGATATGGCAGGCGGATGCTGCGGCGGTTGTGAAACGACTGCACCGACCGAGGACAAGGCATGGCGGCGGGTGCTGTGGATCGTGCTTGCCATTAATGCCGGAATGTTCGGTGTCGAGATGGTGGCGGGGGTTGCGGCGCATTCGGCATCGCTCAAGGCCGACGCGCTCGACTTTCTCGGGGATGCCGCCAACTATGCGATCAGCCTCGGCGTTGCCGGCATGGCAC
This sequence comes from Croceicoccus sp. Ery5, assembly GCF_020985325.1. Lineage (NCBI taxonomy): Bacteria > Pseudomonadati > Pseudomonadota > Alphaproteobacteria > Sphingomonadales > Erythrobacteraceae > Croceicoccus > Croceicoccus sp. Ery5. Next base: position 3,177,512 of record NZ_CP087587.1, read on the forward strand.
TGCAATGGCGCGCGCGGGCCGCATGGCTCAAGGGCGCCTCGCTGCTCCTGCTCGGTCTGTGGATTCTCGGCAGCACCGCATGGATGGCGATTGCAGGCACACTTCCCCGAGCTGAGACGATGGGCATTATCGGCGTGCTGGCGTTCATCGCCAATCTTGCTTGCGCGATCATGCTGTGGCGGCACCGCGAGGGCGACGCCAACCGCAGGTCGGTATGGATCTGCTCGCGCAATGACGCGATCGGCAATGTGGCCGTGGTCGCCGCCGCGCTCGGCGTGTTCGGCACGGGTACCGCCTGGCCCGATATCGCCGTTGCCATGATCCTCGCCAGTCTTGGTGTCAGCGGCGGCTGGCAGATCGTCCGGCAGGCGCGGTCTGAATTGCGGGGACTTTCGGGAAGTAGGGCACGCGCGGCCACCTGAGGCGCTCAATTTGCCCTTGTGTGGTATGGAGAGCGTTCTGTTCGGCAGGTGCCGAAACACCTGCATCTGTGGCTTAGGGATTCCGATCGCACACCTGCATTCTCTGTTCCCTGCCGTCAGAACCACACCCACACGGCCTCTCTCATGGCTGGTCTGACCGGAGAAGGCTTCGCCCGATCTGCTATGCCGCAATGACGGGCGCAGCTTTTTTCCGCCGCCTGTCGGCTTTGCATCGCGAAATAAAAAAGCGGCTTCCCGCCATCCTCCGCTTCGCTGCGGTCCCTTTGGGATGCGTCGTCGATCGCTCCGGTCCCTTGAACCGCCATCGAGGCCGCGATGGGCGCGGTCCGAGCAACACGAAAGGACTTACGACATGGCTACCATCGGCACCTTCACCGCCAACGACAGCGGCGAACTGGGCGGCACCATCAGGACGCTCACTCTCAACACCCAGGCAATTCTCTGCCCCGTCGACAAGGACGGCGAGAAGTCTCCCGACTTTCGCGTCAGTACCGGCGATCTCGACATCGGCGCCGCCTGGAAGAAGACCAGTCGCGAAGGCCGCGACTATATCTCGGTCAAGCTGGACGATCCGAGCTTCCCGGCTCCGGTCTATGCCACGCTGTCCGAGACCGACACCGCCGGAGAATACGCCCTCATCTGGTCTCGCTGACGGGCGACGACACTCCGCCCCAACGGGCGGAGCGTCTTTCCATCCATTCGTGCCGCAACCCGATCCTTACGGTGATCGCTTTTTTTTCATTCAATTATAGTATAGGGGGGTATGCTATGGCGCACACAATCTCGAATCAAGATCAGCTTCTCGCCCGAGTCCGGAGGATCGCCGGCCAAGTGGCCGCTATCGAGAAAGCCATTGCCGGAGAAGCTGGGTGTGCGGTTGTACTTCATCAGGTCGCCGGCGTGCGGGGAGCGGTGGGCGGCCTCATGGATGAACTGATCGAAGATCATGTGCGCGAGCATGTCGCCCGGCCTGATCTCAGCGAAGATGAAAGGGCCGCAGGTGCAGAAGAACTGATCACTGCCGTGCGTCGCTATTCGAAATGAGGGATTACAATTGAATCGGCACGACGAGAGGGCCCCGTTTACGCACGACCATGTATTTCTGGGTGCCAGGCACGACGAAAATGCCCGCCGCACGCTTTGGGTCGTGGCATTGACCTTTATCATGATGGTGGGCGAGATATTCGCCGGTATCATATTCAATTCGATGGCGCTGCTTGCGGACGGCTTCCATATGGCGACACATGCGGGCGCGCTGGCGGTCGCCGCGGCGGCGTATGCCTTTGCGCGTCGCCACGCGCACAATCGGCGTTTCAGCTTCGGCACCGGCAAGGTAGGCGACCTTGCGGGTTTCGCCTCTGCATTGGTTCTCGCTCTCTTCGCGATCGGGATCGGCGTGGAATCGACCGACCGCCTGCTTAACCCACGCTCCGTCGCGTTCGGCGAAGCAGCGGTGGTTGCCGTAGGCGGCCTGGTGGTCAACATCGTCAGCGCTTTCCTGCTGTCAGGCGGCCACGATCATTCTGGGCATCGCTCCGGGCATGCGCATAGTCACGGTCATCATCACGACGGCCATACTGACGAGCATTCGGCACGACATCACGATAACAACCTACGCTCGGCTTTCGTGCATGTACTGGCCGATGCGCTGACTTCGGTGTTGGCTATCGTGGCGCTGCTTGCTGGAGCCTATTTTGGTTGGGTGTGGCTTGATCCGGTGATGGGCATCGTTGGAGGCGTCGTTATCGCAATCTGGTCGTGGAACCTCCTTCGCGACACTGCCAACGTCCTTCTCGACAGCTCCGATCCTAACTTGGAAAGCGAAATCCGCGAGGAATTAGAAACCCGAGGAGACGTAAAGATCACTGACCTTCACGTCTGGCGTGTTGGGCCGGGCGCACATGCTGCGATTGTGAGCTTTACCGGCAGTGCCAGCTTCAAGGATGTGCGGGGTCGGCTTGGCTCAATCCCCGAATTGGCCCATGTCACTGTTGAGGCCCACTAGCGCGTTCCAGCCAGCCCAGATCTGCCCAGTGGGACGTTAGCCTCGTAGCCGCCGTGCGCGGCGCGAATGCTTGGGGCGCTGCCCCCGGCGCCCTTCGGAGCGGCTTCCGCCCAGCTTCCTCCACGCGTGCCGCGTTCCGTGCAGCCGGTTCCCCGCGAAGCCGCCCGCTCCGGTTGCACCCCCGGTCTCGCCGACGGGCAGGGTTTCAGCGCGGCGCTTCCCGCTGCGCGGAAACCCAAGTGGAAGGAAAGACCCATGAGCATCCACCATCTCGCCACCCGGTTCGGCCGCAATGCCCATCAGATCAGCGGACGCGAGCCGCTCGACAACGAGGCCCTCTATCGCCACGTCCCGTCGATCTTCGCCAATGAAGCGCATGACAGCCGTTCGCAGCGCTATGTCTATGTCCCGACCATCGACATTGTGGAGGGACTGCGCCGGGAAGGCTGGTTCCCGTTCTTCGCCGTCCAGTCGGTCCCCCGTGATGGCAGCCGTCACGGCCACGCCAAGCACATGCTGCGTCTGCGCCGGGATGAAGGCATCGGCAAGCCCGAAGCCGCCGAGGTCATCATCGTGAACAGCCATGACGGGACCAGCGCTTACCAGATGTTCGCCGGAATGCTGCGCTTCGTCTGCACCAATTCCATGATCGCGGGCGAGCGGTTCGAGGAGGTCCGCGTGCCCCACAAGGGCAATATCCAGCATGATATCATTAAGGGTGTTTACACCGTTGCGGAGGACTTCCCCCGCTTGATCGATGCCAGCGAAAGCATGAAGGAAATCCAGCTTGGCGAAGAGGAGCAGCGCGTGCTCGCAGAAGCCAGCCTTGTCGCCCGCTATGGCGAAGACGAAAGCCCACTCACCCCCGAACAGATCATCGAGCCGCGCCGCCGCGAGGACCGGGGCAATAGCCTGTGGGGCACGTTCAACGTCATTCAGGAAAACGTGATCCGGGGCGGATTGTCTGGCCGCAAGCGCAACGCCGAAGGCCGCATTCGCCGCAGCACCACCCGCGCGATCAACGGCATCGACCAGAATGTAACACTCAACCGGGCGCTCTGGACGCTGGCCGAAGGCATGCAGCGCCTCAAGACGGGTTGACCGCAATGCCGTGGAGCCGGACAACCGGCTCCACGTTTTTCCGCAATTGCACGGATACGGAACTACGTTTTCACGCATCGCAGGGACTACCCCAACCCGGCCGCGCGTCCCGGCAGGTCCGCGCGGCCGGTCGAATAAGCGTGCTCGCCGGGCCATAGCCCGGCTCGCGATTTGACTATTTCCATTCACCCAAAGCGACTATAATAGTCGTTTGCGTAGCGAACAACGCGCAGGTTGTGGAGGTGATCGTGCATGATCACTTCCCGCCAAGTGCGGGCCGCTCGTGCGCTTCTGGGTTGGACACAGGAGATGCTAGCAGACAAGGCCCTTGTTGCGCTCACTGCGCTCAAGCGCCTGGAATCGGAAAACAACCTGTCCGTGCGTGACGATACACGCCATCAGGTGGTCAAGGCGTTGGAAAGCGCAGGGATCGTTTTCCTCGATTCGGACAGGGGACAAGGAGTGCTTCTCGTGAGCGAAGCCCAGAGCGAACCGAACGAATAGCGCCATGCAAGGCGCCAGCATTTATCCGCATTTTCTCCGACCGCTATAGCAGGCGCGGGACAATTGCTCCGCGTCGTAATGGTGTAAGTGCCCCGAGACGCCACGCGCCAGAACAATGGCTGAATGCGGAGCGAAGCTATGACGATACCCGCTTTCGAAGACCGCGCGCCCGATGCGGCGCATGTCACCGACTATGACGAACGCCATCACCACACCTATTGGCGGTTGCTCGATGCCGCAGCGGAAAATGCCGATTGGCGCGAGGCCGCCGCGATCATATTTGGGATCGACCCTGAGGCCGAACCCGAGCGCGCGCGCCTGGTGCATGACTCCCATCTCGCGCGTGCGCGCTGGATGACCGAAACCGGCTATCGCCATTATCTGCGCCCTCCCGAATCCTAGGGCCGGGATGGGACTGCGGAGCCAAACTGGCAGCCAACGTAGCCAGACCGCTGACTTGAAACGGCTATGCGCCCGCGCGATCGACAGGGCTTCTGCTCAGCTGCTCGGCTGAGAACATCTTCCGCTGCGCTCCAAAAGAGAGCCACGCTTGGGAGAGGTTCGATGCCGCCTGAGAGGGACTGGCGCACGCCCCCGGACGAAGCCAGGGACGAGACGCTGCAATATTCGGACATTGCGATGGGCTATCTCAGTCGCAACGCCCGTTATCGTACCGAATATCGCCGCGCTATCGGCAGGGTGAAGCGTGGAGCGGTCAAATCCGACGACGCCACCGCCGCCTTGGTGCTGCGATGGGGGATCAGCTTCCAGACGGACCCGTCCGCCGCGTTCGATCCGAAGCTAGCGGTTGCGCGGCCCGATCTTTCGCCGACCGATATAGTTCTCGCTCCGGCGCTCTCCCGCATCGGCGCCGAGCGGCTCGACCCGAAGTCGCTGGGGGACATTCGCGCCTGCATCACCATCGGCGATTTCCGCCATTTCATTCTCGCCGACAAGGAGGGTGACGAGCATCTCTGGGTCTTAGGTTCGTTTGGCCATCCACTGACCATGATGCTGCCGTTCGGGACCGATCCTCTGGTTCGGATCGCGTCCGCCGAGCGCTTCTGCCGCCGCCTGCTTGGCATGGCGGCCGGGCCGCCACCGTTGCGGCCGACACATTTTCGACGGCACCACCTGCTCACCTTGTTGCAAGTGCTCGACGGGCGCAGCGCCGGCGCCACGCGCCGGGAACTCGCGGCGGCGCTGATCGATTGCGATGTGCGCGATTACAGCGCTGCCGACTGGAACGACAGCCGCGAGCGCAAGCGCATTTCTCGCTGGATAAAGGACGCCGTCGAACTGCGCGACGGTGGCTATATTCGTCTGCTGCGCGGGGGCTGAAAGGGGGACATTTCCCGCCCCCGTACTTCTGTCTCTTCTCCAATACGCATCCGGCTCGCCATCATCGCCTCCTGTCCGCCGGTCCCGCTTTTCGGGTCCGGCCATCATCTGGAGGATCATCATGAGCGAACCGGCAGCCGCCACCACGCCACGCTATCTCAAGACGCCCGACGCGGCGGTCCATCTCGGCCTCTCGGCCCGGACGCTGGAAAAGCATCGCTGCTATGGAACCGGGCCGGTGTTCCGCAAGCTCGGCGGCCGTATCGTCTATGCCATAGAAGACCTCGACGCCTGGGCCGCGCTCGGCACCCGCCGTTCGACCTCCGATCCGGGCAATGGCGTCGTCCATCCGGCCAAGCGCCTGCCCACCGACTGCGTGCGCCGCTGAGACTCATGCGCGCTGCACAATCTTCTTCCGGCCGCTCCGGCGCCGAACGGACGCAGCTGGAACTGTTCCATTCGGTTCCCGGCGATCTCGCACCGCGCGATGCGCAGGATCTGATGGCCTGGCCGTTCTTCAGCCTCGCCAAGAGCAGACGAATTGCGCCGATCGACTTCAATATGGGTAAGACCCGGATATCGGTCGAGGCCGTGCCGGAACATGGCATGGCGACCATCTGGGATGCTGACGTGCTGATCTGGGCGGCGAGCCAGCTCATCGAGGCGCGTGATGCGGGAAGACCGACCTCGCGCCTCATGGTGACGACGCCGCACGAGATATTGGCGTTCACCCGGCGGGGCACCGGCAAGGCAAGCTATGAGCGGCTCAAGGCAGCCCTCGACCGGCTGCAATCCACCACTGTCGCCACCTCGATCCGGCAGGAGCATCAACGCCGGCGTCATCGCTTCTCGTGGATCAACGAATGGCGTGAACTTGCGGATGTTCAAGGTCGTGCGCTCGGTATCGAGCTGATCCTGCCGGACTGGTTCTATGCCGGCGTGCTCGACCGTGCGCTCGTGCTGACGATCGACCGGGCCTATTTCGATCTGACTGGCGGACTGGAGCGTTGGCTCTATCGCATCGTGCGCAAGCATGGCGGCAGGCAGGAAGGCGGGTGGAGCTTTGACGTTCCGCACCTCCACAAAAAGTCCGGCGTGCTTTCGCCGCTCCGTCGCTTCGCTTTCGAACTGCGCGGGATCGTCGCGCGCCAGCCACTGCCCGGTTACGTCCTCAAGCTTGAAAAGGCACTTGGCCGCGATCGGCTGAACTTCGCGCCGATCCCTGTCGATCCGCTCGATGCCGCCATGCGCCGAATGGGCATTGACCTTGTGGATAACCGGTCATGAGGTTCGGACTATCGGGAACGCCCGGACTCGGACGATCAGGAACGCGATCCTCGGACTATCGGGAACACGAGTGGCCCGCGAGGCCGCAGAAATCCTCGCAGAATCGTACCCCTTCTAACAGTGCTAATAGAATCGAATCCTTCGGATTCTTGCTAACGCAATTTGCCGTTGTGGACAGATCCGTCGCCGGCAAGGCGTCTGCTCGACGGGGGCTCACAGGAGATAGGCAATGAATAACGGCGCACCCAGCGGTGCGAGCGGAGGCTGCGCATCGGGCTCGACACGCAAGCAGCTGACCGAAGTCGAGCTGACCTGGATCGAGAAGAAGTTCGAGCACTGGATACGCTTCGGTCGGATCGCGCAGGACCGCATTGTCACGCGCAAGACCCGCGTCGTCGGCTTCCAACCCGGCGCGATCTTCGCGTTCGTGCGCTGGATGGCGAACGACTATGGAACGATCAGTTCGCGCATCGATGTGCTGCGCGCGGTCGCGCCCGGCGAAGCCTACACGACCTTGCCTTTCGTGCGGCCCGGAGGAGAGATTCTGCTTCACATCGAGGGCTGGTCGAAGGTCAATGAAGTGTTGTCCGCGATCGACAGTGTGGAGGCTGCCGGGGTCGATCCCTGCGAAGCCGCACCAGATCATTGGCGTCACGTTCACAATCGTATCGCCGCCGGGCAAAGCCCGCGGCCCTATACGATGGAACGTCACCTTGCCTGGCTCAAGCGGCGGGAGATCGAGGGATGACCCGCTTCGGCTATGTCATCGCCACGCTCGTTACCGCGCCGGTCTTAATCGTCCTGTTTGTCGCGGTGGCGCTTGTCGATCCGCGCCCGCGCGTCATCTGGAACGCCAGCGCGAGCGCGCCGATCGGTCTCTACCGGATACATGCCGACGACGATCCGTCGATCGGTACGCTCGTAGCCGTTACCCCGCCGCGACAATGGGCAGGCTGGATGGCCAAGCGCGGCTATCTCCCGCAAGGCGTGCCGCTTCTCAAACATGTCGCCGCAAAAGCCGGACAGCGTGTTTGCCGCATCGGCAACATGGTGAGCGTCGATCGCCAGTCCGTTGCCGTTGCGCTCGATCGCGACAGCCGAGATCGCCCGCTGCCCGTCTGGCAGGGGTGCCGAATACTGCGACCTGACGAGTTTCTGTTCATGAACCCGTCCGTGTCCGACAGCCTGGACGGCCGCTATTTCGGACCGCTTTCGGCCATGACACTGCTGGGCCGCGCGACGCCGATGCTCACCCGCGATACGGCGGACGGACCGCTGATCTGGCGGGGAATCGCGCCATGAAACGCAGGCCATTTGCCACCACTTTGGCAATCGCTTTGCAGATGGCCGGTTCGTCGCCGGTCGTTGCGGAACCTGCGCCCGGCATTGCCACGGCCCATCCTTATGCAGCGCATGTGGCCGATGCAGCGCGGCGGTTCGGCATTCCCCAAGACTGGATATGGGCAGTCATGCGCGTCGAGAGCAATGGCGACAGGCGCGCTGCTTCGACCGCTGGCGCAATGGGCCTGATGCAGATCATGCCCGCGACCTGGGCCAATCTGCGCGTGCGCTATCAGTTGGGATCGAACCCGTTCGATCCGCAAGACAATATCATGGCGGGCGCGGCCTATCTGCGCGAGATGCACGACCGCTACGGCAGTGCGGCCGCCATGCTCGCCGCCTACAATGCCGGGCCGGGTCGCTACGAACAGTATCTTTCGCGGGGCCGTCCGCTGCCACGCGAGACGCGCGCCTATCTCGCGAAGTTGACAGCGGTCACGGGCAATTCCGGCTACGCGAAGCTTGCTGCGGCGCCACCGCCCGATCCATTTGCCTGGCGCCGCGCGGGCCTGTTTCCCGCACGGACAGATGGCATCCCGAATACGGAGGATGCAGCGACTGACGAAGCTTCGGATTCTTCGCCGACCGCGCTACCCGGTGCTGTCGAGCGGCCGGCAAACGGTCTTTTCGTATCGCTTTCAGGGTAATGACGGCTGTTGCCACCCACAGCGCCCAATGGCGTGCTCTCCGCCCCGCTGGAGGGCGGCAGAGCAGTGACAAGTCCATTGAATTGACGAAGAAAAATCGATGGCAAGATAAAAGCCGCGATGTGCCGAGCCATCTGCAGCCGGTCGTGGCCTTGTTTTACAAGGCTTTGCGGCGTTCCGCCGCGAGGTGCGCGCCCGATGGCGCGATGTGTAGCATGTGCCGCTTTCCGCCGTTTGTGCGGGCTTGCCGCACATCGCAGGCCCGAACATGACCGACGACAGCGATTTCCGTGTCCGGCCAGGCCGCATCCGCACGCGGGGCGGGCAGCGCGCACGGCCCGCCATCGCGCAGGCTCTTGCCGCCGCCCAACGAGCTGGAGGCCTTGGCGCGGGACGCGCGCGATCTTCAGGTGTGGGGTTTTCGACCTTCGGACGCGGGCGTGCGGCGAGCATTCGCGCCGCCCATCGTCTCGGTGGCCGCGCTCGCAACGTCGTAATCAAGGCGCGCGTGGTCCGGCACGGAGGCCGCTCGTCGCTTGGCGCACATCTCGATTACCTGCAACGCGACGGCGTCACCCGTGATGGCGAGCGTGGCATGCTATTCGGGACTGAGGGCGAGGAATTCGACCGCAGCGAGTTTGCCGCGCGCTGCGAGGATGACCGGCACCATTTCCGCTTTATCGTCTCGCCCGAAGACGCCGCGCAAATGCGCGACCTCAAGACTTTCACGCGGGAACTGATGACGCAGATGGAACGGGATCTCGGCACCCGTCTCGACTGGCGCGGGGTCGAGCACTGGAACACCGACAACCCCCATGTCCATGTCATCGTGCGCGGCGTCGGCGAGGACGGCCGTGATCTCGTGATTGCGCGCGACTACATCCGCGAGGGAATGCGGGCACAGGCGCGCGAGATCGTCACGCAGGAACTCGGCCTGCGCAGCGATCTCGAAATCCACCAGTCGCTGGAGCGACAGGTCAATGCCGAACGCTGGACCGAGCTGGATTACCGATTGGTGCGAGAGCGCGACCGCAACGGCATCATCGACACTGCGCCTGAACGGGGAGTACAGCCTGGCCCCGATCATGCGCTGCGCATCGGCCGCTTGCGCAAACTCGAACGGCTCGGCCTCGCCAGCGAGGTCGCGCCCGGCCAATGGACAATGTCTGGAAATGCCGAGACCGCGCTGCGCGAATTGCAGGCGCGCGGCGACATTATCAAGCGGATGCACCATGCCATGTCGGAGCGGGGCATCGACCGGGGCGCCGCCAGTTTTGTGCTTGAACCCGAACCTGGGCAGCCTCTAATGGGCAGGCTGATCGAGCGTGGGTTGCACGACGAGCTGACCGGCAGGGCCTATGCGATCGTCGACGGCATCGACGGACGCACGCACCATATCCAGCTTCCCGACATCGCCGCAACCGGCGATTGCAGGCCCGGCGCAATCGTCGAGCTAAGGCACTTCGAGGATTGCAAAGGCCGACAGCGGATGGCACTGGCCGTGCGCTCGGACTTCGACCTGAAAGCACAGGTTCGCGCGCTCGGTGCTACCTGGCTCGATCGCCGAAACCTGTCGGGCGATGGACGTGATCTCGGGGGCGGTTTCGGGGCGGAGGTTCGGGTCGCGATGGAAGCACGGGCGGAGCATCTCGCCGACGAGGGCCTGGCTCGGCGGCAGGGGCGACGGATCATCTTCGCCCGCAATCTGCTCAATACACTCCGGAGGCGGGAACTGGATGCCGCTGCCGAGAAACTGTCGACGGAAATCGGCCTGCCGCATACGCCGTCACAAACCGGCGATTACGTCATGGGCACGGTGCGGCAGCGTCTGAACCTTGCCTCGGGTCGCTTCGCCATGATCGACAATGGGCTCGGATTCCAACTCGTGCCCTGGTACCCCTCGTTTGACCGGCAGATGGGCAAGCACATCTCTGGCGTCACGCGTAGCGACGGCGGTGTGGACTGGTCGTTCGGACGAGGCCGGGGAGTAGGGTGAAAACTTCAAGAACTGGGCCGTCAGGGTGCTCGGCTTCTGCCACCTTCTTGAATTGTACATTTCCTAATCTCAACGCGATAATCGAAAGCGTGGCGACCCTTTAGGCGAGATTGGACTGATGAGCTCGACTGCGTTTGAGCCTGTCCGGGTGATGGGAGCTCAGGGTTTCTAGTCTGGCGGACAGCAGCTCCAGCCATAAGGAAACTTCACGGTCGCAATCCCCTTGGCCGGTCGACCATAGGCAAAGGTCAGCAGGTGTCGGGGAATCAGGAGCTGGCAGGCGATCCGATCCTCGAAATCTTCGCGCGTAAGGGTTCTGCGGGGAATCTTCGCGCCTTTCTCAATCTCGAACTCCTCATCCTCCGGGCTAAGTACATTCAATCCGCCGACAAAGATTTTGGTAACGGCATTGTCCGCCATGGAATCGAGCGTGACATCGACCGCCGTCGGCTGATCCTTGCCAGGAAGAACACGAAAGCGGCGGATTTCGGGAAGTAGGCAGCCGGCGATGAAAGCAAAGCTGTCGGCAAGTTCCTTATGCTTCTGCAGCGCGAAGAGCTCGTTGAATCGGCCGGCTTTGGGATCGGCGCGGACCTTTCCGGTGCAGTCGAAGAAAACTTCGAACAGCATACCGTCGAGCAAAGCCTTGCGTTTGGCGTCGGGCATACCTGCAGTCCGCGCGACGAAGTCATGAATGAACTCCATTGCGGAATGCGAATTGCCGCACGCGGACTGGTAAATGTTGCGCCCCAGAACGAATAGCGCGTCGCGGCCGAACTTCGAAATATGGGCGGCCTTGAGCCCGGAGATGGCCGGGTTCTGCTTAGGCCAGGTCAGAGACTTGAGCTTCCTAATCACTTGATGCGAAGCGCGCGCTTCGTCGAGAATGTAGAGCTCATCGCTCAAAGCGGTTGGCCCGTATTCGGTGATCCGCTTGGCTATTCCGAGATTAAAATAGAATTCTCCAGCCAGCGAAGTGTGTTCCCATGAAATCTGTTTGCCTCCCGTCGTCACGTTTAAGCTATTGCGGACGCGCTTGAACATGGCTTCAATGGAGCAGTCCTGAGCATCGATATGCTGCAACAAAGCGGCGGTATAGGCCCCATTGCGCCCCTTGCCATCGGAAGCGAACTGCCCTGGGGAAGTCGCATACGCGATGATCGTGCCGCGCGGTGCATAGACCGGCGCAAGCCCCCGAGCACCACCACGATGCCAGTTGCGCTCGAAAGGGTTGTCGCGGCAGGCATCGAGAATAATGATATTGGTCGCGGTGCCCGCCTTCTCCATCCGGTCGATGACGCGGTTTAGTGCCAGCGAAGAATGCTTAGCCTCCACCTCATCATCAATCACCGTGTCGATTGCTGCGAGATAGTTGTCGCCGTCGATCTGGAATCCATGGCCAGCAAAGAAGAAGAGGCCGACGTCTTGGTCGGCGAGATCGGCTTTGAATGCGCGTAGAGCCCGGTCCATCTGCTTGTAAGTCGCGTCGATGAGCGTCGTGGCATCGAAGCCGCAGCGTTCGAGCCGCTCGGCGATGTCTTCGGCGTCATGGACCGGATTCTTGAGCTTGCTAGCTTTGGCGTACTTGCTGTTGCCAATAATAAGTGCGGAAAGGGATCGGGACATCGGCTTTTTCGTGTGAGGGGGAAGTGTAGTCTTGGCATTCCTATAGCACGAGACTTTCTTGTGAAGCGGGTGCCTTTAGCAGGCTGCGATTAGGGACCCCAGTGCAACCAAGCGCCGCAGAGTCCTGCATTCGGAATTGCTGGATATCCCTCGAAGTGTTCAAATGTGCAGCGCGGAGTCGGCATTTCGCGTCCCTGCGGCATAAGCCGACTCCGCCATTGCCTGTCTTTCTTCGCCACGCTGCGCTGGACACGATTATCCCTTGAATCCGTGCCTTGCTGACCTCCTCCTTACGAGAAGGAGGTCTAATGTCTGCGACCAAGATATTGTGGGGCCAGGTCATCGCCGTCTTGCTGATCGTGCTGATTGCGATCTGGAGCGCGACCCAATGGACGGCAGCAGCACTGGCCTTTCAGCCGGAACTGGGACCGCCTTGGTTCTTTTTGGGTGAGTGGCCCGTCTATCCGCCGCCAGCCTTCTTCTGGTGGTGGTTTGCATTCGACGCTTATGCCCCGGAGATATTCAGGACAGGAGCTTACATCGCCGTGTCGGGCGGATTCACAGCTGTCATCGTCGCCATTGGTATGTCGGTCTGGCGCGCTCGGGAAACGCGAAACGCTGAGACCTATGGGTCCGCACGCTGGGCGACCATGGGAGAAGCTCGGACCGCCGGGCTGTTGCGTGACGAGGGTGTCGTTCTCGGCCGTCTCGGATCGGACTATCTGCGCCATCACGGACCCGAGCATGTGCTGTGCTTCGCTCCGACCCGCAGCGGCAAGGGCGTCGGTCTGGTTGTGCCGTCGCTGCTTACATGGCCTGGCTCCGCGATCGTTCACGATATCAAGGGAGAGAACTGGCAGCTCACGGCGGGCTTTCGCGCACGTCACGGCCGCGTATTGCTGTTCGATCCGACCAATGCTGCATCGGCAGCATACAATCCGCTGCTCGAAATTCGCAAAGGCGCCTGGGAAGTGCGCGACGTGCAGAATGTCGCTGACGTCCTGGTCGATCCGGAAGGCAGCCTTGAAAAGCGCAACCATTGGGAGAAGACCAGCCATGCACTGCTGGTCGGCGCAATCCTACATGTTCTCTATGCTGGTGAAGACAAGACGCTCGCCGGCGTCGCCGCGTTCCTGTCGGACCCCCGACAGCCTATCGAGTCGACGCTACGCGCGATGATGACCACGCCGCATCTGGGTAAGGCAGGTGTCCATCCCGTCGTCGCCAGCGCCGCGCGGGAGCTGTTGAATAAGTCGGCGAACGAACGATCGGGTGTGCTCAGCACGGCCATGTCTTTCCTGGGTCTCTATCGCGATCCCGTCGTCGCACAGGTGACGCGTAGCTGCGAATGGCGCATAGCGGATCTGGTCGAGAGCGATGTGCCGATCACACTCTATCTGGTCGTGCCGCCCAGCGACATCTCGCGCACCAAGCCGCTCATCCGCCTGATCCTCAACCAGATCGGACGGCGGCTGACCGAGGATTTGCAGGCCCGGCAGTCACGCCACCGCCTGCTTCTGATGCTCGACGAGTTTCCCGCACTCGGGCGGCTCGATTTCTTCGAGAGCGCGCTGGCCTTCATGGCGGGCTATGGCATCCAGAGCTTTCTGATCGCCCAGAGCCTCAACCAGATCGAGAAAGCATATGGGCCGAACAACGCGATCCTCGACAACTGTCATGTGCGCGTGTCGTTTGCCACCAATGACGAACGTACCGCCAAGCGCATTTCGGACGCGCTCGGCACCGCTACCGAGATGCGCGCGATGAAAAACTATGCGGGCCATCGCCTGTCGCCCTGGCTCGGGCACCTGATGGTATCGCGCTCGGAAACCGCCCGACAACTCCTTACGCCGGGCGAGGTGATGCAGCTTCCACCCGACGACGAGATCGTCATGGTCGCCGGTATCCCGCCAATTCGGGCGAAGAAGGTTCGCTACTACAAGGACCGGCGATTCACCGAAAGGGTTGCTTCACCGCCGGATATGGGAGGCGCAGCACGCAAGATGTGTCTCGATGATTGGAGCGGCCTGAGTCCAATCGTTGCGCCGCCGGTGTCTGAACCGGCACCGGTAGACAAGTTTGATGACGTATCGGGCGAGGATGGCGAGGCCGAAAATGCCGGGTTGCGCCGACAGCCCGATTTGGAACGTCATGTCGATATCTCACCGGCTCCCAAATCCGCGCCAGCCAACGAGTTCGAACCGGACGATCCCGAACCGGATAGCGATACCGCACGGCAAGCCACCGTGCGCCGTCAGGTGCGGATCGTAGCGCGGCAGGCGTCACTCGATCCCGATGACGGTATTGAACTGTGACGACCAAGGCGCGACTTTCGGTCTATCTCGACCAGGAACTTATGCAGGCGCTGGCTGCCTATGCCGACCGGCGCGGGCAATCGCGTTCGCTGATTGCCGAGGCAGCTATAGCTTCCTTTCTGTCACCCGATGGCGACGAGCGCCGCGAGGCGGCGATGACAAAGCGTATTGACCGACTTGACCGTAAGGTGGCGCGGCTTGAACGTGATCTTGGCATCAGCGTCGAGATGATCGCGCTATTCGTTCGTTTCTGGCTGACATCCACTCCGCCACCGCCGGAAAGCGAACGCGCGGTGCTACGCAGCTTAGGTGGAGATCGCTACGATGCTTTCATTGAAGCGTTGGGAAGAAGGCTCGCCAGCGGACGGAGGGTTGGTCAAGAGGTTGTGGAGGATCGAATTCCATCCGAGGAGAAATGACCGCTAGTTCGGACAGTCCGGTTAGTCCGCTTCAAGATTGAAAACTGACTGAAGCCGACGTTTGTTCATGAGATCCGGCGCGACAGCTTCTCGCCCCAGTCTCAGTCGTGGGAGCTCTACTTGAGAACAGCTAAAGGCAAGGTTGACGTGATGTGGTGGACGATCTCCGCACCAGCTTAGCTGTGGCATGATGTGGTCATCTCAGCCGGTATCTTCCAGAACGCCGTAAACTCGGCATCGATCGGACGGCGATGTAGCTTCTAGAATAGGGCCTTGGGATTCACAGTCTACCCCTCATCATCAACTTGAATTTGGACAATGAGACCCGCTCGTGAGAGGTTCTCCCCTAGCTGCTCCACGATGTCGTCACCTTTCACAATCGTGGCGACCTTGTCGATCTTCGGTTTTTTATCATCCGATTCGGGTTGTTCTTCATTGAGTTTGAGCAAGCCTGCCGCTTTGGGACCGCTCATGGGCAACTCGATACCCTGAAAGCCCGACCTAAAGATCTGTCGGCTGCGGGTCTGCTCTTTGAGCGTTTCGAACATTGGGCGGCTGCGCGCTGACACGGGCGCGAGATCAACTGCGAGCAGGGCAGCAGTTACCTCTTCCTCGCAATTGGAATCGAAAATAGCGGCCACAAACTGTCCTCGACGCGGGATAAGCACGTTTCCCGTGATTCCGACACCTTCAGGCAAGGCAATCCGTTGGGTTCCGCCCTGCTGCAAAGGGAGGTGGAGATCGGCTCGAAAGCGCAAAGATCGCGGGAGTGGGGCAAGTTCTCCGACGCGTCCGACATTGGATAGCAATTGCTGTCGTAGACTTAGGGCTGTTCCCTCGCGTAGCCTAGCCACGATCGACATGTCTCCTCTGACCGGGTGGAGCAGTCGCTTGGCTTGCTTCAGGTTGATCGTACGCAAGTCGCCAAAGTTCCAGTCGATCTGAAACCTTTGACCTCCCTGCAAGACCAGTACCGGAGTGGTGCTTGCGGTCACCGCAAGCCCGGGTTTAGCCATGTCAATTTCCTTGAGCGCCCCAGTAACAAGCAATGCCGTTGTCAATCCGTCCTTTCGGATCAGATCACATTCCGGCGACGCAACAAAGAAAACAAGGTCGTGGCGGCCCGAAAAGAAGCCGCGACGCTTCACAGGAATTCCAGGCTTGGTTCCCAGGATGTCGCCAAATGCTATCGGCCACTCGGCACCGGTCGCATGAGCGCGGCGCTTTGGATTGACGAAGAGGGTTTGCTCCAGAACGGCGTATGTATCTCGATCGTTCGAAATCATCAGCGGCGCAGGATCGTCCGCCATCCCATCAAGCGGGATGGCCGCGTCCAGCACCGCACTGTGAGATTCGATCTCATATTGGAGCACTCGATCAAAGACGTCGAGCATGTAGCTGGACGTGTTGAGTCCCTCAAAGCGGAGCAGCATGCTCCGGATGTGTTGCAGGTCATCAATGTCAATTTTGCGGAGCGTGCCAGCCGCTGCGCGGACCGCCTCGATGGCCTTTCTTTCCCAGGTCTCCACGAAGGTGGCCAGCGCCTGGCTGTCGGACCGTTGGGACGCGAGGGTTAGGATCAGCCCCTCCATGCGCCCAGGCTTGGCCAGATCGTTCTTTCTAATATGTCGGAAGGCAGATGCATGGAGCTGAACGTCCTGGCGGAAATCCTTCGCCAGTTCGTTGATGCCTGGAACCTGCGACATGAGGACAATCGATGGGAGTGGACGGTCCCCGCGCCGCTCAAGCACTTGCTTGAGGCGCTCGACGGTTAGTTCGCGATCCTCCGCCCCTTGTTGGATCCCTAGGAATAAGTCGATGACGATCAGGTCGGCTTCAATGGCTGCGTCGACGAAATCCCGCCCGCAAGTTCGATAGGGAATCTCAAGAGCAGCTAAGGCAGCTTCGGCCGCGTCCAGAAAGGGGCGATTGTCTGATAATTTTTGCGCATAGTCGTCAAAGAGGCCACCGAGCAAGTCTTCGACGGCGTCTCGTGCCTGCCAAAGCGCATCGATAAAATCTTGATTGTTCCGCAACTCTTCCCGGTTTTCCGGATCATATTCGGGAAAGATTGCCGCAATCCGCTCCGCTGCGGCCCCTTGGGCGTCATCAAACAAGCTGTCCCACGCACCCTCGCCGCGCAATTCAGCGACTTGTGGAGCTTCGTCATAGCCATCATCCACGATGATTGCAGAGCGAATACCAGCATCGCGCACCTGCTGCCTGTCGCTCAAGTGCCTTCCCCGACCACGCGATAATCAAATGTTGAGAAGCGACCTTCGTCGTTGAACTCGTCTGGATCCAAGATAAGTGCTCCGCCGTTATGCTCGGCAGCCTCCCGGGCGATATAGAGGCCTAAGCCGCGTCGCCGACTCTTGTCCTTGAGAGAGAAGAAGAGATCGAAGATGCGGTCCTTGTACTGCTTGGACACTCCTGGACCATTGTCAGAGAACCGGATCCGTGGCGGGTTGTCTTCGACTGAAAGTGTCAGCTCCGGTCTAAACGACATCTTTCGCTGCCTTTCGACATCCATCCAGTAGACAGAGTTGGAGATCAGATTTTCCAAGACCTGCACGACCATGCCTTTGACTGCAGACACCTGCACCGATCGCTCAGGTAGCAAGACGTTCAATTTGATCTGATGTCGCTCGAACTGCGCTTCATGAGCGTCTAGGATCTCGGTCACGAGCTCGTCCAGGTTAAACCGCTCTTTGCGCTGTCGGCCCGTCACGCTGAGAGGATCGAGAATCCGCAGCCGTTTGCTGATGCTCGTCATTGACGCCCTGAGGCTTTCAAGCCGGCGGCGAATTTCATCAGGCACGGACTTGCGCTTCAGGCTATTGAGAACGTCAAGCGCGTCTTCGGCGGATCGTGTAAGCTCGTGCGCGACAACTTCCACCATCAAGCCGATCCCCGCCATGGCGAGCATTTGATCCGCATCCTTTTCCATGTCGGCGATGCGTTCGCGCGCTTGCGCCGCATATCGTGCGAATTCCTCGCGCATCAGTTCCAACTCTTGCACGACTTCGCGATGTTCGGAGGGAACGACCTTACGAATTGACTGGATCGCGGTTTTCATCCGCTTTTCGAGATCGGCCGTTTTGGTTTCGTCGGCGATGAAGGGTTCTTTCGCGTCCTTCTGCTCCTTCGTGACGCGGTTCATTTCGTCGCGGAGACGCTCCACCGCAAATTGGACCGTCTCCCTCAAAATCGCCTCTTCAGGCGTCTGCCGCAAACCTTCACGATTGGTTTGATCGACGAGTTGCGGGTTTTGCAGCCGACCGATCTCTACTTGGCCGACGAGTTGAATCCGGTTGAGAGCATAGCCTTTTGACGCAAGAGCGGTCTTGTCCAGCTCAAGCCAATCGTCGTCTTCGGAACCGTAGGGATAGACCCGGAAGCCGTCGCGATAGAGGCGCACGCCCATCCACTGATCGAGCAGGTTGCGTAGGGCCTGGTATTCACCCGTCGATTTGCCCTTCCTCAGGATCGATCGGTTAAACCAATAGAGCTCGAATTCGAACGGCCCCACTCGATTCAGCGCGGAATAGTCGATATCCCGCTTGTTCATCCGTCGACGTTTTGCCTTCGGACCAACAAGCGCGCCATGCAGAACGTCCGCCGTGGCGATTTCAACGCTCACTTCCTTCGGATGCGTGAAGCCGATGTTGTTAAGTTCAATCCTGAGCTCAAGCTCCGGGCCGGCTTTGCCTAGGCGGTACTTGCCGCTGACCAAAGCATTGGCGTGCGACAAGAAACTTCTTTCCAGCCGCCGGATATTGACCCTCTTGCCATTCCAGAAAACCGCGATGCGCTGACCGGAAACCTTGCCTAAGGGATTCACAAGGAGCGAAAAGTCATCAATTGCCAAGCGATCGACCCGCTTTTCACTCCAGTCGGCGTTCAGCTTCCCGATCTTTATGTCGGTCCCACTGAAATCGGGATCGTCCTTCTTGCTACCCTTCTTGGGTTTGACGTCGATATCCTCGATCATTTTCGACGCGTCATCGAATTCAGCCCAGTCGATATCGATGAGATTGAAGTGGGCGTCGTTCGCCCTCGTGGTTCGAACAGAAAGGCGATCGCCAAGACGCATGGCCGATAAGCGGCCGATCCCCTTTTCCCCTAGAAACGGCGCGCGCGATTTCCCACCAGCAATGGCGGCATCGATTTCGCTCTTTCTGGATGATGTTCCGATCACGAGGAAGACTGTATCGAGCTCCTTCAAGGACATGCCCGATCCAGTATCCGAGATCGTAATTGAGTTCAGATCATTGATCTGTTCGAGCGCTTCCAGCAAGGCTTGGTATGTGTCGGCTTGCTCAATGAGATCACTGGCATCATCCCAGGCGGCCTCGGCCTCGGTGTTGAGCTTGCGCGAGATGTCCTCTTTCAGATCCTCCAGGTCAGGGATCTCATCATCGATTTCGCCCTCGATCGCGCCAAGGATCTCCGACTTGGATTCCTGATAATCCCGGCGTCCGAGAACAATATCAAACTTTATTGCTACGCCATTCTTTGAACCGGCATCGATTCCGTTCTTGATCAGCTCATAAAACGCAATCGCATCGGAACTGATGAGCTCCGATCCCAATTCCAAGATTGTTCGTGCCGTCACCTTGAACATGCAGGGACCATAAACCGGAAACCTTCAAATTTAACAATGTTACTTATGGCAAGTCAGGCATGCTTTGGCCGCTCCGCCATAGACATCGTCCAGATCGATCGAAGCGTTTGGTCGCAATGGGTTGCCTTGAAGCCGAGACTGCGCTCGCTCGAGACGCTTTTGATGTTCGTCTCTTATCTGTTCCTGCCGCTCCGGCTGCTCGAGCTCGGAGAGAGATTCTCCGTGGCTCCAGGTGAAGGGGGAGCCGTGCTCGATCGCATTCTTCTCATACTGTTTGGCCTCTTCGAACGCCTCTGGGTGTCGCTCACGCAGGCGCACCCACTCAATCTTCTGCTGAAAAAAACAAAATGTGCAGCCACTGCGGGTCCGCCAGCCATAATAGTCTGGCAGGCCAAGACCCGAACCTTCGAGAATTTCGATGACGCCGGTCTTGTCAATACCGCTGTCCTTGAATGGTAGGCTGATAAGCAGCTTGTCTTTGTTGGACTGGTAACCTTCGCGATATTCTTCATCGCTGCGAATGGCGACGTAGGAGATGACGGTCTCACCGGCATCCAAAAACTGCCGAACCCACCGCTCGAAAGGACGGAGCTTCAACTGCCGGGTACACCACCGCGATTGCGGTGACGGAAGGTAGCTCTTGTAACTCTTTAGCCAAAAATCGAAATCGCGATCAGGGTTCAAGCGCAGTATGGATTTGCCAAGATAGCCCTCCAGCCGTGTGAGGTATCTGTAGACCTCGGGCAATTCCTTTCCGGTATCGGTGAAGAAATATTCGACATCAATCTCGGGATGCCGTTGACGCATGAAAACTGCCAACGCAGCGCTGTCTCTCCCACCGGATAGGCCCAAGACATGGCGGGTTCTGCTCATGCCCTTTCGCCAACGCGAAATTGCCTGTCAGAGTCGATGTACTTCGATGTCACCTCTACAAGAGCGGCTAGGATTATGTCTCGGCGCTGCTGGTCCGCTTTGCTCAGCGCCTTGTCGACTATGTTGGCCAAATTCTCGACATCGTGTCGGTCGATATCCGCCACCTCGAATTCACGGAAGAGTGATTGCCGTGCTGAATCCTTGCCGACCACCACCGCGAGCGCGTGACGGCGGTCTTTACGTCCTTTCACCCGCGCCATTGTCTCCGTTTTCAGGAAGGACGCCGCAAGTTCCACTATTCCGACGGCTGCACGCTCGCGATCGCCGTCATTCCAATCTCGGGGCAATTTGTTGGCGGCGATACTTGCCACGCCCTCCATATCCTCGCGTGTCCCGTGAAATTGGGTCAAACGACCGACGAACGCTTCAAGCCGCAAGTCACCCCCAATCTGGCGGATATTGTCGGCCCGTCCGCGCAGATTTTTGAGTGCGTCTTCATCCTGCCCTCGGACATCGAGTTCGCGCAGCATGAGACCTTTGAGTTCATCAAGGACCTTGGGATAGGCTGCCCGCATTTCTGCCAGCGCATCTCTCAGAAGGAGGGCGGTTCCCTTCGGATCAAAGTGGCCGTCAGGTAACGGCTCTGTCAGTCGAGGCAAATCATCAAACAGGAGCTTGTTGGGATCGTTGGCCCGCTTGAGGATCTCGCGGACTTGAAGCGTGCGGGGTGAAAGTGATTGGGTTCGCGCTGTCCAGGGCACAAGCTCGTCGAATTCACCAATAATGGTTCGCGCAACAAGCAGAGGTTCGGCTGCGCCTTTAAGCTTCAAGAGACCACCTAGCTCGGCAAGTGTTTCCCCCACGAAACCTTCCATTTCAACGCGGCGCAACCCAATATCCTTGGCGTTCCTTGCCAGGAATTCGACACAAAGCTCGTTGAAACTGCTTTGAAAGACGCCTTCGCCATACACGGCTACGCGCGCGCGCCTAGACAATATGTAGGCGGCAATAAACACAGGACCCAGTCCGGTCTTCAGTCCGATCGGATCCTTTCCCCAAGTCTGTATGATTTCGTCCGCAGTCACTATGCCATGTTCGGCGGTAGCCAGCAAAGCATCTGCCTCCCGCCAAAGCGGATGCAACTTGCCACTGGGCTCCGGCGCTCGGAATTCCCCATCAATATGCAGACCAGTTTCCTGCAAGAGGGAAATGTAGAGCCCGCGTTCTGCTGGATAGTTCTTGCCTTCGAAGCCAAGGCTTGGTTCGGAGCCCCGCATCGCCATCCGCTTCATAAGTTTGGTTCGCGCGCTGACCGCATTTGAAGACGGTTCAGAGCAGTTTAGGAGTTCGTTGCGAATTTCAGGAGCGTCGCTGAAGATCGTTTCTGCAAGGCATGACAAGTGCTCATTCAGCAGGCGCTTGGATAGGGCGCGCGGCTGTTCGGTGCCGTCATACCAAAGGCATTCTCCGATCAGCCCGTGCAAATTGTCCTCGAGCTTTTGCCGCACTTCTGTGATGCGTGAATCGATTTCACGCCGCGCTATTGGATCTCCGCGCAATTCGGGGAAACGGGTCCCGAGGCGGCTTAGTCCGGTAAGCTCTCGCGCCAGTTCAAGTAGCCTGCCAGCGTTTGGGTGATGCCCGATCAGGAGGCGGTGAGAGTCATAGGTTCGGATCGCACTTTCATAGGCGCCGATTGCCTCGGCGGCCGTCTCGCTCTGTGTTGGCAACGGAAATATGATGCGTCCGATGATCTCCTGCGAGCGCTTGGGAACATCCAGGGTATTCAGTCTGGAAACAGGTTCGATCGACATCTCGAACCATCTCATTGCTCCAGTCTTTTCGTGATGACGCTTTGCCAAGAGTGGCTGCAGGTCTGCAAGCACGCGGACCAAGTTGAGATCGACTTCGGTAGTCTCGGCGATTGCCTCCTGAAGTCTTGCTTCGACGTCGAAGTCGGATCCAGCATAAAGTACGTAGATTCCGGTGTGCTTGCGGAAGACGATTTCTGATTGGCGCTCCAGAAGTGTCAGCGCGCGGTCCACCTCCGCTCGATCGACATCGTAGAGCGCCAACGCAATCGTTTCAGGCTGTGCGGCAAGACCTGACTTGTCCTTGAAAAGATCGAGGACTGCTATCGTTTGCAACGCCTTCAATTCGGTGTCATTTGCCCCTCGGGCCGTTGCTCTCTCGATGACGTCGTGCGCCAATGCCCAACGCCGCCCATCGGGAGACGAGAGAATGGCAGCTTCGAAATTGGCCTCCAGATAGCTCCACAGAAGGTGCGGTCCGTACACCCAATCAGGGGATTCGCCGGCCAAAGCATCCTGAAGACCAAAGGGTTCAGCGGAGCTGAGAAAGGAGAAGATGCTTCGCTGGTTCTGACCAAATCGTCTTCGGGACAAAGGACCCAAAAGACATGCAGTGAAGGGATGAAGCGGCGCGGTTCGCGCTAGCTTGCCGGCCAACCGTTTGGCCTCGGACTTACCCTTTGCAGGCCTGAGATGATCGACGCATGTCTCGGCGAGGGGGAGCGCCTTTCGGACCGCGCGGTGGTGGCCTAGCGCCTCGCCCACAAGTTCGATGGACTCTTCAAGCGACACGGAAATCGAAATATCAACATAGCGGCCTTGGATTTTCGCCCAGGAATCCCGCACTTTTCGGCTGAGGCGTTCGGCATATTCTTCGAATGCCTGATGCAAGACACCGAGAATGATAAGCCTGCCTTGGCTTCTTGACGCAAGTTCCGCAATGTCCTGGAGAAGATGTATGTCACCTTCACCGTCGGCCGCAGCTTCAAGCCCCCGTCCGAGTTCATCCAAAATGAGAAGGAGGCCGCGGTCGCTTGATCGTCTTTGGAGTTCTGCAAGGATAGCAGCCGGTGTTGCATCTGCCGAAAGCTCCAGACGTTCAGCGATTTGTGCCGAAATGGAGCGACGCTCCACGACCAATGGCAATACGTCCCAGCGCGCGGGGAAATGGGGCAGTGCCGCCTTTAAGGCATTAGTAGCCGCCGCCCCGAACAGCGACGCGGCTTGATCGCGGATAGGCTTTGGTGCGCCGAACAGGCAGGCAAGTGCCAGTGCCAAGCTGGACTTGCCTCCTCCATAAGGCCCCGTCCAGGTGAATGCGCCTTGCTCGGTATCGGCGATATGCGCGGCCATGAAGGCAATCGCAGCCTGAAACGATGGGGGGCAAAAGAAACCATCAATGGCAGTAGCGGAAGCAAAATCAGCGTCGATCCGCACCGAGCGGCGAAATCGCGGTGTGATTGCTATGGGATCGCTCATGCTGCTTGCCGCACCAGTCCACGAACAAGCGCATCACGCAAATTGCTTTGCTCGCGATCTGCCCGACGATTGTCCTTCCGAATGATCTGCCGCAAGCCGGCGGTTTCAGACCAGACAAGCGCACCGCCTGACGTGTCCTCGAGGCGTTCGAGCCGTTCAACGATGTCCTCTTCATCCAACAGGAAGACTCTACCCGGCGATCGCGGCGCATAGGCTGCGTTCTCGAACGACATGGTGTTTTGCGACGGAGCAAAATTCGCCCAGAATGCGTTGAGGCAGAACAGGAACACAGCATCAGGTAAGCTTGGCTTACGCCCACGCGAAAGCCGCGATCGCTGCTTATCCATGGGGCGGATGAGTCCGAGTTCGGCTAGGATCGAGTCTCCTGCATCGCCTGAGCCCCGGCCACCGATATAGGTTCTCAGCAGGCATTGGAGGTCTCGATCCACCGTCGTGGCGGCTACCCTGCTCCAACCGCATTCCTGTGCGAGCGCCTGCAGAGCGGTTACGATATCTTGCCTAACAAAGCTGCCTCCACGGAACTCGTTGAACAGCCAATAGGCTGACGTCAGTCGGGTGCGCGCTGCCAAATGCCAATGGAGAAGCCAAAGTGAAGCGTCTTCTTCGAGATAGGGATCGATCCCGTCAGGCCCAAATAGCATGTCGCCCAACCAACCGGTTGCGAGGCCTTCCTCCGTTTCATCGAGTATCCCGGCGCCCGTCGCCCAATATCTTATTGCGCCGACCATATTTCGACCGACGCCGAAGCGCGCAATCGATTCCGGGTCGCGAAAGACATGCACAGCGTCCTTAGGCGACGAGGCGACGCTGACGGCTTGGTAAGCCTTTTGCAGCCATCCGTAGCGCAGAGGAAACGTCTCATGCCCCGAAAAGCATGGACGGTACTGATCACTTTTTAGTTCTTGGCCACTCACTTCGCCTCCTGGGGCTGTCATCCAGTAGGAAACCCTATAGAAGCTACTGGATACATCGTCCAGCACTGAGGGCACCGTGGAAGTTGGAGACAGCATTTACCTCGACTATCAGGCGGCAACGCCGTTGGACGGCCGAGTCTTGCAGGCGATGGAGGCGGCGTACGCGACGCATTTCGCCAATCCGCATTCGGCCGATCATGTCCTAGGATGGCGAGCAGCCGCAGCCATCGAAACTGCTTCAGCTCAAGTCGGCAGTCTTTTCGGGCTTGGAGCCGATGACGTGACGTTTACCTCGGGCGCGAGCGAAGCGAACGCCATGGCGCTTAAGGCAGCCCAAGCCATTGCGTCCCAAACGGGTCGAACAGAGGTTCTAATTGGCGCGGCAGATCATGGATCCATCCGCAATGAGGCAGAGAGCCGCGATTTGAGGGTAAAGTACATTCCCCTCGATAGCCGTGGGGCACCTGATCCTAGCCAATTGCAAGCAATGCTAAGTGGGAAAGTTGCGCTCGTATCAGTTGTGGGCGTGAACAACGAAAATGGAGCTATCGCGGAGCTAGGAGAGATAGCAGCCCTTTGTCGATCCCATGGGGCGGTCTTTCACGCTGACTTGGCGCAGGCGCCACTCGCCATGGACATTGATTTGATTGGCCTCGACATCCCCTTCGCGACGATCTCTGCGCACAAGCTATATGGCCCCAAGGGGGTCGGCGCACTGCTAGCGGGCCCCGGATCTTCTGCCTTGATCAAGCCGGTCATCGTTGGCGCGGGCCAACAAGGCGGACGGCGTGGCGGAACAATGCCCACGGAGTTGATTATGGGGTTTGGCGAAGCCTGCCGGATCATTTCAACCGAAGGATCTGCGGAGCGTGATCGTGTCGCATTACTCAGAGATAAATTTGTCCACATTATAGAGGAAAAACAAATAGCTAAGCTAGTCGGTGGGCGAGATGGGCGTCACCCAGGCAATGCGTTCATGCAATTTCGCGGGCAAAACGCGGCGGACCTGTTGGCTCGCTTGCAGCCGCAGATTGCGGCTTCAACCCAATCCGCTTGCTCGTCAGGAACAATGGAACCCTCACATGTCTTAAGTGCCATGGGGCTCGATCGTGAGGCTGCCTCAGAATGCATACGCTTTAGCTTCGGGCGGTTTTCGAACGATCAGCAGATCGATCGTGCGATTGCCATCATCGGAGGGGCGATCGAGCAAGTTCTCTAAGGGCCTTCACATTGCATGAAAGTGCCGAAAGCTTCCCTCCTGTCACTACCCGGCGGCCAGGGGTTTTCCTACGCCATTCCCTGTCTTTCTTCGCCGGACTGCGAAGCACGTATTTTCCTGTTGTGTCCTTCCGCTTTGCGGCTTTCTTGATGAGCCCCTGACGCCGGGCGGCGGTTCGCCCGGCAGACAAGCTGGGGCTTACCTTGACCGACCATCCGATCCGTTCCGAGTCAAGTTCACGCGGCGCGCGCATGCTGCGCACGGCGCTGGGGCCATCAATCGCAGCCTGGCTCGATGACGGGCAAGTGATCGAGGTGATGCTTAATCCGGACGGCAGGCTCTGGGTCGACCGGCTGGGAGAAGGCATCGCCCACACCGGCATGACGCTGCCCGCTGCCGATGGCGAACGCATCGTCCGTCTGGTTGCACACCATGTCGGCGTCGAGGTCCATGCGCTGTGCCCGCGCGTCTCAGCCGAACTGCCCGAAGGCGGAGAACGTTTCGAGGGATTGCTGCCGCCCGTGGTTGCCGCGCCGGCGTTCGCGATCCGCAAGCCCGCCGTCGCTGTCTTCACGCTCGACGATTATGCGGCGGCCGGAATCATGTCGGCGGTCGAGGCCACAGCGCTGCGTGAAGGCGTTGCCACCCGCGCCAATATCCTCGTCGCTGGTGGCACGGGCAGCGGCAAGACTACGCTGGTCAATGCACTGCTGGCCGAGGTTGCCCGGACTTCCGACCGCATTGTCCTGATCGAAGACACGCGCGAGTTGCAATGCGCCGCGCCCAACCTCGTCGCCATGCGCACCAAGGATGGCGTCGTCTCGCTTTCCGATCTTGTCCGCTCTTCGCTGCGGCTGCGCCCTGATCGCATCCCTATCGGCGAGGTTCGCGGTGCCGAAGCACTCGACCTGCTCAAGGCCTGGGGGACCGGCCACCCCGGCGGCATCGGCACCATCCACGCCGGAACCGCGCTCGGTGCGCTGCGGCGCATGGAGCAGCTCATCCAGGAGGCCGTCGTCACGGTCCCGCGCGCACTGCTGGCCGAGACCATCGACCTGATCGCTTTGCTGGTCCGCGATGGGCACGGCCGCCGTCTTGCCGAACTGGCCCGTGTCGAAGGACTCGATCCCACGACCGACGACTACCGGCTCACTTCGCTTTCCCAGCCCCAAACAGGAGACCTGCCATGATCCATGCCATTCGGCATGGCGCACGCCGCGCCATGCTTGCCGTCACCGCCAGCGTGATTGCGCTGTCCCTATCCTCGCCTGCCTATGCAGGCGGCTCGTCAATGCCGTGGGAAGCGCCGCTGCAGTCGATCCTCGAATCGATCGAAGGCCCGGTCGCCAAGATCATCGCGGTCATCATTATCATCATCACCGGTCTGACCCTTGCCTTTGGCGATATGTCGGGCGGTTTCCGGCGGCTGATCCAGATCGTGTTCGGGATCAGCATCGCCTTCGCCGCAAGTTCCTTCTTCCTGTCGTTCTTCAGCTTCGGCGGCGGAGCGCTGGTCTGATGGAATCAGGCGAACCCATTCCCGGATATATGGCGCCGGTGCATCGCGCCCTGACCGAGCCGATCCTGCTCGGCGGCGCGCCGCGCTCGCTGGCGATCCTGAACGGGACACTGGCCGGCGCAATCGGTCTCGGGCTGCGCCTGTGGATTGCAGGGCTGGCTATCTGGGCCATCGGCCATGCGCTCTCGGTCTGGGCCGCGCGGCGTGATCCGCAATTCGTGGACGTAGCCCGGCGGCATCTGCGCTACCCGACATGGATGCGGCCATGATGTCCTTGCGTGAATACAGGAGCGCCGCCGCGCATCTCGCCGACTTCCTCCCCTGGGCGGCATTGGTCGGCGAAGGTGTGGTGCTCAACAAGGACGGCAGCTTTCAGCGCACGGCGCGGTTCCGGGGGCCGGACCTTGATTCAGCGACACCGGCAGAACTGGTCGCCACCACCGCGCGGCTCAACAATGCGCTGCGGCGGCTCGGTTCAGGCTGGGCGATCTTCGTCGAGGCGCAGCGGGTGCCCGCGCTCGACTATCCTGACGCTACCTTTCCCGATCCGGTCTCGGCGCTGGTCGACAGGGAGCGGCGCGAACAGTTCCGGGAAGAAGGCAGCCATTTCGAGAGCCGCTATTATCTAACCCTATTGTGGATGCCGCCCGCAGAGGACGCCGCGCGCGCCGAGGGCTGGCTTTACGAAGGCCGCTCGAACTCGGGTGTCGATCCCAGGGAACTGCTGGGGAGCTTCACTGACCGCAGCGACCGTGTGCTCAATCTGGTCGAAGGCTTCATGCCCGAGGTGCGCTGGCTCGACGATAGTGAGACGCTGACCTACCTGCACAGCACGATCTCAACCCACCGCCAGCGCGTGCGCGTTCCCGAGACGCCGATGCACCTCGACGCGCTGCTGGCCGACGAACCGCTGACCGGCGGGCTGGAACCGAAGCTGGGCGAGCATCATCTGCGCACGCTCACCGTCACCGGCTTTCCGAGCGCGACCTTTCCCGGCCTGCTCGACGAACTCAACCGGCTCGCCTTCGAATATCGCTGGTCCACCCGTGCGGTCATGCTCGACAAGACCGACGCGACCAAGCTGCTGACCAAGATCAGGCGGCAATGGTTCGCCAAGCGCAAGTCGGTTGCCGCGATCCTGAAGGAGGTGATGACCAACGAGGCGTCGACGCTGCTCGACAGCGATGCCTCGAACAAGGCCGCCGACGCTGACACCGCCCTGCAGGAGCTGGGCGCTGATTATGCCGGCATGGCCTATGTCACGGCGACCGTGACAGTGTGGGACCGCGATCCCGCCATCGCGGCGGAGAAGCTGCGGCTGGTCGAGAAGGTCATCCAGGGCCGCGATTTTACCTGTCTTGCCGAAGGCATGAACGCAATCGAGGCGTGGCTGGGAAGCCTGCCCGGCCACACTTACGCCAATGTCCGGCAACCGCCGATCTCCACGCTCAATCTCGCCCACCTAATCCCCCTGTCAGCGGTATGGGCGGGGCCGGAACGGGACGAGCACTTCGGACAACCCCCCTTGCTTTACGGCAGGACCGAAGGCTCGACCCCGTTCCGGTTTTCTCTTCATGTCGGCGATGTCGGCCATACGCTGATCGTCGGACCGACCGGCGCGGGTAAATCGGTGCTGCTCGCGCTGATGGCAATGCAGTTCCGGCGCTACGAGAATGCCCAGGTCTTCGCTTTCGACTTCGGCGGCTCGATCCGCGCCGCTGCCCTCGGCATGGGCGGCGACTGGCAGGATCTCGGCGGCGGTCTGTCCGATGACGACGATGACGGTGGTGTGCAGTTGCAGCCGCTTGGCAAGATCGATGATCCGGCGGAACGTGCCTGGGCGGCCGAATGGCTGGCCGCGATCCTTGGCAGCGAAGGCGTCACTGTCGATCCGCAAGCCAAGGAGCATATCTGGTCGGCGCTGACCTCGCTCGCCAGCGCGCCACTATCGGAGCGCACGCTGACCGGCCTGGCCGTCCTGCTTCAGAGCCAGCAATTGAAGCAGGCGCTCGCTCCATACTGCATCGGTGGGCCGTGGGGCCGGTTGCTCGATGCCGAAGCCGAACGGCTCGGAGAAGCCTCGGTTCAGGCCTTTGAGACCGAGGGCCTGGTCGGCGCGGGCTCAGCCGCCGCTGTGCTCTCCTACCTCTTCCACCGGATCGAGGGCCGGCTCGATGGTTCGCCCACGCTCATCATCATCGACGAGGGCTGGCTTGTCCTCGACAGCCCGGATTTCGCCGCGCAGCTACGCGAATGGTTGAAGACGCTCAGGAAGAAGAACGCGAGCGTCGTCTTCGCCACACAGAGTCTCGCCGACATCGAGACGAGCAGCATCGCGCCGGCCATTATCGAGAGCTGCCCGACGCGCATCTTGCTGCCGAACGAGCGTGCGGCCGAACCGCAGATCGCGGCCATCTACGAGCGGTTCGGGCTCAATGCCCGGCAGATCGAGATATTGAGCCGGGCAACGCCCAAGCGCGACTATTATTGTCAGTCACGGCGCGGCAACCGGCTGTTCGAGCTGGGGCTGGGCGAAGTGGCGCTGGCATTCGCCGCGTCGTCATCGAAAGCCGACCAACTCACCATTGCAGACCTGATCGAGACCCACGGGGCATCGGCTTTCGCAGCCGAATGGCTGCGCTATCGCGGCTGTGCCTGGGCCGTCGAATTGTTGTCCGAGGCTTCCGCCTTCGAGAACCCGCTTTCCCTCACACCAGATATGGAGATTGAATCATGAAACTGCCCCATGTGCGTCGTGCCCTAATGGCCGGCGTCCTTGCTACCACCAGCGTCTTCGGCATTACCGTCGCAAGCCCGGCGCACGCGCAGTTCGGCGGGATCGTCTATGATCCCACCAATTACGCGCAGAACCTGCTGACCGCCGCCCGGTCGCTCGAACAGATCAACAATCAGATCCGGCAAATCCAGAACCAGGCGGCCAGCCTCGTCAACGAGGCCCGCAATCTCGCTTCGCTGCCATTCAGCTCGCTTCAGACCTTGCAAGATCAGGTTCGCGAGACGCAGCGGCTGCTCGGCGAAGCCCAGCGAATCGCCTATGATGTGCAGCAGATCGACCAGGCGTTCACCGATCGTTACAAGGGATCGGCGCTTACCGGCAGCAACGCGCAGATGATCGCCAATGCCAATGCGCGCTGGGAAGACAGCGTCGGCGCCTTTCAGGATTCGCTCAAGGTGCAGGCCGGTGTCGTCGGCAATATCGACGGCGCCCGCACCACCATGGAAGATCTGGTTTCGGCGAGTCAGTCGGCGACCGGCGCGCTGCAGGCCAGCCAGGCCGGCAATCAGCTTCTCGCCCTGCAATCGCAGCAGCTTGCCGATCTGACCGCGTTGGTCGCGGCACAGGGCCGGGCACAGGCACTCGATTCCGCGCGGCAGGCCGCCGAGGAAGCCGAAGGGCGCGAGCGCTTCCGCCGTTTCTTCGGGCGCGACTGAGAGGAGCCGGCCAATGTCGCGCAATTCCAGGATCGCGGGCGTCGCGGCGATCGCCGGTATCATGCTGACCGTGGCGATCGTCGCCCTGCGCGAACCGAGCGACCCGCCGCGTGAAGCGGTCCCGCCTGTCGTCGAAGAAGGCGAGCAGCAGGAGAAGCTGGTGCGCGAACTCGAACGCTGCGCCACGCTCACCATGCCCGATACGGCTTGCGAACAGGCCTGGACGGAAAAGCGCCGACGCTTCTTCGGCAGCGATAAAGGTGACCGGCGATGAACGATACCGGCGTCATCGACAATTTCCTGGGCGTCTTTACCGGTTATATCGATTCCGGCTTCGGCTTGCTGGGCGGCGAGGTCGCATTCCTCTCAACCACGCTGATTGCTATCGACGTCACGCTTGCCGGTCTATTCTGGGCCTGGGGCGCGGACGAGGACGTGTTGCAGCGGCTCGTCAGGAAGACCCTCTATATCGGCATCTTCGCCTTCATCATCGGCAACTTATCGACGCTGGCGACAATCCTGTTCGAAAGCTTCGCGGGGCTGGGGCTCAAGGCGAGTGGTGATGCGCTCAGCCTCGCGGAGTTCATGCAACCCGGTTCCATCGCCGAGACCGGGCTCGACGCGGCCCAGCCCCTGATCGACGCCACCGAGGCGTTCAGCAGCATCTGGTCGGTATTCGCCAATCTCGCCATCATTCTCGTACTGCTGATTGCCTGGCTGATCGTGGTGCTCGCCTTCTTCATCATCGCGGTGCAGGTCTTCATCACCCTTATCGAGTTCAAGCTGGTGACACTCGCTGGCTTCGTCCTCCTGCCCTTCGCCTTTTTCGGCCGCACCGCCTTCATGGCCGAGCGCGTGCTGGGCCATATCGTCTCGACCGGCATCAAGGTGCTGGTGCTTGCGGTCATCACTGGCATCGGCACCACCTTATTCAGCCAGTTTACCGTGACCATGGGTCCGGAGCCCGATGCAGAGCAGGTCATGGCGATTGCGCTGGCCGCGCTCTCGCTGCTGGGCCTTTCGATCTTCGGCCCGGGCATTGCCAACGGCATCGTCACAGGCGGTCCCCAGCTTGGCGCAGGAGCCGCGGCCGGAACCGCGCTGGCCGCCGGTGGTGCGCTGGTCGGCGGTGCGGCCGCCGCCCGGCTTGGCGCGGGCGCGGCGGCAGGCGCGATCGGCGGTACGGCGAGAGGCGCTGCCTACACGTCCGGCGCGGCGCGCGGGGCCTATGCCGCCGGCTCATTCGGAAAGAACGGCAGCGCGGCCGTCGCTGGCGGCGCAGCCAGTGCCGGTAAGGTTGCCGCAGGCGCGGTTATTTCACCACTCAGAAAGGCTGCCGGTTCGCTCAAGGAAAGTCACCGCGCGGGCGCTCGCACAGGTCTTGGCGCAGCCGCCGATACGGCGGGAGGCACTGCCTCCTCTTCATCACAGCCTGCATGGGCCGCCGCGATGAAACGCCGTCAGTCCGCTGCTCATGGCGCGACCGTTGCGGCCCATACGCTGAAAGCCGGAGACAGTCATGGCGGGGGTTCCGGTCCCGATATTCGCGAGAAGGAATGATACGATGTTCCGACGCCCATCCATCCGTTACGGACAGATGCCCGAGCCCGTCACACCCTATCAGCGCGCTGCACAGGTATGGGACGACCGTATCGGCTCCGCGCGCGTCCAGGCGCGGAACTGGCGCCTTGCCTTTTTCGGTTGTCTCGTCCTTTCCGGGGGCCTTGCGGGCGGTCTCGTCTGGCAGACCGCGCGCGGTCACATCGTTCCCTGGGTGGTCGAGATCGACAAGATGGGCCAGGCCCAGGCAGTAGCACCCGCTACCGCGGACTACCGGCCGAACGATCCGCAGATCGCATTCCAGCTTGCCCGCTTTATCGAACAGGTCCGCAGCATTCCGGCCGATCCGGTGATCGTTCGGCAGAACTGGCTGCGCGCCTATGATTTCACCACCGACAAAGGCGCGATGACCCTCAATGACTATGCCCGCGCCAATGATCCATTGGCCGAGGTCGGCAAGGTGCAGGTCGCAGTCGATATATCGAGCGTCATTCGCGCCTCGGACAACAGCTTCCGCGTCGCATGGACCGAGCGCCGCTATCAGGACGGCAGCCTGGTAAACACCAGCCGTTGGTCGGCCATTCTATCCATCGTCATACAGACCCCGCGCACGCCCGATGCCTTGCGCAAGAATCCGCTCGGCCTGTTCGTCAACGCCATCAACTGGTCGAAGGAACTGGACCAATGATCCGATTACCCGCTCGCAAATCTCTTGCTCTCGCGCTCGTTGCCTCGGCTCTGTCCGCCTGTGCCACCACATCGCCAAGGCTGCCGGAAATCGCGTACGACGATCCGCCGCGCGAGATCGCGGCCATGCCTGCACCGGCGACTCCCCGGCCGGTCGAGGTGGTTGCCATTCCCGAGCCGCTACCCTTGCCGGGTCAGTTGAAGCCGGTCGCGGAATCCAGGGCGAAGCCCGAGCCCGCCGATCCCAGGAAACGTATCGGTGCGGCCAATGACGCCGCGCGTGTGCAACCTGTGCGCGACGGCTTTCTCAATGCCATCCAGCAATATCCCTGGTCGGATGGCGCGCTCTATCAGGTCTACACTGCGCCCGGACAGGTCACGGACATTGCCTTACAGGAAGGCGAGCGGCTTGTCGGCCCCGGACCGGTCGCGGCAGGCGATACCGTGCGCTGGATCATCGGCGATACGCTCAGCGGCAATGGCGCGTCCGCTCGCGTGCATATCCTGGTCAAGCCGACCCGGCCCGACATTGCCACCAATCTCGTCATCAATACCGATCGGCGCAGCTATCATCTGGAACTGCGCGCGACGCCTGAGACATATATGGCATCGGTATCGTGGATCTATCCGCAAGACGAGTTAATTGCTCTGCGGAATCGCAACGCAATGGCGGCATCTGCCGCGCCTGCGGCAACGGGTGTCGATCTCTCCGCGCTCAATTTCCGTTATCGGATCGAAGGCGATCGTGTGCCGTGGACACCCGTGCGCGCGTTCGATGACGGCCGACAGGTGATCATCGAGTTTCCCGCCGGTATCGCGCAGGGCGAGATGCCACCGCTGTTCGTGACCGGCGCTGCCGGCGATGCCGAACTGGTCAATTACCGCGTGCGCGGCCGCTACATGGTGGTGGACCGTCTGTTCGCCGGGGCTGAACTGCGCCTCGGCGACAAGCGCAGCAAACGCCGCGTCCAGATCCTTCGCACAGATGGACGGGAGCGGCGGTGATGGCCGAGCCCGATCAGCAGTCTGAATTGGAAACGCCCGTTGGCGAACAGGTCGCGTCGGAGCGAACAGCTCAACCTGCGGCCACAGATTCGCGGCCGTTCCAGCTTCGCGGGTCCACGCCGAGGGTCATGCGCCTGTCGAGGAAGGCGCTGGCGGTGCTGGGCATGGTGGCCGGCCTCGGCATCGGCGGCGCGCTGATCTATGCGCTGCAGCCGCCAAGCGAGCGGGCAAGCGAAGAACTCTTCAGCACCGACAGCCGTGCGACAAGCGAGGCCATCACGTCAGGACCGAAGGACTATGGCGATGTGCCCAGGCTCGGCGAACCGCTGCCCGGCGATCTCGGCGGCCCCATCGTCGCGGCGCGCGAGCGCGGCGAGAATGTGCCTGTGCCGCCGGTCGGCGCGCAGCCCGATCCGCGCGCGCAGGCCGAAGAAGCCGCACGCCAGCGCGCCGCACAGGAGCGTGATGCCGCCCGGACCAGCACTGTCTTTCCTGGTGGTGGGTCTGTGGGAGGAGCCGCCGCGACTTCGTCGCTGCCGGTCTTGCCTGATCTCACGGCACAGACACCGGCCGATCAGGGAGAAGTCGCACCGCAAGGTGACCAGGCAGCCAAGCGTGGATTTCTGCAGCAGGCATCCGGCCGGCGAACGGTGAGCACCGAACGGCTGACCGGGCTTCCATCGCCCAATCTCCTTCAGGCCGGCAGCATCATTCCGGCCGCGCTCATCACCGGCATTCGTTCCGACCTCCCCGGCCAGATCACCGCGCAGGTGACCGCGAATGTCTATGACAGTCCAACGGGGCGCATTCTGCTCATTCCGCAAGGCTCCCGACTGATCGGCGAATATGACAGCGACATCGCCGCCGGGCAGACCCGTGTCCTACTGGCCTGGGATCGGCTCATCCTGCCGAACGGCCGCTCGATCAACCTTGAGCGCCAGCCCGGCGCGGACACTGCGGGCTATGCCGGCTTGCAGGACCGCGTGAACCACCACTGGGGTAATCTGCTCCGGGCTGCGGCTATTTCGACGTTGCTTGGCGTAGGCGCCGAGTTGGGCGCGGACAGTGATGACGATCTGACTCGCGCGCTGCGTCGAGGATCACAAAGCACTATCAATCAGACAGGCCAGCGGATCGTCTACCGGCAGTTGAACGTGCAGCCCACGCTGACCGTCCGGCCGGGGCATCCCTTGCGCGTGATCCTGGCCCGCGACCTCATATTGGAGCCGGTGGGAGGCTCGCGATGACGAAACTGAAGCTTGGGCTGCTGGTTGACGACAAGCCGGTAAAGGTCACGGTCGAACTACCGGCTACCGTCCATCGCGACCTTGTCGCCTATGCTGCCGCGCTGGCGGCCGAGACCGGTGGCGATGCCGTCCCGCCGGAAAAACTGATCGCGCCGATGCTGGCCCGGTTCATGGCGACCGATCGGGCTTTTCGCCGGCATCGTTCCCAAGCGAACTGACGGCGACTTATATCCCGCCTCAATTGCCAAAGAACCGCTTTGACCGCGCCCTGCCGTCTGCTTCCACGGCCGCCATTTCGGCATTGAAGCATTCGTCGCCGCGAACCGTTCCTTCCGCGCATTGTGCCTGGACATGCCGCGCTTCGTCGAGATGGGCGGCGAAATGCTGCTTGCCGCGTGGTCCGGCTGTAGCCGAAGCTCTGGATGCCGAAGCTGCAATGCTTGCCGTCTGCGGAGCGGGTGCGATGACAGGCCGCAATACAAATCCGGCGCCAAATCCGACGACCACGGTGATGAGCGCGATGATGAGTGTCTTGCCTTGAGTCATGACTGTTCCTCTCCCGATTGTTGAGCCGATGGCGTCCGCGCCGGGATGGGCGGCAGCGAATAGCGGACGGCCACGAAATCGAGGAACCGGCGTAGAACGGGATTTTCATTATCCTCGCGCCAATAGCCCGAATAGCCAATCCGTATATGGCCGTTGGTTTCATGGACTTCGCGGAACACCACATTCGGGACCTGAATGCCGAGTGCGGATTCTGCGACGACCGAGATCCGTCCGCCAAGTGCGATGACGCTGAGTACTGTGTCGCGGCTCACATCGTCCATGTCTATCTCGGGCGCGTAGCCTGGCATTCCTAGCTTGCCCAAGAGCAGGTTGCGCGTTTCAGGACCGGGATCGCGCGCCGTCAGCAGGAAGCGTTCGCCGGTCAGGTCGGTCCAGTGAAGCCGGTCACGCTCGGCAAGCGGATGACCTTCCGGCATCGCCACGAGGATACGCTCGCTCCAGAATGGGCGGCTCATCAGTCCCCGATAAGGAGCCTCGCCGATCATGATCGCGATGTCGAGCAACCTGTTCTCGATTCCCGCGAGCAGCATATCGCGGCCCCGCTCGAAGCCGCGTACCTTCACATCGGGAAACCACTCGCCGAACTCGCTGACTGTCGCACGAAGATTTCCGGCTGAAAATGAGGTGTAAAAGCCAATTGCGAGCCGGCCGGCGTGGCCGGTCTTCGTTGCACGAACCCAGCCGTTCAATTCCTCGAATTCGTTCACGATCCGCTGGGCCGTCTCCAGATAGGTTCTGCCGTTCGGCGTCAGGGTCGCGCCACGTGTCTTTCGGTCGAAGAGAACTATTCCGAGCCGCCTTTCGACTTCCAGTACATGCCGACTGAGCGTGGCCTGCTTGATGTTGAGAAGACGCGCCGCGCGGCTGAAACTTCCTGCCTCCGCGGCCGCGATCAGATAGCGAAGCTGGCGTAATTCGATCACTAACTCTCTCAAATGACAATACTAACCAAACCTCTGAAATCATCGAAGCTGCCAGAAGCCAGCGGAAATGCTCCGCTCATGCTTAACCAAGGTGCAATTTCATGCGTGGCTCTTGTCGCGATATGCGAGCAGGCGCAGAGCGTTAAAGACGACGAGAAGCGTCGATCCTTCATGCACCGCCACGGCCGGTCCGATGCCCAGCCCCAAAATGGTCGCCGGCACCAGGAAGACGACGACGCCGAGGCTGACAAAGACATTCTGCAAGATGATCGATCGCGTCGTCCGGCTTAGCCCCACGGCAAATGGCAGATGAGACAGGTCGTCGGCCATCAGCGCAACGTCTGCGGTTTCCAGCGCGACGTCGGATCCGGCCGCGCCCATCGCGATGCCCACGGTCGCGGTCGCCATGGCAGGGGCGTCGTTGACGCCATCACCGACCATCGCAACCTTGGCTTCGGCGCGAATCTTCTTGATCGCCTCGACCTTGTCTTCAGGCATGAGGTCCCCCCATGCTTCGTCGATGCCCACCTGCGCGGCGATCCCTTCCGCCGCGCGCTGGTGGTCTCCGGAGATCATGATCATCCGTTCGATGCCGATTGCCCGCAACTGTTCGAGCGCGCTCCGCGCGGATTCGCGTGGGGTGTCCATCAGTCCGATCGCCCCCAAATCAAGATTTTCGCGCCGCACGACCATTGAGGTGTGACCGCCTTCGCGCAGCTGCTCGATGGCTGCCGCCATCTCGTCCGAAAGCTCTTGGACGCCATCGGCACCGAACATTTCGGGCTTGCCGATCAGGACCATCTGCCCGGCCACCGCCGCGCGAACTCCCATGCCGGTCATGCTCTTGAGATCGTTAGCCTTGGGAATCGGGTATTCGCCCACATAGTTCCGACCATCACGG
Organism: Croceicoccus sp. Ery5; assembly: GCF_020985325.1. NCBI lineage: Bacteria > Pseudomonadati > Pseudomonadota > Alphaproteobacteria > Sphingomonadales > Erythrobacteraceae > Croceicoccus > Croceicoccus sp. Ery5. The sequence continues at coordinate 3,215,343 of NZ_CP087587.1, forward strand.
GCGATGGCTTTCGCAAGCGGATGGTCCGACAAGCTCTCCACTGCGACGGCCACGGCCATCAGTTCTGCTTCCGTCACACCTTTCGCCGGAACGATGCGCTGAATCTGAGGTTCGCCGCGGGTGAGCGTACCGGTCTTGTCGAAGGCCACTGCTTTCAGCGAGCCCAGCAGTTCCAACGGTGCGCCGCCCTTCACGAGAACCCCGCCTCGTGCGGCTCGGGCCACGCCGGACAAGACCGCGCTCGGCGTGGCGATAGCCAGCGCGCAAGGGCTTGCCGCGACCAGAACGGCCATGGCCCGGTAGAAACTGGCACTGAACGGCTCGTCCACCACGATCCATGCGAAAAGCATCACGAACGCGAGCAACAGGACGATCGGTACGAATAATCGCTCAAAGCGGTCGGTAAAGCGTTGGGTCGGCGACTTCTGAGTCTCGGCCTCGCTGACCATCTCCACGACCTTTGCGAGCGTGCTTTCGCTCGAAAGGCGCGTGACCTCGACCTCAATCAGGCCGCTGCCGTTGATGGTCCCGGCGAATGTCCTGCTGGCCGCGTCGATCTGCTGCGGATTGGACCGGGCAAGCGTCTCGTCCGGCACGGCATGTTTGTCCACCGGCATGCTTTCGCCGGTCACGGGTGCCTGATTGATGCTGGTCGTGCCCTTGACGATGAAGCCGTCGGCCGGGATGCGGGCATCGGGCCTGACGACGATGACATCGCCCGGCACCAGCTTTTCAACGGCGATCTCTTCGCTGCCGCCGCTTTCCAGCCGGAGCAGTGCTGTTTGCGGTGCCAGCTCGGCCAGAGCCTCGATCGCGCGCTTGGCCCGCCCCATCGCGTAATGCTCCAGCGCATGGCCAAGGCTGAACAGGAACAGCAGCAATGCCCCTTCGGCAAAGGCACCCACCGCAGCCGCTCCCGCGGCGGCGACCAGCATCAGGGTATCGATTTCGAAATTGTGTAGCCTGAGATTGTCGATCGCCTCGCGCAGGGTGAAGAAGCCACCGAAGAAGTAGGCGATGATATAGAGCGCAGTCGGAAGCCAGCCCGGTGCTGCCAAGACGAACTTTTCGATGGCGAAACCAATGCCGAGCAAGGCGCCGCAGGCGAGCGCGAAAATGAGTTCAGCGTTGGGGCCAAGGAAAGCGCCATGATCATGGTCGTGACCGTCGGTCTTCGTGCGCGCGCCCTTTGCGTCATCGGTGCTAAGGTCGTCCCCTGAACGCGCATCCTCGGGAGAATATACCAGCGTCCGTCTTGTCTGACTGACCCCCATCCGTGCGAGCACGCGGAAGATTTGCCGTTCCGAAATCTGTTCCCGATCAAATTCCACGCGCACCATGCCGGCGGCATTGGCATCGGCTTCGATTACACCCCGCAGGGTTCGCAACCGCGTGCTTACAGTTCGCGCCTTTCGCTGGTGAGTGATCCCTTTAACCGGCCACAGCACATGGCCATATCGCTCGGAGATGGCCGCGCCGGCCGCTTGGGCAATGTCGCGGATGCGGCCCAGAGAAAGGGTCTCGCGATCATAGTGAATGCACAGTAGAGCCGGCTTGTCTCCTTCGGCCGGCACGATATGCGCTTTCTCTATTCCCGGTCGCGCCGCAAGGTTGGCTGTCAGCCGCTCGACACAGGCGTCGTTAACGTCCGGGATCTCGGGAAGGATGAGCGGTATATCGAGCTGAAGCTTTTGCGACATGGAATTTCCTCTGATGAATTCGGGGGTTGTAGCGCCAGCGCCAGAAAGTGCGGCGGCGGGCCGCTAGGGAGGCGGTTGGCCGGCCCGCTTCCGGTTATCCCGGCGGCAGACTTGCGATGGGACGTCGGCGCGCAGGATCGCGATCGCATCACCCGAAACCGCGAGGTTCACATAGTCACTGAAATACGTGACTCCGGCTGCCGGGGAAGTCAGACGTTCGGCTTCGCCGTCCGGCAACGTCGCGAGATTGATCGTCAGGCCGTCCCCGACAAACTCAACGCTTACTTTCTTCCCATCCTCGCACGTAAAGATGTGCGTGCCGACCAAGTGCGACGCGCCGCCGGCCTTTTCAGCATCAGAATCGGGCGAGCAACCTGAACTGACGACCAGCAGGAATATGCTCGATAGGAGCGCGAGCGCCGGGCGGCTGCATTCTTTCGCCGTGAGCGCCTGGGGAAGACGCTCACGGCGCGGACCCTTCTCGCACAAGCACGCAAGGGGGGCTTTTGCTTGTGGGGGGTCAGTCAGTGACATCTCAGTCGAAAAGCTCTTGAAAAAAGCTCTTACGACGGCGGCGCTTATGGTGGCCGTGACCATGGCGGTCGTGGTCATAACCACTTCCGTGGCTTCCCCTTTCGCGTTGGAAACCTGCGGAGCGTGCCGAATACGAGGCTGTTTCGACTGCGCTGCGTTCGATAATCTTGTCGAGTTCGCCTCGGTCGAGCCACACGCCCCGGCATTGCGGGCAGTAGTCAATTTCGATGCCTTGCCTATCGCTCATAACGAGAGCAACGTTGCAGGCAGGACAGGGAAGCCCTTGCTTCAATGAACGTTCTACCATGGGATAATCTTCCTTCTCGAAGAGTGGGCTGGAGCGCTCTGTACTCCCTACTTGCGTGTGCCCGTTGTGTTCAGTTTCCTCCATGTGTTGGCCGTAGCGGGCATAGAGCTTGGGCAGCATGAACAGAATCCTACTTTCGGTACGATCAGGGCTTCCGGAGGAAACCAAAGGGCTTCCTCCGGAAGACGCAGATGATCGTCAGGTCATTTCAGACCACTCGCGGCGCTCTGTCCGAGTGAGATTGCGCCGAATGCGATCCCACCACTTTTCCCGCCAGCTTCGTTTGTCCTCATCCGTGTGCAGGACAAGCCGGGCTATGGCCGGAAGCACGAACAAGGTGAGTGCCGTGGCGGTGATCAGACCGCCGATGACCACCGTCGCGAGAGGTCGCTGCACTTCGGCTCCGGTGCCAGTGGCTATCGCCATGGGCACGAAGCCGAGCGATGCCACCAGAGCCGTCATCAGGACCGGTCGCAAGCGAGCCAGTGCGCCTTCGCAAATGGCATCGTCGAGAGCCAGTCCCGCATCGAGCCGCTGGCGGATCGCGGTCATCATCACGAGGCCATTGAGGACGGCAACGCCCGACAATGCGATGAAGCCGACCGCAGCGGAGACCGAGAACGGCATACCCCTGAGAGCCAATGCGAAAACACCGCCTGCAAGCGCCATCGGGATCGCGCTGAACACCGACAAGGCCGGAATCCATCCGCCCAGCGCCATGAACAGCAGCAAGAGGACGACCGTGAAGCAGATCGGCACCACGATAGAGAGCCGTTCCTTCGCGGCCTGCAGGTTCTGGTACTGCCCGCCCCATTCGATGAAGGATGCGGGCGGCAGTTCGACCCTGTCGCCCACCTGTGCCTGCGCTTCTTCCACGAACGAGCCGAGATCGCGCTCGCGGACATTAGCGGATACGATCACGAGCCTGCGGCCCTGCTCGCGGCGAACTTCTGCCAGCCCGTCGACCACCCGGAACTCGGCAACCGAGCGCAAGGGTATCGTCGAACCGCCCGGCAGCAGGATCGGGAGCGCACCGAGCTGGTCGAAATCGTCCCGCGCCGCATTCGACAGGCGAACGACGACATCGAACCGGCGATCGCCTTCGAAGACCAGCCCGGCGGGCCTGCCTCCAAGAGCAATGGCGACCGATTGGGCCACGTCTTCGACCGTAAGGCCATAACGCGCGATGGTGGGCCGGTCGAACGCGATGTCGAGCGTCGGGAAGCCGGTCACCTGCTGGACCTTGACGTCGGCCGCGCCCTCGATGCCCTGCAGAACCCCGGCAACCTCGTTGGCAGCAGCGGTCATAGCGGTGAGATCGTCGCCATAGAGCTTGACGGCGAGATCACCGCGTACGCCCGCGATCAGCTCGTTGAAGCGAAGCTCGATCGGCTGGCTGAATTCGTAGGCATTGCCCACGAGGGCACCAAGCGCGCTTTCCATCTCGGCGACCAGGTCATCCTTGGACAGACCAGGATCCGGCCATTCGTCACGCGGCTTCAAAATGACATAGGCATCGGACGCGTTGGGCGGCATCGGATCGGTTGCCACCTCAGCCGTACCTGTGCGGGAGAAGACCAGTGCGACCTGCGGAAACTGCTCAAGCCGGTTTTCGACCTTGCGCTGCATTTCGAGCGACCGCTCGAGCGGGGTCGACGGGATGCGCAGGGCCTGCACGGCGAGGTCGCGCTCGTCGAGCTGCGGCGTGAATTCGCTGCCAAGGAAGCTGAACATGAAGGCCGCGACCGCGAACAGTCCCGCCCCTACGCCGATCACCGGCCACGGACGCGCTATGGCGCGGCGCAGCGCGGGCCCATAGCGTTCCTTTGCCAGGCGAACCGGCTTCACTTCCTTTTCGGTGAGCTTCTTGTTGAGCAGCACGGCGATCATCGCTGGCACGAAAGTCAGCGACAGGACGAACGCCGAAGCCAGCGCCAGCATCACCGTGATGGCCATGGGCGAGAAGGTCTTGCCTTCGACCCCGGTGAAGGTGAGCAGAGGCGCGTAGACCAGCAGGATGATCGCCTGCCCATAAACGGTCGGCTTGATCATTTCCTGCGCCGCCAGCCTCGCTTCGGTTAGCCTCTCGCCCAACGTGAGCAGCCGCCCTTCGCTGTGCTGGCGGGCGGCAAGCCGCGCGACGCTGTTTTCGACGATGATGACCGCTCCGTCGACGATCAGGCCGAAGTCGAGTGCGCCAAGGCTCATCAGATTACCCGACACGCCAAGCCGGTTCATGCCGATTGCGGCCATCAGCATCGATATCGGAATGACCAGCGCGGCGATGATCGCGGCGCGGATATTGCCAAGCAGCAGGAACAGCACCACGATAACGAGCAGCGCCCCTTCGACGAGGTTCTTCTCGACAGTGGCGATGGTGGCATCGACCAGCGAGGAGCGATTGTAGACAATCTCCGCTTCGACCCCGTCCGGCAGCGAAGCGCGCACCTCCTCAAGCCGTTCGGCAGCCTGCGCCGAAACGGTGCGGCTGTTTTCGCCTGCACGCATAAGCACTGTGCCCACAACCGCCTCGTCGCCGTTGAGCGAAGCCGCGCCGGTTCTGAGCTCGCCGCCGATGCTGACGGTCGCGACATCGACGATGCGGATCGGAACGCCTTCGCGTGTCGCGACAACGGCCTGCTCGATATCTTCGATGCTACCGAGCCGGGCATCGACCCGCGCGAGCAATGCCTCACCCGCGCGGTCGACGAAGTTCGCACCCTCGGCAAGGTTGGCAGCCTCCAGCGCATTGATCAGGTCGTCGAATGACAAGCCGTAGCCGGTCAGGCGCGACGGATCGGGCTGGACGAGATACTTCTTCTCGAAGCCGCCGATGGAATCCACCCCGGCGACGCCCGGTGTCGAGCGCATCAGCGGCGCCACGATCCAGTCCTGTACCGTGCGCAAATACGCGGCCTTTGCGACATCGCTGTCCAGCCTGTCGCCACGTTCGGTGACGAAGCTGCCGTCCGCCTGCCATCCGGTCGTACCGCCTACTGGGGCGCCGTTCCCGCTGGGGTGCTCATATTCGATCGTGTACATGAGCACTTCGCCGAGACCGGTCGATATCGGGCCCATGATCGGTTCCGCGCCTTCCGGCAGGGCAGCGGTCAGGGGAGCCAGACGCTCGTTCACCTGTTGCCGTGCGAAATAGAGATCGGTCCCCTCCTCGAAGATGGCGGTGACCTGACTGAACCCGTTGCGCGAGATCGAGCGTGTGAAGTCGAGCCCCTCAATCCCTGCCAGGCCGGTCTCGATAGGATAGGTCACCTGGGTTTCAACTTGCGCAGGCGACAGTGCCGGCGCCTCGGTGTTGATCTGCACCTGAACGTTGGTGATGTCCGGCACAGCATCGATCGGAAGCTTGAGCAGGTTCATCGCCCCCCAGATTGCGGCGCCGACTGTCAGGACGATCATGGCCCAGCGGAAACGAACCGCGACATCGAGGATCATCCCGATCAGGCCATGAGATTGGCGCCCCTCGCGATGGGGGCTTTCGATTGCGTTATCAGTGGCCATGGGAAGCACTGTCCTTTTCGAGTTCTGCCTTGAGCAGGAAGGCGTTCTTGGTCGCGATGTGCCAGTTCGGCTGCAGGCCGGACACGATGGTCACCATGCCTCCCGACCGCGAGCCCACGACGACGCCGCGAGCCTGGAAGCCGCGCCGGGTCTGCACGAACACCACTTCTTCCCCATCGATGGTCTGGACCGCGTCTTCCGGCACAGCCACGCGTGTCGCGTCGACCTCACCCGAGGGACGAATGGTGGCCTGGAGAAATGCGCCCGGCTGCAAGCCGGGAATGGGCCTGGCGAGCGACAGCACGGCAGTCGCGCTGCGACTTTCGGGATCGAGCGAGGGCGTCACCGAGCGGACCCGCGCGCCGACTTCCCGGCCATCCCCTGTTTCCAGAGAGGCCTCGTCACCGGGCTGGATACGGACAGCATCAGCCGATGGCAGGGCCACGTCGACCTGAATCCCGCTGGGATTGACCACGCGATAGAGTTCCTCGCCGGCGTTGACGAAGGAGCCGAGCACAATTGGTGCCGCCGTGACCCGGCCCGAGAGCGGACTGGTCACCGCTAGCGATCGCCCGTCTCCGTTGACGCCGGCCGCTGTCGAGGCCGCACGGGCACGCGACAGCTCCGACTGCGCAACCTGCAGATTGGCCCGTGCCGCTTCGAGATCCTGGCGCGCCGTGACATTGGCTTCGAATAGACGCTGTTCGCGTTCATAAATTGCCGACAACTCGCCGACCCGGGCCTGTGCTGCGCTTACTTGCGCGGCGAGCCCGGCGGCATCGGCACTTTCGAGTCGGGCAATGGCTTCGCCCTCCCGCACGTAATCACCCAACGTCTTCCCGACGCTGCGCACAACACCCGATGCCCGGGCATCAATCCGTGCACTGGCGGCCGGACTTGCCGTGACCGTTGCGGGAAAGACGAGTTCGACGACGGATCCTCTGCCGACCGTTTCGATCACGATTTCCGAGGCACGGATCTGCTCGGGGGTGATCTCGACCAACCCTTCGGGCACCCCGTCATCGGCGTGATCATCACCGCCGCCATTCTCTTCGCCTTCGGCGTGTTCTTCCTCTCCTGCATCACGCGGGGCCCCGCCGCTGTCGGGCCAGAATACAAAGGCAGCAAGGATCAGGATGACGAGGCCGATGGCAACGGCCAGACGTTTGCGATTCATGATAGAGGTCCTCATTGCGCAGCGAGCCAGATGAGCTCGGCCGCGAGACGGCCACGGTCTTCCCGGGCCTGGATCAGGGCTTCACGGATGGTGTCGCGTGCCTCGGCGGCCGCCAACACCTCGATGAGCGGGAAGCGGCCATTGCGATAACCGACATTGACGAGCCGAAGGGCTTCCTCGGCTTGCGGTAGCGAGGTCTGAGCGAGAGTTTCGACCCGGGTTTCGGCGGCAAGGTAGCGCGAGCGCGCCTGCTCGATCTCCAGCCGATAATCAGCCAGCGCTACAGCCTCGCGTGCGTTCGCGGCACGCAGGCGTGCCTGCGCGGCGGCGATGTTTCCCTGGTTGCGATTGGCAAAGGGTAGCGGGATCGAGACGCCAACGAGAAACGCCTGCTCATTGCTTTGCTCGAACCGACGGACACCTGCGGAGATGATCGGGTCGGGCACCGCCAGTGAGCGTTCGCGGTCTATTGCGGCATCGGCCGCCTCGCGCTCGGCACGGGCGACCTGGAGACGCAGGGATCCTTCGGAAACAAGCAGGTTGGCAGGCGGCACGATTGCCGGGAAATCTGCGGGCACGAGGGGCGCGGAAGCGGTATCGCTCCACAGTGCTGCCAAGGCAGTGCGTGAAGCGAGTGAGGCAGCCTCTGCCGCCTGCAACTCTGCTTCGGCTTCCGCGACTGCCGCTTCAGCCCGCAGCGCGCGCAAGGGCGGCTCTCGGCCGACTTCGACCAGCAAGCCTGCGATACGCGCAAGTTCGCGGTTGCGTTCGACGATATCGCGCGCGAGTTCGAGCCGCGAGGCAGCGGCGACCGCCTCGACATAGCGAGCGCGAACCTCGCGGCCGAGCCGGGCCGTGGCCAGCTCGCCCTCCAGCGAAGCCACCAAGGCTTCGGCTTCGGCCGAACGGACGCGGGCGCCGCGCTTGCCGCCCAGTTCGAGACGTTGGCCCACCGAAAGCGTGTAATCGGTGGCGGACAACCCCGAAAAAGCTCCGGTGCCCGCGAAGTTTTCAGCTTCGAAGGAGAGCTCGGGGTTGGGCCTTAACCGGGCCTGGTCGATGAGCGCGCGGGCTGCCGCAGCGTCTTCAACCGGCCCGATGAGCCGCGGGTTGACAGGGTTATCGGAGCCGGTCTCAACGACTCCGCTCCGTTCGAGCGCGTCGTCGAGCGACAGGACGGGTGTGTCCTGCGCTGCGGCCGGCACGGTAAACAATGCGAGACTTAAGCCCCATACAAGGGAGCCCCGCCAGAAACTGGCGTTCATGGATCATGATTTCCTCTAAGAATTTACGCAAAGCGCCGTGAACGGCGCAGTGGCGGAAATTCAGGCGCGAGGAGGGCGCTTCGGCAGGTCGCGCTCTACGGATGCGAGCCGTGCCACACGCGAGGGAAGGCGCGTGGAAGCCATGAACCTCTGGGCATCAAACGCTTGACCGCGTTCCAGCGCCGTTGATGTGTGATGACAATGGCCATGTGCGCATGTGGCGCTTTTCTCAGCTGGCTGCTTGTCGGTTTCCCCGTCCCCATTCGAATGGGAAGCCATCATTTCGACGACCGTTGGAACGTCTTCCGCCGAGCATTCCAGAGCTTCCGCGACCGGGGCAAATAGCACGCCGATCACTGCAAGCAGCATCAGGAATGACCTGAAGGGAAAAGCTCGAATCAGCCGGACCATGCCTGCCTCATATAGAACCAAGGCGTGACAGTAAAGATATAAATTTAGTGTTATGTTATATCAAAAATGATAGATGTCTATAAAATATTTTAAATAATTATAGATGATTTAGTAAGTTGGAATAACTTGTAGAAAATAAACGTTTAAAAAAAGTTGATGAACGTTCGGTCAAAAATTGTATGAAATTTGAGTTTTAAAGCGCCATAACAATATGGGCGTTCTGTTTAATTGGATGCAAGCAAACAATAAGCGGTGGCTGAATATTGATAAGTCAGACGGCTTCTACGACATGGGCTTCGATCACGACGCCGAGACGCTTGCGCACTGCTCCGAAAATGGCCGCGAGATTATCCATGCTCGGGTTGCCCTTTTCCGACAGCATTCGATGCAGGCTCTTGCTTGGCCGGTGAGTTTCGGCCGCCAAAGCTTCAAAACCGACCGATGCATTCACTAGGTCACGCAGAATTAGCCGCGCGACATGCGGCTCGTCATTGAGGAAGGCCGTCGCAGCTTCGTCGAGCATGGCCTTGGCGAAAGCGGGATCGCGCGCGGCGCGCTCCTTTACCGTTTCCTTGAAATCCCGTGTCAGCACCATGTCGCTACTTCCTGGCCTTCTTCGCAGGGGCCTTGCGGCCCTTATATTCCCTCAACAATGCAGTGGCCTCGTTGATATCGGCCTGCTGTCGCTTCTTCGTTCCGCCGACGAACAGGATGATCAGCTCATTCCCGTCCTGCGCCAGATAGAGCCGATAACCCGGTCCCCAATTGATCCGATATTCTCCGAGCCCGCCGCCGATCCATTTGACGTTCGACAGATTGCCCAATTCCAGCCGGACAATCGCCGTCGCAACCTTAGCCCCGGCCTGAGAATCGAGATCATCGAACCAGGATCGGAACGGGCAGGAGCCGTCCTCGCGGATATACTCCTGTACAATCAACTCACAGCCTTAAGAGTAACGTATATGTTACCATTTGTCCAGATCCCATTGTCGCTCAGGCCACGAGCCGCAGCCGGTCGAGCTTGGCGGCGCCCTGGGCAAGCAACTTGGCGATCTCGTCGGACGTGCGTCGCACGGCCAGCTTCAGCGCTTCATCGACGTGGATGTAATCCTGCGTAACATTCTGCGAGGCGTGCCCCAGCATCGCGCGGATCGTCAGTTCCGAGAAACCGAGTTCGGCGGCAATGCTCGCAAAGGTGTGCCGAAGCACGTGGGGTGTGACGCCCGTAATGCCAGCAAAACCGCAAACGCGTTGCAGGCAGGCGCTGACAGCCGTGAAGGGTCCATCGCCCGTTGTCGCCGCAAACACATAGGGATTGCCGGTGATCCGGGGTTGCGCCACGATCACCTTGATCGCTTCCGGCCCGATCGCCCGGACCTGCTCGCCGGTCTTGGTGTCGGGAAAGGCGACGAAGCCGCCCATCGGATTGACCCATTCCCGCTGCATGGCTTGCCCTTCTTCGCGTCGATAGCCGGTCAGAAGCAGCAGCCTGATAACAGCGATCCCGGTTGGGCTTACGCCTTGCTGTTCCGCAAAGACCATCGCCTTGCCCAGCGTCTCGATCTCAGCGATGCTCAGGCGCCTTGTCCGCTTGTTTCCCGCAAGCTTCTTGGCGCCCTTGGTCGGATGCTCTGCGAGCAGGCCTTTATGCTTCGCATGCCCCAGGATCGCCTGGATCGTAGTTAGGCAGCGTGCCGCGACACCACGGCCGCCGGTCGCCTTACCGCCGCGTCCGCCGGTGCGAGGCTTTCCGGTTTTTCCCTTTGCCACATCGTCCTGCATCGCTTCGACATCGGCAATCGTCAGGTGGCGGGCAATGCGCTTGCCAATCAGCGGGTTGATATGGGTCCGAATCCGGCTCTCATCCATCGCAAGCGATGACTCCTTGATCGGCCGGTTTCGGCGACCGAGGATTCTGCCTGCGCGCGCTTCGGTCAGATACCATTCGCACAGTTCAGCGACATTCATCTCGTTGCGCGCGCGACGTGCGTCTTCAGCCGGGTCTTCACCGGATGCCACGGCGCCGAGCTTGATTTTCGCGAGATCGCGCGCCTGGTCCACCGTCAGCACGCCGAAGCGGCCAAGATTAACGCGGCGCTTGATGCCTTCGGCGTTTCGATACTGGATAATGAACGTCTTGAGCCCTGATGGCAGCACCCGAATACCGAACCCGCGGATCTCATTATCCCACAGGACGAACTGCTTTTCAGCAGGGGGCTTGAGCGCATCGATCGTGCGCTTGTTCAGCTTGGCTGTCGGCATTGCCGCCTCCATTTGGAGACAAAGCTCCGGAGAGCACCTTTTGTCTCCATATTGTCTCCAGAATACGCCGTTTCGTGGCGAATTGCAGGATATGGCGGCGAAGAAGAAAATCAATATCTATTTGAAATAGCATAGAAAGTCGTATAGGCGGAAACTGTGGCGTAAGGTTAGAATCGGATTGCCAAGGTTGGGGTCGAGGGTTCGAATCCCTTCGCCCGCTCCATTTTCCGAACATAATGAATGTATGGGACGTGCCCGTAAGGGCGCGTGCGTCCGGCGCATTTCCCAACTCCGCGCATGCGGAAAAAGCTGGCCGCGCATAGGAAAAGGGCCCACCGCGCATGGCGGCAGGCCCGTTGCGATACCGGCGTTATATGTTCTTCAGGCGACCCACGGTCCCGTAATCGCAAATGTCCTTGTCGGACTAAAGGCATTGACGAACAGAGTCTTGCCATCGGGCGAGAAACAGGCCCCTGCCAGTTCGGTCTGCATCGTCAACCGCGCAATCGGATAGGCCGCACCCTCGGGCGTGATGCCGCGGATATGGTTGTCGACCACATCGTCATAGCTGTCCTCGCACACGATCAGATGGCCGCTGTCCGATACGGTCAGATTGTCGCCGTAAAAGAAATCGTGCCGATCGGTCGATTCGTAAAACAGTTCCAGCATATCGCCATCCGCGCCGGGGATCAGGCGAAACACCTGTCCGTATCCCGCCGCCCCGCCGCTGGTGCAGCAGAAATAGGCTTCGCTGCGACCGGCAACGTCCGGCCCCATGTGGATGCCCTCGCCGCGCGCAAAAAGCGCCGCGCCTTTGGCCGCGCCGCGCAGGCGCAGATCGTCCCTGGGCGCCTCTACGTCGTCCAGATCGACCCAGCCGACGGGGATCGGCTCACCCGGCTTCATCGTGATCCGGCCCTTCCAGTTGCGCGTGTCGGCAATACCCGTCAGCGCCTGAAGCCGTCCGCCTGCGGCCAGATTGCCCGGTTCGTCCGGAATGAAGCGATAGATCAGGCCGTCGTCGCGATCCTCGGTCAGATAGGCATAGCCGCTGACCGGATCGATCACCGCAGCCTCGTGATTGAAACGGCCCATGGCCTTGAGCGGGACGGGATCGACCAGCCCTTCATGCGCGGCAGGCACTTCGAACACCCAGCCGTGGCCGGGTTCGGTCACATCGTCCAGCTTTGCCTCTTCGCATGTCAGCCAGCTGCCCCACGGGGTCGTCCCGCCCGCGCAATTGCGGATCGTGCCGGCCAGCGAGCGATATTGCTTTTCGACGGCCAGCGTTTCGGGGTTAAGCACCAATGTCGTCGTGCCGCCGGGCAATACCGTGCCGTCTTTCCTGCGCCCGAACCCGCTGGTCAGGGGGCCGCCCGCTTCGTTTTCCGGCTTCAGCTCGTGATTGCGGACCAGCGCGATCTGGCCATTGGCCAGCTGGAAACATCCCATGCCATCGGCGCGGTCGGGCACGGTGCCGCCATCGTCCATCGCATCGCCCAGTTTCGAGATCACGCGATAGGAAAAACCCTGTGGCAGGTCGAGCACGCCCTTCGGGTCTTTGGCCAGCTGGCCATAGACCAGCGCGCGCGGGGCGGCGGGGCCCGACGGGGTGGTGGTGCAGCCGCTGGCGGCAAGCCCTGCAAAGGCGCTGGTGGCCGCAAGGAAGCGGCGTCGGTTAATATCGGTCATGGATGCTTCCGCTATTTCGCAATTCTTACCGCTACATGACAGGCACGGACCTATTCGTCACCATGGCGGCGGGCAAGGTCTTCGGGCGTGTCGATATCGACGGCCTCGGCAGGGTCGAGCGGCACCAGAACCGCCCCGTTCGCGGGATCGCGCAACAGGTCGCGCGCGCCCTTGTCGCTGTCGAAACGGGCTATTCGCCCGAACCAGCCCCGACCAAAAACGGCAGGCGGCGTGGGCGGCGCGCCTGGCGCGCAAAGCGACGCCATGGCATCGGCGCGGTCGGGACAGGCTTGCAACAAGCGGTCGAGGCTGGCCGCGCGCAGGCACGGCATATCGCCCAGAGTGACCAGCAGAAAGTCCGCCCCCGCCGCGTCGGCCGCTAGCGCGGCAAGGGCCAGCGAATGGCCCATGCCGCGTTCGGGTTGATCGTTGGCGATGATCCGTCCCGCCGTGATTGCGCGCCCTGTCCGCTCAACAACCGCGCGCTCCAGCCAGTCGAACCCGTCCAGCACTGCCAGCGAAGCGCCCAGAATATCCGTTTCGCCCCACCGCTGCGCCAGCTTGTCCGCGCCGAAACGGCGCGCCAGTCCGGCTGCCAGCGTCGCCGCGAAGACGCGCTGCGGCGCGATCACCGGCGTGCCTTCACGGGCCGGTCACCTCATACAGCGCGACGATCTCGGCCAGAACCGACAGTGCCAGCACCGCCGGATCGCGCGCGCGCTCGATCAGCCCGACCGGCCCGTGCAACCGCCCCGCCGCCCTGTCGGCCAGCCCCAGCGCCGCCAGATGCGCCAGCCGCGCATCGCGCGTGGGCGCGCCGCCCTGTGCGCCGACATAGAATGCGTCGCTGGCAACCGCCCACGGGATGATCGCGCGTTCCCATTCGTGATCGTGGAACAGCACCACCACCGCGCTCCACGGATCGAGCGGCAGGTCGGGCGCGGCGCCCAGCGACAGGCCATCCGCTACGCCGCAGCCGACTCCCTCGCCGAACGGACGGACCGCGTCGACGATCGCGCCATGTGCCGCAGCCAATGCCTCGAACGCGGCGAGTTCGGGGCCGGTGCCGATGGCGACGATGCGCAATTCGGGGCGGAAGGGGCGCAAAAATGTGTCGCCATCGGCCATTGGCACCGCCAGTTCGGCACATTGGCGCGCATCCAGCGCCTCCACCGCCGCCGCCAGCACCGCACGGTCGGGCGCGGGATCGACCGTCACCGCGATGCGCGATCCGCACGGAAGGCGCAAATCCATCGGATCGCCCGCGCCGCCGAAATGCAGAAAGCGCGGCTTGCCGTCTTCCGCCGCCTCTGCCGCGTGATGCGTCAGCGCGGCTTCGAGACAGCCGTCGGCCATGCTGCCGGTAATGGCACCGTCCGCCCCGATCGCCATTTGCGCGCCCAGCCTGCGCGAAAAGCTGCCGTCGATGGCGGTGATGGTGCAAAGTGCCGCTCCACCTGTCGCAGCGCGGCGAAGCGCCGCATTATCGCTGTAAATTCCGGCGGCGATTGCGTCTTTGATCATCGACCCCATATCGCCCCCGCATCCCGCCGTGCCAAGCCCCCGGCGCGCACATGACCGGCCCATGAGATTTTCCGCAGGAGCCTTCCGCAATGAACGACATCTATACCCCGCCCAAGGTCTGGAAACTGGAAGGCGAGAACGGCGGACAATTCGCCGCGCTGAACCGTCCCACCGCAGGCGCGCGCGAAGAGCGCGATCTGCCCGTGGGCGAGCATCCGTTCCAGCTCTATTCGCTGGGCACGCCCAACGGGCAAAAGGTGACGATCCTGTTCGAGGAATTGCTGGCCGCCGGACACGCAGGCGCGGAATATGACGCGTGGAAGATCGAGATCATGCAGCAGGACCAGTTCACCAGCGGTTTTGTCGCGGTGAACCCCAATTCCAAGATTCCCGCGCTGATGGACCGCAGCGGAAACACGCCGTTCCGCGTATTCGAATCGGGCGCGATCCTGTTGCATCTGGCCGAGAAATTCGGCGCGTTCATGCCCACCGATCCCGCGCTTCGGGCCGAGATGCTGTCATGGCTGATGTGGCAAATGGGCACCGCGCCGCTGCTGGGCGGGGGATTTGGCCATTTCTATGCCTATGCGCCCGAGCGTTACCGCTATCCCATCGACCGCTATACGATGGAAGTGAAGCGCCAGCTCGACGTGTTGGACCAGCACCTGGCGACCCGTGAATTCATGGCGGGCGATTATTCGATTGCCGATATCGCGATCTTTGCATGGCACGGGCAACTGGCGCTGGGCCGCCAGTATAACGCGGCCGAGTTCCTCGATGTCGCCAGCTATGAAAACGTGCAGCGCTGGGCAAGCGCCATCGATGCGCGCGCCGCCGTGCGGCGCGGCCTGCGCGTCAATGCTTCGCCCGATCGTGTCGCGGGCGGCATTGCCGAGCGGCACAGCGCCGCCGATCTGGATTGATCGCCTTTAACGGGGCGAACTTATAAGCGAGCCAGAACTATAGACGGGCCAGTTCTATAATCGGGGCAGCGTCACACCGCGCTGCCCCATATATTTGCCCGTGCGGTCGGCATAGCTCACCTCGCACGGCTCGTTCCCTTTCAGGAACAGGAACTGGCACGCGCCTTCGTTCGCATAGATCTTGGCGGGCAGCGGTGTGGTGTTGGAAAATTCCAGCGTGACATGCCCTTCCCAGCCCGGTTCCAGCGGGGTGACATTCACGATGATGCCGCAGCGCGCATAGGTGCTTTTGCCAAGGCAGATGACCAGCACGTCGCGCGGCACGCGGAAATATTCGACCGTGCGGGCCAGCGCAAAGCTGTTGGGCGGGATCACGCAGACATCGGTCTGCCGGTCGACAAAGCTGTTGGCGGCGAAATCCTTGGGGTCCACCACCGCGCTGTCGACATTGGTGAAGATCTTGAACTCGTCCGCGACGCGCGCGTCATAGCCATAGGACGACAGGCCATAGGAAATACAGCCGTCGCGCCGCTGCGCCTCGACAAACGGTTCGATCATGCCGCTTGCCTGTGCCTGTTCGCGGATCCACCGGTCCGAGAGAATCGCCATCATTGCTCCGATCAATACTTTGCGCGCCGGTCTGCCCAATCGCCCCGCGCGGGGGCAAGCCTTGGCATGCAGCTAACTGTGCAAGATATTGCCTCAGCCCGCCTCTTCGGCGGGATCGCTGCGCATCACCAGCCAGCCGACGGACATGTCCAGTTGCGGCAGGCTGAGCGCGCTGTTCGCCGTCCAGATCGTCCAGTTCCCGCCCGCATAGGCCGGTTCCGCGCGGTCCTGCGTCAGCCACAGCGGACGCCGGGACCGCCCGCCAAAGCCATAGGCTTCCTCGAACGCGGCGCTGGGGGCCAGAATGGCGCGGCGGCCTGTATGCGCCTCGATCTGGTTGAGGAAGGTGACCAGCTCGCTCTCCACCTCGGCAGCGCGAACGGGGCGCGGGCAATCCTCGCCGGTGGCGTCCAGCCGCACCGCGGGCGGCAGCAGATCGCCGTCGCGCGGGACCAGAGTGACGAAATTGGCCGATTGCCGGTCGGCAGGGACGCAGGGGTCGAACACATGCACCGCCCCGACGGGCAGGCCCGAACGCCCCGCCCGCTCGCGCTCTTCGGCAAAGCGGTCGTTGCGGCCCGATGCGCCGATGCTGGCCGTGGCATAGAGAAAACGGACCAGCGGCGCGCCATCCGCGCCCCCTTCGGCAAGGGTCAGCACAGTGCGCGCATCGTGGCGCTGGTCCAGCCATGCGCCCTGTACCGGATAGGCTTTGGCGGACGGTTCCCAATGCGCGGCGCGCCACCATGCCGATCCCGCGCCCGTCAGCAACGCGCCCGCCAGCACGACCGCGCCCACACGCCATATACGCCTGTATTTCTTCACGATTTTAGCCATCAGCCCCGGATATGCAGCACGCAGATCAGCGTGAACAGGCGGCGCGCGGTGGCGAAATCGGTTTCGACCTTGCCTTCCAGCCGCTCCATCAGCAATTCGGTCGAACGGTTGTGAATGCCGCGCCGCGCCATGTCGATCGTCTCGATCTCGCCCGCCGTCGCCTTGCGGATCGCCTGATAATAGCTGTCGCATATGGCGAAATATTCGCGGATCGGGCGGCGGAACCGCGCCAGCCCCAGCAGCAAAGTTTCCAGCGGACGGTCATCCTCGTCCTTCACCGCGATCGACAGCCTGCCGTCGACCACCGACAGCGCAAGGCGATAGGGGCCCTGATGCCCCGCCTCCCACGACCGCAGCGGTTTGAAGCTGTTTTCCTCGATCAGGTCGAAGATGGCGACGCGGCGTTCCTGCTCGATATCCGGATTGCGCCACACGATCGTGGCCTCGTCCAGAGTGATATCGATGATGCGTGCGTCCGCCATAAGGGCGGTGCCATCGCAAATGGCGGCTTGGCGCACAAGCGCCTTTGGCAAGAACGGCCCGTCTGTCCTGCCCCCTGCTGCCGCAAAGCCACGCAACACCTTATGAACAGGCACACTATTATTGGTAAGCCTTGTTGACGCGGCCCCATGACAGGAGTCTATCGAAAAAGTGGATTCGCAGGCGGTGCGAGAGGGACAGGGATCGCCGGCGAAAGGCAATCGAGGGACGAATTTTCAACAGCCATGTGGCGGCTTCATCACTTCGCTTTATGCCCGTTCAGTCGCAAGCTGCGCTTGTTGATGAGCGAAAAGGGCGTGCCCTATACGCTGGAGCCCGAAAATCCGTGGGCCTTGCGCGACGAATTCTATCTGATCAATCCGGCGGGGCGCACCCCTGCCTTGCGGCATGAGGAAAAGGACACCGTCCTTGCCGACAGCCGCGCGATTGCCGAATATCTGGAAGAGACGGTCGAAAAGAACCCGATGATCAACGGGCCTGCCGCCAACCGGGCCGAAATCCGCCGTCTGGTCGCGCTGTTCGACGAAAATTTCTGGGGCGATGTCACGGCCCCGCTCCTCACGGAACGCTATGCCAAGCGGGTGGTGCTGAAACAGGCGCCCGATTCGCGCGCGCTGCGCGATGCCATGCGGCTGGCGGACCAGCATCTCGATTATTGCGATTATCTGATCGACCACCGCCGCTGGCTGGCGGGCGCAACGATGAGCCTGGCCGATCTGACGGCGGCGGCGCAGATTTCGGTGGTCGATTATCTGGGCGGGATCGACTGGCGCGGCCACGAATCCACGCGCGGCTGGTATTCGGTGCTGAAAAGCCGGCCCAGCTTTCAACCGCTGCTGTCGGACAAGGTCGACGGCGTCCCGCCGCCGCGCCATTACGCCGACGTCAACGCCTAGAGCACGAATTCGGGGTCCAGTAATTCAGGGTCCGGGAATTCAGGCCGTGCGTTCGTCGCCGAACCGGCCATGCTTGCGATAACGGACCATCCAGCGGTCCAGGAACAGGCTGAGCGGACGGGGCTGGATGCCCAGCTTTGCGATCCCCGGCATATCGTCGCTGGCCACATTGCCCTGCGCCAGCATCTTGTACTGGTCGCCGCTGATCGGCGCGCCGGGCAGGAAACCCGAAACCGTGGCGATGGCCGATCCGACCATATCGGGCAGCGCGGCGAAATGGCGATTGCGGCCCTGCGCGGCGGCAATCCGCTCGTTCAGTTCCAGCATGGTGACCACTTCGGGGCCTGCAATCTCGTAAATCTTGCCGCCGTGTTTGGCCGGATCTTCCAGCGCAGCCACCACCGCCTCTGCCGCGTCGTCGACGAACAGGGGCTGCAATTTCGCGTCGGGCGCGAACACGGGCATCACCGGCATGACAGCGATCATCCCGCCGAACATGTTGAGGAAGTGATCGTCCGATCCGAACAGGATCGAGGGGCGCAGCACGGTCGCCTTGGGGAAAGCGGCCAGAACATGCTGTTCGCCCTCGCCCTTATACTTCTGGTAATCGATGTCCGATGCCGCATCGGCGCCGATGGCCGATACATGGACCAGTGCCGATACACCCTTGGCCGCCGCGGTCCGCGCGACATCGCCCGCGCCTTCGCCAATTACCGCATTTAAATCGCCTGCGAACGCGCCGACAAGATTGACCACCGCATCGGCCCCGTCGATCACCGCCGCCAGCGAAGCCTCGCTGCGGATGTCGCAGCGCGCGAACTGGATCTGGCCCAGATTGGCCAGCGGACGCAGCGAGAACGCATCCTTGGGATTGCGCGATGCCACCCGCAACCGCGCGCCGCGTTCCAGCAGGGCCTGCGCCACATGCGTTCCGAAAAAGCCGCTACCGCCAATCAGTGTGACAAGCTTGCCCTTCAAAACCGACATGTCGTGCCCTTTGCTGTCGCAGCCCGTGGCCGCCATTCATACCAAGCCGCGCCTTAGGCCAAGCGCGCCCCTTCCTGCAACTGCTCAAACGCAGGGAATATTCCCCAGATCCGGCTGGCGCCCCCAATGGCGCCCCCAATTGCACACCACATTGCATGGGCCAGCCAATCCCCTATGCATATCGGCGATGAGGGCGATTTCCCGATGACCGAAGCCGTTGCAAGGCCGCCGCGCAGCATTTTCGCGCGCCAGAACCTGTTCGTCGCCACGATCCTGACCGGCAGTTTCCTGCTGTTCCTGATCCAGCCGATGGTCGCGCGTTTCGCGCTTCCGGTGGTCGGCGGCGCGCCCAATGTCTGGAACAGCGCGATGGTGGTGTTCCAGTTGCTGTTGCTCGGCGGCTATCTCTACAGCCATGCCATCGCGCATCAACCGATGCGGCGGCAGATCGTGCTGCATCTGGCGCTGCTGGTCGCCGCGGCGCTGACCCTGCCCATTGCACTATACCCGCTGCCGTCCGCTGCGCCGGGGTGGGAGGCATTGTGGGTGCCCGCCCTGTTCCTGCTGTCGATCGGGCCGGTGTTCTTCATGCTGTCGTCGCAGGCCTCGCTGATGCAGCGCTGGTTCGCCGCCTCTCCCGAAGCGGGCGATCCCTATGTGCTGTATGGCGCATCCAATCTGGGCAGTTTCGGCGGGCTGATCGCCTATCCGCTGATCTTCGAGCCGACGATGCCGCTGGCCACGCAAAGCCATTTGTGGAGCGCGGGCTTTGTCGCGCTGATCGCGATGGTCGGCTTTGCTGGCTGGTCGCGCTGGCATGCCAGCAGCGATTTCGCCGAATATGTCGCGCCCGATGAGGAAGAGCGCGAGGCACCCGAAGTAACGCCGGGGCTGATGGCGCTATGGCTGGCGCTGGCGGCGGTGCCGTCGGGTCTGATGCTGTCGACCACCACACTGCTGACGACCGATATCATGGCCGCGCCGATGCTGTGGGTTATCCCGCTGGGGCTCTATCTCCTCAGCTTTTCGGTCGCGTTCAGCGAAGAGGGGACGCTGGCGGGGCATCTTTCGGCCGTCGCGCCGATTACCCTGCTGTTCGTCGGCGCGCTGGCCCTGTCGCCCGCCGGACAGGCCAGCATGGAAATCGCCATCGCCATGGCGGCGCTGTTGTTTCTGGTCGCGGTAGCGCTGCACATGCGGCTGTTCGACCTGCGCCCCGATCCGCGCCATCTGACACTGTTTTATCTGATGACCGCGCTGGGCGGAGCGATCGGCGGTATTTTCTGCGCCCTGATCGCGCCTTTGGTGTTCGACTGGATTTATGAACATGCCATATTGCTGATCGCGGCGGCCATGCTGTTGCGGCCGCTGGAGCTGCCCGTTGTTACCCCTCTGCTGAAACGGCGCGACTGGCGCTCGGCCGCGCTGGCGGCGGGTGCGCTTTTGCTGACGGCGTGGCTGGCGTACGAGCTTTCGCAGGCTGCCGTTTACGGCATGAATGCGCGGGTCGCGGGTTTCATCGGGCTGATCGCCTGCATCGGGCTGGTCGTCGCATCGCGCCGCGCGCTTTACGTGCCGGTGCTGGCGATGCTGATGCTGGGGCATCTGGGCTGGTCGACGATCCGGTCCAGCCTCGACGGAGACCGGGCGCGCAGCTATTTCGGGGCCTATCACATCGAAAACTCGCCCAGCGGCGCGCTGCGTTACCTGACCCATGGCACCACGCTGCATGGCCAGCAATTCACCGACCCCGCGAAAAAGGACGATCCGACCAGCTATTACGGTACCACATCGGGTATCGGCATCGCGCTGCAACAGGCACCCGAAGATGCGCGGGTCGGCATCGTCGGGCTGGGGGTGGGCACGCTGGCCTGCTATCGCAAGCCCGCCCAGCAATGGGTTTTTTACGAGATCGACCGGCAGGTCGTGCGCTTTTCGGAAAAAGGCGAATTCAGCTTTCTGTCCGATTGCACGCCCGATGCGCGCATCGTGATCGGCGACGCGCGCATCGCGCTGGATCGCGCGGCGCATGACAGCCTTGACCTTTTGGCCATCGACGCGTTCTCGTCCGACGCAATCCCCGTCCATCTGCTGACGCAAGAGGCGTTCGATATCTACGGCGATGCGCTGGCCGGTGACGGTCTGCTGCTGGTCCATGTTTCGAACCGCTATCTCGACCTTGCGCCCATGGTGGCCGCATTGGCGAAAAAGGGCCGCTGGCATGGCGCGATGCGCACCGATACCGACAATCTGGCCGCCGGCACCACCCCATCGCTGTGGATCGCGCTGACCCGCGATGGCGATGCATACAACCGGCTTGTCGAAGCCGAGGGCCCGTCATGGGCGCAATTGCCGCCCGCCAGCCACCAGCCATGGACCGACGACAACGCATCGATCCTGCCGCTGATCCGCTGGTGAGAACGCAAGAGCCCTTGACCGCGGCGGCCAAGGCAAGAGATAGGTTCAACTGATACCATCCTTGCACATCGCGCGAATGGTACGAACCGCCCCACCCTTTCGGAAAAGGGAGCCTGACCTTGCCTTCCAGAAGTTTCGTCACCAAAGCCGCGCTGCTGGCCTGCGCCGCAATGGCGCTTTCGGCCTGCGCCGCCGACCAGACGGGCACGCAATCGGCGTCGTCCGCGCCGGTATCGTCCCAGCCCTATCCGTCGACATACACCCCCTATCCGGGCCGACCGACCGCGCTGACCGGCGCGACCGTGTTCGACGGCATGGGGGGCGAGATCGCGAATGCCACCGTGCTGTTCGAAAACGGCAGGATCACCGGCATCGGCGATGCATCGCTCGCCGTACCCGCGGGCTATGACCGGATCGACGGGACGGGCAAGTTCGTCACTCCCGGCATCATCGACATCCATTCGCACCTTGGCGACTATCCCTCGCCCGATGTCGGCGCGCATAGCGACGGGAACGAGGCGACGTCGCCCACCACCCCCGAAGTCTGGGCCGAACATTCGGTCTGGCCGCAGGACCCGGGATTTTCGCGCGCATTGGCCAATGGCGGGATTACCGCGCTGCAGATACTGCCCGGTTCGGCGAATCTGATGGGCGGGCGTTCGGTTACGCTGAAGAACGTGCCCGCGCTGACCGTGCAGGGGATGAAATTTCCCGATGCGCCCTATGGGCTGAAAATGGCCTGCGGCGAAAACCCCAAGCGCGTCTATGGCGGCAGGGGGCAGGCGCCTTCGACCCGCATGGGCAATTTCGCGGTGAACCGGCAGACGTGGATCGACGCGCAGGATTACGACGGCAGCGACCGCGATCTGGCCAAGGAAACGCTGAAGGCCGTGCTCGACGGCGAGATACAGGTTCACAACCATTGCTACCGCGCGGACGAGATGGCGCTGGTGATCGATATGGCCAAGGAATTCGGCTATAAGGTATCGACCTTCCACCATGCGGTCGAAAGCTATAAAATCGCCGACCTGCTGCGCGAGAACGACATTTGTTCGGCCGTCTGGGCCGATTGGTGGGGCTTCAAGATGGAGGCCTATGACGGCATCCTCGAAAATGCCGCCCTGATCGAGAATGCGGGCGCTTGCGTCGTCATCCACTCCGACGATCAGGACGGTATCCAGCGCCTTAATCAGGAAGCTGCCAAGGCGCAGGCCGCGGGCAGGCGCATGGGCATCGATATTCCCGACGGCAAGGTGATCGGCTGGATCACGCATAATCCGGCGAAGGCCATGGGCATCGACGGCGTTACCGGCAGCCTTGAAACCGGCAAGAACGCCGATGTGGTGCTGTGGAACGGCAATCCGCTATCGGTCTATTCGCGGCCTGAGAAGGTGTGGATCGACGGCGCGCTGATGTTCGATTCCAGCGATCCCAAACGCCGCCCCGTCAGCGATTTCGAACTGGGCCAGCCCGGTGAGGGAGATGTGAAATGAAAAGGCTGATCAGCGCATTTGCGCTTTGCGCCGCCATCGCCGCCCCCGCTGCGGCGCAGGACATGGCCATCACCGGCGCGACCGTTGCGACCGGCGACGGAAGCGAGCCGGTCGAAAACGCCACCGTCGTCGTGCGCGGCGGCAAGGTCGTGGCGGCAGGCGCGGGCGTCGCCGTGCCGGCCGGCGTTCCGGTCGTGGACGGCACCGGCAAATGGGTCACCCCCGGCCTGTTCGCCGCCGTCACCGATCTGGGCCTGTGGGACGTTGCCGCCGTCAGCGAAAGCAACGACCGCGAGGCGGACGGCTCGCCGTTTTCCGCCGCGCTCGACATGTCGGTCGCGATCAATCCCCAGTCGCAGCATATCCTTGTCAGCCGCATGGGCGGGGTCACCCGCGCCAGCGTGATCGGCACGGCGGGCAATACGATCTTTTCGGGCCAGGGCGCGATCATCGATCTTGGGTCCGATGCCAATGCGGTGACCAAGGCGCGGGCGTTCCAGTTCATCAACCTCGACGAAACCGGCGCGCGGCTTGCGGGCGGCAGCCGCACGGCGGCCCATGCGCTGCTGCGCAACGCCCTGCGCGAGGCGAAGGAATATGGCGCGCGTTCGGGCGCATCTTCGGCCAAGGATCCGCGCATGGTGGAAAGCAATGCCGATCGCGGGTCCGATGCGCTGCTGACCCGTTTCGACGCTGCCGCCCTGGTGCCGGTGGTGAACGGGACACAGCCGCTTTACGTGCAGGTCGACCGCGCGGCCGACATCCGTTCGGTGCTGGCGCTGAAGGGTGAGTTTCCCAAGCTCGACCTTGTGCTGGTGGGCGCGCACGAAGGCTGGCTGGCTGCACAGGACATCGCGGCGGCGGGCGTTCCCGTCATCGCCTTTGCGCTGGACGATCTGCCCGTCGCGTTCGAGGAGCTGGCCGCGACGCAAAGCAATATCGGCCGGATGAAGGACGCGGGCGTGACCGTCGCCATCGGCCCGTTCTCCGACGATTTCCAGCCGCGTCAGGCCCCGCAATATGCGGGCAATCTGGTGGGCCTGCAAAAAGTGCCCGGCGCGACCGGCCTGACATGGGGCGAAGCGTTCGCCGCCATCACCTCGGTCCCCGCCAGGATCGCGGGGATGGAAGGACAGGCAGGCGTGCTCGCCCCCGGCGCGCATGGCGATGTGGTGGTGTGGGACGGCGATCCGCTGGAACTGTCCTCTGCCCCCGAACGCGTGTGGATCGACGGGGTGGAACAACCGCTCGACAATCATCAAAGCGCATTGCGCAACCGCTATCGCGACCTCGATCGCAGCGATCTGCCCAAGGCCTATGACTGGTAATCAGGGTGCCGACCGGCGCGGGCATCAGGCCCGCGCCGGTCATGCCTTGTCCGATGCCCCTGCCAGACCCGCGCGCATATCCATGCCGCTGGGCTGCTGATAGAGGTGCAGGCCGAATTCGGGCAGGATCGCGATCAGATGGTCGAAAATATCCGACTGGATCGCCTCATACTCGCCCCACGCGGTCGTGTCGGTAAAGCAATAGATTTCCAGCGGCAGACCCTCTGGCGCGGGCGGTAACTGCCGGACCATGATCGTCATATCCGCGCGCACATGCGGGTGTTTCTGCAAATAGGCGACCACATAGGCGCGAAATGTGCCCATATTGGTCAGGCGGCGCGCGTTGACGGGGCTTTCGCCTGAATGCGTTTCACCGGCATTTTTCGCGTTCCATTCGCCCAGCTCGGCCTCTTTCGCCGCCAGATAGGGACCAAGAATGCGGAACCGGCGGAGCCCGTCGGCCTCTTCGTCCGACATGAAGCGGATCGCGCTCTGGTCGATATGGATCGCGCGCTTGATGCGGCGGCCGCCCGCCTCGGTCATGCCGCGCCAGTTGCGATAGCTGTCGGTAATCAGCTTGTGCGTGGGGATCGTGGTGATCGTCTTGTCGAAATTCTGCACCTTGACCGTGTGCAGCGCGATATCGATCACATCGCCGTCCGCGCTCATCGACGGCATCTCGATCCAGTCGCCCACGCGCAGCATGTCGTTCGACGCGATCTGCACCGATGCGACCAGCGACAGGATCGTGTCCTTGAACACCAGCAGCAGCACCGCCGCCATCGCGCCAAGACCGGACAGCAGCAGCAGCGGCGACCGGTCCATCAGTGTCGCAATGGCCAGAATCGCCGCGCCGCAATAGACGGCGATCTTGACCACCTGCACATAGCCCTTGATCGGCCGGTTCTTCGCCTCGGGCCTGCGCGCGTAGAGTTCGTTCACATAGTCCAGCGCCCCGCTGATGGCGAAGGCGATGAACACCACGATCAGCGCGTTGCAGACATTGTGGACGACGATCACCGCCTTGTCGGGCAGGTTTGGCACCAGATTGATGCCATTGCCCACCACCATGGTCGGCGCGACATTGGCCAGCCGCGCCGCCGCGCGATCCGCCGTCAGGCTGCGCGTGTCGAGGAATGGCGCCGCGGCGCGCAGCAGCACCTTCTTCAGCAGGAAATTGACGACCAGCGCCGTCAGCGCCAGCAGCACAAGGCCGATGGCCGATTGCGCCCAAAGCGGCTGTTCGTGGAAGAGCGTAAGAAGTTCGGACATGGCGCGGGCGGATGCCGGAAATGGCGGGCCGGTTCAACCCGCGCCGGTCACTCGCCTTCCTCGGCCTCGATCCGCGCGAGCATCGCCTCCACCTCGACCTGCCCGCCGACACTGGCAGCCAGATCGCGCACCGTGCCCGCAAAGGGCGCGGTCAGCGCGTGCTCCATCTTCATGGCTTCCAGCACCATCAGGCGTTGGCCTTCGATGACGCTATCGCCTTCGGCCACGTCGAGCGCGATGACCTTGCCCGGCATGGGGGCGAGGATCGCGCCATCGGCGGCGGAATGGTGGCCGGTGCCTTCCGAACGATACGGTTTTACCGTGAATGCAGCACCGTTTTCTGTGTACGCGTTACTGGCAGTATTCCACCAGCTATGTTCGGCACCAAAAAACGCATCGCTCAGATCGAAATCCAGCGGCGCTTCAACCCGCTCACCATCAAGCAACAGAGATGCACCACAACGCGCTGCACCGTTGAGCCTGAAGCCCGCCAGCCCCTTGGCGCGGTCGGTGTCATCCCACGAGACATTGGCAAAAAATGCATCGTTCGCTGCCGCCGCCAGCAGTTCCTGCGACGGCACTGGTTCTGCAGTAAGGCCATCAAGATGATCTCCGATAGAGCCAGTCGTCATGGTCGCTGCGATATATTCATCCATTTGCATAAGACGGCTCAGGAACCATGCATTATGCTTGACCGGCCATGCCGCGACGGCGCGACAGGCGCTATCCATCGCGGCAATCGCCCCCTCACGGCCCTCTTCATGCACGACGATCTTGGCGATCATCGGATCGTAAAACGGTGAAACTTCGCTGCCTTCCTGCACGCCGGTCTCGATACGACACGATCGGGGTAGATCGAGCATTTGGAGCGTTCCCGTGCTCGGCAAAAACCCCTTCGCCGGATCCTCGGCGTAAAGCCGTGCCTCGATCGCCCAGCCATTGATCGACAGCTCTTCCTGCTTCAGCGGGATCGGTTCGCCGCTCGCGACGCGCAATTGCCATTCGACCAGATCGACGCCTGTGATCTCCTCGGTCACCGGATGTTCGACCTGCAGCCGCGTGTTCATTTCCATGAAGAAGATGCGGTCGGCGCGTAGCCCTTCGGACGCGTCTGCGATGAATTCGATGGTGCCCGCGCCTTCGTAATCGACCGCCTTGGCCGCGCGCACGGCGGCGGCGCAGATCGCTTCGCGCGTCGCCTCGTCCATGCCCGGCGCGGGTGCTTCCTCGATCACCTTCTGGTGGCGGCGTTGCAGCGAGCAGTCGCGCTCGAACAGATGGACGACATTGCCGTGGCTGTCGCCGAACACCTGCACCTCGATATGGCGGGGTGAGGTGATCCATTTTTCCAGCAACACCTCGTCGTTCGAGAAGCTGGCCTTCGCCTCGCGGCGGCAGCTTTCCAGCGCGGCGGCGAAATCGGCGGGCGCGTCCACCTTGCGCATCCCCTTGCCGCCGCCGCCCGCGACGGCCTTGATCAACACCGGATAACCGATCTTATCCGCTTCAGCGGTCAGGCGCTCGACCGACTGATCCTCGCCCTCGTAGCCGGGCGTCACCGGCACGCCAGCCTCGCGCATCAGCTTCTTGGCGGCATCCTTTAGCCCCATGGCGCTGATGCTGGCAGGTTTGGGCCCCACCCAGATCAGCCCCGCGTCGATCACCGCTTGCGCGAAACCGGCATTCTCCGACAGGAAGCCGTAACCGGGGTGGATCGCCTCTGCCCCCGTCGCTTGCGCTGCGGCAATGATCTTTTCGCCCACCAGATAGCTTTCGGCGGCGGGCGACGGGCCGATATGCACCGCCTCGTCCGCCATGCGCACATGCAGCGCCTTGGCATCGGCATCGGAATAGACCGCGACCGTCGCCACGCCCATGGCGCGTGCGGTGCGGATGATGCGGCAGGCAATCTCGCCCCTGTTGGCGATAAGAAGCTTGGCAATCATTCGGGATTCTCCGGCGCGCCCAGTGCGGCGCATTGGGCGACGGGTTCAACCGAATAGGTCATATTGGTCACGCGCCACACGCCCTCGCTGCGCGACAAAGAGATGGAATCGATGCCGCAATGCGATTTCTCGCCGTCGATCCAAAAGGCATAGGGCGCCCAGACATGGGCCATATCGCCGTGCTGCAACACGGTGGGAATGCCCATCCGCTCGGTCAGCATATGCTCGTCCGGCCCTTCGCGGTCGGTCATGATGGCGTTGGACCGGATCAGCAGCTTGGGGGCGTCGGGCTCCATCCGGTTATGGATGAAGATCATGCCTTCGGGCGCGATCACTTCGCGGAATTCTTCGCCATTCGCGGTGCCCAGCCGGTCGAACAGCGCATTGACGGTGGCAAGGATGGCCGTGCGATCGTCCCCTTCGGCGGGGGGCGGGACGGCGGCATTGGCAGACAGGACCAGCGCGGCGGAAGCGATAAGAGCAAGGGTCATGATCGTCACATCCTGAAAACGCCGAACGGGGCGCGTTCGGCTATGGGCGCTTCGAGCGTAGCCGAAAGCGCAAGGCCCAGCACGTCGCGCGTTTGCGCCGGATCGATCACCCCGTCGTCCCACAGACGCGCGGTGGCATAATATGGATTGCCCTCGTCCTCGTATTTCTGGCGGATCGGGGCCTTGAACGCCTCGGCGTCCTCCTCGCTCCAGGTCGCGGCGTCGCGGTGCACGGTGGCCAGCACGCTGGCGGCCTGTTCACCGCCCATCACGCTGATCCGCGCATTGGGCCATGTGAACATGAAGCGCGGGGAATAGGCACGGCCGCACATGCCGTAATTGCCCGCGCCGAAACTGCCGCCGATGACCACGGTGATCTTGGGCACCTGCGCGGTGGCGACGGCAGTCACCAGCTTTGCGCCATGCTTGGCGATGCCCTCTGCCTCGTACTTGCCGCCCACCATGAAGCCGGAGATGTTTTGCAGGAACAGCAGCGGAATGCGGCGCTGGCAGGCCAGTTCGATGAAATGCGCACCCTTTTGCGCGCTTTCGGAAAACAGCACGCCATTATTGGCAAGGATCGCCACCGGCATGCCCCAGATATGCGCGAAACCGCAGACCAGAGTATTGCCGTACAGCGGCTTGAATTCGTGAAACTCGCTGCCGTCGACCAGCCGCGCGATCACTTCGTGCACGTCATAAGGCGCGCGGACATCGTCGGGGATGATGGAATAGAGGTCTTCGGCATCGAATTTCGGCGGGCGCGGTTCGCGCAGTTTTACATCCTTTGCAGCGCCGGTGTTCTGCCCCAGATGGCTGACGATATCGCGCACGATGGTCAGCGCGTGCTCGTCATTCTCGGCCAGATGATCGACCACGCCCGATTTGCGCGCGTGCAGATCGCCGCCGCCCAGATCCTCGTCGCTGATGACCTCGCCCGTCGCGGCCTTGACCAGCGGGGGGCCCGCCAGAAAGATCGTGCCCTGCTCGCGCACGATCACCGTCTCGTCGCTCATCGCCGGAACATAGGCGCCGCCCGCGGTGCAGCTTCCCATAACGCAGGCGATCTGGGGGATGCCCATGCCGCTCATATTCGCCTGGTTAAAGAAGATGCGGCCGAAATGGTCGCGGTCGGGGAAGACTTCGGCCTGATAGGGCAGGTTCGCGCCGCCGCTGTCGACCAGATAGACGCAGGGCAGGCGGTTTTCCTGCGCGATTTCCTGTGCGCGAAGGTGCTTTTTCACCGTCATCGGATAATATGATCCGCCTTTCACGGTGGGATCGTTGGCGGCAATCATCACCTGCCGACCCGATACGCGGCCGATGCCCGCGATCATCGAAGCGCCGCTGACATCGCCCTCATACATGCCATTGGCGGCCAGCTGTCCGATTTCCAGAAAGGGCGAACCGGGATCCAGCAAGCGTTCCACCCGGTCGCGGGGCAGCAGCTTGCCTCGGCTGACGTGGCGGGTGCGGTGGCGTTCCGAACCGCCCAGCGCGGCCTTGGCGACCTTTGCGCGCAGTTCTTCGGCCAAAGCGCGGTTATGCGCGGCGCGCTGCTTCGCCTCGGGGCTCTCCCGGTCGAGCTTCGTCGTCAGGACAGGGGCCGACATCAGGCGCCCGGCAGCCTGATGACGGGCACACAGATTGGTCGCGCGTGGGAAAGGCGCGGGGCAGCGCGGCCACAGGTCGGGGTTACAGGCATCGAACTCTCCTTTGCGCAGGGTTCTAAATCAGCCGCCGGTCAGGACAAAATTGAAAGTCACGAATACAAACGATAGATGTCGTCTATGATTGACCGCTATCAGCTCCGCTATTTTCTGGCCGTGGCCGATCACGGCAATTTCTCGCGCGCGGCGGCGCATTGCAATGTGGCGCAACCGACCCTGTCGGTGGGCATCGCCAAGCTGGAAAAAGATTTGGGAACGCAGCTGTTTATCCGCAACAGCCGCCGCGTACAGCTGACCGGCGCGGGCGCGCGTTTCCTGTCGCATGCGCGCAGTATCGAAAACGAATTCAACCTTGCGATGCACGCCGCCAGCGAACGGAAGGGCGAACCGATGTTGCGTCTGGGCCTGCTGCGCAGCGTGCCGTTCAGCCTGATCGCGCAGGCGATGGCCGCGCTGCAAACCGAAGCGCCCGACGCAATGGTCGAACTGGTCGAAGGGACGCAGCGCGAACTGGCCAACGCATTGACGCGCGGGCGGGTCGATTGCGCGCTGATGCTGACCGGCACGGGCAGCGACCGTTTTGAAGAAGAGCCCCTGTTTGACGAAGGCTATGCGCTTGCCCTGCCCCGCAGCCACCCCGCGGCACAGACGGATATGGTAGAAGCCGATCAGGTGGCGCAGGACGTGATGTTCGTGCGCCGCCATTGCGAGGTGTTGTCGGAAACCAGCCGCTTTTTCACCCAGCGCGGCGTGCGCCCGCATTTCGCGTTCCGGTCGAACAATGACGAGAGGATGCTGCAACTGGTCGCCAGCGGGCTGGGCATTACGCTGATGCCCGAATGCTATCGCAGCGGCGAGGTCGCGATGGTCCCCATGAGGGGGTTCGACCATCGCCGCACCATCGGCCTTGCCCGCATTCGGGGATCGCAGGGCGGTTTCGACCATCCCGCCATCGGCATTTTACGCCGACAGCTGGGCAGCGGCGCGTAATTCAGTCTTTCAGCAATTCGCGCCCGATCAGCATGCGGCGGATCTCGTTCGTGCCCGCGCCGATATCCAGCAGCTTGGCATCGCGCAGGAACCGCTCCACCGGCCAGTCGAGCGTATAGCCCGCCCCGCCCAGCGCCTGAACCGCTTCGTTCGCGGTGCGGAACGCGTTTTCGCTGGCCAACAGGATCGCGCCCGCCGCGTCGAAACGCGTCGTCTGCCCCGCATCGCAGGCGCGCGCCACGGCATAGGAATAGGACCGCGCCGATTGCAGCGCGACATACATGTCGGCCAGCTTGGCCTGCATCAGCTGGAACGAACCGATCGGTTTGCCGAACTGCTGCCGTTCGCGCAGATAGGGGATCACCACGTCAAGGCAGGCCTGCATGATGCCCAGCTGAACGCCCGACAGCACCACACGCTCGTAATCGAGGCCGCTCATCAACACTTTGACGCCCTCACCCACGCCCGCCATCACATTCTCGTCGGGGACGAAGCAATCGTCGAACACCAGCTCTGCCGTGGGCGATCCGCGCATGCCCATCTTCTCGATCTTCTGGCCGATCGAGAAACCGGCGAAGTCCTTCTCGATCAGGAAAGTCGTAATGCCGCGCGGCCCTGCATCGGGATCGGTCTTGGCATAGACGACCAGCACATCGGCATAGGGGGCATTGGTGATCCAGAACTTGGTGCCGTTCAGCTTCCAGCCGCCATCGACCTTGTCGGCGCGCAATTTCATCGACACGACATCGCTGCCCGCACCGGCTTCGCTCATCGCCAGCGAACCGACATGCTCGCCGCTGACCAGCTTTGGCAGATATTTGTCCTTTTGCGCGTCAGAGGCCCAGCGGTGGATCTGGTTCACGCACAGGTTCGAATGCGCGCCATAGGACAGGCCGACCGATGCGCTGGCCCGCGACACTTCCTCGACCGCGATCAGATGTTCCAGATAGCCAAGGCCAAGCCCGCCCCAGCGTTCGTCCACGGTGATACCGTGCAGGCCAAGATCGCCCATCGGTTGCCACAGATCGCGGGGAAATGCGTCGTCCCGGTCGATCCGGTCGCCGCGCGGCATGATCTGTTCGTCGGCAAAACGGGACACCGTTTCGCGGATCATCTCGGCGGTTTCGCCAAGGGCAAAGTCGAAATCGGGGGTCGCGCGCATAAATTCCTCTCACCGCCCGAAGGACGGACCGGTCTGTTTTACCGCGTCCGTGGCGTAAAGCCGTTCTGGTTTCAAGGGCCGACCGTTTTCCAAGCGCCAGAGCGCGGGACAAGCCGCAGCCGGTCAATGACGACGCCATTCATCGGGATAGAAGGTTAACATCCGCACCGGACTTGCTGATCGCCGCTTTTGTGTGCCGAAGCCCGATCCTAACAGCCGGAGAAAATTAGGGTTAATGGCAAGACTATGCGATCTAAGGCTATTGAATTCGGTTATGAAGTCGGACGATACCGCATCGCAACATAGGCCCAACATGGAATATTCGACACGCAGCATACCGATGTGTCTGCCATGGGTGCGCAGATTTACGCCGTCAACAACGTTTCGCCACATTTTCGGAGCGCCCGGTCGCGACTATCTGTGCGCAAGGCAGTTAATGCACTGGAAGCTTGCTGCAAAAGGTAGTTTCACGATGTCGAAATGGAAATTTCAGACAGGCCGTACCGGGGTTTGCAGCCAATAGAATGGCAAGCGCCAATCGCCTCGACAGTCGCGTGCCCGCCGGAGATGCCAATGCGATGAACACACATGTGAACATTTCGCCGTGGCGCGGCACTGCCATCCGGCCTTTTGCACCGTCGCTCGAACGGCTGCGGCTGCAGACCTATTTGCTGATGGCCCTGTGCGATCTGATGATTATCATGGGCTCGTTCATGATTTCGGGCGCACTGCGCGAAGGCAATTTCCTGTTGCCGACAGCCATGCGGCAGGCGCTGTTGCTGATGCCCATGTTCGCCGTGCTGGCGCTCTATAACCGGACCTATTCGGCGCAGGCGCTGACGCGCGCCAGCTTTGCGATTTCGCGCGTCATTTCCGCGATCATGCTGGCGACCGGCTTGCTGCTTTTCGTCACTTTCTATGCCAAGATGTCGGAAGATTTCTCGCGCATCGCCTTTACCGTCGGCACGGCCCTGTCGATCCTCCTGATGTCGGCACTGCGCATCTTTATCGTGCGATACGTCCGGTCGAACTGGGGTCCGGGTGCGCAAAACGTTCTAATCATCGACGATGGCGGGCCGAAAGTGGCCTCGCCGCATGCCTATACGGTCAATGTGGGCGACAACCGGCTGGATATCGGTTTCGACGATCCCCGCGCGCTCGACCGGTTGGGCCGCTATGTTGAGAATATGGACCGGGTCATCGTCAGCTGTCCGATGGAAAAGCGCAAGCATTGGGCGTTTTTCCTTCGCGCAGCCGGCATCGATGGCGAGGTGGTGACCGAAGTGGGGCGCGAACTTGGCGCCATCGGTTTGCGGCAGCACAAGACCTTTACCTCGATGATCGTCTCGGCAAAACCGCTGAACCTGCGCAATCGCGCGGTAAAACGCTTTATCGACTTTAGCGTCGCCGCCCTATCGCTCATCGTTCTGGCCCCGCTGTTGCTGGTGGTTGCCCTGCTGATCAAGCTGCAGGACGGCGGGCCGGTGTTCTTTGTCCAGCGGCGCATGGGGCGCGGCAACCGGTTTTTTGGCATGTATAAATTCCGTTCGATGACGGTGGCGCGCTCGGATGCCGACGGGATTCAGTCGGCGTCGCGCGATGACGACCGGATCACTCCGATCGGGCGGATCATCCGCAAGACCAGTATCGACGAATTGCCGCAGCTCCTCAATGTCTTAAAGGGCGACATGTCGCTTGTCGGCCCTCGGCCTCATGCGCTCGGCTCGCAGGCTGGCGAGAAGCTGTTCTGGGAAGTCGACGTGCGTTACTGGCATCGCCATTCGCTGCGCCCCGGCCTGACCGGTCTGGCCCAGATCCGCGGCTATCGCGGCGCGACCGATTGCGAAATGGACCTGTCCATGCGCCTTCAGGCCGATCTGGAATATATCGCGAACTGGAGCCCGTGGCGCGATCTTTACATCATGCTGCTGACGGTGCGCGTTCTGGTGCATGAAAAGGCGTTCTAGGTTTTAGCGCCGGGCGGCTGTTTTCGTGTCGCCGCCGCCTGCGAATTTCCATACGCAATAGCCGGTGCCCAGCAGCAGGACCGCCTCGATCAGTCGGTTCAGGTTTATTTCTACATTCTCAACCGCCACGGGCTGTTCGAAAACTGGAACGTGAGGCGCTGCTGAAAATGCGCTGGCCCCGCCCGCCGCTGATGTTCCGGATCAAGAGCAAGCTGCGCAAGCGGTTCGGGCTTAGCTTCTGAACCCGAACGACTACACTAACGTGCCTGAATGCGGTGATAGGCGCGATACCAGTCGATAAAGCGCGGCACGCCGGTTTCGATGGGCGTGGTCGGGCGATAGCCTGTGTCGCGGGTCAGCGCGTCAATATCGGCATAGGTCGCGGTAACGTCGCCGGGCTGCATCGGCATCATGTTCCTGATCGCCTTTACCCCGCAGGCGTCTTCCAGCACTTCGATCAGGCGCATCAGCTGTTCGGGCTTGTTATTGCCGATATTATACAGCGCGTGCGGCTTCACGCTGCCGCCTGCCTTTGGCCGACCGTCATCGGCGGGCGGGCGATCCAGACAGCCGATTACCCCCGATACGATATCATCGATATAGGTGAAATCGCGCTTCATCACGCCATTGTTGTAAACGTCGATGGGGCGGCCATCGAACATGCGCTCGGCAAACTTCCACATCGCCATATCCGGTCGGCCCCACGGGCCATAGACCGTGAAAAAGCGCAGCCCCGTCAACGGAATGCGGAACAGATGGGCATAGGTCTCGCTCATCAGCTCGTCCGCGCGCTTGGTCGCGGCATAAAGCGAGACGGGATGATCCGCCCTGTCCTCGACCGTGAAGGGCAATTTCTCGTTCCCGCCATAGACCGAGCTGGAACTGGCATAGACCATATGCGGCACTTGCCGCGCCCGCGCGACTTCCAGCATGTTGACATGGCCTGCAAGGTTCGACGCGACATAGGCGCGCGGATTTTCCAGCGAGTATCGCACCCCCGCCTGCGCCCCAAGGTGCACGATGGCGCCGAAATCGCGGCCGGACAGCGCCTTTTCCAGCGCGGCATGGTCGGAAAAATCGACCTGTTCGAACGCGAAGCGGTCAGCGAATTCATCGCGCAATGTCGCCAGCCGCGCCTGTTTCAGCGCGACCGGATAATAATCGTTCAGATTGTCGATCCCCAGCACCGGCTGTCCCCGGTCCATCAGCGCCTTTGCCAGCGCCGCACCGATAAAGCCCGCCGCACCGGTGATCAGAACCGTATTATCGTCCGCCAAAACCCGTCCTTCCCATTCCGCACCCCATGGCGCGCGACAAAATCATTGCGCCTGCGGCAACAGATTGCGCGCCTGCATCGCCGCGATGGCGGGCGCGAATTCGATGTCCAGCTGCCGCAGCAATTCGGCATTTTCCGCCTTCTCGCTCTTGTCGATGCTGCCGCTGTTATAGGCCTTGGCCATGTCCTTGATCTTGCGGATCGGCCCGCTGTTGGGCAGACGTCGCGCGATCTTGCCGCCGGTCTTGGCCAGCCATTTCGATTTGATGCGAACCGTGGGGTTCGATTGCCGCGGCGCATCGGGATCGAAACCCGCCGGATCGATGCCGGTCGCCTTGGCAATGCCCGCCAAAACCGCATCGCGATCCGCATTCAGCGCCTCTGCCGAGGTGAAGATCAGCCTGTCCGCAGCGACGATACCGCTCCATTTCTCGATGCAACGGTCGAAACGCGTGTCCTCCCAGCCGTTTTTCAGCATTTTCTGACGCTGGAAATTGGCCGATGTCGGCGCGCGCAAATGATCGATGAACTGCGCAAAACTCTCGATCTCGGGCACCGAACCCTGATGATAGCGGCAATATTGATAAAGCGAGAACAGCCGCGCCGAGGGACGGCGGAACATGAACACCACGACCGGCTGCGGATCGAGCGCCGCGATCGTGTCGAAAGCGGTCTTCTGGAACTGATATTGCGGCGATGCGTCCAGCCAGACCTTGAACGGCCCCTTCCCGCCATCGGCATATTCATCGGCCCAGCCTTCCAGACCCTTGCTGCGGATATTGGCTTCGCGGCAAAGATCGTCGCCCTCATCCATCAGGAAGCGGACTTCCTTTTCCTTGCCGCCGGTGATTTCGGGATGGGTGACCAGCAGGTCGTAAAGCGTGGTGGTGCCGCATTTGGCCACGCCCGGCATGATGAGGTTCGGAGTCCAGGCCTGCATGCAATCTCCCTTCGTCGATCAGTGCTGCCTGGCCAGCAGCGCCTGCCACCACGGCTCGTTGTCCAGATACCAGCGCAATGTTTCGGCAAAGCCGGTCGGAAAATCGCGGCTGGGAGCATAGCCGATTTCCTCGCGCGCTTTCGTTTCGTCGATCGCATAGCGGCGGTCGTGCCCCTTGCGGTCGGTGACGAAGGTCTTCAGCGTGTCGGTCGGCTGGCCATTGGCCGCGGGCGCATCGGGATAGCGCTGGGCAAGCGCCGGATCGGCAGCGAAAATCGCATCGACGCCGCGGCAGATTTCCTCGATCACGGTGAGGTTGGGAAGCTCCTGCCCGCCGCCGATATTATAGGTTTCGCCCGGCGTGCCGTTTTTCAGCACCGCCTCGATCCCGCGGCAGTGATCCTCAACATGCAGCCAGTCGCGCACATTCATGCCGTCGCCATAGATCGGCAGTGGCTTGCCCGACAATGCGTTCAGCAGGAACAGCGGGATCAGTTTTTCGGGATACTGATACGGACCGTAATTGTTCGAACAATTGCTGGTCGTCACTTCCAGACCGAAAGTATGGTGATAGGCGCGCACCAGATGATCGGACCCTGCCTTCGACGCCGAATAGGGCGAGTTCGGCCGATATTGCGTCGTCTCGCTGAACGCCGGATCATGGGGGCCGAGCGAGCCGTAAACCTCATCCGTCGAAACGTGGTGGAAACGGTGCGGGCGGCCCGAACCCTTTTCCACCCATTGCTCGCGCGCGGCCTTTAACAGGCTGTGCGTGCCGATCACATTGGTCTCGATAAAGTCGTCCGGCGCGCTGATCGACCGGTCGACATGGCTCTCCGCCGCGAAATGGACGATGGTGTCGATGCCGCGGTCATCCAGCAGCCGGTTCACCAAGGCCGTGTCGCAGATATTGCCAACGACGAGCTCGACATCGCGGACATGCTCGATGGTCTCACGATTGCCGGCATAGGTCAGCGCATCCAGCACGACGATGGCATCGTCCGGATATTTCGCGCGCCAGTAATGCACGAAATTACCGCCGATAAAGCCGGCCCCGCCGGTCACGAGCAGGTTAGCCAAGCGCTTTCACCTCTTGCAGCATCAGGCGCAGGTTCTGGCGCCAGTGAACGGGATCGACGCCCGCGGCCTTGCGCGTCTCCCGGCTGTCGAGCAGCGAGAAAGCGGGTCGCACGGCGGGCGTGGGGTAATCGGCGGTCGCGATCGGCTTGACGGCGATAGTCCGGTCGATCAGCCCGATGGCGGCCGCCTCCTCGCCGATGGCAACCGCGAAATCGTACCAGCTTGCGACCCCTGCGTCGGAGAAATGGTGGATACCGCTGGCACCGCCTGCCACCAGCCCCCAGATCGTGCGGGCGAGCGAGCTTGCCCATGTCGGCGCGCCGATCTGGTCTGCGACGACCCCGATCTCCTCCCGCTCGCGCATCAGGCGCAGCATGGTTGCGACAAAGCTGGCACCGCCCGCTGCATAGACCCAGGCAGTGCGCACAATCAGCGCGTCGGGGCCCGCCATATCCTCTCCGGCTGCCTTGCTGCGGCCATAGGCGGACAACGGATTGCGCATGTCGGACGCGCAATAGGCGCGAGATGCGCCCCCGTCGAACACGAAATCGGTCGAAACATGCACCAGTCGCGCACCGGTTTCGGCGCAGCACCGCCGCAACAGGCCCACCGCATCGGCATTGATCCGCTGCGCGGTTTCCGGCTCGCTCTCGGCCTTGTCGACGGCGGTATAGGCTGCGGCATTGATGACCACATCGGGCCGGTGTGCCGCCATGGCAGCGGCGATGCTGTCCGCGTCGGCCAGATCCATATCGGCGCGGGTCAGCGCGGCCAGCGCATGACCATCGGGCGCGGTCGCCACCAGCGCCCTGCCCAATTGTCCGTTCGCGCCGGTGATCAGGATTTTCACGCGCCCGCGACCCTCATGCAAACGCCTCCACCTGCCCCAGCGGCGCAGCTTGCGCGTCCTTGGCCGATACGATCGGTTCGATACCGTCCAGCGGCCATTCGATGCCGACATCGGGATCGTCCCACGCCAGCGAATGTTCGGCCGACGGATCGTATGCGCCGCGACATTTGTAGAGGAAGTCGGTTCCGTCCTCCAAGGTCAGGAACCCGTGGGCAAACCCTTCGGGCACCCACAACATGCGGTGGTTGGCCGCGCTCAGCTCCACCCCGAACCACTGCCCGAAAGTCTCGCTAGACCGGCGCAGATCGACCGCCACGTCATACACCGCGCCCGACACGACGCGCACCAGCTTTCCCTGCGGGCCGGGGTTCTGGAAATGCATGCCGCGCAGCACGCCGCGACTGGACCGCGAATGGTTGTCCTGCACAAAGTCGATGTCCAGCCCCGCCTCGGCAAAGCGGGCCTTGTTCCAGCTTTCCATGAAAAAGCCGCGTTCGTCCCCGAACACACGTGGCTCGATAATCAGCACGCCGGGCAGGCGGGTTTCGACGATATTCATCGCGCCGCCCCTTTACCGCAAACCGTGATCGAGCAGGCGCAGCAGATAATGGCCATAGCCCGATTTCTTGAGCGGCTCGGCAATGGCGCGCAGCTGGTCGTCGCCGATAAAGCCCTTGCGCCACGCGATCTCTTCGGGACAACAGATTTTCAGGCCCTGCCGCTCCTCGGTAATGCGGACATAGGTGCCCGCGTCCAGCAGCGATCCGTGCGTGCCTGTGTCGAGCCATGCATAGCCGCGGCCCATGATTTCCACCGACAGGGCCCCTTCGTCTAGATAGAGCCGGTTGAGATCGGTAATCTCCAGCTCTCCGCGCGGAGAAGGCTTGAGATCGCGGGCGCGGTCGACGACCGTATCGTCATAGAAATACAGCCCCGTCACCGCATAGTTCGACTTGGGACTGGCGGGCTTTTCCTCAAGGCTGGTGGCCGTTCCCTCATCATCGAAACCGACGACGCCATAGGCCGCCGGGTCCGCCACCCAATAGGCGAAAACGCTGGCCCCGTCGCGCCGCGCATCGGCGGCCGCAAGCTGTTCGGGAAGGCCGTGGCCATAGAAAATATTGTCGCCCAGCACGAGCGCGCTGGGGTGGCCCTTTACGAAATCGGCACCGATATGGAATGCCTGCGCCAGCCCGTCGGGGCTGGGCTGCACCGCATATTCAAGTGAAAGACCCCATGCCGACCCGTCGCCCAGCAGGCGCTGGAACTGCGGCTGGTCTTCCGGGGTGGTGATGATCAGGATTTCGCGGATGCCCGCCAGCATCAGCACGGCGAGCGGGTAATAGATCATCGGCTTGTCGTAAACGGGCACCAATTGCTTGGAAACGCCCTTGGTCAGCGGATAGAGGCGCGTGCCCGAGCCACCTGCGAGCACGATACCTTTTCGTTGCAAGATATTCCCGCGCTGCACGTTCATCATCAGGCCCCGAATTGCCGCAGGTCCGGCGCCGGCCGGAATTATATTCCGTTTCGCATCGCAGCATAGGAAAGAGGATTCGATGAGGCAACCGAGTTCATGATATTTTGCAATGCAGTAGAAAACAGGTCAAACATTTGCGAACAGGTTGACGTGTCCGTTATGCTGCATGGCCGCCACGCATTGCAAAACCCCGTGTATCATCGGGGCCGTGATTGTCTTATTGCTGTTGCCTTTCGTTTCTAATGGCCGTTCAGTCGTTGTGCAGCGTCGACGGTGCGGATAAAACAGGTGAGAATACCCGAATGAAGATCGCGATCTTTGGCCTCGGCTATGTCGGATTGTCGAATGCGGTGCTGCTGGCCCAGCATAACGATGTCGTGGCCGTCGACATTTCGGCCGAGCGGGTGGCCATGCTGAACGACCGCAAATCGCCCATCATCGATGCCGAGCTTGAGGAATTTCTCGCCACAAGGCCGTTGAAGCTGACGGCGACGCTGGATGCGGCAGAGGCGCTGCAAGGGGCCGATTTCGTACTGGTGGCGACGCCGACCAATTACGATGTCGATACGAACAAATTCGATACGTCATCGGTCGAAACCGTGATCCGCACCGCGACCGAACATGCGCCCGATGCGACCATCGTGATCAAATCGACCATTCCCGTCGGCTTCGTACAGGACGTGCGCCAGCGGCTGGGGACCGGACAGGTGATTTTCAGCCCCGAATTCCTGCGCGAAGGCCGCGCCCTGTGGGACAATCTTCACCCTTCGCGGATTATCGTGGGCGAACGGTCCGAACGCGCCAGCATCTTCGCCGATCTGCTGGTCGAGGGCGCGGAAAAAACCGATATCGACGTGCTGTTCACCGACGCGAACGAGGCGGAGGCGATCAAGCTGTTCGCCAATACTTTTCTTGCCATGCGCGTCGCCTTTTTCAACGAGCTGGACAGCTATGCCATCGCGGGCGGGATGGACACGCGCCAGATCATCGACGGGGTTTGCCTCGATCCGCGCATCGGGGGGCATTATAACAACCCCAGCTTCGGTTACGGCGGCTATTGCCTGCCCAAGGATACCAAGCAGCTGCTGGCCAATTATTCCGAAGTTCCGCAAAACCTGATCCGCGCGATCGTGGACGCGAACCGCACGCGCAAGGATTTCCTGGCGGACCAGATTATCGCCCGCAAACCGGGCAAGGTCGGCGTCTACCGGCTGGTGATGAAGGCGGGATCGGACAATTTCCGCCAATCCTCGATTCAGGGCATCATGAAGCGGATCAAGGCCAAGGGGATCGAGGTCGTGATCTATGAACCGGCGATGGAAGAAGACAGCTTCTTCGGTTCGAAAGTGATCCGCGATCTGGATACGCTGAAACGCGAATGCGACGTGATCATCGCCAATCGCATGACTGCCGATATCGCCGATGTGAAGGACAAGGTGTTCACCCGCGACCTGTTCGGATCGGACTGAACCGGCCCGTCGTCAAAGTTCGACCACATGGCCCGCCAGCCGGTCCACTTCGGTGCGGTCATGGCTGACATACAGGATCGGCAGCGCGACACGGTCGCGGATTTCCTCGACAATGCGCAAGATATCCTGCCGCCGCGCATCGTCGAGAGAGGCCGTCGGCTCGTCCAGCAACAGAAACCGCGGTGCGCGCAGCAGGGCGCGGGCGATGGCGGTGCGGCGGATTTCCCCGCCCGACAATGCGCGCGGGCGGCGATGCAGCAAATGGGCGATGCCCAGCAGATCGGCGCATTCCTCTGCCGTGGCAAAAGGCACCTGCCCCGCCGTATAGCGCGTTCCGAAGCGAAGGTTCTGTTCGACGGTCAGATGCGGAAACAGGCGGCTGTCCTGAAACACATAGCCTGCGCCGCGCCGTTCGGGCGGCAGGTCGATCCGCGCTGCCGCATCGAACAGCGTGGTGCCGCCCACCGCGATATGGCCGCGCGCGGGCCGCAGCAGCCCTGCGATGGCGTCCAGCACGCTGGTCTTGCCCGTGCCCGACGGGCCGACCAGCGCGACCAGATTACCGCTGGCGGCAATGCGCACCGCGATCCGGCGGTCGGGCCGGTCGAGCGCGATATCGATGTCGAAGGCCGCACCGCTCACAATACCGGCCGCCCCTTGCCGTTGGTGCCCCGCCGCACCAGCCATTCGGACGCGACCAGCGCCGCCAGCGACAATGCGATGGAGATCATGGCAAGCCGCGCCACCTCTCCCTCTGCGCCCGGGACCTGCAAGGCGGTATAGATGCCCAGCGGCAGGGTGCGGGTTTCGCCCGGAATGTTCGAGGCAAAGGTGATCGTCGCCCCGAACTCGCCGATCGATCGCGCGAAGCCCAGCACCAGTGCCGCCAGCACGCCCGGTGCGGCCAGCGGCAGGGTCACTCGCCGGAACACGTCCCACCGGCCCGCGCCCAACGTGCGTGCCGCGCTTTCCAGCCGCGTATCGACCGCATCGATCGACAACCGGATCGCCCGCACCATCAGCGGCAGGGCCATCACCGCCGCCGCCAGGGCCGCGCCCGTCCAGTGGAACGAGAATGTGATGCCCAGCAAGCTTTTCGCCAGCCTGCCCGCCGGCCCCTGCGGCCCGAACGCCAGCAGCAGCAAATAGCCTGTTACCACCGGCGGCAGCACCAATGGCAGATGCACCAGCGCGTCGATCAGCACCATGCCCGGAAACCGCCGCCGCGCCAGCAGCCAAGCGAGCGCGAAGGCCAGCGGCAGCACGGCGGCGATCGCCACAAGGCTGACGCGCAGCGATAGCGCCACGATCTGCCATTCGGCAGGCGTCAGCATGCGCGCACCCTATACCGCCCGCCCATTAAGCGGCAGGTCCAAAACCATGGCGGGCAAGGATCGCCGCGCCTTCGTCAGACAGCAGGAACCGGCGAAACGCCTCTGCATCGGGGTGCTCGCCCGCGCTCACCCGCGCCACGGGATAGAGGATCGGCGGATGGCTCGACGCGGGAAATGTGCCCGCGATCCGCACGGCAGGTTCGGACAGGGCATCGGTGGCATAGGTAATACCCAAAGGCGCCGCACCGCGCGCCACCAGTTGCAAGGCCGCGCGCACGTTTTCGGCAGGGGCCAGCCGGTCGGCCACGCTGTCCCACACGCCCAGATGAACCAGCGCCGTTTTGGCATAGCGGCCCGCGGGCACACTTTGCGTTTCCGCGACGGCCAGCCGCCCGCCATGAAGCGCACGGGCCAGCGGAAAACCGGCGGCGGGTTCCAGCGCCACACCGGACGCGGCGGGCGCGATCAGCACAAGGCTGTTGCTGGCCATCACGGCCCGCGATCGGGCGACCAGCAGGCCGTTCTCCTCCAGCACGTCCATCCATTCCTCGTCCGCCGAAACGAACAGATCGGCAGGCGCGCCCGCCTGAATCTGGCGTGCCATGACAGAGCTGGCGGCAAAGGACAGCACAGGCCGCGCATGGCCGCGCGCCGCCCATGCATCGGCGGCATCCTCCAGCGCGTCATGCATGCTTGCCGCTGCCAGCACGACGGGGCCGGACCCCGCTTCATCCCCGGACGATGCATCGAAGGACACTGACCACCAAGCGATCAGGGCCGCGATCAACGCTCCCGCCACAAGGGAAAGCACGATTGTCTGGGGGCGGAACTTATGCGACATGGCCCGCGACCTATCGCGCGGCGCGCCCCAAGGGAAGCGCCTTGGAACATGAATGGCACCATGCGCACGGCAAAGGAGCAGGGATGACGCAAGACACGCCCCATATCGACGTAGAGATCGATCCGGCCCATTTCCGGACCGTGCTGGGCCATTACCCCACCGGCGTATGCGTGATCACCGCAACCCATGAACAGGCCGGATCGGTCGGGCTGGTCGTCGGCAGCTTTGGTTCGGTCTCGCTCGACCCGCCGCTGGTGGCGTTCTATGTCGGCAAGGGATCCAGCAGCTGGCCGCAAGTGCGCGATTGCGGGCATTTCTGCGTGAACGTTCTGGGCGAGGACCAGCTGGAACTGTGCAAGCGGATCGCCAGCCGCAAGGAAGACAAGTTCCACGATATCGCGCACCGCCTGTCCGACCACGGCATGCCCGTGCTCGACGATGTCGTCGCCACCATCGAGTGCACCATCGAGAACGAGATCGATGCGGGCGATCATCTGATCGTTCTGGGCCGCGTCGTCAGCCTGACGACCGAGCGCGATGTCGGCCCGCTGCTGTTCTTCCGCGGCGGTTACGGCCGGTTCGACGATCTGGACCAGACCAAAGTCTAACCGCCCGCATTTGCCGGTTTTACTGGCCCAAACCGGTTTCAGCGGGTATTGGCTGCGCGATGTCGGCCACTACCCAGCAACGCGCGCGCCATTTTTGCGAGGCATGCTCGATCCGCAATCGCGCGATCTGTGCCGATCTCGATAATGGAGAGATCGACCTGCTGAACGGCATTGGCCGCCGCCGCGCGTTGAAAGCGGGCGAGCAATTGCTGTGGGAAGGCGAAGAAGCCGTTCTGGTCGCCAATGTGATCGAGGGTGTGCTGAAACTGTCGACGCAGACCGCCGACGGACGCGCGCAGATCCTTGGCCTTGTCTATCCGTCCGACTTTCTTGGCCGCCCCTTTGGCGAGACGACACCCTATGGGGTCGAGGCGCTGACCGATGCGCATGTGTGCGTGTTCGAACGCAAGGATTTCGACCGCTTTGCCCGCGAACATCCGCGGCTGGAACACCGCCTGCTGGAACGCACGCTGGCAGAGCTTGACCGGACCCGCCGCTGGATGCTGTTGCTGGGCCGGATGAGCGCGGAGCAAAAGCTGGCGAGTTTTCTGCTGGAAATGACCGACCGGCTGGCCGATGCGGCCCCCGCGCAGCTTGACCATGCGCAATTGCTGGTTTTGCCGCTGTCGCGTCAGCAGATCGCCGATGTATTGGGACTGACCATCGAAACCGTCAGCCGCCAGTTTACCCGCATGAAGGCCGACGGGCTGATCGACCTGCCCTCGCGCCGCGAAGTGGTGATCGTGGACCGCGCCGGACTGGAAGAGCGCGCGGCCTGACCGCCTCGTATCGCGGGTCGGACGGCCGCGTCAGACGCGGCCCGTAACCGGAATGCTGGCCCCCGTCACCGCGCTGGCGGCATCCGACAGCAGAAAGGCTATCACGGCAGAGAGTTCCTCTCCCTTCACCCATTTATCCGCATCCGCCTCACCCATGTCGGCGCGGTTCGCAGGCGTGTCGAGGATCGAGGGCAGCACCGCATTGACGCGAATGGTCCTGTCCTTGACCTCTTCGGCCAAAGCCTCGGTCAGGCGGGCAACACCGGACTTGCTGGCGGTATAGGCGCCCATGCCCGTTCCGGCCCTTGCCGTGGCGGCGGCGCCGATATTCACGATCGATGCGCCCGATCCCAGAAAGGGCAGCGCGGCGCGGCTGGCATTGAGAGCGGTGACCACATTCATCGCGAACATGCGCTGCCA
This sequence comes from Croceicoccus sp. Ery5, assembly GCF_020985325.1. Classification (NCBI taxonomy): domain Bacteria; kingdom Pseudomonadati; phylum Pseudomonadota; class Alphaproteobacteria; order Sphingomonadales; family Erythrobacteraceae; genus Croceicoccus; species Croceicoccus sp. Ery5. The sequence continues at coordinate 3,260,301 of NZ_CP087587.1, forward strand.
GCTGGCCAGATCGCCGTCCGCCACGGTTTCCCAGACGAAACCGCCCGCAATATTGGCAAGGCCGTGGATCGGCCCGTCCCTGGCAATCCGCTCGAACGCGGAGCGGGTCGATGCCTCGTCGGTCAGGTCCACGCCGCCGACGAAAGCGCCCGCCCCTTCGGGTGCGTCGCCAATGTCGATACCGACAATGTCATGGCCCTGCGATGTCAGCGCAGCGATCACTGCCTTGCCCAAGGCCCCCGCAGCGCCGGTGACCACGATCCGCTTGCCCATTGTCCGATACCTCCGCTTGCTTGCGCCCTATGCGTCCCTAACGCGCCTGACGGCAGATGTGGACCGCAGGGCGCAATTAAACGGCCCTGCGATCAACGGCGCGATCAGTTGGGCCGATCAATGGCGGGGGCCAGAGGGTCGCTTGGGCTTGCGCGCGTGCGGCTTGCCGGCATGCGGTTTGCCACCATGCGGTTTTCCCCCGTTCGGCTTTCCGGCAAACGGCTTGCCCTCACGGGGTTTGTCAGCGCGGGGTTTGTCAGAGCGTGATTGGTCTGAACGCGGCTTTCCGCGCGGCGGGCCGTCGTGCCGCTCGGCGCGGTTGGCGCGGGGGTGCGGGCGCGGCCTGCCCCGCGCATTGTCGCGCAGATTTTCGCGGGCCTGTTCGCGCGGCGGTCCCGACATCTCGATATGCACGCTTTCCTCGCCGCTTTCGTCCTGCGCGGTACGCTGGACCGATTGGGCAAAGCGGTCGGCAATCGCTCGGGGCACCTGGAAAAAAGTCTCGTGCCCGCCGATGCGGATCGCGCCTACCTCGTTACGGGTGATATGGCCGCGACGGCACAACAGCGGCAGGATCCAGCGCGCATCGGCGTTTTGCCTGCGGCCGATATCCATGCGGAACCACACCACATCCTCGAAACCGGGGCGATGGCGTTCCTTTTGCGCGGCGCGGCGGGCCTCGGGCGTGTCCTCGGTAATATCCTCGGGCTGCGGCATCGATGCGCGATGCGCGCGCACCAGCGCTGCAGCAATGTCTTCGGCCGAACGCTCTGCCATCAGCTTTTGTGCCAGCGCGCGGTCTTCCTCGTCGAATTCCTGCGACTGCAAGAGTGCCGCCAGCAGGCGGTCGCGATCGTTCGCGCGGATCTGGTCGGGGGTCGGCGCGCCCATCCATTCCGCCTCGATCTTGGCGCCGCGCAGCATGGATTCGACGCGGCGACGACGCGGATAGGGCACGATGATGACGGCGGTGCCCTTCTTGCCCGCGCGGCCCGTGCGGCCCGAACGGTGCTGCAGCGTTTCGGCATCGCGCGGAATCTCGACATGGATGACAAGAGACAGGCTGGGCAGATCGATCCCGCGCGCCGCCACATCGGTCGCCACGCAAACCCGCGCACGCCGGTCGCGCAACGCCTGCAGCGCATGGTTGCGCTCGCTTTGCGAATGTTCGCCCGACAATGCGACAACGGCAAAGCCGCGCTCCTGCAAGGTTGCGTGCAGGCGGCGCACATTATCGCGCGTGGCGCAAAACAGGATCGCGGTCTCCGCCTCGTGCAAGCGGAGCAGGTTGACGACCGCCGCCTCGATCTCTGCCGGAGCGACGGTGACAGCCTGAAACGCGATATCGCCATGGCCGCGCGAATTGCCTGCGGTCGAAATGCGCAGCGCATCGCGCTGGTAACGCTTGGCCAGCGCCACGATGGGGGCAGGCATGGTCGCCGAAAACAGCAGCGTGCGGCGGCTGGCAGGCGTCGCGTCGAGGATTTCTTCCAGATCCTCGCGAAAGCCCATGTCCAGCATCTCGTCCGCCTCGTCCAGCACGACAGCGGACAGGCGCGACAGGTCGAGCGCGCCGCGTTCCAGATGGTCGCGCAACCGGCCCGGCGTGCCCACCACGACATGCGCGCCGCGCTGCAGGTTGCGGCGTTCCTTGGACGGGTCCATCCCGCCCACGCAGGTCGCGATGCGCGCGCCAGCCTTGGCATAGAGCCAGCCGAGTTCGCGCCCCACCTGCAGCGCCAGTTCGCGCGTGGGCGCAATCACCAGTGCCAGCGGCGCACCGGCCAGTTCGCCAAAGCTGTCCAGCAGTTCGCCGGCCAGCGACAGGCCGAACGCCACGGTCTTGCCCGATCCGGTCTGGGCCGAGACGATCAGGTCGCGGCCCTGCGCCTCGTCCGCCAGCACGGCGGCCTGTACCGATGTGGGGGCTTCATAGCCGCGATCGGCCAATGCGTCGCCAAGAAGGGGCGGAAGATTCGTAAAAGTCATAATGCTCTGAACAATGCGGGCCGGACGCTGGGGCGGCGGGCGGTATAAACGGGGGAATTGCGCTGGCGTTCGGCCCGTGGCCGGATCGCTGGAAACCGCAATCGCGCAGCCGATCACACGGCTGTTGCCGCGCCGCATACATGGTTTGGCGCGCTTTGGCTGCAAAAATCTTTGCCGCAAGGGGAAACGCGCCGCTTGACCCCATATCGCCCCGGCGAAATTTGTCCGGACTATTTCATCCTGCGCCGCGATTTGCCGCACATTCGCACCCAAACAATAGCACAGGGAAGAGGATGATATGAGGACGTCCAAACAGGCGCTTCTGGCCGCCGCCGCACTGGTTTCGCCGCTGTGGGCCACACCCGCCATCGCGCAGACCGCCGCCCCCGAAGCTGCCAGCGAGGATACGACGCCCGGCGAAATCATCGTCACCGCGCGCAAGCGCGACGAACGGCTGATGGATGTGCCCGTGGCCATATCCGCCCTGTCGACCGAACAGATCGAGCGCTATCAGACCAACACGCTGACCACCATCGGCCAGCAGGTACCGCAGCTGATCGTCGCGGAATCGCAGAATCAGGTCGGCGGTTCGATCAATCTGCGCGGAATCGGCGCGGGGATTTCCAACCCGTCGACCGAAAGTGCGGTCACGATCAATGTCGACGGCGTGCCGATCAGCTATGGCAATGCGATCCGTCTGGGCCAGCTCGATCTGGGGCGGGTCGAGGTGCTGAAGGGACCGCAGGCGCTGTTCTATGGCAAGAACAGCCCGGGCGGCATCATTTCCCTGATATCGCAGGACCCTTCGGATTATTTCGAAGCCAAGCTGCGCACCGGATACGAGTTCGAGGCCGACCAGAAATTCGTCGAGGCCGTGCTGTCCGGCCCCGTGACCGACACCATCGGCGCGCGGGTGATCGGATATTATTCCAAGGAGGACGGCTGGTTCCGCAATATCGCCGTGCCCGTGCCGGGCGTTACGCCGGGGCCGGGAGCCGACAGCTATAATGCGGAACAGATTTTCGCGCGCGGCACGCTGACCTTCGATTCGCCCGATGGCGGCACACGGCTGAAAGCCAAGATCAACTATGGCGAACGCACGCGCGACGGCGTGGGCCCGACAGGCGGATCGCAGATCGTCGAATGTCCGGGCGAAACCAGCCGTTTCGGCGCCGCGGACTGCAAGCTGGACCGCAATTTCTATAATGTCATCATCCCCGAACGGGTCACCGCGCTCGACCCCACTTTCGGAGACGGCGTGCCATTCACCGATTCGCGCCAGTTCCTTGCCTCCCTGTCGGCGGATCAGGATCTGGGCGACACGCTGATCCTGTCCTCGGTCACGGGCTATTACCGGCTGGACGAGGAATCGGTCGATCCGTTCACCTTTGCCAATACCGCCTATTTCGCGGCATCGAACGATATCAAGGCCGACGGTTTCAGTCAGGAGCTTCGCCTTTCCTCCGACTTCGACGGTCCGCTGCAATTCCTGATCGGGGGTTTCTATCAGGACGCCGACTTTGCCATCCGTCAGGCATTCGCCGTCGATTTCGGTGCGCCCTTCCTGGTCGGATCGACCTTCTACAATGTCGAGACCCATGCCGCGTCGGTCTTCGGACAATTGCGCTATGACCTGCTCGACACGCTCGAACTCGCGGCGGGCGGGCGCTATTCGTGGGAGAAGAAGCGGCTGACCGGCACCTCTTTCGGCGCGGAATTCGAGGTGGCCGATCCGGACAAGAAATATACCGATTTCTCGCCCGAAGTGACACTGACATGGCGGCCCAGCACCGACCTGACTGCCTATGCCGCCTATCGCGAGGGCTTTACCTCGGGCGGGTTCAACACGGCCCCGACCACGCTGCGCAGCGATGCCAACCCCGAACGCCCGCTGCTTGACCTGTCCTATGGCCAGATGACGGCGCGCGGCGGCGAGGTCGGATTGAAAGGCTATGTCGCGGACCGCCAGATCAGCTTCGACGTGACGGCCTATTACTTCGAATATAGCGGGCTGCAGCTGTCGCGATATGACAATGCGTCCTTTACCCAGCTGACGCAGAACGCCGGCGGGGCGGAAAGCAAGGGGCTGGAATTCACCATGTCGGCCCGCCCGCGCGCGCTTGACGGGTTCACGCTCAATGCCTCGGTCGGTTATAACGATGCGACCTACACCGACTTTATCGGCGGCTGCTATGCGGGCCAGTCGATCGATGCTGGGTGTAATCTGAACCCGCGCAATCCCGATGCCGATCCGGCGACATTCGGCACCGCAGCCAACCCCTATCAGGATCAGGACCAGACCGGCCAGCGCCTGTTCCGCGCGCCCGAATTCGCGCTGACCTTCGGCGGGGTCTATGACCACAGCTTCAGCGACGATCTGGGCGCAAGCCTTGCGCTCGATACCAATTACAGCAGCGACTACGTAACCCAGACCGAAGGCAATCCGCGCAACAAGCAGGATTCCTATTGGCAATTGAACGGCGTTGTCTCGCTGAACGGGGGCGACGACAAGCCGTGGGAATTGTCGCTGATCGGACGGAACCTGACGAACGAGCTGGTCATCGTCGCCGGATCGGTAGTCGGCGCGACCGCAGGGGGCACGGGCACGAACACTGTGTTCCCGGGCGACATATTGGGCGGCATTTCGACCCCGCGCACGCTGCTGTTGCAACTGACCTTGCGCAATTCGCTGTTCGGCGGGTTCTAGGGCGGGGTTTGCCCGTCGCGAAACGCCGTAACGGGCAAAAGGGAGACGGTTTCCGGCCGACGCAGATCAGGGAAATTCCCGCGTCGGCCGGCTCCCGTCCGGCCCGTCAGAACCTGACCGAGAAGCCCGCGATCAGGCGGCGGTCGGGAAGCCCCTCGCCGCACAGCAATGCGCCGTCGTTCACGCAATATTGCTTGATGGTCGATTTGGTCAGATTCACGCCCTCGACCCCGACGGCCAGCCATTCGGTGATGTCGTAATTGATGCTGCCGTTCAGCTGGCCGCGCGCGGCGGTGACGACCGGAAAGCCCAATGTACTGCTGAGTGTCGCACCACCGACCGTATCGAGCGTGCGGAAAGAGTCACGCCAGGTGTAACGCGCACGCGCCGAAAGACCGTATTTTTCGTAATAGACGGTCACGTTATAAGCATGCTTCGAGAAATCGAGCAGGCCCTGTTTGGCGGTATAGGTCACGAAATCCGCATCGTCATAAATGCCGTTGATCGCGTTGAAGATATCGGTACCGCGCGTCGCCGACGTATTGAACGCCTCGCCCCCGCCATATTCCTGATAGGTATAATTGGCGAGCAGGCCAAAGCCCGAGGCAAAGCCCAGCGTGTCTTCAAATTGCGACAGATCGTACTGGAAGGTGACTTCCACGCCGGTCTGAGTCGTGCTGCCCGTATCGTTGATCGTGGTCAGGATGGGCACGCACATGCCCGAACCGCCGATGGGCGACAGCTGGTTGCGGAACGCGATGGGGTTGTAAATGCCGCCCCCTTCGCATGGCGCGGTGATGTCGCGGAAACCGTTGGCGTCCAGCGGCGCATCTTCCAGCTGCGTTACGAACAGATCCTTGCGGTTCTTGTGAAAGAACGCGACGCTCAGCACCGAAGACGGGGCGAAATACCAGTCTGCGGACAAGTCATAGGACGTCACCGTTTCCGGCTTCAGATTTGCATTGCCGATCTGGACCGCCGCATTCTCGCTGGTGACAAAGGACACCGATGTCGACAGCAGGTCATAGTCGGGCCGGTTGATATCCTTGCCCCAGCTGGCGCGGACCATAACGTCGTCGGTTACCTCTGCGGCAAGGTTGATGCGCGGCAGCAGCTTGGCATAGCCGCCCTTGGTCACGACTTGCGTAACGTCGGATCCGGTCACCGAATTACCCGTGGAATCGAGGCTGGTGTCGATCCAGCGCAGGCCGATATTGCCGCGGATCGGGCCATATTCGAAATTCGCCTGACCATAGACGGCATGGGTCGTTTCATCGATCGAGAAATAGCCGGCCGAATTCTCCGAAGCCTCGCCGATCTGGCGCATGCCGGGCACCGAATTCAGCGCGTCCTGCAGGATCGCCAGCGTGCCTTCGCGGTCGCTGAAGGCGCGGTCGGGATCGATCAGCAGGAAGTCGCCGAAATACAGCTCTCGCCCGTCGGCATCGCCGAAATTGTCGGGTCCGGGAACCAGCAGCTCGGCAAAGGCAGTGCCGCGCGGGCTGTCGTTCATCTGGCTGAGGGTCAGCGTCGAACCGACATCGTTATAGGTGCTGGTCGTCTTGCTGTAACGATAGCCCCAGTCGAACGAGGTAAAGAACGGATTGGTGCCATAGACATCGACCGAAGCATCGATACGGAAGGCATCTTCCTTGTTCCGCTGGCTGTCGTTGCCGATCACGATCTGCTGCAACACCACATTCGCGGGATCGAGCAGTTCGGCCGCTGTCGGCGCATATTGCGAATTCTGGTTGATACCGAAGGTCAGCGAATTGCCCGACAGATCATAGGCAAAAGGCACCGCATTGTCGTTTCCGCTTCCGGTCGGCGTATGCGGGTTGATGAAATTGATCGTGGTGCTGAGGTCGGGGCTGGTCGTATTGGACAGCGAGCGCGATGCCTCGACACGGGCGGAGAAGCGGCCTGCCTCGAACTCGGTGCCCAGGCGATAGATTTCGCTGGTGGTCAGGCGCGCACCGACGTCGCTGGAAAAGCGCAGGTTGGGATCGTCACCATCGACCGAGAGGATCGGTTCGATCACGCCAGTTTCCGCCACCTGGATGCTGCCCAGATCAACCCCGTCGAGCGAACCGAAATCGACCGTTTCGAACGTGTCGGGCACCATGTGATCGACCAGAGCGCTGACGCCCGAAGCCTGCACGCGCGAGCTGTCCTGACGGCGTTCCTGATCGTTATAGACGGTATCGAAATAGAATTTGAGCTTGTCCGACGGTGCCCATTCCAGCGTGCCGGCGAAATTCACCGTCTCATATTCGAAATTCTCAAGCTCCTGATTGAGGAACTGGATACCGACGAAATCGAAATCCTGCGCGGCAGGGCGGGCTGACGGGGCCTGCGCGGTGCCATTGCGCACGACATTGGCATTCACATTTTCCACCAGACCGCCATCGCGGTCGACGCGCGGGCGGAACGATGTGGCTTCCTGCTCGGCATAGCTGCCGCTGAGCACGATGCCGATTTCGCCGACGCCCGTATCCCAGCGATTGCCGAGAGTCCCCGACAGGCGCGGCTTGGTGCTGTCGGACAGCTCGCTATATTCGCCCTGGACGCGCGCCGCGATCAGCGGTTCGTTCAGGTCGAGCGGGCGGATCGTGCGCAGGTTGATCGTGCCGCCGACCGAACCTTCGATGGTCTTCGCCTCGGGCGCCTTGATCACCTCTACCGACGAGATGATGCTGGCGCTGACGTCTTCGAAACTGATCCCGCCGCGGCCCGAGCCCGAACCGACAGTGGACACGCCATTAATTTCGGTCCGGTTGTCATTGGTGCCGCGGATCTGCACGCCGGTGCCGACGCCGGCCTCTCGCGTGATCTGGATGCCGGGGATGTTTTCAAGCACTTCGGCCAGATTCTGGTCGGGCAGCTTGCCGATGTCTTCGGCCTCGATCACCTCGATCAGGCTGTCGGCGCTGCGCTTCTGGTTCAGCGCGCTTTGCAGCGAGCTGCGGATGCCGGTGACGACGATCGCCTCGCTTTCGGCAGGGGCCGATTGCGCTGCGGAAGGCGCGGGTTGCGGCTCTGCATCCTGTGCGAAAACGGGGGTTGCGAACAATGCCGTGCTGGCCAGCAGCGCCGCGCTGGCGGGCAGCTTTCTCAGGACGGATTGCGAGCGTGTATCGAAAGCCATGCCATATTCTCCCAAAATCGTTCTGTTCTTTCGGGCGCAAAAACCCGCGCCCCGCCGCGCGGACGGGACTGTGACAAGCAACCCCCGACAGGGGCCGCATACATTGCTGTTAACCGCAGGTTGCAGGCCGGACCTGCGCCGCCGGTGTGCCCTTCACACCGGCATTGGCGTGTCCGAAACGCGCCGACTCCCCTTGCTTTATTCTTGAAGCCGAAATTACGGGATTCGGCCAATCTGGTCAATATTTATTCTAGTGCAGTTTGATATTTTATATAATGCCAAACTGTCATACCAATTTAATACTCTCCGAAACGTTGAAAAGCCCGGCGCTCCCTGACGGGCAGGGAGGGGGACCGCCGGGCCTTTCGTGGCGGCCATCAGGAGAAGAACATACCGCCATTGATGTCGATATTCGCGCCGGTAACAAAGGCTGCTTCGTCGCTCGCCAGCCAGGACGTCGTCTGCGCGACTTCTTCCACATTGCCCTGACGGCGCAGCGGCGTGGCGGCGGCCACATTGGCGCGCACTTCATCCCTGGTGAACGTGTCGTGGAACAGCGTGGCGATCATGCCGGGGCAGAGCGAATTGACGCGAATGCCCTTGGGACCAAGCTCTTTCGCCATGGCGCGGGTAAAGGTCATCACTGCGCCCTTCGACGTGCCATAGGCGCTGGCGCCCGGACCGCCGCCATCGCGCCCTGCCTGTGAGGCATAGTTCACGATCGCCGAACCTTCGGGCATGAAGGGCGCGACCGCCTTGGTCGTCAGGAAGGTCGAGGTGACATTCAGCTGCATCACATAGTTGAAGAATTCTTCGTCCATGTCGGCCAGGGGACGGCGTTCGACCATGCCGCCTGCCACGTTGACCAGAATATGGATCGCATCGCCGAATGCCTCGCGCGCGGCTGCGACCAGCGCATCGACCTCGGCCGCTTTGGTCACGTCGGCCTTTACCTTGATGGCTTTGCCGCCGAACTTCTCGATCTCTGCCAAGGTGGCATCGGCGGCAGCCTCGTCACCGCGATAGTTCACGACGACATTCGCCCCGTTTTTCGCAAGGTCGATCGAAACGGCGCGCCCGATATCGCGGCTGCCGCCGGTTACGATTGCGGTCTTGTTGGTAAATCTGCTCATGTCAAACCTTTGATCTGGAGAGGGTAGGAGAGGAATTAGCGAGCGGCCCTGGGCTTGAGCGGCCGGATTTCCGGACACAGCACCAGCACCGACAGCACCGTCATGATCGCCAGCGCCGCACCCACCCCAAAGGCGGGCGTGTAACTGTCGATCGTGATGATCGGGATGAGGAAGTTGAGGCCGACGACCGCCAGCTTGGCCGCGGTTCCGGCGTAGCCCGCCAGCGTGCCGACCGACCTTCCGCTCAGGAAGTCGCTGGGCAGCGTCTGGATATTGCCGATGGCGGTCTGGAACCCGAACAGGATCGCGGCCATCAGCAGCACCGCCATCAGGGGGGTAGCCGCCTTCATCGTCAACAGCAGAGAAACCAGCATGATCAACCCGCCCAGCGCGATCGTCGCCTTGCGTGTTTTATTGACGGTCCAGCCGGCCTTGATCCGGTTCTGCGCCATCAGCCCGCCGAACCATGCGCCGAACATGCCGCCGACATAGGGGACCCATGCGTAAAGCCCGATATCGGTCACGCCAAAGCCATAGGTTTCGGCCAGATACAGCGGCAACCAGCCGACAAACAGCCACCAGATCGGATCGATGAAGAAAGATGCGGCAATGACGCCCCAGCTTTCCTTGTGCGACAGGATCTCGCCCGATCCGGGTGCGTAGTCAGCGGTATCGTTCGATGCAGCATTGCGCTGCCCGGTCAGGATATAGTCCCGCTCTTCCGCGTCGATCCACGGATGGGCATCGGGGCCGCTCTTATAAACGATCAGCCACGGCACCAGCCACAGGAAACCGAGCACGCCGATGGTGATGAATGTCGCGTGCCACGAACCCAGAAACACGAACAGATAGGCGACGACGGGCGCAGAGATGATGCCGCCAATGGCCGTGCCCGAATTGAAGATGCCTTGCGCCAATGCGCGCTCTCGGATCGGAAACCATTCGGCATTGGCCTTGGTCGCGCCGGGCCAGTTGCCTGCCTCTGCCACGCCCAAAAGCCCGCGAAACAGCGCAAAGCTGAACAATCCGCGCGCAAAGGCATGCAGGATCGTCGCCAGCGACCATACCGCGATCGACAGCACAAAGCCGAGGCGCGTGCCGATCCAGTCGAAAATCTTGCCGAACAGGGTCTGCCCGAATGCATAGGCGAAGGTGAAGACATTGAGGATGATCGCATAGTCGAGCTTCGTCATCCCCAGCTCTTCCGAAATTTCGGGCCAGAGAATGCTGAGCGCACCGCGATCGATATAGTTGATGATGCCCGCAAGGGCGACCAGTCCGACGACCAGCCAGCGGAGGCGGTTCTTCGTCATTTGCGTTGTTCCTTGGGGGTAAGGGCAATGCGCGCAGCAAAGCCGGTCCAGCGGATCGTCTGGCCGTCCAGCTTCGCCTGGTGGCGCCCGGCCGGATCGGGATCGTGCGAGATAGCGATGGCGAACGGAGCGCCGCCAATGGGCGTGATCACCGCGATGTCATTGCCATCCGCCACGACATGGCGCAGCGATGCGATCTGGCTGCGGCTGGCGACGGTGCGTTCGGCCGCGCCATCATATTGGCCGTGACTTTCCAGCACCGACAGAAAGCTGTGCCCGCCATCGGCCCGTGCGCGCAGCATCACCACCGGTTCGCGGCGCAGATTGAATTCGGGATCGTTCGCCCCGCTTTCGCCCAGCACAACCTGCGTCGTGCCGTCGGTGACAAAACGATAGCTATAGAACCGTCCGTCGATCAGCCATGTCAGCGCCGCATCGCCCGCATCGGGCGTCGCCGTGCCGTCGACCCAGAGATGCTGATAACCATGGTCGCCGCCCAGCACCGGGCGGGTCGCCAGATTCCGCTCGATCGCGAAGTCGGCCTCCATGATGTGGCCGTTATAGTGCAGCGGCAAATCATAGACATGCGTGCCCTGCGCATCGGCGCGCAGCAGATCGATCACCAGCCTGCCGCCACCGCCGGGCATGTCGGTCAACACCAAGGTGCGATTAAACGCAACATCGGGATAGGCGCCCGTCACTTCCGCGCTGGAAACCTGCAGGCCGTCCGCGTCGGAGAAATAGAGCTGTTTCGGAGCAATCGTGTCGGCCAGTCTGGCATCGCCGCCGAAATGGCTGACCTCGTCCACTACCAGCGTATTATGCGCGATGGTTTGCTTGGCCCAGCTTTCGTTTTCGGGAAGATAGCGCCCGCCCTGCTTCGCCTCGATATTCAGGAAGCGGGCCGCGCCATAATCGCGCACGATCTCGTTCCCGTTGTCGTAAAACTGCCAGCTCAGCTTGTCGAAATGGCCGTGCCCCATGCCTTGCGAGCTGTTTTTGGCGACGAGAGCGGTCTGCTTCGCCCCCTCACCCGCGCGCAGAACCGCGACCGCGCCCAGATCGCCGTCGGGACCGTCGCTGAACAGCATGGAGCGGAACGGAAAGGGCTGCGCCTTGCCCGCCTCCAGATCGCGGGCGAGCATCAAGCCGTCTTCGCCCAGAACGGTGCGCCCCTGCCACTGCGCGATGGACAAAAGCGCGGGGTCGCGCGTCTGGCCATAGGCGATGGCGACACCGTCATAGAGTTCGGCGGTGCGAAGGCTCTTGTCCTTCATCGCATCGTTAAACGGGAAGAAATAGCCCGCATAGGTCAACTGGATCGTCGCGCGCAGCGCCTTGAGCAGAATGCCGTCGCGACGCTCGAAAATCTGCTGCGCGGGATCGTTGTCGGCAATTGCCTGACCGAACACCATGAACGGCAGCAGCGCAAACCGCTGGTAATAGGGCCCCTCGGTGTAATAGCCGTCGGGGGAGAACAGCAGGTCCATCTGCCGCAGAAAGCCCGCTTTGCCCGATTTGTCCGAACCCAACAGGGCGCGGTCCACCATGTCGCGGTCGCCCAGCAGATAGCCGGTCATCCCCACGCCCGCGGTCGCCCAGGTGGCATGGTTGTGGATGCGGTCGAACGTCCTGACCTGATCCTTCGAAAGAAAGTCCGAAGCGCGGCGGAAGACGTCATTGTCGATGCGTTCGCGGTCGGCATCGGACAGCGTATCGCGGATTTCGGCATAGCCCTGAACCGCATGGACCAGCCACATCGCATCGTTCAGCACCTGCCAGAACAGGCGGCCGCTATACTGGTTGCTGGCAGCCGGATGATCCCCCTTCAGCGTCGGGTACAGCTCGGCATATTCCAGCAGCATATCGCGCACGAAAGCGGCGTAGCGCGGGTCTTTCGTGATGCGATAAAGATCGCCGCCCAGATGGATCGCCTGAAAATTCCGCTTGTGCTGTTCGTGGGTATAACCGCCGCCAGGATCCTTGGGCACGGGCACATTGATGCCTGCCTCGATCATGGTGTCGACGAAGTTTTTCGCCCGCTCAAGCTCTTCGGCATAAAGCGGAGGCAGCCCCTCGGCCGGCTGCTGCGCCGTCGCGGCAGAGGCCAGCGCAGGCACAGGCGCGACGCAGGTCAGCGCGGTAGCGGCAAGCAGGGAGGCGAGCGCCCGATGCATCGCAATCCGCATCACAGGGCCTTTCCGTCGACCGAATTGCCCTGCATCGCGGCACGCGGGGGTCCGTCGTAATTCAGCTCCGTCACTACCGGCGCGGGTGTTTTCGCAAAGCTGTTGTCGCGAATGCGGGTAACGGGCGTGCCGACCGTGTGGACGACTTTGAACGGTGCGGAACCGGTGACCGTGTTGCGTGCGACATCGGCGGTTTGCACGCCATTCAGATAGAGCGAGGCGCCCTCGGCATTAGTGGCAGCCTTGCCGATGTTGGCCAGCGTATTGCCGGTAAAAGTCACGGACGGGCCGAAGGTGCTTTCATCGGTGCCGCCGCGATAGACATTCGCCACCGCCTCTCCGACATTGGCGAAGCGGCTGTCCACGATGTCGAGATATTCGACATTATAGAGGCCGTAATCGTCCGTTTCCGCCGAAGCGGAAACGATGGTGCCGGTGATGTCCGCAAAGCTGCTGCCGCGGATCGCGATACGGTCGGCCAAAACCGATTTCCCGATGGTCAGCACGTTGAACGATTTATTGACGGTGAGACCCGATACGCTGACGCCGTCCATCTCCAGGATCAGGTTCGACTGGATCGGAAAGCTACCGGTGCGGATGACCGAATTTCCAACCGAATCGGGCGCCATCGAACCGTCGATGGACAGGTTCTGCAGTTGCAGATTGCCCCCCTGTTGCAGATCGAACAGCGACGGGCGGGTAAAGCGGATCACCGTGTCGGCGCCCGCCCCCTTGATCGTCAGCACCTTGGTCACGGCGATGGTCTGATCGACGCTATATTCGCCCGCTGCCAGTTGCAGCACATCGCCGGTCGCGGCTGATGCCGCAGCGTCCGCCAGCGTGCCTTCCCCCGCCGACACCATGGTGGTGGTCCCGCTGGCAAATTCCGCCTCGGCCTCGGGCTTGGGCCACCAGTCCGGGCCGACTTCGGCAAGCTGCATCACCTTCAGGTCGCGGGGCGCGCCGATTTCCGCCAATGCAGGATCGGCGGGATACAGCAGCCCGTTACCCGCGCGCGCCATGGCGGTATCGACGCGGCGCAGGGCAGCGGCATCGCTGTGCACATCGCCTTTGATGACGGCATTGTCCGCGAATTGAATGCCCGAGATATCGGCATCCACTTCGACAAATGTGCCGGTGTCGAGCCCGCCCAGCAGGTTCGCACGCATCACGCTTTTGGCGGGCGGCGCCGATCGCTCTTCATCGGCGCCGGCACCCAGCGTCACCCGCGCGCTGTCGATAACCGTATTGCGTTCGATCTGCGCATTTTCGACCTGAACATAGCGGTTCACCGGCGAATTGGGCACGCCGTTCATTACGGTCAGTGCGCTGGAAAAGCCGGTGCCGCGCAGCCCTTCCATGTAATTGCCGCGCACGATCTGGTCGCGATTGATAACGCGAATGCCGCCGGTGTAGTCCTTGCCGTGGCCCAGAAAGACATTGTTTTCGACCAGATTGCCGTCGCCATGACGCAAAGTCAGCGTCCCGCGCGAACGCAGGAAAAGATTGCCGCGATAGATATTGCCGCCCGACTTGTTCGAGACGATCTCGACCTCGCCATCGCAGCGGTCGAAGATGTTGTTTTCGACGATCGTGCCCGAATTATACATCGAATACTGGCTGGTACCGATGCGGATCGTCTCTCCGCCATTCGATCCCAGGACAGGGCGCGGGCCAAAATAGTTATGGTCGATCCGGTGCCCGTTATCGCGGCTTTCCGCGCTGTCGAGCCGGACGGCAAGGGTCACGCCCTTGTTGGTCTTACCGACAAGGCTGTTGTGATCGAACCGGTTGTTCTTGCCGTAAATGCCGACCCAGTAATCGTCGTCGGTGCGGTCAGGCTTGCTGAAATGGTCGATGACCACTTCGGTCACGCGGCTGTTGCGCGCCTGATCGTCCTTGCTGCGGCGGAACGAGATGACTTCGCCGCGCGGGCTGTAGCCATCCTTGAAGACCAGACCGGTCACAAGGATATGCTCGCCGCCGATGCGCAGGCTGGACTGGCCGGTCAGAAAGACCTTGCCTGCCTCTTCCGAAATCACCGTGATGGGCTTTTGCGCCGTGCCCTTGCCGGTGATGACAAGGTCGAAATCCTTCCATTCGCCATTGGCTAGGATGATGATGTCGCCAGCCTCGACGCCCTTGAGCGCATGGGCATATTCGTTCTGGTTGCGAACGAAAAATTCCTCCGCATGCAGCGGGGCAGCAATCGCCAGCGTCAATGCGACGCCAATGCCGTATCGGGCAAGCATCCTCAAATCCCTTTCCTATTATGGAAGGAGACTGAAACGATGAACCAGTTATGTCAAGGCAGTTTGGCAGACCAGTGAAGGATTTTCTATAAATCCAATTTGGCTAACCAATCTTTTGCGCGGTGGTAAAGCGCTCGCGGCTTTCCGATGCTCGCTTGCGCAATTCCTCCAAAGCTTGCCGCTCGGTCGCGTCGAGCATGGCCTGCAACAGCCGGTGGAAATGTTCGCGCATCGCTGCCCGCGCGGCGACCGCATCGCGGTTCTTCAGCGCGTCGAACACGGCGCGGTGTTCCTCTGTGCGGGTGTCGGCATCGTGGACGCACACCGATTCATAGGTGGCCTTCACGTCCGGAATATCCTCGCGCATGCGCCACAAGGTCTGGATCGTGTGAAGGATCGCCGCATTATTCGATGCCTTGGCGATGGTCAGGTGGAATTTCTCGTCCGCCTCGTTCGAAATCTTCTCGTCGCTCGACCGCATGTCTTCGACAAGCTTTTCAAGCGTTTCGATGCCTTCTTCGGTGATGTTATGCGCCGCCAGCGCCGCCGCTTCGGATTCGATCAGCAGGCGGGCCTCGGTCACTTCGAATGCCGACGCGCCGGGCAGTGCCCCCATCAGCTCTGGCTGACGCTCGCTGACATACACGCCCGATCCGGTCTTGATCTCAAGCCTGCCCACGGCCTGCAGCGCGATCTCTGCCTCGCGGATGGTGACGCGGCTGACGCCCAGCCGTTCGGCCATTTCGCGCTCTCCCGGCAAGCGGGTGCCGGGCGGGAAGGCGCCGTCGTCGATCAGTTGTGCGATCTGCTCAGCGATCGATTGGTATAGTCTTGTTCCAGTCATAGCGCACTGTCGTCCGAGATTGCCCCGATTTTGTAAAGGGCCGTTAGCAAGGATAGCGCATGTTTTGGTAGGACAAAAAGAGTGCCCGGTGCACTGGAGAGGTTTGCACCGGGCACCACGATCAGAACCTTGCCCGGACCCCGAAGTAATAACGGGGGCCATAGGAAAGGACCTGACCAATATTGTTTGTCGTGCCGCGATAATCGGTTCGCGGTTCGTTGAAGAGGTTTAGCCCTTCCGCGCTCAGCCGGATATTATCGGTCAGCTTGTACGAAATCCGAGCCTCGAACACGCCGGTGTCATCGACATAGCGGACGCGTCCGGGGGTAGAAACGAACTGCTGGAAATAGCTGCTGCGGTACTTGTAAACGCCCTGCAGTTCCAGATTGCCGATTTCATAGAACGCCTGTGCCGACAATACGTGCTTGGACAGGCCGAAGATATTGGCAGGCGGGATCAGCCCTTCGCTAACCGTAGTCGTGCCATCGGGATTGACCGTCGTAATCGCGCCCAGCGTATCGTCCTCGAATTCGAAATTCGAATCCGCGAAGTTATAGCTGAGCTTGAAGCCAAGCCCGTCAAGCGGCTGCGGCAGCCAGGCTAGACGGTGGGCCGCCGTCACTTCGAAACCCCAGATGGTGCTGGTGTCGTCGGTTGTGTTGGTCGTGGTGACCAGCGTTTGCAGATCCTGCCCGTCGACGGTGAAGGTTTCGTACCGGCCAACGGTTTCGAACCCGCCGTTGAAGCTTTTGTAATAGGCGCCCACGGCCAGGATCGAATCCGCATCCGGATACCATTCCACCGCGACATCGGCGTTCCATGACATCAGCGGATCGCTGAACGGATTGCCGGTGGCATTGGCCGTGCCGATCGCATCCTCGATCGAATAGATCGGCGTATCGCCTTCGGCCAGCGCGTTGAACGTGCGGCCATAGGACATGGACGACGGATCGGGGCGCGACATCGCGCGATAGACCGCGAAACGGCCCAGCAGGTCGGGCTGGAATTCGGCCGTCAGGTTAAAGCTGGGCAGGAATTCGGTATAGCTGTTGCTGGCCTTTACCTCGCTCAGAGTGCTTTGGTCTTCGCTGATCGACAGCAATTCGCCGGTCACATCGTCGAATTCGGCCGTCAGTGCGCCGCGGAAGCCCTTGGAGCTGACCGTGGTTTCCACCACGCGAACGCCGAAATTGCCCAAGACGGGCAGACCGCCCAGATCGCCGTCGAAATTGGCCTGCAGATAGACGGCCTTGGTCTTTTCGCGGACATCGCTGTTCTGGATCGAATCGAACGATCCGTCGGGATAGATCGGCACGCCATTCTCGTCGAACTCGATCAGACCGCTGGGGTCGTTCGCTTCCAGCGTCCGGGCAAGGCACAATGCATCCCATGTCGCGAACGTATTGGTGCTGCCCGTCACATTGCCGTTTTCGTCGACGATCGTGACCAGCGGATTGCCGCCCGAGACAGAGCTCAAAAATCCGCTTTCGGGAAAGGCGGTGCGGCATGCCTGATTGGCGATGGCCAGCGCCTCGTTGCTATACACGTTCTCGATCCGGCTGGTGCCGGTCGACGCGCCGGGAACGTCGCTGTATTTCAGTTCCTGAAAACGCACCCCGCCCTGAACCGATTTCAGGAAGCCGTCGAATTCGTAATTCAGATCGCCCCGCCATGAGAATATCGAGTTGAAACGGTCGGATTCCAGATCGTAGCGAACGCGCGCATTGTCGCGGTACAGATCGTAATTGTCGGGGTCGAAACCCAGCACCACGAAATTGGGGATCTGCGATCCGTTCTGCGCGATCAGATAGGCGGTTTCCACACGGTCGTCGGTGCTGCTGCCATTGCTTTGATAGGCCAGCGGGTACTGGTCTTCATTGCCGAAGATATCCTCGCCGTCGCGGATGCGCATGCGCACCTGCGTCGCCTCTTCGATACGCTTCGTTTCCGAATAGGAAACATCGCCCGAGAAGGTCAGCCGGTCGGTCGCCTCTACCTCGAAGTTCAGGCCGCCGCCGTAGTAATCCTCGCGCCGTTCAAAATATTCACTGTTCGATTCGATGCTGGTCTCGCCGGTGAACTGGTACAGTTCGCCATAGGGACCGGTGATCAGATCGTAATCGAGACCGAAGGCATCACCCGCACCATCAATACGGCGTCCCTCGGAGAAGTTGAGGTCGTGGCGCTTTTCGCGGAAATCCCGCTTCGAGTATTGGAAGTCGAGATTGATGTCGACGCCCGGCCCCGGCTGCATCTGCAGGGCCGCGAAAAACGAATCGCGTTCATCCTCGGTGATGTTCTGGCGATAGGAATAGCCGTTCTGCGCGATCACGTAATCTTCGGTACCGGCCGTGTCGGGACGGTCGGTGTTGCAATTGCCCGACGCGAACACACCGGTGCCCGAACCGGGCACGTTCGAGCAATAGTTCAGCGTATTGCTGATCGCAGCTTCCTGTTCGGGATTGGTCGAGCTGTTGCGCGAATAGCCGAGCGAAATGCCCAGTTCGCCATCGCCAAGCTGGAACTGGTCGATATAGCTCAGCGTGGCGCGATAGCCGAGGTCCTGAAACCGCTGATCCTCTTCGATGTCGAGGTTGTCGGGATTGACGTTCAGCTTGAATTCGCCCTGCACGCGGGTCTTGCCGTAATCGATCGGCTTGACCGTCTCCAGAGTGATCTGGCCCGCCACACCGCCCTCGATCAGGCTGGCCGACTGGGTCTTGTAGATGCCGACCTTGTTGAACAGCTCCGAAGGGAACTGGCTGAAATTGACCGATCGGTCGCCGCTGCCATTGGTGGCCGCGCGCCCGTTGATGGTGGTCGAGCTAAGGAATGGCCCAAGCCCGCGGATCGAGATTTCGGTCGCGCCGCCGTTCTCGCGGTGCGAGCTGGCACCCGTCAGCGTTTCCAGCGCCTCTGCGATGGAAAGGGCAGGCAGATCGCCGATTTCGTCGGCTGCCAGCGCGTCGAAGATCAGATCATTATCGCGCTTTTCCGCAATCGAGCCCTGAATGGTCGCGCGGATGCCCGAAACGACGATAACCTCGTCATCGGTCTGCGGTTCTTCCGCGTCCTGCGCCTGCGCCTCTGGCGCTGCAACCAGCGCCAGAGCTGTTCCGGCCAGCAGGACCGACTGAACTGATGATTTTCCGGCACGCGCGAAATGGCGACGCATGTCCATAACTCCCTCCCACAACTTTATTTGCGGAAGGAATAACCGGACTTATATCTCTGTCAACCCTAGATCGACAAATTATCAATCCATTCTGTCATACCAATTCACTCGACCGTTACCGATTTGGCCAGATTCCGCGGTTGATCCACGTCGGTCCCCTTGGCCACGGCAACGTGATAGGCCAGCAATTGCACCGGAACGGCATAGACCAGCGGCGCGATCAGCGGGTGGACCCGCGGCATTTCGATGGTGGCAAGGCAACCTTCACCGGCCTCGGCAATTCCCTCGGCATCGCTGATCAGCACGATCCTGCCGCCCCGTGCGCGCACTTCCTGCATGTTGGAGACGGTTTTTTCGAACAGCGGGCCCGACGGTGCCAGCACCACTACCGGCACCAGATCGTCGATCAGCGCGATCGGCCCGTGCTTCATCTCGCCGCTGGCATAGCCTTCGGCGTGGATATAGCTGATTTCCTTCAGCTTCAGCGCGCCTTCCATCGCCAGCGGATAATCCGGACCACGGCCCAGATAAAGCACATCGCGCGCAGGCGCGATCAGATGCGCCATGGCGGCAATATCGTCGTCGTGGGCCAGCGCATCGTTCAGGCTGGCGGGCGCTTCCAGCAGATGGTCGACGATCTCGCGCTCTTCGGCTGCGCTCAGTCGGCCCTTCTTGACCGCGAAATGCGCCGCCAGCGCCGCCAGCACCGCCAGCTGGCACGTGAACGCCTTGGTCGATGCCACGCCGATTTCCGGCCCTGCATGAGTCGGCAGCAGCAGATCCGCCTCGCGCGCCATGGAACTGGTCGGCACGTTGACGACGACCGCGATGGTCTGCCCCGCCTGCTTGCAATGGCGCAGCGCGGCCAGCGTGTCCGCCGTCTCACCGCTTTGCGAGATGAACAGCGACAGCCCGCCATCCTCCAGCACCGGATCGCGGTAACGGAATTCGGATGCCACATCGATATCGACGGGCACGCGTGCGAAAGTCTCGAACCAGTATTTCGCGACCATGCCTGCGTAATAGCTGGTTCCGCAGGCTACGATGGTCACGCGGTTGATGCTGGTGATGTCGAAATCGATTTGCGGCAGGGCGACGGTGCGTTCCAGCTGCCGGATATAGCTGCGCAGTGTTTGCGCCACCACGGTCGGCTGCTCGAAGATTTCCTTCTGCATGAAGTGGCGGTAATTGCCCTTCTCGATCGCTACGGCGCTGGCGCCCGATTTGGTGACCGGCCGTTCGACCGGCTGGCCATCGGCATCAAAAATCTGCGCGCCCTGCCGCGTGATGACGACCCAGTCGCCCTCTTCCAGATAGGTGATGTCCTGCGTCAACGGGGCCAGAGCCAGCGCATCGCTACCCAGATAGGTCTCGCCCTCTCCGTATCCCACCACCAGCGGCGATCCCAGACGCGCGCCGATCAGCATGTCGGGCGCGGAACGGAAGGCCATGGCCAGCGCAAATGCACCGCGCAGCATGGGCAGCACTTCGCGCACGGCGTCCTGCGGCGACATGCCCTGCTCGATCCGGCTGGACAGCAGATGGACCACGACCTCGCTGTCGGTCTCGCTTTCGAACTTGCGCCCCTGCGCCAGCAGTTCATCGCGCAGCGGCTTGAAGTTTTCGATGATGCCATTGTGGACCAGGGCGACTTCGTCGGTGGCATGCGGATGGGCATTCGCCTCGGTCGGGGCACCATGGGTGGCCCAGCGCGTATGCGCGATGCCGACATCGCCTGCGGCAGGGCGTGCGGCCACTTCGCGGGTCAGATTGGCCAGCTTGCCCTCTGCCCGGCGGCGGATCAGCGCGCCGTCGTGGATCGTGCAGATGCCTGCACTGTCATAGCCGCGATATTCCATCCGCTTCAGCCCGTCGACCAGCCGGTCCGCGACAGGCTCTGCACCGACGATCCCGATAATCCCGCACATTCGATAGGTTTCCTTTTGCCCCGTCAGTGCGGGAAATTGGTGTCGACGAAATGGCGCGTGAATTCGCGCGGATCGGGTTCCTTGCCATTGGCCTGCAGGAACTTCAGCCGCCCCTTGTCCCACACTTCGCGGATGGCGCCGGGCATGCCGGGGCGGAATTTCATCCGCTGCTCCACGATGGACCGCCAGCTGCCGGTCTGGCCGAATGCCTTGTGAAACCGCGGCTCCATCGCGGTCAGCGACCGGTCGGCAATCGGGTCCAGATGGCCGGTCGCCGCCAGCACATAGCTGTCGAGCAAGCGCAGGAACGGCTTACCGTTGTAACGCCCTTCGATCGCCAGCCCGCTCATTGCGCTTCCTTCTTCTTCTTTTTCATCGCGTCGTGAAACCGGTCCGCCCAGCCGGGCTTCACCAGTTGCTCGCCGCGCACCAGCCGCAATTCGCCATCGCCCACGTCGCGGGTCACCGCGCTGCCCGCCGCGACGATGGCATCGGCCCCGATCTTCAACGGCGCGATCAGGGCGGAATTCGATCCGATGAACGCCCGCTCGCCAATGACCGTGCGGTGCTTGAAATAGCCGTCGTAATTGCAGGTGATCGTGCCCGCCCCGATATTCGCATCCGCACCCACCATGGCATCGCCCAGATAGGTCAGATGGTTCGCCTTGGCCCCTTCGCCGATCGTGCTGTTCTTCACCTCGACGAAATTGCCGATCTTCGCTGCCGGTTCCAGCACCGCGCCGGGACGCAGGCGGGCATAGGGGCCGACTTCACACCCCTCGCCCACTTGGGCCCCTTCCAGATGGCTGAACGCGCGGATCGTGGCATTTGCGGCGACTGTCACGCCCGGGCCGAAAACCACGTTCGGTTCGACCACCACATCCTCGCCCAGCACCGTATCCCAGCTGAAGAACACGGTTTCGGGTGCGCGCAGCGTGACGCCCGCGGCCATGGCTTCGGCACGGCGGAATTGCTGCCACTGGCTTTCGGCATCGGCCAGTTCGGCGCGGCTGTTGATGCCCGCCACTTCGGACGGATCGGCGGTTTCCACCACGGCGCAGGCGTGCCCGTCGGCAGTGGAGAGGTTCACGATATCGGGCAGGTAATATTCGCCCTGCGCATTATCGTTGCCCACGCGGTCCAGCAGGGCGAACAACGCCTCGCCCCGCACGGCCATCACGCCCGAATTGCACAGATTGCAGGCGCGCTCCGCCTCGCTGGCATCCTTGTGTTCGACCATTTTGACGATCCGGCCGTCATCGTCGGCAATGATGCGGCCATAGCTGCGCGTATCGTCGGGACGGAAGCCCAGCACCACGGCGGGCGGCGCATCGCCGGCATGCAATCTTTGCTGCATTTCCGCCATGGTAGCGCTGCGCAAAAAGGGCACGTCGCCATACAGGATCAGCACATCGCCGGTAAAACCGTTCAGCGCCTCGCGCGCTTGCAGCACCGCGTGGCCGGTGCCCAATTGCCGGTCCTGCAGCGCGAAATCGGCCTTGCCTGCCAGCGCGCGTTCCACCTGTTCGCGAAGATCGCCAGTGACGACGATGGTGCGCGCGGGGTTCAGCGCAGCGGCGCTGGCCAGCAGATGGTCGATCATCGGACGCCCGGCGATAGGGTGCAGCACCTTGTGCAGCGCGCTTTTCATGCGGGTGCCCTTGCCCGCGGCGAGGATGATGACGGCAAGCTGTCTTGGTTCGGTCACGGCAATTCCGGTCGGGTTGGGGGTAGAGGGTTCGGGCTATGTGAATTCGTGGGGCTCAGGCTTGCCAGCAATTTGTTGCGGTTTCCATAGGGACCGGCCATGGGCGCACAGGCAATGTCCGAACCTGTCCGATCCCTGATCCGCTTCGACGTCATAGGCTTCGATCTCGATGGCACCTTGCTCGATACCGCTCCCGATATCGCGCATGCCCTGAACCACGCCTTGATGCTGGCGGGGCGGCCCGCGCGGTCTGTGGGCGAAGTGCGGCAGATGATCGGCGGCGGGATGAAGCGATTGCTTGCCACCGCGCTGGGCGGGGAGGACAGCGTGCCGCCGGATGATCTGGCCGCGTTGCAACAGGCGCTGCTCGATCATTACCGCGCCCATATCGCGGTCGAAACACGCGCTTTCGACGGGATGGAACGCGCATTGGACACTTTGGCGGCGCGGGGCATCGCGCTGGGGGTGGCGACCAACAAGCTGGAAGGTCTTGCCATCGACCTGCTGGACCGGATCGGGCTGAAGGACCGTTTCGCCGCCATCGTCGGCGGCGATACGCTGGGCGCGGACCGTGCCAAGCCGCTGCCCGACATGCTGCACCATCTGGCCAGCCTGTGCGGCGGCAAGGCCATGGCCTTCGTCGGCGATTCCGCCTTCGACGTCAAAGCGGCGAAAGCGGCGCGCATGCCCGCCATCGCGGTCAGCTTCGGCTATCCGGGCATGCCGGTGGATGCGCTTGGGGCCGACCGGATCATCGACCATTACGACGAATTGCTGCCCGCGCTGGCGGCGCTCTGATTCCGTTCCGCCATCGGGCGTCAGCAGGCCCCGCAGGCCGGTACAGCAAGGCATGGCGCGCGACCTGTTTAGTCTGCGTATTTATGACAAGCCCATCCATCGTTGCAGGTGCTCGCCTTCACTGCGGCGGGATCAGTTTTGGCTATCTAAAATAAAGAGATGCGCCCATATCCCGCCTGTTTCTCCGGCCCTGCCCATCCCACAAGCGCGGCACCGTCTTGACAGAACCTTGATCCCGATGGACATATATAGTCCGACAAATAAAGAAAACCATCGGGGGAGTTTCCAATGTGCCAATCCACGCGGCGCGCATCTTTGCGTGCGCTTTTCATGACATCACCGGCCGTTTTGGCCTTGGGAACACTGTCTGCGTGCGGAGGGGGTGACGGGCAGGCTTCGGGAGGCGGCGGGCCGGTGACCGCGCCTTCGCCTTCGCCATCCCCCACCCCCGCTCCGGCGCCATCGGCCACATTGGTCGATATGCAGACGGAATATCAGATCAAGATCGTCAATGTCGCCAGCGGCAAGGTGCTGACCATTGCGGGCAGCAGCCAGCAGGCGGGCGCGGAACTGGCGACCGGCGACGACGATGCCAGCGGAGCCCAGCGCTGGCACGCCATGCCGATGCGGTCGGGCCGCTATGTGATCGAAAACATGCTGACCCATCAGGTCATCGGCATTGCCAGCGCCTCGACCGCCGATGGCGCGGGTGCGTTGCAATGGGCGGATAATGGCACCGCCGACCATCTGTGGCAGTTCTATCGCCTGTCCGATGGCAATTACGTGCTGAAAAACGTCAACAGCGGGCTCTATCTGCACGAAAGCGCGTCGGGCGCGATTATCCAGACGGCGCGGGCGACCGGATCGGATGCGCAGAAATGGACGGTCACCGCCACATCCACTCGCGCCTATCCGCTGCCCATGGCGGTCGACGGAGCAGGCATCGACGTACACGATCCCGACATGATCCGCGACGCGGCGGGCACATACTGGCTTTACGGCACGCATAACACGCTGGCGAAATCGACCGATCTGGTCACTTTCACCAAGGTTGCCAATGGCATCATGAACCCCGATTTCGACTGGTGGGCCAGCAAGAACACCACCGGCGGCGGCGGGCGCACCGACCTTTGGGCGCCGGGCATGCTTTATGCCAATGGCACCTATTACCAATATTACTCGATCCCCATCTATGGCACGCCGTCGCAGCCCGGCACCAATCAGGGGGCCGAAGCGGTGATCGCGCTGGCCACCAGTGCCAACCCCGACGGGCCATGGACCGACGCGGGTGAGATCATCGCATCATGCGGCAATCGCGCGGGATGCACGACCGGATATAACGCCATCGACCCCGCCCCCTTCATCGATGGCGAGGGGAAATGGTGGCTGACTTTCGGGTCATGGGAAGACGGCATCCATGTGCTGCAGCTTGACCCCGCGACGGGGCTGCGCCTGTCGTCCAACCCCGCCCTTTACGATATCGCCCGCCGCGGCGCGGGAGAGGAAGGGCCCTTCATCTATCCCCGCATGGTCGGGGGCACGCGATATTACTATTATTTCGCGCCGATCAACGAATGCTGTCAGGGGCTGAACAGCCTGTACCGCATCATCGTGGGCCGTTCGACCAGTCCGACGGGGCCGTTCCTGGACCGCGGCGGCATCGATCTGATGGACGGGGGCGGCACGATCCTGCTGGGCACTCATGGCGACATCATCGGGCCGGGCGGTCAAAGCGTGACCGACACGCCCGATGGCCCGCTGCTGGTTTATCATTATTACGACGGGAAACAGAACGGCTGGCCGCAACTGGGGCTGAACCGGCTGGTTTTCGATGCAGACGGCTGGCCGCGCGTGGAATGATCCGCGCGTCATGCGGCACCGGTCAGTCGTCGACCAGTTTCAGCAAGCGCCGTTCGATCAGCGACAGCACACCTGCCAGCTCGTGCCCGCGTTTCAGCACCTGTCCCGCTTCGCCGAACAGGGTCCACATGCCCTGGCGGCTGCGCAGCGCGGGGCATTTCTCGATCCGGACCTGCGGGCGTTCGGCGGCGCGGCGGAACGCGGAAAAGCTGGCTGCGTCCTTGCCGAAATCCATCGCATAGTCGCGCCATTGTCCGGCGGCGACCATGCGGCCGTAAAGGTCGAGGATGCGGTTGAGTTCGAGCCGGTCGAAACCGATCTGCTGCACCCCGCCGCGCGGCGGCGATCCGCCATGGATCGGAACGACATTATTCACGCAGCGCCCCCGTTACGAAAGCGCGGACGGGCGACGATCATCCGTTGCCCACCTCGTCGATGATCTCTTCACCGGCAGGCGCGGGCTCCACCTTGCGCTCGGGCATGGGCAGCGGCCCCTGTCCCTCGGCAGCGCGCAGTCGGTCGATCTCGGCCTTCAGCGTGGCGATCTGCTCTTCCAACTCGTCCATGCGGGGCATCGCCGGTTCGCACGGGTCCTTGCAGGGCGTGCCATAGGGCATGAACCGCTTTTGATAGGTTTCCGCCGCAACCAGCGTCGAACGCGCCTTTTGCCCGATCATGGTCGCGCCTTCGGGCACATCCTCGATCACCACGGCAGCGGCGCCGATGCGCGCGCGCTCGCCAATGGTGACGGGGCCGATGATTTGCGCGCCCGACCCCACGATCACCCCGTCGAGCAGGGTCGGATGCCGCTTGCCCGGTATGCCATTGGTGGGATTGGTGCCGCCCAGGGTCACGCATTGATAGATCGTGACATTATCGCCGATTTCGGCGGTTTCGCCGATCACGCTGAACCCGTGGTCGATAAAGAAATTCCGGCCGATTTTCGCACCCGGATGAATGTCGATCGCGGTCAGAAAACGCGCGGTATGGTTCACAAAGCGCGCCAGAAAGAACAGCCCGCCGCCATAGAACCAATGCGCGATCCGGTGCATGCCCAGCGCCAGAACGCCCGGATACAGCAACACTTCCCAGCGCGATCGGGGCGAGGGATCGCGTTCCGCCACGGAGTCGAGATAGGCGATCAGCCGGTCAAACATGGCTCTATACTCGCATTTGCAGCGCCGCGGGGCAAGCCGTGCGCGTTTCAGCTCAATCGGTTGGGCGATAACCGCAACTTAAAGCAGGCCGTCCGTCAAAGGAGATCGCCCTGCTCGCCCGTGCCGCCGCCCAGAATGTCCAGCGCCTCGCGCCAGACCGCCAGCGTCGCGGGGATCTTGCGTTCAAGGCTGATGCGGTCGATTTCCGCGACCAGAGCCTCTACCCCCGCAAAGCTGCGCGGCGCGCGCGGCACGAGGTAAGTGGTGGCCCCGTCCGCCAATGCAAGCCCGCGCGCTTCGGCATGCGCCTCGATCAACCCCTCGATCATCGTATCGTCGGGCGTTTCGATGCGCAGATTCAGCGCCGCACCCAGCCGCGAGCCGAGATCGGGCAGGGCGACTTGCCAGCTGTCCGGCACCGGCGGCCCGACGATCAGCAGCGGGCGGCGCGCTTCCTGCGCGCGGTTCCAGCGGTGGAAGATCGCGTCCTCGTCCAGCCCTTGCGCATCGTCGATGGCGTCGCCCAGACCGCTTTCGGCAAACCAGCGCGCGATCAGCGATTTGCCCGATCGCTGCTCTCCCCACAAAAGCGCAGTGCGAAACGGCCAGCTATCGGCAAGGCGACAGGCCTCCAGCACGCCCTCGTTCGCGGGGCCGATCACGATGCGGGTCGAACCGCCCTGCCGCATCAGGGGCAGCGGGATCTGTCCGGCAAAGGGTTTGGGCGGCGCGGCCATGGCCTAACGCGAAATGCGCAGCGCGTCGGCCCCTTGCGTCACCTGCCAGCCGCGGGCGCGCAGGGCTTCGGCAAGACCGTCGAGATTGCCAGCATAGCCCACCTGCAGTACCGAAGTGCCGCCGATGGCAAGGCTGCCGACCGTGGTATTCGCAACACCCGGCGTACCGTTGATGCCCGTCAGCGCGGCATCCAGCGATGCGGGGTCGGGCGTGGCCACCTGCACCGCGAACCGGCTGAGCGGGGCGGCGGGCTGCGCGGTTACCGGCTGCGGCACCGGTGCGGTCGCGCCCGGCTGCGGCGCGGCACTGGCCGGAGCGGCAGGGACGGCTTCGCTTGTCAGCGCCTCGATCAGGGCCGGATCAATGGTCGCCTCTTCCACGTTCAGCGTATTATCGACCCGCAGGCGGCCATCGGCCATGGCGCGCGCATAGACCGCATCCATGCGTTCGACCGCGCGTTCCAACATGGCGGGCAGTTCGGCATCGTCTGCCGCGGTCATGGTAAAGCTGCCCAGATATTCGTTATCGGGCCCGTGGCGCGCGGTGAATGTGCCCACCACCGGACCGCCCGGCCACTGGCGTTCCAGCCGCGCAATCGGCACCAGCACGTCCGCCGCGCCGAATTCGTCGAGGATGTTGCGCCACCAGCTACGGCTGCGGCGGCTGGCCTGTCCCGCTGTCAAAAGCAGCGATTCGCCGCCCGCACCGAACGGGCGCACGTAATCGATCGGGCTGGAACCCGTGCGGAACTGCGCCCATGCGCGCTGCCACGGCGTGCGATGTTCATACAGCTGCGCCACCCCGCCCGAATAGGTCACCGGCAGCACCAGCATCGGCGCGGATCGCACCATCGCATCGGTCTGGCCGAACAACTCGCCAGCCCGCGCGCGGTCGAAAATCACGCCCAGCTTTGCCACATAGCGGCGCGGGCCGATCTCCTCGCGCTCTACCACAACGGCAGAGACCATCTGTGCCAGACGCGAATCGGGCACTTGCGGTGCCTTGGCCCCGGCATGTGTGCGGGCATAGAGCACGTCCCACGCTTTGCGCTGCGCCTGAAGCCAGCCATTGGTGCGCGCTTCCTCGGCCGTTTTGCCGGTGGCGTTGACCGAAATGCCGTCCACTTCGAAATCGCCGCTGCTGGCGATGGGGGCGATGCCGCGATCCCCTTCGACCTGCGCGGCGACGCGCCAACCCGCCAAAGCGAGCGCCGTCAGCACGAATACGACGAAAATCGCGCGGTAAGGCAGCGTGTCGCGAACAGGATTCGAAAGCGAAATCGACATATCGGAAAAAGGCTTAGGGCGGCCTAGCGGCCACGCACAAGAAGCATAATGGCGTTCATGCCCGCTTCTTTGCCCAAATGGCCGTGGAAATCCAAGCCGGAAAGCGATAGGCGCTGCCCCTTCACCGGTGCGTCGCGCATATTGCCGCGCACCGCAGACTTGATCGGGGCCTGTGTGCCCAGCCGGGAAATGCGATGAACGACAAGAGCGACAGCCCGAAAAGCTATAGTTACGAACAGGCCGGCGTGTCGATCGCCGCGGGCAATGCGCTGGTAAAGGCGATCGCCCCGCTGGCGAAATCCACCGCCCGCCCCGGCGCCACCAGCGAGCTGGGCGGTTTCGGCGGGTTCTTCGATCCCAAGGCGGCAGGCTATACCGATCCGCTGCTGGTTGCCGCCAATGACGGCGTGGGGACCAAGGTAAAGCTGGCCATCGATGCCGACCGGCACGACCATATCGGCATCGATCTGGTCGCCATGTGCGTCAACGATCTGATCGTGCAGGGGGCCGAACCGCTGTTCTTCCTCGACTATTTCGCCACCGGCAAGCTGGAAAACGGCGTGGCGGAACGTGTCGTCGCGGGCATTGCCGAAGGGTGCAAGATGGCCGGCTGCGCGCTGATCGGGGGCGAGACGGCGGAAATGCCCGGCATGTATGCGCAAGGCGATTACGACCTGGCCGGTTTCTGCGTGGGCGCGGTCGAACGCGGCGAGCAATTGACGGGCGACAAGGTCGCTGACGGAGACGTGTTGCTGGGCCTTGCCAGTTCGGGGGTGCATTCCAACGGCTATTCGCTGGTGCGCCGTCTGGCGGCGGACAAGGAATGGAAGCTGGACCGCCCCGCCCTGTTCGATCACGAAACCCTGCTGATCGACGCGCTGATCGCGCCGACGAAGATTTATGTTAAAACGCTGCTTGGCCCGATCCGGGCGGGCCGCATCCATGCGCTGGCGCATATCACCGGCGGCGGCCTTTTGGAAAACGTGCCGCGCGTGCTGCCCGATCATCTGCATGCCCATATCGACGCGGGCAGCTGGGATCAGCCGCGGCTGATGGCGTTCCTGCAGGCGCAGGGCAATATCGAGCCGGAGGAAATGGCCCGAACCTTCAATTGCGGCATCGGTATGGTGCTGGCGGTTGCGGCTGACGAAGCCGCTTCGCTGACCGCCGATCTGGAAGCCGCAGGCGAAACCGTGTTCCGCATCGGCGAAATCCGCACCGGCGCACGCGGCTGCACCGTTTCGGGCAAGGCTGGCGATTGGTCCGCCCGCGCCGACTGGACCGCGACGCACAACCAGTGACTGCAAGCCCCGCCTTTCCGAAAGCCCGCGTCGCCGTGCTGATCAGCGGCACGGGCAGCAATATGGCCGCGCTGCTTTACGCCAGCCGCCGCGAAGACTGTCCGTATGAGATCGTGCTGGTCGCATCGAACAATTCCGACGCGAAGGGGCTGGCGCTGGCCAGGGCCGAAGGCGTGGCGACCTTTGCCCTGCCGCACAAGGGGATGAAGCGGCCCGAGCATGACGATGCAATGGATGCCGCGATCCGCGAAGCGGGGGCGGATTATGTCGCGCTGGCCGGATATATGCGCATCCTGACCCCCGAATTCGTGGGCCGGTGGGAAGGTCGCATGGTCAATATCCATCCTTCCCTGCTGCCGAAATACAAGGGGCTGGACACGCATGGGCGCGCGATTGCGGCCGGTGACAGCCATGGCGGATGTTCGGTCCATCTGGTCACGGCGGAGCTGGACGACGGGCCGGTGCTGGGCCAGACGCCGGTGGCGATCCTGCCCGACGACACCGCCGAAACGCTGGCCGCGCGCGTGCTGTTTGCCGAACACCAGCTTTATTCGCGCTGTCTGGAAGATCTGGTCAGCCGCCCGTTTCGCGCCGACTGGCTGTTCGAACGGGTCGGCCGCATCGCGCTGGCCCTGCCCGAGGCAGAGGTCCGCGATTCGCATGGCAGTCCCGCGTGGCACACCGGCGGGAAGAGCGGGAAGTTCTTTGCCCATTTCGCCGACCGCCACCATGGCGAGGCGCATATTGCCGTGCTGGTCAAAACCTCCGGCGTGGACGAGGTGGAGGAAATGGCCGCCCGCGATCCCGAAATCTGGTTCCGCCCCGCCTATTACGGGGCCAGCGGCTGGGCCGGATTGATCCTCAACCGCCCCGGCGTCGATTGGGACCATGTGGGTGAATGGGTCGAACGCAGCTGGCGCGCGGTCGCGCCCAAACGGCTGGCGGGCCTGCGCGCTGCGGCTGATGAGTTCTAGGGCCCCTATTCGCCCAGATTATCGGCCAGCCAGCTGAGCAGGCCGAAATTCACCAGCACCGATCCGGCCCACACCAACAGGTCCATCCATGGCTGGTCGGGTCCGGTAAAGCGGGTCAGGAACGATCCCGGCACCGACATGGCGTTCAGCACGGTGGGTGCCAGCGGGTCAGGCTGTCCGACGATGGCCATCAGATACAGGCCGATCCACGCGGACAGGGCAATGCCCACCAACAGATAGATCAGCGCAAATACCCGCAACATGACAAAGGCCCCCTCGATCCCTTCATGCCCCTTATCGGGGCAGGATAGCAAATCGAGGGGGCCTTAGAAATTACAAAGCCCGTTCAAAAACCCGATGGTCAGCTGCGGGCTGTAATGTCCCGAAACGGGATGATCAGCCGACGATTTCTTCGGGCTTGAAGAAGAAGTCGATCTCGATCTTCGCGTTTTCGTCGCTGTCCGAACCGTGGACCGAATTGGCTTCGATCGATTCGGCATAAGTCTTGCGAATGGTGCCTTCGGCTGCGTCGGCGGGATTGGTCGCGCCCATCACGTCGCGGTTGCGCTTTACGGCGTCTTCACCTTCCAGCACCTGCACGACCACGGGGCCGCTGATCATGAATTCGACCAGCTCGCCAAAGAAGGGGCGTTCCTTGTGGACCGCGTAAAAGCCTTCGGCCTGTTCGCGGGTCATCTGGATGCGCTTGGACGCGACGACGCGCAGGCCGGCTTCTTCCAGCATCTTGGTGACGCCGCCGGTCAGGTTGCGGCGGGTGGCATCGGGCTTGATGATCGAAAAGGTGCGGGTAACCGCCATGGTAATATTCCTCTGAGTGAAATCGGGTGCGCGCGGGTGAAAATCGGCAGCCGCGCGATGCCCGCGCCCCTAGCCGCGCGGGCGGACGGGCACAACCCTGTTGTGTCTGGACGGTTGCGGGGGCCGCTTATGCGGGACCGGAGTAGAGGGAAGATGCCAGCCCCTATCCCTCGGTCCCATAGGCGATCTGGACCTGCGTCTTGTCGTCTCCGCCATTGGCGACCACGTTCACGCCCAGCGCATCGCTACGGGCACCCAGCATGTGGCTGCCCGAGAATTTGCCCTCGCTCTCGATCTCCAGCCCCGCGTTTTCGGCCTGCTTCTTATAGAAGGCGATCACTTTTTCGGGCGGGGCAGAGGTTTCCATGGCGATCATACCGCCGCTTTTTCCGCCCTGATTGCCCTCGACGCTCATGGTGATTTTCGCGCCGGGATATGCGGTAAAGCCCTTGGGCAGATTATCCGCGTTGCCGGTTCCGGTTTTCACCACGGCCTCGGCCCCGTCGGCGCGGAAGGTCATGGTGCCATCGTCGTCATCATTCACCGTGACGCTGCCGTCGGGCGTGGTGATGGTGGTGCCGCCGTCATCGGCGTCCTCCCCGCCGCCGCAAGCCGCAAGGGTCAAGGCGGAAAGGGCCAGTGCGGCCATGGCAGTCATGCGATCTGTCTTCATGCTTTCGTTCCCCCCGGACGTTAGCGTTCGATATCAGGGCCCCTCGCGCCAGCGTCCCGACGCATCCTGGCTCCAGTAATGACGTTCGATTCCGGCCTGCTGGCCCAACGCGCGCCAGCAGCCGCGTGCATCCGCGATCGTCGATTCGGAGAATAGCAGAAGCGCGCGGTCGAATCCCAGCGCCTCTTCGCGCCACTGGCCATCGGCCAGCGCGACGATGCCCGCATCATTGGCCGCAGCGGGCCTGTCGCCGATCAGCACCGGCTGGCGCGTATCGTTTTCACCACCCGCCTCACCATTGGCGAGGAAACCGGGCGCTTCCCATAATTGCCGCGAAATCGCGCTGCGCTGGGCGGGGTCGGCGCTGACGACCAACATGCGCTGCCCCGCGCCCAGCACCTTGCCCGCCAGCATGGCGAGGGCCGATTCCGCGCTGTCGCGCGTCAGATGATAGAAATCGACCCGCGCCACGGCCGTCGCGTCAGCCCTTCAGCGTGTCGCGCACGAACCGGTCGAGCAGGCGCACGCCATAGCCGGTCGCCCCCTTGTCCCATGTCGCGCCCGGCTTGTCGGCCCAGACCATGCCTGCCACGTCCAGATGTGCCCAAGGCGTATCGTTCTGGATGAAACGCTGCAGGAACTGGGCAGCCGTGATCGAGCCGCCGAAACGCGGACCCACGTTCTTCATGTCGGCAATCTGCGAATCGAGCAGCTTGTCGTATTCGGGGGCCAGCGGGAAACGCCACAGTTTCTCGCCCACGCTCTTGCCCGCGGCAGTCAGCGCCTCGGAAAGCTCGTCATTGTTCGAGAACAGGCCAGCGTGTTCCTTGCCCAGCGAAATCAGGATCGCGCCGGTCAGAGTAGCCAGATCGACGATCTTGGCGGGTTTGAACGTCTGCTGCACCCAGGTCAGTGCATCGCACAGCACAAGGCGGCCTTCGGCATCGGTATTGATCACTTCGATCGTCTGGCCCGACATCGATTTCACGATGTCGCCCGGGCGCTGGGCATTGCCGTCGGGCATATTCTCGGTCAGGCCGCAAATGCCCACGACATTGGCCTTGGCCTTGCGCTTTGCCAGCGCCAGCATCGTGCCCGCGACCGCGCCCGCGCCGCCCATGTCCCACTTCATTTCTTCCATGCCGGCAGCAGGCTTGATCGAGATGCCACCCGAATCGAAGGTCACGCCCTTACCCACGAAAGCGACCGGCGCTTCGTCGCCGCCGCCCTTCCACTGCATAGCGATGATGCGCGCGGGCCGGTCGATCGACCCCTGCCCCACGCCCAGCAGCGCGCCCATGCCCAGCCGCGCCATATCGTCGACGGTCAGCACGGTGATTTCCACGCCGCTGCCTTCCAGACGCGCCTTGCAGCGTTCGACGAAGGTTTCGGGATAGATCGTATTGGCCGGTTCGCTGACCAGTTCGCGCGTGAATTCCACGCCGGTTGCGACTGCGGCGGCGTCATCCCATGCCGCTTCGCTGCCCGCGGGCGCGCCGGTCACGACGATTTCTGTCAGCGAAGGCTTCTGCTCGTCCTTCAGCGTGGTGCGATAGGTGTCGATCCGCCACGCCCGCAGCCGCGCACCCAGCAGCAGCGCCGCCGCGCCCGATGCGTCGATGCCGGTGGCGGACAGATCCATGCCCAGCGCCTTTTTGCCCGACGTGAGATATTTCGCCGACAGCACCGCGCCCGCGCGTTCCAGCGAGGATGCATCGCCCTTGCCCGTTCCCAGCAGAACGATCTGCTGCACTGTTCCGTCCACTTCGGCGAAACCGTCGAACAGCTGGCCCGCCTTGCCCGCAAAGCGGCTGGCCTTGGCCCCGTCGCGCACCGTGGCGGGCAGGGTATCGGGCAGCGCCCCCTCGCCCACCGGCAGGACGGTGGCGCGCAGATCGGCGGGAAGCGATTCGGCGAAAGTAATCTTCATGGGAGTGACCTTTATCCTGCTGTCATTCTGCTTTCATGCGCCGCCGGAAGGGGTTGGCGGCACGGCAAACCGGTTTCGGTGTCCGGCAAGCACTGGTTTTACGCGATTGCAGTTAGGGAGCGGCGGTGCGATAGGCAAGCCGTCCCGCCCGATGCGACCCGTCGGGCCATAGTTTGCAACCCCCGGCGCATCGCCCGCGCGTATCAGAGCCTTTCGAGATCGAGCATCAGCGTCACATGCGAATTCCCGCGAACGGTCAGGCCCGAATTCTGCCGCCGGCGCCCCGCGTTATGGCTGCGCGCCGCGTGACCGCGCGCCTTGCCGCGCGCTTGCTGGCAAGCGCAGCGCTCGTCGCGGCGCTGCCTGCCATGGCGCAGGATGCCGACCCCCTGAATACTCCGGCCCCGCAAGCGGAACCGCAAAGCGGGGCGGATCTGCTGGAACAGACCCCCGCAGACATGCCGCCCGTCACGATCGACGAGCCCGGCTTTTGGGACGACATCGATCAGGCGCTTTATCCCGACAGTATCGAGGATGCGGCCCCGCCCCCCGCGGGCACGCCGGAATCGCCATTCGGGATCGAGGCGCCCGAGGACGAGAACCAGATCGCATTCGAAGCGGACGAACTGGGGTATGAAAGCGGCGACGAAATCATCGTCGCGTCGGGCCGCGTGCTGCTGCGCCGGCAGGACCAGCAGTTGCAGGCCGATGAAGTGCGCTGGAACCGTTCCACCGGACAGATCGTGGCGACCGGCGATATCCGGCTGGTGGACCAGAGCGGCAATGTGCTGTTCACCGACCGGCTGGAACTGACCGACGAATTGCGCGCGGGCGCGATGCAGAACATGCTGCTGGTGCTGGCACAGGGCGGGCGCATGGCCGCACGTCGGGGCGAGCGGCTGGACGACGAGCGTGTCACGCTGACCGACGCGGCCTATAGCCCCTGCCCGGTCGAGGATGCCGACGGCTGCGGACAGGACCCGAGCTGGCGCATTACGGCGGATAATGTCGCCTATGACCCCGCCACGCAGATGATCCGGTTCCGCGGGGCAAAGCTGGAACTGTTCGGCCTGTCGCTCGTGCCTTTGCCGTGGATGGAAATCCGCGCCGACGGCCAGCCGGTATCGGGCCTTGTCACGCCCGACCTGCGCTTTTCCGCATCGAACGGGATGGAAGTCGAGGCGGGCTATTACTGGCGCATCGCCGCCAATCGCGAGCTGACGCTGAAGGGCACCGCCTATACCGAAGTGCTGCCCATGGCGCAGGCGCGCTATGCCGCGCTGACCGAGGACGGGGCCTATCAGCTGACGGGGTACATCACCTCGTCCTCGCGCGTGCCCATCGGCGATGCGACCGAGATCACGCCGCAAGAGGAAAAGGACCTGCGCGGCTATTTCGATGCGAACGGCCGGTTCCAGCTGGACGAGAACTGGAGCGTTACCGGATCGATCCGCGTCGCCAGCGACCGCACTTTCCTGCGCCGTTACGACATCAGCCGCGACGACCGCCTGCGTTCGATGGTGAATGTCGAGCGGATCGACGAGGATTCCTATTTGTCCTTTGCCGGCTGGGCAACGCAGACCCTGCGCGTGGACGAGGAACAGGGGCTGGTGCCGATGGCGCTGCCCGCGATCGATTACCGCCGCCGCATCGCCGATCCGCTGCTGGGCGGGCAAATCATGCTGCAGGCCAATTCGATGGCCCTGTTCCGCGCCGACGGACAGGATACGCAGCGTGCCTTTGCCAGCGCGGAATGGAACCTGCGGGAACTGACCCCGTGGGGACAGGTGGTGGAACTGACCGCGCTGGCCCGCGGCGATGCCTATCACTCCACCGACAACGCGCTGACCAGCGTCGATCTGTATCGGGGCCGGTCGGGCTGGCAGGGTCGCGGGGTGGCGCTGGGCGCGATCGATGTAACCTATCCGCTGACGGGCGCCTTTCTGGGCGGGACACAGGTTCTGACCCCGCACGTCCAGCTGGTCGCAACACCCGACATCAAGAACCTTGCCATTCCGAACGAGGATTCGCGCGCCTTCGACCTAGAGGACACCAATCTCTTCTCGCTCAACCGCTTTCCCGGTTACGACCGCGTGGAAGACGGTGTGCGGCTGACCTATGGATTCGACTGGCGCTGGACCGCACCGGGCTGGCGCATCGATGCCAGTTTTGGGCAAAGCTATCGCATGTCGGGCAATTCAGACCTCTATCCCGACGGCACGGGCCTGACGGGCGATACGTCGGACATCGTCGGGCGGGTCGATGTGCGCTGGCGCGAATGGGTGAAATTCGCGCATCGCTTCCGCGTGGACAAGGATACGCTGGCCGTGCGCCGCAACGAATGGGACGTCGCGGTGGGCACGCGCGACACCTATCTGGAAGCGGGCTATCTGCGCTTGAACCGCGACATTCCCGACACGCTGGAAGATTTGCGCGACCGCGAGGAAATCCGCCTTGCAGGCCGGGTCGCGTTCATGGACCACATGTCGGTGTTCGGATCGACCGTGATCAACCTGACCGACGCGGCCGAAGACCCCGGCAATACGTCGGACGGTTTCGATCCGCTGCGCACGCGGCTGGGCATTGCGTATGAGGATGAGTGCATCGAATTGGGCCTGACATGGCGGCGCGACACGCGCAGCACCGGCGATGCGCAGGCGGGCGATACGTTTCTGCTGCGCTTCCGGCTGAAAGGCATCGGGTTCTGATACGTCCGACCGGTGCATGCACGCCCATAGGGCCATTGCCGAAAGGACGCCGCCGCCCTACACGGCCTTTCCCCCGGGATGCACATGGCGAGCTGCTTCATGGTGAACCGGCTCAGCCACGGTTAAGCCGGATCACGGCACAGGGGACGCCGCGGGCAGGGCCGGCCGTGCTGCTTTTCCGGCAAGCGGCGTTCCGGTAACGGACCGTGACACAAGGATTTTACTGCGCCTGTCCGGCGTAAGGGGCAGATGCGGCAAGGGATGCTGATGATGACGACAGATGTGACGATTGCCAGATTGCAGCGCGGTGCGGCGGGAATTTGCGCCGCGGCGCTGATCGCCGTGCTTCCGGCAGCGGCGCAGGGGCAAAGCGCGCAGCCCTCGATCGGCCCGTCGGTCGGAATGGAAAGCACCCCTGCGGCAAACGGCAACTCCGGCGTCCGCACCGCCAGCGCCAAGGTCAATGGCGAGATCATCACCCAGACCGATATCGACCAGCGCGTCGCATGGCTGGAAGCGACGAACCAGCGCCGCCTGACCCCGCAGGAACGCGAACAGGTGGTCCAGCAGCTGGTGGACGAGCTGATCCAGATCCAGAACGCGCGCGAGGCGGAGATCTTCATCACCTCGGAAGAGGTGTTGCAGATGTACGACCGCTATGCCCAGCGCGAACTGGGCGTCACCTCGGCCGAGCTGGACGAGCTGACCAAGTCGGTCGGATCCTCGCCCGCGTCGATCCAGCGCATGTTGCTGGCCCAGACTGCGTGGCAGCAATTGCTGCGCCGCAATGTCGCGCCGCTGGTCAATGTCTCCGCGCGCGAGGTGAACGAACAGATCGAGCGGATGAAGGCCGATCAGGGCACTGCCGAATACCGGCTGGGCGAGATTTACGT
Organism: Croceicoccus sp. Ery5; assembly: GCF_020985325.1. NCBI lineage: Bacteria > Pseudomonadati > Pseudomonadota > Alphaproteobacteria > Sphingomonadales > Erythrobacteraceae > Croceicoccus > Croceicoccus sp. Ery5. The sequence goes on from NZ_CP087587.1 coordinate 3,298,097, forward strand.
GGCCGCCCCCGCAGGCGCCGACGCACAAGTCGAACAGCGCATGCAGGCGATCATGACGCAGCTGCAGGAAACCGGCGATTTTGCGGCGGTCGCGGCGCAATATTCGCAGGCCTCGACCGCGGCGCGCGGCGGCGATCTGGGCTTCGTGCGGCTGGATCGCCTGCCGCCCGAACTGGCCGCGATCGTGCCGCAGATGGAAACCGGCCAGTTGCAGGGTCCGATCCCGTGCTGCGGCGGCTATTCCATCCTGTATATGCGCGACAAGCGGCAGGTGATGGTGGCCGATCCGCGCGACGGTCAGGTCAGCCTTGCACAGATCACGATTAACATGCCCGCAGGCCTGTCGATGAACGAGATGAACCGTTTTGCCGCCGATTTCGGCGCCAAGACGCAAGGGTTCACCGGCGGTTGCTCCACGGTCGAGGCCGATGCGAAGAAGATCGGTGCCGAAGCGGTGCTAGTGAACCAGATCGCGATCCGCCAGCTGCCCAACCAACTGCAGGAAATGGTGATGAGCACGCCCGACGGCGGCGTGACCCGCCCCTATGGCGTGGCCGCCAGCGACGCGAGCCAGCCGCTGCGCGCGATGATGGTATGCAGCCGGTCCGACCCGCCGATGCTGAACGGCCCGACTTTCGATCAGGTGATGAACCAGATCGAGGACGAGCGCATCGAACGCCGCGCCCAGAACTATATGCGCGACCTGCGCCGCGACGCCATCGTCGAGTATAACTGATCGAAGCGGCGGCCCCGATGCTCCATCAGGCGCCTTCGGGGCTGGTCGTATCGACAGGCGATCCGGCCGGAATCGGTCCGGAACTGATCGCGCGGCTGTGGGAAATGCGCGGGGCAGAGGCCTTGCCCCCCTTCGCCTGCGTCGGCAGCGCCACCCTGTTGCAGGCCGCCGCTGCCAGCGTGGGCATCGATCTGCCGGTCGCGCGCATCGAAACCATGGCACAGGCGGGCGATATGTTTGCCGATGCGCTGCCGGTGATCGATCTGGGCGATGTCCCGTACCGCCCCGGCCAGCCCGATGCGCAGGGTGCGCGGCTGGCGCTGGACAGCCTGACCCGTGCCAGCGCCATGGCCGTATCGGGTGAGGCAGGCGGCATATTGACGGCCCCGATCGCCAAGGCCGAACTGGCCAGGATCGGCTTTACCCATCCGGGGCAGACCGAATTCGTGGCCGAAGCCTGCGGCGTGCCCGCCGATGATGCGGTGATGATGCTGGCCGGACCGTCGCTGCGCGTCGTGCCCGTTACCGTCCATGTCGCCCTGTCGCGCGTGCCCGCATTGCTGTCCGCCCGCCTGATCCATCGCCGCACCGCCATCGCCGCCCGCGCCTTGCAGCGCGATTTCGGCATTGCCGCACCGCGCATTGCCGTCGCGGGGTTGAACCCCCATGCCGGAGAGAACGGACGCATGGGCGACGAGGATGCGGCGATCATCGCGCCGGCCGTCGAACACTTGCGCGCGGACGGGTTCGACGTGCGCGGACCGCTGCCTGCCGACACCATGTTCCACGCCGCCGCGCGCGAAACCTATGATCTTGCAGTGTGCATGTATCACGATCAGGCGCTGATCCCCCTGAAAGCGCTGGATTTCGACAAGGGCGTCAATGTTACGCTGGGCCTGCCGGTGATCCGCACATCGCCCGATCATGGCACCGCGTTCGACATCGCGGGCACGGGCCGTGCGCATGCGGGGCCGATGCTGGCGGCGCTGCGCATGGCAGGCGAATGTGCCGCGCGGCGGCACAGGATCGCGGCATGAGCGCGCCCCAACTGCCCCCCTTGCGCGAAGTCATCGCGAAACACGGGCTGTCCGCGTCGAAGGCGCTGGGCCAGAATTTCCTGTTCGACGAACAATTGCTGGACCGCATCGCCGCAATACCCGGCTCGTTGAAGGACCGGGATGTGCTGGAAATCGGCCCCGGCCCCGGCGGGCTGACCCGCGCCCTGCTGCGTGCAGGGGCAAAGGTCACCGCGATCGAGATGGACCGCCGCTGCCTGCCCGCTCTGGCCGAACTGGGAGAGGCCTTTCCCGACCGGCTGAAGGTGATCGAGGGCGATGCCATGGCCATCGATCACGACAGCCTGTTCGACGGGCCTTATGCCGTTGTGGCCAACCTGCCCTATAATGTCGGCACGGCGCTGTTCACCCGCTGGATGGGGCAGGAAGAGTGGCCGCCGCGATGGTCGTCGCTGACACTGATGTTCCAGCAGGAAGTCGCGCAGCGCATCGTCGCAAGTCCCGACAGCAGCGCCTATGGCCGTCTGGCCGTGCTGGGCCAGTGGCGGGCCGAAGCGCGGATCGCGATGAAAGTGCATCGCAGCGCCTTTACCCCGCCGCCCAAGGTGATGAGCGCCATCGTCCACGCCGTCCCCGCCGCCGCGCCGCAGGGCGTGTCGATGCGCGTGCTGGCCCGCGTGACAGAGGCGGCGTTCGGCCAGCGGCGCAAAATGCTGCGCCAGTCGCTGAAAAATGTGGCGGGCGCGCTGGACGCGCTGGCAACGCTGGATATCGATCCCGCTCGCCGCGCAGAGACTTTGTCGATCGCGGAATTCTGCGCCATCGCGCGCGAACTTTCCTGACCGGGTTTCAATACGACCCCGACTGCACTACCTCTTGTTGCATATGAAACCAGAGGATCCTGCCATTACCGCCGAACAGGCCGCCATGCTGGCCGCCATCGGTCCCGCCCGCATGCTGGACCGCGCACTGGCGTGGAGCGCGATCAACAGCGGAACGGGCAATCTGGACGGGCTCGCGCATCAGGCAGAATTGCTGGCGGCCTGTTTTGGCGAATTGCCGGGCGAAGTGCGGATGGAAGACCCCGCCCCCGTCAGCGCCATCGACGCGGCGGGCCGCGAAATCGCCTTGCAGCGCGGGCAACATCTCGTCCTCTCGGTCCGTCCCGACGCGGCGCGGCGCGTATTGCTGACGGGGCATATGGACACGGTTTTTCCCGCCGACCACCCGTTCCAGACGATCCGCGAGCGGGAACGGGGCGTGCTGAACGGACCCGGCCTTGCCGACATGAAGGGGGGCATCGCGGTCATGGCAGAGGCATTGCTGGCGTTCGAGCGCAGCCCGCTGGCGCCCACGCTGGGCTATGATGTGATGATCAATTCGGACGAGGAAGTGGGCAGCCAGTCCTCTGCCCCGCTGATCGCGCGACTGGCGGCGGGGAAGCTGGCGGCGCTGACCTATGAACCCGCGACTATGCCCGATGGCACCATGGCGGGCGCGCGGGGCGGTTCGGGCAATTACTCGGTGATTGTCACGGGCCGTTCGGCGCATGCGGGACGCAATCCGCAGGACGGGCGCAACGCGCTGGTCGCGGCCAGCGATCTGGTCCTGCGGCTGAAGGCGATGCAAACCGCCGATCTGCCGATCAATCCGGCGAAGATAGACGGCGGCAGCGCCAATAATGTCGTACCCGACCATGCGGTGCTGCGTTTCAACATCCGCCCCAAAAGCCGCAAGGTCGCAGAGGCGTTCGAGGCCAGCCTGCCCGACCTGCTCAATGCGGTTGCTGCGCAGCACGGGGTAGAGATGCATCTGAACGGCGGCATATCGCGCCCGCCCAAACCCGTCGATTCGGGGGCCGCACGCCTGTTCGCGCTGGTCGACGAAAGCGCGCGCGCATTGGGGCTGGTCGCGGCGCGGCGCGATACGGGCGGGGTGTGCGACGGCAATAGTATCGCGGCCTGCGGCGTGCCCGTGGTCGATACGATGGGTGTGCGCGGCGGGGCGATCCACTCTGCGGACGAGTATCTGATCGTCGAATCGCTGGCCGAACGCGCACAATTGTCGGCGCTGGTGTTGCACCGCCTTGCGCAGCATGGTCTTGGCGACGGCGCGCCCGACCTTTCGGAGAATGCATGACCCATATCATCCGCCCTTCGCGTCCCGACGATCTGGAAGCCTTGTATGAAATGGCGAAGCTGACCGGCGGCGGCTTTACCAACCTTCCGCCAGACCGGCCCGCGTTGACCGCCAAGCTGAACGCCAGCGCGCGCGCTTTCGCCCGACCGGCCGACTCCGAAATCGGCAATGATCTGTTCGTGCTGATGCTGGAGGACGCGGCAAGCGGCCGGATATTGGGCACATGCCAGATCTTCAGCCGGATCGGCGGCGATCTGCCGTTCTATTCCTATCGCATTGCCACGCTGACGACCCACAGCCGCGAGCTTGACCGCACGTTCCGCAACCAGATGCTCAACCTCGTCACCGATCTGGAAGGGTCGAGCGAGGTCGGCGGGCTGTTCCTGCACCCCAATGCGCGTGCGGGCGGGCTGGGCATGTTGCTGGCGCGCAGCCGTTATCTGTTCATCGCCATGCATCGCGCGCGTTTCGGCGACCGGTTGCTGGCCGAATTGCGCGGCGTGGTCGATGCACAGGGCAACGCGCCGTTCTGGGACGGTGTCGCGGGCCGGTTTTTCGGCATGAGCTTTCGCGATGCCGACGAATTCAACGCATTGCACGGCAACCAGTTCATTGCCGATCTGATGCCCAAGAACCCGATCTATGTGAACATGATCAGCGAGGAAGCGCGCGATGCCATCGCCGTGACCCACGAAAGCGGCCGCCCCGCCCGCCGCATGCTGGAGGCAGAGGGTTTCCGCTTTGAAAACTATGTCGATATTTTCGATGCCGGCCCGACGATGATCGCCCGCACCGATCAGGTGAAGACGATTGCCGCCACGCGCGGGTCCATTATGGCGGCGGACGGACCGGCCAAGGGCCAGCGCGCGCTAGTCGCGGCGGGGGCGTTACAGGATTTCCGCTGCGCCATGGCACGCGTAGAGCCGCGCGACGACGGATCGCTGGCGGTGGAGGCAGAGGCTGCCGCCGCGCTGAAACTGAATGCCGGCGATGCGCTGTTCTGGGCGCCGCGATAAAGGACCATACGCATGCTGCGCGAGATCAATTTCGACGGGATCGTCGGCCCTTCGCATAATTACGCGGGGCTCAGCCTTGGCAATCTGGCCGCCACGCGCCACGCAGGCGACACCGCCTTTCCGCGAGAGGCGGCGCTGCAGGGCATCGCCAAGATGCGCCATAATTTGCGGCTGGGGCTGGCGCAGGGCTTTTTCCTGCCGCTGCCGCGCCCGAACCGCGCCTTTCTGCATGACATGTGCGCCGATGGAGAGTTCGATCCGGCACTGACGGCCATGGCATGGTCGGCCAGTTCGATGTGGACCGCCAATGCCGCCACCGTGTCCCCCGCGCCCGATACGGCGGACGGGCGGTGCCATCTGACGGTCGCCAATCTGGTGACCATGCCGCACCGGTCGATCGAATGGCCCGATACTCTGCGGCAATTGCGCATCGCCTTTGCCGACCAGACGCATTTTGCCGTCCACGGCCCCGTGCCGCCCACTTTCGGTGACGAAGGCGCGGCAAACCATATGCGCATGGGTGCTTCGCATGCCGAGGCAGGGGTCGAGATTTTCATCTATGGCCGCCCCGGCGGGAAATTCCCCGCCCGCCAGCACGAGCAGGCCTTCCGCGCCATCGCGCGCCGCCACGGGCTGAACCCCGGTCGCTGCATCTTTGCCGAACAGGCGCCCGAGGCGATTGCCGCAGGCGCATTCCACAATGACGTGGTGGCCGTTGCGAACGAGGATGTGCTGTTTTGCCACGAACAGGCCTTCGCCGATAAAGACGCGCTCTATGCCGCGATCCGCGAAAAGCTGCCCACGGCCAAGATCGTCGAGGTTCCGGCCAGTGCCGTCAGCCTTGCCGATGCGATTTCGAGTTACCTCTTCAACGCGCAGCTGGTGACTTTGCCCGAAGAGGTGCAGGCGCTGATCGTGCCGACCGAAGCGTGGGACAATGCGCCCGTGCGCGCCTTTCTGGATGCGATGGTCGCAGGCAACGGACCCATTCGCAAGGTGCTGCCCGTCGACGTCCGTCAATCCATGGCCAATGGCGGAGGGCCAGCATGTCTGCGGCTTCGCGTGGTGGCGGACCCTGCGACGGTGGACCCGCGCTTTATGCTGGACGAGGCCAGGGCCGACCTTCTGGAAGGGGTGATCGCGCGCCATTGGCCCGAGCGGATTTCCTCTGCCGAAATCGGCAACGAAGCCCTCGCCGACCGTATCCGCAACGCGCACGGACACCTGTGTGAGGCCGTTGGGCTCAAGGATTATGGTTAACAACTTTGTCGGGAACCGTCAGAAAGGTTACCAAGTTCTTAACAAGAGGATTCGCCCGCAATCGTTGAGGAGTTGACCAAGCCTTGTTCGCCGCCAAACTCAAGAAACTGGGTCGGCTGTTCGTCATCAAGACGCGGATAGAGGCCTATATGGTCATCTATGCATTGGGGCTTGGCGCTGCGGAGCGCGGTACGCATTATCTTGACCAATATCCCGGTTTCGGCGGCTATCTCCTGTTTCTGGCTTGCACCGGCTCGGTATTTCTGGCGGGCGCAAAAATCCTCGATTGCGTAAGGATGGAGCGCGAGAAGCAGGATGCTTCGGCCATCCTGCCTGCCGCCGACTGATCCCTTTCGGGGGAAAATACCGATATTCCCCGCCCCCATCTCCCGATAGCACCGATTCCGATGATCCATAAACGGGGGCTGTACGATGGCGAAATCATGGAAACTGCTGTTGATCGCGGGCGCGGCGTGGCTGCCCGCGGCTTGCGCCACAACGGCCAGCGCACCGGTCGATGCGCCCGCCATCGTCCCGCCCACCTCAATCGAGGACGTAGGCGTGATCAGCGAGCATTATCCGCTGCCCAAGGGGTACCTCGACCCTGCCGACGCGCCCGACAGTCTGGCCCTGCTGCCAGCGCCCCCTGCCGCGGGAACGGCTGCCAAGGCCGCCGACCAGCAAGCCTATGTCGATGCGATTTCCGCCCCACCAGAACGGCAGGCGCTGGCCGCGTCGGATGCCGATCTGAACTGGCCGCATGTGGTGTCGTCGTTCGAACCCATCGTCGGCATGTCACTGTCCGACGGAACGAAACCCCATACCGAAATGCTGCTGCGCCGCGCGATGACCGATGCGGGCCTGTCCACCTATCGCGCGAAAAACCATTACCAGCGCGTTCGCCCTTTCGTCGAGAACGAGGCGGGAAGCTGCACGCCCGACGAGGAAGACGTGCTGCGGACCGACGGCTCCTACCCCTCTGGGCACACCGCCATCGGCTGGATGCTGGCGCTGGTGCTGACCGAACTGGTCCCTGCCAAGGAGGACGAGATACTGAAGCGCGGCTATGATTTTGGTCAAAGCCGCGTCATCTGCCGCGTCCATTGGTATAGCGACACCGTATCGGGCCGGAACATCGCATCGGCCACTTTCGCGCGGCTTCAGGCCGATCCCGTGTTCAGGGCGCAGGCCGAACTGGCGAAGAAGGAACTGGCCGGTGAATAGTTGTTAGTATTGGCTGGATTCTCTGCCCTGTAAATCGGAACAACACCCCATTTAAATCCTGTCGATAATCCGGCTATCCCGCTCCCTGATTTAAACGTTTCAACGATACACTTCATCGGAGATAAAGAAGGGGGTATCTATGAAGCGATATTTGTCTTTGGTGGCTGCAATCGCCGCAGCCACTCCGGCTGCGGCGCAGGAGTTTCCGGGCTTCAGGATCGAAGCCAATATCGGTTGGGATCACGTCAACGCCACGCTGGATTACGAGGATAGCGATTTCCCCGAAGACAATTTCAGGGAATCCGGCAATACCGATGGCATGCTGCTGGGCGGCACGATCGGTTACGATCTGCCGGTCGGGCCGGTCTATCTGGGGATCGAAGGCAGCTTCGACATTCCGATCAACAAGCGCTGCGAAACGCTCTACGGCTATGACGAGGCCTGCTTCAAACCGCATGCCAATCTGGCCGTCGGAGGCCGTATCGGCGTTCCACTCAGCAAGCGCGCGCTGCTCTATGCCGGCGCGGCCTATGTTACCGGCAAGGCCGAGGTCACCTATGAGGACGAGATCGACCCCAGCTATGACTTTTCATACGACGACTGGCGCGACGGCATGCGTTTCAGCGGCGGCGCAGAGGCCCGGCTGATCGACAACTGGTTCACCAAGGTCGAATATCGCTATACCGACTATGACGATTACAAATATGCGTTCGACAGCGAGCGGGTTTCACTGGGGTTCGAACGGCACCAGATCGTGACGGGTATCGGCGTCCGCTATTGATCGCGGCGGTCCCGCACTGGCAAACCCCGCGCGGGACCGATCCGCTGGATCAGTCGTAATCGCTGGAGTAATCATCCTCGGCCAGATCGCTGAACCGGGTGATGCGCGGTTCGAACCGCAGCCGGACCTTGCCGGTGGAGCCGTGGCGCTGCTTGGCGACGATCAGTTCGGCCAGACCGAACACGCGTTCCATTTCCGCGGCCCATGCGGCATGCGCCTCGTGCACCTTGGCCTCGTCGGTTTCCAGCGGACGTTTCGGCTCGCGCGAGGCGACGTAGTAATCCTCGCGGTAGATGAACCAGACCATGTCGGCGTCCTGCTCGATCGAGCCGGATTCGCGCAGGTCGGACAGCATCGGGCGCTTGTCGTCGCGCTGTTCCACCGCACGCGACAGCTGCGACAGCGCGATCACGGGGACCTGGATTTCCTTGGCCAGCGTTTTCAGGCCGCGTGAAATTTCCGAAATCTCGTTCACGCGGTTGTCGTTTGCGCGGCCCGATCCCTGCAGCAATTGCAGATAGTCGACCACGACCAGCCCGATATTATGCCGCCGCTTCAACCGTCGCGCCCGCGCACGCAGTGCCGCGATCGACAGGCCCGGCGAATCGTCGATGAAAAGGGGAAGCTCGTTCAGTTCCTGCGACGCGCGCGACAGGGCCTGAAAATCCTCGCGGCTGATCTTGCCCATGCGGAGGTTGTGCGAGCTAATGCCCGAATTCTCGGCAAGGATACGCGTGGCCAGCTGGTCCGCGCTCATTTCCAGAGAGAACAGGGCGACGGCCGCGCCCACCGATTCCTCTTCACTGATCCCGTCGGCCAGATCCCGGCGCAGCCGGTTCGCGGTGTTGAACGCGATATTGGTGGCGAGCGAGGATTTGCCCATGCCGGGACGACCGGCGAGGATGATAAGATCGGAATCGTGCAGCCCGCCGGTCTTCTCGTTGATCGAATTGAAGCCGGTCGTGGTGCCCGAAACATGCCCGCCGGAATTCAGCGCCTGTTCGATCATCTTAATCGAGGTGCGCGTCGCATCGGCGAAGCTTTGCGTCTCGCTGCCGGTCGATGCGCCCTCGGCCACTTTGAACAAAGAGCTTTCCGCCCGCTCGATCTGTTGCATCGGCTCGACCGTTTCGGACGTGTCCATCGCGTCGGTCACCAGCTGGCGGCCAACCGATACCAGTTCGCGCAGCAGCGCCAGATCGAACACCTGCTGCGCCAGTTCCTTGGGCGCGAGCAGTGCGTGCGGATCGGCGGTCAACCGGGCGAGATAGGAAATCCCGCCCAGTTCCTTCAGCGCCTCGTCATCCTCGAAATACGGTTTCAGCGTGACCGGCGTGACCACCGCCTTGCGGTCGATCAGCACCATGATGCGTTCGAAAATGCGCGAATGCAGCGGTTCGAAGAAATGGTCGGCGTTCAGATTGACCGGCAATTCTTCCAGCACGCGATTGTCAATCAGCACCGCGCCCAGAAAGGCGGCCTCTGCCTCTACGTTAGAGGGCAGCACGCGTGCGGGCGCATCCTGATCGGTAGGGGAAACGGCGTGAAGGGGGACAGGGTCGTACTGATTCATAGAGCAGGGTAATGCCTATCACACCGGCAAGCATCAAGCGGATTAAGGGCAGGATTTATCCACCCCCTGTGGGGAAGCGTGGAACGTCTTGTGAAGCGCGGATTTTAGCCCGCGCCCGTCAACGGGCGAGCTGGAACACCGCATGTTCGGCACGCAAATTCGCCGCCGCCGGTGCGGTGACGCGCCCGCCTTTCAGAAACCAGCTGCGTTCGACCGACAGGCCCAGACGGTTCACCAGAGCGCGGAAATCGTCGATCGTCACATGGTGGATATTGGGCGTGTCGTACCATGTTTCGGGCAGCAGCCGGGTGACCGGCATATGGCCGCCGAACATCAGGCTGGCGCGCACCCGCCAATGGGCGAAATTGGGAAAAGACACGAAACCGCGCGGCGCGATGCGCAGCAATTGTTCGATCACCAGATCGGGACGACGCGTGGTCTGCAAGGTTTGTGACAGGATCGCCACATCGACGCTGTTGTCGGGATAGAACGCCAGATCGCTGTCGGCATCGCCCTGCAGCACAGACAGGCCGCGCGATACGCATGTGGCCACATTGGCCGGCTCGATCTCCAGCCCGCGCGCGTCGCATCTGCCCGCCACCAGCGCCGCCATCAACGCGCCATCGCCGCACCCGACGTCGAGCACACGGCTGCCGGGCGCAACATGTTGTGCGATTACCGCAAGATCGGGCCGCAGGCCGGATTGGGGCGCTGCCATCACAGGAAACCCTCGATCACGCGGTCGAGCGCGGGCACATCCAGCAAAAAGCTGTCATGCCCGAACGGCGCCGACAATTCGACGAAGCTGACCGGTGCGCCCGCCGCGTTCACCGCATGGGCAATCCGCCGCGATTCGCTGGTGGGATAAAGCCAGTCGGTATCGAAGCTGACGAGGCACATGCGCGCTTTCAGCCCCGCGAACGCCTCGGCCAGACGGCCGCCATGTTCCTCGGCCAAATCGAAATAATCCATGGCCCGGGTGATATAGAGATAGCTATTCGCATCGAACCGGTCGGTAAAAGCCAGCCCCTGATAACGCAGATAGCTTTCGACCTGGAAATCGGCGTCAAAGCCGAATGTCTTGGCTTCGCGGTCCTGCAGGTTCCGTCCGAATTTCTCGGTCAGGCCCTGTTCCGACAGATAGGTGATATGCGCCGCCATGCGCGCCACGGCGAGGCCGCTTTCGGGGCCGACTTTCCGCGGATCGTCTACATTCTCCGCATAATAATCGCCGCCCTTCCATTCGGGATCGGCCATGATCGCCTGCCGCCCGACTTCGTGGAACGCGATATTCTGCGCCGAGTGCCGCGCCGCCGATGCCAGCACCAGCGCCGCGCCGAAACGGTCGGGCCAGTTCGCCGCCCAGCTGAGCACCTGCATCCCGCCCATCGACCCGCCGACCAGCGCGTGCAGCCGGTCGATGCCCAGATGATCGACCAGCGCGACCTGCGCGCGGGCCATGTCGCGGATGGTGATGACGGGAAAGCGCATCGCGAAAGGCGCGCCGTCCTCTGCCGCGCTGGACGGACCGGACGATCCCATGCAGCTGCCGATCACGTTCGAACAGATGACGAAGAACCGGTCGGTGTCGATCGGCAGGCCCGGCCCCACCACGCGCTGCCACCAGCCTGGCTTGCCCGTCTTGGGGTGCGGGCTGGCAAGGTGCTGGTCGCCCGTCAGCGCATGGCAGACAAGGATCGCATTATCCTTGGCTGCATTCAGCCGCCCGTATGTCTGATAGGCGACCTCGACCGGCGCAAGGCTGCGTCCGCTGTCGAGCAGCAGCGGCCGGGAAAGTTTCAGCACATGGGCTTCGGTATGGGTCATGCCAGCGTCTGCCATTCGGGCGCGCTTGGATCGACTTGCCCCTTCTGTCAACGATAGCAATGCGCGCGCGGGCGTGATTTCGCGAATTGCACGATTGGCGAATGCGGCACAGGCGGCTAATGCGCAGCCCCATGAACAGCCAGACCAGCCCCGATACCGCGCCCGAAGCCAAGGGCGGCCCCCGCATGAAGCCGTGGATCGAGGCGATCCATGCCTATGTGCCCGGCAAGTCGGCGGGCGCGGACGGCAAGCCGTTGATCAAGCTGTCGGCCAACGAAAACCCGCTGGGCACCAGCGAGCAAGCATTGGCCGCGCGGGCGGCGGTGGCGGGGCCTGCGATCTATCCCGATCCCGATTCCAAAGCCCTGCGCGCCAAGATCGGCGAAATGTACGGCCTGAACCCCGCGCAGATCGTGTGCGGCACCGGCAGTGACGAAATCCTGCATATCGCGGCGCAGGCCTATGCGGGGCCGGGGGACGAGATTGTCTATGTCCGCTATGGCTTTGCGGTTTACGACATTGCCGCCCGCCGCTGCGGCGCAACGCCCGTCGTCGCGCCCGACCGCGATTACGGCACCGATGTCGATGCGTTGCTGGCCTGCGTGACCGCGCGGACGCGCGTGGTGTTTCTTGCCAACCCGAACAATCCCACGGGCCGCTATATCGGCGCGGAAGAGCTGGCACGGCTGCATGCGGGCCTTCCCAACGATGTGCTGCTGGTGGTCGATCAGGCCTATGGCGAATATCTGGCCGAGGGTGAGGACGACGGCGGCATCGCATTGGCCAAGGCGCATGACAATGTGCTGGTCACGCGCACCTTTTCCAAGATCTATGGCCTTGCGGGCGAACGGATCGGCTGGGGCTTTGGCGCGCCTGCCATCGCCGATGCGCTGAACCGCATTCGCGGACCGTTCAACGTCACCCTGTCTGGTCAGGCCGCCGCGCTGGCCGCGCTGGAGGATCAGGATTTCGTCACACGTTCGCGCAACGCCAATGCCGCCAGCCGCGCGCGTTTCGTTTCGGCGATCGAGGCATTGGGCAATCACGGCCTGTCCGTCGTTCCCAGCGAGGCGAATTTCGTGCTGGTGCTGTTTCAGGGCGCGCTGACGGCAGAGGCGGCACAGGATGCCATTGCGGCGGCGGGCTATGCGGTGCGGCATTTGCCGGGCCAAGGCCTGCCCCATGCCTTGCGCATCACCATCGGTTCGGATGCGCAGATGGACGACATCACCGCCGCCATCCGCACTGCCGCAAAGGCCGCGTCGTGACCGATACCCCGTTCCGGCAAATCGCCATCATCGGCCTTGGCCTGATCGGCGGGTCGATCGGCCTTGCCACGCAAGAGGCGCTGCCCGACACGCGCGTTACCGCATTTGACGCGGACGAAACCGTACGCATCCGCGCGCGCGCGCGGGGACTGGCGCACGAGGTGTTCGACGACCCCAAGGACGCCGTCGCCGGTGCCGATCTGGTCGTGCTGTGCGTGCCGGTGAATGCGATGGGCGCTGCCGCCGACACATTGCAGGGCGCGCTGAAGCCCGATGCGATCATCAGCGACGTGGGATCGTGCAAGCAGTCGGTCGCCGAAGCGATCGCCGCCGCCCTTCCCGGCCAGCCGATCGTGCCCGCCCATCCCGTCGCGGGCACCGAACATTCGGGTCCGGACGCGGGCTTTGCCAGCCTGTTCCGCAATCGCTGGTGCATTCTGACGCCTGCCGATGGCGCGGCGCCGGACGATGCGGATCGCACTGCCGCATTCTGGACGGCGCTCGGCGCCAAGGTAGAGATGATGGACGCGCGCCATCACGATCTGGTGCTGGCGATCACCAGCCATGTGCCGCATCTGATCGCCTATACCATCGTCGGCACCGCATCCGATCTCGAGGACGTGACCCGTAGCGAAGTCATCAAATATTCGGCAGGCGGATTTCGCGATTTCACCCGCATTGCCGCATCGGACCCGACCATGTGGCGCGACGTGTTTCTGTCGAACAAGGAGGCCGTGCTGGAAGTGCTGCAACGGTTCAGCGAGGATCTGTCGGCGCTGCAACGCGCGATCCGCTGGGGCGACGGGGATGCGCTATTCGACCATTTCACCCAGACCCGCGCCGTGCGCCGCTCTATCATCGAGGAAGGGCAGGACGATGCCCGCCCCGATTTCGGCCGCCGCGACCACGGCGGAACGCAAGTCAAATAGCCGGGTCAAGCCTGAAATTCGGGATTCAGCGCATTCAGCGCCTCGCGCACGCGGCGCTCCACTTCGGCGCGTTCAAGACCGGCGGGGATCACCTCTCCGATGCGATAGATGATGGTGCCGCGCCGCTTGGGCATGTGGTGATACAGATGCCCGCTGTTCACCGCGACCGGCACCATCGGCAGGCCCAGCAGGCGATAAATGCCATAGAGGCCCGATTGCATTTTGGGCGATGCGCCGACCTCTACCCGCGTGCCTTCGGGGAACAGGGCGAAATCGCGGCCGGTGGGTTTGATCGCGTCGGCCTTGCGCTTCATGTCGCGCAGCGCCGCCGCGCCGCGTTCGCGGTCCACGCCGACCACGCCATAGCGGGTGGCCAACGCGCCCCATAGCGGGATGCGGATCAGCTCGATCTTGGCAAAGGGCACCGGATGGCCCGGTAGGAAGGTCGGCAGATCGATCGCCTCGAAAAAGCTTTCGTGGCGCAGCACATAGAAGGCCTGAACCGCGGGCCGCGCGCCCTCTATCCGGATGTCGATGCCCAGAATATGGCGCACGCACCAGCGGTGGAAATGGGACCACCCCTCGGCCACGCGCATCAAGGCAGGCTGCGAGAGGACGCGCATCAATGTCGCCCCCAGCACGTAAAACAGCGATCCGGTGTAGAAGATCACCGCGAACAGGATCGTGCGAGCCCACGCCATCATCCGCCGCCCTACAGGTCGAACAGTGCCGCGACCCAGCCGATCAGCAGCTTGTGATATTCAAGGAACAGCATGGCGAGCGAGGGTTCGGTATGCACCGCATCGCGCAGGATCGTCACATCGGGACCGATCTGGCGGCGCAGGTCCGAAGCCGCGCGGCGCATGTGATAATCGGCCGTGACCAGACGGATGCTGGCGACATCGTTGGCCGCGATCCATGCCGCCGTTTCCTCGGCATTGGTGCGCGTGTCGACCGCGTCATAGCCCAGCGTAATGCAGCAGTTCATCAGGCTGGAGGGAATGGCGAATTGCGCGGCGAGTTCGGCCTCTTTCACTTCGCGGCCCACGCCCGATACCAGCATGGCCCCGCTCCATCCTTCACGCAAAGCCTCTACCCCGCGCTCGATACGGCCCGCACCGCCGGTCAGCACGACGATGCCATCGGTCTTGTCCTCTCCCGCAGGTTGCGGGGGAACGGCGGCGAACCAGATGAAGCCGATCGCCCAGACAAGCAACAGAAAGGACAGGATGCGGCGGATCATGACAAACGGGCTTTAAGCCGCACTTCGCGGCGGGGCAATCGCCCGGCTGCAAATGTCGTATTTCGATGCACAGCCTGCTGCGCCGTCACACCATGCGCCGCAGCGTCGCCAGCACCGTCAGACGTGCCGTGATCGCTGCCAGAACGGTTGCCATCACGGGGATCAGTGCCAGCAATATCCAGTGCCAGACGCTTAAACCGCGCGCAGCCTCGCCCGGCCCCAGCGCCGCGAACCGTCCGCCCAGAACGATCACCACCGCCACCGCCACGGCAAAACCCGCCGCCCCGCCGATGCCTGCGCCCACGGCCGCCGCGCGCTGGAACAATTGCGCCACTTGCCGGTCCGCCGCACCCAGCAGATGCATCAGTTCGATAATCTCGCGATTGGCGGCCAGCGCGCTGCGGCTGGCCAGCAGCACCGCCGCCAGCGTCGCCAGCGCCAGCACGCCCACCAGCGCCAGCGCCAGCCATTGCATCGCTTCGATCGCCTGACCCACGGGTTCCAGCCAGCCGGTATCGGCATTGACCAGCGCGTCGGGCGCGGCTTTTGCGATACGCGCGCGCAATCCGGCCAGCGCTGCCTCGTCGGCCTCGCCCGCCAGTTGCACTTCGATCAGTTCGGGAAGGACGAGCAGGCTGTCATCGGCCTCACCCGCTTCCCGGTCCGGATCGTCCGCCCCCAGATCACCCAGCCACGGCTCGATCAGGGCAGCGCGTTGGTCTTCGTCCATGCGGCGCAGCGATTGCACGCCATCGCCTTCGGACAGGATCGCCACGACCGCTTCGGCCTGCCGCGCGGCCTCTGCTTCGGGCGGACCGGCGATCTGGATCGTCACCCCGCCCGCCAGTTCGTCCCCCGCTGCCGATGCGATCGAACCCAGGGCCAGCCCGCCTGCCGCCGCGATCACGGTCAGCGCGGTCATGATGGCGATCACCCATGGCACCGGCCCCGCGATGGCGCGCTGTTTGATGATCGGATCGGACCCCGCCTTCAACGTCCAGCGCGCGGGATTGACGCGCAGCGACGACAGCCGCGTGCGCAGATCGTGCCTGCCGGGGGAGAACACGCCCCCTACCATGGATCGCCGTTCCGTTCGGCGGGTTGCCAGCTGTGCGGCGGGTTGCGCAGTGCGCCGGTCGGATCGGTCAGCCGCCCGCGCTCCAGCCGCATGACCGAGGCATCCTTCATCCGGCCCATCAGGGTCATGTCATGCGTTGCCAGCACAACGGTCGTGCCCAGCCGGTTCATCGCGCCGAACAGCCGCAACAGCCGCACCGCCATATCGGGATCGACATTGCCCGTCGGCTCGTCCGCGACCAGCAGGTCGGGCCGCGTGATGACGGCACGGGCAATCGCCACGCGCTGCTGTTCCCCGCCCGACAGGGTTTCGGGACGCGCATGCCGGCTGGCGCCCAGCCCCACCCAGTCGATCATATCGTCGACGGGGCCGTGCATTTCCTCCTCGCTCACCCCCGCCAGCCGCAGCGGCAGGGCGATATTGTCGTAAACCGTCAGATGCGGGACCAGCCGGAAATCCTGAAACACCACACCGATCCGGCGCCGCAGCGCGGGGCGGGCCGCGCGTTCCAGATGCACCGCATCCTCTCCGAACAGCGCGATTTCCCCGCGCGACGGGCTTTGCGCCAGATAGAGCAGCTTCAAAAGCGAGGTTTTGCCCGCGCCCGACGGGCCGGTCAGGAAATAGAACCGCCCGCGATGCAACTGGAACGAGATATCGGACAGGATCTCGCGCTCGGTCCCGTAACGCAGGCCGACATTTTCGAACCGCACAATGGGTTCGCGCGAACGCTGAGCGCCGGGCGCGACCGGCCCCTGCGGGCCGCCGCTGCCGAATGCGGCATCGTTCACAAGGTCTGGACGGGACGATCCGCTGCCTGTGGCCTGCATCTTTCTTCTCGTCAGCGGGTTAAGCGGGGCGCCGGACGCCCCTTCACCATGGCTTCAATAGCATCTGGCGCGCGCAATCGAGCCCTTGGCGGACCGTTGATGTGGATAACACTGCGCTATCGTTAACCCTTCGCTGCGCAACACTTGCCCTGATTCGCGTCTCGGGCTTAGATTCTTCTTATGCAGATCGCATGTCCCGCCTGTCACACGCGCTATACGGTGCCCGACAACGCCATCGGCGCGCAAGGACGCATCGTTCGCTGCGCCAAATGCCGGCACAGCTGGCATCAGGACGGTTTCGAGGGCGCGGCGGCGGAAGAAATTCCTGCCGCCAGCACCGAACCGCAACCCGCGCCCGTCGCCGAACCCGCGCCTCCCCCTGCCGAGCCTGCGTCAGCCGCGCCTGCGCCTGCCGAGCCTGCGCCAGAGCCTTTCGCCAGCGAAACCGCGTGGAGCGATGCGCCGCCCGCGCCGCGCGGCTGGGCCGATGTGGGCGCAACCGCGACCGCCGAACCCGTTGCCGAAGTCGCCGAAGCGGACGCGGACATCGATGAATTCGCCGAAACCGCCACCATCTTCGACGAGGTCGCGATCGACGTCGAACCCGATCCGGTGGTCGAGGAAGAGCCCGCCGCCGCTGCCCCCGCCTTTGCCGAGGTGGATGCAGAGCCGGTCGATGCCGAATACGAAGATCTTGATCAGGGCGAAAGCCGGTGGAAACGCCTGTTGCTGATCTGCGCGGTCCTGCTCGTGGTCGCGGCTGCGGTGGTTTATGGCGCGGCGCGCTATTTCGGGGCGCCCGCGTGGCTGCCCTTTGGCCAGACGGCATTTGCGCCCGCATCGGAAAACCTTGTGCTGGACTTCCCGCTCGACGATCAGGACCGCCGCGAATTGCCCAATGGCCGCCTGCTGTTCGCGGCCAATGGCACCATCACCAATACCGGCAGTCGCAGCGAACACGTGCCGCCCGTGCTGGTGGTGCTACGCGATTCGCAAAAGCGGATCGTCTATAGCTGGGAAATGGAAGCCAGCCGCAGCGAGCTTGGCCCCGGCGAAAGCGTCAAGGTCAGCCAGATGGTGACCGATGTGCCGCGATCGGCGGAAATCATGGACATCGGCTGGAAACCCAGCTGACGCCATTGCGCATAGCGGGCCGATAAAACCGCATCGCGCACGGGCATTTCAGCCAATTGCATTTGCCGGTTGCGCAGGCGCAACGACGTTGCTAATGGCACGCGCCTACCACGGGGCAGCCCATTTGCGAACGGGCCTGCCTCTCCCCTTTGGATGCGGTCGTGGCGGAATTGGTAGACGCGCAACGTTGAGGTCGTTGTGGGCGAAAGCCCGTGGAAGTTCGAGTCTTCTCGACCGCACCAGATCAAGCTGACATTCTGATAAATCGCCCCCTTTTCGGGGTGCCCACAGCTTTATGCCCCTTTCGGGCATGGCAATGGCTCGATGCGCAGTTGCATCGAATCGTTAAGTCATGCTCCCTATTCTCGGCTCGGTCGGTCGGATTCTTTTTTCGGAAAGAACTCCGCGTCGAATAAGGGGTTGGGGCAATGAAAATCCTGGTCACGGGACATCTGGGCTATATCGGCTCGGTTCTGGTGCCGGTCTTGCTGGATCGCGGGCACGATCTGGCGGGGCTGGATTCGGACTTGTTCGGCGGCTGCGATTTCGGCGCGCCGCCGGTGCAGATTCCGCAAATCGGTCAGGATATCCGCGATTTCATCGCAGCGCCCGATGTGGTCGAACGCCTGTCGGGTTTCGACGCGGTAATCCATCTGGCCGGATTGTCGAACGATGCACTGGGCGCATACCGGCCCGATCTCACCGACGACATCAATTGCACCGCCTCGATCGTGCTGGCCCGCATGGCCAAGCTTGCGGGCGTGTCGCGCTTTATCTTTGCGTCGAGTTGCGCGGCCTATGGCGACAGCCGCGGGCGAATGGCGGGCGAAAGCGCCGCGCCGCGCCCGATCAGCGCCTATGCCACTTCCAAGCTAGAGGTAGAGCGCGCCGTCCTGCCGCTGGCCGACAGCGGGTTCAGCCCCGTGTCGCTTCGCGCGGCAACGGCCTATGGCGTGTCGCCGCGGCTGCGCTTTGATCTGGTGGTCAATAATCTGGTCGCGTGGGCCCATACCCGCCGCACCGTCCGCCTGAAGAGTGAGGGGAGCGCGTGGCGTCCGCTGATCCATGTGGAGGATCTGGCCCACGCCTTCGCCTCTGCGGCAGAGGCGCCGCGCGACAAGGTGCATCGCGGCATTTTCAATGTGGCGCGTTCGGCCGATAATTTCCGCGTGCGCGATCTGGCCCGCATGGTCCGCGATATGGTGCCCGGCGCGCTGATCGCCCATGCTGCCGATGCCGCGCGCGATCCGCGCAGCTATCGCGTCAGCGCGGACCATATCGCCGATGCCCTGCCCGACTGGCAGCCGCGCTGGAATTGCCGCGACGGAATCGCGCAATTGCTGGCAGCCTATGAAGTGCAGGGTCTGTCGGGCACCGCATTCGAAGGGCCCGGTTTCGACCGCATTGCCCATTTGCGGCAGCGCGTGGCCGAAGGCAGCGCAAGCCGCGATTTCTTTCCGCTGGAACGGAAACTCGCTGCCTGATGCCTGTCGACGGCCGCCTTCTGAACCCCGTGTTCGACAACCGGCCGCTCTCGCATACCGAGGATCGCTGCCGCGCTTGCGGGTCGGACCGGCTGCACCGATTTCTCGATCTGGGCGAAGTGCCGCTGGCCGACCGGCTGCTGACGTCGGAATGGGATTGCCGCGCCGAACCGCGTTTCGATCTGGTGGTCGCCCTGTGCCACGAATGCGCCCTGGTGCAATTGACCGAAACCGTGCGGCCCGAAGTGCTGTTCGCCGACGATTACCCCTATTACTCGTCGGTCTCGCGCACCGTGCTCGACCACGCAAAGGCCAATGTCGAGGCGCGGCTGGCAGAGCGGCGGCTGGACCGGTCGAGCCTTGTGGTCGAGATCGGGAGCAATGACGGCTATCTGCTGAAGAATTATGTCGCGGCAGGCGTGACCGTACTGGGCATCGATCCGGCGGAAGGTCCGGCCAAGGCGGCGCGGGCGGGGCGGGTCGATACCATGCCCGAGTTCTTCACATCCAACCTTGCCCATGATGTGCGGCAAAGGCGTGGGCCCGCCGATATCGTGCATGCCAATAATGTGCTGACCCATGCCGACGATCTGCGCGGTTTCGTCACCGGCATCGCCACTTTGTTGAAGCCCGGTGGCACGGCCGTGATCGAGGTGCCCTATCTGCGGGATCTGGTCGAAAGCGTGCAGTTCGATACGATCCACCACCAGCACATGTGCTATTTCTCGCTGACCGCGCTGGATAATCTGCTGGGCGCGCACGGTTTGTTCGTCAACCGGGTCGAACGCGTGTCGATCCACGGCGGTTCGCTGCGTGTTTTTGCCGAAACGGTTGAGGATCGCGACGCCGCCGTGCTGGATATGCTGGCCGAAGAACGCGCAATCGGCATCGCATCGCGCGCGTTTTTCGATGATCTGGCGGACGACGCAGCCGTGCTGCGCGACAGCCTTGTGTCGATGATCGAGGATTTGCGGTCCAAAGGCCATTCGGTCGCGGCCTATGGCGCGGCGGCAAAGGGTTCGGCGTTGCTGAATGCCTGCGGTCTGGGTCGGCACCACATTAATTTCGTTGCCGATCTTTCTACGCACAAACAGGGGCGCCTGATGCCCGGCGTCCATTTGCCGATCCGCCCGCCCGAGGCTCTGTTCGAGGACCGGCCCGATTATACGCTGTTGCTGGCCTGGAATTTTGCCGAGGAGATCCTTGCCCAGCAAGGCGCCTATCGCGAGGCAGGGGGCAAGTTCATCGTGCCGCTTCCCCAGCCGCGTATCGTGTAAACCGACGGTTTTGCGCCATTGGGGCAGGCGCCTTATGCCCGTAAGATAGGCAAATCATCCATTTGCGCGCTTGTCCTTCGCGGGCCGAAAATGCAGCCTAGGGCCATTATGCACGACCTGCTCGACAACGGAGCCCGCATTCCCGCTGCCGAGGCCGCGCCGCTTTCGCACGCCCCCGACGAAGAGGTTTCCCATCTGTCCGACACCGCTGACGCAGAGGGTCCTGTGCGGCGCTTTATCGTCAATGGCCGCTTTCTGGCGACCGAACCGGTCGGCGTGCACCGCGTCGCGACAGAGATGGTGCGCCATGCCCACCGGCTGATCGCCAGCGATCCGGCACTCGCCCGCCGCATTGCGCTGGAATTATGGATTCCGTTCGACGCGCAGGACCGCGCCAATGCGCTGGGCGTACCCTATCGCGTGGTCGGCCCGTTAAAAGGTAATGCGTGGGAACAACTGACCCTGCCGCTGCGCGCGGGCCGCGCCACGGTGGTCAGCCTTTGCAATGTCGGACCCGTCCTGCGGCGGAATGCGGTAACGATGCTGCACGATGTTCAGGTGCTGCTGTCGCCTGAAAGCTATTCGGCCAATTTCCGCCGCTGGTACCGCCTGCAACAGCCGATGGCGGGGGACAGGCACCGGCGCATCCTGACCGTCTCCGAATTCTCGCGCGACCAGATCGTCGAGGCGAATGTTGCCCCTGCCGACAAGATCACCGTGATCCACAATGGCTGCGACCATGTGCTCTCCGACAGCGCCGACGATGCCGTGCTGAAACGGCTTTTTCTGGAACAGGGCGGCTATACGCTGGCGCTGTCCAGCCTGCAGGCGCACAAGAATATCGTGGTGCTGCTGCGCGCCTTTGCCCGGCCCGAACTGAAAGACCGTACATTGGTGCTGTTCGGATCGGCCAGCCGCGACCGGTTTGTGGCGGCGGGCTATCACGTGCCGTCCAATGTCCGCTTTGCCGGCCGTGTCAGCGACGGCGAATTGCGCGCCTTGTACGAAAACGCCGCAATGTTTGCATTTCCCTCGACGACAGAGGGGTTCGGCCTGCCGCCGCTGGAAGCGATGCGGCTGGGCACGCCCGCGATCGTCGCGCCTTGCGGGGCGCTGCCCGAAGCCTGCGGCGATGGCGCGCTTTATGTCGCGCATGACGATCCCTCGGCCTGGGCCAAGGCGATCGCTTCGGTCTATCAGGGGCCGCAGCACCGCAGCGATTTGTCGGCCCGCGCGCTGAACCGCGCCAAACGGCTGACATGGGACCGCGCGGCCCGCAATCTGATCAATACGCTGCTGTCGCTTTGACAGGCAGGCATCGCTGGCATCGGCTGCGGCGCATGGCTGCGGTGGCGATACTGGTGCTGGCCGCGCTGACACTGGCGGTTTCGTGGGCTGGCGCGTTCGTGCCGCTGGCCGACAATATCAATATCGCCGCCGCCTATTGGTGGCCGGTGCTGGTGATTGCCACCGCCGCCGCCTGCTGGTTCTTGCGCGATCTGCGTGCTTTGGGACTGGGCATTGCGATGATGCTGGCGGCACTGGCCACGGGGCTGGTGCTGTTCCGGCCTTTGCTGAAAAGCGCGCCGCCCGTGGGGCATCGCAGCCAGACGATCCGCATGATCGAATTCAACATGCTGAAAACCAATCCCCGATCGACCCGCGATGCCGAATGGCTGGCCGCGCAGGATGCCGATATTCTGGTCCTGCTGGAAGCGTCGCGCATGCAAAAACACTGGGGCAAGGTGCTGCAGGACAAATATCCGACCATGGTGGCCTGTTCGGTGCATTATCCCTGCTCGACCGTGATGTTTTCGCGCTTTCCGTTGCTGGGGTCGGAATCGTTGGCGGGCGACGGCGATGCGGATAATCGCAAGGCATTGTCCGCGCTGACCGCCACGCTGGATGTGAACGGAACCGAATTCACCGTCTTTGCCGCCCATCTCGACCGGCCATGGCCAATGGGCGAGCAGGAAGATTGGGTAGGGCCCATGCGCAAGGCAGCGGCGGCCGTGCCGGGCCCTGCGGTGATGACAGGTGACTTCAATTCATCGCCATGGACCCACGCGGTGCGCAGCATTGGCGAGAGCGGGGATTTCCGCCTTGCCAGCGGCTTTGCGACCAGCTGGCCCGCGCGCAATCCGGCTCTGCTGCGCCTGCCGCTGGATCAGCTTTACCTGCGCGGCAGGGTGCGGGCGATCGATGTGCGGACCGGACCCCGGCGTGGATCGGACCATTTGCCGCTGATGATCACGCTGGAAATCCCCGGCCACGGCGACGCAGCCGGACCGGCCCATCAGGATTGAGCGGGCGCGGCGCTGAACCGGCGCAGCCCCGATTGCAGCAGGTCGATCAGGAAATGCTCGGGACTATCCTCGGGCAGGCCGGACAGCTTCCACAGCGCCAGATGCACCGCGACATAGGCAAGGCCTGCCGCGATTCCCGCCACGCCCATTTGCATCACCAGTTCAAGCCAGTTCTCGCCCGGCATATGGTGCACGACGAGATAAAGCGTCGCGGCGAAAACCCCGCTCGACACGACGGATCGCCACGGGTTCACCAGCTGCGTTGCGATGCGCACATCGGCAAGCCGCGATACCATCTGCAAGCTCATCCCCGTATGCACCAGCCCTGCCAGCACACGGCCCAGCACTGCGCCGATCAGCCCGTAATAGATTGCGCCCAGCGTCACTGCGGGGATCGACACGATCAGCGTGGCCAGTTCGCGCCAGATCATCTGCCGGATCTCTCCCGTCGCCATGGCCAGCGAATGGGCAGGCATGGAAAAAGTCGCCGCCGCGTTCAGCAGCGATATCGCCTGCATCACCGGCACCACGGGCAGCCATTCCTCTCCCAACGCCAGCCGGACGAGCGGATCGGCCAGCACCGCCAGCGCCAGCGATAGCGGCAATATGGCGAACACGATCATTCCCTGACCCCGCAAATAGCTGCGGCGGAAACGGGCAGGCTCCTCGCGGATTTGCGCAAGGCCGGGATACATGACCGCCAGCAGCGGCATGGCCAGCGACCAGCTGGCCGTGGTCGCCACGCTGCGGCCCATCGAAAAGAAGCCCAGCGCCGCCTTGCTGACAAAGCCGCCGACGATGAAACGGTCCCCCTCTGACGACAGGGTCGCCATCACGCGCGAAATCGTGACCTGACCCGCAAAGGACAGGATGAAGCGCATTTTTCGCAAGGTGAAATGCGGGCGATAGGGCGCCAGCACATGGGTGGCGATCATCTCGATAATCTGGGGCGTGACCGACAGCAGCACCAGCGAGAGATAGGATTGCGTGTACCACGCGCAGGCCACCGCCAGCACGAAAGAGGTGATGCGGCAGATCGCATCGATCGTGGCGGCAGGCTTGTAATTTACATCGCGCGCGAAGCGAACCATCATCGGGCTGCGCAGCCCGCGCGCAACCGGCGCGATACCCAGCAGGCAGATCAGTAGCACCAGCCGGTTATCGTCATAAATCATCGCCAGCGGCACCGCCGCCGCGCATAATAGAGCGCCCACGCCCAGCCCGCGCAGGGCCGACAGGGTGAACGCCGTGTCCACATCCTCGCGCAGCAGTTCTTTTTCGCGCAGCAGCGCATCCTCAACCGGCAATTCGGTAAATGATTCAAGCACCATCAGCGCGGCAAGGCCGATAGTGACCACACCGAAATCGGCAGGCGACAGGAAGCGTGCCATGACGAGAGCGGCCAGAATATCGAGACCGCGGCCCAGAAAACGGCTGCCGGTCAGAAATGCCGAGGATGCGAATACTTTGCGGGCTAGCATCGGTGTTGGGCGACTTTCATCTGTTATGTCCCCGCATTCAATAACATAGTTCGCGGCGATGGAACGGCTTTGCCGGTTCGATTTCAAATTGGCACAATTACCGGCGAATGAAAAATCGCGCTGCGCCGGACCGTTGCGAAATCCACCGAGACCATGCGCCAGGGGGGCCGGCTCGGCCATCGGCAATTCGCGGCATACCCCGATTTAGCAATCGGCGCGGCCCACGCGGCATTTCGCGCCCGTAACGCATGCTGCTGACAAAGCCCGATAATCCGGTCGGGAATGATCCTGCTATCCGCCGGATAGGACGGGAATGCGGCTTTTTTCTAGCCATTCGGACCGCGCCTATCGATTTCGAGTCATAGGGTGCGCGCACGGATAGGGATGCTTTTCTTGTCAATTGCATCGGTTAAATTGGGACAGGATGTGTCATCGCGGAACATTTCCAAACACGGCCACAAGAGGCGGCGGCATATGTTCGATCATAATTTGAAAGCGGGTCTGATGCAGGAAGGATGGAATTTGGACGACGAAGACGGCACCCCCGCTCTGCCTTTCCTCCCCGACCTGCAAGGCGACGGCGGCACTCCGCCGTTCGAGGCGTTTGCCCATGTGTCGAAACGCATGCTCGACGGCTATAGCCTGCTGGTCAGCAGCGGTTTCCGGCCCGAGGCGATCGGCATGGCCATGCTGGGCGCGACGGTGAACTTCTATGACATGCTGGGCATGCGCGATGTGCTGCCCGATATTCTCCGCTCTATGGCGGACAGCATCGACAGCGACGACGCGGTCCATTGATGCCAGCAAATGGCGCGGCGGCCCAAGCGGACCCGTGCCGTTCTGCGTTACCTCAGCGCCAACACTCTATTCGCTAACGCGCCAGCCCCGGCGGACAGGGGGCAAATCTTCCACCTCGACTTCGGCAGCACCCTCGCTCTCCGGCTGGGCTGCGCCCTGCTTCACGCGTCGCAGCGCCAGGGCCGCACCTGCGAGTATGGCGAATTCGCCCGTGGGCACCGGCGATGCCGCCGCGACAAGCGAGGGGATTTGCGACACCAGTGCCGCGGTTGCAGCCGCCCCGCCAAGCCGTGCCGCGATCGGCCCTGCAGCGCCCCATGACGATCCGCGCCGCGGTTCGAACACCGCGAGCAGATAGGCGACGAAGCTGATCACCCCGATCGCGCCGCAAGATCCGATGATGGCAGTCGCAAGGCTGGACGACCGGAAACTGCCCGGCCCGATGCCAAGACCCCACGACACGACGAAACCCTCCAGCCCCTGCATCGCCCAGAAAAGGCGCTGGCGGCCCGATTCGCTGTCTGCCTTGGCGAACAGCATATCGTCGATCATCTTGCCGATCGCCTCGGTAAAGGCGGGCAGCGCGGCGAGCAGGATCGCCGTCAGCACCGCGCCGGCAAGGCCGATAATGGCCGCTTCCCTGATGCGCGAATGGCTGGCGAGGGTTGGGAACAGGGCAATCCGCACCGCGAAGAACAGCGCATAGCCGCCCAGCCCGACATAGGCGGAGGAAGAGGTGGAGAAGAACATCACCAGCGCCAGCAGCAATGCCGCCCGCCCCGTCGCCTTGGGCTCGATCGAGCGATACCAGCACTCTGCCAGAAACACGAACCACGAAAAGGCAAAGGCCGCCCATGACGAGGGTTCGGGAAAGATGCCGTTGATCCGGATGAACCCTTCATAGGCCTGACTATGCTGCGTGTAATTGGCATTGCGCAGCAGGGTGAAGAAACTCTCGATCGGGGTGCCGCGACCCACGGCGCCCAGAACGCCGGTGATCGAATGCACCCACGCGATCACCACCGCGGTCTTGACCAGCGCATTGGCGCCGCCGCGATAGATGCAGGCGACATAGGTAGCCACCGCCGTCAGCAAGGCGCCGACCAGATAGACCGACGCGGTCATGTTCTGCGATGTCGGCATCAGCGGAGACGTATCGAACAGCCCGCCATCGCCCCCTTCGAAGCGGAGCGGCGTGACATTGATCTGCCCCGCAAACAGGCGCGGCCCGACATAGGCGATGGCCACGCCATAGACGACGAAGACGATCAGCCAGAAATTCTCTTTGAATGCGGGGCCGAGCGAGTCGAGGAACCGGCTGCCGGGTATGACCATACGCAGCCAGATGAAGGCCAGCGCGAACTGGGCAGGCGGAATGGAAGAGCCGCCCACCGCCGTCAGAATGATCGCAGCCGATCCGCCCATCATGCCCGACAGCATCAGAAAGGCGAGCATGCCCGCCAGCGATCCGCGGATAAGCAGCAGCAGGCCGATGGCGGCCATGATCAGTCCGATGAACGTTACCGTCATGAAGGATCCGCGGCATTCCCCATGGCCCGTCCCTCTGTCGGACGGTCTTCCTTTATCCGCCGCCGCGCACAGGGCGCGACAGCTTCTGTGCCCTGCCTAGCGCAAGCGGAGCATGCTCGCATCAGCTATATTGCTTGGTCAGTTGCCGGATCTGCTGGTCGAACCGTTCGGGCGCGAAATTCTGCGCGTGGCTGACGGCGTCGGACGGATTGAAATGGGGCAGCCAGCGTTCCATCTCCTCGATCCCGGCGGCCAGCGATTCGGGCGTCTGCCGGTCGAAAAAGATGCCGGTACGGTTATGCACCACGCTGTCGAGGATGCCGCCGCGGCCAAAGCCCAGCACGGGCCGGCCCGAAGCCATCGCCTCGACCGGAACGATGCCGAAATCCTCTTCCGCCGTGAACACCAGCGCGCGGGCGCGGGCATAGGCGCGGCGCAGCTCGTCGAAATTCAGGCGGTCGACGAAGCGTATATTGGGCTTGGCGATCTTTTTCAGATGCTTTTCCATGCCGCCGACGCCCACCATCAACAGCGGCTTGCCACTGGCGTTAAAGGCTTCAACCGCCAGATCGGGCCGCTTGTAGGGGACCATCTGGCCGACCCACAGATAATGGTCGTCGATCTCGGTCGATGCGGTGAAAAGGTTCGTTTCCACCGGCGGATGGACGACATCCGCCTCGCGCCGCCAGTTCTTCATGATGCGCTGGCGGATGAAGTTCGAATTGGCGACGAAATTATCGACCCGCGCGCTGGAGGACACGTCCCATTCGCGCAGCTTGTGATACATCATCGGCATGGCCGCCCGCGCCAGCGGGTTCGCGCCCTTGCGATATTGGTGATAATGATCCCACAGATAACGCATGGGTGAATGGCAATAGCACATGTGATGGCTGGTCGGATCGGTGATCACGCCCTTGGCCGGACCGCTTTCGGACGAGATGATCAGATCGTATCCGTTCAGGTCGAACTGTTCCAGAGCCATGGGCATCAGCGGCAGGTAATACTGATACCACTTCCGGCTCATCGGCATCTTGTTGATGAAGCTGGTGGTGACCTTCGCCTCGTTGATGGCGTCGGACATTTTGGCCGGATCATAGACATGGGTAAAGATGTCGGCCTGCGGGAACAGGTGCAACAGCCGTTCGAGCACACGCTCGCCGCCGCGCATCGACACCAACCAATAATGAACGATCGCCACGCGCGGCTCCGAAAAACGGGGGCGGGGCGCATCGTCACCGGGGTGGAAGGTTACGGGTTGAACCGCATTCACGCGTAATACTCCCGGTATTCCTTGTAATAGAAATTGGGATCGCGCTTGGAGAACAGGCCCCGCTTGCGCAGGTCGACCTGCGTCAGCGCAATCCCCGCGCGCGACACCCTGCCGCGCGGCAACTGGCGAAGCGCTGCCTGCACCGCCTGGACGGTGGTGCTGCGCCAGCGCGCCAGCATGATCGTCGTATCGGCATATTGCGCGATCGAACGCGTGGCCGCGATCGGCAGCACCGGCGGCAGATCGAGGATCACATATTTAAAGCCCTGCCGCAGGGCAGTCAGGAATTCCTCGAACTCCGGCCCGCTCATCAGCGATTCGGCGCGCTCGCTGGTCGACACGATGGGCAGGATGGCCAGCCCTTCCTTGCCGTGGCGGATCGCCTCGGAAAGCGTTGCCTTGCCCGACAGCACATCCAGCAGGCCCTGCGTTTCGTCCGACAGGTTGAGCAGGCGCGACACGCCGCGCTTCACATAGTCGCAATCGACCAGCAGGGTCGGATGCCCCTGCATCGCCAGCATTTGCGCAAGGCAGGTCGAGGTGACCGTCTTGCCTTCCTTGGGCAGGGTCGAGGTGATCGCGATGACCTGCGGCGGTGTGTCGCATTGCTGCTCCACCGCGATCATCAGCGACCGGAACGCCTCGGTAAAGGGCGAGCGCGGCTCTTCCAGAACGGCACCGACGCCATTGGTACCCTTTGACACCGATTGCAGCAGCGGGATCGAGGCGAGATAGTTCTGGCCCAACTCCTGCTCGATCTGCTCGGGCGTGGAGATGCCCTTGGCGGTTGCGTCTGCGATCATGGCGGCGAACACGCCCAAACCCACGCCCAGCACCAACGACAGCGCCATGTTCAGCACCGTATTGGGCGCGCTCGGCTTGGTCGGAACCTCGGCCAGCGTGATGATCCGCGCATTGGGCCGCTCGGTCCCTTCGGCAGCCAGCAATTGCTTATAGCTGGACAGATAAGCTTCATAGAGGCCCTGCGATGCCTCGGCCTTGCGCTCAAGCTCGCTCAACCCGACCATGGCCGCGTTCGAACGCGACAGCTTTGCCTGTGCCGCGCCCAGCGATCCGGTCAGCGATCCAAGACGCTGGTTCGCCACGTCACGCTCTGCCCTAAGGTTCGAGATGACGCGGTTGATTTCCGCCTGAATCCGCTGGCGCACTTCGTTCAGCTCGTTTTGGGTGCGCATCAGTTCGGGGTGGTTGGGGCCATAGCGCGCCGACAGATTGGCGACCTGCCCCGCCAGCGTTGCCTCTTGCGAACGCAGCGAACCGATCACGCCCGAACCCAGCGCCGCGCCGACATCCTCGCCGCTCGACCCGCTGCGCAATTGCGCGGTGGCCGTGTTCAGACGCGCCTGCGCTTCCGAAGCTTCGGCCCGGGCGCGGGTGACTTCCTGGTTATAGCTCGAGATTTCCTGCTCGGTCAGCGAACTGCCCGAGGTCGAGAGAAGATCGTTGGCAATGCGATAGCTTTGCAGATCGGCCGTATCGGCCTGCGCCTGCGCGCGCAGCTCTTCCAGCCGTTCGCTGATCGTGCCCATGGCTTCGCCCGCGCGGGTCTGGGTCGCCAGCACATTCCACAGGGTGAACTGGCGCGCATATTCATTGGCGATCTTGGCCGCATCCTCGGGCGTCGGCGCGTCATAGGAAATCGACAGCGCATAGCTTTCGCCCGAACGCCCCGCGCTGACATGATCCTGCAGCGTATCGACGATTTCGCGCCGGTCGGCCGCACTTGCGCCTTCCAGCATTTCCAGCGCCTCGGCCACGCGGGTCGCCATCTCGCGCGAGGTGATGATCTGGACCTGCGTTTCGAC
Organism: Croceicoccus sp. Ery5; assembly: GCF_020985325.1. Classification (NCBI taxonomy): domain Bacteria; kingdom Pseudomonadati; phylum Pseudomonadota; class Alphaproteobacteria; order Sphingomonadales; family Erythrobacteraceae; genus Croceicoccus; species Croceicoccus sp. Ery5. Next base: position 3,328,123 of record NZ_CP087587.1, read on the forward strand.
GAAAGCAGCCGACAGATCGGGGGCGGGCCCGCCTTGCTGGCCATCGGTATTGACCAGCTCCTCGTTCGAGGTTTCGAGGCTGGTGACGGCCGTTGCCGTATAGGTCTTGTCCGCCAGCACCGAATAAAGCGCGCCCAGCAGCATGCAGGCTGCGATCACGGCCGCGATCAGCCAGAAATGGCGCTGCAGGAACGAGATCGACTTCGAAATATCGACACGGTCGGTATGCGCGGGAAGCTGGTCCCCCACCTCGACAAGCGCCCGTCCGGGCATGCCCGGCTGCATGATCTGCTGAGAGACGTTCATGGGCATGTCCATTCCACACTCTGGCCCGAAAGGATCGGGAAGGCCGCGGCTTGCGCCGTGGCGTTAAGGCGGGGGTTAGGGATCAAAGCGATACCGACAGGCCGACGCGGAAGCTGGCCCCCTCGTACTCACGGGGGATATCGACGCCCGAACCGGTCTGCTTGCGATAGCCGGCACCGGCGATGGCCGTTACCTCGTCGATAATCAGATAGCGCAGCGTCAGCTCGCCACCCACGCGGGATTCGTCACGGTCGATGCCCTGATAATCCCAATTGTCATAGGTCATTTCGACACCCGTCAATGTACGGCGACCAAGGCTGCGTTGCGCTACGACGCGCATGCGCGTCTGCAACACGGCGGGCACATTTACTTGCGGGGATCGTTCGAAGCTGCGAGCCCCTTCTAGCCCGAACAGCCAGCGCGGCGTAGGCGTCCAGCGACCTGATACGCGGAAGTTGAAGCCGTCGAAATTCTCGACAGCGGGATCGTCGAAGCTGCGATAGGTATAGCCTATGGCCGCTTCGGCATCGATCAGGTCCGACACCTCGGTCCGCAGGCCGACCAACACACCATAGCCGTCCGAATCGCGCGGCGCTTCGTCGGGGTTGGATTTGTAGTCAATCTGGCTCGCGTTCAGCTCGACAAAGGTGCGCAGCTTGCCCGACACTTCGTAGTCCGCGCGGACGAAGCCGCCTAACGAATCCTCATCACGCCACTCGTTCGACTGAATCTCGCCGTCGAGCGTCGAATCGTCATAGCGCGCCTGCGAGTAATTGCCGCCTGCGCGCAGTTCCAGCTTGCCGCCGGTGCGTTCCAGTCCACCGCGTACTTCGAACACATCAAAGGCAAGCGGCTCGTCGGTCAGGAACTGGTCCCCGAAAGTACCGCGCGGCTCAATCCTTTGCGCATAACGGACCGAGGCATTGGCCGAGGTACGCTCGGCCAATTCCAGCCGTCCGCGGGCGGTAACGCCCCACTGGTCCGAATTCTCGCTCTTCGTATCGAAATAGCGGCGCAGCATGGCATCGGCCTCAAGCGCGATTTCGTGCCGGGCAAGATCCGGCTCTACCGCAATGCTGGGGCGGAATACGGCGACCGTGTCCTCCACCTCGAAACTGTCGGTATTAAAGATATTGGTGTCGTGTTCGATATCATATTCGAAACGCGGAAAGATCAACACATTGCCGGTGCGCACGCCATCCGTTTCGGGGCGCAGCAGCAGGTTTTCGGGTGTATCCACATCCAGCGGCTGTGCCTGTGCGGCGGTATGCACTGCCAAGACGGCAGCCAGCGAGACGGCAGTGCGCGCAGCCGGGCGCGCAAACAGGCCCAGGCCCGACACCGAACGGTGCAGGCTGTGTTTGAAACCGCGTGCGAGCGTGCGGGCCGACTGGCCCTCCCAATTCTTCAGAATGATCTTAGACCCCCAAAAGTCGTAACTCTTTTGATTTTTGTTACTCATCCACGAGAACGAGGGTTTACCCCCGCAATCCGCCCCGATGCCGACTGCAGCGCCGCTATAGGCGTTAACCGTAAAGGAGCGGTTTCCATGGCTCGCCAAATCACGTTCGCAGGCGCGACGACCCGCAGCCTGCGCCGAAGTGACCGGCGCGCTCACAGCCATTCTCCGAACGGGCGAAAGGCCGACAGCGGCGCCCGCCCCCTACCCTGCCCTGCCGCCGCGACCAGCAGGAGGGCCCCGCCACAGACGCACGGGTCGGAGGCATCGGCGAATTGCGGAAATGCGCGTTTTTCAGCCCGTTCGGCGCAGGCCTTGCGCACATCCTCGGGTAACGACACGGCCAGTGCGATCAGTGCGTCCTGCGCCGAAAAGGCCGCCGGACCGGCGCCCGCCGACATGGCAGCCGCCTCGCGCTCCACCGCCCGGACGAGCCCGCCGAATGCGGGAATCGCAGCCTGCCCACGCCCTTTAACGGCGGCGTCTCGCGGGCGGGAATCGGGGGTAAAACAGTCGAGCAATGCAGAATCCATGTCACGTCAATCTACGTCACATGATCGCCCGCCTTCCGCTTTCGGGCAAACGCGCATAGGAACTACCCCTGCCTATCCGGTGGGGCGATCCACCAAGGCAAAAGGGGTTGTCTCCGATTGGTAATGGTTGAAATCTTTCGACAACCCTAATGTTCGGATATGCGGCCTCTGCCAGAGGGATTCGCAACCATCTGTTTCGACGGGAGAATAGAGATGTCCTTGCCTGCCGATCTTCGCCGCACCGCTGCGGTTTCGGGCCGCCGGCTCCTGCGCGCGGCGCTTGTATCGGGCGCGATCGCCATGACCGGCTTCGGCCTTTCGGGCTGCGCCAGCACCGGCTATCCCACGGCCAGCGTGTCCGAGGCGAACACGTCGGTCAGCGCCGGCTATGCGGTTGCGGCAGGCGACAATCTCAAAGTCACCGTGTTCGACGAACCCTCGCTCACCGGCGAGTTCCAGATCGACAGCGCGGGCAATCTGGCCTTGCCGCTGATCGAAAAAGTGGCGGTGACGGGCAAGACCCCGAACGAGGTAGCCGCGCTGATCGGTACCGAGCTGAAATCGGGTGGTTATGTGCTCGACCCGAAAGTGTCGGTCGAAGTGCTGGCCTATCGCCCCGTCTATGTTCTGGGCGAGGTGACCCAGCCGGGCGAATATCCCTATTCGCCGGACCTCACCTTCTTTCAGGCGATCGCCAAGGCCGGAGGATTTACGCCCCGCGCCAACAAGACGATGGTCGTTCTCCAGCGCGCCGCATGGTCGACACCCCGTGCGATTAAGCTTACGGACGAGCCACTTATCATCGCTCCCGGCGATACGGTGATGATCGAGGAATCGTTCCTCTGATTGTCCCAGATCGGGACATTAAAAATCCGTAAACTTTTGAAATTGCGTTTTTCGTCGGATTCCCTTTTTTTGCGACTGCGAACGGATGATTCGACCTCTCCTGGGGGGGATCGGGGTCGGAAACCATCATCCGCTTGCACCGTTAACGCCGTTCACTCGGCTCGCATGTGGGGGTTTCTAAATGTCCGATCTCGTATCTCTCGTCTGCCGCAATCCGCTTCAGCGTGAAGGGCTTGCGCGTATTCTGTCCGCTTCCGATTTCGAAGTGCTGTCCTCGGCCGCCGATGTGCGCGATGTCGACTGGGCGGCCACCAATGGCAACGCGCTGGCGGTTATCGACACCGACGTCACCACCGATGCGGTGGGCGCGGTCCAGTCCATTCTGGCCCAGAACCCCACGCTGAAATGCGTGCTTCTGGTCGATATGCTCGACATGCGCGTCATGCTCGACGCATTCCGCGCCGGTGCACATGCCTATCTGGTGAAGGACATGGATTACGTGCCGCTGGTCACCACTCTCAAGCTGGCGGCACAGGGGCAAAAGATCGTCCCGCCGAACATCATCGACGCGCTGGAAGGTCAGGCAATCAGCTTTTCCGATCCCGCCGGTGCCGAAAAGGCGCTGGATTCGGCCAATCTTTCGCAGCGCGAAACCGATGTCCTGTGCTGCCTGATGGCTGGCCATTCGAACAAGGTGATCGCCCGTTCGCTGGATGTCAGCGAAGCGACCGTCAAGGTTCACGTCAAGGCGATCCTGCGCAAGCTGAAGGTCGGCAATCGCACGCAGGCCGCGATCTGGGCCACGAACAAAAGCGTGGGCGCCCATTCGCCGATGGGTGCACAGCTGCTGGCGATGTAAGCCGCAGCGAATGACGCCATTAAAGGGCGGCGCGGTTCGGGGGGACCGCGCCGCCTTTTTCTTTGGTTTGCGGTGATCAGGCCTGTGGCAAAACGGGCGGCAGCCTGACGGGCAGCAGTCTAACGGGCAGCGAGGCGGCTGCGATCGCGCATCAGTTGTCGCAGTGCAGCATCGTCCTCGGGCAGGCACTGGTCCGTCGACGGGCGCGTCACGGTGCGACAATCCCACAATGCGCGATCAAGCCCGGAGTTGCCGTCGCGCGTATAAAGGAAGGCCGGACGCCCCTCTGCCGCGCGGCCTGCGGGATAGCCGACGACCTGGCAATCCGCCCTGCCGCCACAGCTGTCCAGCGCGGTCATCGCCCAGCGGCCCGACGGCTGTTTCATGTCCAGACCCAGCACGATGCGCTGCCCAGCGGCTTGCCCAGCTTGCGACGGTGGCAATGAACCGACCATTTCGGCAAAGCTTTGCGGTTCGGGGCCGGTCGGCGCTTCGACATCGTCCATGGCGCGATGGTTCGACAACCACGCCAGCTTGGCGATTTGCGGCTCCTCGCGCTTGCCTTGGTCGCGGAAGACGCGCCGACTGCCGAAGCCGCCCGGCCAGCGATAAAAGATATGCGGCCCGACCTGCGCGATTTTCTGCAGGTTCGGGCTCCAATAAGGAACCACATAGTCGGCGTGATAATGCGTGGCGGTGCCGACCGACTTGTCGACCGATCCCGCCAAAGCCTCGCTCGCCACCTTTTGCGCGGCGCGCCACTGCGCCTCGCTGGGGCGGCGGCGCAGCGCGCCATCGCAGGTAAATGTGAACTGGCAGCCGGTCTGGCGTTCGGCCCCTTCGAACACGACTTCGCATACGGTTTTGGGATAGGCCGGATGGCGCACGCGGTTCAGCACGACCTGTGCCACCGCGCGCTGCCCCTCGCGGTCGGCCCCCGCTTCATAGAAGGCAGCGGCGGCCAGACAATCGGTCGCGCGCACGCGGTCGTCCGCACCGGCGGCAAAGCGGAATGCGGCGGGAATTTCGGGTTTGCCGTCGAACGGGCGCGTCGCGTTCAGTTCCGCCGCGCTCTCTTCGTCGATTTCCATGATTTTGAGGGCGCTTGTTTCATCCGCGGCGACCTCTATCGCGGGGGACGGGACGGTGACGGGCGCTGCTTTGGCCGTCGGAACGCCCGGTTTGGCACCGTTCGTGCCGCCATCGGGCCAATATGCGACCATCGCCACGCCCGCCAGCAGCACGGGCAGACCGATCCCGATCGCACGCGCACTGCGCAAGAGCGGCCCTGCGGGTTCCGTTGCGGCAGGCGTGTCGTCCGCCATCGCGGGACTCGGCTGGATATCCTCTTCCATGATGCCGATTTTGCCCCAGCCCCGCCTTCTCCGAAAGGTCGAAAGCGGACTACCTATGCGGAATGAGTAGCATTAATGCTCTGGTTTAAACCCACAGCAAAAGGCGGTAAAGATCGGGCAGGTCGCTTGAAACACGAAGCTATTGAAAGCAAACGGCTCTTATCATGCGCGTGACCTGTAGCCAATGTGACAAAGCCTATAGCGTCCCTGCCGGTCTGGTCGGGGGCGATGGCCGTGCCATGCGCTGCGGCGAATGCGGCTCGCGCTGGTGGCAGGATGGTGACGGTTCGACCATGGTGGCAGAGGCATCCAGCCGCACGCTGGTCGTGATGTCCGATGGCCGCTATCGCGAGGAACATCACCGCTTCACCTCGTTCTTCGACGGGATTTCGAACCGCTTTTCCGCCCAGCCCGACGATGCGACAGGGTACGATACGGGCCGTTTCCAGCGGCTGAAACAGTCGCGCGCGCAGCGCCGCCACCGCGAAGCGAACGCCATCGTGGAGGCAGAGTACAAGGAGATCCGCGATTTCGGCCATATCCGCGACTGGTGCCGCATGTGGCTTCCGCGCATGGCGGTCATTGCCCTGTTCCTTGCGGTGCCGCTGATCCTGTTCCTTGCGCCCTGACCGACCGTTCCGACCGGTATCGCAGCCCCTAATGGCTTGAACTGACGCCGCTTTGGGGCCAGTTTCCAGTGACTGACGGCTCGCAATGCGCGGGCTTTGCAAGAGGCGGACAGCCGATGACGACGAATTTCACGCGATCCACCCTGATTCCCGCCGTGCTGGCCAGCGCCATGCTGGGCGGCTGCGCACCTTCGCTTCAACCGATACAGGTTACGCGTTTTCACGCGCCCGAAATCGCCACTGCGGGTCAATATGGCAGCATCTCGGTCGTGTCGGCACCGTCGGGCGGCGGAGAGATGGGGAGCGGGGCCACGCTCGCCGTCGCGCCCTATCACGATGCCGTTCTGGCCGAACTGGTACGCATCGGCTTTACGCCCGCCGCATCGGGCAGCAGCACCCGCGTGGCAGAGGTGAAGCTGACCCGCGACACATGGCAGCCGGGCCGCGATGGCAGCCCCGTCAGCGTGGGCGTGGGCGGATCGACGGGCAGCTATGGCTCAGGCGTCGGCGTCGGCCTTGGCATCGATCTGTCGGGCCCGCCGCCCGAACAGGTCGGCACCCATATGTCGGTGGTGATCCGCGACCGCGCCAGCGGCCAGTCCGTCTGGGAAGGGCGCGCCGAGCAGGTCGTCGCGGCCAAGCAGGAACTGGCGCAGCCCGCCGCCTCGGCGCAAGCGCTGGCCAAGGCGCTGTTCGTGGACTTTCCGGGCGAAAACGGCGAAAGCTATAGCGTCAAGCAGAAGTAATCTTCCGTTCAAGGAATTCCCGTGCAGCCCATCGCCATCCACGCCGCCTTCGACAGCGGCAATATCGAAACACGCCGGATTTCGGGCGCTCAGGCATGGCTGGAACTGCGCCCCGATCCCGGCAATGCCTTCAAGCAATGGTTCCATTTCGGCATCAGCGGCGCCAACGGGCGCGAGTTGATCCTGAAGATCGGCGATCTCAACAACTCGGCCTATCCCGCCGGCTGGCCGGGATATCACGCTGCGGTGACAGAAGACCGGCTGCGCTGGAACCGCGCCACCAGCAGTTTCGACGCGAACGAGGATGGCGGCACGCTGACCATCCGTTACACGCCATCGGGCGATCTGGCGTGGTTTGCCTATTTCGCGCCTTTTTCGCTGGAACGGCACATGGAACTGGTCGCGCGCAGCGCGGCGGCCAAGGGGGTCGGCCATCGCGTGCTGGGCCACTCGCTCGACGGACGGCCGATCGATTGCCTCGAACTGGGTGAAGGCGAAAAGCATGTCTGGCTGTTCGCGCGCCAGCATCCGGGCGAAAGCATGGCCGAATGGTGGATGGAAGGCGCGCTCGCCAAGCTGACCGACCAGTCCGATCCGGTCGCGCGCGCGCTGCGCAAGGCGGTGCGGTTCCACATCGTGCCCAATTGCAACCCCGACGGTTCTTTCCGCGGCCATTTGCGCACCAATGCGGTGGGAACCAACCTAAACCGCGAATGGGACAATCCGACGCCAGAACAATCGCCCGAGGTATTGGCGATCCGCAATGCGATGGATGAAACGGGCGTCCATTTCGCCATCGACGTACACGGCGACGAAGCCATTCCCCACGTTTTCCTTGCCGGATTTGAGGGGATGGCGGGACTGCAACCGCATCAGCAGGCAGGGTTCGACCGTTACAGCGCCCTGCTCGACGCGCAAACGCCCGATTTCCAGACGCGGCACGGCTATCCCATCACGCCGGCCGGACGGGGAAATCCGGCGATGGCGACCAACCAGCTTGCTGCGCGCTATGGCTGTGTCTCGATGACGCTGGAAATGCCGTTCAAGGATCACGACGATCTGCCCGATCCGGTACAGGGGTGGAGCGCGGAACGATCGGCACAGCTGGGTCGCAGTTGCCTCGACGCGCTCTATCGCTGGCTGAAAGAGAGTTAAGTCCTGTTTACCTTTTGGTAGGGTTTGGGGGCGCATCATCGCCCCATGGCTCAACGAATCGCCCGCGCCGCTACCCAGGTCCAGACCGCCGACGTGGTCACGGGCATTGCGCGCTTTGCGATCGTGGCCGGCAGCGCCGCCGCGCTGATCCTGGCCGGGCCGTTCCTCCCTTTCTGAACCGCGGTCCGCAGTCTTCACCGCGGCCCCTTCCCCACTGTGACGCCTTGGGCTAGGCGGTGCGGCGATGACCGATAGCGCCACCCTCTCGCCGCTGGACCTTGCCAGCCGTCTGATCGCCTGCCCCAGCGTGACCCCCGCCACCGGCGCGGTGTTCGACGCGCTGGAAGCGATGTTGCGTCCGCTGGGCTTCACCGTCTGGCGCAGCATGGATGGCGAATCGCCCGACGGGCCGGTCGAAAACCTGCTGGCGCTGCGCAGTGGCCCCGAAAACAGCCGCCATTTCGCCTTTGCCGGCCATCTTGACGTGGTGCCCACCGGCCATGGCTGGAACAGCGATCCGTTCACGCCCGAAGTGCGCGGCGACATGCTGTTCGGGCGCGGCGCGGTCGACATGAAAAGCCAGATCGCGGCGATGGTCGCGGCGGCGGCGAATATCCCGCAAGAGGCGGGGACGATCAGCTTTATCATCACCGGGGACGAGGAAGGCCCCGCCCGTTTCGGCACGCTGGCCCTGATGGAGCACATGGACGCGCGCGGGATAAGGCCCGATCTGTGCCTTGTCGGCGAACCGACCAGCGTGAACCGGCTGGGCGACATGATGAAGATCGGGCGGCGCGGCAGCGTGAATATCTGGCTGGAAGTGCACGGGAACGAGGGGCATGTCGCCTATCCTCATCTGGCCGCCAATCCGATCCCGCGCCTTGTCGCCATGCTGGCCGAGCTGGACGCGCTGGTACTGGACGAGGGGACCGAATGGTTCCAGCCATCGAACCTGGAAATTACAGATCTTGAGGTTGGCAATCCGGCGACCAATGTGATCCCCGCCGTCGCCAAAGCGCGGCTCTCGATCCGGTTCAACGACCGGCACACGGGCAACGAACTGGCGACCCGCGTGATGGCGATTGCCGAACGCCACGGCGGCGTGGCCCGTCCCGTCATCAGCGGCGAGCCGTTCCTGACCGCGCCGGGCGATTTCAGCACGCTGCTGGCCGATGCGATCCGCGCCGAGACGGGGGTGGAGCCCGAAATGTCGACCAGCGGCGGCACATCGGATGCCCGTTTCCTGAAAAACCTGTGCCCCGTCATCGAATTCGGCCCGTGCAACGCCACCATGCACAAGCGTGACGAGGCGATCGCCATTCCCGATCTTGAGGCGCTGGTCCGGATTTACGAACGCGCGGCGCTGGCGGCCCTTTCGCTTTAACCCAAATCCTCGAGATAGATCCGCACCGCATCCTGCACATGGCGGAACCGGTCGCCGCCCAGATGCTTTCCGCCATACCAGCGGGTGACGACGATCAGATGGTCGCGCAGCCCCTCGCGCTCAAGCATGCGCAGGATCACCATGCCCGCCCCTGCCTCGCCGTCGTCATTCTTGACCGGGCCGTCGGCGCAGATCAGGCCCCAGCTGTTATGCGTGGCCTTGGCGAAACGCTTGTTGCGCTTCAGTTGCGCCAGCAAGTCCCCCGCCTCTGCCGCCGACGCGCAGGGCGCACCCGAAACCGCATATTTCGATCCGCGGTCCGAGATGATCTTGTCGATAATCCGCATGGATCCGGCCTTTAGGCGGGGATCACGCGCCGCGCAAACCGTCTGCCCCCCTTGCGGGCACGGCGGCACACGGGCACAAGTTTCCTCTGAAACAGTCTTAAGCTGAAACGGTCATACGCAGAAACTGGCCATCAAAGGGATCACACCGCGCCTATGTTTTCCACCTGGTTCCGAATTCCGCTGTGGCAGCGGGTTATCGCCGCGCTGGTTCTGGGCGTAATCACGGGGCTGGTGTGGGGTCCGGGGGCGGAAAGCATCAAGATCGTGGGCGACGTGTTCATCGCATCGATCAAGATGCTGGTGGTGCCGCTGATCTTTTTCAGCCTGGTATCGGGCGTGGCCGCCATCGGCGACTTGCGCAAGCTGGGCGCCGTGGGCGGGCGGGCGATGATCCTGTTCGTGGTGACCGGCCAGATCGCGGTGTGGATGGGCCTGACGATGGGCACGCTGCTGAAACCGGGCGAAGGGTTGGATCAGTCGCGCATCGAAATGGGCACCGTGCCCGAGGCGGCGACTCAAAGCTGGCGCGAGATGGTGCTGTCGATCGTGCCGCAAAGCCCCGTGCAGGTGATGGCCGACGTCAATGTGCTACCGCTGATCGTCTTTGCCCTGCTGATCGGCATCGGCATTCTGATGGCGGGCGAAGAAGGCCATCCGTTGCCGAAAATCTTCGATGCGGGGTCGGTGGTGATGCAAAAAATCACCATGATCGTGATGGAGCTGACCCCGTTTGGCGTATTCGCGCTGATGGCGTGGGTCGCGGGCAGTTTCGGCACCGATGCGCTGCTCTCGCTCGCCAAGCTGGTGGGGCTGAATTACCTTGGCTGCCTGCTGATCATTTTCGGCATCTATTCCGCGATGATCAAATTCCTGGCCCGGCTGCCGGTGCGCGATTTCTTTCGCGGCATCGTCGATGCCATGGCCGTGTCCTACTCCACCGCCAGTTCCAATGCGACGCTGCCCGTCACGTTGCGCTGTGCAGAGCGGAACCTTGGCGTTTCCAACTCGGTCGCCAGCTTCGTGATCGCGCTGGGCGCGACGATCAATATGAACGGCACGGCGATGTATCTGGGGCTGGCCACTTTGTTCGGCGCGCAGATTTTCGGCGTCGATTTGTCATGGGCCGATTATTTCATGATCTCGATCACTGCGACACTGGGCGCGGTGGGCGCGGCGGGTATTCCGGGCGCGGGGCTGATCATGATGACGCTGGTGTTCTCCAGCGTCGGCGTGCCGCTTGAAACCATCGCCTTTGTCGCGGGCGTCGACCGGATCATGGACATGATGCGCACCACGACCAATGTGTCGGGCGATGCCGCGGTGGCGACCACCGTGGCGGTCATGACGGGTGAGATCGACCGCGCCGAAATGATCAGCGCCGACGACGTTTAAGGGGGTAGAACCACATGCAAGATCTGGCGACCGTTGCCATCGTCATGGCCGTGCCCGTGCTGCTGCTGTTGGAATTGCGGCGCATATTGTCGAACCTGTTCGTCAACCGTTCGATCCGCAAGGCGCTGGAGGTTGCGCCCGATCAGGTCCCGTCACTGCTGGCCAAGCTGGAAGAACCGGTGAAGTCGCGCGTGTCCGGACCGGGGCTTGCGACCCTGCTGCTGGGCGGCTCCTATCTGGTCGGGCTGTTGTTTTCGGGGGGCGGCAGCCCGACAGAGATTGCTGTGTCGTCAGGCGTGACCCTTCTGGGCGGCGGACTTCTCGCATCGCGCTGGGCTGAACGGCGCGAAAAGCCCGACGCGGAATGATCCGGGTCTGACGATCAGCTATGTGCGGGCGTCCCGCTTGCTTCGCTGCAATGCAGACCGTCCAGACGCGCATCGCGAACGCGGTCGAAACAGCTTGGCGGGCGGTCGTCGCCCTGCGTTGCGGCCACGAAGTTCTCTATCACCAGCCCGTCCACATGACGCGCCCACAGCGCCCAAGCGGGAAGCACGCCGAACATGCTTGGCTCGGGATAGGCTTCGGGCAGGTCGGGCACCGTCCGCTGCGCATCCTGCGCCGTGCCGCCGCCGGTGAAATCAAGCCGGATGTTGCGCAAGGTAACGCGGCTTAGCGGGCTGTCGGCCAGCCCCGACAGCATGACGGGAAAGCGGTAATCGATGTCGCGGGCGGTCACATCCTCGATCAGAATATCGCGCACCGCGCCAAGGCCGGTGCCGTCAGGCCCCCGCCTGCGGTCGCCCACCATCACAAAGATCGGGCTGGTCGTCACCTCTTCCATCGTGATGCGGCGAAGGGTGATGCCCTCCATTATACCGCCGTCGACCGTTTCCAGTGCGATCCCGCGGCTGCGTTCAAAGCGGCAATCCTCGACCAGCACATTGCGATAGCCGCCATTGCTTTCGGTCCCAAGCTTGATGCGGCCCGTCACCCGGTCGCGGTCGGGGGCGAATTGCTGCTGCCGCGTGCGCGTGCCGTCGAGCATGGTGCCCGGATCGAAGCCGGAGACCCGGCAGCGACGGATCACGATATTTTCCGCGACGACCGCATGGCCCAGCGCAAGGCTGCTTTTCACCACGATGGCATCGTCATTGGGACTGTTCACGCGGCAATCCTCAACCAGAACATCGCCCACGCAATCAAGGTCGATACCGTCGCGGTCGGTGTCGATAGCCAGATCGCGGATGGTCAGCCCGCGTGTGCCGGTGGCGAGTATGGCGAAATGGCCGCCCTTGTGGATGGTAAAACCCGCCAGATGGATATTGCGCCCGTTCTTCAGCGCGATGGCCTTGTTACCCTGCCCCTGCATCGCTTCGGCCCCGGGCTCGAGCTCGGCGATTTCCTCCTCGCTCATCCCCGCCATCGACAGGGGCCGTTCGCCCGCCTGTTTCTGCCAGCGCGCGCCCGGGCCGTCGCGGGTCAGTCCGGCGCCGTGGATGGTGCCCGCACCGACGATCGCCGCCTGATCCAGATCCTCGCCCCAGATCAGGCTGTTGTGCCAGTGGCTGTGGCCGAAATCCTGATAGAGCTGGTCGATCCCTTCTTCGGGCAGGTCATAGCGCCCGTCGTGAACCGCAGGGTCCGCCGCCTCGATCACGCAATCCTTGGCGAGAAACAGCGTAACCCTGCTGGCCAGCCGGATCGAAAAGCACAGATAGCGGCCCGCAGGCACGACCACGATGCCCCCGCCCGCTTGTGCGGCGCGGCCAATGGCGCGGTTGATGGCATGGCTGTCGACGGTTTTGCCATCCCCTTGCGCGCCATGGTCGCGCGCATCGACGATATGGCGCGCGTGATCGGGAAAGGGCAGGCTGGCAGGGTCGATCATGGCTAGCTGCCCTGCGGCCGCGTATCGTCATGCGCCATGCTGGGCGCCAGCTGTAACGTGTCGGCAGCGGGCGGGTGCGCCGGATTGAACGGGCCTGCCACCATATGCGCCGCCAGAGCGGGTATGGCCTGCGCCAATTGCTGCGCGACCGACCGGGCAAGCAGCCATGCGCCGTAATTATTGTGATGCGTGCGGTCGCGGCCTTCATCGTTGAACGCACCCGCCGCGCGCTCCTCTCCCATCGCTTCGTACAATGTGATGCTGTCGCGGTTAAGATCGACCAGCGGCACACCCTCTTCCGCTGCCACGCGCCGCACGGCATCGGCATATTCGCCCAGCGTGTCGCGGATATGGCCATCGTCGAAATTGCGCCGCTCGGGCGAGGTAACGAGCACAGGATGCGCCCCGCGTGCCCGCGCCTCTGCAATAAAGGCGCGCAAATAGGCGGGATAGGCATGCTGCGGATCGGCATAGGTTTGCGGCCATTGCTCCTTTTGATCGTTATGGCCGAACTGGATCAGCAGGTAATCGCCCGCCTTGATGCCCGACAGCACCTTGGCCAGCCGCAGATCGGCGATAAAGGATTTCAGGGTCGCGCCCGATTTGGCGTGATTGGCAACCGCGATACGGTCATCGAACAGGGCAGGCAGCATTTGCCCCCAGCTTGCGGCAGGTTCCGCCGGCTGGTTTGCCACCGTCGAATCGCCCGCCAGATAGATCACCGGCGATTCCGCGGGCTCGACGCAGATTTCCGCCACTTGCGGCGCACTGCCATGGCCAAGGAACTCCAGCGTCAGCCGGTCGTCCCAGTCCTGGCTGGCCGCCTCGCGCGGGTCGACCTGCACCGCCCGCCCGCCCGGCGCGTTTGCGGGCGGGGCGGCCAGCACCGGCCTGCGCACGGGGACAAGAAAGCTGATCCGGCGCGTCTCCCCCGCATTTGTGGTGACGGCGCGGGCCATCAGGCGGCGGCTTTCCGCCTTGATGCTGGTGGTGGCGGCATGATCGGAGCTGCCCAGAACGACCGTCACGCGCCAGTTTCCTTCGGACACGGCAAAAGAATAGAGAAAGTCGCCTGTATCCGTATTCGCCTCGCGCCCCGTCAGATCGGCATGCACGGCCCCCGGCGACGTACAGGCAAGGGTCAGGCCCATGATGGCAGCGGTAAACGGCATGGCATTGCGATCCCTCTCTTACCGGTATCCTTCTTCGCATCGCCGGATGCGCGCGAGACACCTTGCTTTTGAGGTCCATATGGTAAAACATAAAGCCATAAAGTGAAACAGTATCGTGCAGGAGAGACAGCTTGAAACAGTTCATCGCCCGGATCGCCGCCAGCGTTCTGGCCCTTTCGGCCGTCGCGGGGCCGCCTGCTGCTGCGCAAACGGCAGCGGTATCGCAGGCCGCCGCGAAACCGGCCGCGCAGGGCGATGCGCCGCATAGCTGGATCGATCCGCTGACGGGCCATCGCATCGTCCGCATCACGAAACAGGCTGGCAGCCAGTCGCTCTATTTCCATCAGAACCCCTATACGCCGCAGGGTGACATGATGGTGATCACCACGCCCGACGGCATTGCCAAGGTGCGGTTGCGCGACTGGAAGCTGATGCCGCTGGTCAATGACCGCGATGCCGAATTGCTGTTCACCGGCCGCAAGACGCGCACGGCCTATTTCTCCAAACCGGCCAGCGGCGGCGGAACCACGATCTTCGGCGTCGATATCGACAGCGGCAAGATCCGGCGCATCGCCACTCTTGCCGAAGGATCGATCGGTTCGATCAATGCCGACGAAACGCTGCTGCTGGGCCAGTGGGCAGAGCGCAATCCCCCGCTGCAACCCGGCGGCGACATGCAAAAGCATGGCGACCCCGCCTATGCGGCGAAAGGCCCCGACGGCCAGCCGCTATCCTATGCCGAGGCCAAGGAAGTGCGGCTGGACCAGCGGCTGGAAGCGCGCATTCCGATGGAAATCTTCACCATCGATATCCGCACCGGCGAACGCAAGGTGGTGATCGCTTCGACCGACTGGCTGAACCATGTCCAGTCCTCGCCCACCGATCCCGGCCTTATCATGTATTGCCACGAAGGGCCGTGGCACAAGGTGGACCGCATCTGGACGATCCGCACCGACGGCACCGGCAATACCAGGGTGCACACCCGCAGCATGAACATGGAAATCGCGGGGCACGAGTTCTTTTCGCCTGACGGCAAGTGGATCTGGTACGATCTGCAAACCCCGCGGGGAGAGGATTTCTGGCTGGCGGGATTTGAAATCGCCACCGGCAAAAGGCGCTGGTATCATGTCGAGCGCAATCAATGGTCGGTGCATTATTACCAGTCGCCCGATATGACCCGCTTTTCGGGCGATGGCGGCGACAGCGAAATGGTCGCCCATGCGCCCGACGGCAAATATCTCTATCTCTTCACGCCAAAGGATATACCCGACGTCGCGGGCATTCATGCAGACAATGCCGCCGATCTGATCAGCCCGGGCACCCTGCAGCCCGAAAAGATCGTCGATATGCGCAATCACGATTACAAGCTGGAACCGAACATCACCTTTACCCCCGACGGGAAATGGATTGTCTTTCGCGGCAATATGGAGGGTGAGGCGCATGTCTATGCCGCCGAGCTGGCTCCCGCGGCGGAGGCGGCGCGATGACGGTGAACCGGCGCAATATGCTCGGCGCGATGGCGCTGACGGGTGCGGCGACGATGCTGGGGCCGATCGCTGCCCGACCGGCGCGCGCGGGGCAGGTTCTGCCCCCCGGCGGAGAGGGCGGCATCGTCCGCATCTGGCCGCGCACACCGCCCGGCATGCCCGACGGCGGGGTCGAAGATGTGTTCGTCAATCGCAATCAGGGCGGCGGGCCGGACGATATCGCATGGCCCCATGTCGCCGATCCGGTGCTGACCGTCACCCCTGCCGCGCAACCGACCGGCGCGGCCATGCTGCTGATCCCCGGCGGCGGCTATGCCCGCGTGGCAGTCGGGCGGCGACCGACACCGGTGGCGCGCTGGTTCGCATCACTGGGCGTGACCAGCTTTACGCTGCGCTACCGGCTGGCGCATGACGGCTGGGCCGCGGGACCCGATACGCCGCTGCAGGATGCACAGCGCGCGATGCGGCTGATCCGCGCCTGGGCGCCGCATTACGGTTACGATGCAGACAATGTCGGCGCCATGGGCTTTTCGGCAGGGGGCCATTTGTGCGGCATGCTGGCGACGCGTTTCGATGCGCCCAGCTATGACGCGATCGATGCCGCCGACGCACAAAGCGCGCGGCCCAAGGCTGCGGCGATGCTGTTCCCCGTCGTCTCGATGACTCCGCCGCTCGCCCATGCGCAATCGCGGGTGGAACTGCTGGGCGAAGCCCCCTCGCCCGAGCTGGAGGCGCGATATTCGCTGGAACGCGATGTGCCCGCGCATACGCCGCCGGTGATGCTGGGCCATGCCGCCGACGATGCGGTGGTCGATGTCGCCAATTCGATCGCCATGTTTCAGGGGTTGAAGCGGGCCGCCATCCCGTCGGAACTGTTCGTGATCGAAAAGGGCGGCCATGGCGCCCCCCTCTTCGCCGATGACGGAGAGCCGGAGCTGTGGCTACGCCGCTTTACCGGTTTCGCCAGCCGCCACGGACTGCCGGTGCCGGTGGTCTAGTCCGCCAGCGGCGTGATCCGCACATTGCGGATGCGCAAATGGCTCTTGGTCGTGCGGATCGCGAACCAGCCGCTTTCATAGGGCTGGTCGTCCTGCATGGTGAACAGAGGCTTGCCGTCATAGGCGACCGTGACGGCGCCGCCATCGGCAGTCAGCCGCACGCTGGTCCAGCGGTTGGGCTGCAACAGGGCATCGGGATCGCTGCGGTCGTGCTGCGGCTTGATCGGGCGATTGCCGGCCTCTCCCACATATCGGCGCATGCGGGTGGTGCCATTCCGGTTACCGCCGATCCCCACGTAATAGGTTTGCAACGTGTCGTAATCGGCAAAAGCCCCGCTGCGCCCATAGAGCAGCGGCGACCCGCCCGGTGCGGCAGGGTCGGTCGCCATCCAGAACGCATTGACGTCGCTGACCGCATCGTTCGGCCCGCCTTCGGATACCGCCATCACGTCATATTCGATGGCCACAGGCCCGTCGATCGGGGCGTTCCACCACAGCGACAGCCCCTCGGGCGTGTCGATGTCGATGGTCTTGCCGATAGCGCGCACACTGGCCGCATCGCCTGCCTCGGCCTCCACCGTCCAGCCGGGCAGACCCTGCTCCACGGGTAACACGGGGGCCGGAGGGACGGCCCCCGTGCAGCCTGCCAGCATCAGCGCCATTGCCAAAGACAAGGGAGAAAGCGCCGGACCGGCAGGTCTTTTCATGCTGCGCATCATGGCCGCAGCACATCGCCGATCAGGGTCAGGTTCTCGATCGCGGTCAGGCCCCATTGCGCGGCATCATTGGTCGAAATCTCGACGATCTCGTCCACCGGCTTCAGCACGTCGGGTCCTTCGACCTTGTGGCCGGGGGCATAGCCGTCGCGCTCCGCGCGGTCGCCCTGTCCGAAGAATTCGGCCCATGCGCGGCGCTTCAGTTCGGGATCGTCGCGTTTGACACCGGCATAGGCCGTGAACCGCGAATGCGCCTGACGCAATCCGCGCCCGCTGCCCGGCGCACCGCTTTCCTGACCGGTCGCCTGCCGATATTCGTCGTCCGACATGTTATAGATCGCGCAATAATCCAGCCACGCTTTCTCATATTCCGGGACATCGAGCAGGCCGAGCAATTCGTCGGTAATTTCGAACACGCCGAACACGCCCGACAGATGGCTGATGCCGATCTGGTCGCCCGCACCCAGAAAGCGCCCTGTGGCAAGGTCGAAAGGCGCGCCCCCCGCCAGCCAGCCATATTTCATGCCCGCAATGCTACGCATGCCATTGACGATCATGTCGCGCGCCTTGGTGCTGCGGGTCCGCTCCCACTCGGTCAGCCATGCGGCCAGCAGCGATCCCCAGCTTGTGCCGAAACCCATGAACACCTGTCCGGCGGGCAATGCAGCTTCGGATTGCACCGTGCCGGTGCCGCCCGCCATCTTGTTGTCCCCTTCGCGCGCGCCGACCTTGCGACCGATATCGACCGTCGCCAGCGCCTTGGCGCTGTCGTTCAGATCGCGCATCAGATCGCCGCAGCGCTCATCCGCGGCGAGGTAAAAGTAATAGCGGCGATAGGCCGCGTTCGAGATGCGGGGCTGTTTCGAACTGTCGGCCCAATGCTGCACGCCGTGCCGCGTGCCCAGCCCCTTGAACCGGCCGGTGTGATAGACGTCGACTTCGCCGGTATGGCGGGTCATCGCCTCTGCCATGCGGAACACATCGGCGCGGCCCGTGCGCAGATAGCTGGTCCACAGCCACATATCGGTCGACAATTCGGAATTGTCCCACGCAAAGCCGCCGATGTCATAGCGCCAGACGTGCCGGTCATTGTCATAGCTGTGCATGACATCGCCGTAATGCCAGAACCCGTACCAGCGGCGCTGCTCTACCTGTCCGACATAGAAATCGATCTCGCGCTCCAACCGTGCCTCGATCTTGTCGCGCAGCGGATTGCCGTCGTCGATGGGCGGGCTCCACGGACCGAACATCCCCGCCTCGTACACGCGGGCGACATTGGCGGTCAGCCGTGCGGGCCGGGCCATCGTGGCGGCCATATTCGCCAGATCGGCGCGCGCGGGCGTTGCGGGCAGCGCCCAGAGGCGGAATTCCATCGTGCGCGCAATGCCCGACGCATCGCCCCAGCCGGGCTCGAAATCCTCGTAAGTGACATCGAGGCCGCGGTTCTGGTCCCAATATCCGTCCATCCCCATGCCGTCGTGATAGAACCGCAGATCCATCGCGGGTGCATCGGGGGCATGATACCAGATGGTAAAGCGCGCCTCGTCATCCGCCGCGCCCGCAATGTCGAGGCCGGTGGGACAGCGTTGCCAGAAATCGTGCATGCCGAATGCGACGCCGCCGGTTACCCCGCCGACATAGCCCAGCCCCGACGCACGGCCCGCCGTATCGGCATCGATCCAGCCATGCCCCGGTTTGGTCCGCTTGATGATCGAGAACCCGTCGGCATTGGGCTGGCGCAGGCGGAAATCGCCCCATGCTGGGATCAGTTCCAGATTGGGCCGCACGCGTTCGGACATTTCGCCAAGCGGGGGCGTTGCCATGCCCGCGACCTGCGCCTTGCGGAATGACTCACCCGGATCGCGGCGCAGCCCCGTCAGCGGGCGGACGGCCTCTCCCCACAGGCCGCCGTTTTCGCCGCCAAAGCGGATGTGGCGGTCATGCATCGCATCGCGCATCGGCACCCCGCCCGACAGGCCAAGCCCGCGAATGAACCGCTTTGCCGGATCGCCATCGAAAATCTGCGAATGGACGATACGCACGCTGGAGCTGCCCGCATGGAAATACAAACGCATGGAGAACGGCATCCAGTCGCCGCCATCGCCCTCGAATTGTCCCGTCAGCTTGATGACCGCGCGGATCGGGCCGTCCTGTTCCACTTGCGCGGATTGCACCACGCCGGTGCTGCGCGTCTGGCGCGGTGTTGTTGCAGGGCCGATGCCGTCGTCGTCGGGCTGGTCCTGATCGGCGGCGTGGAAATGCACATCCTGCAGCACGCTGCGCCCGCCGCTGCTTGCCGACAGGAAATTCGCGCCGCTTTTCGCCACCGTCCAGACCGTGTCGCCCACGCTGATCGTAATCACATCGCGCCCGTCGGACACGCGCAGCATATGCGCCGTTTTGCGCCCGCCCGCGCGGAGGGTGAAACCGTCGTCACTGGCCGCACCGGCGGCAGTGGCATGGCCTGTCCATTTGATCGAACCGTCGGGCCAATAGGCCATGGGCCAGCTTTGAAGCGGCACGTCGCCGGCCGGGCCGGACAAATGATAACCGCCCTTGGCATAGGAGGTTCCGCGCGGCCACGGCTGGCCCCAGACCTGCCCTTCATGCGCGGCGGGAGCGGTGCCGTCGAGCCAGCGGATATCGGGGCCCGAACCGCGCGGCGCGGCACTGCGACCGCCGCCTTGCGCGCCCTGCGCCATCACAGGCATAGCCGCCGCCGATCCCGCGATTGCCGATGATGCCAGCATGGCCCTGCGCGTCATGGATGACATCGCCACCGCATTCCCTCCGATCATTAATCCATATTATGGTGTTAAAGTTCAACATTTGGGATATGCAAGTCAAGCCTTTCAATGGCGGACCGTCGAGCTTCGTCGACAGCCCATTTGCGACCGGCCCTTGCGCCGCGAACGAGTCTGGGTGACGAAGGCCGGATAGTCAGGCACAGCCGCCCATCCCGCGCGGGATGGGCGGCGGAATTCAACACGGCGGCCGCAAAGCGGAGTGGAACGAAGATGCAGAAAGAGGCCGAGCGGGACGTGAATCCCGAGCTTGAGGTCAAGGGAGCGCAAACGCTGATGCGTGCGCTCGACATACTTGACGCGGTGATCGACGGACCGGTCCGCACCACCGATCTGGCCCGCAGGCTGGAAGTCAGCAAGACCACCGCGCACCGGCTGGTGCAGGCACTGCGTTCACGCAACTATCTGGCCGTCACGCCCGAAGGGCTGGCGCTGGGGCCAAAGCTTTTGCATCTGGGCAGGCTGGCGACCGAACAGATCGACTATGTCCGCGTCGCCCGTCCGTTCATGGAGGCTTTGTCCGAGGAGACCGGCATTTGCGTCTTCCTCGCCAAGCGCGAGGGGGACTGGTCGCGCCATCTGGAACGCGTCACCGGCAGCCAGCGGCTGCGCGTCGCCACCGCGCCGGGCGATCGCCGTCCGGTGGCGGAAACCGGACTTGGCAAGACATTGCTGCTGGACGAGAGCGAGGAGGAATGGGAACGCCTCTATCGCTTTGCATTCGGCAAGACTGTCACTGCCGAAGGGCTTGGCCGCTATCTCGACCAGATGCGCAAGGCCAAGGCTGAAGGGTCGCTCGTCCACGACAGCCAGCTGGGTGACGGCGTGCGTTCGATCGCGGCGCCGGTGCGCGATTCCTATGGCAAGATCTGCGTCGCCATCAGCATTGCCAGCGCCGCGTTTTACATGGCGGACGAGGATATCGCCAAGCTGCGGGCCGCTGTGGTTCGCACGGCCGACCGGATCAGCGAATCGCTGGGTTACCGCAAGGACAGCTGACCGCGTCACCGCACCGCGCAGCGCAGTTTTTCATCCGATTTCCATCGCCTCGCGCCATCGCGCGCGGGCGTTTGCGCGCGCGTGTCCTCCGCGCGCGAAGCGGCTGGATCCGCGGCATTGAAACCCCGCAAACCGGCATGTCCCATATGATGGGAATTCACATCATCATATGAACTTTTTCTTGACTGCCCTGAAAATCCGATCAAAAGAGGCGCCGTAGTTTCCGGCCGAGAGAGCCGGACGGTTTCTAGGGAGAAGGTTAGATGCATATCACCCGCCATGCCGTTCTGATTGGCACCGCCTCGGCCATCGCGCTGTCCATGGGTGCCCCCGCATTTGCGCAATCGGCCGGCGATGACGA
Organism: Croceicoccus sp. Ery5; assembly: GCF_020985325.1. Lineage (NCBI taxonomy): Bacteria > Pseudomonadati > Pseudomonadota > Alphaproteobacteria > Sphingomonadales > Erythrobacteraceae > Croceicoccus > Croceicoccus sp. Ery5. The sequence continues at coordinate 3,349,562 of NZ_CP087587.1, forward strand.
GACCATGGCGCAGCAGGCAGAACCGGCAGCCGACGACGTCATCATCGTCAGCGGCATTCGCCAGAGCCTTGAAAGCGCCCTTCGCGCCAAGCGCGATTCCGATCAGGTCATCGATGCCATCTCGGCCGAAGACATCGGCAAGTTTCCCGACAAGAACGTGGGCGAGGCGCTGCAGCGCGTGACCGGCGTGCAGATCAGCCGGACCAATGGCGAAGGCAGCGGCGTTTCGATCCGCGGCGCCAGCCCCGACCTCAACCGCGTCGAGATCAACGGCGTGTCGCTGCTGGGCACCGAATCCGGCTCGCGCGCGGTCGATTTCCGCGACATCCCGGTCGAATTCGTGAACCGTCTGGAAGTTGTGAAGTCGGTCACGCCCGACATGACCGAAGGCGGCCTTGGCGGCACCGTGCGCATCATCACCCGCCGTCCGTTCGACGGCGCCGACGATTCCTATCTCGCCGGTTCGGCACAGGGCATCTATTCCAAGATCGGCGACACCATCGATCCCAAGCTGGCGCTGATCGGGTCGAAGCGTTTTGCCGACGACACCATGGGCGTGCTGCTGTCGGCCACCTATGAACGCCGCCGCATCGAAACCCATGCATCGCGCACCACCGGCTGGCGCCAGATCACCGATCCCGCCACGAACGAGCCCTATGATCTCGACGGGAACGGCAATGCCGACTTCTTCCCCGAGATTCCGCGCTATAGCCAGGACGCGCTCGATACCAAGCGCATCGGCCTGAACGGCGTGTTCGAATATCAGCCGAACGACGACATCCGCGCCTATGTCGAAGGCACCTATACGCGCAGCAAGCAGACGCTTGACGCCCCCTATTTCCAGCTGTTCAGCGGCGGCGCGCTGGTCGATGTCGACGGCACGGTCGCGGGCGAGGACGATACCGTCTCGCAGGTCACCTATCTGCAGAACGGTCAGGCCCCTTACCTGAACCTGCGCACCATCCGCGGCGACATCCAGCGCACCAACTGGAGCGCGGCGGGCGGCTTCGACTATACGCCCGACGATTGGGAATTCGGCGTCCGCACCAGCTTCAGCCGGGCGCAGAACGACAATGATTACATCAATACCGAAGCCGATGTGCGCGGCCTTGAATATCTGATCGTCAACTACGACAACTCGGAATACGCGCCGCAGATCACCCTGCCGTTCGATTACGACGATGCTTCGCAGATCAACCGCATCCGCGTCCAGCACCGCCCGGTGCTCAGCACGCAGGAAGAGTTCATGGCCAAGGGCGACATCGCCCGCAATGACCTGACCTATTGGCTGACGCAGGTGAAGGCGGGCGTGCAATATCGCCGCACCACGCTGGACAACAAGCAGTGGGACGCTTCGGTCATCCTCGACGGCTATACCGATCCGACCCTGCTGGACGAGATTCAGGGTTACGCCAGCAATCTGGTGCTGACCAAGAACGATTTCTTCAACACCGGTTCGCTGGGCTTCGACGTTCCCAACTGGCTGTATGACGATGGCGCGTTCTCGGACGCGATCGGCGTGCCCGATCCGTATGACACGCCCACGCTCAGCGCGACCTATGATGTCGAGGAATCGAATCTGGCCGGCTATCTGCAGGGCAGCTTCGAATTCGACCTTGGCGTTCCGGTCCACGGCGTGATCGGCGCCCGCGTTGTGCAGACCAAGACCACGTCGAACGGGTATCAGTCGGCAGGCGGCGTGTTCACGCCGGTCACCTTCAAGGGCGATTACGTCGAATTCCTGCCCGCGCTGAACATCCGCGCCGACATCATTCCGAACGAGCTGCTGTTCCGCGGCTCGGCGACCGAGGTGCTGGCACGTCCGAACCCCACCGATCTTGCCCCGCGCCTGACGCTGGACATCGTCGGCTTCTCGGGCTCGCGCGGCAATCCGGGGCTGGAGCCCTATCGCGCCCGCCAGTACGACGCGGGTCTGGAATATTACATCGATTCGGTCAGCTTCGTTTCGGCCACCTATTTCCGCAAGGAAATCAGCTCGTTCATCGAACGGACGACGGTGAACGAAACCTATGACGGCCAGGTCTATGCAATCACCCTGCCGGTCAACGGTTCGCAGGAAGTGACGATCAACGGTATCGAAATCGGCGGCCAGCTGTCGTTCGGCACGCTGACCGACATGGATATCATCAAGAACTTCGGCATTCTGGCGAACTACACCTATTCGAAGGATTCGGGCTATGAAGGCACCGACTACTTCACGGGTGAAACGCTGCCCTTCCCGGGCCTGTCGCGCAACAGCTACAACCTGTCGCTCTATTACGAAGACGACCTGCTCAGCCTGCGCGGTTCGTATAACTGGCGGTCGGATTACCTGATCAACGCCGTCGGGCGCGGCAACAACCCCGAATTCGGTGAAGCCGCCGGCCAGCTTGACGTATCGGCCAGCGTGAACGTGACCGAGAAGGTTTCGGTGTTCTTCGAAGGCGTGAACCTGACCGACGAAATGACGGTTCAGAACGCCAACAGCGAATATCGCCGGATCTTCATGGAAACCTATGGGCCGCGTTATTACGGCGGCGTGCGCTTCCGCTTCTGACCGGTTACCGGTGAAAGGGCGCCATCAACCTCTCCGGATGGCGCCCTTTCTTTTCGCGGCATTGTGCTGCGGATGATCGGCCAGTCGATGACGAAGCCCTTTCTCTCATTCCCGACACCCTGCTTGCTGGGCGCGATATGGTCCCTGCGGGGCAGGACATGCTCCCTGTGGGGCAGGACATGGACCGCACTTGCGGCCGCCATGCTGGCCTGTCCGGCCCATGCTGCCGCGCAGGACCAGGCAGATGGCATCGCGCCGATCTTCGCCATGGACGCCAGCACGGGCAGCAGCGCACAGCAAGCGGGTGGCGCGCCCGACCCCGTTTTCGCACGCGGCGTATCGGTCGTTCCCGATGGTGCATCGGGCCCCGCCCTGGCGCTTGATGGCGATCTGACGCTCGCATGGTCTGCCCCCGGCAATATCTATGCGCAGCGCGGCACGGTCGCCTTTGCCATCCGGCCCGACGACGCATTCGACGAAGCCCCCGTCACCCTGTTTCGCGTGGCCAGCGCCGATTCGACCAGCTGGGATTTCACTTTCCTGCGGATCGACTGGAACGGTCAGGGTTACGATGCTTTCGTTACCGACACCAATCTGCGCCGCACCCGCATATCATGGCGGTCGGACACAGCGCCAAAGGGTAGCGACTGGGTCCGTATCGCCTTTGCATGGGACGAAGCACAGGGCGCCAGCCTGTGGATCGACGGCAAGAACGTGGGCCATGCCGCGCCGACCGGCCTGTTCGATCAGGCGCTGTTCGGCTTTGGCCCGTTCCAGCGCGTCATCAGCCCGCAAAAGACCGAGAGCGCCTATAATGGCATACGCGCGGGCCAGCTGGACGAGCTGCTGATCTATGACCGCATGCTGGATGACACGGCCGTGGCGCGCATCGCGTCAGGCGGCAAGACGGTTGTCGCCGCCACCCCTCCCCGCACACCGCGGACAGTTTGGGACCGGCGCTATGGCTGGGATCATGCGGGCAGGCCGGGGTCGTCGGCTGCGGATGAAATCCTGTCGGTGCGCAAGGTCGAATTCACCGATACGCGCGATCAAAAGGCCCGCGCCTTTCGCGGTGCCGACGGCATTCGGGAAACGACTTGGCCGGGCGTTTACAACCGGTCGCGGCTGACAGGGCGGACCGATTATTTCATCCTGCCCGACTGGAACAGCTACTCGACCTCGGGCCGTCGGTACGATCTGACCCTGCCTGACGAGGCGTGGAACCGGATCGAAATCGCGGGCGCGGCCAGCGGGTCGCTGGAATGGAGCGACGGCACGGCGAAAGCGTCGGCCATCCTGCAACGGCCCGATGGCGTGGAGCGGACTGGCAGCACGCTGACCGATCGGCGCGGCGGCACGCTGTTTTTCGTGAATGCAGTGCCCGAAACGCCGATACAGGAAATCGCCGCCTATCATGTGCGATCGGTTGCCAGCCTGCCGCCAGCGTGGCGGCAACTGGATTACACAGTCGACACCGGCGCCGCGCCAACGGGATATCGCGCGCTCGACAGCCTGACCTCTGCCTTGCGGCATCGCCGTCCGCCGGACGAGCGTGCCGCTGTCGTTGCCCTGCCCGACGGCGCGCCGCGCGTTGCAGGGTCCGCGCAGAGCGGCGGGCAACCCGTCGTCACGCTGATGGTCCCGTCCGGCTTTCGCGATCAGGCCTATGGCGGCACGGCCAGCCGGTTCGATTACGGCTGGACCAATCTGGACGGCGGGCTGGACGGCATATTGCTGACCTTGCCGCGAATGGACGGACTTGTTTCCGCCGATGCGCGGCAGATGACGCTCAATATCAGATTGCACGATCCGCTGTGGCCCGACCGCGATCTGGTCGATGTCACGATCGCCGTCGATCCGCGCCGCGCGAACCGCATCTGGCTCGACAGCCGCGACCGCATGCTGCGCCATGGCGACAGCATTGCGATGACCATTGCGTCGGACAATCCCGCTTTCGACGCCGCTGCGCTGAACGGAGCGCGCGTATCGCTGCGCTTCAAAACGCGCAGGGAAGCGCTGGCCGAACACATCCCCGACCGGCTGGAGCAGGCCCGCGACCAGTTCGCGTCGATGATCGAGGAAAAGCCCTCCAGCCGCCTCTATCCCGTCTATGACCGGTTCGAGCGCGATGTGACCGATGTGCTGCGCTTCGACCCCGACAATGCGGACGCGCTGGCCCTGTGGCACGAGATGAACCCCGAACAGGGCGCGATGGCCGAACCCGTAATGCCGCCCGTGCCCGATGGCGTGCCTGCATGGGCCTATCGCCAGACCGAGGCGCTGACACTGGCGCGCGAATTCGTCGATTGGTGGATCGACCATCGCCAGATCGGGAATGGCGAGTTGGGCGGCGGGCTGTCCGACGATACCGATTTCGTGAACCAGTGGGTCGGCCTTGCGCTGATGGGGGTAGAGCGCGAACGGCTGATCGCATCGCAGCGCGCGGTGCTGGATGCGACGATCGACAATGGCATGTGGGATGAAGGCATCAACCGGATCACCACCGATCAGCTTCACACTTACGAGGAAGGCATCAACACGCTGGCGCAGGCGATGATGCTGACCCCCGACGATCCCGCGCTGATCGCCATGGCGCATGATGTGGTGCGGCAATATCCGCGCATCATTCGTCGCAATGGCGCAGGCCACGACCATTTCGCAAGCGCGTGGTATTCGGGATCGGAGATCTTTACCGGCGGGCACCTGGGTCGCCAGTATCCCTACAGCTTCCTGATCACCCATCCCGGCCTTTTGCTGGAGGAATATCACGGATCGCCCGCAGCGCGATCCGCAATCCTTGGCGCGCTGGACGGCTGGCTTGCCCATGCCCGGCGCGGGCCCGATGGCGCATGGCATATGCCTGCCGAGATCGACTGGAACAGCGATGCGGGCACGGGCAGCGGTGTCGGCCCCGCGATCCACGATTTCTGGGCGGCATGGCTGTGGACGGGGGACGCGAAATATCTGCGCGCCATCGCGCCCGCGGGCCTGACGCTGGCTTCGGCGTCCAGTCTTCTGTCGATCAATGCCGATGCGCTGGCCTGGCTGCCCGGTGGCGACGTTCTGGCCAGACGGATCGCGGATGGCGCGCTGGTCGGGGCGAGCTCCCGCTTCGACCCCAATCTCGGCACGTCCAGCGATGCCGCCCGCGCGCGGTTCATCGGCTGGCAGATGACCGGCGACAATGACGCGCTGGCGGCGCTCTATGCAGAGGACAATGCGCGTACCCGCGCAAGATGGTATGTGCTGACCGAAGCCGAGCCATGGACCGACCGCGTTGCCGTGCCCGCCGAGTTCCTGCAACGCGCGCGGCTGGGCGGGGTCGCCTTGCTGCGCAATGCCTATTTCCCCGGCCATCTGGTCGAATGGCGGTTTGGCGACCCGCATGCGGCAGAGTGGGTCGGCATCATGATCCCGCGCGGCGATCCCGATCATTTCCGCGTGATCGCGCATAATCTGTCCGATGCGCCGATCCGCGCCGACATGCTGGGCGCGATGCTGCATGCGGGCGAATGGCGCATGACATCGGGCGAGGATGGCGACGGCGACAATCGCGCCGACCGGGCGGAACAGGCCGCCATGGTCCCGCTTTCACGCGGCAAGGGCGTCGAACTGGCCTTTCCCCCGCACCGCACGATGGTGTTCGAATTCACCCGTGAAGGAGACACGCCGTGAAGGCGCTTGCCGTGCTCCTTCTCGTGACCGCGCTGACACCATCGGCGCAGGCGCAAGGCGTGACGCAGCGCGAATATGGCACCTTGCCCGACGGGCGCGAAGTGCATGAATTTACGCTCGACAACGGGCAGGGCATGCAGGTCAGCCTGCTCGATTTCGGCGGGATCGTGACCCGCGTTCTGGTGCCGGACCGCAATGGCGAAACCGATAATGTCGTGCTGGCGCTGCCCGATCTCGACGCGCAGCTGGACCGGCCCAATTTCGGGGCGATCATCGGGCGCTATGCCGGACGGATATCCGGCGGCGGGGTAACGATCGACGGCGTGTTCCACCCGCTCGATGCCAATGCGGCGGGGGTTACCACCCATGGCGGTCCCGGCGGCGCGAACGGCTTCGGTTCGCGCCTGTGGCATGCCGAGGCGGTGCCCATGGCGGATCGCAGCGCCGTAAGGCTAACGCTTGACAGCCCCGACGGCGATAACGGCTTTCCGGGCCGCGTAGAGGTGCAGGTCGTTTTCTCGCTGGGGCCGGACAATGATCTGCGCCTCGACTATCGCGCCACCAGTTCGGCGCCGACGGTGATCAACCTGACGCATCATGCGTTCTTCAATCTGGCGGGCGCGGGCAGCGGGACGATCGACCGGCACTGGCTGCGTCTGGCCGCCCGCAGCTATACCGCGCAGGACGCACGGAACCTGCCCGACGGCACGCTGGCTCCGGTGGCGGGCACGCCGATGGACCTGCGCCAATGGGTCATGCTGGGCGCGCGCATGCGTTCCACCGATGCCCCTGTCGCAGCCGCGCGCGGGTTCGACCATAATTTCGTTCTGGACAGCGATGGCGGCCCCGCCCTTTGCGCCTATGACCCGGACAGCGGGCGAATGATGGTGGTGCACAGCGATCAGCCGGGGCTTCAGCTTTACACCGCCAACGGGTTCGATGGCACACGTGCCGCACTGCGGCGCGACGGCAGCCGGTTCACGCTGCGACAGGGCGACGGTTTCGCGGTGGAAACGCAGCATTTCCCCGACAGCCCGCATCACCCCGGTTTTCCGTCCACCGTGCTGCGGCCGGGGGACGTGTTCACCAGCAGCACCAGCTTTGCCTTTCGCACCCTGCCTGCGGGCGGAACCGCGATGCAGGAGCGCGCAAACTGGGACGCAGCCTGCACCGGATCATGAATTTTGTTCTATATAAGGAAACGCTGTTCCACATTATGGCTTTTCAAACCGGACACACTCGTCCATAGACGGGTCACGGATAATGAATGACGGGAGATGGAAGGGTGGAAACGCACGCCTTCAGGATGCAGCTAAAGCCGGGCATGGCCGACGAATATCGTCGTCGCCACGACGATCTGTGGCCCGAACTGGCCGCGCTGCTGCACGACGCGGGCATCCGCGACTATCACATCTTCCTCGACCCGCAGACGAATGCATTGTTCGCCACGCTGAAGCTGACGGCGGACAATACCCGCGAATCCCTCCCCGCCCATCCGGTCATGCGCCGGTGGTGGGACCACATGGCCGACATCATGGACGTCGAGCCTGACAACAAACCTTGCGAGTGGCCGCTCGCGCATATGTTCACACTTCCCTGAGGAGCTGATCTTGGCCGCCCTTGACCATAATATTCCGCGCGACCAAACTGTCGATGCGATCAAGCGCCTGATGCACAATCTCGTCAATATCAAGGACGAGACGGGCGAATTCCTGCTGCATCTGGAAGACGGACGCATCATCGACACCAAGGGCTGGGCCGGCTGGGAATGGACCCACGGCGTCGGCCTGTTCGGCATGTGGCGCTATTTCGAACAGACGGGCGACGAAACCGCCCTGTCGATCATCAAGCAATGGTTCGAGGACCGGTTTGCCGAGGGCACGCCGACCAAGAACATCAACACGATGGCCCCGTTCATCACGCTGGCCTATCTTTACGAGCTTGAGCCCGATCCGCGCTATATCCCCTATCTCGACACATGGGCCGAATGGCTGATGGCGCCCGACGGCCTGCCCAAGGTCGAGGAAGGCGGATTCCAGCACATCGTCTATAATGACGAGAATCCGGGCGAGATGTGGGACGACACGCTGATGATGAGCGTGCTGCCGCTGGCCAAGATCGGCCTGCTGCTGGACCGCCCCCATTATATCGAGGAAGCCAAGCGCCAGTTCCTCGTCCACATCAAATATCTGTTCGACAAGAAAACCGGCCTGTGGTTCCACGGCTGGAACTTCAACGGTCGCCACAATTTCGCCGAAGCGCTGTGGGCGCGCGGCAATTGCTGGGTAACGATCGCGATCCCCGAGATCATTGAAATCCTGAACCTGCCCGAAGGCGAGGCCTTTCGCACATTCCTGATCGACACGCTGGCAGCGCAGGTCAAGACGCTGGCCGAAACGCAGGACGAAAGCGGGCTGTGGCACACGCTGATCACCGATCCGTCGAGCTATCTGGAAGCATCGGCCACCGCTGGTTTCGCCTATGGCATTCTGAAGTCGGTGCGTAAGGGCTATCTGCCTGCCGAATACAAGGCGGTCGGCCTGAAAGCCGTCGAAGGCGTGCTGGCCAATATCGACGCCGACGGCGAGCTGCAGCAAGTGTCCTTCGGCACGGCGATGGGCGACGATCTGCAGTTCTACAAGGACATCGCCCTGACCTCAATGCCCTATGGCCAGAGCCTCGCGGTCCTCGCACTCGCGGAGTTCCTGCGCAGCTATATCTAAGTCAAACATAACACCGGCCGGATTCCCTCATCCGGCCGGTGATGAGAGGATACGCCCCCATGGCCCTGCTAGGCAGCTTCGCGCCCACCGGCACCCGCCCGATCCGCTGGTATAATTACGCGGCATACGGGTCGAACGACATTCTGGGCGCAGGCTCGATGGCGGTGATCAGCGGCTGGGTGCTGATCTTCTATACCACATTCTGCGGGCTGGAAGCGTGGGAAGCGGGCCTGATCTTTACCGTGGCGCGCGTGCTGGACGCGATCGCCTCTCCGCTGATCGGCCATTTCTCCGACGGGCTGGCGGGCACGAAGATCGGCCGGCTGATCGGCAGGCGGCGCGTGTTCCTGCTGGCGGCGATTCCCTTGCTGCCCAGCTTTGCCATCATGTGGGTTTCGGGGCAGAGCTTCTGGTACTACCTCGTCACCTATGTGCTGTTCGAGCTGGTCTATGCGCTCGAAATCATTCCTTACGAGACGCTGGCCGCCGAAATGGCCAAGGATTACAAGTCCAAGGCGAAATTCGCCGGCATCCGCATCCTGTTCGCGCAGGCCAGCGCGATTCTGGCCGGTTTCCTTCCCGCCATGCTGATCGAGGCATTGGGAGAGGATAGCGCGGATACGTTCCTCTACATGGGCATCCTGTTCTCTGCCCTGTTCATGGTGACGGCGGCTTTCCTCTATCTGTGCAGCTGGGAACGCCCGCCCGAAGAGGTGATGCAGGTGCGCGGGACCGAAGAAAAGCCCAGCATCGCCGCTTCGTTCAAGGCGCTGTACCGCAATCTGTTCTCGACCCTGCGGATCCGCGCGTTCCGCCTGCATCTCGGCATGTATCTGGGCGGCTATATCAGCCAGGACGTGTTCAACGCGGCCTTCACCTTTTTCGTGGTCTTCGCGCTGGCCGGATCGATCTCGATCGCGTCTTCGCTGCTGGGCTTCATGTATATCGTCCAGTTCGTGGCGGTGATGATAGCGATCAATATGGCGCTGCGCTCCTCCCCCTCGCGCGCCTATCAGCTGGCGGCGCTCAGCTTTGCGATCGGCGTGATCGTGCTGCTGGTGATGTGGTCGGCGGGCGTGCGTTCGGGCAATCTGCTGCTGTGGGTGCCGATCGTGTTCGCGGGCCTTGGCCGCGGCGCGCTCAACTATATCCCCTGGGCCACCTATAACTATATGGCCGATGTGGACGAAGCCGTGACGGGCCGCCGCCGCGAGGGGGCCTTTGCGGGCGTGATGACCTTTGTGCGCAAGCTGACCCAGTCGGCCGCCGTCGCCGCCGTGACCGCGATCATGAGCTGGGGCGGTTTCGAATCCGCCGCCAAGGTGCAGAGCGAGCAGGCGATCAACACGCTGGCGCTGGTGCTGGGCATCGGCACGGTGGGCATGCTGATTTTCGGCGTATTCGTCTCTACCCGTTTCAAGCTGAATTCGCAGACGCATGACCAGCTGATGGCGCAGATCGACCGGTTCAAACAGGACCCCGATGCCGCGCCGATCGACGCGGAGACCAAGGTTCTGGTCGAGGATCTGACCGGCTGGCGCTATGACCAGCTGTGGGGCAGGAATAATATCGTCTGACATCGTCGCTAGCCGTGAAAAAGGCCGGCCCCTGCATGCGCGGGAGCCGGCCTTTTCGCCTTTTGGCCTTTTCGCCTTTTCGTATGCCCAACGCTCAGCGTCCTAGGGGCGGACCAGCATGTCCCCGCTGAAATCCGCCACGCGGGTCACGCCCGTCAGCGCCATGGCGACGCGCATCTCCGCCTCGATCAGTTGCAGCACATGGGCCACGCCTTTTTCGCCCGCAGCCGACAGCGCATAGACCCACATCCGGCCCAGCAATACGAAATCCGCGCCCAGCGCCATCATGCGCACGACATCAAGGCCAGACCGCACCCCGCCATCGACCAGCACTTTCATCCGGTCGCCCACGGCCTCGGCAATAGGCGGCAAGGCATGCGCGGTGGAAGGCACGCCATCCAGTTGCCGCCCGCCATGGTTCGACACCACGATCCCGTCGGCACCGATTCCCGCCGCGGCCAGCGCATCCTGCTTGTCCAGAATGCCCTTGATGATCACCGGCCCGTCCCAGATTTCACGGATGAATTCCAGATCCTTCCACGAAACGGTGGGATCGAAATTATTGCGCATCCACGCAAAGAAATCCTCCAGCCCCGTGTTCTTGCCCAGCACTGGCGCGACATTGCCCAGCTGGTGCGGACGGCCGTGGATGCCGACGTCCCATGCCCATGACGGATGGGTTGCCCCCTGCCACACGCGGCGCATCGCGCCCATGATCCCCGGTGCACCGGCAAGACCCGAATGGTAATCGCGATAGCGCGAACCGGGCACCGGCATATCGACGGTAAAGACCAGCGCCGAACAACCCAGCGTCTTGGCCTTGTGCAGCAGTTCGCGCATGAATTCGCGGTCGCGGATCATATAGAGCTGGAACCAGAACGGCCCGGTCACGGCTGCGGCCACTTCGTCCAGCGGGCAGGCGGACACGGTCGACAGGCAAAAGGGTATGCCCGCCGCTTCGGCCGCGCGGGCGGCCTGAACCTCGCCGCGCCGCGCATTCATGCCTGCCAGCCCGACCGGTGCCAGCCCGACCGGCAGGCGGTAATCCTGCCCGAAGATCGCGGTCGACAGATCGGTCGACGACACATCGTTCAGCACGCGTTGTCGCAGCGCGATCCGTTCCAGATCGTCGACATTGCGGCGCAGCGTCGCTTCGGCATAGCTGCCGCCGTCGATATATTCGAACAGGAACGGCGGCAGCTTGCGCCGCGCCAGTTCTCGATAGTCGAGTGCGCTCGCCGCCCGCCGGATGCGCCGTGTCATTGCAGGTTCACGAATGCGCCGCCGTCCACCAGCAGCGCCGCGCCGGTGACGTAGTCGGCCAGACCGGATGCAAGGAACACCGTTGGCCCGACCATGTCCTCGGGCTGGCCAAGCCGGCCCAGCGGCACCCGCGATTCCATATATTCGCGCTTTTCCGTATCGGCCAGATCGTCCTTGTTGATCTCGGTCAGGATGGTGCCGGGCAACAGGGCGTTGCAACGGATCCTGTGCTTGCCCAGTGCAATCGCGGTGGATTGCATCAGTGACAGCACGCCCGCCTTGGTCGGGGTATAATGGGTCTGGAATTCGCCGCCCACCAATGCAGAGATCGACGACATGGCGATGATCGAACCGCCCCTGCCCTGCCTTACCATCTGATTGGCCGCAGCCTGCACCATGAAATAGGCGCCGTGCAGGTTCACTTTCATCGTCCGCTCCAGCGTTTCGACCGGCATGTCGAGGAAGGCATGGAACGGGCAGATGCCCGCATTATTCACGAATACGTCAACCGCGCCCAACGCCTCGACCGACTTGGCGACAAATTCGCCTGCCGCTGCCGGATCGGCCACATCGCCCTTGATCGCGATACCCTTGCGGCCCGCGGCCTCGATGCCAGCCAGCGCGGCCTGTGCGCCTTCGTCGTCCGAACGATAATTGATCGCGACATCCGCGCCATGCTGCGCGCAACCGATGGCGACCGCGCGGCCGATGCCTGTCGACGCGCCGGTGACCAGAACCTTCTTTCCTTCAAGCAGCATCGCTCATCCTTCCTATGGGCACCGCATCAGGCGGCGACATTTATCCTTGCGTTCAACGCACCACCCAGCCTTTTCGGGCAGCGTTTCGCACCGCCGGACCGCTAGCAATAAATCCCATTATATGGAAGGGTATCTTGCAAAGTGGAACTATTGCGATCATAGCTGCCGGCAAAGAGGAGGCCTGATGCTACCGAAGATCAAACACGTTCGCGCGTATGTGGCGCGCGGTGCTGGTGCGGATTATCATGACCAGGGTGCTGGTCACTGGATCGACGATCATATTGCGACGCCGATGTCGCGTTATCCGGAATATCGGCAGTCGCGGCAGAGTTTCGGGATCAATGTGCTGGGCACGTTGGTGGTGGAGCTTGAGGCCGAGGACGGGACGATCGGTTTTGCGGTGACGACGGGCGGCGAGCCTGCGTGTTTTATCGTCGAGAAGCATCTGTCGCGTTTCCTGATCGGCCGCAGCCCTGCGGAATACGAGAAGATCTGGGACCAGATGTATTTCTCGAGCCAGTATTACGGGCGCAAGGGGCTGGTGGTGAACGCCATCTCGGGCGTGGACCTTGCGATCTGGGATTTGCTGGGCAAGCTGCGCGGCGAGCCGGTGTATCACATGCTGGGCGGCGCGGTGCGCGACGAATTGCAGTTCTATGCCACCGGCGCGCGGCCCGATCTGGCCAAGGACATGGGCTTTATCGGCGGCAAGCTGCCGCTGCACCACGGCCCTGCCGAAGGGCTGGAGGGGATGGAGAAGAACATCGCCCTTCTGGCCGACATGCGCAGCAAGTGCGGCGACGATTTCTGGCTGATGTACGATTGCTGGATGTCGCTCGACATCGATTACGCGACGCGTCTGGCGCACCGGGCGTGGGACGAATGCGGGCTGAAGTGGATCGAGGAGGCACTGAGCCCCGACGATTACTGGGGCTATGCCGCGCTGAAGAAGAACGCGCCCAAGGGACTGCTGGTGACCACGGGCGAGCACGAGGCGACGCGCTGGGGCTTCCGCATGCTGATGGACATGGACTGCTGCGACATCATCCAGCCCGATGTGGGCTGGTGCGGCGGCGTGACCGAGCTGATCAAGATCGCGAACTATGCCGACAGCCGCGGCGTGATGATGGTGCCGCACGGGTCGAGCGTTTACAGCTATCACTTCGTCATCACGCGCCACAACTCGCCCTTTGCCGAGTTCCTGATGATGCATCCCGGGCCAAGCGAGGTGGTGCCGATGTTCGCGCCGCAATTGCTGGGCGAGCCGGTGCCGGTGAACGGGCGCATCCGCGCCAGCGAGCTTGACCAGCCGGGCTTTGGCGTGACGCTCAACCCCGAGATCGCGCTGCACCGGCCGTTTCCCAACGACTGACCGGCCCAACGACTGACCGGCCGAACGACTGATATTTGAACGAGGACCCATTCCCATGAAACTGTGCAGATACGGCAATCCCGGCGCCGAAAAGCCCGGCGTGATCGACGCGGACGGCAAGATCCGCGACCTGTCGGCCCATGTGGCCGATATCGGCCCCGACGCGCTGGGCGCCGGTGCGCTGGCAAAGCTGGCCGCGATCGATCCGGCCTCGCTGCCGCTGGTCGAAGGCGATGTGCGCTATGGCCCCTGCGTCGCCGGTACGCGCCAGTTCGTGGCGATCGGCCTCAACTATGCCGACCATGCCGCCGAATCGAACCTGCCGATCCCCGAAGAGCCGGTGGTGTTCCAGAAATGGGTCAGCTGCATCCAGGGTCCGAACGATCCGGTGACGATCCCGAAGGATTCGAAGAAGACCGACTGGGAAGTCGAGCTGGGCATCGTGATCGGGACCGAGGCGTCCTATGTGTCCGAGGCGGATGCGCTGGATTACGTGGCGGGCTATTGCGTGATCAACGACGTGTCCGAACGCCACTGGCAGACCGAGCGCGGCGCGACCTGGGACAAGGGCAAGGGCTTTCCCACGTTCGGCCCCGTCGGCCCGTGGATGGTAACCGCCGACGAGGTGGGCGATCCGCAGCAGCTGTCGATGTGGCTGGAAGTCAACGGCAAGCGCGTGCAGGACGGGTCGACCTCGACCATGATCTTCACCGTGGCGCATATCGTGTCCTATCTCTCGCAGTTCATGGTGCTGCTGCCCGGCGACATCATCACCACCGGCACGCCCCCGGGCGTAGGCATGGGCCAGCAGCCCGAGCCCTGGTATCTGAAGGCGGGCGACGTCGTCGAACTGGGCATCGAAAAGCTGGGCCGCCAGCGCCAGGATTTTGTGGCGCATCAGGCATGAGCGGTTTTGCAGGACGCTTCGAAGGGCGCTGCGCCGTCGTAACCGGCGGCGCCTCGGGCCTTGGCAAGGCCGTCGCGCAGCGCATCGTGGCCGAAGGCGGCCGCGTGGCGCTGTGGGACATCGGCGCGGATGCGCTGGCCGCCGCAAAGGCCGAGACCGGCGCGCACGATACGCAAACGCTTGACGTGTCGGACGCCGCTCAGGTGGCCGCGGCCGCCGCGGCCAGCCATGCGGCGCTGGGGCGGGTCGATATTCTGGTCTGTTCGGCGGGCATCACGGGCGCGACCGCGCCGGTGCATGAATATCCGGTCGACAGCTGGCTGCGCGTGTTCGACATCAATGTGAACGGGCTGTTCTATTGCAACCGCGCGCTGGTGCCGATGATGCTGGCGAACGGCTATGGCCGGATCGTCAATGTGGCATCGGTCGCGGGCAAGGAAGGCAATCCCAACGCCAGCGCCTATTCCGCGTCGAAGGCGGCGGTGATCGGCCTGACCAAGTCGCTGGGCAAGGAACTGGCCGGACAGGGCGTGATCGCCAATGCGCTGACCCCTGCCACCTTCGAAAGCCCGATCCTGGCGCAGCTGCCGCAAAGCCAGGTCGATTACATGCGTTCCAAGATCCCGATGGGCCGTCTGGGCGAGGTTGCCGAAAGCGCCGCCATGGTCTGCTTCATGGCCAGCGAGGAGTGCAGCTTTACCACCGCGTCGACCTTCGACACATCGGGCGGGCGCACCACCTTCTGACCCGGAGCCCGTAACGCATGTCCCAACGCCCCGCATCCCGGCCCGTTCTGGTCGATCCGCATGTCCATCTGTGGGACCTGTCGCATATCCGCTATCCGTGGCTGACGCCGCCCTTCGATACGGATAATCCCAATGGCAGCGTCGAACCGATCGCTGTCGATTATCCGCTCGATGCCTATCTGGCGGATGCGAGTGGCCAGGACGACGGCCAGAATGGGGGGCAGGATGACGGGCAGGGCTGGGACGTGCGGGGCATCGTGCATATCGATGCCGGCGCGCATGCGGACGATGCGCTGAAGGAAACGCAATGGCTGCAGGCCATGGCCGACGCGCGCGGCCTGCCCAGCGGCATCGTCGCCTTTGCCGCATTGCACGAGGACGGGGTGGAAGGCCTGCTGGAACGGCACGCCGCCCACCCCAATGTCCGCGGCATCCGCCACATCATCAACTGGCACCCCGATCCCGCGCGCAGCTATGGCGGAGAGGATCTGACCCTGCTGCCCGCATGGGAACGCGGCTTTGCGCTGCTGGCCCGCCATGGGCTCAGCTTCGACCTGCAGCTCTATCCCGGGCAAATGGCGCATATGGCCGCGCTGATCGCGCGCCATCCCGACGTGCAGGTGATCGTCAACCATACCGGCATGGCAATCCCCTCCGATCCCGAGGGATGGGATATCTGGCGCAAGGGCATGCAGGCCCTTGCCGCTCTTCCCAATGTCGCGGTCAAAATCTCGGGCATGGGCTTTACCTATCGCCCCTGGACCACCGATCTCGTCCGCCCCTATGTGCTGGAAACCATCGAAATATTCGGCACAAACCGCGCCATGTTCGCCAGCAACTTCCCCACCGACAAGCTCTTCGACAGCTTCCAGGCACACTTCAATGCCTACGACACCATCACCCGGCAATTCTCCCAAACAGAACGACACGCCCTGTTCGCCCAAAATGCTAACCAAACCTATCGGTTGGGATTGTCGCTCTGAAAATATGGGCTTGAAGAGTCTCGGCAGAGCTGGAGCGGGTAAGGGGAATCGAACCCCTCTAGCTAGCTTGGAAGGCTAGAGCATTACCACTATGCTATACCCGCCCGCTCGATGCCTCATCGGCGCCGCGGTGCTTGCCATTTTGCAGGGGTCTTCGTCAATCGCAGATCGCAGCAAAATCGGCGTTTAAGACGAAATTCGTACGAATGGAAAACGGGCCGCACGGGATGAACCGGCGGCCCTTTTCATGTGCCCTTGCGTGACGCCTTAGTGCTTCACGTTCCGCCACACATTGCGATAGGCAAGGAAGCCCAGCACGGTGGCGAAGATCAGGAACAGCACCACGGGGAAGCCCGTCTGGTGGCGTTTTTGCAGCGTGGGTTCCGCCGTCCAGACCAGGAACGCGGCAACGTCCTTCGCCATCTGGTCGACACTCGCCTCGGTCCCGTCGGCATAGGTCACCTGACCATCGGTGGTCAGCGGCGGCGCCATGGCGAGGTTGAGGTTGGGGAAATAGGGGTTGAAATGCAGCCCGGTCGGGGTCGAGAAGTCGGGGAATTCCTCCTTCAGAACCTTGCCGTCATGTTCATAGCTGTCCGCATCGGCATAGCCGGTCAGCAGCGAGTAAACATAATTGCCGCCATCGTGACGCGCCTTGGTGATCAGCGAAAGATCAGGCGGGATCGCGTTGTTGTTGGCAGCAGCAGCCGCAACCGCGTTCGGATAGGGCGAGGGGAATGCATCGGTCGGCAGCGCCGGACGCATGTTTGCCTCACCCGTGTTGGGATCGATGCCCGGAACCTGCCATGCGGCGGCTTCGGCCTTCACCTCGGCTTCGGAATAGCCCAGCTCTGCCAGATTGCGGAAGGCAACGTGGCGCAGCGAGTGACAGGCCGAGCACACTTCCTTGTACACCTGATAGCCGCGCTGCACCTGTTGCACGTCGAACGTGCCGGTCCAGCCCGCGCTTTGCAGATGCGCATCGCGAGTGTGCAGGTGGAACTCGTGCTCTGCCGTCGGCGGCGTGTCATCGGTCGCCCAGGTATAGGCCCCCACGAGGAAGGTATAAACCAGCACCACGACAAAGCCGAGGCCGACGAAAATTGAAATAAGGCGTGCCATCTTTACGCGTCTTTCTCTTGTCTCGTCAGTCTCAGGCCGAAGCCGCGGTCTGGTCTTTGCCCAGAACTGCTTCGGTAATCGAACCGGGCAGCGGCTTGGGCGTCTCGAACGAGGAGACCAGCGGCAGGATGATGAGGAAGTGGGCGAAATAATACAGCGCCGCGATCTGGCTCATCATGACATAGGGTTCTTCCGCCGGCGCACCGCCGCAATAGAAGAGCACCAGCATTGCGGGGATCAGGCCGAACCAGAAGAACTTCTTGAACAGCGGGCGATACAGGCCCGAACGCACCGGCGAACGGTCCAGCCACGGCAGGAAGAACCAGACGAGGATGGCGGCGAACATCGCGATCACGCCCATCAGCTTGGCCGGAATGAACAGGAAGTCCTGGGTAAAGGCGCGCAGGATCGCGTAGAACGGCCAGAAATACCATTCGGGAACGATATGCGCGGGCGTCGAAAGCGGGTTGGCCGGAATATAGTTATCCGGATGGCCCAGCGAGTTCGGCATGAAGAACACGAACAACGTGTAGAGCACCAGAAACACGCCCAGCCCGAAACCGTCCTTCGCCGTGTAATACGGGTGGAACGGAACCGTGTCCGATTCCTGCTTCACCTCGACGCCGGTGGGGTTCGACGAACCCGGGATATGCAGCGCCCAGATATGCAGGATGACGACACCCGCGATCACGAAGGGCAGCAGGAAGTGCAGCGAGAAGAAGCGGTTCAGCGCGGCATTGTCGGGCGCGAAACCGCCCAGCAGCCAGATCTGCAGCGGCTCGCCCACCACGGGGATCGCGCCGAACAGGCCGGTAATCACCTTGGCGCCCCAAAAGCTCATCTGCCCCCAGGGAAGCACATAGCCCATGAAGGCAGTCGCCATCATCAGCAGGAAAATGACCACGCCCAGCAGCCAGATCATCTCGCGAGGAGCCTTGTAGCTGCTGAAGAAGAAGCCGCGGAAGATGTGGATATAGACCACGACGAAGAAGAAGCTGGCGCCGTTGGCGTGCGCATAGCGCAGCATCCAGCCCCAGTTGACGTCGCGCATGATGTGTTCGGTCGAATCGAAGGCCACCAGCGCGTTGGGCGCGTAATGCATGGCCAGGATCACGCCGGTCACGATCTGCAGCATCAGGCAGAAACCGGCCAGAACGCCGAAGTTCCAGAAATAGTTGAGGTTGCGCGGCACCGGATAGCCCGCGCCGATCGCGTTATAGACGAGGCGGGGGAGCGGCATGCGCTCGTCGACCCACTTCATCACGGGGTTCTTCGGCTCGTAATGCTTTGCCCAGGGGAAGCTCATCGTACTCTATCCTCAGCCCAGAACCACGGTGGTGTCGGAAGTGAATTCATATTCCGGCACTTCCAGATTGAGCGGCGCAGGCCCTTTGCGGATGCGCGCGGCGGTGTCGTAGTGCGAACCGTGGCAGGGGCAGAAATAGCCGCCGAACTCGCCGCGATTCTCACCTTCGGCAGCGCCCAGCGGCACGCAGCCCAGATGGGTGCAAACGCCCATGGTGATCAGCCAGTTGGTCTTGCCTTCCTTGGTCCGCTCTTCCAGCGTTTGCGGATCGCGCAGCGACGAAACCGGCACGGCGTCGGCCTCGGCGATTTCCTTGTCGGTCAGGTTGCGCACGAACACCGGCTGCTTGCGGAACACGGCCTTGATCGCCTGCCCGCGCTCGATCGCGGAAAGATCGATCTCGGTCGTGGATTCGGCCAGCACGTCCTTGGACGGGGCCATCTGGCTGATCAGCGGATACAGCACCGCAAGACCGCCCACGCCCGCAGCGCTGACGGCCGCAATCTCGATAAAGTCGCGGCGGCGAACTGTGGTCTCGCCTTCGCTGGTACCCTCGACGGTCCCTGTGGTGTCGATGGTCGCGTCTGCCATGCCAAATCCCTGAACTGACTGCGCGGAACACAGGATGCGCCCCGCCGCTTCGCTACGAATGTCCCGTCCGACCGCGTCCCGTTTCGCGAAGAATCCACGAAAAGCAGGGCCGCGGCAAACCTCGGTCCGCGCACCCCATAGACACGATGTCGTCATTTTCCAACAGCGATTTTGCGCTATTGTACCGCAGGCGCGAAGCCGGCCCCTTGCGGCCAGTCGTGTGCGGCCAGCGCCAGAACCTTGAAAAGCGTCCCCATCCGCTGGGGTGAGACCAGCCGGTCCAGCGCCTCGCCCACCGGTTTCGCGGCATTCGCATTGGCCCGCGCCAGCGCCGCCGCGCGATGCGCAATGCCCAGCGCCAGCAGGAATTCGCCCTGCGTTCCCATGCCGTCGATCCGGCATCCGGCCATTTGCGCCGCCTGCGCCAAGGCCGCGAAATCGACATGCGCCGTCAGATCCGCCTCGCCCGGATCGGTAAACGGGTCGGTCTTGCGGTGCGCACGCACGGCCTGCAGGCTGGAGCCGGTGAAGGATTGCAAATGCCCGTAATCCACCGCCAGCATCGCGCCCCCCTGCTTCGCGATCCGGCCCGCCAGTTCGCGCATGATGGCACTGGCGGCGGGGCATACCTCTATGATCGTGTGTTCGGGCGCATCGCGGCGGGCATCGGGCACCGCCGCATCCATCGGGCGGTCGCCGGGTACGGGCACGAACCGTTCGCCTGCCATCCCCACCACCATTTCGCGCCAGCCTTCGCCCGTCCGGATCAGCTGGCGCACCGGCAGCGCATCGAAAAATTCATTGGCGAGAATCAGCAGCGGCCGGTCTTCGGGCAGGCTGTCCACGCTGTCGTGGAATGCGGGGGAATATCCGGCCAGCAGCTCGCCCTGCGCCTTGCGCAGAACAGGCGACCCTTCGACCAGATGCACGGGCGGCGTCAGGCCCGCGCCCTTCATCACGCGCAGCGCATCGCGGGCCAGAGTGCCCCGCCCCGGCCCCAGTTCGACATAACAGCCATTTGCCGCGCCCGCCCGCAACGCGATATCGGCCAGCCAGCCGCCCAGCATCTCGCCGAACATCTGGCTGATTTCGGGCGCGGTGATGAAATCGCCCGCCACGCCCAGCGGATCGCGGTGCGCGTAATAATGCGCATTCGCCTCGGACATATATTGCGCCAGCGGAATCGGCCCAAGATGGGCGATGGTCCGCGCGAACCGGTCGGTCAGGCTTGCGTCGGGCCTGTCCACGCCGTCCGCCGTCACGCCGATGCGACGCGGGCGGACGCTCCCTGCGGGGGGCGGATCAGCGCGGTGACGATCAGGGCCAGCCCGATCAGGATCATCGGCATGGTCAGCCACTGGCCCATCGAAAATCCGGTGCGCACCGCGAATTCGGCCAGTTGCTGGTCAGGCTCTCGGAAAAATTCGACCGTAAAGCGCGACAGCCCGTATCCCAGCGTGAAAACACCCACCAAAAGGCCGGTGCGCCAGCGCGCCCTCGTCAGCCAGAACAGGCACAGCAGCACCACGCCCAGTACCAGGCCTTCCAGCAGCGCCTCGTAAAGCTGGCTGGGATGGCGCGCGACCGGACCGCCATGCGGGAACACCATGGCCCACGGCACGTCCGGCCCCGCGGCGCGGCCCCATAATTCACCGTTCACGAAATTCGCCAGTCGTCCGAACAGCAGGCCGAAGGGCACGTTCACCGCGATATAATCGGCCACGCGCATAAAGTTGAGTTTGCCGCGATACGATACCCACACGATCGCCAGCACCGTGCCGATCAGCCCGCCATGAAAGCTCATCCCCCCGTTCCAGACGGACAGTAAAGCCATCGGATCGCCCCACAGCGACGGTTCGTAAAATGTGGCATAGCCCAGCCGCCCGCCAAAAATGATGCCCAGCGTACACCAG
Source organism: Croceicoccus sp. Ery5 (assembly GCF_020985325.1). Classification (NCBI taxonomy): domain Bacteria; kingdom Pseudomonadati; phylum Pseudomonadota; class Alphaproteobacteria; order Sphingomonadales; family Erythrobacteraceae; genus Croceicoccus; species Croceicoccus sp. Ery5. Next base: position 3,371,055 of record NZ_CP087587.1, read on the forward strand.
AAGAACAGATCCTCGGCATGGCGCTGCGCCAGCGGCGCGCCGGGGGATTTGATCATGCGCGTCAGATGGAAATAGCCCAGCGCAATGCCCGCCAGATAGGCCAGCGAATACCAGCGCAGCGTAAAGAAGCCGAGGTCGATTCCCGGGCGCAGACCCAGGTTTTCCCAGTAAATCGGCGCATTCGCCGCCGCGGCGGCCAGTTCGAGCGACACTCGCATTTCTCCATTTGGCGCACGGGCGATGCTGGTGTCCCGCGGCGCGCGCTCTTTGGCACATGGCGCAGCCCTATGAAAGAGTGCGCTGCCGCGCTTGCCTGTGCAGACGGGCATCTGCAGATTGGCCCCGGCTTGGAAAACGCGCTAGTGCGGCCAATATGTCAGGCAATGGGCCGCACGGCCCGCCCCCAATCGACGGATTTGCATGAGCCAGCCCCGCATTCCCAACCAGCGCGCCATCATCGACCGGAGGAAACTGTCCGCCGCCGTGGATGCCGCGATCGAGGATGCGGGCGGCAAGGTAAAGCGGCCCAAGATCGTCGCATTGTTAAAGGACGCATTGGCGGGCGGCCGCAAGGAGATCGCCGCGCGGCTGGAGGCCGAGCCGTCGGCAGGGCACAAGATGGCGGCGGCGCAGTCGTTCCTGGTCGACCAGCTGATCCGCGTGATCCACGATCATGTCATCACCCATGTCTATCCCGCCGCCAACCGCAGCGCGGGCGAGCATCTGACATTGCTGGCCGTCGGCGGGTACGGACGGGGCGAGATGGCGCCGCAATCCGATGTCGACATCGCCTTCATCACGCCGATCAAGAACACGCCATGGTGCGAACAGGTGATCGAGGCGATCCTCTATTTCCTGTGGGATCTGGGCCTGAAAGTCGGCCACTCCAGCCGCAGCCTCGACGATATGGTCAAGATGGCGAAGCAGGATTTGACCATCCGCACCGCCCTGCTGGAAGGGCGGTTCCTGTGGGGCGATCAGGCGCTCTACGAACGGGCGAGCGAACGGTTCTGGAGCGAAGTCGTCGCGGGATCGGAAAAGCAGTTCGTCGCCGAAAAGCTGCTGGAGCGCGAAGAGCGCCACAAGCGCATGGGCGATTCGCGCTATGTCGTCGAACCCAATGTGAAAGAGGGCAAGGGCGGCCTGCGCGACCTGCACACGCTGTACTGGATCGGCAAATATATCCATAAGGTGCGCACCGCATCCGAACTGGTCGATGCCGGATTGCTGACCCGCGCCGAATATCGCGCGTTCCGCCGTGCCGAGAATTTCTTCTGGGCGGTGCGCTGCCATTTGCACACGATCACGGGGCGCGAGGAAGACCGGCTGACCTTCGACCTGCAGCGCGAAGTGTCTGCCCGGATGAATTTCGTCGACCGCCCCGGCAAGAGCGCGGTCGAGCGGTTCATGCGGTTCTATTTCCTGCAGGTGAAGCGCGTGGGCAGCCTGACCGGCGTGTTCCTTGCCCAGCTGGACGAGCAATTCGCCAAATCGAAACGCCCCAGCCTGATGACACGGCTGCGCGAACGCACGCGCCATGTGCACGGGTTCGAGATAGCGGGCGGCCGCATCAATGTGCCAACCGACGATTTCTTTCAGCAGGACCCTGTCCGGCTGGTCGAGATATTCACCCTCGCCAATGCCGAAGGGGTCGAGGTCCATCCCAATGCCATGCGGCTGGCCGACCGCGATTCGGGGCTGATCGACAACAAGATCCGCCGCGACAAGCGCGCCAATGCCCTGTTCCTCGACCTGCTCACCAGCCGCGACAATCCCGAGCTGGCCCTGCGCTGGATGAACGAGGCCAGCGTGTTCGGCCGCATCATGCCCGAATTCGGCCGCGTGGTCGCGCAGATGCAGTTCGACATGTATCACCACTACACGGTGGACGAACACACGATCCGCGCCATCGGCGCGCTGGCCCGCATCGAATCGGGCGAAAGCGCCGAAAGCCGCCCCACCGCGACCGAGATTATCGGCAAGATCAAGCATCGCCGCGCGCTCTATGTCGCGGTGCTGATGCACGATATCGCCAAGGGACGCGGCGGCGACCATTCGGTGCTGGGGGCCGAGGATGCGCTGAAAGTCGGCCCGCGTCTGGGGCTGGAGGACGAGGAGACCGAGCTCGTCTCATGGCTGGTGCGCCAGCATCTGTTGATGAGCGCGACCGCGTTCAAGCGCGATCTGGCCGATCCCAAGACCATCGCCGATTTCGTGGCAGAGGTACAATCGCTCGAACGGTTGCGCCTGCTTTTGGTGCTGACCGTGGTGGATATCGGCGCGGTCGGGCCGGGGGTGTGGAACAGCTGGAAAAGCCAGCTTTTGACCGACCTTTACTTCGCGGCGGAAGAACGCATCCGCCTTGGCCACAAGAGCGTGGGCCGCGAAAAAGGCGTGGAAGCGAAAAAGGCGCAGGTCGCGGAGCTGCTGGGCGACGATGCCGGTCTGGTCGACAGCGCGGGCGCCGCCATGCTGTCCAGTTACTGGATTGCCGAGGCGCCCGAGGTGATCGTGCCCAATCTGCGCCAGATGGATGCGATGCACGGGCAGCGCGGCCTGTCGATCGAATGCCACTATTCGGAAAACCGCGGCGCGACGCTGGTCACCGTGATCGTGGGCGACCACCCCGGCCTGTTCAGCCGCATCGCGGGCGGTATTCACCTTGCGGGCGGAAACATCATCGACGCGCGTTTCCACACCAGCCGCAATGGCGTCGCGGTCGATAATCTGCTGGTTCAGGACCCGTTGGGCCGCCCGTTTCACGAACAGCACCAGATCAACCGGCTGAAACAGGCGATCGAGGATTCGCTGGCCCACCGGAACGAGCTGGTGCCCGAACTGGCCGCCCGCCCCATGCCGCGCCCGCGCGCCCATGCGTTCATCGTGCGCCCGCGCATCGAATTCGACAATGACGCATCGAACCGCTTTACGGTGATAGAAGTCAGCGCGCGCGACCGCCCCGCCCTGTTGAACCGTCTGGCCCGCGCCCTGTTCGAAGAACGGCTGATGATCCAGTCGGCCCATGTCACCAATTACGGCGAACGGGCCGCCGACACGTTCTATGTCACCGATCTTCTGGGCGACAAGATCCATTCGAAAAGCCGGATGAAAGAGATCGAGGCGAAATTGCTGGAAGCGGTGCAAGCGACCGAGGAAGCCGCCGCGTGACATAAATACTATTCAATACAAATGCTTACGTGCGACATGGGCACAAAGCAGTCAATTATGCATTACCGCATGAGTTCATTCGCGGTTTATACGATCCTGCTACCGCGAGGGATTACCCCGAACACATCGGGCAATTGCGACAGACGGGCGGCCCCGTACGGGCCGGATCAGGTGAGGTGGAATGGTAATTTCGGGTCTGGCGGCGGCGCTTGTCATGGGCGGCGCCGGTGTTGCTGATAATGCGCCGGTATCGGGCAAGGCGGGTTTCGCCCAAAATCTGAACGGCGGATCGCCCGCCGCGATGGCCGTGGCGACGCCGCTGCCGTCCGATGTGCTGCGCGTGCTGGAACGCAAGAGCTTTGCCTTTAGGCAGGACGCCGAACAGCCCCTCCCCTCTCCCGAAGAAGCGGCATCGGCCGGACAGCCCGCCGCCACCGAACCCGAAACCCCGCCTTCTGACGGCGGCGATGTGGCCGACGGGGGCGAAATCATCGTCTCGGGCGAAGTCGGCGCGCCCAAGGGCGACCCTGCCGAACGGATCAATGCCCTCAGCTACGAAGTGGTCGACAAGGTTGATATGGCCGTCGTCGAACCGATCGCCGATGCCTATAGCAGCGGTATCCCCGAACCGGTCCGCGACGGGGTGGATAATTTCCTGTCGAACCTGGGCGAACCGGTCAGCGCGCTGCATTATCTGTTGCAGCTGAAACCGGGCAAGGCGCTGAAAACGCTGGGGCGGTTCGCGATCAACACCACGCTGGGGATTGGCGGGGTTTTCGATGTTGCCGCGAAAGAGCCGTTCGGCATGGAATACGAACCCAATGGCCTTGCCAATACGCTGGGCTATTACGGCGTCGGCCCCGGCCCCTATCTCTATCTGCCGCTGATCGGATCGACCACCGTGCGCGACCTGATCGGGCGGACGGTCGATCTGGCATTTCTGCCCACCGTTGTCGGCAAGCCGTTCAACAGCCCCTATTACGTGATCCCCGCAGGCACGCTCAATTCGCTAAACGACCGCGTGGACAAGGATGCGCAGATCGCATCGGTACGCGACAAATGCGGCGACCCCTATGCGGCGGAGCGCGACCTGTATCTGGTGCAGCGCGCGGCAGAGATCGAGGCGCTGAAGGGCAATCACAACCCCGATCTGGGCGAGATTGGCGAGCGGCTTGAATTCAACTGCGATATCGAGATCAGCGACACGCCCACAGGCGTCACCGAACAGACCGATTTCGTGCGGCAGAGCACGACGCTGATCGACGGGTCTGCCGGTTCCGAAGCCGCGGCGGAAGGCCTGTTCGAGGCCGAACCCGAAGCCGAGACCGAAACCCCCGATGCCGTATCGGTCGAACAGCCTGCTCCGCCAGAAGCACCGGAACCTGCCGAACCCGTGCTGGAATCGCGCCCCGTGGTGCAACCGCTTCCCACCGGCGAGTAAGACCGGCGGGCAGGCGCTATGCCGCCGCCCGCAATCTCTCCACCGTGCGGGCCTGACCGATCAGGGGCAGCAGGGCGTTCATGTCGGGGCCGTGGTCCATGCCCGTCAGCGCCAGTCGCAGCGGCAGGAACAGCGCCTTGCCCTTGCGGCCCGTCGCCTGTTTCAACGCATTGGTCAGCGCCTTCCACGCGCCGGCTTCATCGTTCCAGTCCAGCGCCTGCGCCGCATCGGCAGCGGCCTGCGCGAATGCGGCATCCTCTGCCGATAATTCGGGCGCGGCGACGGGGCCGGTCACGACCGTCCACCATTCATGCGCTTCGGTCACTTTTTCCAGATTCGGCCGGATCGTCAGCCACGCTGCTTCGTCCATCCCCTCTGGCAACAGGCCTGCGACATCGGCGTAGTCCATCGCATGCACCAGCTGCGCATTGATGCGCAGCAATTCCGCATCGTCGAAACGGGCGGGGGCGCGGCCGAATGTCGCCAGATCGAACCCCTGCGCCAGCGCCGCCATGTCATGCTGCGCTTCGACCGGTTGCGACGTGCCGATCCGCGCCAGCAGCGAATTCACTGCCATCGGCTCCAGCCCCTGTTCGCGGAAATCGGCCACGCCCGTCGATCCCAGCCGCTTGGACAGCTTACCCTCGGCACCGACCAGCAAAGCCTCGTGCGCGAAGCGCGGCGGGGTGGCGCTCAGTGCGGTAAACATCTGGATTTGCACGGCTGTGTTGGAGACATGGTCCTCTCCGCGCAGCACATCGGTGATGCCCATGTCGATATCGTCGACACAGCTGGGCAGCATATAAAGCCACGAACCGTCGGCCCGGCGCACGACCGGATCGGACATCGATGCCGCATCGAAATGCTGCGCTTCGCGCACGCCGTCATCCCATGCGATCGGCTCGTCATGGTCCAGCCTGAACCGCCAGTGCGGAGCCACGCCATCGGCGGCGAAACGCGCGTGATCGTCATCGGTCAGTGCCAGTGCCGCGCGGTCATATATCGGCGGCAACTTGCGCCCCAGCAGGATCTTGCGCTTCAGATCCAGTTCCTGCGCCGTTTCATAACAGCGATAGACCCGCCCCGCCGATTTCAGCCGTTCAAAGGCAGCGTCATAGATCGCCAGCCGCGCCGACTGCCTCTCCTCGCCATCGGGGTTCAGGCCCAGCCACGCCAGATCGGCGCGGATCGCGTCGACGTAATCCTCGCGGCTGCGTTCGGCATCGGTATCGTCGATACGCAGCATGAACCGCCCGCCTGCCTGCCCCCTGGCCTTGTGGGCCAGCAGGAAATTATGCAGCGCCGTGCGGATATTGCCGACGTGGAGATGGCCGGTGGGCGAAGGAGCGAAGCGGGTAACGATCATGCCCAGCCCTATAGCGCCATTCAGCCCGAACGGAAGCTGTGCGTGATGGGATAGCGCCGGTCGCGCCCGAAATTGCGCGCGCCCAGTTTCACGCCGGGGGGCGCCTGCCGCCGCTTGTATTCGGCCAGATGCAACAGGCGTTCGATCCGGCGCACGGTCTCGCGCTCGAAACCCTCTGCGACCAGCTGGTCCACGCTCTTTTCATGTTCGACCAGACCGTGGAGAATCCCGTCCAGCACGTCATAGGGCGGCAGCGAATCGCTGTCCTTCTGGTCGGGGCGCAACTCGGCGCTAGGCGGCTTGTCGATGATGTTCTGGGGGATCACCTCGCCCAACGGACCCTTGCCGATCTTGGGCTTGGCGCGGTTGCGCCATTTCGCCAGTTCGAACACGGTCGTCTTATAGGCGTCCTTCAGCGGGTTATAGCCGCCCGCCATATCGCCATAGATCGTGGCATAGCCGACGCTCATCTCGCTCTTGTTGCCGGTCGTCACCAGCATGTGGCCGAACTTGTTCGACAGGGCCATCAATGTCACGCCGCGAATGCGCGACTGGATATTCTCTTCGGTGATGTCGACCTGTGTGTCGGCGAAATCATCCTCCAGCATGGCGTCGAACCCGGCCACCGCGGGCTGGATGGGTATGGTCGACAGGCGGCAGCCCAGCGCCCTGGCGCAGGCTTCGGCGTCGTCCAGGCTTTCCTGACTGGTAAAGCGGCTGGGCAGCATCACGTTCCATACGCGGTCAGCACCCAGCGCATCGACCGCGACGGCGGCGCATAGCGCGCTGTCGATCCCGCCCGACAGGCCCAGCAGCACGCCGGGAAAGCCGTTGTCATCGACATAATCGCGTAATGCCGTAACCATGGCGCAGTAAATATCTTCGGGATGGTCGGCTAGCCTATGCAACGCGCCCGGCACGCAGGACCAGCCATCGCGCCCCTTTACCCAGCGGGTCGAAATCTCGACCTCTTCCCAATCGGGCATTTGCGCGGCCAGCGTGCCATCGGCGTTGATGACGAAACTCGCCCCGTCGAACGCCAGCTCGTCCTGTCCGCCCACGCGGTTCAGATAGGCCAGTGGCAGGCCCGTATCGATCGCGCGCCGCTTGGCCACGCCGTCGATGCGCAGCACGTCCTTGTCGATTTCATAGGGGCTGCCGTTGATGCAGATCAGGATCTGCGCGCCCATATCGGCCAGATGGCGGCACACATCGGGGTGCCAGATATCCTCGCAGATGGGCAGGCCCAGCATCGCGCCGCGGAACAGCACCGGATCGGGCAGATCGCCGGGGGTGAACAGGCGCTGTTCGTCGAACGTGCCGTAATTGGGAAGTTCGTGTTTGAAACGCGTCGCCGTGATGCGCCCGCCATCCAGCAGCGCCACCCCGTTATGCAGCGCCCCGTCGCGCACGAACACGCTGCCGACCAGCATGCCGGGCCCGTCCTCGTCCGTTGCCTTGGCAAGCCGGTCCAGTTCCGCCGCCGCACGCTCTATCAATGCCGGTTTCAGCACCAGATCCTCTGGCGGATAGCCGATGAGGTGCATTTCGGGGAACACGATCAGGTCTGCGCCCGCCGCCTTGGCGCGTTCACGCGCGGCCAGCATGGCTTTGGCATTGCCGGCGATATCGCCGACACGCTGGTTATGTTGGGCGAAAGTGATGGTAAGCGTATCGGCCATATGCATCTTCTAGGAAGCGGGCGCGAAACCGACAACTGCAAAATCGGGCGATTTCCCCGAACTTGGATTTTACGGGCCGCACGAAGCCCTTACCCTATGCCGGGCCTTACGATCAGGCGGCGCTGGGAAGGCGGCGGATCGAGGCGCGCCAGCGTTCGCATTCGCTGTCGAACGGGCGGCCGTCGCTCAGTTCCTCGACATTGAACGGATAGGATATGTAATAGCCCTGCACCTCGGTGCAGCCTGCCGCGCGCAGCCATTCCAGCTGTTCCTCGCGCTCCACGCCTTCGGCCACCGTGTCCATGCCCAAAGTGCCCGCCAGCGAGGTAACCGCGCGGATGATCGCCTGACAATCCTCGCGCTTTTCCAGATCGGCGACGAAGCATTTGTCGATCTTGATCTTGTCGAACGGAAAGCTGCGTAGATAGTTGAGCGACGAATAGCCCGTCCCGAAATCGTCGAGCGAGATGCGCACGCCCAGTTCGCGCAATTTGTGCAGCAAGGCGACATTCGCCTCGGACTCCTGCATCAGCACGTTTTCCGTAATCTCCAGCTCGATCCGCGCGGGATCGATGCCGGTATGGGCGATCGCGGTCACCAGTTGCGACATCAGGCGCGGGCTGCGCATCTGGATGGGGGACAGGTTGATCGCCACGCGCTGCCCGCCGGCCCAGCGGGCCGCCTGTGCGATGGCATTGCGCATGATCCATTCGCCCAGCGGCACGATCAGGCCGGTATCCTCGGCAATCGGGATGAATTCGCCCGGCATGACGACGCCCATGGTGGGATGCTCCCACCGGACCAGCGCCTCGAACCCGGCCACCTCGCCCGTATCGATATTGACGAGCGGCTGGAAATGCAGCGCGAACTGGCCCTGCTTGATCGCATCGCGCAAATCGGCTTCCAGCGCGGCCCGCTCCCGCTCGCGGTCTTCCATCCACGGCTCGAACTGCGCGAAACAGGCGCGTCCGCGCGCCTTGGCGGCATAGAGCGCCAGATCGGCCTGCCGCAGCAGATCGTCGGAATTACCGCCCTGCCCCTTATGGAACGCAACCCCCACGCTGGTCGAGATATGCAGCTTTTGCCCCTCGATCCGGAAGGGTTCGGTGATGGCCGCGACGATGCGGTCGGCCACGGCCAGCGCTTCTTCCGCATCGCGGAAACGGGTCAGCAAGACGGCGAATTCGTCGCCGCCAAGCCGCGCGACCAGATCGTGCCCCTTGACCTTGCTGGTAATGCGCCGCGCCGCTTCGGTCAGCAGCAAATCGCCGCAGCTGTGGCCAAGCGTGTCGTTGATCGTCTTGAAATGGTCGAGGTCGAGGTAAAGCAGCGCGCAGCTGTCGCCCTTGCGCTGGCGGGCCAGCTGTCCGGCCAGCGTCTCGCCAAACAGAAAGCGGTTGGCAAGGCCGGTCAGGCCGTCGTGATGCGCCATATATGCGACGCGCTGTTCGGTGCGGCGCGTGGCGGTGACATCGCGGGCGACACCGCGGATCGTGCCATCCTCGCGCGGAGAGGCAGACAGCATCCACCAGCGCCCGCCCAGCGGATCGTCGTCGCGGGTGACCAGTTCCAGCGTCAGATCGCGGAACGGTTCGCGCCGCAGCAGCCGGTGCGACAAATGCTCGCGCGCGGGGCCGTGGCGGAACAGGCTGACCAGTTCCTTCCCTTCCAGTTCGGGCCGCGGCATCGAGGCCGCCTCGCCAAAGCGGTCGCACACGCCGACGAGGCAGCCCGAATGATCGACACGCCACAGCCAGTCCGCGCTCTGCGCTTCGTAATCGTGGAGCAGCAAGCGGATCGTCTCGGCGCTTTCCGACACGGCGAATTCGGCATTGAAGCGCGCTTCATAGGCCGCCGCATCGGCGCGGAAGCAATAGAGCACGACCGTCGCATAAAAGAGCATGACCGGCACATTGACGAAATCGACCGGATCGCCGCGCAACAGGGTGGACCCGACCCCGCCCGCGACAAAGGCCACGGTCAGCGCGATGCCGATACGCGGCATGGACCGCAAGCGGATTGCCGCCGTCGCCAGCATGCCGGTGATCAGTATGTTGACCGTCACGCGGGTCGACGGGTCGAGCATCGAGGCGATGAAAGACAGGCCCAGTGCCCATAACGCCGCATCGGCATAGGCGAGCACCTCGGCCTTGCGGGCCTGCCGCCGTATATAGCCGAAATCGATCGTGTCCGGCTCTATCCTGCCGGCATGCCACACGCGCAAGGTGCTGACCGCCCCGATGGCAAGCAGCCAGATGCCGCACAGCGCGTGCCAGATGGCCATTAATTCGCGCGGGGCGATGGCACAGGCGATCATGGCGGAAAGGCCGCTCAACATCGCGGCGACCGGCGCATGCGCGGCATAATCGCCCAGCCTGCGGGCAAGCAGCAATTCGTCGCGGTTCAGCACCGCTTCCTGCCTTGCCCCCATTGCCCCCTTACCTTCAACGCGCGTTGCGATGGCCGGGGACTAACGGCAAGAAGTTAAAATCCATGTAAAACACTTGCCGCGGGCAAGCGCCGCTTATGAAAAAGCCCCGCCGGGGACGAACCTCGACGGGGCGTTTTCAATCATATCGACGGAGCAGTTTACCCCGTCAGCCGGTCAGCGATCAGGCTTCGTTGTCGCCGTCACCATCCGCCGCTTCGGGGTTCAGGTAATCGCCTGCATCCGCATCGGTGCCGTGGGTTTCACCCTCGACCGCTGCCAGCGGATCGTCGCCCAGATCATCGGCCGGATCGCGCAGCAGTTCGGCTGCATGCTCTTCCTCTGCCGAATCGGCGGCGATCAGCGCTTCCTGCATCTTGCGATACTGGGCCCGCAGCGCCGCATCGCGGCTGGAGGCGGCGACGCGGACGCGGTTCATGCCCGCGCCGGTACCGGCGGGGATGAGGCGGCCCACGATCACGTTTTCCTTCAGACCGATCAGCGAGTCCTTCTTTCCTTCGACCGCCGCCTGCGTCAGCACGCGGGTGGTTTCCTGGAACGAAGCGGCCGAGATGAAGCTGCGGGTCTGCAGCGACGCCTTGGTGATGCCCAGCAGGATCGGCTTGCCTTCGGCCGGTTCCTTGCCCTTCGCCAGCTTGGCGTTGGTTTCGAGCATTTCTTCCAGATCGACCTGTTCGCCCGGCAGCAGCGTGGTGTCGCCACCGTTGGTGATCTCGACCTTTTGCAGCATCTGACGAACGATCGTCTCGATGTGCTTGTCGTTGATCTTCACGCCCTGCAAGCGATAGACTTCCTGGATCTCGTTCACGAGATATTCGGCCAAGGCCTCGATCCCCAGAACTTCCAGAATGTCGTGCGGATCGGGCGAGCCGGAGATCAGGTTGTCGCCCTTCTTGACGAAGTCGCCTTCCTGAACGTCGATCACCTTCGACTTCGGGATCAGATACTCGACCGGATCACCCTCTTCCGGAATGATCGCGATCTTGCGCTTCGCCTTATAGTCGCGGACGAATTCGACACGGCCCGACACCTTGGCGATAACCGCATTGTCCTTGGGCTTGCGCGCCTCGAACAGTTCGGCAACGCGCGGCAGACCGCCGGTGATGTCGCGGGTCTTGGCGGCTTCACGCGACGCACGGGCCAGAATGTCACCGGCCTGCACTTCCGCACCGTCCTCGACCGAGAGCGTCGTGCCGGGGGCCAGCATGTAACGTGCCGCCTCGGTCTCGTCGCCGGCCTGGCCCAGCAGGGTCATACGCGGACGCAGGTCTTCCTTCTTGGAACGGCCCGCGGCGCGATATTCGGTGATGACGCGCTGGGCGATGCCCGTCGCTTCGTCGACCTGCTCGGTCATGGTCTTGCCGTCGAGGATATCCTGATATTTCACGACACCCGACTGCTCGGTGATGATCGGCAGGGTGAACGGATCCCACTCTGCCATGCGATCGCCCTGCTTCACCTCGGCGCCGTCGTCGAACAGGATGACGGTACCATAGGGGACGCGGTGCATTTCGCGCTCGCGCCCTTCGGCGTCGATCACGAGGATTTCACCGCTGCGGGCCATCGAAAGGCGGCGGCCGCGCTTGTCGGTGATGGTCGGCATGTCGCGATAGACAAGCTTACCGTCCGACACCGCTTCGAGGTGCGAGGTCTCGTTGAGCTGCGCCGCACCACCGATGTGGAACGTACGCATGGTCAGCTGCGTGCCCGGCTCACCGATCGACTGCGCGGCAATCACGCCGACAGCCTCACCGATGTTCACCGGCGTACCGCGAGCGAGGTCGCGGCCATAGCACTTGCCGCACACACCCTGCTGCGCTTCGCAGACCAGCGGCGAGCGGATCTTGGCAACCTGCGTTTCCGCGTCCTCGATCACCTTGATCGCCGCCTCGTCCAGCAGCTGGCCCTTGGTGGCCAGCACTTCGCCGGTCTTGGCGTGGACGATATCCTCGGCCAGCGTGCGGCCCAGAATACGTTCGCCCAGCGATGCGATGGTCGAACCGCCCTGAATGATCGCGCGCATTTCCAGCATGCGATCGGTGCCGCAATCTTCCTCGACGATGACGCAGTCCTGCGACACGTCGACCAGACGGCGGGTCAGGTAACCCGAGTTCGCGGTCTTGAGCGCGGTATCGGCCAGACCCTTACGGGCACCGTGGGTCGAGTTGAAGTATTCAAGAACGGTCAGGCCTTCCTTGAAGTTCGAGATGATCGGCGTTTCGATGATCTCGCCCGAAGGCTTGGCCATCAGGCCGCGCATACCCGCCAGCTGCTTCATCTGCGCCGGAGAGCCACGCGCACCGGAGTGCGACATCATATAGATCGAGTTGATCGGCTTCATCCGGCCGGTCTCCTCGTCCTTGGGCTGGGCCTTGATCTCGTCCATCATGGCGGCCGCGACCTGGTCGCCGCAACGGCTCCACGCGTCGATCGCCTTGTTGTACTTTTCCTGCCAGGTGATCAGGCCGTCCTGATACTGCTGCTCATACTCGGCAACCTGCGCCTTGGTCTCTTCGACCAGCGGCACCTTGGCGTCCGGAATGATCATGTCGTCCTTGCCGAACGAAATGCCCGCACGGCATGCGTGGCGGAAGCCCAGCACCATGATGGCGTCGGCGAACAGCACCGTGTCCTTCTGGCCGGTGTGACGATAGACCTGGTCGATCACGTCGCCGATGTCCTTCTTGGTAAGAAGGCGGTTGACGACCTCGAACGGGACGGTGTGGCTCTTGGGCAGGCATTCGCCGATCAGCATGCGGCCCGGAGTGGTCTCCACGCGCTTCAGATAGGTCTTGCCGTCCTCGTCCACCTGCGGAACGCGGGTGTGGATCTTGGAGTGGAGCGTCACCGCGCCCACTTCGAGAGCCTGATGCACCTCGGCCATGTCGGTCAGCATGCTGCCTTCGCCGGGCTCGCCCTCAAGATCCATCGAGAGGTAATAGAGACCCAGCACCATGTCCTGCGAAGGCACGATGATCGGCTTGCCGTTGGCGGGCGACAGGATGTTGTTGGTCGACATCATCAGCACGCGGGCTTCCAGCTGGGCTTCCAGCGAAAGCGGCACGTGGACGGCCATCTGGTCACCGTCGAAGTCGGCGTTGAAGGCCGAGCAGACGAGCGGGTGCAGCTGGATCGCCTTGCCTTCGATCAGCACGGGTTCGAACGCCTGAATGCCCAGACGGTGCAGCGTCGGCGCGCGGTTCAGCAGAACCGGGTGCTCGCGGATCACCTCGTCAAGGATGTCCCAGACTTCCTTGCGTTCCTTTTCCACCCACTTCTTGGCCTGCTTCAGGGTCATCGACAGACCCTTGGCGTCAAGGCGTGCGTAGATGAACGGCTTGAACAGTTCGAGCGCCATCTTCTTGGGCAGGCCGCACTGGTGCAGCTTGAGTTCGGGGCCGGTCACGATGACCGAACGGCCCGAATAGTCGACGCGCTTGCCGAGCAGGTTCTGACGGAAGCGGCCCTGCTTGCCCTTGAGCATGTCGGACAGCGACTTCAGCGGGCGCTTGTTGGCGCCGGTGATCACGCGGCCGCGGCGGCCATTGTCGAACAGCGCGTCGACGGCTTCCTGAAGCATGCGCTTTTCGTTGCGGACGATGATGTCCGGCGCGCGCAGTTCCATCAGCCGCTTCAAACGGTTGTTACGGTTGATCACGCGGCGATAGAGGTCGTTCAGATCCGAGGTCGCGAAACGACCGCCGTCCAGCGGCACCAGCGGGCGCAGTTCGGGCGGGATGACCGGCACGACTTCAAGGATCATCCATTCGGGACGGTTGCCCGAATCGATGAAGCTTTCGACGACCTTCAGACGCTTGATGATCTTCTTGGGCTTCAGCGCCGACTTGGTCGTCGCCAGCTCTTCCATCAGATCTTCGCGTTCCTGTTCGAGGTCGAGGTCCATGAGCATGGTCTTGACCGCTTCGGCGCCGATGGCGGCGCTGAACGCGTCTTCGCCATATTCGTCCTGCGCGTCGAGCAGCTCGTCCTCGGTCAGAAGCTGGAACTTCTCGAGCGGGGTCAGGCCCGGCTCGGTCACGATATAGCTTTCGAAATACAGCACGCGCTCAAGCTGCTTGAGCTGCATGTCGAGCAGCAGGCCGATGCGCGAGGGCAGCGACTTCAGGAACCAGATATGCGCGACGGGCGCAGCCAGTTCGATGTGGCCCATACGCTCGCGGCGGACCTTGGTCACGGTGACCTCAACGCCGCACTTCTCACAGACGACGCCCTTGTACTTCATGCGCTTGTACTTGCCGCACAGGCACTCATAGTCCTTCACCGGACCGAAGATGCGCGCGCAGAACAACCCGTCACGCTCGGGCTTGAACGTGCGGTAGTTGATGGTCTCGGGCTTCTTGATCTCGCCGAAAGACCAGCTGCGGATACGCTCGGGCGACGCCAGACCGATCTGGATCTGGTCGAAGGTCTCGGGCTTTGCGGCCGGATTAGCGAATTTCGTCAGTTCGTTCATTTCTCAAATCCCTATCAGGGGAAAACCTTGGGTGACGGATGGGAGGGCCGCCGTTTCGGACGGCCCGCTCCCCTTACTCCGCCGCCTCGGGCAGGGCCGGACCGTCTTCGTCATCGCTCTCGTCGACAAGCGAGGAGAGTTCGACGTTGAGACCCAGCGAGCGCATTTCCTTGACGAGAACGTTGAAGCTCTCGGGAATGCCGGCCTCGAAGGTGTCGTCGCCCTTGACGATCGCTTCATAGACCTTGGTGCGGCCGACAACGTCGTCGGACTTCACCGTCAGCATTTCCTGCAAGGTGTACGCAGCGCCGTATGCCTGCAGCGCCCAGACCTCCATTTCGCCGAAGCGCTGGCCGCCGAACTGCGCCTTACCGCCCAGCGGCTGCTGGGTGACAAGCGAGTAGGGGCCGATCGAACGGGCGTGGATCTTGTCGTCGACAAGGTGGTGCAGCTTCAGCATGTAGATGATGCCCACGGTCACCTTGCGGTCGAACGCCTCGCCGGTACGGCCGTCATACAGCGTCGACTGGCCCGACGAATCGTAGCCTGCCTTCAGCAGCATGTCGGTCACGTCGCTTTCGCGCGCACCGTCGAACACCGGCGTGCCCATCGGAACGCCGCGGCGCAGGTTGTTCGCCAGTTCGACGACTTCCTCGGTGGTGCGGCTGTTGATGTCGTCGGCGTAATTCTCGCCATAGACGTCGTTCAGCTTGTCCATCAGCGCAGCGGGCGGCGGGCCGGCCATCGCGTCGGGATTGTTCGCACGCCATTCGTCGAGCTGTTCCGCGATCTGCATGCCAAGCCCGCGTGCCGCGAAGCCCAGATGCGTTTCGAAGATCTGACCGACGTTCATGCGCGACGGCACGCCCAGCGGGTTCAGCACGAGGTCGACGGGTGTGCCGTCTTCAAGGAAGGGCATGTCCTCGGCCGGAAGAATGCGCGAAATCACACCCTTGTTACCGTGACGGCCCGCCATCTTGTCGCCCGGCTGCAGCTTGCGCTTCACCGCGACGAAGACCTTGACCATCTTCAGCACGCCCGGAGCCAGCTCGTCGCCACGCTCCAGCTTTTCCTTGCGGTCCTCGAACTTGGCGTTGATGGCCTTCACGCTCTCGTCGTACTGGCTCTTCACCGCTTCCAGCTGCTGCTGGCGGTTGTCGTCGGCCACCGCGAATTTGAACCACTCGTGGCGCTCGACTTCGTCCAGCAGTTCCTCGGTGATCTCGCCGCCCTTCTTCACGCCCTTGGGCGCTGCCGAAGCGGTCTGGCCCACCAGCATGTCGCGCAGGCGGTTATAGGTCGCGCGGTTCAGAATGGCGCGCTCGTCCTCGCGGTCCTTGGCGAGGCGTTCGATCTCCTCGTTCTGGATGGCGCGGGTACGGTCGTCCACTTCGATACCGTGGCGGTTGAAGACGCGCACGTCGACGATGGTGCCCGACACGCCCGGCGGCAGGCGGAGCGATGTGTCGCGCACGTCGCTGGCCTTTTCGCCAAAGATGGCGCGCAGCAGCTTTTCTTCCGGCGTCATCGGGCTTTCGCCCTTGGGCGTGATCTTGCCCACCAGAATGTCGCCCGGATGCACTTCGGCGCCGATATAGACGATGCCCGCCTCGTCGAGGTTGCGCAGCGCTTCCTCGCCGACATTCGGGATGTCGCGCGTGATGTCCTCGGGCCCAAGCTTGGTGTCGCGGGCCATCACTTCGAATTCGTCGATGTGGATCGAGGTGAACACGTCGTCCTTCACGATGCGCTCGCTGATCAGGATCGAGTCTTCGTAGTTGTAACCGTTCCACGGCATGAACGCGACGAGGCTGTTACGGCCCAGCGCCAGCTCACCCAGATCGGTCGAAGGACCGTCGGCGATGATATCGCCGGTCTCGATAACCTCACCCACCTTCACCAGCGGGCGCTGGTTGATGCAGGTGCTCTGGTTCGAACGCTCGAACTTCTGCAGGCGATAGATGTCGACGCCCGACTGGCCGGCCTCGACGTCGCCCTGCGCGCGGATCACGATACGGGTCGCGTCGACCTGATCGACGATACCGCCACGCTTGGCAGCGATCGCCGCGCCCGAATCGCGGGCCACGGTCTCTTCCATGCCGGTGCCGACCCAAGGCGCTTCGGCCTTGACCAGCGGCACGGCCTGACGCTGCATGTTCGATCCCATCAGTGCGCGGTTGGCGTCATCGTTTTCCAGGAACGGAATCAGCGATGCCGCGACCGAGACGAGCTGCTTGGGCGACACGTCCATCAGCGTGACCTGATCCGACGGGCTCATCACGAATTCGCCGTTCTGGCGGGCCGAGACGAGATCTTCGACGAACATGCCGTCGGCGTCGGTTTCGGCCGATGCCTGCGCGACGGTGTTCTTCTGCTCTTCCATCGCCGACAGGTACTGGACGTCGCCGGTGACCTTGCCTTCAATGACCTTGCGATAAGGCGTTTCGATGAAGCCGTACTTGTTGACGCGCGCAAAGGTCGACAGCGAGTTGATCAGACCAATGTTCGGGCCTTCGGGCGTTTCGATCGGGCAGATGCGGCCATAGTGCGTCGGGTGCACGTCGCGGACTTCAAAGCCTGCACGCTCACGGGTCAGACCGCCCGGGCCAAGCGCCGAAACGCGGCGCTTGTGGGTGACTTCCGACAGCGGGTTGGTCTGGTCCATGAACTGCGAGAGCTGCGAGGAGCCAAAGAATTCACGCACCGCGGCCACGGCAGGCTTCGCGTTGATGAGGTCGTTCGGCATCACGGTCGATACGTCGACGCTCGACATGCGCTCCTTCACCGCACGTTCCATGCGCAGCAGGCCGACGCGGTACTGGTTTTCCAGCAGCTCGCCCACCGAACGCACGCGGCGGTTGGCAAGGTTGTCGATGTCGTCGACATCGCCCTTGCCGTCCTTCAGATCGACCAGTTCCTTGACGACCGCAAGGATGTCTTCGCGGCGCAGGGTGGTGATCGTATCCTCGGCGTCGAGGCCAAGGCGCATGTTCAGCTTCACGCGGCCCACGGCCGAGAGGTCATAGCGTTCGCCGTCGAAGAACAGGCCTTCGAACAGGGCTTCGGCGGTTTCCTTCGTCGGCGGCTCGCCCGGACGCATCACCTTGTAGATGGCTTCCAGACCCATGTCGCGGTTCTCGGCCTTGTCGGCCTGCATGGTGTTGCGGATCCACGGGCCGGTATTGACGTGGTCGATGTCCAGCAGTTCGAGCTGGTCCACGCCGGCATTGTCCAGCGCTTCAAGGTTTTCGGGCGAAACTTCGTCGCCCGCCTCGATCCAGATGCGGCCGGTGGACTCGTCGATCATGTCCTTGGCGGCATAGCGGCCGAAGATTTCCTCGGTCGGGATCAGCAGGTCGGTCAGACCGTCCTTTTGCGCCTTGTTCGCGGCGCGGGGGCTGATCTTGGTGCCGGCGGGGAACACGACTTCGCCCGACAATGCATCGACGATGTCGAACGCGGGCTTCTGGCCGCGCCATGCCTCGGGCGTGAACGGAATCTTCCAGCCGCCCTCACCACGCTGCCACACGACAGTGTTATAGAAATGCTCGAGGATTTCCTCGCTATCGAGGCCCAGCGCGTACAGCAGCGCGGTGACCGGCAGCTTGCGCTTGCGGTCGATACGCACGTTGACGATGTCCTTGGCGTCGAATTCGAAATCCAGCCACGAACCGCGATAGGGGATCACGCGCGCAGCGAAGAGATACTTGCCCGAGGAATGCGTCTTGCCGCGGTCGTGGTCGAACAGCACACCCGGCGAACGGTGCATCTGCGACACGATCACGCGCTCGGTGCCGTTGACGATGAAGGTGCCGTTCGAGGTCATGAGCGGCATGTCGCCCATGTACACGTCCTGCTCCTTGATATCGAGAACGCTGCGCGCTTCGGTATCGGGGTCGATTTCGAACACGATCAGGCGCAGCGTCACCTTCATCGGGGCTGCATAGGTGATGCCGCGCTGGCGGCATTCGGTCGTGTCGTACTTGGGCTCTTCCAGCTCGTAATGAACGAAGTCCAGCTCGGACGTGCCGGCGAAATCACGGATCGGGAACACCGAACGCAGCGTCTTTTCAAGGCCCGAGACATAGCCGGTGGCCGGATCGGAGCGCAGGAACTGCTCATAGCTTTCGCGCTGAACCTCGATCAGGTTCGGCATCTGCACGACTTCGTGAATGTCGCCGAAGATCTTGCGGATGCGCTTCTTCTTGCTGCCGCCCTGGCGGATAGCGTTATCGTCGAGCTGGGTCGCCATAGAAAGGGAGCCTCTTTCGCCTTGGTGTTCGTCTCGGTCGGGTGGCCGCCTGTTCCGATTCGCCATCGCGATTCGAAAGGGCACGGCTGCCCGCAAATCTGGTGCACGAGGGGGTGGTCCAGAAACGACAAAAGGCCGCAAGACAGCACGAAAGCACCTGTATCCGGTGAGTCGTGGCCTGCAGCCGTCGCGTCGTTCGCTGATGCCCCGCTTCCATTCCGTGGTGACCTTACGCGCAAAGGCCGCCTTGCTCGAAGCTGTCGGACGGCGCTGCATATAGGGTCGCACCCCCGCACTGTCAAAGGGCGCGGATGCGATTGATTCGCCCATCCAGCCGTCAGGTCAGCCATGCCAAGGGGCGACACGCCGGAATTTTCCGTAAAACAATCAGGGTATTATCGTTTTTCGATATTTATCGATTGACGATAAACGACGCCGGGCTTATTGATTTTCGATATTGAACATATCGGAGAACATGAAATGACGCGCTATACCACGCAAAGCTTCGCCGCCCTTGCCGCCTTCGTGCTGGCCATGGGCCTGTGGGTTCCCACCGTGGCGCCCGTTGCCGACACGGCCACTGTCACCGTTGCGGTTGCCGCCGCGCCGGAAATGGCCTGAACACGAGAATCATAAGGAGGGACATACGATGCCGCTGACCACCCCGCCCCGAAAGCTCGATCCGCTGCTTGCCATCGCGCGGGTCGTGCTGGTCGTCATGCAGGGCCTTACCGCTTTCGGCGCGCTTGCCTGCATGCTGGCCGTGCCCGCGATCTTCATCTTCCGCTCGCAGGTCGAGGCCGAACTGGTCAGCGAGGGCGTTCCGCTGGAGGCCTTTACCGCGCTTGCCCTGCTGATCGCGATGGCGGGGGTTGCGGTCACCCTAATTTTCTGGGTCGCGCGGCTGTTGTGGCAGATGGTCGATACGGTGCGCGACGGCGATCCCTTCGTGCCCGAAAACGCCACGCGGCTCAGCCGGATGGCGTGGATCATGCTGACCATCCAGATCATCGGATTTCCGATCAGCGCCGCGGCCATCTGGCTAAACAATATTACCGAGGACGGCCATGCGGAGAACGTGGGCGACGGCTTTTCGCTCAGCGCGATCCTGCTGGTCCTGATCCTCTTCATCCTCGCCC
The DNA here is from genome assembly GCF_020985325.1 of Croceicoccus sp. Ery5. Taxonomy (NCBI): domain Bacteria; kingdom Pseudomonadati; phylum Pseudomonadota; class Alphaproteobacteria; order Sphingomonadales; family Erythrobacteraceae; genus Croceicoccus; species Croceicoccus sp. Ery5. The sequence continues at coordinate 3,391,026 of NZ_CP087587.1, forward strand.
GCGTGTTCCGCAAGGGAACCGAAATGCGCGAAGAGCTGGAAGGAACGGTCTGATGCCTCCCAAAACCGATACCGACGACGGCATGAGCAGGATCGCCGTGAAACTGGACGACCTGCTCTACGAACGTCGCATGACCCTGACCGAACTGGCCGAACGCGTCGGGCTGACCCTTGCAAACCTGTCGATCCTGAAAACGGGCAAGGCCAAGGCGATCCGCTTTTCCACGCTGGAAGCGATCTGCCGCGAACTGGACTGCCAGCCGGGCGATCTGCTGAGTTACGAGGCGGACTGAACGCAAGGCTGGCCACCCGCCCCGCACCGCCGCCGGATTGCCCCCGCGCAATCCGGCGGCCTTGCTGCATGATATCGGGGCTGCGAGATATGCCGGGACGCATCAGGGTAAGCCCCGATAGCCCCGCGCGCCCCGTCCCCTAATGCTCGCCGCGCAGTAAGGGGCCGCCATTCAGGAGGGACGAGATGAGCGCAGTCGAGAATACCCAGCCGCCGTTGGACCTGGGCACCGAACGGACCATCATGGCGGCCGACCGGACGCTGATGGCATGGATACGCACCGCGCTTTCGATGTTCAGCTTCGGCTTCACCATCTACAAGGTGCTCGACACGATGGCGGCCGGGGGAACGCTGGCCAGAAGCGACAGCCCGCGGATCGTCGCGCTGGTCCTTGCCGGCATCGGGATCTCGGCCATCGCCATCGGGGCCATCGAATACTGGACCACGCTGGCGGGCCTGCGCCGGACCGAACAGTTCCATATCGGCCGCCCCGTCCTTGCCATCGCGCTAGTCATGTTCCTGTGCGGGCTTGCACTGTTCATCGGGATCGCCACCCGCATCGTCTAGCGCGCATCCGGCTTGACTTTCGCCCCCCGCCGCTTCAAAGGGCCGCCCGACCGTTTCCCGCCCCGTGCGGGATTCGCGTCATCCGTCCGAGACAGTTGGTGACCGGAATATGCCGGTCTTAATGTCCAGCCTAGACGGGGAAAAGAGTTTTACGCGGCCCCCTCGCCATGCGGGGAACGGCCGCAGCCCGCGCCATTTCGGCGCACTCCTTCCCTGATCGACGGACTCGACTGCGCAGGCGGCCGCAATGCCGCGTGCGTGGACACAATGAGCCGATCGCCTGCCCGCAAGCGGGCGATCATACGTGAAGGAGTAAGCATGGATCGTTCGCAGAAAGCCGATTCGGTCGCACAGCTGAACGCCATCTTCAACGAGGTGGGCGTGGTGGTCGTCACCCGCAACCTCGGCCTTTCGGTCGCCCAGTCGACCGATCTGCGCCAGAAGATGCGCGATGCCGGTGCGTCCTACAAGGTCGCGAAGAACCGTCTTGCCATGCGGGCCCTCGAAGAGACCCCCTATAAGGGTCTTGAAGAGTTCCTGACCGGCCCCACCGCGATCGCGACTTCGGTCGATCCGGTGGCCGCTGCGAAGGTTGCCATCGATTTCGCCAAGAGCAACGACAAGCTCGAAATCGTCGGTGGTTCCATGGGTGGCCAGCTGCTCGACGCCGAAGGGGTCAAGGCTCTCGCCTCGATGCCGTCGCTCGACGAGCTGCGTGCCAAGCTGGTGGGGCTGGTCAACGCCCCGGCGACGAAGATCGCCCAGCTGTCGACGGCTCCCGCAGCCAAGCTGGCCCGCGTGTTCGGCGCCTATGCAGCCAAGGACGCTGCATAAGCCGACGCAAGCCCGTTTCGGGCAGGGACAAAGTTCTGATCGATTTACGGGCCGCCTGACTGACCGGCGCCCGACACGAAATGGAGTGAATTGAAATGGCCGATATCCAGAAGATTGTTGAAGAGCTGTCGCAGCTGACCGTTCTCGAAGCCGCTGAACTCGCAACCGCGCTTGAAGAAGCATGGGGCGTTTCGGCTGCAGCAGCCGTTGCCGTTGCGGCACCGGCCGGTGGTGGCGACGCTGGCGCCGCTGCTGAAGAAAAGGACGAATTCGACGTTATCCTGACCGGCGACGGCGGCAAGAAGATCCAGGTGATCAAGGAAGTCCGTGCGATCACCGGTCTGGGCCTCGCCGACGCGAAGGCTCTGGTCGAAGGCGCGCCGAAGCCCGTCAAGGAAGGCGTGAACAAGGCGGAAGCCGAAGAGATCAAGAAGAAGATCGAGGAAGCCGGCGGCACTGTCGAACTGAAGTAAGACAGGCTCGCTCAAGTAAGAAAGCGAAGGCCAACAGCCTTACTTTCACAGCCTCGAAACTCTTCGAAGCTCTCTGGGGCGGCGTCCGCAAAGACGCCGCCCCAATTTTTTTGCCCGATAGAGATTCGAGAATACTGATGACGACCTTACACTCCGCGCCGCTGCAAACCGCTCCGCCCGCACCGGGCGCGCGGCCCATGCGCGAGGAATTTATCGCCACCGCCCGGCTGGCCGGCCCGCTTGCGGCAGCGAACCTGTTGCAGATGGCGGTTTATGCCATCGACGTGATCTTCGTGGCGCAGCTGGGCACGCAGCAGCTGGCGGCGATTACGCTTGCCACGTCGGTCTACGGGCTGTCGCTGTGGTGCGCACTGGGGCTGATCGGCGCGGTCGCCCCGATGGCCGCGACGGCGCTGGGGCGCGGGCGCCATGCGCTGCGCGAAATGCGCCGCTCGTTCCGCATGGGCCTTTGGATGAGCCTGTTCGCAGGCCTGTTCGTGATGACCGTGGCGCTTGGCGGAGAGCCGCTGATGCATGCAACGGGGCAGGACCCGACGGTTTCGGCCATGGCGGGCGAATATCTGTTCGTGCTGTCTTTTGCCGCGATCCCCGTCGTCGCGTCCAACGTGCTGCGCATCTTCGTGTCGACGATGGACCGCGCGGTCGTGGCGACATGGATCACCGTGCTGGCCCTGCTGGTCAATACCACCGGCAACTGGATCCTGATCTTCGGCAATCTGGGCGCTCCCGCGCTGGGCCTGCGCGGCGCGGCCATCGCCAGCGTGATCACGGCCCTGTCCGTTCTCGCGGCCTATATCGCGGTGATCCAATCCGACCGGCGGATGCGTCGGCATTATCTGTTCGGGCGGCTGTGGCGGCCCGACTGGCAACGGCTGGGCGAAATCTGGAAGATCGGCCTGCCTATCGCGGCCATCACCCTGGCCGAAGGCGGGCTGTTCGGCGCGGCAGCGTTCCTGACGGGCGCGCTGGGCGGGCTGCAACTGGCCGCGCATACGGTGGCACTGCAACTGGCAGCCCTATGCTTTCAGGTGCCTTTCGGCATTTCGCAGGCGGCCACGATCCGCGTCGGCATCCACAACGGCGCCGGTTCGCGCGAAGGCATCCAGCGCGCGGGGCTGGCCGTGCTGGCGCTGACGGGCGGCATGGCGGTGGTGTTCGCCGCGCTGATGCTGGCCGCACCCAAACTGCTGCTGTCGATCTATATCGCGGTGGACGATCCGGCGAATGCGGACCTGCTGGCGCTGGCCATGTCGTTCCTGCTGATCGCAGCCGGGTTCCAGCTGTTCGACGGCGCGCAGGCCGTGCTGGCGGGATTGCTGCGCGGGCTGGCCGATACGCGCGTGCCCTTCGTGATGGCGGTGGTCGGATATTGGGTGTTCGGCTTTGCCGCCGCGTGGGGCCTCGGCTTTCACACCCCGCTTTCGGGCAAGGGTGTGTGGCTGGGCCTAGCGCTGGGGCTGCTCGTCACCAGCGTCCTTATGGGATGGCGCTGGCACCGGCGCGAACGTCTCGGCCTCGTGACAAGCGCAACATAAACGTCATCGCGGCGGCGTAAACAACGGGGCGGCTTCCACGCGGAGTCGCCCCTTTTTTCTTGCTGCAGGGAAAAGACCGCAAAAAAATCTGCCGCGCGCTGCTTGACGCCCCCGTCACGGCGGACCATATCCGCGCCGCTGGCACTCTCAGGCAGAGAGTGCCAAAGCATATCAACCCAAGCGGTCGGGGGGACTTGTAACACCCCTGCCCGCCATATCAACTGGAAGAGGTCATCATCATGGCATTCCGTCCGCTGCACGACCGCGTTCTGGTCCGTCGCATCGAAGCCGAGGAAAAGACCGCCGGCGGCATCATCATCCCCGACAGCGCCAAGGAAAAGCCCAGCGAGGGCGAGATCGTGGCAGTCGGCACCGGCACGCGTTCCGAAAACGGCACCGTCACCCCCCTCGACGTCAAGGCTGGCGATCGCGTGCTGTTCGGCAAGTGGTCCGGCACCGAAGTCAAGGTCGACGGCGAAGACCTGCTCATCATGAAGGAAAGCGACCTGCTCGGCGTTATCGCCTGAGCTTTCCGCTTCCCTGATTCCAAGAATTCCCAAGAGGAGAAATCACAATGGCTGCCAAGGACGTGAAATTTTCGCGTGACGCACGCGAACGCATCCTGAAGGGTGTCGACACACTCGCCAACGCGGTAAAGGTTACGCTGGGCCCCAAGGGCCGCAATGTCGTGATCGACAAGAGCTTCGGCGCTCCCCGCATCACCAAGGACGGTGTTTCGGTCGCCAAGGAAATCGAACTGAAGGACAAGTTCGAGAACATGGGCGCCCAGATGCTGCGCGAAGTCGCATCGAAGGCGAATGACGCGGCCGGCGACGGCACCACCACCGCCACCGTGCTGGCGCAGGCGATCGTTCGCGAAGGCATGAAGTCGGTCGCAGCGGGCATGAACCCGATGGACCTGAAGCGCGGCATCGACCTTGCCGTCACCAAGGTCGTCGCAGACCTGCAGGCGCGTTCGAAGGACGTGTCGGGCACCGGTGAAATCGCACAGGTCGGCGTGATCTCGGCCAATGGCGACAAGGAAGTCGGCGAGAAGATCGCCGAAGCCATGGAAAAGGTCGGCAAGGAAGGCGTGATCACGGTCGAAGAGGCCAAGGGTCTCGAATTCGAGCTCGACGTCGTCGAAGGCATGCAGTTCGACCGCGGCTATCTGTCGCCCTATTTCGTGACCAATCCGGAAAAGATGACCGTCGAACTCGACGATCCCTATATCCTGATCCACGAAAAGAAGCTGTCGAACCTGCAGTCGATGCTGCCGATCCTCGAAGCCGTGGTGCAGTCGGGCCGTCCGCTGCTGATCATCGCCGAGGATATCGAGGGTGAAGCTCTGGCAACGCTCGTCGTCAACAAGCTGCGTGGCGGCCTCAAGATCGCTGCCGTCAAGGCTCCGGGCTTCGGCGATCGCCGCAAGGCCATGCTGCAGGACATCTCGATCCTGACCAATGGCGAGATGATCAGCGAAGACCTGGGCATCAAGCTCGAAAACGTCACGCTGAACATGCTGGGCCAGGCCAAGCGCGTCACCATCGACAAGGACAACACCACCATCGTCGACGGTTCGGGCGATGCGGAAGCCATCAAGGCCCGCGTCGAGCAGATCCGCGCGCAGATCGAGTCCACCACTTCGGACTATGACCGCGAGAAGCTGCAGGAACGTCTGGCCAAGCTGGCTGGCGGCGTGGCCGTGATCAAGGTCGGCGGCGCTTCGGAAGTCGAAGTGAAGGAACGCAAGGACCGCGTCGACGACGCGCTGCACGCAACCCGCGCAGCTGTCGAAGAAGGCATCGTCCCCGGCGGCGGCACGGCGCTGCTCTACGCCACCAAGGCTCTCGACGGGCTGAAGGGCGAGAACGACGACCAGACCCGCGGTGTCGACATCGTGCGTCAGGCGATCATGGCGCCGGTTCGCCAGATCGCGGCCAATGCCGGTTTCGACGGCGCGGTCGTGTCGGGCAACCTGCTTCGCGAAGGTGACGAAACGCAGGGCTTCAACGCTGCGACCGACACCTATGAAAACCTGACCGCCGCAGGCGTGATCGACCCGACCAAGGTCGTCCGCACCGCGCTGCAGGACGCGGCATCGGTTGCCGGCCTCCTCATCACCACCGAAGCTGCCATCAGCGAAGTGGTCGATGACAAGCCCGCCCCCGCAATGCCCGACATGGGCGGCATGGGCGGTATGGGCGGCATGGGCGGCTTCTAACGCCGTTTCCCGACCCGATCGGACCAAAGAGAGGGGCGCCCTTTGCGGGGCGCCCCTTTTGCGTTGGCGACGTATTTTTTCGCCATGATCGCCGCGCCTGTTCCCAACGCACCGTAATCCTGTACACTGTTCCATATCCCGAAACGTCATTTCACCGGCGCGGGGCACAAAACGCGCCCTCGTCCGTTACAGGCGCCTAGGTGCAATCATTTCGGGAGACCCCACCATGCGACTGCCTCACAAAGCCCATCTGGCCATTGTCGATGGAGAACGTTTCGTGGTGATGGTGAACGACGGATCGCCCGACGATCCCGCCCTGCGCGAATTCGCCAGTCCTGAACTCGCCGGCCAGAATTTCAGCGCGGGCGTGCGCCATCAGGACGATATCGGCCAGCGCCACGGCAGCACCGATCTGAACGAGCTGGCCCATGCCGCCGCAGCCGCCGAATGGCTGAACCGCGCGGCACTGGACAAGACCATCGAACGGCTGGCGATCGTCGCCGATCCCAAGTCGCTGGGCGAAATGCGCCGCCATTATCACAAGGCGCTGCAAGACATTCTGATCGCGGAAGAAGCCAAGACGCTGACCGGACAGCCCGTATCGCGGATCGAATCGAAACTCCTCTCTGCATGAACCGTGCCCCCCGCCCCGAACCCGGTCATGCGCCGCAAGGCGGCAGAGCAGCCTCCGGCGCTCGCTTCGCGATGCGCGAACAAACGCGCCGGCAGCACGAGGCGACGGAGGCGGCCTTTGCCGGATATGATCTGTCGCGTGCCGATCATTACCGCGCTTTTCTGACGGCCCATGCCGCCGCGCTGCCGGGAATCGAACTGGCCGCCACGGGCCGTGGGTGGAAGGGTTTCGCCCCCCGCCTGCCATTGCTGGCCGACGATCTGGCCGCGCTGGGCGCATGGCTGCCTGCCCCGATGATCACCGCAGAGCTGAGCGATGCGGGCGTATGGGGCGCGCAATATGTGCTGGAAGGATCGAAGCTGGGCGGGCGGCTGCTGGCGCAATCGGTGCCCGGCGATGCGCCCGCGACCTATCTGACGCCTGCCGACACGATGAGCGCGGACTGGCAGGATTTCTGCGCCGGTTTCGAGGAAGCCGCCAGTGCCGCCACGCCCGAATGGCTGGACGAGGCGGGTACGGCCGCCATCGAATGTTTCCAGCTGTTCCGGCGCGCCGCGACCGCTGTTGCGGAGGATCTTCGTTGAACTATCAGGACACGGGCGGCAGCGGCGCGGTCGACCTGACCAATTGCGACCGCGAGCCGATCCATATTCCGGGCTCGATCCAGCCCTTCGGCTTTCTGCTGGCGCTGAACGGCGACTGGGTGGTCGAACGCGCGGCCAATACGCAGCCCTTTATGGATATCGATCCGCGCGGCCTGATCGGCATGTCGGCCGCCACGATCTTTCTGCCGCAGGCGATTACCCTGCTGCGCGAAAGGCTGTCCGCACTGCGCGGAGAGGACGCGGTGGAGCGGATGTTCTCTGTCCGCCTGATGGCCGACAAGCCCAAATTCGATGTCGCGCTGCACCTGTCGGGCCGCAGCATCGTGATCGAATGCGAACCCGCCAAGGGTGACGAGATCGAGGTATCGTCGATGGTGCGCGGCATGGTCGCGCGGCTGGGCGCGACCGAGCAGGTGTCCGCGATCCTGCGCGAAGGCGCGCGGCAATTGCGCATGCTGACGGGTTTCGACCGGGTCAAGGTCTATCGCTTCGACCCCGACGGCAGCGGCGAAGTGGTGGCAGAGGCGCTGGAACCCGGCGTCGACAGCTTTCTGGGGCTGCATTTCCCTGCCAGCGACATTCCGCAGCAGGCCCGCGCGCTTTACGTGCGCAATTTCTTTCGCATCATCGCCGATGTGTCCGACACGCCCTGTCCGGTCGAGCCGGTAGAGCGCGCCGAACCGCTCGACCTGTCGATGTCGCTGTTCCGCGCGGTGTCGCCGATCCATATCGAATATTTGCGCAATATGGGCGTGGGCGCCTCGCTGTCGGTTTCCATCGTGGTCGACGGCAAGTTCTGGGGCCTGTTCGCGTGCCATCATTATGCACCGCGCCTGCCCAGCTTTGCCGAACGCAGCGCCGCCGAGCTGTTCGGACAGATGTTCTCGCTTCTATTGGGCAATGCGCTGCGCAAGGAGGCGGGCGAGTACGAGGATCGCGCCCGCAAGATTTCCGAGCGCCTGCTGGCCGCTGCCGCGCAGGATGCCGCGCGGCTGAACGATGCCGAATGGATCGGCGATATCGTGCTGGATGCGATTCCCGCCGACGGGGTAGGCGTGGTGATCGACGGTTCGGTATCGATGTCGGGCCTGACCCCCACGCAGGACGAGTTCGAGCGGATCGTGCGCGAATTGGAACGGCGCGAGGTCGGGCAGATCTATACCACGCAGCGCATTGCCGACATCCTGCCCGACGCGGCGGAGTTCGCGCATAAGGCGGCGGGCATGCTGGCCATCCCCGTGTCGCGCCGTCCGCGCGATTACGTGGTGCTGTTCCGTGCCGAACAGCTGCGTTCGGTCCGCTGGGCGGGCAATCAGGCGAAGAATATCGAATATGGCCCCAATGGCCCCCGCCTGACCCCGCGCCAGAGTTTCGAGGAATGGTCGAACCTTGTGCGCGGAGAGGCGAAGAGGTTCGAGGAAGCCGAAATCCGCGTGGCCGAAGCGCTGCGGACCAGCCTTTTGGAAGTGGTGCTGCGCCTGACCGAAGCGGCGAGCGAGGAACGCCGCCGCGCGGGCGAGCAGCAGAAATTGCTGATCGCGGAGCTGAACCACCGCGTGCGCAATATCCTCGCGCTGATCCGCGCGTTGATCGGGCAGACCAACCGCGAGGTGGCGAGCGTCAGGGATTTCGTCGGCACACTCGACAGCCGCGTCCAGTCGCTGGCCCGCGCGCATGACCAGCTGACGGCGGAACAATGGGGCCCGGGCCGGTTGAAAGAGCTGATTTCGACCGAGGCTTCGGCCTATCTCAGCGGCGCGGAACAGCGTCTGGTGGTCGAAGGGCCCGACGTCACCATTACCCCGTCCGCCTTTACCGTCATGGCGCTGGTGGTGCACGAGCTGGTCACCAATGCCGCCAAATATGGCGCGCTGAGCGACGGGGGCACGGTAACGGTCGGCTGGTCGCTGGACGGCGACCGCAATCTGGCGATCCGCTGGGAAGAAAGCGGCGGCCCCGCCGTGACTGCCCCCACGCGGCGCGGTTTCGGCACGACGATCATCCACGATTCGATTCCCCACGAGCTGGGCGGCGCGGCCAGCGTCGAATACCGCACCGCCGGCCTGCTGGCGCAATTCACCCTGCCCGGCCGCCATGTCGCCGGCGTGGTCGAGGGGAGCGAGGCGCGCATCGAAAGCAAGGCCGCGCCCAGGAACGAGGGCTCGGTAATCGTGGGCCGCCATGTCCTGCTGGTCGAGGATAGCGCGTTGATCGCGCTGGATGCCGAGGACAAGCTGCGCGAACTGGGCGCGGCAGAGGTGACGCTTGCCTCCACCAACGCCGCCGCTGCGGCGGCGCTGGACGATGGCGGTATCGAACTGGCGATGCTCGACTTCAATCTGGGCAAGGAAAATTCGCTTCCCACCGCGACACGGCTGAAGAACGAGGCTATCCCCTTCGTATTCGCCTCGGGCTATGGGGGCGACGATACGATACCCGCCGAATTCGCAGATATACCGGTGATATTGAAACCTTATGCCAGCCAGCAAATCGCCGAAGCGCTTGCACAGCTTCCCCCGCCGGCCGGGGACTGACCGCCTGATCGCCGCGCTGCTGGCGCTGGCAGCGGCGCTGTTCGCCCTGCCTGCATGGGCCAGCGTCACGGTCCATTTCCAAAGCTTCAACGGTTCGATGTTCTTTGGCCGCTATCCGCACACATTCGTGGTGCTGACGGGCACGCTGGACGCGACGGGTGAGGAGATCCGCGAAAATTACGGCTTTACCGCCAAGCGCGTCACCCCCGCGATCCTGTCCGGTCCGGTGGAGAGCGAGATCATGGTGGAGAAGGACAAATATGTCGAATCGACCAATCGCCATTTCAGCGTGGTGATCCCCGACAAGACCTATTGGCGCATCCGCGAAGAAGTCGACACATGGGCCAATCTGCCGGGCAAGGGATACGACCTTGAAAACCGCAATTGCATCCATTTCGTCGGCGCCATCGCGCAGATCGTGGGGCTGACGATCAGCTATCCCAAGGATCTGATGCGCAAGCCCAAGGCGTGGCTGAACCTGATGACCGCGAACAACCCGTGGCTGAACGCAAGGGAAATCGATTAATCCGCCGCGGAAGGCATTTGCTGGCTGGCGCAATGGAATCCGCCCCCGCCTGCCAGCACGGCATCGGCAGGCAGACCGACGACACGCCGGTCGGGGAACAGGGATTGCAGCAGGTCGATTGCCGCACCGTCCTGCGGCGTGCCGAACACCGGCACCGCGACCAGATGGGTCGTGATGGTAAAGTTCATATAGCTTGCCGGTTCGGCAAACTCGCCCGCGCTGACCAGACCGGGTGAGGGCATTTCGATCACGTCCAGCCCCGCCTCTGCCGCGCGTATGCGGGCATCGTCATAGATCGCGCGATTGGGATCGTCGGCCATGGTCGCGCGCGGGATCGCGATGCGGTTCGGCCCCACGAAACGGGCCAGATTATCGACATGGCCGTCGGTATGATCGTTCAGCAGCCCCTGCCCCAGCCAGACCACGCGGGTAAAGCCCAGATCGCGCTGCAACCGCGCCTCTATCTGGCTGCGGGTCAGCTGCGGGTTGCGGTTGGGGTTCAACAGGCATTGTTCGGTGGTGACGACGGTGCCGGTCCCGTCATTATCGATGGCCCCGCCTTCCAATATCCAGTCGGCGGTCTGCACATCCAGCCCCGCATCGGCGGCGATTTGCGCACCGATGGTCTGGTCGCCCTCCATCTCGAACTTGCCGCCCCAGCCGTTAAAGCCAAAGCGCATCGCCCGCCGCGCGCCATGCGCGCCGCGCACCACCAGCGGGCCGGTATCGCGCAGCCAGACATCGCCATATGTCCGGCGTTCCAGCGTGACGGCAGCGGTGGTCAATTGCCGCGCCCGCGCCTCGTTCGCGGCATCGCGGACCAGCAGGCGCACGTCCTGACCGCTTTCGGCCACCGCATTGGCAAAGGCAGCGATCTGTTCCTGCGCGCGCGGCAGCACTTCGGGCCATTCGACCGGATCGTGCGGAAACCCGATCCACAGCCAATCCTGTTTTGCCCATTCGGACGGCATCTGCCAGCCTGCGGCCACAATTCACCTCTGTCGCTGGGCGCGCACCATGGGGGCACTCGCCTGTGTTGGGGGGCGCTGCTAATATAATACGCATGACTGCGATAGCCCCCCTGCCGAACATGCGGTTTTGCGCCGTGGCCCTTGCCCTGTCACTGGCTGCCTGCGCACAGCCTGCCGACGAACAGGCCGCCGCCCCGCCCGGACAAGCCGCAGAAAAGCTGCACCGCCAGACGAGCGGCGAATCGCATATTCCCGCCGAATTCCGCGCGCTGGGCACCGAACCGTTCTGGGCGGTCCATACGGTCAGTTCCGGCAATGGCGGCATCGCCCTGCGCTATTCGACTCCGGAAAACAGCGAAGGCAGCGCCATCGCGATCGAGGACGAGCTGGTCGAAACCCAGATGCGGCGCCTGTCGGGCATGATGGGCGACCAGCCATTCGCCATCGAACTGACGGTCGCGCCCTGTTCCGACGGGATGAGCGACCGCAATTACCCGTTCACGGCGCAGGTTACTTTGGGCGATCAGACGCTTGCGGGATGCGCGCGCCCGATGGACGGCTGATGCTGCACTGCACCATCGCCATGGCGATATGAAAAGAACAAAAGGCGCCTGCCCGTTTTTTAGGCACGAATTGCACAAGAAATGCGCGGTTTCGGGCCATAGTTGCATGGAATGCAATTGCGTGCGCCCTTTTCGCATTTGCGCAATCGCGGACCCTCACCTAGATAGAAGGGGCCTTATAGGCATCCTCTCCCAAAACTTTCAGGCCTGGTCGGCAACGACCGGGCCATTTTTTTGCCTTGTTTCCGCGGCGATTCGCCGGTGCCTGCGCACGGCTCCGCAGCTTCGCGGCGCAACGGCAAAATGCCCCACATCGCCATTTGCAACTGGCATCCCCAGTCCCCATGTTTCCCGTTCCGGCGGATGCGCTTCTTGCAAGGCGTCCGCTGCATGACAGAACTGCTGGCTTGAGGAATCTTTGATGGCGGATGCAGATGCGGCGCTCGACGCGCGCGAAGTGAAATTGCAGGTGGCTGCGGCCCGGCAGGAGGAATCGGGCCATGGCATCGCCCGCATCCCCCGCGAAGCCATGGGCAGGCTGGGCATTACCGAAGGCGATATTATCGAGGTCGAGGGCAAACGGCTGACCCCTGCGCGCGCCCTGCTCCCCTATGCCGAAGACGAAGGGCTGGACGTGATCCGGCTCGACGGTCTGGAACGCGGCAATGCCGAGGTCGGTTCGGGCGAGCATGTCATCGTGCGCAAGGCCGAATCGCGCCCTGCCACCCGCGTCGTCTTTGCTCCTGCACAGCGCGAAATGCGGCTGCAGGGCCCGCCGCAGGCGTTGAAGCGCAATTTCTTTGGCCGTCCGCTGACGCAGGGCGATCTGGTCGCCACGCGCGGGCAGCAGCGTGTGCAGGACATGCCGCCCGAAGTCGCGCGCATGTTCAACGCCCCAGCCTTCGCCTTGACGCAGATCCGCCTCTCGGTCGTGTCCACCAGCCCCAAGGGCATCGTCCATATCGACGAGAATACCGAGGTCGAGCTGAAGGCCGAGTTCGAGGAGCCGCGCGACGCGCGGGCCGCCGTCAATTACGACGATGTCGGCGGCATGGAAGAGACCATCAAGCAATTGCGCGAGATGGTCGAACTGCCTTTGCGCTATCCCGAACTGTTCACCCGCCTTGGCGTCGATCCGCCCAAGGGCGTGCTGCTGCACGGCCCGCCGGGAACCGGCAAGACGCGGCTGGCGCAAGCGGTGGCCAACGAATCGGATGCCAATTTCTTCCTGATCAACGGGCCCGAGATCATGGGCAGCGCCTATGGCGAATCAGAAAAGCGCCTGCGCGAGGTTTTCGAGGAAGCCGAAAAGGCATCGCCCGCGATCGTCTTCATCGACGAGATCGATTCGATCGCACCCAAGCGCCAGAACGTGCAGGGCGAGGCGGAGAAGCGCCTTGTCGCGCAATTGCTGACCCTGATGGACGGGCTGCACGCGCGGTCGAACCTTGTCGTCATTGCCGCGACCAATCGCCCCGACGCGATTGACGAGGCGCTGCGCCGCCCCGGCCGGTTCGACCGCGAGATCATCGTGGGCGTTCCGGACGAGAACGGGCGCAAGGAGATCCTTGCCATCCACACCCGCGGCATGCCGCTGGACGAGGATGTGGACCTGAAGGAACTGGCCCGCACCACCCACGGCTTCGTCGGCGCGGATCTGGCGGCACTATGCCGCGAAGCCGCGATCGAGGCAGTGCGGCGGATCATGCCGAGGCTCGACCTCGACGCACGCACGATCCCGCCCGAAGTGCTCGACGATCTGTCGGTCACGCGCAAGGATTTCACCGACGCGCTGAAGGGCATCCAGCCTTCGGCCATGCGCGAAGTGATGGTGCAGGCCCCCACCGTCGGCTGGTCCGACCTTGGCGGTCTGGACGAAGCGGTCGGCAAATTGCGCGAAGGCGTCGAACTGCCGCTCAAAAACCCCGAGGCGTTCAAGCGACTGGGCATCAGGCCGGCCAAGGGCTTTCTGCTGTACGGCCCGCCCGGCACCGGCAAGACCCTGCTGGCCAAGGCCGTCGCGAAAGAGGCGGAGGCGAATTTCATCTCGATGAAATCGTCCGACCTGCTGAGCAAATGGTATGGTGAGAGCGAGCAGCAGATCTCGCGCCTGTTCGCGCGTGCGCGTCAGGTTGCGCCCTGCGTGATCTTTATCGACGAGATCGACTCCCTTGTCCCCGCGCGCGGCAGCGGTGCGGGCGAGCCGCAGGTGACGGCGCGCGTGGTCAATACCATCCTTGCCGAAATGGACGGGCTGGAGGAGCTGCAATCGACCGTGGTGATCGGCGCGACCAATCGTCCCACGCTGGTCGATCCCGCCCTGCTGCGCCCCGGCCGTTTCGACGAGCTGGTCTATGTCGGCGCGCCTGACGAGCCGGGCCGCCTGCATATCCTGAAAATCCACACGTCGAAGATGCCGCTGGCAGGCGATGTCGATCTGGCCGCGATTGCCGCCAAGACCGAGCGTTTCACCGGCGCCGATCTGGAAGATGTGGTGCGCCGCGCGGGCCTTAACGCCATTCGCCGCGAAGGGGCGGCGGTCACCGGCGTCAGCGCGGCGGATTTCGCCGACGCGCTGGAGGATTCGCGCGCCACGGTCACCGCCAAGATGGAACAGGAATATGCCAAGATGCGCGGCGAGCTGAAACGCCGTGCGGCGGAAACCAACCCCATCGGCTTTATCGCACCGGGCATGCTGACCAGCACGCGCGACAGCAAGCACGGCGACGAGGAAAGCTGACCGGCCCCAAGGCCCGGCGCGCGAACGGCGGGGCAATGCGCCCCGCCGTTCAGCCCGTCGCTTGCCCGCCGGGACTGCCGATGTCCGCGCCCCCGCTTTCCACCCGCACGGGTTCGGGCGTCAGGATACGCTGGCGCACGATGGCTTCGGGCATTTCGGCGGCGATCCACTGGATCAGCGCCTCGCGCACATCGCAGCGCAGGTCGAACAATGTCGGCGAATCCTTGGCCGTCATCAGGAAGCGGATTTCGATGGCATCGCGGGTCAGTTCGGTGATCTGCATATGCCTGACCCTTTTGTCCCAGCGCGGATTGCTCTCGACGATTTCCATGAATTTCTCGCGGATCGCGTCCAGCTTGGTCAGCGGATCGACATAGAACATCACCGTGCCCAGAAGCTGCGATGTCTTCTTGGTCCAGTTCTGGAAAATCTCGTCGAGGAATTTCGACGTCGGCACCACCAGCCGCCGCTCGTCCCAGACCTTCACGACCACATAGGTCATGCGGATTTCCTCGATCCAGCCCCATTCGCCGCCGATGATCACCGCATCGCCGATGCTGATCGGTTCGGTCAGCGCCAGCTGGAACCCGCCGATCAGCGATTTCAGGGCAGGCTGCGCCGCCGCGCCCACGGCCAGACCGGCAAGGCCCGCCGACGCCATCAGCGTAATGCCGATGTCGCGCACGCCGGGGATCGACAGCAGCATCAGCGAAATCACGATAAAGATGATCAGGAACGTGCCGATCCGCGAAAAGATCGTCAGCCGCGTGCGCTTGCGCCGCGCCTGCAGATTATCCTCGACCGAGATATCGGCACGCATGATCATGGTGCCCATCAGCGCATGGAACAGCGTAATCGCGATCCAGCCGATCAGCGCGGGCATCACGAAACCCGCCAGCCGCTGCCAGATATCCTCCAGCGCATCGATCTCGCGCGCGGCCAGCACCAGCGCCAGCGCGATCAGCGCATAGCGCGTGGGGCGCGCGATGCGGCGCAGCACCATGTCGTCCGCCTCGCTATCGCTGGCCCGCGCGAAACGCCGCAACAGGCGAAACGCGATCTGGTGGGCGATCAGCGCCAGAACGACGGCAAGCGCCGCTCCGGCAAGGGCGATGATCCATTCGCTGGCGCTATTGCTGCCCGCCTGCGCATGGATCCAGTTGCGCAATGTCTCAAGGCTCATGCACGCAGGCTAACCCATGCCGATGCTGCAATGCAACATCGGGCCGCCGCAGCGCTTACCCGCCTTGCGGAATGCGCATTTCCACGACCATGCGGCCCGCCTCGAACCGGCGCTCGATCTCTCCGTCCAGCTGGCGCGCGGCGCTGCGCATCAGCATCGAACCGAACCCCTCGTGCCCGTCGGGAACCGCGATCGACGGGCCGGTTTCGGTCCATGTCAGCAGCACGTCATCGCCCTTGCGCGCCCAGTCGATGGCGATCCTGCCTTTCTCTGCCGATCCCCTGTTCCCCGACCATGCCCCGTATTTGACCGCATTGGTGGCCAGCTCGTGCAGGACCAGACCCACCGGCGTCGCCTGCCGCGCGGTCAGGGCGACATCCTCGCCATCGATATCTGCGGCATTCCCCTCGCTGCGATAGGGGGCCAGCACCTTGCCGACCAGCATGCCCATATCGGCCTCGCCCTCACCGGCACCGCCATCAGGGCCCTGCGTCACATTATGCGCTTCCAGCAAGGCGTGAATGCGCGCGGCGATATTGTCGACCACGGGCGCCGCCTCGGGCTGTCCGCGCCCGCTCATCCGCACGATGGCAAGGATCACCGCGAACAGGTTCTTGACGCGATGGTTCAATTCGCGAGCCAGCAGATCGGCGCGGTCGCGCGCTTCCTCCAGCTCGGCGGCGCGGCTTGCGGCCGCCTCCGCCCGCGCGGCGCGCATGGCCAGCACGAAGCCGAACCCCAGACCCGCGCCCATCAGCGCCAGGGCAATCACCAGCAACGGCAGCACCCGCCGCTCCGCGCTGAACGCCTGTGCCGCGGCGCTTTCCTGCAATCCGCGCTCCACCTCTTCCAGCCGCGTCAGCGCGTCGTTCAGCCGCTCCATATCCAGCCGTCCCCGATTGCTGAGGATGCTTTGCTGCGCCTCGACGATCTGGCCCGCGGCGATCAGTTCGACATTGCCGGCAAGCTCGTCCATCTTGGCATCGCCTGCCTCTTCCACCTCGGCCACCAGCCGCTCGATCCGCGGGTCCTCGCTCGATTGCGACAGCAGTTTCAACCGTTCCAGCGCGCGCGGATACAGGTCGCGCCCGAATTCATAAGACGCGAGATATCGCCGGTCGAGCGTGATGAAATAGCCGCGCTGCCCCGTTTCGGCGTTCAGCGCCGCGCGGTTGATGTCGCGCAGCGCCGACATCACTTCGGTATAGCGGGCCGATTGCAGGCGGGCGGCGCGTTCGGTGTTGATGGTCGACCACACCAGCAGCACCGCGCACAAAATGCCCAGCGCCACCGCGCCCAGCACCAGCAGCGCGGACCACAGGCGTTTGCGCTTGCTGCGCGATAAAGCATTGGTCTGGGCTGCGGCGGTCAAGCATCTCTCCGGTTCAAAAAGGGGCGCGGCAGAGCGCCTTTACGGCCCCCGCAATTTTCCGCCCATTGCACGACATATGTGAATGATGGCTGCATTCTTGCCAAGTGCTGTCGCCTCCGAACGCAGGCTTGACCACGCGGCCCCTATCGCGGACATCATGGACATACCGAACGCAAACGGGACGATTTATGGCAGACGGCACGGATAGCATCTTCATCGGTCTGGGCGCCAATGGCGAACAGCAATGGCTCAACCTGAAACGCGCCAATCGCCACGGGCTGATCGCGGGCGCGACCGGCACGGGCAAGACGGTGACGTTGCAGGGGCTGGCCGAAAGCTTTTCGGCGCGCGGCGTGCCGGTGTTCGTCGCCGACGTAAAGGGCGATCTGTCGGGCATCGCCATGGCCGGTTCGTCCACGTTCAAACATGCCGCATCGCTGGAAGGGCGGGCAAAGGAACTGGGCATGGACGATTATGCCTATTCCGATAATCCGGCAGTGTTCTGGGACCTGTTCGGCGAACAGGGGCACCCGATCCGCACCACCATATCGGAAATGGGGCCGCTGCTGCTGGCCCGCCTGCTGGGTCTGAACGATACGCAGGAAGGCGTGCTGAATATCGCGTTCCATTATGCCGATGAACAGGGGCTGCTGCTGCTCGACCTTGACGATCTGCAATCCATGCTGGCCCATTGCGCCGAGAATGCGTCGGAACTGTCGGGCAAATACGGCAATGTGACCAAGCAGTCGGTGGGCGCGATCCAGCGCAACCTGCTGTCGCTGCGCACGCAGGGCGGCGACATGTTCTTCGGCGAACCCGCGCTGGAGATCGACGATTTCCTGACCGTGGACGAACAGGGTCGCGGCACGGTGAACATTCTTGCGGCCGACAAACTTATGCGCAGCCCCAAGCTGTATGCCACCTTCCTGCTGTGGCTGCTGTCCGAGTTGTTCGAGACTTTGCCCGAAGTGGGCGATCCCGAAAAGCCGGTGCTGGTGTTCTTTTTCGACGAGGCGCATCTGCTGTTCGAAGACGCGCCCAAGGCGCTGGAGGACAAGATCGAACAGGTCGTCCGGCTGATCCGGTCGAAGGGCGTGGGCGTTTATTTCGTGACGCAAAATCCCATCGACATCCCCGAGGATGTGGCCGGCCAGCTGGGCAACCGGGTGCAGCATGCGCTGCGCGCCTTTACCCCGCGCGACCAGCGGGCGATCAAGGCGGCGGCGGAAACGTTCCGCATCAATCCCGATCTGGATGTCGCAGAGGCGATTACACAGCTGAAAACGGGCGAGGCGCTGGTGTCGACGCTGATGGCCGATGGCGCGCCTTCGGTGGTGCAGCGCACATTGATCAAACCGCCGCGTTCGCGCCTTGGCCCGATCACGGCGAAAGAACGCGCGATCATCCAGTCGATCAGTCCGGTCGAAGGCAAATATGACACCGCCATCGACCGCGAAAGCGCCGAGGAAGTGCTGCTGGCCAAGGCCGCCGATGCCGCCGAAACCGCGCAGGAGGTGGAGGAAAAGGGCGAGGAGAAAGTACGCGAACGGGCGCGCAAGACCCCCAGCCTGTGGGAAAAGGCCAGCAAGGCCGCCGCCGGTGCCGCCGCCAGCAGCGCCGCCGTGGTCATCGCCGCCAAGATCACCGGCCGCAAAACCAGCGCCAACGCCACCCGCAGCGCGGCCACCGCAGCAGCAGGCACGATCGCGACCAGCCTTGGCGGCGCCGTCGCGGGCCGGTTCGTGCGCAATCTGATCGGCGGGTTGATGAGGTAGGAAATTGGGGGAGTGTTTGTTCGGGCCCTCAGACGCCGGGCGAGGCGCATCCGCGCCCCTTGGCTTCCTCGCATAAGCTCGGGCGCGCGTTCGCGCTTGCCGGAGTCGCTTCGCGCCCGGAGATTTGGCCTGACAGATTGGAATGGGCGCAAGAACGGGGCGCGAAGCGACTCCCGCAAGGCCGAACGGCCGCCGCGCCTTATTGGCGCGTAGCCAAGCGGGCCGGATGGCCCGCGCCCGGCGTCTGAGGGCCCCAAATCAAACAGGCAACGCCAGTTCAGCCACGATCCCGCTTTTCCCGTCGCTGCGGTTCGTGATGGTCAGCGTGCCGCCGTGCTGTTCGGCGATGGCGCGTGCCAGTGTCAGGCCCAGACCCGCGCCGCCGGTGCCGCGGTTGCGTGACGGGTCGCCGCGCTGGAACGGCTCCAGCATAAAGGCGATCTCGTCCTCGGGAATGCCGGGGCCTTCGTCGATCACGCGCACAATCGCCTGCTGGCCACGCTTTTCGACGCACACCTCGCCCCCGCCGGCATAGCGCAGCGCATTGCCGACCAGATTGCGCAGCGCGCGGCGCAGCCATGTGGCGCGCAGCGGCAGAACGATGCGCTGCGTATCGCCCAGCACGACATTCTCGCCCATATCCTCATATTCCTCGACCACGCTGGCGACGAGGGCGGATAGTTCGGTCACTTCCAGCGGATCGGACGGACGGCCCACGCGGGCGAGCGAGAGGATATCGTCGAGCGTGTCGGTGATATCCTTGATCGTGGCCGACAATGCGGCGCGTTCGGCATCGTCCTCTACCGATTCGATCCGCACGCGCAGCGCCGCCAGCGGGGTTTTGAGGTCGTGGCCGATCGCGCCCAGCATCACGTCCTTTTCATCGAGCAGCGCGCCGATCCGTGCTTCCATCGCATTATGCGCTGCAATCAGGCGGCGGGTATCCAGCGGCCCTTGCGGCTCCACCTGTCCGGCGGGCGGCGATGCGGGATTGGACGAAAATGCCTCCACCCGTTCGGTCAGGGCGCGCAGCGGGCCGGTAATGCGGCGCAAGACCAGCGCAACCACGCCGACCAGCACCAGATAGATAAGCAGCGTCTGCATGATCAGGGGCCAGCCCAATGCGCGCGCCTTGGGCGGTTCGAACACGCGGGCCAGGATCAGATTGCTGTCGGCGGTCATGCGCACGGCGGCCACGATCACGCGCGGCGGGCGCGGCTGATCGCGCATGCGGCGGCGGACATAGCTGGATGCCCATTCATCATCGTCGAGCCTGCGCGAAAACACCGCCAGTTCCGCGACCGAAAGGCCCTGTTCGTGCAGGATCTCCTCCAGCCTTTCGGTCAGGTCGCTGTCGGCGCGATCCTGTTCAAAGCGCGCCAGCAAGCCGGCTTCTTCCAGCCGCATGGGCCCGACGCCGCCGCGCGGGCCCAGCCCGTCGTCCGGCCCGCGCAGCAGGCGGTCGCGCAACAGGCGGCGGCCGATACGGCTTTCTCCGTCGTCGACGATCACGCGCCCCGCGATGATGCGGAACGCCAGCGCATGGGCGGTCGCCGCCTCGGTCCGTTCGATCTGCGCGCGCCATACCAGCACCGCGCCGATGGCCTGCGCCACCAGCAATGCCGCCGCGATCGCAAGCAGCATCTGGCCCTGAAGACTTTTGGGAGCGAGATTCCTTGGAGAAAGCAGGCGCACCATCCGCGCTCAGCCTCCGGCGTCGATCGGATCGTGCCGCGACACATCGGCGGCCAGCATATAGCCGCCGCCCCGCACCGTCAGGATCAGCTGCGGATCGGCGCGGTCCACCTCGACCTTGCGGCGCAGGCGGCTGATCGCATTGTCGACGCTGCGGTCGAACAGATGCGCCTCGCGCCCCTGCACCATGTCGAGCAGGCGGTCGCGGTCGAGCACTTGTCGCGGATGGTCCAGAAACGCCTTTAACAGGCGGAATTCGGCAGACGAGATCGCCACCACCGCACCTTCGGGATCGGTCAGACGCCGCTTCAGCGGATCGAGCCGCCAGCCCTCGAACATGAAGTCGCGCTCGATCTCGGGCACGGACTCCACGCGGGCGGCGCGGCGCAGCACCGAACGGATCCGCGCGACCAGCTCGCGCGGCTCGAACGGTTTGACGACATAATCGTCGGCGCCGATTTCAAGCCCGACGATACGGTCGGTCGCCTCGCCCCGCGCGGTCAGCAGGATGACGGGCATGCTCTTCGCCTCGACCAGATGGCGGCACAGCGACAGCCCGTCCTCACCCGGCATCATGATGTCGAGCAGGACCAGATCGGCCGGTTCGCCCTGCAGCATGGACCGCGCCTGCGCGGCGCTCTCGGCCTCGCGCACGGCGAAACCCTGCTTGGCAAGATAGGCGGCCAGCGGTTCGCGCAGCGCCTTTTCATCGTCGACCAGCAAGATGCGGTCGGGCTGCGAACCGGCACCTTGGCCGGCACCTTGGCCAGCACCATGGGGCGCGGAAGCCATCAGCTTCCACGCCCCGCGGTGTTGACGTCCGGTTCTGGCTTAGCGGGCCGCACCGGCGCCTCGCATCATGGTGCGCATCTTGTCGCGCGCGGCCTTGCGTTCCTCTGCCGTGACGGTGCCGTTCTTGTCGGTGTCCATCATGGTAAAGTGCTTGGTGAAGGCTGCGTCGAATTCGGCTTTGGTGACGGCCTGGTCACCATTGGTGTCGGCCATTTTCATCATCGCCATACCGCCGCCGCGCTTGCCGCCGCGATGGCCCTTGTGACCGGAACGTTCGCCGTCGCCGCGTTCGCCGCGCGCTGCAAATTCCTCTTCGCTCAGCACGCCGTCGCCATTGGTGTCCTTGGCAGCGAAACGCTCGGCCTGCTTCGCCTCGCGGTCGGCCTTGTCGATCTTGCCGTCGCCGTTCACATCCATGCGGGCGAACATCTCGTCCGACTTCGCCTTGGCGTCGGCCATGGTCATGTCGGCGTTGCGGTCGAACCCGCCAGCAGGCTGCGCCGCATAGGCCGCGCCGCCGATGGCGAGGATTGCCGCACTCGCGGCCAGAATGGTCTTCTTCATGATCAATGCCTCTCTCTACATTTCATCATAACGGAACGGATCGTTCCGAAAAACGGGGTGAAGTCGCGGACCAGACCATCGGGCTTGGGGGAGGGGGACATCAGGGACAAACCCGGTTGCGGTTCCGCCCCGCGACTTCTGTTGACCGTTCTACAGCCCCCGTGTCGCAACATTATCCCCGCATCCGGCCATTTTGTCGCAAATGGTATCAGCCGGATGCGGTCGTTCATCTCCGTTCAAGAAAACCGGCAGTTTCCTGTCATTCCATTCATGGTCAGCGCCGGTCGCCCTATCGCAGCGGAGCCGTCTGCGCCTCCAGCCATGCCAGATCGCTGCCCGACAGCTGCGGCGCGACGATGGCGCGGGTTTTCGCGTGATAGGCATCCATCCACGCGATTTCGGCATCGGTCAGCAGGTCGACATCGATCAGATTGCGATCGATCGGCACAAAGGTCAGCGTTTCGAACCCCAGCATGGCGTTTTCCGCGCCTTCGATCGCGCGGTCCTCCACCAGCACCAGATTCTCGATCCGGATGCCGTATTCGCCTGCCTTGTAATAGGCCGGCTCGTTCGAACAGATCATGCCCGCGATCAGCGGCTGCGCGACGGCGCGGGTGGAAATGTTCTGCGGCCCTTCGTGCACGGCGAGATAGCTGCCCACGCCGTGCCCCGTGCCATGCGCATAATCGAGGCCCACTTCCCACAGGAACTGGCGCGCCAGCACGTCAAGCTGGTGGCCGGTCGTGCCCTGGGGGAATATCGCGCGGTCCAGTGCGATATGGCCCTTCAGCACGCGGGTGAAGCGTTCTTTCACTTCCTGCGGGGCGGCATCGGGGCCGACCCACACGGTGCGGGTGATATCGGTGGTGCCATCGGGATATTGCCCGCCCGAATCGACCAGATAGACGCTGTTCGGCTCAAGCGTGCGGTTGCTTTCCTCGCTCACGCGGTAATGCGGGCTGGCGCCATTGGGGCCGCTGCCCGAAATCGTGTCGAACGACAGGTCGCGCAGCTGGCCGGTTTCCTCGCGGAACCCGCGCAGACGGTCTGCCGCCGACATTTCGGAAACGCCGCCCTTGGGCGCGTCGACCGACAGCCAGTGCAGGAAGCGCGACACCGCCGCGCCGTCGCGATGCTGGGCGCTGCGATGGCCGGCGCGCTCCGCCTCGTTCTTGACCGCCTTGGGCAGCACGACCGGATCGGTCGCCTTCATCACTTTCGCCCCGCCCGCCAGCAGGGCCGCAAAGATCGCCTCTACCCCGCGGACCGGATCGACCGCGACGGTCTTGCCCGCATAATCGCCCAGCGCGCTTTCGAAATCGGCGCGCGGGCGCAGCGCGACGTGATTGCCCAGATGGGCGACCAGTTCGCTGTCCACCTTTTCGGGGGCGATGAACAGTTCCGCGCTGCCATCCGCATTGACCACGGCAAAGGACAGCGCCACCGGCGTGCGATCCACGTCCTTGCCGCGCAGGTTGAACAGCCATGCAATGGAATCGAGCGCGGTGATGACCACCGCATCGGCCCCGTTTTCCGCCAGCCATGCGGCGACATCCTCGCGCTTGGCGCTGCTGGCCTTGCCTGCCAGCGCATCCTCATGCGGGACGGCGGGCGCGGCGGAAGGCGCGGGCCGGTCCTGCCACACGGCGTCGATCGGATTGTCCGCCACGGCGACCAGCTCGGCGCCCTTTTTCTCGACCGCCTTTTTCAGTTCCTGTGCCTGTGCGTGGGCATGCAGCCACGGGTCGAAGCCGATGCGCTGGCCTGCCTTTACATTGCGGGCCAGCCAGTCGGCGGGCGATGTCGCGGGCACGCCGACGTAATCCCACAGCTTCCCGTCCACCTGCTCGCGCACTTGCAGCGTATAGCGGCCATCGGTGAAGATCGCGGCGCCATTGCCGTTTTCCCGCGACGTCAGCACGATGGCCGACCCGGCCGATCCGCCGAAACCCGTCAGCCATTCCAGCCGCTGGGCATAGGCACCGACATATTCGCTCATATGCTCATCGCACAGGGGCACGACGAATCCGTCGAGATCGCGGCGCTTCAACTCTTCGCGAAGGGCGGCGAGTCGGGCTTCATGGGTCTGCATCAACATGGAAAATTCCTGAAACGTGTGGGGGTCTGCCTTGTGGCTTCAATGCACCGAACATAGTTTCACCGGGCGACGAGTTCCAGCCGCAGGGGAAACCCGCCCCCGCGGATCACCAGAATATCACAGAAAGCAGGCATCACGCGTGACCGACACTGCCCTTCCCGCCGCACCCGTGGCCGCGAAAAAGCCGCACAGCTTCACCCATCACGGCATGACGGTGGAGGATCCCTATGCATGGCTGCGCGACCCGCTGTATCCCAAGGTCGAGGATGCCGAAGTGCTGGCGCATCTGAAGGCCGAGAACGCCTGGTTCGAGGCGCGCATGGCCCCGCACGAAAAGCTGACCGAAAAGCTGTTCGCCGAAATGCGCGCCCGCATCAAGGAAGACGACAGCTCCGTCCCGCAAAAGGATGGCGACTGGTATTACTGGATCGAATATGAAAAGGGCGCGCAATACAAGCAATGGTGGCGCAAACCCGCCAGCGGGGGCCGCGACGGGACCGAGGGCAAGGTGCTGCTGCTGGACGAGGTCGCGCTGGCCGAGGGGAAGGATTATTTCAGCCTCGGCAGCTTCTCGATCTCTTCCGACGGGACGAAGCTGGCCTTTTCGACCGACACCGACGGGTCGGAACGATACGAGGCGCGGATCAAGGATCTGACCACGGGCGAGATGCTGCCCGATACGATCCCCGGCACTTTGGGCGCCTTGGTCTGGGTCGCGGGCGATACGACAATCGCCTATTCGCTGGCGAACGAGCAATGGCGCACCGATAATGTCCGGCTCCACACGCTGGGCACCCCGCTCGACACCGATGTCGAGATTTTCCACGAGGATGACGAGGGTTTCCGCTGCGGAGCCAGCCTGTCCGCGAACGAGCAATGGCTGATCGTCGCGACATCGGATCACGAGACGAGCGAGGCATGGATCGCGCCTGCCGCCGACCCTACTGCGCCGCAGATTCTGGTGAAGGCGCGGGCCAAGGGCGTCGAATATGACATCGACATCAAGGGCGACACGATCTTCGTGCTGACCAATGACGATCACGTCAATTTCCGCGTCGCCACCGCGCCCATGTCCAGCCCGGCGGACTGGACCACGCTGATCGCCGGATCGGACGAATTCTATATCACCGGCCTCGACCTGTTCGAAAAATTCTATGTGATCGAGGGGCGCCGCGCCGGACTGGACCAGATCGAGATCCGCGATTACGCCGATCCGGCGAAGATCACCCCGATCGACTTCCCCGAGGAAAGCTATGTCGCGGGGATGGGCAATAATCCCGAATGGGACATGGATGTGCTGCGCGTGTCCTATAATTCCATGGTCACGCCCGCGACCGCCTTTGACTATGACGTCGCGACCGGCAGCCTGACCGTGCTGAAGGTGCAGGAAATCCCGTCGGGCTATGATGCGGCGAATTACCGCACCGAACGCGTGGTGATCACCGCGCGCGACGGGACCGAAGTGCCCGTATCGCTGATGATGCGCGCCGATACGCCGCTGGACGGATCGGCGCCGCTGCATCTGTTCGGCTATGGCGCCTATGGCATTGCGATGCCGCCCTATTTCAGCACGGCGCGGCTCAGCCTGGTGGATCGCGGCTTTATCTATGCCATCGCCCATATCCGCGGCGGCGACGATCTGGGCCGCCAATGGTATCTGGACGGCAAGCTGGAAAAGCGGACCAATGCGTTCAACGATTTCGTCGATGTCGCCAGGGGGCTGATCGACAGGGGCTATACGGCCAAGGGCCGCGTGACCGCATCGGGCGGATCGGCAGGGGGCGAGCTGATGGGCGCGGTGCTGAATTCCGATCCCGACCTGTGGGGCGCGGTGGTGGCGCATGTGCCCTTTGTCGATGTGCTGTCGACCATGCTGGACGCGACCCTGCCGCTGACGCCGGGCGAATGGCCGGAATGGGGCAACCCGATCGAGGATGCCGCCGCCTTCACCCTGATCCAGAGCTATAGCCCCTATGATCAGGTCCGCGCACAGGCCTATCCGCCGCTGCTGGTGACGGCCGGATTGAACGATCCGCGCGTCACCTATTGGGAACCGGCCAAATGGGTCGCGAAACTGCGCGAGCTGAAGACCGACGACAATGAATTGCTGCTGAAAGTGAACATGGGCGCAGGGCACGGCGGCAAGTCGGGCCGGTTCGATTCGCTGAAGGAAACGGCGGAGGAATTCGCCTTTATCCTGTGGCAGATGGATATGCTGGACGCATAGGGATGGAGCCGGTTTCCACCTGGCGCGTGACGTTCACCGCAGGCCCCGAACATATCGATTTCATGGGCCATGTGAACAATGCGATCTGGCTGAACTGGGTGCAGGACATTGCCGGCGCCCATTGGGAAGCCGTCGCCCCGCCAGACCATCAGGCGGCCTATCTGTGGGTCGTGACGCGGCACGAGGTCGACTATCGCGGCAATATCGCCCTTGGGGAAAGCGTGATCGGCGAAACCCGCATCGAACGCGGGCCCAAGGGTGCGCGTTTCGAACGGCTGGTCGATTTCTTTCGCGAACGGGACGGAGAGCCGGTGGGCAAGCCCATCGTCTCGGTCCGGTCCGACTGGGCGATGATCGACAAGGCCACCGGCCGCATCATGCGCATCCCCGCCGAAGTCGCCGCACCCTTCGTGCCGCGTGGGGCGTGAAAATGATGCAATTCCCGCGTCAGGCAGCGGCAGCGGTCTTCGCGCTACCATGCCTCGCACTTATCGCCTGTTCACAGCATCGCCCCGAAACGCCTGCCTTCTTCGAGCAAAAGACTGGGTTAAGGCTGTGCGAATCGGCCAAGGTGCAGAACATCCGTATTGGCGAATACGATGATGCGACCGACTTCACCTATGGCGTGCGTCTCAAGCTCGACCGACAATGCAAGGAACGGTTCGTGGCAGAAATTCGTGAGCGGCTTGGGGTGACCTGCCCCATAGGCAAATGCAACTTTATGGATTCAAACAGCTGGTCGTATCGCTATGCGACCCTGCCATCGGGCGAGATCGAATTCGTGCTGCGGGCCATTTGACCCCTCTAACCCTCGACCCCCGCGGCCCTCCGCTCGCCCGTGCGGCGGTCGCCGCGCCGCCGCCGGACAGGTGCGTCGAACAGCTGGATGCGTTCGCTGAGCATGCGGTTGCGACCGCTGTTCTTGGCTTCATAGAGCAGCCGGTCGGCATGGGCATAGACGCGGCGCAGGGTCGTCGCCACGCCCGGCGTCGTATCGACCAGCCCCAGCGAGGCGGTGATCGGCGCGTCGATGCCGTCGATCTCGTTCACGATGCGGATCGATATGGCGCGGCGCATGCGTTCGGCGCGTTCGACCACATCGGCCCCGCGCATCAGCATCAGGAATTCCTCGCCCCCAAGGCGGAAGCTGATCGTATCGGGATCGGCCGACAGCGCCGCCGCCGTTTCCTGCAACACGCGGTCGCCCATCGCATGGCCGTACCGGTCGTTGACCCTCTTGAAATGGTCAAGGTCGATCACCGCCAGCGCCGTATAGCCATCGGCCCGCAAATCGGGATAGCGGGCTTCCAGCGCGCGGCGGTTGAACAGGCCGGTCAGCGCGTCGCGGTCGACCAGAGAGGCCAGCGAATCGATCCGCGCCTCTGCCTTGTCGCGGTCGCGGCGCAGCACGTCGAACCGGTCCACCACACCCAGCGCGGCCAGCACGATTTCGAAACCCAGCGTCAGGAAAATCAGCTGGTCCATCCAGTGCGGCACGGCATACAGGCCGAAACTGCGCACGATGCGTTCCAGCCCGACGACGATGATCGGCGCCCAGCCATAGATCTGGAACCAGACCGCACGGCTGCGGCGGCGCGCCGCGTGCCACATGCCGAACAGGAACAGGGTGATGATCGGCAGGAACCCCAGCAGGTAAAGCCGGTTGCCGAAGGGGCGCGTCGCCTCCAGCGGCAGGCTGGCCCATGTGCCGAAGATCAGCGTCGCCACGCCCGTCCCCACGATCAGGTCGCGCATCCGGCGGGTCATCGCGTGCGGTTCGATAAAATTGGCGCAAAATGCCGCGCCCGCCGCGACCATGCACAGGAACGACATATGGTTCAGAAACGCCAGCGCGCCGATGCCCATATGCGCGAACCGGTGGATGATGCCGCTTGCCACCACCAGATAGGCATTCATGCCCAGCACCATCGCGATATGCCACAGGATAAAGCGTTCGCGCAGCACAAGGTAGAACGCGTAATTATAGATCAGCGGCGCGATCAGCAGCCCGACCAGCACCGCCAGCACGATCATCATGCGCGGCGACCAGCCCAGCGTGCCATCCTCGGCACTGCCGCGTTGCAGCGATCCCTCGGCCAGCATGGCGCTGCTGCCCGCCCGCTCGATCTCGACCAGCACCGATGTGGTGCCGTCCATATCGGGCAAGGGAATCGCGAAATTCGCGCCGTTCACGAACAGCTCGATATCGCCCATCGCATATGTCTGCCGGTCGCGGACGCGATTGCCGTCGAGCGTGATGACGGTGATGCGGTCGAAACGCGCGATGCCGGTGACGAAATGGGTCGGCGCACGGGCAGCGGCCAGATCGCCCGGCGAAAAGAACAGCCAGCCGCGCGTCGAGGCCGAACCGAAATCGCGATTGCCGCATTGCCAGGGTATGTCGGCCAGCCGCGCGCCACCCGTCAGTTCCTCGGCCGCGATGCCGCCATTGGCATGGCAGCTTGCGCGCACGTCACCCGTCGCCACCTCGCCCGCACGCGCCTCTGTCGAGACGAAGAGCGCAATGGCCAGCATCAGTGCTGTTGCTGCGAATCTGCGAACCGGACCCCACATGCGCGGCTTATGGCATTTCAGCCCTACGGACCGGTTAACATGCTCGAAATTCTAAGTAACAATTGTTCGCAGGGAAGTCATTTCCGACAGACTATTGCGTTTTTTCGCTGCGGCTAGCCAACAAGCCGCATGATCGCTAGGTCATCGCCATGAAGTTCGACATGCATGATATGACCCCTGCCGACCGGTATCGGCTGCTGGTCAACACCGTCACCCCGCGCCCCGTGGCATGGGTCGTCAGCCGCAGCGAAAAGGGCGTTCTGAACGCCGCGCCCTACAGCTTTTTCAACGTGCTCGGGTCAGAGCCGCCGATCTGCGTGCTGGGCATCGGGCAACGCGCGGAGGGCGATCCCAAGGATACCGCGCGCAACATCATGGCCACGGGCGAATTCACCATCAACCTCGTGCGCGAGGCGGATACGCGCACCATGGTCGACAGCGCCGCCGAAGCCCCGCGCGAGGTGAGCGAGATCGAAGCGCTGGGCATCGCCACGCGCCCCGCCAGCACGGTCGCCACCCCGCTGATCGCCAGCGCCCCCGCCGCGCTGGAATGCAAATTATGGAAGCCGATCGAGACGGGCGGCAATTTCACGATCATTCTGGGCGAGATTCTGGCCCTGCATATCGGTGACGAATTCCTGACCGGCCCCGCCGAACGCCCGCGCGTCGACACGCAGGCCATGGCGCTGGTCGGCCGCGCCTTCGGGGCAGGCGGCTATATCCGCAACAAGGATACTTTCGTCGAGGAACGCGTCGGCTGGCCGCTGCCCGATCGGGAGGCCTAGGGACATTCCCCTATGCCCTGACAATTGTTGTCTTAACCATATTTGGTCAGCATCCCCTAAGCCTGTGCAAGCTATTCAGATTGCATGGGAATGTATCTGTACAGGCAATTGATGGCCGCGGCCACTTCGGGCACGCGATCGGCATATGGTAACGATTTCGACGAGCTGGGCCGGATCATCCGCCGCGTCGAACAAATGGCGCAGATCGGGTTCTGGCGGCTCGACCTTGCCGATGACAGCTTGGACTGGTCGGAACAGGTCTTTGCCATCCACGACATGGAATATGGCCCCGTGCCCGATGTCGACAAGGCGCTGTCGTTCTATCCGCTTTATGACCGGCAAAGGCTGATGCGCGCGCTGGACGGCGCGATCAATGACGGGATCGCCTATGATCTCGAACTGGATTTCACATCCGCCTGCGGCAAGACGAAGCGCGTGCGGGCGCTGGGCGATCCGCAGTTCCGCGACGGCAGGATCAGCGCCATCGTCGGCGCGTTTCAGGACGTCAGCGCCAGCCATGAAATCGAACGCCGGCTGGAAAAGGCATCGCTGACCGACGATCTGACCGAACTGCCCAACCGTCGCCATTTCACCCGGCGGTTCGAACGCCTGTCGTCCGACCGGTTCCGCCCCTTCGCCCTTGCGCTGTTCGACCTCGACCATTTCAAGCAGATCAACGACGGTTACGGCCACAAGGCTGGGGACGAGATGCTGCGCGCGGCGGCGCAGGCGATGCGGCAACCATGGCTGCGCTCCAGCTTTGCGGCGCGGCTGGGCGGCGACGAATTCGTGGTGCTGTTCACCGATGCAGACATGGTCGCCGAAATCGGGGACACTACCGAACGGCTGGTCGATGCATTGCGGCTGGACATGATGTTCCGGTCGAAACCGCTCAGCGTGACGGGCACCGTCGGTGTCGCCGCCATCGACACGCCGGGCTATTCGCTGTCCGAAGTGCTGTCCTGCGCCGATGCCGCCCTATATGCCGCCAAGGCGAACGGACGCGGCACCGCAACGATCAGCAGTCCCGAAGACATGTTCTTCGGCAGCGCGGCGGCATGATGCGCGCGCGGCTTTCGCTGTCCTACACGGCGATCGCGCGCTAGCGTTCGGGCTCAACGCTCTTTCGCATTGTCCGCTTTCCGCCATTGGCCCGATTTGTGACCCACAGGGCCGCAATACCAGCTTTCGCGCGGGTTTGCGCCGGATGCCGGCAGGGTGACGGCAGGGTGACAGGGTGTCACCTTTGTCACCCTGATCATACCGCCTATAACGCCTGCCCGTCGCGGTCGCGATAGATTTCGCGGCGGCCGACATGGTTGGCCGGACCGACCAGCCCGTCCTTTTCCATCCGCTCGATCCACTTGGACGCGGTGTTGTACCCCACGCCCATCTGGCGCTGGATCCAGCTGGCCGATGCCTTCTGGTTTTCGAACACCATCTGGCAGACCTGCATATATTTGCGGTCCTCGGGATTGTCCGATCCGCCTTCCAGATCGTCAAAGGCAAAGCCTCCGCCATCCTCGGGCTCTTCGGTAACGCTGTCGACATAGGCCGGTTCGCCCTGCCCGCGCCAGTGTTCGGCCACGGCCTCCACTTCCTCGTCCGATACGAACGGGCCGTGGACACGGGTGATCGGGCGGCTGCTGGCCTTGTACAGCATGTCGCCCTTGCCCAGCAGCTGTTCGGCGCCCTGTTCGCCCAGAATGGTGCGGCTGTCGATGCGGCTGGTCACATGGAACGAGATACGCGTCGGCATGTTCGCCTTGATCACGCCGGTGATGACATCGACCGACGGGCGCTGCGTCGCCATGATCAGGTGAATGCCCGCCGCACGCGATTTCTGGCTCAGGCGCTGGATCAGAACCTCGATCTCCTTGCCGACGGTGATCATCAGATCGGCCAGCTCGTCCACCACCAGCACGATCTGGGGCAGCACTTCGTAATCCAGCTGTTCTTCCTCGAACATTTCCTCGCCGGTTTCGGGGTCGAAGCCGGTCTGCACGCGGCGACCCAGCGGCTTGCCCTTGGCCGCCGCATTGCGGACGCGTTCGTTGAAGCTGACGAGGTTGCGCGCCCCGATGCTCGACATCATGCGATAGCGGCGCTCCATCTCCTCGACCGCCCATTTCAGCGCGCGCACCGACTTGGGCGGCTCGGTCACCACGGGCGAGAGCAGGTGCGGGATGTCGTCATAGCTCTTGAGCTCGAGCACCTTGGGATCGATCAGGATCAGGCGCACTTCCTCGGGCGTGAAATTGTAGAGCAGCGACAGGAGGATGCAGTTGAGGCCCACCGATTTACCCGAACCGGTCGTGCCCGCGACCAGCAAATGCGGCATGGCCGCAAGGTCGGCGACGATCGGCTCGCCCGCGATATCCTTGCCTAGGATGATCGGCAGCATCCCCTTGTGATCGACGAATGCGGCGCTGGTGATCAACTCGCGCAGCGCCACGGTCTGCCGGTCGGCATTGGGCAGTTCGATGCCCATCACGGTCTTGCCCGGAATGGCCGATACACGCGCCGAAATCGCGCTCATGTTACGGGCGATATCCTCGGCAAGACCGATGACGCGGGCGGCCTTGATGCCCGGCGCGGGTTCCAGCTCGTACATGGTAACGACGGGGCCGGTGCGCACTGCCGTGATCTCGCCCTTGACGTTGAAATCCTCCAGCACGGTTTCCAGCAGGCGGGCATTCGCCTCCAGCGCGGATTTGTCGATCACCTTGCCCGACTGGTCCGGCGGTTCGGCCAGCAGGTCCGAACTGGGCAGCTGGAAATCCTGCCCGAACAATTCGCGCTGCTTGGGTTTCTTGGCCGCCGCGGCAGGCTTTGGCGCCAAAGACGGGTCCGCGATTTCGGGCGCGCGGCGCGGCGCGGGCTCGGGCGTGTCGAAGGGGATGTCGTCATCGTCGAAATCGTCGATCGCAGGCATGCGCTCCACCGCCTGTTTCGGCTGACGCGCGGGCCTAGCGGGCTTCGGCTTGACCTCGCCCCGCTCTGCCGGTTCGCGGCGCAGCATCGCGGGCAGAGTCAGCAATCCGGCCCAGTCGATGGCAAATACGCGGCCCGCAAGCCCCGCGCCCGCCGCCAGCGCCACGATCGACAGCGCCAGCACCAGCCAGTCCGACCACGGATCGGGGGCTAGCCCGCCCAGACCCTGTATCGCCTTGGCGCCCAGCAGGCCCGACAGTCCGCCCAGCCCCGCCGGAAGGTCCCAAACCGGCCCGTCGAACAGCAGCGCCAGCACGCTGGACAGAAGCAGCATGGCCGCCACCAGCATCAGCAAGGGGCGACCCCAGCGGCGTTTCCAGCTGACGGCGCTTTCCTCCTCTTCATGCTCGGCCAATTGCCACAGGCGGCGGGCAAAGACATAAAGCAGGGGCAGCAACAGAACGGCCATGCCGCCGAACAGCATGAACAGCAGATCGGCCGCGACGGCACCCGCGCCGCCCATCCAGTTCTGCGCCTGCCCGCCCGCTGCCGTCGAAAGCGAGGGATCGGTCTGCGAATAGCTGGCCATCGCCAGCGCCAGAAACAGCGCCAGCAGGATCAGCGCCACCGCGCCGACCAGCTCGGCGCTGCGGTTGAAACTGGCCCTGATCGCCGCACGCCAGTCCGGCGCCTGTTTTGCGCGTGTCGCCATCGCGCGTTCCCTTCGTATTTCAAGCGGGTGAATGGTGCGCGATTATCCGCGCTGGCGGAATCCGGGTCAATCGCAGCGGGGGTTTCGCCGCGATCTGTGGATTACCTGTGCGCACTTATGGGGAAAACCGTGTGGACAGCCCGTCGATAGCGGCCCAGCCACGAACATGGTGGATCGCGGCAAAGGCACGGAAACGGGCGCGGTTCATGCCGCCCAGCATGATCGCCCCGCCTCCCGCCTGCCGCGCCAGCATCAGGGCACGCAGCGGCCCCAGAACCGCGCCGCCGCGATGCGACCGCGTGGGAAACACCGGCGAGACAAACACCAGATCCGCCCCCGCCCGCCGCGCCGCGCCCAGTTCGCGCATCGAATGCACCGTCGCCAGCCGCAACAACCCCGCCGCGCCGCGTAGCCGCTGTGGCGGGCCATACACCGCCTGCGCGCCCCATTCGCGCGCTTGCCGCGCCGTTCCCGACAGCGCGACCACATGCCCCCTGCCCCGCGCGATACGGGCGAGCCGGTCGAACCGCTGCCGCCGGTTTTCGGGACGCAGTTGATAATGCCGGAACACCAGCCCGCTTCCCCGCGGCAGACGGCGCAGCACCCGTTCCAGCGCGGCATCGTTGCGCGCATCGCTGACAAGCCACAGCCATGGCAGCCGTTGCGATTTGGCGGGTTTACGGGAATTGGGGGGCTGGCGGATCGTCACACCCCCGCTATAGCAGCGCGCGATGACCGTGCCAGCGCTTCAGGAAACCCGCGACAGGATCGCCCACGCCGCCAAAATCGCCCGCCGCAAGCCTGCGGAGGTGTCGCTGGTGGCCATTTCGAAGACCCATCCGGCAGAGCGCATCCGCTCGCTGCTGGATGCGGGCCACCGCCTGTTCGGTGAAAACCGCGTGCAGGAAGCGCAAGAGAAATGGCCCGCTCTGCGCGATGCATTTCCCGATGCGCAATTGCACCTTGTCGGCCAGTTGCAATCGAACAAGGCGGACGATGCGGTGGCCATGTTCGATGCGATCCACTCGCTCGACCGGCCGGGCCTTGTCACCGCGCTTGCCAAGGCGATGGACAAGGCGGGCCGCCGCGTCCCCTGTTTCGTGCAAGTGAATATCGGGGCAGAGGAGCAAAAGGGAGGCTGTCCGATTGCCGACACGCCTGCGCTGCTGGCGGCGGCGCGCGATGCGGGCATCGACATCGCAGGGCTGATGTGCGTGCCCCCCTTCGATGTGGAGGCCGCCCCTTATTTCGCGCTGCTGGCCAAGATCGCCGCGGACAATGGCGTTTCCGGCCTGTCGATGGGGATGAGCGGGGATTTCGAAACCGCGATCATGCTGGGCGCGACCCATGTGCGCGTCGGCTCCGCCCTGTTCGGCGCACGCGGTTAGGGCTGGCGGAACGCCTGTCGCGCCCTGCCGTTTCACAGCCCCCCCCTGAAAGGAGCCACGATGGACGATCTGGAAATCACCCGCCATGACGAGGATACCCGCGGCGAATATCGCGCCCGTCCGGCGGACAGCGACGCCATCGGGCGGCTGACCTATCAAAAGCGCGGCGATGTGCTGGTTGCCGATCATACGCTGGTCCCGCCCGAAATCGGCGGGCGTGGCATTGCGGGCCGTCTGGTCGATGCGCTGATCGCGGATGCGCGCAGCGAGGGTTTCCGCATCGTGCCGCAATGCTCCTATGTCGAGGCAGCATTCCGCCGCCATCCCGAATGGTCCGATCTGCGCGCCTGAACTTCAAATCTGAAGTTTTTTGCCCGTCGTCGCCGGAATCGGTCTAATCTCCCTCTGCGGGCAGAGAAAGGGAGACAAAAAATGGCGATTGTCAGAACGATTTCGCTGGCATCGGCCAGTGTCGCGCTGGTTCTGGCCGGGACCAGTCCGGCAGTGGCACGCAAGGCCGATAAGATGACCTATATCAACGGCAAGAACGTCGGCGATGCCGAGCGGGAATTGCGCCGCGCGGATTTCGAGCACAAGGACGGGCGCGCAGGCATTTACGGCTATTATTACTCCTATTGGTGGCACGACAAGGACGAGAATTGCATCGTCGTCGAAAGCGAGGGCGGGCGCGTAATGACCGTCAACGACGCGTCGAAGTCGGACTGCAAGGAAGGCGGCATCGGCACCGGCGGCGCGGTCGCCGCGGTCGCGGGGGCCGTGCTGATCGGCGCCTTGCTGGCGCATAAATCCGACCACCACGATGACAGGAAACACCACGAGGACGAGGATTACGAGCGCCAGTACGAGATCGGCTATCAGCACGGTCTGCACAACAAGTCCTATCAGAACTATCAGAGCTCCGACGCCTATTCCAACGGCTATAGTACGAGATCGGCTATCAGCACGGTCTGCACAACAAGTCCTATCAGAACTATCAGAGCTCCGACGCCTATTCCAACGGCTATAGCGCGGGCACGGAACAGCGCGAACACAACACGCCGCACCACCATTCGGGCCACGGCGGCAACAGCGACAAGGTTCGATTTGACGATGTAAAGGGCATGCGCGGGTCGAGCATGGAGACCGAACTGCAGCGTCGCGGATTCCGCAATGTCGACGGGTTCAAGTCCGGATCGACTGCCTACACGATCTGGAACCGGTCATCGTCCGACCAATGCCTGCAGGTGACCATGGCCGATGGACGCGTTTACGACATCCGCGACATCGGTCGCCATCCGAAATGCAGTTGACGGGCGGACTGAGCTGACACCGCCGGCGGATAAACAACCGGCCCGGAAGCGCGCAATCAAACCCGCGATTCCGGGCCGGATTGTTTCCGGACCCTGACGTCAAGGCTATGGCTTGTTATTGCCGTTGCCGTTGCCGTTGCCGTTGCCTCCGTTTCCGTTTCCGTTTCCGTTTCCGTTGCCATTACCGTTTCCATTCCCGTTACCGGGTGTAGGGGTCGGAGTCGGGGTCGGCGTGGGTGTCGGAGTAGGAGTGGGAGTGGGCGAAGGTGCGGGAGTTGGCGCGGGTGTCGGCGAAGGCGAAGCGCCGCCGCCGCCGCCACCTTTGGTCGCACCGGGATAGGCGACATCGAAGTCATCCACCTTGCCGTTCATCGAAGAACCGACATTGGCCCCCAGCACCAGCGTCGCCGCGCCGACACCAACGCCGACGACGCCCAGAATCAGCGCATATTCCGAAGAGCTGGTCCCCAGCTCGTTCCGGCGAAAGCTGCGAAGGCGCGAAAATCCGGTGCGGAGTTTTCCGGTGCGGTCAATCATCGCACTGTCCCTTTCATTGCCTGATCCTGTCCCCACGGCAGTCTGCCCCCTAGCATGCTGGCCGTTTCGGATAGGTTAAGTCGGGAAAACGCGGCGCGCGCAAAACGTTTTAGGAAGGTGACA
Source organism: Croceicoccus sp. Ery5 (assembly GCF_020985325.1). Lineage (NCBI taxonomy): Bacteria > Pseudomonadati > Pseudomonadota > Alphaproteobacteria > Sphingomonadales > Erythrobacteraceae > Croceicoccus > Croceicoccus sp. Ery5. The sequence continues at coordinate 3,427,613 of NZ_CP087587.1, forward strand.
GTCAATGTCACCAAGCTAACGCCGCTTGCACGAAATTCTGCGCCATCGCGGCACAAATGTCGGGAAATGGTGCTGCTGGGGAGGATTGAACTCCCGACCTCACCCTTACCAAGGGTGCGCTCTACCACTGAGCTACAGCAGCCCGGCGCAACGAACATGCGAAAGGCACATCGGCGTCTTGCGAGGGCGCGCTATTGGCGGGGTGCGCAGCGCTTGTCAAGCACAGCCTCGCCCGCTTGTCACCGCGGCAACGGGATGCAATGAAACCGCCATGGCAAGTGACGGCAAAAACACGGGCAACACCCCCGCCCAAACGCGGGAAGAACGGCTTGCGGCGCAGCTGCGCGCCAATCTGCGCCGCCGCAAGGCGCAGGCGCGTGCCATTTCGGCATCGGATGCGCATGAAAGCGCGCCGAATGCCGACGATTGCGTGCCGGACGGAGACGAAACCTAGCCGCCTTCCACAAGGTTTCTGTCGGTGCTTGAGCAAATTGCGCGCTTCGTTCATCTTATGAAAATCGGGACTTTGATAGGATTGCGTCCATGAAGGGACTGTCATCGCACAAGCTGCGCCGCGCGGGCGTTGCCATTCGTCGTTACGGAATCGGCTTTCTGGCCGCCTCCGCACTGGGATTCGCGCCTGCCGCATCGGCACAGGACACGCATCCGCAAGCGCAGACATTCGAGGAATTCCTGAACGGACCCGAAGGGGCCATCCTCGATTCGCAGCGCAATTCGCAAATGGCGGGCGATCCCGTCCCCGAACAGTTCCGCCGCCAGCTTTTCGCCGTTGCTCCGCAATCGCAGGGCCGCATTGGCGTGGCCGCGCTTGACCTGACCACGGGCCGGACAGTTTCGATCCAGGGGCATGAGCCGTTCCCCATGGCCAGCACGTCGAAAATCGCGGTGGCCGCGACTTTTCTGGCGGGCGTGGATGCCGGTAAATACAGCCTGTTCGACCGCTATCCGCTGATGGTGCCGGTCGCTTCCGAACCGTTTTCCAGCAAGGTTGCCCCCGTCCGCAAGGGCGAGATGATGAGCGCGCAGACCCTGCTGGAACGCATGATCACCCGGTCCGACAACCAGGCGACCGATGCGCTGCTGGCCGTGGTGGGCGGACCGCAGGCCGTGAACGAGTGGGTGCGCAAGAACACCGGCCTGATGAATTTCCGCATCGACCGCGATATCGCCACGCTTGTGCGCGACCGGTGGGAATTCGACCTGTCGCGCCATGTCGACGTGCGCGACAGCACCCCGCCTGACGAGATGGTGCAGCTGATCGCGGGCATCCATCAGGGCAAATGGCTTTCCCCGGCAAGCCGCGGCCTGCTGGTCGGCGCGATGACGCGCACGATCACCGGCAGCACGCGGATCAAGGCCGGTCTGCCCAGCGGGACCAATTTCGGCCACAAGACTGGCACGCTGAACAAGACCGCCAGCGATGTCGGCTTTATCACCATGCCCGACGGGCGCGTCGTGGTGGTGGCGATCTATGTCACGGGGCAAAGCGGCCCCGCCGCACGCAATGCCAAGATCGCAGAGATCACGCGCACGCTGTATAACGGCTATGCCAGCGCGCCCGCGCGTCATGCTGCGAATGACAACAGCCGGCTTGGCACCAATTGATCCTGAATGTTCCGCGCCATTGCGGCGCATGGGGCGGGCATAGAAAAAGGCGCGGAAAGGATGATCCCTTCCGCGCCTTTTCTATGTCGCAGTCCCCAAGGGGAGAGCGAACTGCCGATTAGTCAGCAGCAGCTTCTGCGGGCGTTTCGTCCTGCACAGCAGCTTCGACTTCGGCAGCAGCGTCGTCGGTTGCTTCGACAGCAGCGTCGGTCGCGGCTTCAGCGTCGGCAGCAGCGTCTTCGGCGGTCGCTTCAACAGCGTCCATGCCGGCTTCGGCGTCAGCAGCCATCGAGTCCATGGTCGCGTCAGCAGCTTCCTCGGTACCTTCCGAGCAAGCAGCGAGGGTCAGGGCAGCGCCGGCAGCGGCAGCGGCGAGAATGATCTTGCGCATAAAATGCATCCTTATTCCGAATGATCGTGAAGAGTGAATTGTGGCTTCACGCGAAACCCGATCGCTCGGGCCTCGTGGCGCACAGATAAACCCATCATAAACAGGATGCAAGCGGCAACGCATAGTTCCGCATCGTCTGTCTAACCGGCGAATATGGCCAGATTAGGGCGCCTTCGCCGAAAAATCGGGCGATTGCGGCGGATTCCTGCCGACATCGCGACAGTTGGGGCATGATTTCCCCGTTTTCCGCTGCTACCGCCTCAACCCATGAGCGACGCCACCAAAATCGCATCCGCCGAAAACCCCGCATCCGGCACGGCCGCTGCCCCGCGCAAGCCGCACCTCTATCTGGTCGACGGTTCGGCCTATATCTTCCGCGCCTATCACCGGCTGCCCCCGCTGACCAATCCCGAAGGGACGCCGGTGGGCGCGGTCTATGGCTATACCACCATGTTGTGGAAGCTGGCGCAGGACCTCGACGATGCGGACGGGCCGACGCATCTGGCGGTCATTCTGGACAAGGCATCGCAATCGTTCCGCCACGATCTTTATCCCGAATACAAGGCGAACCGCCCGCCTCCGCCCGAAGATCTGCGCCCGCAATTCCCGCTGATCCGCGATGCGACCCGCGCCTTCTCGCTCCCCTGTATCGAAGAGGAGATGCTGGAAGCCGACGATCTGATCGCATCCTATGCCCGTGCCGCCACGCGCAAGGGATGGGACGTGACCATCGTGTCGTCGGACAAGGATCTGATGCAACTGGTCGGCCAGTGCGACAATCCCGATGATGGTGTCGAAGGCGGCTGCATCGACATGCTCGACACGATGAAGAATGCGCGGATCGAAATCCCGCAAGTGGTCGAGAAATTCGGCGTGCCGCCCGAAAAGCTGGGCGACGTGCTCGCGCTGATGGGCGATTCGGTCGATAACATTCCCGGCGTGCGCGGGATCGGGCCGAAGACGGCGGAAAAGCTGATCAACGAATATGGCGATCTGGAAAGCGTGCTGGCCGCCGCGCCCGAGATGAAAAAATCCAAGATGCGCGAAAACCTGATCGAGCATTCGGACATGGCCCGCCTGTCGCGCCAGTTGGTGCAATTGAAGGAAGATTGCGACCTTCCCATGCCGCTCGACGAATTTGCGCTCGACGGCATTCCCAAGGAACCGCTGGCCGAATTCCTGCAAACGCACGGGTTTACCAGCTTGCTGAAACGTCTGGGCGCGGGCGCGGGCAGCCCTTCGCGCCCGACCGACCTCAACCCCGCAAGGCCCGTCAATGCAGGCAATGAAACGGTCGAGGGCACGCGGCAGCCCTTGCCCGAATGGCCCGCGATCGACCTTGCATCCTATGAATGCGTCACCACGCTCGACCGGCTGGACGCGTGGATCGCCCGCGCCTTTGCCGCGCATGCGGTGGCCGTGGACACCGAAACCAGCGCTCTCGATTCGATGCAGGCCGATCTGGTCGGCATCAGCCTTGCGCTGGGTCCGAACGATGCATGCTATATCCCGCTGGCCCATGGCAGCGACGATATGTTCGCCGAAAAGCCCGAACAGGTGCCCGTCACCGAAGCGCTCGCGCGGCTGAAGCCGCTGCTGGAAAGCGATGCGGTGCTGAAAGTGGGGCAGAACATCAAATATGACCTCACCGTCCTGGAGCGCGCCGGTCGTCTGGTGGGGGGCATCACCGTCGCCCCTGTCGAGGATACGATGATCCTCTCCTTCGCCCTCGATGCCGGTCGCGGCGGGGGCGGGATCGGGCAGGCGCATGGCATGGATTCGCTGGCCGAAACCCATCTTGGTCACACGACGCTGACCTTCAAGGACATTTGCGGCACCGGCAAAAAGGCGATCCCCTTCGGTGCCGTGCCGCTGGACAAGGCGACGCAATATGCGGCCGAGGATGCCGATGTCACATGGCGTCTCTGGAAAGTGCTGCGCCAGCGGCTGGCGGACGAAGGCGGCACGCGCATCTATGAGAACGTGGACCGCCCGCTGATTCCCGTCGTCGCGATGATGGAGCGGAACGGCATCAAGGTGGACCGCGAGCATCTGGCCCGCCTGTCGGCCGAATTCGCCGAACAGATCGCCGCGCTTGAGGGCGAGGTGCATGCGCTGGCCGGCGAAAGTTTTGCCATCGGCAGCCCCAAGCAACTGGGCGATATCCTGTTCGACAAGATGGGGCTGAAAGGCGGGAAGAAAGGCAAGAGCGGCCAGTTCTCGACCGACCAGACCGTGCTGGAAAAGCTGGCGGGCGAAGGTGTCGAGATGGCGTCGAAAGTGCTGGAATGGCGCGGGCTGTCGAAACTGCGCTCCACCTATACCGAGGCATTGCAGCAGGCGATCAACCCCGCGACGGGGCGTGTGCACACAAGCTATTCCCTTGTCGGCGCGCAGACGGGCCGCCTGTCGTCCACCGATCCGAACCTGCAGAATATCCCGATCCGCACCGAAACCGGCCGCCAGATCCGCGAGGCGTTTGTGGCAGAGGCAGGCAATGTGCTGCTGGCCGCCGACTATTCGCAGATCGAATTGCGCCTTGCCGCGCACATGGCCGATGTGCCGCCGTTGAAAGAGGCCTTTGCCCACGGTGAGGATATTCACGCCCGCACCGCGCAGGAAATGTATGGCGAGGTTACCCGCGACACCCGCGCCAAGGCCAAGACGATCAATTTCGCCATTCTTTACGGCATTTCGCGCTGGGGACTGGCAGGACGCCTTGGCACCGATGCGGACGAGGCGCAGGCCGTGATCGACCGTTATTTCGGACGCTTCCCCGGCATCCAGAAATATATCGTCCACACTTTGGAAAGCGTGCGCGAAAAGGGCTATTCCGAGACTTTGTTCGGCCGGAAAACCCATTTCCGCAACATCAATTCCAAGAACCCGAACGAGCGGCAAGGCGCCGAACGCGCCGCGATCAACGCGCCGATTCAGGGCACCAGCGCCGATATCATCAAGCGTGCCATGGTCCGCATGATGCCCGCGCTGCACGATGCGGGTCTGGGCCATGTCAGAATGCTTTTGCAGGTGCATGACGAGCTGGTCTTCGAACTGCCCGAAGGCGATGTCGCCGCCGCCTCGCCCGTTATCGAGCGGGTGATGGCCGAAGCCGCGCTTCCCTCGGTCGATCTGACCGTGCCGCTGGGGATCGAGATCGGCACCGGCCACAGCTGGGGAGCCGCGCATTGAGCGTAGCCGCGCCTTCCCGCGCCCTCGCCCCCGATACGCTGCTGATCGAGACCATGGGCTATGACCCGCAGGCAGGCGTGCCGATGATCGAATTCCATCTGGAGCGCCTGAAGGACAGCGCGGCAGAGCTTGACTATGCCTGCGACCGGCACGCCATCCGGAACGAGGTGCAGGCCGTGTGCTTTACCCATCGCGACAAGGCACGGCTGAAGATCGAACTGCACAGGGACGGGCAATTCGCGATCCGCCTCAACCACTTTCCGGCACCGCTGGCCGAACCCGTGCCGGTGGCACTGGTCACGCTGGATATCGCGGCAGACGATCCGCGGCTGAGCCACAAGACCAGCGAACGCAATTTCTATGACGCGGCCCGTCTGGAGGCTGCGGGAAAAGGCGCGCAGGAGGCTGTTCTGCTGCGCCATGACGGGCTGGTCACCGAAGGAAGTTTCACCAATGTTTTCGTCGAACGGGACGGCATCTTGCTGACCCCGCCTTTGTCGCTGGGCCTGCTGCCGGGCGTGCTGCGCCGGTCCCTGCTGGAACAGGCCCGCGCGCGTGAGGCTGAATTGCGCGCCGACGATCTGTGCGAAGGGCTGATGATCGGCAATTCCCTGCGCGGATTGATGCGTGCTCGGCTGGTGCCCTGCGCATGAGCGGCCCGCTGATTTCCGCCGCGCTGGAACGCATCCAGCCCTCGCAGACCTCTGCGATGACCGACCGTGCGACCGCGCTGCGCGAGGAAGGGCGCGACATCATATCGCTGTCGGTGGGAGAGCCGGATTTCGCCACCCCGCCGCATGTGGTGGAGGCCATGGCGAAAGCGCTGCGTGACGGGCAGACCCGCTATACGCCGGTGGGCGGGACCAGCGCGTGCAAACGCGCCGCCGCGCTGCATTTCACGCGCGATCTGGGCATCGCGGCCACCCCCGCCAATGTCACGATCAGCGCGGGCGGCAAGCAGGCGATCTTTCACGCTTTATGCGCCACCCTCGATGCGGGGGACGAGGTAGTGATCCCCGCACCATGGTGGGTCAGCTATCCCGAAATCGCGCGTTTCGCGGGCGCCAATGTGATCCCACTGCCCACCACACCCGCCAGCGCGTTCCGCTTTACGGCAGAAGCGCTGGAGGCCGCGATCACCCCGCGCACCCGCTGGCTTCTGCTGAACAGCCCCGGCAATCCGACCGGCGCGGTGTTTCCGGCGGACGAATTGCTCGCCATTGGCGACGTGCTGGACCGCCACCCGCATGTTCTGGTGATGAGCGACGATATTTACGCCCCGCTGCGCTATTCGGACGAACCGCATGCAACATTGGCGGCGTTGCGGCCCGATCTGGCCGACAGGGTTCTCACCGTCTCCGGCGTATCGAAAAGCCATGCGATGACCGGACTGCGCATCGGTTTTGCCACTGGCCCCGAATGGCTGATCCGCGCGATGGAGCGGCTGCAGTCGCATAGCAGCGGCAATCCCTGCTCGATCAGCCAGGCAGGCGCGGTCGCCGCGATGGAGGGGGCGCAGGATTTTCTGGGCGAATGGCGCGATATATTCCGCGCCCGCCGCGATCTGGTGTGCGCGGCCGTGAATGCCATTCCCGGCCTGTCGACACCCGTGCCCGATGGCGCGTTCTATTGCCTGATCGATGCCGCGCCGCTGATCGGCGGGGCATTCAAGGACGATATGGCGCTGGCGCTGCATCTCCTGGACCACGGGGTCGCCATCGTGCCCGCATCCTCATTCGGCGGCGCGCATTGCGGGCTTTCGGGTTTCCGCATCAGCTTTGCCGCAGGCGCAGACACTCTGCGCGAAGCCATGCGGCGCATTGAAACGGCAGTCAAAAGCATATGAAAGACATCGAAATCCTGTTCGAGGACGGCGAGGCGCTGGTTATCGACAAGCCGGCGGGCCTTCCCATCGAACGCCCGCGCGCGGGCGGGCCCAGCCTTGACGATCATCTGGCCGTCCTGCGTCTGGGTTTTCAGCGCGATCCCGCGCCGGTGCACCGGATCGACACCGACACGTCGGGCTGCCTGTTACTGGCCCGCAATCCCAAGGCGCTGAAACGCTTTGCCGCCGCGTTCGAGGCGCGGGCCGTGACCAAGCATTACATCGGCCTTGTCGCAGGCGAACTGGCCGAGGATGAGGGCACGATTGCACTATCGCTGTCCAAGATCAGCAGCGCCGAAAAAGGCTGGCGCATGATCGCGGCGAAGAAGGGCAAGCCCTCGGTTACGCATTGGAAGAAGCTGGGCGTGAAGAATGGCGTCACCGCCGTGGCCTTCGCGCCCGAGACCGGTCGCACGCACCAGATCCGCATTCATGCGCTGGCGGGGCTGGGTTTTCCGCTGCTGGGCGATCCGGTTTATGGCACGGGAAAGGGCGCGGGCCGCACCATGCTGCACGCGGCCGAACTGGTCGTGCAGCGCGAGGGCAAGGACTCGATCAGCGCGGTAGCGCCCCTGCCCGCCGATTTCGCGCGGCTGTGTCCCGACATTCCCGAGGTTATCGAATGGCCCACAGCGGCGGAGGCATAACCGGCGGGTCCGTTTTGGATCGGGCGCACGCCTTGGCCGAGGAGCGGTTCGTCACCGCCTCCGGCCCCGGCGGGCAGAACGTTAACAAGGTGGCGACCGCGGTGCAGCTGCGCGTCAATATCTATGCGCTGAACCTGCCGCAGCCGGTCTTTCACCGGTTGCAACGGCTGGCTGGCAGCAGGCTGACCGCCAGCGGCGATCTGCTGATCGAGGCGAAACGATTTCGCACCCAAGACGCCAACCGCAGCGACGCGCGCGACCGGCTGACCGAATTACTTGAACAGGCGATGGTGCAGCCGAAAACCCGCGCCAAAAGCCGCGTCAACCGCGTGGGCAAGGTGAAGCGGCTGAAGTCGAAGAAAGAGCGCGGGGAGGTTAAGGCGAAGCGGGGGGCGGTGAAGAGCTGGGATTGAGGGCGCGGCGTCCGCTTTCGGGGCCTTCAGCGAGGCTGAATGACCGAAATGGGGTGGGAAGCTAACATGGAACAATCGCATGCGCTAAGGCTTGTTTTCAATATGCTCCCTTTCAGCGAGGATGTTTTTTAGGTCGGCATATGCCAGTCTCCAAGCCGGATCTTCTTTCAATAAGATCATGCCTGCCACGGACGCCACTTCCTGATCTGCCAGGTCGCTATCTTCTCTGACCTCCTCGCACCAGCGCAATCGCTTAAGTCGGGCAAGCAGTGCGCCAGTTGGCAAAGTTTGAAGCTCTTGCCGCCTCATCGGAGCCACCGCTCGCGCCAGACCATGTCCTCGCTTCATGAGGCCGCAATATCCCATAGAATCAAATGTCCGAAACCGGACGTTAGCCGACAGGCCGCTTTTTGCGCCCCTCCCCCTTAAGCCGCCATCAATCCCCGCCAACCCGCTCCACCTGCGCGCCGACCAGTTGCAGCTTCTCCTCCAGCCGCTCGTAACCGCGGTCGAGGTGATAGAGCCGGTGCACCGTCGTCTCGCCCTCGGCAGCGAGGCCCGCAATCACCAGCGACATCGATGCGCGCAGATCGGTCGCCATCACTTCGGCGCCGGTCAGCTTTTTCACGCCATGGACCACCGCCGTGCGGCCATTCGTCTCGATATGCGCGCCCATGCGGTTCAGTTCGGGCACGTGCATGTAGCGGTTTTCGAAAATCGTTTCGTTCAGCACGCTCGCGCCATCGGCAAGGCATAGCAGCGCCATCAGCTGCGCCTGCATGTCCGTGGCGAAACCGGGGAACGGCGCGGTGGAGATATTGATCGCTTTCAGCGGACCGTTGGGCGAAATCTGGATGCCGTCCTTGCGCTCTTCCACCACCACGCCCGCTGCGCGCAGCGCCTGTGTGGTCGAACGCATGTCATGGGCGTCCGCACCTTTCAGAAACACCTCGCCGCCGGTGATCGCGGCGGCGCAGGCATAGCTGCCTGCCTCGATCCGGTCGGCCATCACGCGATAGGTCGCGCCGTGCAGTCTCTCGACGCCATGGATCGTCAGTTCCGATTCGCCGATGCCTTCGATATCCGCGCCCATCGCAACCAGCAGCTTGCACAGATCGACGATCTCAGGCTCGCGCGCGGCGTTTTCCAGCCGCGTGGTGCCCTTGGCCAGAACCGCTGCCATCAGCGCATTTTCGGTCGCGCCGACGGATACGACGGGGAAGGTGAAATCGCCGCCCGGCAATCCGCCATCTGGCGCACGGGCGCGGACATAGCCTGCGGCCAGCTCGATCTCCGCCCCCATGGCTTCCAGCGCCTTGAGGTGCAGGTCGATGGGCCGGTTGCCGATCGCGCAGCCGCCGGGCAGGGACACGGTCGCCTCACCCGCGCGGGCCAGCAGCGGGCCAAGCACAAGGATCGAGGCGCGCATCTTGCGCACAATGTCATAGGGCGCGACCGTGCTGGTCAGGCGGGTCGCCTGCAGCGTCATCACCCGCCCGAAATCCTGCGGGCGCGAACCGGCGATCGCGGTCGATACGCCAAAACCGTTCAGCAAATGCTGGAACTGGTCGATATCCGCCAGTCGCGGCAGGTTGCGCAATGTCACCGGCTCTTCGGTCAGCAATGCGCAGGGCAGCAGGGTGAGAGCGGCGTTTTTCGCGCCCGAAATCGGCAATGTGCCCGAAAGGCGCTTGCCACCTTGAATAACGATCTTGTCCATCGACCCGCTTTAGCCCGAAATAGACCGATCGCAAGCCGTATGGGAGCACCGATCCACCGGACACGGACTTGCAACCTTCGTGCGGCAATGCCTAGAAAACACAAAGAGTTCGCTTTTGCAGCACAAAGGAATGATGGCACCCATGGCCGAAACCGCCCCTCCGTCTGGTCGCAAGCCGATCCGCAAGGCCGTATTTCCCGTCGCAGGACTGGGCACGCGTTTCCTGCCCGCGACCAAGGCGATCCCGAAAGAATTGCTGCCCATCGTCGACCGTCCGCTGATCCAGTACGCCATCGACGAAGCGCGCGAGGCGGGGATCGAGCAAATGATCTTCGTCACCGGACGCGGCAAGACCGCTCTGGTCGAGAATTTCGACATCGCTTACGAACTTGAAGCGACGATGGAAGAGCGCGGCAAGGATCTGTCGGTGCTGAACCCCACGCGTTTCACCCCCGGCAATCTGATCACCGTGCGCCAGCAGGTGCCGATGGGTCTGGGCCACGCAATCTGGTGCGCGCGCGCCATCGTGGGCGACGAACCCTTTGCCATCCTGCTGCCGGACGAGCTGATGTGGGGCAAGCCCGGCTGCATGAAGCAGATGGTCGAGGCCTATAACGAGGTCGGCGGCAATCTGGTGTCGGTGCTGGAAGTGCCGATGTCGCAGGTATCGTCCTATGGCGTGATCGATCCGGGCGAGGAATCGGGCAATCTGACCGAGGTGAAGGGACTGGTCGAAAAACCCCCTGTGGACGAGGCGCCTTCGAACAAGATCGTGTCGGGCCGCTATATCCTGCAGCCCGAGGTGATGCGCACGCTGGAGACGCAGGACAAGGGCGCGGGCGGCGAAATCCAGCTGACCGATGCCATGGCCAAGATGATCGGCAGCCAGCCGTTCCACGCGGTCACTTTCGATGGCAAGCGTTACGATTGCGGGTCCAAGACCGGCTTTGTCGAGGCGACGCTGGCGCTGGCGCTGGAGCGTGACGACATGGGCGCCGAAGTGCGCGCCATCGCCGAACGCCTGCTGGCGAACTGACGGCAGGGCCACCCGCACTGTTTCCTTTCGGGACCTAGGGGCAACCCCCTAGGTCCGGATTCGCATCCCCTTTGCACCGCATGCCGACAGCATGGCGGCGTATCGCATGTCCGCGATGCGCGCGACGAAGGGTTTGCACGCCATGGCTCTGCCGGATCATCGACCAGCCGGAACACCGGCCCCGCATGGGGGCAGTGATGCGCCATTTGCCGGTGTCTGGCCGGTATCGGCAGTCTGGGTGGCCATGGCGGCATGCACGCTGGGCGTGTTCGCGCAGCCCTCCGCCGCGCTCGTGCTGGCACTCTTCCCGCTGGCGGGTCTTGCCGCCGTCACCACCGGCACACGCGCGACGGCGGCCAGCCTGGGCATCGTCGCCAGCATCGCGCTGGGCATGACCGCTCTGGCGCGTGGCCCGCTGGGCGATATCGCCGAAGCGGGGCTGCTTTGCGCAACGCTGGCCGTCACGACCTTGCCGCTGGCGGTTCTGGCGGGCATCAGCCGCCGCGACCGCGCCGCGCTGGCCGCCCGCCATACAGAGGCAGAGCGCATGCTCGACACGATCGACGAGGTGATCTTCCGCATCGACGACAGCGGGCGCTGGGCATCGCTGAACGCCGCGTGGGAGCGGATTACGGGCATCAGCCGCGCCGACGCGCTCGGTCGTCCCGTCGACGAATTCCTCGCCGCACTGGGCAATAGCGCCGAGCGAGACAAGTTCACCCGGCTTATCAGCGGCGAACGCGGGCTCGTCACCTCGCTGCACACGATCCGCCGTCCCGATGGGGACACCCGCCATATCGAAGTCCGCATGCGCGGCGCATTCGATGGCGAGGGTCGTCCGGTGGGGCTGGTCGGCCATATCAGCGATGTGACGCAGACGACCCGCTATCGCCATGCACTGGAGGATGCCGAACGGCGCTTTACCACGCTGGCGAATGCGTCGCCGGTGGGCATCTGGCGCACCAATGCGCGCGGCGACACCCTGTTCGTGAACCGCGCGTTCAAGGCGATGACCGGCCTTGCCGACGGACAATGGGAAGGGTCGCACTGGATCACCGCGATCCATCCGGACGACTTCGACCGCGTGGTCACAAGCTGGAAGGATATCGTCGCGCAAAAGGCCGCGTTCGAGGGGGAGTGGCGCTGGCGCAGGCCCGACGGGTCGATCGTATGGGTCGCCACCACCGGCGCGCCGCAAATCGACGCCGACGGGCGCGTCACCGGCTATGTCGGCATGAATATCGACATTACCCGCCAGCGCGGCGCGGAATGCGAACTGGCGGAAAAGGAAAGCCAGATGCGCGACGTGTTCGACCGGATCGGCTTCGGCGGCGAAGCCAATGCCGAAGAGACCGACTGGGACCTGCTGGCCCGCCAGCTTCGCCTGATGGCAGGGCCGCAACGCCTTCGCCCGTCCAGCCGCAAGATGCGCGCGGCCTGACGGGCGATGCCCTGCGAACCGACACGCAAATGGGCGACCCGACACGCAAAAGGGCCCGGCAGAACGGATCTGCCGGGCCCTTTTGAAACCTGCGCTGAAAGACTTACTCGGGCCCGCCGGCACCGTTTTCGGATGCCGAAGCGAACGCTTCCATGAATGTGTCGGCATGCAGATAGGGAGTCGGATCAACTGCCTCACCCGCGATGCGCACTTCGTAATGAAGGTGCGGGCCGGTCGAACGGCCGGTGCTGCCGACAAAGCCGATCAGATCGCCCTTTTTCACGTCCTGCCCGGGGCGGACATTCAGCTTCGACAGATGGCCGTACCGCGTTTCCAGATCGCCGCCATGTTCGATCTTGATGAAATTGCCATAGCCGCCGAACCATTGCGCCATATCGACGGTGCCGTCGGCCGTGGCATAGATCGGCGTGCCCGAAGGCGCGGCCATGTCGATACCCTTGTGATTGGCGCGGCGGCCCGTCACCGGATGGATGCGCGAGCCATAAGAGCTGCTGAAACGCGCGGTGCTGAGCGGCATGCGCGAGGGGATGTTCACCGACTGGCGACCGGCGACCGGTGCGGGCACCTGCTGAGCGACTTCCACCGATTTCCAGCGGGCGAACAGGTTGCGGTAACGCGGATCTGCCTTTTCGGCGCTGGTGTCGGCCGGCTTCGCATCGGCGGCAACGACATTGGAGGCAACTTCGGTCGTGGCAGTGGCAGCGATCGTCGCGGTGTTGGTTCCGGGCTGGGCCAGCGCGGTGACCGGAGTCATCGCTGCCGAGAGCGCAGCCATGGTGCCCAGCGCGATGAAACGCGCGGTACCGGGAAGAAAGAAACGATTACTACCAAGCATACTGCCGAACCTCTGTTTCTCGGCATCGCGCCCCATATTCCGTCCGGGCAGACGATGCCGGGTGATCCCTCCGGCACAGCTTCGGTCCTTGCGCGATCCGGTCCCCGTCGGGGCACGCATCCGGAACGCGTTCAGCCAAGCTGCTTTCAAAAATGTCGAGATCGTCGGAACCCCCCGCCGTCTCATGAGTTACTGGCTAGGGTGAAAAAGGTTAATCAGACAATACCTGCCCGAAACTCCCGCGATAAACCGGCTGACTCGCGCGCCGAGTCGTTGAACGGTGGCTTAAGACTGCCCCGAAAATAGGTTTTGACGAGAAATTGCCATTTTTCGACAGGGGTTTCGCCGCTGTCACGGCACAGCTGGCCGAAATGCTTGGTCCCGAACGCGACATGGCGAATCTCGTCGTCAAGGATTCGCTGCAGGATTCGCGCGCCATTCTCGTCCCCCTGCGCACGCACGCGTTCCAGCGTCACCGGCGTGATGTCGAGGCCGCGCGCTTCCAGCACCATCGGCACGATGGCCAGCCGCGCCGCGATGTCATGCGCTGTGTTGCGCGCCGATTCCCATAATCCGCCATGCGCGGGCAATGCGCCGTAATGGCTGCCCAATGCCGCCAGCTTGCGGTCGAGCAAGGCGAAATGCATCGCCTCGTCCGCGGCGACGGACAGGAAATCGGAGACGAAGCGGCTGCCCATCTGCCCGCCGAAGCGGCCCACCATATCCAGCGCCAGATCGATGGCGACGAATTCGATATGCGCCAGCGAATGCCACAGCGCGATGCGCGCGCGGTCCGATCCGCCGCGTCCGCGCTTGGGCATTTTATTGGGCGGCAACAGTTCGGGACGGGCGGGCCGCGCGGGTTCGTCCGGCATGGTCACGTCGAAGCGGGGCGAAAGCCGCCCCAGCCGCCAGTCGCGCGCCACCGCGCGCGCCGCCATCGCCTTGGCGCGGGGGTCGGCAATCAACAGCGCATCGCGCACCGCCTGCCCGACGCTGCGCATCATGCGATGCCTTTCGCAGCCTCCAGCACCGTTTCGGCGTGGTTCTTCACCTTCACCTTGCGCCAGACCTGCGCGATGGTGCCGTCCGGCTTCACAAGGAAAGTCGTCCGCTCCATCCCCATATAGGTGCGGCCATACATGTTCTTCTCGACCCAGATGCCCAGCGCCTCAGCCAAACCGTCCTGCCCGCTATCGGCTGCCGTATCGCTGGCGAGCGGCACGGTCAGTTCCTGCTTCTCGATAAATTTAAGATGGCTTTTGGGCGGGTCCTTGCTCACGCCCAGCAGAGCGATGCCCGCCTTGTCGAACGCGGGCTTCAGCGCGGTGAAATCCTTCGCCTCGGTCGTGCAGCCGGGCGTGTTGTCCTTGGGATAGAAGAACACAACGGCGGGCTTTCCGGCGAAATCGGCAATCGACACGCTTTTGCCATCGGGCGTTTCCAGTGCGATCGCGGGAAAGGCATCGCCGGCATCGGGGCGGGTGGCAGTCATCTTCAAAGCTCCAGTGTTTCGCCAAAGATCTGTGCCCATGCCCCTGCCACCGCATGGCGCGCCTTGTCGAGGGCGGCGAGCAGCAGGTCCCAATCGCCCTCCGCTCCGTCAAGCGCGTTGGCGACCAGCACATCGCGCGCGGCATCGGGCAATTCCTTTGCATCGGGCGCGACCAGCCGCAGCGATACCAGCAGCCGCGTCAGCAGATCATGCGCATCGACCAGCGTGCCCGGCACCAGCCCTGCCTGTGCCAAGGCGTGCACAGCCGCGCGCAGATCGGGTGTCAGAAAGGCGCCATCGGGTCCGCCACCTTCGCGCAATTGCAGATAATGCGTCAGGAACTCCAGATCGACCAGGCCGCCGCGCAGCAGTTTGACATCCAGCGGACCCGCAGGCGGCTTGTGCCGCGCCATTTCGCCCCGCATTTCCAGCACGGCGCCGCGCAAGGCGTCCCCGTCGCGCGGATCGGCGACCAGATCGCGCACAAATGCGTCCAGAACGGCGGCGGCCTGCGGCGGACCGTGCAACACGCGCGCGCGCATCAGCGCCATATGCTCCCACGTCCACGCCTGTTCGCGTTGATAGCGGGCAAAGCTGTCGATGCTGACGGCCAGCAATCCCTGCGATCCCGACGGGCGCAGCCGCGTATCCACCTCGTAAAGCGCGCCCTCGGCCGTGGGGACCGACAGCGCCGCGCTGACACGCTGGGCCAGCCGGTTGAAATATTGCGTCGCGCCCAGCGGGCGTCGCCCGTCCGATTCCGCCGCGTGATCGCCGGTGAACAGATAGACGAGGTCAAGGTCGCTGGCATGGGTCAGCACGCCGCCCCCCAGCCGCCCGAAACCCAGCACGACCAGCTGGCTGCCCTCTATCCGTCCGTGATCATTTGCAAATTCGTCCGCCGCGCCCCTGGCCAGCACACTGATGGCCGCCTCTGCCGTGCGCGACAGGCCCGCTGCGATGGCCAGCGGGTCATGCGCATGGTCCAGAAGCTGCACGCCCATGGCAAAGCGCCGCTCGCTCACTTCACGGCGCACGCGGTCCAGCAAAGTCTCGTAATCCGGCGCATCGGCGGCATATTCGCGCTCCAGCTCCTCCACCGATGGCGGCAGGGCGAATGCCGTGCGGTCGATCAGGGTGTCGAGCAGATCGCCCCGCCGCGCCAGCGCATCGGCCAGAGCGGGCGACAATGCCAGAACCCGCGCCAGAGTATCGAGCAGGCCGGGCCGCGCCGCCAGCAGCTTAAACAGGTTGAACGCCGAGGGCAGCCGCGCCAGCATCTGTTCCCAGCGCGTGATGGCGCGTTCGGGCATGGGCGCGCCTGCCAGAGCGGTCAGCAGCGCGGGCTCGATCTCGGCAAAAGCGGCCAGCGCATTGTCGGATCGCAGGCATTTGACGCGCCCGTCCTTCCACCCCGCGATCCGTTCGGCAAGGTCAGCGGGATTTTCGAACCCCAGCTCGGCCAGATTGGCGGGAGCGGATGCGGCCGGTTCCGCCTTGCCGCCATGCGCCTCGAGCAGCCGGTCGAACCGTTCGCCCACGCGGGCGGTAACATGGTCCAGCTCTGCCACCAGCGCCGCGCCGTCGGCCAGCCCGTCCAGCCGCGCGACATTGTCGAGTTCCCCGGCGGTGGCGGGCAACGAATGGGTCTGGCGGTCGCGCACCATTTGCAGCCGGTGTTCGATCACGCGCAGCCGGTCGTAACTTTCGCCCAGTTCCTGCGCATCCGCAGCGCCGATGATGCCCGCCGCCGCCAGCGCGTCCAGCGCCTGCCGCGTGCCGCGCACCCGCAATTCGGGAATGCGCCCGCCATGGATCAGCTGATGCGTCTGGGCATAGAATTCGACCTCGCGGATGCCGCCGCGACCGCGTTTCAGATCATAGCCGGGGCCGGGGCGCGGCGTGCCGTCGTAACTTTCGCGGATACGGCGGACGAGGCGCGAAATTTCGTCGATGGCACCGAAATCCAGCGATTTGCGCCAGACGAACGGCTTGATCGCATTCAAAAACCTTTCCCCTGCCGCGACATCGCCCGATGCGCTGCGCGCACGGATGAACGCCGCCCGTTCCCACGCAAGGGCAGAGCTTTCGTAATGCGTCATCGCGGCATCATAGCTGATGGCCAGCGGGCTGACTTCCGATGCGGGCCGCAGCCGCAGGTCGACGCGCAGCACATAGCCTTCCGCCGTAGCCGCCCCCATCGTCTGGACCAGCCGCCGCGCAGCCATTTGCGCGGCTTCGCCAGGTTCGTCGCGTTCGCGGCGGGGGATCGTCTGCGGATCGTACAGCAGGATCGGATCGATGTCGGAGGAGTAGTTCAGTTCCCCCGCACCCTGTTTGCCAAGCGCCAGCGCAACCATGCCCACGGGCGCATCGCCCCACACGTCATGGTCGGGCACGCGATGGCCCAC
Organism: Croceicoccus sp. Ery5; assembly: GCF_020985325.1. Taxonomy (NCBI): domain Bacteria; kingdom Pseudomonadati; phylum Pseudomonadota; class Alphaproteobacteria; order Sphingomonadales; family Erythrobacteraceae; genus Croceicoccus; species Croceicoccus sp. Ery5. Next base: position 3,444,726 of record NZ_CP087587.1, read on the forward strand.
CGCCTCGCGGATCGCGGTGTCGAGCGAGCGGTCGGCAAAGGCGCTTAATTCCGCCATTACGCGCGGCAGCGGGAATGCGCCTGCCAGATCGCCCACGCCCAGCACCAGCGCCAGACCGCGCCTCTGCCGCCGCAGCCGCACGCCCACATCCGCGTCGTCGCGCGCCAGCGCCGCCGCCAGCGCGGCCTCCCCCTCCCCCCTTGCCAGCAGCGCCGCGAGGTCGGTTTCGCGGTCGAGCAGGTCCGACAGGAACGGAGCATGGGCACGCGCACGGTGCAGTGCATCGTCCCAGCGGGCGGATGTTGGGTCCTCTACCATCATGCCGGTGTGGCGCGGCGCGGCGCGGCAGGCAAGCCGCGGCTTAACCGCCGATCAGCGTAATCCGGTCCGTCGCGGGCAAGGCGCGCCCGCCTTCGCCGTCGATCCATGTTTCGAACGAATCCAGATCGACCGGCCCGATGGTCTTGTCTTCCGGCTCGGCAAACACCGTGAACCGGTCGCCGCCGCCCGCGAGAAAGCTGTTCACCGTGACGCGGTAACGGGCATCGGGGTCAATCGGCGTGCCGTCCAGGCGCATGTCCGAAACGCGCTGGCCCACCGGTTTGGTGCGGTCCAGCCGATAGGTAAAGCCGTCGGACACGGACAGCACTTCGGGCGCGTCGGGCACGGTGAATTGCTGTTCCAGCGCGGCGGCAATCTGCGCACCGGTCAGGTCCATCGTCATCAGCACATTGCCAAATGGCTGCACGGCATAGATTTGCGCGAATGTCACCGTGCCATCCGCCGTTTCGGGCACCAGATCGGTGCGCACCCCGCCCTCGTTCATAAAGGCGATCTGCGCGCCATTGGCGCGGGTGGCGGCCAACTGGGCGTCGGCGATCATATTGCCCAGCGCGTTTTCCCATCCATCCTCGCGCGCGGGGCCCGAAATGCGCCCGACCGGGCGTTCCGCCGCCGCACGCGAAGCCTGTTCATATTGCGCGACATAGGCTGCGATTTCGGGATCGGGCGCGAAACGGCGGAAATTCGGGTCTTCGGACTGCACGATGACCATTTCGGCGGCCTTGACCCGCACGTCATGCTTTGCGGGATCGATGGTCACCACCAGATCGGCAACCATGCCCGATCCATATCCGGTGCTGGTCACCAGAAAATCGCGGGTCGGATCGAACTGGCTGTATTCGCAGATGTAATAGCGGTGCGTATGGCCCGAAATCACAAGGTCCACCCGCGGATCAAGCCGTTTCAGAATATCGTTCAGCGGCCCGATGGCACCGCCGCAATCGTCGCCCGAATCGTAATAGCCATCCGCCTCGAACCCCTGATGGATGGCGACGATGATCGCGTCCGCCCCTTCGTCCAGCAGCTTTGGCACCAGCGCATTGATCGCGTCGGCCTCGTCCCCAAAATTCAGCCCTTCGATCCCCGTGGGCGATACCAGCGCGGGCACGCCCTGCAGCGGCAGGCCGATCACGGCGACCGCGACCTCGCGCTCTCCGCTGCCGAAATGCCTGATGCCATAGGCTGGCAATAGCAGCGATCCATCGGGCCGGGTCACATTGGCGGCCAGAAACGGGAATTCGGCCCCCTCGAACGGATTTTCGACCTGACAGGGTTCGCGCAGACCGAATTGCTCGCACCCGCCGTTCTGCATGCGCAGCAATTCCTGCCACCCGCGATCAAGCTCGTGATTGCCGACCGCGTTGAAGTCCAGACCGATGCGGTTCATCACCCCGATCGAGGGTTCGTCCAGAAACAGCGAGGAGACCAGCGGGCTGGCGCTGATCAGATCGCCGGCGGAAATGACCAGCGAATCGCTGTTCTGCGCGCGCAATTGCCGCACCGCCGTCGCCAATACCGCCGCGCCGCCGACGGGCGCATCGATCGCCCTGCCGTCGGGTGTCAGCGGTCCGGCATCGCTTTTGCGCTTTTGCGGCAGCAGATTGCCGTGAAAATCATTGATTCCGATGATCCGCACGGTCAGCGGCGCAAGATCGGACGAAGGGGCGGCGGGACCGGCAGGAACGCTGGCACAGGCGGTAAGGACCAGCGCGGCCAGCGAAGCGATAAGGGGGCGAATCATGCCCCCTTGTGTAACGGCACCGCAGCGCAGTGCCAGACGCGATCAGCCAAATCCGAAAATTCGGCGCAGCCAGCCGGTTTGCGGTTCGGCGGTGCAGACCGGCGCGGCGGAAGCAGGCGGTGTGACGGACGCCGATGCCGACACTGGTTCGGGCACTGGAGCAGGCACGGGCAGGGGGACGGGCGCCATGACCGGCTGCTCTTCTGCCGCGAAAACGCCCGCCAGCACATCAGCCACCGGCACTTGCCGGCCATTGACGGGGCTATAGGACGGCTTGGCGACACTATAGACCATCGCCCTGCCCTGCTCGCTCCATATACCGTCGAAGAACAGCGCCTGCTCCTTGCGGCGGCGGCCCAGCAGCGAAGCGGGTTTCGCCCAGTTCAGCATGGCGGGACGTGCAGCCGTGCGGTCGCCCGCCATGGCCAGCCGCATCCATTCGGCCCGCGCGATTCCGCCGGTGTTCCAGTGGAACGAAAGCGCCGCGGCCAGCTCATGCTCTGCGGGCTGGTGCGTGCCGAATGCGGCCAGCACATCGGGCAGATACTGGCGGCGCAGCGCCCAGACGAAGACGGCCATGCAGTGCGACAGGCTTTGCGGATTATCCTTGTACCGCTCCACCTTGTGACCGGACGCATCGGTCAGGCCGACACTCCACGTCCACACGCCTACCGAATCGCGATAGGCTTCGCAGACGATCCCTTCATGCGCGATCAGTTCGGCAATGATGCGCGGGGTCAGGTCGGGGGCAGCGGGGTTATAGGGCTTGGCGGGATAGCTGGGCATGGGAAGGGCGGCTCCTTGTTGGAAGCCGCCCTGCTGCATGGCGAAACGCCCGTAGGAAAATAAAAGCTGCGTTTCCGCCGCGCCGGAAAGGTCAGGCAGTGACGGGGGCCGCCATCGCGGCCTTCAGCTCTTCGACCAGATCGGTCTGTTCCCACGGGAACATGCCGTCAGCCGCCTTGCGCCCGAAATGGCCATAGGCGGCAGAGGTGCGATAGATCGGCCGGTTCAGTTGCAGACGGGTGCGAATACCGCGCGGGGTCAATCCGCCCAGCGATTCGATATTGCGGATCGCATCTTCCAGCGCCGCATCGGTAACGCCCTCCGCCGCCGTGCCATGGGTATCGACATAGATCGACAACGGGTGCGCCACACCGATGGCATAGGACAGCTGGATCGTGCAGCGCGTGGCCAGACCGGCGGCGACGATGTTCTTCGCCAGATAGCGCGCGATATAGGCCGCCGAACGGTCCACCTTGGTCGGGTCCTTGCCCGAAAACGCACCGCCGCCATGCGGGGCCGCGCCGCCATAGGTGTCGACGATGATCTTGCGGCCGGTCAGGCCCGCGTCGCCGTCGGGTCCGCCAATCTCGAACGCGCCGGTGGGATTGATGTGATAGACCGTCTCGTCCGACAGCAGATTGTGCGGCAGGATATCGGCCACCACCTGCTTTACATAGGCTTTCAGCTCCGCCTCTTTCTCACCGGTGTGATAGCCGGGCTTGTGCTGGGTGGAAACGACGATTGCGGTGCAGGCGGCAGGCTTGCCGTCCTCGAACCGCAGTGTCACCTGGCTCTTGGCGTCAGGTTCAAGGAAAGGGGCCGCGCCCGATTTGCGGTCGTCGGCAAGACGCTGCAGGATCTTATGGCTGTAATCCAGCGTGGCGGGCATCAGATCGGGCGTCTCGTCACAGGCAAAGCCGAACATGATGCCCTGATCGCCCGCCCCCTCGTCCTTGTTGGTCGATTCGTCGGCGTCCACCCCCTGCGCGATTTCGGCGGACTGGCCGTGCAGGTGGTTTTCGAACGTCAGCGTTTCCCAGTGGAAGCCGGTCTGTTCATAGCCGATTTCCTTGACCGTGCGGCGCACCGCGCTTTCGATTTCATCGCGCGCGCCGGGGGCCCAGTAATTGTTGAACTTCCACTCCTCGCGCGAAAGATCGTACATCGGCTTGCAGCGGATTTCGCCCGACAGCACGACCAGCTGGGTCGTCGTCATCGTTTCGCAGGCGACGCGCGCCTCGGGGTCCTTGGCCAGCATCAGATCGACGATGGCGTCCGAAATCTGGTCCGAAACCTTGTCGGGATGGCCTTCGGATACGCTTTCCGAAGTGAAGAGGAAGTTCTGACGCATGGATTTTCCCGGTATCTGAAAGGCCGTAAACGACCCGATGCACGTATAAAGAGTTCTTTATATCTGCATTAAACCCCGCGCCGCCGCAAGGCAACAAGCGCGATCCCGAATAGTAGCACGCCCCATCCCAGAGAGAGGGCAAGTCCCCACCGGGCAAAGGGCGTGGGTGCCAGCGCGGGGGGCACCTTGCCCTCTACCGCCGCGGCGGTATGGCGCGGGACATGGGCGCGAACCACGCCGCCCGCATCGATCACCGCGCTGATTCCGGTGGTGGTGGACCGCAGGACGGGAATCCCTTCCTCGATCGCACGCAGCCGCGCCTGCGCCAGATGTTGCGGTGGCCCCCATGCACCGAACCACCCATCGTTGGACGGGTTCATAATGTAATCGGGACGGTGGTCGGGATCGACCACCTCTCCCGAAAACACGATTTCATAACAGATCTGGATGCCCGCCTTGCCCCAACGGCCCAGATCGAGCGTGCGGGGCCCCGGACCGGCACGGAAATCCAACGTGCCGGGCACCAACCGCGTCAACCCGACCGGCTCCAGCAAGGGGCGCAGCGGCAGATATTCGCCGAACGGCACCAGATGCGCCTTGGCATAGCCGCCAGCGATCTCTCCGTCCGGTCCGATTGCGGTCACGACATTTTCCGCACCCGTCGCCCGGTTACCGCCGGGCGGGATCACCAGATCGATCGTGCCCGTCAGCAGCAAGGCCCCCGGCCCCAGCAGGGTCGAGATGCGCGCACGGGCAATGGTGGGATCGGCGGCAAAGGTCGCCTGCCGGTAATAGCGTTCGGGATAGCCTTCGCGCAGATAGTCGGGCACGCCCGATTCGGGCCAGATCACCAGCCGCGTGCGATCATCGTCGGGCTCGACGCCTGAAAGCTGGATGGTTTTGACGAAATGGCGTTCGTACCATTGCGGCTCGTTCAATACTTCCTGCCGGATGTCGGGCTGCACCAGCCGGAACGGCAAAGTGCCCGCGCGCTGGCCAACGACGGGCCAGGGGCCCAGCATCATCGCGATTGGCAATAGGGCCAAAACACCTGCGACCAGCGGCTGGCGATAATGCCGAACCGCCAGCCACCAGCACCCCGCCAGCAGCACGACCAGCCCCGACAGCGCATAGGTGCCAAGAAATTGCGCGGTTACCGCCAGTCCCGGCCGGTCGAACCCGCCCAGCGCGATTGCGGCCAGCGGGTTCCATGCGAAACCGGTGAATATTGTGGCGCGCAGGAATTCACCGCCGATCCACAGCGCCGCAAAGGCGAACAGGAAAGCGGCGGGGGAAAGCCGGTCGCGGCCATGCACAGCCGTTGCCCATGCCGTCAGCACGATCAGGCCGGTAAAAATGGCCAGAAAGCCCGACAGCAGCACCACGCCGACCCAGCCGAGCCAGACGGGCATCGCCGCCTGATAGGTAAAGGCCGTCGCAATCCAGTTAAGGCCAAGCGTGAAATGGCCAAGACCGAACAGCCATCCGGTGCGGAACGCCTTGGCCGCATTCGGCGCGGTGAAGCCCAGCGCCATCAATCCGGCAAGCGCCGCCAGCGCCAGTGGCCACCAGCCCAGCGGCACGAAGCCCGTTGCCGCGAAAAGCCCGCATGCCAGGGCTGCGGCTGGCCGGAACCAGCGCGCATCGGCAAGCGGTTTGATGCGCGCAGGCAGGGACACGGCTTTCGCCATCTGCATCGCCGTGCCCGCCCGCGTCAGTGTCAGCCGTTTACGGCCTGCTGCATGTCGCTATCGTCGCCGCCGGCCGCTTCGGATTCGGCCACTTTGGGCTTGCGCGGACGGCGCGTGCGCTTGGGCTTTTCGGCCGGCGCATCGTCGCTGCCCGTATCGCCGATCGCAGGCGGCAGAGCCTGGGGATCGAGACCACCCGAATTCTTCACCGAATCCTCGGGTTCGTCATTGTCGGCGGCCTGTTCGTCATCGCGCTGGCGGCGCGAACGGCGCTGGCGATTGTCGCGCACGAAAGGGTTGTCGTCCGACGATTCGCGGCGCGAACGCGGTTCGCGGTCGCTGTCGTTGCCGCGATTGTCGTACTCGTCCTCGTTCGTATCGTCGTCCGAATCGCGATCGCCGCGCGCATCTTCGCGCTTCTGGCGCTGCTCGTCCTGACGGGCCTTGCCGTCGGCGATGACGCGGAAATAATGGTCGGCGAACTGCAAGTAATATTCGGCCTGGACACGATCACCGTTGCGCGACGCTTCCTCGGCAAGCTTTTTATACTTGTCGAGCAGCTGCGGCGCATTGCCACGTGCCCGGCTGTCGATCCGGTTTAGATGCTGTCCGCCACCCTGCGACCGGTTGTTATTACGGCCACGGCGGCGGTTATTGCCACGATTGCTGTTCAATTGAGTTCTTTCCTCTGTCCGGCGCGCTGCGGAATTTGCCGCTCGCGTCGCTAACTCAGCCGGAAAACCCGACACCAAATGCGTCGAGTAAGCCCCCTCTTTCAGCGGCATAACGCTCTTCAAAGCGTCAGACCGCCCCCTCTGTCATGCCGAAACCGCATAAAAGCGGCCGCGGGCTCACAGATAAAGAGGAGTGAAAAGCGATGAGAAAATCGACCTCCGATCGCTCGTCACAGGTAGGACTATCGACAAATCAGGTCAGTGCCAAGTGTTTTTACCCGCTATGCCCCGAAACGTGTCAGATCGCGGACCACATCGCGACGGCGCGTGGTCGATGGGCCAGATCCTTGTGCGCGCGGGCGCGCAATCCCGCCGATTGCGCCAGTTCGATGACCGCTTCGGCCTGCCGCGACCCGATCTCGAAAAGCGCTACGCCGCCCTTTGCCAACAGCGTCGGCATCGCGGGGACCAGCAAGCGATAATCGTCCAGCCCGTCATCGCCCGCGAACAGGGCCTGATGCGGATCGCTGGCGGCGACATCGGCGGCAAGATCGGGATCGGCGGTCGCGATATAGGGCGGGTTCGCAAGGATCAGGTCGAACCGGCCCAATGCGTCCGCCCATCCTGTCTGCGTCCAGTCCCCGGCCATGATTTCGGCGCGGCTGTGCATTTGCAGCGCCGCCATATTGGCGCGCGCGACTTCGATCGCGGCAAGGCTGCGTTCTATCCCGCTGCCGCGGGCCTCGGGCCAAACCGACAAGGCCGCCAGCAGCAGTGCGCCCGACCCCGTTCCGCAGTCGAGCACGCGTTGCGGTGCGGCGTTTGCCCGCGCTTCCTGCGCCAGCTCGATCAGCAATTCGGTGTCGGAGCGCGGAACCAGCACATCGGGCGTGACCCGCAGCGGCAGGCCATAGAACTCGGTCCCGCCGGTCACATGGGCAAGCGGTTCGCCGCCCGCACGGCGCGTGACCAGCGCGTCGAACGAATCCGGCGCGGCTTCGGCCATATGGCGCAGCAACAGATCGGACCGCGAACAGCCCAGCGCATGCGCCATCAGCCATTCGGCCTCCAGCCGCGCGGCATCGGTCACGGGGGCAAGCCGCGCCGCGCCGTCGCGCAACGCAGCGGCGACATCAGCCATGCGCATCATGCATGCGCCTTATCCATTCTGGGCAGCGAGGCGCTTGGCCTGATCCTCGGCGATCAGCGCATCGACCAGTTCGCCAAGGCCGGGGCCTTCCAGCACTTCGGGCAGCTTGTGCAAAGTGAGCCCGATGCGATGGTCGGTCACGCGCCCTTGCGGGAAATTATAGGTGCGGATGCGTTCGGAACGGTCGCCGCTGCCGACCATGGCCTTGCGCGCCTCGGCCTCCTCGCCATGGGCTTCGTCGCGCATTTTCTCGTACAAGCGCGCGCGCAGCACCTGCATCGCCTTGGCGCGGTTCTTGTGCTGGCTGCGCTCGTCCTGCTGCGTCACCACGATGCCGCTGGGCAAATGGGTGATACGCACCGCCGAATCGGTGGTGTTGACGTGCTGCCCGCCCGCGCCGCTGGCCCTGTAGATATCGATCTTCAGGTCGCCGGGGTCGATCTGCACATCGACCTCGTCCGGTTCGGGCAGAACGGCCACGGTGGCGGCGCTGGTGTGGATGCGCCCGCCGCTTTCGGTGACAGGCACACGCTGCACGCGGTGCACGCCGCTTTCGAATTTCAGCCTGGCAAACACACCCTGCCCGCTGACATTGGCGACCACTTCCTTGAAGCCGCCGATGTCGCTGGCATTGGCGCTGATCGTCTCGACCTTCCAGCCCTGTTCCGATGCATAGCGTTCATACATGCGGAACAGGTCGGCTGCGAACAGCGCCGCTTCGTCGCCGCCGGTGCCCGCACGGATTTCCAGCATGGCGGGGCGGCTGTCGGCGGAATCGCGCGGCAGCAGGGCAACCGCCAGCTTCGCCTCGGCATCGGGCAATTCGCGCTCGATCCGGTCGATATCGTCGGCGGCCATCGCCTTCATCTCGGGGTCCGACAGCATGTCGCGCAGTTCGGCCAGTTCGGCCCGCATCGCGGCAACGCCCGCCGCCTCGCGAGCGACGGGTTCCAGCTCCGCATAATCGCGGCTGGCGGCAACGAATTCGTCACCCTCCAGAGTGCCCGACGCCAGCCGCGCCTCAAGCTCGGCAAAGCGCTGCGCGATCTGGGACAGGCGGGTGTCGGAAACGTTCATGCGTCGATCAGTTCGCCAGAGCCTGCTCGATCCGCGCGGTCACGCCATCATCGGCGCGAATGCGGCGGGCGACCTCGCCATCGCGCACCGCAAAGGCGACAATAGCACCGGCCCCGATCTTGACTGCCTTGTCGAACCGCTTGCGGGGGCTGCCGCTCGCCATCATTTCGGCGGAGATGCCGGCTTGGCGCAACCTGCCGATGGCGGCAATGGCATCGCCGATGACGGCATCGTCTTCGGCCACGACGATGGCATCGGCAACTGCATCGTCGCCGCGATCACCCACCAGCATCGCCAGACGCTCGATCCCTGCGGCCCAGCCGACCGCAGGCGTCGGAGGGCCGCCCAGCGCTTCCATCAGCCCGTCATAGCGCCCGCCGCCCAGCACGGTGCCTTGCGCGCCCAGCCGGTCGGTCACGAATTCGAACGCGGTGTGGCGATAATAATCGAGCCCGCGCACCAGCGATGGCACGCGAGTCCATGCGACGCCCGCCGCGTCCAGCCCGCCGGTCACCGCGCCGAAGAAATCCTGCGCCTCACCCGACAGATAATCGTCGATCAGCGGTGCGTCGGCGACGAAGGCCTTGTCGCGCGGGTCCTTGGAATCGAGGATGCGCAGCGGATTGCGCTGCAGGCGGTCCTGCGAATCCTCGGACAATTCGGCGCGATGCGCCTCGAAATACTCGACCAGCGCGGCGCGCCATGCGTCGCGGCTGTCGGCATCGCCCAGTGTGTTCAGCTGCAGCGTCACCCCGTCCGCGATGCCCAGCTCCTTCAGCAACTGGTCGGCAAAGGCGAGCAGTTCGACATCGGCCTGCGGTTCGGCCGCGCCGATGATCTCGGCATCGATCTGGTGGAACTGGCGATAGCGCCCCTTTTGCGGGCGTTCATAGCGGAACAGCGGGCCGTGGGTCGCCAGCTTCACCGGCGCATATTGCTTCCACCCGTTGGTCAGATAGGCGCGCGCGATCCCTGCGGTGAATTCGGGCCGTAACGTCAGCGATTCGCCGCCGCGATCCTCGAAACTGTACATTTCCTTGGACACGACATCGGTCGTTTCGCCCAGAGAGCGCGAGAAGACGGGCGTTTTCTCGAACACCGGCATCTCGACGCGGCGAAAACGATAGAGCCTGCGCAAACGCTCGAACGTCTCGACGACAAAGGCGAAGCTTTCGGCTTCCTCGAAAATATCCTGTGTGCCGCGAATGGCCTGCGGGGTCTTGGTACCAGAGGGTGGCGTATCGGTGCTCATAGGCCAGCGCCCTTAGCGCCAAGGCGGCAAGGTGAAAAGACATCGTGCATCCCGCGGCCCGCTTGGGCCAAATGACGTAGGCGCCTGCGATGAAGGTTGCATTTGATACGATGAGCCGCCAATTCATCCGGCCATGATCACCATCACGCTACGCGCGCGCGCCGCTCTGCTCGCATCCGCTCTCGTCCTTCCGCTCTCGATCACGCCCGCCCATGCGCAGGCGGTCCGCTCTGCGCCCACGGCCCTGCCCGTCGCGGCCAGCGTGCCCGATGCGGTCGACACGCCCTATGGCGGGACGATCCAGATCGACATCGACGCGACCGATCTGGCGCATCGCGTGTTTCGCACGAAACAGGTGATCCCCGTCGCCGCGGGCACCAAGACGCTGACGCTGCTCTATCCCGAATGGCTGCCCGGCCATCACGGCCCCGACGGCACGATCGACGCGCTGAACGGCATCCGCTTCCTCGTCGATGGCAGGCCCGTCGCGTGGAGCCGCGATAATGTCGAAGTCTATGCCTTCCACGTCTTCCTGCCCGATGGCGCGAAGGAAGTCACCGCAGAGCTGGTCTATACCTCGCCCGTCACCGGCAGTGAGGGGCGCGTGGTGATGACCGACGATCTGATGAACCTGCAGTTCAACCAGATGACGCTGTATCCCGCGGGCCATTATGTCCGCCAGATCAGGGTGAAGCCCCGCGTGACCATGCCTGCGGGCTGGGCCACCGCCACCGCGCTCGACGGGCAGACGCAAAAGGGCGATGTCGTCAGCTTTGCCGAAACCGATTACCAGACTTTGGTCGACAGCCCGATCTTTGCGGGCAAGTATCACAAGAGCTGGGAAATCGCGGACAAGGTCACGATCGAGGCGTTCGCCCACGATCCCGGCGATCTGGTCATGCCCGAGGGTGAGCTGGACGCGATGAAGGCGATGATGACCGAATCGGACCTGCTGTTCGGATCGCGCCCGTTCGACCATTACGAATTCCTGATCGCCCTGTCCGACGATCTGGGCGGCATCGGGCTGGAACATCACCGTTCCACCGAAATCACGCTGGACCCGGGCACATTCAAAAGCTGGGAAGGCGGCCAAAGCGCGGAAGGCGGAAAGTATCCCGACAAATACGGCTTTTCCGTCGATGTCATCCCGCACGAGCTGGTGCATAGCTGGAACGGCAAGTTCCGCCGCCCCGCGCTGACCTGGACGCCCGATTACCGGCAGCCGATGCGCAACGATCTGCTGTGGGTCTATGAAGGCATGACCCAATATTGGGATCTGCCGCTGGCCGCGCGTTCGGGCCTCAACACCAAAGAGCTGACGCTGGGCGAGATTGCCGATGCGGCGGGCAGCTATGCCGAGGCCGATCCGGGCCGAGCATGGCGCGCGCTGATCGACACCGCCTATGATCCGATCACGGCCAACCGCAAATCCAAGCCCTTCTCCTCCTTCTCTCGCGGAGAGGAATATTATAACGAAGGCGCGCTGATCTGGCTGGAAGCGGATATGATGATCCGCACCAAGACCAAGGGCGCGAAATCGCTGGAGGATTTCGCCAAGATCTTTTTCGCCGCGCAGAACGGCGATTATGGCGAAAAGACATACAGCTTCGACGATCTCGTCGCCGATCTGAACAGCGTCTATGCCTATGACTGGGCCAAATTCCTGCGCGACCGCGTCTATACGCCGGGCGCGCCCGCTCCGGTAAAGGGCATCGAACTGGGCGGGTACGAGCTGGTGTTCAAGGACGAACCCAATCCCTTCCGCGCGGGCATCCAGACCGAATACGACTATCTGAACCTGTATTACTCGCTGGGCATGTCGGTAAATGGCGACGGCAAGGTGCGCGGCGTGTTGTGGGACGGGATCGCCTTTAAGAACGATATCGTCGCAGGCCAGACCATTCAGGCGGTCAATGGCAAGGCCTATTCCGCCGATGCGATGCAGGCCGCGATCACCAAGGCCAAGGACGGTTCGCCGATCGAGCTGCTGGTCAAGCGGGGCGAGGATTATCGCACCGTGTCGATCGACTATACCGGCGGACTGCGCTGGCCCTGGCTGGTAAAGAAGGGCGAGGGTGAAACCCTGCTGGACGAATTCCTCTCGCCCCGGCGTTAATTCGCAGCTGCGGCATTTCGGTGAGGCGATGGCCAAGCGGGGTTAACCCCCTTGGCTGCGACGCCCTGCGGCGCTAGAGCGCGCGGGCAATCCTGCAACGGCGGGTCCGGTATGGCGCATCGCAGCGTATCGGCCCCGACCAGACGATCAGAACAGCGAAGGCAAGAAAACCCATGCGCATCGACATGATCCCCACCGGCGACAATCCGCCCAACAGCCTCAATGTCGTGATCGAGGTTCCGACCGGTGGCGAGCCTGTGAAGTACGAGTTCGACAAGGAATCGGGCGCCCTGTTCGTGGACCGCATTCTGCATACGCCGATGCGCTATCCCGCCAATTACGGCTTTGTCCCGCACACATTGTCGCCCGATGGCGATCCGCTCGACGCGCTGGTCGTTGCGCGCAGCCCGTTCATTCCCGGCTGCGTCGTCCGCGCCCGCCCCATCGCCGTCCTGAATCTTGAGGATGAGCATGGCGGCGACGAAAAGCTGGTCTGCGTGCCGGTCGATTCGACCTTCCCCTATTACACCAAGGTGGAAGAGCTCGACGATCTGCCCGAGATCGTTCTGAAGCAGATCGAGCACTTCTTCACGCACTACAAGGACCTTGAAAGCGAGAAATGGGTGCGCATCGGCACCTGGGGCGGCGCAGAAGAAGCCCGCCGCGTGATCAAAGAAGCGATCGAACGCGCCAACGACGCGAAATCGGCCTGATCCTTCCGGACCGTAATTAATGAAAGGGCCGCCTGTTCGTTCGGGCGGCCCTTTTGCTTTGTCCGGTCGATGGGGCGGCGCCTATTCGATCGGGCGGCCCGAATCGAGCAAGTCCCCGCCGGTCGCGGCCCGCTCGCGCTCGACCAGCTCGGCGATGTGGCTTTCGGGGCGCAGATCCTCTTGCGAAATGCTGCGCTGGCGCGGTTCTTTGGCCGCTGGCTTCGCATCGTCCTGCGTAGACGGGCCGACCGTGGTGACGGGCGCGCTGCGCGGGTCCATGCGCAGGCGATAGATCGGTTCGGGAAGCGCAAAACCCGCATCTTCCAGCGCGATTTTGCCCGCGCGTATGCCAAGGCTGCGGCCCTTGTAGAAATCGGTCTGTTCCTGATCCAGCCAGCCAAGGAAGCGGATCACGATATTCGAATCGCCCACTTCCATGATGCGGGCGGTGGGTTCGGGATCGTTCAATACGAAATCCAGCGCGGCCAGTGCCCTGATCCCCGTTTCCATCGCATCCACCGGATCGTCGTCGGCATCGATGCCCAGATCGAAATCGAACCGCCGTTGCGGATTGCGCGTGTAATTCAGGATCACCGCCTTGAACACGGTGGAATTGGGGATGCGCAGATGATTGCCGTCCAGCGTCATCAGGATCGTCGCACGGCTGGTCAAGCGCACCACACGCCCCTCGTCATCGCCGATCACCACATGATCGTTGGCGCGAAACGGCTGGCGCAGCGACAGCATGACGGACGAGATGTAATTGTCGATCGTATCGCGCACCGCGAAACCGATGGCGATGCCGATCACGCCGCCGATGCCCAGCAAGGCGCCCAGCAGGGCCGTCGCGCCCAATATTTTCAGCGCCAGATAGATGCCGAACAACACGCCCACGAATTGCACCGCGCTGGCCAGCAATTCGGCCACGAACAGATTGGGCGACAGCCGCGCCCACAGCGATTTGCGCCGCGCCAGCCAGCGGGTGAAGGCAATGACCAGTCCCGCCACTACCAGCGCGACACCGAACAGGGGAAGCGCCCGCAAAACGCCGCGCGACTGGGAGACGATATTCTCGATCGCAGGGGCGACATTGGAGGATACGGCGACATCGCGCTCGATCTGGTTGTCGACCGTCACCACTCCCGCCACGCGGCCCGCGATGGCACCTGCCTGTTCCACCTGTTCGGGGCTGGCGACCGTGCCGGTCAGCGTGACGACGCCTTGCTGGACCGTAACCTCGATATGCGAAAGCGCCGCAATCGCCGCGAAAATGCCGCGAATGCGCTCGGCGATCCGCTCGTCCTCATTCGCGTCGCGCTCGGCCTCGATCGCGCCGGTGGCTGCCGGTTCCACGGTTTCGGCAGGCGCATCGTCGCCGCCCCCCGTCAGGATCGCCGCCGCACCTGCGGGCAATGATGGCAGGATCAACAGCAGCGCAGCGAGGAATCCGTAACTGCGCCGCATCATCTCAATCCCCCGCTATCGTCATGATCCCGCGACCGTCATGCCATCGATCCGCAGGCTGGGCACGTTGATCGCCTGCACAAAGTCCAGATCGTCGGCGGCCCGCATATTCGCGAACATATCCTTCATGTTACCGGCAATGGTAATTCCCGCAACCGGGCCCGCAATCTCGCCGTTCACGATGCGAAAGCCCGATGCGCCGCGGCTGTAATCGCCGGTGACGACATTGACGCCCATGCCGATTACCTCGGTCACCAAGACGCCGTCGGCAATATCGGCGATCATGTCAGCCACGCTTTCCTGTCCGGCCAGCAGGGTGATGTTGGAGGCCGATACGCCCGGCGATCCCCCACCGCCGCGCGCCGCATGGCCCGTCGGCTGGCGTCCCAGCTTGCGCGCCGATGCCGAATCGAGCAGCCAGCCCGTCAGCACCCCGCCGTCGACAAGGCGGCTGGCCGCGACGGGCAGACCCTCGCCATCGAACGGGTGCGAGCGCATGGCGCGCGGGCGCAGCGGGTCGTCGGTAATGGTGATGCCTGCCGGGAACACGGGCTTGCCTTCGCAATCGGCAAGAAAGCTGGCGCCGCGCGCGATTTCCGACCCCGAAATGGCATGGACCAGATGGCCCATCAGCGAACGGCCGACGCGCCGGTCGAACACCACGGGCATGGGCCCGCTTTTCATCGTGCCCGGCCCCAGCCGTTCAACCGCGCGTTCGCCTGCCATACGGCCGATTTCGGCCGGAGAGAGCAGGTCTTCGGCATGATGCGCCATGCGCCACGCCATGCCCCGTTCCATCCCGCTGCCCTCGCCCGCGACAACCGCGCCCGACCGGACATGGCTGGCCTGTTCATAGGCACCGGCAAAACCGTGGCTGGTGGCAAGTCCGACGATCCCGCGACCGTATGACGCGCTGGCCCCCTCGCTATTGGTCACGCCTTCGACCGCGCGGGCGGCATCCTCGATCTCCATTGCGATCGCGCGCAATTCTTCGGGCGCGGGGGCAGCGGAGACCAGATCGAGGTCGACGGGCGCATCGCGCATCAGCAGTTCTTCGGGCGCAAGTCCCGCATAGGGATCCTCGGGCGCGCCTTTGGCCATGACCACGGCGCGTTCGGCCAGCTCGTCCAGCGAAGCGGGATCGAGGGCGCTGGTCCCGACCGTAGCGCTCCGCTTGCCCACGAATACGCGCAGACCCAGATGCTCGGCCTCCGACCGGTCGACGCTTTCCAGCGCGCCAAGCCGGATTTCCACCGATTGCGACCCCTTGCCCAGATAGACCGCATCGCCCGCGTCCGCGCCCATGGCCTGCGCCCTGGCCACCAGCTGCGCGCAGAAATCCTTGGCCTGATCCGTCGTCAACATTGCAAATTCCCCGTCATCGTCCCGCCGGATAGGGTGCGCGGGGCAAGAGGGCAAGCCGGGCCGATTGGCTGGCATAGGGCGGGCGCAAGGCGGCGATACGGGTCAAACCGGATGCAAATACCCTGCCAATTCATCCACTATCGGCAGGATCGGGGCTTCAATCGTATCGGCAAGATGGTATTGAGGGGGCCGTATAGCGCGCCCATATGGGCCGCACCGGCATTTTCGCCGCACTGGCGGCAGGAGCATAGTCATCGATACGCAGACCACGCTCGACCCCTCGGTCGATCCGGCCGAAACCGCCGCCCCGCCCGTGCCTCAGGGCGGGCTGGAAGTGGTGTCGATCGCCAAAAGCTATGACAAGCGCACGGTGCTGTCCGACATCTCGCTGACCGTGGCCAAGGGCGAGGTGCTGGGCCTGCTTGGTCCCAATGGCGCGGGCAAGACGACATGCTTCTATTCGGTGATGGGTCTGGTGAAGCCCGATTCGGGCCGCATCCTGCTGGACGGAGAGGACATCACCAACCTGCCGATGTATCGCCGCGCCATTCTGGGCCTTGGCTATCTGCCGCAGGAAACATCGATCTTTCGCGGCATGACGGTGGAACAGAACATTTCCTGCGTGCTGGAACTGTCCGAACCCGACGCGGCCAGCCGCTCGCGCGAGCTGGAGCGGCTGCTTGACGAATTCGGGCTGACGCGGCTGCGCGAAAGCCCTGCCATGGCGCTGTCGGGCGGCGAACGCCGCCGGTGCGAAATTGCCCGCGCCCTTGCCGCCAAGCCGTCGATCATGCTGCTGGACGAGCCGTTTGCGGGTATCGATCCGCTGTCGATCAGCGATATCCGCGATCTGGTGATCGATCTGAAAAACCGCGGTATCGGTGTGCTGATCACCGATCACAACGTCCGCGAAACGCTGGAAATCGTCGACCGCGCGGCGATCATCTATGGCGGGCAAGTGCTGTTCGCGGGCAGTCCGGAGGATCTGGTCGCCAATGACGATGTGCGCAGGCTCTATCTGGGCGAAGGCTTTACGCTTTGACGTGAACGGGCCGCACCGAATGACGATCCATACCGCCCCATGACTTTGGCACCCCGCCTCGATCTGCGGCAGTCGCAATCGCTGGTGATGACGCCGCAGCTGAAACAGGCGATCGGCCTGTTGCAGCTTTCCAATCTGGAACTGGAAGCGGTGCTGATGGACGCCGCCGCCGCCAATCCGTTGCTGCGCGTTTCGGGGCAGGAGGGTGAGAAAGAGGTCAAGCCCAAGGCCGAGGAACCGGCGGAGGCAGGCTCCACAGGCGGCGATACGGCGCTGGATATCGCGCCCGAAATGCTGGACCGCGACCGCGATACGGGCGATTTCGCCGGGATAGGCGCAGCGTCGGGCGGCGGTTCGTTCGACGGCGACTTCGGAAGCGATTTCGCCGGCGACAGCGGCCCCACATTGGGCGAACATCTGCAGGACCAGCTGTGCATGGCGCATGGCTCGCCAGTTCAGATCTTTGTCGCGCGGCAGATTATCGGGCGGCTGGACGAGGCTGGCTATCTCACCGTGCCTCTGGAAGAACTGGCCCGCGACCTTGGCGTCTCGCCCACGGATGCCGAAGCGGCGCTGCGACTGGTGCAGTCACTGGAGCCGACTGGCGTGGGCGCGCGCGATCTGGCCGAATGCATCGCGTTGCAACTGGCGGAGCGCGACCGGCTCGACCCGTGCATGCGGCTGCTGCTTGCCAATCTCGACCTGCTGGCGCGCGGCAATCTGGCGCAGCTGAAGCGCATGTGCCGCGCCGATGACGAGGATATTGCCGAGATGATCGCCGATATCCGCAGTTGCGACCCGCGACCTGGCCATGTGTTCGGCGTCGAGGCCGCGCCGCCGGTAGTGCCCGATGTGCTGGTCAGGGGCGACGGGGCGGTCGGCTGGCTCGTTTCGCTCAACCGCGAGAATCTGCCGCGACTGGTGATCGACCGCGCCTATCACGCGCGGGTCAGCCCTTCTTGCCGTGACAAGGCAGCCTCCAGCTGGCTGGGCGAGCAACTGGCCGATGCCAATCGCCTTGTCCGCGCGCTGGACCAGCGGCAACGCACGATCCTGACTGTCGCGCGCGAGATCGTGAAGCGGCAGGAGGGATTCTTTCGTCGCGGCGTTTCCGCCCTCGTCCCGCTGACCCGGCGCGAGATTGCCGAGGCGACCGATCTGCACGAATCGACCGTCAGCCGCGTGACCGCGAACAAATTCCTGCATTGCCCGCGCGGCTGTTTCGAATTGCGCTTCTTCTTCGCATCGGGGGTCAGCGCATCGGCAGCAGGCGGCGACGGCGGCGATCAGGGTGCCGCATCGGCAGAGGCAGTGAAGGCAGCGATCAAGGCGCTGATCGATGCAGAGCCTGCCAATGCAATCCTGTCCGACGATGCGCTGGTTACAGAGTTGAAGAAACAGGGTTACGAAATTGCCCGCCGCACGGTTGCCAAATACCGCGAGGCGGCGGGGCTCGGATCGTCGGTACAGAGGCGGCGGCAAAAGGCGCTGGCCCGCGCGGGCTGAATGCAGGCGTATCGCTTCCGATCGTTGCCATCATTGATTCGGAAAATGCCCGCCGCGATTCGAAACAGCGATTCCGCACGGGAAACTGTTGCAATCATGACTCAAAATTTTCCGTTAAGCTCTTTTAAGCTTTATTAACCTTTCTGGGTCACCTTTCGTATGGTTAATTGAAGATCGCGTTTACGGTTGGCGTCCGACAGGGTGGACCGGCCGACCACGAAGGGGGCTAAATCCATATGCGTATCCTGCTGATCGAAGACGAGCCGACGACGGCAAAGGCTATCGAACTGATGCTCACGACCGAGGGTTTCAACGTCTATCAGACGGACCTTGGTGAAGAGGGGCTCGATCTGGGCAAGCTGTATGACTACGACATCATCCTGCTCGACCTGAACCTGCCCGACATGCACGGTTACGACGTGCTGAAAAAGCTGCGCGTCGCCAAGGTGCAGACGCCGGTTCTGATCCTGTCGGGCATTGCCGAGATGGATTCCAAGGTGCGCAGCTTTGGCTTTGGCGCCGACGATTACGTGACCAAGCCGTTCCACCGCGAAGAGCTGGTCGCCCGTATCCACGCTGTCGTGCGCCGTTCCAAGGGCCACTCGCAATCGGTGATCCGCACCGGCAAGCTTTCGGTCAATCTCGATACCAAGACGGTGGAAGTCGACAGCGCCCGCGTGCATCTGACCGGCAAGGAATATGCGATGCTGGAACTGCTCTCGCTGCGCAAGGGCACGACGCTGACCAAGGAAATGTTCCTCAACCACCTCTATAACGGGATGGACGAGCCCGAGTTGAAGATCATCGACGTCTTCATCTGCAAGCTGCGCAAAAAGCTGTCGACCGCGTGCAACGGCGACAATTACATCGAGACGGTCTGGGGCCGCGGCTATGTGCTGCGCGATCCGGGCGCCGAGGCCCAGGCCGCCTGAGGCACCCGCCTGACGCAGCGTTCAAGCGCTGGAATAAAAAAAGGGGCAGGCACTGCGAAGTGCCTGCCCCTTTTGTCTTGGCCGTTCCGCGCGTGGCGGATGGCGGCGAATCAATACATGTGCTGGCCGCCGTTGATCGACAGCGTCGATCCGGTGACGAACGTCGCTTCCTCGGCACAGAAAAAGGCGACGCCGCGGGCAATTTCATCCGCATGGCCAAGGCGGCCGACCGGAATCTTGGCGATAATCTTTTCCAGCACTGGCTGCGGCACGGCGGCGACCATGTCGGTATCGATGTAGCCCGGCGCGATCGCATTGACGGTCACGCCATATTTCGCACCTTCCTGCGCCAGCGCCTTGGTAAAGCCGTGGATGCCGGATTTCGCGGCGGCATAGTTGACCTGCCCGTACTGGCCGGCCTGACCGTTGACCGAACCGATATTGACGATGCGGCCCCATTTCCGGTCGCGCATGCCGGGAAAGGTCGCCTTGGCCATGTTGAAACAACCGCCAAGGTTGATGCGCATCACCTCGTTCCAGTCGTCCCAGCTCATCTTGTGAAGCACGCCGTCGCGGGTAATGCCCGCGTTGTTCACGACGATATCGATGTCGCCAATGTCGGACGCGATCTGCGCGCAGCCCGCGATGACCGCATCGTGGTCGCCAACGTCGAACTTGTAATTGGGAATACCGGTGCGTTCGGTAAATTCCTGCGCCTTTTGTTCGTTGCCCGCAAAATTGGCGACGACCGTATAGCCCATGTCTTTCAGCGCGAGGCTGATCCCTTCGCCAATACCGCGCGTACCGCCGGTGACGACTGCCACTCTGCTCATTCTAGCTTCCCCTTCAACGCTCCTTCCTCTCCGCCAGTCAGCCTAGGCAGTGACCGGAGAGGCGGCAAGCGGATTTGCAACTCCGCCTTAACCATCGGTGCAACAGGGATTTTACGCGCGTGCGACAATCGGATGGAGATGCGGAAAACGGGCGGAAAAACGGGCGGAAAGCCCGGGTCAGAAGCGGAAACGCGTTCCGACATAGACGGACTGGTTGTCCTGCTGCCCGTCGGCCAGCGGCGCCAGACGCTCACGCTCTGCCGAATAGCGGACACCGGCCGTCACCCGCAGATTGCCCGTCACGCGATAGGAACCGCTGACGTCGACCGATTGCTCGCCATCCGCGAAAGTGCGCGGCGCACGGCCCGCGACCGCGCCGTCATTCAGTTCGACCACACCGCCGAAACGGCTGTCGCCCGATTTCTTCTTCGCCGGCGTAAAGCGCGACAGATCGGGCGCGTCGATTTCACGCACGCCTTCGGGCAGATAGCTTTTGCGCAGACCCGGTTCGACCGCATCGGCGATCTTCGCCGTCTGCGCAAAGCTTTGATAGCCGCGCGCCATGCCAAGGTTGAAAGCAACCGGCGCAACACCCGCCACGTTCAATCCGGCATCGGGGCCAGCCGATTTCCGCATTGAGGCCGCACGGGCCATTTGCGAATCGACACGCACCGCCACGGTGACCGCACGGCTCGACGCTTCCTTTACGCCCGCGGGCGTAAAGCGGAACATGCCGGCATCGCCCTTTTGCCCCTCGCGAATGGCATTCAGCGAGGCCAGAAGGCGCGGATCGGCCGAAGCAGGGGTAAAGCCGCCCAGATCGCCACCCGCCGCAATGCTGAGCGAACGGCGCGAATCTTCGGCAGCCACAAGATCGGAAACGGCGGCGACGGCTGGCGGCAGCGCGGCCAGAAAGGCACAGGCTGCCGCAGCGGCCATTGCCGCCCGCGCAACGCGCTTTCCTGTAAGAGCCCCCACCGACACGGTCACAATTACCTCAATCCATTTCCCTGCGATCCTGCAACGGCGCGTGGCCGATAAAGGATCCTTATCCGAAAGACGGTTCCCACAAACCGCCTGACCTTGACCTTAACCGCCCTGCAACCAGTCCGGACCCCGCCGGAGGTAACGATTGCAATGCCGCCAAGGCGTTTTTCGCAAGATTTGCGGCGACTCGATGGGCCGAACGCAAGATGCGAAATGCGAAGCTGTGTATAAATCGAAAAAGCAATGGCTGCAAAGCGATTTACCGGCGCCCGCATGACTCTTGATTGTTGCTGTTGCATGAAATCGACAGCCATTTTTATGCGCCGGTGCAAAATCTTTCGCCGGAGCGGGCGGTCACGCGGACCGCTGCCGACCGATCGCCCCGCGGGGTCCGCCTTCCCGGGCCCTTTTCGCGCCGCAAATGACTGCCCGTTCCAGCCCCTGTTCCGGCCCCTGTTCCGGCCCCCGTTCAGCACAGTGTCATAAAGGGTGGTGCTGAAAGCTTGCCCGCCGTGCAATCGCGGTGATAGAGCAGCCGCGCGTTGCCCGATGCGCGTCACCGACAGGCATCATGCGCATTCGGGCCAGAGCAAGCAGAACAGGAAGAATTTCGCATCATGACCGCGACCCCCGTGCAACTCGCAGACGCCGCCAATCTGCGCCGCCTTTCCGCCCGTGCCGTTCTGGCGGCGGGAATGATCGCCGCACTGGCGGCTTGCGGCGGGAACAGCAAGCGGGTGGAAACCGATCTGGCGGCGGCAAATGTCACCACCATCGGCATCAACGCCTATCTGTGGCGCGCCAGCCTGGACACGCTGTCGTTCATGCCCATGCTGCAAACCGACAGCAATGGCGGCGTCATCGTGACCGACTGGTACACCAACCCGCAAAATCCGGCCGAACGCATGAAGGTGACCGTCTCGATCCTCGATCAGGATCTGCGCGCCGATGCGCTGCGCGTGAACGCCAGCCGCGAGGTGATGAGCGGCGGCCAGTGGGTGGGCGCGCCGGTGCAGGCCGCGACGGTGCAAAAGCTTGAAGACATTATCCTCACCCGCGCGCGTGAAATGCGCCGCGATGCGTTGATGGGCTGATCCAAGCAGGTATTTGCAACTGATGAGTGAAGAGCGTTTCGATCCGTCCAGCGCCGACGGACGCTGGCAGCGCGCCTGGGACGAGGCGGGGATTTTCCGCGCCGACAGCGCCAGCACCAAGCCCAGAACCTATGTGCTGGAGATGTTTCCCTACCCCTCGGGGCGCATCCATATCGGGCACGTGCGCAATTACACGATGGGCGACGTGCTTGCGCGCTTCAAGGCGATGACAGGGCACGAAGTGCTCCACCCGATGGGCTGGGACGCATTCGGCATGCCCGCCGAAAATGCCGCCATGGAAAAGGGCGTGCACCCCGGCGGCTGGACGCGCGACAATATCGCCAACATGAAGGCGCAATTGCAGCGGCTGGGCTTTGCGCTGGACTGGAGCCGCGAATTCGCGACCTGCGACGCGGAATATTACGGGCAGGAACAGTCGCTGTTCCTGAAGCTGTATGAAGCGGGGCTGGTTTACCGCAAGGAATCGGCGGTGAACTGGGATCCGGTCGACATGACCGTGCTGGCGAACGAGCAGGTGATCGACGGACGCGGCTGGCGCTCGGGCGCGCTGGTTGAAAAGCGCAAGCTGAGCCAGTGGTTCCTGAAGATCACCCAATTCGCGGACGAGCTGCTGGAGGGTCTGTCGACCCTCGACAAATGGCCTGAAAAGGTCCGGCTGATGCAGGAAAACTGGATCGGCAAATCGACCGGCCTGCAGGCCCATTTCAAGGGCAGCAATTTCGACGAGACGATCGAGGTCTATACCACCCGGCCCGACACGATCTTCGGCGCCAGCTTTGTCGCCATCGCGGCAGAGCATCCGATCGCCCATGCCGTCGCCGCGACCGACCATCAGGCGCAGGAATTCATCGAGAAATGCCGCGCGGGCGGCACCACCGCGGCCGAGCTGGAGACGGCGGAAAAGCTGGGTTACGACACCGGCCTGAAAGTCGCGCATCCGTTCACGGGCGAGGACCTGCCGGTCTGGATCGCCAATTTCGTGCTGATGGATTACGGCACCGGCGCGATCATGGCAGTCCCCGGTCACGACCAGCGCGACTTTGAATTCGCGACCAAATACGGCCTGCCCATCCCCCGCGTCGTCGCGCCCACCCTGGCCGATGCCGACAAGCCTTTCGATGGCGAGGCTGAGGCTGGCGAGGGCGTGATCGTCAATTCCGGTTTCCTGACCGGATTGCCGGTGGAAGAAGCGAAGACCGCGATCATCATCCGCGCGGGCGAGGACGGCTGGGGCGTCGCCAAGACGCAATACCGCCTGCGCGACTGGGGCGTTTCGCGCCAGCGTTACTGGGGCACGCCGATCCCGTTCATCCATTGCGATGCCTGCGGCGTGGTGCCGGTTCCGCAAGACCAGCTGCCGGTAAAACTGCCCGAGGACGTCGATTTCAAGACGCCAGGCAACCCGCTGGAACGCCATGCGACGTGGAAGCACACCAATTGCCCGAAATGCGGCAGCGCGGCGCGGCGTGAAACCGATACGCTCGACACGTTCGTCGACAGCTCGTGGTATTTCCTGCGCTTTGCCAGCCAGCCGGGCGACAAGCCGTTCGACAAGGACGAGATCGCCCAATGGCTGCCGGTTGGCCAGTATATCGGCGGGATCGAGCATGCGATCCTGCATCTGCTCTATGCCCGTTTCTGGACGCGCGCCCTGGCCCATTGCGGGTTGATCGACGTGACCGAACCCTTTGCGCAATTGTTCACGCAAGGCATGGTCACGCATGAGACCTATAGCCGCGAGGTTGATGGCCGCACCGTCTATTACTCGCCTGCAGAAGTAAACCGCAGCAGCGACGGGGCGGTACTGGTCGATGGCGGTGACGCAGTCGATGTCGGCCGCGTGATCAAGATGTCCAAGTCGAAAAAGAACGTCGTCGACCCGGACGAGATCATTGCCCAATACGGCGCCGATGCAGTGCGCTGGTTCATGCTGTCCGACAGCCCGCCCGAACGCGATCTGCCGTGGAGCGAAGCAGGCATCGAGGGATGCGGCCGTTTCGTTCAGCGCCTGTGGCGCCTGTTCGGCCAGTACGATGCCGCTGCCACCGGCGACGACAAGGCCGTCGCCCGCAAGCAGCACCAGACCGTCGCCGCCGTGGCCGAGGATATCGAGGCGCTGTCCTTCAACAAGGCCGTTGCGCGTATCTACGAGCTGACGGGCGTGGTCGAAAAGGCGCCCCCGTCCGCCAGTCGGAGCGAGGCGATCCTTGCGATCATGAAGCTTGTCTCGCCCATGATGCCGCATCTGGCCGAAGAAGCATGGGCGAATGCCGGACAGGCCGGACTGGTCGCGCAGGCCGCATGGCCCGACGTCGATCCCGCCCTGCTGGTCGATGACGAGGTGACCGTCGCCGTGCAGGTCAGGGGCAAGCTGCGCGACACGCTGACCGTGCCCAAGGGCTTGCCCAAGGAAGAGCTGGAGGCGCTTGCGCTTGCCAGCGAGAAGGTTCAGCGTAACCTTGAAGGGGCCGAGATCCGCAAGGTTATCGTGGTGCCCGATCGCCTTGTTAATCTGGTTATATAGAATCAATCTGGTCATCTGATGCGCAAATCCGCCCTGCTGCCTGCCCTGATCCTTGGTGCCGTCATGGCACCGGTTCTGGGTGGCTGTTCGCTGGAACCCGTCTATGCGGGCGGCGGATCGGGCGCGGTGGCGCAAGGCCTGTCCGCGGTCGAGGTCGCGCCGATTCCGGGGCAGAGCGGCTGGCTGATGCGCGATGCGCTGAACCAGCGGATGGGCAATGGCGGCGGCTCCGCCCGCTATCGGCTGGATGTCGTGCTTGACGATCAGCTGACCGGCCTTGGTCTGCTGGGCGACGACACCATCGGACGCGAACGCCGCACCTTGCGCGCGCGCTATCGCCTTGTCGATCTGGCGAGCGGCGAAACCTTGCTGGATGCAACCGACGGGGCCGATGCAGGGATCGACGTGGTATCCAGCGAATATGCGACCATCGCCGCCGAACAGACCGCGCTGGAAAATCTGACCGATGATGTCGCAGACAGCATCGTGACCCGCGTGTCGACCACCCTGCGCCAGCAAATGCAGCCCCAAGTTGAAGATCAATAGCAGCAAGTTCGCCCAGACCGCACCGCGCGCTGCCGGTTCGGTCAAGGTCTTCTTTTTCTGCGGTCCGGACGAAGCGGGCGCGCATGGCGCGGCGGCGCGCATCGTGGAACTGTTGCCCGATGCGGGCGAGCGGGTGGAAATCGAAGGCAGCGAGCTGAAACGCGATCCGGTCCGCCTGTCGGACGAGACGCGCTCTACGTCCCTGTTCGGCGACATGCGCCACATCATCGTGCGCGCCAATGGCGAGGAAGCGCATGACGCGCTGAAAATCCTGACCGATGCGAGCGAGGCCGAGCTGGCCGATGGCTGGCCGGTTATCGTCATCGCCAGCAGCGCGACCGACAAGTCGCGCAGTGCCAAGCTGCTGGAAAAGCGCGACGATGCGCTGGTGGTGATGTTCTATCCGCCCGATCTGCGGTCCGTCACGGCAGAGGTGCGCAGGCTGGCCGATGGGGCGGGGCTGCGCATGGGCGCCGAACTGGCGCAGAGAATCGCCGCATCCGTCGCGCTGGATACGCGCATGGCCGCTGCAGAGGTGCAGAAACTGGCGCTTTATCTGGATGCCGACAGCCATGCGCCGCGCAGCGTAAGCGCAGAGGATATTGACGCGATCGGCGCGGAGACCGAGGACGACGGCATGATGCCGCTGGTCGATGCCGTCATCTCGGGCGATGTCGTCCGCCTGCCGCACGAGCTGGCGCGGTTCCGCCAGCACGGTTTGAACCCTGTCGGCACGGTGTTGGC
Source organism: Croceicoccus sp. Ery5 (assembly GCF_020985325.1). Lineage (NCBI taxonomy): Bacteria > Pseudomonadati > Pseudomonadota > Alphaproteobacteria > Sphingomonadales > Erythrobacteraceae > Croceicoccus > Croceicoccus sp. Ery5. The sequence goes on from NZ_CP087587.1 coordinate 3,470,677, forward strand.
GATGGAGCGGCGGGTTGCGCAATTGACGCAGATCGCCGCGCGCATCCGCCCCGGCGAAAATGTCGCCAAGGCGGTCGAGAACGATCCGCGCATCTTCTTCAAGGAACGCGCCGCCATTTCGCGCCAGCTGCAGCAATGGCACGGGCCGAAACTGGCGCGGCTGAGCGACCGGCTGATCGCGCTGCACCGCGCCCTGCTGGCCGACAGCCAGGCCGCGCCGTTGCTGTTCGCGGCAGGCTGTACCGAGATTGCCCGCGCCGCCGGCGCGCGCCGCTGATCTTCAGGAAATCAGTTTTCGGGGACCGAGAAGCTGCCCGAAACGCGGCCGCGCGAATTGGTCGTGCCGCCCACCGCAGAGGAGCTGCCCGCCGCGCTGCCATCCACGCTGGACACGCCGGTGTTCAGATCGATCACCAGACGCCCGCCGTTCAGCGTGTCGGTGCCGCGCCGCAGCGCCACATCGCCGACCAGCGTGATGGTGCGGCGGTTGAAATCATAGACGCCGACATTGCCGCGCGCATTCTCGCTGCCGCGCGTGACGGATACGCCGCCGGTGGCGGTGATGCGCTGAATCCGCAGCGCATCGGTATTGGTGTAATCGACGATCGTGCGCGCCGCCGTCAGCCGCAGATCGCCCTGGTTCACCACCACATTGCCCGACAGCACGACCCGTTCGGCACGGTCCTGCAATTCGATCCGGTCTGCCGCGTAATCGACCGGCTGGCGCGAATTGAAACCGGCAATCGCCTGTGCCGACAATTGCTGCGCGCCCAGAAGGGCCGCCGCCGTTACGGCAAAGCCGATGGCGCCGCGCATCGCGATCTTGCGGAGAGTGATGGTCTTGTTCGTCATGATCTTTCCGTCACCGCGCATTCAGCGCCCCCGGCTCCATCCGAAGCCGCGCATTGCCGATAAGCGAAACCGTGCGCGCCTGTAAATCGCCTTCCAGCCGGTCGGCCGAGAATGTGCCCGACGGCACCCGCCCGTTGACGCGCCCGTCGCCCATGATTTTCTTGTCGGCCAGCAGGACCGAGACATTGCGTGCGATCATGCGGTAGCCGTCGGCCGCCGTGAAATTGACGGCGCCGGGAAAACGCACGCTGTCGGCATCAAGGTCATAGGTGCCGTTCTGCGCCGTCAGCACGGCAGGCCCTTCGTTGAGCAACATGCGCGCGGTCAGATCGTTCATCTCGACCAGTCCGCGCTCCTTGGTGCGTTGCAGGGCGCTGCCTGCCTGCACCGAAAAGGGCCGCCCGCGATTGTCGGCGCCGCGATACATCGCATTATCGACCATCATGCGGTTCTCGGTCAACTCGACCTGATTGCGGTCGAGCAGGAAGCTCACCTCTCCCTGCGATGCCACGGGCGCCAGCACCATCAGCGCCACCAGCACGCCAATGCACACGGGCAGTGCGACCAGCAGGAAATGGATCAGCCGGTCATGCGACCCGCCCGGCGCGGCCTGCTCGCGGCGCTTGTGGCGGACAATGGTGGCCTCGACGCTCATGGGGTTCGACTATCGCAACAACCTTCGGGCCTTATGCCTCGTGGCTGAAGATGTCCTTGTCGGCCCAACCTTCAAGGTCCAGCAGCGCGCGGGCGGGCAAAAAGTCGAAACAGGCCTGCGCCATGCCGGTGCGATGCTCACGCTCCAGCCTTTCGCGGAAGATGGCGACCATGTCGTGCAGATAGCGCACGTCGCTGGCGGCATATTCGCGCTGCGCCTCGTTCAGTTCGGGCGCGCCCCAGTCACTCGACTGTTGCTGTTTGGAAATGTCCTTGCCCAGCAATTCGCTGACCAGATTCTTCAGCCCGTGCCGGTCGGTATAAGTGCGCGTCAGCTTGCTGGCGATCTTGGTGCAGAACACCGGTGCGGCCATCACGCCCAGATAATACTGGATCGCGGCCAGATCGAAGCGGGCGAAATGGTAATATTTCTCTCGCGACGGGTCGGCCAGCACGGCGCACAGATTGGGCGCGTTATAAGGGCTGTCGGGTCGAAAGCGGACGAGATGTTCGTCCCCCTGCCCGTCGCTGATCTGAACAAGGCACAGCCGGTCGCGCGGGGTGATAAGGCCCATGGTCTCGGTGTCGACGGCGATCGGCCCGGGCGCGAGCACGCCTTCGGGCAGGTCTTCTTCGTGGAGATAGACTGTCATGGCCCGTCCTTAGGGGGGATTGCACCGTTGGGAAAGGGGCGAGAGCGCCGCTGCGCAGGGGAAAGCGACAGGTTGAGGGCTGGTAGCCGGTGCGCCCCGGCCGCTATCGTAGCAGCCATGTCCGATTCCGTCCCTGCCAGCTGGTCTGCCGCACTCGATCCCGTTCTCGCCAGCGAGGAAGCGCGCAGGCTGGACGCATGGCTCAAGGGAGAGGAAGCGGCGGGGCGCACGGTCTATCCGCCGCGCGGCCAACGGCTGGCCGCGCTGGCCCTGACGCCGCTGGACGAGGTGAAAATCGTGATCCTGGGTCAGGACCCCTATCACGGGCCGGGGCAGGCGCACGGGCTGGCCTTTTCGGTGCCCGACGGGGTGAGGCTGCCGCCGTCGCTACGCAATATCTATAAGGAGCTCGCCAGCGATCTGGGCGTCGAACCGCGCACGGGCGGCGATCTGACACGCTGGGCGCAGCAGGGCGTTCTGCTGCTCAACAACACGCTGACGGTGGAGGCCGCCAGGGCCGGATCGCATGCGAAACGCGGCTGGGATGCCATCACCGATGCCTGCGTGGAAGCCGTGGCCGCCAGTGACACGCCGAGCGTGTTCATCCTGTGGGGCAGCCATGCGCAGCAAAAGGCCCGGCGCATTGCCGCGCTGGGATCGTCCTCGCACCATCTGGTGATCGAAAGCCCGCACCCCAGCCCGCTATCGGCGCATCGCGGCTTTTTTGGATCGCGCCCGTTCAGCCGCGCCAATGCGTTCTTGCGCGAAAACGGACGTGATCCGATCGATTGGTAAAGCGGTGCCCTGCCGCAATTAACGCGGCAGGTCGGTCACCCCCATCAGCGCCTCGTCCACCGAACGCGCGCACTGGCGGCCCTCGCGGATGGCCCAGACGACAAGGCTCTGCCCGCGCCGCATATCGCCGCACGCCCAAACATTGTCGTCGCTGGTCTTGTAGCTGACCGTATCGGCCAGCACATTGCCGCGCGGATCATATTCGACACCCGCCTGGTCGAGCATGCCCGACTTGCGCGGGCCGACGAAGCCCATGGCCAGCAGGATCAGGTCGGCCTTGAGCGTGAAAGTGCTGTCCGGCACTTCCCTCATCTCGCGCCCTTCCCATTCGAGGCGGACGCATTCGAGGCCCGTCACCTTGCCGTTTTCGCCCACCACGCGCTTGGTCAGGATAGCCCAGTCGCGGTCGACGCCTTCCTCGTGACTGGACGAGGTGCGCAATTTCAGCGGCCAGTTCGGCCACGTCATCGCCTTGTCCTCACGCTCGGGCGGCTTGGGCATGATCTCGATCTGGGTGACGCTGGCAGCGCCCTGACGGTTCGAGGTGCCGACGCAGTCGGAGCCCGTGTCGCCGCCGCCGATCACGATGACATGCTTGTCGGTCGCGACCAGAGTGCCGCGCGGGGCTGCACGTTCCTCGCTGTCGCCCGCATTGCGCTTGTTCTGCTGGGTCAGGAATTCCATGGCAAGGCGCACCCCGCTCATTTCCGAACCCGGAATATCCAGCGTGCGCGCCTCTTCGGCGCCGCCCGACAGCACCACCGCGTCGAAGTTTTCCTTCAGCGTCTTCATCGAAATATCGACGCCCACCTCGGTGCTGGTGCGGATCGAGACGCCTTCGGCCTCCATCTGCGCCGCGCGGCGATTGATGAGGTGCTTTTCCATCTTGAAGTCGGGGATGCCGTAGCGCAGCAACCCGCCGATACGGTCGTTCTTTTCGAACAGCGTCACCGAATGGCCCGCCCGCGCCAGTTGCTGGGCGCAGGCCATGCCCGCCGGACCCGAACCGACGACGGCAATCGACTTGCCGGTCTTCTTCTCGGGCGGCTGCGGAACGATCCAGCCTTCCTGCCAGCCCTTGTCGACGATCGCGCATTCGATCGACTTGATGGTCACCGGCTGGTCCACGATGTTCAGCGTGCAGCTTGCCTCACAAGGTGCGGGGCAGACGCGGCCGGTGAATTCGGGGAAATTATTGGTGGAGTGCAGGTTGACCAGCGCCTCCTTCCAGTTCCCCTCGTACACAAGGTGGTTCCAGTCCGGGATGATATTATTCACCGGACAGCCATTGTGGCAGTAGGGAATACCGCAGTTCATGCAGCGGCTCGCCTGCCCCTGAAGGGCCTGCGGATCGTGCGGAACGACGAATTCCTTATAGTGCTTGAGACGCTCGGTCGGCGCCTCGTAAGTGCGATCCTGGCGGTCGAGTTCCAGGAAGCCCGTTTCCTTACCCATGCGTGCCTCCCTTATTCCGCCGCGACCGATTCGGCTTCAAGCCGTTCGGTTTCCAGCATTTTCAGTGCATTCTCGTAATCGCGCGGCATCACCTTGACGAAGCGGGTGACCGCATTGTCGAAATCGTCGAGGATCGCCTTTGCGCGGCTGCTGTCAGTGTGCAGGATATGGCGTTCCAGCAGCACCCTGATCCGCTGCGCATCGAAATAGAGCGGATCGCCCATGCCGAAATCATTGACCGACTGGCCGCGCTGTTGCGGTCGCGCCGCGTGGGGCACGTCCTCGTCCGTCGCGGCAATCTCGCGCAGCTCGACCATCTCGGTATTGCAACGCTTCGCGAACTGGCCGTCCTCGTCATAGACATAGGCGATGCCGCCCGACATGCCCGCCGCGAAATTGCGGCCCGTGGGGCCCAGCACCATGACGGTGCCGCCGGTCATATATTCGCAGCCATGGTCGCCGGTGCCTTCGACCACCGCGATCGCGCCCGAATTGCGCACCGCGAAACGTTCGCCGCCCACGCCGTTAAAGAACGCCTCGCCCGCGATCGCGCCGTAAAGCACGGTATTGCCGACGATGATGTTGTTCGTCGGATCGCGGTCCATGCCGTCGGGCTGCTTCACGATCACGCGGCCGCCCGAGAGGCCCTTGCCGACATAGTCATTGGCATCGCCCGTCAGTTCCAGCGTCACGCCATGCGCAAGCCATGCGGCAAAGCTCTGCCCCGCGACGCCGGTAAAGGATACGCGGATCGTGTTGTCGGGCAGGCCTGCATGGCCGTATTTCTTGGCGACCTCGCCCGAAAGCATGGTGCCCGCGGTGCGGTTCACGTTCTTGATCGCACGCTCGATCCGGACGCTTTCGCCCTTTTCCAGCGCGGGGGCCGCCGCCTTGATCAGGTCTTGATCCAGCGCCGCCTCAAGCCCGTGATCCTGCGTTTCGGTCCGGTACAGCTCGTGCCCTTCGACCGGCTTTACCTGATGCAGCAGTTTCGACAGGTCGATACCATGCGCCTTCCAGTGCGAAACGGCGCGCTTCATATCGATGCGGTCGACCCGCCCGGTCATTTCCTCCAGCGTGCGGAAGCCCATTTCGGCCATGATCTGGCGCAGTTCCTCGGCGACGAAGAAGAAATAGTTCACCACATGCTCGGGCATGCCGGTGAAGCGCTTGCGGAGTTCGGGATTCTGCGTCGCCACGCCCACCGGACAGGTATTGAGGTGGCACTTGCGCATCATGATGCACCCCGCCGCGATCAGCGGCGCGGTGGCGAAACCGAACTCGTCCGCGCCCAGCAGCGCGCCGATGGCAACGTCGCGGCCCGTGCGCAGCCCGCCATCGACCTGCACCGCAATCCGCGCACGCAGATCGTTGAGCAGCAACGTCTGCTGCGTTTCGGCAAGGCCGATTTCCCACGGGCTTCCCGCATGGGTCAGCGACGTCAGCGGGGACGCGCCCGTACCGCCTTCATAGCCCGAGATGGTGACATGATCGGCACGCGCCTTGGACACGCCCGCAGCCACCGTGCCGACGCCCACTTCGGACACCAGCTTCACCGAGATGCGCGACGAGGGGTTCACGTTCTTCAGATCGTGGATCAGCTGTGCCAGATCCTCGATCGAATAGATGTCGTGATGCGGCGGGGGCGAGATCAGGCCCACGCCCGGCGTCGAATGACGGGTGGCGCCAATGGTCTTGTCGACCTTGTGACCCGGCAACTGACCGCCTTCGCCCGGCTTTGCGCCCTGCGCCATCTTGATCTGGATGTCGTCGGCATTGACCAGATATTCGGTAGTCACGCCAAAACGGCCCGATGCCACCTGCTTGATCGCCGAACGCATCGAATCGCCGTTTTCCAAGGGCAGGAAACGCTTGGGATCCTCGCCGCCCTCACCGGTGTTCGACTTGCCGCCGATCCGGTTCATGGCCAGCGCCAGCGTGGTATGCGCTTCCCAGCTGATCGAGCCATAGCTCATCGCGCCGGTTGCGAAACGTTTCACGATCTCGGCAGCGGGCTCCACCTCGTCCAGCGGGATCGGCTTGTCGGCCTTTTTCAGCTCCATCAGGCCGCGGATCGTCAGCAGGCGTTCCGACTGCTCGTTGATCGACCTGGCGAACTCTTCATAGTTCGACCAGTCGTTGCCGCGCACCGCATGCTGCAAATTCGCGATATTGGCGGGGGTCCACGCATGGTCCTCGCCCCGAACGCGATATTGATAGATGCCGCCGACATCGAGCATCTTTTGATAGATCTGCTCTTCCGAATAGGCGGCCGTGTGACGGCGCACCGTCTCTTCCGCGACTTCGGCCAGGCCGACGCCTTCGATGGTCGTCGCCGTGCGGGTGAAATATTTGTCGATGAACGCAGTCGACAGGCCGACCGCATCGAAGATCTGGGCACCGCAGTATGACTGATAGGTGCTGATCCCCATCTTCGACATCACCTTGCGGATGCCTTTGCCGATGGCCTTGATATAGTTGTATTCGACATCCTCGGCCGAGAGCGGTGCCTCGCGGTGAACGCGAATGCTCTCCAGCGTCTCGAAGGCGAGATAAGGGTTGATCGCCTCCGCGCCGTAACCCGCCAGCACGCAGAAATGGTGCACTTCGCGCGCTTCGCCCGTTTCGACGACAAGGCCGGTCTGCATGCGCAGGCCCTGACGCACGAGGTGGTGATGCACCGCCGACGTCGCCAGCAACGCAGGCATGGCGATGCGGTCGGGCCCCTGCGCGCGGTCCGACAGGATCAGGATGTTCTTGTCGGCCAGCACGGCCTCGGTCGCGGCCCAGCACATTTCCTTGATCGCCATCTCCAGCCCCTCGGCACCGGTCGCGGCATCCCAGGTCATGTCGATGGTCGCAGTACGGAACGCACCGTCAAGGCCCGATTCGACCGAGCGGATCTTGGTCAGATCGCTGTTCGTCAGGATCGGCTGCGTTATTTCAAGCCGCTTGTGCGTGCCGGAATCGCGGCCCAGCAGGTTCGGGCGCGGACCGATCATCGACAGCAGGCTCATCACCAGCTCTTCGCGGATCGGATCGATCGGCGGGTTGGTGACCTGCGCAAAGTTCTGCTTGAAATAGTCGTACAGCAGGCGCGAACGCTTTGAAAGCACGGCGATCGGCGTGTCGGTGCCCATCGAACCGATCGGATCGTCACCGTTGTACAGCATCGGCTCGAGGAATTTGGTCACATCCTCTTGCGTATAGCCGAACGCCTGCTGGCGGCGCAGGAACAGCTCGCTGTCGGCAGTGGGATCGACCGGCACGTCGTCGGCCTCGATCTCGACAATGTCCAGATCTTCCAGCTTGTACTGCGTATCGCGCAGCCATTTTTCATAAGGATGCGCGTTGGCGAGTTCGGCTTTCAGCTCCTCGTCCTCGACGATGCGGCCTTCTTCAAGGTCGATCAGCAGCATCTTGCCGGGTTGCAGGCGCCATTTGCGGGTGATGTCCTCTTCCGCAAATGGCAGTACGCCGCTTTCCGACGCGAGGCAGACCAGATCGTCCTTGGTCACGCAATAGCGCGCGGGGCGCAGGCCGTTACGGTCCAGCGTGGCGGCGATCTGGCGGCCATCGGTGAACGCAACCGATGCGGGGCCGTCCCACGGCTCCATCAGCGCGGCGTGATATTCATAGAATGCACGGCGCGCCGGATCCATTTCGTGGTTCTTGGCCCACGCTTCGGGGATCAGCATCATCATCGCATGGGCAAGGCTGTACCCGCCCGCCAGCAACAGTTCGAGCGCATTGTCGAGGCAGGCCGTATCCGACTGACCATGCGGGATGATGGGCCACATCTTGTCGAGATCGGCGCCCAGAAGCGGCGATTCCATGGTGCGGCGGCGCGCGTTCATCCAGTTCACATTGCCGCGAACCGTGTTGATCTCGCCATTATGGGCGATCAGGCGGAACGGCTGCGCCAGCTTCCAGCTTGGGAAAGTATTGGTGCTGAACCGCTGGTGCACCAGCGCCAGTGCCGAGGTGCAGTCGGGATCGCGCAGATCGTCATAGAAACTGCCGACCTGATTGGCGAGCAACAGCCCCTTGTACACGATGGTCCGGCTGGAAAAGCTGGGCATGTACAGTTCGGTCAGGCCCGGAAGCCCGTGCTTTTCGGCCAGCGCCGCCAGCGGGTTCTGGGTCTGCTTGCGGATCGAAAGGAGCTTGCGTTCGAACGCGTCCTGATCCTCGCAATTGCCGCCGCGCGCGATGACCGCCATGCGGATCACCGGCATCTGTTCCAGCACGGTCTTGCCCAGACCGTCCAGAGTGGTCGGCACATCGCGCCAGCCGACAAGCTGCTGCCCTTCCTTGCCGATGAATTTCTCGAACTGGGCGACCACGAAATCGCGCGAAGGCGCATCCTGCGGCAGGAAGCACATGGCCACGGCATAATCGCCCAAAGGCGGCAGGGTCTTGCCCTCGCCCTCTGCCCATTTGCGCAGCAGCGCATCGGGCATCTGGATCAGAATGCCCGCGCCATCGCCCAAAAGCGGGTCGGCCCCCACCGCGCCGCGGTGGTCCAGATTTTCCAGAATGGTCAGGCCCTGCTGAATAATCGCGTTGGATTTTTTGCCTTTGATATGGGCAACGAAACCCACACCGCAGTTGTCGTGTTCGTTACGCGCGTCGTAGAGGCCTTGAACCGGCGGAAAACCCATTGTCACCTATCCTGTCGGGGCCCGGGCACCATTACCCGGAATATATGCGCGAATCAGCCCGCCCCCTGAGAGGCGCAGTTATTGCGCGTTTGACCCCAATGACGACAGGAAGCTGTCTTTGCAACTCTGCTGACGGAAATCTTTGATCTGCAAGGCGTTGAATCGCAGGATTCCGCCGATTTCCGGCATGGCCGGAATGGCGGTTCAGACCCGCTTCAGTTCCTGCAAAGCCTCGCGCAGGCGGAAATCCTGCGGACCGGCACCGTTCGGGATCGGCCGGTGTTCGCGGCTTGCGTCGAGCAAGGGCATGGGTGACAGGTTCGCTTCCCCCAGCCGGTGCGTGGGCGCATTGGGACGCGGCTGATGCGTTTTGCCAAGCCCGATCGCCATCAGCGAGCCATAACCCGCGCCATCGTCGTCGGCATCCTCTTCCTCGTCCGCTTCGCCCGCGAACCAGTCGGCATCCATGCCGCCGGTCAGGCCCGGCGCGAAACGCGGTGCGCTGTGACCGTCATGGCCGGTATCGCGATACAGCGGCTGTACGCGCGCATGTGCCAGTTCGGGGGCAGGCTGCGGCACGGGTTCGGTCCGTTGCCACTGCGCCGGTTCGGGCGCGGCCTCGATGGCGGGCTCGAAAACGGGTTCGGGGCGGGCGAAGGCGGCAGGCTCCGGCTCAAAACCTGCGGGCTGCTCCCCGATCTCCGCGACCGGTTCTTCCTCGAATGCTTCCGGCCCGACCGCTTCGGATTCGACCGCTTCGGATTCGACCGGCGCTTCGGCGGGCTGTTCGCTTGCGGCATCGGGCATATCCCATCCTGCATCCTCGTCACCCCAGCCATGGTCGGGATCGGGCGCGGGGCGGACAGGCGCTTCGTCCTGCGCGGCGGCAAAACGGGCGAGATCCTCGCCATCGTCCTCGAACTGCACCGGCGATTCGATGTCGGCGTAAAAGCCGGTATTCGGAATCCGGTCGAAGCTGATCTCGTCATCCTTGGGCGCGGGCGGAATATGGCTCAGGTCATGCTTGGGCAATTGCTGCCCCGCAGGCGGCGCGGACAGACGCTCCAGCGGCGAACCGGCGCGCTTGGGCATGCCGTTGTTTTCACCCAGATGGCGGCGCAGACGCGGCACCGATGCGGCCGCTTCCTCGCGCGTGCCGACAGGATCGGTCGACCCTTCGGGCAAAACGCCCGCGACGGCCGAACCCAGCAGCAGGCCGAACACGCCGCCCAATACGCATAGCGCGATCGCGGCCATGCCCGCCGTCACCCCCGCCTCTGGCCCAAGGCCCACGTTGGCCAAAAGGCTGGTCAGGATTTCGGGCGGCATTTGCCAACCGGCAAAGGCCCCGCCGACGGCACCGCCGGCACGCAATACGAAAGCAATTATGCGAGTCATTCCGTTCATTCTTCCATCATGCACCGCAGTGCGCGAAGGCATCTTAAACGGAAAGGGTAAACGCCGGCATAAGACGGGGATCGGCCTGCGCCCTGAATTCAGGGCGCAAACAGCTGCAAATAAAGGTGAACATGCCCGCGCGCGCAGCCGGTAACCGCAAATGCGGTTTTCAGGCCGTGATCCTAAGCCACGGCCTGCAATTTGGGGCGCGCGTGATCGGCCATCCATTTTTCGACCACGGGCGCGATCTTACCGCGCCATTTCGACCCGTTGAAGATGCCGTAATGGCCAACGCCGGGGTGCAGATGGTATTTCTTGAGCGCGTCGGGCAGGCCGGGCGTCAGCGCCAGTGCGGCCTTGGTCTGTCCCACGCCCGAAATATCGTCGCGCTCGCCCTCTACGCACAGGATCGCGGTGTCGGTGATCTTGCCCAGATCGACGGTCTTGCCGCGATGGGTCAGCAGGCCGCGCGGCAGCAGATATTCCTTGAACACCGCGTTCACGGTCTGAAGGTAGAATTCCGCCGTCATGTCGCAGACCGACAGATATTCGTCATAAAAGGTCTTGGTCGCATCGGCGCTTTCGCCGTCGCCCGCCACCAGATGTTTGAACAGGCCATACTGGCTCATCATATGGTTGCTAAGGTTCATCGACATGAAACCCGACAGCTGCAGAAAGCCGGGATAGACCTTACGGCCCGCGCCGGGATAATGCATCGGCACGGTCTGGATCAGATATTGCTTGAACCAGTGCATCGGGCGGTTGACCGCCATCTCGTTCACTTCGGTCGGGCCTTCGCGCGTGTCGATCGGGCCGCCCATCATGGTCAGCGTGGCGGGGCGACAGGGATTGCCGTCGTCCGCCATCACTGCCGTCGCCGCAAAGGCAGGCACCGATGGCTGACACACCGCCACCATATGCGCGCCGGGGCCGATATGCTCCAGAAACTCGATAATATAGTCGATGTAATCGTCCAGATCGAACAGCCCGTCGGCCATGGGCACCATCTTCGCATCGGCCCAATCGGTGATATAAACCTCTGCATTATGCAGCATGCGCTCCACCGTGCCGCGCAGCAGCGTGGCATAATGCCCGCTCATCGGTGCGACGATCAGCACTTTGGGGCGGTCGGCGGGCAGGCCGGAATGGGTAAACCGCTTCAGATTGCCGAAGGGTTTGTGAAGCACGTCGGCCTCGGTCACCTCATGGGTCTTGCCGTCCATATGCACCGTGCCGATGCCGAAAGCGGGTTTGCCGCGCGGTTCGGCGGCATGGGCGAACACTTCCAACGCGGACGAGATCGTCGGGCCGAACCCCATCGAACCCACGGGATTCTTTGGATTATTCAGCCATTCCGCAGTGACCGACGCCATCGCGGTCGCCGAAGAGCGCCAGGCCTGCTGAATCTCGTAAAGCGAATAGAGCACGTGCAATTCTCCTTGCCGTCAGCCGCTTGCAAAAGCCCCTTATCGCCCTTGCAGCAAGACCGGCCGTTCCGCCCGCTAGGCACGGGCGATATTGCCCTTGTTTAGATCGTTACGGGGGTTCGTTGCAATGCAGCAATCCTGCGCGCAGTTCCGGATCGGGACGGGGCGGGTGCAGATTGCACGGGGATCAGCCATTTAACCCGCTTCAATCGGAGCGCGCTTTCCTCTACGCGGCTGTCATGACCGAGCCGACCAGCCTGACCCCAGCCACCGGATCCGCAAGCGAATCGCCGTCCCTGACGGGCGGGGCCGACGAAAGCGCCCCGGACGGCAAGAATGCCAAGCCCGCGCGTTCGATGGGGCCACTATGGATGCTGATCGGCGCAGCGGGGCGCTATCCGGGGCACATGATCGGCGCGGCATTGGCGCTTTTGACGACATCGGCGGCGACGCTTGCGATCCCGTCGGGCTTCAAGCTGGTGATCGACCGCGGCTTCGGCGAGGGGGAAATCACCCGCTGGTTCCAGTATCTGCTGATCCTCGTGCTGGTGCTGGCCATCGGCACCGCGTTCCGGTTCTTCCTCGTCTCGTGGCTGTCCGAACGCGTTGTCGCGGATCTGCGGTTGCGGGTTTACGACAATCTCGTCACCCTGCCCCCGTCGTTTTACGAAGAGAACAATCCGCGCGAAATCTCTTCGCGCATGACTTCGGACACCGCGATTATCGAACAGGTGGTCGGTTCGACCATTTCGGTCGCGCTGCGCAATGCGCTGACGGCGATCGGCGGCACGATATATATGTTCATCCTTGCCCCGAAGCTGACTGTGTGGCTGCTGCTGGCGATTCCCGCCGTGGTGATCCCGCTAGTGCTGATGGGCCGCCGCGTACGCCTGTTGTCACGGTCGAGCCAGGACCGCATCGCCGATCTGGGCGCGATGGTCAGCGAAGTGCTGGGCGGCATCCGCATCGTGCAGGTCTTCAATCAGGAAAAGCGCGAGGCGCAGCGTTTCGGCGGTGCGGTCGAGCGGTCGTTCGAAACCGCGAAAAAGCGCATCTTCATGCGCGCATTGCTGACGGCGCTGGCCATGGGGCTGGTGCTGGGCGCGCTGGTCGCGCTGATGTGGCGCGGCGCGCTGGACGTGCAGGCGGGGCATATCACCGGCGGCACGATTGCAGCTTTCGTCATTACGGCGGGCCTTGTCGGCGGCGCATTCGGCTCTTTGGCAGAGGTTTACGGCGATCTGCTGCGCGCGGCGGGCGCGGCGCAGCGGCTGGGCGAATTGCTGGCGACCCGGCCCGCCATTGCCGCCCCCGCCCGGCCGCAGGCGCTGCCCTACCCGCCGCGCGGATCGGTCGCGTTCCAGAATGTCACCTTCCGCTATCCCACGCGGCCCGACGACAAGGCACTCGACGATTTCTCGCTGACGGTAGAGCCGGGCGAGACCGTGGCCATCGTCGGCCCGTCGGGCGCAGGCAAATCGACCCTGTTCCAGCTGATCGCCCGTTTCTATGACCCGCAGGCGGGAAGCGTACGGGTGGACGGGATCGACCTGACCCGCGCCGATCCCGAAGACGTTCGCCGCCGCCTTGCCCTTGTGCCGCAGGAAAGCGTGCTGTTCGCCGCCAGCGCGCGTGACAATCTGCGTTACGGGGCATGGGATTCAAGCGACGAGGCCATCTGGGAAGCCGCCCGCGCCGCCAATGCCGAACAGTTCCTGCGCGCCTTGCCCGACGGGCTGGACACGTTCATCGGCGAAGGCGGCGCGCGGCTTTCAGGCGGCCAGCGCCAGCGTGTCGCCATTGCCCGCGCCCTGCTGCGCGATGCACCCCTGCTGCTGCTGGATGAAGCCACCAGCGCGCTCGACGCGCAGAGCGAGAGACTGGTGCAAGGCGCGCTGGAAACGCTGATGAAAGGGCGCACCACGCTGGTCATCGCGCACCGGCTGGCCACCGTGCGCGCGGCGGACCGGATCGTGGTGATGGAACACGGCGCCATTGTCGAACACGGGACCCATGCCCAGCTGGTCGAGCGTGGCGGCCTTTATGCCGGTCTGGCCGCATTGCAGTTCGAACAGGACGCGTAACGGCGGAACCAAATCCGGCAGCCCCTCGTTTCCTTGGCAAACGCAATCAAGAGGAATTCACGATGGGCATTATTATCATGATCATCGTCGGCGGCATCATCGGCTGGCTTGCCAGCATCGTCATGCGCACCGACGCACAGCAGGGTATCCTGCTGAACGTGGTCGTCGGCATCGCCGGCGCGCTTCTGGCCGGTCTGGTGGCCGGCGGCAATACCATTCTGAACGGCTTTAACCTGACGGCGCTGCTGTTCTCGTTCCTGGGCGCGGTCGTGCTGCTGGCAATCGTCAACCTGTTCCGTCGCGGCACCGTCCGTTAACGGCCATAACAATTTTTCTGTCGGGATGGCGGAACCTTTCGCCATCCCGATTCATTGTCAGGTTCAACGGCCAAGGCCGCCAACCGACAAAATCCGAAACCTTTCAAGGGGACAGACCATGAAGAAGATCATTGCTATCGCCAGCACCGCCGCTCTTGGCCTTGCTCTCGCCGCCTGTGACAGCCCGGCAGAGAACGCCATGGAAGACCAGGCCGAAGCGATTGACGAACAGGCCGAAGCCGAAGCCGATGCGATGGAAGATGCCGGCATGATCACCGACGAGCAGGCCGACGCCATCGAAGAGCAGGGCGAAGAAACGAAGGACGCGATGGAAGACGCTGCCGACGAAATGGACGCTGCTCCGCAATAAGAGCGCGCGTTTCGCACATTCCAGCGGCGCCGGAGCGATCCGGCGCCGTTTTGCGTTGGTTGCCCGGGCTTCCATGTCGTTATTGCAAAGCCGCCGGAACAAAGCGGCTTGCGAATGCTTGATGGGCAGGAGCCTGCAGGGTTCAGGCCGTACCAGTTTCGGGAGAGTTCAGCATGAGCAGCAATGTCGCGGAAATCGCACGGGGCGAGCGCGAGATGGAAGAAGTCGTCGCGTCCCGCTATCGCTCGTTTCAGGCGACGTCGCCCGACAAGGCCGTCGATATCGTGCCGACCGACCCGATCGAGGCCGACCGTTTCGATGCCATGCGCGCCGATGGCGTGATTCGCGGGGCGGAAGGCGGCTTCTATCTGGATGAGGCCGCGCTGACGCGTTTGCGCAAGGCGCGCAAGGGCTGGCTTTATGGCGGAGCGGGCGTGGCCGCCGTGCTGGGCGTGATCGCGGGTGTGGTACTGGGCCGAAGGGGCCGCTAATCGCCGCGCCTGCAGCCCGAATGCGGCGCAGAGCTTGACTTGCGCCGCCAATTCCAGCAAAGGCCCCCACGCTTTGGCAAGGCCTGCCGGTGATTCCGACGGATTACCGCAATCGCCCTGCCACGAGAATCGATTCTCAGACTTGAACCGGAACACCGCGCGGTAACGCCAATTGGTGCTGCCCGCATTAGGATATTTAGGAATACGCCATGGCGAAGCCCGCAACTGTCAAGATCCGGCTGGTCTCTACCGCCGATACCGGCTTCTTCTATGTGACCAAGAAGAACCCGCGCAACATGACCGAGAAGATGGTGCAGCGTAAGTACGACCCCGTCGTTCGCAAGCACGTCGAATTCAAGGAAGCCAAGATCAAGTGATCTTGCGCGCGGGCGGCGATGTTGCCGGCCCGCGCTCCTGTCTTCAGGCATTTTTCGGGCCATTCGCTGCCGGAAAAATCGGACGGAATTCCGGAACCCGCCGGTTCACCACGGGTTCAATGGCGACACGTCATGACACCGGGATGATTTCCGCAATGTTTTCAAACGCTCGCCCCGGGCGCACGCTCACCCTTGCTGCCGCTGCTTCGCTGGTCATGCCCGCCGCGCTGGCCCTTCCAGTCGCGCCCGCCATTGCCAGCTCCGGCTCTGCCAACTCTTCCGCGGCCAGCTCTTCCGCACAGGCACAGGACGATCTGGCCCGCGCCGTCGCGGCGCTTCGTGCCATCAAGACGATGAGCGCGGATTTCGTGCAGGTCGACCGCAACGGTCAGCAGCTGACCGGCAAGATGGTGCTGAAGCGCCCCGGCAAGATCCGCTTCGAATATCAAAAGGACGTGCCCGTCCTGATCGTCTCCGACGGTTCGCGGCTGACCATGCTGGATTACGAAGTCCGGCAAAAACAGGTCTGGCCGATCAGCAATAGCCCGCTGGGCGCCCTGCTCGACCCGGACAAGGATGTGATGCGCTATGGCAGGCTGATGCCGGTGCGCCATCCCGATCTGATCAGCGTGCAGGTCAAGGACCCCAAGCATCCCGAATACGGAACGATCACGCTGATCTTCAACAAGAACGCATCGGCCCCCGGCGGGCTGGAGCTGGAAAGCTGGGTCTCCGTCGATTCTCAGAACAAGATCACCAAGATCTTTCTTGACAACCAGCGCTATGGAATCCCCGTCAGCGACGGCACTTTTGCATTCAAGGACGTCCGTCCGAGGCAGAAACGCTGACCGTTAAGGCTCTTTAGGGCTAATTAACGGTCAATTGTGCGGGTATAGCGACGAACGGCCCTTTCCCTAACAGCTTCGTTCATCTAATCGACAGGCGTTCGGGCGTAGAAATTACCGAACAAGATGCGAGGGAATCGGGTTTCCCCCCTGTTGCCCGTCCCAACAAACCGCATCTTGCCGAGCGTGACGAACGCGAATGGCAACCCCCGACCCAATGCCCCCGGGTCGGGGGTTTTGCATATCCGGTTCCCTAAGCTCCGGTCCCCCAAGTTCCGAACCCCCTGCACGATAACGGTGTCGGTCTTGTGACAATCCCGTCACCCATCGCGACATATTCGGTGCAACTGCACGATTGGACTTTGATGGCGAAGGCCCTATGGCCCGCTGCATGGTCACCATCGCAACCTGGAACATCAATTCCGTCCGCCTCCGCCTCGATCAGGTCGAGCGTTTTCTGACAGAGCAGCAACCCGACGTGTTGTGCCTGCAAGAGATCAAGGTGGCCGAACATCTGTTCCCCCATGCCGCCTTTGAACGCCTTGGCTATACCCACCGCGCGGTGCACGGGCAAAAGGGCTATCACGGTGTCGCCACCGTTTCGAAACTGCCTTTGACCGAACTGACCCGGCACGACTGGCAGGACAATGGCGAGGCGCGGCATGTCGGCGTGGAAATCGGCGGCGCCGGCAAGGGGCTGCTGCTGGAGAATGTGTATATTCCCGCTGGCGGCGACGAGCCCGACCGCGAGATCAATCCCAAGTTCGGCCAGAAGCTCGACTTCCTTGAACGCATGGCGTTCTGGGCCGACACGGTGGACCGTCCCAGCCTGATCGTCGGCGATTTCAACGTCGCCCCGCTGGAACATGACGTGTGGAGCCATAAGGCACTGCTGAAAGTCGTCAGCCATACGCCCATAGAGGTCGAGGCGCTGGACCGTTTCAGGAATGCCCACGGCTGGGTCGACATCGGCCGCGAATATGTCGCGCCCGAGGAAAAGAGCTATAGCTGGTGGAGCTATCGCAACAAGGACTGGAAGGCGTCCAACCGCGGGCGGCGGCTGGATCACATGTGGGCCTCGCCCGATCTGGCGAAGCAGGCGCGCGATCATCGCGTGCTGCTCGATTGCCGCGATTGGGAGCGCCCGTCGGACCATATTCCGCTGATCACCAGCTTCGAGCTTTGATGCCGCGATGAGCGCTCCCTCTCCCTCTCGCCGGACTGCGCAGGCGGTGGATGCGCTGCGCCATGGCTGGCCGGTGCGGATCGCGGGCGGGGATGGCGCATTGCTGCTGATGCCTGCGGAAACAGGGCATGACGCGGGCGGCACGGCGGCGGGGCGATTGCTGATCTCGGCCGCGCGGGCGGCGACGCTGAAGCTGATCAACCAGAAGGACGCCGCCGTTCCCGATGCGCCCGCACTGATCCGCGCGGCAGAGCCTTTTACCCTGCAGGGCGCGCGCGAACTGGCCGATCCCTCACGCGATCTGGCCAATCCGCTGTCGGGCCCGTTTCGCGCCGAACCGCTGGAAGCGGGCGAGGCCGCGAAGGCCGCCATGGCGCTGGCGCGTATCGCGGGCATATTGCCTGCCTTTCTGGTCGCGCCCGAGCCTGCGGGCGAAGCGGTGGAGTTGAGCGCCAGCGACATCGCCGCGTTCGAGGATCCGGCCCGCCTGACCGTGCAGGCCCGCGCCCATCTGCCCACCCACGCGGCCGAGCAGGCGGAGATCGTCGCCTTTCGGGCGCCCGACGATCTGCGCGAGCATGTGGCGCTGGTCATCGGCAGGCAGAACGCCGACCGCGTGCCGCTGGTGCGGCTGCACAGCGAATGCCTGACGGGCGATGTGCTGGGCAGCCTGAAGTGCGATTGCGGCCCGCAACTCGATGCCGCACTGGCCGCCATGGCAAAGGAAGCGGCGCAAGGCGGCTGGGGCGTGCTGCTCTATCTGCGGCAGGAAGGGCGCGGGATCGGCCTGATCAACAAGCTGCGCGCCTATCGCCTGCAGGATCAGGGGTTCGACACGGTCGATGCCAATAACCGGCTGGGCCTGCCGACCGACGCACGCGATTTTCCGGTGGCGGCGCGCATGCTGGACCTATTGGGCGTGCGGCGGATCAGATTGTTGACGAACAATCCGATGAAGGTCGACACGCTGGCCGCGCTGGGCATCGACGTGGCCGAACGCGTGCCCCACGCCTTGCCCGCGAACCCGCACAACGCCCGCTATCTCGACACCAAGCGCGACCGGACGGGGCATCTGCTGTAGGTGCTTCGATCAAATCCTTGAGGCGGCTGCAAACGGCGACGATTGCATCCAGCGATCCTCACCATCCGCCAAGCCCCTAGCCCTGCAACGCCGCGTTGATCGCGCGTTCGGCGGGCGGCAATGCCAGTTCGGCATCGTCCGCGAATGCAAAGTCCACCGGCATGGCATTGGCCGCCAGCGCCAAGGACAGCGCCGCGCGCCTTTGTGCGACGGGCAGCATGTCGAACGCCGCCCAGTCCCACAGACCACCCTTGCCATCGTGGAGCAGCCAGCCCAGATCGCGCGCGCGTCTGGCCAAAGCCTGCTGCGTCACGCGGTCGCGCCAGTCGGCCAGTCGGCAGAACACGAACGACCCGCCACCTTTCCAGCCGGTTCGTTTCGAAATGCCGACATTGTCGCCCGCGACCACTTTCTTCATGCGTTCCAGCGTGATGGTGCCCGCATAATCCATCTGCTCCACACCGATCCAGCGGCGGCCCAGCTTGTGCGCGGCGGCGGCGGTGCTGCCCGATCCGGCGAAGAAATCCAGCACGATATCGCCCGGATCGGTCGAAGCCTCGATAATGCGTTTCAGCAGTGCTTCGGACTTCTGGCCCTTCACATCGGGTGTACCCAGCAGTTTCGACACGCTTTCGCCCGCATAGGATGTAATGGCGACCGAATTCAGCCGGTCGTAATTGCTGGCGTTCCACACATCCTCGACCGGATAGCGGGCGGGCAGGCCGATGGTTTGCGCGGCTTTCATCACGCGGCGCACGGCGGCTTTGCCCAGCCCCTCGCCTTCCAGCAGCGATGACAACTGCGCCGCCTCTGCCGGTTTGAAGCGCGGGGCGAAATCGTCGGGGCCCAGATAGGCCTTGTTGAATTTCATACGCTGCGCGTCTTGGCTGTAGAACAGGATCGTGTCGTGATTGCGGATGAAATTCCGTGCCCGCGTCTTGAAGCCGGAAAGCCAGCCGATGCGCCAGATAATCTCGCGCTGGAAATTGGCCGGGCCGAACACATCGTCCATCAGCACTTTCAGATAATGCGCCTCGTTGAAGTCGATGTTCACATAGATGCTGCCGTCGGGCGCCAGCAGGTCGCGCGCGAACAGCAGGCGGGCGCGCATAAAGCCCAGCCAGTCGGCCCGCGTGAAACGGTCGTTATAGGCAAAGGACCCGCTGGCCGTGTTGTAGGGCGGGTCGATATAGATCAGCGTAACCCTGCCGCGATAACGGCGGCGCAATGTGGCAAGGACTTGCAGGTTCTCACCCTGAACCAGCAGATTGTCGTGCAGGTCCAGATGCAAACAGCGCTGCGCCGTGTCGCCGCCGTCCCATAGGGCGAAATCCGTCAGCAGCTTGGGCGATAGCAGGCGGGTGACTTCCTGCGGCTCGCGCACAGGATCGCGATAGAGGCGCGCGGCGACGCGATCGTCGTGGCCAAGCCCCCCTTCAAGCCATTGGCCGCGCCATTTCCATTCCAGCGACACATCCTGCCCGCGGCTGGCAGCAGGCTGCGGCAGGCCGGCCAGAAATGCCTGCGTTTCGTCCTGCCTGTCCGCCTGTTCCCGCATAGGGAAAAAGGGGTGCCCATCGCGCCATGCACGGTCAAGCGAGGAACAGCGTTTGACCCCCGCGCAACGCGAATGGCCAAAATCTTAACCATTCGCCGCCATATTCGCACCGGGTCCGCAATCGGGCCGCAACCAGGAGAACCGTAATGATCACCGCAATGGCCATCGTCGGCACCGGCGTCAGCTTCGCCGCTTCGGTTTGGGCAACCCGCCAGATCGCAGCCCAGGATGCTGCAAAAGGCAGCCGCCTGAGCCGATAACGGGCGCCGGACCCCGGTCTGGCGCCCCGCTAACCCTTAGGAAGGCCCGTAACGGTCGGTCAGGTCCACCGTGCTGGCCTTACCCAATTGCCGCCCCTTTTTACGCAGCCATTCCCTGGCCGAGCGGCGACCCGCGCATTGCAAGGTGATCAGCATGCGCCACACCGGCAGCAGTTTCGATTCCGGTTCCATCCCCGCCAATAATGGCTGATCGTGAATCTCGTGAATGCGCAGCCGTTGCAGGCTGCCCAGCAGGCCATTCGTGGGCCGCAGGTGCAAAACCGCCTTTTGCATCAGGTCCAGCCCGCGCAATTCCTTGATCAGGGTCTGGTTGAAACCCAGCTCGGTAATGCGATTGGCGATCCCTGCGGGGCTGTGCGGCGTGGTGTCGCGCGTGATCGGGTTGATGGTGACCAGTAGCAGATCGTCGTTCGCACTGTCCTGCACCAGCGGGATGATCGGCGGATTGGCGCTGTAACCGCCATCCCAGTAATCCGCGCCATTGATCCGGATCGGCGGGAACAGCAGCGGCAGGCAGGCCGAGGCCAGCAGCGCATCGGTCGACAGATCGGCATTGCGGAAAATATGCGCCCCGCCCGTGCGAGCATTGGTGGCCGATACGAAAACCAGCGGCGCGTCTTTCGATCTGATTGCGCCAAAGTCGACGAATTCATCGATCAGACGGCGCAATATATCCTGCGCGGGACGGCCCAATTCGGGCGATGTGGGCAGCGATATGTCCTTGAACATCGCAGTCCACCATTCGCTCATTGCCTCAAAGGCAAAGGGGAATGCCTCGGCCATGGGGATCAACGGCCCCGCGTCACGGCCCGAACGGTTCAGCGCCTTCCAGAACGCCCACAGCCGTCGTCCGGCTTCTTCCGGACCGCCGATGGCCAGCCCCGACGCCAGCACCGCGGCATTCAGCGCGCCCGCACTCGCCCCGCTGACCGCGCCGATGCGGATATTCTTTTGTTCCAGCAGGCAATCGAGCACGCCCCATGTAAACGCGCCATGCGCCCCGCCGCCCTGAAGCGCCACGTCGAGATGATGGACCGTGTGGGGCATTTGCGGCTCCGTTTATGCTGCACTGCAACATAGGCTTGCAAGGTGCCGGTTGCAATGGCGGCCGCGCTGTCAGGCGACGATCGCCTGCAATATCGCCAGCGTGCCCTGCCCCGCGTCAAGGCGCACTTGCGCGCCCGACGGCAGGCTCAGCTGGTTCGCCACATGGCCGATATTGGCCCCGATGCACACCGGCACGCCCAGCGCGCCCAGATGGTGGCGCATCACATCGGCCACGCTGACGCTGTCGGCGGTGCGCGCGGCGCAATTGGTGCACTGCCCGAAAATCACGCCCGCCACCTCTGCCAGCATGCCCGACAGGGCAAGCTGGCTCATCATCCGGTCGATGCGATAGGGGGCCTCGCCCACATCCTCCAGAAACAGTACCGCGCCGCACATGTCGGGCATCCATGGCGTGCCGACCAGCGCCGACAGGACCGACAGATTGCCGCCCAGCAGCCGCCCCTGCGCCACCCCGTCCGACAGCACTTCAAACTCGGGGTGTGGCCAGCCGCCATGTCGCCGCAGATCCAGCACGGGGGCCGAACCGGCAAAGGCCAGCCACCACAGGCTGTTCCAGCTGTCCGCAGGCCAGCGGCCGCCCGCATTGGGCGCATGCAGCGTGGGGAAACCGGCGCGCGCGGCAAAGGCCAGATGCAGGCCGGTGATGTCGGAAAAGCCGATCAGCAGTTTCGGGTTGGCCCGCACCGCGTTCCAGTCGATCAGCGGCAGGATACGCGCGCTGCCCCAGCCGCCGCGCACCGCGAACAGGGCGCGCACGTCGGGATCGGCGATCATCGCATTGATGTCGGATGCGCGTTCATCGTCGGTGCCCGCCAGATAGCCTTCGACCGCGCCGACATGGGGTGCCAGTTTCGGGCGCAGCCCCATGGCGCGGACCATATCGGCCACCTCGGCGATTTGCGACGGGTCCTCCAGCGGGCTGGCCGGTTCGACCAGCGCGACAATATCGCCCGTGCGCAAGCGCGGCGGCAGGCGTGTTGCCAGGCGGGCCGGTTTCGCCAGAGCGGGCAAACCGCCACCCAGCACCAGTCCCGCCGCTGCCCCCAAGATCGCCCGCCTGTGTGCCATCATCGCGCCATAGCACGCCGCGCCCGCAGCGCCAGGTGGCCGCCATGCCTGCCGCAAGGGCCCGTCACTTGATCTGCAATTCCAGCCGCGCAAAATCCTCATGCGCCGTAACGGCCAGATCGGTGTTGGTGAACACGCGTTCAGGCGCGACCGTGCCGTCGGCCAGCAACGCATCGCGCACCGCGCGGGCACGGCCCATGCCCAGCTCGTAAAGTTCGGCGTCGGTCGGCATGAAGGACGGGCGCAATTCCTCTCTCATCCAGTCGGTTTCCAGATATTTGCGCGCATCGCCGCCATCCAGCTCCTCCGCATCCTCGCCTGAACCGTCGACCGGCGCGGGGATGCTGCCGTCTTTCAGGCCGGTTTCGAAATCGGGCGGCTCCGGCTTGCTGCCGGTGCGGTCCTTGTAGATCTTTTTCATCCGGTCATAGCGCTTGTCGACCGACAGGCTGGCAAGATCGGGCACCGCGCCATCCTCGATCTCTTTGGCCAGCAGCAGCGCATCGATCCGCTCATCCGCGATGGCGACCGCATCCTCGCGGATGCCGGGGCCTGCGGGGATATCCAGCTGCAGTTCCTCGCGATCCGCCATGGCTTTCGACAGGGCGGCAATCGCCTCTCCCGAAGCGGCGGGCAGTTCGGCGCTGCCGGGCGCGAAATCGACGAATTTCGCATCCTCCGCCCCTGCGAACAGCGAACCCAGCAGACGGAAGGGCGCGGTGATCGCCTTTTCGATCAGATTGCCCACGATCTGCCAGATGATCGGCCCGACGCGGAAGGTCGGGTCGTCCAGCGTGCCCTTTACCGGCACGTCCAGCTTGATCACCCCGTCCTTGTCTTTCAGCAGCGACGCGGCAAGCCGCACGGGGAACGGGGCCTTTTCCTGGCTGTCGGTCGGATCGCCCCATTTCAGCTGGTCGATGATGACCAGATGCTCCGCTTCCAAAGCGCGGTTCCGGATATGATAGGTGAATTCCGCCGTCAGCTTGCCACGCGCAATGGCGTAGCCCGCATAACGACCCGAATAGGGATTGAAGACAGGGAGCTCGATATTGCGGAACACCACGTTCATGTCTGTTTGCCGATCATAGCCGAACACATCCATCGTCCCCGCAATCGTCGCGGGCGAGAACCGGTCGACGACGAAGCCTTCCAGCTCCACTTGCGTCAGCTGGCCCGGACTGGTGGTGATATTGGTGAGCGAGCCGGACAGCGACTGGATCTGCGCCTGAAAATTGGGCTCGATCGAGAAATCGGCGAAACCCACCGTGCCGTTCCGCACATCCAGCCGCCTTAGGGTGATATCCATATCGGGCATGGCCGATGCGCCGCCTGCCGTTACCGGCGCGGGCGCGGGCGCGGGTGCGGACGTGAAACCTGCCACTTGCGGCATGATCTGCCCGTCGATCACGCGGTAATTCTCGCCCGTGGCGTTGGATGCGGGCAATTCGACCAGCGATACGCCTTCGCCGGCCTGTTCGGGCTTTGCGATGGCGGGCGGCACGGCAATGGCGGGTTCCGCATCGGCGGGCGCTGCATCGCCGTCGGCAGGGTCATCGGGGCCAGTCGGGACAGGCGCGAAACCGGTGGCTCCGGTGAAATTATAACTGCCGTCGGCCAGTATCTCGACCCGTCCCACAGGCTCGACCAGCAGGCCGTTGGCGATGGTCAGCCGTCCGGGCGCATAATCCATGCCGTTCAGCGCAAAGCTGCGCCATGCGACCAGCGCCGCGCCCGATGCCGCATCGTTGACTGCCAGATTATCGACCCGCATCCTGCCGTTGAACCGCGCCTTGGTAGCATCGCCGCCCGCCACGCGGATCTTGCCCGCCGCGCCCATCAGCGCGCTGCGCACCTCCATCCCCTGCATCGCGGGCATATAGGACCGTAGTTGATCGATCGAGAGGCCCGCCATCTGGAAATCGATATCGGCGTCCAGCGTCGCGGGGGTCACTCTGCCGCTGGCGCGAAAGGCGGTGCGCCCGTCGAGCTTTCCGTCCAGCTCGACCGAGGCGGCGCGCGCCAGATCGCTGCCCAGATCGCGCGCCGCGATATTGACGGGTGCGACATTGAACCGCGCGACGGGGGAGACGGCGCGATCCTCTACCGCAAGGCGCGCATTTTCGACCCGCGCCTCGCCCAGTTCGACCGTCCAGCCTGCTGCGCCATTATCATTTGCGGGTGCGGGTGCGGCTTGCGGTAGTGATGCGGGCATCATCTTCATCAGGCTGATCGAGCCATCCGCCTCGCGCCGGACCGCCATGCTGGGTTCGGCAATCACAAGGCTGGCGATGGTCAGGCGCGATGCGGGCTGGTCGATGGCGATATCGGCCACGCGCAATTCGGGCACGGCGATGGCGGCATTTTCCGCGTTTTCGCCCGGCCCCGCGACGCGCAGGTCCTTTACCGCGACCATCGGCACTTTCGCGGTCATCCCGCCATCCTGCCAGCGTATCCCGCGCAGAGAGGTTTCCACGCTGGCCAGGCCGACCGCGCCGCTGAACATGCCGGGCCTGCCGCTGATTTCCATTCCCGACAGGCTGATTTCAGGCATATCCGCCCGCACATCCATTGCCCCGTCGCGAAAGGCGAAATCGTAATTCAGGGCAAGGCTGGCGCTGCCCGCATCCAGACCCACCGGCAGATAATCGCCAAAGAACTTGGCGACGGTTTCCATCTGCAGATCGTCAAGCGTCAGCGCGCCTTTCGACGCAACGGGCGCCATGGACGCCGTGCCGCGCCATGCCAGCGCCTCTCCCCGCACGCTTTTGGCATCGAAATTGAACTGGCCGCCGTCGCTGCTGTCGGTCTGGAAATCCAGCAGGGTAAAGCTGATCGGCTTCAGCGCCTTGGCAGGCCTGTCGGTCTTGCTGTGATCGGCAAAGTCCAGATGTCCGCGGTCGATGGTGAAACGGTCGATCCGCAGCGAGGGGAACGGTTCGTCCGGATCGGTTTCGGGCATCAGCTCTATCAGATTGAGCGTGCCGTCAGGATAAAGCACCGCATCGGCATAGGGTGCCTCGACCGTAAATTCCTTGAGGTGATAGGTGCCCGTGAACAGCGAGGACGCCTGCATGTCGATACGCAGATGGCTGGCCGCGACCATGGGCTTTGCCCCGTTCGCATTCATCGGCCCCGCAATGGCGGCATCGGCAATATCGAGCGTAAGGGTAAAGGGGTCGAAGGCGATTTCGCCCATCGTCAGTGTTTTGCCCAGCTCCTCCTGCGTCCAGTCGGTCGCCATGCTGCGGACCATTTTCGGCACCAGATAATAGCCCGCCAGCGCATAGAGCCCCACCAGCGCCGCCACCGACGCCAGCGCGATGACCGACCTGCGCACCCAAGTTTTCATTCCCGCCGCCCCCGCCTGCTGCCCGTTCGCCGCAGATTAGGCGCGTCGATACCCCGACCGCAATCGGGCAAGTCCCTAGGGAAAAGGGGGTATTTGTCACTATGGCGCGCAGCCCAAAAGCGCTCCCTCCGTTCCGGCCGTCGCAGCGCGGGCGACGACCGGCTGTCAAGGCTGGTGCTGCTAATACCGATGCCGCCGTTTTCATGGGGGCGGCGCGTATTCTCGCCATGAAGCGTCAGCGACGAGAACCGCGCGACCGGCACATTCGCGGGAACATCAGGCGATAGGTACGCTCAGGGTCACTGGCGGCGCTGTTCGATGCAGGCGGTGCAATGCCCCATCCGGATGTTGGGCGCATCACCCGAAACCCGCAGAAATTCAAGCTTTAGGGGGTATCCAGAGACAGGATAATGGTGCCGCTTACAGGACTCGAACCTGTGGCCCCCGCATTACGAATGCGATGCTCTACCAACTGAGCTAAAGCGGCGATCCGGTGCCCGTTAGCTTTATGAAAGGCGGGCGGCAAGTCGCAATTACACAGGTCAGGCAAATTTGCGGGCGGACGGGGTGCCGTTTATCGGTTCCCCGCGCCCTGCGCCGACAGGATGCGCAGCACATTGCCGCTCCACATCTTGGCAATATCCTCGTCGGAATAGCCCGCCTGCTTCAGGCGTTGCGTGATGTGCGGCTGGGCCGAGATGTCCTGCAACCCGTCTATCCCCGCGCCGCCATCCCAGTCCGCGCCAAAACAGATATGGTCGGGTCCGGCCACTTCGACCGCACGCAGGACCATCGCCATGTAATCGTCGAAATCGGCTGCCCACATGCGTTCGGTCTGGTCCAAGGCGTGCCAGCGGCGGGCAAGACCGGCCTGATCGTCGGGCGACAGCGTATCGATTTTCTCGAACAGGCCGAACAATTCGGCGCGCTCGTCGGACATCTGGATGTCGGAGAGATAGACGCTGGTCACGCACATCGCCCCGCGCTTTGCAGCAAGAGCGCGCAGACGGTCCTCATCCAGATTGCGCGGGTGGCCGTGGGCCGAGCGCAGGCCCGAATGCGACAATATAATCGGATAGGCCGACAGTTCCAGCATCTGGTCGAACGCCGCGTCCGAAGCATGGCTGGCGTCGATCACCATGCCCAGCCGGTTCATTTCGGCCACCCATTCACGGCCCAGCGGGCTAAGCCCGTTCCAATGCGGCGTGTCGGTCGCCGAATCGGCGAACTGGTTGTTGGCCAAATGCACCGGCCCCGCCATGCGCACGCCGCGGTCGTAAAATTCGGCCAGCAGCGACAGATCGGTGCCCAGCGGAAAGCTGTTTTCGATGGATTTGAACGCGACCAGCCTGCCTTCGCCGTCCAGCCTGCGGGCATCGTCCGCCGTCAGCGCGGGGCCGATGGCGGCGGCATGATCGGCAACGACCTTGTCGATCAGGTCGGACCGGCCCCGCGCGAACGCCAGCGCATCGGCATAGCCGCGATCGGTCAGCGGACCCTGTTCGGTAAAGATCACAAAAAACCCGCCGTCGAGCGCGCCGTCCTGCATGCGCGGAATATCAAGCTGCGACAAATCGCCCGCAAAGCTGTGGCGCGCGCCGAAATCCCACCCTTCGCGCGCGAAATGGAGCGGCGTGTCGAGATGGGTGTCGAGTGTCAGCAGGCGCGTGTGCAGCGGTACGGACGCAGGGGGCGCCTCCACGGTCGTGGCGCAGGCGCCCAGCGAAAGGGCCGTGGCCATGACAATAATCGGAAGGCGGAGCAGGATCATGGCGCGGTTCCATCGGTCGCGGGTTGCAGGGCGGGCTGCTCGTCGTGCCGGACCATCCGCCATACGCCGATGGTCAGCAGGGGCAGCACAAAGACCGCCAGAAAGACCACGGCGAAAAACCGATAGCCGCTGGCGATCAGATCGACGAGGCCGATGTGCGAGGCGACGAACATACAGCCCGCAAGGATCGCCGCCCCGATCAGGCTGCGCCCCCACAGCGCCGGCGCAGGTCGCCCGTGCGATTGCAGCGAATGGGCGATGCGTTCGTTGATCGCATGGACCGCGCCGACCCCGCTTTCGACCAGGGCCAGGAAGATCATCAACTGGAACAGCAGCGCAAAGGCGGGCACGCCCATCTGGCGCAGCAGAAAATCGGACGGCAGCACTTCGTTGCCGATGGCGGGATAGAATGCGGCCATGGCGATGAAGAACAGGATCGCGGGCAGCATGGTCAGCGGTCCCGCAATGGCGCCCGCCACCAGCGCGTCGCGGCGCGATGTCAGATGGCGCAGCACCGGCAGGATCATCACGGCGCCCACGATATTATACGCCGCATAGCTGACCCCGCCTTCCAGCCAGCCTGCTTGCGGCGGGGGCGATGTGGCCAGCGCCGTTCCGATGCGGTCGCCGAAACGGGTCAGCGCCAGAACGATAAAGGCGGCATACACGGCATAGATCAGGAAAGAGGCATAGCGGAACAGCCGTTCCACGCTGTCGCTGCCCGATGCGGTGACGGCAAGGATCGCGGCGGCCAGCGCCAGCGAACCGGCCCATTCGGGCCAGCCCAGCGTCGCCGCGCCGATCGCGCCCGCTGCAGCGCCGAACACCGCAAGGATCAGTACCACGAACAACAGGAAAGCGATTTCGAACACGATGCCCAGCGGGCCCAGCAACTGTGCGAAAAAGCTGCGGTAATCGAACGCCTGCATCGCCTGCGCAAAGGCAAAGGTCAGCGCGGCGACGATACTCCACACCAAGGTTGCCGCCAGCATCGCGGTCAGCCCGCCGACGGGGCCTGCCGGCAGGAAGAATTCGGCCAGTTCGCGACCCGTGGCATAGCCGCCGCCGATGATCACCGCCTTGAGCGCGAAACCGGGCAGCAGAAAGCGTGCGAACCAGCCTTCGCCCTGCATGGCGGCCCGTTTGGTCATAACAACGCGTCAATCATGCCCGACACTTGCCGACCCGAGACAGTTGCCGACCAAGGCATCGAATGCAGCGCCCCCGCGCAGCGGATCGGCAGCGGGCAGGCCCAGACGGTCGCTTTCGCGCGCCAGCAGGTCGGCGGCGGCACCTGCGTCCAGATCGCTGGTATTGATGCTGATCCCCCCGCAGCGTATCGCGGGATTGGTCCGGCTGCCCAGACGGATCGTCATGTCGATCACCTCTTCGATTGCCGGCAGGGCGAAATCTTCCATGCCAAGGATCACCTTGCGCGCGTTTTCGTGGCATACGACGAACACATCGGGCTGGCTACCGTGCAATAGCCCCAGCGACACG
Source organism: Croceicoccus sp. Ery5 (assembly GCF_020985325.1). NCBI lineage: Bacteria > Pseudomonadati > Pseudomonadota > Alphaproteobacteria > Sphingomonadales > Erythrobacteraceae > Croceicoccus > Croceicoccus sp. Ery5. The sequence goes on from NZ_CP087587.1 coordinate 3,499,924, forward strand.
GCGGCATAGGCGGGATTGAACAGCGAACCCTGCCCCTCGATCACGTCCCAATGGGTTGCGGGTGCATCGGGGCTGAGGATTTCGGCGGCCCCCGCCTCGAAGTCGGAAATGACCGCGTCCATCGGCATGCCGCCGCCCGCGATCAAGATGCCTGTCTGTCCCGTTGCGCGGAAATCGGCGTCGATGCCGCGCTCGACGAAGGCGCGATGCAGCGCGAGGGCGGTGTATTTCTTGCCCACCGCGCAATCGGTTCCCACGGCCAGCAAGCGCTTCCCCGTGCGCTTGCGGCCGTTGCCGACGGGAATGCCCGCAGGGGGCACGCGAATATCGATCAGTTTCCTGCCAGTGCGCTGCGCTGCCTGAGCGAGCACTGGCTGGTCGGCCAGCCGCATATGCATGCCGCTGACAAGGTCCAGTCCCGCCTCCAGCGCGTCGACCAGCGCGGGCAACCAGCTGTCTGGCACAACGCCCCCCGGATTGGCGACACCGATGACCAGCGCCCTGACCCCTGCCGCTGCCGCCTGTGCGGGCGTCATAGCGGGAAGCCCCGTCGTGACCGTGCAGCCCGCCACTGCCAGTTCCCCGATGCAGCGTTCGGGCGCCCAATCGGCAAGGCCAAGAGCAGTCTTGGCATAGCTGCGATCGGTCGTGTCGCCCAGAAACAGGAGATAGGGCGATGGCAGGCTGTGCCCGCCACCGCTCTTGTCCAATGCGGGTGCCAGAATCGCGGCCTCCACGATCAATAGCGCAGGTCGAGGGCGACGCCCACGGTGCGCGGCTGAACCGGCACGGCCCAGCCGTAATTGCGCTCACCAAAGCCGGTGCGCGCGATGCCGCCTGACAGATAGGCATCCTCGTCGGTGACATTGCGGGCATAGACGCGGACGGTGAACACATTGTTGGTCGCCGCCAGCGACAGGTCGAGCGTGGTGTAGTCGGGCAGGCTTAGCGTGTTGACCGCCGTTTCGGCGCCGGTCAGCCGGTCGTCGACATAGCGGATATTGCCCGCCACGATCCCTTCCCAATCGCCCGAGAGACCGAACGCATATTGCGGCCCGAAGCTCACCGAGAATTCGGGGATATTGGGCAGGCGGTCGCCCTTTGCCCCGACACCGCTGGGCGCATCCTCGCGCAATTCGGACTTGGTATAGGCGGCGTTGAGGGCGATGCTCAGCCCCTCTGCCGGACGGATGCTGCCGCCGAATTCAAAGCCGCGTGCCCGCGCCTTGCCCGCATTGTCGAAATAGCTGACTCCGCTGTCGTTCGACACGCTGAGCTGGATGTCGTTCCAGTCCATCTGGAACAGTGCCATGTCGACGCTGGCCAGATTGCCGCCCAGATCGGCCTTGAAGCCAACTTCATAGCTGGTCAGCGTATCGGCATCGACCTGCGTGGGCGTATCGGGAAGAATCACGTTCGGACCGCCGGGGCGATATCCGGTTGCCGCGCGGGCATAGAGTGAGGCGCTCGGCGCGACTTCGTAGCGGCCGAATGCCGACCACGTCCACACGCTCTCGGCCGAGCTGCCCGGATCGTCGGCTTCGGGCACAAGCCCCACCGCGCTGGAGCTGATCTGGCGGAAATCCTGTTCGTTACGCGCCCAGCGAAGCCCGCCGCCAAGTTCGAACACTTCGGCAAAAGTATAGCTGGCCTGACCGAAGACGGCATATTCGTCATAGGTCGACGGCAAGCCTGCCAGCGCCAGCGGATCGACGCCCGGAATGGGGTCAAGGTTCAGGTCCTGCGCGGTGACGGTCTGCAGATTGCCGCTCTTTTCATGCGTATAGAAGCCGCCCAGAACCCATTGCAGCGGCGCATTGCCGTCGGGTGCGCTGACGCGGAATTCCTGCGTGAATTTCTCAAGATCCAGCGTGATGTAGAACGCCGACACACCCGGTTGGCCGGTGACCAGCGGGATCAGCACGCCATAGACGTCGGTATAATCGCCATATTGGTATGTCGTGCTGTCGGAGTAGCTGGTCGCCGACAGGAAATCGGCAAAGCCAAGGTCCAGCTTGGCCGTGGCGGTCAGATAGGTAATCTCGTTCTGGAACAGGCTGGGCAGCTGATCGTCGATCGAACGGCCGTCGCCCAGCGGTTCCAGCGCGCCAAAGGGCACTTGTTCGGTGTTCGACAGGTAAGGCTCGGGAATGTCGAAGCGCGTTACCGAATAGCCGTCGGCGTCGGTTTTCTGCCACATGCCCGCCACTTCGAGCGAGAAATTGCTGGTGGGTTCCCACAGCGCCGCGATGCGGGCGCTTTGCTGGTCGTATTTGTTGACGTCATCGCCGCCCGCACCCAGGTCGTCGATGTAACCCGGCGTATGGCGGAAGGAATAGCTGCCGCGCACGGCCAGTTGTCCTTCGATCACCGGCATGTTGATGCCGACCCGCGCGGCATAGCCCAGATCGCCCGAATCGGCGATGGTGAACAGGTCGCCGCCGCCACGGATTTCCATGGTGTTGAGGTCGGGATCGCGGGTCACATATTTCAGCAGGCCGCCGATCGAGCTGGCTCCGTAAAGCGTGCCTTGCGGCCCTTTCAGCACCTCGATCCGTTCGATGTCATAGGGCAGCAGATCGGTCGAGAATTCGGCGCTGCGGGCATAGAGCGTGGACGAGCCGACCGGAGCCTCGTCGATATAGGCCCCGACCGTCTGGCTGGCGCCCAGCGCTGCAATACCGCGCAGGCTGATGGTGGACTGGCCGGGCGTGCCGCCGCTGTCGATCTGCAGGCCGGGCACGAAACCCGCGATATCGACCAGCGATGCCGCCTGGAATTTTTCGAGATCCTCGGCCCCGACCACGCTGATCGCGGCGGGAACGTCGACAAGGCGCTGTTCGCGCTTTTGCGCGGTGACGATGATGGCATTGCCGCCCTGTCCCTGCGTTTCGGCCTCGGCGGCGTCCTGTGCATGCGCCGTTACGGGCAGCGCTGCCGCGCAGGTCAAAGCGGTGCATGCGATAAAAGCCGTCTTGCGGGTAAGTGCCATGTGATCCCCTTTTCGATAAAAACCGGCGGCGCGCATCAGCGCCAGACCGTGGCGAGCAGCCGCCGGAAGTTCCCTCCCAGAACAAGGGCGATATGCTCGTCGGTATAGTTGCGGCGGATAAGCTCTTCGGTGAGGTCGAAGATTTTTTTCGGATGGTCGAAACCGGCGACGTCGATCTTGTCGCGAAACGCATAGCTGCCCTTGTACGACGCTTTCAGCGCGGCATACTGGTCGGGCGGCATATCGTCATAACCGTTGAGATCGGCGTCCGACCCGATGCCGACATGGTCGATCCCCACAAGGTCGCGGACATGGTCGATATGGTCGACCAGATCGCCGATCGTGGTCGGGTCGCGGTCCTTGATGAACATGCTGACCCCGCTGATTCCCATTACCCCGCCCTTGGCGGCAAGCGCGCGGATCGCCTCGTCGGTTTTGACCCGCGGATGATCGACCAGCGCGCGGCAATTGGAATGGGTGATCGCGATCGGACCCGATGCGATATCGATCGCGTCCAGCGTCGTCCGGTCTCCGCAATGCGAGGTGTCGACCAGCATGCCGGTCTTTTCCATTTCGGCGATGATCGCCGCGCCGAAATCGGTGACCCCGCCGTCCACCCGTTCGGTGCTGCCCGATCCCAACAGGTTCTGCGCATTATAGGTCAGCTGCGATACGCGCTGGCCCAGACCGTGGAAGAAGGCGACATCCTCTACGCTGCGGAAATGTTCCGAATTCTGGATGCCCATGATGACGCAGCATTTGCCGTCAGCCTTGGCCGCATCCAGATCCCCGACCTTGCCCGCAGCCGAGAAGATATCCGCATTGCGCGCGGCGAAACCCTGCCAGCCTGCGAAATTGGCCAGAACGTCCTGATAGGCATCGGGACCGCCGATGCCCCATGCATTGTGAAAGCCGGTGATGCCGCAGCCGCGGAATTCGTCCTTGTCCCCCGCGGGCATCTCGCGCGTGTAATAGCTGTCGCTGATATCGATCTTGAGCGGGGCCAGCATGTCGATAACCAGCGACGCGGCCACAAGATCGACGGCCCTGCGCGAATAGACACGATCCGGTGCCGCAGTGAAGGCATAGGCACTCCGGCCGATCATCGGCGCCGCCAGTGCCGCACCGGTGCTTTTCGCCACGAAATTCCGGCGCGTCATCCGCGAAAAACCGCTCATGCCTATCCGCCATTTGTTACCCTGAAATGGCAGTATTTGTCCTGATCAGAAAATTGTCAACCCAATCAGGACAAATGATTTCATCCCCAGATAGATGGCGGGCAAGCGATTGTTCCCAAATGATAAATAACGCCGGGATCGCGGTCTTTTGCAAGGAATGTCGGCCCGTCGAGGTCGACGATGTCGCATAATTGTCCCAACAGGAAAGACGGGGCCATCGACAGGCTGGTGCCCATCATATTGCCGACCATGACGCCCAGCCCCAACCGGCGGGCTTCTTCGGCGATGGCCAGCGCCGCGGTCAGTCCGCCGCATTTGTCGAGCTTGATATTCACCACGTCGAACCGACCCGCGAGCGAGGGCACATCGGCCAGAGTCACCGCGCTCTCATCGGCAACGAAGGGCAGCCTGCGCTTCAGCCCATCGAGCCCGGCTTCTTCCCCGCGAGGCAGGGGTTGCTCCAGCATGGCGATGTCGCAATCGACCAGCATCGGCTGAAGCCGTTCCAGCGTGTCGCGGCGATAGCCCTGATTGGCGTCGACGCCGATCCATGCACGCGGGCGGGCCGCGCGAATCTTTTGCAGGCGCGCGACATCGTCGTGCAGATCGCCGGTCAGCTTCACCTTGACTGGCGCATAGGGATCCAGCTCCATCGCTGCCTTTGCCATGGCATCGGGCGTATCCGCGCCAAGGGTCAGCGTGGTTTTCAGCACGCGCGGCGGCCCCAGCCCTGCCGCCTGCCACGCAGGTCTGCCGGTGGTTTTCGCTTCCAGATCCCACAAGGCGCAATCGATGGCATTGCGCGCCCCGCCCGCAGGCATCAGCGATTGCAACCCTTCGCGCGTGATACCGGTTTCGATTGCCGGTCGCGCGCGTTCCGCTTCGGCCAGCATGTGATCGATATCGTCGCCAAGGTAATAGACGCCCGCGCCCTCACCCCGCCCGGTATGGCGGCCATTGCCGATTTCGGCGACCAGCACCGGCGTTTCGGTGAAGACATGACCCGAAATGCGGAACGGCTGGCGATAGGCGAAACGCTCGACCTTTAATGTCAGGGTCAACGCGGTCTGGGCACGAATGGTCATCAGTACACCATCGACAGGCCATAAAGGTTGAAGCGCAGCGCGACCCAGCCCAGCACCAGCGCCGCCAGCAGCAACAGCAGCGCGCCCAGTTTCGCTCCCCAGCCGCGCTTGCCCGCAAGGCAGAGCCAGAAATGCCAGCCCGAAGCCGCGATCAGCCCGATGCAGGCCAGCGGGGTCACAACGCGCAGCAGCTGGATCAGCCAGTCCATCGGGCCACTGGCGTTCGACCAGTCATTATCGATCGACTGCAACAGCAGCAGCCATCCGCCGACGGCCAGCAGCGCGATCCATGCAAGGATGCGCGACAGGCGATAACCGGCCGCTTCCTTGCCCGTGAAGGGAAACTCGCCCTTGAACCTGCGGCGCACCAAGGCGCGCACCGGCCAGCCGATGGCGGCGATCGCGACCAGCGCGATGGCGGCCAGCAGCGCAGGCAGCAGCCATGCGGCATTCATCCCCGCGCTGGCCGGTACCAGCACGGTAAAGGGCGATGCGGTGTCGATGCTGACGCGCAGCACCTTGCCGTCCTGCAACTCGGCCGCCAGTTTTTCCCCGCTGTTCAGATCCTGCCAGACGAAAGGTTCGATCTCGACCCATTTACGCGACACCGAACCCCCGTTTTCCAGCGCCGGCAATGCGATGGAGCCATCGGCCGTGGCGACGATCTCGGTCTGGCCCAGCAGGCCCGCAATGCTCATGAAATTGGTGAAGGAGCCACGGCTGCTGACGTAATGGCCGGCAAGTTGCGCGGCATGCCGGCGCGCCTGCGCATCGTCGACGCGCGTGTCCGCCATGTCTTTGCCGGGCAGATAGCGGTCGGCGAACTTGTGGAACAGCCCGTGGGTCAGCGCCCCGTTGCTGCCGTTCACGCCGCCCGAGTTGATCGAAACGAACAGGCCGATGCCGTCATCCTCGAACAGCCAGAGATAGCTGTGGAACCATTGCGTGTTGCCACCATGACCGATGGCGCGGTGGCCATTGGCGTGCTGTTCGTAAAAGCCCAGCGCCATGCGATTGAGGGGGCCGATACCCGGCGCGCGGTAATCATGCATGATGCGCGCCGTTTCGGGCCTCAGCAGCACGCCGCCATCGTTGAGATGGGCGATCATGAACCGCCCCATGTCCGAACCGGTCGCGGCCAGGCTGCCCGCTGGTGCGGGGAACACCATCTCATAAGGCTGCGCCTTGCCCGAGACATTGGGATAACCCCTGGACATCATCAGCGCGAGACGATCGGGCAGCGGTTGGCGAAAGCTGGAATGCGCCATTCCCAGTGGGTTCAGCACGCGCGCTTCGATATAATCGTCAAATGCCATGCCGCTGACGCGCTGCACGATATAGCCCGCCAGCGCAGTGGCGTAATTGGAATAGGCAGGCGTCGTGCCGGGTGCGAAAACGCGCTCGGGAAGCGCCTTGGGCATCAGCTCGTCCAGCGGGATCATGCCGTCGGGATCGGTGCCGATCAGATAGCGCAGCGATTCCTCGAATCCCGGCGTATGGGTCATGCTGTGGCGCAGGGTAATCGGCTGCCCGTCGAAAGGCGGGATCGTGAAGTCGAGGTAGCTGTTCACATCCTCGTCAAGGTCGAGCTTTCCTTCCTCGACCAGCTGCATCACCGCGGTCCACGTAAACAGCTTGGACACCGAGCCGGGACGGAACAGCGTACCGTCTGCCGTGACGGGGCTGCGGGTTTCCAGATCGGAAAATCCGTAACCCTTTTCGAGGATGGGCCCGTTTCGGTCGACCACGACGACAACCCCGCCCGCAATCCGGCCGCGATCGAGTGCGTTCATCATATAGCCGTCAAGCCATGCTTCCAGATCGGCACGGTCGATCGCGACGGGTGCGGAAAGCGGCGTGGCGGGCGATGCGTTTACGCCTGTAACGGGTGCCTTTTCGGGCGTTTCGCCCGTGGCCTGCGCCGCCAGCGGTCCGGCGACCAGCGCAGACAGCAGCGCCGCGACGGCCAGTGAAAACCCGATCAAAACCCGCATGTGAACCCCCACGCTATGCCGGCTTCATCCCGCTTCGCCAAAACCATCCCGATCAAGGCTGATCACCATGCCTTGCGGCGGGGCGTACGAGACACTACCAATATATCCAAAGAATTTTCCAATCAGGGCCATAATGATCCTGATTGGAAAATTGTCAAATAGGGAATCGCGATGCCGGAAACATCAAAGCCTTCGATCAAGCCGCCGACGCTGGGACAGGTCATGAAGGGGATCAGGGGAAGGCACGGCTGGACGCTCAAGGAAATGAGCGCGGCTTCGGGGATTCCGGTCTCTACCCTGTCAAAGGTCGAGCATGACCGGCTGACGCTCAGCTATGACAAGCTGCAGCAGGTCAGCCAGCGGCTGAACATCCGCATGGCAGACCTGTTTTACGAAGAGCCCGAGGATGCCAGACCGCAAGTGACCGGCCGCCGCAGCATCGGCACGCTGGAAACCGCCGCGCGGGTCACGACCGAGAATTACGACTATCACTATCTGTGCACCGATCTGAAGCAGAAGCGGATGATCCCCATCCTCACCCGCATCCGCGCACGCAGCGCCAAGGAATTCGGCGAGCTGATCCGCCATCAGGGCGAGGAATTCATCTATGTGCTGGAAGGCAGGGTCGAGATTCACACCGAATTCTACGATCCGGTGCAACTGGACGAGGGGCAGGGCCTCTATATCGATTCGTCGATGGGCCATGCGTATGTCGTGGGCGAAGGCTGTGACGAGGCGGTGGTGCTGGGCATCTGCTCCAGCGCGGAAGACGGGCTGATGGATTCGCTGCTGAGCCTGCGCCACTGACCGGCGGCGCAGGCCCGCAATCCGCCAATTATGCCCGGGCGTGGATGCCGAACACGGGAAACATGTTCGATTCGCCATAGTCGCGCACCGGCTTCACCGCCTTCAACGCGTCCATATCCGCGTCGGAAATGGTGAAATCCAGATCGGCATTGGTGCGCATATGTGCCGGATTCGCCGTCTTGGGCAGCGGCAAGAGGCCAAGTTGCAGGCAAAAGCGGATCGCCAATTGCGCCGCACCCACACCATAATTCGATGCAATGGCCGCAATCTCGGCATTGTGCAGGATTTCGCCGTGACCGATCGGCGAATAGGCTTCGACCAATATATCCCGTTCACGGCAATACCCGATCAGCTCGAACGGCATATTGCCGACATGGGCAAGTATCTGGTTCACTGCGGGGCGCATGCTGCCATTCGCAAGGATATTGTCGATATCGGCCTGTTCGAAATTCGACAGCCCGATGGCGCGGATCTTGCCCGCCGCACAGGCTTCTTCCAGCGCGCGCCATGCCTGCAGGTTCCCCTCGGCAAAGCGCTCTCCGTTGCGGAACCGGTCCCACGGCTGCGGGCTGTGGATGATCATCAGGTCGATCTCGTCCAGCCCCAGTGCCACGAGCGAACCGTCGATCGCGTCACGCGCAGCCGCGAAATCCTTGATCCCCGCGTCCAGCTTGGTCGTCACGAAAAGCGCATCGCGCGGCAAGCCGCAGTCGCGCAGGCCCGCACCGACACCGCGTTCGTTGCCATAGGCCTGCGCGGTATCGAAATGGCGGTATCCGGCATCGACTGCCGCATGGACGGCGTCGGCCGCCTTGTCATCGTCGATCATCCATGTGCCAAGGCCCAGCCGGGGAATGGCGACACCGTTGTTCAGCGTGTAATTTTCCTGAAGGATCATAAAACAGTCTCGTAATCTTGTGGGGGATGAGGGGTGGCCGTACCGGAACCTGCCTGTCAGCAGTCCGGCTTCGGGCCGTATCCGGGCTTTTGCGTCAGGCTGTCCCAGCGGTCCGCGACAAGCGGGCGAAAGACCACCCTGTCCCAATCCGCTACCGCGACCTCGTCGAAACCGACCGAAACCGATTCCGCGCCATAGCCCAGCACATCGGTGACGCTGGTGACGATGGCATCGCTTAGCTGCCGTTTCTGCGCGTCCGACTTGCCCGGCCACAGCTTGACGATCACATGCGGCATGCCGGTCAGTCCGCGGCAGGCTGGTCGTCGGCCAGATCGGCCAGATATTCCTCGTCGGTAACCTTCTCCATCCATGTCACATTCGTTCCGTCGAGAGATTCTTGCAGCGCGATATGGGTCATGCCCTGATGCGGGGTCGCGCCGTGCCAATGCTTTTTATCGGCAGGGCACCAGAGGATGTCGCCTTCGTGGAATTCATATTTTCCGCCGCCCGCGATCTGGGTCCAGCCGGTCCCTTCGGTCACGATCAGCGTCTGGCCCAACGGATGACTATGCCACGCGGTCCGCGCGCCGGGTTCGAAACGGACGATAGCGCCCGTCATGCGCGAAGGCGCCTCGCGCGCGAACATGCCCGTGATCGTCGCCTTGCCCGTGAAATTCTCGGCCGGACCTTCGATGGACTGCTGGCCCTGCCTGCGGGTGATGGTCATGGTCTGTTGTCCTTCCTGCAGGGCCATTGCGCCTGTCGGTATGGCCGTCGTGGCGGCGATGGCCACGACGATCGCGGTGCTGCGCATCATTGCCTCCTGCTTGTTGCCTTGCGCCCGTCATGGGGGCTTTTCTGAGATTGAAATAGGCTGCGAAGCCGGGCGGGATAAGCAGCTCCGCATACATTGCGCTTGTGAGCAGGGCTCAACAATCGGATAAGGCCTGCGATGCAGCTATCGCGATCCGATCTTGCCGACTTCGCCTATTTCATGGCGATCGCCCGCCACCGCAGCTTTCGCAAGGCCGCGCGCGAGATGGGGGTTACGCCCTCGGCATTGAGCCATGCGATGTCCGCGCTGGAGGACAGGCGCGGCGTGCGATTGCTGAACAGAACGACCCGCAGCGTCACGCTGACCGCTGCGGGCGAGGACCTGTTTGCCGCGATTGATGATCCGCTTGCCCTGATCGCAGAGGCATCGGCCAATCTCGACCGCTTGCGCGACACGCCGGCGGGCCGCGTGCGGATCAATGTGCTGGAGGATGCCGCACCGCTGTTGCTGGGACCGGTGATGCCCGAATTCGTCGATCGTTATCCCGATGTGGAAGTGGATATCAGCGTCGACAACCGCCTGGTCGATGTCATCGCAGAGGGTTACGACGCGGGCATACGCTATGGCGGCACCGTGCCCGAGGATATGATCGCGCGCCGGTTGTCGGCCGATATCGCATGGATTGCCGCCGCATCACCCGATTATTGCGCGCGCTTTGGCGAACCGGCGCATCCGTCCGATTTGCAGCATCATCGCTGCATAGGGATCAGGCTGGGGAACGACCAGCACTACCGATGGGAATTCGAACGCGCGGGCGAAGCACTGGCCATCGCCACTCCCGGCCCGGTTACTATCGACGAAAGCCAGATCGCCATGTCTCTGGGCTGCGCGGGCGTGGGCATCATCTATGGCGCGGAACCGGTGCTGCGCCCGCATATCGCGGCGGGAAGGCTGAAACCGGTGCTGGGTGACTGGGCCTCGTCCGGAGAGGGGTTCCACGCCTATTATTCGAGCCGGCGGCAGGTGCCCACCGCGCTCAAACTGCTGATCGACCTGATCCGCGAGATCCAGCCCCTCGGCCTTTAGGCTTTGCGCCCCATGCCTGGCAGAAAGCATGCCCGGCAGAAAGATGGAGGCCCGAGCCGGAATCGAACCGGCGTATACGGATTTGCAGTCCGCTGCGTCACCACTCCGCCATCGGGCCCCTGATGCTCTAACGTCGATGCGTAAGGGCTGTGGTGTAAGGAAAGCGCCCCTAGCGCCCTTCTGCCCGCATGACAATCATGCAATTCGGGCAGAAGGGCAAAAAGGATCGGGCAAGCCCTGATCTAGACGTTCATCCCCATCGTGCGGAACCACCGTTTGATGTTGCGGGCGGCCTGACGCAGACGCTGTTCGTTTTCCACCATGGCGATGCGGACAAAACCCTCGCCCTGCTCGCCATAGCCGACGCCCGGTGCGACCGCGACTTCGGCATGGGTGAGCAATTGCTTGGAAAATTCCAGGCTCCCCATGTCTTTCAGCGCGGGCGGCAGCGGCGCCCATGCGAACATCGACGCAGGCGGCGGAGGAATGTCCCAGCCCGCGCGGCCGAACGCCTCGACCATCACGTCGCGGCGCGCCTGATACAGCTGGCGGTTCTTTTCGACGATGTCCTGCGGCCCGTTCAGCGCCGCGCAGGCCGCCGCCTGGATGGGTGTGAACGCGCCGTAATCCAGATAGCTTTTCACGCGTGTTAGCGCGGCGATCAACTCGCGGTTGCCCACGGCAAAACCCATGCGCCAGCCCGCCATGGAGTAGGTCTTGGACATCGACGTAAACTCGACCGCGACATCCTTGGCCCCCGGCACTTCAAGGATCGAGCGCGTGGGATGGCCGTCGTAATATAGCTCCGAATAGGCGAGGTCGGAGACGATATAGACATTGTTCTCCTTCGCCCATGCGACCAGCCGCTCGTAAAAGGCAAGGTCGACCGTCTCCGCCGTAGGGTTCGACGGATAATTCACGATCAGCACGGTCGGGCGCGGCACGGTGTGGCGCATCGCGGATTCCAGCGCCTTCCAGTACCGTTCGTCCGGCGTGGTCGGCACTTCGCGGATGGTCGCGCCCGCGATGATGAAGCCGAAAGTGTGGATCGGGTATGACGGGTTGGGCGCCAGCACGACGTCACCCGGCGCAGTGATCGCAGTGGCGAGGCTGGCCAGCCCTTCCTTGGACCCCATGGTGACGACGATCTCACGCTCGGGATCAAGCTCTACGTTGAAGCGGTTGGCATAATAATTCGCCTGTGCGCGGCGCAGCCCCGGAATGCCCTTTGACTGCGAATAGCCATGGGCGTCGGGCTTGCGCGCGACTTCGCACAATTTGTCGATCACATGGGCGGGCGGCGGCAGGTCGGGATTGCCCATGCCAAGATCGATGATGTCCTTGCCCGCTCGACGCGCCGCGGCCCGCATGTCGTTCACCTCTGCGATGACATAGGGGGGAAGGCGTTTGATGCGGTAAAAGTCCTGACTCATCTCTCTCTTGTCCATTGGCATTGATGCGCGGCTGAAAACTTCGGGCCCGCGCCGATGTTGCCCATGCTTGCAGAATATTCCCGCCGCAAGGCAATTCGCGCCGCGATGTTACGCAAAACCCATGATGCTGTTGCCATTTTGCTGCGCAAGCCGCATCAGACTAAGCTATCGGCGACAGACACGCGCAACCCTCGGGAAGGATGCCATGGCCACGAAGCAGCGAAGCGGACCGAAGACCGGCAAACCGGCTGACGGACCCAAGGCAGAGCGGCCCGGGCGCAAGCCGAAACAGAATGCCGCCAAGGCTTCGCCCGATGCTGTCCCGCCTGAAGATATTGTCCCGCCGGAAGATCTTGTCGAAACCGCGACCCTGCCGCCCTCTCTGCTGGCAGGTCCGTTTGCCGAGCTGATGGACGGCCCGCTGCGCGAGATGATCGCGCTGCAATCCGAAGCGGCGCAGCAAATGCTGGATGCGTTCCTGCCCGCGACCGCGCCGCCGAAGACGGATGAGAAACCCGGTGCAGGCGCGGCGCCGGCCGGACAGGGCGCCGGTCAGGGCGCCGGCCAGACCGCCGGACCGGCCACCGACTGGAACGCGGTGACCGCAAGGCTGGTCGCCATGTGGCAGGATTTCGCGCGGGAGAACCCCGCCCTTGCCGCCAGCGGCATGGCCGATCCGTCGCGCTGGATGGATATGGCGGGCCAATGGATGGCGCAGTTCATGCCCGCCGACGGCGATGCGGGCAGCCAGATCTTCACCGATATTCTGGCATTATGGGAAACCATGATCGGCCAGTTCATGCTGGCCACCGGCAAGGAGGGCGAACCGGCCGGGCTGCTCGATCTGCCGCGTTCGGACCGGCGCTTTGCCGATCCGCTGTGGCGCGACAATCCGGTGTTCGCGATGCTGCATCAGGCCTATCTGATGGCCGCCGAACAGATCATGGACGCCGCCGCCAAGGCCGAGGGGCTGCCCCCCGAGCGCAAGATGCAGCTGGCCTTTTTCACCCGCCTTTTGACCGAGGCGCTGAGCCCTGCGCATTTCCCGCTGACCAATCCCGTCGTGATCGAACGCACGCTGGAAACCGGCGGCGAAAATCTGGTGAAGGGTATGTCCCATTTCATCGCCGATCTTCAGGCGGGGCAGCTGACCCACACCGATAACAAGGCCTTTATCATCGGCGAGAATATCGCCGCGACACCCGGCAAGGTCGTTTACGAATCGCGGCTGTTCCAGCTGATCCAGTATACGCCCGTCACCGACAAGGTGCTGGATGTGCCGCTGGTGATCTTTCCGCCATGGATCAACCGGTTCTACATCCTCGACCTCTCGCCAAAGAAGAGCTTTGTGAAATGGTGCCTCGATCACGGGATCAGCACGTTCATGGTCAGCTGGAAATCGGCCGATGCGTCGATGGCCGACGTCGGCTGGGAAGATTACGTCGCCGCGCAGGCCGAGGCGATCGACGTGGTGCGCGACCGGCTGAAAGTGCCTGCGGTGCATACGATCGGCTATTGCGTGGCGGGCACTACACTGGCCGCAACGCTCGCCATGCTGGCGCGGCGGGGCGAGGCGGAGAAGGTTGCCTCGGCCACGTTCTTTACCGCGCAGGTCGATTTTTCCGAAGCGGGCGAGTTGAAGGCCTTTATCGACGAGCAGCAGATGGCCGCGGTCGATACGCTGGCCAGCGAGGGTTTCCTTGACGGGCGCTATCTGTCGCTGACCTTCAACCTGCTGCGCAGCCCCGATCTGTTGTGGTCCTATGTCATCAACAACTATCTGCTGGGCGAGGATTACAAGCCCTTCGACCTGCTGTTCTGGAACGGGCACGGCACCAACCTGCCCGCACGCTTTCACCGCGAATATCTGCGACAGCTCTATCACCAGAACCTGCTGGTCGTGCCCGATGCGATTACGTTGAACGGCACGCCCATCGATCTGCGCCGGGTCGAGACGCCATGCTATATTCAGGCGGGTCGCGAGGATCATATCGCCCCGCCGCAAAGCGTGTGGAAGATGACCCGGCAGTTTTCCGGACCGATGGAATTCATGCTGGCCGGATCGGGTCATATCGCAGGCGTGGTGAACCCGCCCGAGGCGAAGAAATATCAATACTGGACCCTGCCGGATAACCGTGCGCGAACCGGCAAGGCAAAAGGCAAGAGCGGAACCGCGCGCGCTTTGCCGGCGACACTCGATTCGTTCGTGGAACAGGCAGTGGAGAATCCCGGCAGCTGGTGGAATCACTGGCTGGGCTGGATTCGCGATCTTGACGATGGCGAAACCAATGCGACCGGCAAGCGCAAGCCCGGCGGACGCGGCGATACGGTGATCGAGGACGCGCCGGGACGTTACGTAAGGGGCTGAAAACGGCGCATGTTTCATCGTGACCCGAATCGGGTTTCGGATTTTATGCTGCACCCTTGATGCCGCTTTTTGTGCAGCGCACAAAAACCTTTGACTTCAAAGGCTCCATTGTTTATTGTGCAGCGCAACATCGCTGGAAATGCGATGCATGCGCCGGGCCCCTTATGCGGGCCAGCTTTTCCGGATCGGCGCAAGGGAGAATCCCCCGGACCCGAAACGCAAAGGTGTTTGCCATGGCAGACGACAAGCAGGACAGCGACGCGGCCAAGGCCTATGAGGCTGCGGCTGGGAAGCTGGCTGACGATACGGCCAAGACGCCGCCCGCAAAGGCAGAGGCGAAGAAGCCCGCGCCCAAAAAGGCGGCTGCGAAAAAGGCACCCGCTGCGAAGAAGCCTGCCGTAAAGGCTCCGGCCAAAAAGCCCGAGCCGGTGCAGGCGGCGGAAGTGGCGAAAGCGCCCGAAACGGCGAAGGCTCCCGAGCCGGTAATGGCGGCCGAACCGGCACCCGCAAAGGCGGAACCGGCACCGGTGGCCAAGGCTGCGGCTCCCAAACCGGTTGCCAAAAAGGCCGCACCGAAGAAAGCGCCGGTCAAGAAATCTGCCGTGAAAAAGGCGGTGCCGAAAAAGCCGGTCGCCAGCAAGCCTGCCGCAAAGAAACCGGTCGTGAAGAAGCCCGCACCCGTTGCAGCCAAGGTTGCGGCCAAGCCCGCGACCAAACCCGTTCCCGGCCCCAAGGAGGAGGCGCCGCTGGTCGCCAAGACCCCGGCCAAACCGGCCCCCGTAAAGCCGGTCGCATTTACCCCCGTTGCGCCAGCAAAAATAAAACAGTTCACCCAGGAGTTCGTAACAATGACCGATGCAGAAATGATGACCAAGTCGTTCCAGAATGCGATGTCGGAAATGACCACCAAGTCGCAGGACGCCTACAAAAAGGGCAGCGAGATGTTCAAGGAAGCAGGCGAGTTCACCAAGGGCAATTTCGAAGCCCTGTTCGAATCGAGCAAGATTTTCGCCGCCGGCATGCAGGAAATGGGCAAGGCCGCCGTTGCCGACAGCAAGGCCGAGTTCGAATCGCTGACCGCCGAGGTCAAGGAAATGGCATCGGTGAAGTCGCCGACCGATTTCTTCCAGCTGCAGAGCGCCCTGCTGCGCAAGAACTTCGACAAGGCCGTTGCCATGTCGTCGAAGAACACCGAAGCCATGCTGAAGCTGGCCAATGACGCGACGCAGCCGCTGTCGACGCGCGTCAGCCTTGCCATGGAAAAGATCAAGGCTGCCTGATCGCACGATCGGCAGCGCGCCCGAACGGGTGCGCGATACAGGAAAGGGCCGGATGCGCATTGCCGCATCCGGCCCTTTCCGTTTGATGCCGGTACGCGGCGGCCTTGCGGGGCGCTGTTGCAAAGCCCGCTTATAGGGCCCTGTTGTACGGCCCTCTTGTATGCCGGGCCCGCGATACGATATTCTGGGGCGTGATGATGGCTTTCCGATCCGATTCCCCTGTCCCTTTCGAACCCGCATCGCGGCTGGCCCGCGATGCGCGCAGGCCCGCACCTGTTTGCGGCGACGAAGGGGACGGCAATGAAGGTGACGACGATAGCGGAACCGGCGACGGTGCCGGACAGGTCGGCGTCGCCACGCGCACCCGCGCCAAGCCGAAGAAGCCCAGCCAGTTCAAAGTACTGATGCTGAACGATGATTACACGCCGATGGAATTCGTCGTCATGGTGCTGAAGCGCTATTTCCGGATGGACATGGAGCAGGCGACCCGCGTGATGCTGCATGTGCATCAGCGCGGCGTGGGCGTGTGCGGCGTGTTCCCGTATGAAATTGCCGAGACCAAGGTGAACCAGGTGATGGATTTCGCCCGCGCGAATCAGCATCCGCTGCAATGCACGCTGGAAAAGGATTGATCGCACCGGTCGCGTCTGGGACGTGACCTTCCGGCCCGATGCTATTATGGCGGGCGCAATGTCAGCCCGATCATAATCATCCGAAAGCCCGACCGGACTTGTTCAAGAACTTCATCACCGACGTCGACCGCTATATCTTCAAGCTCGTGCTGATGCCGATGCTGGGGACTCTGGCGCTTGCGGCCTCGCTGCTGGTGCTCGACAAGATGCTCCGCCTGTTCGAGGTGGTTGCCGACGAAGGCGGCCCGATCGGCGTGATATTCCGCATGCTGGCGAACCTGCTGCCCGAATATATGAGCCTTGCGATACCGCTGGGCCTGATGCTGGGCATATTGTTCGCATTCCGCAAGCTGGCGACAAGTTCAGAGCTGGATGTGATGCGCGCCGTCGGGCTGGGCTATACGCGGCTGCTGCGCGTGCCGTTCATCATCACGCTGGTGCTGGTCGGGCTCAATTTCCTGCTCGTCTATTTCGTGCAGCCGGTGGCGCGTTACGATTATTCGCGCCTGTCGTTCGAACTGCAATCGGGCGCGCTGGGCGCGTCGATCAAGGTGGGCGAATTCACCACGCTGGAGGATCGCACCGCCCTCCGGATCGAGGAAAGCCGCGATAACGGGCGCGAATTGGGCGGCATTTTCGCCCGCGTGACGCAGCCCGATGGCGACATGCTGTCGATTTCGGCACGGCAGGGGCAATTCCTTGCGAACGAGGAAGAGCCGAACACGATTATCCTGCGCCTGACCGACGGCACCATCGTGCAGGATCAGGCATCGATCCCCACGCCCCGCGTGCTCAGTTTCGCCAGCTATGACCTCCCCATCGATCTGCCCGAAATCGAACGTTTCCGCACGCGCGGCGGGGCGGAGCGAGAATATATCCTGCCCGAGCTGGTGCATTTCGGCTGGAACAAGGAAGTATCGGAAGAAGTGCGCAACCAGACGCTCGCCAGCCTGAATTTCCGGTTGGTCGAAGTGGTGATGATGCTGCTTCTGCCCTTCCTCGCGGTGTCGCTGGCGATCCCGCCCAAACGGTCGAGCTCGACCTTGGGCGTGTTCGTTTCGATCGTGATGGTGGTCGCCTATCACAAGGTGAACCAGTATGGCGAAGACGTCGCGGCGCTGGGGCTGGTCAGCCCGATCATCTCGCTATGGGTGCCCTTTGTGCTGTTTGCGGCATTGATCACGTGGATGTACTGGCGCGTCGCCTATGTCCCCGGTGGTCAGGCGATCGGCTGGCTGGAAAAGGGCGCTGCCGTGGTGGCCAAGAAGCTGACCGTGTTTTTCCGCCTGCTGCGTTTCACCGGCAACCGCGAACTGGCCGCCCGCGCCAAAGCGGCCCACGATGCGGAGCAATCGCGTGCGGCTTGATTTCTTTCCGTCCAAGCGGCTGACGGTCTATCTGGCCAAGATGTTCGCGGTGCGCATTTTCGCGGTGCTCGCCATGCTGGTGCTGGTGCTGCAGATGCTCGACCTTCTGGGCACCAGCGGCGATATTCTGGCCGCGCCGGGCAACGGGCAGGGCGAATTATGGACCTATGTCACCCTGCGCGTGCCGCAGCTGATTGCGCGCTTCCTCCCCTATTCGGTGCTGCTGGCAACGATCATCACGCTGGCGACATTGAACCAGAACAGCGAAGTGATCGCGATGAAGGCCGCAGGGCTGTCGGCGCATCAGATCCTTGCCCCGTTGGTGGCGACGGCGGCCATCGTGTCGGTCGGCAGTTTCGTCTTCAACGAACGCGTGGTGACGCGCGCCACCGCCACATTGTCGGCATGGGAAGATGCCGAATATGGCGCGATCCCGGCAGGGGAGAAGACGCGCAGCAATATCTATCTGGCCGAGGGCGATGCCATTCTGGCCGCGCGATCGGCCGTGGGCACGGGCAATTCGATGCAGCTGATCGGGGTGACATGGTATCGCCGCGACCCGCAGCTGATGCTGTCCGAACAATGGCGCGCCGATCGTGCCACCTATGCCAATCCGGGGTGGCGGCTGGAAAATCCGGTCCGGTTCAATATCGCCACTGCCAAGCAGGAAAAATACGCCTCTGCGGTTGTGGCAGAGGGGATTACTCCGCGCGAAATCGCGATCAGCAAGGTCGATGCGCAGTCCGAAAACCTGATCGACCTGACCGAATCCATCGATGCGCTGGAAGCGGCGGGACGGCGGACGCAGGAAATCCGCGGCGAATGGTGGCACAAGATTTCGGGCCCGCTGTCGGCATTGCTGATGCCCTTGCTGGGGGCGGTCGCGGCATTCGGGCTGGCGCGGTCGGGGCAGCTGTTCGTGCGCGCCGTCACCGGCATGGCGCTGGGATTTGCCTATTTCGTGGTCGATAATGCGGCCATCGCCATCGGCAATTTTGGTGGATATCCGCCCTTTCTGGCGGCCTGGGCACCGTTCCTGCTGTTCGCGCTGATCGGTGAGACCGTGCTGCTCAAGACCGAGGAATAGGAACGCTTTTTCATCCATACGCGGAACCATCGGGCGGCTGGGGCGTCTTTGCCACAATTGCGCCTTATTTGATGGAGACGCTGCAATGAAGAAGATCGTACTGCCCGCCCTCGCCTCGATTGCCGTGATTGGCCTGTCGGCCTGTAGCGAGCCCGCCGATACCGTCGTGGTCGAGGATGAGACCATGGAAGAACCCGCGATGACCGAGCCCGTCGCCACCGACGCCATGGGTGAAGCCGACGGCGACAGCGTGGTGATCGACACCGACGGCATGGACGCCACCGTTACCGATGGCGACACCACCACCACCGTCGATATCGACGAAGATCCGTCGGTGGCGGTCGAAACCGAATAATCCGGTTCACGGCATGACCGAAGGGCCGCGCGGGCAACCGTGCGGCCCTTTGTCTTGGTTCGCGGCAATCAGGGGTTCGCGGCAATCAGGCGCCGACATGCCAGTCAGTTGATATTCAGCCGTTGCATCTTAGTTACGCCGCGCGGCTCTTGCACAGTCGCCCTGCCTGCCCTTGCTGGCCAGCGCGGTGCCGACTGTGCTAAGGGCCGCGCGTTCCGGGACGATTGCGGGTCAAACCCGCCTGTCCGCTACAAAGCATTTAGACATGGCAAACAGCAACACCGCCACTCCGACCGCCAAGGCAAACGGGGACGGCACCGAAAAGCTCCCCTTCTGGAAAAGGTCCCATTATCTGGACCGCATGACGCTGCGCCAGCTGATCGTCGCCTATTTCCAGCATTACACCATCGTCGCCTATCTGGGCCTGACGACGCTGTGCGTGGTCGCTTTCGCGCTGTATCCCACCACGCCGCTGCGCGCGCTGGCGGCATTCGCGGTGGCGCTGGTTGTCTATCCGCTGGTGTGGCACCTGCTGCACCAATATGTGCTGCACGGTCAGTGGATGTACAAGATCAAGCCGCTGGCCAGCACGTGGAAGCGGATTCACTATGACCATCATCAGGATCCGAACCATCTGGAAGTGCTGTTCGGCGCGCTGCATACCACCGTGCCCACGATCTTCCTTGCGACCGCGCCCATCGGCTATGCCATCGGCGGGATCGGGGGCGCGGCGGCTGCGTTCGCGGGCGGGCTGCTGACGACCTGCTATTACGAATTCATGCATTGCATCCAGCATCTGGCCTTCAAGCCGAAGTGGAAATGGGTGCAGCATATGAAGCAGCGCCACGTCGAACATCATTATTTCGACGAGGACGGGAATTACGGCATCACGAATTATTTCTGGGACCGCGTTCTCGGCACCTATTACGAAAAGAAGGACCGGCCCAAGCGTTCGGCCACGGTCTTCAACCTCGGCTATGACGAGGCGGTGGCCGCAAAATGGCCCTATGTGAAGGATCTGTCGGGCGGCATTGCGTCGGGCCATCCGCGCCGCCGGGTCAAGGGCAAGGAGGGTTTCGACCCGAACGCCTCCAAGAACACCATCGGCTGAGGACTGCCATTACAATGGGTGAGATCACCGTCGCGCCGGTGGCAGACAAGGCCGGTCGCAAGCAATTCACCGATCTCGCCTACAGGCTGAACGCGGACGATCCGAACTGGGTACCGCCGCTGCGGTCCGAAGCGGCGGAGCTCGTCGATCCGGCGAAGAACCCGTTTTTCCAGCATGCCGATGTGCAGCTGTTTCTGGCCCGCCGCGACGGCCGCGTCGTGGGGCGTATTTCAGCCCATATCGACCGGCTGGCGCTGGAAATGCCGGTGGAGCAGGGCTTTGGCCCCGGCTGCGGCCAATGGGGCCTGCTGGAGGCGGAGGACGAAGCGGTCTGCCACGCGCTGATCGCCGCGGCAGAACAATGGCTGCGCGATCAGGGCATGACCCGCGTGCTGGCGCCGATTTCCCTGTCGATCTGGGAAGAACCCGGCCTGCTGACTTTGGGCCACGATCATCCGCCCATGGTGATGATGGGCCATGACAAGCCGCAATATCAGCCATGGATCGAGGCGCTGGGATATGAAGCGGCCAAGATGCTGCGCACCTTCGACCTCGACGTGCGGGTCGAATATCCCAAGCTGATCCAGCGCATCATCGCCTCGGGCGAAAAGAACGACAAGATCCGTATCCGCAAGGTCGATAAAAGCCGGTTCGACGAGGAAGCGGCGCTGATCCTCGACATCCTTAACGATGCATGGTCGGGCAATTGGGGTTTCGTGCCCATCACCGATGCAGAGGTCGCGCATACCGGCAAGAAGCTGAAACCGCTGGTGTTCGAAGACCTGATCCGCGTGGCCGAGTACGAGGGCGAGCCGGTCGCCTTCATGATGACGCTGCCCGACCTTAACCGCCCGATCAAGGAGATTGGCGGAAAGCTGTTCCCGTTCGGCTGGATCAAGCTGCTGCGCTGGCTGCGCCATCCCTATCCCGCCGATATGCGTGTGCCGCTGATGGGCGTGCGCAAGCATTTGCAAAGCTCGCGTCTGGCCAGTCAGCTGGCCTTTATGATGATCGAATATATCCGGCGCGAGGCCGTGGTAAAATACGGATCGAAGCGGGGCGAGATCGGCTGGATCCTCGACGATAATCAGGGGATGAACGCCATTGCCGAGGCGATCGACGCCACGGTCAACCGCGAATATACGATCTATGGCAAGGCGCTGGTCGGCTGATCCGCCCGTCAGGCCGCATGCTCGCGGCATCGCACGGGAACCTGCCAGTCCTGTTGCGCGTTGCTTTGGGGCGGCGATGACGCAGGTAACCCGTGCATTTCCTCCCGCCCGCAGACCGAGTGATGATATAGCAAGAGCCGCCGCCGTTTCCGTTCGCGCACGGCCATGTTCAGGGAAGCGCCGTCCATGACGACCACATCTGCCAGGGATACCGATTACCGGATCGGTACCGCCTTGGTTGTCGAGGACGATCCCATTCTCGCGCTTTCACTCGAAGATATCCTGCTGGGCGGCGGATCGCCCGAGGTGATCGTCTGTTCGAGCACGCGTCAGGCATTGGCCGCGCTGGAACGCAAACGGCCCGATGTGCTGGTGCTGGACGTGCATCTGGTCGACCGCGACGATGGCTGGGCAGTGGCCGAGCTGGTCACCGAACTGGGTCCGCAGGTGCCGCGCATCGTGTTTTCGACCGGCAATCCGCAAGCGATCCCGCCCGCGATCAAGGAAATGGGCAAGGTGCTGGTCAAGCCCTATGCCCCCGAAGCGCTGCTGGAGGCGGTGCGCGACACGCGCCGCACCGGGCTGCTGCAACGCCTGCGCGGCGCCATTTCGCATGACTGATATACAGCCTGCCTCGCGGAAATCCGGGGTCGCCTGTTCCACCGCAACCGCAACCTAAGTAAAAAGGCCTCCGCCCCCTTGGGTGGGGCGAAGGCCTTTCGGGATCGTATCACCAACCGCTTTGGACGGGAGGGGGTCTCGGTGGGTGACAAGCCTATAATGAACCGCCAGCCAAGCGGTTCCATGGCGCGGTCGAATTTTTTGCGATTGCCGCAAGTTTTTTCATATATGTTTGTTTTAAAATGATTCTTTTACAGAAACACTCTGAAACAAAGCGATACGTCACAAGAACGGTCGCGGCGCGAACAGGCTGGGATCGTATCGCACGAACCGGCTCACTTCCTCGGGATCGGGGATCTCGATCGCATTCAGCGACCATCGGACCAGCCCGTCCCGCCGCAGGCTTTGCATCGACCGGTTGGTATGCACCAGCGACAGGCCCAACATATCGGCCACCTGCCCCTGCGTGACCGACAATTCGACGCGGTGGTCCGATCCGGCAAGGCAGGTCCCCTCGGCCCGCTTCAACAGGAACAGCGCCAGATAGGCAATCCGTTCACGCGCATTGCGCTGGCCCAGCGCAACCAGATGTTCCTCCAGCGCGGACTCTTCCTTGGCGGCCAGCCATATGATGTCATAACCCAGTTGAGGGTTGCGTCCGACAAAGTTCAGAAAACGGTCGCGCGGAAACACGCACAGCCGCGCGGGGGTCAATGCCTCCACCCCATGCGTCATCGGTTCGTCCAGCATGGATTGCAGACCGATCAGATCGCCGGGAAACAGGAAGTTGATGATCTGCCGCTGCCCGTCCTCCATCAGGCGGAACCGGATCAGCACGCCCGACAGCACCGTATAGATCTCGGTGCTTTTGGTGCCCTGCGTCAGAACCTGCCCGCCGCGCTGCAGCGCGATTTCGCCCTGCTTGAACGTCTGGATCTCGCGCCGGCGTTCGGCGCCCGAATCCCGCAAACCCGGGCAATCGGCCAAAGGGCAGCTGATGCACGAAGTTGTTGCGGTTCCCGTCATCATGTCGCTCGGCCCTCCCCGGCTGCACGGCTATCAGCGAAATTTCATCGCTTTCCATATTGTTTCCACGGTTCATCGCAATAACTTATGATTCATCACGCGAAGCATTCCATCGCCTCGGGAACCGAAGCGATGCGTGTTCGTTGATGCCGGAACTGCCAAATAGGGAAGGGTTTTCATGTCTCTTGGGGCCAAGGTTGCCGCCAATCTTCCATATCTGCGGCGCTATGCGCGCGCATTGTCCGGATCGCAAAGCACGGGGGACGCCTTTGTGCGCGCCACGCTTGAGGCGATCCTTGCCGATTCCGAACTGAAGGAAAGCCTTGCCGAAGGCGGCCGGGTGCCGCTTTACCGCGCTTTCAGCAAGCTGTGGTCGAGCGCGTTTTTGCAGGTCGCAGACGGCGACGACATGGTCGGCGACCATGAAACCGCCGCGCAGGAACGTCTATCGGTCATCACGCCGCTCAACCGGCAAGCCTTGCTGCTGACCACGCTGGAGGATTTTTCGATCCCGCAAGCGGCCGAGATCATGGACCTGACCGAAGGCGAGGTCGAGGCTCTGGTGCAGGAAGCGGTGAGCGAGATCGACCGCGAATCCGCGACCAGCGTTCTGATTATCGAGGACGAGCCGCTGATTTCGATGCAGCTTGAGGATCTCGTCCGCTCGCTGGGCCACGATATTTGCGGCACTGCCGCCACGCGCACGCAGGCGCAGGCGGTGATCGCGGAATCGATGCCGGGACTGGTGCTGGCCGATATCCAGCTGGCCGACGGGTCCTCCGGCCTCGACGCGGTGGACGACATTCTCTCCATCGGATCGGTACCGGTGATCTTTATCACGGCCTATCCGGAACGCCTGCTGACGGGCGACCGGCCCGAGCCGACCTATCTTGTCACCAAGCCGTTTCAGGAAAGCACGGTACGCGCCGCGATCAGCCAGGCGCTGTTCTTCGGATCGAGCCGCCCGCTGCCGTAACCCGTTACAAACAGGTCACGCCCGAACGCCCGAAGGTCACTTGATCTTCGGGCGTTTTGCTTTGGTCGTGGGAACTGTGTGGACGATGCGGCGGCCGCCTTGCCAGCCCCGTACGGTTCAGGCCTGCGCGCGGTCGATGCGCTGTTTCATGCGCTTGGCCCGCAGCACGAATTCACTGCGCGAGCGCACGGGGATCAGCATGGTGCAGCGCACGCCCGTCGGCTCGAACACCAGCTCGACCGGATTGCGCAGTTCATGGGCGACGATTTTTTCGATCAGATCGGTGCCGAAACCGCGCTTGCGGTCCTGCAAAACCTCGGGCCCGCCACTCTCGCGCCAGCGGACCCGCACCAGATCGTCGGAAACCATATCCCAGTCGACCTCTACCTTGCCTTCGGCCGTCGACAGCGCGCCATATTTGGCGGCATTTGTCGCCAGCTCGTGAATGGCAAGCCCCATCGACAACGCATCGTTGGGCGCCAGTTCGACATGCGGGCCGTTCATTTCGACCACCGCATCGCGCCCTTGCGCATAGGGGGCCATCTCCACCTCGATCACCGAACGGACGGGCGTCGTGCCCCATTCGGACTGCGTCAGCAGATCGTGCGTAGCCGATAGCGCACGGATGCGCCCGTCGAGCGATTCGGCGAAATTGTCGATGGAATCGGCACGGCGGCGGGTCAGCGATACGATCGACAGCACATTGGCCAGCGTATTCTTGACGCGGTGATTCAGTTCGCGGGTCAGTGAATTGCGGATCGCGGCCTGTTCTTCCAGCAATTCGATCACCTGCCGCGCCTCTACCGCCTGCCGCGTCAGCAACCACGCAATGGCCAGCGCAAGCGTCGAACAGATCAAGCCCGCGATCAGCGCGATCAGCGACAGCTGGCTCAGCGTGGCGGGACGCAGCGAATGGAGTTCCAGCACCCATTCGCGATTGGCGATCTGCACGATCTTGCGTACGCTCTCACCCCCGGCTTCGCCCGTGGCGCGCTGCGCCATCAGCCGGTCGGGCGCAACCGTCTCGTCGTATATCGCCATTTGCACAGCGCGGTTTTCCATGCCCTGCATCGCGGAATCGACGAAATCCTGCGCATTGAACGGGCTGTAGATATAGCCCTTCAATTCGCGCATCCCGTCTGCGCCGGTGTGGAACACGGGCATATAGACCAGAAAGCCTGCGGCATCGACGTCGCCTTCCTGCACCAGCACCACGCGGCCCGATGCCGTGGGGCGGGCGCTATCCTCTGCCTCCATCATCGCTTCGCGGCGGACGGGTTCGGAAAACATGTTAAAGCCCAGCGCGCGGCGGTTGCGTTCGGTTTCGGGCTGCAGATTGGTGACCGGCACCGCATAGGCCTGATCGGCGCGCGGCAAGGGGTGGACCGCGAAATCGGCCACGCCGACCTCGCGCATCCTGTTTTCGAAAGCTGCGATGTCGCCGGTGTTCACCCGCGCGGCCCAGCCGATGCCGTCGGCGCCGCGGAAATTGGAATCGAGCCGCAATTGCCCGACGAAGGTCTGGAACATGGGCACGGGCACGCTGTCCTGGCTGGCGAACAGAGCCGCGCCCGACCGCAGATAGGCGGCATTGGCATTGGCCCGCCGTTCCAGCGCGGCACCCGCTTCCACCGCCAGTTGTTCCAGATCGGCGCGGCGCGCATCGCTTTCGGCCCGCTCGATCGCCCAGACGCCCAGCAGGGTCATGGCGAAAATCGTGATGAAAATGGCCAGCGGCAACGCGCGCGGAAAGCGCGAGAACCAGCGCAGGGTTCCGCCCATCCGCCGCTCTGCCCGCGTCAGCCCGCTGCCTTGCGGTCCGCCCGCTTGCAGCCCCGCAGGCCCTAACCCCTGTTTCACTCCGTCGGCGATCGGAACGCCCCTTGTGTCGTTCGGCTGCAGAAGATCCGCCCGATCCGCCGCTTGTGCCCCGGCGATGCCGCCGGTCGCCTGCATATTCAAGCAGGCAAGATCGAACGGGTCGCGTAAACTTTTGTTCCAGCGGGAACCAACCGCAACCAGTTTCGTTCCCGACTTCAGGCCCCCGATAAAAACATGGCGATCATGCCGGTGTGAGCGGGGCGGGCGTCAGGGTTCACGGCTTGGGGGAACGGCTGTATCGGGCCGCTTTCCATGTTTATCCGGCGCTGCAGGAATTGAACGGGCGTGCTGGCGGACCCGCAGGTTTGCCGCCCCCGATGGCGAAATGATGGAATGACAGGTCAGAGCAGGGTGAAACAGGAACAGATGTCAGACGAACCGATGCGCAGCCGCAAGCGCCCCGACTGGGCGACTGGCTTGCGCCAGCTTTACGATTCGGTCGTCGAGGAACCCCTGCCCGACAGTTTCAGCGATCTTTTGTCCAAGTTCGACGAGGAAGATCCCGCCGACGCCAAGGACGCATCGACCAAACCTGCCGGCACCAAGGGTGCGGGCGCCTGATGTCCGAGGCTTCCGACGCCGCGCAGACCGGCGATACACAGGTGATGAGCGAGGCGGAGCGCGCCCGCGAATTCAAGCGCGAACTGACCGAGGTGATCCCGCATCTGCGCGCCTTTGCCCGCGGTCTGTGCGGCAGGCCCGATCTGGCCGACGATCTGGTTCAGGAAGCATTGATGAAGGCATGGGCCGCGCAAGAGCGGTTCCAGCCCGGCACATCGATGCGCGCCTGGACATTCGTAATCCTGCGCAACGCCTATCTGACCGATATGCGCCGCAACCGTTTCCGCGCCGATTACGATGAGACGGTGGCGGAACGCATCCTGACCGCCCCTGCCGGACAGGAAGGGCCGCTGCACCTGTCCGACATGCATCGCGCGCTGCTGACCCTGCCGCCCGAGCGGCGCGAGGCTTTGCTGCTGGTCGGTGCGGGCGGCTTCTCCTATGAAGAAGCGGCCGAGATTTGCGGCTGCGCCGTGGGCACGATCAAAAGCCGCGTGGGCCGCGCCCGTGCCGCGCTGAATGCCATGCTGGACGACGGCGATATCCCGCAGCGGTCGACCGGTGATGCAGTTGCGCACAATGCGATCATGGGCGAACTCGACGAGATGGCCGAACCGCAGGTAAACGGGAACAGCTGATTCTTGCACGATCGCGGGAATCAGAGCGGGTTGGGGGCCGCCATGGACGATTCCGTTGATAATAAGAATGCACGCGCCGAAACCGGCGCCGAACCGATTTTCATCGACCGCACCGATCATGACGGCGAAACGAACCGCACGGTCATCTGGGTCTCGCGCGACCTGAACCGGCTGGCGTCGGCGCTTTTGCTGATCCTCGGGCTGGGACTGTTCCTCGCCCTGCCCTTCGTGCTGTCCATCGGGTCGGTGCTGTTCCTGCCGCTGGTGACGGCACTGGTGCTGACCATCGTGCTGTCGCCTTTGGCCGACAGTCTTGCGCGCATGGGCATCCCCAATATCATCGCGTCCTTTATGGCGGTGATCGTGTTCATCGCCATCGTCGTCACGGCTTTGGCAACGATCCTGAACCCCGCGATCGCCCTGTTCGACCGCGTTCCCGTCCTTGTCGCCTCTATCGACGAAACCTTCACCCAGTTTCGCGGTCAGCTCGACTGGATCAACGAGCTGAACCAGCGCGTCGGCAGGCTGGCAGGGCGCAGTTCCACGCGCGAGGTTGTGCTGGCCACACCATCGATGGTGGAGCGGCTGGCGCTGGCGACGCCGATGCTGGTGCTCGAAACGCTGCTGACCCTGCTGATGGCGTTCTTCATGATAGAGGCGCGCGTGCGCCTGCGCCGCCGCCTGCTGCTGGAACGCGCGGAGTTCACATCATCGCTACGCGCGGCCCGCGCGATCCGCGACGTGCAGGACCGGGTGGCCAGCTATATCCTTACCGTCGGGCTTATCAATCTGGGCGTCGGCGTGGTCGCCGCGCTGGGGGCGTGGGCGCTGGGGCTGGATGCGCCGGTCATGTGGGGCGGGCTGGCCGCGCTGTTGAATTTCCTGCCCTATGTCGGGCCGCTGATCATGACGGGGATTCTGCTGCTGGTCGGCATGGGCACGGCGGAAACCGTGTTCCTCGGCCTTGTACCCGCCGGGGCCTATCTGGCGCTGCACGGGGTAGAGGCGAATATGGTGACGCCCGCGATCCTTGGCAAACGTTTCACCGTCAATCCGGTGCTGATCCTGATCGCGATCAGCTATTTCACATGGATCTGGGGCGTGCTAGGCGCATTGCTGTCGGTGCCGATCCTGATCACGCTGATCGCGATCTTCCAGCATCTGGGCCACCCGAACATCGTCGGTTTCCTGTTCGGCGAACCCTTGTTCGTGCACCCGCACGGGGACGAGCCCGAATAGCGCCCGCAATGAAAAAAGGGCCGGACGTTTCCGCCCGGCCCCTTTTCAGTCTTGCACCAATCCCGGCGGTCAGGCCGAAGGATAGGCCCAGGTCGTGCCGCGCGCATAGTTTTCCGCCGCGAAGTCCCAGTTGATGTGGCCGATCGATACCGCCTTCAGATAATCGGGACGCACATTCTTGTGGTCGAGGTAATAGGCATGTTCCCACACGTCGAGCGTGAGGAGCGGGTTCTTGTCGCCAATGGCCAGCGTGCCCGCGTCATGCGTTTCCTCGATCGACAGCTTGCCGTCCTTGTCGGCGGCCAGCCACACCCAGCCGCTGGCGAAATGGCCCGCGCCCGCGGTCTGCAGCTTTTCGATCAGCGCATCGGCCGAACCGAAAGCGGCGTCGATGGCCGCAGCCAGATCGCCCGAGGGCGCGCCGCCGGCGGGCGACATCGAATGCCAGTAGAAGGCATGGTTCCAGCTTTGCGCCGAATTGTTGAACAGGCCCGCATTCTTCTTGGCATCGGCCTCAGCGATGATCTCTTCCAGCGTGGCTTCGGCCAGCGGCGTACCCTCGACGGCGGCGTTGGTCTTGTCGACATAGGCCTTGTGATGCTTGCCGTGATGCGTTTGCAGCGTGGTGTCCGAAATCGCGGGGCTCAGCGCGTCATGGGCATAGGGAAGGTCGGGAAAGGCAATCGCCATTGGTTTTCTCCTGTTAATCTCGCGGGGGTGACTTGGGGCTCGATACATCAATTCACAAGGGCCGATGGGGTTGCAATCCGGACTAATTTGACCGGATCGGGCAAGTTTCATGCGTCTGGCACCGGTTTCGCGGGGGCATTACGGTCGATCGCGCCCGTCACCGCGACATTCATCGTCACATTGCCGATGGTGCGCATGATATCGGGCAACATCTCCACCGCGACCAGAATGGCCAGCGGCGCGACCGGCACGCCCATGGCAATGGCGATCGGCCCGATGGAGGACACGAAGCTGATCGACCCCGGCAATGACGGTGCGCCCAGAGTGGTGAGCGAGGCGACGATGAAGCCTGCCACAAGGGTTCCCGCCGTGATCTCAACCCCCATCAGATGGGCCGTATAGATCGCGACCGCCAGATTCATCGCAGGGCTGGTCGCGCGGAACACGGTGACCGCCATGGGCAGCACGAAATCGGCGGTATCCTCTGCGATGTTCAGCCGCCGTGCCGCCGCCAGCATCGGCGGCAGGCTGGCGAGCGAGCTTTGCGTCGACAGCGCCACTGCCTGCGCAGGCAAAACCGCGCGCGCAAAAGCGCCAAGGCCTGCCTTGACCCGAAAGGCTGCCAGACCATACGCGCCGATGAAGATGACGAAGCCGATGGCCGACACGGTCAGCACGTAATGGCCCAGTGTCGCGATGGCGCCCAGCCCCGTACTGGCCCCCAGTTTTGCGCCCAGCGCAAACACACCCAGCGGCGCGATCCGCAGTACCCAGCCGATCATCACCAGCATGGCATTGGCGATGCTGGCAAAGAACAGGGCGATCGCATCGCGCTGCACCGGACCCAGCCGCGTCGCCGCCAGTGCCAGAGTGGCGGCAAAGATCACCACCGGTATCATCGCGGTTTGCGAGGCCGCGGCGAAAATATTGGTCGGAATGAACGAGGTGACGAAATCCGCAAAGACAGGCACTGGCCCCGCCTCTACCCCCGCCAGATCGGCGGCAAACCCGTCGGCCACACCCGCGGGGACGGGAAAGATGCGCAGCAAGGCGGGTGTAACCAGCGCGGACATGACCGATCCGGTCACTAGCAGCGCCGCGAAAGTGCCCAAGGTCAGCGCCGCCATGCGTCCTGCCTGTGCCGCGCGGGCCATATGCATCATGCCCGTCACCACCAGCGCGGCGACCAGCGGCACGATGGTGATCTGCAGCGCGTTGAGCCACAAGGTCCCCACCGGCCCCAGAACCGTGCCGATCCATGCTTCCGCCGCCGAACCGCGCAGCAACACGCCCAGCGCGATACCCGCCAGCAGCCCGCCCAGCGTCAGCCATGTGGGCATGCGGATTTCGGGGGTTTCCAGCATGGCGGCATGCGGTTTCGCGTCGTGGGGAATGATAGGGCCCTTTCCTGCGCGCCCGCCAAGTGACATGGAGTGTTCCATGACAATGCGCGGCCCCGCGCGCAAGATGCCAGCCATCATAAGGGCTCGCAGCAGATCGAAAAGGCATTCGACTTGGGACGGAAATATTTCGGCACCGACGGTATTCGCGGCCGCACCAACAGCGGGAACATGACCGCCAGCATGGCGATGAAGGTGGGGCAGGCGGCCGGCACCTATTTCCTGCGCGGCGACCACAAGCATCGCGTGGTGATCGGCAAGGATACCCGCCTGTCGGGTTATATGATGGAAAGCGCGATGGTCGCGGGGTTCACCAGCGTGGGCATGGATGTGGTGCTGCTGGGCCCGATGCCGACGCCCGCGGTCGCCCTGCTGGCGCGATCCATGCGCGCCGATCTGGGCGTGATGATTTCGGCCAGCCACAATCCGTTCGAGGATAACGGCATCAAGCTGTTCGGCCCCGACGGCTTCAAGCTGTCGGACGAGGACGAGCTGGCGGTCGAGATGATGCTGGATCAGGAACAATTGCTGGTGGCGTCGAAAGACATCGGACGCGCCCGCCGGATCGACGATGCGAGAGGGCGCTATATCCACGCGGTCAAGGGATCGCTGGCCAACGAAACGCGGCTCGACGGGCTGAAGATCGTGATCGATTGCGCGCATGGCGCAGCCTATGACGTGACGCCCCCCGCGCTGTGGGAACTGGGCGCAGAGGTGATCGCCATGGGGGTGGAGCCCAATGGCCTCAACATCAATGACGGGGTCGGATCGACCAGCCCCAGGGCATTGCAGGAACGGGTGGTGGCCGAAGGGGCGGATATCGGCATCGCGCTGGATGGCGATGCCGACCGGCTGATCGTGGTGGACGAGAAGGGCCGGACCGTCGACGGCGACCAGATCATGGCGCTGATCGGGCGCGACTGGAACCGCGACGGGCGGCTGCGCGGCGGCGGCGTCGTGGCCACGGTGATGAGCAATCTGGGTCTCGAACGCTTTCTGGAAGGCGAGGGGCTGTCGCTGGTCCGCACGGCGGTGGGCGACCGCTATGTCCTGGAAAAAATGCGCAGCGGCGGGTTCAACGTGGGGGGCGAGCAATCGGGCCATATGATCCTGCTCGACCATGCGACCACGGGCGATGGCACGGTGGCGGCGTTGCAGGTGCTGTCGGCACTGGTCGCTTCGGGCAAGCGGGCGAGCGAGCTGCTGCATCTTTTCGATCCGGTGCCGCAGGTCCTTAAAAACGTGCGTTTCACCGGCAACCCGCTTGAGACTGACGCGGTCAAACGGCTGATCGCCGATGCCGAGGCGCAGCTGGCGGGACGCGGGCGGCTGGTGATCCGCAAATCGGGCACCGAACCGCTGATCCGCGTCATGGCCGAAGGCGACGACGCGGGCGAGGTGAACAGCGTGGTGGATGCGATCTGCGACGCGGTCGGAGACGCCTGATGCTGGAGATGCGCGTGGCCTGCGAACGCTGCGGAGAGCCCCTTCCTGCCGAGGCGCATGGTGCGTTCATCTGCAGCATGGAATGCACATTCTGCGCCCCATGCGCCGAAGCGCTGGACGACACATGCCCGAATTGCGACGGCGAGCTGGCCGACCGGCCGACGCGCAGCAAGGACGTGCAAGCCCATCTGGCCCGCAAATGACGACACCGCGCATTCTGGTCATCGCCGGTTCGGATTCGTCGGGCGGGGCGGGCATTCAGGCCGATATCAAGACGATCACCATGCTGGGCGGCCACGCGATGACGGCGATCACCGCGATCACCGCACAGAACACGCTGGGCGTTCAGGCGGTGGAAGTGCTGCCGCCCGAGATGGTGGTGGCACAGGCGCAAAGCTGCTTGGGCGACATCGGCGTCGACGCAGTGAAGATCGGCATGCTGGGATCGCCCGCGATTGCCGAAGCTGTGGCGGATTTGCTGGATGGCGTCGATGCGCCCGTCGTTTTCGATCCGGTGATGGTGGCGACGACAGGCGCGGTGCTGGCGGATCATGCCACGATTGCGGCGTTTGAAAGGCTGATGGCGCTGGCAACGCTGACCACGCCCAATGTCCCCGAACTGGAGGCTCTGGGCGGGGCCGCTGCGCTGACGGCCAAGGGCGTCACCTTCCTTGCCAAGGGCGGGGATGCGCTGGACGATCCGGTAACCGATACGCTGTACCGGCCGGAGCGCGATCCGCTGTCCTGGCAAAGCCCGCGCATCGATACGCGCCACACCCATGGCACCGGCTGCACGCTGGCCAGCGCCATCGCCACCGGCCTTGGCGCGGGGCTGGACCTGCTGCCCGCGATTGAACAGGCCCGCGCCTTCACCCGCGCCGCCATGCTGGCCGCCCCCCAACTGGGTCGGGGCAACGGCCCGCTGGGGCAACAGGCGGTCCGGCTTCAGGCTTCGGAACCGACGGCCATTTTCTCGGGGATCGGCACGGTGACGGGGCACGACAGCTTGTAGAACCCGACGATCCGTTCCCACGCCTCTTCGGCGGTTTCGACGATGCGGAACAGCTTCAGATCGTCGCGGCTGATCACACCTTCGTCGGCCAGAGCGTCGAAATCGACGACCTTCGTCCAAAAATCCTTGCCGAACAGGAAGATCGGGATCGGCTTCATCTTGCCTGTCTGGACCAGCGTCAGCAGCTCGAAAAATTCGTCGAATGTGCCAAAGCCGCCGGGGAACACCGCCACCGCGCGGGCGCGCAGCAGGAAATGCATCTTGCGCAGCGCGAAATAATGGAACTGGAACGACAGGCGCGGGGTGACGAATTCATTGGGCGCCTGCTCGTGCGGGAGGACGATATTGAGGCCGATACTCTCGGCCCCCGCCTCGGTCGCGCCGCGATTGGCGGCTTCCATGATGGCGGGTCCGCCGCCCGACGTGACGACGAATTGCCGCTGTCCGTCCTCGATCACCGCGCAGGAACTGGCCATATAGGCAAGGCGGCGTGCCTCGTCGTAATATTTGGCCTTGGCGACCAGATTTTCGACGACCTTGCGGCCGCGCTTGTCGCCGTCTGCTTCGGCCAGCATCTCGTCCACCTTGTCGGGTGCGGGGATGCGGGCAGATCCATAGATGACCAGCGTCGAACCGACGCCGGCCTCTTCCAGCATGGTTTCGGCCTTCAACAGCTCAAGCTGAAAGCGCACGGGGCGCAAATCCTCGCGCAGCAGGAAATCGGTATCCTGAAACGCCAGACGATAGGCGGGGTGGCGCGTCTGCACCGTGTCGGTGGGCGAAGCCTCGCTGAATGCGGCCTCGTCCTCTGCCTTGTAGAATTTGCGCGGGGTCAGTTCGCGGTCGGCGGCCTCGGGCTTGCCGTGCGGGCCGGGTTTACCCGGCTCCACCGGCGGTTCCTTGCGATCGTTCATTCTATCTCCATCATGCGCGTGCCGGACCGATGCCGTTTGCGCCTTGTTTTCTTTCCGGTCTGCCACGCATGCGCCGTTTCGCCAAGCCTGCCCTGTCGGCCCGCAATGCGCCCTGCCCGCCCCGCCGATATGGGGTGCCCACCCCGCCACCCGCAAGGGGATCGGGCGAGCGATATGTGCCCCGCCCCGATTGCACCGGCCCCGTCCCGCCATAGCATCGCCCGCACAAAACGCCTTGGAGGGGCATGCGATTATGGCGGGCTTGCGAAAGATGCTGGTTATGGCAGCCATGGCGTTGCCGCTGGCGCTGGCCGGATGCGGAGACAAGCCCGCGCACCCCGACGATCCCACCGCCATCACCGACCCGAACGACTGGCCCGGTTTCGGCCGCACATCGGGCGAACAGCATTACAGCCCGCTGACGCAGATCGACACGGATAATGTGGGCGATTTGAAACTGGCCTGGCACGTCGATCTGGAACCGGGGTACAGCGCGTCCTCTCCCGTCGCGGCAGAGGGGAAGCTGTTCCTGACCACCGGCCATTCGCATATTCGCGCGCTGGATGCGGCGACGGGCGCGCTTGTATGGGAATATGACGGCGGCACGCGGCAAAGGGCACAAATGCCGCTGCATTTCAGCTGGGGCAGCAAGGGCATCGCCTATGCAAAGGGCAAGGTGCTGCTGGGCACCACCGATGGCTTCGTGGTGGCGCTGGATGCGAAAACCGGTCGGGAAATCTGGAAGACCCGCGATTTCGCCGCGGACGAGCCGCGCAACATGAACGGTGCGCCGCGCGTGTTCGGGAACAAGGTGATCGTGGGGCACGGCGGGGCCGATGTGTCGGCGATCCGCGGCTGGGTGTCGGCCTATGACCTTGATACCGGAAAGCTGGCGTGGCGTTTCCACACCGTGCCGGGCGATCCGGCCCTGCCGCCCGAAAACCGCGCGATGGAAATTGCCGCGCCGACGTGGAAGGGCGACTGGTACGGGGTAGGTGGTGGCGGCACCGCATGGAACGCTTTCAGCTATGATCCCGATCTGGGCCTTGTCTATCTCGGCATCGGGAACGGCTTTCCCTATGCGCATCTGAAACGCTCACCCGGCGGCGGGGACAATCTGTTCCTCGCCTCCGTCGTCGCGGTCGATGCCGATACCGGCGACTATCGCTGGCATTATCAGGTCTGCCCCGCCGAACAATGGGATTGCACCGCCACGCAAGACATGACGCTGGCCACGATCGAGATCGGCGGCACTCCGCGCAAGGTGCTGATGCAGGCACCCAAGAACGGGTTCTTCTATGTGCTCGACCGCGCGACGGGCGAATTGCTGTCGGCCGAAAAGATTGCAAAGGTCACATGGGCCGAACGCATCGGCCAGGACGGGCGGCCGGTCGAAAATCCAGCCGTCGCCCGCTATGAAACGCAAAAGGGCATGGTGGAGATCTGGCCCGGACCCACGGGCGCGCACAACTGGCTGCCGCAGGCCTATTCGCCGCGCACGGGCCTTGTCTATATCCCCGTCATCGAACAGGGCGCGCTGATCGGCAGCGGCGACAGCGGGGGCGAACTCGGGCTGGGCATCGGCGTCAACATGCTGCCCGAAGTGGACCTTGACGATCCGCTCAACCGCACCAGCCGCCTGATGGCATGGGACCCTGTCGCGCAGAAAGAGGCATGGCGGGTCGATCTGCCCGGTTCATGGCCGGGCGGCGTGCTGGCGACCGCGGGCGGATTGGTGTTTCAGGGGCGCGTCGATCGCACTCTGGCCGCCTATGACGCCCGGACGGGAGAGGAAGTGTGGCGCTGGAAGACGACCGCGCCCATCGTCGCGCCGCCGATTTCCTATGCGGTGAACGGCAAGCAATATATCTCGGTCATTACCGGCATGGGCGGCAATGGTGCGGGCGTCATGTCGCTGGGCAATGCCGATTACCGCACCGATTATCTGTTGCAGCGGCAGGTTCTGACCTTCGCGCTGGACGGGACCGACGATTACCGGCCCGCCGATCCGCCAGAGCGCGCATTGCCCGCCGATGCGGGTTTCACGCCCGATCCGAAAATCGCGGAACGCGGAGCGATCCTTTACGGCATCACCGGATGTCTTGCCTGCCACGGCTATAATGCGGTGGGCGGCGGGGCCGCGCCCGATCTGCGCTATTCGCCGCTGATTACCGACCGGCAGGCGTTCGCCATGGTGCTGGGCGGGGCGCTGCGGGCCAATGGCATGCCGCCCTATCCCGACATGTCGCCCACCGATGTCGAGGCGATCCGCCATTACCTGCGCGCCCGTTCGCGGCAGGTTCCGGCAGAGGCCGCACAGCGCAAGGCCGTCGCCGCGCGCAAGGCAGCCAGCGGCGGTGCGCCGCCCGAGGCCTATGCGGGCACGTGGGATATTACCGTGTCGACCCCGCTGGGCGATCAGGCCGCCGTGCTGGTGCTGCAGGCCGATGGCGCGGCGCTGACGGGGCGGGTGGAATCGGATCAGGGCGACATGAACGTGCAGGGGCGCGTGGTGAAAGGCCGCGCGCAATTCGCGGGCAAGGCCACCCGGCCGATGGAAATGGATGTCAGCTATGACGTGCTGGTGAAAAGCGGCACGATGGAAGGCGATACCAAGAGCGGGCCCTTCGGCACCTTCGGACTGACGGGCAAAAAGCGGAACTAGCGCCTTTTGCCCTTTACCCTGGCTTTGCCGAAAATGCCCATCTTGCAGGTTCCGGCGACATTCCCGTCCGTGACGGTCAGGTCGTATTTCAGCGTGATCTTCATCGGCTTGGTGACTTTCAGGTCGAATGTCACGCGCCCCGCGTCATAGGCACCGGCGAACTCCATCGCCCCTTCGGGACTGCTCAGCTCGCCCGTGACAGTCCCGCCGTCGCGGGCAAGACGCATGACCATGTCCTGCGGGCCCATCGGGGTGGACAGGACCATGTCATATTCGCCGTCGATGCTGGCGGTCTGCGCCAGCGCCGCCGCGCTTCCCCCCGGCATGATCGCGGCGGCAGGATCGACCTGCATCGCATCGCCCGATGTGCCGCGCGGCATTGCGGGGGCGGGATCGACCGTTGCCGTCGAAGCGGGCACCGGTTCGGGGGCAGACAGGTCGCGCCCCTCGATCACGCTCATCAGCCGTGTGGGCGTCAGCGGCAGATTGACCGGCACCTCGCCAAAAGGCCTTAACGCATCGGCAATCGCGTTCACCAGCGTGGGCGGCCCGATGATGGCCCCGCCCTCGCCCACGCCGCGCATCCCGCCGGTTGTTTGCGAGGGGATATTGGCGTGCACGAATTCGAATTGCGGCACATCGTGGATCGTCGGGATCAGATAATCCTTATATGTCGCCGCCGTGGCATTGCCCTGCGGGTCATAGGCCATTTCCTCCAGCAAAACCGTCCCGATCGCCTGCGCCAGCCCGCCCGCGATCTGCCCTTCGACCACGGCGGGATGAATCACCGTGCCGCAATCCTCCACCGATACCCAGCGGGTGATGGTGACAAGGCCGGTATCGGCGTCCACCTCGACCATCGCGGCATGGGCGGCGCTCGTCAGGGTCATTGGCGGAGGCTGATAGCGATGCTGCGCTTCCAGCCCGCTGGTCATGTCGGGCGGCAAGCGGTCGGGCTCGCCATAGGCGATGGCCGCGATTTCAGCCAAGGGGCGCGCCATTTCCGCCGCGCCCTCCACGCTGACCATGCCATCCTCCACGCGGATCGCATCGGGGCTGGCATTCAGCAGATGGGCGGCCAGTTGGCGCAGCTTGCCCGCCAGAATGCGGCTCGTCTCGATCGCAGCGCCGCCCGCGATCACGCCCTGTCTGCTGCCCGTCGCACCGGGAGAAAACCCGCCGCCCGCATTATCCCCCTCGAACACGGTGACGTCTTCGTATCGTACGCCCAGTTCCTCCGCGATCAGCTGCGCCATGGTGGTGGCCGTGCCATGGCCCTGGCTGTGGGTGGAAAGCGTGGCCGAAACCTTGCCGGTCGGTTCGATGCGGATCTGCGCCAGCTCGCCGGTGCAAACGGGAATACTGCCTGCCGCCCCGGTCGGTTCGACATAGGTCGCGATGCCAAGACCGATATAGCGGCCCTCCTTGCGCGCCTGTGCCTGCCGCGCGCGAAAGGCGGGCAGGTCGATCTCTTCCATCAGCCGGTCGAGGCATTCGGCTGCGCTGATATCGTCGACCGGCACGCCCATCGCACTGGTGACAGGCAGTTCAGCCCGCCGGATCAGGTTGCGGCGGCGCAGTTCCACCGGCTCCAGCCCCAGAACATGCGCGATCCGGTCCAGCGCGGTTTCGCGGATCAATGTCTCCATCGCCCACGGCCCGCGATAGGCGGCAAGCCCGTTGGTATTGGTAAACCA
Source organism: Croceicoccus sp. Ery5 (assembly GCF_020985325.1). Classification (NCBI taxonomy): domain Bacteria; kingdom Pseudomonadati; phylum Pseudomonadota; class Alphaproteobacteria; order Sphingomonadales; family Erythrobacteraceae; genus Croceicoccus; species Croceicoccus sp. Ery5. Next base: position 3,538,310 of record NZ_CP087587.1, read on the forward strand.
GCCCTTCGCGGTGAAGCCGTGGGCGGGCATATGGTAACAGGACCACAGGAACATCTGCACGGCTATGTTCGCGTCGGCCCCTTGCGGAAATGCGCCATTATTGACCGCATAATCGGCATAGCTGCCCAGCAATGTCCCGCCATCGTCATAGGCGAGCGAAAGGGTCATCTCCTGCTCGCGCGCCTGACACGAGGCAGTCAATGCTTCCCACCGGTCCTCGATCCATTTCAGCGGGCGGCCCAGCAGCAGGCCTGCGACGATGACGGCGCATTCTTCCTTCCACGGGTGGTTTTTAAGGCCAAAGGAGCCGCCCACGTCCCTTGCAAACACGCGGATCGCGGTTTCGGGCAGGCCCAGCGCCATCGACACCCAGCGCGCCACCATATGCGGGCTGGAACAGGTAATATGCAGGGTCAACTCTTCCGGCCCGTCGGGCGAAACGACGATCCCGCGCGTTTCCATCGGCGATTGCGATACGCGGGCATGTGTAACCCGGTGGTCGATACGGTGCGGGGCGCGTTCGAAAATCGCGGCCAGACCGTCATCCATCTCGTCCCCGATTTCGGCGGCGATATTGTCGTCCGCATCGGGATGGATCGGCGGCGCGCGCATTGCATCGGCCATGGTGACCACGGGATCGGCCGGTTCGTAATCGACCTCGACCAGGGATGCGGCATCCTCGGCAATGGCGCGGCTGGCGGCGACGACCAGCGCAACCGGCTCTCCGGCATAGGCAACGCGTTCATTGGCGAGCGGGGTGATCGCAATTTCCAGCGGCGCAAGGAAGAAGCTGAGCATCCTGACCGGCACCGCATCCAGATCGGCCTGCGTATAGATCGCCGTCACGCCCGCCAGCGCCATGGCAGCGTCGGTATCGATGCCGCGGATCGCCCCATGGGCAATCGGGCTGCGCACAAAGGCGCAATGCAGCATGCCGGGCAGCACCACATCGTCGACAAAGCGGCCACGCCCCGTCAGCAGGCGGGCATCCTCCTTGCGGGGCACGCGCTTGCCGACATAGCGGGTCGCGCCCGTCCCCGCGTGCAGGGCAAGCGGATCGGTGCTCATTCGCTGCCTTCCTTCGCGTCTTCTTCGGCCAGTCTGCGCGCCGCGCGGCGGATGCCCTGATAGCCGGTGCAGCGGCACAAATGCCCGCTGATCGCTGTCTCAAGCTCGTTTGCCGCGGGTTTCGCATCCCCTTCGACCAGCGCGGCAAGGGTCATGGCCACGCCGGGGGTGCAGAACCCGCATTGCAGGCCATGTTCGTCCCTCAATGCCCGTTGCACCGGATGCAGCGAGCCATCGGGCGCGGCCAGCCCTTCCAGCGTGCGGATATCCGCGCCGTCGGCCTGCACGGCCAGTATCAGGCAGGATCGCACGGCCTTGCCATCGACAATCACCGTGCAGGCCCCGCACGCGCCATGTTCGCAGCCCAGATGCACGCCGGTATAACCCGCACCCTGCCGCAGATGATCGGCCAGCGACAGCCGCGCCTCGACCTGCGCATCATGCACGCGGCCATTGATGGTCATGGTGACGCGATGTTCGCTCATGCCGGAACCCCTTGCGCGGCCAGTTCGCGGATGGCGCGGGCGCATATCCTGCGCCCGACCGTGGTGCGATAGGCTGCGCTGGCCGCCTTGTCGTCAAAGGGCTGCGTGTCCGCGACTGCCAGTCCGGCGATGGCAACGGCGTCAATATCGCCAAGCGCCGCGCCGTTCAGCGCCGCCTCTGCCTGCACAGCACGCAAGGCGGTGGGCCCCATGCCGAACCATGCAAGGCTGGCGGCGGCAATCCTGTCGCCGTCCAGCACGATCTGACTCGTCAGCCCGACGAGGGCGAAATCGCCCGGCCTGCGGGCCACTTCGGTAAAGACCGGCAGCGCCCTGCCCGGGGGCGGATCGGGAATGGTGATGGCAGTAACGATCTCGTCGGCTTCCAGCGCAGTGAGATAGGGGCCAAGCAGGAAATCACGCATCGCAATCTCGCGACTGCCGCGCAGCGATTGCAGCGTCAGAACGGCATCCAGCGCCAGCGCGGTTGCGGGCACTTCCGCCGCAGGCTCGGCAAAGGCGATCGATCCGCCGATCGTGCCGCGATTGCGCGTCTGGTGATGGCCGACATGGGCCAGCGCGCGTGCCAGCAGGGGCACATGACCGCGCAGCAGCGGGTCGTTCATGGCCGCGCTTTGCGTCGTCATCGGGCCGATCGCCGTGCCGCCCCCTACCCGCTTCACGCCGCAGAGTTCGGGAATGGCCGACAGATCGACCAGCACGAAGGGCTGGCTCATCCGCAGGTTCAAAAGCGGCATCAATGTCTGCCCGCCCGCGATCAAAGTTGCGCCGCCGCCCGCCTCGGCCAGCAGGCGGCAGGCCTGTTCCAAAGTCGCGGGCCGTTCGTAATCGAAGGGGGCGGGTTTCATCGCCGTCTGCCGAATTCAAAGCCGAGCGCGGTGGCAAAGACCAGCAGCAAGACCGCTGCCAGCACGCCGCCATCGCCCGTCCCCGACAACGCGCCGCCGCCTGCCAGAAAAGCCGCCAGCGCCACCGCGACCAGCGCAATGATCCAGCCCCAGGGGAACGGCGCTGTGCCCGTCACCGCGGCCGGTGCGCCACTGGCGGCGGCGGGCGGCGCATCCGCAGCGACATCGCCCGTTACCACCTGTTCGAACCGCGCAAAGAACTGGTCCGCCAGCCGCCGCGCGGTCGCGTCGATCACCGCCCCGCCCAGTTGCGCCAGCCGCCCGCCGACTTCCGCCGCCACGCGATAGGAAAGCTGCGTGCCGCCGCCCTCTTCGGCCAGTTCGACGACGGCACTGCCGCTGGCATTGCCCGCCATGCCGCCCTTCCCCTCGCCCACGATGCGATAGCGGACGGGGGCGTCGATATCTTCCAGCCGGACGGTGCTTTTGAAACTGGCGCCAATGGGGCCGATCCTGACCTCGACCACCGCGTTGAACGCATTCTCGCCCGCAGGGTCGAGGGTCTGGCAACCGGGGATCGACCGGCGCAAGACATCGGGATCGTTCAGCGCCGCCCAAACCGCTTCGCGCGGAGCCTTGATCGACCGGCTTCCCGACAGTTCCATCGCAGCGTCTCCCCCTCCCCGCTCTTATCGGGGCGCGCGGATAAAGCCGCGCGTTTTGGCGAGAGGGTGCTGTGCACCGCGCTTACCGGCAAAGCGCGGCGGCAATCATCGCGGGGGCGTTGGCGCCGTCCTAAACGACAGTAGGCGCGGGCGGAAACCAACCGCCCGATTTCACGACGTCCCTTGGCACATAGGTGCGGAAGGTCAGCGAAAATCCCTTGCCCTTGGGACTTGGCAGCCAGTTCGCCTGCGGCGCACCGGCGGGCGGTTCGGGCGCGATGCCGCCGTCGGGACGATTACGGCGCTTCCGGCCGCATCAGATCGAACACCGATATCGTGGCCACGCGCGCGCCTTCGGGAATGGCTTTTAGATCGACCATGAAATTGGGATTATGCGCCGAAAAGGGGAACTGCTTCCCTTCGCTGACTGCCTGACGATAGGCCGCTGGATCCGCCACGCCGACCACCAGCAGCGTAAAGGGAACATCGGTGTGGGGACCAAGCAGCAGATGGACATCTTCCGAACCCGTCGCAGGCGGAAAGGATTGAATCACCGCATCCTCGCCCAGCACGTCCGACAGGGTGCCGCCCAAACGCGCGGACAGGTCCGCATCGTTCACCAGCGGCGTCGAGCTGCCCTTCATCGTAATGTCGGGCATCTGGTCTTCGGGCATGCCATAGGTGCGGGCCAGGCCCTCGCTCACCGATTTGATGCCGCGCAGCATCTGCTGGCGGGTCGCTTCGCTGTACCAGCGCAGATTGGCCTTTAGCAGTGCGGTGGCGGGGATGACATTATTGTCCGATCCGGCCTGTATCGATCCGACGGTCAGCACGGCCGTTTCCTGCGGTGTTACGGTGCGGCTGACGATGGCCTGAAATTCCACCACGGCCAGCGCGGCCATCAGCACGGGGTCCTTCGTCATCTGCGGCATCGACCCGTGACCGCCGATGCCCTTGAACAGGATGTCGACCTGATCGGTTCCCGCCATCAAGGGTCCCGGCGCGCTGACCACTGTTCCCACGGGCAAGGGTGCGGTGTGGATACCGATGAAATAATCGGGTTTGGGCACGCCATGGGTTTCGTACATGCCCGCATCGATCATCGCCTGCGCGCCGGTAATCGGTTCTTCCGCGGGTTGGCCGACCAGCACCAGAGTGCCCGACCACGCCTCTTTCATCTGCGTCATCGCGCGCGCCATGCCCAGCATCCATGTCACATGCGCATCATGGCCGCACATATGGGCAACGGGTGCCTCGGTCCCGTCATCGCGCGTTACACGGACAGTGCTTTTATACGGCAGGTCGTTGGCCTCTGCCACGGCATTGGCGTCCATGTCGGCGCGGTACATCACCACCGGACCGTCGCCATTGCGCAATATGCCGACGACGCCCGTTTCGGCGATGCCGGTCTGCACTTCAAAGCCCAGCGCCTGCAGTTCGCTCGCCACGATCCCGGCCGTGCGGGTTTCGGCAAAGGCAAGTTCGGGATTCTGGTGAATATCCTTGAATATCGCGGTAAGCCTGTCGCTATCAGCCATCACCAACCGGTCGATCCGATCGATTTCTGCCGCAGCCGGCTGGGCCAGCGCCGGTGCGGAAAAAAGCGGCATGGCGGCGAGCATGGCCGTCGCCCCCGCGGCAACACGAAGCATGGATTTCATCTGATTGTTCCCCCGTTCTGCGAAACCGGCACGCGGGCCGCGCGCCGGTAATCGGCACATCAAGACTGCAACAGGGGGCCGGACGCATGCCATCGGGAAAAACCCCAAGCGCGCCGAGGCAGGGCCTTAGTCCTGCCGTGCGGCCAGTTCGCGGTCGGCGAAGGCGATATAGGCGTCCCAGTCGCCGGCAGTGATGTCATGCGGGCCGCTGCGCAAATGATAGCCCACCCGCTTGCCGATCCGCTTTCCGGCAGGGGGCATTGGCGCATCGCCCAGCCCTTCCATGCCATACAGGCGATAGGCCGCGCCCGCCGCCCGCGCCGCCAGAAATTCGCCCTTGGGGTCGGCCCACAAATCCTCGCTCGCGCTGGCGATATAGGTGGGGCGCGGGGCCATCAGCGCGATCAGCGCATGGGCATCGACGGGCAGCTCGTCCTCGCGCGCGGCATAGGTCTTGAAGCGCGGGGCGAACCAGTAATCGTTCATCACGCCGATGGTCTCGCCGAAGCGGCGCCGATACAGGGCAGCGCCGCCATTGCCCGAATTATTCGACACCACCATGGCAAAGCGCCGGTCGGTCGCCGCGGCCCATAATGCCGCCTTGCCATAACGCGAATGGCCGATGGCGATGATCCGCGACGGATCGACCAGCGGATCGGTGACAAGGTAATCGGCCAGCCGCCCCAACCCCCACGCCCATGTGGCAACCGCCCCCCAATGCGCGGGATAGGACGGGTTGGTGCCGTAAAAGGGCTGGATGCTTTGCGCGAACCGGTCGTCGCCGTCGGGATAGATATCGGCCGGAAAAAACGTCGCCACGCCATAGCCCGCCGCGAGGATCTGCCGCAGCGGCCATTGCCCCGCCTCGATCCCGCGCGATGCCGCTGTCGCGCGATGTTTGACGATGCCGTCGCCCGGCGCAGCCACCCAGCCCGGGGTGATGGCGATGGCCGGATCGTCGGCGACCGCCTGATTGCCGTGGAAGTTCAGCCCCGCGAACACTGGTACCGGCCCGTCGGCATGCGCGGGCAGATAGAGCAGCGCGCTGAATTGCGGCCCGTCCTCCTTGCCGTTCAGCAGGACGGTGACCTGTTTGCGGATCGCCATGCCGTCCAGCGCGTCCTGCGCCTGATCGGTGACGACAAAACGGATCGCATCGGGAGCGGGCGGGGCGTGGCCGAAGATATTGTCGGCAAACAGGCGCAGCAATTCGGGGCGGCGCCTTGTTTCCCAATCGTTGACCGAGCGGACTGGCGTGCCATCCTGCATCGCCAGCAGATCGGGCAAGCGATAGGCGGGCACTGCCGCTTCGTCGAAATTGCCGTGCGGCTGCGCGATGGCAGGGGTGAAGGCGGCAGTTGAGGCCGCAACAGCGGCCAACATGATCCATGCGTGTCGCATCATGCCCCCGTGCCATAGATGGGGCCGAAGGGGGAGGGTTCCTTCGGCCCCGTGGGAGCCTGCCAGGCGGCAGTTCCGCAAATCGGGCCCGCCACTGCGGACCGCGTCAGAAATTGACGTGGAAGCCCAGCTGATAGGTCCGGTCGAGTTGGTTCGACAGGCTGGGCCGCAGCGGCGTACCATAATACTGGTTCTGATAGGCTGCGGTCGCATTCACCACATCGGCTTTTACCGACAGCCAGTCGGTGATGTAGAACGTGCCCGACAGGTCCAGCGATTCCTGCGGTGCGTTCCACACCGTGCCGTTTTCCGCGGCCGAATTGGTCTGCACGCTCTTCGACCGCCAGTTATACGAAACATGGATCGAAACCGGTCCCTTTTCGTATATGCCGGTCAGGTTATAGGCATGCTTCGACAGCTGGTCGGCAGGCACCTTGCCGGGCAGGCCGATCTGTTCCAGCGCCGAATCGACATAGGTATAGTTCCCCTGAAAGCCGAGCCCGCTCAGCGCGCCGGGCAGGAAGTCGAAGAACTGCTGATAGGCGATTTCAAAGCCGCGGATCTTGCCGTCATTGCTGTTGCGCGGGCGCGAGATCTGGTAAACGTCGCCGTCGATCGTTTCCTCGTCATAGAATGTCTGGATAAAGCCGGTGACATTCTTCTGGAACAGCGCGAGCGAGGCGTAATTGGCGGAGCCGAAATAATATTCCAGCGACGCATCGAACTGGTCCGCCTTGGTCGGGCGCAGATCGGGATTGCCGCCGCTGCCCGTCAGGTTGACGGGGTTCAGCAGCACGGCGGGTGACAGATTGCCGTAATCGGGACGGGTGATCGCCTTGGAATAGGCAAGGCGCAGGAACAGGTCGGGCGTGAATTTCAGCCGCATGTTCACGCTGGGCAGCCAGTTGTCATAGGGCGATCCGCCCGACAGAGGTTCGTATTCACCCTCGTCGTTCTGGACCAGCACGGTCTGCTCGCCGTCGGTGCGGACATAGCGCATGCCGATATTGCCGTCGATCGGCAGCGCGCCGAGGTCGAGCGCATATTGCGCCTGAACATAGGCGGCCATGGTCTCTTCTGTATAATCGTAATGGTTGGCGGGATTGGGGGCGGGATCGCCCGCCGCCAGACCGAACAGCGCGCGGGCCCGCTCCGCATCCTTGAAGATGCCGCCCTTATAGGCAAGCCACTGGTTGGTGGACGCCTTTTGATCGGTGAACAGATCGTTCGGGGTCAGTCCGGTCACGTCGCCCACCGGCTGGGTGATCGCATTGCCGTTGACGAAATAGAAATCGTAGATCGCCCGATGCTCGGCCCAGCGGACACCCGCCTTGAGCGCGGTGATCGGCCCGCCATCCAGTTCATAGGTCAGATCGGCGCGCATCGAAGGCTCACGCCCGTATTGCGAGGTGCCGTATTCGTAATAGCCGGTCGACGGATAGGACGCCGGATCGTTGAGGTCGAAGCCATTGATCGCCACGTCGGGCGTATCGCCCGCCAGCGAGAAGTCGGCGCTTTCGGCATAGCCGGTCAGCGTGCCGTTGCGGTAATAGAACGGGCCCTCGCTGCGCACGTAGGAGCCTTCGGCGCTGATCGTCCATGGCCCGTCGGTATAGGTAAAGCCGGCCGCGAAATTCACCGTGTCATAGGGGTTGTCCGATGCGCCCACCGCGGATTGCACGCGCGGATCGGCCAGCGAGAAATCCTGCAGCACGGTGCTGCCGTCCTTGAACACGGGCGTGCCGATTCCCGTCGTGCTGCCGGTGTTGATGGCCAGCTGCTGGGTGAACGAATGGCCGCCCGAATAGGTATAGAGCGCGTCGGCATGGATCGTCAGCGTATCGTTGGGCGCCCATTGCGCCGCGCCATAAAGTGCGGAGCGTTCGCGGTCGCCGGTTTCATAGCGCATGCGCACCTGACCCGGCAGGGTGACGACATCGCCCTCTCCGCCGGTGGAACCGTCGCCGTCCACATCGAACAGGGTGGTATTGTCGGCATAGCCGTTGGTCGATGCCTGATAGCCCGCCGAGTAATAGCGTTCATATTGCCCGCCCAGCAGCAGGCCGAATTCGCCCGCGCCGGTGCTCCAGCGGTTCGACACCACGCCGGAAATGCGCGGCCCCACCTTGTCCTGAAATTCCGAATAGGCAAGCGAGCCGGTGCCCGCGACATGCAGGCCGTCGAAATCGAACGGGTGGGCCGTGTGGATATTGACCAGCCCGCCCAGCCCGCCCTCGATCTGGTCGGATGTGGCGGTCTTGAACACATCGACGCCCGACAGGATATCGGCGGAGTAATCGAGGAGCAGCGCAGTGCGGTTGGTGGTGCCGAACAGCTGGCGGCCGTTCACCGTGGTCATCACCTGCTTCAGCCCATGGACGACATAGGCATTGCCCTCGCCGCGCGTATTGCGCGAAATCTGGACGCCGGGAATACGCTGCAGCGTTTCGGCGATATTGGTGTCGGGCAGCTTGCCGATATCCTCGGCCAGGATCGAATCCTGTATCTGGTTGGAATTGCGCTTGGTCGACGCCGTGTTCTGCAACGATGCGCGAAGGCCGGTGACGACGATCTCGGACCCGTCCCCCTCGCCAGCAGGGGCGGCATCCTGGGCAAGCGCCGTTTGCGAAAAACCCCCTTGCGACAGGGCAAGGCCCATGGCCAGCAACGCGCTCGACGTCATCAGTCGCATCTTGTCAGACACATTTCTCTCCCGGATAGACCGGCGCATTCTTGATGTGCGCCAAAAGATATTATGTCTTACGCGTTATGTGTTCTGACATATTAGTCAAGGCAGTTTTTAGACCAATCGCAACGATTGGCCGCAAAAGCGCCAACAATATATCTGATATATTTGGCCGGCGCGGGAATGGCACGGCACGATTGCCCGTGGGACGCTGGCCCGTGGGACGCTGGCCGAAGCCGTCAATCCATGGTGACGGAATCGACCAGCAGGCCATCGCCTTCGGGTACGGTCAGCCGCAGGCGGTAATCGCCCGCATTCACGGCAGAAGCAGTCGAGCCATCGGCCTCCTGCCATCCCTCGCCCGCAGTCAGCTCCAGCGTCACGCGCGCCATGTCGATGCCGCTGCTGTCGCGCAGCACCAATGTCGCGCTGCGCGCCGCCGCACCTTCGGGCAATTGATAGCGCAGGCGGAAGCCGTGCTTGCCCGCGATGCCGGTGCTGACATCCCACTCGATCCCCGCCTCGCCCGCGCCCATGACGGCATAGCCCTGACCGCCATAGCCTTGCACCACGCTGGCGATCCCCGCATTCCGGCGCTCGGCCTTTTCGCTTTCGGCTTCGTGCAGGCCCCTGTTCTTGGCAAAGGTGAAATTACCTGGCGCATAGGGAGATGGCAGCAGGCGCTTTACGATCAGCGGCTTGTCCGATGGCAGCGCCACCGTCTCGCCCGCTTCCGCCGTGCGCATGACAAAGCGCAACGGGGTGATGGTTGTGCCATTCCCGCCAACCCGCGCCATGGCGGCACCAAGCTCGCCTTCCTGCCAGCCCCGCGGTGCCGCCTCGCCCGTCCTCAGCGCAAGATAAAGCTCGCTACGGATACGCAGAGTCACGCTGGCGCTGGCCGTGCCGGCACGGTCGGGCTGCACGAAATCGCGGTCGAGCAGGGTAAAGGGCAGGCCGGTCCAGCGTTCCGCCCCCGATGCGAACACAGGATCGCCATTGTCCAGAAAGCGCGTCGCCACGCCGCCCGCCACCGATGAGATCAGATGGGTGCCCTGCGGAGCGGAGGCCAGCGGCTGCGCATTGGTCCCCGCGCGGTCCGATGAAATGGCAATGCCCGACAGGATCGCCTGCCCTGCCGCCACGCGCGGGAAATGCACGGTCAGCCAGCCGCCGGTTATGTCGGCATCGACCGTCCTGACCAGTGCGTGTCCGAAACCCGCCTCCGCAAAAATATCCAGTTCGCGGATCGCCACACGGTCATTCACGGCAACATCGAACCGGCGCCATCCGCGCGCATCGATGGCGGCACGCCCGTACCATGGCTCCACGAAATACAGCGTCACGCGATAGCGCCCGTCAGGCACGGCAAATCGGTAGCGCAGATCCCCGCGGCCATAGCGGAAGCTTTGGAACAGGGCCTGTTCGCGCGCGCCTTCGACCGGATCATGCGTTATCCGCCTGCTGCCCAGCGCGGGTTCGATGGCGCTCCACCGGTCGGCCCAGCTGGTCCAGCCCCAGTCTGCGCCCTCGACAAAGTGGCGGTCGCCCTGCCACAGCTGCCCGTCGGCATCGGCAAAACCCTTGCCGCCCGCATTGACGCGATAGAGATAGTGCCGCCCCGCCTCGGCCGCGGTGACCGGCGCGGGATCGCGCACCAACGCAGCCGCATCGGGCGCGGCCGGCAGATTGTTCAGCACCACGAGGTCTTCGTGCACGGCTTTCCCGCCCATGAAACAGCGCGCCAACAACACATTATAGCTGACGGCCACGCCGTTCCAGACAAAGCGCTGGTCCGCATCGGGCCGCCGACGCCCCAGCGAAAGACTGCCCGACGCATCGTTGAACAGTTCCACCGTATCGCAATTGGAATAGACCTCGATCCCCGATTTGATGTCGGGGCCGGTCCAGCGGTCGGGCCATGTGTGCGACACGATATAGGCAAAGGGCTGCGCGCTGCCCGCCACCTGCCGCGCGCGATACATATAGAACGCATCGATCGGCTCGCCCCACAGGGTCATCAGCCCCTTGTTATTGGCAGGGCCGACATGGTCGAGCGGCCGGATGCCGTCGAAAATCTGCGTGCCGTCGCCGCGCATCGGGCGACCAGGGTTCTCATGGGTGGTCAGCAGCCATTGGAAATGCCCGACCGCACGGTCCGCGACGCTATCGGCCAGCCGCGCCTTTTTCTGCATCAGTGCGGCCATGCGATTCTCGGTCCAGACGTCGGGATCGTCCGATGCCTCGCCATGCAGGCCCAGCGAGCGCCATGCGCCATATTCACCGACCAGCCCCTGTTTCGCCAGTTCTGCGGCATACTGGTCGGGATCGCCCCCATAGGTACCCGACCAGTTCTGCGGCACGTTCCAGTCGGTCCCCTCGCCCCCGTTACAGGTGACAATCAGCCGCTGGACCGAGGCGGTGGGATCGAGCGCGCGGATGATCGCCATGGCTTCCTGCGCGAATTCGGCGGGGATCTGGCTCTCGTTCTGCAGGCCCCACATGAAATTGGCGGGATTATTGCGCCGTTCGCGCACCCATTGCGCCAGCAGTCGTTTGAAATTGGCACGATAGGCGGGATTGTCGAACCAGTTATGCGCGCTGAATTGCGGCCACCACATCAGCCCTTCGGCAGCGATCTTGTCGCCATAGCGCAGATTATGCGGCACATGCGCGTCGCGGAACGCATTAAAGCCCGCTGCCTTTGCCTGTTCGATGCGCGCATCGACCTGCGCCCCGGTAAAGGCATGCGAATTGCCGAGCAGATGTTCATATTCGGCCACGCCGCGCAGGAACACCGGCTGGCCGTTGACGAACAGCCGCCGCCCGCCCGCCGCATCGGCGCGCAATTCGGCGGTGCGGATGCCATAATCGGTTTCCTGCCGGTCGATCAGCCTGCCATCGGCCATGATGCTGGACCGCAGGCGATAGAGCACCGGACGGTCGGGCGACCATAATTGCGGATTGGCGATGGCAGGCAGCGCCATTTCGAACTGCCCCACCGCCCCTGCCGCCAGAGTTCGGCGCGATCGGGTTTCCGCCGCGACCGTGCCATCGGGCGCGATCATCTGTGCCAGCACGGTAAATTCGCGCGACCGGCCCGATGCATTGGCAATTTCTGTCCGCGCGGTCAGTCGCGCCGATTGCGCGTCGATGTCGTCCAGCCCGCCCCATGCGTAAATGCCGAAAGGCGCGATATGCAGCGCATTGGTGCGCACCACATGGACCGGCCGGAAAATGCCCAAGGGTTGCGAGCCTTCGGAAAAGCCGTTTTCCGGCTGATCGTCGCCGGGCGCCCATGGCAGATCATCGATCCCCTTGGGCATGTCGGCGCGCACCGCCAGCAGGTTTGCCCCGTCGCGCACTGCATCGGTCACATCCAGCGTAAAACCGACCAGCCCGCCGCCGTGCCGCCCGACCGGAATGCCGTTCAGCCAGACGGTGGCATAGGCGCTGACCCCCTCGAAACGCAGCGCGATCCGTTCGTCCGCGGCGGGGGCCGCAAGGGTCAGCACCTTGCGATAAAGCGCGCTGCCATGCAGCGACCCGTTGCGTACCTGCCGCGCATAGGCATAGCCCTGCCAGTTGTGCGGGACTTCCACGCGTTGCCAGTCGCTATCGTCGAATCCGGCTTGCTGGAACGCGATATCGGCATCGGCGGCCACGCCGCCTTCGGGTCCGGTTTCGAACAGGATCGAACGCCACGCCCCCTCGATCACCTGCTCGCTGCGTGCCTGCGCCGTCAGCGGGCTCAGCAGCACCGCCAGCACGGCGGCAAGGGCAAGGGTCAGACGACGGGCATATTGCGCCTTCACCAGTTCCACAGCGTACCGTCCCGCAGGCGCGCCACGGGCAACTGGCGGGGCTGATATTCGTATTTGGCGGCCAGCTCCTCGTCGATGTCAACACCATGGCCCGGCGTTTCGCCCGCGTGTAGATAGCCGTCGGCGAAATGATAGTCGTGCGGAAACACCGCATCGGTTTCGGGCGTGTGGCGCATATATTCCTGAATGCCGAAATTGGGCACCCATGTGTCGAAATGCAGCGCCGCGCCCATGCATACGGGCGACAGATCGGTCGCTCCGTGACAGCCGGTTCGGATCTGGTACAGCCCCGCCAGATCGGCGATCCGCCGCAAATGGGTGATCCCGCCCGCATGCACGACCGTGGCGCGGATATAGTCGATCAGCTGTTCTTCGATCAAAGTGCGGCAATCGGCGATAGAGGCGAAGATTTCGCCCACCGCCAGCGGCGTGGTGGTGTGCTGGCGGATCAGGCGGAACGCGTCCTGATTATCGGCGGGGGTCGCGTCCTCCATCCAGAACAGGCGGAACGGTTCCAGCGACTTGCCCAATCGCGCCGCCTCGATCGGGGAAAGGCGGTGGTGAACGTCGTGCAGCAATTCGATGTCGGGGCCATGCACATCGCGCAGTTTCCGGAACAGCCTGGGCGCATGGTTCAGATAGCTGGTGGTGCACCACAAGGTCTCGGTCGGCAGGGTCGCGTCCGCGGGTTCGTAATACAGGTCGCCGCGCCCTACGCCATAGGCGCCCTTGACGCCCGGAATGCCGCTTTGCGCGCGCACCGCGCGATAGCCCATGTCGATATAGGCACCGACCTGATCGACCGTATGTTCGATATCCTCGCCATTGGCGTGGCCGTAAACCAGCACGCCATCACGCGAACGCCCGCCCAGCAACTGGTAAAGCGGCATGCCCGCCATCTTGGCCTTGATGTCCCACAGCGCGGTATCAACGGCGGCGATCGCCGTCATCGCCACGGCCCCGCGCGACCAGTATCCGCCGCGATACAGGAATTGCCATATATCCTCGATCCGTTGGGCATCGCGGCCGATCAGATTGGGAATGACATGATCGTTGAGATAGGCGGCGACCGACAGTTCGCGTCCGTTCAGCGTGGCATCGCCAATCCCATAAACGCCCTGATCGGTCTCGATCTTCAGCGTCACGAAATTGCGACCGGGGCATGTCACGATCACGCGCGCGGCACGGATGGTCGCCTTGGCCGCACCGCTTTCATTCGCCGCGATGGGCTGGCCGCTTGTTGCCTGGGGCACCTCTATCTCCGAAACATGATGGAGGCCGGTGGTCCGGCCAATGTTATCAGACAGGTTGCACAGATATATTCGCGACGCAAGCCCGCATGGCCTGCACTGCGTTTTTGCGCCCCGCCTACATCGCGGCGAAGCGGCGGGCGCGGTCGCGCAATTCGGCGGCCTCGGCCTTCACCCGCTCCATCGCTTCCATCTCGGTCGCGACAAGCAGGTTTTCGACCACGCGGCCCAGATGATCGCGCATTGCCTTGCGCGCGGCGGCGGCATCGCCATCGGCAATGGCATCGATGATCGCGCGATGGTCGTCGATGCGCGGCTTCACGCCCGACCGGCGCGATTTTTCCAGCATGTTTTCGCACAGGGGCGACCGGTGACGCACGTCCCACAAGGTTTCGACCACCAGCACGATGGCGTCATTGCCGGTGGTCTGCGCGATCCGCATATGGAATTCGCGATCGGCAATCTCGTCGTGCATTTCCTCGCGGTTCTCGGCGATCATGCGGTCCAGAATCTCGCGCAATTCCGCGATATCGTCTGCCTGTGCATTGATCGCAGCCAGTGCGGCAGCCTCACCCTCGACCATGCGGCGCGCCTCGGTCAGTTCAAAGGCCCCGATGTCGAGTTCGGAAGTGGCAAAGCGATCGTCCGCCTGTTCGATCACATAGACGCCCGAACCGCGACGCGCCTCGACCAGCCCCATGATTTCCATGCCGATAATCGCCTCGCGCAGGGTCAACCGGCTGACGTCGAACCGCTCCACCAGTTCGCGCTCGGGCGGCAGGCGGTCGCCGGGCCGGTATTTGCCGCTGACAATCTCTGCACGCAATTCATCGATGATCGCGCGGTAAAGCTTGGGGGCGGCGGCGGACATGCATTCTCCTGACATCGACACCGCGCATAGTAGCGCGTGGCGACGGTTCTGTCATCCGCCACTCCGATATCCCTGCTTGCTTCTGACTGGCAAATATGAAAGCTGTTATCTGACATATGACAAATGGGGATTGGATGCGATGGATCTCAGCCGCAGGGGCCTGTTGCAGGCGGGGATGACGGCCGCGCTGCTGTCGCGCGCCGGTTTCGCCGCCGCGCAGGAGCAGGACAGCACCGCCGGCCCGACCCGGACCGCCGCGCCGCTGCTGTGGTATAACCAGCCCGCCCGCGAATGGACCGAGGCGCTGCCGCTGGGCAACGGATCGCTGGGCGCGATGGTGTTCGGCGGGATCAAGCGCGAACGGCTGCAACTGAACGAGGATACGCTCTGGTCCGGCAGCCCCTATGGCAATGTGAACCCCCGGGCAAAGGCCGCCCTGCCGCGCATCCGCGAACTGATCTTCGCGGGCCGCTATGCCGAGGCGGAGGCGCTGGCCGATGCCGAGGTTCAGGCCGTGCCGATGCGCGAAATGGCGTTTCAGGATCTGGGCGATCTGTTCGTTGACCTGACCGACGTGAACGAGACATCGGCCAGCGATTATCGCCGTTCGCTCGATCTCGACAGCGCGACGGCGGTGACGCGGTTCACGTCAGGCGGCGTGTCCTATACGCGCGAGATATTCATATCGCCGGTTCACCAGATGCTGGTGATGGCGATCCATGCCGATGGCGCGCCGCTGTCTGCCGATATCGCGCTCGCCACCGGCCAGCGCGCAAAGATTACCGCCCGCGACAATGAAGGCGACAGCGGCCTGATCGCCATGCGGGGTGAAAATAACGAGGATCGCGGCATTCCGGGCGGCCTGCGCTTTACCGCGCAGGGTCAGGCGCTGGCGCATGGCGGCACGATCCGCGCCTTTGACCCCGTACTGCAAATCCGCGGCGCCCAGCGCATCGAACTGCGCCTTGCCGCCGCGACAAGCTTTGTCGCTCCGGGCGATGTGTCGGGCGATCCCGATGCCATCGTCGCCACGCGGCTGCGCGCCGCACAGGGCCTGTCGCTGGAGGATTTGCGCCGCGCCCATGTCGACGAACACCGCCGCCTGTTCCGCCGCGTGTCCCTCACCCTGCCGCAGGGATCGCGCGCCACTCGCCCCACCGACCAGCGGCTGGAACATGCCGCCAATGGCGAGGACCCGTCGCTTGCCGCGCTCTATTTCCAGTTCGGGCGCTATCTGCTGATTTCCAGCTCCCGCCCCGGCACGCAGCCCGCCAATCTGCAAGGCATCTGGAACGACAATAACCAGCCGCCGTGGCAGTCGAAATATACGATCAACATCAATACCGAGATGAATTACTGGCCCGCCCAGTCGGCGGATCTGCCCGAATGTTTCGAACCTTTGGTCGATCTGGTCGAGCAACTGGCCATCTCGGGCGCGAAAACCGCGCGCGACATGTATGGCGCACGCGGGTGGGTGGCCCATCACAACACCGATCTGTGGCGCGCATCCGGCCCCATCGATCATGCGCGCACCGGCCTGTGGCCCACGGGCGGCGCATGGCTGGCGGTGCAATTATGGGACCATTGGGACTATCTGCGCGACGACGCTTATCTGCGCCGCATCTTCCCGCTGATGGCGGGATCGGCACGCTTTTTCCTCGACACGCTGGTCCCCGATCCGCGCACGGGGTTCATGGTGACCAATCCGTCGAATTCGCCGGAAAACGACCATGGACATGGCAGCACATTGTGCGCCGGGCCCGCGATGGACAGCCAGATTCTGCGCGACCTGTTCGCGCGCACCGCCGCCGCCGCCCGCCATTTGCGCCGCGACGAGGCATTGGCGAAAGAGATGGAGGCCATGGCAAGGCGCCTGCCGCCCGACCGCATCGGCAAGGGCGGGCAATTGCAGGAATGGCAGTTCGACTGGGACGCGGATGCCCCCGATCCGCACCACCGCCATGTCTCGCACCTCTATGCCCTGTACCCCGGCCTTCAGATCAATCCGGTCGACACGCCCGATCTGGCGGCGGCGGCGCGCGTGTCGCTGGACCGGCGGGGCGACGATGCGACCGGCTGGGGGCTGGGCT
This sequence comes from Croceicoccus sp. Ery5, assembly GCF_020985325.1. Taxonomy (NCBI): domain Bacteria; kingdom Pseudomonadati; phylum Pseudomonadota; class Alphaproteobacteria; order Sphingomonadales; family Erythrobacteraceae; genus Croceicoccus; species Croceicoccus sp. Ery5. Next base: position 3,555,180 of record NZ_CP087587.1, read on the forward strand.
GGCGGCTGAATTTGTGGGCGCGGCTGCGCGACAAGGCCCGCGCGCACAAGATCCTGATCGATCTGCTTTCGCCGGGCCGCACCTATCCCAATATGTTCGACGCGCATCCTCCGTTCCAGATCGACGGCAATTTCGGCGGTGCGGCAGGGATCATCGAGATGCTGGCCCAAAGCGACGGGTCGCGCATCACCCTGTTGCCCGCGCTGCCCGCATCATGGCCGGAAGGGAGCATCACAGGCATCCGTTTGCGCGGCGCGTGCAAGCTTGACCTTGTATGGGCGGAGGGACGACTGGCCAGCGCGACGATTTTCCCCGAGTTGGATGGCGCACGCATTGTCCGCGCAGGCGCGGGCAGCAAAAATGTGACCCTGCGAAAGGGGTGCGCCGTGCGCCTGACCCCGTCCGACTTCATCGCCTAACTGCCCTGCCGCTTTCACCCCATCGACGGGCAGGCGCCAAGCCGCTAGGGGACGGGGCATGACCGATACGATCACGATCCGCCGCCCCGACGACTGGCATGTCCATTTGCGCGACGGCGCGATGTTGCAGGCCGTGGCAGGCTATACCGCGCGGCAGTTCGGGCGGGCGATCATCATGCCCAATCTGACCCCGCCGGTCACCACGGTCGCGGCTGCACAGGCCTATCGCGAAAGGATCATGGCGGCGCTGCCCGCGGGTACGGATTTCACCCCGCTGATGGTCTGCTATCTGACCGACGGGATCGATCCGGCGGAAATAGAGCGCGGCTTTACCAGCGGTGTGTTTACCGCGTGCAAGCTTTATCCCGCGCATGCCACCACCAATTCGGCCCATGGCGTCACCGATATCATGAAGCTGACCGGCGTGCTGGACACCATGCAGCGCATCGGCATGCCGCTGTTGATCCATGGCGAGGTGACCGATGGCGACGTCGATATCTTCGACCGCGAGGCGGTGTTCATCGAACGCACGCTGGCCCCGCTGGCGCGCGATTATCCGGCGCTGAAGATCGTGCTGGAACATATCACCACGGCAGAGGCAGTGGATTTCGTCGAAGGCAGCGGGCCGAATATCGCCGCGACCATCACGCCGCAGCACATGATCATCAACCGCAACGCGATCCTTGTCGGCGGCATCCGCCCGCACAATTACTGCCTGCCCATCGCCAAGCGCGAAAAGCACCGGCTGGCCGTGCGCAAGGCGGGCGTTTCGGGATCGGCGAAGTTCTTCCTTGGCACCGACAGCGCGCCGCATGAAATCGGGCGCAAGGAAAACGCCTGCGGCTGCGCGGGCATCTTCAACGCGCCTTTTGCCATCGAAACCTATGCGCAAGTGTTCGACGAAGAAGGCGCGCTGGACCGGTTCGAGGCATTCGCCTCGCTCAACGGACCTGCATTCTACGGACTGCCGGTGAACGAAGGGACGATCGCCCTGACCCGCACCGACAACCCCGTCCCCGCCACGCTGGGAGACGGGGAAACCTGCGTGGTGCCCTATTTCGCGGGCGAGACATTGCGCTGGACGCTGGCTGGCTAAGCCGCTTCGGCCTCTTCCAGTTTCTCGCCCAGCGCCAGCCATTCGGCCTCGGCGCCCTGCAATTCTCCGGCAATACGCGCGCGGTGTTCCAGCAGGTCGCCCATCGTGCGATCGGCCCATTCGGGGGCGGCATTGGCGGGTTCATACATGGCGCGGTCGATCTCGCTGATCCGGCCCTGCAGCTTCGCCATCGTCTTTTCGACCTTGGCCAGTTCCGATTTCACGAAACGCGCCTGCGCGCGCGATTTCGACGAATTGGCAGCGGGCTTGGTGGCGGAGGCCTTCTTCTCTTTCGGCTGGTTCCGGCCCAGCACGAAATCGATGTAATCGTCCATGCTGCCCGCATATTCGCGCGCCGTGCCGTCATCGACCAGCACCAGCCGGTCGGCGGTCAGTTCCACCATGTGCCGGTCGTGGCTGATCAGAATGACCGCCCCCGCATAATCGTTGAGCGCCTGTATCAGCGCCTCGCGCGCATCGACATCAAGGTGGTTGGTCGGCTCGTCAAGGATCAGCAGATGCGGCGCGTCGCGGGTGATCAGCGCCAGCGCCAGCCGCGCACGCTCGCCGCCCGATAAGGTTTCGACCTGCGCGGTGGCGCGATTGCCCGAAAAGCCGAACCGCCCCAGCTGCGCGCGCACGGCGGCGGGGGTCTTGCCCTCCATCGCGCGGGTCATCAGTTCCAGCGGGGTGGAATCGCTGGGCAGTTCCTCCACCTGATACTGGGTGAAATAGCCCGCCTTCATCTTGCCAGAGGCGTTCATCGCCCCTTCCTGCGGCTGTAATTGCGCGGCCAGCAGGCGGGCGAAAGTGGTCTTGCCGTTGCCGTTCCTGCCCAGCAGGGCGATGCGGTCGTCCGCATCAATCCGCAGGCCAAGGCGGCGCAGGACGGGCTTGCCTTCCTCATACCCCACGGCCGCATTGTCGAGCGTGATCATGGGGGAGCGCAGCTCTTCGGGCGACGGGAAATCGAAGCTGAGCGAGGGGTCTTCCATCAGCGCGGCGATGGGCTGCATTTTCGCCAGCATCTTGGCGCGCGACTGCGCCTGCTTCGCGGTCGACGCGCGGGCCGAATTGCGCGCGACATAATCGGCCAGCCGCGCCCTTTGCGCATCCTGATTGGCCTTGGCCGCGGCCAGCTGCGCGGCGCGTTCGGCGCGCTGTTTCTCGAACGCGTCGTAACCGCCCGGATACAGCGTCAATTGCCCGCCCTGCAGATGCAGGATGTGATCGACCACCTTGTTCAGCAGGTCGCGTTCGTGGCTGATCACCAGCACGGTCGCGGGATAGGCCTTGAGGAAATTTTCGAGCCACAAGGTCGCTTCAAGGTCGAGGTGGTTCGACGGCTCGTCCAGCAGCAGCACGTCAGGCTCGGAAAACAGCAACGCGCCCAGCGCCACGCGCATCTTCCAGCCGCCCGAAAAACTGTCGAGCGGGCGCTTTTGCATATCCTCGTCAAAGCCAAGGCCCGACAGGATCTTCGCCGCCCGCGCGGGCGCGCTATAGGCATCGATGGCGAGCAACCGGTCGTGCACGTCGCCCAGCCGGTCGGGGTCGGTGCAGGTCTCGGCTTCCTCCAGCAATTGCGCGCGTTCGGTATCGGCGGCCAGCACCGCCTCTTCCGGCGTGGTCGTACCGCTGGGCGCTTCCTGCGCGATATAGCCAAGGCGGGCGCGATTGGGCTTGGCGATCTCGCCGTCGTCGGGCTCGATCTCGCCGATGATCGCTTTCATCAGCGTGGACTTGCCCGCGCCATTGCGCCCGATCAGCCCGACCCGCGCACCCTGCGGGATCGAGGCACTGGCACGTTCGAGGATGGGCCGGCCACCAAGCCGGACGGTGACGCCGTCAATCGTAAGCATGGCGCGCCCATAGCAGCGAGCCGCGGGCTGCGCCATGCCTCGATTGGGCTGGGCCATGCTTCGATTGCACCGGCTGGCAACCGGCGATCAGACCGCGATCAATAGCGGAACGATGCCCCCAGCCAATAGGCGCGGCCATAGCGTTCCTGCTGGATCACCCAGTCGCGGATGCCGCCCTGATACTGGCGCGTCGGTTCGTCCGTCAGGTTCTGGCCCTGTGCGAACACGGTGAAATGATCGCCGATATCGACCGAGACCTTGGCATCCAGACGCCGCAGATCGTCGTTATACTGATCCTCGACCGGATCGCCGGCGATGCCGATCAGCGCGCGGCCCGTGTGGTGATAGCCGACAGAGGCCTCGACCGGACCATATTGGTAAAATATCTGCGAGCCCCACAGCAGGTCCGATTGTTCGGGGAAGGGCGTGTTGCCGCGCCCGGGAACACTCAGGCTGCCGTCGAGGAAGGTGACATTGGCATTCGCGCCCAGACCCGACAGCAGGCCGGGCAGGAAGGTGAACTGCTGCTGCCATGCCAGTTCCAGACCCATGATCTCGCCGCTCGACGCGTTTTCGGGCTGGCTGAATTCCAGCGTTTCGTAAAAGCGCCCGCCGAATTCGACGTTTTCCTGCGTAAGGCTGCGGTTGAAGATCGGATTGTCGATCCATTTGGCGAACACGCCCGCCGACACCAGGCCGCCGCGCATGAAGTAATATTCGAAAATCATGTCGAGCGAGTCGGCGACATAGGGGTCCAGCCCCGAATTGCCGAGTGACAGCGAACCGTCGTAATTGCCATTGTCGAGCTGGACATAGCCCATTTCTCCGCCCGGCGAGAGGTCGGTATAATCGGGCCGCCCGACGCTGCGCGAATAGGACAGGCGCATGACCACATCGTCGGCAGGCGTCACGCGCAGGATCGCGGTGGGCAGCACATTGGTGTAATCGCGCTTGTCGCTGGCGGGCACGACATCGACCTCGTTCTCAAGTCGATAGCCGGTGATGTCGAGCTTCGTATGTTCGACCCGCGCACCGATGGTCAGCGCCAGCGCATCGCTGAATTCGATATTCGCCATCGCATAGGCCGACAGCACATCCTCATCCAGCTGGTAATCCGACAGGACCTGATCGGCCAGCGTGCCTTCCTCGTCCAGAACGAACAGCGGGCCCGAAAGATTGGCATCGGTAAAGGCGCGGATCAGATCTGCGTCGATGGTCGGCGTGACAAGGTAATCGCGGTTCGATCCGGGGCTGACGATCACATCGTCGCCCGCCAAGCCCTCCAGCGTAAACCGGTCGGGCGCGGCATTGCGCGCATAGCTGACCGATTCGTCGTCGAAGCCCTTGTCGGTCAGCCGCGCATTCACGCCGAATTTCGCAAAGCCCCAAGCCTGATCGTACTGAACGTCGGCGCGCAGCTGCCAGATATCCTCGTCCCCGAACTGGTCCTGATGGCCATAGCTGCGAAAGCTCAGGTCTGCGGGCGCGAGATAGCCGTCGACCGGCGTGACGGTATAAAGCCGGTCGGTGAAGTCAAAGGTCACATCGCCCGGATTGCCGCGGAACTGCCAGCTGTCGTTCGGCTCGATCACCTCGTTATGGGTGCGCGCTGCGCCATAGCCGATAGTGATGTCACCCAGCCGCGTTTCGCCGCCGGCCATGCCGACCAGCACCGATTTTTCCTTGTACTCCAGCCGCAGATCGCTGCGCTGTTCGGTATCGTCCGACGTGCCGGTCAGCCCGCCCGCGTCGAACACCGCCCCGTCCGAGAAGTCGAGGCGGAAACGCTGGCGATACTCGTCCTCGGTAAAGCGCGAATAAAAGCCGCGCAGATAAAGATCGGTATTGCCGCCCTGATAATCGAACGATCCCGACACGCCGATCCGTTCGCGGCTAAGGCGATAGTCGGTATATTTGATATTGGTCGGCATGCCGCCACGCGCCGCACCCTCGACCTCGAACCAGTCGTCAGGATAGATGCCATAGCTGGTGAAAGTGCGGTCGGAATAACTGCCGCCCAGCAGGATGCCGAATTGCCCCTCGCTGCCGAACACGCCGCCCACGGTCAGGTCGGCCTGCACCGGATGATCCTCGTCGCGCAGTTCCTGAAAACCCAGTTGCGCGCTGCCGGTAACGATAAAGGGCTTGGCGTAATCGAACGCGGTTTGCGGCACCAGATTGACCGTGCCGCCAATCCCCTGCCCCAGCAGGTCGGGCGTGCGCACCTTGGTCACTTCCAACCGGTTAAGCAAAGCGCCCGAGATGATGTCGAGCGGCAGGGCGCGGGTGTTGCCGTCGGGATTGCCGATTTCGAAGCCGTTCAGCGCATAGCCGTTCAGCGATGACGGAATGCCGCGGATGGCGACATAGCGCCCTTCGCCCTGATCGTATTGCACGCCCACACCGGGCAAGCGTTCGACCACTTCGGCCACGTTGCGGTCGGGAAGGCGGCCGATATTGTCCGATGCGGCAACCTCGACAATGCCCAGCGCATCGCGCTTTGCCGCGATCCCGCGTTCCTGCTGCGCGCGCTGGCCGGTGACGACGATTTCGCCCTCCGCCGCCTGATCCTGCGCGAATGCGGGGCTCGCCGCGGCAATAACGGCACTGGCCGCCCCTGCGAGCAGCGCGATACGATGATGCATGATGTAAAGATCCCTTCCGATCGGCCGAAGCCTGATGTCCGGTCGGGTCCTCTAGGCAGGATTTGCGTCAGACTTAGGACAAATCAGTGACAGATCGGGGTCAGCCTGCCGGATTACCGTCACGCAGCCGTCATTGGTGTGGGGATTGGTCCAACGCGACCGCAAGGGACCAATCAATATGCTGTATCCACCGAACTTGCCATTTTGGTACGCCTTTCGGTGCTTTATTGTCCTGCCTACAGTTAATGCGCCATATTAAAAGAGTGCCGCATTCGAAGGATGATGCATCTGCGATTTGCCGACTAACTCGCAGCACGGGTTGAGGAGCCTAAGAATGGTATCCATTGCGGTTGTCGGCCTCCGGGGCATGGGCAACATAGTTGGTGGAATCGAAACCCATTGCCGCAATCTCTATCCATCTTTGGCAAGCAAACGCCCTGATTGGACAATCCGGGTTTATGAGCGTGCGGACTATCATCAGCCTTCCGCCGCGTACGCGCAAAACCTCTTGGTCAAGAGCCTTTGGGCACCTCGAATGAAGGCAGCGGAAGCATTCTTTCACACGCTGTTTTCGCTTCTCCATGCGAGATACAGCTTTCGCCCAAATATTGTTCACATTCACTCGATCGGTCCGGGGATATGGACTCCGCTAGTCAGGTTGCTGGGGTTGAAAGTGATCGTCACGATACATGCTCGCGATTACGATCGACCGAAGTGGAACTGGATCATTGCCTCCTGTCTGAAGATTGGCGAATATCTCAGCTGCCGCTTCGCCCATCGTGTCGTCTGCGTCAGCCAGGCAAGCTTCGACGATATTACGGCGCGGTATCCCCGATTTGCGGATCGAATCTATACCATAATTCACGGCGTGGAGGCGCAGCCTTTCCTGGACGACGGAGAAAGGAGCGACATACTGGCCGAATTGGGAATTGAGCCCGGACGGTACATTCTTGCCGTCGGACGGATCGATAAGACCAAGAGATTTCAGGATCTTGTCGACGCGCGCCAAACGCTAGGACACGATGCCCTGCCACTCGTCATTGTGGGCAATACGGTTGGCGACACCGCGCGCGCGAGCGGCATTGGCGACTTGCAAAAGAATGGGGTCATTCTAGCAGGTGCCCGTTATGGGCAAGCGCTGGGCCATCTCTACCGCAACGCCGCACTCTTCATGCACCCATCGCAAATGGAAGGATTTGCGCTGGTCGTGCTCGAAGGACTAAGCGCGGGCGTCCCGATGGCTCTTTCCGACCTGCCCCAGCATCGCGAGTTCGGTCTGCCCGATCAGTGCTATTTCCCTGTGGGAGATATTGCAAAGATTGCCCGCATCATGACACAGCCGGATTACGAGGAGTTCCGCCCTCATCTGGACGAGGCATGGCTTTCACGCTTCAATCTAGGCGGTATGATCGATAATTACGCAGCACTTTTCGAAGAGCTGGATGCCATGTCTTGAGTGTGGTCCAGGAAATTCACCCTGCTCTCCCGAGATATTCTCCGAAAACGCTCCAATATTGCGCTACGACCTCTTCCTGCGGGAAATCGCCAATGCGCCTGCGGCCAGCCTGGGCCAGCTCCGCGGCAAGCTCCATATCCATAGCAAGCATGCCCATGGCCAATGACATAGCGCGCCGGTCGCCCATCGGCACGACCAAGCCTGCACGCGCCTTGACGACCGTACCCGGCGCCCCTGCATTTCCCTGCAACAGTTCGGCAGGTCCAGATGGGCAATCGGTCGCAATGACCGGCAGCGACAGCGCCATCGCTTCCGCAATGACGTTGGGAAACCCCTCATTGCGGGAAGCGGAAACCAGAAACTGCCCCCGCGCCATGGCCGACAATGGATTGGCGAGATAACCCGGCAGATGGACCATCCCCTCCAGCCCGGATCGGTGAATTTGCACTGTCAGCGCATCGCGCTCCGGCCCATCGCCCAAAATGACCAGCTGCAATCCCTTGAGTTGGGGCCGGGCATCGGCAAAAGCCTCGATCAGTACGGCAAAGTCCTTTGCAGCCACCAAACGCCCCACTGCGACAATATAGGATGATGGCAGGTCGACCGCCGGTTCCGCCTTTGCCGCTTCTGCAATTGCGTTCGGATCGTAGGGATTGGGAACAATCGCAATGCGGTCCTTGGGTACCGCAAAATTTTCCGCCAGGTCCGCGGCGACGCCGCGCGACACGGCCAGCACACGATCGGCCCAACCATAGGAAAACCTGATCGCCACGCGCAGCGCCAAACTTTTAATCGCGCCATAGCGGCCGGCAATATGTGAGCTCGTATGCATTCTCTCGCAGACCACGACGGGTGCCGACCCTTTTCGCCAACGCCAGCTGGCCGCCGTCAGACTTGCGCGGATCAAAAAAGAAACGACAAGATCGGGAGCGATCTCGTCCAGCAGGCGGTGCAATTGGCGGGTGCTGCGCAGCAGGCTGCCGCGACCGTCGAGCACGTGAACCTTGTCGACCTCGCCCATCGCCCGCATCTTCGGTTCTTCATCGAGAATGATCAGATGGATTTCAAAATCAGCAGCCCAATCGGGGCGGTTGCGCAACAAGATGTCCAGCACGCGCTCCGCACCGCCGCTCCCGATCGAATTGATAACGAATGCCAGCCGAAGTGCCACGAGGTTCAGCCCTCACTGCAAGATTGCGTCGACGCCGAACTCAAGGCGATATCCTCCATCAGGGCGCAGACACTTTGTTCACGCGCCGCTCAGCTTCTTGTGCAACCGGCTCCACAAAACCGTAAACATCGTTGCGGGAGCCATGCTGGCGAGCGCCGCGCCACGCCGGACCGATTGCCGGTAGCTGCCGGCTTGAAGCTGGCCGATCCAGACGCCGATATAGAAGTCGCGTGCCCAGTTCTTTCCCGCTTCGAGGTCTGCCAGTAGACCAGCCGCGCCAGCCTCCCCGCGTCGGGCTTCAAAAACCCGCTCTGACCAGCGCAGCATCGTGACCGGATCGTGCGACATATTGCCCCCATGGTGCCAGTACTCTGCCAGCACGTCGGGCCGGCAGGCGACCTTGTATCGCGCGGCAAGCCGCAGGTAGAGGTCGTGATCCTCGCAGGCCCTTAACGAAGGATCGAATCCGCCAACGGCATTGAGACATTCGCGTCGATAGATCACAGTGCCATGCATACCGACCGGATTGATGCGGAGGAAAGCTGGAAAAGCGTCCTCGTGTACGGGATGATAATTTGCTCGGCGCCGCAGCTTGCCCGGATAGACCAGTTCATACCCTCCATAGGCAAACGCCGCGCCGGGAGACTTGCCCAGGCTCTGAAGAGAAAGCGCTATCGCATCGGGTTTCAGCCTGTCGTCGGCATCGAGAAACATGAGCGATGCTGATCGCGTCTCCTCGATCCCCCTGTTACGCGCCGCGGCCAGACCGGCATTGGCCTGCCGCACGATCCGCACACCCTTATAGGCTGCAACTACTGCAGTGGGATCATCCTGCGAGCCGTCGTCGATCACGATAATCTCGTCAGCGGGGCGCGTTTGAGCAAGCACACTTTCGATGGCTGCGCCCAAAAAAGCGGTGTGATTGAACGTCGGTATTATGACTGCGACAGAGCCTCGCGCTTCAAATGTCATTTGCGTCGCCCCGACAAAATTCAAGACGCTTTTCATGCCTAAACGTCACTGTATGTTGCGTTATCACAGCATTGGTAGATGCTGAACCTACCAAAAATTCGTATCATTCGCGTCACGACGCATCAAACATGGCCGAGGAGGTCACCTGATGCGCCGATTGCATTCTGCCGGACGTTCGGGAAAATCGCCGGAAAGCCAGACCAGACATCACTCAAACAAGCTGTGAGCGTCTGATGTAGCGTGGAACTGAGAGATTGAACGGAGCGCCATTCCCAGATGAATAAGTCGATCATTCGATGGCTAGCACAGGCATCTCGCCAGTATCCCGTGCAATCCCTGCTTCTGGTGGTGATCAGCATTCTGTCGTCGGTGGCGGACGGACTCAGTATCACCTTGCTCATTCCGCTGCTGACCACGATTTTCGAGAATCAGGGCTTTGTCGCCGACGATGCCGGCAGCCTGGTTGGCATGCTCGATCGTCTTGCCCTGTTGGCCGGCCCCGATAACCGGTTGTTCCTGATCGCTGGCCTGATCGTGGGGCTGGTGACGGTTCGGTCCGTGTTGATGTTCTGCGATCAATACATCGTCGCATGGATGAGTGGAACAATCAGCCATCAGATCCGGTCGAGAATCTTTGCCAACCTCCTTGGTTCCGACTTTCAGTTCATTAGCACCAATGACAATGGCAAGTTGCTCAACACGCTGGACGGAGAAGCGTGGAACACGACTGATGCAATTACCAGTATCTTCGGCTTGTTCACCAATCTTTGCATGGTGCTGTCGTTCACCGCGATCCTGCTTTTCCTGTCTTGGAAGCTAACCTTGTTGGTCGCGGTACTGGTGACAGCCATTTCGACTCTGCGCCGGCTGTTCGACGCGCGCATGCGTCGCATGGGCCATCAAATGATCGAGGCGAGCGAGGATCTTTACAATCGTTCAACCGAATTATTCGACAGCATGCGTATGATCCGCGCCTTCGGCCGGGAGAACGATGCACAGCGCGCCTATGACAGGGCATCCACCAGGCTGTTTGGCCTTTCTCTGCGCGTGGGCAATCTGGCCAATCTGGCATCGGGACTTCAAGAGGTACTATATGCGATCATTTTCGCGGGCATTATCTTCGCGGCTATCGGCATCGGCGTAAGCGGGGCGGCCCTCATCGCATTCCTTGCGTTGCTGCACCGGGTACAGCCGCATGTGAAACAATTCGACGAGACTCGCACGCATCTTCAGACGCTCACTGCCTCGGTAGAAGCGGTGACCAATTTGCTGGACCTTCCCCAATGGTCAGGCCGGAGCCGGGGCGGCAGGCAACTGCCCGCGCTAAGGCAAGGCGTACGTTTCGACTGTGTGTCGTTTTCCTACGCAGGGAAATCGAATGAGCGGCGCAATGCTCTCGAAGCGCTCACGCTCGAAATTCCGTTCGGTCAGACAACGGCCATTGTCGGCTCATCAGGTGCGGGAAAATCGACGCTGACCAATTTGCTGTTCCGCTTTCATGATCCAGATCAGGGTCGTGTCACCGTCGACGGGGTTTCGCTTGACGAACTCGACCTTGACTGGTGGCGGTCCAGATTGTCGATCGCAGGTCAGGACACAGACCTGATTTCGGGAAGTCTGCGCGAGAATATCGCCTATGGCAAACCGGATGCCAGCGATGCCGCCATCGAACGGGCCACGCGCGCTGCCCAGATTTATGATTTCATCGCCTCGCTACCCTATGGTCTCGATACGCAGATCGGTACACGGGGTGTCCTGCTGTCGGGCGGCCAACGGCAGAGGATCCAACTCGCTCGCGCGTTGTTGCGTGACGATGGCATCCTCATCCTCGATGAAGCGACCAATGCGCTCGACGCCATGACTGAACATGAAATTCTCGAGGTCATCGAAGGCCTCCACGGCAAGCGGACGATCGTGCTCATCTCTCACCGGCTCAGCGCAACAATGCGGGCCGACCGGGTTGTCGTGCTCGGTGATGGTAAAGTCGTAGAGCAAGGCTCCCCCGACCAACTGCTGCAAGCTGGAGAACTTTTTGCCAGTATGGTGAAGATGCAGGAGTTCCGCCGTCGGGTGGCTGTCGAGGGCGGATAAGGGGCGTTCCTAGAAATCGTCCTTCGCGCTGGCCGCTTGCTCCCGGGCACGTAGGTCACGTCGCCTGTCACGCATCCGGTCCAACGCCGATTGCGCCCTCCGCGTAACCCGGGCGGGTAGAACGCGCTGCAAATAAGCCTTACCCTTCTTTCCGAACCTCGTTGCAAAGCGTCTCGCATGGATAATGATGGGCCAGCGATAGGGCCTCGTCTGCCTTCGAATCTCTCGGTCGATCACTGCGTCAGCAATGCCATTCGTCCGGCAATATGTCCGCAGCCATTCGAGATAGGTGAAACGGGCCGGATGGTAGTCGTCGGCGTGATATTCGCCAGACTCGGCACTGCGATAGCAGCAGGATTCGGAATGCTGGCGATATTTGTCCAGCACTTCAGCGATGACGACAACCGGGTAAGCCAGCGTCATTTTCGATAGAAAGACCTGATCCTCGTAGAGCCCACGGAATTCAGATTCGAAACCGCCAATATCGTCATAGGCATTGCGGCGGATCAGCAGGCTGCATATGCCCGGAAGGCAGCCACCCATGGCAGTCAGGAAGCGCCGCATCGCAACGGGCGGCGGAATCAGGCGATCAACCGGCAGGGCAAGATGGCCGACGAAATCGGCCTGACCTTCTACCGGCGAAGCAACGCCGCGCTCTTCAGCCCAGCTGTACCAGTAAAGCGTCGGGCCATAGATCATGCCGGCTTCGGGAAAACGACCTGCGACCTTGATGAATTTCTCAAGCCTGTCGGGAAGCCAGACATCGTCGGCATCGAGAAAAGACACGAATTGGCCCCGTCCTGCCCGCACCCCCGCGTTGCGCGATGCGCTCATCCCGCGATTCTGGTGCCCGGGATGGTCGATATATCGGACCCGGACGGGGTGTCGCCGCGCATAGTTCTGCGCGATCGAGGTTGCACCGTCTGTCGACCCGTCATCGACCAGCACCAACTCCCAGTTTCGGTAGGTTTGCGCGAGAATGCTGTCGATGGCCTCGGCGATATACTTTTCGCCATTGAGGAAGATCATAACGCAGGTAACGAGTGAGCCTTCGTCCATTAGTGCACAGATGCCCGTCCGGCAATCAGGCCGTGTTCGCTTTGCAGCCACCGGGTGAAGCACTCGCCATCCAGATTGCATACTTGCATGCGAGGCAGGGCAAGTCGGTCTGAGCGATTTGTCACGACACCTTCGCGCGACGTACAGGCGAAATCGACGTTCAATCCCTTCACAATTTGGCGCGCGCTGTCGTTATAGCGGCCATAAGGATAGCAGAATCGGTCGATCCTTCGTCCGAGAAGCTCCTCCAGAATCCCGTGGCCACGTTCAATTTCGTCACACTGTGTTCCTGCCGAGAGATCGGGCAACGAGACGTGGTTCACCGTATGGCTACCGATGCGGATCAGCGGGTGATCGGCAAGGCGCGCAATATCCTCGGCGCTGGCCGCAACACGGTCGAGCGCGGCGTCTATCGGCTTCTTGGCCCAAACCAACAGCCTATCGACCGCATCATCCTGCTCGTCGGGCGCCAGCTTCACAATCTCGGCCCAGAGCGCCAGAAACAGCTTTTGCCGCGAAGTCTGCGCGTCATGTTGATCGGCCCGCCATTCAGGAAAGAAGTCATCTTCTTTCTTTAGCTCGAACTCGAAAACCCGGCCCGACAGATCGATCGCAAGCGTGTCGGGCAACGATCCGGCCCAAAGGATCGCACGTTCCAACCCGTCCCACCAGAATTCCCGGTTTCGCCCCAGCGCTCCTGCCACGACAAAGAAAGTTGCCGGGATCTCGAATTGCTCCATCACTGGCAGAGCGCGAATGATATTGTCGATATATCCGTCGTCGAAGGTCACGGCGAGGCGGCGGCCCTGTCGGTCATAGCCGTCAGCGCGGGCCAGTGCGGCAAGATCAATACGCGCATCGAAGCGGGCAATCACTTCCATTTGTTCCGCGAAACGGTCCGGATTGACGCATAGATTCCACGGGTCGTGTGGCTCGCTCGCGACACGGTGGTACATCAGCACGCCAGCGCTGGCAGCACCCTTCCCGCTTAGGATGCGGCGCGCAGGGCGAACTACCTGCCGAGCGTAGCGAAAGGCGGCGCTATTTCTCAATGTAGAAGATCGTTTCCTGGCCATACTGCGTTGCCGAACGGATCTGCTCTTCGTGCACCTTAAAGCCTGCTAGAAAGCTCACTACCTCATTCCGCGGCAATTGCAGGTCAGGAATAAGCCCGTCGCCATCCAGGCGCATTTCACTCTCTCCCATAGGAGTGAAGAGGATTAATACCATACGCTTCTGGAACGATGCCAGAGCATTGGTCAAGATAGCCCGCCAGCCCCAGTTGTGTTCCAGCACGTGGCGCACGAAGATGCAGTCAGCGTTTGAACGATAATCCTGCAATTCGGCCTTCACGTCGGCAAAATCGCTCTGGCTGCCGTCCACACCGATGTAGCCACTTTCTGACACGAATTTCTTGGCAAAAGCGGTTCCGCACCCCCAATCCTCGATATCGCCGTGGCCATCGAGAAATGCCACTCCCAACTTATAGCTCGTCTCGTCATCATATGGAGCGCTACTCTGCCCCTTGTAGTCCCATTTGTCCGTCATCCCCACCGCGATTGAAGCATCGCCGCGACGAGCGGTGATCGCAATGGTGACCTGATACTCCGGATCGACCAGATCCAGTTCGGCACGGGTTAGCTCCTCTTCGGCAAGTCCCTGCAGGAAGCTGGTCGCGGCCAGCACATTTCCCCAATAGTCGATCTGGACATTGTCACGCGGGAAGACTTGCTCGGTCAGCTTGCGTGCCGAATTGCTGGTTAGCGCCCAGTACCAGCATTCGTTCCAGTCCCCGTCGGCGGCCTGGGTTATGCCGGGCACGGTGCAAAGCAAGACGCCACCAGGTTTAAGTATCCGGTAGATCGTGCGCAGCGCAGCCTTCATGTCGAAAATCAAGTGCAAGGTTTGCGTCAGAATTACGCAATCATAGCAATTACTGGGGATGGACGAACCATAGGTTAGATCGTCGACATAGGTTGCGCCTTCCACATCGTTGACATGCAGCATGTCGGATTGCGCAACATTCTTGCCGAACATCTCGGTGTAGGTGCGCTCGCCAATTTCCAGCACCTGACCTGTGATCTGGTCACCCTGCACCTCTAGAAAGTTTTCGATATAATAGCGGTCGATCGGACGTCCGCGGCTATAGCCATAATCGCGGCTGACCGGCTCGGTTCGTCGAAAGTCTCCAAACTTCACCGAACCAACAGGGGGCGTATAGGAACGTCCCGATTGTTTGAGCAGCCAGTCATAGAACGGCCTAGGTAGAAGTGCATGTGCCGTTCTCTTTAACCCGCGCTTCAACATAGTACCTGTTTTCCCGTTGAACGGATGTTGCCCTGCCGATATCCGCACTTAGACCGTCTCGTCTCTTACGAAAATATCGTTCTGAAGTGCAGGGAACTTACGGATAGGTGAAGCAAATCAATCGTGCGGAAGTTCCGATATAAATGGCCTTCGCATCGTTCCTGTCCGCAGCGTTCTGCGGAACAGGCCCTTGGCCAGTTCGCCGAGGCTCGCCAGCGCCAGAAAAGGGTCTGTGCGCAGCATTCCAGACAGTAGAAACGCCGCATCCCCCACATTGCCGGTGCGCAATGCCCGCCCGAGCATGAAGCGCATTATCCGTAGCTTTCCCTGATGAAACCTGGCCTCCAGGTCAGGGTGCCGGGCAAGAAGTTCGGGTACGCACAGAGCCCGCGAGCGTAGGGCCTTCCGTGGGTCGCTCGACATATTCTCACGCGTTTCGCGATACCCGACCAGGCATTGGCGCACGAGTGCGAAGCGATAATGCTCCGCAATCTGGAAATAGAGCTTATAGTCTTCGCATCCCTCGCCATTTTGCTCCCTGAGCGAAGTATCATAGCCGCCTGCCCGTATCACGGCTTCCCGACGCATCAAGGCGCCGCTGCCGTGGCCTACGATGTTGCGCGATGCCATCGCCTCGAGCGCATCGCCTTCAGCAGTACTTCGGCAATCATCGATTCGGACAATATCGTCACCATCGATGATCGAATACCAACAGTAGACGAGTCCGATAGACGGGTCATCCACTCCGTCAGGTCCGGCCATTGCAGCCAACTGCAACGCTGTCTTCTCAGGATGCCAGAGATCATCGGCGTCAACTGGGGCAACGAAGGCACCGCTCGATGCCGCAATCCCGGCGTTCCGGGCGCTCGCAACACCTCTGTTCGATTGGCATATGATCCTGACGCGCTGGTCGTCCGCTGCTAGACGTTTGGCAATCGCAAGGCTGTTATCTGTGGAACCGTCATCGACGATCAGAATTTCTAGATTGCGATGCGTCTGTTCTCGTACGCTCGCCAACGTGCGTTCAATCGTTCTCGCAGCGTTGAACATCGGAATGACCACGGAAACCAATGGCGAAGAATGTTGCGGCCCTGAGGCAACCAGCTGGGCATCGGACAAATTTTGCAAGCCTTGCGCATCCTTCGAAAATTCGTTTCTTCAAATATAGAAGGTTGACGTGTCTGTCGCCTTACGGACCCCATAGCAAGCAAGCTTCCCCTGAAATGGGGCGTCGCGGATTCAAGCAAGCGAAACGGTCGTATCGAGTCTGCTTTTGCAGCTCAGGTCCGCAACAAGCTCCCATCCTGTCTCGCCTGGAATGACAGACTGTTCGTAGCCAGGCTTTCTGGCGAAGCCGCATGGGCTGGTCCCTCGGATCAGATCAACCGCTGGAAGGACCGGCTGACCGCGCTGAACTAACGAGGGTTAACGCACCGAGAGCAAGGCATACGGGAAGGGCGTGTCTAACCCCGTCTATAAGTTAGACAGCGCATCACACTGACCTATAGGGATTATTGGAAAAGTGACGACGAAGAACCAGATTTCCTCGACTTTTCGGACATCATGCGTATCCAACTGGCAGATTTCATTGAGCCGAGCGCCCGTGAAAAGACCTATAAGCGGCACCCAAAATCGAGCGCGGCGGGGACGATTGGGGCCAATCTTGGCGTAGCCATGCTCGTCGTCCACGCAGCCGCTGAACAGCGGTGCGTGGAAAATCTGGCCGAGTTGCTCCGCGCTGAACGGCCTGCGCTTATCCTTCGCTTGAACGGCGTCTGGCAAGCGAAGGCCGAGAGCAGGGTTCTTGTCGAGCAACTCCTCGCGAACGGACCAATTCAGCATCGCGCAGAACTTGTTCAGGTGGCCGTTGATGTTGGCAATGCTGACCGCGGGAAGACGCTCCTTTTGGCCTCTGGCTATAGCTTGGCGGGCATCGAGGCTGGGCCATCGCTTTTTCGCATTGCGCGGAAGTTTGGTCAGGTCGGTCATCAGATCGCGACAGACCGTGCGCGTGATCGCCCGCAAGGGAACATCGGGACCGATGAGGGCCATGATCACATCGCCAACGGTTTGATAAGCCAGTAGCGATTTAGGCGACGCTCGCCGCGATGGATCGGCAAGGTAGGCATCATACGCTTCGCGCAGCGTGATTTCATGCGGGGGTGATTGGGCGGACATCGACGGCGATAATTCAACGGCCTCATTGAGCCCACCCGCATTAGCGTTGCCACTACGCGCACTGTCGAAGAACCGTTCGAGATCATGGCCAATTGCCATCATCGCACGCTGTGCTTCGCGCAATGAAGTGGTCTTCAACGAACGATTAATGTGCGAGCGTCCGATGACCGAGACGAGATCGACAGGAACCCTGACCCGATATTGATAAACGGCACCCCGCCGCCAGAGCCCTCGAAACTTATGATTAGAACCAATGTGCGACAGTCGTGTGCTACAGTTGGCGACGGAGATTCCCGAACGATCAGAGACAGTTAGGTGATGATCGGAGACGGTCGTGTGCGACAGTTGTGTGTCACACGCACGCGACGATGGCCCAGAAAGGCTCGGATTTTCAACGATTTCAGGAAAGCTGGATGCCCCGTGAGGATTCGAACCTCAATTGACGGAGTCAGAGTCCGTAGTCTTACCATTAGACGACGGGGCATCATCGGGCTTGCGCCGAGAGGGCGGGCCATTAGCGCGGGGTGGGCGCGGGGTCAACCGGGATTCTGGTGCGTCCGGCCCCCTGTCGCGCCGCCAATAGCGCGGTCCGTCGCGAGGGCCCGAACGGTCCGGCGTTTCGCTGCAACCGTCCGGCGCGCTTGCCAGCGTGCATTGCGGCCGTTAGCATCGGTTTCAGGTCCCCCGCGCCACCCTTTACCGGCGCGGTCGATGTGAATTTGGAAAGTTACGAAACATGGCGGAATCGCTTCCGCCGGCATCGCATGACGGGGATCGGCGCAGCAGGCGCGGTCGTCGCCGTGCCCACGCCGATCCGGACAGAGAGGCCCGCAAGGGCAAATCGGGTCCCGCTGCCGGCGTAAAAAGCAGGGATGGCGCGAAAGGCAGAGATGTCAGGCCGAACGGCCGCGCACCGTCCCGCAAGAATGGCAAGCAGCCGTCGGAACGACGTTCTGCCGATGCGCCCCGACCGGCGCGTTCGGCAAACGCTGCCCCTTTGCATCAGGCTCCCGCATCGCGGCAGGCCTATGCCGCGATCGATCTTGGCACCAATAATTGCCGCCTGCTGATCGCCCGCGCGCAGGGTGAGAATTTCATGGTGATCGACGCATTCAGCCGCGTCGTCCGTCTGGGCGAAGGGCTGGCACAAAGCGGGCGGCTGTCGGACGAGGCGATGGAGCGGGCGCTGGGTGCGTTGAAAGTCTGTTCGCAGAAACTGCGCCGCCGCAATGTGCATCTGGCACGCAGCGTCGCGACCGAGGCTTGCCGTCGCGCCGCCAACGGTCAGGATTTTATCGACCGTGTGCGCCGGGAAACGGGAATCGTGCTCGACGTGATCAGCGCGCAGGAAGAGGCGCGACTGGCCGTTTTGGGCTGCCACGTCCTGCTGGAACGCGGCGAAGGGCCCGCGATGATCTTCGACATCGGCGGCGGATCGACAGAGCTGGTGCTGATCGAAACGGGCGATGTCGTCCCGCGCATCATGGACTGGCAATCGGTGCCATGGGGCGTCGTTTCGCTGACCGAAAGCTTCCCCGCCCCCGATGGCGAGAGCGACGGGGCGCGACTGGCCCGCTATGCCGCAATGCGCCAACAGGTGGCCGACAGTTTCAGCGAGTTTTCGGCGCGGCTCGACCCCCATCGCGACATTCCGCGAGAGGAGAACGAGAACGGCCCCCGCCTGCTGGGCACCAGCGGCACGGTGACCACGCTGGCCAGCGTGCATCTGGGGCTGGAACAATATGACAGGCAGGCGGTCGACGGGCTGATCGTGCCCGCCGGCGCGATGCGCGACATCGCCAGTCAGCTTTCGGGCATGGACATGGGGCAGCGCGCGCAATTGCCCTGTATCGGGCACGACCGTGCCGAACTGGTGGTGGCGGGCTGTGCGATCCTTGAAACCATCCTCGACCTGTGGCCCGCGACGCGGCTGGGCGTGGCCGACCGCGGCATTCGCGAAGGCATCCTGCGGTCGCTGATGGGCGGCACCCATGGGCATTCAAGGCCGCCCCTTCCCCACCGCGAACACCCGCTGTAAGGCCCGCAGGCATGAGACTACGCGCATGAGCAGATCGGGAAGCGACCGCCAGAAGCTGAAAAGCAACAAGAAACGCACGGCCAGCAGCGCGCGCTGGCTGGCGCGGCAATTGAACGACCCTTATGTCGCCAAGGCCAAGGCCGAAGGATACCGCAGCCGCGCCGCGTTCAAGCTGGCCGAGCTGGACGAAAAATTCGGCCTGCTGAAAGGCACGCGCGCGGTGGTCGATCTGGGCATTGCACCGGGCGGGTGGAGCCAGCTGGTCGCCAAGAAATGCCCGCAGGCCAGGATCGTCGGCATCGATCTGCTGGAAGTCGAACCGCTGCCCGGCGTGACCATTTTCCAGATGGATTTCATGGACGACGCCGCCCCCGACATGTTGACGGAAGCGCTGGGCGAGGCGCCCGATCTGGTGCTGTCGGACATGGCGGCGAATACGGTGGGCCACAAACAGACCGACCATTTGCGCACCATGGGACTGGTCGAGGCCGCCGCCGATTTCGCGATCCGCACCTTGGCCGAAGGGGGCACTTTCGTCGCCAAGGTCTTTGCAGGCGGCACCGATACGGCCCTGCTGGCAGTACTGAAGCGCCATTTCACCAGCGTCAAACACGCCAAGCCGCCTGCCAGCCGCAAGGACAGTTCGGAATGGTATGTGATCGCGGCAGGCTGCAAGGGCACGCCCGCGGATCGCAACGTCTGATCCGGCGGCTCGCCCGCGGTCGCTAACCGGCGGGTAATTGCATGGTGTGATCCAGCCGCTCCATCACCTCGGCCAGCGGTTCCACCACGGTCACGCTGCGGTTCTCGGAAAAGCGGATGCGGGTGCCTTCCTCCACCTCGGAGATAAAGGTGACCTGCGCGGCATTGACGATGACGGGCACCCGGTCCGTGGCGGTGAATTTGACGAACATGGCATGCTCTCCTGTGTTTGGCGCGTGGCCTGTTATTGTTTTGGCCAACTCTATCCGCTTTGCCGGAACTTGCCAGCCGAATCGGCTTGCGCCGTACGACCAGGCTCTTGCCCCCAATCACCCTTGCCCATCGCCCGCGCCCTGCCTAAAGCCCCGCAACCCCTTTTACGCCGCAGGCAAGGACGCAAGAGACATATGACCAGCCACACCAAAACACAGGCGCTGATGGCGCGCGGTGCGGAATTCCTTGGCAGCGAATATGCGATCCTGTGCGGCGCGATGAGCTGGGTTTCAGAGCGTAACCTTGTCTCGGCCATTTCCAATGCGGGCGGGTTCGGCGTGATCGCGTGCGGCGCGATGACACCCGAATTGCTCGACGCCGAGATCGCCGCGACCAAGGCGATGACCGGCAAGCCTTTCGGCGTGAACCTGATCACCATGCACCCGCAGATCATGGATCTGATCGAGGTATGTGCCAAACATTCGGTCGGCCATGTCGTGCTGGCAGGCGGCCTGCCGCCCAAGGGCAGTGTCGAGGCGATCAAGGCCGGATCCTCCCATGGGCCTGGTGCCAAGGTCATCTGTTTCGCACCCACGCTGGCGCTGGCCAAGAAACTGCTGCGTTCGGGCGCGGATGCCATGGTGATCGAGGGGATGGAGGCCGGCGGCCATATCGGCCCCGTGTCGACCAGCGTTCTGGCGCAGGAATTCCTGCCCGAACTGGCGAATGACCACCTCGTCTTCGTCGCAGGCGGCATCGGTCGGGGCGAGGCGATCGCAGGCTATCTGGAAATGGGCGCGGCGGGCGTGCAGCTGGGAACGCGCTTTGCCGCTGCCACCGAAAGCATCGCGCATCCCGATTTCAAAAAGGCGTTCTTCCGCGCCGGTGCCCGCGATGCGGTGGCAAGCGTTCAGGTCGATCCGCGCCTGCCCGTCATCCCCGTCCGCGCGCTGAAGAACAAGGGGACCGAGGCGTTCACCGCGAAGCAGCGCGAAGTCGCGCAATTGCTCGACGGCGAAGGCATCCCCATGATCGAGGCGCAATTGCAGATCGAACATTACTGGGCGGGCGCGCTGCGCCGCGCGGTCATCGACGGCGATATCGAGAACGGGTCGCTGATGGCGGGCCAGTCGGTCGGCATGGTCAAGGCCGAGGAGCCCGTCGCCGACATCATCGCCAGCCTGCTGGACGAGAGCGAGGCCGCCCTCTCCCGCCGGTAAGGCAATTCCGAAAGGCCGGTTGCTTCTGGCCGACCCTCGCCTATTCTCGCGCCCGACGGGACAGGTGCGAGGAGATTGACGATGTGCGACGAACGCCAGCTGGCCGATATGGCCCGATCACCGGGCGCGATGAATCGCCGCAGCTTTGCCGCATTGGGCGGCGCGGCGGTGCTGGCAGGCTGCACCTCCGCCGGTGAACCGGCACAGGCGGGCGATGGTGTTCCGGGCGCATCGGGCGTGCTGCGCAGCGAAGTCGCCATTGCAACCCCTGCGGGCACGGCGGACGCGACATTCTATCGCCCCGCACAGGGCGCGCATCCCGCGATCATCATGTGGCCCGATATTGCGGGCGTTCGCCCCGCCTCGCAGCAAATGGCCCAGCGGCTCGCGGCGGCGGGCTATGCGGTGCTGCATCCCAATCCCTATTACCGGTCGGTCAAGGGCCAGCAATTTGCCGATTTCGCCAGCTTTATGGGCGAGGAAGGCTTTGCCAAGGTCGGCCCGTGGCGCGAAAAGAACACGCCCGAGGCGGTGATGGCGGACAGCAAGGCCTTTGTCGCATGGCTCGACGCGCAGGATGCGGTGGACACATCGCGCGGGATCGGTGCGAACGGCCATTGCATGACCGGTTCGTGGACCTTTTACGCCGCCGCCGCCGCGCCCGAACGGGTCAAGGCCGCTGCATCGATGCATGGCGGCGGTCTGGTCACCGACGCCCCGACCAGCCCGCACCGGATCATGCAGGCTGGCGCAATGTATCTGGTGTGCATCTCGCAGGACGACGATGCGAAACAGCCCGACGCCAAAGACGCGCTGCAAACCGCCGCCGAGGCCGCCGGCGCCAAGGCCGAGATCACTGTCTATCCCGCCGACCACGGCTGGACCGTGCTCGACAGTCCGAAATATGCCGAGATGGAAGCGGAACGGGCATGGGCGCGGATGCTGGAGGCGTTCGGGGGGCTGTAGGGGGGGGGCAGACTGCCGGTTCGGCTTGCAAACTTGGCCTTACCTGCAAATATGCATGGCTGATCGGAATTGGGGGCAGGATGAAAAGCCGCATTTTTGCATTGATTTCGCTCGTTTTGTTGGCAGCTTGCGGGGAAGCCGAAACCGACACTTCCGCCCGGGCGCTCGTCGCTGAAATCGACCCTGTGAATGGCGATATGCCCTCGAACAGTTTCGGCTTCCGCGAGGCCCTCGCAACCGGTCCAGACCTGTTCGGGGAAGATGCACCGGATGCACAGTCTTCGATCGTACATACAGATGCGACCGAAACCGGTTCAACCACCGTTGCTGACCAAAAAACCGTAGCAACCGGCGATACGCAAATTGCCTATTCTTACGGTTTCGGTTTTCGGATCGCCAAGGACCGTATTACCGAATTGCAGCAAGCTCATTCAGCGCTGTGTGAAGCGATGGGTCCTGAATGCCGCGTTTTACGTATTTCCCAAGCCAATAGCGACTGGGACGGTTTTGGCGAAGTCAAACTGCAAGTTGCATCATCGCAAGCCGGAGCGTTCAAAGAGGCGCTTATCGAACCGGTCGAGCAGCTTGGCGGCGAGCTTGTCTCTTCTGTGCGCGACGGCGAGGACCTGTCAGAAAGCATCATCGATACCGAGGCGCGGCTTCAATCTCGCCTTGTTTTGCGCGACAAACTAACCGCAGTCCTGCGCAATAGCACCGGTTCGGCAGCTGAACTCGTCAAGGCAGAGCAGGCAATTGCCGAAGTGAACGAGGATATCGATGCGACGCGCTCAAAACTGAAGCGGGATCGTAACCGCATCCATTATAGTGACGTTAAAATCGAGTATCAGCCGGAGTTCGGCGAAACGCAGTTGGGCTTCTCCCGGCCAGTGGTCACCGCGCTGCGATCGATAGGCACGACATTGGGCACAACGGTTGCCGTCCTGATCTATATTCTTACGGCGCTGGTGCCCGTCACGCTGCTCGTAATAGCCATACGCTGGGTCTTGCATAAGTTCGGACTTCGCATCCGTTTTTGGAAGGCACGGCGAGATACGCCTGACCAGACTAGCTCGTTACTCCAATCAGACTGATCTGCCGCCCGTAACTATCCTCTCCGGCCAAGGTCGCGCGGCGATAGGAGAAGAAGCGCTCCTCGTCCGCCAGCGTGTCGTGCCCCGTGATCGCCACCGTGCCGACCCCCGCGGCCGCCAGGCGCGCGGCGACATAGCCGGCAAGGTCGAATTGCTGGTGGCCGGGTCTGCCGGGCTTGAAGAAATGCTCGTTGGTCCCGTCCGCCTCGACAAAGCGGTTCAGGAAGCCATCGTCCACTTCGTAACTTGCCTGCGCGATGCAGGGGCCGACGGCGGCGGCGATCCGGCTGCGGTCGGCGCCCAGCGCCTCCATCGCGGCAATGGTGCTGTCGGTCACGCCGCCGAACGCGCCTTTCCATCCGGCATGGGCCGCGCCGACCACGCCCGCCTGCCGGTCGGCCAGCAGCACCGGCGCGCAATCGGCTGTCAGAATGCCCAGCAACACGCCGGGCCGGTCGGTGACCATCGCATCGGCATGCGGCCGCGCGTCCAACGGCCATGGCGCGGTCACAGTCTCGCACAGCGCGGAATGCACCTGATAGACGGTGGCCAGTGCCGCCCCCGCAAGAACGGCATCGCCCGCGATCCGCCGGTTGCGTTCGACCAGAGCGGGATCGTCGGGCGAGCCCGTGCCCACGTTCAGCGAGGCATAGGGCCCCGCCGACACTCCGCCACGCCGACCCAGAAAGCCGTGCGGCACGCCCGCCAGCGGGGCGGCGGTGATGATGTCAGGCACTTGTGTCGAGGCTCTTGGTCACCTGTTCGCGCACATCCTTGGACAGGGACCTGACCGCCGCCATGCGCATCAGCTCTGCCCGCATCAGCTCGGCGCGCACCGGCTCGATCTTGCGCCAGCGGCCCAGCCACGGCACGAAACGCGCGGCCGTCTGCGGGTTGATCGGGTCGAGAGCGAGCACCAGATCGGCGATCATGCGATAGCCGCGCCCGCTGGCGTCGTGAAAGGCCGAGGGATTGCCCGCCATCGTCATATAAAGCGCGCGCACGCGGTTCGGGTTCTTCATGGTGAAGTCTTCGTGACCCGCCAATGCCTCTACCGCGTCGAGCACGTCGCTGCGCAGGGCGCTGGCCTGAATGGCGAACCATTTGTCGATCACCAGCGCATTGCCCGCGTATCGCGCATGGAAATCGGCCAGCAACTCGCCCCGCGCCGGAACGTCGAGGCCCGAGATCACGGCCAGCGCGCCCTGCCTGTCGGTCATATTGTCCGCCGCGCGATATTGCGCCTCTGCCCGCTTTGCCGTTTCCGCCACATCCGCAGCGGCCAGCAGGATCAGCGCCTGCGTCTTCACCTTGCGCGCGCCGCGGCTGTCCGCCTCCAGCGAATAGGGAATGGTCGATGCACGGTCGTGCAGCGCCGTCAGCCGGTCGCGCAGCCGCGTACCCAGATAGGCCTTCAACCGTTCGCGCGCTTCGTGCAGGGCAACCGGATCGGCGGGCGCGGCCAGCTCGATCAGGAAATTGATCGCGGGCAGCATCAGCAGCTCGCCGCGCATCATGTCGTCGATGGCCGTATCGTCGATCACGGCGGCCATCGCCTCGACAATCGCGGCGCGGCGCGTCTCGTCCGGCCCGCCTTCGACCGCGCCGAGCAATTCGCGCGTGAACAGCTGCTGCAAAGCCTCGTAACGGGCAAAGCTGTCGTCATCCTTCGCCGCCAGGAATTGAAGGTCGGCGTCGGTCGCCTCGCTCTCAAGCTGGATGGGCGCGGAAAAGCCGCGATTGGCGGACAGCACGGGGGGTTTGGCGAACCCGCCGAATGTAAAGCTCTCCGCCGCTTTGGTGATGTTCAGCATGCGTTCGCCGTCATGGCTGCCGGTATCGCGGTCGAACAGCGCGATCTTCAGCGGGATCGGCATCGGCTTCTTCACCGGCTGGCCGGGTGTGGGCGGCACCAGCTGTTTCACGTCCAGCGTGACCGTGCCGGTCGCCGCGTCATGCTTCATCGCGACAGTCACGCGCGGCGTGCCGGCCTGTTCGTACCACAGGCGGAATTGCGACAGGTCCAGCCCCGCGCCATCCTCCATCGCCTTGACGAAATCCTCGCAGGTCGCGGCCTCCCCGTCATGGCGTTCGAAATACAGGTCGCTGCCCGCGCGGAAGCGTTCGGGACCCGCCATGGTGTGCATCATGCGAATGACTTCCGCGCCCTTGTTATAGACGGTCGCGGTATAGAAATTGCTGATTTCCTGATAGGAATCGGGCCGGATCGGATGCGCCAGCGGGCCCGAATCCTCCGGAAACTGGGCGGCGCGCAGGATGCGCACATCCTCGATCCGTTTCACCGGCTCGCTGCCCATGTCGGCGCTGAACATCTGGTCGCGCAGCACGGTAAAGCCCTCTTTCAGGCTCAGCTGGAACCAGTCGCGGCACGTGACGCGATTGCCCGACCAGTTATGGAAATATTCATGGCCGACCACGCCTTCGACCGCGTCGAAATCGCCGTCTGTGGCGGTATCGGGATCGGCCAGGATATAGCGCGTGTTGAAGATGTTGAGGCCCTTGTTCTCCATCGCGCCCATGTTGAAATCGGACACGGCAACGATGTTGAACGTGTCGAGGTCATATTCGCGGCCGAACGCCTCCTCGTCCCATTTCATCGAGTTGATGAGGGAGCGCATCGCGTGTTCGGTGCGATCCTCGTCCCCCGGACGGACCCAGACGGCCAGATCCACCTTGCGCCCGTTCATGGTGGTGAATGTGTCCTTGCGCGCCACCAGATCGCCCGCGACCAGCGCGAACAGATAGGACGGTTTCGGCCACGGATCGGTCCATTCGGCCCAATGGGTGCCGTTCTCACCCTCTCCGCTCGCCGTGCAATCGCCGTTCGACAGCAGGATCGGAAACTCCGCCTTCGGCCCGCTCATCCTGACGGTATAGCGCGACATGACATCGGGCCGGTCGGGGAAGAATGTGATCCGGCGGAACCCCTCCGCCTCGCACTGGGTGCACAGCATCCCGTTCGATGCGAACAGGCCCATCAGCTGGCTGTTGGTCGCGGGGTGCAGATGCGTTTCGACCGTCACCTCGTGCCGCTCTCCCGCCAAGGGCAGCAGCAGGTTCGATCCGCTCATGCTCCAGCCCTCGGCAGGCTTGCCGTCGACCAGCAATTCCATCACCGCGATATTATCGCCGCACAGATGCAGCGTCTGGTCTGCGGCGGCATCGGGGTTGCGTTCCACTTTCAGCGTGGCGCGCACCTTGGTCAGTTCCACCCCCAGATCGAAATCCAGCGCGATTTCGGGGACCAGCCATGCAGGCGGCGTATAATCCAGACGGCGGATCGTTTCGGGGGCGGCAGGTTCAACAGCCGCGTCGGCCAGTTCGGGGTTGCCGGGGATCGATGTGGGGTTGCGCGCGATATCCATAATTCGTGTTAGATGCGGTTTGCAGGCCGTTACACAAGGGGTTTCTGACCCGTGCGCCCTCTATCCGCAGGAAAATCGCATCCACCGGCCCGATTGCCCCTACGCAGCGCGGCCAGCCGCCCCTAGCTAGTGGGTATGAGACTCCTGATCTTTGGCCTTGGCTATACGGCGAAACGCATTGCGGCGCGGCTTGAACCGCTTGGCTGGGCGGTGGAGGCGACGGGGCGCGACGGCGGGCTGGATTTTGCCGACCGCGATGCGATCCGCTTTGCACTGGATCATGTCGATGCGGTGCTGTCCTCCGTCCCGCCCGACCGGCAGAGCGGCGGCGATCCGGTGCTGGACAATTATGCAGAGGCGCTGGCGGGCTTTACCGGCTGGACCGGCTATCTCTCCTCCACCGGCGTATATGGCGATGCGGGCGGCGCATGGGTCGACGAAAGCGCGCCGACGGGCACGGGGCGGCGTTCCGCCCGCAGCGAGGCGGATGCGGCATGGCTGGCGCTGGGCGCGCGGGTGTTCCGGCTGCCGGGCATTTACGGACCGGGTCGCAGCGCGCTGGACCGCGTGCGCGAAGGGCGCGCCAGTCGCATCGACATTCCCGATCAGGTTTTCAGCCGCGTGCATGTCGACGATATCGCGCAAGGGGTGGCGATGGCGCTGGAACAGGACGCACCCGCCGGTGCCTATAATCTGGCCGACGACCTGCCTTGCCCGCAGAACGATGTGATCGTCGAAGCCTGTCGCCTGCTGGGCGTGAACCCGCCCCCCATGCAAACGCTGGAACAGGCCGATCTGTCGCCCATGGCGCGCGGCTTTTATGCCGAGAACCGCCGCGTCGCCAATGGTAAGGCAAGGCGCGTGCTGGGCTGGGAACCGCGCTTTCCCACTTTTCGCGACGGGTTACTCGCCTGCTTCGCGGATCGCGGTTTCGGCGGATAGCGGGGGTTCGGCCTTGCCATCGTCGCCGCGCGGCTTGGGCCTTGTGCGCATCGCGATCAACAGGCCGATCATCGCCAGCACGACGCCGCCCGCTGCCATCGCGCTCCAACGGTATCCCTCGAACGCGGTGGACAGCAGCATGGCGATCGGCGGCACCGCCACCCCGACATAGGCGGCATGGCCCGCGCCCATGGTGCGCACCAGCCCGAAATAGAGCGGGAAGGTCGCCACCGAACCGACGATGGCCAGATATCCTACCCCCGCGTAATAGCGCCAGCCGTCGGGCCATACCGGCCACCCTTCCATCGCATAGGCCATGACGGCATCGACGATCGTGCCCAGCGCCATCGACCATGCCAGCAGGGGCATGAAGGGCTGGCGATGCGCGGCGGGGGTCGCCTGCGTGATATTGGCGATGGATGCGGCCAGCATGCCCAGCGTGGCCAGCACGATGCCGGCCACCACGCCGCCGCTGATCCCGGCGGTGCGGTATTCGTGCACGAACAGCAGCAGGATGCCCGCAATCGCGATGGCCGATCCCAGCACGAAACGCGGAGAGCTGCGCTGCCCCAGCACCAACCGCGCAAGGATCGCATTGGGCACCAGCAACAGGGCGAAAAACACCGCGACAATGCCCGATGTCAGATAGATTTCGGCGCGATAGACCAGCTGGAAATTGCCCATGAACTGGCACAGCCCGACAATGGCGACGACCGGCAGCCAGCCCTTTTCCAGCCGCCAGCCATCGCCGCGAATGGCGCACAGGGCGAACATGCAAACGGTGGCGATGGCAAAGCGCAGCGCGATCGACCAGCCGGGCGTTCCCAGCCCGATCTGGTCCTTGATGACCAGCCAGGTCGAGCTCCAGATCAGGGTGACAAGGACGAACGGCCCCCATCGTTTCAGCAACGAGGGCGCGGCCGTTTCGCCTGACGCGCCGGTCATAGGGCTGCCAGCGCCTGCGCCAGCGCGCCCGCATCCCCGGCGGATGTGTTCCACGCGGTGACAAAGCGGGCCGATGTGTCGGACCAGTCGTAAAAGACGAAGCCCTGTTCGCGCAAAACGCCGCGCTCCGCCGCCGACAGCGTCATGAATATCTCGTTCGCCTGCACCTTGCCGATCAGCCGGTCGGGCGCGGCGCGGGCGATGGTTTGCGCGGCACGATTCGCCGCGCGGCCGTTCTCCAGCCAGATATCGTCGTCAAGCATGGCGTGAAGCTGCGCCGCCATATAGCGCCCCTTGGACTGCAATTGTCCCGCGCGCTTGTGACGGCGGCGGCATTCGTCCGCCAGCGACAGATCGAACAGGACCAGCGCCTCGGCCCCCAGCCCGCCGTTCTTGATAAAGCCAAAGCTCAGGCTGTCGATGCCATGGGCGGGGCCAGCATCGGCAGGCGAACAGCCCAGATGCGCCACCGCATTGGCGAAACGCGCGCCGTCCAGATGGACGCGCAGGCCCCTTTCGCGCGCAAAACCGGTCAAGTCGGCGAGTTCGTCGGGCTTATAGGCCTCGCCCTGCTCGGTCGCCTGCGTCAGCGCCAGCGTCACCGGTTGAACGCGGTGCACGTCCCTGCGGATGGGGTCGATCACGGCGGCAATGGTGGCGGGCGTAACCCTGGCCCCTTCGCCCTGTGCCAGCATCAGCTTGGCCCCGTGGGTGAAGAATTCGGGGGCGCCTGCCTCGTCCGCTTCGACATGGGCGTCGTAATGGCACACGATCCCGCCATAGGGCGGGGTCAGGCAGGCCAGCGCCAGCGCATTGGCCGCCGTGCCGGTCGCCGTCCAGACAACCGCGCATTCGCGCCCGAACAGGGCCGAAAAACGCGCATCCAGCGCCTGCGACAGCGCATCCCCGTCATAGGGCATGTCGGGCGCATCGGCGGCGCGCATCGCATCCCACACATGCGGGTGGACCGCGGCGGCATTGTCGGAAACGAAAAGGCGCGTTTTCATGCCCGCGCAATGCGGCGCACGCCAGCCCGCGTCAAGAAGCCGCGCCTTCCGGCTTGTGCTTCGCCAGCTCGTCGCCCTGCAATGTCACCACATGCAAAAGGTTGGTCGCCCCCGGCTTGCCGAACGGCACGCCCGCCAGCACGACCAGCTTTGCCCCCGCGCTGCCGAAACCGTGGCGCAGAGCCATGCGCTTGCCCTTGGCGATCATCTCTTCGAAACTGCCGATATCCTTGGTTCGCACCGCATGCGCGCCCCACAGCAATGCCACGCGCCGCGCGGTGATCAGCGACGGGGTCAGCACCAGCAGCGGCACGCGCGGCCTCTCGCGCGCCACGCGGCGGGCCGACGATCCCGACGAGGTGAACACGCTGATCGCCGAAATCTTCAATGCACGGGCGATCGACGCGCAAGCCTCTGCCAAGGCGTCCGAGGTGGTCGCATCGGGTTCGACCTTGCCCAGCGAGATACGTTCGTCATAGCCGGGGTCGCGTTCCACCTGCCGTGCGATGCGGTGCATGATGGTGACGGCTTCCTCGGGCCACTGGCCCGCGGCGGTTTCGGCCGACAGCATGACCGCATCGGCCCCGTCGTAAACCGCATTGGCGACGTCGGACACTTCCGCACGGGTCGGCGCGGGGCTTTCGATCATGGATTCCAGCATTTGCGTCGCCACGACGACAGGCTTGCCCGCCTTGCGCGCCTGCTGGACGATGCGCTTTTGCAGCGGGGGGACTTCTTCGGGATTAAGCTCCACGCCCAGATCGCCGCGGGCGACCATCAGCCCGTCCGACATCTCCAGAATCTCGTCCAGATGGCGCACGGCCAGCGGTTTTTCGATCTTGGCCATCAGCGCGCCATAGCCGCCCATCAGGCGGCGGGCCTCGGCCAGATCCTCGGGCCGCTGAACGAAGGACAGGCCGATCCAGTCGGCCTTTTGCTCGATCGCGAACGCCAGATCGCGGCGATCCTTGTCGGTCAGCGCGGGGATCGGCACTTCGGCATCGGGGATATTCACGCCCTTGCGGTCGGAAATCACCCCGCCCACCTCGGCGCTGCACAGGATCTCGTTCTCGTCCGCGCGGATCACGCGCAGCCGCAGCTTGCCATCGTCGAGCAGCAGACGCTGCCCCTTTTGCAGCAGGCCGAACAATTCGGGATGCGGCAATTGCACGCGCGTCTCGTCACCCGGTTCGGGATTGCGGTCCAGCGTGAAATGGCGGCCATGCGGGATCACCGCGCGTCCGCAATCGAACTTGCCGACGCGCAGCTTGGGCCCCTGCAGATCGCACAGAATGCCGATGGGCTGGCCCACCTTCGCCTCGTACTCGCGGATCGCGGCAAAGGTCCTGGCATGCGTCTCGTGGTCCGCATGGCTCATATTGATGCGGAACGCATCGGCGCCCGCCTTGTGCAGCCGGGCGATCATGTCGGGATTGGCGCTGGCAGGGCCCAGCGTGGCGAGGATCTTGACCTTGCGGTCGCGCGGTTCGATTTTGGCCAAGGTCGATTGCCCGATTATTGCTATGGGAAGGACGGGTTCAGCCTGCACCTAATGGCCCATGCGGGTCAGGCGCAAGCCATGATACGGGCTGATGCACGCGAATTGCGAAACTGGAGTGAATTTCATGCCCGATACCCCGCATCCCGACCAGCTTGACCTGCTGCCCGACGATGTTGCCGCCGCCGCCTTCCGCCGGCTGGTCCGCCATTTGCGCCATCGCCACGATGCGCAGAATATCGAACTGATGGGGCTGGCGGGGTTCTGCCGCAATTGCCTGGCCGACTGGATACAGGACGCGGGCTTTCCCGGCGACAAGGCAGCGGCGCGCGAACTGATCCACGGCATGCCGATGGAAGAGTGGAAGGCCAACCACCAGACCCCGGCCACACAGGAACAGCTGGACCGGATGGAAAGCAGCCTTGCCCTCAACAAGGTGCGCAGCGCCCTGCCCTGATACACATCCTGATGCGCCACTTATCCACGCGCGGCACAATTTTCGCGGGCGCGCATCTTCACCCCGCGCGCCGCCCTGCCTATCAGGCCCGCTCTTTACGATTCTCCCAACCGATTCTCACCGGAGCTGACCGATGGCCGAAGCCGAAACCACCGACGATCGCCTGCGCCTTCTGATCGAGCGCGTCGAGCGCCTTGAAGAAGAGAAGAAGGGCATCGCCGACGACATCCGCGACGTTTACGCCGAAGCCAAGGCCGTGGGCTATGACGTCAAGATCATGCGCCAGATCGTCCGCCTGCGTAAGATGAACGCCGACGACCGCCGCGAGATGGAGCTGATCCTCGAAACCTATAAGGCGGCTCTGGGCATCGGCTGATCGCTGGCACAATTCCTCTGGTCGGGCCGGTGGCTTGTCACATTCATGCGACAGGCTAGTAACCGGTGCGACCGTTGGATGAGGAGACCGGAACGATGGCAAATCCCTGGAGCAATCGCGGCGATGGCGGCGGCATGCTGGTAACCACCACCGCCGTGGTCGAAGGGCGCACGGTGCGCGACTATCTGGGCATCGTTACGGGCGAGGTGATCGTCGGCGCGAACCTGTTCCGCGACATCTTCGCCTCGATCACCGATCTGGTCGGCGGGCGTTCGGGCAAGTACGAGGAAGTGCTGGCCCGCGCGCGCAAGGAAGCCCTCGCTGAAATGCGGCAAGAGGCTTTGTCGCTGGGCGGCAACGGGGTGATCGGCGTCGACATCGATTACGAAGTGCTGGGCCAGAACGGCTCCATGCTGATGGTCAGCGTGTCGGGCACTGCCGTTATTCTGGACTGATAGCAGCTTGACCGATTTCCGTATCAGGCGCGCGCGGGCAGACGATGCCGCCGCCTGCGCCGCGATCTACGCCCCGTTCGTCACCGATACATGGATCAGCTTTGAAACCGAACCGCCTTCGGCGGGCGAGATGCTGAAGCGGATCAACGCCTATGGCGGCACCTATGGCTGGCTGGTCGCGGTGCGCGGCATGGCAGTGATCGGCTATGCCTATGGCAGCCCCCACCGCACGCGCGACGCCTATAGCTCGTCCTGCGACGTGGCGGTCTATGTCGATCCCGCCATGGCGCGACGCGGTGTCGGCACCGCGCTCTATTCCGCGCTGATGCCCATGCTGAAGGAACGCTATCACGCCGCCTTTGCGGGGATTTCCCTGCCCAACGACCCCAGCATCGCGCTGCACCGATCTTTCGGGTTCGAACAGGTCGGCATCTACCGCGAAGTCGGCTGGAAGCTGGAAGACTGGCGCGATGTCAGCTGGTGGCAGAAACTGCTTTAGGCAGTGGTTCGGAGACGGCTTTGGCTGTTACGTCAAACGGGCCGCTTCGGCCTAGGGACCTTCGGTACCGTCTGCCGGGTCGCCGCCTTTGGTGAATCAGTTCTGCGAGCTAGTTCGCAGGCGGCTCCCGAAAATTCAGTTCGATCCTCGACCCTTCCGGACCGAATACGAAAATCTGGCGCAGTTTCGCCACGTCCCAGCGGTCGCTTTCGGCCACGTCGTATCCCGCGCTTTTCAGGCGGGCGAGATAGTCGTCATAGCCGGTGCAGGCAAAGGCGACATGGTTGATCGGCCCTGCCTCGCGCTCATGCTCGCGCGTGTTGATATGGACCAGCGCCTCGCCCTCTTCGTTTATCATCCAGCTGTTCAGCGCGGGGTCCATGCCCGGCGGATCGGTCGGGATCAGGCCCAGCATGTCGCGGAAAAACGCCACCGTCGCGGCAAGGTCGGTCGTGCTGATATTGATATGGTCGATCTTGCCGATGGTCATGCAACCGGAACCCCTGCCTTATCGCGCCCTTATTTTCCTACTGGCCTTTATTTTCCTACTGACGGACAATCCGCCATCGCAGGCCGGAAACGCTCTTTCCTTCCGTGCATTCTCCCCGATCCGCCAAGCTGTCAACCAATGGGCCGCAAAGCCGCATGAAACCGCGCCTTGGCAACGGGTGACAGGCCGCGCGGTGCATGTCACCTTTGTCAACCGAGGCAGGGTGCCCCTATCCTGCGAACCGCCGCGCTTGCCCTGCCCCTCTCCCCTGCTGTAAGGGCGCGCCTTACCGACAAAACGACCCGAGGACGAGAACGGCAATGGCCGGCCATTCCAAATTCAAAAACATCATGCATCGCAAGGGCGCGCAGGACAAAAAGCGCTCTGCCATGTTCTCGAAACTGTCGCGCGAGATCACCGTCGCCGCCAAGATGGGCACGCCCGATCCCGACATGAACCCGCGCCTGCGCCTTGCCGTGAACAACGCCAAGGCCCAGTCGATGCCCAAGGACAATATCCAGCGCGCCATCGACAAGGCATCGGCGAACGAAGGCGACGATTACGAGGAAATCCGCTATGAGGGCTATGGCCCGGGCGGCGTGGCCCTGATCGTCGAGGCGCTGACCGACAATCGCAACCGCACCGCCACCAATGTGCGCACCGCGTTCAGCAAGAACGGCGGCAATCTGGGCACCGCGGGCGCGGTCGCCCACGGCTTCGAACGGCTGGGCCTGATCGAATATCCCGCCTCTGCCGGTGACGAGGAAAAGGTGCTGGAAGCCGCGATCGAGGCTGGTGCCGACGATGTCGAATCGAGCGAGGACGGCCACACCATCTGGACCCAGATGGAAGCGCTGCACGAAGTGGCGGGCGCCCTCGAAAAGGTTCTGGGCGAGGCCGAGAACGTCAAGCTGGCATGGAAGCCCAACATCACCGTCGAAGTGGACGAGGATAGCGCGGGCACATTGTTCAAGCTGGTCGACGCGCTGGACGACGACGACGACGTGCAGACCGTCTGGGGCAATTACGAGGTTTCGGACGAGATCATGGAGAAGATCGGGGCCTGACCGCCCCTGTTTCCTGGTCCTTGCATGACAGGGCGCCGATGATCGTCTTGGGCCTCGACCCTTCGCTGACCTGCACCGGCTGGGGCGTGATCCGCAAATCGGGATCGCGCCTCAGCCATATTGCCAACGGGCAGGTGCCGACCAGCAGCAGGGACGAGATGTCGTTTCGCCTTGCCGCATTGCAGCAGGCGCTGGCCGAGGTGATCAGGGTTCATTGCCCCGATGTCGCCGCCGCCGAGGAAGTGTTCGTCAACAAGAACCCGCAATCGACGCTGAAACTGGCCCATGCGCGCGGCGCAGTGCTGGCGGCCTGCGGCACGGCCGGTCTTGCCGTTCACGAACATTCCGCCAAGGTCGTGAAAAAGTCGGTCGTCGGCACGGGCGGCGCCGACAAGAATCAGGTTCAGGCGATGCTGAAGGTGCTGCTTCCCGGCGTTGCCATCGCCGGATCGGACGCCGCCGACGCTCTGGCCGTCGCGATTGCGCATGCGCATCTGACAAGAACGCTATAGTTTTCAGCCGTTAACCATCGCATCCCCCTAAATTCCCATGCTGCACTTGCGTAATCTTGTTGCGCGAACGCCATGGGGAGGGTGATCCTTGCCCCCATCGCGCCGCCCGTTTCGAGTCGCGGCAGCGCATGATGACTACGGGGGTAAGTCATGAGCACCTTGGCCAAGGGCCGGCCCGTCGCCGGCACGGCAAAGCCGCGCCTGCCCGTCGCACGGCAGGCCCGCAACGTCATGTTCCTGATGCGCAAGACCGACTGCAATGACGGGATCTTCTCCTATTGCATGACGCTGGCCGCAGGATTGAGGGAACAGGGCTGCAAGGTCCATTTCGTGACCAGCCGCGTGATCGCCGCCGGTGCCGATGCCGACCGCGTGGGACAATTGGACCGCCTGTGCGACGATGTGCTGTGCATCCCCGACCTCGCCGGACGCCCGACATGGTCGCAATGGCGCACGATCCGCGCCTTTATGCGCAAACATGCGATCGACAGCGTGAACGTGCACGGGCTGGGCATGATCATGTGGGGTAAGGCGATCCGGCTGCTGGCGCGCGTGCCGGTGGTGGCGACCTATCACCCGTCGTTCCATGCCGGAAAGGCCGATATCGTGGGCAAGACCCGCGCCTCGCTGTCGCTGCCCGCGCGGATCGTGGTGTCGGTCTGCGCAGTGGACGCGATCGTCGTATTGTCCGAGGAAACGCGCGCCCAGCTGGCCGCGGAATGCCCTCCGGCGGCGCGGCGCATCCGCAAGGTCGTCGGCGCCATCGACGAGGCCCGCTTTCGCCCGCCGACACCGGCCGAACGGGCCAGCGCGCGCGAGCGGCTGGGCATCGGAGCGCGCGATTTCGTCTGCCTGCAAGTCGGGCGGATCAGCTGGAACAAGGGCATCGACATTCTGGTGCAATCCGCCCGCCTTGCCGCCACCCGCATCGACCGCCCGCTGAAAGCCATTCTGATCGGCAATGGCACCGCCGCCGAAGAGCAGGAAATCCGCGAATACGCGCTGCAATCCGATGGCGACCAGGCCATGTTCCGCTTTGACGGGTTCAAAACCGATGTGCTCAGCTATTACTGGGCGAGCGATGCCTTTATCCTGCCCAGCCGGGTGGAAGGGTACGGGCTGGTCGTGGTTGAGGGCATGGCGACCGGTC
This sequence comes from Croceicoccus sp. Ery5, assembly GCF_020985325.1. Lineage (NCBI taxonomy): Bacteria > Pseudomonadati > Pseudomonadota > Alphaproteobacteria > Sphingomonadales > Erythrobacteraceae > Croceicoccus > Croceicoccus sp. Ery5. The sequence continues at coordinate 3,591,450 of NZ_CP087587.1, forward strand.
TGGTGCCGATCCGCACGCCCGGTGGCGGCGCGCTCGACCAGATCGAGCAGGGCGATAACGGCTTGCTGGTCGATTTCGAAGATGTCGAAGGCTTTGCCGACGCCATGGTGCAATTGTCGGACGACGCCGAACGCACCCGCCTGTCACAGGGCACGATCCGCAAGGCGCGGCGCGAATTTACCAAGCAGGCGCAGGCCCGTTCGGTGCTGGCGCTGTTCGACGGAACCGACGGCAGGCAGCGCGGCATCGCCTGAGGGTATTCCGGCACCGGAAACGGCATTCTTTAGACGGATCAGCGCAACTGGCTGTCCTTGCTGCCGCGCCGGTTGATCGCGCTGTGGCGGATGGTGCGGTCTGTCTGCGTCTGGCAGGGTACGCAGGTGCGCACACCGGGCAATGCCGCGCGCCGTTTGTCGGGAATACGCTCGCCGCATTCCTCGCAATATTCCAGCCCTTCGCCCGCCGGCATGCGCGCCCGCGCCCCCGCGACCGCATCCTTTACCGTATCGTCGATCTGGTCCTGCACCGCGCCATCGCGCGACCATCCGCCTGCCATGTCGCCATCCTTTCGCCCTGACTGTGAGGATCGGGCCAGTGCACATCGGGCCCTTTTACAGAAGGCTTGTGGGTTGAATCGGTTCCCCCCTCGAAACAAAGCAGAAACAACGCTAGGCAGCAAGCATGATCGCCAAACTTGCAGGCAGGCTGGACGAAACCGGCACGGATTGGGCCGTCATCGACGTGGGCGGCGTGGGCTATCTGGTCCATTGTTCGGCACGCACCTTATCGGCGCTGGGCGAGAAGGGTGAGATCTGCACGGTCTATACCGACCTGCAAGTAAGCGAGAACGACATGCGCCTGATCGGCTTTGCCAAAGGGGCAGAGCGGGACTGGTTCCGCCTGCTCCACGGCGTGCAGGGCGTGGGGTCGAAAGTGGCGCTGGCCATTCTATCGGCGCTTTCGACCGAGGAGTTGCAGCAGGCCTGCGCGGGCGGAGACGCCGCGATGGTCGCGCGGGCGAACGGCGTGGGGCCGAAACTGGCAGGCCGCATCGTGAACGAGTTGAAGGAAAAGGCAGGCGGCATGCCGGTCGTGGCCGGGGCGGGCGGCATGGTCGCCGCGCCTGTCGGCGGGAACAGCGCCGATGCTGTGTCGGCACTGGAAAATCTGGGATTCAAGCCCGCCATCGCTGCCAAGGCCGTGGCCGAAGCGCAGGGCGAACTGGGGCCGGATGCCAGCGAAAGCGCACTGATCCGCGCGGCATTGAAGAAGGCGGCGAGCTAGGAGCCCTGTATGCGAAATCTGTTGCTATTGCCGCTGCTAGCCATCGCCATGCCTGCCGCCGCGCAGGATTTGCCCGCAGGCATGACCCCCGGCCCCGTCTTTCCCTTCGGCCCCGTCGCCAAGGTGGAGAGCGACATGCCGATACCCGACGGGACGGAGTTCAACGTTGCCTTCGACCTGACCGAGGCTGCGCCCGACGGTCAAGCCAATCGCGGTTTGGTATCGCTGGCGCGGTTCTATAACATGCATGTGCGAAGCGGCGTTCCGGAAGGGAGCATCCGGCTTGCGGTCGTCGTCCATGGCGGCGCGGGTGTCGATGTGCTGACATCGGATGCCTATGCCAAACGTAAGAACGGGACGGAGAGCGCCAATGCCGCCATCGTCTCGGCACTGGTGGAAAAGGGCGTACGCGTGATCTTGTGCGGGCAAAGCGCCGCCGCAATGGGCATTGCAAGGGAAGAATTGCTCCCTGGCGTCGAAATGGCGCTGTCGGCAATGACTGCCCATGCTTTGCTGCAACAGCAGGGCTATACGCTGAACCCGTTCTGATGACCGACCCCGTCCCCCTCCATTCGCCCGAGCGGCAGCCCGACGATCCGGATGCGGCGCTGCGTCCCAAGACGCTTGAGGAATTCGTCGGCCAGCAAGCCGCGCGCGAAAACCTGCGCGTCTTTATCGAAGCGGCAAAGTCGCGCAGCGAGGCGATGGACCATGTGCTGTTCTTCGGCCCTCCCGGCCTTGGCAAGACCACGCTGGCACAGATCGTCGCGCGCGAGCTGGGCGTGGGGTTTCGCGCCACCAGCGGGCCCGTGATCGCCAAATCGGGCGATCTGGCCGCGCTGCTGACCAATCTGGAAGAAGGCGACGTTCTTTTCATCGACGAGATTCACCGCCTGAACCCCGTAGTCGAGGAAGTGCTCTATCCCGCGATGGAGGATCGCGCGCTCGACCTGATTATCGGTGAGGGTCCGGCGGCGCGCAGCGTCCGGATCGACCTGCCGCCCTTCACGCTGGTGGGGGCGACCACGCGGCAGGGGCTGCTGACCACGCCATTACGCGACCGTTTCGGCATTCCGGTGCGGCTGAATTTCTACACGGTGGAGGAACTGGAGAGCGTCGTGTCGCGCGGGGCGCGGCTGCTCAATATCGGGATCGATCCCGGCGGCGCGCGGGAAATTGCACGGCGGTCGCGCGGCACGCCCCGCGTATCGGGCCGCCTGCTGCGCCGCGTGCGCGATTTCGCCGATGTCGCGGGCGCGCCGACCATTACCGACCGGCTGGCCGACGACGCGCTGACAAGGCTGGAGGTCGATTCGCTCGGCCTCGACGCGCAGGACCGGCGCTATCTCCACATGATCGCCGATATCTACAAGGGCGGGCCGGTGGGCGTCGAGACGCTGGCCGCGGGCCTGTCCGAACCGCGCGACACGATCGAGGAAGTGATCGAGCCCTATCTGATCCAGCTTGGCCTTGTCGCCCGAACGGCGCGGGGACGCTGCCTGAACGATCGCGGCTGGCAGCATCTGGGGCTGGTCCCGCCGCAACAGGGCGCTCCGCCGGGCGGTCTGTTCGACGATTGACGGTCGTTCGGCGGGCGGTTTGCGCGCTTCGTCGGGCCGGTTGGCGATTGGCAGACCCTGTTGGCAATTCCGTCGATCCGCAGCGGCGGGCCTGTTACGCGCAGCCTATTCTTCACTTCGACAAGAGCCGCAAAGCGCTCGACAGAAGAGGAAGGATCATCATGCGAATTGCAGCATTTGCCCTTGCGCTGGGCGCATCGGCCGCTCTGACTGCCCCCGCCATGGCGCAGGAAACCGATACGCGCACCGTGCGCGTCAAAGTTACCGACGAGGATTTCGCGAGCAGCGACAGCATCGCCAATTTACAGCGCCAGATCCGTCGCGCCGCCCGCAAGGTCTGTGTGCGGGCCGACAACTCCGCCGCTCCGTCAAGCGAGGAGCAGGCCTGTGTCGCCAAGGCAATCGAAGGCGCGCAGGGCGAACTGGCCGCCGTCAAGGCGCGCTATGGCATCGCGTTGGGCGGCTGACACATAAGGTTGAGGCAAAGAGGCCAAAGGAAAAAAGGCCAAAAGAAAAGGGCCGAAAGAAAAGGGCCAAAAGAAAAGGGGCAGCCCTCGCAAGAGAGCCGCCCCTTTTTCGTTCGGCCGAACCGTCAGGCTCAGTCGGCAGCCAGCTTGCGCAGAACGTAATGGAGGATGCCGCCGTTGCGGTAATATTCCATCTCGTTCGCGGTATCGATGCGGCACAGCACGTCGAAGCTGAAGGTGGAACCGTCCTTGCGGGTCACCTTTACCGTGATGTCCTGGCTCGGGCTCAGGCTGTCGAGCCCTTCGATGGTGAAGCTGTCGTCGCCGGTCAGGCCCAGCGTTTCGCGCGTGTCACCCGCCTTGAACTGCAGGGGCAGCACGCCCATGCCGACAAGGTTGGAGCGGTGGATACGTTCGAAGCTTTCGACCAGCACGGCGCGAACGCCCAGGAGGATCGTGCCCTTCGCCGCCCAGTCGCGCGACGAGCCGGTGCCGTATTCCTTGCCGCCGATCACGACCAGCGGGGTGCCGTCGGCCTTGTGCTTCATGGCGGCGTCATAGATCGCCATCTGCTCGCCGTTATAGACGGTTTCGCCGCCTTCGACGCCGGGGACCATTTCGTTCTTGATGCGGATATTGGCAAAGGTGCCGCGCATCATCACTTCATGGTTGCCGCGGCGCGAACCGTAGCTGTTGAAGTCCGCCTTGGCGACCTGATGCTCTTTCAGGTAACGGCCCGCGGGGCTGTCTTCCTTGATCGAACCTGCGGGCGAGATGTGGTCGGTGGTGACCGAATCGCCCAGGATCGCCAGCGGCTTGGCGTCGATGATGTCGTTCACCGGCGCGGGGGTCATGCTCATCCCCTCGAAATACGGGGGGTTGGCGACATAGGTCGAACCGGCGCGCCACTGGTACGTTTCCGAACCCGTCACGTCGATCGTCTGCCAGTGCTCGTCACCCTTGTACACGTCGGCATAGCGGGCCTGGAACATGTCGCGGCTGATCGCGCCGGCCATGACGTCGGCCACTTCCGAATTGGTCGGCCAGATGTCCTTGAGATAGACTTCGCTGCCGTCCGAACCGGTGCCGATCGGCGTTTCGGTGATGTCTTCGGTGACGGTGCCCTTCAGCGCATAGGCGACGACGAGCGGCGGCGATGCGAGGAAGTTGGCGCGCACGTCGGGCGACACGCGGCCTTCGAAGTTGCGGTTGCCCGACAGGACCGAGGCGGCAACAATGTCATTGCCGTTGATCGCCTTCGAGATCGGTTCCGCCAGCGGGCCCGAGTTGCCGATGCAGGTGGTGCAGCCATAGCCCACGAGGTCGAAGCCGATCGCATCGAGGTGATCCTGCAGGCCGGCCTTCACCAGATAGTCGGTCACGACCTGCGACCCTGGTGCGAGCGAGGTCTTCACCCATGGCTTGGGGGTCAGGCCCTTTTCATGCGCCTTCTTGGCGACAAGACCGGCAGCGACCAGAACCGACGGGTTCGAGGTATTGGTGCAGCTGGTGATCGCGGCGATCACCACGTCGCCGTCGCCGATGTCATGGCCTGCTGCATCGACCGGAACGCGCTGGGCCGACGCTTTTTTATACAGCTTTTCGAGGTCAGTGTTGAACAGCTCGTCCACCTTGTCGAGCGCGACCTTGTCCTGCGGACGCTTGGGCCCTGCAAGCGAGGGGACGACCGAACCCATGTCGAGTTCGAGCGTGTCGGTGAAGATCGGCTCGGGGTTGGAGGGCGAGAACCAGAGGCCCTGTTCCTTGGCATAGGCTTCGACCAGCGCGATCGCGTCTTCATCGCGGCCCGTCAGGCGCATGTAGTCGAGCGTCTTGTCGTCGATGCCGAAGAAGCCGCAGGTCGCGCCATATTCGGGCGCCATATTGGCGATGGTGGCGCGGTCGGCCAGCGACAGCTTGGCCGTGCCTTCGCCGTAGAATTCGACGAAGCGGCCCACCACGCCCTTTTCACGCAGCATCTGCACGCAGGTAAGGACGAGGTCGGTCGCCGTGATGCCCTCTGCCATCTCGCCAGTCAGCTTGAAGCCGACGACTTCGGGGATCAGCATAGAAACCGGCTGGCCCAGCATCGCGGCCTCGGCCTCGATCCCGCCGACGCCCCAGCCCAGAACGCCAAGGCCGTTGATCATGGTGGTGTGCGAATCGGTGCCGACGCAGGTGTCGGGATAGGCGATGTCCGCGCCCGACGGGTCCTTCGACGTCCACACGCCCTTACCGATATGCTCCAGGTTTACCTGGTGGCAGATGCCGGTGCCCGGGGGCACGGCGTAGAAATTATCAAGGCTCTTCGCGCCCCATTTGAGGAAGTCGTAACGCTCGGCATTACGCTGGTATTCCAGCTCGACGTTCTTTTCGAACGCCTTGGGGTGGCCGAATTCATCGACCATGACCGAGTGGTCGATGACGAGGTTCACGGGAACCTGCGGATTGATCTTTTGCGTGTCGCCGCCCAGCTTCGCAATCGCATCGCGCATCGCCGCCAGATCGACCACACAGGGAACGCCGGTGAAATCCTGCAACAGCACGCGCGCTGGGCGATACTGGATTTCGGGGTGCGGCGCCTTGGGGTTCTTCTGCCAGTCGACGATGGCCTTGGCGTCGTCGGCAGACACGGTAAATCCGTCATCCTCGAACCGCAGCATGTTTTCCAGCAGCACCTTCAGCGAGAAGGGCAGCTTCGAAACATCGCCCAGCTTTTCCGCTGCCTTGGCCAGCGAGTAGAAAGCATATTCCTTGCCCCCGACGCTCATCGTCGAGCGGGTGCCAAGCGTGTCCTTGCCGATAGAAGTCATGGGTGACCTTTCCCTTCAGATCTGACCGCGCCGAAGCCAGTTAAGAACGGCTCGCAAGCGCGGGTTTGCAGGTGCGAAATATTTGCGGCGGCGATGGGCCGGATCGCCCGTTTCGTCAAGGCGTAGAAAAGGCGAATCTTGCCATGAAATGCCGCACAGGCGCACGATTCAGCATGGCGAAAGCCGAAAAAGAGGATTAGCGGGGCCGAAACCCCATGGGGATGCATGCGTTGTATCGGTCAGGACGCCGAAGCGTGGTATCGACATGGAAGAGAGAGGGGACCGGATGGCCGGATCGCCCGCCCGGGAAATCGCGATGATTTTTAACAAGACCGACTGCCGTTCGACCAAGACCCGCCATGCCGCCCGCGCGATGGCGGGCGCGGCGCTGTGGGCCGGGGCGCTGGCGATGCCTGCCGCCTCGCTGGCCCAAACCGCGCCTTTAAAGACCGTACCCGCCAATTCGCAGCCCAAGCCGCTGCTTCCCGAGGAGCAGGCCCCCGCCAATCAGGCCCGGCAAGTGCCCACGGATATGACTTCGGCACCGGTGATTCAGGAAATCCCGACCGATTATTTCACCGTCGCCCCCGTCTGGCAGGTGGCGCAGGCCGAAGCGCTGCTGAGCTATATCCGCGCGATCGGCAATGAAGGGCTGTTCCCCAGGGATTACCAGCCCGACACGTTGCAGGCCGCCATCGCCAGGGGCGCGGGCAAGGACCTGAACGAAACCGCGACGCGCCTGTTCACATGGGTGGCCGAGGATCTGCGCGACGGGCGGACCGAAATGGATTCGCGCGCGCAATGGTTCGTCGAGGATCCCGACTGGAAACTGCACCCGATCAAGCCGTTGCTGCAGGACGCGCTTGCCGCGGGCGGCCAGACGGGCGGGATCGTGGCCGCGCTCGATTCGCTCAGCCCCGTGCATCCCGATTATGCCGTGCTCAAGCAGATGCTGCTGGAAACGAGCGAGGGGGACAAGGCGGCGCGCGCCAAGATTCGCGCCAATATGGACCGCTGGCGCTGGCTGGGCCGCGATCTGGGCAAGAACTATCTGCTGACCAATGTGCCCGAATACCAGCTGCGGCTGGTGATCAATAACAAGGTCCATACCTCGTTCCGCACCATCGTGGGGAAGCCCGGGCGCACGGCCACGCCGCAGCTGGCCGAAACGGTCGAGGGCGTGATCTTCAACCCGACATGGACCGTGCCGCAATCGATCGTGGTGGGCGAGGGTCTGGGCGCGCGCGTTCTGAACAACCCGTCCTATGCACGCAATAACGGGTATAAGGCATACAAGACCGAAGCGGGCATGACCGTGGTGGTGCAACAGCCCGGCCCCGGCAATTCGCTGGGCCTGATGAAGCTCGACATGCCGAACCCGCATGCGATCTTTTTGCACGATACGCCGTCGAAATCGCTGTTCAACAACAGCGGCCGCGCGTTGAGCCATGGCTGCGTGCGGACAGAAAACGCGATGAAGCTTGCCATGATCCTTGCCAAGGGCCTTGGCGGATTGTCGAGCGAGGAAGCGGTCGAGATCGCGAATTCGCGCAAATATACGCGGGTCGAGCTGAAGAAGGAGCTGCCCGTTTATATCACCTATTTCACCATGGCCCGCGACATTGACGGGGTGATGCGCAGCTTCGACGATATCTATGGCCGCGACGAACCGGTGCTGGCGAGCTTTGCCGCGCCGCGCAAGGTGAAGACCGGCCAGCATGTGACCGACGAGGCCATCGTTCCGATCGAAGCACCGGGTGCCTGATGCGCCCCCGGCCGGGCCCGCAGGTTCCGGTCAGCTGATCCCGAGGCGGTCGGCGTAAAGCAGCCGGCCGCCCGAAAGGTTCCACAATGCCTCGTTAAAATCGGCGGGGTCCATGGCAAAGCAACCGTTGGAGCGGCCCAGCCGTCCCCAGCGTTCGACATGCGCCTTGGTCGCGTAATCGGCCGAATGGGCGACGATATAGCGCGGCAGGGCATTGGAATTGTCCTGATCCAGCCCGCCCAGCCGGATCGAGGTGCCATAGCGGCCCTTGTACCATTCATAGGTGACATAGGCGCCGCGGCTGGTCGCGTTCGAACCCGGCGTGTTCGAGAAATTATTGAGCCAGCCGTCATGCTCCGGATCGGAACCCGTGCCGTGGGCGACAAGGAAGCTGCGCACCGTCCCTGCCTCTACATTGGCGAAGTGGAAACGCGGGACGGACGAATGCACGCCGAAATCGGCAATCCCCGCGATATCGCGGCGCCACAGCACATCGCCCGCGCGGTCCATCTGGTCTCTGGCCACGTCGAGAACGCGGCGCTGGTTCGGCGTCAGCGGACTGGCGCTGGCAAAAGCGCGCGCGGGTGCGGCCAGCGCGGCCCCCGCAACCAGAGCGCCGCCGAGCACCGCGCGGCGCGATACAGCCCCGCCAGTCGCGCGATTCCTGTCCAAACCGGACGTCAGGGAATTTTGTTCGGTTCGATTCTTCATGATTACTATCTATACCAAACAGGGTCTGGCTTCAAAGTTAACCGATGTTCTTTACCCGTTTGCGCAAAAACGCTCAGTCGCGGGACAGAATCATCGAATCGCCCTCGATCTCGACCTTGTCGAAACGCCGCAAATAGCTTTGCCCAAGCAGTGTGACCGGCAGCCCATCGGGAATGACGGCTGCTTCTACGTCGCGCATTTCGGTGCCGCCCAGTTCGATCCGGTCGATCATCACCGGCACGCCTTCGACCATGCCGCTGGCCCCGCGCGCGACAGGGCGGATGTCCGCCTCGTTCCAGTAAATGCCCGCCGCGCGCGCATCGTCGCCCGTCAGCGCGACGAAACTGGCACCGGTGTCGACCATCACGTCCAGCTGCCGCCCGCCGATGGACGGCTGCGCATAGAAATGTCCGTCGCCGCGGCGGTCGAGCCGGATATCGCCGCCGCCCCAGCCGTCATTCGCGGCGGCAGGCGCGGGTGCGGCCATCAGCGACGCTCCGGGCGCCGTGCCGCCTTCGCCGGCGTCGTCCGGTTCGGGCATGCCCGTCATGAACGCGCCCACGGCGCAGGCGGCGAAACCGATCCAGAAAACCTTGTGCATGCTCATGCCCCGACCATAGGCACGCCATGCTTAAGCGAGGGTAAAACCCTTGCTTATTCGGCAGCCTCGGCGGCCTTGCCCGCGTCGGTTGCTTGCGCCTCGATCTCGGCGGCTTTCGCCTCGACCAGCCGGACGATGTGATCGAGCATGTCGGCGCTTTGCACATGGTGGTCGGTTACGCCCGACAGATAGACCATATGCTTGCCATTACCGCCGCCGGTAATGCCGATATCGGTTTCGCGCGCCTCGCCGGGACCGTTGACGACACAGCCCAGTACCGACAGCGACAGCGGCGTCTTGATGTGCTGCAAACGCTCTTCCAGCGCCTGAACGGTGCGGATCACGTCGAAACCCTGCCGCGCGCAGGACGGGCAGGATACCACGCGCACGCCGCGGGTGCGCAGGCCCAGCGCCTTCAGAATTTCGAACCCGACGCGCACTTCCTCTTCCGGCTCTGCCGAGAGGGAGACGCGCAAAGTATCGCCGATGCCCGCCCACAGCAGATTGCCGATGCCCAGCGCCGATTTGACTGTGCCGCCGATCAGGCCGCCCGCCTCGGTAATACCCAGATGCAACGGGCAATCGACCGCGTCGGCCAGCCCCTGATAGGCCGCGACCGCAAGGAACACGTCGCTGGCCTTCACCGCGACCTTGTATTCATGGAAATCGTGGTCCTGCAGCAGCTTGATATGGTCGAGCGCCGATTCGACCAGCGCCTCGGGACAAGGCTCGCCGTATTTCTCCAGCAAGTCCTTCTCAAGACTGCCTGCGTTCACGCCGATGCGGATCGAACAGCCGTTCGCCTTGGCCGCGCGGACCACCTCGGCCACGCGTTCGTCGCTGCCGATATTGCCGGGATTGATGCGCAGGCATGCCGCGCCCGCATCGGCGGCTTCCAGCGCGCGTTTGTAATGGAAATGGATGTCCGCGACGATGGGCACATCCGCGGCGCGCACGATCTCGCGCAGCGCGGCGGTCGATTCGACGTCGGGGCAGGACACGCGCACGATATCCGCGCCCGCATCCTCGCACCGGCGGATCTGGTCGATCGTCGCCTTTGCATCGCTGGTCAGCGTGTTGGTCATGGTCTGCACGCTGATCGGCGCGTCGCCGCCGACCGGTACGCGGCCCACCATGATCTGGCGGCTTTTGCGGCGGTCGATCATGCGCCATGGGCGGATTGCTGCGATGCTGTCTGTGGACATGGGCCCGCCTATACAACCGCTTCCTTTACGGGGCAAAGACGCATTTGCCACAAATGCGCTGATCCGCCATCAATCGCCGGTCAAGGAGACGGATTTGGAAGAGCAGCTTTACGACGACCAGACGGGCGAGGATGCACTGCTGTTCGCCCGCGTGCTCGACGGCGCGGGTGGCGGGCGCAGGATCGAGTGGGAAGAAGCGCGGGACTGGCAGCCCGATCCGGCGCGCCCGCTGGAGGTGTTGTGGATGCATATCTGCCGCAACCAGCCCGGCGTGCAGGACTGGCTGGAAGGGGTGATCGGCCTTTCCGAACCCACCGCCGAACTGCTGGTCAGCGACCGCACCCGCCCGCGCGCCTTTCGCGAAGGGCAGACCCTGGTCGCCACGCTGCGCGGGATCAATTTCAATCCGAATGCCGAGCCGGAAGACATGGTCTCGATGCAATTATGGTGCGACGGGCGGCGGCTGATCACGCTGCGCCGCGAAAGGCTGCAGACCCCGCGCGACACTCTGGCAGAGATCGACCGGGGCATCGGCCCCACCGACGCGGGATCGCTGATCACGGCGCTGACCGAGCATATGATCGCGCGGATGAGCCGTTCCATCGTCGATATGAACGATCATCTGGACGCGCTGGAAGATCAGGACCCCGACGAAGATGCCGAAGAGATGCTGGGCCAGATCACCACGATCCGCCGCAATTGCCTTGCGCTGAAACGGCATATGAGCCCGCAGCACGAAGCGCTGGAACGCATCAGCCGCGACGCCCCCGCCTGGTTTGAGGATCACGACCGTCGCGAGATTGCCGAGACCATCGAAAGGCTGCGCCGCTATCTCGACGATATCGACATATCCAAGGAAAGCGCGGTGGTGATGCAGGACGAAATCCGCGCCCGCGCCGCATCCAGCAGCGAAAAGGCGACCTATATGCTGACCATCGTGGCGGGCATCTTCCTGCCGCTGGGCTTTGTCACGGGGCTGCTGGGCATCAATGTCGGCGGCATGCCGGGGGTCAACGACGGCAATGCATTCTGGGAAGTGGTCGCCCTGTGCAGCGCGATTCTGGCCGTGCAGCTTTACCTATTCTGGCGCTGGAAATGGCTGTGAGGGTTCGCATCCCGCAGCCTATAGCCGCAATTCATAAAGGAATTCGTCGTCACGGTGGCTGCCGACCCAGAAATCGATATCGGCGATCTTGGTAAAACCGTATCGCTGATAGAACTTCTGCGCGCCGAAATTTTCGCTCCACACCGATAGCTGTACCGCATCGGCCCCGCGGTCACGCGCGGTATCCAGCGCCCAGTCCATCAGCGCCGCGCCCAGCCCTTTGCCCGTCAGCGCCGGATCGGTGTAAAGCTGGCTGAGGCCGATCGGCGCGGTGGCATCGGAATATCCGGCATAGGCGCTGACCGCGTTCAGCTTGCAATAGCCGAGCAGGCTATCGTCCGCGTCCACGGCCAGCCGGTGGATAAAGGCAGGGTCCGCGATCTCTGCCGCGACGGCCGCCGGATCATGCGCGGTATCCAGAAATCCCGCCAGATCCTCGGGCCGGTAGAGGTGGCCGAAGGCGGCGTCGAAACTGCTGCGCCCCAATGCCGACAACGCCGCCGCATCGGCAACCGCGGCATCGCGCAGGCGAAAATCTTCCATCGCAAGCGTCCCCGTGGATTGCTGCGTCAGACGGCCGGCACCGGCGGCAGCGATGCAATCAGGCGCGACAATTGCGTTGCCTTGCTGATCTGCGTCTTTTCGAAAACATGGCGGATCTGGGTGCGCACCGTGGCAGGGCTGACCAGCAGGGTCGATGCCAGTTCCGCCGCGCTCTGCCCTTCGGCAATGCCCATCGCCACACGGCTTTCGGCAGGCGACAGGCCATAAAGCAATTGCAGGCGCCGCCCCATGTCCATCGGGATAAGGCCATTCTCGACAATCACCATACAGCCGCTGACTCCGCCGCGCTGGCAAGGTAGCACGTGGATGCGCCACGACTGGCCGCGATCCGCGCAGCAGGCAAAGGCATCGCCGCTGCCGCCGACACGGTGGCGCGAAGCGATGGCCGCCTGCAAACGCTGGTTTTCGCGGGACGAGCGCAGCATGACCCGTCCGCCGGCCAGCGAGATACATTCCGACCGCTCGTCCAGTTCGCGCGCCTTTGCATTGGCAAAGTTCACCTTGCCCGACGCATCGAGCATGACGATGGCCGCGCCCATAGTGTCGAGCGAGGCTTCCAGCAGATCGGAATGCAGCCTTGCGTCATGCATCCGGTCGCGCGCGCGCATCATGCGCGCCACGTGACCGGCGATTTCCTGCATCCGCGTGACATGGTTCGTGTCGAATTCAGCCTCGTCGATGGCGCGATGCACCGCAATGCCCAGTGCGCTGTCCTGCGGAAAGCTGAAGCCCCCGCCCAGGCATTGTCCGGGATCGTCGCCGAACCGTCGAAAAAACTCGTTATAGAAATCGGTCAGCCGGTGCGCCTCTGTCGAAATGAATTCGGTAGAGCGCGCCACGCCCCTGTCCAGCCGGTCGGGGTGGAACAGCACCTCGGCCCAATGGTCCAGCCGGTTGAACCCTTCCACCACATAATGATGGAGCATTTCGTCGGAATAATGGCTGTTGCTGTACAACAGCCGCACCGAACCATCGCGTCCCCATGCCTGGATCAGCGCGCTGCGCGTGCCCATTTCGTCCGCAATCCGCTGCGGCAGGGTGGCCAGAACCTCTTCATCGACCAGACTGTCGTAAATATGGTCAATTAACTTTTGTATATTCCGTCCCCGAATCGGAATGATAACTTCACTGTGCGATAGTTCAAATTTGCCATATCATCAATTTGGATGATGCCAACGTTCAGCCAGCGTTTATAGTATTATTTCATGTCAGAGAGCAGGACCTGCGCGATTTTATCGCAACTGACATGGCGCGACATCCGCCGTTGGGGGATGGACGGGTGGCGCGACAACAGTCCTGATCGCGCTGTCGCATCATGACCATGACCGTGATGCGGCAGCGCGACTTCCCTGACGATCTTGCCTTCACCGATCCGGAGGCTGCGGGGCCGGTCGATACGACTATCGATCAAGGCGCCATCTGGATCGAAACCGGATCTACGCCCGAACAGCCCGCGCCTGCCGCAATGCAGGCGCGGTCAGCGCCCTATCGCACGACATGGACCGATCGGATGGTCGGCGCAGTCATCAGCATGACGGGCGCGCTGGTCTGGTTCCTGATCGGCGGCTAGGCGCAAGCGCGGCGGATGACCCGCGACCCGTTATCGGCGCGCAATCAACCGCGCGGACGCGCCTGGCGATAGCTGCCCAAAATCCGCAAATGCTTTGAATAAAAGCCCAGCTCTTCCAATGCGCGGTCAACAGCGGGCTGGCCCGGCGCGCCGACGATATCGGCATAGAACTCGGTCGCGGCGAATGCGGCGCCCTTTTGATAGCTTTCCAGCTTGGTCATATTGACGCCATTGGTCGCGAAACCGCCCAGCGCCTTGTACAGCGCGGCGGGGATATTGCGCACTTCGAACACGAAAGTGGTCATTGCAGGGCCGGTAATGGTCGCCGGGTCCAGCCCGTCCTTCGCCAGCATGACGAAGCGCGTCATATTGTCATGCGCATCCTCGATATCGCGGGCCACGATCTTCAACCCGTACAGCCCCGCCGCCATTTCGGGCGCGATGGCGGCAAGGCCGGGGTCCTGCTGTTCGAAAACGGTCGCCGCCGCACCCGCCGTGTCGGCGTGATCCATGCCCACCAGCCCGTCGGCGCGCAGCCGGTGGCGGCACTGGCCCAAGGCTTGCGGATGGCTGATCACCGCGCGGAACGGCCCGTCGCCCAGGCCCATCAGATTGTGATGGATTTCCATGAAATGCTCACCCGTGATGGCAAGGCCGGATTCGGGCAGCAGGAAATGGATATCGGCCACGCGGCCATTATGCGAATTCTCGATCGGGATGATCGCGCGCGCGGCCCGCCCCTCTTTCACTGCGTCGATCGCGTCGGCAAAGGAAAAGCACGGCATCGGCAGGCAGTCGGGATCGTATTCCAGCGCGGCGATATGCGAATTCGCGCCCGGCGCGCCCTGAAACGATACCGCGCGCTCCGGCTCTGCCAGGGCGGCACGGGTCATCTTGCTGACCAGCGCCATCGCCGGAGCGGCATAGGGGCTGGCTTTCTGGGATACGGGCGCGTTCATGGGGCCAGCCGTTACGGCTTCGCCGCGCCCGTGCCAAGTGGGTTAAGCAAGGGGAGGAATCGCATTAGGGCATGAAACGCCCTTGTCATGCGGCAAACCCTTATTTAGAGCGGCGCGCGAGCCATATCGGCCCCAATCGATACCTACGCTTTTCTAGCACGCACTCGCAGACGGATATTTTCTCTGATGGACGGCAAGCTCAATACCATCTTCGGCTGGACCCTGTTCGGCGGCGTCGTCGCCCTCGGCCTTTCCAGCATCAGCGGCCAGATTTTCGACATGGAGCGGCCGGAAGAGCTGGGTTACGTGATCCAGGGCGTCGAGGAAGAGGGCGGCGCCGAGGGGCCGTCGCTGGCCATGCTGCTGTCGACCGCCGATGTCGCCAAGGGCGAGGCGGTGTTCGCCAAGTGCATCGCATGTCACACCATCGATCAGGGCGGACCGAACGGGATCGGCCCCAATCTTTATGGCACGATGGGCGAGCCGATCGGTCAGGGTAAGGCGGGCTTCGCCTTCTCCTCCGCATTGTCGGGCCATGGCGGCACCTGGACGTTCGAGAATATGGATGCGTGGCTGACCAGCCCGCGCAATTTCGCAAACGGCACCAAGATGAGCTTTGCTGGCCTGAGCAATCCCGAAGACCGCGCCAATATCATCGCCTATCTGAACACCATGGGTTCGAACCTGCCGCTGCCCGCAGTGGTAGAAGCGCCCGCCGACGAAGCGGCAGAGGGTGAAGAAGGCGCCGAAGTGGCTGCCGAGACCGAAGCCGAAGTCGCCGCCGACGCGACCGAAGCCGCCGAGGCAGAAGCACCGGCAGAGGCAGCACCCGCCGAATAAGCGGCTGCGACCGGCAAATCACCAAGACCCCCGTCTGGCGCAAGTCCGGCGGGGGTTTTCGTTTGGCGGTCAGCCAGTGAATGCCGGATGATAGGCGACGATGCCCGCGCCTTCGGCATCGTCGAATCGCAGAGCCTGAAAATACGGAGCGGGCACATCGGGCAAGACCAGCGCCCGGTCGGGAGCAAAGCCGAAGCGCGCGTAATAGTCCGGATCGCCCAGCACCACACAGCCCGACGCACCTGCCGCCCGCAGGCGCGCCAGCCCCTGGCGCACCAGCGCCGCGCCCGTGCCGTGATGCCGGTGTTCGGGCGCCACGGCCAGCGGGCCCAGCCCGAACCAGCCCATATCGCGCCCGTCGATCAGAACGGGGCTGAATGCGACATGGCCTGTCAGAATACCGTCGCTTTCCGCCACCAAGGAGACGCTCAACGCATCGGCGGCGCGCAAGGCGGCGACAATCGCAGCTTCGTTCCCGCCCGCGTGTTTCGCGGTCAGGAAGGCGCGCTCGATCAGGCTGGCGATCGCGCCCGCATCGGATTCGCGCTCGTCACGAATCCGCGCTGGCAATGGCTCAGGCCGCGTCGTCGACCGAATCGAGGCCATAGGCCGTGTGCAGCACACGCACGGCCAGTTCGGTCTCATCCTCGTCGATCAGCACCGATACCTTGATCTCGCTGGTGGAGATTGCCTGGATATTGATGCCGCGGTCGGCCAGCGCCTTGAACATGGTGCTGGCGATGCCCGCATGGCTGCGCATGCCGACGCCCACGATCGAAATCTTGGCCACCTTGGGGTCGGTGATGATGCGGTTGAAGCCGATATGCGGCTTATGCTCTTCCAACAGGGCCTGCGTGCGCACCAGATCGGCGCTGGGCACGGTAAAGGTCACGTCGGTCTCGCCCTTTTCGCGGCCCACGTTCTGGATGATCATGTCGACATTGATATTCGCCGCCGCGAGCGGGGTGAATACGCTGGCCACCGCGCCGGGGCGGTCGGGCACGCGGGTCAGGATGACCTTGGCTTCGTTCTTGTCGGCGGCGATGCCGGTGATCAGCTGGCTTTCCATGTCGAGTCCTTCAAGCTCTTCCTCGCTGACGATCAGCGTTCCGGGCAATTCATCAGCAAGTGGCGCATCGTCGTCGACGAATGACGACAGCACCTGAACGGGTACTTTTTCCTTCATCGCAAGGCTGACCGAACGGGTCTGCAACACCTTGGACCCGACCGAGGCGAGTTCGAGCATTTCCTCGAACGTCACGGCCTTCAGCTTGCGGGCCTTGGCCACGATGCGCGGGTCGGTGGTATAGACGCCGTCGACATCGGTATAGATGTCGCAGCGGTCCGCCTTCACCGCCGCCGCCACGGCGACCGCGCTGGTATCGCTGCCGCCGCGTCCCAGCGTGGCCACGCGGCCATCCTCGGCAAGGCCCTGAAAGCCGGGAATCACGGCAATCTCGCCCGCCTGCATGCTGGCGATGACGGCATCGGCCTCGATCTCGCCGATGCGGGCCTTGGCATGGGCATTGTCGGTATGGATCGGCAGCTGCCAGCCCAGCCACGACCGCGCCTTGCAGCCCAAAGCCTGCAGGGTCAGCGCCAGAAGGCCGCTGGTGATCTGTTCGCCCGCCGCGACCACCACATCATATTCGGCCGGATCGTACAGCGGGTTCGCCTCGCGGCAGAAATTGACCAGCCGGTCGGTCTCGCCCGCCATGGCAGAGACGACGACCGCCACCTCGTGCCCTGCGGCCTGCTGGCGGCGCACGATATTGGCGACGCGACGGATCCGCTCCGTCCCCGCCATCGAGGTGCCGCCGAATTTCATCACGATGCGCGCCAAATGCTTCGCCTCTTCCTGTCCGTTTGCGAGTGGGGCCATGCGAATGCTGGCCGTTCGAATGGCGCGCTGTTAAGGGGATGGCATGGGCAATGCAACAATATCACCTGTAACCAGTCTGCCGGCCAATACGATCCGGCCGCAAGAGGCCGCGCATTTCGGCGCGCTGGCAGCGGACTGGTGGGACCCCAAGGGGTCGTCGGCCATGCTGCACCGGCTGAATCCCGTGCGGCTGGGCTTTATCCGCGATGCCATCGATCTGCATTGGGGCGGCGATATACGCGCGCGCCATCCGCTGGCGGGCAAACGGGCGCTGGATGTGGGCTGCGGCGCGGGCCTGTTGTGCGAACCTCTGGCCCGGCTGGGCGCGGCGGTGACCGGCGTCGATGCCGCGGCCGAAAATATCGGGGCTGCCCGCGCCCATGCCGCCGCGGGCGGGCTGGACATCGCCTATCACGCGGGGGAACTTGCATCGCTGGATGAAGGGCGGTTCGACCTCGTCACATCGATGGAAGTGATCGAGCATGTGGCCGACAAAGGCGCTTTCGTTCACCAGTTACAGGAACGGCTGGCCGACGGCGGGCTGATGGTGCTGTCGACCCCCAATCGCACCACGCGGTCGAAACTGCTGCTGGTCGAGGGGGCCGAGCGGATGGGCATGGTCCCGCGCGGCACGCATCATTGGGACGACTTCGTCACGCCCGACGAATTGCGCGAATTGCTGTCCGCCGCAGGGCTAAAGATGGACGAGCCGAGGGGCATCGCCTTTTCGCCCCTGCGCGGGCTTGAGATTTCGGACGATCTGGCGCTGAACTATATCGTCACGGCGCGGCGGGCCTAATCCTCGCGGATCATCCCGCCCAGCTTCTCTCGCTCGTCCTCGGTCAGCTCGTCCACCGAGCGCAACGGGGGCAAATGGGCGGTCGCCTGCTTGGTCTCTTCGATGATGGCGGGCATTTCCTGCATCAGCGCGGGGACCATTTCCTGCATCCGCGCCATCACGGCAGGGTCCATATAGACCATCATCGCGCTGGCCGCATATTTCCCGCCAGCGGGCGTTTCGAAAAAGCGCGTGATCTCGTTCAATTCGGCAGTGGTGAACTGCGCGGCATAGGCTTCGCCCAATCCCTCGCGCATCTTGGGCTCCATCGATGTCATCACGCCGGTCATGGCCGACATCATGGCGCGCATCGACAGGGTCTGCCGCTCTTCGAAATGGGGGTCGAGGATCGCCATCATCTCGCGCATCGTTCCCTCGCCAGCACTGGCAAGGTCCTGTTCGCTCACTCCTCCCAGCGCGGCCAGATCGCGCATCGGCAGGTCCATCACCGAATTCATCGACATGGCGACGATCTGGTCCATGCTCTGTTCCATCATGCGCGCATAGGAACCGTCGGGCAGCAAATAGGCGACCATCTTTTGCGCCGCTGCAAGGCGCGCAGGGTCAAGCGGGGCGGCCTCTGCTGCCGCGTCCTGCGCATAGGCCGGCACGACAATGGTGGCGGTGGCCAATGCAAGCCCCGCGGCGGCGAGTTTCAGTGATTTCATGGTGCGACCCTTCCCCTGTCAGTCCAGCGATCGGACTGGCACAAAAGGCAAGACGGGGAAAGGGTTAAGCGGTCAGCCCACCGCGTCCAGATCGGCACGCTTGGTTACGCGGTGGTTATCCTCGTCCTCGCCCTGTTTCCAATAGCTGGAGACATAGAGCCGGTCGGGACCCAGCCCGCGTTCGATGCGGAAATAATCGCGCAGGGCACGCATGGTCGAAAATTCGGCGGCAACCCATGCATAGGTTTCGCCGTCCTGCCAGCCCAGTCCGCGCATTGTTCGCAGCAGCAGTTCGGGATCATTGCCCGCATGCGGATTGACCAGCCAGTGGATCGCGAACCCCTGGGGCACGGCGATGTCCTGCCGGTCGTCTTCGTGCTGGATTTCGATCACGGCAGCACCCCGCGCATCGGCGGGCAGCGATTCGAGATTGACCGAGATCGCGGGCAAGGCGGTCATGTCGCCCGCCACCAGATAGCGGTCCATGGCTTCGGGCAGCGGCTTGGCTGGCCCCGGTCCGCCCACCTTGATCGTGTCGCCGATCGCGGCATTCAGCGCCCAGCTGACCGCCGGACCGGGCGTATCGTGATCCAGTCCGTGGACGACGAAGTCGATATCCAGCCCGTCCTCGCCCTGATGGCGGATGGTATAGGTCCGCACCACCGGCTTTGCGCCATCGCCGCCCTCTGACAGGCGCAGTTTGACATAGCCGCCTTCGGACCCTTGCGGAAAGCCGGCCAACCCCGGACCGCCCAATCGCAAGCGCACCATATGGGGCGTAACCTGAGTGCGAGACAGGAGGGCGAGCGTGCGCGGTTCGGGGCGGGCCATGGGCTTCCTTTGATCCATTATTCGTCCCGCATATAGGGCGGATGGATCGTATTGCGAGTGCCTCGCATTATTTTTTTATCGCGGCAGCCCATTCCTTATCGCTGAACCCGACCAGCAGGCCGCCGTCATATTCCACCACGGGCCGCTTGATCATCGACGGATTGGCGATCAGCAGCGCCTCTGCCTTGGCGGCATCGATATCCTGCTTGTCCGTGTCGGACAGACTGCGGAACGTGGTGCCGCGTTTGTTCAGGATCGCTTCCCAGCCCATGTCGGCGATCCATGCTTTCAGATGATCTTGCGGCACACCGGCCTTTTTATAGTCGTGGAACGCATAATCGATCCCCTCGCCCTCCAGCCATTTGCGCGCCTTTTTCACCGTGTCGCAATTGGGGATGCCATATAGAATCGTGCTCATCATGCTGCCTTTCGCGTCATTTTCGTGTGCCGCCGCCGATAGGGCAGGTGGACTTTTGCGCGCAACGGATGAATAGGGCCGGACAGGAAGGACAGTCATGAGCGTCAACAGTTTCGGCCGCGTGCTGCGTTTCACCACATGGGGCGAAAGCCACGGACCCGCGCTGGGCGCGGTGGTGGACGGGTGCCCGCCGCAGATCGCGTTGGACGAAGCGGATATCCAGCCCTTCCTCGACGCGCGCCGCCCGGGCACCAGCCGGTTTACCACCCAAAGGCGCGAGCCGGACGAGGTGCGCATCCTGTCGGGTGTGTTCGAGGGGCGCACCACCGGCACGCCGGTCAGCCTGATGATCGAAAACACCGATCAAAGGTCCAAGGATTATTCGGACATCGCGCAAAGCTATCGGCCCGGCCATGCCGATTACGCCTATGACGCGAAATACGGTTTTCGCGACTATCGCGGCGGTGGCCGGTCCAGCGCCCGCGAAACCGCCGCGCGTGTCGCGGCAGGCGCGATCGCGCGCAAGATCATCCCGGGCGTGACGATCCGCGCATGGGTGTCGGAAATGGGCGGCGATGCCATCGATCCGGCCCGTTTCGATCCCGCGCTGATCCCGACCAATCCGTTCTTTTGCCCCGATGCCGCCGCCGTCGCCCGCTGGTCCGAAAAGCTCGACGCCGCGCGCAAGGCGGGGTCGTCGCTGGGCGCGGTCGTGACGTGCGAGGCGACGGGCGTGCCAGCGGGCTGGGGCGCGCCGGTCTATGGCAAGCTGGATGCCGATCTGGCCGCCGCGATGATGGGCATCAATGCCGTCAAGGGGATCGAGATTGGCGACGGGTTCGAGGCCGCACGCCTGTCGGGCGAGGAAAACGCCGATCCGATGCGGCCTGCACAGGGCGGGGTGACATTCGATGCCAATCACGCAGGCGGAATCGCGGGCGGCATTTCCACCGGACAGCCCGTGCGCCTGCGCGTGGCGTTCAAACCGACCAGTTCGATCCTGATTCCCGTGCCGACAATCAGGAGAAGCGATGATTCGGACGGTTTTACCGAGGGTGAGATCGTGACCAAGGGCCGTCACGACCCCTGTGTGGGCCTGCGCGGCGTGCCGGTGGTAGAAGCGATGATGGCCCTGACGCTGGCCGATCATTTCCTGCTGCATCGCGCGCAATGCGGGTGAAGCCTTTGTTGCAATTGCGAAAATCCTGAAACGAAGCATCCGCGGCGACGCCGGAAATTGCCGCTGACGGATCGTGCAATTGATCGGGTAAACCGATTAATTCCGTTTCATTGAATAATTCTATCAAACTTATCGGCTTTCTCCGCTTGGGGTTCGCGGGTGCAGCGCCTATCTGGTGTCTCGCAACGGAAATTCACGTCCGTGGTGCACTATCGCATCCCGGCAAACACCAATGGAGTAAACACCGCATGGGTATCATCGGAAGCACGATCAAGCCGTTCAAGGCCACCGCTTTTCAGGCCGGCAAGGACTTCTTCGACGTTGCCGACACCGACGTGAAGGGCAACTGGGCCGTCTTCTTCTTCTACCCCGCCGACTTCACCTTCGTCTGCCCGACCGAGCTGGAAGACCTGGCCGACCAGTACGAAACGCTGAAGGGCATGGGCGTGGAAGTGTACGGCGTTTCGACCGACACCCACTTCAGCCACAAGGCATGGCACGACACTTCGGAAAAGATCGGCAAGATCCAGTTCCCGATGCTGGGCGACCAGTTGCACACGCTGTCGAACAATTTCGGCGTGCTGCGTGAGGAAATGGGCCTTGCCGACCGCGCGACCTTTGTCGTCGATCCCGATGGCGTGATCCAGATCATGGAAATCACCTGCGAAGGCGTTGGCCGTAACGCGTCGGAACTGGTCCGCAAGATCAAGGCTGCCCAGTACGTCCGCAACAACCCCGGCCAGGTCTGCCCCGCCAAGTGGGAAGAAGGCAGCGAGACCCTCGCTCCCTCGCTCGACCTCGTCGGCAAGATCTGATCCAACACACGCCCTCTTCCCGTGAAGGGGCACGAAAAGCGGAGCGGCCCGGATGGTCCCGCCGTCCGGGCCGCTTTTGCGTCCAGAATATGTGAAACAGGAGGCCCCCGCCATGCTTGAAGCCAATCTGAAACAGCAGCTTAAGCAGTATCTCGACAA
Source organism: Croceicoccus sp. Ery5 (assembly GCF_020985325.1). Taxonomy (NCBI): domain Bacteria; kingdom Pseudomonadati; phylum Pseudomonadota; class Alphaproteobacteria; order Sphingomonadales; family Erythrobacteraceae; genus Croceicoccus; species Croceicoccus sp. Ery5. The sequence goes on from NZ_CP087587.1 coordinate 3,613,705, forward strand.
TCTGCGTGAGCCGATCGAACTCGTCGCCTCGCTCGGCGAGGGGAAGAAGTCCGACGACACACGCGAATTGCTGAACGAAATCGCAGAGCTGAACGACAAGGTCAGCGCCTCTTTCGACGGCAATGACGACCGCAAGCCCAGCTTTATCATCCGCCGCGCCAGCGATCCCGCCAAATGGGTCCGCTTTGCCGGTATCCCGCTGGGCCACGAATTCACCTCGCTCGTCCTTGCCCTGTTGTGGGCAGGCGGCCACCCGCCCAAGGTCGAGCCCGAAGTGCTGGAACAGATCGAGCGTCTTGAAGGCGATTTCGATTTCGAGATGTATTTCTCGCTGTCATGCCACAATTGCCCCGACGTGGTGCAGGCGCTGACCCTGATGGCGCTGTATAACCCGCGCATCACCGCCACCCTGATCGAGGGCGGGACGTTTCAGGACGAAGTCGACGCGCGCGGCGTGATGGCCGTGCCCGCCACCTTCCTGCATGGCGAGATGTTCGCCAGCGGCAAGATGAGTGTCGAGGAAATCCTTGCCAAGATCGACACCGGTGCAACCGCAAAGCAGGCCGAAAAGATCGCCGCGAAGGACGCGTTCGAAGTGCTCGTCGTCGGCGGCGGCCCTGCCGGTGCCTCGGCAGCGGTCTATACCGCGCGCAAGGGTTTCAGCACCGGCATCGCGGCCGAACGCTTTGGCGGGCAGGTGCTCGACACCATGGGGATCGAGAATTTCATTTCCGTCCCCTATACCGAAGGGCCCAAGCTGGCCGCCGCGCTGGAACAACATGTCGGCGAGTATGACATCGACGTGATGAACCTGCAGACGGCGGAAAAGCTGATCCCCGCATCGCAAGCGGGCGGACTGCACGAGGTGAAGCTGGCTAATGGCGCATCGCTGAAAGCGCGCAGCCTGATCCTGACGACCGGTGCGCGCTGGCGCAATCTGGGCGTGCCGGGCGAGATGGAATATCGCAACAAGGGCGTTGCCTATTGCCCCCACTGCGATGGCCCGCTGTTCAAGGGCAAGCATGTCGCGGTGATCGGCGGCGGCAACTCGGGCGTCGAGGCGGCGATCGATCTGGCCAATATCGTCGGCCATGTCACGCTGATCGAATTCGACAGCAAGCTGCGCGCCGATCAGGTGTTGCAGGACAAGCTGCGGTCGATGAAGAACGTCGACATCATCACCTCTGCCGCGACGACCGAAATCCTCGGCGATGGCGAGCGTGTGTCGGGCCTTGAATACAAGGACCGCGAATCGGGCGAGCTTCACAAGGTCGAATTGCAGGGCGTGTTCGTGCAGATCGGTCTGGTGCCCAATACCGAGTGGCTGAAGGATTCGGGGCTCGAACTGTCGAAGCACGGCGAGATCGTGACCGACGCCAGAGCCGCGACCAACCTGCCCGGGGTGTTCGCGGCGGGCGACGCGACCGATGTGCCCTATAAGCAGATCATCATTTCGATGGGGCAGGGCGCGACGGCAGGGCTTTCGGCCTTCGACTATCTGATCCGCACCGAGCCGGCGGACCAGATCGCGCAGGCGGAACAGGCACCGCAACCGGCCTGATCCGGCACCGGCCGCGCTATCATCGGGGGCGTCCTGCCGATTGGCGGGGCGCCCCTTTTGCTTGCATAAAACAGGCCGCATCGGGGCTTACCCCGATATTCGCGCCCATGCGCCGCGCTATCCTGCCTGCCGGAACGCCGCCGGTCGCGGCGATGCAGGCATGGGTGTTTGGTGTGGGGCGCAGGCTGAATCGGGTTTTTCTGGTGGCGGCGCTGGCCTTGATGGCGCAACCCGCTCTGGCGCAGGACGCCCCTGCCGAGGGTGAGATATCGCCGCCTGCACCTGCACCGGTGGATCAGCCGCATGGCAGCAAGCATGGCGGCTTCCTCGACCCGTTCTACGATGACGAGGATGGCAAGCTCGACTTTTCCGAAAGCCTGATGACGGGCGGGTTTTTTCCCATGCCCGTGATCATCACCGAACCGGCAGTCGACGGCGGTTTCGGCGTGGTGGCGCAATTCGTGGACATGACTCCCGGCCAGCCGCAACGCACCACGCGGCGCATGTTGGGCGGCATCAAGACGGGAAACGGGTCATACGGTATCGGCTATTTCCAGTCGGGACAGGCATTCGACGGGCGCGTTTCCTATAAATTCGGGATCGGGCACGGGAAAATATCGCTCGACATGTATCCCGCCTTTGCGCCCGACGGGATCGAATATACGAACAAATACCAATATGGCATTTTCGGATCGGCACGGCTGCATCTGGCCGATCCGCGCTTTTCGCTGGGGCCGATCGTCGATTTTCGCGGGCTGAAGACCAGCGTGGAATTGCCCGCGATAGAGGGCGTGCCCGACGATTTCCCGTCCGACTTTCAACGCAAGCTGACGACCGGCGCGCTGGGCTTTGGCATGCATTTCGACAGCCGCGACAATGCGGTCACGCCGCGCAGCGGGTTCAACGCCTTTGTCGAGGGCAAGTTCAATTCGGACAGTTTCGGCAGCGACCGCAATTTCGAAATCTATGACGCGGATGTCTATGCATTCTATCCGCTCGCCGAAAAATGGACATTGGGCGCCAAGACCGAGGTGGATGCCGCGCGCGGCGATTTCCCGTCGTTTTTCGCGCCTTCGGTCGATCTGCGCGGGGTGCAGGCGGGCCGCTATCAGGGCAGCACGGCATGGAGTTCGGAAGTCGAGGTGACGCGCCAGTTGTTCCCGCGCTGGTCGGTCGTCGGATTTGCGGGCTATGGCACGGCCTATGCCGGATCGTCGAAGTTCTTCGAAGATTCGGGCGCGGTATTCGCGGGCGGCGGGGGCTTCCGCTATCGCATCGCGCGCAAGCTGGGCGTGGATGCGGGGATGGATGTGGCGTTCGGGCCGGATGGCGCGATCTTCTACATCCAGTTCGGCCATGCGTGGAGCATGGGGATGGACTGACCGCCCGTTATCGCTGGCGTTTCAGAATGATATAGATCGCGCCCGCGCCGCCGTGGCGGGGATGGGCCTTGCGTATGGCGGCGATCTGTCCGGCATGACGACCGGCCGCCAGCCAGTCGAGCAGTTTTGCGCGGATCGCGCCGCGCTTGCTGCCCCTGTCCGCCGCATCGACGGGACGGGGTTTGCCTGCCACCACCAGCAGCACGCGGGCCTGTTGCGCGATGGCCTGCGTCATCCCCGCTTCCAGCCTGCGATAGGCCGCGTCCAGCCCCAGCCCGTGCAGGTCCATGGTGAAATCGGGGTCGATCGTGCCGCGCCCCAGCTTGCGGTCCCAGCCGCGATCCAGCCCGCCACCGCTTTCGTCCGGAACGCGCGGTGGGGGAGGCGGCGGGGGCGCTGCGCGCTGCGGGCGGGGCGATTTCAAACGCGATGCGGATTTGGGCGCCTGTTTGGGCGGCGGCGGCGGTTGCTCCGGCGCTTTCCTCGGCGTTTCGGGCCGTTTGCGGCCGGGCATGGGGGTGACGGTGGCGGCCAGATGCGCCCATGCCCGTCGCTCTTCTGCATCCAATTCGCGCTGGCGGCGCCTCATCGCCTCGCGGCACCCAACCGCGCCAGCGTGCCGCGCGGCAGCAGCAAAGTGACTTCGGCCTCGCTCGACATGCTGCCCGCGATCTCTTTCGCGCGCTCTCCCGCGCCCCAGAACGTGTCCAGCCGGTTTGCGCCCTTGATCGCGCCGCCCGTATCCTGCGCGATCCAGATGCCGTCCGCCCCGAACCGATCGCCGTCATGGTCGGCATCGATCACGACCGGCGCGCCCAACGGCACGAAGCGCGGATCGGCGGCGACGCTGGCATGGGGACGAACGGGCACATCCAGCGCGCCCAGCGGGCCATCACCGGTCAGCTCGCGAAAGAACACCCAGCTTTTATTGGCGCTCATCACCTCTTCGGCTTCGTCCGGATGGGCGCGCAACCAGTCGACAATGCCCTGCATCGTCGCCTCGCCCGGCTGGAATACGCCGCGTTCGCGCAGCACGCGCCCGATGGCGACATATTCGCGCCCGTTCTGACCGGCATAGCCGATGCGCATCACGCTGCCATCGGGTGCGCGCAACTGGCCGGAGCCCTGAATCTGCAGGAAGAAGAAATCGATCGGGTCTTTCGCCCAGCCGATCACCGGCGCGCGTCCGTCCAGCGCGCCCGCGACGATCTCGGACCGTTCGTAATAGGATGTGAACCGCCCGTCATCGGTCACACGGCCCAAAGGCGCACGCCCTTCGCCCGTATAGCCGGGTTGGCGCACCAGATCGGCGGGCATGCCATAGACGGGCACGTCATAGCCTGCCGCCTTTTCGCGCACGCCCTCTATCTGCGGTTCGAAATAGCCGGTGAGGAACCCGTCACCCTGCGCGACCCGCACCGATTCGAAATAGCCTGCAAAGAAATCGCGCGCTGTGGCGGCAGGCCAGACGCGCGCTGCATCGCAGGCTGCGCGCCAGTCTTCGGCCCGTGTCAGCCCGCTGGCATCGGTGCGGACCAATAGCTTGGGGCAGCTTTCGACAAAGGAAGCAAGCGCCGCCGCCGCATCGCCGGGTTCCAGCGCCATGGTGCTGACCGCAGGGCCAGCATCCAGCGCGGCATCGGCGGCCCTGTCGGGCGCGGGCGGGGGAACGGGTTCGGGCGGCGAACCGGCGCAAGCGGCCAGCAGCGCCATGGCAGGAAGCAATAAAGCGGCAGCAGGCGCAGCCCGATTGCGCGGCACGGTCTGTCCCCCCGCCAGCCCCGCGGGCTTAGCCTTCGTCGGTTTCGTCGAGCAGCCAGTCGGGACGCATCGCGGTCACCTTGCGGCTGAAGGTCCAGACATCGCGCGACTGGATCGCATCGTCGAGCGAACCCGCGATCATATTCCCGTCCTTGTCCTTGGTCAGGGCGGCAATATCGGATGCGAAACGCACGGTGATGCGCGCCATCGGATGATCGAAATCGGCGCCGACGATTTCCGCTTCCTCGATCCGGATCAGGCGATTCTCGACCGATTCGCCGGCCGCTTCGCGCGCATCGATCGCGGCGACGAAGCTGGCATAGACATCATCGTCGCACAGCTCGTTCAAAGTCTCGCGGTCACCCTTCCAGAACGCTTCCAGAATCATGGCATACGCGCTCTTCGCGCCCTCGATAAAGGCGACAGGCGTGAAGCGGCGGTCTGCATTCGCAATCTCGCGCACCGCGCGCTGCGCGCCCAGCGGAATGCCCGCCAGCGCGCGTTCCAGCCCGGGAAGCTGCCGGTCGTCCGCCGCGCCGGTGCCGTCCGCCGCTTGCGAGCGCGGCGAAGGTGCCTGCGCCTCGGGCGTATGCGGCATTCGGCCCAGCATCTCCTCCTCATGCTCGGCACGGCGGCCGAGGACGGAATAGAGACGCAGGCCCAGAAAGGCGGCGATCATGGCGAGAATGACGATTTCGACGATCACGAGTGATCCATCCGTAATTAAGCATTGGGCCGGCCCCATCGCCGGCATGAAAGGCGAACCTGCCTTAAATAGGCAACAAACACAAATATACAAACAGGGTGAACAACCGGTGACCGGACCGATCCGGCGCAAAACGGGCGCATTTTCGCGTCTTGGCGCATGTTGTCGATTTGCGCCCTCCGGCGCTGGCCACCAATTTGCGCCCTCTGGCGCTTGCTGCCAATTCGCGCCCTCCGGCGCTGGCCGGTTGCCCGCGCCGCCGCGCGATGCTACGCGCCGCAACCGACACGGGCGCGCGAGGGGCGCGCCGACCGCAATCGGAAAACGAAAGACATCATGGCCGACGAAGGCAATATCCTGACCGATCTGGACGCTGGCACCAACGCAGGCAACGGCACCGACAACCAGCCCGCCATCGGGCTGATTTCACAATATGTGAAGGACCTGTCGGTCGAAAACCCGAACGCGCCGAAAAGCTATCAGTGGAACGACCAGCCGCAGCTGGACGTGCAGTTCAACATCCAGTCGAACCAGATCGACGGCGAGGTGCACGAAGTCGCGCTGAAAGTGACCTGCACGGCCAAGGCGGCGCAGGGCACGGCCTATATCGTCGAGGCGACCTATTGCGGCCTGATCGGCATTCGCAACGTTCCCGAAGCGCAGGGCCATGCGTTCCTGTTCGCAGAAGCGCCGCGCATCCTGTTCCCCTTCCTGCGCCGCGTCGTGGCCGATGCCGTGCGCGATGCGGGCTATCCGCCGCTGCTGCTCGACCCCATCGATTTCGCGGGGCTTTACCAGCAACAGATGGAACAGCGCCGTCAGGCGGGCGAACAGCCGTTCGCCGGTCAGGCCTGAACCGCGAGCCGGAAAAGCCTTAATATATGAGCCTCGTCCGCAATGTCGGGACGATCGGAGGGCTCACCGCGCTGAGCCGCGTGTTCGGCTTTGCGCGCGACATGCTGCTTGCCCGCGTGCTGGGCGCGGGGGCAGCGGCGGACGCGTTCCAGCTGGCATTCATCCTGCCCAACACCTTCCGCCGCCTGTTTGCCGAAGGGGCCTTCTCGGTCGCCTTCGTGCCGATGTATTCGCACCGCCTCCATTCCGAAGAGGGCGAGGCGGCGGCGAACCGGTTCGCGAACGATACGCTGTCGGTATTCGTCTGGGTGCTGCTGGGCTTTTCGGCGCTGGCCATGCTGGCGATGCCGGGAATCGTGTGGCTGCTCGCGCGCGAGTATCAAGAGGTGCCCGGCAAATTCGAGCTGTCGGTCATGCTCAGCCGCGTGACCTTTCCCTATCTCGCGCTGGTCAGCCTTGTGGCCATGCTGTCGGGCCTGCTGAACGCGCGCTCGCGCTTTGCGCCCGGTGCTTTCGTGCCGGTGCTGCTGAATATCGTGCTGATTACCGGTCTGGGTGCGGGGTTTTATATCGGGCATCACGGCGGTAGCGATGCCGATATCGCCACCGCGCTTGCCATTTCGGTTCCTGCCGCGGGGGCGGTGCAGCTGGCCTATATGGTCTGGGCCGTGCGCAAGGCGGGGGTAACGCTGAAAATCACCCGCCCCCATTTCACGCCAGAGGTAAAGCGGCTTGGCATGCTGATCCTGCCTGCCACCTTCGGCGCGGGCATCTATCAGATCAGCCAGTTCGTCGACACGTTCTTCGCCACCAGCCTGCCGCAAGGCTCGCTGACGCTGCTGAAACTGGCCGACCGGCTGAACCAGATGCCGCTTGGCATTGTCGGCATTGCACTGGGCACCGCGATCCTGCCGATGCTGGCACGCCATATCCAGACCGGCGACACGCGCGAGGCGCAGCGACTACAGACCAATGCGGTCGAGATGGCGACGCTTCTTACCCTGCCTGCCGCCGTGGCGCTGGCGATCTGCGCCCCTGCCTTCACCACGGCGTTTTTCGTCGGCGGCAAGATGACGGCGAACGATGGCCTTATCATGGGCAATATCGTGATGGCACTGGTCGCGGGCCTGCCGTCCTATGTGCTTGTCAAAGTGTTCCAGCCTGCCTTTTTCAGCCGGTCGGACACCAAGACGCCGGTGTGGATCGCGGCGGGTGCGCTGGCCGTGAATATCGCGATCAATTTCTATGTCGTGCCGCGTTACGGCATCGTTGGGCTGGCGGCGGCGACGGCGATCACCTCCACGCTGAACGTGCTGACGCTATATACCGTGTTACAGATGCGCGGCTGGTTCCATTTCACCGCGAAACTGGGCGGGCGGATCGCGCGGCAGCTGGTGGCGACGGCGGCCATGGGTGCGGTGCTGTGGCTGATCGTGCCGCTGATGGCGGACCGCTATGGCGCCAGCGTGATCGAACGGGTCTGGTCGCTGGCCGCGCTGGTCGGCGCGGGCGCTTTCGTGTTCTTCGCGGTGGCGTGGATCATCGGCGCACTCGACAAAGACCTGATCGCGCAGCTACGGCGCAAGCGACCGGCCAAGCCCGTCGACCTATCGGAATAATCCCAAAAAGGCAGTTTTCATGCGTATCGTTTCGGGCATCCAGCCCACCGGCAATCTTCACCTCGGCAATTACCTCGGCGCGATCCGCAACTGGGTGCGCATGCAGGACGAGGCGGCGGCGGCCGGGCATGACTGCTTTTTCTTCCTGGCCGATCTGCATGCGATTTCCATGCCGCACGATCCAGCCGCGCTGACGGCGAACACGCGCACCATGGCCGCCGCGCTGACGGCATGCGGGATCGACAGCAAGAAATCGGTGCTGTTCAACCAGGCGCAGGTTCCCGCCCATGCAGAGCTGCAATGGCTGCTGAACGGCACGGCGCGCATGGGCTGGCTGAACCGCATGACGCAGTTCAAGGACAAGTCGGGCAAGAACCGCGAGGGGGCGAGCGCCGCGCTGTTCACCTATCCGGTGCTGCAGGCTGCCGATGTGCTGCTGTACCAGACGACCCATGTGCCGGTGGGCGAGGACCAGAAACAGCATCTGGAACTGGCACGCGACATTGCGCAAAAGTTCAACAACGACTTCTGCACCGAAGACGCACCGCTATTCACCCTGCCCGAACCGATCATCCCGCCCGATGCGGCGCGCATCATGTCGCTGCGCGACGGCACATCGAAGATGAGCAAGTCGGACCCTTCGGATATGAGCCGGATCAACCTGTCGGACGATCCCGACACGGTGATGAAAAAGGTGAAGAAGGCCAAGACCGATCCCGAACCGCTGCCGTCGGAGCCCGCGGGGCTGGCTGGCCGGCCCGAGGCGCTGAACCTTGTCGCCATCTATGCCACGCTGACCGACAACACGGTTGCGGGCGTGCTGGCCGATTTCGGCGGCGAGGGTTTCGGCAAGTTCAAGCCCGCGCTGGGCGAATTGCTGGTCGAACATCTGCGCCCCGTGACCGCCCGCTTCAACGAGCTGAAGAGCGATGTGGAGCAGATCGACGCCATTCTGGCGCGCGGCGCGGCCAAGGCGCGCGAGGCGGCGGCACCGACGCTGGCGGGGGCGTATAAAGCGCTGGGGCTGCTGCGTTAGGCCATGTGCGCCTAAGGCCATGAAACAGCGAAGCTTGTCGGGCGTTTGAAAGTCGATATTCAACTTTCGTTCACCGGCGAATCGCTACAGGATGTGCAAGATTTGCGGCGTCCTGCGCGATATTGGCAGCGGACCGGCGCCCGTGGACTGCAATTGGAGAGCAAGTCGATGACATCCCCGCGACAGACCGCCCGTTTCGGCTTTTGGGCCAAAATGCTGGCCGCACCGCTGCTGGTCGCGGGCGTCGCCGCCTGCTCCACGCCGTTCAAGGCCGATGTCTCGCGCTTTCAGGCGCAATTGCCCGCGCCACAGGGGATGAGCTTTGCCGTCGTCGCCGACGATCCGGCATTGAAGGGCGGCCTCGAATTCTCGCAATATGCGGGTTATGTCGCGCAGGAAATGACGCAGCTGGGCTATACGCAGGCATCGCCCGAAACGGCGGATCTGTTGGTCAGCTTTGACTATGGCGTCGATACGGGCCGCGAAAAGGTGACGACGACCGGCGCCGGTTTCTATCGCGATCCCTATTTCAGCCCGTGGTACGGCGGTTTCTATGGCCGCCGCCCCTATTACCGGTCGGCATGGGGTTATGGCTGGTACGATCCGTTCTTCGCGGGCGGCCCCGATGTGCGCAGCTATACCGTCTATACCAGCGGCATCGATATGAAGATCGACAATCGCGTGTCGGGCGAACGCCTGTTCGAGGGCAAGGCAGAGGCGGTGTCGACATCGAACCGGCTGCAATATCTGGTGCCCAATCTGGTCGATGCGATGTTCACCGACTTCCCCGGCCAGTCGGGCGAAACCGTGCGTATCTCGATCGCGCCCGAAGACGGGTCGAAAAAGGTTCGCTCGCTGGACTGAACGCTCCCCGCATTCTGACCGTTCCCCGCATTCTGACCGTTCAGGGTCGGGAAAGCGCGCATTTCCTATAGAAGCAGGGCGATTCGTCCCCGACGGCCTCATGCGTCGGGGCGAAGCGTTTCCCTCGGGGCGGACTCATCTGTTATGAGGCCACACCCGCCCCGCATGACTTGCCCGGCCGTTAGGCCCCAGCGTCAGAGAGAAGGGCGCAGGGCCGACGTTACTGAGGGGCGGCCGGGCCTTTTGGCAAAATCTAGTCCTGATCGCCCTTGATCGGGCTGACTTCCGCCGAACCGAAGCCGGTGGAGCCGAAACCGCCTGCACCGCGCTTCGTCTCGTCCAGATGCTCCACCTTCAGCCAGCTGGCGCGCACCACGGGGCTCAGCACCGCTTGCGCGATCCGGTCGCCGCGCTGCACCTCATAGGGTTCCTGACCGTGGTTGATCAGGATCACCTTCAACTCGCCGCGATAATCCGAATCGATAGTGCCCGGCGTATTGGGCACGGTAATCCCGTGCTTCAGCGCCAGCCCCGAACGCGGGCGGATCTGGATCTCGAACCCCTCGGGAATGGCGACGGCGAGGCCGGTGGCGACAGCCACACGCTCTCCGGGCGCGATGATCCAGTCCTCGGCGGAAATCACATCCATCCCCGCCGCACCCTCGGTCGCATAGGACGGCAGCGGCAGATCGTCATTGCCGGGCAGGCGCATCACGGGAACGGGTACGGGGTCGTGCGGCTTCATCATTCGGCGTCCTTGTTGCAATGCGCGGCAATCCGCTCGACCAAAGCGGCGGCGACCTTGTCCTTGGGCATGGCGGGCCAGTCCTCTACCCCGTCGCCGGTGACAAGATGGACCGTGTTGCTGTCGCCCCCCATAACGCTGCTTCCGGGCGGGCCCGATACGTCATTGGCGACGATCCAGTCCGCGCCCTTGCGCAGCCGCTTGGCCTGCGCATGGCTGACGACATGGTCGGTTTCGGCTGCAAAACCGATCAGCAGATGCGGGCGGGCTGGCGATGCGGCGACGCTGGCCAGAATATCGGGGTTCACGGCCAGCGGCAGCGGCGGGACCTGACCCGAACCGTCCTTCTTGATCTTTTGCGCCGACCGGTCGGCGGCGCGCCAGTCCGCGACGGCGGCGACCATGATCGCCACATCGGCAGGCAGCGCCTGTTCCACCGCTTCCAGCATTTCGACCGCCGATTCGACGTCATAGCGGTCGACGCCCGGCGGCGTGTCCAGATGGACCGGCCCCGCGATCAGCGTGACCTGCGCCCCCGCCGCGGCGGCAGCGGCGGCAATGGCAAAGCCCTGCTTCCCGCTCGACCGGTTGGCGATATAGCGGACGGGGTCGATCGGCTCATGCGTGGGGCCTGCGGTGACGAGGACGTGGCGGCCATGCAGCGGACGATGCGTTTCGCCCGCGAAATCGGGCTGGCCCCTCAGCGGATCGACTTCGCCGAAACGGGTGATCGCCTGCCAGATGCCTTCCGGCTCGGGCAAGCGACCCGCGCCGAATTCGCCGCAGGCCATCGGCCCTTCGTCGGGTTCCAGAACCGTCACCCCGTCGGCGCGCAATTGCGCCACATTGCGGCGCGTGGCGGGATGGTCCCACATGCGCACATTCATCGCGGGCACGGCCATCACCGGCTTGTCGGTGGCCAGCAGCAGCGTGGTGGCAAGGTCATCGGCGATCCCCGCCGCCATCTTGGCCATCAGATCGGCCGTCGCGGGGCAGACCACCACCAGATCGGCCTCGCGGCTCAGCTGGATATGGCCCATCTCCGCCTCGTTCTTCAGGTCCCACAAGGTGGTGTAAACGGGCTTTTCCGACAGGGCCGCCAGCGTCATCGGAGTCACGAAATGCTGGCCGCCTTCGGTGACCACGCAGGTCACCTCCGCGCCGCCTTTACGGATCAGGCGAACCAGCTCGCACGCCTTATAGGCCGCGATGCCGCCGCCAACGATCAGCAGGATCTTTCGCGGTGCCACCTGTTCGCTCCTATCCGATCCAGCCCATCATCATCGCAGCATAGACCGCCGCGCCGCCGATGCCAGCACCCAGCACATAGGGCATCGGCGATGCGCCGCCCTGCACCTTCTTGCGCGCGCGGCGTTCCCAGATCAGCTCCACATCGGCCAGCGGCGGCGGTTCGGGCGCGCCGCCCTTGGCCGGAAACTGCTCTTCGATGCGACGGACAAGGTCGGGGATGCGCAGCAATGTCTGTGTATCGGTGCGGATGCGTTCGGCAATCGCGGCCTCCGGCCCCAGCTCGTCGCGGATCCATTCGCGCACGAAGGGCGCCGCGACATCCCACAGGTTGATGCCGGGATACAGCTGGGTTGCGATCCCCTCGACCATCACCATCGTCTTTTGCAGCAGCAACAGATGCGGCTGCGTCTGCATGTCGAAATCGCGCGTGATCGCGAACAGCCCGTCAAGCATCTGGCCGACGCTCAGTTCGCTGACCGGCTTGCCGCGCATCGGTTCGCCCACAGCGCGCAGGGCCGTGGCGAATTCGTCGACCGAATGGTGGCTGGGCACATATTGCGCCTCGAAATGGATTTCGGCCACGCGGCGGTAATTGCCCGTGGTCAGCCCATAGAGGATTTCCGCCAGCCATGCCCGCGCACGGCGGTCGATGCGGCCCATGATGCCGAAATCGATGGCGACGATGGTGCCGTCGGCCTGCACGAACAGATTGCCCTGATGCATGTCGGCATGGAAAAACCCGCCGCTGATCGCCTGCCGCAGGAACGCCAGCACCAGCCTTTGCGCGATATCCTGCAAATCGTGACCCGCAGCCAGCAAGGCCTCGCGGTCCGACATCTTGATGCCGTCGATCCATTCGATCGTCATCACGCGGCCATTGGTGCGGTCCCAGTCGATCCCGGGCACGGCGAAACCCGCCACCGCATGCATCGAGTCGGCCAGTTCCGACGCGCTTGCCGCCTCGCGCCGCAAATCCAGCTCCCGATTGGTCCAGCGCTTGAAATTGGCGATGGTCAGACGCGGGCGCAGGCGTTTCGCCTCTCCGCCCAGCGCTTCCAGATGGGCGGCGGCCCATTCATAGGTGTCGATGTCGCGGCTGAACTGTTCGCGAATGCCGGGGCGCAGCACTTTGACGGCGACGGTGCGGCCGTCCCTGGTAATGGCGCGATGCACCTGCGCGATACTGGCCGCGCCGACGGGCGTTTCCCCGATCGAATCGAACAGATCGGTCCATGGCCGCTCGAAACTCGCCTCGATGGCCGCGGCGATCCGGTCGAACGGCACGGGCGGCAGCGAATCCTGCAATGTCAGCAAATCGCGCGCGGCTTCCTCGCCCACCAGATCGGGGCGGGTGGCCAGCGTCTGGCCCAGCTTGATCGCGGCGGGGCCGATGTCCTGAAACGCCGCGGCATATTGGGGCTGTTTGGGCTGGATCGTCCCGAAGCGCGCGATCCGGCACAGGCGGCGGACGGGGCCGGGTGTTTGCGGATGATCCTCGACAATGCGCAGCGCGCCGTGCCGCGCAAGGATGCGGCCCCATTTGAGGAGGCGGTAGATATGGGTGGCGGGTTTGGTCACGGGCTTCTTAGATCTTCCAGCCCGAATGGATCGCGACCAGCCCGCCCATGATCGGCTCTACCTTCGTCTGCACGAAACCCGCATTGCCGATCATGCGTTCGAATTCGGGCATGGTCGGAAAGCGGCGGATCGATTCGATCAGATAGCGATAGCTGTCCTCGTCCCCTGCGATCATCTTGCCGATCTGGGGCACGAGCCTGTGCGAATATTGATCGTAGATTTCCTTGAAACCCGGCCATTCGGTGGTCGAAAATTCAAGGCAGAAGAACCGCCCGCCATGTTTCAGCACGCGATATGCCTCGGCCAGAGCGCGGTCGATATGGGTGACATTGCGAATGCCGAACGCGATCGTATAGGCATCGAAACTGCGATCCGGAAACGACAGCGCCTCGGCGTTCTGGCATGACCAGACGAAATCATTAAGGCCGCGCTTCACCGCGCGTTCAAGGCCGACGTCCAGCATGTCCTGATTAATGTCGGACACGGTGATGTCCGCGCCCGAATCGGCCATGCGAAACGCAATGTCGCCGGTGCCGCCCGCCATATCGAGAATGCGTTCCCCGCCGCGCGGTTTGACGCGGCGCACGAAACGGTCCTTCCACAAGCGGTGCATGCCGCCCGACATGGCATCGTTCATGATGTCGTATTTTTTGGCCACGCCCGAAAACACCGCGCCGACGCGGGCGATTTTTTCGTCTTCGGGGATTTCCTCATAGCCGAAAGAGGCCGTTTTGGGGCTGATATCCGTCATGGCGGGCGGTTTAGGGCCTAATCTGCCTGGGGCAAAGGAAAAGCGATGCGATTCAGCGCTGACATTGGCGGCACCAGAAGGTGGATCGCCCGCCCTGCACGAATCGCTCGACCGTGCCGCCGCAATGGCATGGCTGCCCCTCGCGCCCGTAAACGCGCCAGCTGGCCGCGAAATAGCCCAGCTCGCCATCGGGCCGCGCATAATCGCGCATCGACGATCCGCCCGCCGCGATCGATTCGCCCAGCACATCGCGGATCGCGGGGACCAGTAGCTTAAGCTTGGGCAGAGACACGCGGCCTGCGGGCTTGTCGGGGCGGATGCCGGCGCGGTGCAGCGCCTCGCACACATAGATATTGCCCAGACCTGCCACGATCCGCTGGTCCAGCAGGGCCAGCTTGATCGCCGGAACCTTGCCCGCCAGCGCACCCTTCAGATAGGCAGCGGTAAAGTCGGGGCCAAGCGGTTCGGGCCCCATGGCGGCAAAGGGGGCGAATGCCGTCAACGGATCGCCCGCGACCAGATCGACCGAACCGAAACGCCGCGCATCGTTCAGGGCAAGAACATGTCCGGCCCCCGTTTCCAGCACCAGATGATCGTGCTTGCCGATTTCGGCGGGGTCGATCCGCCAGCGGCCGCTCATCCCCAGATGGAAGATCGCGGTTTGATCCCGATCCAGATGGATCAGCCCGTATTTCGCGCGGCGCGACAGATGCGTCACCACCGCGCCCGTCATCACCTGCACCAGTTCGGGCGGGAACGGGCGGCGCAGATCGGGGCGGTTGACGGCAATACGCGCGATCGTCTCGCCCTCCAGAAATCCGGCAAGCCCGCGGATCGTGGTTTCGACTTCGGGAAGTTCAGGCATGGGCGGACAAAGGCATAAGGCACATGAAATAGGGGCGGCACCCGCCGATTGCGAGCACCGCCCCCGTCATTCGTGCAACTGGCGGGTTCAGCTTTCCAGCTGACGCAGCAGGCTGCGCACATCGCCGTCCATATCGGCATCGCGCGTGCGCAAATCCTCGATCAGGCGGACGGCATGGATCACGGTCGAATGGTCGCGCCCGCCAAACTTGCGTCCGATTTCGGGATAGCTGCGCGGGGTCAGCACCTTGGCCAGATACATCGCCACCTGACGCGGACGCACCACGGCGCGGGCACGGCGCTTCGACGCCATCTCGCTGCGGTCGAGCCGGTAGAACTGGCAGACCGTGCGCTGAATCTCGTCAATGGTGATGCGGCGGCGGTTGGCCGACAAGATGTCGGTCAGCTGTTCCTCGGCAAGGTTCAGTGACACCGGTTGCCCCGTCAGCTGCGCATAGGCGATCAGCTTGTTGAGGCCGCCCACCAGCTCGCGCACGTTCCGGCTGATCGTGCGGGCAAGGAATTCGATCACATCGTCGGGCACATCGTTCGACGTGAACCGCGTGAGCCGATGTTCGAGGATCTTGCGGCGCAGGTCGATATCGGCAGCCTGAATATCGGCGACCAGACCCATCGACAGGCGCGACAACAGGCGCGGTTCCACCCCGTCGAGCGCTTGCGGCGCGCGGTCGGCGGCAAAGCCCAGCCGCTTGCCTTCGGCCAGCAGCGCATCGATCGTATAAAGCAGCTCTTCCTGCGCCGACGCCTTGCCGATGATGAACTGGATATCGTCGACCAGCAGCATGTCGAAACCGCGCAGGCGCGATTTGAATTCGATCATCTGGTTCTGGCGCAGGGCCTGCACGAACTCGACCATGAAACGCTCGGCCGAGCAATAGAAGATGCGGCTACCCGGTTTCGCAGCCGCGAACTGGTGGCCGATCGCGTGAAGCAGATGCGTCTTGCCCTGCCCCGTCGCGGCCTTGAGGTAGAGGGGCGAGAATTGCGGCGCTTCGGAGGCGGCCATGCGCTGCGCGGCATTATAGGCCAGCACATTGCCTTCGCCGGTCACGAAGCTGGCAAAGGTCAGCGTGGGATCGAGCCCTGCGCTGCCCAGTTCCGCGATCGCATCGGCGGGATTGGTCGGCGCGGGGGTGTGATCGTTCGCGGCGGCAGGGCCGACATGCAGTTCGGGCAGCTTGCGGCGGCCGGGATGGACCGAAATGCGCACATTGCGCACTTCGCTGCGCGCGATCTTCCATGCCAGCGACAAGCGGTCCGAAAACCGGTCGTTCACCCAATTGGCCGAAAACTCGGTGGGAAGGTACAGGTCGAGCGTCCCCGTCTCGCGGCAGAAATTGCCCAGCTCGATCGGGCGGATCCACTGGCCGTACAACTGCTGGCCCAGATCCTTGCGCAGCCCTACGCAAATGTCCGACCAGTCCGCCGCCAGGGCCTCACGCTCTTCTTCCGCCATCAGATTATTCACTTCACTGTCCATTGGCCCGCGCACCGCCTTGTTCTGACCCGTTTGTTTGGGCCCCGGATTTTGCTGAGCGGAAAAGCCGCTCGCCAGCGGACCTGCCCCCGTTCGTCCCATGACCATATTGCTCCGATCCCGACTTCGAACCCTGCCGGCCCCCCGAACATGGCCCGACCCTCGAACCATGTCCTGAATGCCCATTTCATCATGCCGGTCACAATAAGGAGCACCTCGTAGAAAACGCGGAACCGAAGTGATTGCCAAATCGATTCCGACACCATGCCTTTGAAACCGGCACGGCTCAACAGTCCTCTGCCGACCCCTAACGGCAGGAAGATGAATCTGCGTTGTCTAGTGGTGCCGCCCATGAATTGACCGGCGAGTCAGTTTCTAAGGCTGTGGAGGGCAAAGCGGCAAGGGTGGACAGGTAAAAAATCTGAAATAAAGCCAGTTGACTCGTGCAATACCGCAGAAACGCTACGCTTCTGAATTAAACGGCTGAAATGCGCGGTTTTTTGGCGGCAAGCACTCGGTTCACCGCGTCCGAATCGTGGATTAACCGTCAAATTGTGCAGTGCAGCAATTTTTTGCCGGTCTTGCCGCAGCGCAACACAAAAGGCCGGAGATAACATCTCCGGCCCTTCGGCGGCAATTTCGCTGCGCGGGCGGGACCGATTCGGTCCGAATCACCCCTTGGCGAACTGCGGAATGTGAAAGCTTCGCGACTCAGCCCGATTTCCTTGACGCACCACGCATTGCGCGGCGCCGGCAAGGAAGCGGGCGAATCGACGCGCCCCGATCAGAGCGCCCCGATCAGAGAGCGGCGACGCGCTTGGTCAGCCGGCTCATCTTGCGCGAAGCGGTGTTCTTGTGAAGCACGCCGCGCGCCACGCCGCGGGCCAGCTCGGGCTGTGCGCTGGCGAGGGCGGTGGTGGCTGCTGCCTTGTCGCCGCTGGCGATGGCCAGCTCGACCTTCTTCACAAAGCTGCGGATGCGGCTGATGCGGTTACCGTTCACTTCGGCGCGCCGCTCGTTGCGGCGGATGCGCTTGCGCGCCTGCGGCGTATTGGCCATTCGTATATTCCTTCTCGGCTGACGGGCAGCCCGCTATTGGTTCAAGACCGGTTGGCGGCTGTGAGCCCGAAAGCCCGAGCAGCCCGAAAATCCGTAAATGAAATCCGCACGGAATCGCCGCCCCCCAACGGGGCCGGTTCCACGGAAAGCGCGCCGCATAGCGACGGCAGGGCGAATCGTCAAGGATTGCCGCACATTGCGACGATCGTCCCGTGCGGGCGGCACTTGCCCTTCGCGCGCGGCGGATGCAAGGGCATGCCATGGACGCGCCTTCGCACGAAATACCGCCCCGTTCGGTTACCGATCCGGCCTATTCGGTCACCGATCCGGACCGCCTCGACCGATTCGCCCGCCATATCGTGCTGCCCGAACTGGGCGGCGCGGGTCAGGCGGCGCTGGCGGCGGCGCATATCGCGGTGATCGGCGCGGGCGGGATCGGATCGCCCGCCATCCAGTATCTTGCCGCTGCGGGTTTCGGACGCATCACCATCATCGACGACGATCTGGTCGAGCCGAGCAATCTGCAGCGCCAGACGATCTTTACCGAAAGCGATCTGGGCCAGCCCAAGGCCGAAGCCGCCGCCGCATGGGTGCGACGCTTCGATCCCGCCTTGCAGGTCACGCCGGTCCGCGCGCGCATCGATGGCGGCAATGCCGCCAGCCTCTTGGGCGATGCGGGACAGATTCTCGATGGCTGCGATAATTTCGCGACTCGGCTGGCCGTGTCGGACGCCTGTGTCCGGCTGGGCAAGCCGCTGACCAGCGCCGCCGTGGGGCGGTTTCAGGCGCAAATGGCCAATTTCGCGGGGCATCTGCCGGATCAGCCCTGCTATCGCTGCTGGGTCGGCGATGCCTTCGATGCCGAGGATTGCGACACTTGCGCCGCCGATGGCGTGCTGGGTGCCTTTACCGGCATGGCGGGCAGCATGGGCGCGATGATGGCCGTGCGGATCGCGGTTGCCGGTGTTGCGGCGCTGGGCGATCCGCAATTCGGGCGATTGCAACTGTTCGACGGGCTGAAACCTGCATTGCGCACGATACGCGTGATGAAGGACCCGGGATGCAGCGCCTGCGGTACGGCGTCCGTGCAGAGCTAAGGGCCTGCCCCACTGGCCGCTCGACAGTCGCGCGCCGCACCCCCATATCCCCCCCATGGCAACGCAGACCGAACCCGCCCCGCCCGTCGGCGCCGCGATCGCGCTGGAACCGCTGGTCCGCCGCGTGCTGGCCGATAATCCCAGCGCCTTTACGCTGCACGGCACGCAGACCTATCTGGTCGGCAGTGGCAGCGATGTCGCCGTGATCGATCCCGGTCCGGACGAGGCGGCGCATATCGACGCGCTGGTCGCGGCCATCGGTGACAGGCGCGTGGCGGCGATCTGCTGCACGCATACCCACCGCGACCATTCGCCCGCCGCCGCCCCGCTAAAGGCCCGTACCGGCGCGCCGGTCATCGGCTGCGCGGCGCTTAATCTGGAAAGCATCGGCCCGCGCGGCGACGCCCCGTTCGACCCCAGCTATACGCCCGACCGCGTGCTGCACGACGGCGAGCGACTGGCGGGCGACGGCTGGACCCTGACCGCTATTGCCACTCCCGGCCATACGTCGAACCATCTGTGCTTTGCGCTGGAGGAGACGGGGGCCCTGTTCACCGGCGATCACGTGATGGGCTGGTCGACCACGGTGGTGATCCCGCCCGATGGCGACATGGGGCAATATATGGCCAGCATGGAGCTGCTGTACGAGCGGGAGGACCGCATCTATTACCCCGCCCATGGCGCGCCGGTCACCAAACCGCGCCAGCTGGTGCGCGGCATGATCGGCCACCGCCGCCAGCGCGAGCGGCAGATCCGCCGCCTGCTGGACGGCGGGCCCAAATCGATCCCCGAAATGGTCGCGGCGATGTATGTCGGGCTCGATTCGCGGCTGGTCGGCGCGGCGGGCATGTCGGTGCTGGCGCATCTGACCGAACTGCAAAATCGCGGGGAAGCCGATTCCACCAACGACATATGGCATCTGACCAACTGATCTTTCCGTTTCGGCCCCGACAGGCGTAAAAGCCGCGCCGGGTCGAGTACAGGAGAGGGGTTGGCCAAGATGGCGACTTCACCGATCATGGAAATGCCGGCACGATCGCCCGAAATGGCCGATCGCCGGTTTCATATGGCGATGGCTTTGGCCATGGCTTTTACGATCGTCGCCGGATTTTCACTGCATCTGGCGATGGGGCGGTCCAGCTTTGCCGTGCCGCCGATCTTTCACATTCACGCTTTCGTGTCCTTTGCATGGATCGGCCTGTATCTGGCGCAATCGATCCTGATCGCAGGCAACAATGCGGCATGGCACCGCCGGCTGGGCATGGTCGCGTTCGGCTGGGTGCCATTGATGGTGGCGGTTGGGCTGATGCTGATCGTCACGGTGATGCAGCGCACCGGCGGGCCGTTCTTTTTCGATCAGAACCAGTTCCTGTTTTCCAATCCCGCCCATCTGCTGTGTTTTGCCGGGCTGACCTTTGCCGCGCTGAAAGTGCGGCGGCACGCGGGCTGGCACCGGCGGCTGATGCTGGTCGGGTTTGCGATATTGACGGGGCCCGGGCTGGGCCGCCTGTTGCCGATGCCGCTGGCCATGCCGCATGCGTGGCATGTCAATCTGGCGATCGTGCTGATCTGGCCCGCCATCGGCATGATTCGCGACAGGATGGTGTCGGGCCGCATCCATCCCGCATGGCTGCGGGGCATCGGCACATTGCTGGCATCGCAGGTTCTGGCCGATCTTGTGGCCTATTCCGACTTTGGCATCGCTTTTACGCAGCAGTTCGTGGCCGGCACGCCGGGTGCGGATCGCCCGATGGAAGCGTTCATGCCGCCCGGCATGGCGATGTGATGCCGCGCCCAATCTGCTTGAACTGAAAGGGCGGGCAGTCCATCTGGGGCCCAGGCATTACGCTAAGGAGCCTTTGATGACTGCCCAGCCCCCCGAATCTCTGACCGGCCTCGACCTTCGTGCCGAGATCGAGCGGCTGCGCAAGGAGCGCAATGCCGTGATCCTCGCGCATTATTACCAGAAGCCGGAATTGCAGGATCTTGCCGATTTCGTCGGCGATTCGCTGGAACTGTCGAAAAAGGCCGCCGCGACCGATGCCGATGTGATCGCATTCTGCGGCGTCAAGTTCATGGCCGACACCGCCAAGATCCTCAGCCCCGAAAAGATCGTGGTGCTGCCCGATCTGGATGCCGGTTGCAGCCTTGAGGATTCGTGCCCGCCCGAAAAGTTCAGGGCGTTCCGCGAAGCGCATCCCGACCACATCGCGCTGACCTATATCAACTGCAGCACCGAGGTTAAGGCGCTGTCCGACGTGATCGTCACCAGCTCATCGGCCGAAACGATCCTTGCGCAGATCCCCAAGGACCAGAAGATCATCTTCGGTCCCGACCGGCATCTGGGCGGATACCTCAACCGCAAGTTCGACCGCGACATGCTGCTGTGGCCGGGCGTGTGTATCGTGCACGAGGCGTTCAGCGAGACCGAGCTTTTGAAGCTGAAGGAACAGCACCCCGACGCCCCCGTCGCCGCGCATCCCGAATGCCCACCGCATATCGTGGACCATGCCGATTACGTCGGGTCGACCAGCGGCATTTTGCAATATGCCAAGACGATGGAAGGGGATACGCTGATCGTCGCGACCGAGCCGCATATCATCCACCAGATGGAAACCGCGCTGCCCGAGAAAACCTTCATCGGCGCGCCGGGTGCGGACGGCAACTGCAACTGCAATATCTGCCCCTATATGGCGCTCAACACGATGGAGAAGCTCTATCTGGCGCTGCGCGATCTGGAACCGCGGATCGAGATCGAGGAAGGCCTGCGGCTGAAGGCGAAGCAGAGCCTCGACAAGATGATCGAGATGGCGTCGGGCACGATCGGCAAGGGCGATCTGGGGCGGGCGTAATGCCTCCGATATTCAAGGCCGTCGCTATTCTGGCCGCCCTGCTTTCGGCGCCGGGTGCCGCGACGGCCCATGCACAAGAGGATACCATGACCGACACCCCCCGCTGGTCGCTGGCGATTCACGGCGGCGCAGGCGTATTGACGCCCGAACGCTATTCGCCCGAGCAGGTCGCCGAATATCGCGCCGCGCTGGACAAGGCGCTGGAAGCCGGCAGCGCGGTTCTGGCCGATGGCGGCACGTCGATGGACGCGGTGCAGGCGGCGGTGATGATGCTGGAAGACGATCCGCTGTTCAACGCGGGCCGCGGCGCGGTGTTTACGTTCGAGGGGAAGAACGAACTGGACGCCGCGATCATGGATGGCGAGACCCGCATGGCGGGCGCGGTCGCGGGTATCCTGACCACAAAAAACCCCGTCACTGCCGCGCGGGCAGTGATGGAGAACAGCCCGCATGTGTTCCTGTCGCACGACGGCGCGAATATATTTGCGCAGGAACAGGGGCTGGAACAGGTCGATCCCGCCTATTTCGCGACCGAGGGACGCCGCCGCCAATGGCAGGAATTCCGTGACCGCGTCGCATCTGGCGAGGACTGGTTCGACGCGGACCTGAAATACGGCACGGTCGGTGCGGTGGCCGTCGATACGCAGGGCCATGTCGCCGCCGCGACCTCTACCGGCGGGCTTACCGGCAAGCGCTGGGGCCGCGTGGGCGATTCGCCGGTGATCGGCGCGGGCACCTATGCCGACGACCGCGCCTGCGCCGTTTCCGCGACCGGCGCGGGGGAATATTTCATCCGTCTGGGCGTCGCGCATGAGATCTGCGCGCGCATGCGGTTCAGGGGCGAGTCCGCACAGCAGGCCGCCGACCATGTCATCGGCGAAGTCGGCGCGCTGGGCGGCGATGGCGGGGTGATCGTGGCCGCGCCCGATGGCAGCACCGGATTCGCGTTCAACACGCCCGGCATGCATCGCGGCCGGATCGACAGCACGGGCCTGCGCGAAACGGCAGTGTTCGGCACTTCCGATCAGATCATACCGGACCCATAAGCGCGGCGGCGCGTTCATCATGCGATGACCGCCCGCCTTCTTTCGATCTGGAGCCGGATCAACGCCAGCTACTGGTTTTATCCGGCGATCTTTTCGGTGCTCGCGTTTTTCCTCGCGCTGGGGACCGTTGCGCTCGATCGCGGGCGTGCCGCCGATATTCTGGCCAGCAGCGACTGGCTGGTCCCCGCCCGCCCCGGCGGCGCCAGCGACATGTTGCAGGTCATCGCGGGCAGCACCATCGGCGTTGCCGCCACGGTGTTTTCGATCACCATCGTCGCCGTATCCTATGCCAGCGGCACCTATGGCCCGCGCCTTTTGACCAATTTCATGGAGGACAAGGGCAACCAGCTGTCGCTTGCCACCTTCATCGGCACCTTCGTCTATGCGGTCATGGTGCTGCGCGTGGTGCGGCGCGAGGACGAGGCACCCGTCCTTGGCGCCAGCGGCGATGCGCTGCCCGGTTTCGTGCCGCAATTATCGCTGCTGGTCGCCATCGCGCTGATGCTGATGTCGATCGGGGTGCTGGTCTATTTCCTCAACCACGTGCCCGATTCGATCCGCATCAACACGGTGCTGGAAGATATCGGCAAGCGCCTCATCCGCCAGATCCGGCGCCGCTTCCCGCGTGAGGGGGACGATGGCGATGCGCCCGATATCGACACCGATACCCGGGTCCGGGCCGAACGCGCCGGCTATATCGAGATTATCGATTTCGACGGGCTGGAGGATATTGCCCGCGACCATGACGGCCGCATCGTGCTGTTGGTCGAGGCAGGCGATTTCATCCACCCGCCCCGAGCTCTGGCAGGGCTGGCCAATATGGGCGGGAACGACGCCATCGCGGGACAAGTGCGCGACTGCTTCGTCCTGTCGGGCCTGCGCACGCCGACACAGGACTTGCGGTTCCTGCTGGACGAGCTGGTCGAGATTGCCCTGCGCGCCCTTTCACCCGGCATCAACGATCCGTTCACGGCGATGACCGCGCTGCACTGGATCGGCGCGGCAACGGCGGAACTGGGCACGCGGGTGCTGCGCGAATCGGCCAATGACGAAGAAACGAACCGCGACGAGGCACGGATCGTCCCGCTGACGACCGGCATTGCGGGCTATGTCGGTGCGGGTTTCGGCGCGGCGCGTTCGGCCGTGGCGACCAGCCGCAAGGCCGCGCTTTGCATGTTCGACGCGCTGGAAAACTGTGCCGAGGCGATGCGCAGCGACAAGCGGCGCGGCATCATCCGCGATGAAGGGAACCGGCTGCTGGCGCAGGCCGAAACCGCCCTGTCGGGCCCCGATCTGGACGAATTGCAGGACCGCCACCGCCGCTTTCTGCGCGCGCTGGGCTGAAACCGGGGCCTAGGGCCGCGGTTTATAGGGTCGCGCGCCGCCGCCGCGCGGTTCCGCCGCACGCGCCAGCGCCAGCGCCGCGCCCATCAGCGCCATGCCCAGCACGTCCTGAACCGACAACACCTCTCCGAACGCGAGATAGCCTGCCAGCGCCGAAATCGCGGGCTGCGTCAGCAGGGCAAGGCCGATCACCACCGGGCTGAACCATGACAGCGAGCGGATCAGCAAGCCCTGCCCCACGACCTGGCTGCTAAAGGCCAGCACCAGCAGCGGGGTCCAGTTCTGCGGCCAGATCGCCTCTCCCAGCGCGATCGCCACGAATAAGGCGACGGGCGCGCCCGATGCGATCACCATGACCAGCATGCCCCACGGCCCCATCCGCGCCCGCACGCTGCGCAGCATCAGCAGATAGAAGGCATAGAACAGCCCCGCGAGCAGGGCGAACAGATCGCCGACCAGATTTTCGTGCGAGATCTGCAGCGAGCCTTCCATCAACAGGAACGCACCGACCAGCGCCGCCGTTACCGCGCCCATTTCGGCCATGCGCGGGCGCTGCCGCGCGGCGATCAGGCCCCATGCGATCAGGATCACGCTGCCCGCATTGCCGAACAAGGTCGCATTGCCCAGCCGCGTGCGTTCGATCCCCAGATGCCAGCTGGCCAGATCGAGCGCGAAGAATATCCCCGCGCCGACCACCAGCGCAAAGCCTGCACGCCCCAGCGGCGGCCTGCCCGACGGTTCTCTCCACGCCAGCAGCGCGACCAGCGGCAATGCCAGCGTTAGCCGCCAGAATCCCGCCGCCACCGGCCCCGTGTCGGCCAGCCGCACCAGCCACGGCCCCAGCGCCAGCACGCCATTGGCCGCGATCAGCAGGGCAAGCCGGATGAACCGGCCCGTGCGATTGTCGGTATCGTCCATATCTGCCGGTGCCGGGTCCGTGCCGGTGCTGGCCGCGATTACGCGGCGGGCGCTGCCTGTGTGGCGGTTTCGCCGTCGGTACCGGCCGGTCCGGCTTCGTCGGGCACAGCGCTTGCCGCCCCGTCCCCGTCGTCCCCGTCGTTCACGTCCCCGCCCGCCGGTTCCGTGGCTTCGGAACCCTCTACCGCGTCTTCCGGTTCTTCCGGATCGCCCTGCGATTGCAGCCGGTCCAGCTGGATCATCTCGTCGCTGATCGTGCCTTCCAGAACCTCTCCGCCCGCGTCACGGCTATCGTTCGCGGCCCGCTCGGGCTCGCTCTCGCAAGCAGCCAGCAGGGCGGCGCAGGTCAGGGCCACAATGATTCGCGTTCGGGTCATGCTGTGCATCGCTAGTCGCTGGGACAGGCGCGGTCCAGCGCGGCCAGAAATTCCTGCCCGTGCCGCAGCAACGCCTGATCGAATTGCTCCATGCTGATGTTCAGGCCCAGCTTCTGCAGGCTGGTCACGCCATATTCGCTGATCCCGCAAGGGACGATGCCGGTGAAATGCGAAAGATCGGGCGCGATGTTTACCGAAAATCCGTGCATCGTGACCCAGCGGCGCACGCGCACGCCGATCGCGCCGATCTTGGCCTCTGTCCCGTCGATATCGCGGGTCCAGATGCCGATCCGCCCTTCGGCCCGCCAGCTTTCCACGCCGAAATCGTGCAGCGCCCCGATCACCCAGCCTTCCAGCGCATGGACGAAACCGCGCACGTCGCGTGCCCTGCGCGACAGATCAAGCAGCACATAGCCGATGCGCTGGCCCGGCCCGTGATAGGTGAACTGCCCGCCGCGCCCCGCCTTGACCACGTCGAAACGCGGGTCGAGCATGTCGTCGTCCTTCGCGCTGGTGCCCGCGGTATAGACGGGCGGGTGTTCCAGCAGCCAGATCAGCTCGCTCTCGCTCCCTTCGTGGATCGCGCGGTTGCGCGCCTCCATCGCGGCCAGCGCCTCGCGATAGGGAATTTGCGCGGTTTCGCGGCGCCATTCGATATCGGCAGGAAGCGCAGGGGATTTCTTGTCGGTCAGACTGGCCATGCGCGTTGCGTGGACCCGAATGCCATGCCAATCAAGAGCATTATGAGCGCGCAACTTCCCCCGTCTGCACCCCGCCCCGTTCGACCGCGTTTCGATGCCAATGCCGCATGGAAAAGCGCCGTCGACGTGATCCGCGCCAACCGGCAGGTGCTGCTGGTGATGGCGGGGCTGTTCTTTCTGCTGCCGCAGCTGGCAGTCGATTTCATGCTGCCCGCCCCGCCGCCGGGGCTGGAAGGGAACGCGGCGGGCAAGGCGCTGCTGGAGATCTATGCCGTGTGGTGGCCGCTGATCCTGCTGGGCTTTATCGTGCAGGGCGCGGGGCTGCTGGCCGTGATTGCGCTGATCGCGGGCGCGGGGCGGCCCACGGTGAAACAGGCAATGGTCACGGGGTTAAAGGCGCTTCCCACCATGGTCGGCGCGCAGCTGGTGGTGGGCGCGGGCGTCGGGCTGGGCATGTTGCTGCTGCTGATGCCCTTTGCCGCCATCGGCGGAGAGGCGATGGCGGGGCTGGCGCTGATCCCTGCGCTGGCGTTCGCGATGTGGATCTATGCGCGCACCATGCTGATATCGCCCATCGTGGCCGCAGGCGGCACGCGCAATCCCTTCGATGCGATTACCGGCAGCTGGCACGCGACAAAGGGCAATGCATCGCGCCTGCTGCTGTTTTTCCTGCTGCTGATGCTGGCGACGACGGTGATCTATCTGGTCGCCACCAGCATTCCCGCCGCCCTTGTCGCGGTGATCGGCGGCGCAGAGGCAGGTGGGATCGCGGTCGCGCTTTTCGGCAGCGTGGTGGCGGCCTGCTTCTCGTTGCTCAGCGCCGTGGTGCTGACCGCCGCGTGGCGGCAACTGGCGCCGGTCGGGCCATCCTGACCGGGCCATCCTGACTGGGCAGGCTGACGGGGCAGGCTGACGGGGCCAAGCTGACCGAACTTGTGCGCCTAGTCCTTGTGCCCCCAGAACAGCTTGCACGGCAGGATGTTCAGGGGTTCAAAATCGGAATCGATCCGATTAAATCTCTTGGCCATGAAATCGCGCGCCGCGGCCGAGAATTGATAGACCAGAAACGCCCCGCCGCTGTTCAGCACGCGGTGGGTGGCATCGACGATGGCCGGCCCCACCCCGTCGGGCAGCGTTGAAAAGGGCAGGCCCGACAGCACGTAATCCGCGCCGTCATGCCCGTGGTCGCGCACGATCTTTTCGACATCGGCCGCCGACCCCAGCACGGCGGTAAAGCGCGGGTCGTGGATCGTGCGGTTCAGATAATCGATATAAAGCGGGTTGGTATCGATCACGATCAGCGCGCCATCGGGGCGCAGCCGGTCCAGCACCGGCTGGCAGAACGTGCCGACGCCGGGGCCATATTCGACGAACAGCTTGCAGCGGTCCC
The DNA here is from genome assembly GCF_020985325.1 of Croceicoccus sp. Ery5. Taxonomy (NCBI): domain Bacteria; kingdom Pseudomonadati; phylum Pseudomonadota; class Alphaproteobacteria; order Sphingomonadales; family Erythrobacteraceae; genus Croceicoccus; species Croceicoccus sp. Ery5. The sequence continues at coordinate 3,640,960 of NZ_CP087587.1, forward strand.
AGTCGGTGCGGGCCAGCATGCGGTTGATCGTAAAGCGCGAGGACGGGATGATCGAACCGACCATCACCGGATGCTGGACAAAGCCTTTAAAGAAAACGGCCCACGGTCCAAGCTTGTGCCCGATCCGCCGTTTCGCACGGGAAACCGCGGAGCTATCCGCCAAGTCGGTAGAATTCATGAAATGCTGCGCCCTCGCGAGGCTTGTTATCTGTCCTGCCCATGGCGTGGCAAATGCCGGACTTTATTGCAAGTTTGCGTCGGTGAATTGAACACAGGCTGACAACCGCCCGACCGTCACGACGCAGCCAGAGGATGGCGGATTACAGAATCTCGTGCACCTTGTCCTGCGGGCGGCACAGGCGCGCGCCCTTGTCGGTTTCGACCAGCGGGCGTTCGATCAGCGCCGGTTCGGCGGCCATCGCGGCCAGCACGGTCGCATCGTCGGCATCGGGCAGGCCCCGATCTTCCGCATCGGTGCCGCGCAGGCGCAGGCCCTGTTGCGGACTGATGCCCGCATCCTTGTACAGCTGCGCCAACCTGGCCGCCGTCGGCGGGTTTTTCAGATATTCGATGACGGTGACTTCGACATCGGGCGCCTCTTCCAGAATCGCCAGTGTCTTGCGCGACGTGCCGCATTTCGGGTTGTGCCAGATGGTCGCCTTCATTCCTCGTCCTCCGTATTGGCAGGGGTCGCCGCGCTGATCGCGGGCACCACTTGCGCCGCCTCTGCCGGATCGATGCCGGGGGCTGGCAGGGTTTCCAGATTCTCGCGCCGCCGCATGGCGCGGCCCGCGCGTTCGATGGCGCGGATGATGCGCGGACCGGCACCGCACGGGCACAGATTGCGCACCGACTGCGCGATTTCCTCGCGCCCCGCGCGCGGATTGCGCGCCAGCAGCGCCGCACCCGCCATCACCACGCCGGGCGTGCAGAACCCGCACTGGATCGCCCCTTCGGCCACCATCGCCTGTTGCAGCGGATGCGAACGGTCGCCCGACAGCGCCTCGATCGTGGTGACGAAACGGCCTTCGACCTCGGCAATGCTGACAAGGCAGGACCGGATCGCCTCTCCGTCGATGATCACGGTGCAGGCGCCGCAATCGCCATTGCCGCAGCCATATTTGGTGCCCGTCAGGTTCGCCGCATCGCGCAGCGCCCATAAAAGCGGCGTTTCAGGGTCCATCAGGAACTGGACCGGCCGGTCGTTGACGGTAAATCGGGTCATGCCATGGTGGCTTTATCGCGGGCGGGCACAGCAGGAAAGAGGGGCATGAAGATCAGCGCGCGATCAATCCCCGCCGCGCCAGATCGTCGCGCAGCGCGGGGGCATCGTGGAAATGATGGACCTGCCAGCCCAGACGTTCGGCGCTGGCGATATTCGCTTCATTGTCGTCGATGAACAGCGCGCCCGCCGGATCGATACCGAACCTCGCGGCGGCCAGATCGAAAATCGCGGGGGCGGGCTTGGCCAGTTTCTCGGTGCCCGACACGACGATATCGCGGAACCGGTCGAACACCGGCTGGGTCGGGCGGAACTGCTTCCAGAACGAATCGGCGAAATTGGTAATGGCGAACAGCGGCACGCCGCGATTGTCCAGCTGCTCTACCAGCTCCAGCGAGCCGGGAACGGGGCCGGGGATCGTTTCGACAAAGCGCGTGGCATAGGCATCGATCAGCGCGGCATGTTCGGGGAACAGCAGCTTGCGCTCTGCCACCATCTCGCCAAGGTCGCGCCCCGCGTCATGTTCGAAATGCCATTCCTCGGTCACCACATGGCCAAGGACATAATCCAGCGCATCCGCATCGTCGACCAGCTGCCCGAACAGACAGCGCATGTCCCAACGAAACAGAACCCGCCCAACGTCGAAAACGACGCAATGGACGGGTCGCAAACGCATCGCGGCAGAAGACCGACGTGAAGTTGGGTCGGCATTTCGGCTGGGCGGAGCGAGAATGGCTGGCTGCGAGAACCGGCGCGCAGCGTACTTTAGTACGTGAGCACCGGAAGCGCAGCAGACGGCCGTTCGCAGCCCGCGCAGGCGGAATGACGGCCCGACTTCAGCCTTGGCGGGCTTTGAAGCGGCGGTTGGTCTTGTTAATCACATAGGTGCGGCCACGGCGACGAATCACGCGATTGTCACGATGACGGCCCTTCAGCGACTTGAGGCTGTTGCGAATCTTCATTGTATCTATCCGGTAAAAGCGTGAATGCCCCGCCTGCTACGCCAACGGGGCGCGGGCGGGCGAAAATCAAGGCTGGCCCGTTAGGGGGCGCAGCCCGCCGAGTCAAGCGGGGAAAGCGCCCGCCGCCCCGCGAAACGGCGCGAATCAGGCGTTTTCGCGTTCCCTTTCGGCATCGCGCATCGCCTGCAGCTTCGTCTCCCACCGCAAGGCGTCGGTGATGATCTGCTCCAGATCGTCGAACGCGGGCCGCCAGGGCGTGGTGGCAAGCAATCGGGAGTTGTCGGCCAGCAACGCCGGCACATCGCCCGCGCGGCGCCCTTCCATCCGGCGGGGCACCGGCGTGCCGACCACCCGGTCCACCGCGTCCAGCACTTCCAGCACGGAGAAGCCCTTGGCATAGCCGACATTCATGGTGAGGTTGCGCGCAGGCTCGGCAATTAGGGCCTCCAGCGCATGGACATGGGCGGCGGCCAGATCGCTGACATGGATATAATCACGGATGCCCGTGCCGTCGCGGGTCGGATAGTCGAGGCCGAAGACCGCCACTTCCTTGCGCTTGCCCAGCGCCGCTTCCAGCGCGACCTTGATCAGATGGGTGGAGCCGACGCCCGACTGGCCGCTGCGCGCCGCAGGATCGGCGCCCGCCACGTTGAAATAGCGCAGCACGCAATAATTCATGTCATGCGCCCTGGCGGTATCGGCCAGCACACGCTCGGTCATGGCCTTGGACATGGCGTAGGGATTGAAGGGCTGGATCGGATCATCTTCGGACAAAGGCTTCGCCTCCGCCTCGCCATAGACGCTGGCGGTGGACGAGAAGATGAAATGGGGGATTCCCGCCTCGACCGCGGAAGCGATCAGGTTCCGGCTCTTCCCCGTGTTGTTGTCGTAATATTTCAGCGGGTTTTCGACCGATTCGGGCACGATGATCGATCCTGCGAAATGCATGATCGCGCCGATCTTCTGTTCGTCGAAAATCCGCCTTACCAGCGCGCCGTCGGCCACGTCGCCCTGATAGAACGGCACGCCATCGGGCACCGCCCAGCGAAAGCCGGTCGACAGATCGTCCAGCACCACCACGGGCCAGCCGCGATCCACCAGCGCCAGCACCGCATGGCTGCCGATATAGCCGGCACCGCCGGTCACAAGGACGGGAAACTTGGTCATGGGCAGAACATCTTTCTGGTCAGCTTTGGCATGGATTCGCGGCGCATCATTATCAGCCGGATCATGACAATAGGTGAATCATCGCGCAATTTGGCGGCGTGAAGTCGGATTAATCCCGACGGTCAGGCGACATTGGCAGGAATCGGATAATCGCCGAAACCCGACAGGTCGCGGATCAGCCCCATGTCGATCAGCTGGTCGGCCCCCTTGAACCGCACGCTGCCGTCATAACGCAGGTCCATCCCCTTGTTGCGGCGGATCATGTCGGCATAGAGCACATATTCCGCCCCGCCGTTGTAATGCTCGCCCCGCTCCACCTCGCGGTGAACGCGCGCGGCGAAATCGGCGAGGAACTTGAAGTGCAGCAGCACCGTGCTTTCGCGAAAGATGGTCGCACCGCCGACCGCATGGGCATGGATATAGCGCACCGGACTTTGCGTGCGGACCAGCGGATATTTCGCCAGCACCGGCATTTGCGTGGGCAACGCGCGCAAGGCCAGCGGCAGGAAACGGCGCGGCACGCGCGGCAGCACGCGGTCGCTTTGCCCGCGCAGCCAGTATGTGCGCCAGTTGCTGCGCGATTCGCGCCGCACGCTCGACATCAGGCGCACGCGCGGGCCGCCCACGACCTCGACCCAGCCATCGGGGTTCCGCCACGGTTTGCAGGGGCGCAGACGGAAATGATATTCGCTGTCGAACAAGGGCGCGACCTCGGCCAGATCGCGGCCCGTCTCGGGCTTGCCTTCGTCGACCTTACCGTCGGGATACATGTCGAGCATAAAGGCGAAGATCGTGTCCGCCCCCTCGCTCTCCGCCTCGCGGACCAGATCGGTCAGCGGGCGTTCGGGCCAGCCGCGATAGACGATCTGCTCGTCCGCGTCGGTATAGAGCAGCCAGATCTTGCGGCTGATCCGCGCGCGCACCTGATCCACCCAGACCATGCCGAAATTCGACTGCGCATAGCTGGCCGTCGTCTGCGTCAGGATCACATCGGGCTGCGCGGCGAGAAATTCATAGGTGCCGTCGTCCGAACCGTTGTCGATCACGGCAAAACACGTCACGCCAATGGCGCGGTAGTGCGCCAGCCACGATTGCAGCCGGTCATATTCGTTCCTGCACACGCAGGCCGCGATAATTTCATGGTCCTGGCTGGCCGCATCGACCGCGCCAAGAAATTCTTCATCCAACACTTGCGCTACCCCGTCTTGCCGCCCGAGGTTTCCGGCCCATGTTTCCTGCATGGCCGTAACCGTTATCGAGCGCATCCACGCGCGATTGCCGGACAGATCCGCAGCCTTCAAGACGGCAACGGCGCTATCCTAACAATTGCCAGTGGCGACAGAAACTGCCCATGCGTAGATTTGTGCCGACAAATGCGACCTTATGAATAGTTTTGCCGACCATCCTTTTTCGCAAGCGATTCAAACTGGTAATCCGGGCGTAATGTCGCCTGCACCCGCTCCCACAAAACCACCGTTTCGGCCATAATCCGGTCGGCGACCGCCGGTTCCAGCCGGTCGCGCCAGCCATCGACCAGTTCGCGGCTGTTGCGGCGGTGGCGGTGCTGGCTGTGGTTCTGGACCGATTCGGGCGCGGCATGGGTCGTATCGCGGCGCAGCCTGCCCGCGATCGCATCGCCGAACGTCAGCCCCAGCGCATCGAACATCGCGCGCATATGCGTTTCGGGATCAAGGCAAAGATCGTCGTGGACCACGAAGATCCAGTCGGGCCGCCTTTCTGCCAGTTCCAGCGTGGCCGTGGCGAACAAGCGCCATTGCAGGATCAGCCCGTCGATATTCGGGCGTGCCGCCGGATCGAAACCGGCCACTTCCGCCGCCAGCGCCGCATCGTCCAGCGCCAGATCGCGCCCCGCGATGGCGCCCATTTCCGATGGCCAGTCCAGCGCGAGATAGCTGGAAATCACGCTGGCGGGATGGCGCACCATCACCACGACCTGCGCGTCATGTGCGTCGGCCAGATATTCGGCCGCGAAAAAGGCCAGCGGGTCCTTGATGCAAACGCGGCTCGCCCGCGCAAAGCTTTCGCGGCGATAGGCGAATTCGCGGGCCGCCAGCCGCCCCGCCAGATCGGGTTCGCGCGCCTTGAACTCCAGCGCGCCCTGCATCGCCTTGCGCCAGCGGACTGCCGGACGGCCCAAAGCGATCATATCCCCGATCTGTGCGTCCAGCGCGGTGCCGTGGCCGCCCGTTTCAGCGCCCGATGCGCCCAGCGCGACAAAGCGTTCGGGCAGATCCAGATGATGCGGCGCCTCGTCATTGAAAGGCTCGTAGATATAGAACACTTCTGGCGACTGGCCGATAACCTTGCCGACAAAGGTGGTGCCCGATCGCGGGCATCCGGTGACGAGGATCGGCCGCTGCGTGCCCTGCGCCGCCCCTTTTTCAGCGCCCCGCATCACGATGCCATCGCCTGTGGCACACCGCTGGAAATGCGCCACTCCAGCTTGCGGCGCAGCACCGGCTCCAGCAGGTCGGCTGCGTCCTCGTGCATTTCGGGCGAGGGGTAATAATCGTTTTCGGAATAGGTCTCGACCGACAGGTCCTTGCGGTCGGCGCTATTGTCGATGCGCGCGGGTCCGCCGGTGAACCGGTCGATCAGCGGCTGCGGCGATCCGCGGCGCGAATGGCAATGGACGTAGTCCTGCGCCTTGCGCGCGGTCGCATCGATCATCGCCTGGTTCACCAGTTGCGGATAATCGCCGAACATCGCGTTTTCGCTGTCATAGCGCTGCCACCACCATGCGAACTTACCCGTCTTGTGCAGATCGGGCGCGCGGCGCGAGAAATAGAAGAAGACGACAGGCACCGTCAGCCGGTCCATCAGCTCGCGGTTGTTCGCGATCCAGTTGGCGCGCGTTTCGGCCAATATCTCGCGCACATGCGGCGGGCCCACGAACATGCGCAGCGCCTTGCCCGCGGGCGGCGGCAGAAAGGCGGGCGGCGGTTCCTGCGCCAGCAGGTCGGCCCATGCCTGCTGCGCCGACAGCTTTTGCCCGTCGGCGCGGCGGGTGATATATTCCAGCCCGCCGCTGTCATAGACCGAATTGCTTTCGCTGCGGCCCGACATCACCTGCAGGATCACCGCGCGGCCGCGATTGGCGAAATCGATCAGTTCGGGATGGCGCAGAAAGAACGCCGGCCCCGCCCCGCCATAGCCGAAATTGACGAAGGGAATGCCGAAACGGTCCTGCAGGATCGCCGGAAACGGGCGTTCGCAAAAACAGCCGAAGGTCTGCGCCGCGCCCAGGCAGGTGACGTAATTGCCCCCTTCCACCACCGGTTCGGGCCCGCGAAACGACAGGCCGGTGTCCTGATCCTGATACATTTTGTAATCGACGACGGCGTAATCACGCGCTTGGTAACCCGACAGATGCTCGACGCTCATCGCGTGAAAGCCCCTTTCGTTTCTGAGGCGCCGTTATTTTCGGGCGCAGAGTCAATTACTTGATCAATTACCGGGTGATCGCCATCCGCCCTGTAACTTGGCAAAAGTAACAAGAGTTGCAGTGATGGGCGATGTCGATTCCTAGGGTAACCCCTATTGGCTAGTTGCTCGCAACAGGGGTACTTTATATCGTGGTTAACGGAAATCCGATCTTGTCGGAATCGCAAATTACAAGAATGTAAATAATATCGGGCACTCCGGAAAAACCGCAGGCCTGTGTCGAGATATTTTTGGGACGGGAATTAAAATCAATTATTCCGATTACTTATGCTGAATAAAGGGGGTCTTTACTTTGAAAGATCGGGCAGCATTGAGTATTCCGTCCCGCGGAATGTCGAAACTGAATCCGTTCCCCGGCCTGTTGGCCGACAGCCTCGAATCGCGTGGCTGGCGCGTGGACGATAATGAACCGGGCAAATATTTGCGCACTGCTTATGATGCGGTGATCATCCATTGGCCCGATCATTTCTCGACCACCCATTCACTGCCGGTGGCGTGGGTGCGCACGGGAATGTTCTTCTCGTTACTCTCCTACCTCAAGTTACGGGGCGCGCGGGTGGTGCGGATCGTGCATGATGTCGACGAATTGCATCGCCATCGCCGCCTGCTGCGCCGCATCAACCGCCGGTTGAGCGCGTGGCTGACCGATCAATATGTGTTCCTCTCCGCTTCCTCGCGCGAGGCGTTTGCCGCCAAATTCCCCGAACTGGCGAGCCCCGACCACCAGACCCTGTTCCACCCGCATTTCCGTGGCCACGCACCCACGCCGGCCGCCGCCGCGCCGGCACGCGCCGCGCTGCGCTTTGTCGGCGATATCCGCGTGTACAAGGGGCTGGACCGTTTCCTTGCGCTTTATGCAAAGCAGCGGATTGCAACGCCGCTGGAAATCATCGGCCATTGCGACGAGCCGGAATATGCCGCGACGATCCGGACACTGATCGACAAGGCGCGCGAGGCGGGTTGCACCATCGACTGGGATGACCGCCGCCCCGGCCATGACGAGCTGGACACGATCATCGCGCAGTCGGCGGCGATCGTGCTGCCTTATACCGTATGCTGGAATTCAGGCATGGCGGTGAAAGTGCTGGAACATTCGACCGCGCTGCTTTGTGCCGATCTGCCGCTGTTCCGCGAAATTGGTGAGAGCGTCGGCCCGTGGATCACCTGTTACAAGCCCGACGGCAGCAATCTGGCGGCGCAGATCGACAGCGTGATCCATTACCGCGTGCTGAAAAAGGATGCCGATATGCTGTCGCATTATCTCGACAGCCTGAGCTGGGACAGCTTTGCCGCCGGGTTCGAGGGGGCGCTGGCCTGAGGCTACCTCCCGGATCGGGCGGGCCGGAACAGAACCGGCCGATCCCCATGGGGCAGCCTTAACCCTTTGTTTAACCCTTTGGGGGTTCGACCTTGTTCGCCATGGCAGAACAGCTGCGCGCGGCGTATTGATGGCGCGAGATGGCCCCGTCGGCGACGGGCGTTCAAGCGGAGAAGTTGAACCATGCGGATCCATGTGGCGATTGCCACCACCGGGCGGCCCGATGTGCTGTGCAAGGTGGTCGACCGCTTCAAGCACCAGACGCGCCTGCCCGACGGGATCGTCGTCGTCGGCGCATCGCCCGACGATATCGCGGGCGTAGAGGCGCTGGACATGCCGCCCGAACATGCGGTGGTTTCGCCCAAAAAGGGCCTGTGCTGCCAGCGCAATGTCGCGCTGTCGCTGCTGCGCGGCAAAAGCGATGCGGTGGTGTTCTTCGACGACGATTTCGTGGTCGCGCACGATTTTCTCGAAAAGCTGGAGGGGCTGTTCGTGGCCGACCCCAAGCTGGTCGGGCTGACCGGCTGGCTGATCGCCGACGGCGCGCAGACCGGCGCGCTGAGCTATGAAGAAGCCGAGGCGATGCTGGACGCGGGCGCGCCCCGCCCCGACAAGCCCGATGAAAAGACCAGCTGGCTCTATGGCTGCAACATGGCCTTCCGCATGAGCGCGTGCGAGGATCTGTCGTTCGACGAGAACCTGCCTTTGTACGGCTGGCAGGAAGACGTGGACTTTACCGAACAGCTGGCGCGGCGCGGCCATATGCTGCGCACCAATGCGATCACCGGCATCCATATGGGCACGCGCGGCGGCCGCACATCGGGGCTGAAGCTGGGCTATTCGCAAGTCGCCAATATCGTCTATCTGCGGCGCAAGGGCACCATCGGCGCGGCCCATGGCTGGACGTTGATGGCCAAGAATGTGGCCGCGAATCTGGCGAAAAGCATCCGGCCCGAACCGCTGATCGACCGGCGCGGGCGGCTGAAAGGAAACATGCGCGCCTTTGGCGATATGTTGCGCGGCCGCGCCGATCCGTTACGGATTCTCGACCTTTAACAAGGCGGAAAAATCGCCCGCCCGACGCCATGACCCTTAGGGGTAGCTATCGAATTGGACCTTGAGGTCGCACCCGCACAAGGGCCAGAATGGCAGTGCTGGGGGCAGCAATCCGGTTTCGAACTTCCTGCGGGTCTGGAAAGGACTCAAGAGCATATGTCTGTTGCAGTGCATCCCGATCCGGAAACCGCGCAGGGGCCGGCTGCCGCCCCAGCCGCTGTGCGTTCGGATGCGGGCGCGAAACCGACGGATGCGCCGGTGCGCTTTTCCATTCTGGTCGCCAATTACAATTACGACCGGTTTCTGGGCCGCGCGATCGAAAGCGCGCTCGCCATGGACTGGCCCGACATCGAGGTGATCGTCGTCGACGACGGCTCGACCGACAATTCGCGCGAGGTGATCGACAGCTTCGCCGGTTCGATCACTGCGGTCTATCAGGACAATGCGGGCCAGCGCGCCGCCAATAATGCGGCTTTCGCACGGTCCACCGGCGATGTGGTCGTCTTCCTCGATGCCGACGATGTACTTGACCCCGCCTTCGCGCGGGCCGTGGCCGCCGCATGGGGGCCGACAGTGACCAAGGTGCAGGTCCAGATGCAGCTGATCGATGCCGAGGACCGGCCGTTCGGCGATCTGATCCCCAATTTCGCCTTTCGCCCCGAACCCGCGCAGATCACCGCATGGGCGCGCAGTTCGACCGAATATCCCACGCCGCCGGGGTCGGCCAACGCCTATGCGCGCCGCTTTCTGGAACAGTTCTTCCCCATCGGGGACGAGCATGACAATGCCACCGATTCCACCTGCCTCGCGCTCGCCCCGCTGATGGGCGATGTGGTGACGGTGGTCGAACCGCTGGTGCAATATCGCCAGCATGGCGCGAACGATTCCAACATGGGCGCGCGGCCCGACAATTTCGGGCGTGAAGTGGCGCGCGCGATGAAGCGGCAACACAGTGCAGAGGCGATTTGCGCGAAGCTGGGCGTGGAACTGCCGCGCCCGAACAGCCTGCGCCGCAGCCGCCATTTGCTGCAATTGCGCGCCGCCAGCCTGCGCATGGCACCGCAAAGCCATCCCATGCCGGGCGACGGGCGGGTGACGGCAGGGATCGACGCGATCGGTTCGGTCTTTCGCAAGAATTTCGATCCGCTGAAAAAGCGGGTGATCGTGGCAGGCTGGGTGCTGGCCGTTCTGGCGGCGCCCGCGCCGCTGGCCCGCAAGCTGATCCGCAAGAGATTTACCGAGCGCTTTGAAAATAGCGAGGCGGCGACAGGCTAGTCCGCTCCGCACAGGGGCGGAAGGTTTTCCAGCATTGAACCGGGGGGTTGATCGGAACATGAACATTGGCGGGGCAGCGGCGATCCAGAGCGATCCCGAAACGGGCAGCGTGACCGGTACGGCACAGGGCGGCGCGACATGCCGCCATTGCGATGCCCCGCTGGACATCGTGCTGGCCGATCTGGGCCACAGCCCCGTCGCCAACGACATGATCCCCAACGACCGTATCGGAGAGCCGGAGGCGACCTATCCGCTGGCGGTGCGGGTGTGCGGGCAATGCTGGCTGGCGCAGGCGGGCGACGTGCTGCCTGCCGACGCGCTGTTCCGCGCCGATTACACCTATTTCTCGTCGCATTCGACGACATGGCTGGCGCATGCCAGGGCCTATGTCGACATGGCCATCGAACGGTTCGGGCTGACGGCCGACAGCAAGGTGGTCGAGGTTGCCTGCAACGACGGCTATCTGCTGCAATATGTCAAGGCGGCGGGCATCCCCTGTTTCGGGGTAGAGCCGACCGCAGGCCCCGCCGAAATGGCGCGGCGGCTGGGCATCGACGTCGATGTCGAATTCATGACCGAGGCCTATGGCAAGTCGCTGGCCGCGCGGGGATGGCAGGCCGATCTGGTCACCGCCAATAATGTGCTGGCCCATGTGCCCGACATCAACGATTTCGTGCGCGGCATCGCGGCGATCCTGAAGCCCGAGGGCGTCGCCACGTTCGAAGTGCAGCATCTGCTCCGCCTGATGCAGGGCCGCCAGTTCGACACGATCTATCACGAACATTTCTCCTATCTCTCGCTGATCGCGGCCGAACGGCTGTTCGATGCGGCGGGCCTGCGCGTCTTTGCGGTCGACAACCTGCCGACCCATGGCGGATCGGTGCGCTTTTTCGTGTGCCGCAAGGACGCTGCCCGCCCGAACGAGATTTCGCTGGAAGCGATGCGGGGTGAAGAGCTGGAATACGGGCTCGACAATCCGGCCACCTATCGGGCGTGGCGGGCCGATATTCTGCAAACGAAATTCGCGCTGCTCGAACTGCTGCTCGACCTGAAGAAACAGGGCAAGACCATCGTCGGCTATGGCGCTCCGGCCAAGGGGGTGACGCTGCTGAATTATTGCGGGGTTGACCGCGACTTCATCGATTACACAGTGGACCGCGCCCCTTCCAAACAGGGCTGTTACTTCCCCGGCGTCGGCGTCCCGATTCTGGACCCCGGCGAGATCCTGAATACGCGGCCCGACTATGTGCTTATCCTGCCGTGGAACCTGAAGGACGAGATCAAGGAACAGATGGCCGCCGTGCGCGACTGGGGCGGCAAGTTCATCGTTCCCGTCCCCAAGGCGCAGATCGAAGACTGATAACGCAGAACAACGGGGACGCAGACAATCGTGGCAAGCAAGCCCAATATCGCCATCATCGGGTCCGGTTTCGCCGGTTTCGGCGCCTCGCACGCGCTGTCGGGCGAGGCAGTGAACGCGACCATTTACGAAAAGCGCCCCGTGCATGGCGGGCATACCTCTACCCATGCCTATGCCGACGGATATCTGTTCGACGAAGGGCCGCATATCTCGTTCACAGAGGACAAGCGCCTGCAGGAACTGTTCGCCGATTCCATTGGCGGCACGTTCGAACGGCTGCGCGCCTATGTCGATAATTTCTGGCAGGGCCATTTCATCAAGCATCCGGCGCAGACCAATCTGCACGGGCTTCCCACCGATCTGATCATGAAGTCCATCCGCGACTTCGTCGAAGCGTCGAAAACGCCGATCGAGGAAGCGAAGATCGGGAATTACGAGGACTGGCTGCTCGCCGCCTTCGGAGAGACGTTTGCGCGGACCTTTCCGATGGAATATACCAAGAAATACCATTCGACCGAGGCGAAGAACCTGACGACCGACTGGCTCGGTCCGCGGCTCTACAGGCCCAGCCTCGAACAGATGCTGGTCGGCGCGCTGAACGAACAATCGCCCGACGTGCATTACGTCGACCATTTCCGCTATCCCACGCATGGCGGCTTCGTGTCCTATCTCAACGGTTTCCGCGACCGTGCGAACCTGCAGGTGAATTCGGAAATCACCGAAATCGATCCGGTCGCCCGCACGCTGACGATGCGCGACGGGCGGGTGGCGCCCTATGACGCGGTGGTGTCGTCGGTCGCACTGCCCAGCCTGATCCCGATGATCAAGGGCGCGCCCGACGATGTGAAGGCGGCCGCCGAAAAGCTCGCCTGCACCGAAGTGGTGCTGGTCAACATCGGCGTCACCAAGCCGTTCATCAAGGACGCGCACTGGACGTATTTCTATGACGAGGATATCTGCTTTGCGCGGCTGTCCTATCCGTCGAACTTCTCGCCCAATGTTGCGCCCAAAGGGTGCAGCGCGCTGCAGGCTGAGGTCTATTTCAGCCAGAAATGGAAGCCGCGCACCAAGCCTGCCGATGCCTATATCGAACCGGTGATCGACGGCCTGCTGAAAGCGGGGCTGATCGACGGGCGCGACCAGGTGAACCATACCAGCACCATCGTCGCGCCCTATGCCAATATCATCTTCGACCATGACCGCCCCGCCGCGGTAAAGCTGATCCACGACTATCTGGACGAGATCGGCGTCGCTTTTTGCGGGCGGTTCGGCGACTGGGGTTACATCTGGACCGATCAGGCTTTCAAAAGCGGCGAGAATGCCGCGCAAAAGGCGCTGGATCGCCTGCAATCGCGGCGGCCGGGGGCAGCCGTCGCTGGCGGCCAGAGTTTCGGGGGACTGACGTGAGCAGCACGAGAGAAAATCTCGTTTTCGTGCGCGGGGGCAAAACCTCGCTCCACCATGGCTGGCTGGAAGGGCCGGGGGACCGCAACTGGGACCTTATCGTCAGCCAGTGGATCGACGATCCCGAGATCGGGGCCGACGGCGACCTGCCGATCTCGATCGACAAGGGGACGAAGTGGGACAGCATCTATCGCTATCTCGCCGCCAATCCGGACATCATGGACCGCTATCGCTATATCGCGTTCATGGACGATGATCTGGTCTTCACCAAATCCGACCTCAACCGCTATTTCGAGATTTGCGCGGAGCACGATCTGCTGCTGGCCCAGCCCTCGCTGCATGCCGACAGCTATTTCTGCTATCCCATCCTGCTGCAATGCAAGGGGACGAAGCTGCGCTTTTCGAACTTTGTCGAATGCATGGCGACCGCGATCCGCACCGATTATCTCAAAAGCTTCATGCCCACCCTGTCCAAGGTGAAATCGGGCTGGGGGATGGACCGGATCTGGACCGTCACCATGCCCGATCCGGTGTATAAATCCGCGATCATCGACGAAATCTCGATGCTGCACACGCGCCCGCATGCGACCGGCGGCATTTACAAGGATTTCGCCAAGGAAAAAATGGGCCCGCAGGCCGAAATGGCCGCGCTGATCGAAAGCTATGACAATATTCCCGACAAGATGATGGTCTATGGCGGGGTCGACCGTCAGGGCCGCCGCATCGGCGCGACGCGCGCACGCATCGCCAACGGGCTCAGCCTGATCGGCAATAGCTGGCGTTACCGCGATACGCCGCGCTGTTTCAAATCGGGCATCGGCGTGTTCCTGCGCGCTTTGACCGAGGCGAATTATCTGCCCAAGCCCGCCATTCCGGCGCAGCAAAAGGGGATCCTGCTATGAATATGACGCCACCGGCAGGCCGCACAGGCGAACGTCCCAACGACCGGCATTCGATTGCCGTCACCGTCGGCCTGCCCGGTTCGATCGAGGATGAGGAAAAGGCGATCTATCGCGGACAGCTGAACCTGTTGCCGCCCACCCCTGCCAGCATCGCGCTGTGCGAACATGCGCAGCGCATGGTGGAAGAGGCATTCGCCCCGCACGACCCGCGCACGGCGCAGCACCATTTGTCGGTCGACGATTTCGTCGCGCGCGCGGCGGCGGTCAAACCGCGTTTCATCCACGATCCGCAAACCCGCGTGCTGCAAAAGCAATATCTGGAAGAGCTGGGCTTCGATCCCGACCGCACCTTCCTCGATGTGCCGCGCATGCGGGTGGTGTCGAGCGACGGCTATCTCACCTCGGGCGTGGGGCACAAACAGCCGCCGCATCGCGACACTTGGTGGTCCGCCCCGATGCAGCAGATCCAGTTCTGGCTGCCGGTCTTCGCGATGAGCCGCGAATGCTCGATGGAATTCTATCCGCATTATGTGGAAACGGGGGTCGAGAACAGCTCGGACGATTTCAACATCTATGCATGGAACGCGCGCGGAAGGCTGAAGGCGGCCGAACACAAGCAGGGCGAGGACAAGCGCGGCATTCCGCAGCCTTTCGCCCCGCTCGACCATCCTGCCGCGGTACAGGTGACGCTGCCGGTGGGCGGGGCCGTGATCTTTTCGGCCAACCAGCTGCATGCGACATCGGACAATGTGACGGGGATGACGCGGTTCAGCATCGATTTCCGCATCGTCGACGGCGAGCATGTGGCGCAGGGGCTGGGCGCGCTGAACGTGGACAATGGCTCTACCGGCACTGCCCTGCGCGACTTCCGCCGGATGAGCGACGAGGCAGCTTTGGCCGACGATGTGATCGCGCCCTATGACATTGGCGAAAAGCCCGAGGACGGCATCCTCGTCTTTTCGTCCGAAGTCGCGGAGCGGCAGAAAAGCAAGCGACAGGACAGTCCCGCGCAGGCGGGCTGACCGGAACAAGGCATCGAATACAGCGCGGGCACCGGAAATGCCCGCAATCGGGTGGCAACGGGCAGGAGTGATTTCGGACCATAGACCCAGTGGGGGGATCGACGATGAAATTCATCAGCGCGGAAAAAGCGGCAGCCGAAGCGTGGGACGTCGTCACCGTCGGTTCGGGCATGGGGTCGCTGTTTTTCCTGAAGAAATTTCTGGAAGCCAAGCCTGACCAGCGCGTGCTGATCGTGGAAAAGGGCGGGTACAACACCCACCAGTGGCAGCTTGACCATCTGCAGAACGCGCCGATCGACAATCACAGCACCTATCGCAATATCGGCGAATTCCACAAGGAATGGGCCTATACGATCGGGCTGGGCGGCAGCAGCAATTGCTGGTGGGCGCTGACCCCGCGGCTGCATCCCGACGATTTCCGCATCCATACGCTGACGGGCACCAGCGTGGACTGGCCGGTCGGCTATGACGATCTGGTCCCTTATTACCAGCAGGCCGAAAACATCATGCTGATCGCCGGTTCGGACGAACTGGAGGCGCATTATCCCGGCACGGCCCCCTATCCGCAGCCCGCGCATCACCTGACGACGGTTGACGGGCTGATGCGGCAGCAGGCCGATCATCTGCATTACCCCATGCCCACGGCCAAGCTGTCGCGCGCGACCGATGCATCGCGGCGAAACCGTTGCTGCTCTACCTCGCGGTGCCATCTTTGTCCGGTGGACGCGAAATTCAACGCGCTGAACGGGTTCGAGGATGTGCTGTCGCACCCGTCGGTCTCGATCTGCCTCGAAAGCGAGGTCCAGATGCTGGATACGGCGGACGGGGTGGTGAAATCGGTGCAGTTCCGCAACGGGACCAGCGATTACAAGGCGTCGTGCGACCTGTGCGTGCTGGGCGCGAATGCGCTGTGGTCACCGTTCATCATGCTGCGTTCGGGCATCGGCGGACACGGGGTGGGCCGCTATCTGGGCGAAAAGATGCTCGCCAATGTAGAGGTCTATCTCGACGGGCTGCAGCATTACGACGGCGGCACGGCGACGACCGCGATGAACCTGTCGCTGCTGAAGGAAGGTCGGACAAAGGATCGCGGCACGACATTCCTGATCTTCAAGAACGGCTTCGACCACGGGCTGCGGCTCGATCCGCCGGGGCGCTGGCGCGAATGCCTGCCGCTGGGCCTGTATGTCGAGGATCACATGCAGTACGAAAACGGCGTGTTCGACGACGGCGGCGATACGCCGGCGGTGAAGTTCGGCCACTGGTCCGAATATGCGCAAAACACGCTGGCCCATGCGATGAGCCGCCTGCCCGATATTCTGAAACCGCTGCCCGTAGAGGAAATCCGCAAGCCGAAGATCTGGCCGACGCTGGGCCATGTGCAAGGCACCTGCCGGATGGGCACCGGCATCGAGAATTCGGTGGTGGACGACCATCTGGTCAGCCACGCGGTGCGCAATCTGGTGGTCGTGGGCACGTCGGTCTTTCCGACAAGCGGAAGCGTCAATCCCACGCTGACCGCGGCGGCGCTGTCGCTGCGTTCGGCACAACATCTGACGGGGTAAGGGCCATGGTGAAATTCATGCCGAAATTCACGCGCCGCAACGCCATTCTGGGCGGCACGGCAGGCGCGGCAGTGCTGGCGGGCGGCGGCGCGCTGGTCCTGTCGTCCGAGATCGAGAGCTTTTACGCAAGGCTGGTACGCCATTACCTGCCGGGCGAACCCATCGCGCCCGGCGCGGCAGAGGCCTTTGCCAGCGACTACATGAGCGCGGACGAGGATCTGAGCAAGGTCAAGCCGCTGATGTATATGCAGCAGGTGGCAGGCTTTGTCGGGCTGGACGAGATACTTGGCGGGCAAGGGCCCTATGAGACCTTCGTCCGCCGCGTGACGACCAATTTCATGCTGGGATCGACATTCTTTCAGCGCATGCTGCAAAGCGATCCGGTCGAATATGTGTCGATCGCGCAGGTCTGCGGCAATCCCTTCGCCCGCTTCGACTGAAACGGGCGAAACGGGCGTTAGCCGGCCGTCGCCACCTTGGGAAAGGCGATGGTTTCGGCCAGTGCGGGCTTCCCCGCATAGACCTGCCGCCACGGACAATCGGGCTGCGCCCACATTTCCTCCAGCACGGTCTTGTCGCGCAGCGTATCCATGCATTGCCAGAAATCGTCATGCCGGAACGCAGTCAGCTGGTTCAGTTCGACCAGCCTTTCCATCGGGCCGCGTTCCCAGATCGTGCTGTCGCCTTCGATCAGATCGAACACTTCGGGCTGGCAAACGTAGAAGCCGCCATTGATATGCCCGCCGTCATGCATGCCTTTTTCGCGGAATCCGGTAACCTTGGCGCCGTCCTCGCTCATCCCCAGTGCGCCGAAGCGGCCCGGTTGCAGCACGGCGGTCACGGTCGCCCATTTGCCCTGCGCCTTGTGGAACGCGACCAGCTGGTCGACGGGCACATTGGACAGGCCATCGCCATAGGTCAGGCAGAAGGGTTCGTTCCCCACGATGTCGCGCACGCGGCGCACGCGCCCGCCGGTCATCGAATCCGCGCCGGTATCGACCAGCGTAACCTTCCAGTCCTCTTCCGAGGGGGAATGGAAATCGATCTGCCCGCTGCTGAGGTCGATGGAGAAATCGCTGCTGATCGACCGGTAATTGAGGAAATATTCCTTGATCACCTCACCCTTGTAGCCGCAGCAGACGATGAACTCCTTATGGCCGAAATGCGCATAATGGCGCATGATGTGCCACAGGATCGGCTTCCCGCCGACTTCGACCATCGGCTTCGGACGAACCGACGTCTCTTCGCTCAACCGCGTGCCCAGACCGCCCGCGAGGATAACTACTTTCATTGGTGCCCCCCAATATTCGGGTTGAATTTTCCCAGCCTTGGCGATTCCATGCAAGCTGTGGCGGCGGGGCATGCGGGTTATCTGCCTGCCCTTTGGCGGGGTAATCCGAATGCATGAAGAAACGCTTATTCTGGTCACCGGTGCGACCGGCTTCGTCGGCAGCGCGGTGGTGCGCGCCTTGCGGGCAGGCGGGCGGCGCTTTGTGGCATTGGGCAAGCGGCCAGACGATGCGCAAGACGGCGAGGCATGGGAGAGCATCGACCTGCTGAACCGCGATGAGGTCACGGCGCTGATGGCGCGGCACCGTCCCGCTGTGCTGATCCACGCCGCATGGGCGCGCAGCCGCCCCGGCGGCATGTGGGACGCCCCCGACAATACCGAATGGCGCGATGCCGGTCTGATGCTGTTCGATGCATTCGCGCGGGCAGGCGGGCGGCATATCACCGCCTGCGGAAGCTGCGCCGAATATGCGCCTTATGACACGCCCTGTGTGGAGGGCGTCACCCCTGTTGCCCCCGCCTCGCTTTACGGCAGGGCCAAGGCGGAATTGCATGACAGGGCCGCCACGCTTTGTGCGGATCGCGGCCTGTCGCTGGCATGGGCGCGCATCTTCTATCTCTTTGGCCCGAACGAGGGGGCGGCGCGGCTGGTGCCTTCGGTGATCGACAGCCTGCTGCGTGGCGAAACCGCCGAAACCGCCAGCGGCACGATCCGGCGCGACTTTGCCTTTATCGACGATGTGGCGGGCGGCTTGCTGGCGCTGGCCGATGCGGGGGTAACGGGAGCCTATAATGTGGGATCGGGCGATGCGATCAAGCTGCGCGATCTGGTCACGCGGATCGGCGCGATCATGGGGCGGCCCGATCTGGTCGCCATCGGCGCGCTGCCCGACCGCGGGGGAGAGGCTCCGCTGATCGCGGGCGACGTTTCGAAAATCGCGCGCGATACCGGCTGGCACGCGCGCACCCCGCTGGACGAGGCGCTGCGCCGCACGATCGACTGGCGGCGCAGCAATGGATGCGGGGTCCGGTCAGACGACCGGCAAGGTCCAGCAAAGCTCTGAATCGAGGAGCTTCTTTTCCTTGTTCTGCAACAGGATCTTCAGCCGCGTATAGGGCGGCGCATTGAAATCTTCTGCGGTCAGATGGATCGCCTCGAACAAGGTGCGCAACTGGCGCGCGCCGCGTTCGGGGGTCCATTCGCACTGGAACCCGGGCAGCACCTGTTTGATCTTGGAAAAACCGACCTTGTAGCTGCGATTGTCGCCATCGCTTTTCCCCACGGTCAGCTTGCAGCCGGGGAAGGTTTCCGAAACGATCGTCGCCACATCGATGATGCGATAGTTGGAATCGGTATCGCCCACGTTGAAGATCTGGCCGCGGATATCATCCTCGGGCGCCATCAGCGACAGGCGGATGGCCTGGCAAATATCCTTCACATGCACCAGCGGACGCCACGGCGTGCCATCGCTGGTCAGCACGATTTCGCCCGATGTCATCGCATGGCCGCACAGATTATTGAGGACGATGTCGAACCGCATGCGCGGGCTGGCCCCGTATGCCGTCGCATTGCGCAGGAAACAGGGGGCGAAATTCTCGCCCGCCATCGCGCCCAGATCCTGCTCCACCTTGACCTTGCATTCGGCATAGGCGGTTTGCGGATTGGGCGGCGTCGTTTCGTCCACGAATTCGTAATCGGCATTGGCCGCGCCATAGACCGAACAGGACGAGGTATAGACGAAGCGCCGGATGCCCGCCGCCCGCGCCGCGCGCGCAAGGCTGAGCGTGCCTTCATGATTGATCTTGTAGGTGATGTGCGGATCGTGCTGGCCCAGCGGGTCGTTCGACAATTCGGCCAGATGGACCACCGCGTCGAAACCCTTCAGATCCTCTGCCGTGATGGCGCGGATATCCTTGCGGATCGCCATCGGCACCGGATCGGGCGAGGGATACAGCCAGCCCGCCGCGTAAAAACCGGTGTCGCAGCCGACCACGTCGAAGCCGCGCTTCATCAGATCGGGACCAAGGATCGCGCCGATATAGCCGTCCGATCCCGTTACAAGTACGCGCATTCAAAACCCCCCGGTCATGGATCATGCGCAAGGTCAATCGATGCCCCGACCTGCGCGCCGGTGTTCTAGGATTCATGGCGGAGTCGGACCAACTGTCCTTCGGGGTTAGAACCCCTTACCGGCGGCGGGCGTCCATTTGTGGGACAGTGCAGAATTCAGATCGTGGCGATGGCGTCGAACACCGCGTCCAGCTGCTCTTCGGTAATGCAATAGGGCGGCATCGTGTAAATCGTGCTGCCCAGCGGGCGCAGCAGCACGCCGCGGTCCAGGCAATGGCGCATCATCGCGGGCACGTCGCCCGACAGATAGCCGTCGCCTTCCCCCAGTTCGAACGCCGCGATACCGCCGCTGACCCGCGCATTGCGGATCGCCCGCTTGCCCGCCAGCGCGTCGACGCGTTCGGACAGGCGCGTTTCCAGCCGTTTCACCCGATCCAGCACAGGCTCGTCGCGCCAGATCGCCAGATTGGCATTGGCGGCGGCACAGGCGATGGGGTTGGCGGTATAGCTGGACGAATGGAAGAACATCTTCGCCCGGTCGGTCGACAGATGCGCGGCGTAAACCGGCTCGCTCGCCATGGTGACGGCCAGCGGGATCGCCCCGCCGGTCAGCCCTTTCGACAGGCAGAGTATGTCTGGCACGATGTCCGCCTGCGCGCAGGCCAGCAGCGTGCCGGTGCGGCCCCAGCCGGTCATCACCTCGTCCGCGATGAACAATGTGCCGTGCCGCGCGCAGATGGCGTGCATTTCGGCCAGCACGGCGGGTGCATAGAACTTCATCCCCCCCGCGCCCAGCACCAGCGGCTCCACGATCAGCGCCGCCGCCCCGTCGCGGCAGGCAGCCTCCAGCGCGTCCAGTGTCGGCTGCGGATCGGCTGCGGGAAAGGGGATGCTGGTGACATCGAACAGCAGCGGATCATAGGGCTGGTTGAACACGCCGCGTTCGCCCACGCTCATCGCGCCGATGGTATCGCCGTGATAGCTGTGTTCCATCACCACGATGCGGCTGCGGCTTTCGCCCTGATGCGCCCAGAAGCCCAGCGCCATTTTCAGCGCGACCTCTACGCTGGTGGACCCCGAATCGGAAAAGAACACGCGGGTCAGGTTGTCGGGCATGATCGCGCGCAGACCGGCGGCCACATCCTCTGCGGGCCGGTGGGTAAAGCCTGCAAAGATCAGCTGGTCGAGCTTGCCGGCCTGCTCCGCGATCGCCTGCATGATCGGGGGGTGGCAATGGCCATGCGTCGTCACCCACCACGACGATATGGCATCGATGATCTGCCGCCCGTCCTCGCCATAAAGCAGCGCGCCCCCGGCCCGTTCGATCAGGGGGATCGGCTCGTTCAATCCGTGCTGGGTAAAGGGGTGCCAGATCGGGCTCATGCGAAATCCTGCGGGTCGAACGATGCGGCAAAGGCAGCGGCCAGCGTATCGGCATTTAGCGGGTCGAGCGGGTCGAGCCTGCCCAGCCGCCTGACCTGCCCCATCTCGCAGATCGTGCGTTCGCTGTCCGCATTCGCTTCACCCGTAAAGGCCACGCCGGTCAGCGGAATGCCGCGCTGGCGCAGCGCGCTGATCGACAGCAGGCTATGGTTGATCGTGCCCAGCGCGGTGCGCGCGACCAGCACGACGGGGACCTGCCAGCGGGCGATCACGTCAAGGAAAGTGGTATCGCGCGTCAATGGCACCATCAGCCCGCCTGCCATTTCGATCACCAGCGGACCATCGACTTCGGGAATCGCCAGCGTGGCGGGGTCGATCGTCACCCCGTCGATTTCTGCCGCCAGATGCGGCGAACAGGGCGTGTTCAGCCGGTGGATTTCGGGCAGCACCCGATCCGCGGGAATGCCGCCCAGCCGCGCGGCGCGGTCGGCATCGCCTTCCATCTTCCCCTCGAACGGATCAAAGCCGGCCTGCACCGGTTTCCAGTAATGCGCACCAAGCGCCCCCGCCAGCGCAGCGGCAAAGACGGTCTTGCCGACATCGGTATCGGTTCCGGCGATGACGATGGGGCGGGTCATAGGCCTATGTCTTTCAACGGGCTGCTGTCTTTCAACGGGCGGCGAAAATGGCAGGTGACGATTTCATAGGTCGCGGTCGATCCGGCATCCTCGAAATGGCGCATGGCGGCGCGCATGGCGGCAGGGCCGACCGGACGATGGCCCCGCGCCGGCACGCCCGCGCCGATAGCCTTGACCGAGGCGAGGAAGCCGCGCGCATCATCATGGCGGTCGTGCAGCAGCCCGGCAACGGACGGGGCGACCTGCGCCTGCCGATGAATCGCGGCGATCTGCTTCACGGACGGATATACGGGCGTGCCTGCCCCTGCCCCCGCCTTGGCCAGTGCATCGCGCCATTCGCGGAACGTGCCCGATGCCAGCGTATTGAACAGCACATGGCCGCCCGGCCTGACCCAGCGCAGCATCCGCGCCACCGCCGCATCCAGATCGTCGAACCATTGCGCCGCAAGGCTGGCGGTGATCAGATCATAGTCGCCAGCCGCTGGCGGTTCGTCGCGCTCCATATCCAGAACCGCAAAGGTTAGATGGGGGCCGCTCACCCGCTGGCGGCACCGCTCCACCATGGGCGGTGCCAGATCGCTGACGGTCCAGTGCCCGCCAATCCCGCGCGCCTGCATCGCCTGTGTCAGAAAACCCGTGCCGCAGCCGAATTCCAGCAGGGCGGGCGATGGCAGATCCAGTGCGGCAATACGGTCGGCCAGTGCCCCGGCGGCGCGGCGCTGGATGGCGGCATGGCGGTCGTAATCCTGCGCCGCGCCGAATGCGCGGGCGATGGCGTCGCGGCGCGCCATCATGCCGCCACCCGCAGCCGTTCGATCCATGCGGCGCAGATTTCCGGATGGGTCAGCGGCAGCACATGGCCGCCCGCAACCGTGGCGCGTTCCACATAGGGCGCTGCCGCGAACTGCGCCGCGCGCATATCGGGAAACAGCAGCGGATCGTCCGCCCCGTCCAGTGCCAGCAACGGCGCGCGCCATGCCGCGCTGGCCTCTCGCCGGTCGCCGTCGCGCATCGCGAGCAAATCATCGTGCAATCGCGCCGCATCGGGCGTCCCCGCTGGAACCGCACTGCCCAGCCGCGCATGGAAGTCGCGCAAAACGGCAGCCGGATCGCTCTCCAGCCGCGCGATCATGCGGTCGATCACGCGCGGATGGACCCCTGCATGTCCGTCCGCCGCGGTAAAACGGTCGAACCCGTTGATCGCCAGCAGGCCGCGACAGCCCTGCGGCGCATCGCCCAGCAGGGCCATCGCCCCGAAACTATGCGTCACGGCAAGGCACGGCCCGTCGACCGCCAGCCATTCGGGCGCCCCGAAATATCCGCGATCCGCCCGCACCACGTCCACGTCGGGCAAATGCGCGATCACCCCATCCCAAAGCGAGGGACCAAATCCCCAGCCATGCACGAAGACAATTTTCACCGCGCTTCCCCCAGCGCGGCCAGCAATTGCGCCACGTCGTCTTCGGAATGGCTGGCGCGCAAGGCGATGCGCAGGCGGCTGGTGCCCGGCGGCACGGTCGGCGGACGGATCGCGGCGGCAATCATGCCGCGCTCCTCCAGCAAGGAGGACAGGCGCAGCGCGTCCTCTTCCGCTCCGATGATGGCAGGCACGATCTGCGTGGTCGATCCGCCGGTATCCATGCCCAATCGGGCCAGTCCGGCGCGCAATTGCTTGCCCAAAGCCGCCAGATGCGCCCGCTCTACCCCCATCTGCGGCAACAGGTCGAGCGCGGCATCGGCGGCGCCCAGCACGGCGGGCGGCACGGCGGTGGAGAACACGAAGCCCCCCGCCGCATTGACCAGCCAGTCGCGCATGGCCGATGAACAGGCGAGATAGCCGCCGAACCCGCCCAGCGCCTTGCTGAACGTGCCCATGGCGATATCGACTCCCGCAACCCCGTGCGACAGCCCCGCGCCGTCTGGCCCCAGCACGCCAGTCGCATGCGCCTCGTCCACCACCAGCAGAGCGTCGTGACGGTCGGCCAGCGCGCCCAGCCCCGCCACATCGGCGCAGTCGCCGTCCATGGAGAACACGCTTTCGGTCAGGATGATGCGCGCGGGCGCAGCGGCATGGGCAGTCAGCAATTCGTCCAGATGGGCCAGATCGTTGTGGCGGAACCGTTTCTGCCGCACCCCCGCTGCCGCGCAGCCGTGGTGGATGCTGGCATGAACCAGCCGGTCGGTGAACACCGCCGCACCGGGCATCGCCCTGACCAGGGCAGGCACCAGCGCGGCATTCGCCTGCCACCCGCTGGCCAGCAGCAGCGCGCTTTCGGTGCCTTTCAGCGCCGCGATGCGCGCTTCCAGTGCCAGATGCGCGTCAAGCGTGCCGGTCACCAGTCGCGACGCACCCGCGCCTGCACCAAAGCGCGCCGCAAACTCCGCCGCGCGCTGCGCCAGCAGGGGATGCAGCGCCAGACCGAGATAGTCATTGCTCGAAAAATCGAGGGCCAGCCGCCCGTCGCGCAGCAGCCTGCCATCGGGCCGCAAGGCCGCCGCGCGCAGCACGCGGCGCTGTTCGCGTTCGTCCAGCGCGGCCAGCCTGTCGGTTAATATGGCGTCCCATCGGCTCATCACCCGCGCTCCAAGCGGGAAATGCGCCGCTTGTCCAGCCCGCCCCGCCGGTCCTATGAAGCGGGGCATGGATAGCGAATGGACCATCGGGGTAATCGGCGGGTCGGGTCTCTACCGGCTCGACGCCTTGGAAGACGCCGAATGGCTGCCCGTCAGCAGCCCGTTCGGCAAGCCGTCGGACGAGATATTGTTCGGGCGCATCGGCAATGTGAAGCTGCGTTTCTTGCCCCGCCATGGACGCGGCCACCGCATCCCGCCGACCGACATCAACGCCCGCGCCAATATTGACGCGCTGAAACGGTCGGGCTGCACCGATATTCTGGCGATCTCTGCCATCGGATCGCTGCAGGAACATCTGCCGCCCGGCCAATTCGTCGCGGTGGACCAGTTCATCGACCGCACCTTCGCCCGCGAATCGAGCTTTTTCGGCAGCGGGCTGACCGCCCATGTCTCGATGGCCGATCCGGTCTGTCCGCGCCTGTCCGCCATGGCGGCGGATGCGGTGGAGGCAGCGGGCGGCACGGTGGCGCGCGGCGGCACCTATCTCGCGATGGAAGGGCCGCAATTCTCCACCCGCGCCGAAAGCCGGCTTTACCGCCAGTGGGGCGCCGATGTGATCGGCATGACCGCCATGCCCGAGGCGCGCCTCGCACGAGAGGCGGAGCTGCCCTATGCGCTGGTCGGCATGGTCACCGATTACGATTGCTGGCGCAGCGAGGACGAGGCCGTCGAAGTGTCGGATGTGATCGCGCAAATGCAGGCCAATGGCGATCTGGCGCGGCGCACGGTGGAACGGTTCATCGCCGCCCTGCCGGCGACCCGCGCACCCTCGCCCGTCGATACGGCGCTGGACCACGCGGTGATTACCGCACCCGATGCGCGCGATCCGGCCATGCTGGTGCGGCTGGATGCCGTGCTTGCGCGATGGCTTGCGCAATAGCTTCTTGCAAACCGCTCTCATTTGCAGTTAGCATGAGTCGCGTCCAGCGTGGCGTTAACCATGCCCCAATACGGGACTGCCATCTGTATGACGGCCCGTGTTACATTTCTGTCGGAGTTTGTGCGATTGCGAGCAAGCGGGATCGGTTATGATGCTGCCGGTTTATGAGCCGCAGGCAAACCAATCTTGCGCGCTGGCGTGGCTTTCGGCCCGCTGCCTTGGGAAGGAATGAAACGGATGGCCCAGACCGGCCTCGAGATTTTGCATATCGAGGATGACAACCGCACCGCGTCCGATCTTCAGGAGCTGATGAAGGCCAGCGGCGACCGCGTGACCTGGGCCTCGACCGGATCGGAAGGGCTGAAGCAGGCTGGCGTCGGCCAGTTCGATGTCATCATCCTCGATCGCATGCTGCCCGATTTCGACGGGCTGACCGTGGTAAAGCAATTGCGCGAAAGCGGCGTGGGCACGCCGGTGCTGATGCTGTCGGCGCTGGGCCGCACCATCGACCGCGCCGAGGGGCTGGACGCGGGGGCCGACGATTATCTGGCCAAACCGTTCGAGGCGACCGAACTGCTGGCCCGTCTGCGCGCGCTGCATCGCCGCGCCGCGGGCCAGACGCATAGCGCGGTGATCATTCACGGCGCGTTCGAATGCCACGTCAAGGCGCGCACGGCATTCCGTTCGGGCAAGCACCTGTCGCTCAGCCCCAAGGAATTCGAACTCTTCCGCTATATGATCGAGAATGCGGGCGATGTGGTCACCCGCGAAATGCTGCTGCGCGACGTATGGAAGATGGGTTTCGACCCGCAGACCAATGTGGTCGATGTGAATATCGGCCGCCTGCGCCGCAAGCTGGAGGACGGTTTCGGCTCGCCCGCGCTGGAAACCATCTGGGGGACCGGCTACCGTCTGCTCGACGGCCGTTAGACCACGGCCGTCCTTTACGGGGGCGCGCTTGCAACGGGTATCACTGCTCGATTCGATCTTCACGCGGCTGGTCGCATGGGCGATCGCGGTTTCGATCGCGGTGGTGCTGGTGCTGGGCTGGCTGGTCACGACCAAGTTCGAACAGATGTCCGACGCCACGGTGCAGTGGAATGTCGACGCCGATATCCGCCACATGTCCGATATTCTGGCCGCACGCGGTCGGGGCGAGCTGATCGCCCATATCGAGGAAAGCGCCGATATCGACCGGCCCGCGGGCACGGGCAGCCATTTCCTGCTGCTGGATATCGACGGGCACCGGCTGGCGGGCGATCTGGCGCAATGGCCGCGATTCGCGGACGAACAGACACAGGCGGGCACGATCATCCTGTCGGGCGGCAGGCCCGCCTTTGCCCGCGCGGTGAATTTTCCGGGCGGCATGCGCCTGCTCGCCGCGCGCGAGACGGGGTGGACCATCATCCAGCTGAACCAGATCGGCCTGTCTTTCGTCGCGGGGGGCCTGTTCGTGGTGATGGCGGTGGGTGTCGCGGGCTATATCACCGCGCGCCGCCTGTCCGACCGCGTCAAGTTGATCAATGCGGCCTTTCGCGACCCCGAACCGCGCAAGCTGGCCGCGCTGTCGGACGGGCAGCGCGACACGGACGAGATCGGGGAACTGACCCGCCATTCGGGCGAGGCATTGCAACGCCTGCAGCGGCTGGCGCGATCACAGCGCGACACCACCGACCAGATCGCCCATGAAATGCGCACGCCGCTGATGCATCTGGACAACCGCCTGATCCGCGCGATCCAGGCGCAGGAACAGGCGCGCGACCCCGATGCCGAAACGACCGAGCGGCTGGTCGCGGCGCGCGGCGAGATCAGGCAGGTCGTCACCACGCTCGAATCGCTGCTGGATATCGCGCATAGCGAGGCTCAGCGCGGCGATCCGCAGGGGCTTGCCGAAGTGGATGTCAGCGCGCTGGCCGAAAATATCGCCGATCTCTACACCGCCAGCGCCGAGGATACCGGCCATGATTTCCGGCTGGAGGCCGAGGCAGGGGTGACGATGCAGGGGGACGAGATCCAGATCTCGCGCCTGATTACCAACCTGCTCGACAATGCGTTCAAATATGTGCCGTCGGGCGGGCGGGTGCGGCTGATCGTCATGCGCAGGCCCGATGGCGCGCCGCTGATCGCGGTGGCCGACGACGGGCCGGGCGTGCCGGCGCAATTTCGCGAAACGATCTTCGAACGCTTTGGCCGCGGCGAAAACGCGTCGAGCGACCAGAAAGGCGCGGGGCTGGGCCTTGCGCTGGCGCGCGCGATTGCCGAACGCCACGGAATGGAATTGCGGCTGGCCCCCACCACGCGCGGCGCACGCTTCGAACTGCGCCCGCACGGCTGAGAGGCAAAGCCCCTTCGGAACCGGAGGGGCGCTGATGCGCTATCTTCCATAATGTCCGCCCACCATAATACCCGGCGCTGACCGCCGCGATTGAACCGGCTGCGAAATCGTGGTAATATAATTACTCAGTTATAAAATTTCATTCTTCTGCTTTTTCGGGCACGATGATGAGCAAAAATGCTGAGAGAGGATAATTTGGCCCATTCCGATCTTAAGGGGACGAATCTCCCCAAGCTCGAACTCCACATCCCCGAACCGCCGTCGCGTCCGGGTGAGGAAATCGATTTCCGGCACGTGAACCGCGGCGAGGCGGGTGCAGTGCGGCGCCCCGATATTGCCGAACACGAAAGCAATATGCGCGATCTGCCGTACGAGCTGATCCGTGTGCTGGACGACGAGGCGCGGGCCGTGGGACCGTGGGACCCCAAGCTGGGTGCCGACACGCTGATCAAGGGGCTGCGCGCGATGATGCTGACGCGCGCCTTCGACGACCGCCTGTTCCGCGCGCACCGGCAGGGCAAGACCAGCTTTTACATGAAATCGACGGGCGAGGAGGCGATTGCCGCCGCGCAGTCGATGGCGCTGGACAAGGGGGACATGTTCTTCCCCACCTATCGCGCCATGGCGTGGCTGCATGCGCGCAACTATCCGCTGACGACTTTGTGCAACCAGATCTTCAGCAATGCCGAGGATCCGCTGGCGGGCAAGCAGCTGCCGATCCTGCATTCGGCGCGCGACTATGATTTCTATTCGATCAGCGGCAATCTGGGCGTGCGTTTCGTCCATGCCGTGGGCTGGGCGATGGCGTCTGCCTACAAGAACGACACCAAGATCAGCCTCGCCTATGTCGGTGACGGCACCACGGCCGAGGGCGATTTCCACGAGGCGATGACTTTTGCCGCTGCCTATCGCGCGCCGACGATCCTGTGCGTGACGAACAACCAGTATGCCATTTCCAGCTTCGCCGGTTTCGCCGCGCCCGAACGCCTGCCCTTTGCGGCCAAGGCTCTCGCTTACGGCTTTCCCGGCATCAAGGTCGACGGCAACGACTTCCTTGCCGTGTGGGGCGCGACGCAATGGGCCGCCGAACGCGCGCGGACCAATAACGGGCCGACATTGATCGAATTCTACACCTATCGCGCCGAGGGGCATTCCACTTCGGACGATCCCAGCGCCTATCGCCCCAAGGACGAGGCCAAGCACTGGCCGCTGGGCGATCCCGTCAAGCGGTTGAAGGACCATCTGGTCGCGCTGGGCGAATGGGACGAGGACAGGCACGCCGCGCTGGAAGCCGAGCTGAAGGAAAAGGTGAAAATCGCGGTCAAGGAAGCCGAGGCCATCGGCACGCTGGGCCAGTCCAAGCCCCCCATCGACGAGATGTTCGAGGACGTGTTCGAAGAGCTCGACTGGAGGCTGAAGGAACAGCGCGCCGAACTTCATCAACGCCGGGACGGGAGGAATTGAGATGGTAGAGAACCAGCCTTCCGTGAACGATGCCGCCGTAGAGGCGGGCATTGCCGAGACCGGATCGAAGAAGATGAACATGATCCAGGCGCTGAACAGCGCGCTGGACGTGATGCTGGGCCGCGACGAGGACGTGCTGATCTTTGGCGAGGATGTCGGCTATTTCGGCGGCGTCTTCCGCGTGACCGAGGGTTTGCAGGCGAAGCACGGCCTCAAACGCTGTTTCGATGCGCCGCTGACCGAAGGCGGCATCATCGGCAGCGCCATCGGCATGGGCGCATACGGCCTGCGCCCCGTGCCCGAAATCCAGTTCGCGGATTACATCCTGCCTGCATACGACCAGCTGGTGAGCGAGGCAGCGCGGCTGCGTTACCGTTCCAATGGCGAGTTCTGGGCCCCGATCACCGTGCGCACTCCCTATGGCGGCGGCATTTTCGGCGGGCAGACGCATAGCCAGAGCCCCGAGGCGATCTTCGCCCATGTCACGGGCCTTAAAACCGTGATCCCGTCGAACCCCTATGACGCCAAGGGCATGCTGATCGCCAGCATCGAAAGCAACGATCCGGTCGTCTTCCTCGAACCCAAGCGCCTGTATAACGGACCCTTTTTCGGGCGGCCCGACGAAGAGCTGAAGACATGGGCCAATTCGGGCGACCCCAGCGCCGAGGTGCCGCTGGATCATTATTCGGTTCCGCTGGGACAGGCCGCCGTGCTGCGCGAAGGGCGCGAGGCGACCGTGCTTGCCTATGGCACCATGGTCCATGTGGCGAAGGCAGGGATCGACGACAGCGGCGTGGATGCGGAACTGATCGATCTGCGCTCCATCGTCCCGCTCGACATCGACACCATCGTGCGGTCGGTGAAAAAGACGGGCCGCTGCGTCATCCTGCACGAGGCATCGCGCTTTGGCGGGTTCGGCGGGGAATTGTCGGCATTGGTGCAGGAACGCTGTTTCGACCATTTGCGCGCGCCCATCGCCCGCGTCTGCGGCTATGACATGCCCTATCCGCATGCGTTCGAATGGGATTATTTCCCCGGCCCGATCCGCCTTGCCGAGGCCCTAAAGACTGCCGTGGAGTACCGCTGATGGGTATCTATCACTTCCGCCTGCCCGACATCGGCGAAGGCGTGGCCGAGGCCGAGATCGTCGAATGGCATATCAAGATCGGTGACGAGATTGCCGAGGACGATCCGCTGTGCGACGTGATGACCGACAAGGCCACCGTCGACATGACCACGCCGGTCGGCGGCAAGGTCGTGGCGCTGCACGGCAAGGTCGGCGACATGCGCGCCGTGGGATCGGTTCTGGTCGAGCTTGAGGTCGAGGGCGAAGGCAATGCCAGCGCGTCGGCACCTGCGCCGACGCCGACGCCCGCGCCCGCTCCGGCCCCCACACCCGCGCCCACGCCCGCACCGGCACCGGCACCGGCACCGCCCCCCGTCGCAAAGACCAGGCCCGCGCCCGCACCCTCTGCGACACGCACCGCGCCGGCAGGCTTCCCGCCTTCCGGATTTCCTTTGGCTGCCCCCGCCACCCGCCGCCGCGCGGCAAAGCTGGGCATCGATCTGGAACGCGTGCGCGGATCGGGCCGCAACGGACGCATCACGCCCGAGGATATCGACCGCTATCTGGCAGGCGGGGACGACCGCTATGCCGCCCGCGCGGGCGTGGACGAGATCGAGGTGATCGGCCTGCGCCGCAAGATCGCGCAGCGCATGGAGGACGCATGGCGCCGCATCCCGCATATCACCTATGTCGAGGAAGTGGACGTCACCGAGCTGGAAAACACCCGCAATGCGCTGAATGCCGCGCGGCAAGAGGGTCAGCCCAAGCTGACCATCCTGCCCTTTTTCGTGCGCGCACTGGTCAAGGCATTGCCCGAATTCCCGCATTGCAACGCGCATTACGACGATGAGGCGGGCGTGCTGCGCCAGCATAATCCGATCCATTGCGGCATCGCTACCGCGACCGACAAGGGGCTTGCGGTTCCCGTGCTGAAAAACGCGGAGACCATGGACCTGTGGAAATGCGCCGAGGAAATTGCCCGCCTGTCCGCCGCCACCCGCGACGGCAAGGCCAGCCGCGACGAGCTGACCGGATCGACGATCACCATTACCTCGCTTGGGCCTGTCGGCGGCGTCACCACCACGCCGATCATCAATTCGCCCGAAACCGCGATCGTCGGCCCCAACAAGATCAGCGAAAAGCTGACCCGCGTGAACGGCGAGATCGTGACGAGGAAGGTCATGAACATCTCCTCCAGCTTCGACCATCGCATCGTCGACGGCTATGAAGCGGCCATGTTCGTTCAGGCATTGAAACGCCTGCTGGAAACGCCCGCGCTGTTGTTTATCGATTGAGGTTGCAGGGCCGCTTCCGGCGGGTGTCGGCTGGAAGCGGGGTTTCTGCTAGCGACCGTTTGTGGACGTTGGCACATATGATAGCGTCGGACTATGACAGTTCAGGTGATCGGGATTGTTGCAGCTATCGCGTGCCTGACTAGCACTGTAGCTGGTTCGGCACAGGAAGCCGATCCGGCACCTAGTGACGACATCATTGTGAATGCGTGGTCTAATCCGTCTGACTGCAACCGCGACAATGCGTTGCGGATAAAATTCACAACCCTCGCCAAAGACTTCAATGCGATCCGAGGCAAATGCGTCGTGGTTGAGGGGTATTGGTATGGCCGTGCATTATTTGGCTCACCAAAGCAGGCCAATTCCAGCCGTGCATTCACGTCCGACCGCCTTTCGGGAAAGCGGGTCGGTTTATACGCCCAATGGGAGAATATTGGCGAACCACCAGCGGAACCCTCAAAGACTGAATTTGTGGGGCGTGTCGGGGAATGTGAAACACAATGGCCCGGCGCAATGATGGTCATGGGATACTGTCACTACACCGGCGGCCCTATTCTTCTTGTGTCCGAAATAGTGCCTCGCGAGGGTGCTACCGGCAGCTAACCACCCCATTCCGGTCATTAGCGCGTAAAAACCAAGCGCCCGAAAGCTGCCGCAGCCACGGCGAAGCCGCGGCTGTGTCGTCGAACGACACGCGCGGACCTTGTGGCCCGCGCGGTCGTCGGCCGAGGGCGCCGCCTCCGGCGCCCTAAGCCTCCGCTTGCTTCGCAATGCTCGGCTTACGTCGCGGGCGGCGTTTCGTACTGCACCACCTCGAACTCGATGCCGTCGCTGTCGAAGAAGTAGAAGCTGCGCGGGCCGGGGTCATAGGTGCTGTGATTGAACGGCTCGAAACCCTCTGCCGCGACCAATTCCTCGGCGGCGGCCAGATCGTCGACCGCGATGCCGATATGGTTCATCGGCGCGCCATTCGCAAAGCCGCCCGCCACGGCGGGATTGGAATAGATCGACACATAGGCATCGTCGCCGCCCAGATGGATCGTATAGCCGCCGTTGATCGACGGCCCCTCCCAGCGGCGGTGCCAGCCGGTCAGCCGTTCCAGAAACAGCGCCGTCTTTTCGACATCGCTGACCGAGAAATTCACGTGTTCAAGCCGTGCCATCGTCATAATCGCCTCCTGCAAAAATCTGCGACGGCCTCACCATGCAACCTCAAGCTAAGTTGAGATCAAGGTCCGATTTCCCTATGACACTGATCGATGAATCCGAACGATCTGCTTTCCATCGGCGAACTGGCGCAACGCACCGGCCTCAGCGTGTCGGCAATCCGCTTTTACGAAGCGAAGGGACTGGTCGAGCCGTTGCGGACCGGCGGCAACCAGCGCCGGTTCCTGCGCGCCGACATCCGCCGCCTCAGCTTTATCCTGATCGCGCAAAGGCTGGGCCTCTCGCTTGGTGAGATTGCCGAGGCGATGGCCAGCCTGCCCCATGGCCGCACGCCCGACACGCGCGACTGGGCGCGCATCAGCGGCGCGATCCGCACGCGCATCGACGACCAGATCGCGCGGCTGGAAAAGGTGCGGCAGGATCTGGACGGCTGTATCGGCTGCGGCTGCCTCAGCCTGAAACGATGCGCGCTTTACAACGCGGGCGACAAATGGGGCGAGAACGGATCGGGCCCGCGCGTGCTACGCTGATCGCCGCCGCGACCGTCGACGCCAAACACTGCCAGCGTCGCATTTTCCTGTCCTACATCGCGGCCATCGGGCAATGGCATGCGCGGCGCAGCCATGCGTCATGGCTCTTTCAAACCGTCGATTTGTCCGCACCGCCGATGTGTCGCCGGGCCGCTGAAAACCCGCGCATTCCTGCGGGGTTTGGTAGGGTGACAGCCGGGTTACGCCGTGTCACCTTTGTAACCCTGAACGGCCTGCAAACACCGCCCGCATCCGCGATCCCTTCGCCGCCCCCACCGCCGAAACCCGCGCGCAGGGGATAGCGCGCTCTTTTCAAACCGCCACCCGACGGTTAGGGGCTGGCAAACGCAACAATTGCCCAATGCAATTCACGCCAGACAGGGAAGCATCCAACCGATGACCGAAGCAAAGCTGATCCTCGTTCGCCACGGCCAGTCGCAGTGGAACCTGGAAAA
Organism: Croceicoccus sp. Ery5; assembly: GCF_020985325.1. Taxonomy (NCBI): domain Bacteria; kingdom Pseudomonadati; phylum Pseudomonadota; class Alphaproteobacteria; order Sphingomonadales; family Erythrobacteraceae; genus Croceicoccus; species Croceicoccus sp. Ery5. The sequence goes on from NZ_CP087587.1 coordinate 3,674,883, forward strand.
CCGCTTTACCGGTTGGTGGGACGTCGACCTGACCGACAAGGGCGTGGCCGAGGCTGTGGCCGCGGGCAGGCTGATGCAGGAAAAGGGCGTTCTGCCGACGGTCGCCTTCACCTCGCTGCAGACCCGCGCGATCCGCACGCTGCATCTGGCGCTGTATAATGCGGGCCGCCTGTGGGTTCCGGTGGCGAAAAGCTGGCTGCTGAACGAACGCCATTATGGCGGGCTGACCGGACTGAACAAGGCCGAGACCGCAGCCAAGCACGGCGACGAGCAAGTGCATATATGGCGTCGCAGCTTCGACGTGCCGCCCCCGCCCATCGAAAAGGGCAGCCAGTACGATCCCGGCAACGATCCGCGCTATGCCGGTATCGACGTGCCGCTGACCGAAAGCCTGAAGGACACGATCGCCCGCGTGCTGCCGTATTATCAGGCAGAGATCCAGCCGATGCTGGCCAATGGCGAAACGGTGATCGTATCGGCCCACGGCAATTCGCTGCGCGCGCTGGTCAAGCATCTGTCGGGCATTTCGGACGAGGATATCACCGATCTGGAAATCCCGACCGGCCAGCCCATCGTCTATCCCTTCGTGAACGGCCAGCCTTCGGGCGAGCGGGCCTATCTGTCGGAAGGCTGATCGCGGGATGAGCGCACAAGTCGCCATCGTAATGGGCAGCCAGTCCGACTGGCCGACCATGAAGCACGCGGCAGAGGCGCTGGACGCGCTGGGCGTGGCGCATGACTGCCGCATCGTTTCGGCCCATCGCACGCCGGACCGTATGGTGAAATTCGCCCATGGCGCCGCCGATGAGGGCTTTAAGGTGATCATCGCGGGCGCGGGCGGCGCTGCGCATCTGCCGGGCATGATCGCGGCGATGACGCATCTGCCCGTGCTGGGCGTGCCGGTGCAGTCCAAGGCGCTGTCGGGACAGGATTCGCTGCTCTCCATCGTGCAGATGCCGGGCGGCGTTCCGGTGGGCACGCTGGCCATTGGCGAGGCGGGTGCGAAAAATGCGGGGCTATTGGCGGCGGCCGTGCTTGCCACGCATGACGATGCACTGGCAGAGCGGCTGAAGGCGTATCGCGCGGCGCAAACCGATGCGGTCGCCCAGCGCCCGGTGGACAGCAACTGAGACTGATGACGACCGATCCAATCTCTCCGGGCAGCACCATCGGCATATTGGGCGGCGGCCAGCTGGGCCGGATGCTGGCGATGGCGGCGGCGCAGCTGGGCTATCGCTGTCACATCTATGCCCCCGAACGCGACAGCGTGGCCGCCGAAGTCGCTGCCGATTTCACCTGCGCCCCCTATGGCGACAGCGAATTGCTGGCGAAATTCGCGGGCGCCTGCGACGTGATCACCTATGAGTTCGAGAATGTGCCCGTCGCGCCGCTCTCGTTCATCGGGGCGACCCCGTTGCGCGCATCGGTCCGCGCGCTGGAAATCGCGCAGGACCGCCTTGCCGAAAAGCGCTTCGTGGAACATCAGGGCGGCACCCCCGCCCCGTTCCGCGCGGTCGAGAACGAGGCCGAATTTACCGAGGCGCTGGAACGGATCGGCACGCCCGGCATCCTGAAGACCCGCCGCGACGGTTACGACGGCAAGGGCCAGTGGCGCATCATGTCGCCCAGGGATGCCGAAGACCTGACGCTTTCGGGCAACCGCCTGATCTACGAAGGCTTCGTCGACTTTGCCGCCGAATTCTCGGTCATTCTGGTGCGCGGTCTGGATGGCGAGGTCCGCTTCTGGGACAGCGCGCAGAACGACCACAGCTCGGGCATTCTCTCGCGCTCGGTCGTGCCTGCGGGTGCAGAGGTGACCGCACAGGTCCCCGCCGCCCGCGAACTGGCGGCCAAGGTTGCCGAGGCGCTGGGCTATGTCGGCGTGCTGACACTGGAATTCTTTGCCACGGCGAACGGGCCGGTGTTCAACGAAATGGCCCCGCGGGTCCATAATTCGGGGCACTGGACGATCGAAGGGGCGCGCACCAGCCAGTTCGAAAACCACATCCGCGCGATCTGCGGCCTGCCGCTGGGGCTGACCGATCTGATCGTGCCTGCCGTGCAGATGGACAATCTGATCGGCGATCAGGCCAATGACTGGCCCGCCCTGCTGGCGGACCCCGCCAATCATCTGCATCTTTACGGCAAGGGAGAGATCAATCCCGGCCGCAAGATGGGCCACGTGACCCGCCTGCTAACGGGCAAGACGGTCTGATTATGGAAGGAACGCCGCGATGACGGGACCTGAACTTTTCCTCGTCTTCGCGCGCGCGCAGAATGGCGTGATCGGCGCAAAGGGGCGGCTGCCGTGGCATCTGCCTGCCGATCTGGCGCATTTCAAACGGCTGACAATGGGCACGCCGATGATCATGGGCCGCGCGACCTATGATTCGCTTCCGGGCGTCTTGCCGGGCCGCCGCCATATCGTGCTGACCCGCGATCCCGACTGGAACGGCGAGGATGCCGAGGTTGCGCCCGATTTCGACAGCGCGATCCATCTTGCCAATGCGGCCCGCATCGCGGTGATCGGCGGCGCCGATGTGTTCGCGCAGGCCCTGCCGCTGGCCCGTCGGATCGAGATGACCGAAATCCACCGCGATTATGACGGAGAGGTCACCATGCCCGCCCCGCCCGCCGACCAGTGGGAGGAAGTCGCCCGCACCGATCACCCCGCCGACGGCAGCCGTCCGGCCTACAGCTTCGTCACGCTTCGCCGCCGCGGCTGATCGGAGCGGCTTGAGGGACGACCCGACCGCGACTAGACCGCGCCTTCGATGATTCGCCTCTCCGCCCTTGATCCCATGCCGACCGACTTGCGCGGTGCGATTATCGCGCTGGGCAATTTCGATGGCGTGCATCAGGGGCACCAGCAAGTCATCGCGCAGGCCCGCGCCCTTGCCGCAGAGCGCGGCGCACCGCTGGTGGTGGCGACTTTCGATCCGCATCCGGTGCGCTATTTCGCGCCGCACGTGCCGCCCTTCCGCCTCACCTCGCTCGACCAGAGAGAAGAATTATTCGCCGCGCTGGGCGCCAGCGCGATGCTGGTGTTCCGGTTCGACAAGGCGCTGGCCGAAACCTCGGCAGAGGAATTCGTCGACCGGATTCTGGCCGAGCGTCTGGCGGCAGGCGGTGTCGTGACCGGCCATGATTTCACCTTTGGCCACGGACGGCGCGGCGATGCCGCCATGCTGCGCACCCGTTGCGAAGCGCTGGACATTGCGACGCGCATCGTCGCGCCGGTCGAGGATGCGGGCGAGGTCGTGTCCTCCACCCGCGTGCGCAAGGCGCTGGAAGCCGGCAACCCGCAAGAGGCGGCGCGCCTGCTGACCCGCCCTTTTGCCATACGGGGCGAGGTGATCCACGGCGCGAAACTGGGGCGCAGCATCGGATTTCCCACCGCGAACCTGCTGATGGACCGCTATCTGCGCCCGAAATTCGGCATTTACGCCGTGACAGGCCGTGTGCTGACGGGTCCGCTGGCAAATGGCCCGCCGTTGAAAGGCGCGGCCAATCTGGGCGTGCGGCCCAGCTTCGATCCGCCGACCGAATTGCTGGAACCGTTCTTCTTCGATTTCAGCGGCGATCTTTACGGCCAGACCGTCGAAGTGGCGCTGCACCACTTTATCCGGCCCGAAGAGAAATATGATTCGCTCGACGAGCTGACGGCCCAGATCGCGCGCGATTGCGACGAAGCACGGCGTTTACTGGCCGATATTGCCTGAATCTCGGCCCTAACGCATTCCCGCTCTTTCAACGCGCGCGGCTTCCCGCTAGTGCGCGGCGGTTATGACCGACGCAAACAACTCTTCTGGCCGCGACTTTAAAGATACCGTCTTCCTGCCGAAGACCGATTTCCCCATGAAAGCCGGACTCCCCGCCAAGGAGCCGGCTATTCTGGCGCGCTGGCAGGAACAGGACATTTACGCGCAATTGCGCGAGGCGCGTAAGGGGCGCGAGACCTTCGTGCTGCACGACGGCCCGCCCTATGCCAATGGCGACATGCATATCGGCCATGCGCTGAACCATGTGCTGAAAGACATGGTGGTGCGCACCCAGACGCTGCTGGGCAAGAACGCGCCCTATGTGCCCGGCTGGGACTGCCACGGTCTTCCGATCGAATGGAAGGTGGAAGAGCAGTATCGCAAGAAGAAGAAGAACAAGGACGAGGTTCCGCAAAAGGAATTCCGCGCCGAATGCCGCGCCTATGCCGCGCATTGGGTCGATGTTCAGCGCGAGCAGCTGAAGCGCCTTGGCATCAATGGCGACTGGGACAAGCCATACCTGACGATGGACCCCGATGCCGAGGCGACCATCGTGGGCGAACTCCTCAAATTCGCCAAAAGCGGCCAGCTCTATCGCGGCGCGAAGCCGGTGATGTGGTCCCCGGTCGAAAAGACCGCGCTGGCCGATGCAGAGGTGGAGTATGAGGATATCGTCTCCACCCAGATCGACGTGGCGTTCGAGATCGTGGAATCGCCGGTAGAAGAACTGGTCGGCGCTCATGCGGTGATCTGGACGACGACGCCGTGGACGATCCCGGTGAACCAGGCTTTGGCTTATGGGCCGGAGGTTGAGTATGTTCTCTTCAACGCCGCCTTAGGCAACGACGATCTCGACAACGAAAATTCTGGCTCCAGATACTACATTGTTGCCGAACCCCTGATGCTCGACTTTATCAAGCGGGTGTCGAAGGATGCCGCTGCGCTGGATATCGGTCATAGCGTGCGACTCAAAGGCGCCGACCTCGCGGGCACCAAGGTCCGCCACCCAATGCACCATCTCGGTGGGTTCTACGCCGAGCTGCGCCCCATGCTGGCGGGTGATTTCGTCACCACCGATTCCGGCACCGGCCTCGTCCACATGGCGCCCGATCATGGTGAGGACGATTTCGAGCTGTGCAAGGCGAACGGCATCAATCCGAAATTCGTGGTGGAAGGCGATGGCCGCTACCGCGAGGACTGGCTGTGGCTGGGTCGGGGCGATGAACGCAACATGTCGGTCATCAATCCGAAGTTCAACGCGCCCGACGGACCGGTCTGCTCCGACCTGCGTGAGGTGGGCGCTCTCCTCAGCGCGTCCACGGACTATCAACACTCTTATCCACATAGCTGGCGGTCCAAGGCAAAGGTCATCTTCCGCTGCACGCCGCAATGGTTCGTGCCGATGGACAAGCCCGGCATGGTGGAAATCGCCGATAACCGCGCCGAACAGCGCTGGGAAAACGAAGGCGGCCACGCCGAGCCCGATGGCACGCTGCGTCAGGCCGCGCTCCACGCGCTCGCCAATACGCGCTTCGTGCCCGAAAAGGGCCGCAACCGCATCGGCTCGATGGTCGCCGGCCGCCCGGACTGGGTGCTCTCGCGCCAGCGCGCGTGGGGTGTGCCGATCACATTGTTCGTGCACCGCAAGACGGGCGAATATCTGGTCGACGACGCGGTCAACGCGCGCATCGTCGCCAATATCCGCGCCCACGGCGTCGACGGCTGGGACGAGGAATTCGCCGCCGACCTGCTCGGCCCCGATTACAACCTCGACGATTACGAGCGGGTGACCGACATTCTCGACGTCTGGTTCGATTCGGGCAGCACCCATTCCTTCGTGCTGGAATCGGGCAAATGGCCCGAACTGAAATGGCCCGCCGATCTCTATCTGGAAGGCAGCGACCAGCATCGCGGCTGGTTCCAGTCGAGCCTCCTCGAAAGCTGCGGCACGCGCGGCCGTGCACCCTATGACGCGGTGCTGACCCATGGCTTCACCATGGATTCCAAGGGCATGAAAATGTCCAAGTCGCTGGGCAATACGATCAGCCCGCTGGACGTGATGCGCGATTATGGCGCGGACATCATCCGCCTGTGGGCCCTGTCGGTCGATTATACCGAGGATCACCGCATCGGCCCCGAAATCCTGAAGGGCGTGGCCGACCAGTATCGCAAGCTGCGTAATACGTTCCGCTATCTGCTGGGCGCGCTGGACGGTTATGACGGGACCGACGTGCCCGAAATGGCCCAATTCCCCGAACTTGAACGCTATGTGCTGACGCTGCTGTCCGATCTGGATGCAAAGCTGGTGCAATGCGTCAATGATTTCGACTTCAACGCCTATACCCGCGCGCTGACCGATTTCTGTAACGAGGATCTGTCGGCCTTTTTCTTCGATATCCGCAAGGATTGCCTGTATTGCGACGATCCGGCGGATGTGAAACGCCGCGCCTATCGCGCGACGCTGGATATATTGTTCCACGCCCTTGTCCGCTATGCCGCGCCGGTGCTGGTGTTCACGGCAGAGGAAGTGTGGGGCACGCGCTTCCCCGATCAGGGTAGCGTGCATTTGCTGGAATGGCCGAAAATCGCGCTGGCCGATGATCTGCGCGCCGACAAGGCGGTGTGGGACAGGCTGCGCGACCTGCGCGAAAATGTGAACGAGGCGATCGAGCCGTTCCGCCGCGAAAAGACCATCCGCTCCAGCCTTGCCGCCGAGGTGACAGTACCCGAAGGCGCCGTTCCCGCAGGCTTTACCGATTCCGATCTGGCAGAGCTGTTCATCACAGCGACAGTGATGCGCGGGCAGGGCGATGCGGTGACGATCACGCCCACCGATATGTCCAAGTGCGGCCGCTGCTGGCGCCATCTGCCCGAAGTGGCAGAGGATGGCGACGCGTGCGACCGCTGCGACAACGTGGTTTCGGCGGCAGAGGCAGCATGAAGCTGGCCGCGCGCCTGACAGCCGATCGCAGGCTGGGCCTGATCCTTGCGGCGGTTATCGTTGCGCTGGATCAGGGGGTGAAGGCGCTGCTGCTGGGCCCGATGGAGCTGTTTCAGCGGCAGGTGATCGAAGTGCTGCCGTTCTTCGACCTGCGCTATGCGACCAATCCGGGCGTGTCATACGGCATGTTCGCCGCCGAAAGCCTTGAAAGCCGTGTCGCTCTGTTCGCGGTGACGGGGCTGATCTCGCTGGGCGTTCTGGTGTGGATGTTCATCGAAAAGAAGCGCGGCGATATTCTGTCGCTGGCGCTGATTCTGGGCGGCGCGATCGGCAATCTGATCGACCGGTTCCGCCTGACCCATGTGATCGACTATGCCGATTTCCACCTGGGCGACTGGCGGCCCTTTGCCGTTTTCAACCTTGCCGATGTGGCGATAACCCTTGGCGTGGTCTTGCTGCTTGCCCGCACGCTGTTCATACGCGACAAGGACGAGAGCGATGCCGCGAAAGTTTCGGCCAAATCGGCCACGGAGTAATTGACGATGCGTATCAAGCCCGCCCTTCTTGCCCTTCCCGCGCTGGCCATGCTGGCCGGATGCGGCGGCGGCCTGAACCTGTTCAACCGCGACCGCCCCGATGAAATGGCGGTCTCGCGTCAGGCTCCGCTGGCGGTTCCGCCCGATTTCGCGCTGACCCCGCCAGAACCCGGCGCGCCGCGCCCGCAGACACCCGGTGCCAGCCAGCAGGCGATGGACACGCTGTTCGGCGGCCCCGCGCCCCGCAGCGGCGTCGAAACCAGCGCCGTCAGCAAGGCGGGCACCGCCGATCCGGCGATCCGTTCGGCCGTGGGCGATCCCGACACGAATACGGTCGAAAAGGGTCAGATCACGCGCGATATCGTGGCCGCGCCGCAGGGCGACGGCCGTGACGCACAGGCGGTCATCCCCGGCTAAGCGTCCCTATCCGGCGGTGTCGTCCGGTTTCGCCGCACCGCCGACGCTTTCGACCAGCAGCTTGTCGATCCGGCGGCCGTCCATGTCGACGATTTCAAACCGCCAGCCCTGTTCGATAAAGCTCTCGCCCTCTACCGGCAGCTTTTTCAGCACCCACAAGGCATAGCCCGCCGCCGTCGCGAATTCGCGCTGGTCGGGCAGGTCGATGCCCAGCCTGTCGGCCATGCGGTCGGCTGGCAGCGCACCCGCGATCAGCAAAGAGCCGTTCTCCCGCTCCACCAGCAGGGGATCGTCCCCCTCGTCCGCGTGCGAGACGAAGCTGCCGACCAGGGCCGCCAGCAGATCGGCGGGTGTCACGATCCCTTCGAAATGGCCGTATTCGTCATGCACGAAGGCCATCGCCACATCGCCGCGCTGCATGATCCGCAAGGCATCGAGCGCGTCGATCTGGTCGGGCAGAATTTCGGCCTTTTTGATCAGCCGCGTCATCTGCGGCTTTTGTCCCTTGACCAGCGCGGCCAGCAATTCGCGCACCTTGACCACGCCGATCACGTCATCGACCGATCCCTGCGCCACCGGCAACAGGGAGTGCGGCGATTTGGCGATCACCTTGCGCATTTCCTCGACCGTGGCGCGGCGTTCCAGCCAGTCGATCTCTGTCCTGGGGGTCATCAGTTCGCGCACGGGCCGTTCGGCAAGGCGCAGCACTTCGGCCATGATCGATTGCTCGGTCTTTTCGATCGCGCCCGAACGGGTCGCCTCGCTGATGATCAGGTGCAATTCATCGGCGGTAACGCCCGCATCGCGCTGTTGCCGCACACCGACAAGGCGCAGCAGCGCATCGGTTGATTTGTCGAGCAGCCAGACCACGGGTGCGGCAACCTTGGCCAGTATCGTCATGGGCGGCGCGGCAAGGCATGCGATCGTCTCCCGGCCGCGCAGCGCGATCTGCTTGGGCGCCAGCTCTCCCACGGTGAGCGAGAAATAGGTGGTCAGCACGATCACCAGCATAAAGCCCAATTGCTGGGCGGTTGCCGTATCCAGCCCCAGCAACGCCAGACGTTCACCCACGGGCTGGCCCAGGCTGGCGCCCGAATAGGCACCCGCGACGATGCCGATCAGCGTGATGCCGATCTGCACGGTCGACAGGAACTTGCCCGAATCGGCCGCCAGCGCGAGCGCGGCCTTCGCTCCCTTGCTGCCATCCTCTGCCAGCTTGCGCAGGCGTGCGGGGCGCGCCGACACGATGGCAAGTTCCGACATCGAGAACAGACCGTTCAATACGATCAAACCCGCGATGATCAGTAGGTCGAACCAGGGAAATGGGGACAATTAGTTGCTCTGACTGCCGTTGAGACCGAGTTGCGTGACGAAGCAATTAGCGGCAATCATATCCCGCCCGCAAGCAATTGCGTTTCCCGTTCCGGTTCGCGGGTCGGGAACGCAGCTGTCATATAATGCGTTTAGCGCAATATACCCGATCCGCCGTCGTTTCGGGATCGCTCAATCGGCAGGCGGGCGTATGAAGAAGAGGACCGCAATCCCATGAAAAACCGTTTCGTAGCAGCCGCCCTTGTCGCGACATCGCTGGTCAGCCTTTCGGCCTGCGTCACCGATCCCAACACGGGCGAGAAAAAGATTTCGCGCACTGCGCTTGGCACCGCGGGCGGTGCGGGCCTCGGCTATCTGCTGGGCGACATCGTCGGCGGCAAGACCGCGCGCATCATCGGCGCGGGTATCGGCGGCGCGGCCGGCGGTGTGGTCGGTTACAAGATGGACCAGCAGATCAAGGAACTGAAGGAAGTGACCGCCGGTACCGGCGTAGAGGTCGAGCAGGAAGGCGATTACATCAATCTCAACCTGCCCAATGGCGTCACTTTCCCCGTCAACAGCACCGAGATTTCGCCGGCCTTCCGCAGCACGCTGGACGGCATTGCCCAGTCGCTGATCAACTATCCCGACAGCCTGATCGACGTTTACGGCTTTACCGACAACACGGGTGCCGACGCCTATAACCTGCAACTGTCGGAAAAGCGTGCGCAGGCCGTGGCGAATTACCTGTCGTACAAGGGCGTCCCCGCGGCGCGCATCGCGACGAAGGGTTTTGGCGAGGATCCGAACTATTTCGTCGCCAGCAACGATACCGAAGAAGGCCGCGCCATGAACCGCCGCGTGGAAATCAAGATCCTGCCGATCAGCCAGCAGGACGTTCAGGCCGCCAAGGGCCAATAAGTCCGGCAATCATCTGTTTGGAGAGGAGAAGGCTTCGGCAGCGCAGGCTGCCGGAGCCTTTTTCGTTCGAAAACCCTTTTCTTGCGAAGACCCGCGTCAACGAAAACCCGCGTCAATTGTGACGCAAACGATCGTCCCTTCCCGCCAGCCAGTCCGTGGCGGCGCTGTGGATCGCAGGTGCCGTGGCCAGAATGCCTTTCGCGCGCGGATCGGCCTTGTTAAACGCAAGTTGTCCGCCCGTCGCATCGGTCACGGTTGCCCCCGCCTCGCGCGCGATCAGGGCGGCGGCCCCGATATCCCATTCATAGCCAAGCCGCGTACTGGCGGCGACATCGGCCTCTCCGCTGGCGACCAATGCAATGCGCAGCGCGATCGAATTGGGCTTGGGCACATTGACCAACGGAGGCAGCCGCATCGTCGCATCGGCGGGAATGCGTGCGCCATCGAATGCGGCACGGGTGCTGGCCTTTAACGCCAGACCGTTGCGCCGCGCGCCGCGCCCCGCTTCCGCCGCCCATATTTCACCGCGCGCCGGTGCCGCCAGGCGCGCGATCAGCGGCCGACCATTGCTAATCAGCGCGACCGAAACGGCCCAACCAGCGCGGCCGCGCAGAAAATCGCGCGTGCCATCGATAGGATCGACCAGCCACAACAGCCCGCCCTTCACCCGATCGGGATTGTCGGCGGTTTCTTCCGAGAGCCAGCCTGCAGAGGGCAACAGATCGCGCAGCGATTCGGCCAGAAAGCGGTTCACGGCCAGATCGGCGGCACAGACGGGCGTGTCATCTTCCTTGCGCCACGCAGTCGTTTCATTTCCCGCGCCGGGAAATTCCGCCATCGCGATGCGGGCGGCTTCGGCCATAATTGCGTCGAATCGGGTGTAATCAAGCATGCAAGCTGCCTTTTGGCACAGGTTTGCCGCATGTGCGAAGCGTCTTGCGATGCGATTTTATCGCTAATGCTTCGCAAAGTCTCGTGACAAAACGCCAAGCACCCCTTTTTAGGCGTCAAGCGCCCTTTTCAAGTGGGCGCGGCTATGCTTAGACGCGTGCCAAGCGAACCCTTCCTACAGCGGCGCGATGGCCGCATCAGGCATTGGCGAGGATTATTTCGATGAACATTCACGAATATCAGGCAAAGGAACTGCTGGCCAAATTCGGCGTCGGCGTCCCCACGGGCTATGCAGCCCTGACGGTTGAAGAGGCGGTCGAGGCTGCCAAGAAGCTTCCCGGGCCGCTTTATGTCGTGAAGGCGCAGATCCACGCCGGCGGCCGCGGCAAGGGCAAGTTCAAGGAACTGGGCGCCGAGGCCAAGGGCGGTGTGCGCCTTGCCAAAAGCATCGACGACGTGAAGTCGGATGCCGCCGAAATGCTCGGCAACACGCTGGTCACCGTGCAGACGGGCGAAGCGGGCAAGCAGGTCAACCGCCTCTATGTCACCGACGGCGTTGATATCGCCGAGGAATATTACCTCTCGATGCTGGTCGATCGCGCCACGGGCCGCATCGCCATGATCGTATCGACCGAAGGCGGCATGGACATCGAGGAAGTCGCGCATTCGACCCCCGAGAAGATCACCACCATCACCGTCGATCCGGCTTCGGGCTTCCAGCCCCATCATGGCCGTGCGGTGGCCTTTGCGCTGAAGCTGAAGGGCGATTTGAACAAGCAGGCGCAAAAGCTGGCCAAGCAGCTTTACGAAGCCTTCCTCGCGCTCGATTGCGAAATGCTGGAAATCAATCCGCTGGTGGAAACCAAGGACGGCAACCTCCTCGTCCTCGACACCAAGATGAGCTTTGACGGCAATGCCATGTTCCGCCACCCCGACGTGGCCGAACTGCGCGACATTACCGAGGAAGATCCGGCCGAAGTCGAAGCTTCCGAATATGACCTTGCCTATATCAAGCTCGACGGCAACATCGGCTGCATGGTGAACGGCGCAGGGCTTGCCATGGCGACCATGGACATCATCAAGCTGAACGGCGCCTTCCCCGCCAACTTCCTCGACGTCGGCGGTGGCGCCACGACCGAGAAGGTGACCGCGGCCTTCAAGATCATCCTGTCCGATCCTGCTGTCGAGGGCATCCTCGTCAACATCTTCGGCGGTATCATGAAGTGCGACATCATCGCCGACGGCATCGTCGCAGCGGCCAAGGAAGTGAACCTGCAGGTTCCTCTCGTCGTCCGTCTCGAAGGGACGAATGTCGAAAAGGGCAAGGAAATCCTCGCCAATTCGGGCCTGCCGATCGTGCCGGCCGACGATCTGGGCGACGCCGCGAAGAAGATCGTGGGCGAAGTCCAGAAGGCCGCCTGATCGGGCGACCCCGCGAAACGGAAAAGGGGGCCAAACCGCCCCCTTTTTTGTGCGCGAACCGTTATTGATCCGCATGCCGCCATCTAGGCTAACCCAAAAAGCAGTTGATTGACGTAATGGTCAACCTCTATCAGATGGCAGCAGAACACAGGCGATTGCCGCCGGATGGGCAGCAGTCGCGCAACCAATCGATGGGAGTGCTTTAGCCATGAAAGCCCTAGTGCCCGTGAAGCGGGTGATTGATTACAACGTGAAGCCGCGTGTGAAGGCGGACGGTTCGGGTGTCGATCTTGCGAATGTGAAGATGAGCATGAACCCGTTCGACGAGATCGCGGTGGAAGAAGCGATCCGTTTGAAGGAAGCGGGCAAGGTCGAAGAGATCATCGCGGTCAGCATCGGCCCTGCCAAGGCGCAGGAAACGCTGCGCACGGCGCTGGCGATGGGTGCGGACAGCGCGGTGCTGGTCGAGACCGATCAGGAGGTCGAGCCGCTGGCGGTGGCCAAGATCCTGAAGGCCGTGGCCGCCGGGATCGAGCCGGGCATCATCATCCTTGGCAAGCAGGCGATCGACGACGACAGCAACCAGACCGGCCAGATGCTGGCCGCGCTGATGGACCTGCCGCAGGGCACGTTCGCATCGAAGGTCGAGATCGACGGCGATAGCGTGAACGTGACGCGCGAAGTCGATGGCGGGCTGGAGACGGTGAAGCTGGGCCTTCCCGCGATCGTCACGACCGATTTGCGCCTGAACGAGCCGCGCTATGCGAGCCTGCCCAACATCATGAAGGCGAAGAAGAAGCCATTGGAGACTAGGACTCCGGCTGATTACGGCGTCGATATCGCGCCGCGCCTGAAGACGCTGAACGTGTCCGAACCGCCGGTGCGTCAGGCAGGCGTGAAGGTCGCCGATGTCGACGAGCTGGTCGCCAAACTCAAAGCGCTTGGAGTAGCATGATGAAGACGCTTGTTTATGTCGATCACGACAATAGCAATCTGGGCGATGCGACGCTTGCCACGGTAACCGCCGCTGCAAAGCTGGGCGAGGTGCATCTGCTGGTCGCGGGTGCGGGCTGCGGCACTGTGGCCGATGCCGCCGCGAAGATCGCGGGCGTGGGCAAGGTCCATGTCGCGGACGATGCGGCCTACGAACACCAGCTGGCCGAGAATGTCGCGCCGCTGATCGTCTCGATCATGGATCACCATGACGCGGTGCTGTTTCCTGCCACCACCACCGGCAAGAATATCGCCCCGCGCGTGGCGGCATTGCTCGACGTGATGCAGATCAGCGATATCCTGTCGGTCGAGGGCGAGAAGAGTTTCACCCGTCCGATCTATGCAGGCAATGCCATCGCCACGGTTGAATCGAGCGATCCCAAGCTGGTCATCACCGTGCGCGGCACTGCCTTCGACAAGGCCGAGGCCACCGGCGGCAGCGCTGCGATCGAAGCGGTTGCCTCCACCGGCGATGCGGGCAAGTCGAGCTTTGTCAGTGCCGAACTCGCCAAGAGCGAACGCCCCGAACTGACCAGCGCGAAGATCATCGTATCGGGCGGCCGCGCGCTGAAGGATGCCGAGACGTTCGAGGCGACCATCATGCCGCTTGCCGACAAGCTCGGCGCGGGCGTCGGCGCATCGCGCGCTGCGGTGGACGCGGGCTATGTCCCCAACGATTATCAGGTCGGGCAGACGGGCAAGATCGTCGCCCCCGAAGTCTATATCGCCATCGGCATCAGCGGCGCCATCCAGCACCTTGCCGGCATGAAGGATTCCAAGACCATCATCGCCATCAACAAGGACGAGGACGCACCCATCTTCCAGGTCGCCGACATCGGCCTCGTCGCCGATCTCTATAAGGCAGTGCCGGAATTGGTTGAGAAGTTGTAATGCCCATGGGGCGGCATGCGGACAGCATGTCGCCCCATCTTTCTCGCGCAATATTCGCGCACTAAACAGTCGCATGGCGAAAACCGGCGAATCACCCCATGCCAAGCGCGACGTGATCGCGCAGGCGCTCCTCGACGGCTGTGACGAACAGCAAATCCGCGCCCGGCTGCTTAACAGCGGCGCCAGCGACAAAAGCGCGGATTACGAACTGAAACGCCTTGCCAAGGACCCGTTCTTCGCGGCCGCCCGACAGCTCTCCAACAAGCTGGCAAAACGCGACTGGACGCTGGACCTTTATGCCCGCCTCCATGCCCAGAACGATGGGGCGCATAGCATTCCGACCGTGCACGCGATCGAACCAGAGCGCTTCTTCCGCGCGTTCTATTTTGCCAACCGTCCCGTCAAGCTGACAGGGCTGGTCGATCACTGGCCCGCGCTGGAACGCTGGACACTCGATTATCTTGACCAAACTCTGGGCAATGCTGTTGTCGAATTGCAGGGCCAGCGCGGCGCTTCACCGACTTACGAAAGTGACAAGACCGCGCATGAACGGCGCGTGCCCATGCGCGCGGTGATCGAATTGCTGCGCCGCGACGAGGCGAGCAATGATTTCTATATCACCGCCTATAACGACAAGACCAACAAGGCCACGCTCGCGCCCTTGTGGGATGATCTGGCACCCGTTTCGATCCTGCGCGAAAGCGGCGGGCGCGATGGCCTTTTCTGGATGGGTCCGCGCGGCACGCTGACGCCGTTTCACCACGACCTCACCAATAATCTGCTGGTGCAAATATCGGGTCGGAAGCGGGTGCGCATGGTACCAAGCTGGGAAACGGCGCGCATGCGCAACAGCCTGCATTGTTTCAGCGACTGGACGCTGGACGAGTTTCTGAATGACGACATCGCCACCCCGCCCATGCTGGAATGCACCATCGATGCGGGCGAGGCGATCTTTCTGCCCATCGGCTGGTGGCACCATGTCGAGGCACTGGACCGCAGCATCTCGATGAGCTTTACCAATTTCGCGGCGGATAACGATTTTACGGGGGGATATCCTGCCGATAGCCGGTTTTGACCCCGCGTAAATTCCTGTTACCGTTAGGCAAAGATTGAATGCGGGGCGATTATATGAGGTCAATGGCGATTGCCATTTTATGCGGTGCATCGGCGCTCTTGCCACAACCTGCGTTGGCTGCGGACCCGGTGACGCTGGCCCCGTCATCGCAATGGCTGGTCGATTTCGCGCCCGAGCGCTGCACGATCGCGCGCCAGTTCGGGTCTGGCGAGGACCATACCGCACTTAAACTCAGCACCGTAGGGCCCGGTCGGGGGTTCGACCTGACCCTGATCGGACGCCATGCCCGGATCGGTCGGCCCGAAAAGGGCGTCTATGGTCATATCGCGCTCAGCTTCGCGACGGGCGGTCCTGACGCCGAGGCTTCGGTCGTCGTCGGCAAGATGGGGCGCGATCCGGCTTTCGTGGCGCAGGGTCTTGTCGAAATCACCGCCGATGGCAGCGCCGTGTCGGACGACTATCTCAAGGCCGAGCCGGAACGCTTTGCCATGATCGACCGGATCGAGTTTACCGACGGACTGTCGGGCAAGGTCACGCTGAAGACGGGTAAGATGGACGCCGTCTTCTCAATGCTGGAGCGCTGCGAGTGGCAGTTGGTCGAGGAATGGGGCCTTGACGCGGACGCCAATCGCAACCGTATGTCAGCGCCGACGCTGCCGCATGATGATTACGTGCGCCTCGCCACCAAGGTTCAGGCCCGCTATCCGGCAGCGGCGCTACATGCACGAAAGGTCGCCACCTTGCAGTTGCGCATGATCGTCGGGGAAGATGGCCGCGTTCGCGATTGCGCGATCCTGAGCAATACCACGACGGATGAATTCGACGACCGGCCCTGCGAAATATTTCGGGAAGATGCGGTCTATGAGCCCGCGCGCGGCGCAGATGGCGCGCCGATCGCATCGTGGGTAGTGCAGGTAATCCGCTACAACATCCCCTAAAGCACCCACACGTCAACCGCGTGGATGATCAGTCCGACCAGCCCGCCCACCAGCGTGCCGTTGATGCGGATGAACTGAAGGTCGCGGCCGACCGCGCCTTCGACACGCTGGGTAATGGTGGTGGCGTCCCAGCGCTTGACCGTTTCGGACACCAGCCGGACGATCTGGTCGCCATATCGATTGGCGATGCCGACCGCGCTGCGGCGGGCAAAGCGGTTCACTTGTAGCTGCAACCGCGCATCGCCGCGCAATGCCTCGCCCAGCTCTTGCAACGCGCCTGCGAACTGGCCGCCCATCGCGCTGTCGGGATTGCGCGCCGCCTCTATCAGGCTGCCCCGCAGCCGTTCCCACACGCCCTGCCACCAGCCCGCGACGGCGGGATTGGCCAGCAGTTCCTGCTTCATCCCCTCTACCCTTGCGCGCATATCGGGATCGTGGACGAGGTCGTGGGCCAGCTTTTCCAACCCTTCTTCCACCTTGGCGCGCAGCGGGTGGTTGGGATCGACCAGCATTTCGGCCAGCAATCGGTAGAGCCCGTCGAGCACCGAATTGGCAAGCCGCTCGTCCAGTCCGGTGAAGCGCAGCAGCGCATTGGCGCGCTCGTGGATCATATTGCGCACAAGACTTTCGTTCGATTCAAGTGTCTTGCCCGCCCAGCGGACGATGGATTCCAGCAAAGGCAAGTGGCGCTTGTCCGCGATCGCGGCGGACAGCATCTGGCCAAGCAACGGGGAAACGTCGAGGCGGCCCAGTTGCGCGGCCAGCCCGTGCCGCACCTGATCGCCCAGCCTTTCGGGATCGAGCGATTCGAGCGCCTGCGCCAGCAATTCGGCGGCACCCGCGCGCACCCCGTTGCCTTGCCCCTTGGGCGGGCTGGCAAGGTAATCGCCCGCCGCCCGCGCTACATTCATCGCGCGCATCCGGCGTGCGACGACGGCGGGTGTCAGGAAATTGGACCGCAGGAAGCGCGCCATCGAATCGGCAATGCGGTCCTTGTTTGTCGGGATGATCGCCGTGTGCGGGATCGGAATGCCCAGCGGATGGCGGAACAGCGCAGTCACCGCGAACCAGTCTGCCAATGCGCCGACCATCGCCGCCTCGGCAAAGGCGGTCACGAAATCAAGGCCCGTGACCCGATCCTCGAAACTGCGCGACACCACGAAGACCAGCGCCATCAGCACCAGCAGCCCGGTCGCAACCCGCCGCATGGTGCGACCGCGGTCGCTTTGATCTTCGACCAGGGGCTCTACCGGCGGATGGGCTCGCTGCTCCGTCAAATGATCGTCCACGCTGCCCTATTCGGCAGGCAGGCTACCTGCTTGCGCATCGCTTTCGTGCCGGTGCGAGGGATCATAGGTCAAGAGGCGCTTGCGCAAAAGCGGACCGACGCGCTTTTCGAACCCGTCGGCCAGGCTGAATCCTGCGGGCACGATCAGCAGGGTCAGCAGTGTCGACAGGATCAGCCCGCCGATCACCACCACGCCCATCGGCGCGCGCCATGCCGAATCGCCCGTCAGCGAAATGGCCGTCGGGATCATGCCCACGGTCATTGCCACGGTCGTCATCACGATCGGCTGCGCGCGCTTGTGCCCCGCCTCGACAATCGCTTCCTTGCGGCCTGCGCCAGCGGCCATTTCCTCGATCGCGAAATCGATCAGCAGGATCGAGTTCTTCGCGACGATGCCGAACAGCATCAGAATGCCGATGAACACTGGCATCGACAGCTCGTACCCCACGATGATCAGCAGCATCACCCCGCCCAGAGGCGCGAGGAACAGCGATCCCATATTGACCAGCGGCGAGATGAAGCGGTGATAGAGCAGCACGAGCACGGCAAAGACCAGCAGGATGCCCGATACCAGCGCAATGACGAAGCTGTTCAGCATTTCCGCCTGCCACTGGTCCGCGCCGAACGGAGCGTTGGACACGCCTGCGGGCAGGTTCTGCATGATCGGCAATTGCTGGACCGCCGCATCGACCGTGCCCTTGGCCACGCCCGGCGCCAGATCGGCACCCACGAACACGCGGCGCTGCTGGTTATAGCGCTGGATCGTCGTCGGCCCCGATCCGAAACCGATTTCCGCCACCCGCTCCAGCGGGACCGAACCGCCCGATGCGGTCTGCACCGGCAGGTTGCGGATCACATCCAGATCGCGGCGCGCGGTTTCGGACAGGCGCACGCGGATCGGGATTTGCCGGTCCGACAGAGAGAAGCGCGCGGCGTTCTGGTCGATATCGCCCAATGTCGCGATACGGATCGTCTGGCTGAGCGCCGATGTCGTCACGCCAAGGCTGGCGGCCAGCTCGGCGCGCGGACGTATGATCAGTTCGGGCCGTTGCAAGTCCGCCTCGACTCGCGGGGCAACCGCGCCCGGAATGCTGCGCATTTCCTGCGCCAGCTGGCGCGCGGTTTCATCCAGCAGGTCGGGATTGGAGCCTGACAGCATCACAGAGATCGGCCGGCCCGTGCCGCCGCCGCCCTGCATGTCCTGAAAGCTGACGCGCGCATCGGGGATATTCTGCAGCATCGGGGTCAGCTCGCGCTCGAACTCCTGCTGCGTCTTGTCGCGGTCTTCCTTCAGGTTGATGAACATGCGGGCATTGCCCTCGTTCACCCGCTCCAGCGCGCTTCGCACTTCGGGGCGCTCGTTAATAATGCCGGCAACCTTGTCCATCACCGCTTCGGTCTGTTCCAGCGTGGTGCCGGGGACCATTTCCAATCGGATACGGCTGAAATCGGAATTGAAGTTCGGGAAGAACTGCATCGGCAGCGACATCAGCAGCATGACCGACCAGATCAGCGATCCAAAGCCGATGCCGACCATCCACAGGCGATGATCGCGCAGCCGCGCCGCCCAGCGACCGGTGTAGAACGCGTGATAGCGCGCGACATGGCCGCCCATCAGGCGGAACAGCAGCCCCAGCCCCTTGACCGCGACAAAGGCGAACACGACCGGCACCAGCATCACGGCCATGAAGAACACGGCCTCGATCAGCAGCTTGGCCATGCCGACAAAAGGTTGCATCAGCGTGCTGGGGTTGGTCGGCAATATGACCGAGAGGTCGAGCTTGCCATAGATCAGGCTAAACCCGACGCCGAGCCCCGCAATGATGGCGGCAAGGACCAGCAGCGTAAAAACCGTCTCCAGCAATGCGGAGCTGAAATGCAGCGGCTCGCGCACCAGAGTCCGGCGATGGGACACGGCCTTCGAATTGTCGAGCGACCAGCGAAGGACGCCCATATAGCGGTCCATCAACTTGCCCTCGCCGTGGCTGGCATGGCCCTTGGCCTTCAGGAAATAGGCAGCGACCATCGGCGTAATCATGCGCGCGACGGCAAGGCTCATCAGCACGGAAACCACGACGGTTAGGCCGAAATTCTTGAAGAACTGTCCGGGCACCCCGCCCATCAGGCCAACGGGCAGGAACACCGCCACGATGGAAAAAGTGGTGGCCACCACGGCCAGCCCGATTTCGTCCGCTGCATCGATCGACGCCTGATAGGCGCTTTTGCCCATGCGCATGTGGCGAACGATATTCTCGATCTCCACAATGGCATCGTCGACCAGCACACCTGCAACCAGCCCAAGGGCCAGCAAGGACAGCGAATTGAGCGTAAAGCCCATCAAATCCATGAAATAGAATGTAGGGATCGCCGACAGCGGGATCGCCAGAGCCGCGATGATCGTCGCGCGCCAGTCGCGCAGGAACAGGAACACCACCAGCACGGCCAGCACCGCGCCCTCCACCATGGCATGCATCGAACTGTTATATTGCGCCTTGGTATAGGGCACCGATGTAAACAGCGTCTCGAATGTCACGCCGGGGTTTTCTTCGGCAATGCGGTCAAGCTGTTCCATCGTGGCATCGAAAACGCTGACGTCCGAAGCGCCGCGCGCACGCGCGATGGAGAATGTCACCACCTGTCGCCCGCCCACTTTGGCGAGCGAGGTAATCTCGCTGTAGCGGTCGGTGACCGTCGCGAAATCGGCCAACCTGACGGTGCGCCCGCCGCCCAGCGGAACCTGCATCTGCGACAGTTCATAGGCGGTTTCGGCATTGCCCAGCACACGGACCGACTGGCGCGAACCGGCGACTTCGGCCTGTCCGCCCGCGGCATCGACGTTCAGCTGGCGCAGCTGTGCGTTCACCTGGCTGGCCGTCACGCCCAGCGACTGCATGCGCGCCGGATCGAGCACGACCAGAATCTCGCGGTCGACGCCGCCGCCGCGGCCCACTTCGGCCATGCCGTCAATCGACAGCAGCCGTTTCGTCACCGTATCGTCGACGAACCAGCTCAATTGCTCGATCGTCATGTCGGGCGCGGCAACCGCGAAATAGCCGATGGGATCGGACGACGTCTGCGCGCGGAACACGCGCGGTTCAAGGATACCGTCGGGCAATTCGCCGCGAATCTGGTCGATCGCGGCTTTCACCTCGTTCACCGCCTGCGCGACATCGGCGCCGATTTCGAACTCCACGACTGTCTGCGAGTTACCCTCGCTCGCGGTGGAATTGATATTGACCACGCCTTCGACGTTCTGGATCGCGGCTTCGGCCAGCTGGGTGATCTGGTTCTCGATCTCGGTCGGGGCGGCGCCCGGCTGCGAAATGACGACGATCACGACCGGAAATTCGATGTCCGGCTGGTCCTGCACTTCCATCCGCATAAAGCTGACGATGCCGGCCAGCACCAGTCCCGCGAATATGACGATGGGCACGACCGGGTTGCGAATCGACCAGGCCGAAATATTGCGAAGATCCATCGCGCCCTCCTCAGCCGTCGAGTTCGGCGGTGGTCGGTTCGACCACATCGCCGGGGCTGAGGAACCCGCCTGCCCGCAGAACGACCTTCTCGTTCCCGGCAAGGCCGCCAGCGATGGTAATGCCCTTGGCCGTCACCATGCCCAGTTCGACAGGCTTGCGCGCAACCTTGTTGTCGGTGCCGACCACATAGACGAAGCTACCCTCGGCATCCGACATGATCGCGGATTCGGGCAGGATCGGCGCGGTGATCGAACCCGATGTGATGCGCGCCGTGGCAAAACCGCCGGGGCGGAGCGCCTTGTCATAGGGCATGGCGATGCGCGCCACGCCCTGACGCGAGGTTTCGTCGATGGTCGGCGACAATTGCCAGACCTGCCCGGTAAAGACCTGCTTGCTGCCCACCGGAGTCACTTCGGCAGGGACGCCTACCGACAGCCGCGCCAGATCGCCTTCGCCGATACGGGCGTTCAGCTCCATCTCGCCCCCGCGCGCCAGCACGAACAGCGGACTTCCGCCACCGCCGACGACCTGCCCACGCTCAACATTGCGTTCCAGCACCAGGCCGCCCGCGGGCGCCACGATGTTCAGGCGCGCATTGCGGGCGCGCAATTCGCCAAGGGTCGCCTCCGCCACGCGGACGCGCGCATTGGCGGAATCGCGAGTGGCCGTCAGACGGTCGACATCGGCAGTCGAGATAAATCCGCGATCGACCAGCTTTAACGCACGGTCGAGATTGGCCTGCGCCAGCTCGGCATCGGCGCGGGCGACTTGCACCTGCGCGGCCTGCGCTTCGGCTTGGCGACTTTGGACCGAACGGTCGATCACGGCCAGAACCTGCCCGGCGCGGACCCAGTCGCCCGCGTCGACCATGACATCGACGACCGATCCGCCCTCGCCCACCGAACCGACAGGCATGGGGCGCCGCGCGGCCAAGGTGCCGGTGGCCGTAATCTCGCCCGAAACGGTGGTATTGCCGGGAACCGCGACGCTGACGATGGGGACCTGCACTTCGGTCTCGGCCGGTGCGATCGAACTGCGCCAGATCAGGAAACCGACCACGGCTGCCAGCGCCAATACGGCAACCACAGCGATCAGGGCGAACCGCTTCTTGCGGCTGCCATCCTCTCCCGTCGTGCCCAGATCGGAATAGTCGCTATCGACGATCCGGTCGTGCATCGCTGGAATCGCCCCTTCAGTCTCTATGGACCTGTCGTAATTCATCTGTCGGTCGCCTGCTGCCGCCCGTCCCCAAGCGGCTGTATGAACGCACCAGCCGTTCCCGGCGGCTGGCGGTTAATGGCTTGGGCGCCCGATCTGAATCGAGGCACTTGCGCCGAAAACGACGGGCCCCGCAGTCACCACGGAGCCCATCGATGATTTCGGCTGTTATCACTTGCTGCTTTGCGAAACAATTGCGTTTCGCAGAGTAGAATTGAACGTTCGTCCTTTGGATAGGGCCAAAAAGCCTTAGCGGACGCGCCCGCGCTGGACCAGATTGACGATGGCCAGCAGAACGACCGCACCGACGAACGCGATGATCAGGCCGGTCAGCGAAAATGCCTGAACGGTGCCCTGAACGCCGAACAGCGGTCCGGCCAGCGCATTGCCGATCAGCGAACCGACGCAGCCGACGACGATGTTCCAGAAAATGCCCATCGATGCATCGCGGTTCATGACCATGCTGGCCAGCCAGCCGGCAACACCGCCCACGATAAGCGCAATAATCCAACCCACGGCAGTTCTCCTCTTAGTTGCTGGAGGATGAACGGCGTATCAGGCCGGATGTTCCTTTGATACTGAAAGATTCTGCCAGTGCCATTCCCCGAAACGGGGAATCAGTACTTCATCTGCCTTTCGTAAAGGTCGCGATAATGCTGGATTCGCGTGACGCGCAGACCTTTCATGCCCGAACGTTCGACCGCGCGCTGCCACGAGGCGAATTCCTCCAGCGTCAGATCATAGCGTTCGCACGCATCGTCGATCGACAACAGACCGCCATTCACGGCAGCCACCACTTCGGCCTTGCGGCGCACAACCCACCTCTTGGTGGAAGGAGGGGGCAGGTCGTCAATCGTGAGCGGCTCGCCAAGCGGTCCGATCACCATTGATGGCCTGATGTCCTGGTTCTCGATCATCTAGTCCTCAACACTCAACCCTGATGCCGATGTGCCGTCATCCGCCGACACGCTGCATCCCGAACCGGTGATAGATTGCGAAGGCTTAGGATCGGGTAAACGGCCCTGCGCAATGTGAAAATTTTCATCCGATACGTCGGCCGCCACATCCTGAAACGGCGGATGATGCGGGTTTGCATGGCCGCACAGCGCCTCGGCCGCGCGCGGGTCGAAGCTGCCTTCGGCGCGGATCCAGCTCGCCATCGCCTCGTTCTCGCCCTTCAGCGCGCCGCGCAAATCGCGCTCCGCGCTCAGCTTCGCGCGCAGCGAATGCCAGTCGAGCGAACGCGCGCCGTGACCGGCAGCCTCGTGCGCGATCAGGCCGAAACTGTCGGCAAGATGTTCGCGTACCCCGTCCGGTTCCGGCCCTGCCATGCCATCCGCTCCGGATAAATCCGGTTGCGTGCGCGACAGCTTGGGAAACTTGGCGAACATGGCGTTCACCATGGCCGCAGTTGGTCAACAAAACGTAAACGGGGGCGCGGCTTTGCGGCGATGCGGTCCGGACCTGCGCTTTTTGGGCGGTTTATCGCAGGCAGGCATCGGTGTATGGGCCGCGCATCATGAATGCCCCCGTTACCCCTTCGCCGGTCGATTCGGCCGATGCGGCGACCAGTCTGGACCCGGCCGCCCTGTTCGACCTGCCCGCCCCGCTGTCGCAGCGGCGCATCGTCGTCGCCATGTCGGGCGGTGTCGATTCGTCGGTCGTCGCGGCCCTTGCCGCGCAAAGCGTGGCCGAGGTGATCGGAGTCACGCTGCAGCTTTACGATCATGGCGAAGCGGTCAAGCGCAAGGGCGCGTGTTGCGCGGGCGACGATATCCGCGACGCGCGGGCGGTGGCCGACCGGCTGGGCATCGCGCATTACGTGTTCGACCACGAAAGCAGCTTCCGCGAATCGGTGATCGACGGGTTTGCCGACGAATATCTGCAGGGCCGCACGCCCATCCCCTGCATCCGCTGCAATATGGGGCCGAAATTCACCGATCTGTTCAAGATGGCGCGCGATCTGGGCGCGGATTGTCTGGCCACCGGCCATTACGTGCGCCGCGTGACGGGCGAAGCGGGGCCGGAAATGCACCGCGCGCACGATCCGGCCCGCGACCAGAGCTATTTCCTGTACGCAACCACCGAGGACCAGCTGGACTTCCTGCGCTTCCCGCTGGGCGGCCTGCCCAAGCCCGAAGTGCGCCGCATCGCGCAATCGCTGGGCCTTGGCGTCGCGGCCAAGCCCGATAGTCAGGACATCTGCTTCGTGCCCGATGGCGATTATGCCTCGCTGGTCAAAAAGCTGCGGCCCGAGGCAGGCGATGCGGGCGATATCGTTCATGCAGAAACCGGTGATGTGCTGGGTCGCCATCGCGGCATCGTGCATTATACGGTGGGCCAGCGCCGCGGGATCGAGATCGGCGGGCAGCCCGAACCGCTTTATGTCATCCGCATCGATGCCGAAAACAATGCCGTTGTCGTCGGGCCGAAACGCCTGCTCGCCGTGGGTGCGATGCGCGTGATCGAAACGAACCGCATCGGCCCCGTGCCCGCCAGCGGGCTGACGGCCAAGGTCCGGTCGCTGGCCAAGCCGGTGCCCGTCACGCTGGAAGGCGCGCTGGGCGGGGGACAAGAGGTGCGCATCCGCTTTGCGCAGCCCGAATATGGCGTTGCGCCGGGGCAGGCAGCGGTGATCTATGCGGGCGACCGCGTGATCGGCGGCGGCTGGATCGAGGAAACCTTCGCGGCAGGGTGATCCCGCTCAGCCGCTTCCCCTCAACCGGACCATTGTTCGAGCACGCAGCCCCAGCCTTCGCGATAGCGCGCGCGGGTCGATGCCAGCATGGGAACGCTGGCGGTCACTTCCTGCGCTTCCTCGTCCACTGACAGGCGCACCATGGTCATCCCCGGTTCGAAATCGGCGCGGCACTGGTCGATGGGCCGCCCCGCAACGTAATGGCAGGAACAGGCGATGCGCGCGCCAAAATCGGTTCCCGCCCGCGCTTCGGCAGCCATGCCCGGCCCCCAGACGAATGCCGCGGCGGCAAAGCCGGTCAGCACCGCGACCGGCACCGCCTGCCACAACCGCCGTTTCCATGCGGGATTGCGCTTTGGCTTCGTTTCCACAGGGCTGCTCAATTCGGTCTTGCCTTTCGATGGGCGCGGGCGGATCAGGCGCGCCTGATGCCTTGCGCTTTGTCCCGCTACAAGTGGGTGGCCGTGTTTGCCGCCGTGATTTCGCTATCCGCATGCGGATCGGGCGGCGAAGAGATCGCGCCGCCGTCCGACGAATCGCTGGCCGCCGTGGCGGACACGCCCGCCGCCAATCGCACGGCGCTCGCCTATGCGATCGATGCCCTGTTCGACGAAGAGGCCGTCGGCGAAACCCGCGCCCTGCTGGTGATCCATGACGGCAAGCCGGTCGCGGAACGTTATGGCGAAGGGTTCGGTCCCGATGTGCCGCAACTGGGCTGGTCGCTGTCGAAGACTGTCACGGGATTGATCGTCGGCATGATGGTGGCCGACGGCTCGCTCGCCCTTGACGCACCGGCCCCCGTCGCGCGCTGGCAGCGCAGCGGCGATCCGCGCGGGGCGATTACCCTGCGCCATCTGCTGCAAATGCGATCGGGCCTGCGGCATAGTGAAACTGCGCAGCCTGCCTATGCCAGCGATGCGGCGCGCATGTTGTATCGCGACGGGCGCGACGACATGGCGCATTACGCGCTGACCCAGCCGCTGGATCACGATGCGGGATCGCAATTCGCCTATTCGACGGCGGACACACAAATCCTGTCCGACATCGCGACCGATACGCTGACGCAAAGCAGGGAGCCCGCCGCGCGGCAGGCAGCGATGCAGGGCTGGCTGCAAAGCCGGTTATACGAACCGCTGGGCCTGACCACGATGCGCGGCGAATATGATGCGCGCGGCACGCTGATCGGCGGCGCCATGTTCCATGCCGGCGCACGCGACTGGGGCAGGATCGGGGAGCTGATCCGGCGGGGCGGCAGTTATGACGGCGTAACGGTCGTGCCGCGCGGCTGGATACGCTTTATGGGTGGCAAAAACCCGTCGGACGGTGCCTATGGCGCGCATTTATGGCGCAATCATGCGCGCGAAGAGGGGCGCGATGCGGTCGTTTTCGGCGGTCGCGGACCATCGGACGCGGTTGCGGCGCTGGGTCATCGGGGACAATTCCTGCTGGTCGTGCCGTCGCAGAAGCTGACGATCGTGCGACTGGGTTACAGCACGGCGGCACAGCAGACTGCGCTGAACGACCGGATGCTGGGCCTGTCGGAACTCTTCCCCGCTCAATAGCGGAACATACCCTCGACGACGGTCACGCAGGCCCCGCCCAGCCATGCGGTTTCGCCGTCCAGCCTGCAATGCAGCAGACCGCCGCGCTTCGATGCCTGAAATGCGGTGAAACTGTCCCTTCCCAGCCGCGCAGCCCAGAACGGGGTGAGCACCGCATGGGCCGAACCGGTCACGCTATCCTCGGGCACGCCTGCGCCGGGAACGAACACGCGGCTGACGACATCGGTGCTTTCGCCCGGTGCGGTGCAGATGAACTGGTGGTCGCCCATCGCCGCCAAAGCACCGAAATCAGGCGATAATCCGCGCACCGCTGCCTCATCCCCGAACAGGAATACATTATAGCCGTCGGGCGATCGGTGGATCAGCTGCGGCCTTGCACCCAGCGCGGCGACAGCCGCCTGCCAGTCCTGCGGCGCGGTCGGAATCGCGGGTAGCGCCAGCGCATAGCCGCCCCCTTCCCTGCGCACGGTCAGCACGCCGGCCCGCCGCGTCAGGAACGTCACCTCGTCCCCGCCGCCCTGTTCCAGCAGCACATGGCCTGCCGCCAGTGTCGCATGGCCGCACAGGCGGATCTCGCACTCCGGCGTAAACCAGCGCAATTGCCAGTCGGCCTCGGGTCCGTCGCAAGGGACCAGAAAGGCGGTTTCGGCGAAATTATTCTCTTCGCCGATCTTCTGCATGATGGCGTCGGCGGGAAAATCGTCCTCCCACAGCATCACGGCGGCCTGATTGCCGCCGAATGCCGCATCGGTGAACGCATCGACGTGCCAGTATGGAATGGCGGGCATCAGGGTTTCGCCTCTGTCGGGAGAGAAAGTTCGGGATCGGGTCCGGTCTTGAGCAGATCCATCGAGGCAAAGGCCCCTTCGTCGCGCAGGCCCTCGGGATCGGGATGAATCAGGAATTCGGTGCCGGGAAATTCGGCCTGCAATTGCGCCTCGATCCGGTCCATCACGTCATGCGCTTTCCGCACGGTCATATTGCCGTCGACCCATACGTGGAACTGCGCGAAATCGCGGTCGCCGCTGGTGCGGGTGCGCAAATCGTGCACCCCTTCCAGCCCCGGCGTGTCGCGGATCACTTCCAGCAGACGCTCGCGCTTTTCGATGGGCCATTCCTTGTCCATAAGATTGTCCACCGCTTCGCGCGATGCCTGGAACGCGTTCCATGCCAGCCAGCCCGCAATGCCCAGCGCGAACAGCGGGTCCGCGCCCGAAAAGCCGGTCCAGCGGTCCAGCGCCAGCGCGGCGATCACGCCCAGATTCAGCAGCACGTCGGACTGGTAATGCACATGATCGGTGCGGATCGCGACGCTGCGGGTGCGGTGGATGACATGCCTTTGCCACGCCAACAGCGCGAATGTGGCCGCCAGCGCGATGACCGACACGACGATGCCGGTCTCCGCCTCTTGCGGGCGGACACCGCCCAGCCATTGCTGGATCGCGCGGGCCGCAATGCCCACGGCCGAGATCGAGATCAGCAACACCTGCACCAGCGCGGCCAGCGCCTCGGCCTTGCCATGGCCGAACCGATGGTTGTGATCGGCAGGCTGCGAGGCGACCCATACGCCCACCAGCGTCGACAGGCTGGCCACGATGTCGAGCGCGGTATCAGCCAGACTGCCCAGCATGGCCGCCGAACCGGTCCGCCACGCGGCATAGATCTTCATCGTCAGCAACAGCGCCGCGACCGTCGTGCTGGCATAGGCGGCGCTGCGCGTCAGGCGCGAGCGATCTTCATGGGACAAGTGGGCGGTGTCGGCCATCGGGTGCGCGGGCGGGCCGTTTATGGATAGAGCAGGCTGCTGGCCCAGCTGCCGCCGCGCCGCGTGAAACGGCGGCGTTCGTGCAGGCGAAACGGGCGGTCGTGCCAGAATTCCATTGCTTGCGGCACCAGCCTGTATCCGCCCCAATGTTCGGGGCGCGGCACGGGCTTGCCTTCGTATCGCTTGCGCACTTCCTCGAACCGGTCGAGGAATTCGCGCCGGTCGCCCATCGGTGCGGACTGGTCCGACGCATGCGCCCCCAGCTGCGAATCGCGCGCGCGGCTGGCGAAATAGGCATCGGCATCGGCAGCGGAAACCGGCTCAAGCTGTCCCTCTATCCGGATCTGGCGGCGCAGGCTTTTCCAGTGGAACAACAGGGCGGCCTGCGGATTGGCGGCGATTTCGCCTGCCTTGCGGCTTTCCTGATTGGTATAGAACACAAAGCCGCCCCCCGGCCCCAGATCGGCGCCGTGCCCTTTCAGCAGCACCATGCGCACCGATGGCGCGCCGCCCGCGCTGGCGGTGGCAAGCGCCATGGCGGTGGGGTCGTTGATCTCGGTCTCTCTGGCTTCGGCCAGCCAGTCGTCGAACAGGCCGAACGGGTCGCCCGCAGGGATCGCGTCTTCGGCCAGAAGTTCGGGTTCCACGTAGTATCCTCGTTCCATCGGGCAGCGGGGAATCTGCTGCCATGGCCAACATAGTAGAGCCATCGCCCTTGCGCAAAGCCATGCTCTATCCCGCACGCGATTTCTGCACGAATACAAGACAACAGGTGCACAGCTTCAATCGCCGGATTGCACGATCGCGCCTCGCACCCTAGCTATCGGTTCATGGCGGACCCTTATTCGATCCTTGGCATTGCGCGCGGCGCGAGCGAGCAGGACATCAAATCGGCCTATCGCAAGCTGGCGAAACAGCTGCATCCGGATGCCAACAAGGATAATCCGGCGGCGGCGGACAAGTTTTCGCAAGTGACGCAGGCCTATGACCTGCTGTCGGACAAGGACAAGCGTGCCCGTTTCGATCGGGGTGAGATCGACATGGACGGCAATCCCAAAATGCCCTTTGGCTATGGCCAGCGCGGCGGCGGACAATATCGCCAGGCGGGCGGCAATCCGTTCGGCGGCATGGGCGGCGGCATGGGCGGGGCCAGCACGGACGATGTCGATCTGTCCGACCTGTTCGAAGGTATTTTCGGCGGCGGCCAGCGGCGTTCGCGCGGCGCGG
Organism: Croceicoccus sp. Ery5; assembly: GCF_020985325.1. NCBI lineage: Bacteria > Pseudomonadati > Pseudomonadota > Alphaproteobacteria > Sphingomonadales > Erythrobacteraceae > Croceicoccus > Croceicoccus sp. Ery5. Next base: position 3,704,217 of record NZ_CP087587.1, read on the forward strand.
GGCCGCAGGACAATCCGTTTGCCGGCATGGGCGGCGGTTTCGGCGCAGGCGCGCAAAGGCGTCCGGCCAAGGGCGCGAATGTCAATTACCGGCTTGCCGTATCGCTGACCGATATTGCCAATCTGGAAAAGCAGCGCATCACCCTGTCGGATGGCAAGACCATCGACCTGAAGCTGCCCGAAGGGACGGAAGACGGCACGCAGATGCGCCTTGCGGGCAAGGGCGAACCGGGTCCGGCAGGCAATGGCGATGCCATCGTCACCATCGTCGAACAGGCGCACCGCTTTTTCCGCCGCGACGGCGACGATGTGCGGCTCGACCTGCCGATCACGCTGGACGAGGCGGTGAACGGTGCCAAGGTCAAGGTGCCGACCACGTCGGGCGCGGTGATGCTGACCGTGTCGCCCGGCAGCAGTTCGGGCAAGGTGCTGCGCCTGAAAGGCAAGGGCTTTACCCGCAAGGACGGTTCGCGCGGCGACCAGCTCGTCACCCTGACCATCGACCTTCCCGAACAGGATGCGGAACTGGCCAGGCGGCTTGAGGGTTGGAAGGATACGCGCAATATCCGCAGCCGACTGAGCGAGTAGAGCTGGCCGGACAAAAGGGCCGCACAAAGCCGCAGCAAGGAACGGGCCTATCCAAGACGATCAGGATCCTCCCGCGCCCTATGGCGATTCCCGGTCGAACCTCACGCCAGAGGCGCGCAGGCAGCACGCGCTGAACCAGCGCAAGATGTCCTTGATGGCGGTCCGGCGCGAAATCGGACCGGGCACGCGATTTTTCGCCATCGTGAAACGCGTCTGGACTGGCGTGTACGAAGATGGTTTCATTCATGCCGGAAATCTCGCCTATATGGCGATTTTGTCGCTGTTCCCCTTCTTCATTCTGGGTGCCGCGATCTTCCAGCTTCTGGGTGAGGCTGCGGACCGGACCGCTGCGATCAATGCGTTTCTGCTCGCCGTCCCGCGCGTGGTGGCCGACGTGATCGAACCGGTGGCGCGCGATGTGGTCAGCTCGCGGACCGGCTGGCTGTTATGGGTGGGGGCGGCGTTCGGATTATGGACCGTGGGCAGCCTTGTCGAAACGATCCGCGACATATTGCACCGCGCCTATGGCACACGCCCTTCGGCCAGTTTCCTGAAATACCGGCTGTTGTCGGCGGGCATCATCATCGGTGCGGTCCTGCTGCTGATGACATCGCTGGCCGCGCAATTCTTTATCACTGCCGCGCAAGAGGTGATCGCCGCATGGTTTCCCGAAGCCAATGCATGGGTCGGCAGGCTGGCCCTGTCGCGCTTTATCCCTGCGCTCGGCCTGCTCGGATCGCTGTTCCTGCTGTTCATCGCGCTGACGCCCAGTGCCTATCGCGGGCGCGAATATCCCAAATGGCCCGGCGCGCTGCTCGTCACCGTCTGGTGGGTGACGGTGACGGTGACCCTGCCGCCGGTTCTGCGCACCCTGTTTTCCTACGATCTCACCTATGGAAGCCTTGCCGGCGTGATGATCGCCCTTTTCTTTTTCTGGCTGGTCGGGCTAGGGCTCGTCGTCGGCGCCGAACTGAACGCCGCGCTTGCGGAAACGCCGGAAGAGCGCGACATGGTCGGCCGCAACGAATTTGACTTGAAGAACACGTAACCCGAAACACTGGATCAACCGACATCAGAAGCCGTTCAAGCGGCCCAATGCGGTAGCAATCGCCGGATCGAGAACATGAGCGAAACCCAAACGAGCACCCCTCCCCAAGGCACCCTGATGCAGGGCAAGCGCGGCCTGATCATGGGACTTGCGAACGACAAGTCGCTGGCATGGGGCATTTCCAAGGCCCTGGCCGCGCAAGGCGCCAAACTGGCCTTCAGCTATCAGGGCGAAGCGCTGGAAAAGCGCGTGCGCCCGCTGGCCGAAAGCCTTGGCAGCAACCTGCTGATCGAGTGCGATGTGTCCGACATGGCCAAGCTGGACAGCGCGTTCGATGAACTGAAACAGCATTGGGAAACCATCGATTTCGTCGTCCACGCCATCGGCTTTTCGGACAAGAACGAGCTGCGCGGCCTGTATGTCGATACCAGCCTCGACAATTTCCTGATGACCATGAACATATCGGCCTATTCGCTGGTCGCTGTTACCAAGCGTGCGCGCGAAATGATGCCCGATGGCGGGTCGATCCTGACGCTTTCCTATTACGGCGCGGAAAAGGTCGTCCCCCATTACAATGTGATGGGTGTGGCCAAGGCGGCGCTGGAAACCAGCGTCAAATATCTGGCCAACGATCTGGGCCCCGAAAACATCCGCGTCAACGCGATCTCGGCAGGCCCGATCAAGACTCTGGCGGCCAGCGGGATCGGGGATTTCCGCTATATCCTCAAATGGAACGAGCTGAATTCGCCGCTGCGCCGCAATGTGACCATCGACGATGTCGGCGGCTCGGCGCTTTACCTGCTGTCGGGCCTGTCCTCGGGCGTGACGGGCGAAGTGCATCACGTCGATGCGGGCTATCACCTTGTCGGCATGAAACAGGAAGACGCGCCCGATATCGCGCTCAGCTGACGCGGTTGCAAGGCGATCCGTTGTGCGCTGCCATAAGGGGCGGGGAAGCTTGCTTGACGCCACCTGCCCGATGTTTCAATGAAATACAGCCTTAACATGCAGGTGCCCGCCACGCCTGCGGCCGGAATTCGGCCCGGGGCCGACTGGAGGATTTTCGTGCTTCGAAAGACGTTGCCGCTTGCGGCAGTCGCGGTCTGCCTTGCCGGTTGCGCCAAAGGATATCCGCCGGTGGAATCGGTGGCCAGCGACAGCGATGCCTATACGCTGATGGGTCAGGCGGCACAGGCCGAAGCCGCCGCCCCCTATCGCATCGGACCGGACGATACGGTCAGCATCAATACATTTTTCGAACCCGAACTGTCGGTCGAAAGCGTGAAGGTCGACCGCAGCGGACAAATCGGCGTACCGGGCATCGGATCGATGACTGTCGAGGGGCTGACGACCGAGGAACTGGCCTCGCAGATCGAGGAGTCCTATCGCGGCCGCTTGCTCGAACGGCCGCAGGTTTCGGTCTCGATCGTCGATTCCGCCGACCGCAAGGTGGTGGTGACCGGACAGGTCAACAGCTCGGGCGTGTTCGAAATCCGCAACAGCACCACATTGCTGGAAGCCATCGCCATGGCCCGCGGCGAGAACGAGATCGCCAAGATGGACGAGGTGGTGATTTTCCGCACCATTCAGGGCCAGCGCATGGCCGCGCGTTTCGACGTCAACGCCATCCGCAGCGGCGCAATGGAAGACCCGCGCATTCTGGGCAACGATGTGGTCGTCGTCGGCCTGTCCGAAGCCAAGGAAATCTGGCGCGACATCCGCCAGCTCGTTCCGATTATCGCCGTATTCCGGCCGCTGTATAATTGATCGGGTATCGCTGACATGAACCAGGAAGCCTCCATCCTCGATCGCGACCGTTTTGCCGATGACGATGTCGTCCAATCGGATGCCCGCGCCCATGCGCACCGGCTCGGCCATCTGTCGCAAGGCGACCTCGATCTGCGCGAAATTCGCGCAGCGCTTTATCGCAATCGCTGGCTGATCGGTGGCGTCACGGCAGTCGCCATCATTATCGGCCTGCTGATGGCACTGCTGTCGACACCGATCTATCGTTCCACCGCAACCTTGCAAATCGATCAGCAGGGGCCCCAGATCCTCGGGTCGGAGGATCAGGACCCGACCGCCAGCGGGGATATCGAGGTTTATCTGCAAACGCAGGTTGAAGTGCTGCGCAGCCGTTCGCTGTCCGATCGCGTCGCCCGATCGCTCAATTACTATCAAGACCCCAGCTTTTTCGAAGCGATGGAAATGACGCCACCCGATACCAGCCCCGGCTCCGCCGCGTGGCAGCGTGCGGTCATCAATATCCTTCAGGAAAACCTGACGATCGAACTGACCAGCGGCACGCGCCTCGTTGACCTCAGCTTCGACAGCCCCAGTCCGCAATTGTCGGCACGGGTGAGCAATGCCTTTGCCGAGGAATTTATCGCCAGCACACTGCAACGCCGTTTCGACATGTCGGCCTATTCGCGCCAGTTCCTGCAGGAACAGTTGGGTCAAACGCGCGAGCGTCTGGAGGAAAGCGAACGCTCGCTGATCGAATATGCGCGCCAGACCGGCATCACCAATCTTGACGGTGGCGAGGATGCAGAGGGCAACGGCCAGACGCTGACGGGCTCGAACCTCGCCACACTGAACACGGCTTATGCGACGGCGCAGACCGACCGCATTCTGGCCGAACAGAAATGGCGGCAGGCACAGGCGACCCCGCTGATGAGTCTCGCCGAAGTGCTCTCCAATCCGGCGATCCAGACACTTCAATCGCAAAAGGCTCAGGCCAAGGCCCAGCTTGAAGGTGAGCGAGACCGGCACAGCGCCGATTATCCAACTGTCCGACAGCTGGAAGCACAAATCGCCGCATTCGACGAGCAGATCAGGCTTCAGGCTACGCAGGTGCGCAACTCGATCCGCGACCAATATCGCATCGCCGTTCAGCAAGAGCGCAGCCTGATGGCCAATGTACGCGAACTGCAGGGCGCTGCACTGGGCGAACAGAGCCGCGGCGTGCAATTGACCATTTTGCGGCGTGAGGCTGACACCAATCGCGCCCTCTACGACGCATTGTTGCAGCGTTTCCGCGAATTGAATGCCGCTGCGGGTATTACCGCCAATAACATCCTGATCATCGACCGTGCCGAAACGCCGTCGGCGCCGATCTGGCCGCGTCCGCTGATCAATGCCTTTCTCGGCGCCGTCATCGGTTTCGGCCTTGCCGCAGCAATTGCCTTTGCGCGAGAACGGCTGGACGATTCGATCCGCTCTTCCGACGATGTGGAGCGCAAGCTGGGCCTGCCTGTGCTGGGCATCACGCCGCGCCCCGCCAATGCGGATGCCGAGACGGAGATGCTCGACCCACATTCGCCCATGTCGGAATCGATCTATGCGCTGCGCACCGCGCTGGAACTGTCGACTCGCGACGGGCTGCCGCAGACGCTACTCGTCACATCAACTCGACCCGCGGAAGGCAAATCGACTACGTCTGAGGCACTGGCGCGCGAATTCGCCCAATCGGGACGCCGCACGGTGCTGGTCGATGCCGATATGCGCAGACCATCAGTGCATCACAATTTCCACATCGACAACAAGTCGGGCTTCTCGACGCTGCTGACCAGCCCCGCGCTGGTGCCCGAAGCGTTGAAGACGACCGATGTCGACAATCTTTCGGTCATCCCCAGCGGGCCAATCCCTCCCTCGCCGCCGCGCCTTTTGAGCGGAGAAACGCTGGACCGCGTGTTCAGCCAGCTGCGCGACCGGTTCGATATTATCATCATCGACGCCCCGCCGGTGCTGGGCCTGGCCGATGCACCACAGCTCGCTTCGGCGGCCGGCGGCGTGCTCTATGTGGTCGAGGCGCATTCAGGCTCGCAAGGACAGGCAAAGGCCTCGATCCGCCGCCTGTTGAGCGCGGGCACGAACATCCTCGGCGTCGTGCTGACCAAGTATGACTTCACCAGCGGTGGATATTCGTCTTACGGCTACCACGAATATTACAGTTATGGCGGCCACGACCGGGCCGAAGCCTGATCCGCGATGACCGGCCCGCATCCCGTTACTGGCTTAAGAGCGCATCATCCTGACGGACAAGGTGCATTCGAAGCCAGCGGGCTGATCTGGCCGCTGTTCGTCCTTGTCGCATGCTTCAATCTCGCTTTCCCAAAAGGCGGGATCATGGTCGAAAAATTTCCGGTCACATGGGGCTATCTGTTGATCGGCCTGTCAGGCGCGATGGCCGCCATTGCCATCATTCGCAAACGTGACCTGCAACTCGCCCCGATCGTGCAGACGGGTGCCTTGTTCCTGCCGCTGGCGGCAATGGTCTATTTCAAGGCACAGCAATATAATCTGCCATCGTCGCGCTGGATTCCGTTCACGGTGATCTTCGGCCTGCTGCCGATACTGATACTGGTCGCAATTACGCCCCAGCTTGAGCGAATCCGCACTGCCGACATGGCACGCGCCATTCGCCCGATGATCCGTTTCGCGGTCGTTTGGGGCCTCATGAACTTTGTCCTGTTCATTTTCACCCGCGACATTATCGAAATTCCCTATTTGACGGTGAATATCGAGGACGCGGGCACGATCCTCAGCAAAAACAACTTGCGCAGCGGCTGGCTGATGAAGCTGGTTTCGACCTATAACAACGGCAATATCTTCGGCGTTTGCATGATCATGATGATGCCGGTTTACCTTTACTTCGAAGATAAAAAGATCTGGCGCGCATTGTTCATTGTGGCGATCATCTGCACACTCAGCCGCACATCCTGGTTCGCAATGGTGGCAGTGTTCATCCTGATGGCGTTCTCGGGCCAGATCCGGCTGAACCGAACGGGAGTATGGGTGGCCGTTGGCGCGGCGTTCTGTGTATTTCTTGTAATTCTTCCCCTGCTCGGCTGGACCAGCGCGAACTTGATCGACGACCGGTTGGGCGGGCGCATGACCTATTTGCGCGAACTGAACATCACCCTGTTCGGCGCGGAAGAAATCTATATCCCCGAAGTCGTCTATTATGGCCTGTTGCAAAGTTTCGGCCTGTTCGGTTTGATCCTCGCCCTTGCCGCCATGGGCTATGGCATCGGGTTCGGGCTGATGCACTGGGGTCAGTTGAACGGATTGCGGCGAGCTGCTGTTGTCGGGGCGCTGGGCTATTGCGCTGCCGCTGCGATGGACGGAGCAATGATGTACCCGCCCGTTTTTCCGATTTTCCTGTTCCTGAATGCGCTGATTTATCGTCGTGGTTATTTTCCGGCAGCTGGCGTTGGACAAACATATCCTGCACCGCCCCGACCCCGCCAGGCGCGCGGCGACGGCCTGCCGCATCCGGCCATTCCGCAATGAGCGAGGCCGGGCCCGAGAACTATCGCGTGATGCATATCGCGCAAAAGCTGCCCGGCGGGGTGGGTGCCTATCTGTCCGAGGTGCTGGGCTTCCAGCGCGAAGTGCTGGGACCGCGCCGCGTGGGGGCATTGGTTCCGGCCGAAGAACGGTTCGTGCTTCCCTATCTTCCCGATGCCTCGCTGCATCTGTTCGACGATGCGCAGCGCAGCCCGCGCGCATTGCTTCGCTTTGCCGCCCATGCGCGCAATGCGATCATGCACGACAGGCCCGATATCGTGCATCTGCATTCCAGCTTTGCCGGCATGTTGCGCCCTGTCATTGCCCGCATGCCCGATGATGTGCGCCCCGCCGTCGTCTATTGCGCGCATGGCTGGGCTTTCAACATCCGCTGGTCGAACCGCCGCCGCGACCTGATCGCCGCGGTCGAACGCCATATGTCCACCATGACCCAGCGGGTACTGTGCATTTCGCAATTCGAATATGATTGCGCCATCGAGCGCGGACTGCCGCAGGACAATATGTCGGTGCTGCACAATGGGGTGACCGAGCGTGTATTTCCGGGATGCGCCGCGCCTGTGCCCATGCCTCGCGACCGGATCAACCTGCTGTTCATCGGGCGCAAGGACCGGCAAAAGGGATTCGATATCGCGGAAAAGGCGATGTCGATGCTGACCGGCCTGCCCGTCCATCTGCACGTGATCGGCGCAACCGTCGTGGATGACGAGCAAGAGGCGAAGCGACTGCCCAATATCACCCATTACGGCTGGCAACAGCGCGAGGCGATCTGGAGCTTTGTCGAGGCCTGTGATGCGGTACTGGTGCCCTCGCGCTGGGAGGGGTTCGGCCTTGCCGCGATCGAGGCTTTGCGACAGGGCAAACCGGTTCTGGCGTCCGATGTCGACGCCTTGCCCGAAGTGGTCCGCAACGGCGAGACCGGCCTGCTTTTCCCGCCCGAGGATCCACAGGCATTGGCAGACTTCATCCGCGGTCTGGACCGCGAGAAACTGGCCCGGATGGGCCGCGCGGGGCGTGCCGATTTCCTGGCGCGCTTTACCGGCGAACGCATGAATCGCGCCATCCTCGATTGCTATCGCGCGGTGCTGTATGAAAAGGCGCTGGCCAGCAGGGCGGCCTAGGGGGAAACAATGGAAGTTCTGGCCATCATTCCCGCGCGCGGCGGTTCCAAGGGGATTCCGCGCAAGAACGTGCTGCCGCTGGCGGGCAAGCCGCTCATCGCCCATTCGATCCATGCCGCCCTTGCCGCGACGCGCGTAACACGGGTGGTGGTTTCGACCGACGACCCGGAAATCGCCGCTGTGGCAAAACAATATGGCGCCGAAGTGCTGATGCGCCCCGACGAACTGGCCGGCGATATCGCGCGTTCGGAAGATGCGCTGCTGCACGTTCTGGAGGAGCTGGAGCGGGCGGAAGCCTATCGCCCCGATGCCATCGCGTTCCTGCAATGCACCTCGCCACTGACCGATTCGGACGATATCGATGGCACGCTGGCCGCATTGGACACGCAGCAGGCCGACAGCGCGCTGGCCGTGGTGCCTTTTCATTATTTCCTGTGGTCGCAGCAGGCGGATGGCAGCGCGGACGGGATCAATCACGACAAGAGCTTCCGCCTGATGCGGCAACAGCGCCAGCCGGAATTCGTCGAAACCGGCGCGGTCTATGCCATGCGCACCGAAGGGTTCCGCACGGCCGGGTTCCGGTTCTTCGGCAAGACGGTCATGCATGAGATTCCGGTCGAACATTGGCAGGAAATCGACGAGCCCGCCGATTTTCGTATTGCCGAGGAACGCATGGCAAGGATGGCACGCCAGCGTCCCGCCCGTACCGCCCGTACAGCCCTGCCCGCGCGGATCGCCGCTCTGGTCATGGATTTCGACGGTGTGCTGACCGACGACCGCTTATTCGTATCGACTTCGGGCGAGGAAAGCGTGGCCTGTTCGCGCAGCGACGGCATGGGGATCGAAATGCTGCGCAAGGCGGGTCTGGCAATGACCGTCATTTCCAAGGAACAGAACGCCGTCGTCGCCGCGCGCTGCCAAAAGCTGAAGCTGGAATGCAGCCATGGCATCGATACCAAGCTGCCCTTGTTCCGTCGCTGGCTGGAAGAGCGCGGCATCGGGATCGCGGATGCAATCTATATCGGTAACGATATCAACGATTTACCGTGTATGGAGGCAGCCGGTTGCGCCGTTGCCCCTGCCGATGCGCATCCGGCGGCATTGGCCGCAGCCGATATTGTGCTGGAACATTCGGGCGGACGCGGGGCGATCCGCGAACTGGCGGATATGCTGATCGCATCGGGCCGGATCGCCGCCACGCAGGGCTAGACGCCATGACGGTCATCGCTGCCCTGCCCCGCTCCACGCTGCATTTGCGACTGCTGGCAGCGAACGATCCGGGCGTTACCCATGTACTCTATCGCGACGACCATATCGCGGCCGAGGTAGAGTTACTGTTTCCCGGCAAGGGCATCGCACTGGGCCGCGAACGCCGCCCGCCGCGCAATCCGTTGCATCTGGCCGCTGCATTTGCCGCCAATCGCCGCTACTATGCGCAGGTTCGCGACCTTTTGGCGCCGCTTGGCATCGACCGGCTGATCCTCTTTCTTGAAGGGGAACCGCTGGAACGCATGCTGGCCGACCGGTTCACCGGCCCCATCGAATTATGGGAAGACGGGCTGTCGCATTACGTCGATCTGACCAGCCCGCTTTGGTACGCAGGCCGCGGAGCGGTGCAGATCGCAAGCGGATTTTACCCCAAGGGCGCATTGTCCCGCCGCGCGGATCGCAATCGGCTGATCGTCCGCGACCGGTTCGAAACGGGCGATCTGGTGCTGCCCGCTCCCACGCGCGCGCCGCCGCAAGACCGTTTGCTGTTCATCGGATCGCCACTGGCCGAAGACGGGATCGTGCCGCGCCGCCGGATTGCCCAAGGTCTTACCCGCATCGCCGCCGCATCGCCCCTGCCCGTCGCCTATCTGCCCCATCCGCGTGAGGATACCGCAGAGATCGCCGCAATGATCGACGACATCGCGGGGATCGACGTCGCTCCCCTGCCCCACGGCATCGCCCCGCAGGTCGAAGCGCACGGCTATCGCGGCTTTATCGCGGCGGCATCGACCGCGCTGCTCGATCTGGGCGCGTTCGACCAAAGCCTGTTCGCACCGCGCCTGTTCGGACTGGAACGCATGCACAGCGCGCTTGCCGGCTGGCACGCAAACCCCGTCGCGCTGGCCGCGGACGAGGCAGGGCTGGCACGCTGGATGGCGGAACTCCCGCGGGGCATTGCTCGTTAACGGTTCGGCCCGCAAAATGGATCATCCCCCCTGCAATATCGGTCAGCGCCCCTTGCATCCCCCGCCCACATTCTTATGACCCCAATTGGTCGACGCAACGAAACGCGGGTAGAATGAGCCAAGAAATCATCATCGGCGCCAGCCTTCTTTTGATACCCGCCCTCATTTTGGCGGGCGTCGAGTGGCAGACTGCCCGCAAGCGGCGGCAGGCGCGCAATCTGGCCCAGCGTAGCAAGGCCCGTGAGCGCGGGACCGGAGATGTCGGCTAGTCCGCCACAGGCGGGCTTTGCCTTTCCCGATGTCATAGCGCTGTATGAAGGGCTGAAGCGGCAATATATTCCCGCCGACGAAACCGTCCGTGCCCTGATCCATGTTCATCTGGGTTTGGCATTGTGGCTTGTGCTTGCCTTGGTCCTTCGCAAGCGACTGTCTTCGATGGTGCCGCTTGCCATCGCCTGGCTGGTTATCGGAACGACCGAGATCTTCGATATCTCGGCCCAATGGCCCGTGAAGCAGGACTGGGTGTGGCAGCATGCCGCCAGCGATATGGCGCAATCGCTGACCTGGCCAACGATCATCTGGGCCATAGGTTTCTGGCGGGAAAAGCCCGGGTCATCGTCCGAGGACAAGACCTTTCCCGGATTTAATGAGAACGACCACTAGTCGGTCAGAGCGGATCGACCGAAATATCGTCGACCCAGCCGCGACTGCGCGACACGAAGAGCGATGATCCGAACCGAACCTCGATATACTGCACCGTGCAATTATCGGGCACGGTAAAGGGAGTTGAGATCGGCCGTGCGTCGGCAACCGAATGCGCACCTTCCGCCTTACGCAATTCGACGATCGGATCAGACCCGCCGACGCAGCGAATTTGCAGGCGGGGCATTCCGCTATCGGCATTGCTTTCCGCCCACAAACTGCCGGATAGCCGATAATTGCCCGGTGCCAGTGCCAGAATCTGGCTTGCTACGGCGCCAGCATGCCCACTTGACGCGCCGAGTTCGAGGACTTTGCCGTCGTCCCCTTCCTTGGGCACGGCAAGGCCGCTGAACGATGCGCTGCGTTCGATATCCCAGCCAAGCGGTACATTCGGCCCATCCTCGAACCCGCCATCGCGAACCCTGGCCGCTCCGCCCGGACCGGCCACCCGCCCGATCAGGCGCGCGGCATTGTCGGTCGACCCCAGCCGCAACATCTGTGTCAGCGCCCGCGATGCCAGCGCGCGATCCTCTTGCGGGACACCATCGACCCACATCGCACCAATGGTCGCACCCAGAGCATCCGGATTTTGGGTCCGCGCAATATAGAAGGGCAGGAAACGGTCGCGCCAACCGGGCCTTGCCGCCATAGCCGTGCCGAGATCGCGTGCGAACTCGACGTCCTGCGACGTATTGGCCAGCACTTGCTCCACGATCAGGTCGTAACCGCGAATTGTCGTGCCCAAAGCATGGCCGTAATGGCGGATAGACTGTTCGTTATCGCCAGACTGGCGCGCATCCAGCGCCAGGGCCAGCTCGGTCATCAGATCGCGCTTCGACAGCGATTCGCCATAACGCAATATCGCCATCGCCTTGTCATTTTTCCCGCGATAGGCATTGACGAATGACAGCGAACGGATGGCGCTTTCCTCGAGCGGGTCGGCCAGCACGGCCTCATTCGCCCAGCGCTCGGCCTTGTCGAGGGTTTCCTCCGACTGGTCGGTTGCCAGAGCGATGGCAGCAGCAGCAGCGCGGGCTTCGGGGCTGACGACCAGAGGCAGGCTGACCAGTTGAGCCCTAATCGCGCCGGGCACCACATTGGGCATGGTGAACAGCACGATGGGCACCGATACGACAGCAGCCATCATACAGCTTGCTACAGCGGCCATAATGCGGCGCTTGGGCATTTTTCCGGCCTTGCGTGGCATCAGCGGCGACCTCCCGATCCGAAGTATGAGGGCGCAGAAGACGATGACCGCCCCTTACCCTTGTTCTCGGCAGGCGGCTTCATATCGAACAGCGGACGGGCCATCAGCCAGCAGGCGAAGACCAGAACCACACCGGCAATCGGGGTTCGCAGCGGATAATCGGTCAGGCTTGCACCTAATAGTGCCGCGGCCATGATCGCACCCGCGCGAACCGAGATCGTTTCCGGCCGTCGCGAATCCTTGCGTGTCCGCCACAGCCGCGCTGCGATCCACAGCAAAAAGGCGCCCAATACAGCAAGTCCTGGAATGCCGCCGGTCATCATCAGTTCGAGCAAATCGTTGTGCGCGTGATTCAAATATTTCGTGGTGATCGCCCAGTCCGGCTCGAAACTGCGATAGACCGGATCGAACGTGCCGAAACCCGAACCGAACGGCAAGAAATTGCGCATGAGATCCAGCAACAGCGGTAGATAGACGACTCGTTGTTCGGCGAGCAGATCGTCGTCGACAATACGGTCAAGAGCCACTGCCTTACCGAACAGGATCAGCAATACCACTACCAGCACCGGTACCGCGACGACAGCAAGGCGGATCAACCACGCCTTACGCGGATCCAGCTTCTTGCCCAGTTCGTCGATCGGAGCCATCGCCAACGAAGCAGCAAGCGATGCGAAGCCGATCAGCATGCCCGTGCGTGAACCGGTCACCACGATCATCACCAGCAGCACCAATGCGGCAATCAAAGCGAAAATGCGGCGTTTCGACCCGGAGCCACCCCCTGGCGCTGCGTCCAGCGACCACAGGCGCAGCACAGGAAAGCCGGTGGCCAGCACCGCGGCCGCATGATTGCGATTGGCGAAAAAGCCAATCGCCGAGTCTTGCGCGAAGAAACGATAGTGCAGCGGAGGGCCGTTCAGCGCGCCGGCAACCTGAGCGATTCCCAGTAATATGCTGATGCCCAGAAAAATCAGGAATCCGGCAATCACTTTTTCGCGCTGGCGCGGATTAGTACCCCACAGCCCGACCAGAATGGCAAGCGCAGGCAACAGGGCGAATAGCGCATTCCAGGTCAGCCATGGCACCAGCGACACAGGCCGCCACGGTTGTTCCAGTCCGGTCACGACAGCCGCTTCGGCAAATCGAGCGTGGCCTGGCAATGTGGTCCAGATGTCGGGCGGCAGCGGCACAAGCTGAATCGCGATCACGACTCCCAGCCCCGCCAGCAAAAGCGCCGGAACGGTCATGGAATGCGCGCGGTCGCGTACGGGCAGCACAACAAGAATGGCAATGGCGAACAGGCAAATCGGGCGCAGCGGAAGCAACCAGTTCACATCGGCGCGGGCCGATCCGCCGAAAAAGGCGATGGCTGTGAACAACACAGCCAGAACCGTCAGCCGGCCAAGTTCGGGTGTTAACGCCAACGACATTTTCGAAGCAGAAGCCCGCGGCTGCGTACGATGTCGCCGGCGGCTTGCACCGCGCCGTTCGGGCGATGGCCGGTCCTCGCCATGATCAAGGCCGTTGCTGCGCGCAGATCTTTCGGGCGCTGCATCAACCTCAATCCGCCCTCCGGCGGGTGAGCGCCAGCTCCTTGATCCACCGCCGTTCTCCGGCCCTTCGCGTGACACCATTTACCGCCGATCGATCCTTGTAGTCCCAAAGCACGCCGCACAATGCGCCGCAAACCATGGCTAAGCGCGTGGCATGGCGAAAACAAGGGCGATCACGCCATGGCAACCGCCCCGGCGCCGCCTCGCTTCATCGCGCCGCCGTGCTACCGCCGACGACAAACTGCTGTTCGCTGTTGTATGCCTGCCCACGCGGGTGATAGGACCCGTCAGGAGACTGAAACGCTTTCTTATTTTGCGGAGTTTTCGATGGGCGTGAAAATCATCGCCGAAGTAGGTTGCAACCATAAAGGCGAAATGGACATCGCCAAGGAACACATCCGCATTGCCGCAGTCTATGCCAAAGCGGATGTCGTAAAGTTCCAAAAGCGAAACAACCGCGAATTGCTGACCGAAGAGCAGTATAACGCGCCGCACCCTAATCCCCGAAATTCCTATGGCGACACCTATGGCGCTCACCGCGAATTTCTTGAATTCTCGGTCGATCAGCATGGCGAGCTGATGGAAGAATGCGAACGCAATGGCATCGAATATTCTACATCGGTCTGGGACACGACTTCGGCGCGCGAAATGGCGACGCTGAAACCCAAGCTGCTGAAAGTGCCTTCGGCCTGTAATCTGCATTTCGAGATGCTGGACGTGCTGGCAAATGGTTACGACGGCGAAATCCACCTCTCGCTGGGTATGACCACCCATGACGAGGAGGAGAAGATTGTCTCCTTCTTCGAAGAGCGCAAGCGAGCCAACGACCTGATCATCTATAGCTGCACTTCGGGCTATCCGGTCGAATTTCAGGATATCTGCCTGGGCGAGATTACGCGGCTGAAAAACAGCTTTGACGGCCGCGTTAAGGGTGTCGCCTTTTCGGGCCACCATCTGGGCATCGCGGCTGATATCGCTGCGCTGACGCTAGGCGCGAGTTGGGTTGAGCGACATTTCACGCTGGACCGGACATGGAAGGGCACCGACCATGCTGCCTCGCTGGAGCCCGATGGCCTGCGCCGGCTGTGCCGCGATCTGCGCAATGTCGAAAAGGCATTGGGCTGCAAGGCCGAGGAAATCCTGCCGGTCGAAAAGGTCCAGCGCGACAAGCTGAAATGGCGTGAAAGGCCGGTGTCGGCGACCACGGCCACAGCCTGATTGCGCTTGCGAATATTCCGCGTTCCGGCATGATCGTGAATCGGCACGGCCATGCATGGGTGCGGTCCGGCCTTTAAGACCCGCGACCATGTCCAGATCGATTGTGCTGATGGGTACGGGCGGCTCTTCGGGCCGGACGCTTGAGGCATTGGAACAGCGGCTTTCTGTCATGCTCGGCGATGTCCGCTTCCAGTTCGTCGATACCCAGCCCTTCAACCTGCGCACGGAAGGGCACACGGCATATCACGGCAAGGGGCGCAGGTTCGATACCAACATGGCCGATGTTGGCATGCGGCGCCTAAGCTCCAGCCTGTCGGCCAATCTTCTCCTGAACGGCGGGCCCGCGATGATGCGCAGGCTGGACGCCTATGCCGAGAGCATTCTTGGCAAGCGACACGATGCGATCGTGATGGTGCATGACCGCGTCTATATTGAACAAGCGTTCGTCAGGGCGGCGGCGCGGCTGGGCACGCCCAGCGTGATCGTTCAAGAAGGTCCCTTTGTGCACGTCGGGGCCGACACGCCGCAAAACCCTGTCCTTCGTATCAAGCACGCGCTGGCCCCGTTGTTGACGCGAACCGGGCTTTTGCCTGCAATCTCCAGCTATGGCTTTGCCGGTCACGATCTGGCGGTGGTGCCGTCAAAATCCTATCGCCAACGCTATATCGTGGCGGGCATGGAGCCCGACCGTATCGCGATCGGTGGGGTGCCGCGCTATGACCAGATTGCCGAACTCGCTGCTCGGCCCGCACCGTCGACTGGTGAATCGGGGCCACTGCAACTGCTTTATCTGTTCCAGCCTTTTGGCGAGCATGGCAAGGTTAATCCGCAAACCGCAGCAAAAGTGCAATTAGCCATGATCGAGGGCCTGAACCGCGCCGGACAGGCGCGCGATATTCACGTCACGATTCGCATCCACCCCCGCTCCACTGCGGACAGCGTCGCGCATCTGACTTCGGCGCTACATGTTCCGCATACGCTCGACCGTTGCCAGCGGCCGATCGAACAGGCGATTGACGCGAACGAGCTGGTCCTGGGCCATTATTCAAGCGGCTTGCTGGAAGCGATGATCCTGTCGCGGTCCGTACTGTGTATCCCTATCCCCGCAGCGGCATTTGCCGAACAATCCGAAGCTGGCAAACAGGGCTGGATGGCACAAAGCGGCGCAGCGTTGGCGCATGACGCAGCGGAAGTTGCTGCCGCAGTCGAACGTTATGACCGCGGCGCGCCCGATCTTGTGCCGCCATCGGCGCTTGAGGACGAGGTGGGGGAGATCGACGGTAGAGCCACTGACCGCTGCGCGCGCGCCATCGCCGACCTCATCGAATCGCGTGGGCCGCCTTGCGGACAGACGCCCTAGCCCATAGCGCTGGCAGCACTGTGGAGCGACTGACCAATGAAAATTCTCTACGTTCGTGAAAATGTCGACAAGCCGAACTGGGGCGCGCGCGCCACCAGCATGGCGTTGCGGCAATTGATTGAACAGGATCATGAAGTAATCGGCGCCGTCCGTTCTGGCCCGATGGGGCGGTGGTATCGCGATGCGAAAGGCTTGCCCCTGCCGGCTTACGAGCAACTATGTTCGTTGCTCGACCGGCAAAAGGTCAGCAACATCCCATTCGTGGGTTCGCTGGCCGCTGGCATCACGACCGCTTTGGGCACGCCACGCGCAATGACGCATGATCTGGAACGCAACGCAGCGCTGGTACGGCGCGCAGCGGTCTATCACCCTGAAATTGCTACGGTGCTGGCTGACCTAGACCGCTGCGACGCTCTGATGATGAATCTGGAAGGCGATGGCATTTTCCCGACCCAGCCGCGCCGTCATTTCCTGTTCTTTCTGACGCTGATCCATCTGGCCAGGATCGCAGGCAAGCAGATCTATGTCCTGAATGGCATGCTTTCGGCCGATCCGCGTAGCGGCATCAATACGGAAACGCTGGCATTGGCACGGCAGATGTTCGAGGGGATTGATCTGCTGGCCCTGCGCGAACCGGTTTCCAAGCGATTTCAGGAAACGCATATGCCCGCGGTCAAATCCGTGATGCGGCCGGACGCGGTGTTCACGTGGCAGCACATGTTTGCCGATGCCGACCATGGCACCCGCTTTCGTCCCAGCGTCCTTTGGACCTATTTCGACAAATCCGCCGTGCCCCTCCCCGATCAGGCAACTCGGCCCTATGTCGCCATCGGCGGCAGTTCGGCTGCGATCTGGCAATTGCCAACCGTGGGCGAAACCTATCGAAATCTGGTAAACGCAGTCAAAAGGCTAGGGTTGAATGTCGTGCTGGTCGAATCCTGCCACGGCGACGGTTTTCTCCGGAACGTCGCCCGTGAAACCGGTGTCGCCCTGATCCCGGCCGAAACTCCGATCGCAGCATCTATCGCCATTCTGGCACATGCACGCCTGTTCATCAGCGGGCGCTGGCACCCGTCGATCATGGCATCGCTGAATGGCACTCCCAGCGTGTTCATGGGGTCGAACTCGCACAAAACGCTTACCATCCAGCAGCAACTCGAGTACCCTGATCCGCATGAATTCGCGGTTACGCCAAGTGGGGGCGAAATTGCCGCCATCGTCGACGAAGGTGCGGAATTGCTGAATGCCGGGGGCGAGCTGCGGGAACGCATCGCGACTGTGGCGCAAAGGCTGGGGATCGAAGCCGCCGCGTTGCGCGGCGATCTGGCCGCTGGATAAGTCTCGGGTAACGGGCATGGGTTTGGGCGTTCTGCGCAGTCGACTAGCCCGCGAGGCGGGAATCTATCTGTTCGGCACGGTGCTGAACCGCATTTTCCCCTTCCTTTTGCTGCCGATTTATACGCGCGCCATGTCACCGGCCGAATTCGGCAAATGGGGCTTTGCCATGGCGATCCTGCAAGCACTGTTTATCGTCGGCGATCTTGGACTGAATTCCGCAACGACGCGGCTGTATTATGAAAAGCAGGGCGCGGGCGATCAGTCTGATTTCCTGCTGATCAGCTTTATCACGCGCATCGCCACCGTCGTCGGAGTGGGACTGCTGCTGGCACCGTTGCTGACACTATTCTGGGGCGCGATCAGCGGGCATCAACTGGCTCTGATGCCGTTCATGCCCTTGCTTGTCGGCTGCATGGTCACGCAGAGCATCGTTTCGTTCAATCTGGCCAGCGCACGCGCCACGCGTGATCCCAAGCAATATATACGCGTCCAGATCGCGCAGGCACTTATGCAGGCCGTTGGCAGCGCCTATCTGGTACTGACCGGCTGGGGTGCCGTCGGACCCTTGCTGGGGTTTTTTATCGGCGGCGCGCTGACAGCTCTATTCGTATGCGTATCTTTTGTCAGAGAGCGTAAGCCGCAAGATGCGCTGGACTGGGAAGAGCCACGAAGGCTGCTTTCCTATGGGATAAAATCGGTTCCAACCGCGGCTACACTCTGGTTGAAACGGTTGGCAGACCGTGTGATCATCGGCAGAATGCTGACGATGGTCGATCTGGCTATCTATCAGGTGGCCGCCACCGGCATCGCACCGCTGGCCATACTATTGGGAAGTTTCAACTCGGCCTATCTGCCATTCTTTTTCGAACAGCGTAAAAAAGCCAATCCGGACCTGAGACGTTTGGCCGACCTGGACCTCGCGATGGTCGCGGCGCTGGCGATCATCGTGACCGTTACAATGATGCTCGGCCCCGAACTTGTGCGCATACTTGCACCCATCTCTTACCGTTCTGCCGCCACTTTGATTCCGCCCCTGGTGCTAACGGCGTTTCTGGGCGGCGCGGCCCTGCAGTTCAACAAGGAAATCCTGTTTCACAAGCGGCCCGGCATCGTCAGCACCGTTACCACCGTGCCCGCCATCATCGCGGTGGTCGGCAACATATTCCTTATCCCGCATTACGGCATTGCAACGGCGGCGTGGGCGGGAGTGGCCGCCTCGGCCCTTACGGTGATCGGCAGTATCATCGCCATGCGCCAATTGGAGCATACGCCGCATCGCTTCGGGCTGATCTTTGCTATCTGCTTTGTGACGACTGTGGCAGCGCTGATCTTTACTGTCATGGCGGACATGCCACCATTCAGAGCGATGTCTCTCGCCTATAGATCGGGCGCGGGGCTTCTGCTGATTGCCGGTGTGCTGGCGCTCGCTTCACCCAGCCTGGTCTCGGTCGCCTCTATCAAACGCAAACCAGCGCGCGGAGCATGACATCCGATCATGCGGGATTGAAATAGGGCTCCAGACCGTCAAGGTTCCTTTCCGTGATGTCCCACAAACGCTGCTGTTCACGGTCCATGATATCGTAGAATCCCTGCCGGTCGCTGTCGAACTGTTGGACCCGCTCGAACATCTTGTCGGTCATCACCGGATCTTCGAGATCGACGGCATATTCACCCAGCTTGACCTCTTCGAGGAAATAGCGGACCTTGACGTGGTTGATAATCCCCATGACAGGCACGCCCAGCCCATAGGGCAGCATTACTCCATGACCGCGCATGCCGATGACAAGGTTTTTGCTGCGGTAATATTGCACCACTGCTTCGCGTGACATCATGTCCAGCATTTTGTGAGTGAAGGGCACGCACTCTTCCTCGAAGGCGGGAATGGCAGCCAGTTCCTCGTTCGTGTGGGTCGCTATATGGATATCCCACCCCTGCGCGTGCAACCGCTTGGCAAGCTGCGCAACGCGGCGGATATTCGCCTTATCCTCGATGATGCCCAGTCGGGCAAAACCCATGAACAGCACAAACACAACCTCCCGCTTTTTGGGGTCGCGATGGGCAGCCCAGCGCGGGGGATCGACCCGCGACATCAGATTGGTGGGGCATGGTTGCAGCACCAGACGGTCGACCAGCCGTGACGGCAGATAGGTCGCCAGCTTTTCAAGGCTGCTGGTGTTGCGCAGCCCGAAAAAGACCGATCTATCGATCGTCGCGGCAATATGATCGTTGAAGAAGGGGCGGAAATCGTCCTGCCCCTTCATCCGGTTATATCCAATTGCGAACCCGATCAGCGGCTTTTGCAGCGCGGCCAGATTCTTCATCGAGATATTCCACAGCCAATCGCTGTCGGTATTCGGGATCAGCCGGTGACGATCGGGTAGAAGCAATCCGCCGCCGCCCACGATAACCAACTTCGCGTCGTTGTTTATGCGCTCGATGTCAGGTGCTTCGACCTTTTTTTTGTGGTTCTCGTCCACCCATTTCTGTTGCGAAAAGCGTTTGTTCAAAAGCGCTTGTTGGGCATAGACGATCATCACGTCGCCGGCGTTGCCATGCCAGGCGCCATAATGGCTGATATAGCCCTCCCCAGATTTTGCGGCGGCAGAGCCAAGCTTGGATGACAGGCGTTGCGACACGAAGGGAAGAAAGGTTTCCGGCTGGCGCGACGCGATCATCGTCAAGCGGCGGAGCTTGTTGGAAA
Source organism: Croceicoccus sp. Ery5 (assembly GCF_020985325.1). Lineage (NCBI taxonomy): Bacteria > Pseudomonadati > Pseudomonadota > Alphaproteobacteria > Sphingomonadales > Erythrobacteraceae > Croceicoccus > Croceicoccus sp. Ery5. Next base: position 3,724,536 of record NZ_CP087587.1, read on the forward strand.
TCGGCATGCTTACCTTCTAACTGGATATTGCCGCACGCATAGCTTCGTTGCGCGCCCCTGAGGAGATGTCGGTGCGAAAATGTCGGGAATGCTTCAACTGGCTGGCATCCTCGCCGGTTCAACGACGCTGCTGGCGCGAAACTGCTGGAATGTAATGAAGATGTCGGAATCCCGGCAAGTCTGTTCTCGGCCAATATGCTTCACACGGACGCCGCGCTGAGGTCAAGGCGGTTAAGATGAAAGCGGGCACACGCGCTCAGGTCAATTCGTTTTCCACGACAACCGGAATGCTGCCATTGTCCTCGATCTGAACGGCGGTTCGAAGCGCGGGCTTGCCCGTCATACGGATGACCATACTGCGAGCCTGTGCCGCAAGGCGATTGCTTGTGATGCGCGTCTGCGAATTGCGCGGCCGTGGCAGTTCCCGCAAGATAAGGTTGGAACCTGCAGGCATCGCCCCCTCGACCTCGATCGTATTACCTGTGATCTCGACCACACCGGCCGATCCGGCGATCAGATTCACAGGCTCAGCCATAGTCTTCGTAAAACGGAAACGGTTGTCCACCACAGTTAGCCGACCAGTCCGGAAATAGCGAACATCGCAAAGGACATTTTCGAACTGATTCTCCTCAAACCGTAACGATCCGAAAAAGCTACCCAGACATGCACCAAGTCCCGCATCACCGGACCACACGAAATTATTCCGGCGAAAGGTGACATCTACACTGTCGCCATCGCTGAACCCGCTGCTGCGCAATCCGACGACGAACTTACCTTGCGGATTGCCAATGCGCCCCTTGCCGTATCGTTCGGGAAGCGTGGCAGCATCGCCGTTCTGTTCGACATAATTGTCGCGGAATATGATATTCTTGGCTGCAAAAAACGTCGCCAGCCCAAAATTGCCGACATTGATGACGCGGTTTTCATAGGCAATGCAATCGATACAGCCTTCGAAATCCACCCCTGCGTCGGTGACATCCTTTACGATATTGCGCGCGACGGTCACGTTCTCACCATTATTGCCATAAATTCCGCCAATCGCACCCGACACGAAGTTATCGGCGATATAGCAATGCTTTACCCGTCGCAGGAATTGCAGTTCGCCCCCTTCCCCCCGACGCGCGCCACCGCCCCACCAGCTGATGTTGGCAAATGTACCGCGATTACGGAAAACAACGACATGCTTGGCAAAGTTGAACCGGATCACAACGCCGTGAAACTTGCCGTAATCGATGTGGTTATCAGCGATCAGCGCGAAATCATTCAGATCGCGGGTGTGATCGGAGGCAAATCCGGCGACGGTAGCCGGATCGACATTTTCCGCTCCGTTCTTGCGTTTGTAAAGGCCGGCAAGCCGCCGGAGATGGCTGAGGTAGCACAGGCTGACCCCTTCCGTTACACAGCGCGTTACAGTCAGGTTTTTGACATTGCGAGCCGTGACCAGATGGCCGGAGGGTGACAAACCTTCGCGACGGAGAATTTTGACGCGATCGAAAACGATGTCTTCGACAAAGACGTCGAACATTTCCTCAACGGGTTGAACGAGAAAGGCCTGCCGGTCGCGGCCCTCCCAGATGATGGGTGCCGCGTGATCGTTGCCCAAGATTGCCATGCCGGAGCGAATCGTCACGCTGCCAGTCATGCGCAGGCCTCTGCCCGGTGGAATCATGACAGCTTTTACGCCGGAATCTATCGCGCGCTGCACGGCCTGCGTATCGTCCGCGACGCCATCAACTATGGCACCGAATTCCCGCAGATCGACGGCCTGCGAGCTCTGGCGGTCAACCGCGGCATAATGCTTGTCGAGATCGGGCGCCCAATCAGGCCAGTCACTTGTCTGACCAGCAGTTTCGGAAGCAGGGCTTTGACAGCCCATCGCCAGCCAGCCGGAAGCCAATGCCCCGCCAGCCAAGAACTTTCGCCGGTCCGCAGACCAGCCGGTCCACAACCGTTTTAAAAGGCGTTCTTGCCGAACAGCGCGGTCGCGGTGCGCACCACCAGATAGAAATCCATCCATATCGACCAACGATCGACATATTCCAGATCGGACGCAAGCCGGTTCGTCAGATCTTCGGTGCGGTCCGTCGGGCCGCGATAGCCGCGCACCTGTGCCAGACCGGTCAGCCCGGGCTTCATTGAATGGCGGTGGCGATAGCGGGTGTCGACATCCCAATAGAGCTGGTCGGCGGCCTTGGCGCTCATCGCGTGGGGGCGCGGGCCGACAATGCTCATCTCTCCGCGCAACACATTGATCAGCTGCGGCAGCTCGTCGATGCTGGTCTTGCGGATGAAATCGCCCACCTTGGTCACGCGCGGGTCGTTCTTTACCGTCAGCTGGGCGGCATTGGCGTCGCAGCGGTTGGTGTACATGCTGCGGAACTTGCAGCATTCGAAGATCTTGTTGTCGCGCCCGATCCGCTTTTGCATGAACAGGACGGGTCCCTTGGACTCCAGCTTGATCGCGATCGCGGTCGCCAGCAGGATGGGCGAAGTCGCCAGCAATCCGATCGAGGCGACGGTCACGTCGAACAGGCGCTTCGTCATACGGTCGCGCAAGGTCAGCGGACCGTGGCTGATCACCATGGTCGGGCGGTTCTGGTGACGGCCCACGCCCACGATGCCCAGCTTGTCATCGCCCGGCGACAGGATCTCGCCCTTGACTGCAATACCCTTCAGCGCGGTCGACCAGTCGGCATAACGCTGCGGTTCGGTGACCACGACGATGCGGTCGGCATTGGTCACCGCGGCAGCCAAGGCGTGGAAGCCATGCGGATCGGTCGAACACGGGTCAAAGCCGATATCGGCCAGCGGCATCATGATATCGTCGGGCGCGGGGGCGTAATCGACGCCGTCGACGATCACCACACGCGAATAGGGCGTGCCGCCCATACGGTTGAGCAGCGGGCGAAAGATCGCCATGCGGAGCATCGGCACGCTGATCAGCGACAACACCCAGCCGATAACGAAAACGGCGCGCGAAACCTCGTTCCCTGCCTTCATCAGATAGACGATCAGCGCCACGGCGGCGCCCGCGAACAGCACCGCCTGTGCCGATCGCGTAAAGCTCTTTTCCTGGCGCATCAGCGCATCGCCGCCATAGGAAGTGTTGATCGCGGCGAAACAGAAATAGATCGGCACCATCACCAGCAGCAGGGTAAAGCCGTGATCGGCCGCAGGTTGCTGCAGATAGATCGTGTTCGCCATTACGAACGACACCACCAGCGCGAAAAGATCGGCCAGTGCGAGAGTGAGATAGCAGCGGATACGCTGCATGCGGCGATCGTCCACACGGCGAAGCGTTACCGCCTCGCCCGCCGTTGTCGCGATCGTCCTGTCCGCATTGAGATACATGTTACGCGCCTCAATATGTTGCGGTGCAACCAATGCCTGTCCCCCGATAGCGGTTCAAGCGCCATAACGCCATTTCGCACCGGGTTAGCCGTTAAGGGTATGACGGCTTACTCGCCCGGTTTTTCGTGGGTTTCGGTGCCCGATCAATGCGTTGCGGCGTGTCGCATAGCGCAATTATCGTTAAGGAGGCAAATGCTTCCTGCAACGGGACAGGGTGGGCCGAACGGATCGGCCCCCTGATCAAGGCGTCGGGACCGGCCCGGCCATGATGGCTGCGCCGAGATACGGCACGTGCTGTAAAAGCGGCTTACTCGCCCGAATCGCCCGCGATCGGCTCGGCATCCGAAGGCTCGATCACATTGCCGGTTGCGGGATCGGGGGACTGGCCGGTGCGGCGGGCTTCGTATTCCCGCTCCAGCGCTTCGACGCGCGCCTGTTCTGCGGCGGCGTCGGCATCGATCGATTCAAGGCGGCGGGCGCGCTCCTCGGCAATCAGATCGCCAAAGCGGACGCTGTCGGCGGTTTCCTTCTCGGCATAGGCCTGCTCGATCTCGTTCAGGGCGCAGCCGGTCTGGCCTGCCTGACCGACCGTGGAACAGCTCATCGCGCCAGTCGCGCCGACATTGGCATTGGCCTCGACCTTATTGGCCCATGCCTCGTTCTGCGGAGCGTTGCTCTGCCGCAGATCCTGCGGCACGCGATAGGGATCTTCCTGCCGCACGCAGACCACGATCTCGCTGTCGTCGCGCGCTTCGGGGCAAGGCTGGTCGCCATAGACGATGACCTGGTTCACACGCTCGCCGCCCGTGTCCTGCGCGGCGGCGGGATTGGCCCAGACGCCAGCGAATGCGAGAGCGGCGATTGCGATAGTCTTGGTCATCGTGGCGGCGCCTCCCAGCGCGTCGGTCAGTTGTCCGGCGTCGGACTTACAAGCATCGGACTGGCCGGCATCTAATAATATCTCGTCCCGATCATAGGCCCGATATGGCCTGAACGATAGCTGACGCGTTCAGATCCGTTTCGAAAGCGCAATTGCCGCGCGGCACCCCAGCCGGATCGCGCCCGACAGCACCGGATAGGCGGGCGCCTTTTCGGCCCCTTGCGCAATGGCGATGTCGTGGTGCTCACGCTCTTCGTCGCGGAATTTCCCGACCATCGCGGATAGTTCGGGATCGCTGTCGCCCAGTTCTTCCAGCTGCTCGGTATAATGGCGGTCGATCTCGGTCTCGATCGCGGCGGTGCAGGCCATGGCCGCTTCGGGCCCGATCAATGCGGTTACCGCGCCCAGCGCGAAACCGGCGCGGTCCCACACCGGTTGCAACAGGGTGGGGCGCACGCCGCGCCGGGCCATCAGCGCATCGAACTGGGCGCGATGCTCCGCCTCCTGCTGCGCCATGGCGGCAACTTCGCCCGAACCGGGCGCGCGGTCGCCCATCACGGCCAGCTGGCCCGCATAGATCCGCGTGGCGCCATATTCGCCAGCCTGATCGACACGGATCATCGCTTCGGTATCGTCCTTGCGCATCGCTTACATTTCCCGAATTTTGCCGGAGTAGGGCGTGGCGCGCGACCGGCCCGACAGGACCAGCACGGCCACCGCCGTCGCACCCGATATCAGAAAGTTCCATCCCGCCAGCGATATGCCGAACAGGTCCCACGGCGCGGTGTCGCAGCGCACGATGGGCGCGTTCAGGATCGCCTCCAGCGGATCGCCCCCTGCGGTTGCGGTGGTCGCGCATGTGGTGATGCCTTCCCACCAGCCATATTCGACGCCCGCATGATAGCCGCCCAACAAGGCCGCGATCAGGATGATCAGCCCTGCCAGTTGCACCATCAGGCGCTGCCCCGCGCCCTTTACCACAAAGGCCAGGACTGCCGGCACCAGCGCCGCGAAATGGGCATAGCGCTGCCACCAGCACATTTCGCAGGGAAACAGGCCAAAGCCATATTGCGAGACATAGGCCCCCGCCAGCAAGCCAGCAGGAACGAGAAGGGCGATCGCGCGGGCAAGGGCAAGTTTCGAAGACATGTCGTTCCGTCATTTCCGTTCGGGCGGTTGGCGATTCTTTGTAAAGGCCGTTTGCTCGCACGGAACCTATATGCAAAAAGCTGAACTAGGAATGTCAGCGCTGGAAATCCAGTCCCCGATCTTGGTGCTGCGTACCTGATGGTCCGGCATGAACATAAGGAGTCGTATCCGTGAACCTTGAATCCGGTGCCATCGAACGGGCAGAGAGAGAGAAGATCGCGCATGATCAGGGGCTCCAACGTGACACATATAACAAGGTCCTGCGGAATGCCGCCGGTTTCTATACCGACAAGCGGCTGGAAATCATTCACGACGAGCTCAAGGGTAAGAACGGGGGCGATTTCCTTGAACTTGGCTCTTCATCATGGGCGCAATGGATTGACAAGAGCGAGGTGGCGCCCGGTTCGCTAACCTGCATTAATATCTCGCAACGCGAACTGGACAAGGGCATCAAGGCTGCGAAGACCAGCCGGATCGCGCCAAAATTCATGTTGATGGATGCCAATCAGCTGGACTTTCCCGACAACAGTTTCGACGCGGTATTCGGCGGCGGCATTCTGCACCACATCGAGTTCGAGCGCGCCTTGTCGGAAGTGCGCCGCGTATTGAAACCGGGTGGCATCATGCTGTTCGAAGAGCCGCTGAACATTAACCTGGTGGGTAAGATCGTACGCAGCCTGACACCCAGGGCGCGCACTGATGACGAACGTCCTCTGACGCATAGCGAACTGGACTTCTGCGCAAAGAACTTCCAGATGCGCTCGCGCTATCTACAATTCCTTTCGGTGCCGGTCGGGGTGGCAACCGGTCTGGTGGGAATGAAGCCGCGCAATCCGGTCAACCGCTTATTCTATCATCTGGACGAAGGGTTGCTGAAACTGGCTCCCTTTATAGGACCGCAATATCGCCACGTCATTCTGATCGGGGAAAAAACGCCCTGATTGCGAAGGTCGGGTACGGCGCTACTGCGCCTTGCCCGATCCGCCCGTATTGGTACCGCTAAGCCGCGCCAGCCGCGTATTGCGCAGCGTTTTCAACGCATAGTCGAGTTGGAAATCCTCGATCCCCTGCGCTTCCAGCTCTTCGGGCGTGACGTTGAAGCGGGGGTCCTGCGTCGCGTCTTCTTCCAGCTCGGCGTCTTCCAGGCTGATCTCGTTGATCAGATGGCCGCGAAGGTCGGATTCGCGGATCGCGTTCTTGGCGCGGGCGCGAGCGTCGGGGTCGGACATCTGCGGCACCTTGATATCGGGTTCGATCCCGCCTTCCTGCACCGAACGCCCCGACGGGGTGAAATAGCGCGCCGTCGTCAGTTTCAGCGCACTGTCGGCGCTGATCTGCACGACGGTCTGCACGCTGCCCTTGCCGAAACTGCGTTCGCCCATCACCAGCCCGCGGTGGTGGTCCTGCAACGCGCCCGCCACGATTTCAGAGGCGGAGGCCGTGCCCGCATCGATCAGCACTACGATGGGCACGCCCTTGGCAATGTCGCCGGGCCGCGCGGAATAGCTTTCGTTGTCGCGTGCGAAACGCCCGCGCTGCGACACGATCTGCCCGCGTTCAAGGAACAGATCGCTCATCGCCACAGCCTCGTCCAGCAGGCCGCCGGGATTGGAGCGCATGTCGAGAACCAGACCTTCGGGCATGGAGCCGCCCAGATCGCTGCGGATGCCCGCCATCGCCTTTTGCACTTCGCGGCCGACATGGGCGCTGAAGCTGGAGACGGTGATGATGCCGATCTTGCCGTCGACCGAATATTCGACCGGCTTCAGATCGATGATTGCGCGCTCCACATTGACGTCAAAGGGCTCTTCGCGTCCGGGGCGATAGATCGTCAGATCGACCGCCGTACCGGGACGCCCGCGCATCTGTTCCACCGCTTCGTCCAGCGTGCCGCCATAGAGCAGCTTGCCGTTCAGATGGGTGATGTAATCGCCCGCCTTCAGACCGGCATTGTCAGCGGGCGTGCCCTTGGTCGGGGCGATGATCTTGACCACCCCGTCTTCCATGGTGACCGACAGGCCCAGCCCGCCATAGCTGCCCTCGGTCTGGGTGCGCAGGTTTTCCGCCGCTGTGCCGTCGAGGTAAGAGCTGTGCGGATCGAGGCTGGCGAGCATGCCGTCGATCGCGCCGCGGATCAGCTGGTCGTCGGTCACGTCGTCGACGTAATAGGCCTTCACCCGCTGATAGACGAGCATCAGCTTGCCGAATTCGGGGGCGGAGCGGCCATCCACGGCAGCGAGGCCGGCAGTCGTCGCAGGCAGCATCGCCAATGCGGTGACCAGCGCAGCACTACGCAACAGGGGCGCGAAACGGATCGCCATCGTACAACATGCCTTTCCACGGGGCGGATCGGTGGGCCACCCGTCGTTCATTATCGGCTCATCTTATCGCGCAGTCCGGCTTAACGCCAGATTATGCGTCACGTCGCTTTTTTGGCGTCAAACGGCCAGCAACGGATGCACTGGCCTGCCCGAACGGCGCAATTCGTACAATATGCGCGGATTCCCCTGTGGCGCGCGGCGTGGAGCGCGGCCCAGCGTATCGCCCTGCTTCACGATCTGCCCTTCCTTGACCTGCGCATCGGCCAGCCCTGCGACCAGCGAGAGATAGCCGCCCTTGTGCCGGATCATCACCAATGTGCCATAACCGCGCCATTCGCGCGCAAAGGCAATTTCGCCCGCCAGCGGGGCGACGATCAGGGCACCGGGCGTGGCCGCAATGGTCAGCCCGCGCGCCCTGCCGCCTGCTGCATCGCGTTCGCCGTAACCTGCGACAATGGTGCCCGTGACCGGCAGGCGCGGACGGATCGCGGGGGCGCTTGCCGCGGGACGACCGGCAGGCAGCACGGGACCGAGCAAGGCAGCCAGCCGCGCCTCTGTCTGGCGGTTGCGGGTCTGGGTCGCGGCCAGCGCGGCGATGCTGTCGGCCTCTACGCTCCGCAGGGTGGCTTCGCGGCGCGCCTCTCCCGCCGCGGCCTGCAACGAACGCGCGGCAAGGCGGCCTTCGGCCCCGCTGGCGCGCAATTCGGCGCGGCGGTCGGCCAGTTCCCTGCTGGCGTCTTCACGCGCCGCGCGGGCAGCGGCGCTGCGATCGGCCAGAGTGCGCATTTCGGTCAGATCGGCGCGTATATTGCGCGTTTGCTGCGCAATCTGGGGTGTGATCGCGGCCACCATGGCGCGTGTGCGGACATAATCGCGCACCGAAGAGGGACGCAGGACCAGCAAAATCATCGGACGCAGCGCCAGTCGCTGCAGCGCGGCCATCATGCGCGACAAGGGCGCACGCTGGCGAGCGAATCCCTCGCGCAGGAAACCCAGCCGGTCGGTCGCCATGGTCTCTTGCTGGCGTGCTTCCTCTATCCGCGCCTGCGATGCGGCGATCTGTGCCGACAGGGCTTCGGCCTCCGCCTCGGCCTTCAGCGCATCGTCCTGAATCCGCGCAGCGCGCTCTGCCAATATACGCGCGCGGTTCTGGGCAGCGATGCGCGCTTGCTGCGCCTCGGCCAAAGTATCGGCCGAAATTGTATCGTCTGCGATCTGCGCGGCAGCAGGCACCAAAAGGGCCAGAACCGCCACAGGCACCGCAGCCAGCAGGACAGCGCGACGCATAGTCCTAGCCCGACCGGTGATAGGGATGGCCCGCGATGATCGTCGTCGCGCGGTAAAGCTGTTCGGCCAGCATCGCGCGGACCATCAGATGCGGCCATGTCATCGCGCCGAAACCCAGCAGCAGATCGGCCTTGTCCCGTGCCTCGTCCCCGTGGCCGTCGGCAGCGCCGATCAGAAAGCGGGCCTCGCGCATGCCGTCGTCGCGCCAGCGGCCCAGCAGGGCGGCGAAATCCTCGGACGACATCAGCCTGCCGCGTTCGTCGAGCAATATATCTTTTGCAGGGGAAAGCGGGGCAGGGATCGTGCCCCCCGTATCGGGCAGTTCGGTCAGCTTGAACGGCCATGCGATGCGCTTTTCATAGCGCGCGACCAGCTCCGCCTCGGGCGAGCGGCCGATCTTGCCGCGAGCGATGACATGGAGCCGCATGGCTTCGTGCTATCGCCCCCGACACGATAAATCCAGCAGGTGCCCGCCCGCATGTGGACGGGCATCCTGCGTCATGGGCGTGTCAGGCGTTGCCGCCCTCGCCAAAGCCCCACATCCTTTCCAGGTTGTAGAAGCTGCGCACTTCGGGACGGAACAGGTGGACGATGACGTCGCCTGCGTCGATCAACACCCAGTCCGCCGCGGGCAACCCCTCGATCCGGACCGAGCCGAAGCCTGCCTGTTTGGCGCGTTCGCCCAGTTTCTGGGCCATGGCGGCGACCTGACGGCTGGAACGGCCGCTGGCGATCACCATGTGGTCTGCGATAGAGCTTTTGCCTGCGAGCGGGATCGAAACGATGTCCTGTCCCTGATCGTCGTCCAGCGATTTAAGGACGAGTTCGTGCAGACTTCCGGGTTCTGCGTCGAATTCGGCAATGTCACCCGTCGGTACGAAACCGGACTTTTCCGGCATATGTTGAGCCTGATTCATAGGGGTATTCTATACTCCTTTGGCTGCATGCCCACTGAATGCGTTTTTAGGGAATCGGGAACAGCCATTTGCGCGCGCCCTGCACCCGAAACGGGCAAAAGGCAAATAAAGCGCGCAGGGGCAAGGCTGGGCACAGGGGTTGGCAGCACCGGCATCCGGGCGGTCAAACCCCGATTCCTTCCCGGATATCTGCCATGCTGTCGTGCTTTATGGGCCGGTGCGTCACCGCGTCGCGCGGCGTTGCAGCAGCAAAAGCGGCAGCCCAGTCGGGCCATGCCTTGCGCCGGGCCGTGGCCGAGCGCGGATCGGGATCGAAACGCAGGAACACCAGTGCCGGCGCGCTCCATCTTCCCCGTTTACGCAATCTGGCGGCCGGTACACGGTAGCGCCGGAGCCAGGCCATGGCGGGGCTCGTCATGGCGTCAGCATCATAACCCGGGCGGGCAATGACCGCAATCGGCATGGTCCGCGCTATCAACCGCCAGTCGCGCCACAGGTGGAATTGCGCCAGATTGTCGCTGCCCATCAGCCACACGAATTGCCGTTTGGGATAGCGCCGCGCCAGTTGCCGCAACGTATCGGCGGTATAGCGTGTACCCAGTTGCTGTTCGATCGCGGTCACGCGGACCGGCGCGCGCCGCGCCTGTTTGCGGGCAGAGGAAACGCGCGCGGACAGCGGCGCCATGCCCTTCGCGGCTTTCAGCGGATTGCCGGGAGAGACGAGCCACCACGCCTCGTCCAGGCCCAGCGCATCCATGGCGAATAATGTTATCCGGCGGTGCCCGCCATGGGCAGGGTTGAAGCTGCCCCCCAATAGTCCCGTTCGCATCCCCGCTGCCCGACCGCCCGCGTCAGTCGTCTTTGCTGGGCGGCGCGCCCGCAAAGGCACCGTTGCGATATTCGCCCTGCCGCGCGATCATCCAGCCCGGATATTGCGGCGCGGGGGCGCAAGATGCATCCAGCCGCGCCATCTCGTCTGCGCTCAGTTTCACGTCGCAGGCACCCAGATTATCCTCAAGCTGGTGCATCTTGCGCGCACCGATGATGACGCTGCTGACGACCGGTTTCGCCAGCAGCCATGCCAGCGCGACCTGCGGCACCGTAGCGCCATGGGCGGCGGCGATATCGTCCATCACCTCGACCGCGTCATAGGCACGGTCCTTGTCCACCGGCGGAAAATCGAAAGTTGCGCGGCGGCCTTCGGCATCGGCACCGCGGCGATATTTGCCCGACAGGAAGCCGCCCGCCAATGGCGACCAGACCATCAGCCCCACGCCTTCGCTTTCCAGCATCGGCACCACCTCGTGCTCCAGATCCCGGCCCGCCAGCGAGTAATAGGCCTGCAGCGACACCAGCGGGGCAAGGCCCAGCTGCTCGGTCTTGCCCAAAGCGCGGGCGATCTGCCACGCGGCCCAGTTCGATACACCGACATAGCGGGCGCGGCCCGATGTCACGATGGTGTCGAGCGCGCGCAGCGTTTCCTCCATCGGGGTTGACGGGTCCCATCCGTGAATCTGGTACAGATCGACATGATCCATCCCCAGCCGCGCAAGGCTGGCATCGATCTGGTTCAGCAAGTGAAAACGCGATGCACCACGCGCATTGACGCCTTCGCCCATGGGGCCCAGCGCCTTGGTCGCGATCACCAGATCGTCGCGCGACAGGCCCAGATCGCGCACGGCGCGGCCAACGGCTTCTTCGGACTTTCCGGCAGAATAGACATTCGCGGTGTCGATGAAATTCACGCCCGCATCGACGGCCGCCCTGACCAGCGGGTTCACGTCCGACTGGCCCAATGCACCCATCTGGGCGAACATCCCCTCACCCTCACCGAATGTCATCGTGCCGAGGCAGAGTTCGGACACGAACAGGCCGGTACGGCCAAGTCGGTTATAGCGCATGGGGGTTCTCCGGATGGAAAAAGGGCGGCCACCAGATGGGGCCGCCCGCTCGATCGTTCAACTATGCCGGTTACGGGCGGGTCTGGCCCGTCCCGCGCACTTGCCATTTATACGTCGTCAGCCCTTCCAGCGCGACGGGACCGCGCGCATGTAGCCTGCCGGTGGCAATGCCGATTTCCGCGCCCAGCCCGAATTCGCCGCCATCGGCGAACTGGCTGGAAGCATTGGCCATCACGATCGCGCTGTCGACGCCGTTCAGGAATGTCTCGATCGCGCCTGCATCGCTGGCGACGATCGCATCGGTATGGCCCGAGCTATGCGCTGCAATGTGATCCAGCGCCGCATCCATGCCATCGACGATGGCCACAGAGGCGATCGCTTCCAGATATTCGGTGTCCCAATCCTCGTCAGTGGCGGGCTTCACGCGAGGATCCAGCTTTTGCACCGCCGCATCGCCGCGCACTTCGCAGTCCGCGTCGAGCAGCTTTTTCACCACGCTGGCGGCATGGGGATAGGCCTTGTCGATCAGCAGCGTCTCCATCGCGCCGCAAATGCCGGTGCGCCGAAGCTTGGCGTTCAGCGCGATATCCTCGGCCATGGCCTGATCGGCGCTGGCATGGATGAAGGTATGATTGATGCCGTCCAGATGGGCCAGCACGGGAACGCGCGCTTCGTCCTGTACGCGGGCGACCAGCGACTTGCCGCCGCGCGGAACGATCATGTCGATCAGGCCCGCAGCCTTGAGCATGGCGCCAACCGCAGCGCGGTCCTGCGTCGGGATCAGCTGCACCGCGCCTTCAGGGACGCCGTCCTTGGCCAGACCCTCGGCCAGTGCCTTGTTGATCGCGCGATTGGAATGCACGGCCTCGCTCCCGCCGCGCAGGATCGCTGCATTGCCTGCGCGCACGCACAGCGTGGCGGCATCGGCGGTAACATTGGGGCGGCTTTCATAGATGATGCCGATGACACCCACCGGCACGCGCACGCGCGCGAACTGCAGGCCGTTGGGGCGTTCGGACCGGTCGATCACCTGTCCGACGGGATCGGGCAGGTCGGCCACGTTTTCAACCGCGGCGGCGATCCCTTCCAGACGATCCTCGTCCAGCTTCAAACGGTCGAGCATCGCGCCCGACAGGCCGCGTTCCTTACCGGCGGCAATGTCCTTTGCATTGGCCGACAGGATTTCGCCCGCATGGTCGCGCAAGGCAGCGGCGGCAGCGCGCAAGGCGGCGGCCTTGTCGGCATCGCTCATCCCTGCCAGCACCTTTTGCGCAGCGCGTGCCCTGGCGGCAAGGCGGGCGACCAGTTCGGCGCTGTCTTCAGCGGAAAGGGGGGCTTCGGTTTGCTTTTCGATCACTGTGTCCATGCCGCCCCATCTAGCAATTCCGACCCGATTTGTCAGGGTTCGGCGGCAAAAAACCCTGATCGGGCGATGGTGCAGCGCGTTATGGCGAGAATCGGCTGACCCTGATGTCAGCAAGCCAAGTGCGGGCACGCAAAAACCGTTTCAAACGGCAATGGTTCCGCCCGTTTAAGCCCGATTACCAATATTTGTAGCATTTCGTCCCGTCGATGAAACGTTTCGTCGCTAAGGGGAGCAAGGCAACTTCAACTTAACCTTCGCGCTGCTAGCCAGAAGCGGACGGGAAAGTTTCGCATCCCCTTGCGAGGCTCGTTTGGGATTATACGGGGTCAACCTTGGCGCAAGCTGCCCAAAGCACGCTTATCGCCCGGATCAAGGGCTGGTTCCCTGACCGCGAGTTCATCATGCGCTCGCAAGGTCAGGTCCGGTTCGTCCGGATATCCTCCTCGCTGCAGATGAAGGCAGCGGGCGGGGCGGCGGCGCTGGCCGTTGTCTGGTCCGCCACCATGGGTGTCGCGCTGGTCAGCGAGTGGAAGACCCGCCACGATGCCGCCCAGCTGAATGCCCGCGCAGCCAAGATCGCCACCGCCGAAAGCCGTGTCAGCGCGTATCGCGACGGTCTGGACGAGGTTGCCGACGACCTGTCGCGCCGTCAGGCCTTTATCGAGGATATGGTCGAGGATCATCTGGGCGAAATGCCGCAGGCGGGCGCCGTTCAGGGCGTGCAGGATTCGACCGACGAGACGCGCCGCACTGTCGAAAAAGTCAGCGCCGTGCTGCCCGAGGCCGCGGGCCTTGCCCGGCTGGAGGCGCGGCAGCTCGCCTTTGTCGAAGGGCTGACCCGCCTTGCCGACAAGCGCGCCGACGATGCGGCAAAAGCGATCCGCACGCTGGGTCTGGACCCTGTTTCGGTGGCGCGGATGAACCGGAACAACGCTGCCATGGGCGGCCCGTTCGAGGAATTCAGGTCGGGCGACGACAATCTCGACCCGCGCTTTGAAAAGCTGGCCAATTCGCTCTCGCGCATGGCCGCGCTGGAACGCGGGTTGGAAGGGATACCCAATGTCCTTCCCGGTCGCCGCGACATGATCTCTTCCCCCTTTGGCTATCGCCGCGATCCGTTCACCGGACGCGCAGCGATGCATGCAGGACTCGACTTCCGCGGTGCGACGGGCACGCCGATCCGCGCCGCCGCCAAGGGCCGCGTCAGCTTTGTCGGGCGCAAGGGCGGATACGGCAATGTGGTGGAAATCCGCCACGGCAATGGCGTGCTGACCCGCTATGCCCATATGTCAAAGTTCGACGCACGTGTGGGTGACAAGGTCGACGCGGGCGAAACCATTGGCCGGATCGGCAGCACGGGCCGTTCGACCGGCCCGCATCTGCACTTCGAAGTGCGCATCAATAATCGCGCGGTCGATCCGCGCCCCATGCTGGAAAAAGGCGCCAGCATTCTTGGAGCAAGACGTGTTCTCGAAACAGGAAAAACCGGCCAGCACACCACGGCCGAGCACTAATACCATGGCATCATCCAGCTTTTCCGTCCTTGGCTCCGACATCAAGGTTACCGGCAACATCCACGCCAGCGAAGATCTGCACATCGACGGCAGCGTCGATGGCGACATCCATTGCGGATCGCTGGTGCAGGGCGAATCGAGCGTCGTGAACGGCGCGATCGAGGCCGAGAGCGCGCGTCTTGCCGGAACGGTCGACGGTTCGATCACCGCCAAGACGCTGGTGATCCTGAAATCCGCCAAGATCACCGGCGATGTGCATTACGACACGCTCACCATCGAACAGGGAGCAAGTGTCGAGGGAAAGTTCGCCCGGCGCGCGCATGGCTCGGCGCCCGCTAAGACCGGCGTCGACGCCGACCAGGAGCCGAAACTCTCGCTTGCGAACTAGGGCAGACTGAACGACCGGCGGCTGCGGCTGCCGGTTTTCGCCTGCCTGCTATCCGGATGCTTCGGCAATTTCGGCCCGCAGTGCCTTGCGGTCGAGCTTGCCGATCATCGTCTTGGGCAGATTGTCGCGGATTTCGAGCGCGGCCAGCCGTTCGTGCTTGCCGACATGGCTGTTTACCCATGTGCGAAGCGTGTCGGCATCGTCGCTGCAATCAGGTTCCAGCGTGACGAACGCCTTGGGCACTTCGCCCAGATAATCGTCGGGAATGCCCAGCACCAGCGCCTCGCGAATGCCCGGACGGGTCAGCAGCACTTCCTCGATCTGGCTGGGAAACACCTTGAACCCGCCCACCGCGATCATGTCCTTGATGCGGTCGACGATGGTGAGAAATCCGTCGCCATCGATGGTGGCGACGTCGCCCGTGCGCAGCCAGCCGTCCTGAAACACCGAATTCCCCTCGGGCCGGTTCCAGTATCCCTGCATGATTTGCGGGCCCTTGATGGCCAGCTCTCCCGGCTCGCCCGCGGGGGCAAGGCGGGTAGGGTCTTCCTTGTCCAGCAGGCGGATGCTGGTGCCCGGCAGGACCTGCCCGATCGTGCCGGGGCGTTCCTTGTCCACGCCGTCGAACGGATTGGTCGATACCACGCCCGAACTTTCGGTCAGCCCGTATCCTTCGACCACATGCGCGCCAGTCACGCCTTCAAACTTGTGTTTCAGCGGCAGCGGCAGGGGTGCGCCGCCCGATATACATACCCTGAGCGAGGTGAAATCGGTCGTCCCGATCAGCGGGCAATCCAGCAGCGCCTGATACATCGTCGGCACACCAGGCATCGATGTCGCCTGCGTGCGATTCAACGCCTTTAACGTCTGTTTCGCGTCGAAACGCGGCAGCATCACGATCATCCCGCCGTCCAGCACCGTGCGGTTCAGCACCACCGTATTGGCAAAGACATGGAACAGCGGCAGCACGCCGATCATGATGTCGCGTTCGCCCCGATGCGCATCGATCCGCAAGGTCTGGCGCGCATTGGCGGTCAGGTTCTGGTGCGACAGCATCGCGCCCTTGGGCCTGCCGGTGGTGCCGCCGGTATATTGCAGCAGGGCGATGTCGCGTTCGGGATCGATGGGAACAGGCACGGGATCGCCGGCACCCGCGATAAAGCGTTCGACGGGGATGATCGCGGGACTGGCGGGCAGGGGAGTGATGTCCTTGCGCTTGAACAGCCGCATGGCCAGCCCCATCCACCACGGCAGCATCGCAGGCAGATCGCCGACCACCAGCCGGTCGACCGCAGAACAATCCAGCACGTCGATCGCCGTCGGCAACAGCGCGCTGGAATTGACGGTGAACAGCATGGTCACACCCGAATCGGCGACCTGCGCAGCCAGTTCCTCAACCGTGTAAAGCGGCGAGAAATTCACCGCCGTCGCGCCCGCGATCATGATGCCGTAATAGGCCGTAATATAGAGGGGGACATTGGGCAGGAACAATCCGACACGGTCGCCCTTGCCGATGCCCGCTTTCTGCAATGCCGCCGCGATCGCCCGCGCCTGATGCATCGCATCGCGATAGGACAGACGCCGGCCATAGAAATCGGCGACGTCTTTTTCGCCCGCCAGTTCTACGCCGCGTGCGAACATGTCGGGTACCGACAGCGGCTCGAAATGCGAATCCCATGCGCCGGGGTGACGGTAATGGCCATCAAGGTCCAGCCGTTTGCCATCCGAAACGGGCCATTCGGATGGCGGCAAATTCTCCCGTATAGTGTGTGCGTTCATGGGCGATATCCTGCCCTTTTCCGCCATTTACGACAAGATAGCAGCCTCGCGCCTGCGGCATCGCCTTCGCAGATGCAGCGCCCGTCGCGGCGCACAGCGAAAAGGCCCGATGTGCATCTGCGCATCGGGCCCTTGTGAATTCCGGTTTGAATTCCGGTGTGAATTCCGGCGGGGAAGGGGGCTTATTCCTCGGGAACACCCTCTGCACGGCGCGCGGCAAGCCATGCTTCGGCCTCGGCCTCCTGCGCAGCCTCCACCGCGGCGCGGGCGGCGTCTTCGCGTTCCTTCTTCAGCTCGTCGATCAGCGCCTGACGGTCATCGACCAGGCGCGTATCGGTAACGGGCTGCGTCCCTTCCGGCAGGTTCTTGGCCGCCTTGGCCACCGCTGCGTCCAGCTCGCGCTGGGTGCACAGGCCTAGTGTCACCGGATCCTTGGGATTGATGTTCTGGATGTTCCAGTGCGACCGTTCGCGAATCGCGCCGATCGTGTTGCGCGTGGTGCCGATCAGCTTGCCGATCTGCGCGTCCGAGATTTCGGGGTGATTTCGCAGCAGCCATGCGATGCCGTCGGGCTTGTCCTGACGCTTGGACACCGGCGTATAGCGCGGGCCCTTGGTACGCTGGATCTGAACCGGCGCCTTGTGA
Organism: Croceicoccus sp. Ery5; assembly: GCF_020985325.1. Classification (NCBI taxonomy): domain Bacteria; kingdom Pseudomonadati; phylum Pseudomonadota; class Alphaproteobacteria; order Sphingomonadales; family Erythrobacteraceae; genus Croceicoccus; species Croceicoccus sp. Ery5. The sequence goes on from NZ_CP087587.1 coordinate 3,742,034, forward strand.
ATTTTAAGGGCATAGGAAGGGTCGTTCTGCCCCTTCTCGATCTCCTCATGCGTCAGCTCGCCCGCGCGAATGGGATCGCGGCCCGTGTATTTCGCGCCTGCCAGATCGTCTGCCATGGCCTGCACCTCCAACATGTGGAGACCGCAGAATTCGGCAATCTGTTCGAAGGTAAGGCCGGTATTGTCGACCAGCCAGCTGGCGGTCGCGTGCGGCATCAGCGGAGTGGCCTGTTTCGTGCTCACAAAGTGAACCTTTCGCATGGGCCCCTTGGCGCGGGCCGGACCTTCTTTTTCAAGGGGAAACCGGCAAGGCGCGGGGCGGAAAAACGATAAGGGCCGCCCCTTACCGGAGCGGCCGCTTGCCCTTCCCGTTTAGGCGATCCGGCCCATACAGGCAAGGGGTTCCAACGGGATGCGGTGATTCACCCCTGCATCGGCGTGAATCGGGGCAGGGCGCGCATCCGTTCGATCCATGCGCGGATCGCGCCAAAGTCGTTCAGCGAAAAGCCGCCTTCATGCGCGACATGGGTATAGGCGAACAGCGCAATATCGGCGAGCGTCGGATTTCCGCCCGCAACGAACCAGTCGCGCGTCGAAAGATGCCGGTCCATCAAGGCCAGCGCCGCCTGCCCCCCTTCGCGCTTTGTTTCCATCATGGCGCGCTGCTGCGGTGACAAGTTCCCTTCGCCCAGAACATGCAGCCAGAACCGCATCGTCGCGATATTGGGTTCGTGCTGATATTGTTCGAAAAACATCCAGCGCAACATATCGGCGCGGGCAAAGCGGTCATCCGGAACCAGCTGCGACCCGTCTGCCAGATAGAAACAGGCCGCATTGCTTTCGGGCAGAAACCGGTCCCCCGCCTGCAACACCGGAATGCGCCCGTTGGCGTCGACCTGCGTCAGGAAAGCCTTCGTCCGCGTGTCGCCGTTGGTGATGTCATAGAACCGGCGTTCCAGTCCGATGCCCAGCAATGCCGCCGTCAGCCTGATCTTGTAGCAATTGCCGCTGACAGGGTCCTCGTGCAGGATCAGGGAGTCGGGCAGTCCGGTCAATTTCGGGCGCCCATCATACCGTCAGTACGATCTTGCCGATATGATCCTGATCCATGCGGGCATGGGCATCGGCGGCGCGTTCCAGCGGAAAGGTCGAATCCATCGCGGGGCGCAATTGCCCGCTTTCGACGAAAGGCCATACCTCACGGCGGATCTCTTCGGTCAGCCCCGCCTTGAACCTGTCGGAACGGGGGCGCAGCGTCGAACCGGTCAGCGTCAGCCGCTTGGTCAGCACCTTGTGCATCGGAATCTCGGCCTTCACCCCGCCTTGCACGGCGATCGTCACATGGCGCGCATCATCGGCCATGCAGGCGATATTGCGCGCGACATAATCGCCCGAAATCATGTCGAGCACGACATCGACGCCGCGCCCTCCGGTGATCCGCTTCACTTCCTCGACAAAGTCCTGCGATTTGTAATCGACGGCATGATGCGCGCCCATGGCCAGCGCTGCATCGCATTTGGCCGCGCCGCCGCAGGTGACGATGATCTTCAATCCGAACAGGACTGCCAGCTTGATCGCCATGGTGCCGATCCCGCTGGTGCCGCCATGGACCAACAGCCATTCGCCCTCGTCCGCAAGGCCGCGTTCGAACACATTGCTCCATACGGTGAACAGGGTTTCGGGCAGCGCGGCGGCCTGTTCCATCGGCAGGCCATCGGGCACGGGCAGGCAATGATCGGCCTTGGCCACGCAATATTGCGCATAACCGCCGCCCGCCACCAATGCGCACTGGCGCGTGCCCAGCAAGGACGGATCGACATTGTCACCGACCGCGACCACTTCGCCCGCCACTTCAAGCCCCGGCGTGTCAGGCGCGCCGGGCGGCGGCGGATAGAGCCCTGCGCGCTGCATCACATCGGGCCGGTTCACGCCCGCTGCGTGGACGCGCAGCAAAACCTCGTCCGCAGCGGGGACCGGCACGGCCATGTCCTGCGGGACGAGCACTTCGGGTCCCCCTTTGCCGGTAATGGCAATGGCGGTCATCGATTCGGCGATCTGGCGATTGCTGCTCGCGATTTCGTTCACATCTACCCCTGATGCATGGATGCACTCACGCTGGCCATGGATACCCCCTGCACCATTGGCCCGCACGATTTTCCATGGCGCGAATTGTGGATTTCGGGCCATCGGGATGCAGTTAACCGCAAGGTGCATTGACAGCAAGGTAAACAAAGGCATGATCGGATTTTGCAATGTTCGACGATGATCGCCCCCGGCCTTCCGGCCAAAACGGCGAGCTTGCGGCCAAACTCGCAAGCGAGAACCTCGACCCGCTTTCGCAGGACGAGCTCAAGGAACGCATCAATCTGCTGGAGCTTGAGATCGTCCGGACCCGATCCCATATGGATCGTGCGGACAAGTACCGCCTTGCTGCCGAAGCGCTTTTCGGTTCGCCGGAAAAGCCGCCAGCATGATCGCCCGCGCCGCCTCTCCACGAAGCCCGGCGGCGCCTACCGTTGCAACACGGCCTGCAAGCCTCAACTCCGCCGCGCCATTGCGCGAAGGATCATGGCCCTCCCGCCGACAGACCCGCGAAAGCAAATTAACGCTTTCGCCTTACGTTCATGGGCATAGTCCCATAATCGCGACTCCGGTTCCCTTTGGATAGGAAATAGCGCCCAATGCCATCTTTCGCCCAGAGCCTTGAGAAAACGCTGCACACCGCGCTCGCCAATGCGGCAGAGCGCGCCCATGAATATGCGACTCTGGAACATCTTCTCCTTGCCTTGATCGAGGATGAAGATGCCGCGCAGGTGATGGAAGCCTGCGGTGTCGACCTTGCCGAGCTGACCGGCGTGGTGAAGCAATATCTGGATCAGGAATACCAGTCGCTGAAAACGACGGAAAAGGCCGATCCCTCGCCCACTGCCGGTTTCCAGCGGGTGATCCAGCGCGCGATCCTGCATGTGCAGTCATCGGGCAAGGATACGGTGACGGGCGCGAACGTGCTGGTCGCGCTGTTTTCCGAACGTGATTCCTATGCCGTCTATTTCCTGCAGCAACAGGATATGAGCCGTCTGGACGCGGTATCGTTCATCAGCCACGGCATCGGCAAGACCGGCAAGCAGGTCGAACAGCGCCAGCCCAAGGGCAGCGACGAAGACCCGAAGGCCGAGGAAAAGGCCGAGAGCGGATCGAAGGGCAAAAAGGATTCGGCGCTCGACCAGTTTACGGTGAACCTCAATTCCAAGGCCTTGGCCGGCAAGGTCGATCCGCTGATCGGGCGCGGGCCCGAAGTGGATCGCACGATCCAGATCCTGTGCCGCCGTTCCAAGAACAACCCGCTTTACGTGGGTGATCCCGGCGTGGGCAAGACCGCCATTGCCGAAGGTCTGGCACGCAAGATCGTCGAAGGCGACGTGCCCGAAGTGCTGGCCGAAGCCGTGATCTACTCGCTCGACATGGGCGCGCTGCTGGCGGGCACCCGCTATCGCGGCGATTTCGAGGAGCGGCTGAAGCAGGTTGTTTCCGAGCTTGAGAAAATGCCCGAGGCGATCCTGTTCATCGACGAGATTCACACCGTTATCGGCGCGGGCGCGACCAGCGGCGGGGCGATGGATGCCTCGAACCTGCTGAAACCCGCATTGTCGTCAGGGGCGATCCGCTGCGTCGGGTCGACCACATACAAGGAGTTCCGCAACCATTTCGAAAAGGACCGCGCCTTGCTGCGCCGGTTCCAGAAGATTGATGTGAACGAACCCACGGTCGAGGATACGATCAAGATCCTGAAGGGTCTGCGCTCTGCGTTCGAGGATCACCACAAGGTGAAATACACCCCCGACGCGATCAAGACCGCCGTAGAACTGTCGGCCCGTTACATCAACGACCGCAAGCTGCCCGACAAGGCGATCGACGTGATCGACGAGGTGGGCGCGATGCAGATGCTGGTCCCGCCCAGCCGCCGCAAGAAGACGATCACCGCGCGCGAGATCGAGAAGGTGATCTCTACCATGGCGCGGATTCCGGCGAAGTCGGTGTCCAAGGACGACAAAAAGGCGCTGGAAAACCTGGAACGCGACCTGAAACAGGTGGTGTTCGGACAGGACAAGGCGATCGAGGTGCTGTCCACGGCGATGAAACTGTCGCGTGCGGGTCTGCGCGATGCCGATAAACCGATCGGTTCGTTCCTGTTCAGTGGCCCCACCGGCGTCGGCAAGACCGAGGTGGCGCGCCAACTGGCCAGCATCATGGGCATTCCGCTGCAGCGTTTCGACATGTCGGAATATATGGAGCGGCACTCGGTATCGCGCCTGATCGGTGCGCCTCCGGGCTATGTCGGTTTCGATCAGGGCGGTCTGCTGACCGATGCCATCGATCAGCAACCGCATTGCGTGCTGCTGCTGGACGAGATCGAGAAGGCGCATCCCGACCTGTTCAACATATTGCTGCAGGTGATGGATAACGGTCGCCTGACCGATCACCACGGCAAGACGGTCGATTTCCGCAATGTCGTCCTCATCATGACGACCAATGCGGGCGCGGCGGATATGGCGCGCAGCGGCATCGGTTTCGGAGACGTGTCCAAGGCGGACGCGGGCGACGAGGCCGTGAAGAAGATGTTCAGCCCCGAATTCCGCAACCGCCTTGATGCGATCGTGCCCTTTGCCTATCTGGGCAAGGAAATCGTCAGCCGCGTGGTCGACAAGTTCATCCTTCAGCTGGAACTTCAGCTGGCCGACCAGAATGTCCACATCCAGTTCGACGGCGATGCCCGCAGCTGGCTGGCCGATCGCGGCTATGACCGCCTCTATGGTGCGCGCCCGATGGGCCGCGTGATACAGGAAAAGGTCAAACAGCCGCTGGCCGAGGAATTGCTGTTCGGCAAGCTGGCCGGCGGGGGCGAGGTGCATGTCAGCACCAGGGATGACGAGGACGGCAAGCCCGAGCTTGCGTTCGAGCTGACCCCTGCTCCGCCCAAGATCGTCAAGCGCCGTAAGAAGAAGCCGGTTGCGAAAAAGCCGGTCGGCAAGACCGAAGGGTCGAAAGAATCGGACGAGGATGCCGGCAAGAGCTGACTTTCCGGTCTGGTTTCAGAAACGAAAGGGCGGTCCTTTGGGGCCGCCCTTTTGCTATGCTGTCAACGCGGCGATCAGCGCGTGGACCTGCGCTTGCGTTTCCTCCAGCGGGCCGCCATTCTCTATGATATAATCGGCCCGCTCGCGCTTTTCGGCATCGGGCACTTGCAGAGCCAGAATCTCGCCGAATTTCGTCTCGGTCATGTTGGGTCGTGCCAGCACGCGCGTGCGTTGCACGCTGGCGGGGGCGGAAACGACTGCCACCCCGTCCAGCCCGCGCGTGCCCGTTTTCTCGTAAAGCAGCGGGATATCGAACACGATCAACGGCGCATCGCGATGTTCTTCCATGAACGCAAAACGCTCTTCCGCGACGGCGGGATGAACGATGGCTTCCAATCGCCGGAGCGCTTGCGGATCGGCAAAGACGATCGCGCCAAGATCAGCCCGCCTGACGCCTTCGGGGCCGGTAGTGCCGGGAAACGCCTCTTCAATGGCGGGGATCAGCAGCCCGTCGGGCCCTTGCAGCCGGTGCACTTCGGCATCAGCATCGAAAACCGGCACGCCGGCATCGCGGAACATGGATGCCACGGTGGACTTACCCATGCCGATCGATCCGGTCAGGCCCAGAATGAAAGGGCGGCGCCCGCTCGTGCTGGCAACGCTCGTTCCGTTAACGCTCATGCCGTCAATATATCGCGCAAAGCGGCGTCCTCGCCGCGCGGAGCGGGCTGGCCGAAAAATTTCTCGAACGCATAGGCGGCTTGTCCGATCAGCATCGATAGACCGTCGATAGTGCGAAAGCCCCCTGCGGCAGCGGTTTTCAGAAACTCCGTTTCCAGCGGGCTGGTGACGATTTCATAGCAGATCGAACGCGGCGGAATATGGCTGGGGTGCAATGCCAGCGGAGGGTTACCTGCCATGCCCAGCGGGCTGGCATTGACGACCACGTCAAGGCAACCGACGCGGTCGTCGAATGCGAAACCGGTCGGTTCGGCCAGCGACGAAAGCGGGGCGGTGTGATGCTCCCCCTCGGGGTCCAGCTCGTCCAGCAGGGCGCGGCCCTTGGCGGGATCGCGGCCGAATATCACGATGACAAAGCCATGGTCGGACAATGCCTTGACCAAAGCGCGCGCCGCGCCGCCGTTTCCGATGATCCGTGCCATGCGAAACAGATGCGGCTGGGCCAGATCGTCGAGCAGCGGTTCCAGAAAACCGGGCGCATCGGTGTTGAAACCGGTCAGCGATCCGTCGGGCTGACGCACCACCGTATTGACTGCGCCGATAGCGGCGGCAGCGGGATCGATGGTGTCGATCATCGACATGATCGCCTGCTTGTGCGGCATGGTCACATTACAACCGCGCCATGCCGGATCGGCGCGGCGGTCGGCGATATATCCGGCCAAGGCATCAGGAGTAACGTGACAGCGCCGGTAATCGCCTTCCAATCCCAACCTATCCAGCCAGAATTTGTGAATCGGCGGCGATTTCGATTGCGCGATCGGATCGCCGATGACTTCGGCATAGGGAAGATCCGTGCTCATCGCGGCATCGCCCCGAACTCGCGCAATGCGCCCAGTACCGGCAGCAATGGCATTCCCAGCACAGTGAAATAATCCCCTTCGATTGCATCGAATAATTGCACGCCCAGTGCCTCTATCCGGAATACGCCGACGCACCAGCCCACTTCGGGCCATTCCTTGTCCAAATAGGCTTCGATAAAATCATCGCTCAGGACACGGACATGCAGGCGGGCAAGCGCCTTATGGCTCCACACGATATCGCCGTCGCGGACCAGCGCGGCGGCGCTGTGCAGGTTCATGCACCGCCCCGAAAAGAAGCGCAGATGTTCGGCGGCATCGCCGCGGCTGGCGGGCTTGTCGAAACGGCGGCCATCCACCTCGACCAGCGAGTCGCTGCCCAATACCAATCCGCCGGTCTGCGGCACGGCCAGCGCCTTGGCTTTCGCAAGTGCCAGCGCGATATCCTGCGGGACAGCGCCCGCCATCTGCGCCTCCAGCGCACGCTCGTCCAGATCCGCGGGATGCGATTCAAACGGAACGCCTGCCTGCTGCAGCATTGCCTGCCGCGACGCGCTTTTCGATGCGAGAATAATCATGCGTACCCGTTCATACCGGCTTGGGACCGGGATTGCCCTTTGACATGCCGCTCTGCCGTTCGTTGACCAGATTGATAACGGCCGCGGCGGTTTCCTCGATCGAGCGGCGGGTGACGTCGATCACCGGCCAACCGTTATCGGCGAACATGCGGCGGGCATATTTCAGTTCCTTTTCGACGCGGTCCTGATCCACATAATCGGTTTCGGGTGTCTGGTTCAGCGACAACAGCCGGTTGCGGCGGATCTGGATCAGCCGGTCGGGCGAAGTCGTCAGCCCCACGACCAGCGGACGGCGCAGGCCGAACAGCACCTTGGGCGGCGGCGATTCGACCACGATGGGGATATTGGCGGTGCGAAATCCGCGATTGGCCAGATAGATCGAGGTTGGCGTCTTCGACGTGCGCGATACGCCTGCCAGCACGATATCGGCCTCTTCCCATTCCTCCCACATCAAACCGTCGTCATGGGCGATGGTGAACTGGATCGCCTCGACCCGCGCGAAATAGGCTTCGTCCATGCGGTGCTGGCGGCCGGGCCTTGCATGCGCCTCCTGCCCCAGCAGGCTCGACAGGCTGCGCGTCACTTCGTCCAATGCGGAAACGGTGGCCAGACCGGCCTCGCGGCATTTCGCTTCCAGCCGTTCGCGGATATCCTGATTGGCCAGAGTGAACAGCACCAGCCCGGGATTGCGCGTGATTTCGCCCATAATCCGGTCCAGATGCTGCTGCGAGCGCACCATCGGCCAGAAATGCCGGTCGACATCGGCCCCTTCGAATTGCGCCAGCGCGGCCTTGGCAATCATTTCCAGCGTCTCGCCGGTGGAATCCGACAACAGATGCAGGTGAAGGCGGGTCATGGAGTTGGGCGGATTCCTGTTAGCAGGGCTCAAAACGGCTTGTGGACGATTGCGTCGATAAATCACGGGACGAAGGCGGGGACAAGCGAAAGCACGGATTCCATCCCCGTTGCGAGTCCATGCATCGGTCGGCTTGTGGACAGGCGCCGGTTTCGCCCACAGCCTGTTCATAAGGCGAAGAACTAGCGTTTGACTCAAGAGCCGTGCGGATTCGGGAAACGCGATTTGCAGTGGCCTTGCGGTGATAATTCGGGCAATCGCGGCAATCCCCGCAATCCACAGGGCCAACAGAGTCCTAAATCCTTTCAATAAGAATCTTTATTTTGGAGAATCATGGCAGGCCCTCTTCTCGAAACGCTGAAAGGCAGGAATCTTGACCGGCGGCCCCTGTGGCTGATGCGGCAGGCGGGACGCTATCTGCCCGAATATCGCGCCTTGCGGGCGGAAAAGGGCGGTTTTCTCGCCCTGGTCTATGACAGCGAGGCTGCGGCCGAGATCACGATGCAGCCCTTGCGCCGCTTCGGGTTCGACGGGGCAATCCTGTTCTCCGACATTCTGATCGTGCCCTATGCGATGGGGCAGGACCTGGAATTCCTGGCGGGTGAGGGACCCAAGCTGTCCCCCCGCCTTGCCGATAGCGCGTTAAAGGCGCTGGAAGCCGTGCCACAGCGCCTCGATCCCATTTACCGGACCGTGGGGCTGGTAAAGGCCCAGCTTGGCCCTGAGCAGACGATGCTGGGCTTTGCGGGGGCGCCATGGACAGTCGCCACCTATATGGTGAACGGCGAGGGGAGCCGGGACCAGCATGCGACGCGTGAACTGGCCTATCGCGATCCGGCTGCGTTTCAGGCGATCATCGACGGGATCGTCGAGGTGACGACGACCTATCTGATCGGCCAGATCGAGGCAGGGGCCGAGGCTGTGCAGATTTTCGACAGCTGGGCAGGCAGCCTTGCGCCTGACGAATTCGGCCGCTGGGTGATCGCGCCCACCGCCCGCATCGTCAGCGCCGTGCGCCAGCGTTGCCCCGGCGTGCCGATCATCGGCTTTCCCAAGGGCGCGGGCGAGAAGCTGGTCGCCTATGCGCGCGAAACGCTGGTCGATGCGGTCGGTGTGGACGAGACGGTGGATATCGCGTGGGCAGCACGTGAATTGCCCGATGGCATGCCGCTGCAAGGCAATCTCGATCCGCTGCGTCTGCTGGCAGGCGGCGAAGAGCTCGAGCGGCGTGCGCGTTTCATTCTCGACGCCTGTGCGCACCGGCCGCATGTGTTCAATCTGGGGCATGGCATTGGTCAGTTCACGCCGATCGAGCATGTCGAAACGCTGCTGAAGGTGGTGCGCGACTGGGAACGGCCGTGACCGGGGCCGGCCATCCGGAATTTCCGGCGGGCACCCTCTTCAACCCGCGGACCGGCGCCGCTATCTAGGCGGTTATGCAAGAGGCGCTTTCGATGATCTACCTCTGGCTGAAGACCGGCCACATCATCTTTGTCGTGTTCTGGATGGCGGGGCTTTTCATGCTGCCGCGCCAGATGATCTATATGCATTCCGCCGCGCCGGCTTCGGATGAAGAGGCTTTGTGGGCCAAACGGATCGGCCTGCTCGGCAAGATCATCCTCAACCCCAGCATCGTGGTCGTCTGGGTGCTCGGGCTGGCGCTCGCCTATGTGCTGGGCGCATGGAGCGAGGGGTGGTTCCATGCCAAATTGCTGCTGGTCGTTCTGATGTCCGCCTATCACGGGATCATGATGGGCAAGGCACGCAGGATGGCGCGCGGCGAAAGGCCGATGAGCGAAAAACAATTGCGCATGTGGGGCGAAGCGCCCGCAGTGCTTTTGGCGCTGATTGTCGCTTTGGTGGTCGTCAAACCGTTCTGATTGTGCCCCGTGCGGCACCGGTTTGCGACAAAAGGTGACAGGGTAAGCGCCGAACGGCGATTGACCTTGCGCCGCGCGACCCTTATCTTGCTCTCGTCTTTCGGCAGGGACTGCGCATCCATGCAGTGCTTCTGCCCCAGCCTTTAAAACCGAATAACGTCCTGCCTTCGCCGAATCTGCGTGCGAATTTCCGGTTCAAGGACGCCAAGCGGACCTCCCTAATCGGAACAAGAAAATGCATCTGAAAGAACTCAAACAAAAGACCCCCGCCGAGCTGGTCGAAATGGCCGAAGAGCTGGGCGTCGAGGGCGCGTCGACGATGCGGCGCCAGGATCTGATGTTCGGCATCCTGAAAGAGGTTGCCGAGGACGAGGAAATCCTTGGCATCGGCACGATCGAGGTTCTGCCCGACGGCTTCGGCTTTCTGCGCAGCCCCGAAGCCAATTATCTGGCCGGCCCCGACGATATCTATGTCTCGCCCAATCAGGTCCGCAAATTCGGCCTGCGCACCGGCGACACGGTGGAGGGCGAGATTCGCGCCCCGCGCGACGGCGAACGCTATTTCGCGCTGACCAAGCTGCTGAAGGTGAACTTCGACGATCCCGATGTCGTCCGTCACCGCGTCAATTTCGACAACCTCACTCCGCTCTATCCGGACGAGAAGCTGATCCTCGACACCAAGGATCCGACGGTGAAGGACAAGTCGGCCCGCGTGATCGATATCATCTCGCCGCAGGGCAAGGGCCAGCGCGCGCTGATCGTGGCGCCGCCGCGAACCGGTAAGACCGTGCTGCTGCAGAACATCGCCAAGGCGATCACCGACAACCACCCTGAAGTGTTCCTGCTGGTCCTGCTGGTCGACGAACGGCCCGAGGAAGTGACCGACATGCAGCGTTCGGTGAAGGGCGAGGTCATCTCCTCCACCTTCGACGAACCGGCGCAGCGCCACGTGCAGGTTGCCGAAATGGTGATCGAAAAGGCGAAGCGCCTGGTCGAGCACAAGAAGGACGTGGTGATCCTGCTCGATTCGATCACGCGTCTGGGCCGTGCCTATAACACCGTCGTCCCGTCGTCGGGCAAGGTGCTGACCGGCGGTGTCGATGCGAACGCGCTGCAGCGTCCCAAGCGATTCTTCGGTGCGGCGCGTAATATCGAGGAGGGCGGCTCGCTCTCCATCATCGCGACCGCGCTGATCGATACCGGCAGCCGCATGGACGAAGTGATCTTCGAAGAGTTCAAGGGCACCGGCAACTCGGAAATCGTGCTCGACCGCAAGGTCGCGGACAAGCGCATCTTCCCTGCACTGGATGTCGGCAAGTCCGGCACCCGCAAGGAAGAGCTGCTGGTCGGCAAGGAGCAGCTGTCGAAGATGTGGGTCCTGCGCCGCATCCTGATGCAGATGGGCACGATCGATTCGATGGAATTCCTTCTCGACAAGATGAAGGATTCGAAGACCAACGAAGACTTCTTCGCCACGATGAACCAGTAATCCGGCGGCGGGTTAGCCCACCATCCGAAACGTCTCCGCGCTCGCCGCATTCCAGTGGCGGGCATAGGGGGTGGCATCGGCATCTTCCAACAGCACGCCGGGTTCGAGGAAGCTGTAGAACCGGTCCATCGAATCCGAGCGCACCGGGTTCATCCGTTCGCGGATATGGTGCGGCTGGATCTGCCACGGATTGTCGAGCCCCATGGCGACCACGATTTCGCGCAATCCGTGCAGGGTCTGGCGCTGAAAGCGGGCGACGCGTGCCGCCTTGTCGTCAACCACCAGCCCGCGCTGGCGTGTCGCGTCCTGCGTGGCGACGCCGGTGGGGCATTCGTCGGTGTGGCATTTCATCGATTGCACGCAGCCAAGCGCGAACATGAAGGCGCGCGCCGCGTTGCACCAGTCCGCACCCAGACCGAAATTCATCGCAAGACCGGCACCCGAATGCACCTTGCCGGCCGCGGCGATCTTCACTTGCGGTTTCAGCCCCGTGCCAACCAGCATGTTGCGCAGCATGATCGTGCCCTCGCGCAGCGGCATGCCGACGCGGTTCGATAATTCGACCGGCGCCGCACCCGTGCCGCCTTCGGCTCCGTCGACGACAATATAATCCAGCGTGATGCCGGTTTTCAGCATGGCCTTGGCCATCGCCATCAGCTCGTGCGGTTGTCCCACGCACAGCTTTACGCCCACCGGCTTGCCGCCCGACAGATCGCGCAATGTCGCGCACCATTCTATCATTTCGATCGGAGTGGAAAACGCCGGATGGGCAGCCGGAGAGATACAATCCTCGCCCACGCCCACGCCGCGGGCCTCGGCGATCTCCCCGGTCACCTTGCTACCGGGCAACATGCCGCCATGACCTGGTTTCGCACCCTGGCTCAGCTTGACCTCGACCATCTTGACGGCGTCGGTTTGGGCGCTGTCGGCAAAGCGGGCGGGATCGAAACTGCCATCCTTGTTCCGGCACCCGAAATAGCCGCTGCCCAGTTCCCACACCAGATCGCCGCCATGCGCGCTGTGGTAACGTGAAATGCCGCCCTCTCCGGTGTCGTGATAGAAACCGCCTTCGGCCGCGCCCTTGTTGAGCGCCATGATGGCATTCGCGGACAGGGAGCCGAAGCTCATCGCCGAGATATTGAGCAGCGCCGCCGAGTAGGGCTTGCTGCACTGGTCCGATCCGACCTGACAGCGCCATTCCTCCGGCGCGGCCGCATTGGGCGCGATGGAGTGGCTAAGCCATTCATATTCCTCGGAATATACGTCAAGTTCGGTGCCGAAGGGATGCGAATCCAGCTGGCCCTTGGAACGGGCATAGATGATGCGGCGCTGGTCGTGGCTGAACGGGCGGCCTTCCAGATTGGATTCGATCAGATAGGACCGGAAATAGGGCCGGAAATCCTCCATCAGCCAGCGGAACCGCGCGACCAGCGGATAATTGCGGCGCAATGTGTGCTTTTTCTGAAAGAAGTCCCACAAGGCCAGCGCCAGCAAGGGTAATGTGACCCATGCCAGCCAGCGCATTGGCGCCCATGCCAGCGCCAACCCGCTTAACAACAGCAAGGCCAGTGGCAGGCCATAGCGGGTCAGCAAATCGGCGGAACTGCGCCAATGCGCCTGATTTTGCATAGGGAAGCCTTAATCCAGATGCGCGGCAAAGAATTCGGCGGTGCGCTTGTCTGCCAGCTGTGCGCCTTCCTCGTCCCGCCTTTTGCCGAACTGGGTGGCGAATCCGTGGTCCAGCCCTTCGTAATCGTGCAGCGTTACCTTGGGGTGCGGGTCCAGCCCTTCGTGCATCGCTTTTTGCGCATCGGGGCCGACGAAGCCATCGGCTGTCGGGATATGCAGCATCAGCGGATTGGCGATGGCGTGGCTTTCGTTCAGCATCTGGTCGATCATCACGCCATAATAGCCGACCGAGGCGTCGATATCGGTGCGCGTCGCCATCAGATAGGCAAGCCGCCCGCCTGCGCAGTACCCGACGCAGCCGACCTTGGCGACACCCTGTTCGAGGCGGATCCAGTGGATCGTCGCTTCCAGATCCTTGACCGCCTGATCGAAATCGAACTTACCGAAATAGCCGAAAGCTTCCTGCATTTGCGCTTCGACATCGGGGTCAAGCTCGATGCCCGGCTCGAAACGGAAGAACAGATCGGGCGCGACCGCCAGATAACCGTCGCCGGCCAGCCGGTCGCATTTGTCGCGGATGCCTGCGTTTACGCCGAAAATCTCTTGAATCACGATGATGGCTGCCTTTGGCGAACCGGCGGGACGGGCGACATAGGCGCCGAAGCTGGCGTCCCCTTCCAGCGTGGCGATCGTTTCTGCGAATTCCATGGCTGTCTCTCCTTTTGCGCGCGCGGCTGCAACCAATGCATAGGAAGCGCGATTGGACTTTGCCACCCGTCTGTGAAAGCGTATGAGAACGGAAATTGCTCCACGGGGAAAGCCGATGAAAGTGAATGTCGAATTCGATTGCTCGCCGGAAGAGGCGCGGCGCTTTCTCGGCCTGCCCGATGTGTCCAAGGCGAACGAATTTTATGTCGATGCGCTGATCAATACGATGAAGGGCACCGGCAATCTTGAACAGCTGCAGGACATGATCAAGCAATTCACCCCGATGGGCGAGTTCGGCATGAAGATGTTCCAGCAGATGATGGAAACCGGCGCGCTGGCTGCGTTCGGAAAGGGTAGCAAGCCCAGCAATTGAATTGATGCTGGACCTTCGCCCCCGGTAAGGGCAGGGGGCTGACCCATGGCTGGCAGCGACACGATCTTCGCCCTGTCGAGCGGTAATCCGCCTGCGGGGATTGCGGTAATCCGCATCAGCGGGCCGCGCGCGTTGGCGGTTCTGGATAGTCTGGGCGGGCGCGTGCCGCCGCGGCGCAGGGCCAGCGTGATGCGGCTTTGCGATCCCCTTGATGGCAGTCTGCTGGATGAGACTCTGGTGCTGGCGTTGCCCGGTCCGGCCACGGCGACGGGTGAGGATTGCGCGGAACTGCACCTGCATGGCGGCCGCGCCCTAGTCGCGCGCGTGCAGCAGGTTCTGGGCCGTCTGGAAGGCCTGCGACAGGCCGAGGCTGGCGAGTTTACCATGCGCGCCTTTCGCAACGGGCGTATCGATCTGGCAGAGGCGGAAGGTCTGGCCGATCTGCTGAGCGCCGAAACCGAACTGCAATTGCGCAATGCACAGGCGCTGAGCGGAGGTGCACTCTCACGCATGGTGCATGAATGGCGTGACGAGGTGCTGGCGATCTCTGCGCGGGTGGAAACGTCGATCGATTTCGCGGACGAGGAGGATGCGGAGGGTATCGATCCCGGTTTTTCGAACGATTGCAGCGACTTGGCCGAGAAATTGAGCCACTGGCTGGATGCACCGCGCGCGGAGATATTGCGAGAGGGATTTCGCGTGGCCATCGGCGGGCCGCCCAATGCGGGTAAAAGTAGCCTTTTCAATGCTTTAATTGAGGAAGAGGCAGCGATAGCCACTCCCATCGCCGGCACGACGCGTGATGCGTTGCATCGGCCCATCGCTTTGGGCGGAGTGCCGTTTCTGTTCGTCGATACGGCCGGTTTACGCGATGAGACCGGCGATGTGGTCGAGGCCATCGGAATCGAGCGGGCGGGGCAGGAGCTGGCGCGTGCCGATCTGGTTTTGTGGCTGGGGCCAGGTGGCGAAGGGCCTGCCGGTTGCTGGGAAGTGCAGACCAAGACCGATCTTGTCGGTGCAGTAGAGTCAGGCGCATTGTTCCATGTATCTGCTGTGACGGGCGAGGGGATTGAGAGGCTGCGCGCCGCGTTGATCGAAATCGCGCGTGAAGCGATGCCGAAGCCGGGCCAGCTGGCGGTGAACGCCCGTCAGGCCTCGCTGATCGCGGAGGCGACTGCAGCGTTACGCGACGGTGGCCAGATTACCGATCCACTTTTGATCGCCGAGGGATTGCGTCGGGCGCGGCTCGCCTTTGATCGGCTGCTGGGCAACACCGGGACTGAAGATATGCTCGATGCCTTGTTCGGTCGGTTTTGCATCGGCAAATGAAAATGTTCCACGTGGAACATTTTCGGCTTCGGTTCTGCTTTGACGCTGTTGCGCGGCGGTAGTAAGGCGGCTGCATGCATGATTTCGATGTGATCGTTGTCGGGGCCGGACATGCCGGTTGCGAAGCCGCCACTGCGGCCGCGCGCATGGGTGCGTCGACAGGTTTGGTCACATTCGATCGGCGCAAGACCGGCGCCATGTCCTGCAATCCGGCCATTGGCGGATTGGGAAAAGGGCACCTCGTCCGCGAGGTCGATGCGTTCGACGGTTTGATTGCTCGTGCGGCAGATCAGGCGGCGATCCACTACCGGATGCTGAACCGGTCAAAGGGTAGCGCGGTGCAGGGCCCTCGTGTGCAGGCCGACCGGACCCTGTTCCGACGAGCGATCCAGTCGATGATTGCTGCAACAAAGAACTGCACGGAAGTGGAGGGGGAGGTTGCCGCACTCGTCATCAGGGGTGGCACGGTTACAGGTGTCGAACTTGCTGATGGAACAATCATCAATGCAAAGGCTGTGATCCTTTGCACTGGCACATTCCTTGGCGGCCGCTTGTTTCGTGGTGAAGAGCGGTTCGAAGGCGGACGCATCGGCGAGAATGGTGCACACCGGCTCGCGGTGCAGTTGCGCGAGGCCAGCCTACCGATGGCAAGGCTGAAGACGGGAACCCCACCACGCCTGGACGGTCGAACCATCGACTGGCAGCGGTTGGAACGCCAGCCTTCGGACTCGCAGCATTGGGTGATGTCTCCGCTTACGAAAGGGCGGGCCAACCCGCAGTTGTTCTGCGCGATCACCCGCACCAATGAAAAGTCGCATGATGCGATCCGCTCGGGATTGGACCGTTCGCCTCTATTCTCGGGCGCAATCGATTCTCGCGGTCCACGATACTGCCCTTCTATCGAGGACAAGATCCATCGGTTTCCGGATCGGGACGGTCACCAGATCTTTCTGGAGCCGGAGGGGCTAGACACACATTTGATCTACCCCAACGGTATCAGCACTTCGCTGCCGGTGGATGTGCAGCATGCCATGCTCCACTCGATCGAGGGGCTGGAGCATGTTCGCGTTGTCGAGCCAGGCTATGCCGTCGAATATGATCATATCGATCCCCGTGCCCTGAGCCGTGAGCTGGAGGTCAAGGATATTCCCGGTCTCTATTGCGCGGGTCAGATCAACGGGACCACCGGCTATGAGGAAGCTGCCGCCCAAGGGTTGCTGGCGGGACTTTATGCGGCAGCCAAGGTGGCGGAGCGCGAGGGTCCGGTACTCGATCGCGCGAATAGCTATATGGCGGTCATGGTCGATGATCTGACTCTCCAGGGTGTGTCAGAGCCTTATCGCATGCTGACTGCCCGCGCGGAATACCGCCTTCGCCTGCGCGCAAATAATGCGACGACCCGGCTGACACCGATCGCCATAGAGATTGGCTGTGTTGGTGCTGATCGTCGCGATTGGTTTGAGCGTCGGAGAGAAGAGGGTGATCGGGTAAGGGAATGGCTTGATCGCCCCCTAAGTCCGGCTGAAATTGTTTCACGTGGAACATCGGTGCGAAGCGATCCCGGAAAAATGGCGCTGCGCGAATGGACTCGGTTCGAGGATGTTCGAAGTCGAATTGGCGATTGGGCCATGGAAGATGGCATTGCATCGGATAGAGACTTGCTTGCCGAGATTGAAGAGGATCTCCTCTACGCGCCCTATCTCGACCGGCAGGATGCAGAACTGCGCGATCTTCGAGCGGCCGAGGCCAATCTTATTCCCCAATGGTTCGACTATTCGGCGATCCCCGGGCTATCGAATGAAATGGTAGAACGGCTGACCGCTGCCCGACCGGAATCGGTTGCGGCTGCGGGGCGGGTGGCAGGGGTGACCCCCTCGGCATTGGCAACGCTTGTTGTCAATTTGCGTAAGCAGCTGCGAGATCGTGCCGCATGACTATTGACCCCACCGATCGACAAGTCGCCGTCGATTGGCTCCGTAACGTGCTGGTAGTCGATGAGGGATGCGTCGAGCGACTGGACCGGTTTGTCGCATTGCTTCTGGATGAAGCGAAGCGGCAGAATCTGATCGCTAAGGCCACCATTCCCACCGTTTGGTCGCGTCATATCCAGGATAGCGCGCAACTCCTGTCCCATGTTCCACGTGAAACATCACTGGACTGGATCGACCTTGGATCTGGTGCCGGTCTGCCCGGGCTGGTGAACGCCATCATTGCGGCGGACAGCAACTTCACGCTGGTGGAGCGGCGACCATTGCGCACCGCGTGGCTTGAACGGGCGGCTGTGGCACTCGACTTGAGCAATGTGCAGGTTCTCACGGCACCGGTATCGGGGGTTCCCGACCGCACTTTCGATGTCATTACGGCTCGCGCCTTTGCGCCCATGCCCAAGCTGTTCGACATGGCCCGAAAGTTTGCGACGGGGAAAACCCTGTGGATTTTGCCCAAGGGACGCAGTGCAAACGACGAGTTGAAGACGATACCGGGTTGGCAAGACACGTTCCACGTGGAACCCTCCATAACAGATGACGAATCGGGAATCGTCATCGGACGGATCGATCCAGCCAGACTCCCGGCACGGGCTAAAAACGGGGTGCGCCGATGATTGTGATTGCGATCGCCAACCAGAAGGGTGGTGTGGGGAAAACGACGACGGCGATTAACCTTGCGACGGCTTTCGCGGCATCGGGTTGGCGGACCTTGCTGATCGATCTCGATCCTCAAGGCAATGCGTCGACGGGGCTGGGTATCCCCCGCAACGAGCGCGAAAATTCGAGTTTTGAGCTGCTTCTCGATGGCCTCGATCTGAAGGAGTGCAGTCGTGCTACCTCGATACCGCTGCTCGACATCGTTCCCGCAACGGTCGACCTGTCGGGTGCAGAGGTTGAACTGGTGAATGCACAGGACCGGACCCAGCGCCTGCGCAGCGCGCTGGATGGAACCACTGATTACGACATCGCCTTTATCGATTGCCCGCCATCGCTCGGCCTATTGACGTTGAACGGGCTGGTGGCATCGGACAAGCTGCTGGTGCCACTGCAATGCGAATTTTTCGCGCTCGAAGGGCTTAGCCAGTTGCTCCAGACGGTCGAGCAAGTGCAGCAGCGCTTTAACGAAGGGCTGGGCATTGTCGGCATCACTTTGACCATGTTCGACAGGCGAAACCGCCTGACCGACCAGGTGGCGGAAGACGTGCGCGAGGTATTGGGCGATCTGGTCTTTGATACCGTCGTTCCGCGCAATGTCCGCCTGTCCGAAGCGCCGAGCCACGGTGTGCCGGCGCTTGTCTATGATCACAATTGCGCCGGTTCGCTTGCCTATATGGATCTGGCTCGCGAATTGATTGACCGGTTGCCGAAACGGAGGAAAGCGGCATGAGCAAGACCGCCGCGAAAGAAGATACGAAACCTGCTGCAAAGCGCCGCGCAGCGCTTGGCCGTGGTCTCGGAGCTTTGCTTGGCGATGCCCAGCGTGAAGAGCCGGTTTCGCGCCCGCAGGAAAGCACGAAGCATGTTGCGCCCCCAAGTGATGGCCCGACCAGCGGACTCGCCGCACTGGCAATTGCCTCGATCGAGCCGCACCCTGAGAACCCCCGTGTCGAGTTCGAGGAGGGCGCCTTGGAAGAGCTTGCCGCGTCGATTGCGTCGCGCGGCGTGATTCAGCCGGTGATCGTGCGTCCTGCGGGTGGCGGGCGCTATCAACTGGTGGCGGGTGAGCGCCGGTGGAGGGCAGCACAAAAGGCGCAACTCCATGAAATTCCAGCAATTATTCGCGATCTGGATGACCGCGAAGTCACCGCGTTGGCCCTGATCGAGAATATTCAGCGCGAAGACCTCAATCCGGTGGAGGAAGCGCGTGCCTATCACCGGCTGTCCGACCGTGATGGCATGGCGCAGGCCGAAATCGCCCGCCTCGTCGACAAGTCGCGCAGTCATGTCACCAATCTGATGCGTCTGCTGGCCTTGCCCCAGCCGGTACTGGTGATGGTCGAAAAGGGCGCCCTGTCGATGGGCCATGCCCGCGCGCTGATCAATTGCCCCGAGGCGGAGGCGATTGCCGAAAAGGCCGTGGCCAAAAAGCTGTCGGTTCGCGATGTCGAAAAGCTTGTCCGCAAACAGGCGGCGGGCGAAACGGCGCAGCCGACACGGCGCGTCGCGCGCGAACCGCGCGGGCCGGAGAATGCCGATATTGCGGCCGTCCAGACGCAGCTGGAGGATGCGCTGGGATTGCCGGTATCGATCCAGGTCGACGCCGATCCGGCGTCGGGCACGGTCACGATCCGCTATAAGACGCTGGATCAGCTTGATCTGGTGTGCCAGCGCCTGACGGGCGGCGAAATCTAGATCCGCTCTGAAAGGATGGCGGCAAGGGCTTCTAATCCCTTACGATCATCCTCGTCGAAGAAGTCCGGTTCGGGGCTGTCGCAATCGATGACGGCGATGGCGATGCCGCCGCGCATGACGGGGACGACCAGTTCCGACCGGCTGGCAGCGTCGCAAGCGATATGGCCGGGGAAGGCGTGGACATCGGGCACCAATTGGCTCTCGCCGGTTTCCGCTGCCGTGCCGCACACGCCCTTGCCGAACGGGATGCGGATACAGGCGGGCAGACCCACGAACGGGCCCAACACCAGCTCTGAACCCACCGACCGGTAAAATCCGCCCCAGTTCAGACCCGGCACGAAATGCCAGATCAGCGCCGCGACATTGGCCATATTCGCCACGCCATCGGGTTCGCCCGCGGTGATGGCATCGGCAGCCTCGCACAATTCGCGATAGCGGAGGGGCTTGTCGGCGGGGTCGCTAGGCTGAAAGCTGAACATGGGCGGCGCTCTACGCCCTTCCAACCGCGAATAGCAATGGGCAATGGGGGGCAATGGGCCGTTGCCGGTTTCCCCCTGGCAGACTATTGATCGCGCCATGTCTGCAACGCTTCGCAAAACGCTTGTCATTATCGCGATCATCATTGTCGCGATCGTCGCCATCGGCTGGTATCTCCTGCAGCCTAACAAGGCCAAATTCGGTGATGAGGAGCTGACCGGCACCGATCCGCTGATCGCCGAGATCGAGGAGGAGACGATCCCCTCGCTTGGCATAATGGACCCTGTGGGCTGGGCCGATGGCGAGGCACCCGTTGCGGCCGAAGGCTTGCAGGTCACCCGCTTTGCGCAGGGGCTGTCGCATCCGCGTTCGATACTGGTGCTGGAAAACGGCGACGTGCTGGTGGCGGAAACCAATCGCCAACCGTCGAAACCCCGCAATTTCACCGATCGCGCCGCGGGTTGGTTGATGGGCAGGGCGGGGGCGGGCGATCCGTCGCCCGACCGGATCATGTTGCTGCGCGATACCGACAATGATGGTGTGGCCGACAGCCAGAGTGTGCTGCTGGACGGGCTGAAATCGCCGTTCGGCATGGCCGTGCGCGAAGGGCGGCTGATTGTTGCCAATACCGATGCAGTGCTGTCCTTTCCCTTCACACCCGGCGACACCACGATTGCCAAGGGCGAGGAATGGCAATTGATGGCGCTGCCCGGTGGCGGCAATCACTGGGCCCGCAACCTGTTGCTGTCGCCCGATGGCAACCAGCTTTACGTGACCGTCGGTTCGGCCAGCAATATCGGCGAGAATGGCATGGCACTGGAAGAGGGCCGCGCCGCGATTCACGAATATGATTTCACCACCCAAACCCATCGCAAGTTCGCGGGGGGTCTGCGCAATCCGATGGGGCTTGCCTTTAATCCCGACAGCGGCGAGCTTTGGACCACGGTCAACGAACGGGACATGCTGGGCCCCGATGTGCCGCCCGATTACCTGACCAATGTTCCGATCGGCGCGCAATATGGCTGGCCGTGGATCTATTGGCGTTTCACCTATGACGAGCGGGTGGAAGCGCCGATGCCGCAATATCTGCAAGAATACACGCGCTGGCCCGAATATGCGCTTGGCGCGCATGTCGCGCCGCTGGGGCTGGTATTCGCCAATGGCGGTGCCTTGGGCGAGACATATAAAAGCGGTGCCTTTATCGCGCGGCACGGGTCATGGAACCGTTCGCCGCCAGCCGGTTACGACGTGATCTTCGTACCGTTTGACGATCGCGGCAATCCGGTCGACGGAAAACCGCTGACCGTCTTGTCGGGCTTTCTGGGCGATGACCTGAAAACCACCCGCGGCCGCCCGACATGGCTGGCGTGGGATGCGGCAAGAGGGAGTACGGCGGGCGGTCTTCTGCTTAGCGACGATACGGCGGGGATCATCTGGCGCATCACCGGAACGCCCGCCGCACAACCGGCACAGGATTAATCGAGCACCCGTCCGGCGCGGCCCGCCAGTTCGGCGATATAGTGCCGCGCCACGCGCCCCGAACGCGAACCGCGGCGGCGCGACCAGTTCAGTGCCTCATTTCTGTTCTCTGTGTCGTCGATGTTCCAGTCCAGATCGTAGTGTTCGGCATAACCGGCGATAATGGCGAGATATTCGTCCTGATCGCATTTATGGAAACCGACCGACAGGCCGAAACGGTCGGCCAGTGCCAGCGCATCGTCCATATCGTCGCGCGCATTGACGGGGTCGTCCTGCTGGTCCTGCGTTCGGGCGACGATATTGCGGCGGTTGCTGGTCACCGCGATCCGCACATTGGCAGGGCGGGGTGTTACGCCGCCTTCCAGCATGGATCGCAGCGCGCGGGCATCTTCCTCATTGTCGAAACCGATATCGTCGATGAACACCAGAAAGCGCCGCGTCCGCCCCTTTAGCAATGCGAACAAGGCGGGCAGCGTGTGCAACGCATCGCTGGCCGCCTGTACCAGCGCGATATCGCCGGCCGCGCTGGCGGCGACCACCGAAGAGCGGACCAGTGCCGATTTCCCCATGCCCCGCGCGCCCCACAGCAACATGTCATGCGCCTCGGCTCCCTGCGCAAGGCGGCGGACATTATCGGCGATCACGTCGCGCTGCCGGTCGATCCCGCGCATCAGTTCCAGCGCGGGCGCGGCGATCCGGGCGTGCCCGTGCAGTGCCGATCCGTCCCAGCCATAGGACGGCATGGCATCCGGATCGCTTGCCCTGTCGTCTGCGGGCGCGATGCGTTCCAGCGCGGCGGCAATGCGGGCAAGCAGGGAATTGGTTTCGCTATCGGACATAGGTTGGGAAAGCCTCGGGTTTGTAAAATGCTTCTGAACGGATGATCTTGTCGCTCGCACGCCAAGCCTATAGCGACGGCGCATGAGCGCTGCCAATGCCGAGAATACGACACCCCTGATCCTGACCATGGGCAAGGAAGCGCTGACACGCGCTGTCAGCGCGTTAGAGGCGGGCGAGCCTGTCGCTGTGCCGACCGAGACGGTTTACGGCCTGGCAGCCCGCGCAGACAGCGACAGGGCGGTGGCGGCGATCTATGCCGCAAAGGGACGGCCCAGTTTCAACCCGCTGATTGTCCATGTGCCCGATACTGATGCCGCGCGCGGGCTGGCGGAGTTCGATAGCCGTGCCGCAATTCTGGCCGATCGATTCTGGCCGGGGCCGCTGACCATGGTGTTGCCGCGCCGCGCCGGTGCGCCGCTGGCCGATGCGGTGACGGCGGGATTGCCCACCGTTGCGATCCGCTGTCCCGCGCATCCCGCGATGCAGGCGCTGTTGCAGCGTTGTCCTTTTCCGCTCGCCGCGCCATCGGCCAATCGCAGCGGCGCGATCAGCCCCAGCACGGCGGCGCATGTGGGGACTTCCCTGCAAGGGCGGATTGGGCTTGTGATCGATGGCGGCGCGACGCAGCAAGGGATCGAATCGACCATCGTCGCGCTGGATCCGGCCGGCTGGCGCATCCTGCGCCCCGGTCCGGTGGCGTTGGAGGATCTCGTCGCTGTGCTGGGCAGTGAACCTGCCGCCACCACCCAAGGCGGCACGATCGAGGCACCCGGGCAGCTTGCCAGCCATTATGCGCCCGGCAAACCCGTGCGTCTGAATGCGCAAACGGCAAATGCGGACGAATATCACATCGGTTTCGGCGCGATCGCGGGGGACATCAACCTGTCGGCCGGTGGCGACTTATATGAAGCCGCCGCGCGCCTTTATGCCTGCCTGCACCACGGGGCCGAAAGCGTGCAGCCGCGCATCGCGGTCGCGCCCGTACCGCAATCGGGCATTGGTGCTGCCATCAACGACCGGCTTTCCCGCGCCGCGGCCTGACCGGAGGCTATTACCCTCAGCCTTGCGGCGGTTCGGCGGGGATCGTCGGCAATAAGTCCTGAATCTCGGCATAGATCCGGCGTGCTTCCTCGCACGCTTTTTCCTTGCCGCGATTGCAGTCTTCCATTTCGTCGGCGTATTCGCGTTCCAGCTTGCCCAGACGCTCCTCGCGCTTGCGCAATTCACGGCCGCGATTCTCGTCCGCTTCGCTTTGGCTGGTGGTGACGGCATCGACCGCGCTGCCCGCGGCCTTTACCGGCAGGGTAACGACATCGACCACCGTGCCGACGCATCCGCCAAGGGCAGGGGCGGCCAGTAGGATCGGGGCAACAGCACGCAATCGCATGGCGGCATTCTCCTTCGAATGCCGCCTAGCATGACGGATCGGGATGGACGAAGGATGAACTCCTGCGCCCGAAACCGCGATCAGGCCGGTTCGCAGACCAGCCTGCCCGATCCCATGCCCTTGACGGTGCAGCGCGCGCGACCCTTGACGGTCACATTGCCCGAACCCGCCATCTTGGCCGACACCTCGCCGTCGCTGGCAAAGCTGGCATTGCCCGATCCGGCCATGCTGACATGCACGCTCTCGGCGCTCAGCCCGTCAAGGCTGGCATTGCCCGAACCCGCGATCTTCAGCGACAGGCTCTTCACCGCGCCCTTGGTGCTGATCGAGCCGGAGCCCAGCATCTGCACTTTCAGCTGATCCGCCTCGATGGTGCCGCAAGTCACATTGCCAGAACCGGCCACCGCGATCTTGGCCTTGCCGCCGGTGATCGAATCGCACGTGACGCTGCCCGATCCGGCGAGGGAAATCTTGCGCAGCTTGGGCAAGGTGATCTGCACCGTGGCGGTGCCGTGCTGCCGCTTGCCGCCAAGGCGCATCACGGCCAGCCTGCCATCCTCTACCTTGAAACGGATCGCATCGGCGACATCCTCGTCGCCCTCGACCAGAATGGCAGGATCGTCGCCCTTGGTGATGGTGACATCGTCGGGGCCGAGGATCGCGATATGGCGGATATCCGCATCGTCGAGGTCAAGCTGTTCCAGCGTGACGCCGCTGTCGCATTCGACGCGCATCTTCTCCCCGAAATTGGCGCTGAACGGGCCGACTTTTTTCAGGTCGATGTCCAGATTATCCAGATTGGCAAAGGCCTTCGTCATGGCGACGCCCGCGATTGCCGAGACGAAATCGCCAAGATTGTCGAATTGCCGGTTATTGGGCATTGCAAACTCCATAGCTGTATTACGATACCAATACACTATGGGAACGAGTCGTTCCAAGCATTGGCCCTTCCGTGCTCTGCCAAGGCGCGATTTCGCTCTGCGAATGACATGAACGGGCGGGGGCGTGCACAGCGAACCAACGAAAAAGGGCCGCCGGATCGAACCGGCGGCCCCTTTGCCTTACGATGCGACAGGCCGATCAGGCGGTCTGCTGCTCGTAATATTTCGGCGCATATTCGTTCAGAATCTCGAGGATCTTGGCGAGTGCGGCCGGCTCGTCGGTCTTTTCCATCGCGGCCAGTTCGCGCGCGAGGCGGCTGGAAGCGGCTTCGAAAATCTGACGTTCGGAATAGCTTTGTTCCGGCTGGTCGTCGGCGCGGAACAGGTCGCGGGTCACTTCGGCGATCGACACCAGGTCGCCCGAATTGATCTTCGCTTCATATTCCTGTGCGCGGCGCGACCACATGGTGCGCTTCACCTTGGGCTTGGATTTCAGAACATCCATCGCCTCGCGCAGGGTCTTGTCCGACGACAGCTTGCGCATGCCGATCGATTCGACCTTGTTCACGGGCACGCGCAGGGTCATGCGCTCTTTTTCGAAACGGAGTACATAAAGCTCGAGCTGCATGCCGGCGATTTCCTGGCTTTGAAGCTCGATAACGCGGCCAACACCGTGCTTGGGATAAACGACATAGTCACCGACGTCGAAGGCAAGTGCCTTGGCAGTCATGCAGAGTCCTTTCTGTGGCAATGCGTCCCGCAGCAGTCCGACCGGAGCTTCTGGCATAGAAAAGACGGCTGGTGCCGCCTCGTCTCGGGGGGCCAAAACTCCTTCTTGCGCCGAAGTGATCGGCCCAATGCGAAGCTGTGCCTGCGGGAATAATCGCCTTTCCTGACGAAGCCGGACGGAGTAATTTCCGCCGACCGTAGGGTTTTTTACCATAAAATGACGGTGAAAGCGAGTCTTGTGCGCAAAACGCACAAGACTCCCGCGTCAACCGTGACTTGCACGGTTAACAGGGAGCCTTTTTCCACCGAACCGGTGGACCTAAACCGCTGGAATCAGTCGCCTTCGCCGGGTTCGGTCGAGAAATATTTGTCGAACTTGCCTTCCTCGCCCTTATGCTCGTCGGCATCGGCGGGGGGATCGCGCTTGATCGTGATATTCGGCCATTCGGCGGAATACTGGGTGTTGATCTCAAGCCATTTTTCCAGACCGTTTTCGGTATCGGGCAGAATGGCTTCGGCGGGACATTCGGGTTCGCAAACGCCGCAATCGATGCACTCGCTGGGATTGATCACCAGCATGTTCTCACCCTCATAGAAACAGTCGACGGGGCAAACCTCGACGCAATCCATGTATTTGCATTTGATGCAGGCATCGGTGACGACGTAGGTCATTGTATTCCATCCCTGAGAGACGTTGCATCCGGTCTGCTATGGGCGCGATTCCTGCGCGTCAAGCACTTGGGTTCTGTTGCGTGTGGTTCGCAAGATCATGGTAATGGCTCTGCGCCTCTGACGCGGGGCCGCGGCGCGATGGCAGCGAATCGAGCGCGATGACGCGGATCGCGCGGCCCACCGGCACGGTCAGCACATCGCCCGCGCATACGGGTTGCGCCATGCGCGTGACGCGCTGGCCGTTGCGGCGGATATGTCCGGCGGCAACGATATCCTGCGCAGCCCCGCGACTGTGGGCGAGCCGTAACATCCATAACAACCGGTCAATCCGCAGCGAAGATTGGGCGCCGGTTGCATGCAATGTCATGAAAGAAGCTCCGCCAGTTCTGCAAAGGGATTGCCCGCCACTGGCCGCGGCGCGGGCCGATCTGGCCGGTTGCGCCCGCCGTTCTTGCGCGGCGCAGCCTTGCGATTGTCGCCGGTGTTCCGGTGCGTATGGCGCTGGCCAGCGCCGTCATGCGCTTCACCCGCCCTGCGCGGACGCCAGCGCCAGCGCGGCGGTGTGGGTGGGCCGAACTTGCCTTCGGGCCACGCTGGCGGCGCATCGGCCGTGAATCCCGCCAGACGCAGAAGATGGGCATAGGCCTTGGTCGACAGGCCCATCGACAGGGCCATCGTGGGGTCGAGCGTAAAGCGGGGCGGCTGGCGATGGCGTTTTTTCCCCGCATCGGTCCAGCGCGTGCGCCGCTGATGCGCGGCATGGAGCAGGCGTTCGGCCAGATCGATCCGCACGAAACGATCGCCCGCCTTGCGATAGGCAAGCGGCGCCGACCCCTTGGCGGCAGGCATGGCGGCAGGCATCTGCGCTTCGACCGGCGCGACATGCTGCCCCGCCAGCCGTGCCAGCGCAGCCCAATGGTCCAGCGATCTTGCGCGCAACATCGCAGGCATGAAAATATCGAGCGCGCCGACCTTTACCCCCAGCCTGCGCATCATCTGCCTTTGTTCGGGTGACAGATCGACCAGACCCGATTCCTCGCGGTCGATAATCCCGCCCTGTTCGGACAGCCGGATCAGCAAGGCGCGCAGTTCCGGGCCAGAGGACAATTCCTTGGCCCCCTCCGCCACGCGCCGCAAGGGATCGAGCGTTTGCAACTCCTCGTCCAGAAACGCGTTCAGCGCTGCCTCGATCTCTGCACGCCGCGCAGGCGACAGCAGGTCGAGACCCGGTTCAAGCCGAATTGCGGGCCGGAACATGTCCCGACCGGCGCGCAATTGCGCCACATTCTGCCCGTTCCACGCCAGATGCGTGCCATTCCAGGCGATATTCCGGCCTTCCGCCGCGTCTTCCAGCAATTCGCGTGCCCTTTTATCCAACAATCGCGGCAGATGCTTTTCCGCCGCCGCCAGCAACAGCCGCCGCATTTCAAGCCGCGCCTGCGGATCGACGTGAAAGGCGAAGCCCGACAGATGCCCGATCTCCTCGCCGTCGACCAGCACGCTGTCGTGCTCGCCCAATGTGACCGGCAAAAGACCGGCATCGGCACCCAGCTTGCGCATCAATACGGCCGTGCGGCGATTGACGAAACGTTCGGTCAGGCGGGCGTGCAGCGCCTCGGACAGCTTGCGTTCTACACCGCGCGCGCGTTCGGCCATTTCCTCGCGCTGAAGCAGCCAGTCGGGCCGCTGCGCGATATAGGACCAGCTGCGAATGGCGGCGATGCGGCCCTGCAGCGTTCCGATATCGCCGCCCGTGCGGTCCAGCTCTGCAATGCGGGCGGCAGCGAAATCATGCGCGATATGGCCGGTGCCGGTAGACAGGTCCTGCCACAGCCGTGCCACGAAACGCGCATGATGCTCCGCGCCAAGCTGGCGGAAATCGGGTAGCGAGCAGGCATCCCAGAACCGGCCGACCATCGCCTTGCCTTGGGCCGCCTGCGCAATGGCGGGTTCGGCGGACAGCATGCGCGCCACGGTCAGGTCGATCGCTTCGGGCGCGGCGGCAAGGGCGGGATGGTCGGGCGCCGTCTCCAGATCCTCGATCAGGGTGCGCAGCGAATCCAGACGCGGCCGCGCATCGCGCCAATACAGGCGCTGCAAGGGCGGGAAGCTGTGATTTTCGATGGCGAAAATCTCGTCATCGCGGAATTCGGCCCCGCCTTCGCCTGCCAGCGCGCCGAATGTGCCATCGGTCTGGTGCCGCCCCGCGCGCCCCGCAATCTGCGCCATTTCCGCAATGGTCAGGCGGCGACGGCGTTCGCCATCGAACTTGGCAAGGCTGGCAAAGGCCACGTGATTGACGTCGAGAT
This sequence comes from Croceicoccus sp. Ery5, assembly GCF_020985325.1. Taxonomy (NCBI): domain Bacteria; kingdom Pseudomonadati; phylum Pseudomonadota; class Alphaproteobacteria; order Sphingomonadales; family Erythrobacteraceae; genus Croceicoccus; species Croceicoccus sp. Ery5. The sequence continues at coordinate 3,770,602 of NZ_CP087587.1, forward strand.
TAAGGCCCATGCCAATCGCATCGGTGGCGACGATATAGTCGACCTCACCAGATTGGAACATTTCGACCTGCGCATTTCGCGTCTGTGGTGAAAGCGCGCCCATCACGACAGCCGCCCCGCCGCGAAACCGGCGCAGCATTTCGGCTACGGCGTAAACCTGCTCTGCCGAAAAGGCGACCACGGCGCTGCGCGGGGGCAAGCGCGACAGCTTGACCGGCCCCGCATGGCTCAGCGTCGAAAAGCGCGGGCGGGTCACGATTTCCGCTTTCGGTTCCAGCGCCTGCACCATCGGGATCAGCGAGGAGGAGCCGAGGATCATCGTTTCCTCGCGACCGCGGGTATTCAGGAAACGGTCGGTGAAGACATGGCCGCGCTCGCGATCCGCGCCCAGCTGCGCCTCGTCAATCGCGATAAAGGCCAGATCGGCATCGCGGTCCATCGCCTCCATCGTGCACAGCTTCCAGCGTGCGTTGGGAGGGTCGATCCGCTCCTCGCCCGTAATCAGCGCGACATTGTCAGCGCCTTTGATCGCGACGACGCGGTCGTAAACCTCGCGCGCCAGCAATCGCAGGGGAAAACCGATGGCGCCGCTGGAATGGGCGCAAAGCCGCTCGACGGCCAAATGCGTCTTGCCGGTGTTGGTGGGGCCCAGAACGGCCTTGATCGCGGGCGAACTCATCGCATGGACAATGTGGCATTGCATCATCGCAGCCGCAAGAGAGCGCACATCGCCAATCCCCAAGCGGAACGAATCCAACGACTTGCCGCAAACTTGGCTCCGTTCGTCGATCCGTCTGCGAATTTGGGCGGGAATTAAGTTTCGGCGAAGCAGGATCATGGCCAGCGATGGTGCAAACGGGATCTGCGCCCGCTGAGATATGGCAGATGACACATGGCCGGACCCGGTTTGGCCCGAACTTGAATGCCCGGACGGATATGACGCAAGCAAGCGATGGCCGCAGCGTGGTAAAGGCACTCCGCGCGAACGGCGATGACAGGACTCTGGCGGAAAAATGGGTCGGCGATCTTGGCGCCGATATCGGCAGCGCGCGCTGGTTCCGATCGCTGGGCCTGCTGGTCGCGCTGATCATCGTGACATTCGCGTTCTGGCCCGATTTCTCGGCGCTGCAGGCAGCTGCCCCGTCACGCCTGACTCAGGAAGAGCGGGACGAATATCGCAGCCAGATCATCACGCCGCTGGCTCTGGGGGCGGATAGCGGGCGGCGCATGGGGCCCTCGCGGCTGGTCGTGCCGCTGGCGAACGCCCCTGAACGTCCGGTCGTCGAACTGACCGCCACCATGGGCAAGGACGACAGGCTTTCCGCGATGTTGCGCCGCGCAGGTGTCAGCGGGAACGATGCCGCGCGTGTCGAGGAACTGATCGGCGGCAGCCTGCCGCTCGACCAGATTGCCACCGGTACCAGCTTTGACATCCGCCTTGGCCGCCGTGCCACTCCCAGCCAGCCCCGCCCGCTGGAAAGGCTGAGCTTTCGTGCGCGGCTGGATCTGGAACTGGCAGTCGCGCGCGAAGGGGGGCCGCTGGCGCTGGAACGTCGTGCGATCCGCGTGGACGATACGCCGCTGCGCATTACCGGCACGGTGGGATCGGGCCTCTATCGCGCCGCGCGGGCGGCGGGCGCACCGGCCAAGTCGGTTCAGCAATATCTGAAGGCCCTTGGCGATGCGCTTGATATCAATCGCGAAGTCGGTGCGGGCGACACATTCGACATGATCATCGCCTATAAGCGTGCCGAGACCGGAGAGGTCGAGGTCGGCGATGTGCTTTACGCCGGGCTGGACCGCCGCGGATCGCCGCGCGCCCAATTGCTGCGCTGGGGCAAGGACAACCGTTTCTACGATGCCAACGGGCAAGGCGAATTACGCGAAGGGCTGATCAAGCCGGTAAACGGCGCGGTCGGTTCGGGTTTCGGCATGCGCCGCCATCCGATCCTGAAAATTCGCCGCCCGCATAACGGCCTCGACTTTCGTGCGCGATCGGGCCAGCCGATCTTTGCCGTTACCGATGGCACGGTGATCATGGCGGGGCGCAATGGCGGTTTCGGCAATTTCGTAAAGCTGAACCATGGCGGAGGGCTGGCCACCGGCTATGCGCATATGAGCAGGATCGCCGTCAATCGCGGCCAGCGGGTCAAGCGCGGGCAGGTGATCGGCTATGTCGGGTCGACCGGCCTGTCGACCGGCCCGCATCTGCATTACGAGATGTATCGGAACGGGCGGGTGATCAATCCGGCCTCGGTCGATTTCGTGGTACGGCAACAGCTGTCCGCCGCTGAATTGCGCCAGTTCCGCAGCCAGCTGGTCGAGCTGAAGAAAGTGAAGCCGGGGGCCGCGCTGGAACCGCTGGTGCAGGCAAGTGCCCAGCCCGCGGAGCCGGAGCGCGAAGCCGACCGCCTGTCGAACGCGCCCGGCTAGACTGCGGACCTCTTCCCAAGCGCCTGCGCATCGGGCAGAGGCTTTATCCATGAGCAGCTATCCCAATCTACGCCTTCGCCGTACCCGCGCCAGCGCATGGAGCCGCGCGCTTTACCGCGAAACCGTGCTGACCCCGGCCGATCTGATCTGGCCGGTTTTCGTGACCGAAGGGACCGGCGTGGTCGAGGATATCGCCTCGCTGCCCGGCGTATCGCGCGGATCGGTCGACGTGATTGCAAAACGCGCGAAAGAGGCAGTGGAGCTTGGCATTCCGTGTCTGGCCCTGTTCCCCAATACGCCTGCCGGTCTGCGCGATGACGAAGGGACCGAGGCGCATAATCCCGACAATCTGATGTGCCGCGCGATCCGCGCGATCAAGGATGCCTGCGGCGAGGAAATCGGCGTGCTGACCGATGTGGCGCTCGATCCCTATACCAGCCACGGGCAGGACGGATTGCTGGACGAAGCGGGCTATGTGGTGAACGACGCCACGGTCGATGCACTGGTGCAGCAGGCGATGAATCAGGCCAATGCGGGCGCGGATATCGTTGCCCCGTCCGATATGATGGATGGACGCATCGCCGCGATCCGTGAAGGGCTGGAGGAAACCGGCCATGCCAATGTCCAGCTGATGGCCTATGCCGCCAAATATGCGAGCGCGTTTTACGGGCCGTTCCGCGATGCGGTCGGTTCGGGCGGCCTGCTGAAGGGCGACAAGAAGACCTATCAGATGGACCCCGCCAATAGCGAGGAAGCGCTGCGCGAGGTCGAACTGGATCTGGCCGAGGGCGCGGACAGCGTGATGGTCAAGCCCGGTCTGCCCTATCTGGATATCGTGCGCCGCGTGAAAGACACATTCGAAGTCCCCGTTTTCGCGTACCAGGTCAGCGGCGAATATGCGATGATCGAGGCTGCTGCCGCCGCCGGAGCAGGCGACCGCAACGCACTGGTGCTGGAAACGCTGACCGCGTTCAAACGCGCGGGGGCAAGCGGGGTGCTGACCTATCACGCGCCGCTGGCGGCAAAGCTGTTGGGATGACCATCGGGCGCGCGCCCTTCCGGATGGAAACCGAACGGCTGGTCCTGCGCGACTGGATGCCCGAAGACCGCGAACCCTTTTTGCGCCATACCAACACGCCCGCCGTCATGCGCTGGCTGGGCGGCGTGCTGGACGATGAAAAGGCCGGCGCGATGCTGGACCGGCTGGAGGCCTATCGCCGCGATCACGGTTTTACGTTCTGGATTGTCGAGCGGAAGGCGGACAATGGCCCGCTGGCTGGTGAGATTCTGGGCTTTTGCGGATTGAAACGAGCCAATCTGGTTCCCGGGCCCATCGGAGATTTTGAGCTCGGCTGGCGTTTGCGACAGGATGCATGGGGCCACGGCTTTGCCAGAGAGGCAGCCGTTGCGGCCATGGGCGCAGCCTTCGACCATGTTGCAGCACCGCATGTTATCGCATTGACGGTGCTGGAAAATACGGCCAGCTGGGGCCTGATGCTACGGCTGGGCATGGAACGGCGCGAAGACCTTGATTTCAAGGCCGAAGGCGATGCAGCATGGGCCAAGGATATCGCCGCATGGTCGATCACGCGCCAGCAATGGGAGGACCGTCTATGAACCGCCCCGACGTCACCATCATGGCGATCAACGGCAAGAGCCCGCGCATCGACGACACAGCCTTTATCGCACCGGGTTGCCGCATCATCGGCGATGTGGAGATCGGACCCGATGTGAGCATCTGGTACAATTGCGTTATCCGCGCAGACGTGAACCCAATCACCATCGGCGCGCGTAGCAATGTGCAGGACGGCAGCGTCATCCATTGCGACAGCCCGAAACCCGCGCAACCCGCCGGCTGGCCGACCGTCATCGGTGAAGATGTGCTGATCGGCCATATGGCGATGATCCACGGCTGCACGATTGAGCGTGGCGGCTTTGTCGGGTTGGGTGCCATCGTGATGAACGGCGTGGTCATCGGCGAACAAGCCATGGTCGGGGCAGGGGCCATGGTGACGGAAAACAAGCGGATCGGCCCGCGCGAGTTGTGGGTGGGGCGTCCGGCAAAGCTGGTGCGCGAACTGCCCGATGCCGCGCTGGCGGACATGGCCGAGGGTATCGACCATTATGTCGAGAATGGCCGCGCCCATGCCGCTGCACTTTCCGAACATATTCAAAACACGCGCTAAGTCTTTCATAAAGGGTCGCAGCCTTGTCCGTGCTGGTTGTTGCCGGAACCCGTCCGGAGATCATCAAACTTGTCCCCGTGATGCAGGCACTGGCTGCGGGCGGGGTCGTGTCGCCGCGCTTTTGCCACAGCGGGCAGCATCAAAATCTGGGCCGCAGCGTGCTGGATGCCGCGCAGATTGCGCCGGACGAGCAGCTTTTGCGCCCCGATGTGGTCGATCTGGGCGCGCTTCTGGCCGGTTTGACCACCTCGATCGGCACCGCGCTGGACCGGCAATGCCCGCGCGCGGTGGTGGTGCAGGGCGATACGGCCACGGCGCTGGCGGGTGCGCTGGCGGCGTTTCACCGCCAGATTCCTGTCGCCCATGTCGAGGCAGGCTTACGATCCGGCCAGATCGACCGGCCATGGCCCGAGGAAGCCTATCGCCGGATGATATCGCGGCTCGCGCGCTGGCATTTCGCGCCGACCGCCGCAGCGAAACTGGCGCTGCTGAACGAAGGGGTATCGCCCGCCCATGTCGAGCAAGTCGGCAATACGGTGATCGATGCCCTGCATTGGGCACTGGGGCGGCTGGATGCGGACGACACGCTGGGGGCGGAAGCCGTGCCAGTCATCGCGCGTGCGGGCAAACGGCCGATCGTGCTCGCCACCGTTCACCGGCGCGAACATGGCGAGGGCGATTTGCGCGCCATTGCCGAAGGGCTGCGCGCGCTGGCTGCGCGCGAGAAGGTCGAACTGGTCCTCCCGCTACATCCCAGAGAAGAAAACGCGGTACTGCGCGACATGCTTGGGCGTGTGCCGCATGTGCGGATCGTCGAGCCGCTGGGCTATTTCGCTTTCCTGCGGCTGATGCGTGCCGCGCGGCTGATCGTTTCGGATAGCGGCGGTGTGCAGGAAGAGGCGACCGCCATGGGCCGCCCGATGCTGGTGCTACGGGCAGAGACCGAGCGACCCGAAGCCTTGCAGGCGGGCACCGCCACGCTGGTAGGGGCCGATCCCGGATTGATGCTGGCCAGGGCGCAAGACGCATTGGCCGCCCCGATGCCCGAACCCAGCACAGTGTTCGGCGATGGAAGGGCGGCGCAACGGATCGCAGCGCGGCTGGCGCGCGATCTCTAGTCCCTGATCAGCGCTTTCAGGGTCTCGATCCGGTCGGCCTCATGCGCAGGCTTGTCGCGGCGGATGCGGTGGATGCGCGGGAAACGCATCGCAAGCCCCGATTTATGCCGTTTGCTGGCATGAACCGAATCAAAGGCGACTTCGAGCACCAGCGATTTATCCGTCTCTCGCACCGGGCCAAAGCGGTTCACCGTGTGCTGGCGGACATGCCGGTCGAGCCATTTCAGCTCCTCGTCGGTAAAGCCGAAATAGGCTTTGCCCACCGGCAGCAATTCGGCGCCTCCACTGTTGCCCTGATCTTCGGGATCGCCGTTCCAGCAGCCGAATGTGAAATCGGAGTAAAAGCTGGACCGTTTGCCGCTGCCGCGCTGGGCATACATCAACACGCAGTCTATCAGCAGCGGATCGCGCTTCCACTTGTACCACAGCCCCGACCGGCGGCCTGCGACATAGGGCGAATCGCGCTTTTTCAGCATGATGCCCTCGATCGCATCATCACGCGATCTATCACGCAAATCGGAAAGTGTAGCGAAATCCGCTGCTTGAATCACGGATGACAGATCAAATCTAGCATCATCCAGCCGATTCATGAGAGATTCCAGCGCAGCCCTTCGCTGGCTCCAGCCTAGTTCGCGCAAATCCTGATCATCGGCCAGCAACACATCGTAAAGCCTGACGAATGCGGGATATTCGCGCTGCATTCGGGCCGACACGGTCTTGCGGCCCAGCCTTTGCTGAAGCGCATTGAAACTCGCCGCGCCGCCTTCTTCGCCGCCCTGATGGGTGCCGCGGACTAGCAATTCGCCGTCGAGCACGGCGGGGAAGGGCAATGCGTCCGCTATTTCGGGGAATGTGTCTGAAATATCGTCGCCAGAGCGCGAATAAACACGGGTTTTTCCGGCCGTGTGCACCACTTGCACGCGGATGCCGTCCCATTTCCATTCGGCGGCATAATCCGCCAGATCGACTTCGCGGTCTTCCAGCGGATGGGCCAGCATGAACGGCCGGAACAGCGGGACAAGGTCGAGGCGCGGCGGATCGGCGCCGTCGGCGGCCCATGCGAACAACGCGGCATAGGGCGCGTCGACCCCGTGCCAATATTCCTCCACATCCTCCACCGCGACATCGAACGCTTGTGCAAAGGCGGTTTTCGCCAGCCGCGCCGACACGCCGATCCGCATCGCCCCCGTCGCCAGCTTGATCAGCGCATAGCGCCCGTTCGCGTCCAGCCGGTCGAGGAGGCGCGGCAGCTCCACCGCCACATTCGCGCGGGTCATCCCGCGAAGCAGCGCGACGGTGCGGTCCAGCGACGGCGCGGCTTCGGGGGCCATGGCGGGTTCGGCCCCACTGGCGGGTTCGGGCCATAGCAGGCTGGCCGTTTCCGCCGTGTCGCCCACGTAATCGCGCGACAGGGCATACAGCACCGGATCGACTCGCTCGGTCAGCAGATTGCGGATGGTCGCGGGTTTTACGGCTGGAAAATCCAGCTCTCCGGTCAAGGCCGCCAGCGCCCATCCGCGATCGGGATCGGGCGTATCGCGCAGGTAGGTGGCAATCAGCTCAAGCTTGCGATTGCGCGATCCGGTATAGGTCAGCCGGTCGAGGAGGGCAGCGAAAGCCTGCATCAGTCCTCCCCCCTAGTCATCTTCGTCCTCATACCCGACCAGAGCCAGCGCCCGCGCGCGGCGTTGATGCAACTGGCACCAGCGCAGCAGCGCTTCCTCCCGCCCGTGGGTGATCCAGCTTTCCTGCGGGTTCACTTCCGCGATCGTGGCGGTCAGCTCGTCCCAGTCGGCATGGTCGGAAATGATCAGCGGCAGTTCGACATTGCGTTGGCGCGCCCGCTGGCGAACGCGCATCCAGCCCGATGCCATCGCCGTGACAGGATCGGGCAGGCGGCGGCTCCACCGGTCGTTCAGCGCCGATGGTGGGCAGACCACAATGGCACCGCGCATCTCGTCCTTGTCGGCCGCGGTCGCAGGGCGCAGTTCGCCCAGCGCAATGCCGTGATCCTCATACAGCGCGCACATTTTTTCCAGCGCGCCATGCAGATAGATCGGATCGTGATGGCCCAGCCGCCGCAGTTCCGCGATCACGCGCTGCGCCTTGCCCAGCGCATAGGCCCCGACGGCGACGCATCGGTCGGGCGCGGCGGCCAGCGCATCGGTCAGCTTGGCAATCTCTTCCTCGATCGGCGGATGGCGGAAAACCGGCAGGCCAAAGGTCGCCTCTGTCACAAAGATGTCGCAGGGCACCACTTCGAACGGCGGGCATGTCGGGTCCGGGCGGCGCTTGTAATCGCCGGTGATCACGACCCGCTCCCCCGCATGTTGCAGCAGGATCTGTGCGCTGCCCAGCACATGGCCGGCCGGATGCCAGCTGGCAGTGACGCCGCCGCCCAGATCCACGGATTCGCGTAAGGGCACGGCGATTCCTTCTGCCGCGACTCCATAGCGCAGCCCCATGATCGCCAGAGTCTCTGAAGTGGCGAAAACGCGGCCATGCCCGCCGCGCGCGTGATCGGCGTGGCCATGGGTGACCAATGCGCGATCGACCGCGCGGGCCGGATCGACCCATGCGTCGCAGGGAATCACATGGATTCCATGCGGTTCGGCGCGGATCCAGCCGAAATCACGCATAAGCGCAAGTAAGTGTCGCAGGCGGCATGACGGTAAAATGCGCCGCGGCAAAGCTTCGTTCCTGATGCCGGTTATGCTTGCCTATAGGCTGCGTCGGGCGCATAAAATGCCCATGCGCGAGATTGTCTTCGATACCGAGACGACCGGCCTCGACCCGCGTAACGGCGACCGTCTTGTCGAGATCGGCTGCATCGAAATGATAAACCGCGTGGCCACGGGAAACGTGTTCCACGCCTATTTCAACCCCGACCGGTCTATGCCGTCCGAGGCCGAGGCCGTGCATGGCCTGTCCGAGGCTTTTCTGGCCGACAAGCAGCGTTTCCACGAGCGTGTGGACGAATTGCTCGAATTTATCGGCGATGCGCCGCTGGTCGCGCATAATGCGGGTTTCGACTTCGGCTTTCTGAATGCCGAGCTGGAATTTTGCGAGCGCATGGCCGTGTCGATGGACCGCATGGTCGATACGGTCGCCATCGCGCGGCGCAAGCATCCCGGGGCAAAGCTGTCGCTGGACGCCTTGTGCACCCGCTATGGCATCGACCGTTCGCACCGTACCAAGCATGGCGCGCTGCTCGACGCCGAATTGCTGGCGCAGCTGTATGTCGAGCTGACGGGCGGGCGGCAGATCGGGCTGGAGCTGGCGGCAGAGGCGGCAGTGCCGGTCGCACGGGCCGCCGCAGCGCCGGTGCAGGTCGACCGGCCTTTCCGCGAACCGCGCCCGCATTTTGCAAGCGAGGACGAATTGGCCGCACATTCGGCCTTTATTGCGACACTGACCGACCCCATCTGGGATATGGGCGTCGCCCAGCCTCTGAACAGGAGGCGCTGAGCGGCGACCCGAATGGCGGCAAGCCCCCCGCCACGATACGGGGCGAGAATAAGACGAAGGAGTAGTCGATGGATATTCGCGTTTCCGGTCACCAGGTCGAAACCGGTGCAGCCCTTCAGGAACACGCCTCGGAACGGCTTACGGGAATCGTCGAAAAATATTTCAATCGAGCGCTTTCATCGCAGGTCACATTAGGGCGGGGACCGCATGAAAGCTTTACCGCCGACATCGTGACCCATGTGATGCAGGGCCTGATCGTAAAGGGCCATGGCGAGGCGCAGGAAGCGCATCAGGCTGTCGATCAGGCTGTGACCAAGATCGAAAAGCAGTTGCGCCGGTATAAAAGGCGTCTGAAAGACCGGCACGAACAGGCCGATCACGCCATTCGCGAAGAAGTCGCGGCCTATACGGTCTTTGCCGGTCCCGAACCGGAAACGGGCGACGAAGAAGTCGAAGCGAGCGATGCGCCCGCGATTGTCGCCGAAACGCGCACCGATATTCCCGAAACATCAGTATCCGATGCGGTGATGATGCTGGATCTGCGCGATACGCCCGCGTTATTCTTTAAAAATGCTGGCACTGGACGGCATAATATGGTCTATCGCCGCTCCGACGGGACGATCGGATGGGTTGAACCCAACGCAACCAGCTGATTTCGGGACATAGTCGCACCCGGATCGGGAATTTCCGGCCCCCCTGCCGATTCTGCTCTTGCGCGGCGGGCTTAGCATTTTGCCAAGCCTTTTGTGCGATGGAGCCGCCGACGCAGGGGGCTTTGCCCTTTAATGGCACCCTTCGCGACGGGTCTGCATTGCAGGCCGCCGCCCGGCCAGATACGGGCATTCGGAACTGGGATGGTCCCGCATGGGGCCGCAGAAATGATGATACCGAAACGATGACATCGCTATTCGTACTCGATCCCGCAGCTGTCGGTAGCTGCGATGCAGAGGACAAGCAGGGCGTGCTGGAAGCGCTGGCCCAGCGCTTTGCCGCTGTGTACGGGCTCGACCAGTCCTCGGTCCTGGAAGCTTTGGAAGAGCGGGAAAAGCTGGGCAGCACCGGTTTCGGGCGCGGCACCGCGATCCCGCATGCCCGGCTGGATGCGCTGTCGCAGCCGGTATGCGTCTTCATGCGACTTGCGACGCCGGTTTCGTTCGATTCTGCCGATGGCATGCCGGTCGAACTGGTGTTCGGCCTGCTGTCGCCCGAAAAAGCGGGGGCGATGCATCTGCATGCCCTGGCCGCGATCAGCCGCACGATGCGCGACGATCGCATGCGCGACCGGCTGATCGAAGCCCCGGGCGACGAAGCGGTCTATGCGCTTCTTGCCAATGTGTCCGAGCGGGATGCTGCCTGACGGTTCGGGCGATGGCGCGGCGCTGCACTGGCGCGCGCTGGAGCGGCTTTACGCCTCGGCTCCGATCAATCGCACCTTCCGTTCGACCCTTTCGATCGAGCGGGAGGGTGCCGCGACGATCCTGTTCGACATCGACGAAAGCGTGTTCCATGCCGCCGGCGCGGCGCATGGCACGATCTATTTCAAGATGCTGGACGATGCCGCGTTCTATGCGGCCAATACGCTGATCAGCGACCGGTTCCTGCTGACGACATCGTTCAACCTGCAATTCCTGCGCCCGATCAAGGGCGGGCAGATCCGTGCCGAGGGGCGCTGGATCAGCGGCCGCCGCCGCGTGCTGGTGGCGGAATCGCGGCTGCTGGACGAAGAGGGCGAGGAAGTGGGCCGCGGAACGGGCACTTTCATGCGGTCGCAGATCCCGCTTTCGGGCCTGCCGGGATATCGCATGGCCGAATCGACCGGCCCCGATTCGGGCGAATAGGGCGATGAATGCCCGTTTGCCCGCCCATATCGAGGTTTCGGGCATTGTAAGATCCGTAAATAATGCCGGCGGTTTCGCAACAATCCTGCACAAGGGAGAGCGCGACGCGGGCACCATATTGATCGCAACGCGCCACCAGCACGACAATTTATGTCTTTATGAACGGATGCCCGATCTGGACGGTAACCGGAAATGGACCAAAACGCGCGAAGAACCCATTGAAAAAGAACGGGAATTTTCTGACTATCTAAGCAAGCGTGGCAATCAGGACACGGATTGCTGGATTATCGATGTCGAAATCGCACAGGCGGAACGTTTTATCCCTTAATCGGGAACCCGCGGGTTGACACATTCTCGCCACAAACACAGATAGCGCCCGCAACGGACGGGCGTAGGCAGTCATGGCGTGCATATCGGCACCGCATGGCAAGCGCGCAGACGGGGAACGACCGGCAAGGGTCTTTCCGGCAGGCCAGATAAACGCATCCCCCGGGGTGCAGGCCCGCCGAAACCTTGCGACAGGCGCGTTCACCGCATTCGATCGACGTAATTAATGGGCCGTAAGGTTAAAGGCGCCAGCGCGCTGTCGCTGGCTGTCATGGCAGGAATCGCTCTCTTCGGATTTGAGGGCACGAGTGCTTACGCTGAAATGGGCGATTATGTTCCCGTGGAAGCGATCGAAAGCGTGGCGGAATCCGTCACCACCCAGCAGGACGATCAGCCCGCACCCAGTTTCGTTTCGCAGCCGGTCGTGCAGACGATCCCCGAAACGCCAGAGGTCGAGACGCAGGCTGCCGTGCCGATGGCTGCCAATCTTGGCGACTATCTGGCGGGCCTTCCCACGCCCGAGGGCCTCGACAAGCAGCTGAACTGTCTTGCCGGTGCGATCTATCACGAATCAAAGGGCGAACCGCTGTCGGGTCAGCTGGCCGTGGCCCGCGTAATCGTGGCGCGCGCCGAATCGCCGAAATTCCCGTCGAGCTATTGCGGCGTGGTCTATCAGCGGCACCAGTTCAGCTTTGTTCGCGGCAAATCGATGCCCGCGATCAACAGGTCGAGCCGCGCATGGCAGCGCGCCAAGAAGCTGGCGCTGATTGCCGATGAGAATGGCTGGGAAAGCGAGGCCGAGGGCGCCCTGTATTTCCATGCCAATTATGTCCGTCCGCGCTGGAGCCGGAAGATGACCCGTCTGGCGCAGATCGATAACCATATCTTCTATCGCTGATCGCGGCTGAATCCGCGCAGCACAGTTCCCCCGCACCGGCCTGTCCCCCCAAAGGGCCGGATGCGCAAAGGGCCACCGGCCAGTCCCCCCTATCGTGGCCGGTGGCCCTTTCTCGTTTACCGGAAGATCAATCGCGCAATTCGACCCATACAGGGGTATGATCGCTGGCCTTTTCGCGCCCGCGATAGCTCTTGTCGACGCCGCTGGCGACCAGGCGGTCGGCCAGTTCGGGCGACAGCAGTGCGTGATCGATGCGGAAACCGTGGTCGCGCTGCCACGCGCCGGCCTGATAATCCCAAAAGGTCCAGATGCCGCCGCGCGGGTGGTGCAGGTCGATCGCATCGGTCCAGCCATCATTGATCAGCCGGAAAAACGCATCGCGCGATTCGGGCTGCATCAGCGCGTCGCTCGCCATCGCCTGCGGTGACCAGACATCCTTGTCTTCGGGGATCACATTGTAATCGCCGAACACGATGCTGGGAATTTCATCCGCGCGCAGTTCGGCCATGCGGTTGCGTAGCCGCTCCATCCACGCCAGCTTGTAATCGAATTTCGGTCCGGGCACCGGATTGCCGTTGGGCAGATAGATGCACACGATCCGCACGCCCCTGTAATCCGCTTCCAAATAGCGGGAATGCGTATCCTCGTCGTCTCCCGGCAGGCCGCGCAGCACTTCGGTCGTGGGTTCGTCGCCGCGCGACAGGATCGCCACGCCGTTGAAGCCCTTTTGCCCGTGCCAGATGGGGGTGTATCCCACCTTCTCGAACTCATGCGCGGGAAAGGTTTCGTCGCTGGATTTGATTTCCTGCAGACAGGCAATGTCGGGCTGCGTTTCTTCAAGCCATTCGAGCAGGCGGGGCAGGCGTGCCTTGACCCCGTTGATGTTGAAGCTGGCGATCTTCATGCGGAACCGGCGATCAGACGGCGAAGCTGGAACCGCAGCCGCATCCGGCCGCCGCGTTCGGATTTTCGACCTTGAACGCCGCGCCGCCCAGCGATTCGACGTAATCCACCACGCTGCCCCGCACGAGATCGAGGCTGATCGTATCGACCGCCAATGTCACCCCGTCCGTTTCGACCGAGACATCGTCCGCCTCTATCGCATCGGTCAGGCCGAAACGATATTGAAAGCCCGAACAGCCGCCCCCTTCGACGGCAAGGCGCAGGATCGCAGGCTTGCCCTGTTTGCGGGCAATCAGATCGACACGCTTGGCGGCGGCGGGGCTTAGCTGGATCGGCTGTTCTTCCATGCCCTACAGATAGGGCGCACCACCGCGCGCGGCAAGCCATGCGCGGCGGCGACCATGACCGCAATGCGATGTCAGGCGCTGCGGATATAGGCGCGCATGTCCTGCGCTTCCTGTTCGATCTGGTCGATGCGGGCTTTCACCAGATCGCCGATCGAGATGAAATCGACCATGCGGCCCTGATCGACCACGGGCAAATGGCGAATCCGCCGCCGCGTCATCAATGCCAGCGCATCGAGTTCGGACATTTCCGAATCGACCGTGACCGGCGGTGATGTCATCGCCGTGCTGACGGGGGCAGAGAGCGAATCGGCTCCCATTTCATCCAGACAGCGGATGACGTCGCGTTCGGAGAATATCCCCTGCACCGTGCCCATTTCGTCGATCACCGGCATCGCCCCGATCCTGCGGCCGCGCAACAGGGCGACGGCTTCGGCAACCGTATGGTCCGCGCGGCAACTGACGATGCCCGCGTCGCGATGGGCGATGATCTGCTTGATGCTCATAGGCTTTCCTTCCCCGGTTAAACAGACGGGGACCAGCCGGTTCGCGCGGGATCTGAATGCCCCGCTTGTGATGCGTTGGGCCGATCCGACGAAGCCATAATGCCATTGATCGGTCCCGCTTGCCAGCACGCGTTGCAATCGCCATCTAACGGCGCATGACTGGCCGTTCCCCGCTCGACGATCCGCATAACGCGCAATTCGCATGGGCCCGCTATAAGCGGATGATGAAATTCATGCTGGCGCTGACGCTGACCACCATCGTGCTGGTGCTGGGCTGGCTGACGGCGGAAAACGGGTTGCTGTCGATCCATTTCTATATCGCGTGGACGCTGGGCATCGGTTTCATGATGATGCTGGTCGCCGCGCTGATGGGGTTGGTGTTCCTGTCGAACGGCACGGGCCACGATGCGGCGATCGACGACCGCATGGGGGACGAGGCAAAGGATTTCTGGAGCGACGATCCCGAACGGCGTTAGTTCCGCCCCTTTGGCTATGCCGGCTGCTCGTCGGCGGGATAAAGGCGATAGTCTTCGACCGGCACGCCGCCGACCAGATGTTCCTGAATGATCCGTTCCAGCACCGGCGGCTTGCAACCCCAGTACCAGACAGCTTCGGGATAGACGACCGCCAGCGGCCCCGCGGCACAGACGCGCAGGCAATTGGCCTTGCTGCGCATGATGCCGCCCTTGCGATCGAGCCCCAGTTCGGCCAGCCGCTTTTTCAGATAGTCCCAGCTTTCCAGACCGGCCTTCATCGGGCAGCATTTCGGCTTGGTCTGGTCGGCGCACAGGAAGATATGCCGCGTAAACGGCGCGCCGCCGCCAATCGCGGATAGCGTGGCCCTGGCTTGCGGTACGGCGACATGCGGGCGGACGGTTAGTTCCGGGTCCGCATCATCCGCATGATCCATAGGGTCAGAGGCGTCCGGTGATCCGGGCAATTTCACGCTCGACAATTTTCTCGACCAGACCCGGCATGTTGTCGTCCAGCCATTGCTTGAGCATCGGGCGCATCATCTCGCGCACCATATCCTCCAGCGGATTGGCGGGGGCAGGGGCGGCAACCTGGCCGGTCGACGTGCTCGCCGCCTCTTGCAAGGCGGAAAAACGGTTGCGCAGCGCATCGGCGGCGGCCCCCGCGATCAATCCTTCGGCGGCGGTTTGCGGGGCGGGTTCCGGCTCGGGGTTGGGCTCGGGCGCCGGTTCCGGTTCGACTGCGGCGAGATCGAGCGGTTCTTCATGGTCCGCCACGTCCACGGGGGCAGCGTAACTGTCGCTGTCGTCGCCACTGTCGCCGTCATCATCCCCGTCATCATCCTCGCCGACGGGCGGAAATGCCTCTTCGACATAGGGCGTATAGGCGTCGTCGTCCGGCTCGCTGTCCGTTTCGGGCAGTTCGGCCACGGTTTCGGGCGCATGCAGCACGATCGGTGCGGGTTCGGGTTCTGTAGCCGGGTGTTCCGGCGGACCGGGTTCTGTCGTCTCGGGCTCATCGACCTCGAACGCGTCGCTGTCGAGGCTGCGCAGGTCGAAGACGTCGGTGCGCCCTTCGTCCTCCGCTTCCTCTGGCAGATCGGCGGGCGGCGCTTCGTTCCCGCGCGCGCCAAAGGGCGAATGGCGCTGGAACGCATAGGGCGAGAAGCTGGCGGGCCGTTCGGGCACGGGCTGTCCATTCTCGCGCGCGGCGTCGCGCGCGAAAGTGTCAGCCGAGCGCCGCGGCCCGTCTTCCCGCGAAATTACCTGCTTGATCGATCGCAGAATATCTTCGACCGATGCCTCGCCGTCCTTCTGCGCCATGCCATGATCCCCGTCGCGTTTAGTCCGCGGGGATTGTCGCGTCTTGAGCGGGCGTGTCAACGGTACGTGTGGCTTCGGCCACAGGATCCGGTTCGAATCGCCAGTCGAAGATCGAATCGTCGACCGATTCGTAATAGACCGAGGGATCGTAAAGCGGCCGTCCGACATCGAGGTTGAGGTCGTCCGCCTCTGCCATGCCCATCGCGGCCAGAACCGCGAAACCGGCGACATAGGCATTGCGGCGGGCAGTCACCAGCTGCACCTCTGCCGACAGCAATTCGCGTTCGGCATCCAGAATGTCGAGGATGGTGCGGTTGCCGACCGTGTTCTCGGCCCGCACGCCTTCCAGCGAAAGCTGCGCGGCGGATACGGCGGCGCTGGCCGATTCGATCACCTCGTTCGAGGCGCGCCACGCGGTATAGGCGCTGCGCACCTGCGCGATTACGTCGCGTTCGATGGCAATCTCAGTCTCGAACGCCGAGGATGCGCGTGCCTGTGCCTGCCGTTCCTGCGCGGCGGGGCGGCCGCCCTGAAAGATCGGCACACTCAGCCGTGCGCCCGCCTGTGCCGAGGTTTCGCTCTGCGCGAAATCGGCACCGATGATGCCATTGCCCAGCGTGCCCATATAATCGGTGTAATCGCCGCCGGTGAACAGCGAGACGCGCGGCAGGCGCCCTGATCCGGCCACTTCGATATCGTAACGCGCCGCCTGGCTGCGTTCGCGCGCGGCGATCAGGTCGGGATTGTTTTCCAGCGCCACGGCGACGGCCCCTTGCGGATCCGAAGGCAGACCCGGCAGCGGGGGCGGCGCTTCCAGCGCGTCGGGCGTGTCGCCGATCAGCTGGATGTAGCGTTCGCGGCTGCCGATCAGGTTCGCCTGCGCCGTGGTCAGATCGCTGCGCGCGATGGCAAGGCGCGATTCGGACTGGGCGACATCGGTGCGGGTCAGATCGCCGATTTCAAACCGGTCGCTGGTCGCTTCGAGGTTGACGCCCAGCGCGTCGACATTCTGCAGGTTGAGCCGCACAACGGCTTCGTCGCGGATCACGTCCATATAGGCGGCGACGACCTGGCTGAACACCGACGCCTCTGTCGCGCGCAGGTCGGCGCGGCCTGCCTGAACGCGGGTCTTGGCGGCGCGCACCGAATTCTTGACTGCCCCGCCCGAATAGATCGGCACGCTCAGCTCTACGCTGGAATACAATATGCGATCGGGGGCCGAGAGCGAGTTTTCGCCCTGTTTCAGATTTTCCGAATATTGTCCCTGCAAGCCGATATCGGGCAAGCCATCGGCCTTCTGGATCGGCACATTCTCATCAATCGCGCGCAAATCGGACCGCGCGGCGAGCAGGGTGGGGTTGGTGTTATAGGCACTGGCCAGCGCGCCGCGCAGCGTGTCCGCATGCGCAGCCGACGGCAGCAACGCGCCTGCCAGCATCGATCCGGCCGCACAGGCAAGCAGTGCGCCCTTCAAAACCGTAACCCCTCCCTTGGATGGCATCAGAAACTCCAGCCTTTCTCTTCCTTGAATTCCGCCAGCACGGGCATGCCCGTTTCCGCCAGCGGTTGCAGCGCCACCGGCGCATTGCTCTCGCCCGAGGCCTTGCGGCCGATGGCAAGGCGGGTCACCCCGCGCGATACCAGACCGGTGACCACGCGGCCCCCGTTGGCAAGCTGGCCGGCAATCGCCTTGGGCAAAGCCTCGACCGCGCCGTCGATGAGGATCAGGTCATAGGGACCGTTTTTCTTGTAACCCGCCGTCAGCGCACCCTTGTGCCAGTCACCCGCCTTTGCACCTTCGGCGCCCGACAGCCGCGCATCGCTTTCCACCACGTCGAGCGAAGCGACCATCGGTGCCAGCAGCGCGGCGAGATAGCCGGTTCCGCCGCCGATCAGCAGCGCCTTGTCCGTTCCGGCGGGGCGGGCGGTTTGCAACAGGATCGCCTGCGCGAAGGGAGCCGATAGCGCGCGTCCTTCGCCCAGGGGGACCGAGCGGTCCATATAGGCGATGTCGCGCTGGTCGGCGGAGACATAGTGTTCGCGCGCGGTGCTGCCCATCGCGGCCAGCACCTTGGGATCGGTGATTCCGCTGGGGCGCAACTGGCTGTCGATCATCGCCTTTCGAGCGATTGCGAAAGTGTCGCCCGCTGCGGGCTGCTCGGGCTGGGTGGTCGCGGCACTGGCCATGGGAAGTTCTCTCACGCGGATCGCGCCCGTCTTTCGGGCCGGGAATGGGTGATATGCGGCGCGAGAGGCCCATTCACGATGAACTGCCTGCGCCAACGGCGCTGCTCTAGTGCATTGCGGCATGATCGCCAAGAGGCGCGAGCGGCATGACGGGCGGACCGGTTCTGCTCCTTCGGAGCGACTTGGCAGGACGCCGCCTTGTCCCTACAGCGCGCCGGAACCCTTATGCTCTGAAACGGGAAGGCACGCGCATGTCGGAAATGGTGGTGATCGAGGAAGAACATCTGGTGGAGAGCATCGCCGATGCGCTGCAATATATCAGCTTCTACCACCCGATGGACTACATCAAGGCGCTGGGCGAGGCCTATGAGGCCGAGATGAACCCCGCCGCCAAGGACGCCATCGCGCAGATCCTGACCAATTCTAAGATGTGCGCCGAGGGGCACCGCCCGATCTGTCAGGATACCGGCATCGTCAACGTGTTCCTGAAATGGGGCCAGAACTGCCGCCTCAATTCCGACAAATCGCTGCAGGACGTCGTCGATGAGGGCGTGCGTCGCGGGTATAACAATCCCGATAACAAGCTGCGCGCCTCGGTGCTGGCCGATCCGGCGTTCACCCGCCGCAACACCAAGGACAACACGCCCTGCGTGCTCGATGTCGAAATGGTGCCCGGCGACACGGTCGTGATCGACGTGGCGGCCAAGGGCGGCGGCAGCGAGGCGAAGTCGAAGTTCAAGATGATGAACCCCAGCGACAATATCGTCGACTGGGTGCTGGAAATGATCCCGCAGATGGGGGCTGGCTGGTGCCCGCCGGGCATGCTGGGCATCGGCATCGGCGGCACGGCGGAACATTGCGTGAAGCTGGCCAAGAAGAGCCTGATGGACCCGATCGACATGGGCCAGCTGAAGGCGCGCGGTCCGCAAAACGATATCGAACGCCTGCGGATCGAGATTTTCGACAAGGTCAACGCCATGGGCGTGGGCGCGCAGGGTCTTGGCGGCCTTGCCACCGTGCTGGACGTCAAGATTTTCGACTGGCCGTGCCATGCGGCGAACAAGCCGGTCGCGATGATCCCCAATTGCGCCGCCACGCGCCACGCGCATCTGACGCTGGACGGCAGCGGTCCGGCCTATATTCCCGCGCCCGATCTGTCGGCATGGCCCGATGTGGGCTGGAAGCCGTCGAAGGAAGCGAAGCGTGTCGACCTCGACAATCTGACGCGCGAGGAAGTGCAGGGCTGGAAGAACGGCGACCGGCTGTTGCTGTCGGGCTCGATGCTGACGGGCCGCGATGCGGCGCACAAGCGCATTGCCGACATGCTGGAAAAGGGCGAGGAGCTGCCCGTCGAGTTCAAGAACCGCGCGATCTATTACGTCGGTCCGGTCGATCCTGTGATGGGCGAAGTCGTCGGCCCCGCCGGTCCGACCACGGCCACCCGCATGGACAAGTTCACCGACATGATGCTCGACCTTGGCCTGATCGCGATGATCGGCAAGGCCGAACGCGGGCAGGGCGCGACCGAGGTGATCGCGAAGCATAAGGTTGCCTATCTGATGGCGGTCGGCGGCGCGGCCTATCTGGTGGCGCGCGCGATCAAGGATGCGAAGGTCGTCGCCTTCGAAGACCTTGGCATGGAAGCGATCTACGAGTTCCGTGTCGAGGATATGCCCGTAACCGTCGCGGTCGATAGCGAGGGCAACAATGTCCATACGCTGGCTCCGCTGGTGTGGCGCGACAAGATCGCCAAGGAACATTTGCTGCCTGCCACCTAGGGCAGGAGCGGCTTGAGACCCATTGCAGGGCCGGTTTCTTGCCAAGGGGCGCAATTTTGCCCCCTTGGCACACCCGTCTTCGACCAAGCGCCGATCGTGTTCGACCGGCGACTTGCTTCCTATGGCGCGCTTAACCGCTGCGCCCTATGCATAGGGTGATGGAAAACACCGATTACGACCGTCTGGAAGAGGATCAACCGCGCGTTCCGCTGGTCAGCGTCTTGCTGTCCATGGTGGCGTTCTGGGCATGTTATTACCTGCTGGCGACGGCGCGCAGCTATCTGATCGGGTTCGAATTCCAGCAGGAAATGCTGTGGCTGCGGCTTGTGGTCATTCTGGCCAGCCTTGCGGTGACGGTGCTTCTGTGGCTGCTCTTGCGCGGGTTCGACAATAAACGGCTGTGGCTGCGCTTCGCCGTGGCCTTCGTCGCTGCCCTGCCGGCCTCGCTTCTGCTCGCCGCGATCAATACCGAAGTGTTCCGCGAGGTTGAGGAGCGCGCGGTCTATCGCATGAACAAGGATCAGGGGGTGACCGTCCGGCGCGACCAGACGGGCAATATACTGGTCGATATTCCGCAAATCCCCGACGATCTGGACGATCTTGATCCCGCGCTTCCCGCCGAAGTGCAAAAGGCGATGCAGCAAGCCGTAGAAGACGGTGAGGCCGGGGGCGATCCCATTGTCATCGACAAGGACATGCAGCGCAATCTGTTGTGGGTGCAGCTGACCGATATCGCGCTGGGCCGCTATTTCCTGTTGCTGGCATGGGCCGCGCTGTATTTCGCCATGACCCAGGCCGAACATGCGCGTGCCGCCGAACGGCGCGAGGGCGAATACAAGCGCGCGGCCAAGGCGGCGGAGCTGAAATCGCTGCGCTATCAGGTCAATCCGCATTTCCTGTTCAACACGCTGAACTCGTTGTCGGCGCTGGTGATGACCGATCGCAACGAACAGGCCGAAACGATGATCCAGACGATCAGCACATTCTATCGCCGGTCGCTGTCCGGCGATCCGGTCGGCGATGTGCCGCTGGCCGAAGAGATCGAGCTGCAACGTCTGTATCTGCAGATCGAGGCGGTGCGCTTTCCCGACAGGCTGCGGACCGCGATCGACGTGCCGCAAGAGCTTGAGCGGGCACTGGTGCCGGGCATGATCCTGCAGCCCTTGATCGAGAATTCGGTCAAATATGCCGTCGCGCCGGTCAACCGGCCCGTCACTATCTTCATCTCCGCGATCGAGGAATATGGGCGGCTTGTCATAACGGTGGCTGACAATGGCCCCGGTTCGGGCGAAAAGAGCGCGCAGCGGGCAAGCGATTCATCTGCGGGCAATCCGGCGGGCGGCAGGAACGGGTTCGGCATCGGGCTCGCCAATGTCCGCAACCGGCTTGAGACCCGCTTTGGCAAGGATGTCTCGGTCGTCAGCGGGGATACCGGCCATGGCTGGCGGACCGTGATCCGCATGCCGCTGGAGAAGAATACGCGGGGGGAATAGCGAATGACCGAGGGATCGGGCGGCGGATCGGGCGAGAGCCAGATCCTGTCCACGCTGATCGTCGATGACGAGCCGTTGGCAGTGGAACGCATGCAGGTCATCTGCGCGCGGCTCGATTGCCTGCGCATTGTTGGCACCGCAGGCGACGGCGCGGCGGCGCTGCGCATGATCGACGCGCTGAAACCCGAACTGATCCTGCTCGACATGACCATGCCCGAAGCGGACGGGCTGTCAGTCGCGCGGCGCATTGCCGAGGTCGTGCCCGATCCGGCAGAGCGGCCCGTGGTCGTATTCGTCACCGCGCATGACAGTTTCGCGGTAGAGGCATTCGACCTCGATGCGGTCGATTATGTGCTGAAACCGGTCGCGCAGGACCGTCTGGAGCGCGCGATTGCGCGCGCGTTGGCGCGCCGGGGGACCGGTTCGGCCACCGGCGCTGAACCCAGGCAGGCGTGGATTTCCGAATTCTGGGTGCCCCACCGCTCGGAACTGCTGCGCGTCGGGGTCGAGGAAGTGCACCGCATCGATGCCGAGCGCGATTATGTGCGCCTGCATGTGCCGGGCGGCAGCCATCTGTTGCTGGAAACGATCACATCGCTCGAACAGCGGCTCGACCCTGCGAAATTCATCCGCGTCCACCGGTCCACCATTCTGCGGCGCGATACGATCACGGGCCTGCGCCATGACGGGCTGGGCGTGTGGTCGGCCGAACTGGGCGAGAAGGAACCGGTGCGGATCGGCCGCACCTTTCTGAAATCGGTGAAATCGATGGCGGGCCGTTAACCGCCGTCCCGTCTGGCAAGGTGCGGCGAACCAAAAAAGTGGCCGGCGCAATGGCCGGCCCAGGGGAAATGTCGTGTTCTTGTCCGCCGCCCTGGCGGAAGGCATAGCCGGCCCGGGGGACTGAACCGGACCGGCTATTTACAAACGGCTCGGGATTAGCCGCCGTAACGGGCGCTGCTTACTGCGGAAGCATATTGCTGTTCGCTCTTCCGCAGGGCGATCTTCTTGCAAGCGGTGCGCTGGCTGGCTTCTGCCGCCGAGCTGCCGCCCTTGAAATCGGAACAGACCGAAGTGACGGCGCGGTCGAGGCGCTTCTTCAGCTCTGTCTGGCCGGCTTCGGTCGTCAGATCGAGCCCTGCATAGGACACGACTGCGGTGTTCGCTTCCTCGGCCATTGCAACCTGCGGGGCGGCCATGGCGAGAACCGGCAGTGCAGCCATGATCATCAGTTTCTTCATGGGTTTCTCTCCTCTTCTACTGCGGCTCTCCGGTGCTCTCCGGTGCCTCGCTATTCTGGATAGAGGAGTTGCCCGCGCCCCGCCGCAATCGCTCTGCCAAGCGGCGCGACCGGTCTGCCAGCGGCATTCGCCGTCTATGAACGACCGACACCGATCGGCGAACGACATGAAGTTTTACAGAAAGGTTACACGCTGGAAGATTCGCATAGGCGAATCGCGGGTCCGAACTGGTGGGTTTCCATCGCGAGCAAGTTCGCGTTAAGCACGCAAAGTGGCTCTGATCCTTCTCTTCGTGCTGGGCGTCGGCAATTTCGCGATGCACAAGGCGGTGCTGGAAAGCGGCCACCCGCTGCTGGGCCAGTTGCCATGGTTCGTCCATATGCTGGGCGGACGGTTCGGCCTGCTGGTGGAATATCTGCTGCTGACGGCGGCAATGCTGGTTACCCATAATACTGACGGTGCGGGGGGCAGCGGGGCGGCGCTGGCCTATTTCGGCTATACGATCGCCAATGCGCTGGCGGCGTGGCTGATCATCACGCGGCGCGTATAGGCGGTCGGGCGGGAACCCGACGGCCGGTTCCGGCGATTTAGGGCTATGACAGAACCCCAGAATATCTGGCTGGTCGCCAATCCGGCCAGCGGCAGCAATGACGAGGATGCGCTGAATGCGCTATCCGACCGGTGCGAACGGGCGGGTTTGTGCCTGACGCGGCAGATCGCCTTTCCGGACGAGGATTTGCCGACCCCGGCCGAATTGGACGCGGCAGGGATCGGAACGGTCGCCGTTTTCGCGGGCGACGGCACGGTCAATGCGCTGGTCACCGCGCTGGACGGATGGGGCGGCGCGGTGCTGGTGCTGCCGGGGGGCACGATGAACCTGTTGTCGATCCGGTTGCACGGTCCAAGGTCGAGCGAGGAGATCGTCGATGCTGTCGTCACCGGCGATGCGCGCCGCGTGCGCCTGTCGACCGTGCGTTGCGGCGATCACATGGCGCTGGCCGGTTTGCTGGCGGGCCCCGCCACGGCATGGGGCGACGTGCGCGAGGCGATGCGCGATCTGGATGTGCCCGCCATGGTTGGCGAAACGGTCGAGGCGGTCAGCGAATCGACCGAAGGCGCGCATGTCCATTGCACCGAACCGGCAGCGGGCAGGGCGAAAGGCTATCCCTTGCTGATGCTGACGCCCGAAGACGGGAATTTTTCCGTGAAGGGCTATTATGCCGAAGGGATCGTCGACTATGCACGGCAGGGACTGGCCATTTTGCGGCGCAATTTCCGCGAAGGGCCGCATGACGATCTGGGGAATTTCACGACTATGCTGGCCACAGGCGATAACGGCACCGCAATCCCGCTGCTGGTGGATGGCGAGCGGCAGGATGGCGCCGCGCAATTGCGCTTTACGCTGGGCACCTGCGGCGTGGACCTGATCGCCACGGGTGCGTCGTGATGGCGGGCGGCACAAAAGCGCTGATTTTTCACCTGTCGGATATTCATTTCGGGCTGGTCGATCAGGCCGCGATCGACTGGACCAAAGCCGAGATTGCGCGGATGAAGCCCGATGCGGTGGCGATCACCGGCGATCTGACGATGCGCGCGCGGCACCGCGAATTCGATGCGGCCACGGCGTGGATCAATTCGCTGGAAGCGCCGGTGACGGTGGAAGTGGGCAATCACGACATGCCCTATTTCAACCTGTTCGAACGGTTTACCGACCCCTATCGCCGGTTCAACGGCATGAAGGACAAGGTGGAGGCCGAGATCGACCTGCCCGGCCTTGCCATCGTGTCGCTGAACACCGCGCCGCGTGCGCAGCCGCGCTGGCCGTGGAGCTATGGCTTTGTCACCGATCACCAGCTGGAAAAGACGCTGAAGGCCATCGACGCCCTGCCTTCGGGCATGAAGGTCGCGGTCGCCTGCCATCACCCGCTGGTAGAGGCAGGGACGCGCGGCAAGGCGTTGACCAAGGGCGGCAATCACGCGCTGGCCGAACTGGCAAAGCGCAAGGTGGTGGCCGTGCTGTCGGGCCATGTGCACGACGCGTTCGACATGGTGGCCGACACGCCCAATGGCCCGATCCGCATGATCGGCGCGGGCACCTTGTCCCAGCGCGTCCGTTCGACCCCGCCCAGCTTTAACGAGCTGCACTGGGACGGTGAGACGTTCGATGTGGTCGTCCGCAATCTGGAAGAAGTGCCGACGCGCGACATGCAGATCGACGAAGTGCCCGAAGACGCCATGCCCCCGCGCGAACCGGACGAGCCGGTGGCACCGGTGGGGCGCGTTCCGGCAGAAGACCCGCCGGTCCATTGACCGCGGGAAACAGCGAACCAACGAAAAAGGGCGGCCCCGTACGGGTGCCGCCCTTTCCGTTTGGCGTAAGCTTGTAGCGGATCAGCGCTTGCTGAACTGGAAGCTACGACGTGCCTTCGCACGGCCGTACTTCTTACGCTCGACCACGCGGCTGTCGCGGGTGAGGAAGCCTTCGGCCTTCACGGTGCTGCGCAGCGCGGGCTCGAAGCGCGACAGCGCCTGCGAGATACCGTGCTTCACGGCGCCGGCCTGACCCGACAGACCGCCACCCTTGACGGTGGCGACGATGTCGTACTGGCCTTCGCGGTCGGTAACCTGGAAAGGCTGGTTGATCACCAGGCGCAGGGTCGGACGTGCGAAATACACTTCCTGATCGCGGCCGTTGACGGTGATCTTGCCGGTGCCGGGCTTCAGCCACACGCGGGCCACGGCGTCCTTACGACGGCCGGTGGCATAGGCGCGGCCATACTGGTCCACTTCCTTGTCGCGCAGCGGCGCGGCGGGAGCGGCAGGCGCGACGGTTTCTTCGCCAGCGTCGGCCAGTTCGGCAGTGTTGGTCAGATCCTTCAGGTCCGACAGATCGTTGACTTCGTTCTCGGCCATCACGCGCTAACCTTGTTCTTGCGATTGCGGGCGGCAACGTCCAGCACTTCGGGCTGCTGCCCGTCATGCGGATGCTCGGTGCCGGCATAGAGGTGCAGGGCCTTCATCTGCTGACGGCCCAGCGGTCCGCGCGGGACCATACGCTCGACAGCCTTTTCAAGGACGCGTTCGGGGAAACGGCCTTCCAGCACCTTGGCGGGGCTGGTTTCCTTGATGCCGCCGGCATAGCCGGTATGCTTGTAGTAACGCTTGTCCTGCAGCTTGTTGCCGGTGAAGCGCACCTTGTCGGCGTTGATCACGATGACGTGATCGCCGCAATCGACGTGGGGCGTAAAGCTCGGCTTGTGCTTGCCGCGCAGGATATTGGCGATGATGGTGGCAACACGGCCGACCACCAGACCTTCGGCATCGATAATATGCCATTTCTTTTCGACCTCGGCCGGTTTGATCGACCGGGTCTGGGTGCTGAGCGCCTTCATGGCTTTCAGTTCCTTTGGTTGAATTGTTCATGCACCGCGCAGACCGAAACGATTCGGCATCGGCGCGAAGTGGGCGCGCTTTTGCCGTTCGGGCGCGTCAAGTCAAGCGAAACTGCGCGATTGCAGAGAGGTAAAATAATACCGTGCAGCTTTTGGCGGGGCGTTCAGCCGCCCCGTGGAGGTCGCGCCATCCCCTTGTCCGCCCGCCATTCGGCATGGCAGTTCGCGTGGCAAAGCACCCCGATCAGTGCCAGCAGAGCATAGACGGGCAAAGGCTCCCCGCCGCCCTGCTTGAGGCTTTCGATGATGATGCCGAACGGAAAAAGCCCGGCGGCAAGCCATGTCAGATAGCGGAGCGCGCGGGCGTGCTCTTGGAACATAGGGTGATAGGTCCTGTCGGTGATACGATCCGGCATCAGGCCTATCGGAATATGCTTCACAAATGCTGAACGCTGCGGCGATGCGCGCGGCAAATGCGACCGGATCAGATCGTCGCCAGCCATTCCCGCATCGAAGTGCCGGTTCCGTCACAGCGCCAACCCGAAATGGCAGGCGTGTCATAGGGATGGACTGCTTCCAGCCGCGCGATGGCGCGATCGAGCAGGTCGGCGCGGGTCTTGAACAGGGCGGCACATTCCCGGCCCTCTCCCCGCTCACCGTTCCAGATATAGAGCGAGCGGACCGGCAGCAGATTGGCGCAGGCGATCAGGGCTTCGTCCAGCAATTGTCCGGCAATGGCGGCGGCGCTGTCCTCATCCGCGAAGGGGCACCAGATCAGCGCTGCATCCGCGCCGGTCACCGCATCACACTGCCGGGCATGCGGTCGCGAAAGCCCATCGCGTGCGCGCCCCATACCGTCACGCAGACCAGTAGCGCGCCAAACAGCTGATGCGCGACGGCCACCCAAAGCGACACGCCCGACCAGACGGTCGCGATGCCCAGCAGGATCTGGCTGCCGAAAACGATATGGATCGCGACCGAAATGGGCCGCTGTGTCGCGCGCAACCGGCGCGCCATTACGATCAGGAAGCCGACCGTGATCCATGCCCACCAGCGATGGATGAAATGCACCATGAACGGATCGGCCGTAAACGCATGCCATGCCCCCAGCGACCAGTCGACGCCTTCGGGAAAGAACGACCCCTGCATCAATGGCCAGCTGTTCAGCCATCCGCCGCCCGCGACGAAGCCCGCGTTCAGCCCCGCCATCCACGCACCATACAGCAATTGCAGCGCCACCACGCCCAGGACCGCCAGCGGAAAGCCCCGCAGCCCCGCGCGCGGCTGTCCCTGTGCGTAATTGCCAAGGTCCAGCGCGGTCCACACCAGACCGCCCAGCGTGAAGAACGCCGTCATCAGATGGATCGACAGCCAGTAATGGCTGACATCGGTGCGACCCAGCTCCTGTGCCTCTGCCCCGACGCCCGAGCTGACCATCAGCCAGCCGAACACCCCTTGCAATCCGCCCAGCGCCAGCAGCGCGACCAGCCGGTGCTTGAAGCCAACGGGTATCGCGTTCCGCACCCAGAAAAACACCAGCGGCACCACGAAAGCCACGCCGATAAAGCGACCCAGCAGCCGGTGCAGCCATTCCCAGAAATAGATGAACTTGTAATCGGCCAGCGTCATGCCCGCCGGGCCGTTCACCTGCGTATATTCGGGGATCTGGCGATAGGCGTCGAATTCGGCCTGCCATGCCTGATCGCTGAGCGGCGGCAAGGCGCCCGTTACCGGCTTCCACTCGGTAATCGACAGGCCCGATTCGGTCAGCCGCGTAATGCCGCCGACCAGCACCATGGCCACGACCAGCGCCGCCATGAAATAAAGCCAGCGCGCAATCGCATGGGGGCGGGCAGGGCCGTAACTGGCCACTGCGTTCAGGGGAATGCCTTCGTTATACGGTTTCACAGCGCGGTGCTTTGCCACAAATGCCGGAATTCGCAAGGGTTTGCCGATCAGCCATTGCCATTCGCCTATGTTACATTATATCATCCATCGAAATGAAGCCCCATTCTTCCTCTTGTTCGCATTCGCCAGCGGATCGCGATGCACGTTCGCGCCTCGACCGGCTGGGCATCATCCTGTCCGGTGCCTGCGCGATTCACTGTATCGCCGGACTGGCGCTTGTCGGCCTGTTGGGTCTTGGCAGCCTGGGCGAGGGGCATTCGTTTCTTTTCGCGCCTGAAATTCACAAATACGGGCTGGTGGCCGCCATTGTCGTCGGCGCGCTGACGATCGGGCTGGGGGCGATGCGCCATGGCCATGTGCTGCCGCTGGTGCTGGGCGCGCTGGGCATTGCGCTGATGGCGATTGCCGTTGCCGGACCGCATGGCGTGGCCGAAGCGGCGCTGACCATCGCGGGCGTCGGCGTTCTGGCGCTGGGGCATATTCTGAACATCAGGGCCTGCTCGCCGCGGCGCTAACCTGCTCGCCGCAGCGCTGACCCGCTCGCCGGAGCGCTGAAGCCGCCTGTTTCACTTGAACTGCGGCCCGCTGGCGCTATGTCGCCTTGCATGGCTCCGAATTCCAACATGATCGCGATCACGGTGAACGGGGAAACCCGCCGCGTGCCCGAAAACACCAGCATCGCGCATCTTGCCCGCATGCTCGAACTCGATCCCGCGAAGGTCGCGGTCGAATGCAACCGTCATGTCATTCCCCGCACCACGCTGGAAACGGTGACCCTGCACGACGGGGACGAGCTGGAGATCGTCCATTTCGTCGGCGGCGGCGATCACCAGGACGCGGTGAAGGCGGACGACAGCTGGACCGTGGCGGGCCGCACGTTCCGGTCGCGGCTGATCGTGGGCACCGGCAAATACAAGGATTTCGCCCAGAACGCCGCTGCTTTGGAAGCGAGCGGGGCCGAAATCGTCACCGTCGCGGTGCGCCGCGTCAATGTGTCGGACCCCAAGGCGCCGATGCTGACCGATTTCATCGACCCCAAAAAGGTTACCTATCTGCCCAATACGGCGGGCTGCTTCACGGCAGAGGACGCGATCCGCACGCTGCGTCTGGCGCGAGAGGCGGGCGGCTGGGATCTGGTCAAGCTGGAAGTGCTGGGCGAG
This sequence comes from Croceicoccus sp. Ery5, assembly GCF_020985325.1. Lineage (NCBI taxonomy): Bacteria > Pseudomonadati > Pseudomonadota > Alphaproteobacteria > Sphingomonadales > Erythrobacteraceae > Croceicoccus > Croceicoccus sp. Ery5. Next base: position 3,799,578 of record NZ_CP087587.1, read on the forward strand.
GCCAAGACGCTTTATCCCAATATGACCGAAACCCTGCGCGCGACCGAGGTTCTGGCCAGGGAAGGCTTCCTGCCGATGGTCTATTGCACCGACGATCCGATCGCGGCCAAGCAGCTGGAAGACGCGGGCGCGGTGGCGGTGATGCCGCTGGGCGCGCCGATCGGTTCGGGTCTTGGCATCCAGAACCGCGTGACGATCCGCCTGATCGTCGAAGGGGCCAGCGTGCCGGTGCTGGTCGATGCGGGCGTGGGCACGGCATCGGACGCGGCGGTCGCGATGGAACTGGGCTGCGACGGGGTGCTGATGAACACCGCCATTGCCGAGGCGAAGGACCCGATCCTGATGGCCCGTGCCATGAAGCTGTCGGTAGAGGCAGGGCGCGCTGCCTATCTGGCGGGGCGCATGGGGCAGCGGCGCTATGCCGATCCGTCCAGCCCGCTGGCGGGGCTGATCTAGCCAGCCCTGAATCGGCCCAGCGTTAAGGCCCCTCTTTAACCCGATGCTAACCCTCTGCCGCGAAAAATGGCGGCGTTGAATGGACCCGTGCGAATCGCGCGGGGGGCGACGGCATCGGGCGAACATCCTCGTCCGGCAAACATCCTCGTCCAGCAAGCAGGGGAAACACCGGATGGGCTATCTCGACACGGCAAGTCTGGCCATTGCCGAGATGCGCGAATTCGCCGAATTCGATCCGGCCGAACAACGCTATATCCGCCGCAGCCTCGATGTCGGGCTGGCGCGCGCCGATGCGTTCGAGCGTTGGGCGCGCGACGATCGGGAAACCGCGTCGATCCGCAGGCAATCGCTGGCCTATCAGGAGCTGAACGCCCTGCGCGGGGCCGTGCCCAGTTCGCGCAACGATACGCGGCTCGACAGCTATATCGGGCGGCTGGTGCGCGTGTCGCTGTTCGATCTGGGCGAGGGGTGCCTGTTCGGCTTTTCCGCCTATCGTTTTTTGTACGAGCGTTTGCTGGGCCCCGAATCGCGGCCATGGCTGCCCGCGGCATTCTGCGCCGCCGCCGCGCTGCCGCAGATCCAGCCCGAACGCCGCAAGCAATTGCTCCATTCGATCAGCGAAGCCGCCGCCTGCGCGCCGGGCTGGTCGCGCCGCAAGCCGGGGTTCTTTCCCGATTTTCTGCCTGCGGATGAGGAACTGGGGCTGGACGAGGGCTGAGCCGCGTTCGCCAACGACTGGCCACGGGTGACAAAGGTGACAGCTGTCACCCGGCTGTCACCCGCCGCAAAGCCGCAGGAATGCGGTGTTTTCACCGACCGGCTGTCGGGTGACACATTGGCGGATGTGCGCAATTCCGGCGATGTCAAAAAGCGTTGGCGCAAACAGCTAACGCCCCGTCGGCGTGTAGGACAGCGCATTTTGCTGCGATGGCGGGGGCAGCCGCCCGTGAATTAGGGCGAGCATTGCGCAGCAAGCGGAGCGCTAATTCGCCAGAGGCGGTGCCCCGGCTGACGGACGCAAGGGCGGCAACGCCCGCAGCGATCCGTTCAACGTGACAGCCGCGGCTTTGCCGTGGCTGCGGCAGCTTTCGGGCGCTCGGTTTCTACGCGCTAATGACTGGAATGGGGTGGGAAGCTGCCGTCATCGCGATTCCTGCGCCGCGCCAAGAACTCGCTCATATTCGTGAAGCTTGGACAACCGACGCCGACGCCGCCATCTAAGAACGAACCCAAGAGATGTCAAAGGCAGGAGGCCAATCGCGGTTGCCAGAAATGCAAGAACGCCTGATTGCCAATCGATCAAATCTCTATACGCAGCCCAAGTTAGATAGGCGCCCATCAGCATGGCCAATACGAAAGCGAGTGCCCAGCAAAGCTTTTCGAGGGCAGGAGATGGGACGATTGGCTTTTGAAAGTTCATCGATTGATCTTCAAAGCATTGACCTATTTTTGCAAGAATAACGGTTGATGCCCCGATCCGATAACGTCAGCAATCGGTCGTTTGCTGACATTCCGCTTTTAGACAAAAATCCTGCAAAGCTGCCATGTCCGCTTTCAGGGTATGCGCTGCGAAGCACTAACGACCGGAACGGGGTGGTAAGCTGACGTGGCTAGACCTCCCAAGATCGGAGCATCGATACGGCGCGTTCATAGGTCGCATCTAGGTAGGGTAGCTCATCGTCATCTAAGCTGATGCTGAGAACTAAGTTGCCGAAGGGCAGGGTGGCCGTGCAAAGGCCGGAGTGACCTTCGATTTCCATCTTGTGGCAGGTTACAAAGGGTGCGTCTGCATCGGAGAGCGTATCAGGGCTGTAATTCCAGAAAATATCATCGCCTGTTTTGCGCCAGCCTTGCCCCCGCCAATCGACGCTCTGCGAACCACAAATTGTCTGGCTAACGTATCCACCGCCATTGGCTCTTTTGCACATTTTTTCGCGGTCTTCGACCAAGACATTCCTTCGTTGGCGCAATTCTGCGTCAGGATTTAGAAGAAATATAAAACCGCCCTGCTCATCTTTAGGCAGGAAAAATGGGTAATCGTTCTTCGAGATCAGATTGGCTTTCGGGACATCGTACCGATGCCCTGCGACGACCTGCTGCTCCGCATTCGCACAACTGCACAGCGCCAGTCCTACTGAGCCTATGATAACATGAAAAAATGAAGACTTTTGGCGCAACCCGTTCATGCCGATGAACTTACGCCAACTGGCAGCGTCCGCAATCGGTCGTTTCCAGACAGCCCGCTCTTAGCCCGATAACCCGAAAACCCGCCTAGCGATACATCCCCTCCAGCCGCGCGCCATAGCGTTCGCGCAGCTTGTGGCGGCGGATTTTGATCGAGGGGGTCATTTCCTCGTTCTCGATGGTGAAAGCCTCTTCGGCCAGCATGATGCGGCGGACTTTTTCGATCACCGACAGATCGTTGTTCACGCGGTCGACCGCTTCGCGCACGGCGGCGGCGAATTCGGCGTCGTCGCGCCAGCCGGTCCAGTCGCCGGTGCGGCCATTGGCCTCGCCCCATTCGCGGGCCCAGTCGGCATCGGGCACGATCAGCCCGACCAGATAGGGTTTGCGGTCGCCATAGACCATCGCCTGCCCGATCTCGGGTTGCAGGGTCAGCATCCCCTCAACGCGCTGGGGCGCGACATTGTCGCCCTTGTCGTTGATGATCATGTCTTTCTTGCGGTCGGTAATGACGATGCGGCCGCGCCGGTCGATATGGCCGATGTCGCCGGTGTGCAGCCAGCCGTCTTTCAGCGCGCGGGCCGTTTCCTCGGCATTGCGCCAGTATCCGTGCATCACCAGCTCGCCCCGCACAAGGATTTCGCTATCCTCGGCAATGCGGACCTCCACGCCCCGCAGCGGCGTGCCGACCGTATCCATCTTCAGCCCAGAACGCGGGCGGTTCACGCTGATGATCGGGCCGGATTCGGTCTGCCCGTATCCCTGCAGCAGCGGCATGCCGAGGCCGGTGAAGAAATAGCCGATTTCGGGCGTCAGCGCCGCGCCGCCCGATACCAGCGCCTTGACCCTGCCGCCGAACTTGGCCCGCGCCTTGGGGCGCAGCACGCGTTCCAGCAGCGCGTCCTCGGCATGGTCGATCAGGGGGCGCGACTGGCCGTTGCCTTTGCGTTCGGCCAGCTTGCAGGCGCGCATGGCCATGGTTTCGGCCAGCTTGCCCTGTTTCGCCAGTTGCTTGAGGATGCGGGTGCGCAACACTTCGAACAGGCGCGGGACGACGACCATGATCGTCGGCTGCACTTCCTCGATATTGCCGGCCAGCTTGTCGAGCCCTTCGGCGTAGAAGATCTGCGCGCCCAGCGCGATGGGAAAGCCCTGTCCCGCCGAATGTTCATACGCATGGCTAAGGGGGAGGAAGGAGAGGAACCGCTCTTCCTCCCACCCGAAATCGTTCGCGATCACATCGCCCGCGCCCGCCGCATTGTGCAGCAGCGCGCCATGGTGCTGGCGCACGCCGCGCGGCAGGCCGCCCGTGCCGCTGGTATAGATGATGCAGGCCGGATCCTCGCGCTTGATCCCCGCGACCCGCGCGTCGACCGCATGGCGCGCCAGTTCGGCATCGCCGGTCAGCAGCGAGGCCATATCGTGATAGATCACGTTTTGCGGCGGGCGGATCGGCTCCATCGCGATGACGAATTCGGCGCAATTGCTGGTCACCACGGCGGGCATCAGGTTCTTTGCCAGCTTTGCGCCCGAAACGATCACCGCGCGCGCGCCCGAATTGTCGATCACATGCTGGTGATCGTTGACCGTATTGGTGGTGTAGGCGGGCACGGTGATCAGCCCCGCCGCCATGATCGCCAGATCGGCGATGCACCATTGGGGGCGGTTTTCGCTGACCAGCAGGACGCGGTCACCCTTTTGCAGGCCCAGCTGCAGCAGCGATTGCGACAACAGGCACACCTGCCGCGACACTTCGGCCCAGCTGAGCGAGTGCCATTCGCCATCGGCCTTGGCGAACAGGAAGGGGGCATCGCCCAGCACATCGGCGCGTTTCAGGAACAGCGCGACAAGGTTCTGTGCATTCTCGATATCCGCCAGCGTAAAGCCGTGCGGGCCGTGCCTGTCGGGATTTCCCGGATTGCCGTGCGCCATAATGCCTTTGTCGACCTCTTCCTCTGCGGTGCGGTGCCCGTCTGCGCAGGGCTGCCGTGTGCCGTTTCAGCATCTAGGGCGGGCGGGGCTTTCGGGCAAGACGGGGGTTTCCGGCAAACCGGCGCCCTTCTGCCGGTCAGGGGGTGACCATCGCCCCCTCGCTGCGCGGATCGGCTGCGCCCACGGGCCGGCCATCGACCCATTCGACGGCATTCGCCTTGAGCCTGCCGGGCATGGTGGTGGCATCGTCATGCCCCAATGCGCGGAACGCAGGCAGCATGGCTTCCAGTCCGGTGCCTTCCTCTACCATCAGCGTGTCGCCGGGGGCGTACAGGAAGGGCAGGGCGATCGCCTCTTGCGCGGACAGGCCCCAGTCGACCACGCCGATGATCGCCTTGGCCACTTGCACGATGATGGTCGATCCGCCTGCCGCACCCACCGCAAGGCGCGGCTTGCCGTCGGGGCCGTAAACGATGGTCGGCGACATGGACGAACGGGGGCGCTTGCCCGCTTCCACCCGATTGGCGACGGGCTTGCCGTTTTCGGTGGGCGAGCGGGCGAAATCGGTGAGTTCGTTGTTGAGGTAATAGCCGTTGACGAACAGGCCCGATCCGAATGCCGCCTCGATCGTCGAAGTCTCGCTGACGATCATGCCGTCGGCATCGGTGACGACGAAATGGCTGGTGCCGTGTTCGGCCTGCGCGGCTTGCGGTGCATGGGCAAGCGATGCGCCCGCGGGCATGCCCGCGCTGGCGCTGGCCATGGTGGTGCCCGCATCGATCAGCGCGCTGCGGCGGGCGAGGTAATCGGGATCGGTCAGCCCCGCGACCGGCACCGCCACGAAATCGCTGTCGGCCAGATATTGCTCCCGATCGGCATAGGCGAGGCGTTGGGATTCGGCGAACAGGTGCCAACCGGTGGGCGAGTCGGGGCCATGGGATGCCATGTCAAAGCGTTCCAACTGCTTCAGAATGGCAAGCACGGTCGTCGCGCCCGACGATGGCGGGCCCATGCCGCAGACGGTGTATACGCGATAGGTGCCGCACACCGCGTCGCGCCGCTTTGCGCGATAAGCGGCGATATCGTCCACCGTCATATCGGCCGGATTGACCGGCGCGCCCTGCACGGCGGCGGCGATGCTGGCGGCGTTGTCGCCGCGATAGAACGCGTTCGGCCCCTCTGCCGCGATGCGTTCCAGCATGGCGGCGAATGCGGGGTTCCGGATGGTCGAACCGACCGGCGCGGGTTCGCCATCGGGATAGAACAGCGCGCGCGCCTCTGCCGATAGCGGGCCGGTGAGCTTTGCGGCGGCCAGCGTGTTGTGAAGGCGCGGCGTGACCACGAAACCCTCGCGCGCAAGCTCTATCGCGGGGCGGAATATCTGCGCCCATGGCAAGCGGCCGTGGTCGCGGTGCGCCAGCGCCATCATCGCGACATTGCCGGGAACGCCGGTGCTTTTGCCGCCGGGCCAGGCCTGCGGAAAGGACATCGGCTGGCCGTTCTGCATGAACCGGTCGGGCGTGGCGGCGGCGGGGGCGGTTTCGCGCCCGTCATAGGTAACCGGCTGCCCGTCGCCGGTGTCGAGGACGAGGAAGCCGCCCCCGCCGATCCCCGAACTTTGCGGTTCGACCACGTTCAGCGCCAGCAGCACGGCAAATCCGGCATCCAGCGCATTGCCCCCCTCGCGCAGGATGCGCGCGCCTGCATCGGCGGCGCGGCGGTCGGCGGCGCTGACGACACCGCCTGCATGGGGCCCCTCATCAGGCTGGCTCAGCTCACTCGGCGCAGCGGGAGCGCTAGCCAGATCGACCGGCGCGGCGCAGCCCGCCAGCAGCGCCGCGACGAGAAAGGCGGGCAGAACGCGCATCGTCATTCGCTCCCCACCGCTTCGGCAATCGTCGCGAAACCGTCGCGCTTCATCAGCGCGGGCAGGCCGCGGGTGATGGCAGCGGCAATGCCCGGCCCTTCATAGACCATCGCGCTGTAAAGCTGCACAAGGCTGGCGCCCGCGCGGATGCGTTCCCATGCGTCTTCGGCCGTGGCGATCCCGCCGATGCCGACCAGCGGCACTTCGCCGCCGCTCGCCTTGCGGAAATCGCGCAGCCGTTCCAGCGCCATCTGTTTCAGGGGCGCGCCCGACAGCCCGCCCGCTTCGCCCGCATGGCGCGATTGCAGCGCGGGGCGTTCGATGGTGGTGTTCGATATCATCAGCGCGCCCAGCCCTTTTTCCACCGCGATACGGGCGATGGCGTCGACATCCTCGGGCAGCAAATCGGGCGCGACTTTCAGGAAAACGGGCACATCGCTGCCGCGCGCATCCATCACCACGTCCAGCAATCCGCCCAAGGCTTCGGGGTCTTGCAGGGCGCGCAGGCCGGGCGTGTTGGGGCTGGAAATATTGACTGCCAGATAAGACGCATAGGGAGCCATGGATCGGGCCATGATCGCATAATCGCTGACGCGGTCGGCGCTTTCCTTGTTCGCGCCGATATTGATGCCGACGATGCCGGCCTGCCCCGCGCGCCGTTTCATCCTTTGTTCGACGGCGACCTCGCCTTCGTTGTTGAATCCCATGCGGTTGATCACCGCGCGGTCCTCTTCCAGCCGGAACAGGCGCGGGCGCGGATTGCCCGCCTGCGGCTTGGGGGTCACCGAACCAAGCTCGGCAAAGCCGAAACCGCAGCGCAGCAGCGCATCGGGGACTTCGCCGTTCTTGTCGAAACCCGCCGCCATGCCGACCGGATTGGGAAAGCGCAGCCCCGCGACCTTTATCGCCAGTGCCGGATCGGGGCGCGGCGGGCTGGCCAGCAGCGAGGAGGGCAGCGATTTCAGTGCCGCCAGCGCCAAGCCATGGGCGTTTTCGGCATCGAGGCGGAAGATCAGCGGACGGAGCAGCGAATAGGCCATATGGCCATATTGCGTATGCGAGACAGGGCGCGCTGTCGAACGCTTTTCCGCTTGTGTTTGCCTCTTGCCGCGCGATGCGGCACTGATGGCGAGATAGTTTCAATTGCACTTAACCGGGAGACGCCCCTTGACCCAGTTCCGCCGCCTGTCCGCCCTGTTGCTTTGCAGCGGTTCGGCCCTGTTTCTGACCGGCAATTCCAACGGTGTGGCCCAACCGGCGGCCCAACCTGCTGCGACTAGCCCCGCGATCACCGATGCGATCCCCGCCGCGCAAATGGCCATGGTGAATGCCGCTATCGAGGCAGGCGATATCAATGCGTTCTTTCAGGCCTACGAGGATGCGGGCCTGTCGATCAGCCCGATGACCAAGACCTATCGCGGCATTCGCGACGGGGATTACGGCAAGTGGAACGATCCCTCGCTTGCTGCCGATCTGCGCGAACACGCGATGGACCGCGCCTTTCTGGCGAAGATGGAAGCAGGTTTCGATCCGGCAAAGCTGGAAGGGCAGGATGCGCTGTCCTATCGCCTGTTCAAATCCGCGATGGAGCGGCAGGAAGCGCTGACCCCGTATCGGGAAAACGGCTATATCTTCAACCAGATGTTCGGCGCGCAAAGCGGCATCCCCTCGTTCCTCGTCAATATGCACCGCATCGGTAACGAGGAAGAGGCCGACGCCTATATCGAGCGGATTGCGGGCATCGGCCCCTATCTCGACGGGCAGACCAAGCGCGCGGTGCAGCGGGCACAGGCAGGCGTGATGCCGCCGCGCTGGGTCTATCCCTATGTGATTTCGGATATCGACAATCTGATCACGCCCGCCGGTCCCGACTATACGGGCAATGCGATCATCGACGATTTCCGCGAGAAGATCGCCAAGCTCGACGGGGTGGACCAGGAAGAGCTGACTGCCGAAGCCATCGCCGCATGGGAAGCCAGCGCGCTGCCCGCGTATAAATTGCTGCGCGCCGTGATGGTCGAACAGCAGGCCAAGGCGGGCACCGACGATGGCGTGTGGCGGCTGCCCGATGGCGACAGATATTACGCGGCCCTGCTCAAAAGCTATACGACCACCGACCTGCCTGCCGACCAGATCCACCAGATCGGTCTGGACAATGTCGCGCGCATTCATGACGAGATGCGCGCGATCATGAAAAAGGTGGGATATCAGGGCACTCTGCCCGAATTCTTCGAATATACGCGAACCGATCCGCGCTTTTACGCCAAAAGCCGCGAGGAATATCTGACCAAGGTGGATGTCGCGCTGGACGCGATGGAAGCCGAATTACCAAAATGGTTCGAGGTTCTTCCGAAAGACGCCCTTCAGGTTAAGCCGGTCGAGGCGTTCCGCGAACAATCGGCAGGCAAGGCATTCTATTCGCGCCCCGCGCCCGACGGTTCGCGACCCGGCATCTATTACGTCAATCTCTACAAGCTTGAATCGATGAGCCTGAACGAGCTGGAAGCGCTGGCCTATCACGAAGGTCTGCCGGGCCATCATCTTCAGCTTTCGGTGCAGACGGGGCTGGGCGATCTGCCCCCGTTCCGGCGCTTTGGCGGGGTGACGGCCTATTCCGAAGGCTGGGGCCTGTATTCGGAGAATCTGGCCAAGGACATGGGGTTCTATACCGATCCTTTTTCCGATTTCGGCCGTCTGCAGGCCGAATTATGGCGCGCCTGCCGTCTGGTGGTCGACACCGGCATCCATTCCAAGAAATGGAGCCGCGAGCAGGCCATCGCCTATCTGACCGAGAATACGCCCAATCCCGAGGGCGACATTCAAAAGGCCATCGAGCGCTATATCGTGATGCCGGGTCAGGCGACCGCCTATATGATCGGCAAGCTGAAGATCGAGGAAATGCGCGACAAGGCAAAGGCCGAGCTGGGCGATGATTTCGACATTCGCGCCTATCACACGGTGGTGCTGGGCAACGGGCCGGTGCCGCTGTCGATCATGGAAGAGAATGTCGATGCGTGGATAGAAGAGGTGAAAGCAGGCGGGAAATAAGAACGACTCGCAAGAGTTAATCTTCGCTTGCATCGATGGGGGTGCGTCACTAGCTGCAATTCGGAACGATTTGGTCCGAATTAACGAGTCTGTGCACCCCCATGCGCCGTGAACTGCCATGAGATTGTCCAATCTTGCCGATTATGCGGTGGTCGCGATGCGCGCCGCGGCCGGCCATTGCGGCAGCACCTTGTGGAGCGCGGCGCAACTGGCCGAACAGACCGGCCTGCCCGTGCCGACCGTGCAGAAACTGGTCAGCCGGTTAAGCGCCGCGGGGCTGCTGCGTTCGACGCGCGGGGCGAATGGCGGCATCCGTCTGGCCCGTCCGGCGGCGGCGATCACGCTGGCCGACATTATCGAGGCGGTCGAAGGCCCCATCGCCATGACCCAGTGCAGCGATGGCCCGTCGGGGTGCCAGATCGAACATAATTGCGGCGCGAAACCGCACTGGCCGCAAGTCAACCGTGCCATTCGCGGCGCGCTTGAGGGAATAACGCTCGCCGATCTGGCGAAGGAGGAAGAGGCGGCATGACCGACGCCCCCAAGGATACGACCACGCTGAACGAAGCCGTAGAGCAGGACCGCGAGGCCCGCGAGGCAGCGGCAAAGCTGGAAACATACGAGTTCGGCTTTTCGTCGGATATCGAACAGGAATTCGCGGAAAAAGGCCTGTCGGAAGATACGGTCCGTTTCATTTCGGCCAAGAAGGAAGAGCCGGAATGGATGCTTGAATGGCGGCTGAAGGCCTATCGCCACTGGCTGACCCTGACCCCGCCCGACTGGGCGAAGCTGAACGTGCCGCCGATCGATTATCAGGACGCCTATTACTACGCGGCGCCCAAGAAAAAGCCGACCCTGTCGTCGCTTGACGAGCTCGATCCCGAGATCAAGTCGGTTTACGACAAGCTTGGCATCCCGATCGAGGAGCAGAAGGTGCTGGCGGGCGTGGAAGGCGCGCGCAAGGTGGCGGTCGATGCGGTGTTCGACAGCGTTTCGGTCGCGACGACCTTTCGCAAGGAGCTTGAGGAAGCGGGCGTCATCTTCCGCTCTATCAGCGAGGCGATCCGCGAATATCCCGATCTTGTGAAGAAATGGCTGGGCCGCGTGGTGCCCATGCAGGACAATTTTTTCGCCACGCTCAATTGCGCGGTCTTTTCGGACGGCACCTTCGTCTACATTCCCAAGGGCGTGCGCTGCCCGATGGAGCTGTCGACCTATTTCCGCATCAATGCCGAAAACACCGGCCAGTTCGAACGCACTTTGATCGTGGCCGACGAAGGCAGCTATGTCTCCTACCTCGAAGGCTGCACCGCACCGATGCGCGATGAAAACCAGCTGCATGCCGCCGTGGTGGAACTGGTCGCGCTGGACGATGCCGAGATCAAATATTCGACCGTGCAGAACTGGTATCCCGGCGACGCGCAGGGAAAAGGCGGCATCTACAACTTCGTGACCAAGCGCGCCCTGTGCCAGGGCAAGAACAGCAAGGTTTCGTGGACGCAGGTGGAAACCGGCAGCGCGGTGACGTGGAAATATCCGTCCTGCGTGCTGAACGGCGAAAACTCGGTGGGTGAGTTCTACTCGGTCGCCGTCACCAATAATTACCAGCAGGCCGATACCGGCACCAAGATGATCCACAACGGGAAGAACTCCCGCTCGACCATCATTTCCAAGGGTATCTCGGCAGGCAAATCGAACAACACCTATCGCGGCCTTGTCCGCGTGGGCGCGAATGCGGATAACGTCCGCAATTTCACCCAGTGCGACAGCCTGCTGCTGTCCGACACCAGCGGCGCGCATACCGTGCCCTATATCGAGGTGAAGAACCCCAGCGCCCAGATCGAGCACGAGGCGACCACGTCCAAGATCAGCGACGACCAGCTGTTCTATGCGATGCAGCGCGGGCTGGGCGAGGAAGAGGCCGTGGCGCTGATCGTCAACGGCTTTGCCAAGGAAGTCCTCAAGGAACTCCCGATGGAATTCGCGGTCGAGGCGCAGAAGCTGCTCGCGATCTCGCTTGAGGGGAGCGTGGGGTGATGTTTGGCGGTGTGCTTTCAATTATGCTGGCCATCTCAGCCGCCCACGCCGCTCAGGAAAAGCCACCTATCGGCGATCGGGTCGTGTTCAGCAGTTCGAATGAAATACAAACCGCGTTCGCCCCAGCGTTCGAAGAATACGCTGACTGCGTATCGGATCAAACCGATCAAGCTGAACAATCTAGCCCAGTCAAACAGGTAGAGTTTGCCATCCAATCGTGCGCCGAATTGCGACAAGACTCGATCCAGAAGGCGAACGCTGCATTGGTGCTAGACCCTGCATGGTCTGACCCTGTGGCAGCAGAGGCAGAAGTGAACCGAGCCTTCGATACGCATGACCAGAACCAAAGGGAAAGAGCGATGGTTGTGGAAGCGCAAATTGCGAACTTTCGTCGCAGTCTTGGCAATTGAACACAGGCATCATGGAAATGACCGACCGTAAAACCCTCCAGATCAAGCCTGCGTCCGAGCAGGACGACACCGCCCCTGCGTTGAAAAAGCGGGGCCGCGGGTGGGAGATTTCCGAATCCCGCCTCGACACGCTGCACGACCGTGCGCGCGAGATGCGGCGCGAGCCGTCCGAGGCGCACAAGGCGCTGGCCGACAAGTTCGCCGAAGCGGACATGGGCAAATACAGCTTCAAGCGGTTCGCCGTGGTGGGCTCTGCCATTGTCGATTTCAACTGCCACAACCTCGGCATGGCGATCATCATCGAGGAAGAGGGCGAGAACGAGACGATCGCCACCCGCCGCGACAAGAGCCTTGAGGCCGTGGGCATCAAGGTGATGCGCCTGAAGGCGAGCGACATTCTGGAAAACATGGACGCCGTGCTCGACCGGATCACTGCCGGCATGCGCGTGCGCATCGGTGACCGGCGCGAGGCGCGGGCCAAGCATTTCGAACAGAAGCGCGGAAGCGGGCAGGGCTACAAGCCCCGCACCTATCGCGATGGACCGAGAGAAGACTGATGTTGAAGATTGAAAACCTCCACGCCGAGCTTGCCTCCGATAATGGGCAGGGCAAAAAGATCCTCAACGGGCTGACGCTGGAAGTCGGCGCGGGTGAGGTCCACGCGATCATGGGCCCCAATGGCGCTGGCAAGTCGACGCTCGCCTATGTGCTGGGCGGCCGTCCGGGTTACGAAGTGACCGAAGGTTCGGTGACATTCAACGGTGAGGACATGCTGGAATTGGAGCCGCATGAGCGTGCCGCTGCCGGGCTGTTCCTCGGCTTCCAGTATCCGGTCGAAATCCCGGGCGTCTCCAACGTGCAGTTCCTGCGCGAGGCGCTGAATTCGCAGCGCAAGGCGCGGGGCGAAGACCCTTTGTCGGGCGGCGAATTCCTCAAGCTCGCCAAGGAAAAGGCGGGCCTCTTGAAGCTCGACATGGAAATGTTGAAGCGCAATGTGAACGTCGGCTTTTCCGGCGGTGAGAAGAAGCGCGCCGAGATGGTGCAGATGGGCATTCTGGACCCCAAGCTGGCGATCCTCGACGAGACGGATTCGGGCCTCGACATCGATGCGCTGCGCACGGTGGGTGAGGGGATCAATGCGATCATGCGCCAGCCGGATAAGGCGGTGCTGCTGATCACCCATTACCAGCGCCTGCTCGACTATGTGCAGCCCGACAAGGTTCATATTCTGGCCAGGGGCCGGATTGTGAAGACCGGCGGGCCGGAGCTTGCGCTGGAGCTTGAGCGCGAGGGGTATGAGGCATTGGGCGAAGCCGTGGGTGCATGACCATGCTGGCGGCCTCCATCCTTCTTGCCATCGCACCGGCAGCCGCGCCGCAAGCGCAGCCGCTGCCCGAAGGCGATCCCATCACGGTGATCGCCGGGCGCATGGCAAGCGTGTCCGTCATGGTCGGACAGGATGAACAGGGCCGCTGGCATTGCAGCATGGACGGATCGAGCGGCGTGCCCGCTCTGGATGATCGGCTGTGCAGGGCGGTTACCGATTGCGTCCGCAAGGGCGCCGGCAGCGAGGCGGATGTGACGCAATGCGTGACCCGCAGCAAATCCACGCTGATCGAGAAATTCACGCGCGAAGCGAGGCGCAATTCATGAACGATGTAGCAATTCTTCCGACAACCCGCGACGAGGACTGGCGCTATGCCGACCTCGCCGCGCTGAAAGAGCTGACGGCGGATGTGCTGGACGACTGGCGCGAGGTCGCGATCCCTGCCGGTGGCGTCGAAGTCATGCGCTTCGTGCTTGACGATGAGAACCTCGGCGTGACCCGCCTGAGGCTGACGCTTGGCAAAGGCGCAAGGGCCGAGATCTACGCCATTGCCTCCGCCAGCACCTACGCGCGGCTGGAAGTCGAGGTGACCTTGGCCCGCGGCGCTCATTTCGAATTCGGCGGCGTGACCATTGGCGGCGGTGATACCACGCGCGAATTCGTCACCCGCGTAACCCATGCCGAGCCGGAAGCGACCAGCAATCAGACAATTCGCGCCGTTCATTGGGGCCGTGCGACCGGCAATTTTCTGGGCCGGATCGAGGTGGTGAAGGACGCGCAAAAGACCGATGCGGCGCAGAATTTCCGCGCGATCCTGCTGGAAAAGGGCGCGACCGCGAATACCAAGCCGGAGCTGGAGATCTTTGCCGACGATGTGAAATGCGCCCACGGTGCGGCCATCGGCGCGCTTGACCCGATGGAAGGATTTTACATGGCGGCGCGCGGCATTCCTCCGCAAGTGGCGCGCAGGCTGCAAGTGCAGGCGTTCGTCGCCGATGCATTCTCTGCCATGGAGGACGACGCGCAGGCCGAGGCATTGCTGGGCACGGTTCTGGCCGCGCTGGAAGGGGCGGAGCTGTGACCACCGACCTGCTTTCGCGCCCGAACCGCCTGAAGGCCGATTTCCCCGGCATGGTGACTGCCGAGGGCGCGCCGTGGCACTACCTCGACACCGCCGCCACGGCGCAAAAGCCGCAGGCCGTGGTCGATGCGATGACCCGCGCGCTGGGCCGCGATTACGCGACCGTGCATCGCGGCGTCTATTCGCGCAGCGCGGAAATGACGCTGGGCTATGAAGCCGCGCGCCGCCGCATCGCGGGCTTTGTCGGCGGGGCCGAGGACGAGCTGGTTTTCACCCGCGGCGCGACCGAGGCGATCAATCTGGTCGCCGCAACATGGGGTGCAGCAAATCTGCAAGCGGGCGACCGCATCCTGCTGTCGGTGCTGGAGCATCATTCCAACATCGTCCCATGGCAATTGCTGCGCGAGCGGACGGGGGTGGAGATCGACGTCTGCCCGCTGAACGAGGATGGCCGCATCGATATCGATGCTGCACGGCAGATCGTTGATAACAGGCACAAATTATTCGCACTGGCGCATGTGTCGAACGTGCTGGGATCGCGGCTGGATGTCGCCGCCGCTGCCGGCCTGGCGCAATCGGTGGGTGCGAAATTGCTGCTGGATGGCTGTCAGGCCGTGCCGCGCCTGCCGGTCGATGTTGCGGCGCTGGGCTGCGATTTCTACGTCTTTTCGGCGCACAAGCTGTATGGGCCCACGGGCATTGGCGCGCTGTGGGCGCGGCGCGAATTGCTGCAGGCGATGCCGCCCTATCAGGGTGGCGGTTCGATGATCGACCGCGTGACATTCGAACGCACCACATGGGCCGACGCGCCCCAGCGTTTCGAGGCTGGAACCCCCGCCATTACCGAGGCGATCGCCTTTGCCGCAGCGGTCGATTATGTCGAGGCGATCGGCATGGAAGCCATCGCCGCGCACGAGGATCGCCTGACCGCCAAAGCGCGTGAGGAACTGGGCCGGATCAATTCGCTGCGGCTGTGGGGGCCTGACGACAGCGCGGGCATCGTCAGCTTTACGATGGACGGTATTCACCCGCACGATCTGGGCACCATATTGGACGAGGAAAACGTGGCGATCCGCGCGGGCCACCATTGCGCCCAGCCGCTGATGGACCATCTGGGCGTTCCGGCCACGGCGCGCGCCAGTTTCGGCATATATTCCGACGAGGACGATATTGCCGCGCTGATCCGCGGCATCGAACGTACGATAAGGATTTTCGGCTAATGCAGACCCCCGAAGACCAGAACAACAACATCCGCGACGATGGCCGCGTGATCGCGCCCTCTCCGTTCGACGAGATGCGGCCCGCCCATCAGACGGTGGCCAGCGAGACCGTCGACAGCGTAGAGGCGCCGCGCCGCGCGCGCGTGGACGATGCGGTGGAACAGCCCGAGGAGCGCAGGAAGGATTATCTGGAAGGCTTTTTGAAGGAACGCCCGCAAGGGATTTCCGGCAACGAGCCCGGCGGCGATCTGTACGAAAGCGTGATCGCAGCGCTGAAGGAAATCTATGACCCCGAGATTCCGGTCAATATCTATGACCTTGGCCTGATCTATGGGGTCGAGATCAGCGACGACGGCCATGCCAACGTCACCATGACGCTGACGACCCCGCATTGCCCCGTGGCCGAATCCATGCCCGGCGAAGTCGAATTGCGCGTCGGTTCGGTGCCCGGTGTCGGCGATGCCGAAGTCAATCTGGTGTGGGACCCGCCGTGGGACCCCCAGAAGATGAGCGACGAGGCGAAACTCGAACTGGGGATGCTGTGATGAGCGAGACAAAGACCCGCCCCGCCCCCAAGGCCGCCGTGACGCTGACCCCTGCGGCAGAGCAGCGCATTGCCGATCTGATGGCGCAGGCACCTGCCGATGCCATCGGCGTCAAGCTGTCGACCCCGCGCCGCGGCTGTTCGGGGCTTGCCTATTCGGTCGATTACGTGACCGACGAGCAAAAATTCGACGAGAAGATCGAGACCCCCGGCGGCACCTTCTATATCGACAGCGGCTCGGTCCTCTATCTGATCGGCAGCGTGATGGACTGGCGCGAGGATGATTTCCAGGCGGGATTCGTGTTCGACAATCCCAACGCCACCGGCGCGTGCGGTTGCGGGGAAAGCTTTACCGTCTAGGCAGGGCCCTCAGGCCGCGGGCGGATCGCCGCCGGCAAGGAAGTGCAGCAGGGCGCGGTCGTATTCGTCGACTTCGCCATTGGCTTCGACCTGCGCGTCCAGCCATGCCTGTTCGATTTTCGTCACTTCGGCCTCTGCCGCAAGCCTTGCGTCCAGATCGGGTTCGGCGGGTTTCTTGCGGCCGAACACCACGCCCGCGCTGTTGGGCACGGCCTTGACCATGCGGGTCATGAACCGGCCCACATTGCTGCTGCTGTCGTTCATGAACGCATTCAGTTCGCCCGCGCGTTCGCGGCTGATCTGCGCATTGGCGGCGGAATAGGCCTGAAGATAATTGCCGACGCCCTGCACGAACAGGCGTTTCCACCCGCGCGCATTATCGGCGCCCATGGTCGCGTCCTTGATGCGGAACAGCAGCTCGGCCTCGCGCTGGCTGATCGCGGCGGGGCGGTCGCTGGCCTGCCCGAACAGCACGCGGCGCAGCATGTTGACTTCGGCATCGCTGACATGGCTGTCGGACAGCGCGCCGCCACCCGAAAAATCAGCACCATAGCGTGTCGGTCCGGTGCCGGTCAGAACCTCGCGCTCGATCTGTTCGAGGACGAAATCCTTAAGCTTTTGCGGCACGTTCTTCGCCCGCTCGATCATGCGGGTCAGCAATTCCAGTTCGGCCATCGAATCGATCTTGCCGTCATGGGTAACCTTGGCGATCAGCCAGTCGGCCTGATCCTCGGCCATATAGCCGCGCGGCTCCTGCCGGTTGAGCAGATATTCGCCCAGCGCCTCGACGAAAAAGTCGGTCCATGCCGCGCTTCCCGTGCCAAGCGTATGATTGACCGCGAAAATCGCGTCCGCCTCTTCCGCCGAGATCGAGCCGTCGCACCAGCCGTTACGGCGCAGATCCAGCAGTTCCGCATCGGTAACGATGCCGTCCTGCGCTGCCTGCGCTGCGATTTCCTGAAAACTGATCGTCATGCGTTCCGCCAAGGCCTGTGGATGTCTGTCCGGCCCAGATATCGCGCATCACGGTTAAGACGGGGTTAGCGCCCGCCTTTTAGCCGCCATTCACCGCTGCCGCATGGCCGAGACACAGGCGGCGCGGTCCACGTCCTGCCCGTCGCTGCGGCGCGCGTCGATCCATGTGGCGGTTTCCTTTGCGCCCTGACGCGGCGGATAGAGAAACACGTCGAGCGTGCAGCGCGTGCCCGAAAACTGCATCTTGCGCGCATCCCCCTCCCATACGTCGAGGCGGGGGGTGCCGAACTGGCGGATCAGCCCGTCGGCATCGGCGCCGATCACCCCTTCAAGACCGGGCCCCTGCATCACCCGCGCCGGGCGGAAACCGGTGGCCGGAACCGGCTGTGCCTGTTGCGGGGGCACGCCCTGTACCGGCGGCGGGGCGGACGGGCGCGATTGTTTTACCGACGGGGCACAGGCCGCCAAAGCCGGCAGCAGCGCCAGTGCGGCGATCAGATTACGGGACATCATGGCCGTCTGCGGGTTTCCCGGCTCTGCGCGCGGCGGCGCGGTGGACTAGATGGGTGGCGGCTGCCGCGCCCAGAAAAGGGGCCAGCAGGTTCGCGACCGGAATGGCGAGCAGCCCTACCACCCCCAATCCCAACAGGAAACGGGTGCTTGCGGTGAGTGGTGCAATTGTGCCGTTCATTGCCGCCCCCTTCGTGTCAAAGCGGGCCCAGACCATGTCCTGCAATTCGCGCCCCAGCAGGAAGGCGTTGACGGTAATGAACAAAACCGCCGTGCCGACGCCGGTGATCGCCAGTGCCAGTGCGACGGGCAGGGCCAGCGCATTGACGAACAGCGCCCGCATCGCGCCGCGCAGGGCCATGGCGATTTCCTCTGCCAGCGGCACATCGCGCGCGGTGAATGCGGGGTAATGCTTCGCCTCGACCAGAGAGACGACGTTATCGGCATAGAAATTGAGCACCGCCATGGAGACGATCCTCCACGCCAGCCATGCGCACAGCACGGCGGCGATGACGGCCAGCAGATTGCCGAGCCCCGCGATCCACGCATTTTCGGTGCCTGCCATCCATTCGATCCCCGCATCGAATGCCGCAAAGCCGCCCCAGAACACCAATGCCAGCAGCACCAGCGACACCAGCGCGCTTTTCACCAGCACGCGCATCACCCGCGCATCGGCCAGCTGCGCCGCGCCCAGCGCGAAGGCACCGGGAATCGTCAGCGTTTGCAGCGCATTATCCGCAATGGCGCGGCGGGGATTGTCGGGAACGGCCATGGTGCGAAAGGGTAGATGCTCTGGAAGGCTTGCTGTCAACGGCTTCGCCCGATAGCGAGACCGCCATCCACGATCATGGCGCCGGTTCCGCGCGCGCCGCATTTCAAAGGAAGATCATG
This sequence comes from Croceicoccus sp. Ery5, assembly GCF_020985325.1. Lineage (NCBI taxonomy): Bacteria > Pseudomonadati > Pseudomonadota > Alphaproteobacteria > Sphingomonadales > Erythrobacteraceae > Croceicoccus > Croceicoccus sp. Ery5. Next base: position 3,818,420 of record NZ_CP087587.1, read on the forward strand.
ACCGAACCCCGTTTCGACGTTCTCGCCATCGGCAATGCGATTGTGGACGTGATTGCCAGTTGCGACGACGGATTTCTGGCCGAACACGCGCTGGACAAGGGCGCGATGCGGCTGGTCGATACGGCAGAGGCCGAGGCGCTTTACGCCAATATGGGGCCGGGCAAGGAAGTGTCGGGCGGATCGGCGGGCAACACCTGTGCGGGTCTTGCCGCACTGGGCAGTCGCTGCGCCTTTATCGGGCAGGTCGCGAACGACCAGCTGGGCCATGTGTTCGCGCATGACATCCGCGCGGCGGGCATTCATTACGCGGTGCTTCCGCGCGAAGGCGAGCCGCCCACGGCGCGCTGCCTTGTGCTGGTGACGCCCGACGGGCAGCGCACGATGAACACGTTTCTGGGCGCGTCGCAGTTCCTGTCGGCAGCCTCGATCGATCCTGCCCTCGTGGCCGATGCCAAGGTGCTTTATCTGGAAGGCTATCTGTGGGACCCCGATGGGCCGCGCACCGCGATGCAGGGCGCCATCGAATGCGCGCGCGAAGCGGGGCGCGAAGTGGCCTTTACCCTGTCGGACGCATTCCTGCTGGACCGCCACGGCGACGATTTCCGCGCGATGATCGAAGCGGGCGAGATCGACATATTGTTCGCGAACGAGGGTGAGGCACTGGCGCTTACCGGTACGGACGACATCGAAAAGGCGATCGGCTGGCTGGCTCCGAAGCTGCCCGTTCTGGTGGTCACGCGCAGCGAAAAGGGCGCGCTGGCCATTCGCGGGGACGAGCGGGTCGAAGTGCCTGCCGAACCGGTCGCGCAGGTGATCGACACGACCGGCGCGGGCGACAGTTTCGCGGCGGGTTTCCTGCACGGCCATGTGCAGGGCAAAAGCCTGAAGGAAAGCCTGACATTGGGCGCGGTCGCGGCGGCCGAGGTGATCGGCCATTACGGCGCGCGGCCCGAAGCCGATCTCGCCCAGCTGGCGCGTGAGCGGCTGGGCTGAGAACCGCGTGGGTTAAAGGGGCGTCAGGCGCCCTTTTCCCGCGCCACTTCGCGCCAGCCGATGTCTCGGCGGCAGAATCCGGTGGGGAAATCGATCGCGTCGACCGCGCGATAGGCTGCGGCCTGCGCTTCGGTCACGGTCGCGCCGGTGGCGGTGACATTCAGCACGCGCCCGCCATTGGCCCTCAGCGTATCGCCATCCAGCTTCGTGCCCGCGTGAAAGACCTTTGCGCCGGTCGCTTCGGCTGCGTCCAGCCCGCCGATCGCGCCGCCCTTTTCGGGCGTGTCGGGATAGAAGTTCGCCGCCATCACCACGGTCAGCGCGGTCCTTGGCGACAGGCGTGGCGGGCGCAGGGCCGACAGGCGGTATTCGGCGGCGGCGAGCAGCAATTCGCCCAGATCGTCCTCCATCCGCATCATCAGTACCTGACATTCGGGATCGCCGAAGCGGCAGTTATATTCGATCAGCTTCGGCCCCTGCTTCGTCAGCATCAGCCCGGCATAAAGCACTCCGCAATAGGGCGTGCCCCGACCTGCCATGCCCGAAACGGTCGGGGCGATGATCTTTTCGATCACTTCGCCTTCCAGCAGCGCGGTCAGCACGGGGGCGGGGCTGTATGCGCCCATGCCGCCGGTATTGGGGCCGGTATCGCCTTCGCCCACGCGCTTGTGATCTTGTGCAGAGCCAAAGGGGACGATGGTGCTGCCGTCGGTCAGCGCGAAAAAGCTGGCTTCCTCGCCAGTCAGGAATTCCTCGATCACCACGCTGGCGCCGGCGCTGCCGAAACGGCCGCCGAAGATGTCTTCCACCGCCTCGCGCGCTTCTTCCAAGCTTTCGGCGATGATCACGCCCTTGCCCGCCGCCAGACCGTCGGCCTTGATCACGACGGGAATGGTGAAACTCTCCAGCGCGGCCAGTGCCTCGTCAAGGCTCTCCGCCTTGGCATAGGCGGCGGTGGGGATGTTCATTTCGTCGCACAGCCCCTTGGTAAAGGCCTTCGACCCTTCCAGCTGCGCGGCGGCGGCGCTGGGGCCGAACACCGCGATTCCGCCCGCGCGCAGATCGTCGGCCAGCCCTGCGACCAACGGAGCCTCTGGCCCTACGACCACCAGCCCGATTTCGCGCTCTTCGCAAAAGCGCATCACCTGTGCATGATCGGCCACGTCCAGCGTGACGAGAGCGGCGCATTCGGCCATGCCCGGATTGCCGGGGGCGGCGAACAGCCGGTCTCCGTTTTGCAAAAGGCGGGATTGCGCCAGCTTCCATGCCAGCGCATGTTCGCGCCCGCCCGAGCCGATTAGAAGGATATTCATTGCCGCGCAGTCCCTACGATAACTATTCCGACGGTGAAGAGTCGCCGCTCCTAGCGCGGCAACGGGCGGGCGACAACGCCGAGCCGCTGACCGTGTCGGAAATCTCGAACGCGTTGAAGCGCACGGTGGAGGACCGTTTCGGCCATGTGCGGCTGCGCGGTGAATTGTCGGGCGTCAAACGCGCGGCCAGCGGGCATATGTATGCCGCGCTAAAGGACGACAATGCGGTCATCGACGCGGTAATGTGGCGCGGCAATGCGCAGCGCCTGTCGTTCCGGCCCGAAGACGGGATAGAAGTGGTCGCGACCGGCAAGATCACGACCTATCCGGGGCGCAGCAAATACCAGATCGTCGTCGATTCGATGGAAATCGCGGGCGAGGGCGCGCTGCTGGCCTTGCTGGAAAAGCTGAAGGCAAGGCTGGACGCCGAAGGGCTGTTCGCCCCCGAACGCAAACGCCGCCTGCCGTTCCTGCCGCGCGTGATCGGCGTGGTGACGTCGCCCACCGGATCGGTGATCCGCGATATTCTGCACCGGCTGGCGGACCGGTTTCCCAGCCGCGTGCTGGTCTGGCCGGTCATGGTGCAGGGCAAGGGCGCGGCGGAACAGGTTGCTGCCGCCGTGCGCGGTTTCGGCGCGATAGAGGCAGGCGGCCCCGTGCCGCGCCCCGATGTGCTGATCGTCGCGCGCGGGGGCGGATCGATCGAGGATCTGTGGGCCTTTAACGAGGAAGTGGCCGTGCGCGCCATTGCGGGCAGCCCGATCCCCGTGATCAGCGCCGTGGGCCACGAAACCGATACCACGCTGGCCGATTATGCCGCCGATTTGCGCGCGCCGACGCCCACCGCAGCGGCCGAACTGGCCGTGCCGGTGCGTGCCGAACTGGCCAATATGCTGGCCGAACTGGGCCTGCGCAAAAGACGCGGGGTGCAGCGGCCTGTCGCTCTGGCGCGGGAGAGGCTGGATAACTGGAGCCAGCGACTGCCCGATCCGCGCGCCATCGTGGCCGAACGCGGGCAGCGTATCGACGATCTGGGCGAAAGGCTGCGGCGCGGTCTGGCAACGCGGGCGGCCAAGGCGCAGGGGCGCCTGTCCGAAGCGGGCGGTTTCCTGCGGCCCGCCGTGTTGACGCGCATGGTGGCGCAGGAACGGCGGCGCATGGCCAGCGTGCCGGACATGGGCCGCATGGTCGCCCGCATCCAGCAGCGCCGCGCCGAGCAACTGGCCGCCACCGCGCGGCTATTGGGCCAGCTCAATCCCTATGCCCCGCTGGAGCGCGGCTATGCCGTGGTCACCGGCGCGAACGGGGAAACGGTGACTAGCCGTGCCGCCGCGGCGGCGCAACCGGGGCTGACGCTGCGATTCGCGGACGGCACCATCGATACGGTGCCTGCGGGCAGCGCGCCTTCATCCCCGCCTTCACCCACACCTGCACCAAGACCCGCGCCCCGTCGCACGCGGCAGGACGCACCGAAAGAAGGCGGTCCCGAGCAGCAATCATTGTTTTAACCCGCGATGATCGTTAGTTTGGGGGCATGTTGATGAATTCCTCTACCGGCCCTGCCAAGCTTCTCTATGGCCCCAACGGGTTCCGCCAGATGACGCCCGGCGATCACGTATTGTGCGCGGTCACCGGCGCGCCGATCGCGCTCGACATGCTGCGTTACTGGAGCGTGGACCGGCAGGAGCCCTATGCCACTGCCGAAATCGCGACCCAGCGCCTGCTGCAAGACAAATGATACGGGCGGCCACGGCATCGCTTGCGGTGCTGGCTGCAGGCTGCACCGTCGTTCCGGCTGCCGAACAGCCGCAGGCCGTGGCGGCAAAGCAGGGTGCGCCCGCTCGCGCACTATCGTCTGCGCCATCACCTGCGCCGACCCCGGCGCCCGCGCCCGTTCCCGCAGCATTGCCGCCCGCGACATTCGCCTTTTCGGGCGAGTTGACGCAGGGCGGCTGGATTCGCGGCGTTGCCCCCGCAGGCACGGTATCGCTGATGCTGGACGATGCGCCGGTGCCGATGGCGGCGGACGGATCGTTTCTGGCGGCATTCGACCGCGATGCAGGCCGCAGCGCCACGCTGGTCGCCACGCGCAGCGACGGCACCACGGCGCGCCAGCCGCTGACCGTGTCGCCGCGCGACTGGAATATCGAGCATATCAATGCCGCCCGCCGCGCCGGCGGGGCGAGCGAGAGCTTTATGCAACGCCGCCAGCCCGAGCTGGAGCGGATCCATGCCGCGCGGGCGATGAAGACCGATGCGGCCGGTTGGCGGCAGGATTTCATCTGGCCGGTGAAGGGCCGCATTTCGGGCCGTTTCGGATCGCAGCGCATCTATCGCGGCGAACCGGGCAGCTATCATACCGGCATCGATATCGCGCCGGGCGCGGGAACCCCCTATGTCGCGCCTGCCGACGGGGTGGTCGTGCTGGCCGCCAGCGACTTCTCGCTAGAGGGTAATCTGCTGATTATCGACCACGGCAACGGGCTCAACAGCGCGTTTCTCCATTCGCAAAGGCTGGATGTGAAACAGGGCGACCATGTGAAGCAGGGGCAGCAACTGGGCCTGATCGGGTCGAGCGGCCGCGCCACCGGCCCGCATCTGCACTGGAGCCTGATGTGGGGCACCTCGCGCCTTGACCCGCTGCTGTTTACCGGACCGCAGGGGTAAGGGGTCTTTTCGATGACTGCTCCGCGCCGCGCATGGCGACGTCTTGCGCGGGTGCTGGCCGTGACCGGATTTGCCGCTGTCGTGATGGCCGTGGTCTGGTTCCGGTCGGCCCCGATCACCGCCAGCGGATCGCAGGACATTGCCTTTCGCCCGATTACAGCGCCGCGTGATGCCATTCGTTCGCTGGCCCCGTTCGAAGTGGCGGGGGCGTGGCAGCTGACGGGCGATCCGGCGCTGGTGACGGGGCTGTCGGGGCTGGACGTGCTGCCCGACGGGCGCTTGCTGGCCGTGGGCGATCGCGGATCGCGCGTGGTGATCGCGCCGCCCGCATGGGTCGGGTCAGGCCCGCGCCATCAGGTCGGGAAACTGGACAAGCCGCCCGAACTGCCCGTCGACACGGCCGATTCGGAAAGCGTCACGGTCGATCCCGCGACGGGTGCCTATTGGACCGCGATGGAGACCGATAACCGCGTGGTATTCTATGCGGCGGACGGTTCGCGGCGGGCCGATGCGGATCCGGCGGCGATGGAGCACTGGCCCAAGAATGTCGGGCCCGAAGCCATGGCACGGCTGGCGGACGGGCGATTCCTGATACTGGGCGAAATGCGCGAGAGGGGCCGCGACCGGACATTCCCGATGCTGCTGTTTTCGGGCGATCCGGTAAAGGGCGCAGAGCCGGTGCATGCGCATCTGGCCATGCCGGGCGATTACAAGCCGGTGGGCGCGGCGGTGTTGCCCGACGGGCGCGTTCTGGTGCTGGGGCGCGATCTGCGCTTTCCGTTCCGTTTTTTCAGCCTGATCGCGCTGATCGATCCACACCGGATCAAACCGGCCGCACTGGTGCGGGCACAGGCTGTCGCCACCATCACGGGCGGTGCGCTGTCGGATAATTACGAAGGGATCGCCGCTGCGCCGGGTGCGGCGGGGCGGATAAGGGTCTGGCTGGTGTCGGACGACAACCAGCAGCAAATCCTGCAGTCGACCAAGCTGCTGGAATTAACGGCAGACCCCGCCGCGCTGTGAGGCAGGCGGGGTCGATACCGTTAAAAGGCCTCAGGCGGCCTTGATCAGCTCGCGCTTTACCTTGCGGGCGCGCAGCGACAGCTTTTCGTCGTTGGTCTTCAGCAGCCAGTTGTCGAGGCCGCCGTTATGTTCGACCGAACGCAGGCCCTGCGTCGAAACGCGGAACTTGAAGCTGCGCTCCAGCTTCTCGCTCATCAGCGTGACGTTCTGCAGGTTGGGCAGAAAGACGCGCTTGGTCTTGTTATTGGCGTGGCTCACATTGTGGCCGATCTGGCGACCCTTGCCGGTCAGTTCGCAGATGCGCGACATGGCTTACAACTCGCTTTCAAAGAATCCGGTGGTTCCGGCCCAGCTTGGAAACTGGCAATCTGCCGGAGAAAGCGGCGCGCATAGCGGCCCCATGGCGAATCGTCAAGCAACTCGCCGTAACAAGGCCGCGCCATCGGCGCTTTCGCGGTTGCCATTGCCCGCATTGGCCGATTCGGGCAAGCCCCGCAGGCAATGAACAGATGGCCCCTTCCCGAACCCATGGCGCTGGCGCTGGAACAGGCGCGACATGCGCAAGAGCGCGGCGAAGTCCCCGTGGGCGCGGTGGTGGTAAAGGATGGCGCGGTCGTGGCGGCGGCGCATAATGCCCCCCGCAGACTGCACGATCCGACGGCCCATGCCGAAATGCTGGCGATTCGCGCCGCCGCCGAAGTGCTGGGCGACGAAAGGCTGGCGGGCTGCGATCTTTACGTCACGCTGGAGCCATGCCCGATGTGCGCGGGCGCGATCCAGCATGCACGCATCGCGCGCGTCTATTACGGGGCGGGCGATCCAAAAGGCGGCGCGGTCGACCATGGCCCGCGCCTGTTCGACCGCGCGGGCAGCCTGCACCGGCCCGAGGTTTACGGCGGCATTGGCGAGGACGAGGCAGCGGAACTGCTGCGCGGGTTTTTTGCCGGAAGGCGGTGATTCGCCGCTCTACGCGATCTGGAAATCCAGCCCGATATCGGCGGCAGGCGCGCTTTGGGTCAGCCGGCCGACCGAGATATAGTCGACCCCCGTTTCCGCGATCGCGCCGATCGTTTCCAGCGTGACCCCGCCCGAAGCCTCTGCCGGAACGCGTTCGGCAATGATCGCCACCGCCTTGCGCAGGGTGGCGGGGGGCATGTTGTCGAGCAGCAGATGGGTCGCCCCGGCCTCCAGCGCGGGTTCGATCTGGTCGATGCGATCGACCTCGCAAATGATCTCGGCCACGCCGGCGGCCTTGGCGCGGGCCACGGCTTCACCGACGCCGCCCGCGACGGCGACATGGTTATCCTTGATCATCGCGGCATCCCACAGACCCATGCGATGATTCTGCGCGCCGCCCATTTTCGTCGCGTATTTCTCAAGAAAGCGCATGCCCGGTATGGTCTTGCGCGTATCGAGCAGCGTGCATTTCCCGCCGATGGCGGCGACATATTGCGCGGCCATGGTGGCGATGCCCGACAGGTGCTGGACGGTGTTCAACGCGCTGCGTTCCGCCGTCAGCAAGGCGCGGGCATTGCCCGACAGGCGCATCAGATCGGTCCCCGCCCCGACCGCGGTGCCGTCGGTCACCAGCATCTCGATCTCTACATCCGGATCGAGCGCGGTGAAAAAGGCGGCGGCAATCGGCAGCCCCGCGACGGTGATGGCATCACGGCTGTCCATCACGCCCGAAAAGCGCGCATCTTCGGGGATGACACTGGAACTGGTGACATCGACGCCGCCCCCTTCCAGCCCGATGCCCAGATCCTCGGCCAGAGTGGCCTGTACGAAGGCATCGAGATCGAAGCCGGTCAGCGTGAAGTCGTTCATGCAAGCCAGATGCGGTGTTTGATCAAGGACTTCAACCCAGCCGAAAAAATTGCCAGCCGCAAGGCGCCAATCGAATCCAAAACGGGCCGCGAAGCGAGACCCGCAAGCGCGAACGCGCGCCGCGCCTTATTGGCGCGAAGCCAAGGCGGGCGGACGCCCGCCGCCCGGCGTCTGAGGGACCAAAACAAAAATGTGCCGCGAAGCGAGACCTGCAAGCGCGAAAGCGCGCCGCGCCTTATTGGCGCGAAGGCAAGGGGCGCAGATGCGCCCCGCCCGGCGTCTGAGGGACCAAAACAAAACGGGCCGCGAAGCGAGTCCCGCAAGGCCGACCGGCCGCCGCCGCTTATTGCGGCGAAGCCAAGCGGGCCGGATGGCCCGCGCCCGGCGTCTGAGGGACCAAAAAACTAGTGCACGAAGCGCGCCACCACGTCGCGATAGCTGCGCGATACTTTCACTTCCGCGCCCGAGCCCAGCACGAGGAAACATTCGCCATTGGTGTGCGGCTTTACCTGACGGACCTGATCCAGATTGACGATGGTCGAGCGGTGCACGCGCTGGAAATGGCGCGGGTCGAGGCGGCGTTCCAGATCCTTCATCGTTTCGCGCAGGATCAGCGAATTATCGCCGGTATAGATGCACATATAGTCGCCTGCGGCTTCGATATGTTCGATCGTGTCGACATCGACGCGGAAGATCTGGCCGCGATCCTTGACGTTGAGCATCTTTTCGAACCGGCCGGTGGCGGTTTCCTCACCCTCGGGCATGGCGTCGATCGCGTCGGGGGCGACTTCGGCCAGCACGTTTTTCAGCTTTTCGACTTCCTCGGTGTTTTTCTTTTCCGCGATGCGGGTGCGGGCGCGAGATACGGCATCGGCCAGACGGTCTTCCTCGACCGGCTTCATCAGATAATCGACGGCATTGGCCTCGAACGCCTTCAGCGCATGTTCGGAATAGGCCGTGACGAAGATGAACAGCGGCGGATCGATGCCCATCACGCCTTTCACGACCGAAAACCCGTCGAAACCGGGCATCTGGATGTCGAGGAAAACGAGGTCGGGTTTCTCCGTCTTGATCGCGCGGATCGCCTCGCGCCCGTTGGCGCAGGTGGCGATAATCTCGATATCCGGAAATTGTTCGAGCCTCAGCTGGAGGCCCTGGATGGCCAGCTTCTCGTCATCGACGATGATCGTGCGGATGCTCATTGTGTGCGGTTCCTGTCAAAGAGGGTTCAGGGAATAACGAGCGAGCTAGGACATGGTTTCTGGCTGGGACATGACTGGCCCCGACGAGCCGTGCGCCGCTTTCGGCGGATTGACGCCCTCGGCGGTTTCGAAGGGCAATTCGATGATGACGGCAAAGCCTTCGTGCGGGCGCGAGCGGATTTCGAAGCGCTGCTCCTCGCCATAGGCCTGCGCCAGACGTTCGCGGATATTGGCAAGGCCGACGCCGGTGGAATGGCGCGTATCGACCGTCGTCCCCTGATGCGCGACGCCGATCACCGCATCGGGATCGACGCCGAACGGCACGCCCGGGCCAGTATCGGCCACCGTGATGCGCAGCCTGTCCGCCTTGCGCTGCGCCGAGACGGAGATTTCCGCGCCGCTTTCCTGCGGGCTGACGGCATATTTGATCGCGTTTTCGACCAGCGGTTGCAACAGCAGCGAAGGCAGCACCGCCTCGCGCGCTTCGTCATCGATGTCGAAGCGGGTGCGCAGGCGTTCCTCGAACCGCATGCGTTCGATGTCGAGATAGAGTTTCAGCGTATCGATCTCTTGCGCAACGGTGACGCGACCCGTCGGCGGATTGACCAGAGTATAGCGCAAAAAGCTGGACAGGCGCGAGAGCATCGCATTGGCCGGTTCGGTCTGTTTCAAAAGCACCAGAGTGCTGATGGAATTCAGCGTGTTGAACAGGAAATGCGGATTGAGCTGATAGCGCAGCATGGCCAGCTGCGCGCTGGTCGCCTGATTTTCAAGGCTGAGCAGCCGGTCGTTCTGTTCTTCGACCTGCAGGAAGAAATTGATCGCGTAATACAGCGCCGACCATGCGCCCAACAGGGTGAGATCGAGGTAGAATACGCCCAGAAACAGCGAGGCGAAGCCCGGATCGCTGGACGGGCGATAGAGCGAGATCACCCATGAATCGATAAAGGCATAAAGGCTGACCGCCACGGCCAGCACCAGCGCGGTCGCCCCCCATGTCACCAGTGGCTTGCGCCCGATCAACGTGCGGAAGATGACCGAGAGGATCAGGCTGATCGAAAAGCCGGTGAAGGTCGCCACCAGCACGATGACAAGGAACGACACCGGCTGTGCATTGGCAAGGCTGGACATGGCGCGCAGCAACATCGCCCCGCCCCAGCCAAGCGACTGCAAGCGCCAGAAGGCGCGGTTCTTGTCGGCGAAGAACGGAAGCGGGCGAACGGGCAAGACGGCCATGGTGTCGACTCGATAACCGAAAATATCGCGGCGCAACAGTTGGCAAACCCTTCTGCGACCTGACCGGCGGGAGCCGCCCGTCGCAGATGCGGGGCGCGTGGTCGATTTCAGGCGTTCAGGGCTTCGCGTCCTCGCGGCTCATCGGAAAGCGGCCGGACCAGTCATAGGGTGCGGCATCCAGCGCGGCGATCAGCGCGCGTTCCTGTTCGATGGCGTCGATCCGTTCGTCCCATGCGTCATGGGTGGGGGCAAGAAAGCCGTAATCGTGGTGGCGCATCCATTCGCGCTGAAAACGCACTGCCCCCGCCGTGTCGAAACCCGCATTGGCCAACAGCCAGACCGAAAGCCGGTCGGCCTCGCGCTCGTTATGGCGGATCTTGCCCCAGCCCTTGCCTTCCTCGGTGCGCTTTTGCGGATGGCGCAGCAGGTTGTGCGCCAGTTCGTGCGCGATCGCGGCGGCCAGCATGTCATCGTCGGGGATCGCATCGACCAGCCTGCGGGTGACGAGCACGCGTTGCCCGTCGGCGCGGGCCGAATCGCCGCTGGTCAGCAGTTCGAAGCGGCTGGCGCAGGCGGGCACTCCGGTGATGGACAGCTCTTGCGGGCCATCCGCCGTGCCGATGGTAATGGCCAGCGCGCCATCGCGGACCAGCGCGGCGTCGATCCGGTCATGCAGCGCGGTCAGCCTTTGATAATCGCCCGGTTCCGCATCGGGGAATTGTGCCGCGTCCATACCGTCCAGCGCCATCACCGGCCGGTTGGCGCGCAGCCCCGCCTTGTCGGCAGGCGATCCGCTGGCGACCGCGCCGACGGAAATGTCGCTGTCCAGCCCCAGCGCGGCACGCATGGCGGCGGGATCGGTCCAGCTATGGCTGTCCTGCAACAGCAGGCCGACGGCAGGGATTGTCGCCTGACAAAAGGGCGCATTGGCGCGGATCAGCCGCCAGCCGATCGATTGCACCCGCGCGTCCAGCATTTGCAACTGGCGATAGGGGTTCGCCTGTTGCGCCATGGCGGGCACTGCCGGCAAGGCCATGGCCAGCGCGGCAAGCGCCGCTTTCATGGCGCGATGCGTCACCGTTTTTCGGGGTAGAGCGCCACGCGCAGGGCCGACTGGCCGACCGCGCCTTCCATCACCTGATCGCCCGCGATCCATGCGGGCGTGCCGCTGATCTGCAATTGCTGGGCGAACTCGCGATTGGCCTCGATCTCTTTTGCCACGTCCTCGCTGCCGGCATCGGCGCGGGCGCGGGTCATGTCGAGGCCCGCCTGTTTCGCGGCCAGTTCGATGGCATCGTCGGTGGGACGGCCCTGTGCGTACATGGCTTCGTGAAAGGCTTCGAACTTGCCCTGTTTCGCAGCGGCCAGCGCCATTTTGGCGGCTTCCACCGAACCCTGGCTGAGGATCGGGAATTCGCGGATCACCACTTGCAGGTCGCTGTCCGCCGCGACCAGCGCCTTCACATCCTCGACCGACTGGCGGCAATAGCCGCAGGCGTAATCGCTGAATTCCACCAGCACCTTGCTGCCCTTGGGATTGCCCAGCACTGCGCCGGGGAAAGCCCTGGTCAGCCCGTCGCCCGCATTGGCCAGCTGTTCGGTGGTCTGGCGGCGCTGCAATTCGGCGATCGCCTCGGGCAGCACTTCGGGATGTTCGAGGATATATTGCCGCACTATCAGCCCGATGGCTTCCTCCTGCTCTGCCGAGAAGCCCGCCGCGGCGATCGCGGCCTTGGCATCGGCGTCGGCATCCTCGGGTCCATTGGCGCGCAGGGCCCAGAATGCGCCCAGCACCACCACGGCCAGAAGCGCGGCGACCAGCACGATGCGAAGCGGGGATAGGCGGAAAGTCATGGCGGATGGGGACCTGTCGTTTCGGATGTCAGCGGCGTTTCGATCGCTGTTCGATCTGCGCGCGCGCTTCCATGGCAATATCATTGGCGCGAAGCCAGTCGGGCGTCGATTCGGGCAGCGATGCGCTGGCGGCCTGCGCGTTTTGCAGCGCCGCGCCGGGATCGCCCGTCATGATCTGCTTTTCCGCGCTGGCCAGACGCGCGCGGGGCATATCGCCCTGTGCGTCATAGATGCGGCCCAGCAGATACCATGCGGTGGGATTATAACGGTCGCGGGCCACCGATGCGCGCAGCACCCGCTCTGCCTCTTCGTAATGGTCCTTGTCCTCGGTCGCGATCAGCGCATGGCCCAGCATGGTCGCGATCAGCGGCTGGAACCGCGTGATTTCCACCGCTTCGCGCAAAGACGCCAGCGATTCGTCGGGCCGCCCCGCTTCCAGCAGGACCTGTCCGCGCAGTTCGAGGAAATAGGGATCGTGCGGCGCGGTGGCGATCAGCGCGTCCACCTCTTTCAATGCCATGTCGACGCGCGCTTCCTTGTGATAGGCATAGGCGCGTGCATAGCGGGCAGGCACGCTGGTATCGCTGGCCGGATAATGGGCCAGCGTATCCTTGGGATCGGCCAGATAGCCGTACAGCTTGGCCTTCACGCGGCGGAAGCGCGCCTCGATATCCGCATTATTGGGCCGGTCCCACGCGGGGTCGCGCATATAGACATGTTCCAGCGTCTGGATACGGTCGCGCGACAAGGGGTGGGTGCGATAGAACGTGTCCTCGGACTTGGCGAAATAGCCCGCGCGATGTTCAAGCTGTTGCAGTTTCTGGAAAAATTCGATGCTGCCGCGCCCCGACATGCCCGCTGCCGACAGATATTGCGCACCGGCCAGATCGGCCGCCGATTCCTGCCCGCGCGTAAAGGCCAGAAACTTGCCCATTGCCGCCTGCTGGCCCGCGGCCATCACGCCCATCGCGGCCTCTCCGCCGCCGGCCGCCGCGGCCGCCACGCCCAGCAGCAGCGACAGGATTGAGATATTGGTCGCCGCCTGCGCGCCCTGACCGATGCCAATGACATGGCCGCCGGTGATATGGCCCAGCTCGTGCGCGATCACGCCCTGAACCTGCAGCGCGTTATCCGCCTCTCCGATCAGGCCCGCATGGATATAGACGACCTGCCCGCCAGCGACGAAGGCATTGACCGACGGATCGCCGACCATGACGACATCGACATTATTGGGCTCCAGCCCTGCCGCTTCGATCAGCGGGGCGGACATGTCCTTGAACAGTTCCTCGGTCTCGGCATCGCGCAGGATCGATTGCGCCATGGCAGGGCGCGCGGAAAACAGCGCCAGCGCCAGCAGGGCGGACAGCCACATCGCGGCGCGCGCCAGACGGCGCAGCGGAGCGGGAAAGTGTATCGGACGCGACATGTTGGCCATTGTTCTAGTGATCGCAGGGCGTGCCCACAATGGTGTGAACGCATGCTGAAGCGCACAAGGCCACCGGCAGTCCTGCGCCGGTCATGCGGGTTCGCCGCTGCCAGTTTCGTTGGCGGTCTCGCTGACGGTTTCGACGATGCGCTCCGCCTCGTGGTCGTGGGCCAGGCCGATGCGGTCCAGAAACTGCCGCCCCACATCATATTCGCTGCCCAGCCACAGCGGCACGCCCGCGCGCCTGATATCGGCCTTGGCCTGCTCTTCCTCGGGCGAATGCGCCTCGCCCGCTTGCCGGATGAAGATCGCGGCGATGCGGTTCTTGTGGCTCCACGCGATGCGGGCAAAGGCAGTCAGATCGGCCTGCGTATCGTCGCCGATCAGCGCGAAACGCAGGTCCGGATAGAAATCCAGCAGGCGCCGCATGGCCAGCACCTTGTGCTCCCCATGGCTGGCCGATCCGAACGTCTCGCGGTTCAGGCCCCAGTCGCGCAGTTCCAGCGGGCCCAGCGGCAGGCCGCGACTGCGGATGAAAGTGGTGAGATAGGCGAACAGGTTCCACGGGCTGGACGAGACATAGAAGAACGGATGGCGCGTGGCGGGCAGATGCTTGCCCGCAGCCGGCAACAGCCCGCCCGAAAGCGCGGTATAGAACCGGTCGGACCCGGGCACTTGCACCCGTTCGGCAGGCATTTGCGCCAGAATCCGGCGCCAGTTCTTGAGAACGGAGCGGAATCCACCCGTGATTCCCGTTTCGATGATCGTATCGTCGATGTCGGATATGACCGCCAGATCGCTGTCTGCGCCGGGGGCCAGCACATAGCCCTCTGTCGATTGCGCCCCTTCGCCGTCGTTCCATGTAAAGCACACGGTTTCCCATTCGGTCTGCCGCGGCATCGCCCAGTTTTCGAGCGGCAGGTCGAAATCCAGATACCCCTCGTCATCGGTGAAACCGGCATGGAGCGAGCTTTCGCCCGAAGGCGAGCGTATTTCGAGCTGGACCGGCAGCCCCGCATATTCGCGCGAGGCGAAATGCGAAGCGAGCGCGCGCATTTTGGCCAGCCGCGAATCGTGGTCCCAGCGGGGCGGACGGTTGCGAAGGGCGCGGCCCGCGATACGCAGCCGTGTCGCGCTGCGATGGCCGAAAAAGGGGAATATGACGGGCGGCGTTCTGAGCAGCGGCATATTGGCCCATGTTGCAGTGCAGCGATCGGGCGGTCAAACGGCAATTGCACCGTCAGATGCGCGCGGGGGTCAGAGCCCCTGTGCGGCGCGTTCGACCCCGTCGCGGTCATAGGGCAGTTCGCCCAACAACACGACATTGCCCGAGCTGAGGCGGCGGGCCATCAGCAGGGTGAATTCGGGCCCGTCCACGGAAAGCGTATCGAAACCCGCAGGCGTGATCGAGCGCAGCCGTTCGGCCACCGGCTCCGCCACCGCGTCGCCCCATGGCGTTTCGGTTTCGGCAACGGGGCAGGCCAGCTCTACCGAAGCGGGGAGCGATCCGGCGGCATCGCCATCGGCCAGCTCTTTCCAGTTGAGCACGCCATAGACGTGATCGATCTCGTGCCCGTTCGACGAAAAGGGCAGCAATATGCCGCGATAGATCGCCAGCCGTTCGGGGCCGGAAGCAAACTCCGCCTCGAACCCGATGGGGGCGCGATTGGCCAGAAGCTCGCTGTAATGGTCGGTAATGCGCGTCAGCAGGCTGTTGCCCGGAACGTCGGACAGGCGCGCCGATTGTTCGCCCAGCGCGCAGCCGCAGGCGCGTGCCAGCGATTTGCCCAGATGCACGATGCGCGGATCGCTGTGATCCTCCGACAGGTCGAGCAGCACCGAATAGGGTCCGAAATCGGGATGGCCTTGCGGGTCCAACCGGTAGATTTCGGGAAAATCATCCTCGCCCAGCAATCCGGCCCAGTAATTATAGGCGCGCACCTGCATGCGGCGTTCGTCCTGCCCGATGGCGGGCGGGGGCGCGTGGCAGGCGTTGGCCTCTGCCTCTGCCTCGGCGAAATGTTCGAAACCGGTCAGATCGAGCGGGTCATCGGGCCACAGCGCATCGGGCGCGCCGGCATCGCCGAAGAAGCGCAGCGTATCCATGCAGTGACGTCCCCCTCGAATCGATCAGCGGCGGCCACGCACGGTGCGAGTCCCCACGGCCTCCAGACTCGCGCATAGAGGTAAACAACCGGTTAAGTTTCGTGACAAAGGCGCGTTTCAGCCGCGCGCGGCGATGGCCTTTGCGCGGGCGATCAGGGCACTTGCCTCGTCGCGGTGCAGTTCTTCGACCATCTGGCCGTTGACGGTGACGACGGCCTTGCCCGCATTGGCGGGGTCGGCAAAGGCCGCGACGATCGCCTCCGCCTCGGCCAGAGCGTCGGGGGAAGGGGCAAAAGCCGTGTTGGCGGCGTCGATCTGCGACGGGTGGATCAGCATCTTGCCGTCGAACCCGAACATGCGGCCCTGCCGGCATTCGCCATGCAGCCGCTCGTCCTCTCCGATCGCGTTCAGAACGCTGTCGATCGCGACCAGCCCGTGGGCGCGCGCGGCCATCACGCATTGCGAGAGAACGGGGACCAGCGCCTCTCGCCCGACGGTGCGCACCATGCCGGTTTCCTTGGACAGATCGTTCGCGCCCAGCACCAGCCCGCGCAAAGGCGTGGTCGCGGCCATTTGCGCAATCCGTTCCAGCGCCAGCACCGATGCCGCCGTTTCGATCATCACCCATAGCGCGACATCGGCGCCATAGCCCGCTGTCGCCATGGCGCCGGCAATCGCCTCTACATCGTCGGCAGAGGATACCTTGGGCACCAGAATGGCATCGAGCGGGGCGCGCGACAGGGCGCGCAAATCGTCTGCGCCCCATTCGCCGTCGATCGGATTGATCCGCACCACGCGAAAGCGCGGTTCCAGCCCGCCATCAGCCAGCGTCTGCGCCACCATGGCCCGCGCCTCGACCTTTTTTTCGGCGGCAACGGCGTCTTCAAGGTCGAAGATCACGCAGTCGCAGCCAAGCGCGCGCGACTTTTCCAGCGCGCGGGCGTTGGAGCCGGGCATGGACAGCGCGGAGCGGACGATGGGCAGATCGGCAGGCATAAGGATACGACCCTAGATGATATAGCGCATGCGGATCGACTGGTTGATACCCTTGCCGTCCACATCGAAGGCGGCATCCTTGAAGCTGGGCGGCCCCATCCGCAAGGGCGCGTCGCGCGAAAAGCCGAAGCCTTCGCGCGGGATCAGCAGCGCCTTGTCGATCTTGCCGTTCGCATTTTCGTCATGCATCAGCGCAATGGCATAGCGGCCGTTGGGCACGTTGCTGAAAGTGAATTCCAGATGCTGCGATGCAGGCAGGGTCAGCGTGCGGACCGCGCCCTTTTCGCAATCGGGAAAGCTGTCGCGCGTGGGGGCAAGGCAGGCATGCACCTCTCCCTTGGTCGAGCGCAGGTCGGTAACGGTGACATGGATCGACCCCGTCTGCGCCGCCGATCCGGCATTCGCGCCCGAAGTCAGCAACAGGCCCGCGACGGGTGCTGCAAGCCATCGTGAAATCATTTCGCGTCCCATCCTTCTGCCGCAAGGCCCCGGTCGGTTCCGCACAGGCGATCCCAGAACCGGAAATAAAGGCCGTAATTACAGCGATATCGATCGTGGTGAAGCTGGTGGTGGCTGGCCGTGATCAGCCCGCCGCCAATGGGTGAGCGGACGAGGCGGCGGGGAAAAACCTCCCACCCCATATGGTTGGTGACGCCCATGACGGTCATGATCGCCAGCACCGCGCCCAGCACGCCCGCATGGATCGGAATGACGAAGACCAGAGCGGGAATCACGATGGCGCCGGTGATCGCCTCCCACGGGTGAAAGGCCATGGCGGCCCATGCGGTCGGCGGGCGGCTGGCGTGGTGAACGGCATGGACCACGCGAAAGATGCGCGGATGATGCATGGCGCGATGGGTCCAGTAGAACCAGCTGTCATGCGCCACCAGATAGAGCGCCAGCGATACCGGCATCCACCACAGCGGATAGGCATCGGGATCGGTATAGATCCGCGTCCAGCCATGGGCCTGCCAGCCCCATGCGACGATGCCCGCGGGCGCGCCATAAATCGCGGCGGAAACAAGCGACCAGCGGATTTCCTGCCGGATTTGCGGGTTCAATCCGCGATAGAGCCCGGGCCGGGCCGAACGGGTCGCCCACGCGAACATGCCGCTGGCCAGCACATAGCGCAGCGCGACGATCGCGATCATCGCCAGCACCGAGAGCATGGCGGCGAGGATTCCGGCGAGGATTCCGGCGTCAGGGGCGGCATCGAAAGCCATGGAGCGGTCCATAGCGCGGGCGCTTCGCATCGGCCAGATGTGCGGCAAGCAACCGTGAATCGGGGGAAAACTGTGGCGGGTCCGACACGGAATCGGGGCCGTTCGGCCCGATCCTGACGCGCGTGCCTAATCCCCGCCCCATTGCGCACAGGCGCTGTCAATTTCAACCTGTCGCCGGCGCATGGCAGCGCGGGCCAGCCGTTCGACCTGCGCCTTGCGCCGTGCCGGTGCCAGTTTTTGCAGCGGGGCAGGGCGCAGGATTTCGGCATCGTAACCGTCGGCCACGATCACCCCGCAGCGGTCGGGCAGGAAATTCTCCCCCTCCAGACAGGCGCGGTCGAGATCGGGCGACAGGCCCCAGAAGAACCGGTCGCAGAAATTGAGGTAATCGGGCCATTTCGCATCGCCCAGCAAATCGCCGCGGGCGACCTTG